>NZ_VOHB01000002.1:0-807535 GCF_007859295.1 Planococcus sp. CPCC 101016
CGTCAGACTTTCGTCCATTGCGGAAGATTCCCTACTGCTGCCTCCCGTAGGAGTCTGGGCCGTGTCTCAGTCCCAGTGTGGCCGATCACCCTCTCAGGTCGGCTACGCATCGTCGCCTTGGTGGGCCATTACCCCACCAACTAGCTAATGCGCCGCGGGCCCATCCTGCAGTGACAGCCGAAACCGTCTTTCCGTGGCTCCCCAGGAGGGGAACCAAACTATTCGGTATTAGCACCGGTTTCCCGGAGTTATCCCGATCTGCAGGGCAGGTTGCCCACGTGTTACTCACCCGTCCGCCGCTAAACTCTTGGAGCAAGCTCCAAGGGTTCCGCTCGACTTGCATGTATTAGGCACGCCGCCAGCGTTCGTCCTGAGCCAGGATCAAACTCTCCATTATAGAGAACATTTGACTGCTCTGTACTTGCTGGCGTATCGCCGTCCGAAGACGCGCGATTCGCTTTGATCTGTTTGCACTGATCAGTAAGTTTTGCGCGGGCCGTTTGCGCGGCCGTTGCTGTTTGTTGACGTTTTGCTGTTCAGTTTTCAAGGTTCAGTTGGTGTGTCGCGCTCATTGGCGACTCAATTAATATACCATGCTGAAATATAAGAGTCAACAGTTTATGCAAAAAAACTTCACTTTAATAAAATAAGCTTCTATATGAAATGAATAAAGAAGAAAACATGTCTGTACTTAGTTATAAACTTCTTCTAATAGAAGCTTGATTTATCTTGCAAGGAGCCTCTCCCGAATCAAGCGCTCGGTTCGGAGGTTACATGTTTTATAATATAAAATCCCGAAGCCAATTGATTAGAACCAATCTACTCGATTTGAAATCAAGCCTGGCAGATAAATAACGCTGCACTCGATTTCTTAAAATGTTTAAGGCATCTTCCTGCTCAACTGAACGGAACTTTCTGGGCTTATATATTTTTTAGAAGCTGGACAGTATTCGTTCCTAAACAGATGGGACAAACGCTTTCGAGACATTCATTAAACTTTCTCATGAAAACGAATAGGCCATATTGATGAGGCTGAAGGTTTCAGAACTTCCTTGAGCAATGCAGATGGTCACAAAATCATCCTGCCGCTCCATCGTGTTCCTTTGCGACGTAGAACTTTAAGAGACTCTATCCATTTAAAAATGTCTATGGTCCTGCATCGATTGGTTGCTGAATTCGCTCATAAAAAAACCAGCTGAATTTAATCAGCTGGCTGCAAGTTTATTCTTATTCTTCGTCTTCTTCTAGCGTTTCTTCTACATCATCGATCTTTTCATTAGCAACAACATCTTCGTCTACATAGACATCTGCTTCTGCACTTTCTTCAATCAATGTTTTTTCGATATCGCCATCCATTTCTTCCAGATCTTCAGGGATATCGATGTCTTTCTTCACTTTAGCCACAGTCGCCACAATTTCATCTTCGCCCAATCGAATCAAACGAACACCTTGCGTGCTTCGACCAGTTGTAGAAATATCATTGACGTCCATACGAATCAAAATACCATTGACGGTGATTAGCATAATATCTTCTGTACCATTGACAGTTCGTACGGCAACAAGCGGTCCGTTTTTATCTGTGATTTGGCAAGTCTTGATACCCATGCCGCCTCGGGATTGAACACGGTACTCAGCTTCTTTCGTCTGTTTTCCGTATCCTTTCTCCGTAATGACCAATACATTGTCGTTAGGATCTAAAATCTCCATGCCGACCACTGCATCGCCTTCACGAAGACGGATGCCCCGGACACCACTGGCTGTTCGGCCCATGCTGCGAATGTCCGTTTCAGGGAATCTGATCAATGCACCATTACGTGTACCAATGACCATTTCTTTATTGCCATCTGTCAGCTTCACTGAAATCAGCTCATCTTCTTCCCGAAGACTGATCGCAATCAACCCATTTTGGCGGATGTTGGCGTAATTCGTCACAGGCGTCCGTTTGCTGATCCCTTCACGGGTCGTGAAGAAGAAGAAAGCATCTTCCTTGAACTCATCGACACGTATAACCGCGGTGACTTTCTCTTCCTTGCTGATCTCCAAAAGATTGACCAGCGGCAAGCCTTTAGCAGTCCGTCCGTATTCAGGAATCTGATATCCTTTTTTGCGGTAGACTTTCCCTTTATTGGTGAAGAACAGAATGGTGTCGTGAGTAGACGTGTACAGCAGGTGTTCCACAAAATCGTCTTCGTTGGTACCCATTCCCTGTACGCCTCGCCCGCCGCGTTTTTGGCTGCGGTAAGTATTGGCCGGCAAACGTTTAATGTAGCCATTATGAGTTAACGTCAATACTGAAGCTTCTACTGGAATCAGATCTTCATCTTCAAACATTTCCGCTCCGCCGGTCGTAATTTCCGTTCTCCGTTTATCGCTGAAGCGTTCTTTTATTTCAAGCATCTCTTCTTGGATGATTTCAAGAATTCGATGTTCGTTTGCAAGAATATCTCTAAGTTCATCAATCAATTTCACTAGGCTTTGGTATTCTTCTTCAATCTTGTCTCTTTCCAGTCCAGTCAAACGCTGTAAGCGCATGTCTAAAATTGCTTGAGACTGGCGTTCTGACAAATTGAAGTCGGACATTAACCCGTTGCGTGCTTGTTCAGCCGTTTGTGAGCCACGAATCAAGGCGATGATTGCGTCAATATGATCCAAGGCAATACGCAAGCCTTCGAGAATATGCGCACGGTCTTCTGCTTTATTCAGCTCGAACTGTGTACGGCGGCGAATGACCACTTTTTGGTGCTCCAAGTAATGGAACAGAACTTCTTTTAACCCCAAAACTTTTGGGTGGCCATCTACAAGTGCCAGCATATTGATACCGAAGCTTGTTTGCATCGCTGTTTGTTTGTATAAATTATTCAATAAGACACTTGCGCTAGCATCTCTGCGAACTTCGATGACGATGCGCATGCCGTTACGGTCAGATTCATCCCGCAAATCAGTAATGCCATCAATTCGCTTGTCTCTCACAAGTTCAGCAATCTTCTCGATCAATCGGGCTTTATTTACTTGGTACGGAATTTCATTGACAATAATGACTTCTTTGCCATTCGCTTTTGTTTCAATATCAACAACTGAACGAACCAACACCGAACCTTTACCTGTTTCGTAAGCACGGCGAATGCCGCTGCGACCAAGAATAATGCCGCCTGTCGGAAAATCAGGACCTGGGATATATTCCATCAGTTCTTCAGTTGTAATAGCCGGATTTTCAGCTAGCGCTAAAACTGCATCAATGGTTTCACCCAAATGATGTGGGGGTATATTGGTAGCCATACCGACTGCAATACCAGAAGTTCCGTTTACCAGTAAGTTAGGAAACCGGCTTGGCAAAACAATTGGTTCTTTTTCCTGGCCATCGTAGTTATCTCTATAATCAATTGTATTCTTATTTAAATCACGGAGTAATTCCATGGAAATCTTTGACATTTTAGACTCGGTATAACGCATTGCTGCAGCCGAATCTCCGTCAACAGACCCGAAGTTCCCATGTCCGTCCACCAGCATATAGCGGTAGCTGAAATCCTGTGCCATACGGACCATGGTTTCATAAACAGCTGTGTCACCGTGAGGATGATATTTACCAATAACATCGCCAACGATACGCGCTGATTTTTTATAAGCTTTGTCTGAAGTAATCCCCAAATCATACATTGCGTAAAGAATGCGGCGATGGACAGGTTTTAATCCGTCACGTACATCCGGTAAGGCACGGGATACAATAACGCTCATTGCATAATCCAAAAATGAAGTCCGCATTTCCGTACTTATGTTTATTTCTTCAACACCACTGCTCGGCCGTTCAGCCATATCCGCAGCCTCCTCTCAACTCTACATCACTTAAACGTCTAGATTTTTAACGTATTTCGCATTTTCTTCGATAAAGTTACGGCGTGGTTCGACGTCGTCTCCCATTAAAATATGGAAAGTTTCATCCGCCACCATCGCATCGTTTAATGTGACCTGCAACAAAGTCCGGACATCCGGATCCATTGTTGTGTCCCATAACTGTGTAGCATTCATTTCTCCCAAACCTTTATAGCGCTGAATATTTGGCTTCGGTGTTGGAGATAGCTTTTCAAGTGCCACTTTTAATTGCTCATCTGTATAGACATAGTCCACATGCTTGCCTTGTTTGATTTGGAACAATGGCGGCTGGGCAATATAAATATAGCCAGCTTCAAGCAATGGACGCATGTAGCGGAAGAAGAACGTCAACAGCAAGGTGCGGATATGGGCACCATCAACATCGGCATCGGTCATGATAACGACTTTATGGTAGCGCGCTTTTTCCAAATTGAATTCTTCGCCAATCCCTGTACCGAGCGCTGTAATAATGTTACGGATTTCAGCATTGGTAAGGATCCGGTCAAGTCGGGCTTTTTCAACGTTCAGGATTTTCCCCCGAAGCGGCAAAATGGCCTGGAAATGGCGGTCACGGCCTGATTTTGCTGAACCCCCGGCAGAGTCACCCTCAACAATATAAATTTCACTGATTTTAGGGTCACGTGACGAACAATCGGCAAGTTTACCCGGAAGACTCGATACTTCCAGTACAGACTTGCGGCGCGTAAATTCACGAGCTTTTTTAGCAGCCATCCGTGCATGCGAAGCCATGATTCCTTTTTCAACAATTTTTCGCGAAACAGATGGATTCTCCAATAAGAACCGATCAAATCCGCCAGAGAATAAATTATTGACGATAGTGCTGACTTCTGTATTGCCCAACTTGGTTTTTGTCTGGCCTTCAAATTGTGGATCCGGGTGCTTAATGGAAATGATTGCAGTCAATCCTTCACGCACATCGTCGCCAGTCAAATTCAGGTCCTGCTCTTTCAGCATGCCATTTTTGCGGCCATAGTCATTGACTACGCGTGTCAAAGCCGTTTTAAAACCGGATTCGTGCGTCCCGCCTTCGTGGGTATTGATATTATTGGCAAAAGAAAAGATATTTGCTGCGTAGCCGGCATTGTATTGCATCGCTACTTCAACTGTAACGCCTTCTCTTTCTGCTTCAACAAAGATTGCTTCTTCATGAAGTGGATCTTTTGTTTTATTCAAATGCTCGACATACGACTTGATGCCGCCTTCGAAGTGATAGACTTTCTCTTTTTCTTCGCCTTCGCGCTCATCTCTCACGACAATTTTTAATCCGCGGTTCAAATAAGCAAGTTCGCGTAAGCGATGATCTAGAATATCAAATTCATAAACAGTGGTTTCTTTAAAGATTTCCGCGTCGGCTTTGAAACGGATAGTAGTACCCGTATGATCTGAATCACCGATTACATGAAGATCTTCTGTTACTGCACCACGCTCAAATTTGATGTAATGTCTTTTTTGATCACGGTTGACGAATACTTCTGTCGTTTCGGACAGGGCATTCACTACTGAAGCACCAACGCCATGAAGGCCACCGGATACTTTATAACCGCCGCCGCCGAATTTACCCCCTGCGTGCAATACTGTCATAATGACTTCAACTGCGGGACGTCCCATTTTTTCCTGCATGCCAACGGGGATGCCGCGGCCATTGTCTTCTACGCGAATCCAGTTGTCGGATTCAATGGAGACTTTAATTTCTGTACAATGACCTGCTAATGCCTCATCTATACTATTATCGACGATTTCCCATACCAAATGGTGAAGTCCTCTTGAACCCGTAGAACCGATATACATCCCTGGTCTTTTACGGACGGCTTCTAATCCTTCCAACACTTGAATCTGACTCGCTTCATATGATTCCTGTAGACCTTTTTCTTCCATAGCCATTCCATTCACCTGCTCTTTCTTACGCATTTCTTCATATTACATCTTCACAATCTGTTTTCTTCTATTTTCTTCAGGAGCGCCTGTGTCCGGTAAGGCGAACCGTAAGTGAAATCTTCAGTGACAACCAACGATTTCACGGATTCCTTAGGGACAAGCAGCCGCACAAAAGCAGCCGGCATCTTATTTTCATATTGAATGACGGCTATAATTTCAGCTATTCGGAGGATTTGTGCTGCTCCAATCTGGATATACACGTATTTTCACTCCTTGACTGTCCCGTGAGAAACCTCAAAAAGACGAGCGTTTTGAATCGTTTCATGCTGGATTCCTTCAACACTTGTCGTAGTGACAAAAGTCTGGACGGATCCTTTGATCGTATTCAATAAATGAGACTGCCTGTAATCATCCAATTCAGAAAGTACATCATCCAGCAGCAGCACTGGCGCTTCTCCGACTTCCTGCTTGATCAGCTCAATTTCTGCTAATTTTAAAGACAGTGCCGTTGTGCGCTGCTGCCCCTGCGAACCATAAGTTTGAACATCGTAGCCGTTAACGAAAAACTGAAGTTCGTCGCGGTGCGGACCTACAAGCGTCACACCCCGTTCAATCTCCCGTTTGCGTACCTCTATCAGTTTCTGCTCTAAAAAAGACGCCATTTCTTCAGGCGTCCATTCAGGCTTTAAACCGCTGATCGGTTGATAGCGGATTTGAAGTTGTTCCAGCCCTCGGGAAATGCCGTGATGGATCGGTTCAGCCCATTTCTGCAAAAGTTCCATGAACTGATACCGCTTGCGGATGATTTTGACAGCCGATTCGATAAATTGTTCTGTGTATACATCGAACATGACGTCATTGATTGTTTGTTTTCCATAATGTTGCTTTAATATATGATTTCTTTGTTTGAGGAGTTTTTGATAAGTGACTAAATCATGCAGATAAACCGGTGAGATTTGTCCAATTTCCATGTCAATGAACCGTCTGCGTACTTGTGGACTCCCTTTGACAAGATGCAAATCTTCAGGGGCAAACATGACGACATTCAATTGGCCAATATAATCACTCAACCTGCGTTGCTCTAGATGATTTACTTTTGCTTTTTTTCCTTTTTTTGACAAGGTAATTTCAAGGGGCAGTTTACCGTATTTCCGATAAACATCAGCTTTTATTTTACCATAATCAGCTTCCCAGCGTATCAATTCCTTGTCATTGGAAGTCCGATGCGATTTCGCCATGGATAAAACATACAAAGATTCCATAACATTGGTTTTCCCTTGTGCGTTTTCTCCTATAAAGACGTTGATCTCTGGAGAAAAATCCAGTTCTAACGATTCGTAGTTCCGATAATTGACAAGCTCAAGGCGGTCAATCCGCATCGAAGCTCATGCCTTCAGCCGTCACGATACGAAAATCTCCAAACCCTGGAATATTTACGAGATCATCTGGACGCAACTTCCGACCTCTCCGATTTTCAGCTTCACCGTTTACAAAAACTTCATGTTCACCTAAAAACCATTTGGCCATTCCGCCTGAACTTATTGTATCCGTCATTTTCAACAATTGCCCAAGTGTTATATATTCAGTCTCAATCCCGATTTCTCTCAAAATGCACTCATCCTTCGATTCATAGTCTATCCCTCTATTTTACCCTATTTTAGCTAAAAAGTAAAAAGGATAGCCTATATGGCTATCCTGAGGGTCTGTTTTAATTTTAATATGTTCGGACAGGAAGAATCAGTTGCAAAATAGAGTCATCCAATGCCGATTTCAAGATGAATGGGCGCATGGCTCCAGTAAACTGGATGACGACATCTTGTCCATCAATTGCTTTTAGCGCGTCCATCATAAATTTGGCGCTGAATGAAATTTTCAGTTCTTCTCCTTCGATGCTATGAGCCTGCAGCTGCTCTTCTACTTTCCCGACTTCCGGTGAATTAGAAGAAACTTCGACTTCATTGCCTGCATTTGCCGAGAAGCGGACGACATTATTGCGTTCTTCTCTGGCCAATAGAGACGCTCGATCAATCGCCTGCAGAAGCGAACGGCCATTTACAGTAACCGTAGTCTTATATTCTGCAGGGATCAGACGGGTCGTGTCCGGATAGTTTCCTTCTAATAGACGGGAGAAGAATAGAATGTGTTTGGATTTGAATAAAACCTGCTGGTTGGTCATGACGATTTCGACCGCTTCAGAAGTATCGTCCAGAATTTTGTTCAATTCAGTCAAACTTTTCCCAGGAATTACAACACTGTACTCCCCCTCAGGCAAAGTTTCCAATTTGGTTTTCCGACGTGCCAAACGGTGGCTGTCGGTTGCTACGCAAACCAATTCTCCGTCTTTTACTTCCCAATGAACGCCTGTCAGTACAGGACGTGTTTCTGAACTTGATACAGCAAATACGGTTTCACGGTTAATGGTTTTCAATAGATCAGCTGGAATGGTAAACAACCGATCATCTTGAATATCCGGTAGTTGTGGATAATCCATTGCATCCAAGCCGATTAAATGAAACTCGGATTTTCCTGAGCGGATATGCGTCTGGAAATTTCCTGTGATTTCAATCTCCACTTCATTAGTAGGCAATTTACGGATGATTTCCCCGAAAACTTTTGCTTGAAGAACAATACTTCCTCCATCTGTTACCTGGATGATCTGTTCTCCATCTTCTTCTGCTGGAATGAAGGTTTGGATCGTGATGTCAGAATCACTGCCAGTCAACCTCATTCCATCAGAAGTAACATCCATTTTAATCCCCGTTAAAATCGGAATGGTGGTTTTTGAACTTACTGCTTTCATTACATCGTTTAATCCTTCAACTAGTCGCTCACGTTTTATCTCGAATTTCATTCTCGAACCTCGCTTATATATATATTTTATTTAAAGGCTTTTAAAGTAATAGTAGTAGTAGGGCCTGTGAATATGTGGATAAGCCCTTTAAAGTCAATAAAAGCAGCTTATCCACATGTAGACAGTCTGTGCATAAACTGCTTGCTAATTTATTGGTTTATCCACAGTCTTTTTTACTTGCCAAGCGCACTTTTAATGTCCTTGACGTCCTGCTGCAGCTGCTGATTGTCTTTCAGCATTTTTGAAATTTTATCATGGGCGTGAATAACAGTTGTGTGATCGCGTCCCCCGAATTCCTCGCCGATTTTAGGCAAAGAGAAATCGGTCATTTCACGTGACAAGTACATCGCGACCTGGCGTGGATAAGCAATATCCTTGGTGCGGCGCTTTGTCTTGAAGTCTTCCAGTTTTACATTGAATTGTTCGCCGACAGCGTTTTGAATATCTAAAATCGTAATAACTTTCGGTTTCGAATTCGGCATGATGTCTTTTAAGGCTTCTGCAGCCAATTCTGCGCTCATATCACGGTTGATCAAAGAGGAATAAGCCACAACACGGATCAGGGCCCCTTCAAGTTCGCGGATATTCGAGTCAATGGAATTGGCGATATAGGTCATGACATCGTTCGGTATATCCAGTCCATCAGCTTTTGCTTTTTTACGTAAAATAGCGATCCGTGTTTCCAGATCAGGTGGTGTAATATCCGTGATCAGGCCCCATTCAAAACGGGAGCGGAGCCGATCTTCCAATGTCGGAATCTCTTTTGGCGGCCGGTCACTCGAAATGATGATCTGCTTGGATTCTTCGTGCAGCGTATTGAACGTATGAAAAAATTCTTCCTGCGTCTGTTCTTTGCCCGCTAAAAACTGAATATCATCGATCAGGAGGATATCGACACCCCTGTATTTGTCACGGAATTCCCCAGTTTTATTGTCACGGATTGAATTGATGAATTCGTTCGTAAATTTTTCCGAAGACAAGTAAACTACTTTGGCGTTCGGATTGTGTTCGAGGACATAATGTCCGATTGCATGCATTAAATGTGTCTTACCAAGTCCTACTCCCCCATAGATAAACAGCGGGTTATAAGCTTTTGCTGGCGCTTCGGCCACAGCCAAAGAAGCGGCATGGGCGAAGCGGTTGCCTGAACCAATTACAAAGGTATCGAAAGTGTATTTAGGATTCAGCATGCCAGGCAAAAACTCTTGCTGCTGGTCTTGTCCCGGTTTAATACGAGGCGCAGGGAGTTGAAAATCATCCATATCCTGATCTTTGGGCACAACAAATTTAATCATCATATCGTCGCCAGTGGAATCTGATAGAATTCCGGTAATCAAATGCACATAATGGTTTTCCAACCAATCACGGGCAAAGGAATTCGGCGCTGAAATAGTGACAGTATCATCCTGGTAGGATAAAAGTTTTGTTGATTTTAACCACGTTTCAAAACTTGGTTTGGAGATTTTAGTTTCAACTTGGGCTAAGACACTCGACCAAAGTTCGTCTAAGTGTTCCAATAGCTCTTCTCCTTTATATGTAACTATATTTTAAAGTATATCATACACAAAATCACAGCTTGTGGATAACATTCATAAACAAGGTGGTGAATAACTATCCACACCTTACCCACAATTTGTGGATAACTTATTTAGGGTGAAAACTATTAACAAGTGAAAACAAGTTAATGTTACCAAAAAAGAATAGACAATACAAGAAGTTCTTTAAGTTATCCACATAATAATTTTTGTTCACATTGGAACTATCCACAAGGGGTTTGTATGTTAAAAAACTGTAGATAAGGCATGTGGATAATTATTTTTTGAAAAAAAACAGTGCACAGGCCATCAAGGGATAATTAAACAAACTGTGTATAACTTGAGCAGCGTGAAGGAAGGAGATCTGGAGGTGTTTTTTAATAAGACATTGACATTTATACCTTTACGCCTTTATAATAGTCGAGACTGTCTTTAGAAAAATAGTTAACTCTTATTATAGGAGGTGTCATATATGACATTGCGCACATATCAACCAAATACACGTAAACACAGCAAAGTACACGGCTTCAGAGCACGTATGAGCACAAAAAACGGACGCAGAGTATTAGCTGCACGCCGTCGTAAAGGAAGAAAAGTATTATCAGCTTAAGTCCACTGACCGCATCAGTGGTCTTTTTTTCTTTTCTGCTGCATTTTAGCGGAAATGTATTAAATTAAGCAGGTGAAAGAATGAACAAGCACCAACGGATCAAGAAGAACAAAGAGTTTCAGCAGATCTTTAAAAAAGGAAAATCTTTTGCGAATCGGCAGTTTATCGTTTATGTATTAAAGGTTGAGCAGCCTGAATTTCGCCTTGGATTATCCGTCAGTAAAAAAGTAGGAAATGCAGTAGCACGCAATCGCGTTAAACGTTATATCCGGCAAACTTTCCTGGAATTGAAAGACGATTTATTGCCGAATGCGGACTACATTATCATCGCCCGACCACAGGCGGCCACAATGGATTTTCACGAAAGCAAGAAAAGTCTTGAACACGTATTGAGAATCGCACGTGCATTGCCAAAGAAGTAGAAGGCAATGCAGAATAGATGTTATTATAGAAGTAATTGAAAATTAGTTTGGGGGAAGAAGGGTGAATAAGAAATTAGTTTTGCTTATTTCACTGATCGCAGTAACGTTGCTGCTTTCCGGCTGTACGGAGTTTGACAAGCCGATCAGTGACCAGAGTGAAGGATTTTGGAATGAATTTATCGTTTGGCCATTAGTATCCGCCATCACATACTTCAAAAATTTGCTGGGAACTTACGGTTTCGGGATTATTGCCGTCACTGTCATTATCCGGTTAGTGATGCTGCCATTGATGATCAAACAAACGAAAAGTTCGAAACGCATGCAGGAAGTGCAGCCTGAACTTGTTAAACTGAAAGAAAAGTACAAATCGAAAGACGCTGTTACGCAACAGAAATACCAAAAAGAAATGATGGCTTTGTTCCAGGAGAAAGGCGTCAACCCAATGGCGGGTTGTTTGCCGGTCTTGATTCAAATGCCGGTCTTGATCGGTTTTTATCACGCGATCAGCCGCATGAACAGTACGCCTGAAATCGATTTGGGAGCATTTCTTATTTTCCCGCTGGCAGAACCAAGTATTATCCTAGCAGTCATCGCCGGGTTGATGCAGTTTGTTGTATTGCGGACTGGACCAGCTATGGACAATCCTCAAATGAAGATCATGATGTATTTCATGCCGGTAATGATCATCGGATTCGGTGTTGTATTGCCATCTGCCTTGACGCTTTACTGGGTCATCGGGAACATTATTTCACTTATTCAAAATCTGTTTATCTACCGTCCATGGGAGAGAGAAAAAGTACAGCAGCAACCTGTTAAAACGAAAGCAGGAGGGGTTAAAAAGTGAAACAGATTACGCAGACGGGTACAACTGTTGAAAACGCGATATCTGAAGCATTAGAAAAACTCCAAGTTAAACGTGAAGAAACCCACATCAAGATCATTCAGGAAGAGAAAAAAGGTTTTTTCGGTTTTGGGGCCAAAAAAGCAGAAGTTGAAGTTACTGTAATTGAAAAAACACCGCTTCCTGAAAAAGAAAAAACGGATAAAACAGCTGAGACAGCTGCTGAAATCAAGGAAACATCTCAAATGCTCCCTGAAAAAGAGGGAGAAGAGGAAGAAATTCCTGCAGTCTCGAATGAACAAGCGATTCAAGAAACAAAAAATTACATTCAATCGATTGCCAAAGGCATGAAAATTGAAGATTTGTCGATTACCCATGAGCAACGCGGCAAAAAAGTGGATTTTTACTTGGAAAGCGAAAAAGTAGCCATGCTGATCGGCAAACGGGGACAGACTTTGAATTCTCTTCAGCAATTGGCCCAGCTTGTCGCCAATAAATACTCGAATCAATTCATGATGGTTCAATTGGACGCTGAAAATTACCGGGAACGCCGCCAGGAAACATTAGAGCAATTGGCAGACCGGATGGCGGACAAAGCGATTCGGACCGGTGGACGGGTTCAATTCGAACCAATGCCGTCATACGAGCGAAAGGTCATCCATCAGGCTTTATCAAGACGTTTGGACATTGATACGTATTCCGAAGGGAAAGATCCCAACCGCTATCTTGTCATTGAACCGCATAAATAATTGAAAGTCCGCCAATATGGCGGGCTTTTTTTGTGCCCAATTGATGAAATTTAGGAAAATGAAGCACTGTGTCTTTTGATTTCGGATGCTTTATGCTATTGTAGTATGTTAGAAAGCCATGTGCATTTACTGGTTGTCCACATGTGGACAACTTTTTTAAAGCGAAAATTAAAGTTATGAACATATATTTTGGTCATCAGGCTGCCGCGCTGTTTTGTTTGTTATCCACAGAGCTGCGCTGCCGCTTTTCAATTGGCTGGCTGTATCGGAATGCTCCTCTCAGGACATAAGCCGATGCCGCTTGTCTTAAGAGGAGGAACATCATGGAATTCGACACAATCGCAGCCATATCGACACCGAGCGGAGAGGGAGCAATTGCAATTGTCCGTTTGAGCGGTCCAGAAGCTGTAAACATTGCGGACAAGCTGTTTCGGGCTCCCAGCAAGAAAGCATTGGCTTCTCAAGCGACCCATACTATCCATTACGGACACTTAGAAGATCCCGCAACAGAGGAAGTAGTGGAAGAAGTCATGGTATCACTCATGAAAGCTCCTAAAACATTCACCCGTGAAGATGTAATTGAAATTAATTGCCATGGTGGCATTGTTTCAGTCAATCGGGTGCTTGAATTGGCATTGCGTGTAGGAGCAAGACTCGCAGAGCCAGGTGAGTTCACCAAACGGGCATTTTTAAATGGCCGCATCGATCTGTCTCAGGCAGAAGCAGTTATGGATTTGATTCGTGCGAAGACGGACCGTGCTATGGATGTTGCACTCAACCAGATGGAAGGGCGCCTGTCGAAGCTGATCGGTACGCTGCGCCAAGCCCTTCTGGAATCGATTGCCCAGATGGAAGTGAATATTGATTATCCGGAATATGATGATGTGGAAGAAATGACACGTCCGATTATGCTGGAAAAAGCAAAATGGGTCCGTTTGGAAATCAATAAATTGCTGCAGACATCTTCGCAAGGAAAAATCTTGAGAGAAGGGCTTTCAACCGTCATTCTGGGACGCCCAAATGTCGGAAAATCTTCTCTATTGAATAGCCTTGTGCAGGAAAATAAAGCCATTGTCACAGAAATAGCGGGAACAACCCGTGATATAATAGAAGAATACGTAAATGTCCGCGGTGTACCGCTGCGTTTGGTCGATACAGCAGGCATCCGGGAAACCGAAGATATTGTCGAGCGGATCGGCGTTGAACGTTCGCGGAAAGTTTTAAAGGAAGCCGATTTAATTCTTTACGTTTTAAACTATGCAGAAGCGTTGACTCCGGAAGACGAGCTGTTGTTTGAAACGGTCAAGGACATGGACTATATTGTGGTTATTAATAAAACCGATTTGCCGCAAAAAATCGATCTGGAACAAGTACAGAAGTTGGCAGGCGATAAGCTGCTGGTGACGACTTCCTTGATTGAGGAAGAAGGCATCGATCAGCTTGAAGAAGCTATAGCCGACCTGTTTTTCCAAGGAGAAATCGAAGCAGGGGACATGACCTATGTATCCAATGTGCGCCACATCGCATTGTTGCACCAGGCACATCAAACCATCTCAGACGCCATTGAAGCAGCTGAAATGGAAGTTCCCGTAGATATGATTCAAATTGATGTCACCCGAACATGGGAAATTCTTGGTGAAATTATTGGAGATACCGCAGATGACGGACTTCTGAACCAATTGTTCTCTCAGTTCTGTCTAGGGAAATAAAACTCGAAGGGAATGAACGAACATGCCACAATACGAAGCAGGCACGTTCGATGTCATCGTTGTAGGAGCAGGGCATGCAGGAGCGGAAGCCGCTCTTGCCTCTGCACGGATGGGCGCTAAAACGCTTGTTTTGACGATGAATCTGGATATGATCGCGTTCATGCCATGCAACCCATCAATTGGTGGGCCAGCGAAAGGCATTGTTGTACGGGAAATTGACGCACTTGGCGGAGCCATGGGCCGCGTTATCGATAAAACACACATTCAAATGAGAATGTTGAATACAGCTAAAGGACCAGCTGTTCGCGCGTTGCGTGCACAAGCTGACAAAGTGCTTTATCAGCAGGAAATGAAACGCCTGATGGAAGAGGAGCCGAATTTGACTTTGCATCAGGGAATCGCTGAAGAATTGGTTGTCGAAGACGGTAAAATTCAGGGATTAATCACACAGGTAGGGGGCATCTACCGGGCGAACTCCGTGGTCATCACCACTGGAACATTCCTGCGTGGTGAAGTCATTATTGGAGATCTGCGCTATTCAAGCGGGCCAAATAACCAGCAGCCTTCCATTA
Organism: Planococcus sp. CPCC 101016; assembly: GCF_007859295.1. Lineage (GTDB taxonomy): Bacteria > Bacillota > Bacilli > Bacillales_A > Planococcaceae > Planococcus. The sequence goes on from NZ_VOHB01000002.1 coordinate 15,053, forward strand.
AACTGGCTGAAAACCTGGAGAAACTCGGTTTTGAAACGGTTCGTTTTAAAACAGGGACGCCTCCGCGTGTCAATAGCAACAGCATCGACTACAGCAAAACCGAAATTCAGCCCGGCGACGACGTACCGCGTGCTTTCGGCCATGAAACCACAGAATACATCACCGACCAGTTGCCATGCTGGCTCACTTATACCAATGAACAGACGCATCAGATTATAGATGACAATCTTCATTTGTCACCCATGTATTCCGGTATGATTAAAGGAACAGGTCCGCGCTACTGTCCATCTATTGAAGATAAAGTAGTTCGGTTCAACGACAAACCGCGTCATCAGATTTTCTTGGAGCCGGAAGGCCGAAATACGCGTGAGGTTTACGTACAAGGCCTTTCGACAAGTTTGCCTGAACATGTGCAGCGGAAGCTCTTAGAATCGATTCCAGGGCTTGAGAAGGCTGAAATGATGCGTGCTGGCTATGCCATCGAATATGATGCTATTGTTCCGACGCAATTATGGCCGACTTTGGAATCGAAACAGATTGAAAACCTTTATACTGCCGGACAAATCAATGGAACATCTGGTTACGAGGAAGCAGCAGGGCAAGGGCTGATGGCTGGAATCAACGCAGCAGCGAAAGTGCTGGGCAAAGAAGAAGTCATTCTAAGTCGTTCTGATGCCTATATTGGCGTATTGATCGATGATTTGGTAACAAAAGGAACCAATGAACCTTATCGTCTATTGACTTCCCGTGCGGAATACCGCTTATTGCTGCGCCATGATAATGCAGATATGCGTTTGACTGAATTGGCTTATTCAATCGGTATGATCAAGGAAGAGCGATATGTGAAGTTCCTTGCGAAAAAAGAACGCATTGAAGAAGAAATTAAGCGCTTAAGAGGCATTATGATCAAGCCGAATGAAATTACCCAGCAAGTGATCCGTGACGCAGGCGGTAGTGAACTAAAGGACGGCATTCGCGGAGCGGATTTACTAAAGCGTCCTGAAATGACTTACGATATGATTTCACAACTGACAACTTCTACGGTAGATCTGGAAGGTGAAGTAAAAGAGCAAGTCGAGATCCACATCAAATACGAAGGTTATATCGAAAAATCATTGCAGCAAGTAGATAAACTTAAAAAAATGGAAAACAAAAAAATTCCGGACAATATTGATTACCATGCAATTTCAGGAATTGCGACTGAAGCTCGCGGCAAACTTGCGGAAGTTCGTCCGCTTTCCATCGCACAGGCTTCCCGCATCTCTGGCGTAAATCCGGCTGACATATCCATCTTATTGGTGTATATTGAACAAGGAAAGATCGCAAAAGTTTCTGTATAAACTTGGAGGCGTTGAATCCGGAGGATATTTGATGCGGAAGCGCCTGTCTCATAATAGAACAACTGTTTACACAAAAGGCATAAGCTAGACAACAGAATGGGCTGGCTCACACCAGTCCATTTACTTTTTACATAAAAAATCATAAAGAGAGGGAGGAAGACAGCTTGAATGAACAACAGTTTAAAGATGCCCTCCATGAAAAAGGGATCCTCTTAAGTGAAGAACAACTCGAACAATTTCGAATTTATTACAAGGAATTGGTTGAATGGAACAACAAAATGAATCTTACGGCAATTACAGAACAGCCAGCTGTTTATTTAAAACATTTCTATGATTCTATTACTGCTGCATTTTATTTAGACTTTACAAAATCCATGAAGCTTTGTGACGTCGGTGCCGGTGCAGGATTCCCCAGTATCCCACTAAAAATTTGTTTCCCCCATATTGAAGTGACGATTGTGGATTCATTGAATAAACGCATTCAATTCCTGGAGCACTTAAGTGGAAAGCTTGGGCTAAACAAAGTGCAATTTGTTCATTCAAGAGCAGAGGATTTTGGACAATCCCTCCACCGAGAAAGTTACGACCTAGTAACAGCGCGTGCCGTTGCCAGACTGTCAGTATTGGCCGAATTATGTGTCCCACTTGTTATAAAAGGGGGAGTTTTTGCTGCGATGAAAGCTGCTTCAGCTTCAGATGAATTGGAAGACGCAGAAAAAGCATTGCAGAAGCTTGGAGTGAAGATCGAAGCCGTTCATTCTTTCCTACTGCCAATAGAAGAAAGCGAACGCTATATCCAGGTCTTTAAAAAATTCAAAGAAACACCAAAGAAATATCCACGGAAAGCTGGAGTTCCTAACAAGTCGCCAATTTCTTAATGTTCCACGTGAAACATTATACTGCCAAGGAATAGACGTGATAAAGATTCAGCAGCTAAGTGAGCTTGTAAAAGGTGGTGCTTGAGGATGAAAAGTCCTTTTTCTCGTTTCTTCGGAGGCGGAGATAAAGCAAATGAGACAGCGAAGAAAGGAGCGGCAGAACACAAAACTTCAGAAGAAGTTATGCAATTGCCGCTCGACAAAATACATGCCAATAAATATCAGCCGAGAACTGTGTTTGATGAGGAGAAGATTGAAGAATTAGCTAGGACAATTCATGTTCATGGAGTAATTCAACCGATTGTGGTCAGAAAATCCGACACTGAAGGGGAATATGAAATTATTGCTGGAGAACGGCGTTTCCGTGCAATGAAATCACTCGACTGGACAGAAGTGCCTGCAATCATTCGGAACTTGAGCGATAAGGAAACAGCGTCTATTGCCCTGATTGAAAATCTTCAGCGAGAAGAACTTACTTCAATCGAAGAGGCTCATGCTTACCAAAATTTGCTGGAAATACAAGAGATTACACAGGAAGCATTGGCACAACGTCTTGGCAAAGGGCAGTCTACGGTGGCCAACAAGCTGCGGCTGCTGAAATTGCCGGAAGAAATTCAAATGGCTTTACTGAATAGGCAGCTGACGGAACGTCATGCCAGAGCTCTTTTACAGGTGAAGAATACGGAGTTGCAGAAAAAACTATTCGATGAAACTCTTGAAGAAAACTTAAACGTAAAGCAGCTGGAAATGAAAGTCAGCAAGTTACTGTCCGATGAACCGAAAAAAACAAAAGCGCGCAGAAAAGCAGTCAGCCGAGATATGCGGATTGCTATGAACACCATTAAAGAATCTTTAAATATGGTCTCTAAAAGCGGTATTGATTTGACCACTGAGGAAGAGGAACACGAAGAGTATTATCAAATTACAGTAAAAATCCCAAAAAAGAAATCGTAAAGCGCTCTTTCCGTATGGAAAGAGCTTTTTTAATAGCATTGTCATCGTATTGTTGAAAAATTTTGATACAATAAGAAAATGGAAGCCTAATAAAATAGCTAAAATAAAGGTTCCGCAGTAAAATGAAGAGAGTATTAAAGAAAGTTGGTGCAAGTGTGGGTAGAACTATTGCGATCGCCAATCAAAAGGGCGGCGTAGGAAAAACAACGTCTTCAGTGAACTTGAGTGCCTGCCTTGCTTATTTGGGCAAAAAAGTTCTTTTAATAGATATAGATCCTCAAGGAAACGCCACCAGTGGGGTAGGTGTAAACAAAGGGGATGTCGATCAATGCATCTACGAAGTTCTGATTGATGATGTAGATGTAAAGAGTACGATAATGGAAACAAAAGTAGAGAACCTGCATGTGGTTCCCGCTACAATTTCTCTTGCAGGTGCTGAAATTGAATTGGTCTCAACTATTTCAAGAGAAGCCCGTCTGAAAAACGCCTTAGAAGAAGTCAAAGATATGTACGATTACATAATCATTGATTGTCCGCCGTCTTTGGGATTGTTGACCTTGAATTCATTGACCGCTTCTGATGCGATCATTATTCCGGTGCAATGCGAGTACTATGCGTTAGAAGGACTAAGTCAATTATTAAGTACTATTCGCTTAGTGCAAAAGCATTTAAATCATGATTTAATGATTGATGGTGTGTTATTGACAATGCTGGATGCACGGACCAACCTGGGAATCCAAGTGATTGAAGAAGTGAAAAAGTACTTCCAGGACAAAGTCTATAAAACAATCATTCCAAGAAACGTAAGATTGAGCGAAGCACCGAGCCACGGAGAGCCAATTATTATCTATGATCCAAAATCCAGAGGCGCAGAAGTGTATTTAGAATTGGCGAAGGAAGTGATTCATAATGGCTAAAGGATTGGGAAAAGGCATTAATGCATTGTTTCCAGGTGAAACAATCAATGAAGCAGACAAAGTAAACCAAATTAGCGTTGGTGAAATTCGGACGAATCCGTATCAACCACGCAAAATTTTTGATCAGGCTGCTTTAGAAGAATTGGCGGAATCCATAAAAGAACACGGGATTTTACAACCGATCGTCATCAGAAAAGCTGGCGAAAAATATGAATTAGTCGTAGGGGAACGCCGTTTCCGTGCTGCTAAACTAATAAAATTAAAAGAAGTTCCAGCCATTATTAAAGAGCTGACAGATCAGCAAATGATGGAACTTGCTATATTAGAAAATCTTCAACGTGAAGATTTAACGCCGATTGAAGAAGCGGAAGCCTATCAGAAATTAATGGAAGCTCTGAACTTAACACAAGAGCAACTGGCATTTCGTCTAGGTAAAAGCCGTCCCCATATAGCCAATCATGTACGCCTCTTAGCATTGCCTGAAAATGTACGCAAACTTATTTCTGATAAGGAATTATCCATGGGTCATGGCCGTACGCTTTTGGGATTGAGAAGTAAAAAACTTATTCCAGAAACAGCTGAAAAAGTGGTCAAGGAAAACTTAAATGTACGTCAATTGGAGAATTTGGTGCAGCGTTTAAATGAAGATGTTCCACGTGAAACAATTGAGAAAAAGAAAGATATTTTTATAGAAGAAAAACAATCGGAACTTAGAGAGCGTTTCGGTACGAAAGTTCAAATTAAGAAAAACAAGAACAAAGGCAAGATAGAAATCGAGTTTTTCTCGGAAGATGATTTGGAACGGATTTTAGAGTTGTTAAGCTGACATGTGCCTATTTCCCGAAAAGGGGAAATAGGTTCTGTTTTTGAGGTTTGAAATACTGGCTGTTAAAAAGCTTGAAGGAAATTCGGACACCGCTCTTAAAAGAGGGAGAAGAGGCCTTGCAGTAAATAAGGTGTATGCAAGGAGAGAGGGGAGAAATGCAGTGGTTCTCTTAGGAACGTTAATAAACGCGGTTTTAATTGTAGTGGGAACCATTATAGGAAGAGCTCTTCGTAATATTCCAGAAAAAATGAAAGAAACAGTCATGTACGTTATCGGCTTGGCGGTAGTTGTGCTTGGTTTGCAAATGGGTTTTGAAAGCCAGAACTTTGTCATTGTCATCATCAGTTTGGTGTTGGGTACAGTGATTGGAGAATGGTCAGATCTAGAAGGCAAGCTGAATGGTTTTGGTCATTGGATTGAACGAATGCTGGGAGCAAAAGAAAGCAAAGGCAGCATCGCTCAAGGATTTGTAACTGCAACTTTGATATTCGTGATTGGAGCAATGGGGATAATCGGTGCGATGGAAAGCGGGCTGAGCAATGAGCATGGTGTACTAATATCCAAAGGGATCATTGATGGGTTTACATCAATCGTTTTAGCTTCCACGCTGGGCTTTGGTGTCTTGCTGGCGGCAATTCCCGTATTCGTTTACCAGGGATTGATTGCTTTATTCGCAACTCAGATTAGCTTGATAATTCCTGCTGTTGCACTGGATATGTTCATTATGGAAATGAGTGCAACTGGCGGGGTTATGATTGCTGCCATTGGGTTGAATATGATGGGTGTCACGAAAATTAGAGTGGCAAACTTATTGCCGGGTATATTAGTTGTTGGAATAGTGGTTACCATTATTTATAAATTCAATTTGATGTAAATGCAGGAAGGTGAAAGAGTGAATGTTGAAAAAATAATACAACAGATTACAGGTGTACTTTCAGATGAAGCGATGTGGATAGGCTTGATCGTCATTTTTCTGAAAGTTATCTTGATAACAATAGCGGCGGTAGTTTTAGTGAAGGTGTTGCGCGTATTGATCCGCAAAACTTTTTCTGTCCGGATCAAAGGCCCCATGCTTTATAACGAACGGCGGCAGCAGACTTTGTCCAAATTATTATCGAATGTAGTGGCTTATGTCGTTTATTTCATTGCAGGCGTTTCGATCCTGTCGACATTTACAATTGATATTACCGGGTTGATTGCCGGTGCGGGGGTTCTTGGATTGGCGATCGGTTTCGGTGCGCAAAACTTAGTGCGTGATGTAATTACTGGATTCTTCATTATTTTTGAAGATCAGTTTTCCGTAGGGGATTATGTGCGCATAGGGGCTGCCGAAGGAACTGTCGAAGAGATCGGTTTGCGCACAACCAAAGTCAAGGCCTGGACCGGAGAGTTGTTTATATTCCCAAACGGTACGATAACGGATGTTGTAAATTTCTCCATCCACAATTCCATCGCCGTGGTCGATGTTAATATTTCCTATGAATCAGATATTACCAGAGTCGAAAGCTTGATCATGGAGTTTTTGGACAGCCTGCAGGACCGCTATGAACAAATCATTAAACCAGCGGAATTACTGGGAGTTCAAAATTTAACGACAACCGAAATTGTCATGCGGATTACTGCAGAAACTTTGCCGATGCAGCATTTTGCTGTAGCCAGAGGAATGCGCCGCGATTTGAAAGATTTTCTGGATCAACGTGGAGTCGAAATTCCTTATCCGCGTATGGTGATGATGCAACGCAATCCTGAAGAAGTCACACCACCAAAAACTGCTAAAACTTAATAGAAGGAGGCAAACTCATGGAAATGAAGGAGTTTGGACTGAATGATATTGTTGAAATGAAAAAAGGCCATCCATGCGGGGCCAATGCTTGGAAAATTATCCGCATGGGAGCGGACGTCCGGATAAAATGTGAGGGTTGCCAGCATAGTGTGATGCTGCCGCGTATGGAATTCAATAAAAAGATGAAAAAGGTATTAGTAAAAGCCGAAGCGGAATGAAAAATGGACAATTCCAAGTTCTATTCCTATAATGGAATGGTTGTGTAAAAAATAATTCGTTTGATATAGAGGAAAGGTTGTGCATCCTATGGCATTAACTGCAGGGATTGTAGGATTACCAAATGTGGGGAAATCCACATTATTTAATGCGATAACAAAAGCGGGCGCTGAAGCAGCAAACTACCCGTTCTGTACGATAGATCCGAACGTAGGAATTGTGGAAGTTCCCGATGAGCGTCTGACTAAATTGACGGAATTGGTGGATCCGAAAAAAACCGTACCAACGGCTTTTGAATTTACCGATATTGCAGGAATTGTTGAAGGGGCAAGCAAAGGCGAAGGATTGGGCAATAAATTTTTGTCTCATATCCGTGAAGTTGATGCCATTTGCCAAGTGGTTCGCTGTTTCGCCGATGACAACATCACACATGTAACTGGAAAAGTGGATCCGATCTCTGATATTGAAGTCATTAACCTGGAGTTGGTTTTGGCTGATATGGAAAGCATCGAGAAGCGCATTGCACGTGCAGCAAAATTAGTGAAGCAAAAAGACAAGGATGCGGTGGCAGAAGAGCCGGTTCTGATGAAATTACGTGAAGCTTTTGAAAACGGGCAATTAGCACGTTCAATCGATTTCACGGAAGATGAGCTGAAAATCGCGAAAAACTTGAATTTATTGACACTTAAACCAATGTTGTATGTAGCAAATGTCTCGGAAGACGAAATAGCAGATGCCGACAACAATGAATACGTTCAAAAAGTGCGTGATTTTGCCGCTAAAGACAATGCGGACGTCATCGTAATTTGTGCAAAGATTGAAGAAGAAATGGCTGAGCTTGAAGACGAGGAAAAAGAAATGTTCCTTGAAGAGCTGGGCATCCAGGAATCCGGGTTGGACCAATTGGTCAAAGCATCATACAGCTTGCTTGGATTAGCAACTTACTTTACAGCGGGCGTTCAGGAAGTACGGGCATGGACATTCAAAAAAGGCATGAAAGCACCACAATGTGCCGGCGTTATCCACTCTGACTTCGAACGCGGATTTATCCGTGCCGAAACTGTAGCCTACGAAGACCTGGTTGAAGCAGGATCCATGGCAACAGCAAAAGAAGCAGGAAAAGTACGTCAAGAAGGTAAAGAATACGTCGTCAAAGACGGCGACGTCATGCTATTTAGATTTAACGTCTAAAAGCGGAAACGACCGTTATGCTCTGACAGGCGTAAGATGATCTGGCGAAGCGGCGTTTTTCAGCCGCATAGCCAGAGTGGCTTACGACCCGAAGAGCAGGTCGTTGCAGCTGGATAAGTCTAAAAGCGAGGATGGTCGTCAAGATTCGACAGGCATAAGGCGAACCAGCAGTGTGGCGTTCTTTGCCACGCCGCTGGATTGACTTATGACCCGAGAATCTGGCCACCGCAGCTGGATAAGTCTAAAAGCGGAAACGACCGTTATGCTTACTGGGAATTTGGATTTGAAGCACCAAAAAACTAAAAATCAGCCGGGTGCCTTGCCGCATCCGGTTTTTGCATGGAGGAATAGGAAATGTTGTTATTTGCATACGGAACGCTGAAACAAGGCGGGAAGTATCATTGTTATTTGGAAGAGGCTGAATTGGTGGAAGAACAAGCGACAGCAAAAGGAACGTTATACGATACAGGACTGGGTTACCCGGCAATGGTTTTATCGAATGATGGACGAATTGAAGGGGAAGTTTACGAAATCCCTGATGTTCTCTGGCCGGCTTTGGATTACCTGGAGGATTATTCTGGAAATCCCGAAACGGATCTGTACGACAAAGTGAAGATCCAAGTGGAAGCAGGAGGTAAATCTCTTGAAACAGTCGTTTATATAGCAAAAGACGACAAGCTGCTGAAAGAACAGATTCAAACAGGAAAATGGGATATTGCCCATTCCATGGCATAGAAAAAAGCGTCGACATCAGTCGGCGCTTTTGTTTTTGGGAAAATGATCGTAAACATGCAGGCGCGGCAGTAGAGGGTCATCAACGATCCACGCCGTGTTTTTTTCTTTGCGCAATTCATGGTACATGATGAAATCTCCAAAAGCTCCAGCTGTCAGCATGGCGCCCAGCAGAACCAATACCTGACTGTCGAACCAAAAGCCCATTACCGTTGGAATGAAAGCTGTTGTCCAAAAAGGGAGCAGCAGCACTTTTCGCATGGCATGATTTTGTATAGGCCTGCTGGTACTAGCATAAGCAATTCCCATTTTCAGGTTAATCCCATAATTCAATGAAGAAACAGGAAGTTTCCCAAACACCATAAAGCCGATCAAGTGAAAAAATTCATGCACAATGATTAAAACCACATAGCCGATCAGAAACATTAAAATTCCAAGCAAGGAAAAACGGAATGATAAAGGTTCATTCAATAGATGATAGGCGAGAGCAAAAGCCACCAGTAAAAAAACATTGAACCAAAGCGCTTTCGGAGCTATTTCGTCCAATTTCAACTCGATGATATGGCTGGGAGTCATGGCTACACGTCCTTTAGAGTTTATAAGAAAAAGTATAGAGGATTCCAAATGGAAAATCATGCTTGCGGGTCTTTTGTATTTATGATACAATACTGTGATGTGAGTAATATTTATGAATTGCTTGCTCCTTGCCCGCTGGATACAGCAGGGCCCAAGTCCATGAGGAGGTGACAACACGATGAGAGAATATGAATTAATGTATATCATTCAGCCTGCAATTGAAGAGGAAGCGAAAAAAGCTCTAGTTGAGCGTTTTAACGACATCCTTACTTCTAACGGTGCTGAAATCATCGAGTCGAAAGAGTGGGGTAAACGTCGTTTAGCTTATGAAATCAACGATTTGCGTGAAGGTTTCTACCAGATCGTAAAAGTAAACGCTGGTTCTGAAGCTATCAACGAATACACACGTCTTGCGAACATTAACGAAGACATTATTCGTCATATCGCTGTACGCAAAGACGCGTAAACAGGATACTGGCACTAAAATTTTTTTGACTTGAAGGAGGTTGAATTCTGATGATTAACCGAGTTGTTTTAGTCGGAAGACTGACAAAAGATCCAGATCTTCGTTACACACCAAGCGGCGCGGCAGTGGCCCGTTTTACACTTGCTGTAAACCGGACATTCTCAAATGCTCAAGGTGAACGCGAAACTGATTTCATTAATTGTACCGTTTGGCGCAAACAAGCTGAAAACACAGCGAATTTCCTGAAAAAAGGAAGCTTGGCTGGCGTTGAAGGCCGCATCCAGACTGGTAGCTACGAGGGACAAGACGGAAAACGCGTCTATACGACAGAAGTAGTAGCGGACAGTGTTCAATTCCTTGAACCGAAAAACGCCAACACAGACCGTTCACAAGGACAGCAGCCTTCCTATCAACAGAACCAATCACCGAGCCCAAGTCAGCAAAACCATACTCGTGTAGATGAAGATCCATTCTCAAGCGGCAGCGGCCCGATCGAAGTATCGGATGACGATTTACCGTTCTAAGATGGACTGAACCTGACGATCAACTATTAAGCAAAGGAGGTAATTCGATATGGCACCACGTCGCGGAGGAAAAAAACGGAAAAAGGTTTGTTACTTCACTTCCAACAACATCACGCACATTGACTATAAAGATACTGACCTTTTGAAGAAATTTATTTCTGAAAGAGGAAAAATCTTACCACGTCGTGTTACAGGCACTAGCGCTAAATGGCAACGTAAGTTGACAATCGCTATCAAACGCTCACGTATCATGGCACTTCTACCGTTTGTTGCGGAAGAAAGATAATTACTATTTCAAAAAGACCGGGAAACCGGTCTTTTTTTTGTGTTGCAATAGATTTGGATTTGGCTATCTGAGTAAAAGGATGAAAAGATGGTTTAACTCTTCCCGCTGGGTTAGAGAGGGAGTTAGTTTCTGCAGCTTGTCAGCTTTCTGCCATTTATGGATTCCTTGTATTGGACACGGCTCGTTTTGTTCAGGTTCTTGAATCATGGTACAATTACAAGGATGAAATCTGCCCGAAAGAAGGGGAAAAACAGTCATATGCAAAATCAACAAACGCGACAACTTACAAATGGGGCGATGATGGCGGCGGTGTTTACAGTACTGTTGGCAATCTCGGTATATGTTCCTGTTTTAAGCATAGTGAGTACGTTAATTTTGGCTTTGCCGGTAGCCTGGTACAGCGCAAAATATCCATGGAAAGCCTCGGCGCTTTTCGCATCGGTCTGCCTGGTGCTGTCATTTATCATCGGCGGGCTTTTGTCATTGCCGCTGGCGTTAACTTTTGTGCCGTTCGGATTGGCGATCGGAATTTCAATTTATTATAAGAAAAGCAAATTATTCATGTTCATGGGTGCCGGTATTGTGCTGTTGCTCTCATTAATGGTTCAATATGTGGCTTCCATTGCACTTTTCGGCATCAATGTCTTGGAAGAATCTATAGCCACTTTTGTTGGCGCCTTTAAGCAGGTGGGTTCAACCATGGAAAGCATGGGTGCTTCTGAAGAGTCGATGGAGCAGTATAATGAGTTGTTTTCGCAATTGCAGTTTTCAATCGAAACGTTGATGCCGGTGTTATTAGTGATGAGTGTTTTCATGACGGTTTGGGTGCTTTTCTTGATCCTGCTGCCGATTATGAAACGCCTCGGAATAGCGGTTCCTAAATTTCCGCCATTCCGGAATATGAAATTGCCGAAATCCGTTTTATGGTATTATTTAATCGTGTTGCTTGTCTCGTTATTATCGGAGCTTGAACCAGGAACAATGGCGTATATGATTTTCATTAACGCCACCGTACTGCTTCAATTCCTGCTATTTCTGCAAGGTATTTCTTTTTATCACTTTTACATCCACCAGGAAGGCTGGCCAAAATGGGTGACAGTGCTGGTGACGTTGTTGGCGTTGCCGCTCCAGTCATTTACGAGTATAGTCGGAATCGTAGACCTTGGATTCGATATTCGGGGTTGGGTCAAGCGGGCACACGAGTTTAAAGGAAAATAAGGAGCTGAAGAATAATGTCGGCTTTTTTTAGAAAAAGAAAACTTCGATATCCGCTTATCGCGCTGTTGTCACTTGGCATGGCCGCAGCGATTCTGATTTCATTTTGGTCGGAATGGGCAGCTGGAATTTTTGCGCTGCTCTACGCGCTGGCTTTTAGTATGGCGTGGGTGACGGAAAGAAGAGTCTATGAAGCCACCGAAAAACATATTGAAACCTTATCTTATCGAATGAAGAAGGTCGGGGAAGAAGCGCTGCTCGAGATGCCGATCGGAATTTTGCTGGTCAATGAGAAATATGATATTGAATGGGCCAATCCCTTTATGACTTCGACACTCGAATACGATACGCTGATTGGCGAATCTCTTTATACACTGTCTGATGATTTCCATACGCTTGTGAAATCTGAAGAAACGAAAGAGCTTACCATTACGTTGGGAGACAGAAAATACCGCGTGTATTACAAGACAGACGACCGCTTGTTCTATCTTTTCGATATTACCGAACAAGTGGAAATCGAAACGCTGTATTATGCAGACCGTACAGTAATTGGTATTTTATTCATTGATAATTATGATGAACTTGCACAAGGGATGGATGATCAGACAGGCAGTAATTTAAACAGTCTGGTAACTTCACTTGTAAATAAATGGGGTGCTGATCAAGGAATCTTTGTAAAACGCATTTCGTCTGACCGCTTTATGGCTGTCTTTAATGAGTCGATTTTAAAAGAGCTGGAGCTGTCGAAATTCGCTATCTTAGATGATATCCGCGAAGTCACCGCTAAAGATAATTTGGCATTGACCTTGAGTATCGGGGTGGGTGCAGGTTCTGCATCGCTGGTTGAACTTGGCAGTCTGGCTCAGTCAGGGTTGGACCTGGTTCTCGGGCGCGGAGGAGACCAAGTTGCCATTAAGCATCCGAGCGGAAAAGTGAAATTTTACGGCGGCAAGACCAACCCTGTTGAAAAAAGAACAAGGGTCAGGGCGCGTGTTATTTCACACGCTCTGCGTGATTTGATTGAGGAAAGCGATCAGGTCTTTATTATGGGCCATAAAATGCCCGATATGGATTCTATCGGCGCTGCAGTAGGTGTCGCCAAAATGGCCGCCATGAACAAAGTAAAAGGCCGGATCATCATTGACTTTGATGAATATGACCGCAGTGTCATGAGGCTGATGGAAGCAATTGAAGGAGATCCTGAGCTGTTTGAGCAGTTCATCACGCCTGAAGAAGCGCTGGCGGATATGACGGAGCATTCCTTGCTCGTCATCGTAGATACGCATAAGCCTTCAATGGTCATTGATGAGCGTGTGCTGCAGCGGATGGAACGGGTTGTGTTGATCGACCATCACCGCAGAGGCGAAGAATTTATCACCAATACCATGCTGGTCTATATGGAGCCCTACGCTTCATCAACAGCCGAATTGGTGACCGAGCTGATCGAATACCAGCCAAAACACGAAAAACTGTCTATGCTGGAAGCAACAGCGATGCTTGCTGGGATTATCGTAGATACCAAGAGCTTTACATTAAGGACAGGTGCCCGGACATTTGAAGCCGCTTCTTATCTGCGTTCGAATGGGGCCGATACGGTGCTTGTCCAGCGCATCTTGAAAGAAGATTTGGAAACCTATATTGAACGTGCGAAAATTGTTCAAACAGTGGAATTTGTCGGCGACGGAATTGCCATCGCAAAAGGCGACCCTGACCGCGTTTACAGCCCAGTGTTGATTGCACAGACAGCAGACATCTTGCTGACGATGAAAGACGTTAACGCGTCCTTCGTGGTGGCGGAGCGTGCAGAAGGCGGCGTCCGCATCAGTGCCCGTTCGCTTGGTGAAGTGAATGTCCAGATTATCATGGAAAATCTCGGCGGAGGCGGTCATTTAACAAATGCTGCCACCCAGATGCCGGATGCAACAATAGACGAAGCCGTTGAACAGTTGAAAGCGGTCATTATGGAAGATGATGAAGGAGGAACAAACGAATGAAAGTGATATTTTTAAAAGACGTTAAAGGCAAAGGCAAAAAAGGTGAAATCAAAAACGTAGCAGATGGCTACGCGCATAACTTCCTGTTGAAAAACAATTTAGCGATTGAAGCCAACCAAGCAACGATCAGCAAATTGGACGGACAAAAGAAAAAAGAGCAAAAAGAAGCAGATCAGGAGCGCCAGGAAGCTGAGCAGCTGAAAGAAAAACTGGAAAGCCTGACAATTGAATTGACGGCTAAATCCGGAGAAGGCGGACGCCTTTTCGGATCGATCACCACCAAACAGGTAGCGACAGCACTTGAGAAAAAACACGGCATCAAATTGGATAAGCGCAAAATGGACTTGGACGATGCGATCCGTGCGCTTGGCTACACCAATATCCCGGTAAAATTGCATCATGATGTGACCGCTACGCTTCGAGTTCATGTTACTGAAGAAGCATAAGGTGGGAGACCGATGAACGAGACGATAGATCGTGTCCCCCCGCATAACCATGAAGCCGAGCAATCGGTCATTGGCGCCATCTTTTTAGAACCGCCGTCTCTCATCACGGTTGCTGAAATCGTGATGGCGGAAGATTTTTACCGGATTGCCCATCAAAAGATTTTCCAGACGATGCTGAATTTATCGGATCAGGGAAAAGCGATTGATGTGGTGACTGTGACAGAAGAACTTTCTGTCAAAAAAGAGTTGGAGGACGTTGGCGGCTTATCGTATTTGACGGAAATCGCCAATGCCGTTCCTACGGCCGCAAACGTTGCGCATTACGCTCATATCGTCGAAGAGAAAGCGCTGCTGCGCCGCCTTATCCGGGTGGCGACTACGATTGTGGAAGATGGCTTTACACGCGAAGATGAAGTGGAAGCGTTGCTTTCCGAAGCGGAAAAGAAAATGATGGAAGTGTCGAGCCGGAAAAAGGCCGGTGACTTTACCCATATCAAAGATGTCCTGGTCAAGACGTATGACAACATCGAATTGCTGCATACCCGCAAAGGAGACGTTACAGGCATTCCTACGGGCTTCCGTGACCTCGATAAGGTAACTGCAGGGTTTCAGCGGAATGACTTGATTATCGTAGCTGCACGGCCTTCTGTCGGTAAGACGGCTTTCGCTTTGAATGTCGCGCAGAATGTGGCGACAAAAACAGACGAGAACGTTGCCATCTTCAGTCTGGAGATGGGTGCTGAACAGCTGGTCATGCGTATGCTCTGTGCGGAAGGCAATATCGATGCACAGGTGCTGCGGACAGGGGCGCTTCAAAATGAGGATTGGCGCAAACTGACGATGGCCATGGGCAGCTTGTCGAATGCCGGAATTTTCATCGACGATACGCCGGGGATCCGGGTCAATGATATCCGTGCAAAATGCCGCCGCCTGAAACAGGAATACGGCCTCGGCATGATCATGATCGATTATCTTCAATTGATTCAGGGACCTGGTAAATCCGGCGAAAACCGCCAGCAGGAAGTATCGGATATTTCCCGTTCCCTAAAAGGGCTGGCGCGTGAGCTGGAAGTTCCAGTTATCGCCTTGTCGCAGCTATCACGTGGAGTGGAGCAGCGGCAGGATAAGCGGCCGATGATGTCGGATTTGCGTGAATCCGGAAGTATTGAGCAGGATGCCGATATCGTATCCTTCCTGTACCGCGAAGATTATTACGACAAGGAAACTGAAGACCAGAACATGATTGAGATCATTATTGCCAAACAGCGTAACGGTCCGACCGGTACG
Source organism: Planococcus sp. CPCC 101016 (assembly GCF_007859295.1). Classification (GTDB taxonomy): domain Bacteria; phylum Bacillota; class Bacilli; order Bacillales_A; family Planococcaceae; genus Planococcus. Next base: position 30,684 of record NZ_VOHB01000002.1, read on the forward strand.
GTAAAGCTGGCGTTTGTGAAGGAATACAATAAATTCGTCACGATCGACTGGAGTCAGCACGAATCTGGCGGAGACTTTTAAACACGAACATTAAATGTGGTAACACATTTATATGTTCGTGTTTTCTTCTATATTGTATTGACGATTGACGGTTCTATTGGTACAATAAACACTGTTTGAGATAGGGCATATGCCTAACGGAGGTGCGGACGATGACATCAGTCGTAGTAGTAGGAACGCAATGGGGAGACGAAGGAAAAGGGAAAATCACTGATTTTCTATCTGAACATGCAGAAGTAATTGCACGTTACCAAGGCGGGAACAACGCTGGACATACCATTATTTTTGGTGGAGAAACGTACAAATTGCATTTGATTCCTTCAGGAATTTTCTATAAGGATAAAACATCCGTAATCGGAAACGGCATGGTCGTGGATCCGAAAGCGCTTGTGAAAGAATTGAAAGGCCTTCACGATCGTGGAGTGACAACGGAGAACTTGCGCATTTCCAACCGTGCACACGTCTTGTTGCCATACCACATCAAGCAGGATGAAGTGGAAGAAGCACGCCGCGGAGCGAATAAGATTGGAACAACAGGCAAAGGCATAGGACCTGCTTATATGGACAAAGCAGCTCGTGTCGGAATTCGCATGGCGGATTTATTGGATCACGTTGTATTTGAGGAAAAACTGCGCATGAACTTAAAAGAGAAAAATCGTCTGTTCGAGAAATTTTATGAGACAGAAGGATTTACTGTAGAAGAAATTATGGAAGAGTATTATGAATATGGCCAGGAAATCGCAAAATACGTAACGGATACGTCAAAAGTATTGAACGATGCATTTGACGCAGGCCGCCGCGTCCTGTTTGAAGGCGCTCAAGGCGTTATGCTTGATATTGACCAAGGAACCTATCCGTTTGTAACGTCTTCCAACCCAGTGGCAGGCGGAGTGACAATCGGTGCAGGTGTTGGACCGACGACCATTCAGCACGTTATTGGTGTATGTAAAGCGTACACTTCACGTGTTGGCGACGGACCATTCCCGACTGAATTATTCGATGAAGTGGGTCAAAAGATCCGTGAAGTCGGCAAAGAATACGGCACAACGACTGGACGTCCGCGCCGCATCGGCTGGTTTGACAGCGTTGTTGTGCGCCATGCAAGACGCGTCAGCGGCTTGACAGACTTGACTGTCAACTCGATTGACGTGCTTACAGGCCTTGAGACGGTGAAGATTTGTACAGCTTACCGTTACCAGGGAGAATTGATCACAGAGTACCCAGCGAACTTGCGTATGCTTGCGGATTGCGAGCCGGTTTACGAAGAACTTCCAGGCTGGTCGGAAGATGTAACAAGCTGCAAATCGCTGGATGAACTTCCTGCCAATGCACGCCATTACCTTGAGCGCATCGCTCAATTGACAGGTGTACAGATTTCGATTTTCTCTGTCGGTCCTGACCGCAACCAAACGAATATTGTCACAAGTGTTTGGAGATAATTTTTAATTGCACTAGGGAATTCGGCTGCTATTACGCATAACAACTCCGCTTTCGGGCCCACAGGATGTGGGTCATGCAACTGGCGCGACAGGACGTCGCGGTGCCAGTTACCAAGGGCTTGCGCCGAACTAACTCGGCCTTAACGTCCGAGTGGATTTCGGCACTTCGCTATCCCGCGGGAGTCTCGGTTGTTATGCTCCATAGCTAAGCTAAGTGTTTACATCATGATAAAATTATTATTTCTAATAATCTAATAACGAGTAAACTATTTAATTTATCATTACTGTTTTCATCAAGCAGTCGCCTTTAGGCGGCTGCTTTTTACGGTTTACTATTTTTCTGTAAGTAAGAAGAAACACGGAAGTATGAAAATGAGAGGCTGAAAGCAGGTAATTGCAAGAAACCTTATGGAGACTATTCCAGGTTTCCTAAGGCGCAGCAAGGGCTTAGCCGCTGATAGGTGCGAAAAGGCTTGAACAATGATAAAGTATAGGGTAGTTAAGAGTGTGCAACGGCAAGGAAAATAGGGTGTAAGCGGGAAGAAAAAGGGGAGAATAATGATGAGCAAAACCATTTTGGTTGTAGACGATGAGAAACCGATTGCGGATATTCTGCAATTTAATTTAAAAAAAGAAGGCTTTAACGTAGTGTGCGCTTATGACGGAGATGAAGCGATCAAGATTGCGGGAGAAATCCAACCGGACTTGATGTTGTTGGATATTATGCTGCCGAATCGCGATGGCATGGAAGTATGCCGCGAAATCCGGAAGAAGTTTGATTTTCCTATTATCATGTTGACGGCAAAAGACTCGGAAATTGATAAGGTTCTTGGCTTGGAATTGGGCGCGGATGATTATGTCACAAAGCCTTTCTCTACGCGCGAACTGATTGCGCGCGTCAAAGCGAATTTGCGCCGCCAAAACATTGCACCAGCTGAAGAAGAAGGCCAGAATTCGAACGATATCCAGGTAGGATCATTGACGATCCAACCGGATGCTTATCTTGTATTAAAACGCGAAGAAACTATTGAATTGACTCACCGTGAATTTGAATTGCTTCATTACCTCGGGAAGCATATCGGCCAAGTGATGACGCGCGAGCATTTGCTGCAGACTGTATGGGGATACGATTATTTCGGCGATGTGCGGACAGTGGATGTTACCATCCGGCGCCTGCGTGAAAAAATCGAAGACAACCCAAGCCATCCAGCATGGATCGTGACGCGACGCGGCGTAGGGTATTATTTGCGGAATCCCGAACAGGAGTAGCTGAATGTCAAAAGTAAATGTTTTAAAATCAATACATGTAAAATTTGTTTTAATCTATATTCTGTTGATTCTGTTGGCGATGCAGATTATTGGACTTTATTTTGCCCAACAGCTTGAAGAAACCTTGAAAGGGAACTTTGAAAGCTCTATTGAAGACCGAATGGAAATTATCGAGTTCAGTGTGCGGGAAGAAATGATCAAAGAGCGTACAGATGAAGATTTGACGCTTGAACAGACCTTGCGCACCGTTTTATATGGTTTTCAGTCGGATGATATCAATGAAATACGTGTCGTCAACACGCGCTACAGCATCCTGGCATCTTCGGTCATCGAAAACCAGTCATTGGTCGGTCAACGTTCGACAAACGACCTGGTGAGGCAAACAATCGTCGGGGAAACTGAAATGGAGCAGACCTATGTTGATGAGGAAAGCGAAGAGCGTATTTGGGTGCGTACCCAGCCGATTGTGGCAGCGGGTGGAGAAGTTCTTGGGACTTTATACGTCGTAGCGGAAATTGAGAATGTCTATGATCAAATGGATGACATTAACTCGATTCTTGCAGTTGGTACCGCCATATCTCTGGTCATTACAGCAATTTTAGGTATTTTAGTTGCACAAACAATTTCACGGCCGATTGCGGATATGCGGAGGCAGGCTCAAGCAATGGCAAAAGGAAATTTCTCGCGCAAAGTGCGCGTTTATAGTGATGATGAAATCGGCCAGCTGGCCCGCGCTTTCAACCACCTGACAAATAGGCTGCAGGAATCCCAGCAGTCTACAGAAAGTGAACGCCGCAAATTGGCATCCGTTCTTTCCAATATGACGGATGGGGTGCTGTCCACCGATAGAAGAGGCCGAATTATCCTCATTAACGATCCTGCACTTCAGTTGCTGAATGTTTCACGTGAAACGGTCATTAACCGGCCAGTAACAAGCATATTGGGGCTGGAGGAAGAATATACGTTTGAAGATCTGATTGACATGAAAGAAGCTGTCACACTAGATTTTGGTTCGCACGAACAAAGCACATTATTGCGGACGACATTTTCAGTTATCCAAAAAGAAACAGGCTTTGTCAACGGGCTGATTGCAGTTCTGCATGACAACACAGAGCAGGAAAAAATCGATATGGAACGCCGCGAATTTGTGGCCAATGTGTCGCATGAATTGCGGACGCCTTTGACCACCATGCGGAGTTATTTAGAGGCTTTGGCTGATGGTGCATGGCAGGATCCGAATTTGGCGCCAAACTTTTTAAACGTTACACAGACGGAAACAGAGCGGATGATCCGACTTGTCAACGACTTGCTGAAATTATCGAAAATGGATTCCAGTGAAACAGAAATGAGCAAGGAAATGGTTGAGTTCACCGTCTTTTTCAACCGTATCATCGATCGTTTTGAAATGTCGAAATCACAAAAAGTACGCTTTGAACGGCATTTGCCAAAAGAGCAGTATTTTGTGGAAATCGATCCAGATAAGCTGACACAGGTGATTGATAACATCATATCAAATGCGTTGAAATATTCTCCGGAAGGCGGCAAAATACGTTTTACCATGACTGTTGAAGAAGGGTTTTTATTGATCCAGATCAGTGATGAAGGGATGGGGATCCCGAAAGAGAACGTAGACCGCATTTTTGATCGTTTTTACCGCGTCGACCGCGCCCGATCCCGTGAAATGGGTGGCACAGGCTTAGGACTGGCCATTTCAAAAGAAATGATCAATGCACACGGAGGCGTCATTTGGGCGGAGAGCAAGTATGGAAAAGGGACGACTATTTTCTTTACCTTGCCTTTCGAGATGGACGATGGGAGTGAGTGGGATTGAAATACGTAGAGCAAATTAAATCGTTTGCGTTGCTTTTACTAATCCTGCTTAGTCTAGCATTGACCTTTACTATCTGGACCTTCACGCCTACACACGACACCATTGAGCCATCAACTACTGTTGACGAGCCAATAGCAGAAACCAAGAATACAGAAGAAGTTGTTCGACCCGTAAAACTGCTGTTCCATAATAAAGATGAAGCGACCGGTACGATCGAACAAGACAATATTCAAACATTGATTGATGCTTTAGAGTTATGGGAGATTCAGGATGTGAGAGTGGTGCAGGAAGAAGCGCCTCCTGACACCCTAGAATCTTATATGCATAGCTCGAACCGGGCAGTCATCTATTATCCTGGACTGGTGCCTTTCCCTGTATTTGATTCGATCACGAATATTGTGGATACAGCTATTCCCGAATCATCATTTGACCGGATTGTCATCGAATGGGAAGCCCCCGCTAATGATCGACCGGCTCTTTATTTCATCAATACCTTATCGGGAAGAATTTACAAAGCTGCTATTCCAGCAGAAGATTTAAGGCAATTCCAGGCGGAAATTTTGAGTGAGGCTGCTGAATATGAGCAGTATGTTACCAATGACAAAATTGGCGAACTGCCGATTTATGTACAGGAAGGCGAATTTGAGGGAGAAAGCGTTAATTATTATGTGGATGACACCTCGACATCGCTATTTGCTGAAGCTTTATTGGACAGTCCAGAATTGGGACTGTCAGCAGATTTAACGACGCAGGAATACATGGATGATACCGGCGCCTTTATAAGAGAAAATTCAGGCACCAAAAGCATCAGCTACATCCAGCCGAAAGCTGAAACCACGGATCCGGCGATTCCTTCAGATTTGTTGTTCGATTCTTTTGGTTACATTAATGCCCATGGCGGATGGACGGATAAGTATTTCTATGCCGGAATGAATTCAGTGACTCAGCAAATCAAATATCAATTATATGTAGCCGACTTGCCGGTTTTCAGCACAACCACAACTACGAGCTTGGACATTACGTGGGGTTCTGATTCGGGTGAAGAACAGGCTTACAGTTATATTCGTCCAATGTATCAGCTGGATTACGAACTGGAAAAAAGAACGGCAGTACTGGCATCCGGTAAAAATGTTCTGAATGCCCTTGGACAACTGGATGATCAGGACCTGTCGGCTGTAACGGATATTACACCTGCTTATAAATTGACGAGAAGCGAAGGAAATTCTGTGATGATTTTTGAACCAGCCTGGTATTTCAGAATAAATGGTGTTTGGACAGAACTGACGAGTGAATTGACAGGAGGGAGCATACTTGGATTGGAATAAAACCAAGACCATCTTTATCATTGTCTTTTCCATTTTGAACGTCTTCCTGTATTCTTTGTATTTAGACCGTTATACGGAATCCAAAAACACAGAAGTTCTTTCGGAATCTTCGGTAGAAGAAAAAATGAGTGTCGATGAAATCACTTATCCGAATCTACCGGAGAATATTGTAGATAAGCCTTATATCCGCGGAGAAACAAAAGTATTCACGGCTAAAGAAGCACCGAAAGAAAATGTTCAGGTCAATATTCAAGGCGACAAACAGCTATTGGTGGCCTATGAAAAGCCTGTTTCGCTGACAGGTGAAGCCGAAAGTGCCGAAGCATTGACTTCTTTCGTTGAGGAAAACGTCCATCAAGGTACTTCCTATGAACTATGGGAAATTGACAGTGAACAAAACAAAGCAGTCTTTTTTCAGTCTTTCGATGACGATGTTCTTTATTTGAGCAAGGATGGAAAAGTAACAGTTTACTGGAACAGTGAAGGCAATATCATTCGGTACGAACAAACGATGTTCACCGATATTATCGAAAATCAAGAGCCCAAAAAATTGGTGACCCCAATTCGTGCGATTCATACGCTTTACCAAAAAAACATGCTGGAACGTGAAACGACCATTATTAAAACAGAATTGGGTTATTCGGTGCATGTTCAAGTATCTGATAATCGGCAAATGTTTGTACCGACCTGGCATATTCAAGCAGAGCTTGCGGATGGCAGCCGCCAGGACTATTTCGTAAACGCAGTAAAAGACGGCGTTATCGAGTTGAACAAACAACAAGAGGAAGAACAATAAGGAGATTTTGCTATGCAATTCAGTGTATTAGCCAGCGGCTCAAGCGGCAATGCCACTTATATAGAAAACGGGGAACATTCCTTTTTGGTTGATGCAGGACTTAGCGGTCGCAAGATGGAAGAACTGTTTGCAGCAATCGGCAAAAAAATGAGCGACTTGGATGGCATACTGGTTACACATGAACACAGTGACCATATCAAAGGGCTCGGAATTGTGGCACGCAAGCATAAGGTGCCCATTTATGCCAATGCCAAAACTTGGACAGCGATAGACGGCTTGGTCGGAGCGATTCCGACAGAGCAGCGTTTCCACTTCGAGATGGACACCATCAAAACTTTTGGTTCTATGGATATTGAATCATTTGCTGTTTCTCACGATGCGGCAGACCCGATGTTTTATGTCTTCCATGCGAATGGACGCAAGCTGTCGCTGATCACCGATACCGGCTACGTCAGCGACCGAATGAAAGGCGTGATCCAGGGATCAGATTCCTACGTATTTGAGAGCAACCATGATGTCGGCATGCTGCAAATGGGCCGCTATCCGTGGTCTGTCAAACGACGGATTCTAAGCGACGTCGGCCACGTTTCAAACGAAGATGCAGCAGTGGCCATGAGCGAAGTGCTCGCTGAAAAGCCGACGCGCATTTACTTGTCGCATTTGAGCAAAGACAACAATATGAAGGATTTGGCGCGTATGAGCGTCGAGCAGACCTTGCAGACAAAAGGCATCATCGTAGGCGAGTACGTAGATCTTCTCGATACCGATGCCAATGTCCCAACTAAATTAGTTCTTGTGTAATAACATCAGCCGGAAGCCGAAAAGCTTCCGGCTGTTTTTGTCTAAAAAATGAACACGGTTCCTCCAGCTTGCTTTGTCTGTTTGAACTTTCTAAACTAAGGTTAAAGAGAAACTTCAATCAGGGAACTTTATTCCCGCTGAGTCTTATAGAGTGTTGAAGCGGGGTAAAGAGATAGAAAATGAGGAAGGATGAACGCAATGGGCTATTACAATCAAACGCCGAACGGCAGGCAGAAACCGAGCCGTTTGGGTGCATTTGCTGCAGGGGCAGCGGGAGTAGCAGCAGGTGCTTTATTGGTATGGTTATTGTTTTATTCGATGCCTGGCTTAATACCTGACAATGGCAATGAAACGCAAATCGTTCAACAGGAGTCTGAAGGACGCTCTGAATCAGTTTCGGTTGACATCACCACGGATGTAACAAAAGCGGTCGAGATTGCGGCGGATGCTGTTGTGGGAGTCACTAATCTTCAAACAGCCGGGGATTTTTGGTCACAATCGCCTCAAGCCGAACAGGAACAAGCTGTTGGGACAGGCTCTGGAGTGATTTATAAAAACGAAAACGGTACGGCCCATGTAGTCACCAACCATCATGTGATTGACGGCGCCAGCGGCATTGAAGTAACCCTGTCGGATGGTTCCAAAGTTGAAGCAACGGTAGTAGGCAGCGATATTTGGACCGATCTTGCCGTTCTTGAAATGGATGGAGCCAAAGTGCAGGCAGTTGCACAATTCGGTGATTCGGACGCCTTGAAACAAGGAGAGACGGTCATTGCCATCGGAAATCCGCTTGGTTTGGATTTTTCCGGGTCAGTGACGACCGGTGTGGTATCGGGGACGGACCGTGCAGTTCCGGTGGATTTAAACGGCGATGGCCAGGAAGACTGGCAGGCTGAAGTGCTGCAGACAGATGCGGCGATCAACCCAGGCAACAGTGGTGGTGCATTGGTCAATCTGGCTGGACAGCTGATCGGTATCAACTCAATGAAAATTGCCACATCGTCTGTAGAAGGCATCGGATTTTCCATCCCGATCAATTCGGCGATGCCTGTTATCAGTTCAATTGAAGAAAATGGAGAAATGATTCGCCCGTCAATGGGCATTACCTTGATGGATTTGATCCAAGTGCCTCGTGTAGACCGGGAAGAGACGTTAAACTTGCCTGAAGACGTTACAGAGGGTGTCGTGGTCAATTCAGTGGTAGAAGGATCAGCGGCAGCAGCAGCGGGCATGGAGCAGTTTGACGTTATTGTGGAGATGGATGGTGTGCCGGTAGCGGATATCATCGAATTGCGCCAGCATTTGTACAATGAAAAGGAAATCGGCGATACGATGACGGTAAGTGCTTATCGCGACGGAGAGTTAATGGAGTTTGAATTGGAGCTTGTGGATAACTCAGCTTTATAAAAAAGATGCAGCCCGTGTAGAGTTTTTATTCTATGCGGGTTTTTTGGTGTTGAATTTAAGAAATCACTCCAGGCGTACAAGGTAAAGGCCGAAGGTAGTTCGGCCTTTACCTTTGCGACGAAGCTAGCGTAGCGATGCAGGAGCAGTATTATCATGACCCGTTTACTTATATAACCGCCGCCTTACGTTCTTTCTTCTAGAGATTGTAAGTTTCGTAAAAAATTTAGTACTTAGATAGAACCGATATAAAATTTTGAAAGAGATTTATGAATATGAGGTTAAGCTTTCGCGTAATACTATTCAAATGTGAGAATTTGAGAGACAAATCCAGATGGTTATATTCAAGACTGGCAATAAAGGTGTGTGGATAACTTATTTCTGCTTAATATCTTATTAACAATCCACAGAGGGAGAAAAGCTTCGCTATCCGTAGGTCTTTTCTTCTGTTAAAATGGGTTGTGGATAAAAGAAGATAGAATGTGTATAACTATGTGGAATATTCGGAAATCGAAAGGAGTGGTAAAAATGGAGATTAAATGCTGTAAAACCCACGTGGAGCATGCGTTAGACATGTTTGTAGCGGAAACAAAAAGCTATCCCATACTTACAGAATTATCAGAAATAGAAAAGTTGTCCACAGCGTGTGACTACTGTAAAGAGGCTGCGACTTATCTTGTGGCAAACGCTTGATCGGGCACAATATGTAGGAAATGCTGTGGATATGTGTATAACATTTGTGTATAACTTGTTTGTAAATTTATTGTGAAGGGGGATAACATGTGAATATCTCAATAATCAGTGTCGGAAAGCTAAAAGAGAAATATTTAAAGTCTGGCATTGAAGAATACACAAAACGGCTCGGAAGCTATACAAAAATCAATGAAATAGAAGTGGCAGATGAAAAAGCGCCGGAACAATTGAGCGAGGCGGACATGGAAATCGTCAAAAAGAAAGAAGCCGAACGGATTTTAGCGAAAATATCGCCTGATGCCTATGTTATTGCGCTGGCGATTGACGGCAAAATGAAAACGTCCGAACAGTTGGCGAAAGACATCGAATCGCTGATGACTTACGGCCGCAGCAAAATCGTCTTTGTGATTGGCGGATCTTTGGGGCTGCATGATGAAGTGTTGAAGCGGGCGGATGAAAAACTGTCATTTTCGAAGATGACGTTTCCGCATCAGTTGATGAGATTGATTTTGGTGGAGCAGGTGTACCGGGCTTTCCGGATAATGAAGGGTGAGCCTTATCATAAGTAAATAAAGCGTTAAAAAAATACGGAGAAGGGCGATAAATAACCCTTCTCCGTATTTTTTATACCTTAAATTTAAAGTAGACTTAACAAGGGACTTTTTATAAACTGTCCATTGAATGAAGTTCACTTCATACCGGCTATCGTTTTCTTTCACGTTACGGATAAGAAATTCGTTCTGCCTCGGCAGTTAATTTCATAGAACGCAATTGTTCTTTTAAAAAGGATTTGATATCTTCGTGGTCCCATACCAAAGCTCTTGAATAAGTGTCACGAAGAAAGGCTAATTTGGCTTCGTAAGCAGCGGTTTCAAAAAAAGATTTAACTTCCGGAAGTGTGATATCCTCTCTATTCTCAAGATTTAATAAAGAAATATTGGTTGGTGTGCCTTCAGCAGCATCGCTTTTCTTTGCAACTCCAATATAATCTATTGTAGGAAGTATAGTTTCCATATTGCGCTGTTGTTGAACTAGGTTAAAGTAGTCTTCAAAATTTTCAAATGGGTTCAGGTGAAGTGTTTCATAGACGATACGGTGGACGTCATATTCCTGATCTGATTGGATAGTTTCTGTTTGCAGCATCGGATATTCATCTAAAAAATTCAAAACGTCTTTATGTGTGGACCTCATGTCTAGCAGATCCATCGCATTGGGGTAAAAACAGATGGCGCTGATGAAATCTTCAATGTTTCTGGCGACAATATGGACAGGATTATCGGAATCCATTGGCGAAACACGCACAATATAAGCGTCATGCAAATCTTTCACCTGACCGAAATCCGTAAGGAAACCAAAGTGAACACCGTCGCTCCCAGGGTTTGCAAAAGGAATTACATCCAGAGGGGTATTCAAATAACGATCGTCAATTGGTGCATATGAGAAATAATAGCCTAGAAAATACCCATGCATTGATTTCCCTATTTCGTTCAGGTGCTTCTGCAATTCAACTACCTGCTTCAGTCTTTTAGGAATTACATACTTTCCATAATTCATTTCAATCACACCGGATTCTCCTCCTATAGGAACAAGCTGTTTGGTAATTTTCTATATAGACCTCCATAAATCCTTTTTTGATTCAATCCCTGGGTGATAATTTATATAAAATGGTATCCCTGGTTCATATTTGATGAAATCATTAGGGAGTAGGACAGCTAAATAGAATTGAAAGCACACAAAGACGGGCTCAAAAATGATCAGCGAGATGGATTTGAAGTATTTGCGATGTGTGGAATCGACAAAATTGTTAAGTTACTTTGAGGATGTTTACTATAGAAAATTTTAAGCAAACATTTTCCAATGACTAAAAAGTATTGATGGAAATTTGTTAAAACCTTACTTAGGCATAGCACGAAGGATCTTATTATATAAGTGAGTGAAGTTTTCTGTAGTATACACAGGAAGACCTAGGGCAAGTTCCGTTCTCTTGTTTTGCCTGTCCTTCCCAAAAAAGAAGAGTCAGGATACTAATCCTGACTCTTCCTCCTATCAAAAAACCAAATATAGAGATTTGTTACGAGCGTTGTTTCTGATTAAATACATTTGCGCCGGCTTCCGCAACTTGAACATCATGAGGCACTGAACTCCCACTGACGCCTATTGCTCCCACTACTTGATCATCAATGACAAGGGGGATTCCTCCGCCAAAAACGACAAGGCGACCGTTGTTGGTTGTGTTTAATCCATACAGTTCTGCTGCAGGAACAGTTGCATCTGCCAGGTTTCCGGTAGGCATTTTCAGAGCGACAGATGTCCATGCTTTGTTTTGAGCAATGTCAATACTCGCCAACCACGCATCATCCATTCGGTGAATGGCCATTAGATTTCCGCCATCGTCCACAACCGCAATCACCATAGCAACGCCAATTTTATTGGCTTCTTCTTCAGCACCAGCAATAATTTCTTTTACCAATTCTAAAGTGATTTTGTCCATTAGAATGAACCTCCTTGTTTTCTATAAGCATATAAAAACAGGTTACTTATTGAAATGTCCGTGGGGATCAATGACAAACTTTTTGGAAGCTCCTTGGTCGAATTCAGCATATGCTGCGGGTGCTTGATCTAAAGAAATCACCGTTGCGTTTACCGCTTTGGCAATTTGTGCTTTTCCGCTTAAAATGGACATCATCAAGTCGCGGTGATATTTCATAACCGGCGTTTGGCCCGTCACAAACGTATGTGCTTTTGCCCAACCCAGTCCTAATCGTACCTTTAAGGTTCCAGTTTTTGCATCCTCATCGGCGGCACCAGGATCACCGGTTACATAAAGTCCGGGTATGCCTAGACGTCCCCCTGCACGAGTCACTTCCATAATGGAATTTAATACAATAGCTGGTGCTTCACCGGCTCCCTCGCCATGTCCACTAGCTTCAAAGCCGACGCAATCAATGGCGCAATCAACTTCTGGGACACCCAGGATTTGAGCGATTTGCTCTCCAAGATTCGAATGTTCCCTTAGGTTTACTGTTTCACAGCCGAAACTTCTAGCTTGTGCAAGGCGTTCACTATTTAAGTCACCAACAACTACAACAGATGCACCCAGCAGTTGGGCAGAATGGGCAGCGGCTAAACCTACCGGGCCTGCCCCAGCAACATAGACAGTAGATCCTGGTTTTACACCGGCACTCACTGCACCATGATAACCTGTTGGAAAAATATCAGAAAGCATCGTTAAATCAAGTATCTTTTCCATTGCCTGGTCTTTATCCGGAAATTTCAGCAGTTGGAAATCTGCATAAGGGACCATCACATATTCCGATTGGCCGCCGACCCATCCACCCATGTCTACGTAACCATAAGCAGATCCGGGACGATCCGGGTTTACGTTTTCGCAAATGTGGGTGTCTTGCTCTTTGCAACTGCGGCAGCGACCACAGGCAATATTAAATGGTACGGATACCAGGTCTCCTTTTTTAATAAATTCAACATCGCGACCCACTTCAATGACTTCGCCGGTAATTTCATGACCCAGGACCAGCCCTTCAGGCGCTGTCGTTCGCCCCCGCACCATATGTTGGTCACTTCCACAAATATTGGTTGTAACGATTTTTACAATAACGCCATGTTCACATTTACGTCCTACATTTAAAGGATTTACCCCGGGTCCGTCTCTTACGATTAATTCAGGGTAGCTAATATCTTCAACGGTTACATGTCCAGTACCTCTATATACCACCGCTCTGTTTCCTGCCATTTCCGTCATCTCCTATCCCATTTTTCACCTATGAAATGAACGCTTGCCACCAATTCAGCATCGAAGAGAGAATCAAAACATTTTTGTTAAGAAACAAATAAATCTATTTATTCTGTTTATTCTAAATTATAATTCTTTTTATTGGAAGAACGCACTTTTTTGTGAGAAGGTTACCAAAAGGATACTTTCAGGAAACAGAAGGAAAGGGGCAGGCTCATGGATGATTTACGGTCAGAAATCAAAAGAGAAATTGAGGATGGCGAATTTAATTGTGAAAAAGAACTGACCTTATCTATTATCAGCGGCAAATGGAAAATTATTATCATTTACTATTTGGGAACAGAAGGTACTTTACGATTTAGTGAGATCAAACGATTGCTGCCAAAAATCACACATAAGGTATTAACTACTCAAATTAGAGAGTTAGAAGAGGATGGGATTGTTCATCGAAAAGTATTCCCTGAAGTTCCATCGAGGGTGGAATATTCGTTAACAAACTTAGGGGAAAGTCTAATTCCAATTGTCTTAATGATGGATGAATGGGGAAAGAAAAACATAAAACTTTACCCTATTACAAAACATGTATGAGGATTCCTTCGTGGGGTCCTCTTTTGTTTTCAAAGTATTGCGGGCCTCCGATTGATCGAAAAGCTTCATTTGGATATGCTCCAGAGCCCTCTCATAAGTAAATGAGGTTCCTTGCCTTGATAAATTAAGTTAATCTAAAAAAGCTAACAAAATTCGTTAGCTTTTTTCGTCATATCACAGGATCAACGAAGGAGGTATACCAAAAAGTTAAGGATACCTCCTTATTTTACGCATCGATGAGTACCGTCCCTTTTAATCAATCTCCACAAAAATTTCCTCTAACCCTTCCTTATTTAAAGTCGCAAAATATACATTTTGCGCATCTAAAAACATGCCTGTAGTTCCTGAAGTTCCCCAATCCACATCCAATTCTTCAGATGGCTGCAGCTGGAGTTGGTCGTCAGAAACTTGGACGGTAAAGTAGCTGGAGGGCATTTGTGGGAATATAAGGGTATTGTCTTGTATAGCCGGATCCGCTTCTCTTACCAGGTCGGGGGCATCAATTTGATCGATGCGTTCCCCGTCTTTCGAGAGCAATAGCAAAATACCTCCTTTTTCTGTCTGTGCTGCGACCACATATTGTTCGGTTGCTTGTACATAAGAAACGCTGTATATATAAAAATCCACTTGTGGCAAGAGTTCCGATGGTGCAACAGTCAGTGCATTTGTTTCAGGATCATAAATGGCGAAATGGAGCGCTGCTTTGGTTGCTTCGTCATTGAATTGCTGCCAAACGAGCAGCGCATTGTCGTCAGAAGCCGCAACCATTGGCCAGCTGTCGCGGACATTTTCTTCTGAAAGCTGGATTTCATGTAATAGCTCACCTTCATTTGAAATCGTCGAAACAAAGACTTCCTTACCGCTGCCAAGGTCGTTTACACCCCCACCGTTGACCCAATCATTGGACCAAAAAATGACGTGATGCGTATCGGTTGAATCAACATGCCCTGAATGTCCTCCTTCAAGCAGCGTTCCTTCTTTTAATAGCTGCCAATTGTAATCATAGAGCTTATAGCGTTGGGAAACGTTCCGATCTGTATCGTAGCCATCCTCGTAGGTAATGATGATGGATTCCTCAGTCGAACTTGCACTGACGGGTTCCTGTGCTTCAGGATTTGAAACGAGTGTTTCTACCTCAGATTGTCCGATTTCCTTTTTATAGATATCATGGTTCCAGCCATGCTTGCGCTGTTCATCACTTTTCTCAGACCACAGCACCGAATTTTCAATAATGGAAACCCCATGCGCATATCTTCTTGTGTCCTCACCCGGTTGAGCTTGCTCTTGCTCTTGCTGCGATGAACAGCCAGGCAGTATCAAGAGGCCGGTTATTAGCAGCCATTTTTTCATTGTCATCCCGCCTTTTGCATTATTTCTACTATTATCATATGTTTATACTATACTAACTTACACGAAAAAGACTGCTCTTAAACTTATTAAAACCAGAGAAAGTGGTTTTCAAGAGGGATCCTTTCTTTTCTCTATCTTAAATAAGGTTACAATGATGGAGTGAAATCTGCATTTACTGGGTAAGGAGAAATAATCTTAGTTTAAAGAAAAAAGATAGGTGAAGTTCTTTGAACATTATGTTTGTTCAGACAGACACCATCGAAACTTGAAGTTACACATGAGAAGTTAAGTGTAGTCAAA
Organism: Planococcus sp. CPCC 101016; assembly: GCF_007859295.1. Lineage (GTDB taxonomy): Bacteria > Bacillota > Bacilli > Bacillales_A > Planococcaceae > Planococcus. Next base: position 46,291 of record NZ_VOHB01000002.1, read on the forward strand.
GGAGATGCCTTCAATCCGGCAGAAGTCGCAGCAAGAATAGCAAGCCATGATGCAGTCGTTTCAAGCTTGGGCTCGAACCAGGGGATGAAAAAATCGACAGAGTTTCAAGAGATGGTGAAAAATATCGTGACAGGAATGGAGGAGCATGATGTGAAACGGATCGTCTGCACGCCTCTGCAGAAGGTGTACCCAAAAAGCCGAAATCCATATCGCGTGTGGACATTGCCCATGTCATCTTAAAAGCATTAAACAATCCACAATATGAAAATACCTCGATCGGAATTGCTAATTAAACCGTTATAAACTTCTATTGACCTCAAAAATTCCGGAAGTTTTTTAGTAAGGTATAGATATGCAGGGCAACTAGATGGAATAGGAAGCACACGAAGGAGGAGTCAAAAATGATCAACGAGACGGATATGAAGCATTTGCGGCGTTGTGTGGAATTGGCTGAAACGGCTTTAGAGAAAGGGGATGAGCCGTTCGGTTCTGTCCTCGTTTCCGCTGCTGGAGAATTGCTGTTTGAAGACCATAACCATGTGGCAGGCGGCGATCATACCCAGCATCCGGAGTTTGCGATAGCCAGGTGGGCGGCAAATAACCTGTCTCTTGAAGAAAGAAGCAGAGCGACGGTTTATACTTCAGGGGAACATTGTCCGATGTGTGCGGCCGCTCATGGAATGGTCGGCTTGGGACGAATCGTGTATGCAAGCTCTTCTAAGCAATTGGCCGGCTGGCGAAGTGAAATGGGCGCCGCCTCATCGCGTGTCCGGAATCTGTCTATCCAAGAGGTGATTAAAGAGACGACAGTCGATGGTCCTGTCCCCGAACTGGCAGAACGGGTTCACCAACTTCATCAGCGGTTGCATGCAACGAGCCGTTAAACAGGAAAACTCTTTGGCTCAAGTGTTGGCCGTATTCCTTTCCTCGACTCAAATATTGTTATAATGAAAGAGCGCCAAAAGCCAACCATCGCTTTGGAGGCTCTTTTTTTGTATACATCATGGACTGAACAGTTAGGGAGTTGGAATTTTAGATGAATAAAAAAGATATAGCGGATATCCGCAAACGATTTAAACTGGATACGGATTTATTGAAAATCGCTGAAATTTACAATATCTACATCCAGCAGGAAAGCAGTGAAATCTTTCACGAAGAAAGCCGCTCATTTGCGATGTTGGACCGGGACCAGCAAGAGCTGTTCCTCAACAATTTTAAAAAGGTATTAGGTGGAAAACTGGATGCCAAGATGTTTGAAGTGAAGTTCCAGCCTCAGGAAGAAGGCCAGGCAGACCACACGCAGCGGCTCCTGTATGAAGGGCTCGAGGCAGACGAAGTCACGGAATGGAAAGCGAATATGCAGCGCATCGCATTGAAAATGGTGGAAGACAGACCTTATGAAAAAGATATGGTGGTTACATTTATTCGGGGAAATTATCACAAAACGACAAGACGTCAGCCTGACGAAACAGAAATAGATATGCGGGATGAAGTATACACCACTTCGTTTATCCTATGCAGCATGAACCAAACCGAATTGCCGAAAAGTTCGCTGGTGTTTGATTTTATCGAGAAAGAGTACAAAGCGAATGTACTGGTCGATCCCGTTATCAAACTAAGCTCACCCATCGGTGGATTCTTGTTTCCGAGTTTTACAGACAATGCAGCGGATATTCATCATGTTCTCTATGCAGCAGGCAAAGCGAACAAACCGGATTTCCAATTTATCGAAAATGTCTTGAATGGTGATGAAATCGTCACTGCCGAAGAAGAAAAAGCAGTGTTTGAGGAAATTGTTAAAAACGTAATTGGTGGTGATGAAGTCGATTCGAGAACTTTAGCCGGCGTATACGATGAAATCAATCAGATGTTAGTCGTGGCAGAAGAAAGTGAAGACGACGAAGACAGTGCCCCTATTTTGGATACGACAGAAATTACCCGAGTGCTGAAAGCGAGCGGTGTAAAAGAGGTAAGTGCGGAAAAAGTCGAACGGGCTTTTCAGCACGTAGTCCAAGACAAAAGCTATGAAATGAAAGCGAGTCACATCGTACCAAGCTATGCGTCCAAGTCCATCAAAATCAGCACGAAAGTCGCGAATATCGCGATCAGTCCTCAAGACTTACGTTACGTCAAACAAGTCAATTACAACGGCAAACGCTGTATTTTGATTGAGGTTGAAGAAGATACGGTGATTGAAGGGTTTAAGCTGATTTCGGAAGAGCTGTTGGAATAGGCGTGTCATCTGTTAATTAAAACAAAAAGGAAATAAACCTCATTTTGCCCTTATGGAAGGAGCTGAATGAGGTTTATTTTTTTGTAAGCGGTTATGTCCACCACATCTCACCAACAGACTCCTTAACTATCACTGGCTTCAAATTCTCGACAGCCTTGGTAAAACCTTCGTTGATCGACATCAACCCATCTTCGTGTTCAATGCTGACGACGTAATCGTAATCGTAGAGGCGTAATGCACTGATGATGTCTGCCCATGTTTTTTGGTCATGTCCGAATCCGACTGTGCGGAAATACCAGGCTCGGTCTTTCATCTGGGAATAGTCGGTCATATCGGTCAATCCGTTTCGGTTGGTGTTTTGTTGGTCGATAACCGTATCTTTGGCATGGAAATGATGGATGGCGTTTTTGCGTCCCAGAATTTTGATGGCTTCCACCGGATCAATGCCTTGCCACCACATGTGGCTTGGGTCCAGGTTGGCGCCAATGGCAGGACCGCATGCTTCTCTGAGCCGCAGCATGGTTGCCGGGGTATGAACGGAAAAGCCGCCATGCAGCTCGAGTCCGATTTTGACCTTGAGCGATTCGGCCAGCTTGTTTTTTTCTGTCCAGTAAGGAATCAGTTTTTCTTCCCATTGCCATTTCAGGACTTCCTGAAAATCGTTCGGCCAGGCCGCAACTGGCCAGTTGGGATATAGTGCGTTCTCGTGGTCGCCTGGACAGCCGGAAAAGGTGTTGACGACCGGAATTTTGAGTTTAGATGCCAGTTGCATAGTCTTGATGAGCAGCTCATCGGCAGGGCCCGCAATCTGTTTTTGCGGATGGAGCGGATTGGCGTGACAGCTGAGCGCGCTGACGATCAAGCCGGCGTCTTCGATTTGCTGCTGGAAGACTTGCTGTTTTTCTTCGTCTTCAAGCAATTCGTCCAATTTGCAATGAGCATCCCCAGGGTAGCCTCCGGTGCCCAGTTCAATTGCCTCGATGCCTTTAGAAGACACATAAGCCAGCATATCTTCAAAGTTCCTGTCGGAAAACAATACAGTAAAAACTCCCAGTTTCAATAAAATCCCTCCATTCAAGATTTCTGAATATACTGTCATGTAAACCATTACATTATTAACATATAGAAATAGTGGTCGTAAATCAACGTATTTTTAAAGAAAAAATAGTTATTGACAGATAATTCTGAATAAATTAAGATAAAAATGTAATCGATTTCATTTCGAATTCAGAGGGTTCTGTCAGAAAGAAGGAAAGAATATGGCAAACATCCAACAAGTGGCTAAGCATGCAGGAGTTTCAGTGGCAACTGTCTCTCGGGTGCTCACTGGGAAAAATAAAGTAACAGCAAAAACAAAGCAGAAGGTAGAGGAGGCGATCCAGTACTTAAATTACGAGCCAAGCATGCTTGGCCGGAATCTGAGAAATTCTGAAAGCCGCATTGTGCTGATTTTAATCCCGACAATCTCCAATCCATTCTATTTTGAAATCATCAAAGGAATTGAAAACATGGCACTCAGCCAGAATTACAGCATTTTGCTATGCGAAACGGATTCAAAGCCTGAAAAGGAGGAGATTTATTTCGACTTGGTACGGAAGAAGATGGCAGATGGCATTATCTCGATGGACCCGGCTGTAAATGTAGAGACTTTGAAAGAGCTTTCGGAGAACTACCCCATTATCCAATGCAGCGAATATGGAGGAGGCATTGGAATTCCGTACGTCACCATCGATAGTGAAGAAGCTTCTTACCGTGCTGTGAAGCATCTGATTCAAATCGGACACCGGAAAATCGCATTGATGAATTCTGATGAGAAGTTCCTTTATGCCCGTGAACGGCGTATGGGATATGAGCGGGCACTCCAAGAAAATGGCATTCCGCTGAATAAAGATTACATTTTTTATACGCAGGAATTGGGGTTTGAACCAGGGCAGCTGACGATGAAAAAAATCCTTCAGCTGGAAGACCGGCCGACCGCAGTATTCGCCGTATCGGATTTGCTGGCTATTGGGGCACTTAAAGAAATCAATGCCGCCGGCCTTCACGTGCCGGGAGATGTAGCCGTAGTGGGTTTTGACAAAATCGATTTTTCCAATATGACAAATCCGGCACTGACAACCGTTGCTCAGCCGATGTATAAAATGGGAACCGTAGCGGCGCGAATGCTGATTGAGAAGATACAAGGAAAAACAGTGGATAGTGTCGTTTTGGGGCATGAACTGGTCATAAGAGAATCAACAACGGGATAAGGCAGCTGAGACCAGCGCTCTATTATTAAAAGGATTGATGATAGAGCGCTGGCCTTAGTTGTAAATGTAATCGTTTACATTAAAAGGGAGCTTTTAAAAATAAAAAGGGGTGAATAAAGTGAAGAAATTATGGATCATTTTATTGTCTTTCGTTACAATTTTTGGTTTGGCAGCTTGTGGTGGCAGTACAGAAAGCAACAGTTCAGACGCAGCGGAAGAAGGCGGAGGAGACGAACAGTTGACGATCGGAATTTCCCTTCCTTCAGCAACGCATGGCTGGATGGGAGCGTTAATCGACAGTGCTGAAAAACAAGCGATGGCTTTAAAGGAAAGTGAAGGCATTGACTACGTCATGACCAATGCGGCAGACCCAAACAAACAGGCAAACGATGTGGATGATTTAATCGCGCAGGAAGTGGATGTCATTGTCATGCTGCCGATTGAATCTGCGGCTTTGAGTCCAGTTGGGCAAAAGATAAAAGATGCGGGCATTCCGTTGGTTATCGTTGACCGGGAACTTGAAAATGATGCTGCAACCGTAGTGGTCAAAGGGGACAATGAAGGAATCGGCATCAATGCCGGCAAATATTTTGTCGAACAATTGAATGGCGAAGGCAAAATCGTTGAAATTTCAGGCCCTCCAAGTTCGGTGACAGAACAGCGGGGTTCAGGATTTAAAGAAGCGGTTGAAGGTGAACCGGGAATGGAAATCATCGCATCACAAAGCGGCGACTTTTCCACTGAGAAGTCCTTGGAAGTAATGCAGAACATTTTGCAGGCAAACCCTGAAATTGATGCAGTCTTCACACAGGATGATGGCATGGCCTTAGGTGTACTTCAAGCGATTAAAGAAGCTGGTCGTACGGACATTCAGTTTGTCACTGGTGCAGGAGGAGCAAAAGGCGTTTTTGAAGATATTCAAAACGACGGGCTTATGAAGGCTACGTTCCTTTATTCGCCGACCATGGTAGAAGATGCAGTGAAAATTGCGGCAGATATTGCCCAAGGGGAAGAACCGGCTGAATCGATGGTCGTTAAAGAAGCGACGCAAGTGACAAAAGAAAATGTCGATGAGTATTACGATCCGGAATCGAAATTCTAAGTGAACTGCCAGGAAATGCAATGGCACCATTGCATTTCCTCTTTTCCTATAAGGGGGATAAAACATGACTTCACATCCTTTTGTGGCAATGAACAACATCAAAAAATCGTTTAACGGCGTGCCGGTTTTGAAGAATGTGACGCTGGAAGTGGAACAAGGGGAAATTCATGCGTTGCTTGGAGAAAACGGAGCCGGCAAATCGACGCTGATGAATATTTTAGGCGGTGTCCATCAACCTGACAGCGGACAGATTTTCATCAACGGGGAAGAAGTTATCGTAGCGAATCCGCATTTTTCACAAGCGCATGGCATCAGTTTTATCCATCAGGAACTGAATATGGTTGGCGACTTAAGAGTCTATGAAAACATGTTTCTAGGTTCAGAAATTCGCAATACAATCGGATTTTTGAACGTGGAAGAAATGTGCCGCCAAACCCAGGAAATTTTAGCGGAACTTGGCGTTTCGATCAATCCGAAAGAATATGTGCGTAATCTTGCAACCTCCTACAAGCAATTAATCGAGATTTCAAAAGCCCTGCTCCACAAGTCGCGATTGATCATCATGGATGAACCGACGACTTCACTTGCCGAACACGAAGTGAACCGCCTTTTCGTACTGATGAAGAACTTGAAAAAATCCGGGGTTTCCATCATTTATATTTCACATAAGTTGAAGGAAATTCAAGAAGTATGCGACCGCTATACCGTATTGCGGGATGGGCAGCTGGTTAAGACGGATACTATGCAAAACGAGAATTTGGAAGTGATCACTAAGCTGATGGTCGGGAAAGCTATCTCCCAAGAGCGGTTTGTGCATGACCACGTATATGGGGATATGGCATTGGAAGTAGAGGGATTGACGAGCGCAGGCTTATTCAAGGATATCGATTTTACTGTCCGGCGAGGGCAAATTGTCGGATTTACAGGTCTTGCGGGCGACGGCAGGACGGAGTTGTTTGAAAGCTTATTTGGATACCGCAAGAAATATGCGGGCATAGTGAAAGTAAAAGGCAAGACCGTTAAAATCAACCACCCCCGAAAAGCGTTGCAGGCAGGGCTCGGCTATGTACCGAAAGACCGAAAAGAAAATGCCATCATCAAAGATTTGAGTGTGATTCATAATATGAGCTTGTCATCGATGGGCAATTTTGAACGGATGGGGTTTATACAGGATAAAAAGGAACAGCAGCAGTTCCATACCTATAAAGAAGCCTTGAACATCAAAGTGCATAATCCGCGCATCACGATCGACAAATTAAGCGGTGGGAACCAGCAGAAAGTCATCATCGCGAAATGGCTGGAAGCGGAAACAGACATCCTTATTTTCGACAACCCGACCCAAGGAATCGATGTTGGGGCCAAACAGGAGATCTATCAGCAAATCCTGACGCTTGCAAAGCTTGGAAAAGCCATCATTATTCTGTCTTCTGAAGCACCCGAAGTGATGAGAATTTGCCATACAATCCATGTCATGTACCACGGGGAAATCACAGCGAGCTTCACAGGCGAAGAAGCAAACGAAGAAGAAATTATGCATTACGCTACAGGAGCGAAAAGGGAGGGAGAAAAAATTGGCTAACATCGACACGAAACAATACAGTCCGGAATCCCCGAGCATGAAGAGCCGCATGTCCTGGCTATGGTCGGAATACAGTGTCATTATTGCGTTTGTCATTATTTATATCGGCGCCTCGGCGATGAACCCCCGGTTTCTCGATATGAATAATCAGCTGAATATCCTGATGCAAGTGTCGATAATTGGGATCATCGCACTTGGCATGACCGTCGTTATGCTGTCGGGCGGAATCGATTTGTCGGTCGGCTCTGTTCTGGCACTCGCCGGTGTCATCTCGGTGCTGGCGCTAAACGCATCAGGAAGCATTTTAATAGGGATCTTCACAGCGCTGCTGGTCGGTTCATTTGCCGGCTTCTTGAATGGCTTGATGGTCGCGAAAGGAAGAATCGCTTCATTTATCGCCACGCTCGGAATGATGGCGGCCGCGCGTTCGATAGCCCTTTATATTGCTGAAGGCGGCAGTGTATCAGGGGAAGTCAGCGGATTTACTGCCATCGCCAACAGCGATTTTTGGATTTTTGATTTTCCCGTCCTCATTTTCTTCGTGATGGCGGTGCTGATTTATATATTGATGCACAAAACCCGCTTTGGCAGATATGTTTATGCTCTAGGGTCGAACGAAAAAGCAGCGATGCTGTCGGCGATCCGTGTAGACCGCATTAAAATTGGCGTCTATACGCTGATTGGAACACTGGTCGGAGTTGCGGCCGTCATTGAAACTTCGCGCCTGAATTCGATATCTTCTTCAAGTTCGGGTGCACAATACGAACTTGATGCGATTGCAGCCGTCATCATTGGCGGCACGCGCATGACCGGCGGACGCGGAAAAATAATCGGAACGATTTTCGGCATCCTGATTTTGGGTATCTTGAACAATATGATGAATTTGATGAATGTCTCTCCTCATCTTCAAGGGTTCGTAAAAGGATTGATCATCATCATTGCGGTTGTATTCCAAAAAAGAGAGTAGGGGGAGATGGTATGGGCATCAAGGTAGGCATTATCGGGTGCGGGTCCATTACAAAAATGCGCCATGCACCGGAATATTCAGCAAATCCATATGTTGATGAAATCGTTTTTTACGACCGAAACCTCGATCGTTCAGAGGCGATGGCGAAGCTTTTCGGCGGCACTGTCGTTCAAACTGTCGAGGACTTGTTTTCAGACCCTGACATTGTGGCAATCAGCGATTGCTCATCGAATGAACATCACCATTTATTCTCTACCCAGGCGTTGTTGAGCGGAAAGCACGTGCTGTGTGAAAAACCGATTTCATTGACGGTGGAATACGCCAGAGAAATTCTGGCCGCTCAGAAAAAATCCGGCAAGAAACTGATGGTGGACCATAACCAGCGATTTACACGTGCGCATCAGAAAGCAAGAGAAATCATTGCGAGCGGCGAACTCGGAAAGGTCCTGACGTTCCGTACGGCATTCGGACATTCCGGTCCTGAAGCCTGGGGCATCAACAAGACCAAATCAACCTGGTTTTTCAAGAAAGAGCGATCCGGCTTTGGCGTCGGCGGCGATCTAGGCATTCACAAAATCGATTTGCTGCATTACTTGCTGGATGATGAAATTGTTCAAGTAAGTGCCTTTCAGGGAGCGCTGCATAAAGTAGACGAGAACGGGGAACCGATTGAAGTATGCGACAACCTGGTTTGCAGCTTGGCAACTGAAAAAGGCCGTCTCGGAAACGCCGCTTTCTCCTGGACGTATTACGGAGAAGAAGATAACAGCACCATTGTCTATTGTGAGAAAGGCATCATGAAAATTTATCATAATGAGGAGTACCAACTTGAACTCATCATGCAGTCCGGCGAGAAGGTAAACTATCAGCTGGAAGCCATCCAAACGAACGAGAACCAGACACCTAGTGGCGTTATCGATGCGTTTGTCGATTCCATCCGTTTGGATCAAGAGCCGATTGTTACGGGCGAGGATGCGCTCAAGTCGCTGAAAGTCATTCTGGCAATCATGGAAGCTGCTGAAACAAAGCAGGTGGTCAGCATCGAAAAAGAGTCTCTCCTTTACAAATGAAGCCAGTTCAACGACTAAACTGTCGCAAAAAAAGCGGACAAAACTGAAGAGTGGTTTCTTGAACATGCGTCCGGTGTAATACCAGGTGCATGTTTTTTATTTTTTTGATAAATTCTATGTGTATTAAAACTGAATTTGAAGCGAGATGTGTCATTATTCTTAAAAATTATTCGGTCTTCTTCATATCTTCGTGTGTATTGCTTCCTAATCTGCCGCTACTTTAGTAAAATTCTAATGTAAGAATGATTATTAGTCATAGAGGAGATCCAGTATGGATCACCAAATCTCGACTAGTATTATTTTCATTATAAATGAGGGGGATTTAAGCAATGGATAACAATGAGCAAAAACGCCACACAGCTGCATCAGATGCACAGTGTCCAATAACGGGCGCTGGCGGGCAGCCGAGCAGCCAAACAGGCGGCCATAAGGACAGTGCAATCACCACTTCGAACAAACCAGGAAAAACACAAAATAAAGACTGGTGGCCGAACATGCTGAACGTCAACATTCTTCATCAGCATGATAAAAAATCGAATCCTTTAGGTGAAGAATTTGATTACCAAGCAGAATTTGAAAAATTGGATTACGATGCATTAAAGCAGGATCTTCGCGAGTTGATGACAAACAGCCAAGACTGGTGGCCGGCTGACTATGGCCATTACGGCGGTTTATTTATTCGTATGTCATGGCACGCCGCAGGTACTTACCGTGCAACAGATGGCCGCGGAGGCGGGGCTACCGGAAACCAGCGTTTTGCACCGCTTAACAGCTGGCCGGATAACGTAAACTTGGACAAAGCACGCCGCTTGCTATGGCCAATCAAGAAAAAGTACGGAAACAAAATTTCTTGGGCTGATTTACTCTTGTTAACGGGCAACGTGGCACTTGAATCAATGGGCTTCAAAACTTTCGGATTCGGCGCAGGCCGTGAAGATATTTGGGCACCGGAAGAAGACGTTTATTGGGGCAATGAAAAAGAGTGGTTATCGGATAACCGTTATTCAGGAGACCGTGAATTGGAAGAACCGCTTGCTGCAGTTGTAATGGGCTTGATCTATGTAGATCCGCAAGGACCAAATGGCAAACCAGATCCTCTTGCAAGTGCTTTCGATATTCGTGAGACATTTGGCCGTATGGGAATGAATGATGAAGAGACAGTTGCGTTGATCGCAGGTGGACATACATTCGGTAAAGCTCACGGAGCTGGAGATGCCTCTCACGTAGGCGACGATCCGGAAGCAGCTGTAATGGAGAACCTGGGAATGGGCTGGAAGAGCACATACGGTTCAGGAAAAGGCCGCGATACGATTTCAAGCGGCATCGAAGGCGCTTGGACTGCCAACCCGATACAATGGGATAATGGCTATTACGAGCAATTGTTTGGCTATGAGTGGGAATTGACAAAATCTCCTGCAGGCGCTTATCAATGGACAGCAAAAGATCTGTCAGAAGAACAAATGGCACCTGATGCGGAAGATTCGTCCATCAAAGTGAAAACAATGATGACAACGGCAGACATGGCACTTCGCATGGATCCAGCATACGAAAAGATTTCACGCCGTTACTATGAAAATATGGAAGAGTTCCAAGATGCCTTTGCTCGCGCATGGTTCAAACTTCTTCACCGCGACATGGGACCAAAAGAGCGTTATTTGGGACCAGAAGTTCCAGCAGAAGATTTGATCTGGCAAGATCCAGTACCGGCAGCACCGGGTACATTAAAAGACAAGGAATTGGATGAGCTGAAAGTGAAGATCCTTGAAAGCGGAATAAACCCGCAGCTATTGGTCAAAACAGCTTGGGCTTCTGCCAGCACATACCGTGATTCAGACAAGCGCGGCGGTGCAAATGGAGCACGCATCCGTTTTGCTCCTCAACGCGAGTGGGAAGTAAACGAGCCGGAAGAATTGGAAAAAGTTCTTTACTTCTACGAGCACTTGAAAGCAGGCACTGACAACAAAATCAGCATTGCTGACTTGATCGTGTTGGGAGGAAATGTTGCAATTGAACAAGCTATAAAAGCAGCTGGATTTGATATTGCGGTACCATTCACTCAAGGCCGTGGGGATGCACTTGAAGTGCAAACCGATGCAGAAAGCTTTGAAGTGTTGGAGCCGATTTCAGACGGTTTCAGAAACTACCAGAAGAAAGAATATGCGACAAGCCCGGAAGAAATGCTGCTGGATAAAGCGAACTTGCTTGGCTTAACAGCGCCGGAAATGACTGTACTAGTCGGCGGCATGCGTGCATTCGGCGCAAACCATGAAGGAGCTACAGAAGGAATCTTCACGGACAAAGTCGGTGTGCTGACGAATGATTTCTTCGTCAATTTATTGGATATGAACATCGAATGGACGCCGGTCGAGTTCAACAAATACGAAGGCAAAGACCGTGCGACAGGCGAAGTCGTTCGTACAGCAACACGTTTTGACTTAGTATTCGGCTCGAATGCGATCCTTCGTGCAATCGTCGAAGTATATGCACAAGATGACAACAAAGAGAAATTCGTTCGTGATTTCATCAAAGCATGGAACAAAGTGATGAATGCCGATCGTTTTAATTTAGTAAATTAATAAGAAAAATCCTGGTCAGCTTATTATGCTGACCAGGATTTTTCTATGGCATGAAGTTGGATGATCTCACTGTAGCCTATAAGCCGAATCTCTTGAGAGAGAAGATGGAAATATCAAATTCGCTCTCTCCTGTTACAGCCATTTGGCTCAACACTTCTCCCATCACACTTCCGAACTTAAAGCCGTGTCCAGAAAAGCCGCAGGCAAAAATGACCTGACTGTTTTCTGGATGAAAATCGATGATAAAATCATTGTCACTTGAAAGTGTATATAAGCAAGTTTTCCCCTGCTTCAATGAGCCGTTAGCACGTGGCATATAGAGTTCGAGGCCTTGTCTCAAGTCCCCTTCATCCGTATCGTATAAGCCGAAATTCTGCGTCAGCAGGCCAGGTTCAATGGCATGTCCACCGTCTGATCTGCCGATTTTTATCCCTGAACCGTCAATGCTCGGAAACCCGTAATATTTCTTGCCGCTGTCTTCCGCATAGAAGGACGGGAAGTTGGCAGCGTCGTAAAGTTCGGAAGGTGACTCAAACCAACCGACCGCTTTACGGGTCGGCTGAATAGGCAGGTTTAAATCAGGCAACAGCTTTGCTGCCCAGGCACCTGCAGTGACGATTATTTTCTTGGCGTAAAATGTCGTATGCTCAGTTGAGATTTTTATCCCTTTCTCGTTGTTGGAATCAATGTGCTGCACAGGTGTGTTTGTTACAAGATGTGCGCCATGCTCAACCGCTTTTTCTTTATATGCCCGGATAGCATTTTCGCTGTAGATGATTCCCGATTCCTTTTCAAAACAGCCGACAAAGTGCTCCGGCACAGAAAATCCGGGCCATCTTTCGTTGATTTCATTGCCGCTCATTATCTCTAACGGAAGGTCATGCTTTTCAGCAGCAACTATCGTTTCTTGTAGAAAAGGAGATTCTTTTGGGCCAAAGCCGACAATACCGGTTTTTTCGAAAATTTTGTAGCCGGTTTGCTGTTGCAGCTCTTCCCACAGTTGCTGGGCGCGCTTCACTAACGTAACGTATTGCCTGCCTTCGCCATAGGCATGGCGGATCAAGCGGGTGTCCCCGTGGTGGCTGCCGCTGCTATGCGGGGGATCGAAGGCATCAATCAATACCGTCTTTATCTCTTGTTGAGCCAGAAAAGCGCCGGCAGCCATTCCCATTGTTCCGGCACCAATTATTGCGACATCATAAACAGCATTTTTTGTCATTTTTTTCGCTCCGATCCTCGTTTACATAAAGCCGATCTTAATGGCCCAGTTAAAATACTAATGAATTATTAATTGATGGTATGGAAGATTTGCAAGATTGTCAATCGTTCATGAAGCGTGATGCATATTAGGACAGTTGCGCAAATGAATTTTGAAGGCATTCTGTTTGAAATCCTTAAATTTCAACCAAAATTAATTGTGTAATTCTGATTTTATAAAAAAATGTGTTTGACAGGAGAGGCAATGTCAAATACTATCGTTAATATGAAAAAAATTAAATAACTTATCAAGAGAGACTGAGGGACAGGCCCTGTGAAGTCCAGCAACCATCATTTTTATGAGAGGTGCTAATTCCTGCAGAGTGTTTTATTCTGAGAGATAAGAATTCGACTAAAACCTCTTTCCCATCGAAAGAGGATTTTTTTATATCTAAAGGGAAATTATGTTATCACTTAAATCGGAATTTGAAAGAAAGGGGATTCGCCATCATCTGAATAAAATTGAACTGAAGTTCTGTAGATTGATTTGCATAGCAGTTGAAACAGCGCAGGACTTTTCTTTTGTTTATTCAGCAAGAAAGACCATCCGTCATTGCTTTATACATAAATGGACTTGCGACTCTCTATCTAAAAAGGAGCTTGAAAATGAAAAGAAAAAATTATTTAGTGGGATCATGGGTTTTATCATTAGGGGTAATTGCAGCATTAAGCGGCTGTTCATCAGAAGAAGCAACAGGTGCTGCAGGTGACCAGGTAGTAATGGTCGGAACACAGAATGATTACCCGCCTTTTGCCTATGCAGATGACACTAATGAATTGACAGGATACGACGTCGAAGTTGTAAAAGCAATCGATGAAAAATTAGAGGGCTACACATTCGAATTTGTTGCCGTTCCTTGGGACAGCATGTTTCTGGCACTGGAGTCCAACAAGATCCAAGCAATAGCAGATCAAGTGGCGAAAACACCGGAGCGCCAGGAAAAGTATTTGTTTACTGATGAATCTTATTTTGCAGCTGAAACGGTGATTGCTGTGAAAACCGGCAGAGAAGACATACAGACCGTGGAAGATTTAGAAGGGAAGACAGTCGGTGCTTTGGCGGGAGATTCTTATACCTTGTTGCTGGAGGAATATAACGAAACAGCAGACACGCCGATTGAATTGAAATACAGCGAAAGCGGCAATCCGTCAGAGATTTTGCAGGACGTACAAAATGGCCGTGTCGATGCTTACGTAAATGATCCGATTATGATGAATGCGGTGCTGGAAAAAAATGATTTAGGCGTCGAAATTGTGGGACAGCCTTTGGTCAATGATGATATGGGCATTGTATTGAAAAATGGAGATAAGGGCGAAGAGCTGAAAGCATTAATCGACCCTATATTGGAAGAGCTTAAGCAAGACGGTACTTTAGGTGAACTGTCGATCAAATGGACTGGCGGAGACTATATCCCCGAATAGGTTTGTGGAAGGAAAGAAAAAATGGAAAATCTACTGGACATTAATTTTTTAATAGAAAGCTTTCCTGCTATTATCTCACGGCTTCCCATTACCATTGGGATAGCTGTAGGCTCATTGATCTTGAGTTTAGTGATCGGGGTTTTCACAGCATTGATCAAAATATACAAGGTTCCGGTATTAAGTATGGTTTCATCTCTCTACATTTCGTTTGTCAGAGGAACTCCTTTACTGGTTCAAATCTACCTCGTATTTTATGGCATCCCTAAGATCATTTATTATCTGCAGATTGAATACGGCTGGCTGTTATCAGCAGACGTCAACAGCATCCCGCCGGAAGTATATGCCTTGCTGGCATTTTCCATCAATTTGGGTGCATATCTGTCAGAGACAATCCGGTCTGCCATCGAATCGGTTGATCGTGGACAATTCGAAGCTGCAAAAGCGATCGGGATGAAGCCAACGCAAATGATGCTCCAAATTATTTTCCCGCAGGCTTTGGCAGTAGCTATACCGAACCTTGGGAATATGTTCATCAGTACAATTAAAGACACGTCTCTTGTTTTCATTATTGGCGTTGTGGATATTATGGGACAAGCCAAAATTCTTGGCTCCCGCGGCTTGGCATTCTTTGAAGTGTATATTGCGGTATCCATTGTCTACTGGATACTGTGCATTGTAGTAGAAAGATTGCTGGTCACAATTGAGAAGCGGGCGCGCAGATATGAAAGAGGGATTGCTTCATGATCAAACTGGAAAATATTCATAAATATTATGATAAGCAACATGTGCTGAAAGGCATTAGCCTCAATGTCAACAAAGGCGAGGTGGTTTCTATTCTGGGACCAAGCGGCTCCGGCAAATCAACCCTTTTGCGCTGCATCAATTTTCTCGAACAGCCGACCAGTGGAATCGTTGAAATCGGCGGCAAAAGAGTAGACGTTGAATCAGCCAGCAAGTCGGATATTTTTGCTTTGAGAACTTCGACCGGGATGGTTTTTCAACAATATAACCTGTTTAAGAATTTAACCGTGCTGCAAAATGTAATGATCGGTTTGACCAGCGTCAAGCAACTGAAAAAGGACGAAGCCAAAAAGAAAAGCCTGGAAATTCTTGAGCGGGTGGGATTATCGAATCGGTTAAGCCATTATCCGGCTCAATTATCGGGCGGGCAGCAGCAACGGGTCGGAATCGCTCGGGCACTGGCTCTCAACCCGGAAGTTTTGCTGTTCGATGAACCGACTTCATCTCTAGATCCTGAGCTGGTAGATGAAGTTTTAGCGACAATCAGAAGTGTAGCAGATACGGGGAAAACGATGTTTATTGTGACCCATGAGCTTAATTTTGCGCGTGAAATCTCTGACCGCGTCATTTTCATGGAAGACGGGGTTGTTATCGAAGAGGGAACGGCTGAGCAGCTTTTCAATCACCCTAAAGTGGAAAGAACAAAGCAATTTTTAAGCAAAGCGACCCGAAACAGTTAATAGATGATGAGATGAGCTTGGATTTGGAAAGGATGTTTTGGAATGAACCCGATTGAAGAGATTTTGAACCGTTTTCCTATCGTCATTCTTGACGGGGCAATGGCTACAGAACTTGAGAGTTACGGCTGCGATTTGAATGATCGTCTATGGTCTGCAAAAATTCTGATGGAAAATCCGGAATTGATCAAAAAAGTGCATCTGGATTACTTCCAGGCAGGCGCCGATTGTGCAATCACTGCGAGCTACCAGGCGACGATCGAAGGGTATAAAGAAAGAGGGCTTACAGAAGAGGAAGCCGTTGAGTTGATCGGGAAATCTGTTCAACTGGCAGCAGAGGCGCGTGATGAATTTTGGGCACAGTTGGACGATAAATCGCACAGACCGAAACCATTGGTTGCCGCCTCTGTCGGGCCATATGGCGCTTTTCTTTCGGATGGCTCTGAATATCGCGGAGATTACTCGTTAAGTGAAGATGACCTCATTGCCTTTCATAAAGAGCGGATCGGGGTTCTGGTCAGAGCAGGTGCAGACATTCTGGCGTGTGAAACCATTCCATGCCTTAAAGAAGCGAAAGCAATCGTCAAGGTGTTAGAAGAATTTCCAGAAGTCTATGCCTGGTTCAGTTTCAGCGCGAAGGATGAGCACCAAATAAGCGACGGAGAAAAAATCTCGAACTGTGCGGAGTGGCTGGATGAACAACCGCAAGCAGCAGCAATCGGCGTCAATTGTTCAGCACCTCATATTATCGAATCATTGATTAAAGAAGTAAAAAGCCGAACGGCCAAACCAATCATTGTTTATCCGAATTCAGGCGAAGAATACGATCCGACAAGCAAGACATGGGGAGAAGGGTCTTCAGCGAATCAGTTCACCTCAAATACACGACGGTGGCACGAAGCAGGTGCCCAGATCATCGGAGGATGCTGCAGAACCACCCCAGAGGACATTACAGCCATCGCAGCATGGGCACGTTGATATAAGAGCATTCAGAGAGATCAGCAGCCTTAGGGAAGGCCTGATCTTTTTTTATTGATGAAGTTTCAATTTTTCCTAATAACCGATAAAATTAACTGCAAAGCTTGTAAAGGGGAATGGCCATGAATGAAATCATCCGAAAGAAATTGTTGGACATAGAAGAAAAATTCCATGTGAAGATTTTGTATGCTGTGGAATCCGGAAGTCGGGCATGGGGATTTCCTTCAAAAGACAGTGATTACGATGTCAGGTTTATTTATATTCAATCACCGGAATGGTACCTCTCGATCGATCCTCAAGGCATTGGGGCAAAGAGGGACGTCATTGAAGAACCCATCAACGATTTGCTGGATATCAGCGGCTGGGAAATCACGAAAGCCCTGCGCCTTTTCAGAAAAAGCAATCCGCCGCTTTTGGAATGGCTGCGAAGCGACATCATTTATTATCAAAAATACTCTTTTGTCGATAAAATACGTTCTTTGGAGTCAGATGTATTTTATCCGAATTCGATGATGTACCATTATTTGAATATGGCAAAAAACAATTACCGCGAGTACCTGCAAGGCCCGGAAGTGAAAATCAAAAAATATTTTTATGTCATTCGGCCAATTCTGGCATGCAATTGGATCGAGAAATACAACACGACACCGCCAATCAGCTTCAATGAATTGTTGGAAGACATCATCCCCAAAGGCGAATTGAAAAATGAAGTGGAACATCTTTTAAAACGGAAACTAAGAGGAGAAGAGTTGGATCTTGAATCCCGTATTGCCATCATCAATGATTTTATAGAAAACGAAATGGAACGGCTTGAGGCATATGTCAAATCGCTTGAAGCCGAAGCGAAGGATCCGACAACACTATTGGATCATTTATTCAGAGAGACCTTGCAGGAAACTTGGACATGATGTGCTGAGCTTAGCCGCAGAAGGAACAAGCGGATTTACATTCAACTGATTTTATTCTATTCCGATTCTCACTTTCGTATAAAGGAGACGATAACGATGAAACAGCTCTACATAAAGCAACGGGTATTCAGTTTAAGCGGCAAATTTACAGTGAAGGATCAGGAGCAGAATGACGTTTATTATGTGGAAGGCAGCTTCATGCAAATTCCCAAGACCTTCTCCATCATGAATATAAAGAGAGATGAAGTTGCGCTCATTACCAAAAAGACCTTCAGTTTCCTGCCGAAGTTTTTTGTTGAAGTCAATGGCCAGGAGCGCTTGACGATCAAAAAGGAATTTTCCATATTCAAGGCACGCTATACGATTGACGGCACCGGCATCGAAATCCGTGGAAACTGGTGGGATATGAATTTTCAACTGTTGCAGCACGGAGAAGTTATCGGCCAGGTGAGCAAAGTTTGGTTCAGCTGGGGCGACAGTTACAAAGTGGAGATTCTGGATGAAGAGATGGAGGCAGTCGTCATTGCCGTTGTTGTGGCAATTGACTGCGTGAAAGCCGATCAGGCGGCAGCTGCTTCTTCTGGGGGCTCTGTGTAGTTTATAGTTGGCTGGCGAAATTGAGTTTCATCTATTAAAAAAATATCCTAAAAAGAAGCAATTCCTTGGCCATTGTATGGCTGCCGGAATTGCTTCTTTTTGATTGATCCATATTTAAAAATCATTTCTCTTTTCTTAAGAAAAACTTTAAACATGTTGCTTATACTTTACTTATCCCTGGAAGAAAGGCTTACTGTCCCAAAAATTAAAAGAAATAATGATTATTAGGAGGAAGAAAAATGAATGATTCAATCATCTTTACCATCAATTCTACTTATATCCTGTTGCCGGCGTTTTTACTTTTTCTCATCTACTTGCTTGTTGCCACCTTTTTAAAAAAGAACTACGCTTTAGGCCAATTTACGCTCATGCTGTCTTTCGCCGTTTATTTTTTAACGATGATGCATTTGGTCTTTTTCCCAATTGAAGTAAATCTCGGTGAATATCGAAACCAGACCCCGTGGTACAAATCCACTAACTTTATACCGGTCTTGACGATCGATGTGAAGACCTTTGTGTTGAACATCATCATGCTGATGCCATTTGGCATGTATTTGCCTTTTTTGAGCCGGAAAATCCGGTCTGTTAAACAGGCATCCCGGCTCGGGTTTTATGTTAGCTTATCTTTTGAGCTCACTCAATTAGTTATCCGAATTTTGCTCGGAAGTGGGAGAAGTACCGATATCAATGATTTGATTGCGAATACATTAGGGGCTGTGATAGGGTTTCTACTAATAAGGCAAATATTAAGAATTTCGCAGGCTCAAACTGTTTTTCACAAATTCAGCTTGGAAAAAAGGGCCGGACTGAATCGGTAGGCTAGATGATAAAGAGGAGGAAGCAAGCGTGAGTCAAACTGTTTTAATTGTTGACGATGACCGTGATATTGCAAGGCTGGCAGAGATCTATTTGCGGAATGAAGGGTATGATGTTCTGCAGGCACAGGATGGATTAGAGGCATTGGCAGTCATCGGACAGGCTTCTATAGATTTGATTGTTCTGGATGTGATGATGCCGCGTATGGACGGTTTAGAGTTTTGCCGGCAGGTGCGGGCAACCAGCCAGGTGCCGATTCTCATGCTCAGTGCCAAAGTGCAGGACATGGACAAAATCACCGGACTGATGACAGGTGCGGATGATTATATGACCAAACCGTTTAATCCTCTGGAATTGAATGCTCGTGTAAAAGGATTGCTGCGGCGAGCCAGCTACATTCCACTAGACAAGGAACAAGGGAGCATCCAGATCAATTCCTGGGAAATCGACAAAAAGGGCCACAGGGTCAGTGTACATGGCAAGGAAATCAAATTGACTTCCAGCGAATTTGATATCTTTTATTTATTGGCTAAAAACCAAGGCACCGTTTTTAGTTCAGAAGAAATTTTCAAGCGTCTGTGGCAGGAAGACAGTATGGGATCAAATAAAACAGTTATGGTGCACATAAAGAATCTTCGGGATAAGATGCACGCAGCCAGTCCTGGGGAAGCTCTGATTCAAACTGTTTGGGGAGTAGGCTACAAAATTGAAAAAAGTCATTAAGTTTCTTCCATTATGGAAATTGCTTCTGTATATCGTCCTGGCAGTCTTACTGACGGCCGTAACCGCTCAAGTCCTTATTTTTGCGCTGTATTTTCTGGAAACCCAATCTTCCCGCCTCGAAGATTTTATCGAGCTGAGCAGCTCTTTTGGTTTGATGCCTGTCATCCTATTATGTTTTCTGCCATTCGCTCTATTCTTATACTTTTTTTATCTTTTTGAGCGGCAAAGATATATGGAAAGTCGGATCAAGAACATGATGAAAGAAATGGAAAACATCGCAAAAGGGCAATTTGATCATGAACTGACAATTGAAGATGAAGGTGTGATAGGGGAATTAGCGGGAAAAGTGAATCGGATCATTCTGCAACTAGAAGAAGCGAAAGCCGAGCAAAAAAAGGCCGCTGAGATCAAGAACGATTTGATCACCAATGTCGCCCATGACCTTCGTTCACCCTTAACTTCAATTGTCGGCTATTTGGATTTGATCAACGAAGACCGGTATAAAAGTGAAGTAGAGCTCAGGTATTATATCCAGATCATCCATCAGAAATCTCATAAGTTGAACCAATTGCTGAATGATTTATTCGAGTATACATTAGTACAGAATAAAGAAGCGCTGGTCAATGAAGTGCCGATCAACCTTGAGGAAATGCTAAACCAATTGGCCGTTCAGTTCCAGTTCCAGCTGAAAGAGGCAGGAATGGAGGTGCGTCATCAATTTTCGTTGACTGACGTTCCAGTTGTAATAGGGGAAGGGACCAAGCTGGCCAGAGTATTTGAAAACCTCATTCAAAACGCCATCCGGTATGGCAAAGAAGGGAAGTATATTGACCTCTCGGTAAAAGAATCGGAAAAACACATCGAAATCGAAATCGCTAACTACGGTCAAGCCATTCCAAGCGTTGATTTGCCTTACCTATTTGAACGGTTCTATAGAGTCGAAAAATCACGCTCCCAGTATACGGGCGGTTCAGGATTGGGCCTAGCTATCGTAAAAAGCATTGTGGAATTGCATGGCGGACAAATCGAAGCAGAAAGCTCATTAGGCCGAACCGCTTTTGTGGTAACACTCCCTAAAAAAAGCCTTGAGTAGGAGGGATTTCAATGCATATTTTCAAGGGGAAGAATGGCACGGCTTTAGCCCTATTATAGGGTTGTGCTCCATTCAGTTCCGACTGCATTCTTTTCCCTGATCTCTCCCAAAATAGCAGTAAAAACAATAAATAAGGCTGTCCTTTCGTCATGCTTTCTGGCGAATGGACGGTCTTTTTCTGTAAAACAACAGCCTTGTCACGACGAGCCCGACAAAGTTGACTTTCCTTGTTGTTGAATGCGCTTCCATTAGAAGCTTAAGATAAAGAGACATCAGAGAGATATGAAGCAAAACAGAAGAGGCCTCCTTCAGGCAGTGAAGCTGGTTTGCGGAATAGCGACATTGAAAATCTTATATATAGCTTAACAAATTATATTCCAAAGGAGAGGATCACATGAACGAATCAACAATGAAGGTGCGGATACAAAAGTTCGGCAACTTTCTGAGCTCCATGGTTTTACCGAATATCGGTGCATTTATTGCATGGGGATTGATTACAGCACTATTCATCCCAACTGGATTTATCCCGAATGAAAATCTTGCATCGCTAGTGGGGCCAATGGTTACCTATATGCTGCCGCTTCTGATCGGTTACACAGGAGGCCGGCTGATTTACGACCAGCGGGGTGGAGTCGTCGGAACCATCGCGACAATGGGTGTCATTATCGGGGCTCCCGATACCCCAATGTTCTTGGGTGCCATGATTATGGGACCGCTCGGAGCTTACGTCATCAAGAAATTTGATCAACTGATCGAAGGGAAAGTGCGGACCGGTTTTGAAATGCTGGTCAATAACTTTTCTGCTGGTATTTTAGGTGGAGCATTAGCAATTTTTGCGTTTTTGGGTATCGGACCAGCTGTCAGCGGGTTTACATCGGTTCTGGTTTCAGGCGTAGACTGGTTATTGGCTGCTGGATTATTGCCATTGACCAGCATTTTGATTGAACCTGCTAAGATTCTCTTCTTGAACAACGCCATCAATCACGGCGTACTGACGCCAATCGGTTTGGAGCAGGTACAGCAAGCAGGCAAATCGATCCTGTTCCTGCTGGAAGCAAATCCAGGACCAGGGCTTGGTGTGCTGCTAGGCTTTATGCTGTTTGGAAAAGGCATTGCGAAGCAATCAGCTCCAGGCGCAGCGATCATTCACTTCCTCGGAGGAATTCATGAAATTTATTTCCCTTATGTCCTGATGAAGCCGATGTTATTGCTGGCTGTCATTTTCGGGGGGATGAGCGGGGTCTTTACGCTTGTCTTAATGGGTGGCGGACTGGTTGCTCCTGCATCACCGGGAAGCATCTTGGCAATTGCTGCTGTTACACCGCCTGAAGGAATGGCTTACGTGGCCAACTTTGCTGCAGTCTTTGTGGCAACGGCCGTGTCATTCGTCATTTCAGCAGTGGTATTAAAATCAAGTAAACAAACGGATGAAGATATGGAAGAAGCAACGAAGAAAATGGAACAAATGAAAGGGAAAAAGAGTTCTATTTCCCGGGAAATAACATCACCAGCAGGAACTGCAAGCGGCGTATTCCCGGCGAATGTTCAAAAAATCGTTTTTGCCTGCGATGCGGGTATGGGCTCAAGTGCAATGGGTGCTTCTCTTCTCCGGAAGAAAGTTAAGGAAGCAGGACTGGATGTTACGGTAACAAATACCGCAATCAGTACGATTCCATCCGATTCCCAAATCGTTATCACACAGGAAAAATTAACGCCGCGTGCCGAAAACAAAGTGCCGGATGCTTACCATATTTCGGTTGATAACTTCTTATCAAGTCCGGAATACGATAAGTTGATTGGCCGTTTGCAAAATGGGGTGACGGGTGAACAACATGAGCTTGTCGAAGAAAGCGAAGCAGTCGTCCCTCAAGCTCCCCATGCAGAAGACGACCAGATGCTGCTGGAGGAAAACGTCTTTATCGGACAAAAATTCCGCACAAAAGAAGAGGCAATCCGATTTGCAGGACAGGCATTGGTCAAAGGCGGATATGTCGAAGAGTCTTATGTGGATGAAATGATAAAACGGGAAGAAATTACCACCACCTACATGGGCAATAATGTCGCAATCCCACACGGAACGGAAAAAGCGAAAAAATCGGTTCTGAAATCGGGCTTTACTGTTGTTCAGGTGCCGAATGGAGTAGACTTTAATGGAGAAAGTGCAAAAATGATCTTTGGTATTGCCGGCAAGGATGGCACACATTTGGACATCCTTTCAGGAATCGCCATGATATGCTCTGAACAGGACAATGTAGACCAGCTGATCAATGCAAAATCTGCTAAGGAATTAGTGGCCATACTTAACAGCAATTAAATAAGCAGCAACAGAAAGGCGGGGATTCCTGCCTTTTTGTTCTATTTACATTTCCTTGTCCTAATGAAGGCATTAAAAGTGAAATGGGTGAAATGAATGTTTATCACGTTTAGAGAAAAGTCCATTATCGAGTTAATCGTCAGAACTTCCGGAAAGCATACCGTTCACTCGTTGTCTTCTTATCTGGATGTCAGTGCCCGGACCATCCAACGGGATTTGAAATCAGTGGGAAAGATGCTCAAGCAGTTCGAATTGACAGTTGAGCGTACAGCAAATGAAGGGCTTTTTATTGCGGGGAAAAACGAGCAAGTTTATCGATTGATACAGAATTTGACCACTGTCACGCCAGCAGATGAAACGCCGGAAGAAAGAAAGTTAAAGCTGCTGGTTATTTTATTGCACGATGGTCCTTTTTTTAAAAAGCAGGTGCTTGCGGGTCAATTGGGAATCAGCACTGCAACTTTGACAACTTATTTAGATGATTTGACCGAGTGGCTGCGAAAATATTCAATTGATTTGTCCAGAACAAGAGGTGTCGGCGTAGAAGTGGATGGCGGGGAAGCCAATAAACGGTATGCGCTGGGCAGTTATATTCTGGCTTATTTCTATGAAGAGATAATCGAGAGTTTGTATTTTCTCCAACAGGGAAAAAATCAAGAAGAGGCAATTCTTGGCTATTTTTCACCGCAGTACCTGGCAATGATTGATCAATTGATCGATCAAAAAATAAACAAAGAACAAACCAGATTGGCAGATAGTGATTATATCGGATTGGTCGTCTACAGTTGCCTGACCCTGCAGCGTACAGAAGCGGGATTTCTATTGGAAGAATCTTATGCGGCCAGTGCTACTGGCAGCGAATACCGGTTGATGGAGAATATTTGCAGCGAGTTGCAGGAGCAGCTTTCGGTTCAGCTGACTTCGGCAGACGTGCATTTTTTATCGGTGATTCTGAAAGCTTCGAAAGTGCAGACGGCTGACTTGGTTTATTATGACAGTGTGCTGCTGGGACGTTTGATCAAAAACCTGATCCGTGACGTTTCTGCGCAACTGCATGTAGACCTGAGCGGTGATTTTTCACTTTATCAGGGACTGCTTGCGCACATGGGTCCTTCCATTTTCCGTTTGCATCAAAAACTCGAATCTTTTAATCCGTTGACGGATGAAATCAAACGGAAATACCCGGTGTTGTTCATGGCGGTAAAACAGGGATTGGAAAATGAGTTCAAGGAGCTGGACTTTTCAGCGGATGAGACGGCTTTTATTGTATTGCATTTTGGCTCAGCTTTGCTGATGAACGAAGAAAAGGTGCAAATCGATGCGGTTGTCATTTGCCCGACCGGTATCGGAACTTCCAAGATGCTGGCGAGCCGAATTCAAAAAGAGCTGCCTGAAATCAATTCAGTAGAAATTCTATCGATCAATGAATTTCAAGCAGCGCATTTTCAAGACTACGATCTGGTCATTTCAACGATCAGGCTCCCCGTCACAGAAGTCGATTACATTATGGTGAGTCCGCTGCTCAGCGACAGAGATATCGGATATATCGAAAGCTATCTGCAAAATAACGTTGAGAAAATCATCAGCAAAAAGCAATACTTGAATCCTGAAAATCCCCGCGAAGCTGCAGCTGCAGCCGATCGGCCCAATATACAAAACGTACTGCGGGAAATAAAAGAAGTGCAGGGCAGTATGGACGCAATTTTGACTCACTTCAAGGTAATCAACAAGCACCTTGCCACGGATCATTGGGAAGTTTTGCAGGAAGTGATTGAACAGGCGAATAGAGATGGGCTTGTTTCGGATGTGGCTGCCGCTTTGCATGAACTGAAAGAGCGTGAGAAGAAAGGCGGGTTGGGAATTCCCGATACCAATATGGCTCTCTTCCATTGCCGGGACGAGTCTGTTCAAGAGCTGCTGTTCCAGGTAATTCATGTGGATAGCCCTCTTATGGTGAAAGGCATGGATGGCAAAAGGATGCAGATGAAAAATCTGCTGCTGATGCTGGCGCCGGTTACACTGACTGCCAGGGAGCAGGAAATTCTCAGTTTGATCAGCACCAGCTTGATTGAAAGTGATGTATCCATGATGATTTTTTCGTCTTCCAACGAGAAAGTGATCCGGCAGAAATTAGAAGATATTTTCTTTGACTATCTACAAAATAATTTGATAAAGGAATGATGATCAGTGAAACAAACCATTCATTTTGGAGCAGGAAACATTGGCAGAGGGTTTATCGGAGCTTTATTTTCCGAATCGGGTTACCACGTAAAATTTGTGGACGTTGCAGAACAGGTCATCAATAAACTGAATGAAGAGAAAACCTATCAAGTGAAATTAGCTCAGCCAGAAGAAGAAACCATTACAATTGAAAACGTTTCAGGCATCAATAATAGGACGCATGAAAATGAGGTCATCGACGCCATTCAACAGGCGACTTATTTAACCACGGCAATCGGCCCGAATATTTTGCCGAGAATCGCGCCGCTAATTGCCCGAGGCCTGGCTAAACGGGTAACTGCCACAGACGAAAAGCTGTATGTTATCGCTTGTGAAAATCAGATTGGAGCGACCGATATTCTGAAGCAGCATATACTGGATAACCTTGACGAAAATACAAAAAGCCAGCTGGAAGGAAAAATTTATTTCTTTAATTCAGCGGTCGACCGCATTGTTCCCATCCAAGATCAAAGTTCGCTTGATGTACTGGTTGAGCCATACTTTGAGTGGGTTGTGGAGACGACAGAAGACATCCCGCCGGTGACCGGCATGAAAATGGTCGAAGACTTGGCACCTTTCATTGAGCGCAAATTGTTCACAGTGAACACGGGGCATGCAGTCATCGCCTATTTGGGGTATCTGGCAGGAAAATCGACGATCGATGAAACTTTGGGTGATGAAGAGATTGTTGACCAGGTCAGAGAGACGCTGAAGGAGACCGGCGCTTATTTGGTCAAAGAATATGGACTCGACGAAGAAGAGCATCTGACGTATATCAATAAGAACATTGAGCGTTTCAAAAATGCTTATCTGAATGACGGTGTTACAAGAGTGGGACGTGCCCCTATCCGCAAATTGGGCCCCGAAGACCGATTGATCCGTCCAGCAACCCAGGCGCAAAAAGCAGGATTGCCTTACACCAACCTCGCTAAGGCAATTGCAGCGGCGCTATCGTTCGATTTCCCAGAAGACGAAGAAGCGATGGAAATCCAGGAGATGATTCGAAAAGGCGGTCCTGCAGCTGTTCTGAAGACAGTCAGCAATCTGCCTGAAGACAGTGATATTACAGTCGAAGTGATTCGCCAGTATGAGGCTTTGCAAAGCCAGAAAAGCTGATTGAAATGAAGAAGGAACTGAAGTTAAGGAGCAGACACTGTTGAAAAAGTGTCTGCTTTTTTCGCGTGTTCATTCCGCAAATAGGCGTCTTTCTTTTGCAGCGGCTCCAAGTGAGGTATAATGGACAGGCAAAAGCAGATAGGTACACTTAGGAAATATGATATAATTATTAAATTGAGGCAGAAACGGTGCGTTTTCGGTTGAACCTGGCTTTTTGTATTATTTGATCAGGAGCAAGCTGCACCTATTTGCAAATATACGGGATAAGGAAGGTTATAATGGACAACCAACAGAAAAGAAGAAACGTCATCTTAATCGGTGCCGGCGTCATGAGCGCGACTTTAGGATCTATGTTGAAAGAGCTGGCACCAGACTGGAACATTAAAGTGTTTGAAAAACTTGAAAAAGCAGGATCCGAGAGTTCCAACGAATGGAACAATGCGGGAACTGGACACGCTGCACTTTGCGAGCTTAACTATACACCGCAGCAGCCTGATGGCTCTGTTGATATCAAAAAAGCGATCAGCATCAACGAACAATTCCAGCTTTCAAGACAGTTCTGGTCTTTCCTTGTTGAAAATAAACGCATCAGCAATCCACAGGATTTTATCATGTCGATTCCCCATATGAGTATGGTACAAGGAGAAGACAATGTCCGATTCTTGAACAAGCGGTTTGAAGCCTTGTCGACAAGTCCTTTATTCAAGGGAATGGAATATACGACGGATCCTGCAAAATTGAAACAATGGATTCCACTTATCATGGAAGGCCGTACTTCAACTGACGCGATTGCGGCTACAAAAATCGATTCCGGGACTGACGTTAACTTCGGTGCGTTAACGGAAATGATGTTTGATCACTTGAAAGAACAGCAAGTGGAGATGAATTACAAACATGCAGTCAAAGACATTAAACGCAGCAGCGACGGCATGTGGGAAGTAAAAGTGCAGGATTTGGAAAACGATAAAATCGAATACCACAGCGCTGACTTTGTTTTCATCGGCGGCGGCGGCGGAAGCTTGCCGTTACTGCAAAAAACAGGGATTCCAGAATCCAAGCACATCGGCGGATTCCCGGTAAGTGGGATGTTCCTGGTCTGCAACGATCCTGAAATCGTCGAGAAGCATCATGCAAAAGTATACGGAAAAGCGAAAGTCGGAGCTCCTCCGATGTCAGTGCCGCATTTGGACACGCGCTTTATCGACAATAAGAAATCGTTATTGTTCGGACCATTTGCTGGATTTTCTCCGAAGTTCCTGAAAACCGGATCGAATATGGATTTGATCGGATCTGTAAAACCGAACAATGTCTTCACGATGCTTGCTGCGGGAGCAAAAGAAATGTCATTGACGAAATACCTTGTCCAACAGGTCTTGCTGTCCAATGAAAAACGCGTGGAAGAATTGCGCGAATTTATCCCGACAGCCAAACTTGAGGACTGGGATGTAGTTGTAGCGGGCCAGCGTGTGCAGGTCATCAAAGATACAGATAAAGGCAAAGGAACATTGCAGTTCGGCACAGAAGTGGTTACAGCTGCCGACGGTTCGATTGCTGCCTTGCTGGGGGCTTCTCCAGGTGCATCTACGGCTGTTCATGCGATGCTCGAAATCTTCAAAAAATGCTTCCCGGGTGAAGTAGGCGGCTGGGAACCGAAAATCAAAGAAATGATTCCGTCTTACGGAGTTTCATTGTCTGAAAACCCAGAGCTTTTTGAAGAAATTCACGCTTCAACAGCAAAAACACTTCAATTGGACGAAAAAAGCCCAGTAGGAATATAAACGCCGTAAAGTATTTAATTTATTCAGAGCTCTTCTCATTGATTCCGATGAGAAGGGCTTTTTTTATTGACAGGACTGTATAAGCTTGTATACAGTCTGAACAAAGGATTTTAGAAGCAACCAGAAGGATCAGCCGACAGAGAAAAAGACAGTTGCCGGGATAGCCGTGAATGAAAAAGCCCTGCCAAGTGACGAAAAGGAGTTGTTGAAGATGAAGAAAACCAATAACTATATCGATGCTGTATTTACAGATGAGGATCCGCTGTTGAAAGAGGTCATCTCTTCCATTGAAGAAAATGGCATGCCTTCGATTTCAGTTTCTCCCTCATCAGGCAAGTTTTTAACGATGCTGGTATCGATCTCAAGCGCCTCCAATGTATTGGAGATTGGGGCTCTTGGAGGCTATAGCGGTATTTGTCTGGCCAGAGGATTCGCCGGTAAAGAAGAGAAATTAATTTCTCTTGAGCTCGAAGAGAAGTATGCAGAACTGGCACACAGCAATTTAACAAAAGCAGGTTTCGGCGATCAAGTTTCCTACATGACCGGAGAGGCTTTAGAGAGTCTGAAAAAGCTGAAAGATGAAAATCGAAAGTTTGATTTTTTCTTTATCGATGCAGACAAAGAGAACTATGAGAACTATTTGAACGACTGTCTCAAGCTGGCAGAACCCGGTGCCTTGATTGTGGCGGACAATGTACTTGCACGGGGAACAGTAGCCGATGATGCGGCCGGAGTCAGCCGCCATACAGACGTGATGAAAGCATTTAATCTACTCGTGGCTAATCATCCTCAACTGGAGTCTTTGTTGATTCCGATTGGGGATGGACTGACTTTATCAAAAGTAAAAAAATGAAAAAGAAGCATGTCTGACGTTCAGACATGCTTCTTTTTGGGTAAATCTATAGAAATTTTATTTGAAAAACGGTGTTTTTTTCAAGGCGATGGCAACTGGAATTGCGATAATCAATCCAACGGTGTTTTGAACGAGATTGCCGGGAATCGAAGCGGCCGGAATGATCCAGCTGCTGAAGATGATGGCTTCTCCGATGTAGTAGATAGCAACCATAAAAGGAATCGAAATAACGGCTGCTAAAATATTGAACGCTGTGCTGCCGCCTTTTCTGCCGCCTGACCAGGCGATCTTTCCAACCAGGTAACCCTGCAAACCACGTGCCACTATGGTGATCGGCGCCCACAAGGTCCAGCCGGAAACTAAATCAAACAGGCCCATACCGACTGCTCCTGCAATCAGCCCTTTCTTAGGGCCGAATAGAATCGCGATAATGAAAAGCATAGCTGTGCCGAGGTGGACAAGCCCGCCATTTGCAGCAATCGGAAGACGGATATTCAACAATAAAGTAGCAACAAAGACAAGTGCAATGGCCATGGAAGTTAAAATCAAATCAAAAGTGCGGGAATTAGCCGCAGGTGAGTAGCTGGTTGTTTTTTGCATCGTCGGTAACCTTCCTATCTGTTCTTTTTCAGATAAGATTAGCAGAGGTGTGGACTAGTTAAAAGCGTCAATTCCGAACAAAACTTAGGGGTCAGTTTGACTTTTTCGTTTTTACAAGCCACTTAAAACAAGTGAGATTGAAAAAACACTTCAAGCGGACAATTTTGGATATACAAGATGTGGGCCGTATAGTAGCACCACAGGACGTAACTGGTTTCCGGAAATTCTATAGAAATTTTGTTTTTTCTTCATACCAGAAGTAGCAATTCAAGGTCCATAACTTCACCTGTCACTGTCTTCTTACTAAATTATTTATAAAGCAAAGCCCGGCTGTATATGGAAAGTTCCATATGCAGCCGGGCTATTAGTTGAGATCTTTAAATCAAACTACAGGTTCTCCATGAACAATTTCCATGATGTTTCTATCCGTAGCTTTGACAGCGCCGGCTTTGCTGAGTTTGATTGCTTGTCCTTCTTCAAGGTTCGTGAATACGACAGGCGTAATGATTGATGCCGCATGTTCAGCAATGTAATCCAAGTCCATTTCCATGAGAAGCTGTCCTTGTTCTACCAGATCGCCTTGTTCAATATGTGAAGTAAAGCCTTCGCCTTTCAGATGGACCGTATCAATACCGATATGGATCAGTATTTCCGTCCCGTTATCAGCCGCGATGCCAATGGCATGTTTGGTAGGGAAGACTGTCACAACTTTTCCGTTTACTGGAGAAAAGACTTTTCCTTCTGTCGGTTTGATTGCAAAACCGTCGCCAACCATTTTGCCGGAGAATACCTGATCAGGTACTTCTGAAATCGGCAGGAGTTCACCGGTAATCGGGCTATTGAATTCCAATGGCGTAGCTGCTGCACCAGAATTTTCAGTTGGGGCCGCTGTTTTTTCAGCTGGTCGTGGTGCTTTTCCATTGATAATGTCCTGCATTTGTCCACGCAGGCTATCCGATACAGGTCCGAAAATGGCTTGGATGTTATTGCCGACTTCCATGACACCAGAAGCGCCAAGTTTTTTCAATCTGTTTTTATCGACATTGCCTTTATCGGCAACGCTGACACGCAAGCGTGTAATACAAGCATCAAGATGCGTAATGTTTTCTTGTCCGCCCATAGCTGCAAGAATTTCGTATGGCAAGTCGCCGACTTCACCTGTTTCTTCGTCGCCTTCTTCATCTGCTTCACGCCCAGGCGTCATCAAATTGAATTTCTGAATAGCAAAACGGAAACCGAAGTAGTAGATGACCGAGAAGACAAGACCGACCACAATGACCCAGAACCATTCAGTTCTGCCAGGCAGTACCCCGAAGAGCAGGAAATCAATCAGTCCACCGGAGAATGTCATCCCGATTTTGACATTAAGTATGTGCATTGTCATGAACGACAGACCTGCGAAAACCGCATGGATACCGAACAATACAGGAGCTACAAACAAGAAAGAGAACTCAAGAGGTTCTGTGATTCCCGTAAGGAACGAAGTCAAAGCACCTGAAAGCATGATGCCTCCGACAATTTTCTTTTTCTCCGGGCGTGCACAATGGTAGATCGCAAGTGCCGCAGCCGGAAGGCCAAACATCATGAATGGGAATTTACCGGTCATGAATGTTCCAGCAGTAAAGTCAACACCATCCTGCAATTGAGCGAAGAAGATGCGTTGGTCACCGCGGACGATTTCGCCTGCCGCGTTTGTATATTGGCCGAATTCAAACCAAAACGGCGAGTAGAAGATATGATGCAGACCGAAAGGAATCAATGAACGTTCAATGGTTCCGAATACAAATGCTGCAAGCGTACGGTTCGTTTCCAACATGAAGTGGGAAAGTGCATTTAAACCGGTTTGCGCAAATGGCCAAACCATGAACATAACAATTCCAAGAAAAACAGCAGAGAATGCAGTGACGATTGGAACGAAACGCTTTCCTGCAAAGAAGCCTAAAAACTGCGGCAACTGGATGTTGAAGAATTTATTGTACATAAAGGCAGCTAGTACACCGACGATAATACCGCCGAATACACCTGTTTGAAGCGTCGGAATTCCCAATACATTGGCGTATGCCGGGTCAGTGGTCATCTCAAGGGTAATTCCACCGAACGCTTTCATCGTGACGTTCATGATCAAGTAACCGATGATTGCAGCGAGGCCCGCTACTCCATCACCACCGGCAAGACCGATTGCGACACCTACAGCAAACAGTAAGGGCAAGTTATCGAAAATAACGCCGCCGGCTTCCGCCATAACGAATAATAATGACTGAATCCAGTCAGCTCCCATAAACGGAACCGCTTCCAAAAATGATTCTTGTGCAAAACTTGTACCGAAAGCCAATAGAATACCGGCAGCAGGTAAGAGTGCAACCGGCAGCATAAGTGCTTTACCGACTTTTTGCAAAGTACCGAACAGATTGAATGACATGTAATTTCCTCCTAGGTAGTTCGAATATGAAACAGGCCAATTGAAGACACAAAAAAGGCATGAGCAAGAAAAGGAAAAAGTCGATAAAAGGACAGTTTTGTCCTGTTGGTCAACTTTTGCATCTTTTCATACTCATGCCTGATCGAATCAGTAACACGTATGGTCAGAATTTATGTGTCAAGCGCTGCAGATGAATGGTCAAATACATGACTTCTGCTTCATCTACGGGCTTATTCAATTGGTTTTGCATGACTTTAATGAGCTTCCAAGCAAGATTATAGCACACGGGATATTCACTTTTCAACATAGCCGCCAATTTATTTTCTTCTCCCAGCGGAGCTCCTTTATCGGCGCGGTCGATGGCGCGGTGAAGGTGCTGAATGAGGCGGTGGTAATCGATATTGTCTTTTTCCAATTGGATGTCCAGGTTGTCTTCAATGATTTTCACCATTTTTGAAAGCAAGGCATGGTACCGGTTGATATCGCGCAGAGATTTATCGGTAACAGCACTATGGACATGGAGGGCGATAAAGCCCACTTCGCCTTCCGGAAATGAAACCCCGGTCCGCTCCTCTACTTTTTGGACGACATCTTTGGCTACCAGGTATTCTTTCGGATACAGCGATTCGATTTCAAATAAAAAAGGATTGGAAAATTGAATTCCTTTTTTAGCCCGGTTAATGGCAAATGCAATATGGTCTGTCAGGGCGACGTGGATGTGTTCGTTTAATTCCTTGCCCATTTTTTCCTCAATGAAAAGAAGCAGCTCGTGGATGAAGGCGATCAGTTTCTCTTCAATATAAGGAAGCAGGTTGACGTATTGCTCCATTTCTTTTTCGTCTTGCAGCAAAAATGTTTTGTCTGCTTCGTCAAAAGGAACGGAATCTCCCTTTTTTCTATTAAAGCCAAGGCCATTGCCGATCAATACGACTTCTTTATACGTATCATTATGGGCAATGACGACATTATTATTCAATATTTTTTGAATGGTCAAAATCTGTTTCATTTGAGCCTCCATCTGCTGCCGGATTTTATTGCCGGACTGACCACTATGAATAAACGATTTTACTGGGCCATTTAGCGTAGCATTCATTTGCCATGAAGAAAATCTGAGAATTCTTCTTTGGCTTATTCTAACATTTCTCATCACTCTGTAATAGTTATTAATGCCTCTAGCAATAGGGATTCATTGAGTTTAAAAAAAGCAACGCGTATACTGAGTCTAGATCAATTGGATTTAATCATCAGGAGGTAATCGAGTGGCAATCAACCCTAAAGCCGTCTTTTTGGATATGGACGGGACCATTTTAAATCATATGAACAAAGTAAGCATGGAGACAAAAGAAGTTATAGATGAACTGCGAAGCGAAGGGATCTTCGTTTTTGTAGCGACTGGCAGATCTGCTGATGAAGTGGCAGAAATGCTTCCGGAAGGATTTGCTGTGGACGGCATCATCACCGCAAACGGCATGGCCGGTTACATCGGAGAAGAAGTAGTATTTGAGCATGCGCTGCCGATGGAGTTGGTGGAAACCGTGTTATCGAAAGCGCGGGAACGCAAAATTTATTATGAGCTTTTCCCGCACAGAAAACCACGGTTGGTGCTGGAGCGGGATCGAGCGTTTGTTGAAGCGGCCGTTCGGGATCCAAAGCCCGAGTCCGTACAGATCAATGAATGGATTTCACGCCAAAAAGCGATTGAAGAAGAAATTGAGTGGACAGATGAAATAACGGAAACCCACTTTTCCAAGTTTTATTTCTTCGCCAGAACGCGTAAGGAAATCAATGATTGGAAAATCGAACTGAAGCAGCTGCAAAAAGACATGAAGTTTACAATGACCCCGTCTTCTCCGCATAACGCTGAAGTGATGGTCGCTGACGTCAGCAAAGCATCGGGAATCGAACAGATGCTGGAGCGGTTCGGCTTGACCGGCTGCGAAACCTTGGCGATTGGAGACAGCGATAACGACGTTAAGATGTTCGAATACGTCAGCTATGCGGTTGCCATGGAAAATGCACATGACCACATCAAAGCTTTGGTGGATGAAGTAACTGAGTTTAACTGCGATGAAAATGGTGTTTATCATTATTTGAAATCAAAGGTATTGGCTAGTATCGATACGAAAGCGTCAAAAGCTTAGGGTGATAAGAAAATTAAAGAATCTTCGTTTATGTGTATTAAGCATATGCGGAGGTTCTTTATCTGTTTTATACAGTTAGTTACTTTTTGAAATCTGCTCATCTTCGCAAAGTTGGATGAGGAGGGCTATCATAACCAGTAATGCACAAGAAACCCATGAGGAATTTGTTTGGCAAATCTTATTCATGGAAATAAGTAAAGAATAAAAGAATTTCTCTTGTTTGGCTGTTGAAGTAACACAATTCAAACACTGAAAGAAAACGAACTTTTCAACGCCTGCTTCTAACTTTTCCTCTATTAATGCACTGACAAAAAATAAAGAGATAAAACAAATGAAGGGAGGCGGTCATTATTTCTTCCGACTGGTGGATTTCTTTTCAATGGTGGAACACAGTCAGCAACTTGTTCTTGCTGACAAACACCGTGTTGGCTTTTTTTATTCTGTTCAGTGAACGGAAAAGAGCCACTTCCAAATGGGCTTGGATTATGACCTTGTTTTTCCTTCCGTTTGTTGGATTCCTGCTATACCTGTTATTTGGTTTGCCGCATAACAAAAGGAAAGGGAAACACGCCACTGCTTATTCAAACCCTGAAATCCGAGATCTTTCAAAAGGGCAGCTAGCAGAAATTGATCAAGGCTCTTTCGAGTTTCCTTCAGTGGTCGCTGAAGAATGGCAAGCTTTAATCCGACTGAATGCAAAAAGTAAAATGGCACCGCTCACTCATAACAACCGCCTCCGCATTTATACTGATGGCAAGCGGAAATTTGATGCATTGATTAAAGATATCGAAAAAGCCGAGAATCATATTCATCTTGAATATTACCTTTTGAAGAACGACGAAATTGGCAATCGCCTGCTTGATTTGCTGATAGAAAAAGCAAGCCATGGCCTTGAAGTTCTCGTTCTTTACGACGACCTTGGATCAAAATCACTGCCCAACAATTTTTTTAAGGAGTTTTTTCGGTCGGGCGGAAAAGCTGCTGCCTCGCTGCCTTCCAGATTGCCCTTTACGAATCCGCGGCTTAATTACCGTAACCATAGGAAAATCGCCATCATAGACGGAAAAATGGGCTATATCGGCGGATTTAATATTGGAGATGAGTATCTGGGGAGAAACGGGCAGTTCGGTTATTGGCGGGACACGCATCTGCGAATTGAAGGAACGGCTGTTCATTTTTTGCAGCATCAGTTTTTAACTGACTGGAACCAGGCGACTCAAGAACATCCTGTTTTCTACGACGAGCGTTATTTTCCTTCTGCAGAGACGATCGAAGGAGCGGCGATGCAAATTGTAGCAAGCGGACCAGATGAACCGGTCGATCAAATAAAAAATGGCTTTTTAAAGATGATTGCCCAGGCGCGTAAATCCGTGTATATTCAGACGCCTTACTTGGTCCCGGATTTAGCCATTCTAGATGTAATTCGTACGGCGTCATTGAGCGGCGTAGATGTCCGGATCATGATTCCCAGTAAAGCGGACCATTTATTCATCCACAGTGCCAGTCTATCCTATGCCAAAAATCTATTGGACGCTGGAGCAAAGATATATGCCTATGGAAACGGGTTTCTGCATGCTAAAACCGTAGTAGTGGATGGCATGATTTTTTCAGTGGGGTCTGCCAATATGGATATTCGCAGTTTTTCATTGAATTTCGAAGCAAATGCCTTTATCTATGATGCAGAGAGTGCAGAAGAAATGATCCGCATCTTCTTTTCGGATGTAACACTCTCTCAGGAGATCACGTCAGAATACTTTGAAAACCTATCGCTTTTCAAACGCTTCAAACTGCAGATTGCAAGGCTGCTTGCGCCTATTTTGTAAGGGAATTGGAAGTCTGCTCATAGACATCAAATAAATTCACAGAAAAAAACAGGCTATCGAGGATTTCTCAATAGCCTGTTTTTTCTATGATCTTTAATCAGCAAACTGAATCATTGGATTTAGGCACTGACAATCCGAACAATGGACGAAGGTACAAGGCAACAAATGTTCCAGCCAATGCCAGGATGCCCCAAATATACCCATGGAGGCTGAATGATGCAATGCCGCCGAAGTAAGCGCCTATGTTACAGCCGAATGCCAAACGGGCACCATAGCCCATCAACAGTCCGCCAATGACAGAAGCGAAGAAATTGCCCGTTTTCACTTTCGTGAACTTGAACAAGCCACCGGCTGCTGAAGCAAGGAATGCGCCGATGATGACGCCGAAGTTTAGAACCGTAGTGGAATCAGCAAAAATCGATGATTCGAGCATCGCTGCATTGGCGCCTTGCCAATAACCCCAGCTCGCGACATCAACCCCGAATAATGAAGCAATTTTTGAGCCCCAAAGAGCAAATGCAGAAGTAATGCCCCAAGGTGTTCCGCGAACCATCAATGTCAATGCATTCAACACAGCAAGAACAATTGCTGCAGCGAACAAAGGCCACGAGCCGCGGAAAATCCGTTTCCATCCAGTTGCGGAAGGGAGAGGCGCCATTTTTGGAGCGTTTCTCTTTTTCTCAATGGCCAAACTGATCAATGCAATCAACCCGAAAATCACAATCGATACTAACCAGGCGCCGCCATAACCGAGGCCAGTAGACGTTGCCAGAGAAATCGGTTCGAACGCTGGCATGTCTTCAGTCCAGAAAGGCAAGTGGTAAGCGCCAATGGTCGTTCCGATAATGAAGAACAGCAAGGTCACGAACATGACTGTCCGTCCTCCGCCAATTGCATACAAAGTGCCTGACGCACAACCGCCGCCAAGCTGCATGCCGATACCGAAGATGAAAGCACCAACTACCAAGCTGACGCCTACTGGTGAAACGTAACCGGCAACTCCGGTTCCGAAAAACGAATAGCCATATGCTAAAATCGGTGCAAACAAGGTGACAGCAACTGCGAGCATCAGCATATGCGACCGCATGGCCTGTCCGTTGCCGACAGATGCCAGACGCCGGAACGCAGAAGTGAAACCAAAACGTGCGTGGAATAATGTGTAGCCAAGCAATAGTCCAATGACCAGCAGGACGGGCTGTGCAATATGTTGAGTAGCCAGTAAATAAATCATCAATAGAGCCGCAACGACCAATCCGCCGACAATCAATGAAACCTGGGGACTGTTTAACGCTGTATCTTTTCGTACAACCGGATCTTTTGCATCGTTGACCGGCTGAACTCTTGTTACTGAAGTCATGAAATCATCCTTTTCTGAGTGAGTTAGTCGGGAATACTTGGTTATCATAATGCTTGAACCCTGCAGTGTCAATGAAATAAGCTCCAAAATAGCTAAGATAGAAAGCCTAACAAACATCTTGTAAGCTTTTCTGAAACTAGTTTTAGTTACTATCCTTTTTATATTTTCAACGAAAAAGACCCAAGATAAGTGACAAATAAACGCTTAACAACGAAAACTATGCCGCATGGGTGTATACTTGTAAAATAAGTAAAACAAGTGCGTGTTTGGAGGAAAACGGATGTTTAGCGATATTGCAGTAGATGAACTGATCCCTTTGAGTGAAAAGAATAAAATGGTGCTCATAGATGTGAGGTCACCATCCGAATATAAGAATTTCTCAATCCCAAACAGCATCAATATTCCTTTTTTCGATGATGCAGAGCGTGCGGAAATTGGCACTCTCTATAAACAGGTAAGTGTCGCAGCCGCCAAAGAGCGCGGCCTTGAAATCATATCAGCAAAGCTGCCCGAGTTTGTCCGGGAGTTTAGAGAGATCGAAGGCAATAAAACGGTATTCTGCTGGCGGGGAGGCATGCGCAGCCGGACAACAGCTACTTTGCTGTCACTGATGGATGTCCATGTTAACCGCCTGCAGGGTGGAATCCGGGAATACCGAAGATGGGTCCTCACGCAGCTCGAGCAACCCGAAGCTCCTTTTAAAGCCTATGTATTGAACGGCCTGACGGGCACAGGCAAAACAAGAATCTTGAAAGCACTTGAAAAACAGGGATATCCCGTCATCGATCTCGAAGGAATGGCTAACCACAAAGGTTCCATTTTCGGTCATATCGGTGTGGAACCCCATAACCAAAAAATATTTGATGCACTGTTTGTCCAGCAATTTCGGGAACTTGAAAAGGCGCCGTTTGTGCTGTTTGAAGCCGAAAGTGCACGAATCGGCAAAGTGGTCATCCCGAACTGGGTAACGGAACTGAAGGCCAACAGCGTCCAGCTCATCATCGACATGCCGATGGAGGAAAGAATCAAAGAAATCATCGAAGATTACCGTCCTGTGGAATATCAGGATGAGTGTATAGCGGCGTTCCAGCGGATTAAGACACGCATGCCATTGGATATTTCTAAGCGGATTGAAGAAGACTTGGAGACAGGTGAATTCTCATCTGCGGTACGCCTGTTGCTGGAGTATTACTACGATTCGCGTTATAAACATACCGGCCTTCAATATCCGGATCAGCAAAAGAAAGTGCTGCAGGTCCGAAACCTGGAAGAAGCCATCGAGGCCATCAAACAGCAGATTCCGGATATCGAGACGTCTCCGGCAATCTAATATAAGTAGTTCAACTAGTAAATTACAAAAAATCCCCTCAACTCTCTTGTTGAAGGGATTTTCTTCAGTTATTGAAGATGCCAAAGTGGTGAAGTTGATTAGCACCACCCAGTTAGAGATAATGGAAAGAGAATCTAGATTCTTCAAAACTGTCTACGGTATTCAGGCATCTCAGAAAGGGACTGGCCTCATGAACTTTTCACTTAATGAAACAAAAATAAAAAAATTATGCGGTCAGGCTGCCTATAAAAAGGGCCGGACCTTTCTTCAAGCCGGCAAAATTCAGTTGATGCCCGATCCGGCCGACGACCGGCTCATAAAAGGCAGCATCACCGGACGCAACGAATTCCATGTTAGCGTCAAGCAGGAACAGAGCGGAGAAGTTTTGGCTTCCTGCAGCTGTCCACCAG
The DNA here is from genome assembly GCF_007859295.1 of Planococcus sp. CPCC 101016. Classification (GTDB taxonomy): domain Bacteria; phylum Bacillota; class Bacilli; order Bacillales_A; family Planococcaceae; genus Planococcus. Next base: position 85,700 of record NZ_VOHB01000002.1, read on the forward strand.
TCGGTTTTGTGACCACCTATTGCCATCATATTGCGGGTGTCCTGCTGGCAATTGATGACATGCAGCAGCGTGAAAACCCTGCTGCCAAGATGCTGGATTTGTTTGCGCGGCAAACCGCTGGAACAAAAGGCAGACCCCGGTATTTCGATAAGCGGCAGAGCTTTCAAGTGGAATTTAGCTTCCTGCCAGTCTTATTGGATAAAGCGGGCTATGTGTTTGGATTGAGGATAGCAGGGGGAACAGAAGAGCTGAAACCGATTTCGGATATTGTTGAATTTCTGAATGCGGTGAAAAGGGAGGAGCCGTACAGCGAATCTCCAGGCGTTCATTATTCGCCTCAAGACCATCGCCTGCAGGATGAAACCGAAAAGGTCCTCGATTATTTGTCGAAAACTCTTGTTTCAGCAGATGGCAGCGAACAAGAAGCCGGTCTGCTGGTCATTGCAGCTTCTGACTGGGAGCGGCTGCTGCCTTTAGTGCAAGTTGCCCCTAAGGTCAAACTTGTGGGTACAGGGCGAGTTACAGAGGGTCTTCGCATTGAAAAAGAATTGCCCTTGTCTTTCCATTTTGATGAAAGCCGCTTTGGCGGCTTCCGATTGGATGTCGAAGGGCTGGAGGAAGTATTGATTTTAAAAGCTTACGAAATGGCCATTGCAGATGGAGCCCTTGTCCATTTGGCTGAAGAAGATACAAGGCGTCTAGCAGAATTAAAGGAATTGCTGCCAGGTTCCATCGACCAGCTGCTTATTTCAGCAGAGGAAATGGATCATTTCATGGCCACAGTAGTACCGGGGCTGGAGCGTTTAGGGAAAGTGCATATCGCGGACGCAGTAGCGGAACGGCTGGTGGAAACACCACTCCGCGCCAAGCTGTTTCTCGATCGCATTAAGCACCGGCTGTTAGCCGGGGTGGAATTCCATTATGGCCATTTGGTGATTAATCCGTGTGAAGAGCCGGAGGAAGAATTCCGCCATTACCCCGGTATCCGCAGGCAGCGCCAGCAAGAGCAAAAAATCTTGCGAATTATGAAAGACAGCGCATTTACACAAACCGATGGCGGTTATTATATGCAGGATGAGGATTCAGAATATCATTTTCTCTATCACGTCATTCCGGTACTGGAAGAGCTGATGCAGATTTATGCAACAACTGCTGTGAAGCTGCGCGTGCAAAAAAACTATGGCGGCCCGAAAGTGAGAGTCGAGATTAGTGAACGCACCGACTGGCTGGACTTCCGCTTCGATATGCAGGACATCCCGGAGACGGAAATCAAGAAAATTTTGAAGGCGCTTGAAGAAAAACGGTCTTATTACCGCATCCCTAACGGTACGTTAATGTCCTTGGAGACTTCGGAGTTTATGGATTTGAGTGACTTTCTGCGTGAATTGGATATCACTTCCGAGAATTTTGGCCGTGAGGAAATCCGTATTCCATTGATACATGGCCTTCACTTGGCCGCTTCACTAGACGAGGGACAGCTGCTCGATCCAAGTGCCAGTTTTGTGGATTTGTTGCAGAATCTGAGTCGTCCCGAAGAACTGAGCACTGACCTGCCGGAAAGTCTGGAGGGGGTACTCCGTGATTACCAGGAAGCGGGTTTTCGCTGGCTGAAACTGCTCGCCAAGTACAAATTTGGCGGCATTTTGGCTGATGACATGGGGCTTGGCAAAACGCTGCAAAGCATCGCGTTTATTGTTTCCGTACTGCCGGATATCCGCAAACAAAAGCAGCCTGTTCTGGTGGTCGCTCCGTCATCGCTTGTCTACAACTGGCTGAACGAAATGGCTAAATTTGCGCCAAGCGTCAAAGTCCAAATCATTGATGGCAATAAAGCACAAAGAACCTCGCTGATTAAACAGACACAAGGTGTGGATGTCATCATCACTTCATACCCTTCCTTGCGTATGGACCAGGTACTGTACCGGGATCGAAGCTTCCATAGCTTGTTTTTGGATGAAGCACAGGCCTTCAAGAACCCGGTTACCCAAACAGCGAAAGCGGTCAGAGGAATTCAAGCGGATTACCGGTTTGCGCTTACCGGGACACCGATTGAAAACTCTCTCGATGAGTTATGGTCGATTTTCAATGTTGTGTTTCCTGAATTGTTGCCAAACCGGAGGCTGTTCAGCGAAATGAGACGGGACAGCATCAAAAAACGGGTACGTCCATTCATTCTGCGCCGCATCAAAAGTGAAGTTCTAACCGAGCTTCCTGATAAAGTGGAGACCATCCATTTATCAGAGCTGCAAAAAGAACAAAAGAAATTATACGCTGCTTATTTAGCCGAATTAAAGCAGGATGCGTTTAAGCATTTAAACAAAGACAGTTTTCAAAAAAACCGAATCCGAATATTGGCTGGCCTTACGAGACTGCGCCAATTATGCTGCCATCCCGCACTTTTCGTGGAAGGCTACGAAGGGGGATCAGCTAAATTTGATCAGCTGATGGAGCTCGTGGAGGAATGTCGGCTGTCCGGACGGCGCGTGCTGGTATTTTCCCAGTTTACTCAAATGCTTGGCATCATCGGCCATCAATTGGCAAGAGAAGGGGTCCCTTACTTCTACCTGGATGGCCAGACAGCCCCGATGGAACGCGTGGACTTGTGCCGCCGTTTTAATGAAGGACAAGGAGATTTGTTTTTAATATCCTTAAAAGCTGGCGGGACAGGCTTGAATTTGACGGGGGCCGATACGGTCATCCTGTACGATCTTTGGTGGAATCCGGCTGTCGAACAGCAAGCCGCAGACCGCGCCCACCGCATGGGGCAGGAAAAGGAAGTGCGAGTGATCCGGCTGGTAGCCAAAGGGACCATCGAGGAAAAAATAAATGAACTGCAGATGAAAAAGAAGAACCTAATCGATGACGTCATCCAATCGGGTGAAGAACCGTTGAAGGCAATGTCTGCAGAGGACATCCGGGAGATTTTAACGATGTAAGCTGCTGTTTCATTCACAAAATGTCTGCTCCGAAAAGGAATTATTAGGCAGGGTTTGGTAAAATGGGTGAAAGAGAGCTGAGGTGTTGATATGGATCCAAAAAGTATGTTGGAAAAAGTGAAAAATCGGGTTCCTGATGTACTGGGAAACAAGGATTTTTCAAAATACGCAATTCTTTTGCCCCTTATCGAAAAAGATGGAGAAACTCATGTCCTCTTTGAAGTGCGCTCCTACGAACTGAGAAATCAGCCGGGTGAAATCTGTTTTCCAGGAGGCAGAATTGATTTTCAGGACCAAACGGAAGAAGATACGGCGGTTCGTGAAACAATGGAGGAATTAGGGATTGAAAGAGCTGAAATCTCGAATATTTTTCCATTGGATTATATTGTTTCACCTTTCGGCATGATCGTGTACACGTTTGCCGGAGTCATCGATCCAGAGGCTGTATTCGATCCAAATCCGCCGGAAGTTGACAGCATCTTTACAGTGCCTTTGTCCTTTTTCCTGGAAAAAGAACCAAAAGTTTATCGCATCAATTTTGATATTCAACCAGAGGAAAGTTTCCCTTATGATTTGATTGCTGGAGGGGAAAACTACAACTGGCGTACCCGTCAAGTCGATGAGTATTTTTATATTTATGGAGACAAGGTAATTTGGGGATTGACGGCCAAAATTCTGGCACACTTTATTGAGATCATTCGTTGAATGGTCTTTTTGTTTTGAGAAAGAGCGGGTCTTTTATCGCAATTTCGGAATTGTGCCAGAGAGGTGCTTTTAAAGGCGCAAGTAAACGTGTATAATTATTCATATGACTGATAATTAAAATTATTTTTACAAAAGGAGTCCTGACGATGACTACATATCAACTTGAGGTTATTGAAAATACCAGCAAAAAAGAAAAGCCGGTGAAAGACCAGGTACCATTCGGGACTACTTTTACAGATCATATGTATGTCTTGGAATACGAAACAGAAAAAGGATGGTACGATCCGAAAATTGTTCCCTACGGACCGATCAGTTTAGATCCGGCAGCGATGATTTTCCATTATGGCCAAACGGTTTTTGAAGGCATGAAAGCATATCACACAGAAGACGGCCGCATTTTGCTGTTCCGTCCGGAGAAAAACTTCGAGCGTTTGAATCTTTCAAGTGAGCGCTTGAGTATCCCGCCAATTGATGAAGAACAGGCGTTGGAGCATTTGACGCAGTTGATCAAGCTCGAAAAAGAATGGGTTCCGAAAACGCCGGGTACGTCGTTGTATATCCGTCCGTATATCATCTCAACAGATGCCAATCTTGCTGTTGGACCATCTCAAACGTATAAATACATGGTTATCCTCTCGCCAGTAGGCTCTTATTTCCCAGGGGGGCTTCATCCGGTTGTTATTCATGTAGAAGATAAATTTACCCGCGCGGTAAAAGGCGGAACTGGTATGGCCAAAACAGCAGGCAACTACTCGTCGGGCTACCAGGCGCAAGCCAATGCCAAAAAAGAAGGAAATGCGGATGTCTTATGGCTCGATGGCGTCGAGAAGAAATACATTGAAGAAGTTGGCAGCATGAACATCTTTTTCAAAATTAACGGAGAAGTGGTAACGCCTGAGTTGAATGGCAGCATTCTAAAAGGCATCACCCGCATGTCCATCATTGAATTGCTGGGTACATGGGGAATTACCGTAACAGAAAAACGCGTTTCCATTGATGAGCTGTATGAAGCCTACGAAGCAGGACATGTGGAAGAGGTCTTTGGAACGGGGACAGCTGCGGTCATTTCTCCAGTCGGTGAACTTAACTGGAAAGGCAAGAAAATGATCATCAACAACCACGAAATCGGGGAATTGTCGCAAAAATTATATGACACGATTACAGGCATCCAGACAGGAAAAATTGAAGATACACTGGGCTGGACCGTGGAAGTAAAATAAGAAAACCTGCTTTTTTCGATCTATAGCATTTCTTAGGCCCGTTGCCTGGTTATCCTTTTGGGTAGCTAGTTGCAACGGGCTTTTAGCTATGCGCTGTACGGATCGTTTATAAAAAGTAATACGTCAGTACACAAATAAAGAAAAGCAAAGACTTTTATGATATGGTAGAAAACAGCAATTTTACTCTTCGCAAGAAATTTAGAATGGGAAGAAGAAGCATATTTTTATGATAGAAAAGAGGGTGTAAGAGTATTGGAAAAGTTGACTGGCTTTAAACGCGTCCACTTCATTTTACTAATGGGGGCGTTGACTTCTTTGATTCCGTTTACGATTGATATGTATTTGCCGGCTTTCCCGATTTTGGCTTCGGTCTATGAAACGAATGCTACCTCGGTTCAGCTGAGCTTGACTGCTTGTTTGCTTGGCCTCGCACTGGGCCAATTGGTCACGGGTGCACTCAGTGATGTACAGGGCCGGCGAAAACCGCTGATCATTTCCCTAGTGGCCTATGTTTTGGCTTCTGTGGCTTGTGTATTTGCTCCGAATATATACATATTTGTACTTCTGCGTTTTGTACAGGGCTTTGCGGCTTCCGGGGGACTGGTTATTTCCCGGGCAATCGTCCGAGATGTCAGCAACGGGGCAGAATTGACCCGGCTATTCGCCTTATTAATGGTTGTTAACAACCTAGTTCCTTTGTTGGCGCCTTCGGTCGGCAGCGGTGTCTTGTTGTTTGCGGACTGGAGAGGCATTTTCCTTGTATTGTCGTTATTGGGAATTGTCCTCCTGCTGTTTTCTTCTTTCCGTCTGAAGGAAACTCTGCCTCCTGAGAGACGTGTCGCAAGCAATCTGGGGACGACATTCAGCAACTTTGCAGGAATTTTAAAGAATCGTCAGTTTACGGGCTATGCTTTAGCGCAAGGTTTTTTGATTGGTGGAGTTTTCGCCTATGTTTCAGGGACACCGTTCATCTATCAGAATGTTTACGGCGTATCACCTCAAGTATTCAGCCTTCTTTTCGGCATGAACGGCATCGGACTGATTTTTGGCAGTTATGCGGTTGGCCGCTTCTCTCATGTCTGGTCTGAAAAACGTTTCCTGGAAACCGCTTTATACAGTGCCACTGCTGCTGGTGCTATTTTATTGATTGTGGTTTTATTAAATGGACCGTTATTGGCTGTCGTTATTCCGATCTTCTTCTTTATCACGTCGATCGGCGTGGTGGGAACGGCCGCTTTTACACTTGCTATGGAAAGCCAGGGCCATGTAGCAGGCAGCGCTTCCGCTTTGTTGGGGTTATTGCCTTTTATCTTGGGTGCTGCGACTGCACCGTTGGTAGGGATTGCTGGAGAAAATACAGCAGTTCCAATGGGTGTTGTCATATTCACGATGTGTTCGATTGCCTTGCTGGCATACCTGTTACTGGCGAAGAATTCAACTGAATCAACGATAAATTAAAATAAAGCCCAGAAATTGCTCTGGGCTTTTTGTAATGAGTAAAAATACCTAATTCTGGAATTTTACAAAAGCTAAATAAAACTCTAATCTAAGCTTAACAATCGCATCATATACTTAGTATGTTAATCAAATTATTGGAGGGTAAATCAATGATACATAAAAACTTAAAAACAAAAATTATTCCAATTGCTTTAGCTTCAACAATAGCTTTGGCGGGTATAACTTCTTTTAATCTGTCAGTTGAAGCTCATGCTCCCGGCAACAATCAGGGAAAAGCTCCTGAACACAGTCAAAGCAAAGGCAAAGGAAGCGATAAAGATAAGGTGAAGAATGTCATTTTCTTAATTGGTGATGGAGTGGGCACATCGTATACATCCGCTTACCGGTATCTGCAGGACGATGCATCCACTAAGCTGGTTGAGGAAATGTCATTCGATTCTTATTTGGTCGGACAACAATCGACTTATCCAGAAGATCCAGAACAAAACATCACGGATTCTGCTTCAGCAGCTACAGCTATGGCAGCCGGTATTAAAACCTACAATAATGCGATTGCTGTCGATAACGATGAAAGTGAAGTGAAGACAGTTCTGGAAGCCGCCAAAGAAAAAGGTAAAGCCACAGGATTGGTCGCAACTTCTGAAATCACACATGCTACTCCAGCATCATTTGGTGCTCATGATATCGCACGGAAAAACATGAACGCGATAGCGGATGATTACTACGACGAATTAATCAATGGTGAACATAAAGTCGATGTTCTACTAGGCGGAGGAACCGACTTGTTCGAACGAACAGACCGCAACCTGACAGAAGAGTTTCAGAAAGATGGCTACAGCTATATTACAGACCGTGATGAATTATTAAGCAACAATGACGAGCAGGTGCTTGGATTGTTCGCACCAGCCGGTCTCCCGAAAATGATTGATCGTGACGACAGCACACCTTCATTGGCAGAGATGACTGAATCAGCTATCGACCGCTTGTCAGAAGATGAAGAGGGGTTCTTCCTTATGGTGGAAGGCAGCCAGGTCGACTGGGCGGGACATGACAACGATATTGTTGCCGCAATGAGCGAAATGGAAGACTACGATAAAGCCTTCCAGGCAGCCATTAAATTTGCTGAAGAAGATGGCAATACGCTAGTTGTTGCAACAGCTGACCATTCGACAGGAGGTTTCTCCATCGGAGCGGATGGCATCTATAATTGGTTCGGAGAGCCGATCAAAGCCGCAAAACGCACACCGGATTTCATGGCTCAACAAATTGTTGACGGCGCTGACGTGGAAGAAACTTTGATCGAGTATATCGACCTTGAACTGACAACTGAAGAAATCGCGACTGTGAAAAAAGCGGCAGAGGGCGGCGAGTTAATAGACATTGACAACTCCATCGAAAAGATTTTTGATGAGCGCTCACATACAGGTTGGACAACAGGCGGCCATACAGGAGAAGATGTTCCTGTTTATGCGCATGGTCCAGCAAGTGATAAATTTGCAGGACAGCTCGACAATACCGATCACGCAAAAATAATTTTCGACTTATTGAATGCAAAAGTAGAAATTCACGATAATTAAGTAATGCAATAAACCAGTAATGAAATGAGGAACTGACATGAAAAAAACCGTTTATTTGTTTGCGCTCTCCGCATTATTGCTTAGTGGGTGTACTGAACAGACAGACTCTACGGTGATTGCTTCTGGAGCTACTGAACAAAATGATATACCTGAATACTACGAAGACTATGTTCTGAGTCCGCAAGTGACGGATGACCGTACGCTGCAGGAGGCTGGTCAAAGCAAGCAAGATGCAAAAGGAGAAGCGACAGTAAAAGCGGTGAACATGGACAGTGAAACTTACGAGGTGGGGCCAGTGGAGTTGAAGGTAGCAGAATCAAAAACTCTTCAGTTAAGGCCGGATTATAGCCTGATTGACTTTTTCCACTCCTATACGCATGACCAGGAGTTTGAAATTGTGAAAATGTTCGTGGAAATCACCAACACTTCTGAAGAACCAGTGTATTTTGCTCCAGTAGCTTTATTGGATACCGATGCGGGGGAAATGAAGCTTTGGGAAGACGATATTTACTTGGAGGAATTAAACGGTGAACTTGCCGCAGGCGAAACCAAGCAGGGCAATATCGGATTTATCGTTGAAAACAGTGACTTTGATTTGGTGAAAATTACCACAAGCGATGTATTCGACGACCAAGACATTAAAATTGCTGAGGCAGGAAAATTCAACATCGAATTAGAATAACAGAGGATACAGAAGTTTAGCAGACCCATTGTTAAGGGTCTGTTTTTTGCTTTTTTCTTTTAAGCATAAAGTTAATGGGAAGAATGAGGAGAAATATATTTTTTTAGTGAAACTAACGGTGTATGATAGACACAGTCAACAACGATAGACGAAAAATTCAGATAATAGCGGACTGAAATATCTGTTGCTAAAGATGGCCGTGAGATGAGAGCGGGTCAAAAAACCACAGCTGCTGTATAGCTTATTAAAAGGAGCGATTCACCATGAAGTTGGTTGACCTTTATATCAGGGAAGTGACAAGGAGGCTTCCGGAAAAAAAGCGCATCGCAGTTGCGGAGGAGCTGCAGTCGATGATTGAAAAAAGGCTGCCGATGGAATACACGGAACAGGACGTTAAAAATGCGCTTTCTGAACTTGGCCACCCAGCTGTTTTGGCCAGTCGCTATGCGGAGCGGCCCATATATTTGATCGGTCCCCGGTATTATGATCTTTATCTTCAATTACTGAAGCTAATTATTCCGATTGCATCTGCTGTGACGGTCGTAATCATCCTTATCGTCACGGCTGTGTCAGGTCCCGGCGAGCAATCGGTTTTTGGCATCATCGCGGATTTGATCGGAGCCATCATTTCTGGAATCATCAGCACAGTGATTCAAGTCATTTTCTGGGTGACGTTGATTTTGGCAATTGTTGAACGAACCGAGCATTCTAAATCCCAAAGACCCTTATCGCTGAATTTCGAAGAATGGACACCGGATGATTTGAAGGAATATCCGGAACGGCCGCACATGTTAAAGGAAAAAAAGATTCCAAAGAGCCAAGTATTCGGCAGCCTGATCTGGACAGCTATCTGGACAACGGTTTATTTCAATGCAGATAAGCTGTTGGGGATTTATCAAGAGGGACAGCAGGGGGGATTGGAATTTACTACGCCGATCTTCAACCAGCAGGTTCTTGTCTCTTATTGGCCATTGATTGTCCTGGTCATCGTCTTGGAAATCACATTGGCAGCCTATCAATGGCGGGCCATACAGTGGACCAATAAACTGGCGCTTTTCAATGCGTTTGTACAGACCACATCTGTTTTGGTGTTTATCCTCGTCTTCACCAATCCCAATCTGATCAACGCCGCGTTTCGCCAATGGCTTTTAAGTATATTTGGCGATACGTCTGCCCTTAATTGGGTGCTGGGCAGCATCGTAGTGGTGGTCATCATTTCTTCACTGATAGACGCTGTTCAAGGAATCCGAAAAGCAAGAATGCAAATAAAGCGATAAGCATACAGGAAAAGCTTTCCTGTATGCTTTTTTATGTCAAAAATTGATTGAAGTATAGTGATTTTATTCATTTGTTTCTTTAAATGTTATTCAAGTATGTGAAAAATATCTTTTATGGGTACATAAAATCAGTGATACTAGTTTATTGACATTTGATATAGTTATTTTACAGTATATTTGTTTTTTTCTAAATATTATGTTTATATATTGAAAAATCATGGTATCATGATTTATGCTTATAACACGACATCAGGAGGAAACGTCATATGATTACATTTATCGGAGCGCTGGTTCTACTTATTTTAGGATATGTATTTTATTCAAAGTTCATTGAGCGGGTATTTGGAGTTGATGACAATACGCCGACTCCAGCTTATTCCAAAACAGATAAATTGGACTTTATGCCGATGAGCTGGTGGAAAGGCAATCTGATTCAATTATTAAATATTGCCGGTCTAGGGCCTATATACGGAGCCGTTGCGGGAGCATTGTACGGCCCGGTTGCTTTTGTCTGGATTGTCATTGGCTGTATTTTTGCAGGAGGGGTGCATGATTACTTCTCGGGTGTCATGTCCATGCGTCACGGAGGTGCACAATTTCCAACTCTAGTTGGAAAGTATTTGGGCAAAAACGCCAAAGTATTTATCAACGGCCTTTCATTGGTGTTGATGCTTCTGGTGACTGCAGCCTTTACAGCAGGTCCTGCCCAATTGATTGCTCAAATTACGCCAATTAACTTTATGACTGCATTAGTACTTATTTTCTTCTATTTTATCCTGGCGACTATTTTGCCGATCAATAAAGTAATTGGACGCATTTACCCTTTGCTTGGCGGTATTTTATTGTTTATGGCAGTTGCGGTTGCGGTTGCCTTAATCTTCTCGGGAAAACCGATGCCGAATCTTACTTTTGCCAACCTGCATCCGGGTGAGCTGCCGATTTGGCCGCTATTGATGGTGACCATTTCGTGTGGAGCGATTTCAGGGTTCCACTGTACACAAAGTCCGATCATTGCACGTACTATGAAAAAAGAAACAGATGGCCGTAAGATTTTTTACGGAGCTATGATCATCGAAGGCATCATCGCCTTGATCTGGGCTGCAGCCGGTATGACTTTCTTCAATGGCACGGAAGGACTTGGCGCAGCACTCGCTGCTGGAGGACCATCTGGTGTCGTTAACGAAATCTCGATTTCCTTGCTTGGTACGATGGGTGGATTGCTGGCTATTTTCGGTGTCATCATCCTGCCGATTACAACTGGTGATACGGCGCTTCGTTCTTCGCGGATGATCTTGACAGATATCCTCGCGAAGTTTGTGAACATGGAAGGAAAAGTGAAGGTTTTGCTGGTAACCGTTCCACTGGCGATTCCCACTTTCTATATGGCGACAATCGACTATACCTTCCTTTGGCGGTATGTCGGCTGGACAAATCAGCTGGTAGCTACATTCATGCTATGGACTGCAGCCGTCTATTTACTGAAAAACTTCAAGTTCCACTGGGTGGCAGGAGTTCCTGCAATTTTCATGACAGCCGTCGTGTCCATGTATATCTTCTATGCACCCGAAGGCTTGAATATGGATTATCAAGTCTCAGCAATTATCGGAGCCTGCATCACTTTAGTTGTGCTATTGTGGTACGTGGCCCAAATTATGAAATACAGAAGCTTAAAGCAATTGCAGGCGGATTATCGCCCGCTGTAATAACAAGAAGTAATCCCGCCGGACATATTGGCGGGATTACTTCTTGTTTATAAGAATGTGAAATTTATTGAGAGGTAAGCTGCAGCATTAATTAAAAATGAAAATTCAAACCTTGAATGTCAAAAGAAAGAACGTATATTTTTCCAGCCACCGGAAATGGATAAAGCCTTCAAGTGATGGATGACATGGAGCGCTGCCTCAAAATAAACGACAAGATAAAGCATGGAGCTGACCCTCCATGCTTTTTTCTTTTAGTCGAAATAATTTTTTCCAGAGGAAAAGCGATTTTTTATACAACTTCAAGTGAGAAAATGTATTGTTTTATATACCTTTAGTAGAAAAAAGGGCTTCTTTGCACAGTGTTAAGCAAAACTCGGACTTGGCTTTGCATTCCTGCTTAATGCCCGAGCGCGGTTACAAAGAAACGAAAACTGTGTTAAGCTAGCAATTCAATCAAAAATTCGAATTTTCATTTTAAATCGAAAAGTCGGAATTGACTGTTCCTTCGATTGGATCGGAAGCACAGCTTATTTCGGCAAAGCAACATAAAGTACTTTTCAAGTTAATGTATAAATATACATATTAACTGTATGTGAAATCTTATTAAAGCTAATTATACGGTAAAATTTTATTTATTGAATTGACTTAAAATGCAATTCAGTGCATAATAACTCTATTAAAGAGATTCGATAAAACAATTGAAGAGAACAGAGTCACGGAGGCATGGTTCTTCCGCTTTTGAATGAAATGGAAGAATTTTTTTTATTTATCAAAATCGGGTGGTGACTGCACGTGGAGAAGAAAAGAATCGTTGTGAAAATAGGCAGCAGCTCTTTGACAGATGAATGTGGTAAATTGTCAATTGAAAAGCTGCGTGAGCATGTGGATGCACTGGCTCGCTTAAAAGAAGAGGGACATGAAGTAATATTGATATCGTCTGGAGCAGTCGCTGCAGGATGTACCAGCATGGGCTATTTATCGCGTCCGGATACAGTGGTTGATAAGCAGTCAGCGGCGGCCGTAGGCCAAAGCCTTCTGCTGCAGGCCTATGCGGATGAATGCAAAAAACACACTATTGTAGCGGCACAACTGTTATTAACAAAAGATCTCTATAAAAATGCCAATGCCACTATTTCAAAGTTACTGGAACGAAACGTTCTGCCGATCATCAATGAGAATGATTCGGTTTCAGTGAAAGAGCTGACGTTTGGAGACAATGATATGCTGTCAGCTTTAGTAAGTGGGCTTGTCCATGCGGACTTCCTAATTATATTGACGGACATTAACGGCATTTATCAAGACAATCCAAGAACCAATCCTCAGGCTCAGAAATATCTCCATCTCAACGAAATCCCAGATGAATTAGTGGAAGCTACATCTTCTGCCGGCTCTGACGTTGGCACTGGCGGTATGAAATCAAAAGTTGAGGCAGCCCGAACGGCGTTGGCTTTAGGGGTGCAGGTATTTATCGGTTCCGGAACAGGCAGCGAGAAACTGGTCGATATATTCCAAGGAAAAGGCGATGGAACCTATATTGGCGTGAAAACAAAAATGGGTGTTTGAGTAACGAAAATCGAAAGGGGAATCGTGAATGACCGAACTTCTTCAAGAACAGCAAACCGAGAAAAGTGAACTAATTCTAAAAGCGAAACAAGCGAAACAGGCTTCAAGGGTATTGGCAAAGTCCACAACCAAGCAAAAAAACAATGCTTTGCGTTTGATTTCAGCTCAATTGCTGGAAGAACAATCTTATATTCTGGAAGAGAACAGCAAGGACGTGGAAATCGGACGCCAAAATGGAATGAGTGACTCCTTGGTAGATCGTCTGCAGCTGGATCAAGCGCGGTTAAAAGACATGGCAGATGCCTTGATCCAATTGACGAAACTGGCAGACCCTGTCGGTGAAGTGCTGGAAAAATGGGAGCGGCCGAATGGCTTAACCATGTCTAAAATACGCGTACCTTTAGGGGTTGTCGGCATGATTTACGAAGCGCGCCCGAATGTTACGGTGGATGCCTCCAGCTTATGCCTGAAAACTGGCAATGCGGTGGTATTGCGCGGCAGTTCTACAGCGATCCATTCAAATAAAGCGATTGTTGCTGTTATCCACCGAGCACTTGAGAAAAGTGAACTACCGATTGAATCAGTTCAATTATTGGAAGATACGAGCAGGGAAGCAGCTTCTCATATGTTCAAGCTCAATGAATACTTGGATGTGCTGATTCCCCGCGGAGGCGCTAAGCTGATTCAAACGGTCGTCCAAAACTCAACCGTACCGGTACTCGAGACAGGGGCAGGAAATTGCCATATCTATATTGATGAAACAGCGGATGTTAAAATGGCCATAGCAATTGCGCTAAATGCCAAAATACAACGTCCTTCAGTGTGTAATTCCTGTGAAAGCATTCTGGTTCATAAAGCGTGGGCGGAGAAGCACTTACCTGAGTTGATGGAAGCCCTGCAGGATCAGCAGGTACAAATTCATGGAGACGAGTCCACACAGAAACTCTCCTCTATGGTGATACCTGCAGAAGAGGCAGATTGGGAAATGGAATACTTAGGTCTGGAAGTGGCAATGAAAACAGTCGATGATGTGAGCGAAGCGATTCAACACATCAATACTTACGGCACCAAGCATTCAGAAGCTATTATTTCATCCAGTTCGGAAAGTGTTGATCAATTCTTTATGGAAATTGATGCTGCAGCAGTCTATCATAATGCATCCACCCGCTTCACAGACGGTTTTGAATTTGGATTTGGTGCTGAGATCGGTATCAGTACGCAGAAACTCCATGCGCGAGGACCTATGGGTCTACCGGCTCTGACATCGACTAAATATATCGTACGCGGAAATGGGCAAATAAAATAAAAAGTTTGGAACAAAGAGAAAAGGACCGGAAGCAAACTGCTTCCGGTCCTTTTATGCCTGCGCTTTGGTTCTGTTATGCTTCCACATCATATAGCGATACCGGACAGTACAGCCAATACAATAGCCCATTAATGCAACTCCTGCTGCGATAATGACCATGCCACTAAAGGCATACCCTAACAGCTGAATGCCGAAAGCGAAAGAAAGAAGCGATAGCCCCAAACAGATTGTCGCAATCCATTGATTGAAAAGCTGCTGATTCTTATCTTCCTGTTGATAACTGGCGATCGGTTTTTTCAGAAAGCGGCGGCTGAATTGGATGACGGGATTTTTCTTGGTGATCAAGGTATAAATGCCAACTGCGAATGGCAACAGCAGAATGGCGGGATGGAGTAATAATCCTGCTAGTGCAGATACGACGATAAAAATTTGGTTGATCTGGACAAGGGGTTTAGGAATGGTCACGGACTCTCCTCCTTCGATTATCCCTTATTATACTTAGTAACTTACTAGGGATAAAGAAACCTGCTTGAAAAAAGGATAAACAAGAGCAACCCTTTTATAAAAGCTGAGAAATGAACAGTGTGGCCATACCAAAATAAATGAGCAAGGACAGAATGTCGTTGATCGTCGTGATTAAAGGACCCGATGCAACAGCAGGATCAATATTGAGTCGGTACAGAATAAGAGGAATAATAGTTCCGGCTAAAGTTCCGATAATTAAAGTCATCAATAGAGAACCGCCGACCACAATACCCAATACAAAGTTGCCTTGCCATATATATGCAATCAATAGGATGAGTACTGAACAAATGACGCCGATAATAATACCAACCCATAATTCCCTGACAATCAGTTTAATGGTCTGTTTGAAATCAAGCTTTTGGGAAGCTAATCCACGAACCACCACAGATAGTGATTGCGTACCGGTGTTTCCTGTCATCCCCGCAATCATCGGCATAAAGAAAGTCAGTGCTACAACGGTCTGCAGCGTTTCTTCAAAGCGGCTGATGATGCCGCCGGAAAACAAGCCGATGAACAGCAGAAGGATTAGCCAAGGCAAACGCCGGTAAGCGGCAATCAAAGCAGGCGTATTGAAATCAATTGATTTACCAGAAGCTGATAATTTTTCAATATCTTCATTCGCTTCCTGCATAACCACATCGATCACATCGTCGACGGTTAATACACCGACAAGTCTATTGTCTTTTTCAACAATCGGCAACGTAACAAAATCATAGCGGCTGATCAATTGAGCAGCATCTTCCTGATCCGTTAGTACATCGGCTTTAACAACCCGATTGTACATCACTTCTTCAATTTGATCATCTAAATTTCCAAGAATCAAATCCTTATAAGATACAACGCCTACCAATTTTTTGTCTTCATCTACAACATACAGATAGTTGAGGTATTCTGCCAATTCCGCAAAATCTTTAATCTTATCAACAGCTTCCCGAATCGTGTAATGGCGCGGAATCCATACATACCGGTTATTCATCAAGCGACCGGCCGTTTCAGGAGGATAAGTCATCGTGTTTTGTACAAACCTGGAGTCGTCCTGGTTAATTTGCAGCAATAGTTCTTCAATGCGTTCGGGTTCCAGATCATCCAACAAGAGCGCCAGATCATCGTTATCCATACGATCAAGGACTTTTGCTGATTTTTCGAGACCTAGTTTTTGAAGGATATCAATTTGTTCATCCTTAGGAAGTTCCTGCATCAATTCGGTCAATTGCCGAATGCTTAAATAGAGAAGGAACTTATTGCGGTGCTTTTCCGGCAGGTGTCGATACTGGATAGCCATGTCGTATGGCTGAAGTTCATCCAGGATATCCTGGAACTCAATAATTTTTCCTTCTTTTAAGGCTTTTATCAAAGCCAATGTAATTTCGTCTTCGCGCAGCGCTATAGACATATAGTTCACTCCTTTTATACAGGAAATACAGAAATCCTCTTGTTGATTATTGCGTTAAAACTTTAATTTGAAAAGGGTAAAAAAGGGGTAGTAATATTGTATTATTTGACATATAATAATAAAAATCTGAAAAAGGCAAACTTCACCGAAAGGGAAGGACGCAAAGCCATGAGCCTAACCGTTGAAAAACGCAAGGTTGTCAGGTTGCCTGGTCTCGTTCTGTGAGCCACGGCTGCAGAATGGGAGGATACGGAAAAATGAAAAAATTGATGATGGCGGGTGTATTGTTGTTGTTTATGCTGACACAAAATGGTTTTAATGCCCAAGCAGCTGAAGTGGATGTTAAAGCGACCTGGTTATGGAATCCTTGGATGATCTACAGTGATGAAGCAGGTACACTTGCTTTTTTGGAAAGTAAAGATGTGAATAAGGTTTATGTACAGATTGATGCAGAGATTCCAGCCGGTGTTTACGAGAGCTTTATCGAAAAAGCGGGAGCCTTAGGTATAGCCATCTACGCTTTAGATGGAGCGCCTGACTGGGTAGCACCGAAAGGCTTTACCAAACAGGATCGGTTAATGGCTTGGCTATCAAGCTACCAAAAAGGGGCTGCGCCGGCTCAAAAATTCGCTGGAGTACACCTGGATGTGGAACCTTATCTTTACAGCGGCTGGAACACCAACCGGGCAACGACTGTAAAAGCTTACCAAACTCTTTTAACGAAAGCAAAATCCAGCACAGCTGCGTTGAACCTGCCATTGGAAGCGGATCTGCCTTTCTGGTTCGATGAAATTTCCTATAGCAACACTTATGGCAAAGGGATTCTTGCTGAATGGGTAATCGCCAATACACAAAGCGTCACTCTTATGGCGTATCGGGATTCGGCAGTCCTGATCAATGAACTTGTGAAAAATGAAGTAGCATACGGAGAAAAGTACGGGAAAAAAGTAGTGGTTGGTGTTGAAACCGGTCAAACTGATGAAGGCGATGCGATCACTTTCTATGAAGAGGGCGAAGCTTTCATGAATAACGAATTAGCAGCAGTTTCCCAACACTATTCTGCAGCAAAAGGATTTGGCGGAATTGCTATCCATCATGTGGATAGCTGGAAAACGATGGCTCCATGAAGAGAAACTTCATTATAACTAGAAATTTCTATTGAATTTTATCTGGAGCATTCAAGCTTTAACGGTCAGTGGAACAATAGAAAGGAATTAGCAAGGTTGGCCAATTTGGCCAACCTTGCTGTTTTTTCTTTCAGCTGAATACAATAAATATGATACAATATCCTAAATTATCAACTTTGTTGGATTTTAATGGGATTTTATGTATGCGAAAAGAGGCTGCGGAAGGTACCAGTGAAAAAAGGAGATTTGTTCAATGATTGAAATTTTTATATGGGTGGTTTTCGGTTTACTGGGCATTCAATTGCTGATTTTGGCATTGCTTATGGGATGGAAAGCAAAAAATCTTGCTCTTGAAAACAAAATAGAAAAAGAGGTGGCAATCTTAAAACCTCAATTACGGCAATACATAGAAGGTAAACTCTCCACTGAGCCTGCTTTGCCTGCTGGCAAAAGTCGCTTTAAGCTGATTGAGATCATACTGGATGAACTATCAGCTGATAATTTTCAGGAAGAGCAGAAAGCGACAATTAATTTATTGGCAGAAAAGCATTTAGCTGATCATTACCGCCGCGCCCTGAAAAAAGGAGCATGGGCAGAGCGTGTCAATGCGCTGTATTTTATCGAGGACTTCGGACTTTTTTCATTGAAGGAAGATGTTTATCGGCATTTCAGGACAATTAGCAAAAGGGATGAAGAGTTTCGTCAATGCATCCGTGTCTGTGCCGCTTTGCAGGAGGAACGGCTGATGGATGCGGCTATTGAGAGCAAAGATCTATCATTCGGCATGATCAAGGAACTGCTGTACCGACTGGATGAGGATTTACTGAAATTAACGCTGGAACGGATTCAATCCAAAGAGGACATTTCAGAAAACATGCTTTATGCCTTCATCGCATTCAGCGGAGAACATCATATTGACATGCTCTTTCCGTTTGTCGAAAAGAAATTGCGGGATGACCGTAAAGAAGTTCGCCTGAAGGCCATGAGCAGCTTATGTCTTTACAAAAAAATGACGGATCCTGCTATTCTTTCCGAATTCTTTGATTCAAAATATTGGCAAGAGCGGATGTATGCAGCCAAGCTGACAGGTGCCTGCCGTTTTGAGCAGTACAAACCTCATTTGGTCTATCTGTTGTCGGACAATGTATGGTGGGTCCGTTTTGCAGGAGCTGAAAATCTCAAAGTCTTCAAAGGCGGCAACAATGTGCTTAAGCAGGTGGCAGCTGACCATGCGGATGCGTATGCCAGGGATATCGCTAGACATATGCTGACAAGGGAAGGCGGGGACCTTACATGAGTGGAAATGGAATTACACTAGTCATTGAAATTATTTCCTGGGCAATAATTGGCTATATGATTGCAGCCGGGGCCATTTACTTAGTGCTTTTTCTTGTGGCCAGCCCGAAAATAAGCAAAGAGAAAAAACTGAATCGGCATGAGCAGATTGAGGAAATGTCGATCAATAAAGACACCTATCCTATTTCTATACTTGTTCCGGCTTATAACGAGGAGGCCGGGGTAGTCAGTACAGTTCGGTCATTATTGAGCTTGAATTACCCGCAATATGAAATTATCGTCGTCAACGATGGTTCTACAGATACAACGAGTGAAAAAGTAATGTCCCAATTCAAGATGGAACCGATAGAATTGGCTATCCGAACGTATTTCAAAACTGGAGAAATTAAAAAGGCCTACCGTTCAACGCTTCACGCCAATTTATTTTTGATCGAAAAAGAAAATGGCGGCAAGGCCGATGCCCTGAATGCCGGAGTGAACTTCTCAAGGTATCCTTATTTCGCGGCAATTGATGGTGATTCGATTCTGGAGCAGGATGCGTTGCTCAAAACCATGAAACCGATTGTTGATTCCAGTGGCATGGTGACTGCAACAGGAGGAACGGTCAGAATCGCCAATGGCTGCAAAATCAATCGCGGTGTCATCGAAAAAGTGGCATTGCCAAAGAGGCCCTTGGAAGTCATGCAAATCATTGAGTACTTCCGGGCGTTTCTCATCGGACGCCTTGGCTTTAGCCGAGTCAACATTCTGCTGATTATATCAGGTGCGTTCGGGGTCTTTGAAAAAAGCCGGGTCATCAAAGTTGGCGGTTATAAAACCGATACCGTAGGAGAAGATATGGAATTGATTGTTCGCTTGCACCGCTCCATTAAAGATGAAAAATCCAAGCAGCGGATCGAATACATTCAGGATCCTGTTTGTTGGACGGAAGCTCCAAGTACCATAGCTTCCTTGCGTGCGCAGCGGATCCGCTGGCAAAGAGGTCTAGCAGAAACTTTATGGACACATCGCGGAATGATGCTCAACCCAAAATACAGAGGAATTGGCTTATTTTCGATGCCCTACTATGTCTTAATTGAGCTGTTAAGTGCTGTCTTTGAAGTGACCGGCTATTTTATTATCATCGGTGGCCTCGCGTTCTCCTTTATCGAGACCGATATCGCGCTCGTCATGCTGCTGGTGATGGTGCTGTACGGATCCCTGCTTTCTGCACTCGCTGTCCTGCTGGAAGAGTGGACGTACCACAAATACCCAACGGTCAAAAGCATCCTTGTCCTTTATGCCTATGCATTGACAGAAACATTCTGGTACCGGATCCTGATGAATTTCTGGCGGGTGCAGGGCTTGTTCTACGCATTCAAGAAAAAATCCGTATGGGGAGACATGGAGCGTAAAGGTGTTTTCTCGGATGACGAACCAGAAGAAGGAAGTCTGTAAAAGGCTTCCTTCTTTTTTTATAAATCTGAAGCTTATCATGTAATAAAAAATATCAATTGAGAAAGAAGTGGAAAGCCATGGAGCGAATAAAAATGGGTGCTTGGGTAATTGAGGTTGATATGGACAAAACATTGGATTTTTATACTGACTATCATTTAATCACGGAAGATTGCACATGTGATTATTGCGCTAATTATGTTTTAGCCTGTACTGATTTTCCTTCAACGTATAAAGGAGTTTTTGATTCACTTGGCATTGATCCACGTAAAGAAGGCGAGATCTCTCACTACATGGAAAAGGACAATGGAACACATTTGTACGGAGTCTTTTATCATATTGTCGGCAGAATAATTAAAGGCCCTCAATTATGGGTGCCCACTCAAAAAGGCAGTGAGGTATCTTCGCCGCATTTCGCTACGTATCACGGTATAGAGTTAGGCTTCAGTGAAGATTTAATGCTATTGCCGGAAGGATTTCCTGAGCCAGCGATTCAATTTGAAATGGAGGTTACTATCCCATGGCTGTTAAGCTAGTGCAATTCAATGAAGTGGGTGGTTTTATAACTTAGAATTAACCAAAATTCCAATGAAAAAGCCCGACACGGAATCAACCGTGTCGGGCTTGTTTTATTCTGTCTGTCCAAAAGTCTTTTGAAGAGTATAATACGATTCCTTCAGACGCTCTTCGGATTTTGGCAATCCCCAGGTTTCCCAGGAGTACTGAGCCGCTTGAGCGGCATCGAAGGTTTCAACGGCTTTTCCATTTGGATCGGTTAGGCTTGCTGTAACACCTAACCCTTCAATCGTTTTGGAAGCTTCTATGCCTTCTTTCTGTAGATCGCCCAGAAATTCTCGTTTTGCCGGATCTTTTGCGTTCAGCAGCATCCAGGGAATTCGGATCTCCATAATCCCCGTCTCTTTGTCGTAATAATAATCGTTCAGAGAGTCATAGTCTTCGTGCTCGGGGTTAGCAATCCCGAATCGCAGGATTCCCGTTTCGTAAGCATCGAACGGATGAACTTCACCGTTATCTGGACGTACAAATTCCTTGTTCAAGGCCAGACGGATTGGGTGGAAAGTCGATTCAATTTTCTCTTCTGCCGGAATCATTTTCAAGACATTATGATAATCATAATAGAAGCTGTCGTAATCGCCAGCCACCAACAAACGTGCCTTTTCCAGTCCTTCCACTTTCAGATGGAAATCAGCAAGAAACTCTTCTTTCTTCAAAGCATCAACTGCAATGCCGCTATCTTCCCGGACACTGAAATAAAGATTGAAGTCCTGTTCGCTCCACCAGTTTGCGTCAGTTGAATCGAATTGGACTTTGACGTATACATACCGCTCATCGGAATCCATTGTGAGGGTTTTGAGCGCTCCATCTTTCTTTTCATAAAGAGTGTCGCCGTCTGTCCAGTCATCTTCGCCATCGACTTTTACTTTATGGCGGTCAAAGCTTAGCAGACCAAATTGCTGCTCGTTGGTCTGAGCATTGGACCAGAATGGCCGTTCGTCCGGATTGTCGTAATCCATCGTATTCCAAGTACGCTTGAACCACTCATCCTGCCAAGTGAAGACCATCCCACCCAACATACCTTCTTCAATTATGTCTTCATACAGATGGCTGACGATTTCCCCTTGTTGTTGCTCGGAAATGAATCCTTGATTCCAACCGAAGGGATTTTCGTGGGTCATTCCGCGTGAAGCCGGAACGCCGAACTCGGCGATAAGGATAGGCATATCATGTGATTCCTGCAAATCATGCAAGTAGCCGGCATAGTTGTTGAATTCACCACGATGGTCGACGTATTCGGTATAGCGCTCTTCCAGATTCAAGAAATCAGGGTAATAAGGATAGACATGGTAGGATGCAAACGTGCCGACTGTATCCGCAATGCCTTTTGTTTTAATGTGATTTGGATCGACTGTAGCTAAGTCTTCCAGGTAACTTGGTTCTGCCGGATGTTCAAGGTTGTCGGTCGTTACCCAGTTTGTAAAGCTTAAGGGACGCATACTCTCGTGTTCTTTCATTTCATAGGCGGCAAGATGGTCCAGCTGCTGTGCAAGCCAATGCTCCATCGGATTGGCCTCTTCTGTATATACATAAGTGCCTTTATAATCCCCCAGTTTTGGGTAATCGATTCCCATCTGATAAACGGTTTCTGGGTTCCATTCGATTCCAATCATCCAACCGATAACATAAGGGGAGATATCGGCTTCATAGGTGCCGTGAGAATGACCAGGTTTCTGGTCTACGACTGCATCACCGTGTATGACATCCACAATTGTTTCGATTTCAGCTTGGAAACTCCCGGTGATTTCAGGAGTAAAGGCATCCAGAGTCTCAATCAATGGTTCTTCGTCAATCCAGACACCATGATACAGGTAAAGCGGTTCTTTTGCGGTGGCATTATGAGCAGCAAATGCTTCATAGAATGCTGGTGGATGAAGCGTATAGACGCGGATGGCATTGGCGTTCATTTCATCTATTTGCTGAAACCAACGTTCGTACTCTTCACGCGTAATTGCTGCTTCACCTGGAAACGTTCCCGGCTTAGCCATTCCCATATTAACTCCCTTAATGGTAAAGGGCTGCCATTTGCCGTCCTGGTAGACTTCAAATGCCTGTCCATTTACACGTGAAGGATAAGCAATGCCTTCCGCTTCAGCGAGAATGGCAGCAGGGGGTGTTTTTTCATTGCCATTGCCAGTTTCCACCGCGACTGTTTTGTTTTCTGTGTTGGCCAGGATGGTTTCCATCATCGGGACATAAGTCTGCCAATAAAAACTCTTCTCAGCATCGAGCGACTCCATGGAAAGGAAAGACCGGAGTTTCGAAAAGCCGGAATAGCGGTAGAAGCTCGGGGTGTCGTCAATATCAACAAAATCTCCTGCAAAATAATAAAGGTCAGCTTCAGATTTAGATTGATGGAAAAGAGCTGGAAAGTTCTCAGGAATG
Organism: Planococcus sp. CPCC 101016; assembly: GCF_007859295.1. GTDB lineage: Bacteria > Bacillota > Bacilli > Bacillales_A > Planococcaceae > Planococcus. Next base: position 108,863 of record NZ_VOHB01000002.1, read on the forward strand.
CCAGCATCTTCTAACTTTTTGCTCCCGGCATCTTGGAGATCCCATTGGTAGTTGGCCAGAATTTCAGTGCCTGCAGCAGCCTGGTTAATATCAAACCAATAACCGAAAGAAGGGCTGTCTGTTAAACCAAAATGCTCTTTGCCTTGTTCTGAATAGGCAAGGCGGATTCCGCCGCTGCCCACTTCGCCATCCTCTTCGGAAAGAACCACGATTTCACCTGTGGCATCGTTAACCAGAACAAATCCAGCACCTTCAAAGTCCCAGTTCACATCATTTTTTTCATAGTTGTCAACGATCCATTGAGGAACTTCGCCATCAGAGGAATGAAGATCTGCAAAATAGCGCCCGCTCCAGCCGCTCCATTCCAATCCCAGAAACTCATTCATATCCTGGGCGACATCTTTCGGAGTAGGGGAGGCAAATGTATTAAACTCGACAATCAAGTCCGTTCCTTGAGACTGAACCTGCTGTTTAATGGTCTGCCATTCACTCATATCGAGTCCCCCGGCAATCATAGAGGAACTTCCTGGTTTTTTTTCGGAAGATTGCCAAGGAAGATCTTCTTCATAGACACCGTAGGAATCAGCCAAGTAAATAAGGTCGGTTCCAGACAAGTCTTCAGGCAAATCACGGATCGTGTAGCTTTTCGCTTTTTCGTCCGGCACAAATCCATAATAATGCTCATCCGCTTTGTACACATCTCCAGATTCAGTAACATAACGATGATGGTTCAACAACCACGTCAGCCCTATATGCTCTCTGAAACTTTCTGTGGGAACGGTCTTATCAATAATCGCAATGTTTACTATTTTTTCTTCCTTAAAAAACCAAATGATAATAGGGAGTACAAGTAAAATGACCACTGCCAATAAAGGCAGAAGCGTCTTCTTCATTAAAATCACTCTTTTCCATTTACAAAATATAACTCAAAAGACATTATAGCTTAAATATCATAAAAATTAGAAAAAAATTACCTATTTTTTAAAAATAAAAAAGACCCGAATGGTTCGGGTCTTTTCTGCAATTATTAGTTTTGCACATTGCTTTCTTCTTGATAAACCGGTACCCAGCCTTCGGTTGTAACGAAGATGCGGATTGCTACAACTTTGCGGTCATCAGCTAGAGTGAAGTAATGTGTGATATTTTCAGGAACCGAAATCAAGTCGCCCGGTGTCAGGTGAACTTCAAAAAAGCGTTCGTCTTTTCCTTGAATGATGAAGACTCCATGCCCGCTAACGATATAGCGGACTTCGTCGTCCGTATGGATATGTTTGCGCTGGAAGTTTTTCAGCAGCTCGTCCAATTTCGGATTGGAATCAGACAAAGAAATAATGTCTGCTGCCTGGTAGCCGCGGCGTTCTGAAATGTCATCGATTTCCGTTTTAAAGGCTTGAAGAATTTCGTCTTTTTCTTCATCGCTTAAATCAAACTTTTCGCGAAGAGGCTCTGGTAATTTGTTGATGTCCCAATGCTCATAAACTACTTCTTGCTGCTCCAGGAATGCCGCCACTTCGTTTTGTGCTTCAATCGTTTCGTTTGTTCCTTGAATTTTGATAATCGCCATTTAAATCTTCCTCTCTTATTTTGAGTGTAGTTGCAACGCTAATTGGTATTGAAATAAAAACTCACTGGCTTCAAGCAGTTTTTTCGCTTCAAAGCCGTTTTTTCCCCAAACGGTGATGCCGTGGTTGCGGATTAGTACCGCCCCTTTATCAGCAGTAATATAAGGTTCAAAGGCTTTAGCAAGTCTCGGGATATCGGCGTGGTTAGGAATGATGGGAATAGTCAGTACCGCGTCTTCTTCCCATAACCCAAAGGCCTTGATCAGTTCCTGTCCCTGGAAATCAATTTTTCCAGCGTCTCCATATAGTTCAGAAATGACATTGTTGGCGACTGTATGAACGTGGAGACTGCAGCCAGCCTGAGTTTTTCCATAGATTGCGCAGTGCAATAAAGTCTCAGCAGACGGTTTCAACGATGTTTCGGCTGCTGGCTGTCCATTAGCATCAACAAGCAGAAAGTCTTCATCGGTGCGTTTTTTCTTATCTTTTCCGCTGGCGGTAACGAGAAATTCGAGCGGTTCATCCGCCACTTTGATGGCGAGATTCCCGCTGGTTCCCATAAACCAATCGCGAACTGCCAATTCATCTTTTACATCCGCCAATTCCAGCCATTTTTCACGTAATGCTGTCATGACTTCACTCCTATATATTCATCGACAATCGCAATCACTTCGTGGAAAGTTTCAAACGGTTCGTAATCGATGCCGGCCTCTTGGCATTTTTCAGCCAACAAATCCCGCGCGATGACGAAATCCGCTTCTTTTGCAGCTTCCCAGTCGCTGATGGAATCTCCAATGACAATACTTTTTGCATCAGCACCTAAAAGATCCCGGATGACGGATGGTTTACAGCATCCACAACCTTGGCTGTTGCACTTTTCGTCGCAGCCATGGGGGAATTCCAAGTTGATGACATCACTTGAAAAGTCCGCACTGTTGCAATAAATGCCATCAAAAGGCCCGAAAGGTTCAAGCAGCGGATAGACAAAAAAGTCGATTCCGCCACTGACAATGTACAGTGAAAGCTCCTGTTTTTTTGTATAAGCGACAAAGTCGCTGAAGCCTTCTCGTATTTCCGCCTGTTCCAAAACATAGGAAATGATTTCGTCTTTTGCCGAAACCGGAAGAAGGGAAAACATTTTCGCAACACCCTCACGTATGGAGATGGATTGGTCAAGGATCTGGTCTTTTACCAGTTCCCAGCTAGGCGGATTAAATTCTTTCATAATGGCAATGATGTTGTCATTGGCTGTTACAGTACCATCAAAATCGCAAAAAATAATCGGTTTGTTCAATCTGTTCACCCCCACAGCTCAAGAGCAGTTTGTAGTTCTTCGTGTTGTTTGGCGGCATCCTGCAAAGTTTCTCCCTGCAACACAGCATCGATCGCCTGTCTGAAAGCACGGCCGCCGCCTGCTGCTCCAGCCGGATGTCCATGGACACCGCCGCCGGCATTAATGACACTGTCAATTTCGTAATCAGCCAGCAGCAAAGGTACAAGCCCCGGGTGGATACCGGCAGAAGGAACCGGGAAGCTCCGTTTTAGTGGACTGTCTTTTGTCAGCTCTTTGCCAAGTGCAAGAGCCGCTGATTTTTCCAAAGCGACACTGCCGTAAGGGGAAGGAAACAGTGAAAAATCAGCGCCTGCATAGCGAATCAGTTTTCCAAGAGCCAGCGGAGTGGCAAGACCATAGAAGGCTGAAGAAGTGAAGGCGCCGCTGAAAGCAGGGTGTGCCATTAGCGGCAAAGCGATTTCATCATCTTCCGCCAGTTCCTGCAGCACATCCATACCGTATGCATGAACGTTGAACAACAAAGCATCGGCCCCTAGTTCGCGCGCTCTTCGTGCCTTGCCTCGCAATTCGGAAGTTCTGCCTGACAGGTTTACTGCATAAAGCGTACGGTGGCCTGTTTCTTCGTAGACATTCTGCAGCACTTCTTTACCGGTAGTAATCCGTTTTTCAAATGGAGTCAGCGGGTTATCGAATAAAATTTCATCATCTTTGACCAGATCTACACCGCCTAAAGCTTGTTCACGCAATTGATCAGCCAGAAAATCCAAGTCACGGCCGATGACACCTTTGAAAATACTCATGAGGAGCGGCCTTCCGGTTACACCGAGTGTATTCCGAATTTCTTCAATACCGAAACGGGGTCCAGGAAAATGGCTGAGCAGATCATGGCTGAAATCCAGATCCAATAGCTTCACTTCGCCATCCAGAGACAGCTTGCCGAAAACCGTAGTTAAGATGGCCGGCAAATCCGCTGAAAAATTAACGCTTGGGTAGGCAATCGCAACTTCCGCTCTTATTAAATCCGGCTTCAGTGGATGCGGATGTTCTTCGAATTCATCTATGGAAACGACATTTCCTTTATGATGTTTTAACTGTTCCTGTTCAAGCAAAGGCAAATCAGTCCAGGAACCGATTGTCAGGCCAAGGGCAATGCCTTCCGCTTTTTTCTCGAACGAACCGGGCTTTCCGTACAATTGATAACTAGCAGTCAAGATGCTCATCTATTCCACACTCCCATGCAAATTAAAAAATAAAAACCTCTTCAAATAAGAAGAGGTTAAGGACTTTAACAACTTCTTATTTCTCAGCCATCCGTTCTGGCTGCAAGAATTAGCACCGTGTCCGTAGTTGGACCGGTTGCCGGGTATCGTAGGGCTTGTCCCTCCACCTGCTCTGAATAAGAAAGGTATGAAATTTGATAAGTCAGTTTTATAGGTTCAATCCAAAATAGTTAAGTCAATTCACTAACAGTAAAGTAATTCTGATTATTTCATGTGCACAGAAATCTGTCAACTCCATTGTCATAAAATTGATTTTAATAGAAAAATGCGTTGACAGTTAATTCTGAATCGTGATAGGATTCTCTTCATAAACTTAATAATAATACAAGTAGTACTCTTATCAAGAGCTGGCAGAGGGATTTTGGCCCAATGACGCCCAGCAACCGACTGTAATACCGTTGTGAGACGGGGCGCATTTGCGCCAGGATGAAAATCCTGCAAGGCACGGTGCTAATTCCATCAGAAATTTATTTTCTGAAAGATAAGAGGCATGGAATCTATTATTCTGGCCTCTTTCTTCTAGAAAGAGGCTTTTTATATTGCACATGAAAGGAAGAATAACTATGACTCTTACGGCTCCAAGCACCTATAAAGCATTAACTGAAGCAACAGCTATCGCCTTAGCAAAAGCTGTCCATACATTTGATCCTGCAGCCCATTTAACTTGCCGGGAAATCGGTGAAGGGAATTTGAATTATGTTTTTCAAATTGAAGATGCGAAAACCGGCGAGCGATTGATTATCAAGCAGGCCTTGCCGTACGCCAAGGTCGTCGGTGAAAGCTGGCCGCTGACATTGAAGCGAGCGACGATCGAAGCCAATGTTCTGAGAAAGCACGGAGAGTTTGTCCCTTCCTTGGTACCAGCTGTCTATGCAACTGACGAAGCGCTGGCAATTACCGTGATGGAAGATTTGTCTCATTTGGTTATTGCGCGTGAAGGCTTGATCGAGGGACAGAATTTCCCTAGACTGTCACAGGATATCGGCGAATACCTGGCCGAGACTTTATTCCATACATCAGATTACGGCTTACATCCTTTTGAGAAAAAGAAACTGGCTGCTGAGTTTTCCAATCCAGAACTCTGTAAAATCACGGAAGACCTCATCTTCACTGATCCTTTCTTCGACATGGATACGAATGATTACGAATCGCAGCTCCAGTCTGCTGTAGAAGCGATTTGGAATGACCGGAAACTTCAGCTTGAAGTGGCAAAATTGAAGAAAAGCTTTTTAACCGAAGCGGAAGCTTTGCTGCATGGCGACCTGCACACAGGCAGTATTTTTGCGAGCCAAACGGAAACCAAGGTAATCGATCCCGAGTTCGGTTTTTACGGACCCATCGGATTTGATGTCGGTTTGTTCCTGGCGAACCTTGTTTTTCAGTCGATCACGCGAGAAGGTGAAGAGCGTCAGGTGATTGTGGATCAGATTGAAAAGACATGGGAAGTTTTCGCTTCCCGCTTCACTGAGCTATGGACAACGCAGAGCGTTGAATCGTTCAAAGAAACAGAAGGCTATTTGGAGTATGTACTAGGAAAAGTGCTGACAGATGCAGTCGGTTTTGCAGGCTGCGAATTGATCCGCCGGACGATTGGCTTGGCGCATGTCAAAGACCTGGACAGCATTGAAGATACCGAAAAACGAATCAATTCCAAAGGAAAGACGCTGGAAACTGGACGGAAATTGATTTTACAGCGTCAGCAAACAGCATCGATCAATGATGTACTGCGAATTATAGAGGAGGCACATAAATGAGCATTCCATTGTCCATTAAATGGGATGGCCAGCAGTTGACCATTCTCGACCAGCAGAAACTGCCGCATACGATCGAATACGTAACGCTTGAAACCGTGGAAGACGTCTATGAAGCCATTTTTTCACTGAAAGTTCGTGGTGCTCCGGCAATCGGCATTACTGCGGCATACGGATTGGCTATCGGCGCTCAGCGGCATAACACGGATTCGCTGGAAGCTTTCCAGCAATATGTGGAAAAAGACGCAGCGTATTTGAATGCTTCAAGACCGACCGCCGTTAACCTTGGCTGGGCGCTCAGCCGTTTAAAAGACAAGCTCCGAGAAACGGAGAACGTAAAACAAGCCAAACTTTTGCTGCTGGCAGAAGCAGTTAAAGTCCACAGCGAAGATGAAGAATCCTGCCGTCGAATCGGCGAGCATGCGCTGGTATTGCTTCAAGGTCAAACAAAGGTGATGACCATCTGCAACGCCGGATCCATTGCTACCGCCAAATACGGCACAGCCTTAGCGCCATTTCATCTCGGCAGCGAACGCGGCCGCCAGTTTGAAGTATACGCATGCGAAACACGGCCCGTTTATCAAGGGGCGCGTTTAACGGTTTGGGAACTGCAGCAGTCGGGAGTCGATGTCACTTTGATCACAGATAGCATGGCTGCGCACACCATTGGAGCCAAAGGAATCGAAGCCATTATTGTCGGTGCCGACCGGATTGCTGCCAATGGTGACACGGCTAATAAAATCGGAACTTATAATTTGGCGTTGCTTGCATCGGCTTTCAACATCCCGTTTTATGTAGCAGCTCCAGCGTCCACTTTCGATTTATCGATTGAAGACGGATCAGCGATTCCGATTGAAGAGCGCAACCCGGAGGAAATTACCCATATGAGCGGCCAGCCGGTTGCTCCTCTCGGCACAAAAGTATTCAATCCGGCATTTGATGTGACACCGTCGCATTTGATTACCGCAATTATTACCGAAAAAGGCATCATCAATGAAGATTACTCAAAAAACATCCCTGATTTGCTTGGCGCATCTACAGGAAAAGGAGAAAGAATATGAAAAAACAATCCATCTGGCTGCTTGCCGCACTCTTGTTGATCAGTATGTTATTGGCTGCTTGCCAACCAAAAGGAGAGGTCAGCGAAGAAGCAACTTCTTCAGGCACTGAAGGCAATGCTTCAGACCATCCACTTGCAGGCAAGGAAATTGCATTGATTATGCAAATTAACCTGGGTACATTTTCTGCCCAGTATATTGCAGGGGTAGAAGAACAAGTCGAGAAATTCGGCGGAAAAGCGACTGTTTTCACTTCCGAAGGTGATTTGGCGAAAATGGCGTCCAATCTTGATGCCGCTATCAACCAGGGTGTCGATGGCATCTTAATTGACCATGGGACAAAAGAAGCCTTGAACCAAGGTGTAGAAAAGGCGCTCGAAGCTGGGATTCCAGTAGTAGCGTTTGATGCAGGCATCGATGTAGAAGGCGTTGTATCTTTGGAACAAGGCGATCAGAAAATGGCTGAAATGACCTTGGAAAAGTTGGCTGAAGATAGCAATGGTGAAGCCAATATCGTTAAAATCTGGACAGCTGGATTTGCTCCGATGGAAAGACGTCAAGTGGCGTATGAAAAATTCCTAACGGACAACCCGGGCATTCAGGAAGTCACATCGTTTGGTGCGGCAACCAATAATACGGCATTGGATACACAGTCACAGATGGAAGCGGTATTGAAGCAATATCCAAATGAAGGTGACATTACAGCAGTATGGGCTTCTTGGGATGAATTCGCCAAAGGCGCTGTCCGCGCAATTGAACAGGCGGGACGCACAGACATTAAAGTGTACGGCATTGATATGAGTGATGAGGATCTGCAATTGATGCAAAAAGAAAATAGCCCATGGGTAGCTTCTGCAGCTGTAGACCCGACAGATATCGGGCGCATTCAAGTGCGTTACCTGTACCAGCTATTAAACGGCGAACAGCCGGAAGAAAAAGTGATTTTAGAGCCGGTTTTTGTTGAAGCGGAGAGCTTGCCGGAAGAAACGGTAACAACCGAAGAATTGAGCGAATACGTGGAAGGCTGGGGCGCAAGCGACCAAGGTTATACAGACGACCTGCGCGAATTGGAAGGCCAATAAACTTCACCATTTCGAGCTGTCCTGAACGATAGGGACAGCTCTTTTAGCAGAAAGGGGCATTTCTATGGGAGAACTTTTACTTTCCATGACCGCCATTGGAAAAAAATTCGGCCCAGTGACGGCGCTTCAAGGAGCGGAATTCCAGTTGAATAAAGGAGAAGTCCATGCCATTCTTGGCGTCAACGGAGCAGGAAAAAGCACATTGATCAAGATTTTATCAGGAGTCTATCCGCAGGATGAAGGAAAGATTCGCCTGGACGGTTCAGATATTCGACTGGAATCACCGAAAGCGGCCAAAGAGCAAGGAATCTACTGCGTCTATCAGGAAGTGGACACTGCAATTGTGGCGGAATTGACGGTTGGGGAAAATATTCTTCTCGACACGTTTGCAGAGAAGGGCAATCCCTTCGTCTCTAAACAGAAAATCAACAAGCGGGCTTATTCGGCATTGCTTGAGCTTCAAGCGGAAAGCATCGATGTCCAGCAAAAAGCTGCAAACCTGACATTGGCGGAAAAACAGATGGTGTTAATCGCAAGAGCCTTGGTCCACTCCGCAAAAATCATCATATTCGATGAACCGACAGCGCCGCTGTCGATTCATGAATCGGAAAAACTGTATGCTGTCATCACGAAATTAAAAGCACAGGGTGTAGGATGTGTTTTCATTTCCCACCGTTTGCCTGAAGTGTTTGAAATCAGCGACCGGATCACGGTTATGCGGGAAGGCACCCTTGTCAAAACCTATGAGACTTCGGAAGCTGATCAAGATCAGGTCATTGAAGCAATGCTCGGGGCAGCGCTAAGCAATGAGCTGGAACCGCGGGCGCACGACATCGGTACGACGTTGCTGGAAGTGGAAAATTTATCGGATGGCCAAAAGCTCAAAGACTTGTCGCTGACGGTTGCACGTGGTGAAGTGGTTGGTGTCGTCGGTTTGGTGGGTGCAGGCAAAACGGAACTGGCGAAAGCATTGTTTGGCGGCACTCCTTTAACCTCGGGTACGATTAAGCTGTCAGGAAAAACAGCTAAAATCAAACACCCAGCAGATGCCATCAAAGCAGGAATGGCACTGATTCCTGAGGAACGCAGAAAAGAAGGGTTATTTGTTCAGGAGTCACTGGAAACCAACGCTTCATTTCCGAACCTGAAGAAATTTTCCAAGCGTCTATTGATGGATCGTAAAGAAGAAAAGCGCTTTGCTGATCAAATCATTGAACGGCTGCGCATCAAAACCAATAATACCGAAACACCGCTTATTCACTTAAGTGGAGGAAATCAACAAAAAGTAGCAATCGGCAAATGGATTTCCCTCGATTCGGCCTTGTACTTGTTCGATGAGCCGACCAAAGGCGTAGACATCGGAGCCAAAGTCGATATATTTAAATTGATTCGCCAATTGGCCGAAAACGGCAAAGGGTGTTTATATTTTTCAAGTGAAATTCATGAAGCCATCGGAATCTCCGATCGTATTCTGGTAATGTACAATGGTCAAATCGTGAAAGAACTATCACGACAAGAAGCGACCCAAGAAAGGATTTTATTGTATGCAAGCGGCGGAAAAGAAGAACTTGGGGAAGAACAAAAGCTCGGTGAAAGACAACGCAATTCAGTTTCTATTTAAATATGGCGCCATTGCGCTGCTGGTCTTTATCATCTTTTATTTCAGCACAATCAGTGATGCCTTTTTCACATATGGCAATTTCACAGACATCCTGCGCTCCATTTCCATCGTCACTTTATTGGCTTTAGGGGTGACGTTCACTTTGGTGGTGGATGGCTTTGATCTTTCTGTAGGTTCGACAATGTCTCTGTCTACGGTCGTTGCTGCCTCATTGATGGTTTGGTATGATATGCCGTTGTGGCTTGTGTTGGTCTTGCCGCTGCTTATTGGGGTTGCAGTCGGAGCGGTCAATAGCTTCCTTATTGTTGTAATAGGCATTCCGGATTTGCTGGCAACTTTGAGCATGATGTATATCGTCGCCGGTTTGCACCGTACGTATACGGAAGGCTACTCCATCTATAACAATATGCCTCTGACTTCGGGTGGGACTGCTCCTGGACAGCTATCGGAAGCATTTTTGTGGATCGGTCAAGGGCAGATGCTGGGTCTGCCCGTTCCGGTTTGGATCATGTTGGTGATGGTTCTCGCTTCTTACGTCATCCTCAACCATACACGCTGGGGAAGAGTGCTTTATATGACTGGTGGAAATGCGGAAGCAGCTACCTTGTCAGGTGTCAGCGTAAAAAAAGTGAAGTTTACCGCTTACGTCGTTTCAGGTATCTTTGCTTCCATGGCCGGTATCCTGTTTACAGCCCGCGTAGGTTCGGGGCAGATTGATGCGGGAGCTCCATTGATGATGGAAGCTGTTGCAGCTGTCTTTGTCGGCTACTCGGTGTTAGGAGCAGGCAAACCGAATGCGCTCGGTACATTTTTCGGAGCTGCAGTCATCGGTATCCTGTTGAACGGCTTAACGATTTTGAACCTTCCTTACTACGCTTTCGATATTATCAAAGGAGGCGTGCTGGTCGCTGCATTGGCAGTCACCTATGTCTACGCCAAAAAGAAATTCAGCAAGACATGATGGCCCAAACAAAAAGGCTCCCTTTAGGGGAGCTTTTTGTTTTGGGTTTATCTGTCCGGAGTATAGCTGGCGATCAGAACACCGGCGTCTGTCGAACGGATTTCCTGGAGGTTGAACATTTTCTGATCGGCGTTTTCCTTGAACAACCGTTTGCCTTCCCCTAAAACCAGCGGGAATGTCATGAGGTGCAATTCATCGATTAAATCATGCTTCAGCAAGGTTTCAATGAGCTCGGCACTGCCGTAGACTAAGAGCCGCTGTCCCGTTTTTTTCAGTCTGGCGACTTCCTGAGGGACATGGGTGGTAATAAGGCGCGCATTCCATTCTGTACGCTTCAAGCTAGTGGAAGCCACATACTTCGGCAATTTGTTCATCCGGTCAGCAAACCCTTCTTCATCTTCCGCCGCTGGCCAAGCTGCCGCAAATCCTTCATACGTTACCCGGCCAAGCAGGAGGGCGTCGCTGCCGAACAGCAAATCCAGCTGGAACTTCGCTATTTCGTCGTCCCAATAAGGTGCAGTCCACGACGGCTCTTCCATGACCCCATCAAGCGTAAGATACATCGCTACAATGATTTTTCCCATGACCATTCTCCTTTGTGAATGAAATAAGAGCGGGCTTTTGTTTTAGTTGCAAAGCAGAGTTAGCGTATTCCCATATACTAAAATAAATTCTAGCTTAACTGGAAATACCCTTTAATTAAGAAGGGTGCTGAAAAATATTCTTGAGAATAGACTAGAAAGGATAAAGAAAAATTTGAACTTTTTAACAAAAAACTAACATCTCTTATGACATATAAAGTAAACTATAAGTACTATATAGCAGGGAGTGAAGCAGTGTGCAATGCAATAGCTGTTCAGTAGCAGCCATTAAGTTTGAAATCAAACTGGAAGGTGAAACAAATCTTTCCGTTTTGCAGATAGTCTTAGATCATTTGAAGAGAAGAGAAATTGAAGTCGTCCAGAAAAAAAACAAGTTGCAGATGACTGAAAAAGGAGCCCGTGAATTTCTGGATTTTTGCGCGGACCTGTTGGATTTAGACCAAGCCGTGTTCCGTATCGATCAGGAAGCATGGCAGCCTTTAAGGGAAATGAGCCAGGTTTTTGCAACCGAATGGATTGACGAGGTCATCAAAAATGAACGGCTGACGTGCCATTACCAGCCGATTGTGGATGCCGATGAAAACATCTTTGCCTACGAAATGCTGGCGCGTTTCCAAAATGAAGACGGTTCGATGATTTATCCGAATGAGATTTTCCCTGCAGCAAAAACCCGCGGTCGTCTTTATGCACTAGACCGGGTTTGCCGAATGACTGCGGTGAAATATGCGGCTGTACTGAAAAAGGAAAAGGCCTTCATCAACTTTATTCCTACCTCCATTTATTCACCTGAATTTTGTCTGCGCTCGACGATTTCGTTGTCTCAGCAATTAGGGGTAGATCCGAAATCCTTGGTATTTGAAGTGGTGGAAACAGAAAAAGTGGACGACTTGGATCATTTGAAGAAAATCCTGGCTTATTACAAGGAAAAGGGATTCGACTATGCCTTGGATGATGTGGGTGAGGGGTATAGCACAATTGAAATGCTGGCGGATCTTAGGCCAAAGTATATGAAACTGGATATGCAATTTGTTCAAGATGTCTCGACTGATCCCGAAAAGCAAAGAATTGCCGATAAGTTTCTGAAGAAAGCATTGGAGATCGGCTCTGTTCCATTAGCGGAAGGAATCGAAACCCAGAAAGACTTTGACTGGCTAAAACAGCAAGGCTATCAATTATTCCAAGGCTATTATTTCGGCAAGCCGGCAGCATCGCCTTTATACAAAAAGCAAATAGAAGTATAAAACAAAACCCAGAACCGAAGAAGGTTGTTGGGTTTTATCTAACTATGATTTTATGGAAAAACGAAATTTTCATAGAACCATTTACATGAAAATAAAAACACAGGAACCTTCGCTAAGAAGATTCCTGTGTTTTCGTTTGTCATTTTTTTAGCAGCAAGTAAATGAAATAAGGAGCGCCGATCAGCGCGGCCATGATGCCTGCTGGAATTCCAGAAGGTTCGAGCAGGTTGCGGCCGACGGTATCCGCCAATAGCAACAGCCAGCCGCCGATTAAAATAGCAAGCGGCAGAAACAGTTGATGACGCGGGCCGACGAGAGATTTGGCGATATGCGGTGCCATCAGGCCGATGAACGCGATTCCGCCAGTAACCGAGACAGCTGCTGCAGCAAGCGCAACAGCGGCGATCAGCAATCCCAGCCTTTCCTTTTCGATGGAAACGCCTATGCCGACAGCGACTGGATCGCTGAGACCCAGGACATTCATTCGATTGGCTTTATAGAGGGTGAAGGGGATCAGCACCAGCAGCCATGGCAGAATGGCCACAATGAATGGCCAATCAGCTCCCCAAATATTGCCGGCCAGCCAACTTGCGATGAAGTCGACTTTTTCAGGTTCTGCCGAAGAAATCAACACGATCATGACTCCGGACAAGGCCATTGAAAAGCCAATTCCGACAAGTACCAAACGGATTGGCTGCAAGCCAGTAGTGCGGGAGTAAGAGAATGCGTAAATAAGTGCAGCGGTCGCAAGTGCTCCGCCAAATGCCACAAGCGGCAGCAGGTAAACAAAAGCGCCAGCCTCTACCGGAATGAACAGGAAGAACACCGCAATGGCGACGCCGGCTCCAGAGTTGATGCCAATGATCCCAGGGTCTGCCAAATCATTGCGCGTTACACTTTGCAAAATCGCACCGGATAAAGCCAGCGCCATACCGGCCAGCAACGTGATTAAAACACGCGGAAGCCGAATGGAAAACAGGATAAAGTCTTCCTTAAACGTCCCTTGTCCGAAAATTGCCGGTAATAGACGGTCATAGGAAATAGGGGAATAGCCAAGGCCCATACTGGCGACCACTGTTAAAACGATTAAAGCAAGCAACAGATAGAACGAAATACGTTGTTTTTTAAGTAAACCTGGATGGATCATGCGAATGCTTTCCCTCCTTTACGGACAATAATCAGGAAGAATGGCAATCCAATGATCGCGATAATTGCTGCAACCGGTGTTTCGTATGGTGAATTGATAGTCCGGCCAATCAGATCGGCGAGCAGCATGAAAATGGCACCGGCCACTGCAGACATTGGAAGGATGAAGCGGTAATCAGTTCCGACAATCGCCCGCACCACATGTGGAATCATTAGCCCGATAAAAGCCATATTGCCGGCAAGTGCAACGGCGGCACCTGCAAGGAGGGTGATAATGACAAAAAGAATTGCTTTGATTTGTGCCGTTTTCTGGCCCAAACCTATTGCAGCTTCTTCGCTCAAACTGAGAATGGTCAATTGCCGGGACAATAGCAGCGCAATGAGCAGAGACACCGCTATGAATGGGACAACTACCTGCAGCTGACCCCAAGAGGTGCCAATCAATCCGCCGGCAGTCCACTGGGAAACGTTTTTTGAGATATTGAAGTACAAACCGATGCCTTCAGCAATTGCTGTCAGAAAGGCCGAAATGGCAGCGCCTGCAAGAACAATTCGGAAAGGGGAAAAGCCGCCTTTTTTCGCAGCGCCGATGCCAAACACCAAGCCTGCACCTACAGCAGCGCCGATAAAGCAGGCAATCATAATGCCAAAATAATTGGCGGCTGGGATGAATGCCAATGTGAAAGCAAGAGCCGCATTGGCTCCTGCCGTCAGGCCAAGAAGACCTGGATCGGCCAGCGGATTGCGGGTCATGCCCTGCATCATCGCTCCTGACACTGCAAGGGCGGCACCTACGAAGATGGCCGCAACTTCACGCGGCAGCCGGATTTCACGAATGACGCCGATGCCATCACTAGAGCTGGTAGAAAACAAGGCCAGCCCTACTTCCTTCAGGCTGATGTCCGCCGCTCCAAAAATCAATGAGACGATAAGCGTAAGCACCAGTAGGAGCAGACTTAAGATAAATTTCATTGGAAAGGGAATTTTAGGACTCATTAATCATCATCTTTTCCTAAGAATAAAAGAGGAATTCCAAAATCAGAATTCCTCTTCTTTGGTATTAAAGTTTAACATAATAAATCACTTTTATAGTTCGCATGAATAACTCTATACGTTGAACTCAAGAATCCTAGCTTAAAGCAGAGCCGCTGTTTTGCAGAATACTGGAAGTGAAAAAGATTCGTTCAACTTATCCGGAGAAAGTTCGATAACTTATCTTAGTCACTTGCCTAAGAAGTTTTCAATGAAGAATTCCAATTGGTATTCCAGTGTAATCGGGTCATTGAAGTAGAATTCTTTTGCGTTAGCTTCAAAGATTTGGCCATTTTTGGCTGCAGGTGTATTTTTGTACAGGTCAGTTTCCTGGAAAGAGTTATCTTGCGTGCTGTCTTTGCTGAAAATCACGTAGTCACCCATGTATTCAGGCAATACTTCCTGTGACAACATATAGTAACCGTCTGCTAAAGCCATTTCTTCCACTTTTGCGGGCATTTTTAATTTCATTTCCTGGTAAAGGATTTCGGTTCCGCGTCCCCAGTTGTCTCCGAATACATATATTTGCTTATCGAAGTTTTCAATAACGGAAACAGTCGTTTCCTCGCCAATTTTAGCACGGATGTCTTCACCGGCTTGCTGTGCACGATCCTGGAAATCAGTAATCCAAGCCTGTGCTTCTTTTTCTTTGTTCAGCACTTTGCCGATTGCCAGGTGCTGATCCAAGTAACTCAACTTGCCGTAAGTGAATGTAACTGTTGGTGCGATTTCGCTTAATTTGTCGATGTTGTTAAGAGTGGAGCCGCCAAGGATCAAGTCGGGCTCAAGTTCAATGATTTTTTCAAGGTCTGTGTCTGCTACTTCTTCCACATCTTTTAGCTCTTCTTCAAAGCGCGGATTGTTTTTTGACCATGAATCGACTCCTACTAGAGGAACGTCCAAGGATAATACGTCACCGGTATAAGAAGAAAGGACAATGACGCGTTGTGGATCTGCAGGAACTTCCACAGGACCGCTTTCAGATTCATATGTAATGGTTTCTGGGGCTTTATCGGTTTCTGCAGCGTCTGCTTCCTCGGAAGTTGAATCGGAATTGCAGGCACCCAGGATCAGCAGCAAAGCAAATAAAAATAAAGGCAAGAATAGTTTTTTCATGTCGGTCAGACTCCTTTGATTAGGTTATATGTAGTGCACATTGGTTTTTGTGTTCTCGGATCCAGCCCGATTTCCGCGTCAATTCGGAAAACCTCTTTTAAGACAGGCTGAGTAATGACTTCATGACAGGTGCCGGCTTTGACAATTTGGCCGTCTTTCATGGCGATGATATGGTCGGCAAATCGTGCTGCCTGATTCAGGTCGTGCAGCACCATGATAATGGTGCGTTCCTGTTCCTGGTTCAGTTGTTGCAGCAGTTCGAGGATTTCCAGCTGATGGGCCATGTCCAGATACGTGGTCGGTTCATCCAGAAAAATCATTTCGGTTTCTTGTGCCAATGCCATGGCAATCCAAACACGCTGGCGCTGGCCACCGGATAAAGCGTCAACCGGATGATATTTAAAGAACTGGGTGCCCGTCACGTCAAGGGCCCAATTGATGATTTCGTAATCTCTTTTCGACAAGCGTCCAAAACCTTTCTGGTATGGGAAGCGGCCGTAGGAAACCAGTTCACCGACCGTCAATCCTGCAGCGCTGTCAGGCGTTTGGGGCAGGATAGCCATTTTCTTAGCCAGTGACTTGGTGTTTTCCTGAGCAATATTGCTGCCATCCAACACCACTGATCCGGATTGATGCGAAATCACGCGAGTAATCGCTTTTAACAGCGTTGATTTGCCGCAGCCGTTAGAGCCGATGATGGTGGTGATTTTTTTATCGGGAATTTGAACGGTCAGATCTTTAACGATCAAACGGTCTCCGTAACCAATATTCAGCTCCTCGGTGAACAAACGCACCATTCCAAAAAACCTCCTTTTCTAAATAAATACTCTTTATCGTTGATAATGATTCTCATTTTCAGTACAATCAATACTATAAGACTAATTTGTGAGGTTGTCAATACAAATTATAGATGAGCGGGAGTGAAGATAGATGGGGGAAAATGAGCTTTTTGATGTAACGATTATAGGTGGGGGACCAGCAGGATTATATTCAGCTTTTTATAGTGGCTTACGGGAAATGAAAACAAAAATTATCGAATTCCAACCGCAATTGGGGGGCAAAATCCATGTCTATCCCGAAAAAATGATTTGGGACGTGGGAGGGCAGCCGCCAATCCAGGGAGCTAAGCTCATCGATCAATTGGTCGCGCAGGGTCTGACATTCCAACCGGAAGTTGTATTAAACGAAAAAGTGGAGTCCATAGCGAAAAACGAAGAAGGAATCTTTGAAATGACTGGTTCATCGGGTATAGTGCATTTATCAAAAACAGTCATAGTGGCAGTTGGGGGCGGCATCCTGAATCCTCAAAAACTGAAGATTGAAGGAGCAGAACGCTTTGAAGTGTCTAACCTGAATTACACCGTCAAGTCCCTGGAGCACTTTAAAGGCAAGACAGTTCTCATTTCAGGCGGCGGGAACTCGGCAATTGACTGGGCAAATGAACTGGAGCCGATTGCCAAGCAAGTGTATGTCACCTACCGCAAGCCCGAACTTGCTGGGCACGAAGCACAGGTAACGCAATTGATGAACGGTTCAGCGATTTGCTGCCTGCACACCAATATCACACGCCTGATCGCCTCGGATGATCGAGATGCCATCGAATTTGTCGAATTGACCCATCAGGAAACGACCGAAAAGCAAATATTGCCGATCGATGAAATGATCATCAACCACGGCTACGAACGCGACATCAGTTTACTTGGCAACAGTCCATTGAATATTGAAATTGCCGATGATTATTACATTGCCGGAACGCCGAGCAGTGAATCTTCAGTGGCTGGACTCTTTGCGGCAGGGGATATTCTTCAGCATCAAGGGAAACTGAATTTAATTGCAGGGACTTTCCAAGACGCGGCAAACGCCGTCAATAAAGCGAAGCATTACATTCAGCCGGATGCGAATAAAATCGCTATGGTGTCTTCTCATAATGAAGTATTCAAAAAGCGCAACAAGGAATTGGTCAAGCAATTGTTGGTGTAGAAAAGTGCTTTTTCGGATTGTTTGATACAGCCCAAACTGAGGTATAGGAGGCTGTTAAGAAAATTCGGAGGAGGAATCGGCTATGGAATTAAAAGATTACGGAGCAGAATCATTCGTAGTGAATATCGAAGAGGCAACCAAGCAAAATGAAACGTTCCGCACGGCATTATGGACAGGTAAAAACTTGCAGGTCACCGTGATGAGCATCGAAGTGGGTGACGACATCGGCCTGGAAGTCCATGAAGGCGATCAATTCTTACGGATCGAAGCTGGAAAAGGCTTTGTCCAAATGGGAGACAGTGAAGACAAGCTGACTTTTGAAGAAAATGCCGAAGACGATTATGCCATCATGATTCCAGCAGGAAAATGGCATAACGTCACCAACACCGGGGATAAGCCTTTAAAAATCTATTCGATCTATGCGCCGCCTGAACATCCACATGGCACGGTTCACCAGACGAAGGCGATTGCTGAAAAAGAGGAAGAATAAGAAAAAACGACCCGAAAGGTGAAGGGTCATTTGAAGTGGTGAAAACTCTATGAAATTGCAGAAGGAGACCTGATTCGCAGCTGAATAGGTCTCTTTTTTTATTTTTAGCTGGGTTAAACAATAGTGCTAGTTTTAAAATTTGAAGAACAATACTTGTGTGCTGCTATCAAACCGACAGCCTTGTTCTTCCGTCATTTTCATCGGTAATGTATTCAATGTTTTCAAATCCGCAATTGTGTGCGTGTGTATACAAAAGTTCAAGTTTCTCGCTATTTTTACAGTAAACAGTCGCATAATAGCAGTCCACTACTAACAAAACAAGTTCACACTCGCTTTTCACAAACTCTTCATAAGTATTGATTTCTGTTACTTTTCCTTTTGGATGTGCCTGCAAATCAGCAACTATAACATAATAAGGGTTGTTTTCCAGCAATTTTTTGAGTAGTTTACCTTCTATTAACTTTTCATCTTCAAGGAACAGGTTTTCACTCAATTCGTTATTTACTACCTTGTAAGACTCTCCGCTGCCGAGGCGCCAACTTAAGGCAGTCATATCAATTGGCTTAAGTATTTCGGCAAGAAAGAATCCATATTCATTTGGCAGTTCAAAAGAGATCCCTCTTTTCATAAAATCCCTCCGATATGCTTCAAGATTTTTTATTTATAAGCTAAAGCAGCAGCATCTGTCCGCTCTTTTTTGCCATGCAATAAATAGTACAGGAACGCAGTGGCAATAACCGCAAAGCCAAGAATACCGTACAGCGAACTATAGCCGATTATTGGAATGACAAAGCCGAGCAAGTAGGGACCAAAGCCAAGTCCTGCATCCATTGAGATGAAGAATGTTGAAGTGGCAAGTCCCATGCGGTGTGGCGGCGTTAACTTAACCGCTACAGCCTGTGCTGTCGACTGCATATTTCCGAAACCGAAACCAATCAATGCACCCGCAACAAGCAAGCCTGTACTGCTGCTCGAGATGCTCAATAGAAACAAACCGGCTGCAAAGACAGCAAAAGCCGGATACATGATAAAGTTAGCGCCTTTCAAGTCCATGAGCCGCCCGGTGAAGGGGCGCGAAACCATTATTGCCAAGGCGTAGACCAAGAAAAAATAGCTTGCAGCTTCGACTAAATTCTCTTCCATTGCATAGAAATTGATAAAGGACAAAACACTCGAATAGCAAAGAGCAATCGCCAAACAAACGAGTGCAATCGGAACCGCTTTTGGTTCGATGTAATCGGCAATTTTGAATCCTTTCTTTTCGTCAGTTCCAGGAGGAATGATAATCGGCGGTACATAAAGAAATAAAGAGACGATTAGGCTGACCACGCCAAGAGCCAGACATAAAGAGAAAATCATTTCGTAGCTGCTGTACTGGCTCATCATCAGACCGATGAATGGTCCGAATGCAGTTGCCAAAGTGGCACTGAGGCTGAAATAACCGATGCCTTCGCCTTTGCGTCTCATCGGAATGATTTGTGCAACGATTGTTCCGGCTGCCGTGCTGGCCATTCCCAATGTCATGCCGTGAAGAAAACGGTTGAGCAGCAGAAAGGGAAGCCCAAAATTCAAAAAATAGAAGAATGTAGTCAGTGTGAACAAAACGAGCCCAATGATCAAGGTCCGTTTCCGGCCGATTTTATCAATGGTTCGGCCAATGACCAGTCTGCCTGCTAAAGCACCGAGAATGAAAATCCCGGTAACCAGTCCGGCTTCGCTTGCGGAAGCCCCGTATTCTTCAACGGCATACACGGCAATGGTAACCATCAAGAGATAGAAAATTAGAATTAAAAAAAAGTTTACCAAGGCAGTGACGATAAAGTCTTTTGTCCATAAAGCGGGTTTTGAATTGTTCAAGAGTATGCTCCTTGCTGTTAAATGTAATCCATCGGACGGAGAAATAGAGAGGCATTAATGCGAAACTTTAATCAGTGGAACCAAATCTCCACTAATCATTAGTTGGTGTAATTGGACTTTTACGGTCAGTGGATCATCTTCTAGAGGGTCTTGCTGGCCGTTCGGGATAAAAGAAACAGACAGCCAAAATTAGGCTATCTGTCTGCAATCATCAGTTTGAAGTTTTCGCTTCAATAAGTGCGGCAATTTTGGTGATGACTAATTCACTGCCAAGCATAGGTGATTCTTTTTTTGGTTCATCGCTGTCTGCATTGGCTTCGGGGCGTTTATGGGCTTCTTTAAAGGTATCACTGGTTTTCCAAGCTTCAAAGTTCTCCAATTTCTCCCAATACATATTAACGTTCAACTCGTCGTATTCGGTTAAGTTCTGTGTAATCGTGACTTCGACTTTGACGAAACCTTCCATTTCCTGCAAAGCACCTGGACGTGCAAAGTTAGGGGCCATTTTTTCTGCGAAGCCCGGTTTCATTTTAATGCGGTTCGTTACGATATACATCAAAAATCTCTCCCTTTTCATTCGTATTTGATTGCTCACTGTAATCAACTTTATCACATTCTTTAAATTGATGTGGGTTCTGATGGTGCATTCATTATTATCTACACAACTGGTCTGGATTGACTTATAATTGTAAGAATATTGAAAGTGGGGTTAATTACATGAAACACCAAATAAAAAAACTCAGTTGGGTAGGGAGTCAGAATGCATATATTGATCAGCCCGATGTTTACCAACCTGCTGAAATGACCGTAACACTTGGCAGGTTCGGTGGGAATTCAGCTGCTGGGCAGTACAAAAATGAAGATGGCTGCCTCATTTGGACAGACGAGCTAGAGGATTGGGAGTTCGTAATGATTTTGGATGCGCATAATTCTACTCAAAGTGCCGAATTGGTCATCGGACAAGTAGAAAAATATGAAGCGGCAGTCACTTCGCTACTATCGGGTAATGTCAGTGTTGGAGTGTTTGATGAAATTGAAAAAAAGTTGCTGGAACTTTTTCAAAAAGACAGCTTTATGGAAGCATGCAGACAAGTGCAAGGTGAAACTGCCTGCCTGATTGCTATAAGAAAAGGCAAATACCTGTACTGGCTGTCTATTGGCGATTGCCTGTTGTACATCTTTCATCCGGAACTGGTCGCTTTTGGGCAATATCAAATCAATCAGCGGCAATTTTACGAATGGATTGGGCAAGTGAATACCTTCGAACAGGCAGTTCCGTGCTTCAGCAGCGGCGTTCGGGAGTTAAGGCAAGGGGAGAACCAGATTCTGCTGACAACAGATGGACTGGTGGAATGTCCGGGAGCAGTGTTTGCAGAGCCTCAGAGCATCTGGCAGCAATGCAAGGAAGCCACAGCTGCTGATGGAGTAGCTTCTTTACTCTCCGCCATCCAAAAAAACCACGTCCGCGACAGCACGACAGTGGTTTCATGGAAAATAAATAGGTCGGAAAGGGCAAGCTATGCCAGCAATCAGTAACTTTCGCTTCTTACTAAATGAGCCGTGCAATTATACAGTGGACAATCCCACTGGCTTTCAACATTTTTCAAAATTGTAATGGAGGTATTGTTTAAAGAGGTTTTTTGAAATTGTCCAGGCAATAGCTTTTTGAGCGTCAGACCAATTAAAGCGCCATGACTGACTAACAGAACGCGCTGGTCTTTGAAATTTTCCAGGACGTCTTCAATGCAGGCAAGTCCTCTTTGGGCTGCCTCGTCCAAATCTTCCATCGCCAAATCAAGTTCGCGCCAGTCCGCTCCCCATTTCGCAAGGCGTTCCTCTTCTGTAGTCCCTTCAATTTTGCCGCCGCTTCTTTCGCGGAGCCGTGTATCAAAATGGCTGACGGGCAAATGCAGCTTACTGCCAATAATTTCAGCTGTTTCTTTTGCGCGGGATAAATCACTGGAAATAATAAGATCCCATCCTTCTTCCGATACCAGCCGGTTCGCCAGCGACTCAGCCTGCAACCTGCCTGTTTCGTTCAAGGGGACATCTGAAGAGCCCTGGGCAATGCCTTGAATGTTCCAATCCGTTATGCCGTGACGTACAAAGCCGATTGTTGTCAATTGAGCCAACTCCTTTTACTTACTGATTAAAATGATAACTGAAATCCGAATTAGAAGAAAGGAAGGACAATCCATGATGTATTTACAAGAAATCTACCGCCAATTGCCCGAAATCGATACGGAACGTTTACTGCTTCGGAAGATAAAGATGAACGATGCCTCGGATCTTTTTGAGTATGCTTCGCAGCCAGCGGTTTGCACCTTTGTACCATGGCAAATGCATCAATCAATTGAGGATTCGAAAGCATTCTTGTCATTGATTTTAGATGGCTACGATCAGCAGTCTAAATTGACATGGGCCATTGAATTAAAGAACAGCAACAAAATGATCGGCACCATTGATTTCTTCAATTGGAGTCAAAAGCGCTATAAAGTGGAAATTGCCTATGTGCTGTCGCCTCAATACTGGGGGAAAGGTTTAATGGCTGAAGCAGCAAATGCCCTACTTTCTTTTGGTTTCAAAAACATGGAGCTGAATAAGGTAGAAGCGTCGATCATGCTGGAAAACCAACAATCCCAACGACTGGCAGAAAAACTGGGAATGGTGCGGGAAGGTGTGGCCAGACAGCACATGATCATGAAAGGCAGCTTCGTAGATATGGCCATGTATGCGGTGCTTAAGAGTGAATTTGAGCCTTACAATTAAATAGCTGCAGAAAAAAAGGCTGCCTAATCGGCAGCCTTTTAAATGGATTATGCAGTTATTCGCTTTTTTTCATTTTTATCAATTACTGTGCTGCCAACAAGGTCACCAGTTACATTCAGTGCTGTACAGCCCATCCCGACTAATGCATCGATGGCAGTCAACAAAGCGACAGCTTCCATCGGCAAGCCCAGCTGAACAAATACCGTAGCAATCATGACAATGCCTGCACCTGGAACGCCAGCAGTTCCAACCGATGCCAAAGTTCCGATCAGAACGACCATTAGCATTTCGGATAAGCTTAAAGGATCGCCCACCAGATTTGCCGCGAATACGGCGGAAACAGCAATGCGGATAGCAGCTCCGTCCATATTGATGGTCGCACCAAGCGGCAGGCTGAATCCGTACAGGCTTTTGGACAAGCCTAAGTTTTTAGCGGCATTCAAAGTCAGTGGCAACGTCCCTGAACTGCTTTGGGTGACAAAGGCAGTCAACATAGGTGTACGCGCCTGCTTGAAAAACTGTCCTGGTGTAACTTTGAATAACAGCAGTACCAAAGTGTAAAGCAGAATCTGTGCAAACAAGGCGATGTATAACACGAGTACCATTTCACCAAGAGACAGTAGCGTATTGAGTCCTTGGCTCCCGACAATCTCTGCCATAATGGCAAAAATACCGATCGGCACATATTGAAGTACAGCCTTCAGCACCAACATAGTCATTTCATTCAAGGCATTTACGGTTTTATACAGGTGCTCACCCAAGCTTGCGAATTCACTTGACTGGCGCATATAGGACAGCGCAATGCCAAAGGCGAAAGCGGTGAAAATGATGCCGAGCAAATTAAGCTCAGTAAAAGCCGTGAAAATATTGGATGGGACAATATTCAACAGCACACTGGTAATTCCAGGATTTTCAGGGACGTCGAAAGTTTCATTGCCCTGCAGCTGCATACCGGTGCCGGGTTGGAACAAACTCGCTATGGTCAAACCAACAACAATGGCAAATGCGGAACTGAGGGTATAGTAGATGAATACTTTCCCTCCCATGCGGCCGAGATCCCTAGTAGAGGATTGGTTGATTCCGACCATCATGGTAAATAAGATCAGGGGGATGATCAGAAAAGTCAGCAGATTCAGCAACAAATCGCCAAACGGAGCTAAAACAGCGGCCTGCTCCCCAAAAATCAGACCGACGGCGATGCCGAGAATAAGTGCAATGGTGATTTTGAAGATCAATGAAGCATTAAGATAATGTTTCCATAAGGATTTCATAGGAGGTCTCCTTTTTAGTAAAATTTTAATTCATATAAATTCTATCGGAATTAACTAGATTAACTTATAACATGTTAAGCCGTGCTGTCAAAATGTCTGCTTGTTCTAATCAAAACTAGTAAGGCATAAAATCCCACACGGTACAATGGCTAAAGGTGTGAGGTCAAAATGCTAAACAACAATAAAATAACCCGCGAAACAACATAGAAGCTGCTGTTTCACGGGTTATTCAAGTTGTTTCTTTAAATAAACTGAAAATGGCCTTTGCCGTTGGCTTTGACCTGATACATCGCTTTATCCGCTTTTTTCATTAGATCCATGGGAGTTGCAGCATCCAGTGGGAAAACGGCAATGCCGATGCTCGGCAGGCTGATAATTTCAGTACCACCGATTTGGTGAGGTTGTTTCAAGGAACCCAGAATTTTCTCGGCGGCCTGTTGGACTGCGTCCAAATCACCGGTGTCACGTATAAGCAATGTGAATTCATCACCGCCAAGCCTTGATGCGATGTCATTTTCACCGACGCAGTTTTTAAGCCTGCTGGCTACAGAAACCAGCAGTTCATCTCCGATGTCATGTCCTAAAGTGTCATTGATCTGTTTAAAATGATCCAGATCAATAAACATGACGGCGAACATTTCGTTTAGAACTTCGGCTTCGGCCACAGTTTTTTTCAACGACTCCCCGAAATATAATCGGTTGGCTAAACCGGTTAAAGGGTCATGATAGGCCAGAAATTGAATTTTCTCTTCATTCTTTTTGTTCTCTGTAATGTCTTTGCCGATTCCAAAGATGCCGACAATATTATTGCGCACCTTAATCGGAATATTGGTGATGCTCAAGTGGTGGAATTTGCCTAGGCGGCTGTGTATCGGCAATTCATAACTTTGGGGCTGGCCTTTTAATGAGCTGGTCAAAATTTCAGAAGCTCTTTGCTGCTTTTCTTTATCGATAAAAACAGTGCTCGAGAGACCAATCAATTCGTTTTTTTCGTAGCCGAAAAGAGCAACGGTGGCAGGATTGGCACTTTCAAAACGTCCTGTTACATCAAGAGAAAAGACAGCGTCGGGATGATAATCAAACAAGGATTTGTAGCGCTGTTCGCTGACATCCAGTTCTTCTGTTTTACAATGATATTGGCGAAGCAGTTGCTGATTTTCCGAAATGATTAAAATTTGCCTCAAGATGACAAGCAAAATTGAAATTCCAGAACCGATGGTGACGATATCGATGCCAGTAGACCTGGAACCCATGAAGACAAATAAAATCAGTACATTTACATAGGGAAGCGAGAGGCGGAAAGCGTCCAATTGTTGTGGAGCCGCTTGCTCGGTTGAAGAAGAGCTTGGTTGCTGAACGGTTTCTGTCCGCAGGAATCCAGCAAATCCAACAAACAGAATAGCCAATATAAACAAAGGATCAATTATACTTCCAGATTCATACTGATCGAGAGAAACCAAATACAGATAAGCAGAATCTGCGGTTATTTGGAAAAAGAGCCCAATCGATAAAAAGAATAAGTTCGTAGTAAAAGAGGATTTTTGTGTGCCAAGATAGATGCTGACAATTCCAAAAAGAAGAGCCAAGTCACCGATCGGATAGGCAAGAGAAACAAGTAAGGGATAGATGGAAAGGTCGCCTGCTTTAATGATCGGACTGATTAAAAAATGCCAGCTGAACGTTGAAGCCACGGTCATGACAATCAAAACATCGAAGAGGTATTTCGTGAATTGATATTTTCTCGTCTCTTTGATTAATTTATAAGAAAAGGCTGCCAAATAAAAAACAATTTGCAGCATGTAAAACAAGTCGGGAGGTCCTGGAAACGGAACTTCGACGCCCGCTATGTTTTCATATGCTATCCACAGAAATTCGGCAATAAAATAACTGAACGTCCCGATCGATAGAAGCAGCCAAAATACCTTTTCGTCTTTGCTGCTTTTTCTAAAAGCTCTAAACAGCCAGATGCAGGCGATGAAGCAGCCTAATGTCGAAAGGATATTGCCTCCCAAAGTTAAAAGTGATTCATGATCTTTCCAAGTGCTCACCCAAAAAAAGTAAAAGGAAGTATAAAACAAAATGAAGAAAATGCCTAAAAGCCCTTTGAATTGTGTAGTCATATGTCATTGCTCCCTGCTTCTTGAAAAATTGACATGAGTTAAGTTCCAGAACAGGAAGTTAACGGGACAGTTCAAGAATAAACGTCTATTATCATACTACTGTATATATGCAAGAAAGATAATATTATTTTGAATTTATTGAGAGAAATTTATAATTAATTAGAACTAATTTACATTTATAAGGGTATTAACATCAAAATTCGTGAGTCGATAAAAAAGAAGCCCTTTTTTTAATAAAGGACTTCTTATTGCAATTAAAAACTGAAATTATCAGGATCTGGACCGACTCTCCGATTTTCGTTGAGTGCTGAAATTCGTTCCATATCGTCATCTGTCAGTTCAAAGTCGAAAATCTGAGAGTTTTGGATAATTCGTACGTCCTTGCTGGATTTTGGAATAGTCACAACGTCATTTTGCAGATCCCAGCGAAGAATAACCTGGGCCACTGTTTTTTCAGTTTTAGAAGCAATTTCAACAAGCGTAGGATGATCCAATAATTTTCCTTGCATTAAAGGAGACCAGGCTTCCAGCTGAATATTATGATCCTTACAATAGTTTTGCAAGTCATTCTGTGTCAGGAGCGGATGGTATTCGACCTGATTGACCATCGGTGTAATTTCCGCGTCTTTCATCAACTCTTCCAATTGGTGAATATGAAAGTTGCTGACGCCGATTGCTTTGACGCGGTTTTCCTTATAGAGAGTTTCAAGAGCACGCCAGGCTTCTTTGTATTTTTCCTCAACCGGCCAGTGAATCAGGTAAAGATCCAAATAATCTAGACCGAGTTTCTTCAAGCTGGTTTCATAAGCGGCTATTGTCGACTCATAACCGAGATCTGAATTCCATACTTTGGAAGTAACGAAAATCTCTTCTCTAGAAATGCCAGCTTCCTTTATGCCTTCGCGGATTCCTTGGCCGACGCCTTCTTCGTTGCCATAGAGAGCGGCTGTGTCGATGCTGCGGTAGCCATGGGAAATCGCAGTTTTAACCGCGTCAATAACTTCTGCTCCTTCATTGATGTTAGATACGCCCAAACCAAACCAGGGCATTTCGACGCCATTGTGCAAAGTAGTGGTATCCTGCAATTTTTTCATTTTACTATCCCCCATTAATTTAGTTGGTAGTGTGTCCTGTAAGGTAAGAAATATTCCGTTACTGAATATTATTTTTTCCGGTCGCCTAGTAAAATTGCGGAAGCACGAATCTAGAAAGAGTGAGTCCTGGTGATTCAGCAACAAAATCATTCCGAAAAGCTGTGAGGGTGAGGTACAGCGTCTTCGTTTGGTACCTTAATTCCCAAAAGAGTCACCATCTGAACTGTCGTTCCCTCCATGTTCCTTGAGACGAAGAGATTCATGGCGATGTTGACCAATCCAGTGTTTGGAAGTAATGTTAGTCCCGATAGCCATGAATACCCTTTGGGTAAAAGCTGGAAACCTCCGAGCCCGAATCCTCTTAAAGCAAAATTCGCGAGGGTACGCGATCATCCTTTAGGAGGATTCGGTGTGCTAAAAAACCATTTACAGATAATCGAAAAAAATGCTAGGATATAAAAAACAAAATGCCTTGAAGAGAAGAGTAGATCCGTTCGTTCTTTCCAGAGAGTTCCGGCAGCTGAAAAGGAACAGGAATGGCTGATTGAAACAAAACTCTGAGCAGCACATCGGAACCGGTTACCGGGTGATGATGTGACAGGAGCTCCTGTTACAGAGCTAAAGTATAAGCAGGGATCCTGCCGTACTTGATGAGTTCAATATGGCGACATATTGAAAAACTGGAGTGGCACCGCGAAAACCAAAACCGCCTCCAAGACGATTGTCTTGGAGGTGGTTTTTTTTTTATTTCTGAATAAAAAGGTGGAGCGGGGAGGAAAAGAAAATGGCTAACTGGAGAACGCCATTTATCATGTTGATGGCCATCGGAATAGCAAATATAGGGGCATGGATTTATTTAATAGCAATGAACTTGCTGGTGTTGGATATGACGGGAGGGTCGGCTCTGGCAGTGGCCGGCCTTTACCTGATGCAGCCAGCCGCTGCATTGCTTACGAATGTTTGGGGAGGAACCTTAATCGATCGGATGAATAAGCGGTCACTGCTCATCGCACTGGATATTTTGCGGGCGGTATTGATCGGGGTATTGCCTTTTTTCCATTCGCTGCCCTTTATTTACTTTTTTGTCTTTCTGATTGGAATGGGAAGTGCCATTTTTCAGCCGGCTTCCATGACCTATATCACGATGCTGCTGAATCCTGAACAACGTAAGAGGTTCAATTCCTTTAGAAGCCTAATTGATTCAGGAGCTTTTCTCGTAGGGCCTGCAGCAGCCGGCTTGCTGTTTTTGATTGGAACACCAAGCTTTGCGCTCTATATCAATGCAGCGGCTTTACTAATTTCAGCTGTACTGATCCTGCTGCTGCCAAACTTGGAGAAGGAGCTCCCTGTCACGAACAGTTTTTCTGTTCGCTTGTTGCTAAAAGACTGGAAGCTTGTTAAAGAATTCAGCATGAGTAACATTGACGTTATGGGAATGTATTTGCTGTTCAGCAGTTTTCTCGTATTTACAGCGGCACTTGATTCACTGGAAGCCGCTTTCTCGATTACGGTTCTAGGCCTGTCACAACAGCAATATGGACTTTTAGTCAGCCTGGCAGGGGCCGGAATTATTGCCGGTTCAATCATTATTTCGGCAGGAGCGAATCGGTTTTCAGTCTCTTTTCTGATGGCTGGCGGTGCGGTATTCACTTCTGTCGGTTACATCATATATGCACTTTCCACCAGCTTTGAAGGAGCGGCGTTTGGCTTTCTGGTGCTGGCGTTTTCTCTCGCTTTTGCCAATACCGGATTCCAGACCTATATCCAGGACCATGTCCCAGTTGGAATGATGGGCAGAGTAGTCAGCCTGTATGGATTGGTGGAAGCGATATTCCTAATTGTAATAATAGTGGCGGCTGGAATGGTAGCAGAACTTTTTTCCATAAGACCAGTAATTTTGATCGGATCCTTATGCATGCTATTAATTGGTGGGCTGATCCTCTATTTGTTTTTGAGCAGAAGGCGGGAAAGCATCCACACTGAAGCGAAAGATCCGGCATTATGACACCTATGTCTTTATTCCATCATAGAAATGCTTACATGGCTGGCCCGGTTGACCATCTTGCTTGAATCAGAAAACAAATTCAAGATACTTCTCCTAGAGTAGAATGTTATGGTGCAGGACGCGTGGTATTTAAGCTTTCCCAGGATACGGAGCGCAAGCCCGCGGAAAGCGTCCGCCTTGAAGCGGAGGATCCGGTACATAGTCTATGACACCTATGTCTTTATTCCATTATAGAAATAATTATTTTTTATCCTACAACTTTAAAGCTCGTTCCTTTTAGAAAGGAACGAGCTTTTTCAGCTATAAACGCTTATACGACATTGCCTCGCGCATATCCTGAAGGGCTTTTTTGCCTTCATTGCCGCGGGCGATCATCAGATTGGTGTAGAGGGCATCAATTAAACTCAATTGGGCAATACGGGAGGACAGAGCTTCAGAACGGAAATCAGTTTCTTCCGAAAGAGTATAGAGGGCAATGTCCGCTTCTTTGGACAAAGGCGATTTGGCGAAATTGGTGACACAGATGATGGTGACGCCTTTTTCCTTCAGAACCCGCAAGACATCCAGCACATCCGTAGTGGAGCCGGAATGGGAAATGACAATCGCTACATCATCCGATTGAAGTTGGGAAGCCGCCATCAGCTGCATATGGGAATCCAAATTCATGGATACTTGAAGGCCCAAGCGGACAAATTTATGGTAACCGTCCATAGCGACCATGGCAGAGCCGCCATTGCCATAGAAATCGATTTTTCGGGCTTTCATCAAGCAGTCAGTCGCTTGTTCCATCGCTATCGCATCAACAATCTGGAGCGTATCTTCCAATGTCTTGATGTTGGAGCGGAATACTTTCTCAGTAACGGCACTGATGCTGTCGCCTTCTTCAATTTTTTCGTGAATGTCTTTTAAAGGAGCCACCACTTCTGCGGCAAGCGATATCTTAAATGCCTGGAATCCTTTAAAGCCGATTCGTTGGCAAAAGCGGAAAATGGTGGATTCAGCCAGTCCCAATTCATCGGCGATCTGGTTAATAGTCAAATGGATGATGTTCTTTGGGTCGTTCAATACATAATCTGCAATCTTTTTTTCTTTCTCACTAAAAAGGCGGTAACTACCGCGTATGGCAGCCAGCGCAAATTGCTGTTCTTTCATGATCCGCGCCTCGTTTCTCTGGAAGTATTTTTGTTAATTATACAATAACATGTTGCGTACGGAAAAATATTTGATACAATGAATTCATTAAGGAAAAAAATTCTTTTATTTCAAAGGAGGATTCCGCAATGGAAATCGGAATTATTGGCTTAGGCAAGATGGGGTTGAACCTTGCATTAAATTTAAGCGATCACGGCCATCAAGTTGTCGGATATGACAGTTACGCAGCAATTGAAGAAAGCGGTTTCAAAAAAGTTTCTTCTATAGAAGAAATGGTGAAAGAACTGAAAGCACCTCGTACGCTTTGGCTAATGGTGCCAGCCGGTGAAATTACAGAATCGGTCATCGAGCAGTTGATTCCTTTGCTTGAAGAAGGAGATTCAATTATCGATGGCGGGAACTCGAACTACAAAGATACGGTGCGACGCGCTGAAACTTTGAAAAACCACGGCATCTACTTTTTTGATTGCGGGACGAGCGGCGGAACAGAAGGAGCGCGTCATGGTATTTGTGCAATGATCGGCGGCGATGCAGAAAAATTCAAATCCATTGAACCGCTATTGCAGGATATTTCTGTAGAAGACGGCTATTTGTATACAGGAGAAGCAGGAAGCGGACATTTCCTGAAAATGATCCATAACGGCATTGAATACGGCATGATGCAATCCATCGCAGAAGGCTTCGACATCCTGAACAAAAGCCCATTTGATTTTGATTACGAAAAAGTGGCTGGCGTTTGGAACAACGGCTCGATCATCAGCTCTTACTTAATGGAAGTGACAAAGAGCGCATTTTCAAAAGATGCTAAATTGGAAAGCATCAAAGGTGTGATGAATTCGTCAGGCGAAGGGAAATGGACAGTGGAAACCGCGCTTGACTTGAATGTTCCGGCACCGGTGATTACATTGTCGCTGATGATGCGCTACCGCTCATTGGAAGAGGATACCTTTGCAGGGAAAGTCGTGGCAGCTCAGCGCAATGAGTTCGGCGGTCACGCAGTAGAGAAAAAATAAAGAAAGTCATTCTTTTATCGCAAAACCGCTGAATGATAGGGAGACTTTATGCTGGCGCATGCAGGGGATGGGCGTCAGCAAAGCTCAGAGCGGAGCAAAAGCTGATTTTTTACTTCAACTTAAGCAGTTGAAGTTACATATTGAGGGGGAGAAAATATGTCGGGTTCAACGTTGATTATGGTCGCACTTGCAGGTATATTCTTATTGTTGTTTTTGGTTATTCGCACTAAATTGCATGCGTTCGTCGCATTATTGCTGGTCAGTTTGCTAGTGGGCATCGCTGCGGGCATGCCGCTGAATGAAGTGATTACCTCGATTCAAAATGGGATGGGCGGAACACTGGGCTTTGTAGCTGTAGTGGTCGGTCTAGGTGCCATGTTCGGTAAAATGCTGGAAGTATCGGGTGGAGCAGAACGTCTGGCCGCTACGATGATCAGCAAATTCGGTGAAGACAAGGCGCAATGGGCGTTGGGTGTAACCGGCTTTATTGTTGCGATTCCGGTATTTTTTGATGTCGGCTTTATTATCTTGGTGCCGATCGTCTACGGTTTGGCAAGAAAGACAGGAAAGTCGCTATTGCATTACGGGATTCCGCTGTTAGCGGGTCTTGCCGTTACACATAGTTTCATCCCGCCTACTCCGGGACCGATTGCCGTTGCTGAATTGGTCGGAGCAGAACTTGGATGGGTTATCTTGTTCGGGGTGCTTGCAGGAATTCCAGCCATGATTTTGGCAGGACCTGTGTTCGGACGTTTCATCGGCAATAAAATTCATGTCGCCATTCCGGATTATATGGAACTTGAACAAAAGGAATACGATAAGGATCTGCCGAGCTTCGGTATGATTACTTCGTTGATCCTGATTCCGTTAGTCTTGATTTTATTGAATACGCTATCAGGTGTCTTGCTGGATGAAGGCAATACAGTGCGTGAAATCCTGACATTCCTTGGTCACCCATTCGTGGCATTGACGATTGCTACATTGCTGACTTTCTATCTATTGGGTACCAAGCGCGGCTATTCAAGACAGGAAGTACAGGATATTGCGACTAAAGCGCTTGAACCTGCCGGGATCATCATCCTGGTAACAGGAGCAGGCGGTGTTTTCAAACAAGTGCTGATCGACTCTGGGGTCGGTGATGTACTGGGTGAAATGATGGGCGATTCGGCTTTGCCGCCTATCGTTCTGGCGTTCTTGATTGCTACAGCTGTGCGTGTGGCTCAGGGTTCTGCAACCGTTGCGATGGTAACGGCAGCCGGCTTGATCACACCGCTTCTTGAAATGGTCGGCATGACCGGACCGGCTTTGGGCTTGATCGTTATCGCCATCGCTTCAGGTGCGACTGTCCTGTCCCACGTCAACGACTCGGGCTTCTGGCTTGTTAACCGTTACTTCGGCATGGATGTCAAGGACACCTTAAAGTCCTGGACAGTCATGGAAACCATTATCGGTCTTACCGGTTTCGTGGTAGTGTTGATCATAAGCTTTTTTATCTAACGAAACTCGAAAAGAAAAAGGGAGCACTTCCTTTTTCTTTTTCTTGTATATAGAGGAGGGCCCTTATGCCTGAACAGTCATATTATCTTGGAGTGGACATCGGTACCACATCCACCAAAGCAGTGTTATTCAATAAATCCGGTAAAGTCATAGAAGCCGATACCGTCTTTTATGCATTGGAGACGCCAAGTCCGCTGATAGCGGAGCAAGATCCGGAGGAAATTTTCCGTGCCGTCTTGACCGCTGTCCGCAAAACCATCCACCAAAGCGATATTGACACGCAGCAGCTAAAACTGGTGTCTTTCAGTTCAGCGATGCACAGCCTCATTGCGGTGGATGCTTCCGGTAACCTGTTGACACAAAGCATTACCTGGGCCGACACGAGAAGTTCCAAGCATGCTAAGCACATAAAAGAACAGCTGAACGGCCATGAAATCTACTTGCGCACAGGAACGCCCATCCATGCGATGTCACCTTTGGCGAAATTGGTCTGGCTGAAAGATGACCAGCCTGAAGTATGCGAAAAGGCAGCGAAATTCATTGGCATCAAAGAATTTATTTTCCACGAATTATTCGGCGAATATGTCATCGACCATTCGATTGCTTCGGCAACAGGACTCTTCAACCTGAAACAATTGGATTGGGACGAAGAAGCTTTGGCGGTTGCCGGTATTACACCTGAGCAGCTGTCACGGCCGGTGCCGACGACGCAGCAGCTGACTGGTCTTGTTCCGGAACATGCGCTGTTCATGGGCATCCCTGAAAACACCCCTTTTATCATTGGCGCCAGTGACGGCGTATTGGCGAACTTGGGGGTCGACGCGATTGAACCTGGCGTTTTAGCAGTAACAATCGGCACAAGCGGTGCTATCCGTACCGTCATTACTGAACCGAAAACGGATCCGAAAGGGCGGACGTTCTGCTACGCGTTGACTGAAAACCATTGGGTTGTCGGCGGACCTGTCAACAATGGCGGCATTGTCCTGCGCTGGCTGCGGGACGAGTTTGCTTCCTCAGAAGTGGAAACAGCGAAGCGCCTTGGCATTGATTCGTATGACGTGCTGACAAAAATCGCCGAAACGGTCAATCCGGGAGCGGACGGCTTGTTGTTCCACCCTTATTTGACGGGGGAACGGGCACCGCTTTGGGATGCCAATGCACGCGGGTCATTTTTCGGGCTCAGCATTCATCATAAAAAGCAGCACATGATTCGCTCAGTTTTGGAAGGCATCGTCTTCAATTTGTATACGGTGCTGCTGGCGGTCGAGGAATTGACCGGCGAACCGACACGCATCCAGGCTTCGGGCGGCTTTGCCCGTTCGGGACTGTGGCGCCAGCTGCTGGCAGATGTCTTCGATAAACCGGTGGTTATTCCGGAAAGCTTCGAAAGCTCCTGCCTCGGCGCTGTCGTTCTCGGCATGTACGCAACGGGAGAAATCGAGGATTTTAGCATTGTTTCCGAAATGATCGGCCAGACACATACACATGAACCTGAAGAAACGGCAGCCGGTGTTTACCGCGAACTGTTGCCGATCTATATCCGCCTATCACGCCTTTTGACAGAAGAATACGAGAGCATCTCAAACTTCCAACGGAAGCATTTGGGGTAAAGTGAAGCACTCGAGACCAGAAAGCTGGTCTCGAGTGCTTTTTTGTGTTGATTTCTTGGGAATATTTTCTTTCTTTATTCGAATAAAATCTGTTACTTGCTTTAAGCAGGATTTACAGTCGCTCAACAAAATTTACGGACGTTCAAGAAAAAATACGGTCGCTCAGCAAAATTTATAGTCGCTCAGAAAAAAATACAGTCGCTCAGTGTTTTCGCGTCAGAATAAATAAAACAGTCAGAAAACGAATGAAAAATATCTATAATTTTCCAATCTCACATGATACGATAAAGAGAAACTTCAATCAGTGGGGCATCCCCACGGATTGTTAGTTGATCCAATCGAGCTTTTATGGTCAGTGGATCTCCCACTTGCAGAGCGGGAGTAATACTGACCGTTAAAGCGGGATAAAAGTAGGAATGAATCATTCAACATCAAGGGGGATGTACGGATGGAATTCGACGCAATTGTGGTAGGGGCAGGCCTTGCAGGGCTGGTGGCGGCAGCGGAAATCGCTGACGCGGGCAAAAAAGTGTTGTTGTTGGACCAGGAACCGGAAGCGTCTTTCGGCGGACAGGCGTGGTGGTCATTCGGCGGGTTGTTTCTGATCGATTCGCCCGAACAGCGACGGATGGGCATTAACGACTCAAAGGAATTGGCTTGGCAGGACTGGCTTGGGGCAGCCGGTTTTGATCGAGAACAAGACGAGGATCATTGGGGCAAAAAATGGGCGGAAGCTTATGTGGATTTTGCGGCGAATGAAAAGCGGACATGGCTTGCCGGCATGGGCGTCAAGTTCTTTCCAGTCGTCGGCTGGGCGGAGCGCGGCGGTTACTTGGCGGAAGGGCATGGCAATTCGGTGCCGCGCTTTCATATTGTCTGGGGAACAGGTCCGGGCATTGTGGCGCCGTTTGAACGGCGGGTCCGTGAACACATAAAAAATGGGCTTGTTGATTATCGGCCAAGGCATCAGGTGGATGAACTGCTGACTGACGGAGAAATTGTGACGGGTGTATCCGGGTCCTTACTGGAACCGAGTGATGCCAAGCGAGGGGAAGCCAGTTCACGGCAAGTTGTCGCCAAATTTCGGTGCGAAGCAAAGGCCGTCGTAGTGACGAGCGGCGGCATCGGCGGCAATCATGAGTTGATCAGAAAAAATTGGCCGAGCCGTTTAGGGAAAGCCCCGGAAACCATGCTGTCCGGCGTACCGGCGCATGTCGATGGCAGAATGCTTGCCATTACGGAAAAAGCAGGCGGGCGAATCGTTAACCGCGACCGGATGTGGCATTACACCGAAGGCATCAAGAATTGGAATCCGGTCTGGAGCAAACACGGCATACGCATTTTGCCGGGACCTTCTTCGATGTGGTTTGACGCCACCGGCAACCGTTTTCCAGCACCTAATTTTCCAGGATTCGACACACTCGGAACGCTCGAGACCATCCAAAAAACGGGCTACAGCTATTCCTGGTTTATTTTGACGCAGAAAATCATCGAGAAGGAGTTTGCGCTGTCTGGTTCCGAGCAAAATCCGGATTTGACCGGCAAGAGCATTCCGCAAGTATTATCACGTGTCCGCGCTGGAGCGACGGCGCCTGTGCAGGCGTTTATGGACAAGGGAGAAGATTTTATCGTAGCGGAGACATTGGAGGAATTGGTGGAAGGCATGAACAGGCTGACCGGGGAACCGCTGGTGGACTTTGGACGGATCAAACAGCAAATCGAATCGCGCGACCGGCAGCTCGACAATGCCTTCTCAAAAGATCTGCAGATTACAGCCATGCGCGGTGCCCGGAATTACCGGGGCGACCGGCTGATCCGGGTAGCGGCACCGCATAAACTAATGGACCGGAAAAAAGGGCCGCTCATTGCGGTTCGTTTGAACATCGTCAGCCGTAAAACTTTGGGCGGCCTGCAGACGGATCTATCTGCAAGGGTGTTGAATGACAGGGGACAACCCGTTCCCGGTTTATATGCCGCAGGAGAAGTGGCTGGCTTTGGGGGTGGTGGTGTCCATGGCTACCGGTCGCTCGAAGGGACGTTTCTCGGAGGCTGTCTGTTTTCCGGAAGAATAGCGGGAAGGGCGATAGCAGCCGAAGGAGGTGCCGGAAATGATGTTTGAAGACGCAGGCTGGCGTTTCGCCCTTTTTTTGCTAGGGGCTGGATCCAGTATCTATTTGGTGAACATACTCTTAAGAAAAATTTTTGGTGTGGAAAGAAAGGAATTTTTTTCAGATAACCGTGTAAATGAAACGCATAAAAAATGGGACAGAATCGTGAATGGCTTATCCGCTGTCATTGTGTTTGTCACGTCGTTTGCGGTTTATGAATATGGTCCAGCCGCCAGCCTGTATTTATTGCTGATTACTGCAGCTGTAGGACTTGTACAGGTATTGGTTCGCGCAGGATTCGAAAAAAAGTACGCGGACAACACGAATGAGTATCTGTATACGCTCTTTGAATCCTTGACGGGAACGGTTATTATTGTCACTTTTGGCGTGAGTTTATTTCCGGAAATGCTCGGCTATATGTTCAACATATAAATCTTGAGGGGGAATAAGAAATGGGCGATATTATTGCAGCACTTGCTTTGCTTTTCCCTGTTTTTATCGTGGCTATGGCAGTGAGATGGGTGCGGATGATTCGTATTAATTCAGAAAAGCAAATCCAGCAAAATAAAGAAATCATCAGCTTGCTGAAAGAGAACAAGGAGAGAGGAAGCCAGTGAATATATCAAAAGATGCGTTGATTCGGCCATACCGTGAAGATGATTTTCCTGCTATCCAACAATTGAATAGGCAGGAACAATGGAATAACCTTGTCGCAAAAGAGCAGGATACAAAACAGGCCTGGGCCAATTCAACAATTGCAGTCGTAGCGGAAATGGATGGGCAAGTGGCCGGTTATTTGCGTGGGCTGACAGACGGCTTTATTTCCCTGTATATTTGCGAATTGCTGATCAACCAGCACTATAGGCAAACAGGTCTTGGAAAACAACTCATGCACCATGTTCACAGTCTCTACCCGAAAACCCGCATAGAATTATTAGCCAGCAGTACTTCCCGCACCTTTTACGAAGCACAAGGGTACCGGTCTTTTTATGGTTTCCGCAAAACAATAGAAGAATAAAACAACTCGGTTATGAGCTGTTTCACGTGGAACGTTTTAACATAAGGGAGCGATGAACAAATGAGGGGCGAACAAGTACATATCAGGTTTTTGCGTGCCGAGGATGCAGCAGAAAAGCTGAGACTGGAAGTAGAGAACCGCGCTTTTTTTGAAGCATACTCAATGACCCGCTACAGCGACTTCTATACATTACCGATACAGCAGGAGCTGATTGAGATTTATGCAGAACAAAAGGAAAACGATCAGGCATACAGCTTCGGAATATTCGAAAACGAAACAAATATATTGGTGGGGACGATCAGTTTAGTTCAAGTGATGAGAGGTCCGTTGCAAAACGCGGTCTTAGGATATGCGATGGATAAGAACTATAACAATAAAGGCTACACGACAGAAGCAGTCAAACTGATCGTTGCTTATGGTTTTCAAAAGTTGGCTTTACATCGTATTGAGGCTGGGGTTATGCCGGGAAATGATGCGTCTATTCGCGTTTTGGAAAAGGCTGGCTTCCATAAGGAAGGACTTGCAGTGAAAAATGTTCAGATTAACGGCGAATGGCGGGATCATCAAGTACTTGCCCGCATCAATCCGAGAGATTGTTGAAAAGAGATGTCAAGAAAGGGGCTGTTTGCATGTATATTCAGTCTGACAGGCTCGAGTTTCGTTCTTACACAGATGAGGATTTCCATTTTTTGTGGTCGTTATTGGCGGATTCCGAAGTGGTCCGCTATATCGGCAAAGGGCAGACTAGAGACAGAAGTGAAGCGCTGGAATTTCTTTATTGGATTTATCGTTCTTATAAGGAAAATCCGCAAGGCGGTCTCCGCTTGCTCATTCGTAAAGAGGATGGCAGGCGAATTGGACATGCCGGACTGGTGTACCAAAACATTGAAGGCATTGATGAGCTGGAAGTCGGCTATTGGATTGCCAAAGAATTTTGGGGACAAGGTTACGCTAAAGAGGCAGCCGTGGCTTTACGCGATTATGGACTGCATCAGCTGGATCGACAAAGATTGATTTCGCTGATTCAACCTGGCAATAAAGCTTCGCAAAAAGTAGCGCAGCATATTGGAATGTCAGTGGAAAAGGAAATTGTGCTGTCGGGGAAAAATGTCTGTGTCTACGCCATTGAAAAGGAGGAGAGCGATGGATTTTCCGATTTTTGAAACCGAGAGACTGCATTTGAATAATGTGGAAGAAGAAGACATGACCGCCTTTTTTGATATCATGTCGCGGGAGGAAGTTATTTCTTATTACGGCATGGATGCTTTGGTTCATCCGGAAGAGGCGGTGGAAATCATCCGTTCGTTTCATACGAACTTCAACTTTAAACGAGGTATGCGCTGGGCAATTCGGTCTAAAGAAACAAACGAATTTATTGGCACAATCGGACTGAATAATTTGAACCTGAGAGCGAAAAAAGCGGAGATCGGCTATGAGCTGCATCCCGATTATTGGCGTCAAGGCTTAATGCAGGAAGCTATAATTGCAGTTTTGCGGTATGCTTTTGCAGAACTTGACCTGTACCGGATTGGAGCGGTAACGTTTCCAGAAAACACTTCATCAAATCAGCTGTTGGAAAAGCTGGGCTTTACACTGGAAGGGCGCCTGCGCGGATATTTGTACCAACGGAATCACTCTTATGATGCGTTCGTATTCTCTTTATTAAAGACGGAATGGCCGGAGTGGGATAGGGCAACGGCCAATTCCAAAGAGGAGGGAGAAGCTTGATAGTCGAAGCGCTCATTCTTTGTTTGGGTTTTATAGTGGTTAATTTTTTTGTGGGGCGGTACATAAGGCGGCGCTGGGAAATCACGAAGCGCAAGGAATGGCTGTATTGGCCACTGAACCGGACTCATGCTTTAATCGAAGCATTTCTGATGATCAGTTTTCTTATTGGAGCAGTCGTTTTAGGAAACCGGTTGATGGGAACCATCAATTGGGTCTATTATCTCTTTTTCTTTTTTGTGGTCGTTTCAGTGAGCCGAGCATTTATGGAATGGAAATACGCCAAAAGCGACAATATGTGGATCAGCCAATTGACAGAAGCAAGTATTGCAGCCCTGCTGCTGCTAAGCTTTTTTTTCCCGCTTTAACGGAGTATAGCCCTTCATCCGCAGTAGATTTTATGGGAGTTTAGCCTGTAAAGGAACTTTTCTTCTGATGATATTAGCACGTCTGAAAAAAGGAAGGATTAAGTGCACCCCTAGAGGGGAATAGCATCAGCAACCAAACTATGCACTACCTAAAGGAGAAGCGGCTATGAAAAGGGAAAAAACGATTGAAGCGGAAATCAGCGGCTATATTTCCGGACTATTGCGCGCTCATTTTGGAAAAGGGCCAACATCAGTGTATGTAGCAGTCCGCGAACCATTTATTGTGATTCATTTGCGTGAATTTTTGTCGCCTACTGAAAAAGTGTTGATGAAGCAAAACGAAACGGTACGAGTGCAAGTCATCAGGGATTTGCTGATGAATGATCTAAATGAGCAGATTAAACTGGATCTGTTAAAGTCTCTGGAACTTGATGTCAAAGAAATTTATGCAGATTGGAACCTGGATAATAAAACTGGGTTGTTGACTCTGGTGCTCAATGAAAAGGCCGTAGAAAAAGCCAGTGAATGGCCGAAGGGCATAGATAAAAAGGCATTTTATGAGGAAGTGGACGAGGCCAGCAGAAAAGCCCAAAAAGAACCTGAAAAAACCGAAGTATTCTGGCTGAATGAGCGGACGGTACTGATTCAAAGAAAAGGGATTTTGATCGAACTTGAAAAAGAGTTGGTCAAAAATAATTTTTCAGAAGAACTCAAATTGGCCAAACGTCCGCTGGAGTCAAAGCTCATTTATAGCTCCTCACTCGAGATGATTATGAAACGTAGAATAAACGAGGCATTTACCAACTGGGATTTTCATGAGGATATGGGGTATATAGTGTTGCTGATCGAACCGGAACGT
This sequence comes from Planococcus sp. CPCC 101016, assembly GCF_007859295.1. GTDB lineage: Bacteria > Bacillota > Bacilli > Bacillales_A > Planococcaceae > Planococcus. The sequence goes on from NZ_VOHB01000002.1 coordinate 149,545, forward strand.
TGACATTAACTAGTTAGAACACGAAAGCCGAAAGCTTCTATGTCAGATGCTTTCGGCTTGTTTATTTTTCTGGTATTTCAATCATTTTCTGCATGAGCGGCATTACCTTATTGCGCTCAAGAATCTGCATATCAATCCAGTCCATTTCCTTAGCCAGCAGGTGTTTGATATGCAAGGCAGCAGCTGCATGGTCGGCTGGTGTCATCAGGCTGGAGATTTTCTCGATTTCTGTAAAAACAGTTGGCGGCAAGGAACGGCTTATGGTTTTTAAGCCCAATTGCGCCCGGTGGGGTGCATACCGGTGCAGCAAAACCCGCGCTAAATGCTCCAGCACATGTGACAGCATCTTCACTGCCCAGACACCGTTCCCTCTGGCGCCCGCTTTGCGGTACTGAAATAAAAACCAGGCCACATCGATTACATGCTCGTTGTATTCTTCTTCGCTAAGCTTCAGATTTTGTGATTCGGTAAATTGGTTCAATAGATTTTCGGGATCGTATAGAACTTTAAAGTAATCCTTTGGTGAAAATGATTCCACTGTTACCGTAAACAAGTCGATATGCAGCAAATCATCGAAAACCGCTATGAGTTGAGGGGCAATGATGAAGATATCGTCTTGGAACAACACCGGTCGGTAAGTTTGGAGATGAGTCATGCGTTCAGAAAGAAACAATTCTTCGTGTTCTTGGTTGACCAGGCAATACAAATCGATATCTGAATGTTCATCGTGTTCATTTCTGCCCATGGATCCTTTCAGGAAAACAGCCCGGACATAAGGGCTTTCGATTAAACTGGCTGTTATTTTTTCTGTTGCGACTTCCTGCACAAGCATGGGGAACCCTCCTATGGCTGAGAATGTTTTTTTTACTATAGCACAGAAGGATAAACCTTCCAATTTGAAGAATGAATAGAGATAGGAATTTAAGGAAGGTGAAGAATATGCGTCAAATCATAGCGATGGGCGGCGGCGGTTTCTCAATGGAGCCCGACAATCCCTTATTGGATCAATACATACTGAAGCAAGTTAATAAATCCCAGCCGAAAATCTGCTTTATCCCAACAGCAAGCGGAGATGCCGATAGCTATATTGAAAAGTTCTATGATTTCTTTAACCAACAGGAATGCATTCCAAGTCATTTGTCTTTATTCAAGCCGCCGACACGTGATTTGGAGCGGTTTGTACTGGAGCAGGACATCCTATATGTGGGCGGCGGAAATACCAAAAATCTGTTAGTGCTTTGGAAAGAATGGGGACTGGATGAAATTTTAAAGAAGGCATGGAATCAGGGAATTGTGCTGGCAGGACTCAGTGCAGGCTCGATCTGCTGGTTTGAAGAAGGGGTCACCGATTCATACGGCGACCAACTTGAACCGCTCCAGGCGCTGGGTTTTCTGAAAGGCAGCCATTGTCCGCATTATGACGGAGAAGCTGAACGGAGGCCGGCCTACCGCCAATTTATTGACGAAGGACTCCTGCAGGATGGTATAGCGGCCGATGATGGTGCAGCTATTCACTATGCCGGTCAGGAGATAAAGCGCATTGTCAGTTCCAGACCCACAGCCAAAGCTTACCAAGTTTACAAAGGCGGGGAAAATGAACTGGCGACCGAGTATTTGGGCGAGCGTGAGACATAAAGGAGAATAGAGATGCTGGATATTTTTCCGATACCGATAAACTCTTTACAACAAGAGAGAAGGATTCAGGTTTACTTGCCTCAAAGCTATTCGCTTAGCCAAAAGAACTACCCGGTGCTGTACATGCATGATGGACAAAACGTTTTTCGAAACGATGGTGCGATTGGCGGGATTTCTCTGGAGCTTGAGAGATATTTAGATGAAAAAGACTTGGATGTCATTGTAGTGGCCATCGATCAAAACAGCAGCGTACGGAAAAATGAGTACTGTCCTTGGGAGAATGGTGCATACAGCCAGAAATTTTTAGGAGCGGAAAGTCTTTCTTTTGGAGGCCACGGCAAACAATACCTTGAATTCATTGTTGAAGAGCTTAAACCCTATATTGATGAAAAATACAGAACGATAACAAATCGCACGGCAATGGCCGGAATTTCGATGGGCGGTTTGATTAGCTTGTATGCAGCTTGCCATTACCCGAAGATATTCACTGATCTTATTCTTTTTTCCTCCGCATTTTATGCAAATCAAGAAAAGATAGAGGAATTGGTAAAGAGAACAGACCTCTCTAGCATCAACAGTCTATATATGGATTGCGGCACAGGTGAGGCTGGAATTGGAACGTCTACAAGCAAGGAGTTCCTGGTTTCCAATAACGCGGTTTATGAATTGCTGAGAAATAAGGTGCCTGCAGTAAACTTTAATGTCCTGGAAGGGGAGCAGCATAACTATCGATCTTTCCAGAAAAGGGTTCCAAAGCTTTTTTCTTTTTTGGAAGGGAAGTGACTCGATGAAAATTGAACTGGAAAAAGCAACGGCCATGGATGCAACAGCTATATTGTCCATGCAAAGGTCAGCATTTTTGCCGCTTTTGGAGAAGTACCAGGACATGGATACCAATCCGGCAAATGAAACGGCGGAACGGATTCTTACCAGAATAAACAGCCCTGGATCTTTCTATTATAAAATCTTGAATCAAGGAAAAATGGTGGGTGCCATTCGAGTGAAGTCTGATAAAGATCGCCGGTTTTGGATCAGCCCTTTATTCATCGACCCAGCTTACCAAAGGCTCGGGATAGCAGGGCGGGCGATGCAATTAACTGAACTTTTGCATGCAGAAGCCAAAACGTGGGAGCTGGCGACCATCCTTCAAGAGGAGGCGAATTGCCGGTTCTATGAGAAAATGGGATACAAGGCGACAGGTGCCACCGAACGGTTGAATGACAGAGCCACTTTGGGCTATTTCAGAAAATCAGCAAAGGGCGTGGAATAAATGAAACTGACGGCAGAGCTGTCAAAATTCAAAGTCAAAGAAGGAAAAGCGGAAGTGGTCGACCAATGGATGGCTTTCTTGAATGAGCATATGGATAGTGTACTGCTGACACTCGAAGATGAAAAAATGTTTGTCGAAACGATTTTCAAAGAAGAGATCGAGGGAGCAGCCTATTTGTATTGGTATTCAGTTCAAGGAGAAGGGGGAAGCGAACTGGAAAACTCGGATCATGAAGTAGATAAGAAACATATGGAATTCTGGAATGAATGCATCGATTTCAACTATCCATCAACGGACATGGATGCTCAAGTTGTGATGATACAGAAAAAAATCAGAACTGTAATGACGTAAAAGAAGAATATAACAGAGCAACGCACAACTAAACCAGAGCAGTGACCGCCTTCAGCATATCGAAAATGCTAAAGGTTTTTTTGTGTAGAAAAACTTCTTCTTTTTGTTAGGTTTACTGACATCAAATGATGAATTAGTACTATGTAAGCGCTTGAAAAAAGTATTAATGAAGGGTAATGCTGAAAATAGAGAGATTATTTTAAATTTGATGTTAGGTTTAATTACATTTAGAGTTGACAGCAAATGAGTATCCATCTATATTTAATAAAATAAAAATTTGAATAGTTTGATAACTAAGCGAAAGAAAACAAGCTTTCAAAAAATCAAGAACGGCTGCACCTATTCTATTTGGAAGGGTTGATAAGATGAGCAAACAAAAATTACTACTGATCGGCAACGGGATGGCAGGGATACGGGCCATCGAAGAAATATTGAAGCTAGCTCCAGATAAATTCGATATCACGGTTTTTGGAGATGAGCCATATCCCAACTATAATCGGATTCAATTGTCAAAAGTTTTGCAGGGAGATACGGAAATTGCGGATATTACGCTAAATGATTGGAACTGGTATGAAGAGAATGGAATTTCCCTATACACAGGAGAGTCAGTTACTGGCATCGATACAAAACAGCAAACAATTTCCACTGATAAAGGGCGCAAGATTGCTTACGACAAACTGATTATCGCAACCGGTTCAGTGCCTTTTATGCTGCCGCTTCCGGGAGCAGATAAAGAAGGAGTCACCGCTTTCCGCAATATAAGAGATTGCGAACAAATGATTCAAGCTTCGCAGGAGCATAAAAAAGCGGTGGTTATTGGCGGGGGATTACTCGGATTAGAGGCTGCTCGGGGCTTGTTAAACCTTGGAATGACGGTGGATGTTGTTCATCTTTCTGACACCCTGATGGAACGGCAATTGGACAAAACAGCTGGCAAGATGCTGCAAAAGGAATTGGAAAGCCAAGGCATGAATTTTTTATTGGAAAAGCAGTCAGCTGAAATAATAGGAGAAGAACGGGTTGCCGGCTTGAAATTCGCAGATGGTGAGGAAGTCCAGGCCGATCTGGTCGTCATGGCTGTCGGCATCAAGCCAAATGCAGCACTCGCGAAAGACAGCGGCATTGAAGTTAACAGAGGAATTATCGTCAATGACTATTTGGAAACAAACGTGGCCGGCGTTTATGCTGTCGGTGAGTGTGTTGAGCATCGGGGAGCGGTATATGGACTTGTTGCTCCGTTGTATCAGCAAGGACAGGAAATGGCGAAGCGGATTTGCGGAACAGAAAGTGTGGGCTATCAAGGATCTGTCTTGTCTACTCAACTGAAGGTTTCAGGTGTAGATGTTTTCTCTGCAGGGAAAATCGTTGAGGACGAAGAGACGAAATCAGTGAAAGTATTTGATGATTGGCGAGGCGTCTATCAAAAAGTGTTAATAGATGAGGGAAAAATCACCGGTGCAGTCCTATTCGGAGATACCAAAGATGGCAACCGCTTACTGGGCTTGATCAATAAATCAGCGCCTATTGAAGAGTATATGGATAATGCAGCATCGCAAGAAACAGGAGTCGATCTGGTCGCTTCTATGCCAAACGAAGAAATCATTTGCGGCTGCAACGGTGTAACCAAAGGGGCAATTGTCGATGCCATCAACAGCCAGGGGTTGACGACGGTCGAGCAGGTCAAAGGGTGCACCAGTGCCTCCCGGTCATGTGGAGGATGTACATCGCTTGTTTCCGATTTAGTGGCATGTACGATAGGGGATGCTTTTGAGCAGAATCAAAAAGAGTCGGTATGTTCATGTACGACTTTGTCCAAGGACGAAGTAATCGAAGAAATCAAAGCAAAAGGATTGTCTCATACTAGAGAAGTGATGAACGTTCTCGGATGGACATCAGAAGAAGGCTGTTCGAAATGCCGCCCTGCTTTAAATTACTATTTGGGCATGCTGAATCCCACAGGCTATAAAGATGAAAAAGAATCACGTTACGTTAATGAAAGACTGCGAGCCAACATTCAAAAAGACGGCACCTATAGTGTGGTGCCAAGAATGTACGGAGGGGTAACCAACTCAAAAGACTTGCGGAAAATCGCCGATGTTGCAGATAAATACGAAGTGAAATTAATTAAAGTGACAGGTGGACAGCGAATTGATTTGTTTGGTGTTAAAAAAGACGATTTACCGAGCATCTGGGCAGAATTGGATATGCCTTCAGGAGCCGCATATGCCAAAGGCTTACGTACAGTAAAAACGTGCGTAGGCGCAGACTTTTGCCGATTCGGAACTTCAGATTCCATCGGTTTGGGAACACAATTAGAGAAGAAATTTGAAGGCATGAACGCACCGCATAAAGTGAAAATGAGTGTCTCAGCTTGTCCGAGAAATTGTGCAGAAGGCGCCGTGAAAGATGTAGGGATCATCGGGTTGGACGGCGAATACGAAATATACGTTGGGGGAAATGCCGGAACGCATATGAGACAGGCCGAACTACTGGCTAAAGTGAAAACTGAGAAAGAAGTCTTGGAGACGACGGCCGCATTTTTGCAATATTACCGGGAAACAGCGAATTACTTGGACCGGACATCTGTGTGGGTGGAGCGGATGGGAATCGATCATATTAAAGAAGTTCTCGCGGACGAGCAGACCTTTAAAGAGTTGAACAAACGAATGGATGAAAACATGTCTGTCGTCCAGGATGGCTGGAAAGAAGTATTGGAAGACAAAACAATGGCTAGAGATCTTTATGAGAATGTGAAAATACCTGTAGGGACAAAATGATAAAGGGGGATGGATATGGAGAAATTGATCAGCCGTGTTTTTATAGCGAAAGTTGATGAGCTTCCGAAAAATTTGGGGAAGAGAGTCTATGTAGGCGACGGCAATTTAGAATTGGCCGTCTTCAAGCTGGCTAATGGAGACATACGGGCCATCGAAAACCGCTGTCCGCATAAAGCTGGGGTTTTATCCGAAGGAATGGTAAGCGGAGAATATGTTTTTTGTCCCATGCATGACTGGAAAATCAGCGTGGTGGACGGAAAAGCCCAAGGGCCGGATGTCGGTTGTGTCAAAACTTTCAAAGTGGCAGTGGAAGACGGCGAAGTCTATGTATTGCTCGGGGAAGCTGAAGAAGCATCCCTCCCGTCAGAATGCAGCCATTCTTAAGGAAACAGCGATCAATTTCTAAGGCTGTAAAAAAGGGCAGGCAAATGAGGAAAGGTGGCAATAATATGGTGGGTACAGTCTATTTAGTAGGAGCAGGTCCTGGAGATCCTGAGTTAATCACCGTCAAAGGACTTCGCCTTTTGGAGTCTGCAGACGTCATTTTATACGATCGGCTCGTGAACCGGGAACTGCTCGAACATGCGAAAGAAGATGCGCAGCTTATCTATTGCGGAAAACTTCCTCATTACCATACGATGAAGCAGGAAACCATCAATCATTTTCTGGTGAAGTACGCGAAAAAAGGGTTACAGGTCGTCCGCTTAAAGGGAGGAGATCCGTTTGTTTTTGGGAGAGGCGGAGAAGAGGCGGAGGAATGCGCGAAAAACGGTGTTAATTTTGAAGTGGTGCCGGGCATTACCTCAGGGATAGCTGCTGCTGCTTATGCGGGAATTCCGGTGACTCATAGAACCTTAAGCAAGAGTTTTGCGTTTGTTACAGGGCACCAGGCTGGAGATGTAGAAGCCGAGCACCAATGGGAGCATCTGGCTAAAGCAGTGGACACCATTTGTGTATATATGGGCGTTCAGCAATTGCCGAACATTATCAATCACTTGATCAATAATGGCAAGTCTTCAAAAACACCGATTGCACTTGTGCATTGGGGGACATTAAATGAACAGCGTACAGTGGTGGGTACTTTGGAGACGATTGAAAACCAAGTGAAGGAAGCGGATATTTCCAATCCAAGCATGATCATCATTGGTGAAGTGGTCCAGCTTCATCGAAAGATCAATTGGTTTGACGAAGAAATTGTCCCGCACTTGCCAGTTATGCAGAATTGAGAGGGGGTTCTGCCTGTGAAGGCGATATTATATGTAGGGCATGGCACACGTTCAAAAAAAGGAGCTGCAGAAGCGACAGGATTCTTGGAAAAGATTATCGGACAAAATCCAATTTCCATTCAGGAGATCAGCTTCTTGGAGCTAACTGAACCTTTTATTGAAGAAGGTTTTACCCGATGTGTCGAAAAAGGGGCTACAAAAATCACTGTTGTACCGCTTTTCCTGTTGGCGGCCGGACATATTAAGACCGATATTCCAGAAGCCCTTCTTCCTTTGCAACGACAATACCCGCAAATTCAAGTTACTGTTGCCGATCCATTCGGCGTACAGAAGCGGATATTGGATGCAATTGCGGAAATGGTCAGAGCCGGCCGCGTATGGAGCGGCACAGAAGCACTCTTGGTTGTTGGCAGAGGCAGCAGTGATCCCGCCATACATAAAGCTTTTGGGGAAATAGCTGAAGGTTTAAAGCAGCGGTTAGGGACTGAAACCATCTCCCTTTGTTACCTCGCAGCAACAACTCCAACTTTTCAACAAGGCATAAAAGATATTTCCCGGGAAATAGAGTCGCGTGTCATTGTTATCCCGTATTTATTGTTCGAGGGACTCCTGCTGGATGAAATTGAGCGGGAAGTGGACAAGAGAAAAGGTCAGGGCCAGCAAATTTCACATACAGGTTGCTTGAGCCGTCATCAGGCTATACAAGAAATTATCTTGGAGCGTTCGGCGGAGGATCAAGAAGAAACAGGCGAAAGCGGGCGGGTGTCGATTCCCTGAAGTCTTGCTAAGCTTGTTTTTTTATTGAAAAGTAGTTGAAGAGAATTTCTTGAAAGACAAAGAGTGTTCCAATATCGTGGCTTCTGCTATAGTGGCAATAAGGGCGGTATCGTTGTTGAACTGCACCTCTTAAAGATACTCAACAATCGAATAGTTCTGCCTTGATCTTACATCGACAGGGACGGAGAAAACCTATAGTGAATTTACTGCCCGTCTGTCCAGCGTTGGAACCGATGGGCTTTATTTCGGTTTTCCTCCCAAAAGGAGAGAAAAAAATGAAGAATACGGCATCACTCACCAAAATGAAAGCACAGGATGAAAAAATTGCCATGCTAACAGCCTACGATTACCCGTCAGCGAAGCTGGCCGAACAAGCCGGAGTAGATGTAATCCTGGTAGGGGACTCTCTTGGCATGGTTGTCTTGGGTTATGAATCGACTGTCAAAGTGACGCTCAACGACATGATTCATCACGGCAAAGCAGCCAGGCGCGGAGCTCCCGAGACGTTCCTGGTAGTGGATATGCCATTTGCTTCGTTTCATGGAAGCGCTGAGCGCACTCTCGATAATGCGGTTCGCATCTTTCAGGAAACCGGAGCGGAAGCGCTGAAGCTGGAAGGCGCAGATGAAGTCGTCGACGTGGTGAAATTATTGACACGCACTGGAATTCCGGTTGTCGCCCATCTCGGTCTTCTGCCGCAAATGGCGGGTGTCTTAGGTGGCTATAAGGTGCAAGGAAAGACAGCAGATGCAGCACAGAAGCTGATTGAAGATGCAAAAGCATGTGAAGCGGCAGGAGCCTGCATGCTGGTTCTTGAATGCATTCCCTATCAATTGGCTCAGAAAGTCACAGCGGCACTGACGATTCCGGTAATCGGTATTGGGGCCGGCAGTGAAACAGATGGACAGGTGCTCGTTTACCACGATGTCCTGAAATACGGATCACATCATTTAGCGAAGTTCGTCCGTTCTTACGCAGAAGCGGGAGACATCATGAAACAAGGTTTGAGTCAATACGTTGATGAAGTAAAAGCAGGTGCTTTTCCTGCTGAGGAACACCGCTTTACCATGAAAGAAGAAGAGCTCCAGCTATTGTATGGCGGAAAAGAATAGATAGAAGGAAATCCTGGTATCTTGGAGAAGATGCCGGGGTTTTTTATGGTTCAATTGACGATCTGTATTTTCAACTTTGGTTTATGTGCTTCTGCAGCCAAAGTTTGCGATATTTCGTAAATCACCTTAAAAAAGATTGTTTTCTTCGATTGTTTCTAAAAAGCGTTCGTAAAGATTATGTAAATTGGCGAACGTTCGCAAAGTAGTTTGCTGAATTTACGAACGCTCTTTTTGCCGGTTTTAAGTCCTGTTGGGGTGTTCGTAAAGGTATACTTTTACGAACGGTTTTATTCTACTTAAGTTTGTTTATGGTGTTAAGTAGTAAGAATTTTTGTTAAACTTTAGTTAAGGAATTTTATGGTAGATTCAATTCATAAAATAGAATGATTATTTTTCTAGAACTCCAAAGGAGGAGTAATCGATGCTTAAATTCTTGAAAAGAGTCATTTTTACGAGATGGGAATTGTATCATACAACGGCTAATATAGATCAACACTTTTCTATGTTAGAAGAACTTAGAAACAGTGGAATTGATTTTAAAACAAAGGGTTAAATTTTGGTGGGGGATATGGAGGAGGAAGTGGATTTAGTACTGTTTATCATATATATACAAAAAATTAAAGAGCAATCAAAGTGAGAGAAAAAGCAAATCATATCTTCTCTCACTTTTTCATGTGTAAAAGTGTACTTTTACGATCGCTTGAGAGGGAGTAATTCAATTCAATAGAGTTAATAGTTTTGATCAGCTGTCAGCATACTTAAAAAAATACACTGAACTAAATGTATCTATTAGGTCCATTAATAATGAGAGTTCTAAAAAAATTATTAGAGAAAATTTCTGCTTACAGAAAAATTCATAAGCTAAATCTTAAATCAGAAATGTTGGTCAGTAAATTTTCTCGTGCTGTTAAAACACCTGTGGAAATTATAATAAGAGGGGGATATTATGAAAAGATTATCTTTGGGCTTATTAATTTTTATTTTTGTAGTAAGTTTCTTCGTTGTGCAAAACAACATCGAACTTGCTATGAACGTGACTGGAATAATAGGACTCGTAGGCATCTTGATAGGGGGCTTTTTGAAAACAGGTTTCATTAGCTCTACTGCCCCTGTTATCGGAAATTTGGCCATAATAAAATTAGATGAAACACTCAACTTATCAAACACTATCCTCCTGATTGCTTTGCCTAATTTTATCGGGGCCATCTTGTTGTATTTTTTAAATTAGACTATATATTTTGCGGTTAACTAGTTTACATATCATCACTTTATCGAAAGAGAGGAACTTTGTAACAAAGTTCCTCTCTTTTTTATTCATGAAGGTTGATGCAAATATCAGTGAAGTTCAAAAATTTTGCTGCTTTACGTTCTGCCATAAACGATATACTGGTTCCGATCAGTTTTTTTGGCTTCATACAGAGCCATATCTGCGTACTTTATCAGCTGCTTTTCATTGACAGAGTCGTCCGGATAAAGGGCAATGCCAATCCCTGCACCTATCTTAATTTGTACTCCATTAAATGTGAAAGGTTCTTCAAAACACATCAGAATCTGCTTTGCCATATCTTCGGCTACTTCCAATGAATCTAGTTCAGGCAAAACAACCCCCATTTCATCGCCGCCTAGTCGGGCCGCCGTATCAGCTGAGCGAACGCAAGATTGCAGACGGATGGCCATCTCCTTAATGACAGCATCTCCTGCGTCATGACCGAACTGATCGTTGATCTGTTTAAACTTACGTCCATCCAGGAGTAAGACAGCCACTTTTTTGCCGGAACGATTTGCTTGATGGATTGCCGTTTGAAGCCTGTTATCAAAAGTGCGCCGGTTGGGTATGCCCGATAAGTGGTCATAGAAAGCCATTTTTGCAATTTTATCCTGCAGTCGCTTTCTCTCCGTTATATCTCTGGCAATGGTAAGTACTTGATTCACTTTTCCATTTGTTACAACAGGTGTTGGAGATACTTCCATCCAGATCCAATGCCCATCTTGATGTAGAAAGCGAGCTTCAATATTGGCCGGATTGTTTCCATCCAGAAGGGACGTTACCGTTTCGATTAAACCGAATGCATCTTCCGGATGCACGTTAGTGGTAAAGGGATTTCCAATATACGCTGAATCTGGATAGCCCAGAAGCTTCTCATTAGAAGGAGACACGTATTCGATTAGGCCAGCAGGGCTGATCAACGTAATGACGTCGAAAGCACTTTCCGTGATCAGCTTGTATTTCTCTTGGGTTTTCTGCAGTTCCTTTTCGGCCTTTTTAAGTTTCGTCACATTTTTGTAGAAGATGGTTGCACCGATGATTTCTTTGTTTGTATTTTTTACCGGGGTGTAGGAAGAGATTATATTTAATAGTTTCCCGCTCTTTGTTATGCGCATGGTTTCATGTGAAGTAACCGTTTCGCCTTTCATGATGCTTTCTACGATGGCTAAAGGGTCAAATTTCAAATGTTGCGGAATGATGGAACCTTTTTGATTTACCATTTCTTCTTCGCTGTACTCGAACGTTTTTTCAAAGGCCTGATTGACCTTTATTATTTTCCCACTAGTATTAATGAAAAAAACAGGATCCGTGGAATTTTCCCAAAAAACTTCAAGTTCTTCTTTTGTTTCAGCCAACGCTTTCTGTGCTCGTTCTCTCTCCGTGACATCCCTTACGATGGCTAAAATATACTTACAATAGCCTTTTTCTGTCAGGATAGGATTGAGGACGGTTTCCCCTAGGCGTTCTTCGTTTTCAGTTTCTATCTTCTGGGTAAATTCAACCGGTTTTTGCGTAGATTGAACTTCGCGGTAATTCCGGATCAAAAGTTGGGCTTGCACTGGGGGCATCACGTCTTCTATTCGGCTTCCAATAATATTGTCATCGAGGTGGAGAATTTCAAAGGCGGCTGGATTAGCATAAACATAACGAAACGTTTCATGATCTTCCTCCATTAGAAAAACCAAATCTTGGATCAAATCAAAAAGAGCGGTGGAAGCTAAAATATCCAATCCTAATTCCCCTGAAAAATGTTTCATGATTTTGTCTCCCCCTCAGCATCTAAAGTAAAGTTACCTTTTCTATTCGGACTACATGCAGTGCTTCTCAGCATTTTATGAGAACCGCTTCTATTTTTGCTGTTGCTCGTATATCCCAGAATCCCGTAATTTGTTATACATCTTCAACTACAGATGAATAAATTTCCATATTTCTTAAATGTTTTTAGGTATATTGTAACATAATTGGTATTTAAAAAATTTTCAAATTAGTAAATCATTTTATAAAAATAATTCGAAATATTTTTCAGTTTATATATGAGGGGTTATCGATAGGGAAGAGACTTCATAGAAAGTCTCTTCTTTTTTTGTTCATGTAAGTGTACTTTTACGAACGCTTTTTCTAAACTTTATAAACTTACTTTATTGAAGTAAACAAAAATTCTTTTCTATAATTTATATATGAAAACAAAAGACGCTGTGAAGTTGAATAATTTATCAACTTCACAGCGTCTTTTATTTCAGAAAGCATTGCTTCTAGTTTTTTCGGTTCTTTTCCATCATTTCGGCCAATTGCTTCGAATCTGGATTTTCTTCATTGTGCAATTGCTCGACGATGTTCGCATAATCCGTTTCGTTTCGATTCTGGCTTAATTTATAGGCAGCCTGTATTTCTCCAACCTTAATCTTGAATCCAACAATTCCTTTTATTTCTTTTTCCACTAACGAAGGGGAGAGCTTGTCCCAAAGAACGGGATCTTCCCGATGTTTCTCGTATTTGTCCAATAGCTTTGTCAGGTCCTGTTTCAATTCTTCTTCGGCCAAAATAGTGGCAGTTCCATATGCATGCACCGCCTGATAGTTCCAGGTCGGCACATTTTCCTGCTCGTACCAGGAAGAAGAAATATAAGCGTGCGGTCCTTGGAACATCACCAATACTTCTTCCGTGGTTTCAAATGTCCGCCATTGCGGATTGCCGTAAGCCATGTGCCCAGTGATATAAAAATCATCTGCTTCTTTCACGAATTGCAAGGGAAGGTGAGTGGCAATGGGTCTTCCTTTTTTAGTGGTAACAAGTGTTCCGAAGGAATTCGTTTGAACGAACTCCTGGATTTCTTCAAAATCAGTGACTTTAAAATGCTTCGGTGTATACATGACAAGCCGCCTTTCACTAAAAATTATTGGAGTGTTTTCGTCATGATCAGGTCCACTTGTTCGTCATCACCCATAAAAAAGGAGTGGGAGCCGGTTTGGACAAACCCCTTTTTCTGATAGAACGCAATGGCGTTTTCATTATCTTCCCAGACGCCTAGCCAGATTTTCTTTTTCTGCTGTTCCAGCGCAATTTCCATCGCTTTGTTCATCAGGTGTTTCCCAAGACCGTGTTTCTGAAATTTCTTCTTTACATAAATCCGCTCGACTTCCAGTGAGTCATCATCCATTGTTTCTGACTGGGCCTCATCGGTATTAACCTTCAGATAGCCAGCTAGTTCCTCGTCCAAATAAACCAAATAGAATTGCGAAGAGGGATTGGCTATCTCTTGGATGAGTTGGTCCAGGTTGTAGGCTCTTTCCAAATAGGCATTCAAGTGCTCTGGCGAATTCTGTTCCTGGAAAGTTTCTCGGAAAGTTTCCGTGCTGATTGTTTGCAGATTCGAGACATCTTCTAAGGTACACTTCTTCATCATTATCATTTAGGTAGTTCGCCCCTTCAGCTTGTTAGTAATCTCGCTTATTGCCTTTTTTAACAAATTCCCAGTCCTTCTCGACATTTTTCCGGATTCGCTCCAAAAGCTCATAGGCAGTCGCCATTTCTTGATCAGAAAAGCCCGCTAAAGCCATACGATCAGAATGTTCATTTTCCCTTTTGATGAAAGGGTAGACCGTTCTTCCTTTTTCCGTTGGAAATAGCTTTTTATTTTTTTTGTTGTGTGGATCTTCTTTCTTTTCAATAAAGCCGTTCATTTCTAATTTTTGAATTGCACGGGTTGCGGTAGAGCGATCCACCTTAATCATGTCGCTCACTTGTTGCTGAATGATTCCTGGGTTCTCACAGATCCGCACCAAGTACAAATACTGCCCTTTTGTCAGATCCATTTCTTTGAATTCGATATTGCTGATAGAGTCCAATGCGCGGGCTATCATGCCGACTTCTCGTAAAATATCTTTCATAATCGTCTCCTCAATAACTTTATTGTTGCAAATGCACCTATAAAAGTATATATTCAATGTAAATCATTTTTGTTGCAATTGCAACTTAGAATTAATGGAAATTTGAATTTAAAGGGTGGAACAAAATGTTGACAACGAAAATAACAGAACAAGAAGAATTGAAAAAAGCTTTGGCGATTCGTGAAGAAGTATTTGTAAATGAACAAGGTTGTCCTCTAGAAGATGAGTTCGACCAATTTGATAACCTCGATGGCATGTGTAAACACATACTCGTTCATTATCATGATCAAGCGGTCGGAACGGGAAGAGTTAGATTCGTACAGGATGTAGGCAAGTTGGAAAGAATCTGCATTCTTGAACCTTACCGGAAATTTGGTATCGGAAAAGTCATCGTCAGCAAGTTAGAGGAAATAGCCGTAGAACAGGGAGCTGCACAAGTAAAATTACATGGGCAGACGCATGCAGAAGGTTTCTATCATAAACTTGGTTATCAAACTGCATCTGAATCGTTTATCGAAGATGGCATTCCACACGTTCTCATGATAAAGGAAGTAGCTAATTAAGGCTTGGTAATTGGGGGAATAAAATGAAATATGTGTTCTATATTATCGGGATTTTACTGCTGACCCTTGGTCTTTCACTCACGATTCAGTCCAATCTAGGAACGTCGCCTTTTGACGCCGTGTTGGTAGGGCTAGCTAGAAATGTTGGCCTTACTGTGGGAAGCTGGGAAATCATATTGGCTGTGTTAATGATCGGCTCCAATTCGATTTTAATACGGAAAAAACCGGAAGTACTGGGAGTGGCCACTGCAATTGTAGCGGGAATTGGCATTGATTTTTGGCTTTTCTTATTGGGCAATTCGATTACGCCAGAACTCTGGCCACAAAAAGCCGTGTGCTTTTCTGTAGGCTTAATCACTATTGGAATCGGAACGGCCATTTATTTGCATACAAATTTTGCACCGATACCAGTGGACCGTTTCACCTTAATCCTGAAGGAATTGACCAGAACCAATTTGTTTTTTTCAAGAACGCTCGTTTATCTCCTGTTCTTAATTTTGGCCATACTTGTAGATGGACCAGTCGGCATTGGAACGGTGTTAACGGTCTGTTTTGGTGGACTGATCCTTAATTTCTTCATGCCCCCTATTGGCAAAGTATTGGACGGTATATCAATGATTTTAACTAAATCGCTTAATAATCTCGAAAGATAGAATCAGAAGTTACAAATTAACCTATCATGCCTAATCGTAAATTGCAGGGAATCCTCCCGCATCTAAAATCAAAAGGAAGAAATTATGCTTATAATTGAGCACGATTTCTTCTTTTCTTTATGGAACCGATCTATTGAGATCGTCACTTTTTTAATGGTTCAAGTCACTCTTTCTTCTGCTACTTACATGGGAAGGCGCTAGTTAAACTAATGAGGGAGTTAGGACGAATAAAATATGATTCGGTTCATCACTCTTGTTTAAAAACCGGTGTTTTACGTTTGGTGGAATGCGGACGACATCTCCTTCATTTAAAAAGTATTCGGTGCTTTCCAGTTCGACATACGCTTGTCCTTTCATGACGACCGCGATTTCTTCTTGATTGCCGTGTGAATAATGGCTTTCCGTTGTGCTTGAGTGTGCCTTTAAATCCATAATTAAGAGTTCAATAGGAGCTTTCATGAAGTCGGGTGTCAACACATCATAGACAATATGATCACTATTTTCACGATATACATTCTTTCGGTCCTGTTTTCTGGATATGAGCGAATCCGTATCAATTTCGTTGATGAAGAGGGTGAAGAGGGGAACATTCAAAGTTTGCGCAATCAATGTAAGCACGCTTAACGAGGGATTTGCCTGTCCTCGTTCAATTTGGCTAATAAGTGACGTGCTGATGCCTGCAGACTCGGCGAACTCCCGAATGGTCATACCATTTTTTTTTCGATAATTTAACACGGTTTGCCCGAGGCGATGATTGTTCATCGAATAACTCCTTTCTAACATAATGTCTGTTTCCTTCATTCTGTGCTGACTTACTAAACACGGAGAATTAAACTCCCATCCGCCACAGAAGTATTTTATACTTACATTTGTACAGTATAATGGATTCATTTTATTATTGTATACAGACAGCTAGGGGGAAACAGAAGTGAAATCACCATTTATTGCGTACGCAGCTTTATTTTTGGGCGTATTTGCATTATCGACTTCAGCCATTTTTGTAAAGCTGGCAGATGCACCTGCGGAAATTACAGCATTTTACCGGATGCTTTTTGCAGCAGCCATGCTTTTGCCCTTCTTATTGGTCAGTAAAAAGAATCAGCAAGAATTACGGGGGCTATCAAAAAAACAATGGGGATTGGGTTTGTTATCAGGCGTATTTCTGGCAGCCCATTATGTGTTGTGGTTTGAATCCTTAAATTACACCTCTGTAGCAAGCTCGACAGTTATAGTTACCTTACAGCCCCTCTTTTCGGTGGTGGGCGGTTATTTTCTATTCAAAGAACGCTTCAGCAAAGGGGCTATAACGGGCTGTCTCGTTGCGATTGCCGGAAGTATTATCATCGGTTGGCAGGATTTTCAAATCAGCGGGCAGGCCTTATTTGGCGATATACTGGCATTTATCGCAGCCGGCATCATCACGGCCTACTTTTTCATTGGCCAGCATGTCCGGAAAACGCTCTCCCTTGTCCCCTATGCGGTTATCGGGTATGGGAGCAGTGCTGTGTTTTTAGGGATTTTTGCCTTCAGTCAGCAAACCCCTTTCTTTACTTATTCTGCGAACACCTGGTGGTCCTTTATCGGGTTAGCGTTTATTGCCACCATACTAGGGCAAACCGTTTTCAATTATCTGTTGAAATGGTTAAGTACTTCAATTATTTCAATGGCTATATTAGGCGAGATCATTGGAACTTGTTTACTGGCTTATTTCATTTTGGGTGAGGTGATTACTTTGCAGCAAGGTTTGGGAATCGGATTCGTTCTGATCGGCTTAACATTATTTCTACTGCAGCAAAGAACGAAGAAACCTGTCTCTGATACAGATAGTTAAAATTAAAAGCTAAAAGTATTCGACGGAGAATTAATAATCTTAAATAGAACATCAAATAATTTTGGGAAGAAACATTGAAATATTAAGTTTACATATGACACCTTATCGGAAGGAGAGAAGTGATAGACATAGCTTCTCTCCTTTCTTTTGTTTGTAAAAGTGTACTTTAATGAACATTTACTCATAAATAGTTACCTGAGCTGGCATCTAAAAGACCCTAGTGTGTTGTAATGAATACTTATTGAAAGTTTCATTACAACACGCTAGGGTTTTTACAAAATGAAGGTTATTTATTAATGATAATTGATAATTTATAGTTCACATGCTCATTTAATTTAACCAGAAACTCATCCAGTTTCTCGTTGGATGGAAATTTGCATTCGAGAATATAGCAGCTGTCACCACTGATTTTGTAGTTGTTGATTATATATTGCTCTTGTGTCTTCAAGAAAGACAAATACGGCTGATGATGGGTACTTTTGGTGAAGATGTTTATCATTGCATGAACAAAATAACCCATCTTCGTCTGGTTCACTTTAATAGTGTATCCTTCAATTATGCCCGCGATTTCCAACTTTTCCACTCGTGCCGAAGTGGCGGGACTGCTCAAATGGACCCGTTCACTCAACTCTTTCATGGTGATTCGGCTGTTCTTGGAAAGTTCATCCAAAATTCGCAAATCCGTCTGATCCAAGATTTTTTCAATTCCTTTCATTTATAAAGTCAAAGCGGCAAAAGACTTTAGTTAATCTATATAAATTCGAATTGGCTCTAGTATACAATGGGTGGACATCAAACAAAAGGAGTTGGAATTATGAACATCCACCACATTCGTAACGCAACCTTGGTTGTAGACTATGCAGGGAAAAAGTTTTTAGTTGATCCATTTTTAGCTGAGAAAGGGACGCTTCCGCCTTTTCCGAATTCAGCAAGACAAGACCAGAACAATCCGCTCGTCAGCTTACCCATTTCCATTGAAGAAGTAACTGCTGGCGTAGATGCCGTGATTGTCACACATACCCACTTGGATCATTGGGACGACGCAGCAAAAGACGCGTTGCCAAAAGACATCAAACTGTTCACACAAAATGAAGAAGACAAAATTGAGATTGAAGGCGCAGGCTTCACTAACATCGAAGTGCTTCAGGAAGATACGGTATTTGAAGGCATCCAATTGATTAAGACAAAAGGCGAACACGGCAGAGGCGAAATCTTGAAAATGGCTGGCCATGTATGCGGCGTTGTCTTCAAGCATGAAGATGAAAAAACACTTTATGTAGCCGGGGACACTGTGTGGTATGAAGAAGTACAAAAAACGATTGATGCCCACCATCCGGAAATTATCGTCGTAAATGCAGGAGACAACCAATTTCTTGAAGGCGGTTCGCTCGTCATGAACGAAGATGATGTTTACGAAGTGCACAAAGCTGCACCAAAGGCAAAAATTATTTCTGTTCATATGGAAGCGGTCAATCACTGGGCTTTATCCAGGGAAAAATTAAAGAATTTCGCTCAAGAAAAAGGAATGTCTTCAAATTTAATGGTCCCTAACGATGGAGAAGCGTATTCATTTTGATTGAAATACGAATGAAAATGAAATAAAACTTACACCATTTTAATCATTTAAAAAGAAGGAAGAATGCCGAATTTTAAGCATCCTTCCTTCTTTTTCTCGCTTACATTGCGGATTGTAGCTTTGTAAGAAATAAATCAAAAAGGTTTTACTCGGAGAATATAATGTTTTTTGTCAAAAGATGATCAAACCTCTTTACATACTGTGGGGGGGTATTGTATATTGGTTTACGAAGATAGGAGAGCGTACGAATCGAAATCAGCATCTTAAAAAGGGTCGATTCGAAGCTTCACATACAAAAGAATTTTCTTGAAATATGTCTCAGAAAATTCTGCAACCACTCGTGGAGATCTTCATCAGAATAACCGAATAGGCAGATTTCTTCGCTAATTTTTTTGTATTTTATATACCCCATAGATGTATAGAGTATAGTTTCGGTGTTTGATGATTGCTGCATTCCTCTATACTACCGATATAAAAAAGAAAGGAAGGCAAAGACGAGTATGGAAAACAAAGAGAAAGTAAAATTGCCATTAATGGCGGCATCGGATTCAGGGCCAAGCTCACAGCCAAACAACTGGTGACCATTTCAAAATACATGGACGAGCAGGATGCACTGGCAAATTAACTGGAACTAGGAGGAGATTCAACTATGGCAACACATTCACAACCACTTCAACAAGCAGATCCTAAACGCTGGAAAGCGTTAGCGCTTTTGTGCTTTGCAAACTTCCTCGTCATGATGGATTCGGCGATTGTCCAGATCGCCCTGCCCTCGATTAAAGAGACGCTCGGCTATAGTCAGGAAAGCCTGCAATGGGTGATGAGTGCTTTTCTGCTTTTCTTTGGGGGATTCCTGCTATTAGGCGGAAGATTAGCGGATTTATTCGGCAACCGCCGCATCTTTAATCTAGGGGTTATTATTTTAATCGTATCTTCTTTGTTTGCCGGTCTGGCTTGGAATGAAACGAGCTTGAACGCAGCACGAGGCGCCCAAGGATTGGCCTCTGCTTTCATTGCACCGGCTGCGCTCTCCTTGATTATGCTGCTGTTTTCCGGTAATTCAAAAGAGATGGGGAAAGCTTTGGCTTTCTGGGGGCTTTCCGGGGCAGCAGGTGGCGCTTTGGGCATCGTCTTCGGCGGTGTGATCACGGAATTGTTCAGTTGGCGCTGGACATTATTGATCTATGTTCCACTGGGCATGATTGTACTGTTCCTGTCACCGAAGTTTTTACAGAAAACCGCGCGCAAAGCGGCTGGCCGCGTCGATTACTTGGGTGCTGTTTTAGTGACCGTTTCACTTATGTTTATTGTGTATGGCATAGTCATGGCGGAACAAAACGGCTGGCAGTCGTTCAATACCTTGGCTGCGATGGCAGTCGGGGGAATCCTGTTCTTGGTATTCCTGTTGGTACAGGCCAAGAAAACAGATCCGCTCGTGCCGCTCAACATTTTCAAATCGCCTAATCTGACCATCGGGAACATCTCGGTCTTCCTGATTGCGGCATCGTGGTTCCCGCTGATCTATATTCTCGTTTTGTATTTGCAGCAAGTCTTGCAGCTTTCGCCGTTAGGCGGGGCGATGGCCTTGTTGCCAATGCCAATCTTGATGGCTATCTTCATGATTGCCGTAGCAGAAAAACTGATGGCCAAACTCGGCATCAAAAAAACGATGATTGTCGGTTTCATCATCCTCGGCAGCGGGGCCATCCTGTTTTCACAAACAGCCGCAATTGACGGGAATTACTGGACGAATGTCCTGCTGGCTTCACTGCTGACGGCACTCGGCAATGCGCTCGCATATTTGCCTGCTACTACGGCATCTGTTTCCGCAGTTCCATCAGAAAGTTCTGGACTGGCGTCAGGTCTGTACAATACGTTTTACCAAATCGGTTCCGCGATCGGTCTGGCCGTCATGGTGGCCATTGCTGGGGCAGCGACGGCTTCCAGTGCTTCTGCCGATCCAGTTGTGGCATTGAACGCCGGCTTTCAGCAAGCATTCTTCTGGTCAGGATTAGTGGCTTTCGCAGGAGCTATACTCGCATTTGCGTTTGTCCGTTCACCCGAACTGGCAGCAACTCCTGTAAAAAAATCAGAAGAATCTCCAACGAATCAGTTGCTTTGACAATCTCAAAAACCCTTAGTATAATACGGGTATAGGGTATAAAACCAGGAGGTCAAAGAAATGGAAGAAACGATGAAATCGACAGTGCAGCCAAACAAACAGCAGCTTTTGAACCGACTAAAACGGATTGAAGGGCAGGTTCGCGGGGTTCATCAAATGGTGGAAAACGATCGTTACTGTGTAGACATCCTGCATCAAGTCAGTGCCATTCAATCGGCGATGAATAAAGTCTCTCTGGCTTTATTGGAAGACCATACACATCACTGTGTAGCAAAAGCCATTAAAGAAAATAAGGGCGAAGAAGCCATCAATGAATTGATGGAAGTTATGAAAACTATGACGAAGTAAGTGAGAAGAAACAAAAAGCTTGATATACCCTCTTAGTGTATATTAGGCTTAAGGAAATCAAATCTTAGGAGGAAATCCAATGAATGAAACATTAAAAGTAGAAGGCAT
This sequence comes from Planococcus sp. CPCC 101016, assembly GCF_007859295.1. Classification (GTDB taxonomy): domain Bacteria; phylum Bacillota; class Bacilli; order Bacillales_A; family Planococcaceae; genus Planococcus. The sequence goes on from NZ_VOHB01000002.1 coordinate 171,048, forward strand.
GTCTTGTGCACACTGTGTAAATGCGGTTGAATCGAGTGTCGGAGAGCTTCAAGGCGTTTCGTCTGTAAAAGTTGATCTTCAAAACGGCCAGGTTGCCGTAAATTTCGATGACAGCAAAACGTCACTGGGCGAAATCAAAGAAACAATCGAAGACCAGGGATATGACGTAGTTTAAGAGTGCTTGAGCAGCACTCTTCTCTTTTAAACAAAATATACCCCCTCATAGTATAGGGAGGAGGAGAACATTATGGCAACAGAAACAAAAGAAGCGAATTTTCAAATCACAGGAATGACCTGTGCTGCCTGTGCAACTCGAATCGAAAAAGGGTTGAGCAAAATGGAAGGTGTCGAAAAGGCGAACGTCAACTTGGCGCTTGAAAAGTCATCGATCCAATACGATTCCACAAAACTTACTGAAGCGGATTTTGAAAAGAAAATCGATGCGCTTGGGTACGGCGTCGTAAAACAGAAAGCGGAATTTGATATTACTGGCATGACCTGTGCGGCATGCGCAACCCGAATCGAAAAAGGGTTGAACAAACTAAGTGGAGTCGGGGCGGCGAACGTCAATTTGGCGCTCGAAAAAGCCACCATAGAATTTAACCCTTCTGAAGTAGCGATTGGTGATATCATCGCGAAAGTGGAGAAATTAGGCTATGGAGCACATCAGCAACAGGAAGACGCGGAGAAAGTAGATTACCGTGAAAAAGCCATTCAGGACCAGAAATGGAAGTTCATTGCTTCAGCCCTGTTGTCTCTGCCTTTACTGTGGACGATGGTTGGTCATTTTTCCTTTACATCTTTCTTATATGTGCCGGAAATCCTGATGAATCCGTGGATTCAGATGCTTCTGGCGACACCGGTGCAATTTATCATCGGGAAACAGTTCTATGTGGGAGCGTACAAAGCGCTTCGCAACGGCAGCGCGAACATGGACGTACTGGTCGCGATGGGGACGTCGGCCGCTTATTTCTACAGCGTCTACCAGGCGATACTGCACGCCGGTTCCCCTCACGCAGCACATTTGTATTTTGAAACCAGTGCTGTCTTGATCACCCTGATTGTTCTGGGCAAATTGTTCGAAGCGAAAGCGAAAGGCCGTTCATCGGAAGCAATCAAGAAACTGATGGGTCTCCAAGCGAAAACCGCTGTCGTTCTGCGCAGCGGCGTCGAAAAAGTAGTGCCATTGGAAGAAGTAGTAATTGGCGATACCATCTTCGTTAAACCGGGTGAAAAAATTCCGGTAGACGGTGAAGTGCTGGAAGGAACCACGGCGGTCGATGAGTCAATGTTGACGGGTGAGAGCTTGCCGGTGGATAAAGCGGCAGGTGATCTGCTGTACGGTTCAACCATCAACAGCAACGGCTCGATTCAAATGAAAGCAACGAAAGTAGGGCGCGACACAGCGCTGGCACAAATCATCAAAGTCGTGGAAGACGCGCAAGGAACAAAAGCGCCAATCCAGCGAATGGCAGATAAAATCTCTGGCATTTTCGTTCCGATTGTTGTCGGAATCGCCATTCTTACGTTCCTTGTCTGGTATTTCCTGGTTGAACCGGGCAATTTCACACCGGCGCTGGAAGTGCTGATTGCAGTATTGGTCATTGCCTGCCCATGTGCACTAGGCCTTGCAACACCGACCTCCATTATGGCAGGCTCCGGCCGGTCAGCTGAGATGGGCGTCCTGTTCAAAGGCGGGGAGCATTTGGAGCAAACTCAAAGCATCGACACGGTAATCGTCGATAAAACGGGTACAGTCACACACGGCAAACCGGTATTAACCGACGTTTCACTTGCTGATGGACAAGACGAAGAGCAAGTCCTTTCGTTAATCGGGGCAGCCGAGAAGCAATCCGAACATCCACTCGCGCAAGCAATTGTGCAAGGCATTCAGGAAAAAGGCATCGAACTCGGCAAAGTCCAATATTTCGAAGCTGTTCCTGGCTACGGCGTGCAAGCTACAGTATCAGGACAAGGCGTTCTGGTTGGCACACGCAAACTGATGCAGCAATATGGCATCGACGTTTCAGCGGTTTTGGCTGAAATGGAAGCATTGGAAAGCGACGGCAAGACAGCGATGCTTGCTGCAATCAACGGTGAGTATGCCGGCATTGTTGCGGTAGCGGACACAATTAAAGACACCTCCCGCGGCGCAATCGCACGCCTTCAAAAAATGGGGATAAAAGTTATCATGATGACAGGCGACAATGAGCGGGCCGCTCAAGCGATCGGCAAGGAAGTCGGCGTCGATGCAGTGATTTCGGAAGTGCTTCCGGAAGGCAAAGCGGATGAAGTCAAGAAATTGCAGCAGCAAGGAAAAAAAGTGGCGATGGTCGGCGACGGGATTAATGATGCACCGGCACTTGCGACAGCTGATATCGGCATGGCAATCGGCACAGGAACCGATGTGGCCATGGAAGCTGCGGACATCACATTGATCCGAGGCGACTTGAACAGCATTGCCGATGCGATTCTTATGAGCCGCAAGACGATGCGCAATATCAAACAGAACCTGTTCTGGGCATTTGCTTACAATACGGTGGGCATACCAATTGCCGCCATCGGCCTGCTAGCACCATGGGTAGCGGGTGCTGCGATGGCCTTCAGTTCCGTGTCGGTTGTCTTGAACTCATTGCGATTGCAGCGGGTGAAATTAGGGAAATGATTTTGAATAAAATGATTAGAGAAGACCAAAAGTGAATATTGCTTTCAGGTCTTCTTTTTATAAAAAAGTGAAAATTATAACAAGGTATGGAACAGAAATAAGCGGTTAAGAGGTGTATTTAAATGGCGAAAAGTGAAGAACATCACCAAGATGACCATAAACATACGCATCATCATTTCGAGCAGGATGAATCCACAATGCAAGAAGACCAAGCAGAACACGGGAACGGCAATCACGACCATGGAGGCCATCAGGGACACGGAGATATGGTGGAGGATTTCAAAAAACGCTTTTATATTTCGCTGATCCTTACCATTCCGATTTTGGCATTGTCGCCGATGATCCAGCATTTCATGGGCGTCGATTGGCGCTTTGATAACGATATGTATATCTTGTTCGGCCTATCGACGGTTGTCTTCTTTTATGGGGGCTGGCCATTTCTGACTGGCGGCATTTCTGAACTGAAAGACCGGAATCCAGGTATGATGACTTTAATTGCGCTGGCGATTTCCATCGCCTATACCTACAGCACGCTCGTCGTGTTCGGCTGGGACGGCAACCAGCTCTACTGGGAACTGGCGACACTCGTGGTCATTATGCTGCTTGGCCATTGGATTGAAATGCGTTCCATAATGGGAGCTTCGAATGCCCTGGAGCAATTGGTGAAATTAATGCCGAATGAAGCACATAGACTGGATGAACACAATCAGGTCCAGGACGTTCCGTTATCAGAAATCCGGAATAAGGACCGGGTATTGGTGAAACCGGGTGAAAAGATACCGGTTGATGGAAGAATAGTGGAAGGCAAGTCGGCGATTGACGAATCGATGCTGACAGGTGAATCCATTCCGATTGAAAAAGAAGAAGGCAGTGAAGTGATTGGTGGCTCCGTGAACAAAGAAGGTTCCTTAATTGTCGAAGTGGAAAAAACCGGTGAAGAATCGTATTTGTCCCAAGTGATTACGATGGTCAAGGAAGCACAGGAATCCAAATCCAGAACACAGGATTTGACGAACCGCGCAGCTAAATGGTTGTTCTATCTGGCATTGGTTGCGGGCTTTGTAACTTTGTTCGCTTGGCTGGCACTCGGCTATTCGTTTGATGTTGCCATTGAACGAATGGTGACCGTCATGGTCATTACCTGTCCCCATGCTTTAGGTCTGGCAGCGCCGTTGGTGATTGCCGTCTCCACATCTATTTCTGCTAAACAAGGCCTATTGATCCGGAATCGGGGAGATTTTGAAGGAGCACGAAACCTGAATGCGGTGGTATTCGATAAAACTGGAACACTGACGAAAGGGGAGTTTGGTGTCACAGATATCGTCTCCGAAAGCGGCTATACCGATAAAGAAGTATTGCAATTGGCAGCAGCCATCGAACAAAATTCAGAACACCCGATTGCGACAGGAATCGTGGCATCTGCCAAAGAAAAAGAGATTTCGATTGGCCGGGTAACCGATTTTGAATCCATCACAGGTAAAGGCATCGAAGGGCGCGTCGACGGACGGAAAGTGAATGTCGTCAGCCCTGGATATGTGAACAGCAATGGATTAGACTACAATCAAGTTCTTTTTAATGAACTATCGGAAAAAGGAAAAACGGTCGTATTCGTTATCGTGGAAGATGAACTGGCGGGTATGATCGCTTTAGCCGATATGGTGCGGGATACTGCAAAAGAAGCTGTAGCTGCCTTAAAAGCGAAAGGCATCCATTCGATTATGCTGACAGGCGACAATCGCAAAGTGGCAAACTGGGTAGCGGAACAAATTGGAATCGATGAAGTCTATGCAGAAGTGCTGCCAGACGACAAAGCCAATCAAATCAAAAAAATCCAGGAAAAAGGCTGGAGAGTCGCGATGACGGGAGACGGTGTGAACGATGCACCAGCCCTTGCGACAGCAGATCTCGGAATCGCTATTGGAGCTGGAACGGATGTGGCGATGGAAACGGCCGATGTCGTTCTTGTGAAAAGCAACCCGAATGACGTAGTGGCGTTAATTGATTTATCGAAAAAGACTTACCGGAAAATGGTCCAGAATTTATGGTGGGCTACCGGCTACAATATTTTTGCTATTCCGTTGGCTGCCGGCGTACTAGCACCATGGGGGATTGTGGTGAGCCCGGCAATTGGTGCCGTATTCATGAGTTTGAGTACCATTATTGTGGCTATTAATGCAAAACTATTAAAAGCTTGAATTGTAAGAACAACAATACGCATAACCGTACTGCAAATTAAAACTATTTGTTCGCGAATATATTGCTAAAACTGTTAGAAAATAAGAGAAGTGTTCCATAGAAAAAAGCATTGGCCCACCCAAAAGGGGCCAATGCTTGTCTTGCTGAATATTATAGCTCTTTCCCATTTGTAGCAATGAGGTTTTGGTACCAGTAGAAAGACTTCTTCTTCGTGCGCTCAAGAGTACCGCTTCCGTCATCGTGCTTGTCGACATAGATAAAGCCGTAGCGCTTGGACATTTCACCAGTGGAAGCACTCACTAGATCGATGCAGCCCCAAGGAGTGTAGCCCATCAGTTCAACGCCGTCCTCGATCGCTTCACCCATCGCTTCAATATGCTCGCGCAAGTATTTGATGCGGTAGTCATCATTGATGCTTCCGTCTTCTTCTACTTTATCGTACGCGCCAAGCCCGTTTTCTACGATGAATAACGGTACCCGGTAGCGGTCGTATAATTGGTTTAATGCAATCTGTAAACCGGTAGGGTCAATTTCCCAGCCCCAGTCACTTGCACTTAAGAATGGATTTTTTACACCTGCCATGATGTTTCCTGCTGATTGCTCTTCTGCGGTTTTTTCTTTCTTTTCCGTACGTGACATGTAGTAGCTGAGAGAAATAAAGTCAACCGGGTGGTGTTTAATGATCTCTAAGTCGTTTTCCTGCATGTCGATATGGATGTCATTTTCTTTGAAATAGCGTTTGGTAAATGCAGGGTATTCACCACGCACCTGAACATCTCCGCAAATGTAGTTGAAGATTTGCTCTTCCTTCATTGCATGCAGCACATTTGCTGGATTGCTGTCGTATGCGTAAACCGGAGCGTACAGCAACATGCAGCCGATTTGGGCATCAGGACTGATTTCGTGGCAAGCTTTAACTGCTAAGCTGCTCGCTACAAATTGGTGGTGCAGCCCTTGGAAGCTTTCCTGCAAACGAACTTCTTCAGTAGCAGGAGAAAAGCCAAGACCGAAAATTGGCATGTGTGTTGCGCCGTTGATTTCATTGAAGGTCAACCAGTATTTCACTTTATTTTTGTACCGGTTGAATAAAGTTGTGGCATAGCGCTCGAAGAAAGCGATGACTTCACGGCTTCTCCAACCACCATACTCTTTGATCAAGTATAAAGGCATCTCATAATGGGAAATCGTTACAAGGGGTTCCATCCCATGCTTCAAGCACTCATCGAATACACGGTCATAGAATGCAAGGCCTTCTTCGTTCGGCTCAAGCTCGTCGCCGTTCGGGAAAATGCGTGACCAAGCAATTGACAGACGGAAGGTCTTGAAACCCATCTCCGCAAATAGGGCAATGTCTTCAGCGTAACGGTGGTAAAAATCAATGGCATCATGGTTTGGATACGTATACGTTTCCTTGTCAATTTCAAAATCGAATCCAGGTGAAGTGATTAGTTTGAAACGAATTTTTCCACCCGGCATAACGTCTGCGAGGTTCATTCCTTTACCGCCTTCAAGATGCGCACCTTCTAATTGATTGGCAGCTGTCGCGCCGCCCCATAAAAAGTTTTCGGGAAATTGATATGTCTTTGTCATTTAAAAAACCTCCATTTATGTATGATGATTGCGTTTTCATGCGGGTAATAAAAAAACCTAAATCACGTAGGGAGACATACTCGTCCCGTAATCTACGTGATTTAGGTTTTGCCTGCATAATCAGTAACAATCCTAGAATATTTAATTGAATTAACTTTAACATTGCTTTTTTGATTAGGCAAATAATTTACAGAAAACTTTTCCGTTGTCTTTTCTGGTTTATGAAGAAACTTTCAAGATACTGAAAAGAGTGGAATACAAACAATAGCTTAAATTTAAAACTGTCTGGATAACTAAGAGAGAAGAGAAAGTTAGGAGTGTTCCCTTTTGATAGATCCTCTTCATTGCTTTGATCTTTATAAAGAAGAACTTATTCCAAACGAATAAATCAGCAGGTGCAGTAAACTTCAAAGTAAGGTTTTGCATAGATTTTTCGGATCCGAGTAAGCACCCCGACTCCATTGACAGGGAGTTGTGATTCCAGAAGTTTTGAAAACCAACTGAAACTCTTGAAGTTTTCGTAAAATTAAAAAATTTTAATGAAAGCGTTGACATCTAATTTCAGTGCTGATATATTTAACCCATCAACTACATATCAATCCCTTTAGGGTTGTTACTGGTGAAGCAGGCAAAACCTAAATCATAGAACGGTACAGAGATCTGTCTCTGACGTTGTATGATTTAGGTTTTTTTGTTTCTAAAATTAAATTGGTTGAATATCATGGGGGTGGAAAAGATGAAGTATGAGAAGTTGGCAAAAGAGATTATCGAGAATGTTGGAGGCCGCGAAAATATTAATAGTGTGGTGCATTGCATTACCCGGCTTCGCTTTAAACTGAAAGACGAAAGCAAGGCGAATAAAGAAGTATTAAAGAACATGGATGGTGTTGTAACAGTCATGCAAAGTGGCGGCCAGTATCAGGTGGTGATCGGCAATCATGTGCAAGACGTATACAAAGCAGTAGTTGAAGTAGGTGGCTTTGGAGCTAACGATGCGCCTGCAGAAGATTCAAGCGATACAAGTCTATTCAACCGATTTATCGACGTGATTTCCAGTATTTTCTCGCCTATTCTTGGCGTCCTTGCTGCAACCGGGATGATCAAAGGATTAAATGCATTGTTTGTAGCACTTGGATGGCTCGACACAACATCAGGTACATATCAGATCTTAAATGCAATCGGCGATTCACTCTTTTACTTTTTCCCTATTTTCCTTGGCTACACAGCAATTAAAAAATTCGGCGGCAGTCCTTTTATCGGAATGGCCATCGGAGCAGCACTTGTATATCCGACACTAACCAGTGTAACAGCAGGTGAACCGCTTTATACGCTGTTCAGCGGCACTCTTTTTGAATCACCTGTTTATATCACCTTTTTAGGGATTCCGGTAATCTTAATGAGTTATGCATCATCCGTTATTCCAATTATTCTTGCTTCATTTTTTGCAGCCAAAGTAGAAAAAGGATTTAGAAAAATCACACCGGATGTTGTAAAAACATTCATCGTTCCGTTTGCCACGTTGCTTGTCGTAGTGCCGATTACTTTCCTGTTGATTGGGCCAATTGCTACTTGGGCAGGCCAACTGCTTGGTCAATCGACACTCTTCATCTTTAATCTAAGTCCAATCATTGCTGGCTTGTTTATCGGAGGGTTGTGGCAAGTCTTTGTCATCTTTGGTCTGCATTGGGGACTTGTCCCAATTGCGATCAACAACTTGTCGGTTTATGGAGCAGATCCTGTCCTTGCGATGTCATTTGCAGCTTCATTTGCGCAAATTGGTGCTGTTCTTGCAGTTTGGATAAGAATCAAGGATCAAAAACTGAAATCACTTAGCATTCCGGCGTTCATCTCGGGTATTTTCGGTGTTACAGAACCGGCGATTTACGGAATTACGCTCCCATTGAAAAAGCCATTCATCATAAGTTGTATTGGTGGTGCTGTTGGCGGTGCCATTCTCGCGTTTGGGAATTCAGCGTTTTACATGATTGGCGGCCTTGGAATCTTTGGAATTCCGACGTTTATTCCCCCTACAGGAGGACTAGGTTTTAGTTTTTGGGCGGTGATGGCAGCAATTGCGGTTGCTTTTGTTCTAAGTTTTGTGCTTACTTACTTGTTCGGTATGCCGAAAGCAAGCACAACAACCGATCCTTCATCAGAAAAAGTAGCAGTTCAAAAAGAAGAAGCATTGCTTGTAGGAAATCAAATTGTAGCAAGCCCTATGCAGGGACTTGTTAAACCGCTTTCGGAAATCGGGGATGCTGCATTTTCATCAGGTGCTTTAGGCCAAGGGGTAGCAATCGAGCCGACAGAAGGAAAGTTGTTTGCACCGGTTTCCGGCACTGTCACCGCATTGTTTCCAACAAAACATGCAATCGGCATTACAGCAAACAGCGGTGCGGAAATATTGATCCATATTGGCATGAATACAGTTCAGCTTAACGGTCAGCATTTCACTGCTCTTGTAAAACAAGGTGCCCAGGTAGAAAAAGGGCAGCTGCTGATTGAATTTGATATTGAAGCAATTAAGAAAGCTGGATTTGAAGTGACAACGCCTGTAGTCATCACAGATACTGGAAAATATGCTCAGGTCAACACAACAACAGACAAACAAATCAAGTGGGGCGAACCGCTCATTTCATTGGACATTTAATATCATAAAAATAAGTAGGAAGAAAAACGGAATTTCGTTTTTCTTCCATACATAAAAAAGGAGATAAACTCATGACATCTACTACATTTCCAAAAGGGTTTTTATGGGGCGGCGCGACAGCTGCCAATCAATTAGAAGGCGCATATAATGAAGGCGGAAAAGGGCTGTCGATTTTCGATATGGTATCGTTTGTACCGAAAGAAGAGCGCGGCAACGAAATTGAAATGGATGTAAAAAGCGAAGAAGAATTGAACGCACTGCTAGCGGAAGACGGGAAAACCAATTTCCCGAAGCGCCGTGGTATTGATTTCTATAACAGATACAAAGAAGATATTGCGCTTTTTGCAGAAATGGGATTTAAAACATATCGTCTGTCGATATCTTGGCCGCGTATTTTTCCAAATGGCGACGAGCAAACGCCAAATGAAGAAGGATTGGCCTTCTACGATCGAGTGTTTGATGAATTACAGAAACACGGCATTGAACCGTTAGTGACATTGTCCCATTATGAGATGCCTCTTCACTTGGTGCAGAAATACAATGGTTGGACTGATCGTCGCCTGGTTGACTTTTTCGTTCATTATGCAGAAACGGTCTTCAACCGCTACAAGGACAAAGTAAAGTATTGGCTGACATTCAATGAAATCAATATCTCTGTATTCTCACCATATATCGGCAGCGGAATTTTGGTTGACCGAGTTGAAAACAAAGAACAAGCTGTATATCAAGCGCTGCATCATCAATTTGTGGCAAGTGCAAGAGCGGTAAAGGCATGTCATGAGATTATACCTGGTTCACAGATCGGCTGTATGCTGGCCCGCATGGAATCTTATCCGGAAACATGCAGCCCGGACGACGTGTTGGCAGCATTGGACGAAGATCAGAAAAACTTATTTTTTACAGATGTTCAAGTACGCGGCTATTACCCGAGCTTCATGAACCGATATTTCAAAGAAAATAATGTTCAGATTGAAATGCTTCCAGGTGATAAAGAAATCTTGCTTCAGCACACTGTCGACTTTTTGTCATTCAGTTATTACATGACAATGGTTGCAAGCGGGCATCCTGATAAAGCAAAAGAGAAAGGAAACTTTTCTTTTGGTATCAAAAATCCGTATTTAGAAGCTTCGGATTGGGGATGGCAGATTGATCCGAAAGGCTTGCGCATAACGTTAAACAAAATGTATGACCGCTATCAAGTGCCGTTGTTCATAGTTGAAAACGGCTTAGGGGCATATGATGTAGTGGAAGAAGATGGCTCGATCAACGATGATTACCGCATCGATTATCTACAAGCTCATATTGAACAAATGGCAGAAGCAATTGAGGACGGCGTTGATCTTATGGGTTATACAAGCTGGGGATGCATCGATTTAATTTCAGCAGGTACATCAGAAATGTCGAAACGTTACGGGTTTATCTACGTTGATCAAGACGATTACGGCAACGGCACGCTGGAAAGAAAGAAGAAAAAGTCATTTGACTGGTACAAAAATGTAATCGCTACTAATGGCGAAGAATTGCATCAGAAAAGCTTAGATGAAGTGAAGTAATGAAAAAGTGCCTTACTCAATAGAGTAGGGCACTTTAAACTGGTTGTGAAAAAGTTTCCAGGTAAGGGCAGAAATAAACGAATGCTTTATACTGAATGATAGTACTATGTTTGAATTTAGGATAAGAGGGGGAGAATAATGAAACTGATTGCGATTGATTTAGATGGCACGTTGCTGTCACCCAAAATGGAAATTACGAAAGAAAATCTTGCAGCAATACGGGAAGCACAGAACCAGGGAAATATAGTGATGATCTGCTCCGGTCGCGCTCCGGAAGATATTCAACAAATCCTTGAAAAATATGATTTGTCGATTCCGTTGGCCGGAAGCAACGGATCCGTTGTGCAAGCCGAAGGCCGCGTCTTGCAAAGTGTATCTATGAACAGAGAAGATATCATCAAGACTGCAGAGAAGCTAGACGAGGATAAGTTTCCATATCGAATTTACACGAATTACGGGATTTATATACCTGCAGACTGGTCAGAACGAGTAGAACGTGCGATGAAACAGAAACAGATCAAGGTCGAGGGACTTTCAGAAGAAATTTATCAAAAGATTACGGAACAACCTCAAAAATCTAGTCTCATTAACTTTTTCGATCATTACAGCGAGTTATTTAACAGAGAAGAGTTAACCATTCAAAAATTCTTTGTACTGACTTTAAACGACGACAGTAAAACAGCATTAGCCAGCTATCTGGAGGATATCTCTACTATCGGCATTACTTCCTCGAGCCCTTTGAATATCGAAGTGATGGATCAGCACGGTAATAAAGGAAGCGCCCTGAAAAAAGTAGCTGAGCACTACGACATTCCTTTACACGATACCGTGGCTATTGGAGATAACTTTAATGACATTCCGATGCTTGAAGTGGCAGGGCTCTCAGTTGCCATGGGAAATGCAGAGCTTCAAGTGAAAGAGATTTGTGATGTTGTTACCCAGTCAAACGCTGAAGATGGTGTGGCGTATGCCATAAATAATTATGTGTTGACTACTATACAAGCCAAACAGTAAAGCCGGCAGGGATAAACGGTTAAAGCAAAAAAAGATGCCGAATACGGGCATCTTTTCTTTTTTCGGTATATAAGCGTCTTTTATGAAAGACTTGTACGTACTGTGTGATCTATCTTTTTACAACGCGTTCAATGTGAATCGTTAAGTAAAGCATTTCTTCATTGGTCAATTCATGGCCGTATTCTTTCTTAATGTATTCCTTGATCCTGTTTGTGCATTTTGCCGCGTCTGGATGCTTTTGTTTGACCATAGTATACAAATCGTCATCTGTACCTTCATAATGCGTACCTTTAAAAATGCGTTGTGCGAAAAATTTTAAATGGGTGATAAAGCGCATATAATTCAAGGAATCTTCTTCAAACTCTACTTTGAAATGATATTTGACGATGGTAATGATTTGGTGAATGAACTTGGTGATATCCAGCGTAGTCGACACATCTTCATTCATCTCTGCATTAATTAAATGGATCGCGATAAACCCGGCTTCGTCTTCGGACAACGACACATTGAATTTTTCGTTTATATGTTCTACTGCTTTAACGCCAACTAGAAATTCTTCCTTATAAAGCTGTTTAACTTCCCATAACAAAGCATTTTTTATTTCGATGCCATCCCGAAACCGCTCCATCGCAAAATTAATGTGATCTGTTAACGAAACATAGATATTTTCATTTAACTTCTTGCCCAGTTTATTTTTGGCATATGTAATGATTTCTTCAACCGCCACCATATGATCAACAGGCACTTCCCGAAGAAGCATTTTAAAATTATCGGACGTTTCTTTGTTTTTTAACGCAAATACTTTTTGGATTTTTTCTTGATCAACTTCTTGGCCAGGCTTTTTTTGAAAAGCCAGTCCAGTTCCCATTATAACCAGTTCCGAACCATCTGACTGCAGCACACTAATCACATTATTATTAATAACCTTGGCAATTTTCATGGCTTCTCCTCAGTTCTTTTGCTATCAAATATAAATAACCTAAGCCATACTAAAAACGGGAAAAATCACAGCGATTTTAACCTTTTAGCGACTTAGGTTTTGCCTGCACAACCAGTAACAATCCTAATTGCAATCTATTAATTTAGCTCAGTATATCGTTGACTTGCAGTCTTGTCAACGCTTTCAAAATTGCATTTTTGAAACTGAAAAATAAAATCCTTAGAAGTTCAGCGTCTGCAATTCTTATCAAATAGAATACCGAGAGTGGAACATGAATTCTCTCTATAGTGAAGTTTGATTGTCAGCAAAAAAGAGATGGGAAAACCTTTTTTGCTGTCTTCGATTAGTTTGTCAGATTATATTTCAGAGGCGTTAGTAAGGGATTAATTTATTGCGTTTGCTTCTTTCATCTGCTATTATCGTTTCAAAGCTAACGATTTTTAAAGTGCAAAGGCAGCCGATATTTGACTCTTTAATGAAAAAATAAAAAGGCAGGTGCAATGATGAGCAAAATTATTTTTATGGATATTGATGGGACGCTGGTTAATGACAAGGGTGTCATCCCTGAATCAGCCAAACAGGGCATTCAAAGAGCCAGAAGAAATGGCCATCTTGTTTTTATTTGTACGGGGCGGTCTAAAGCTGAATTGTTTCCAGAAATACTAGAAGTGGGATTTGACGGCATCATTGGCGCAGCTGGCGGCTATATCGAAGTGGAGGAAAAAGTCCTGTTACATGAACAGGTAAAGAAAGCGGATATTAAGCATCTTGTGGATTTTTTCAATCAGCATGAAGTCGATTTTTATTTGGAGTCGAACGGAGGATTGTTTGCTAGCGAAAATTGTAAAAAGCATATCCGTGCCATTATAGAAAAAATGATGGTTGAAAACCCCGAAGCTAAAGAAGAAATTGAAAAAGGATTGCAGCCTTTTCATGATCTATTAATAGAGGGGCAAGAATTAGTAAGGGATGATATTAACAAAATTTCTTTTTTAGGATCAGATGTACCTTACGAAGTTATAAAACAAGAATTTCAATCGAAATTTTTGGTTATTCCCAGCACGGTCCCAGCATTCGGTGAAAACAGCGGCGAATTATCGGTTATCGGTATTCATAAAGCAACGGCTATAAAGAAATTGATAGAGCACTTGGATTTAGAAAAACAAAATACATATGCTTACGGCGACGGAATAAACGATATCGAAATGCTTCAATTTGTTCAATACGGAATCGCCATGGGGAATGCAAAAGAAGCAGTAAAGAAAGCAGCCGATGATATTACGGATTCACATGATGAAGATGGCATTTACAATAGCTTTAAAAAATATGAATTGATTTAACTAATTGCTTAAGAGAAAAGAGCTGTTCCAATAGGTGCCTTTTTTCTTGCGTCTAAAAAAAATCTACTGACAATCTGTAAGTGATTTGATGCAACGAGTAAGATAAAATAGACAGTAGCATAGGGTGTAGGAGGTGAAAATATGACTGAAATTCAGTGGATAAGCAAGCAAGAAGAAGCTGAATTACCTGCATTTAAAAGTCATGAAGAAGCCCGAGATTATTTTGAAGAAAAGTATGGAGAAAAATTCGTGTTCGAAGAGTCTTCAACTGCAAGTGACGGATGGTGTTTCTTCTATCGACTAATCACAGATGAAGAGGCTTATATAAAAGGAGTTTCAGAGTTGAATGCCACTGGAAATATCGGGATCGAATTTATGAATAGCTATCAGCCAATTCAGATCATGGAGGACGGCAGCATACGTATCGTTCATTAAAAAAAGGGAGTCGAAGCTCCTAAAGAGCAAAATCATGGGGACAGCTGGATATGGCTGCCTCTATTAGCAGAGGGAAGTTTCAAAAGTGGCTTTTTCCGTTGCACTCCTTAATATGAAGGGACCTTTTCTAAACAATATAAAAAGCCTGCATCTTCCAAGAGATGCAGGCTTTTATCATATCATCGAATATAAGGAGTTGGGTTAACGGCATTTGAGCGCGCGCCATTCCAAGGTCCTACATGGATTTCAAAGTGAAGATGTGTTCCTGTTGAACGGCCTGTATTCCCCATTCCAGCAACTTGCTGGCCTTGTGAAACTGATTGGCCTACAGAAACGTTAATTGAGTTTAAGTGGGCATAGACAGTAGCGTGTGTCTGACCATTAATGGAATGTGTAAGAATAACCACATTTCCGTATCCGCCCATGTTGCCAGCGAAGGAAACCATTCCACTCGCTGCGGCAATGATCGGTGTGCCGGTTGAGTTTGCAATATCCATTCCAAGATGTGATTCAGCGCCGTCTCCGATGTCACGCCCACCGAATCCAGAAGTGAAGCGTCCAGCCGCAGGTACGATGAAGGTTGAACTGCCAGCGTTTGAAGAAACGGAAGCTTGTGTAACCGTTGCTGCCGGTGCTGAAGCAGCTGAAGCTTTCGATGCTGCAGCTTGACGTTGAGCTTCTGCTTTACGTGCTGCAGCTTCTTTGGCTAAGCGCGCTTCTTCAGCTTTTCTAGCGATTTCGGCCAGACGTGCTTGCTCTGCGCCAATTTTCTTCTCAAGGTCTGCATTAATGTTCATTGTTTCCGCATGTTCAGCTTGTAGAGAGGATTTCTCTTTCGCTAGGCGTTCCTGTTCTGCTTTTAAATCTTTTACAAGTTGTGCCTGTTCTTTCTTCTGTGCATCAAGTGAGTTTTTCAAGCTGACCAATTCTGCTTTTGCAGCTTCCTGTTCAGCCAACTTCGTTTCCACTTCAGCTTTTTGTTCAGCCAGCAGTTTTTTGTCAGCTGCTTGCTCACGCATAATTTCACGATCTGCTTCAATTAGGATGTTGACTGCTGAAAAGCGGTCAATAAAATCGACAAAGCTGTTAGCTCCAAGAAGAACATCTATATAATCGACTGAGCCGCCGCTTAACTGAATCGCACGTGCCCGCTCTTTCAAAAGTTCTTCACGTTCAGCAATTTTTCTTTCCAATTCTTCAATAGATTTTCTTAATTCGTCGATTTCGATTTTAGTTTGATCGATTTCGGCTTGAACTACGTCAATTTTGGTTTGGGTTTCGATGATTTGATTGTCCAACTCGCGGATTTTTGCGATGATTTTTTCGAGTGTGGTTTGGTTTTGAGAGATTTCATTTGTTTTCTGTTGAATCCCGGAGTTCAATTCGCTTTGCTTCTGTTGAACCTCCTGTTTTTGTTTCTCTAAATCGCTTAATTTGTCTGCATTTGCTGTAGGCAGAAACATTGTTAAAGCCAATACAGCTGACAAAGCGATCATCAGAAATTTTGATAATGTAGTCAAACTCTTGCTCCCCTTCCTTTTTTCCGTATTCATCTATAAGTTATTCTGAAAAATTTTTATATAATCGGTTGATTTTTTCCGAGCAATTTGATTGCTCCAGGAAAAATCCAGCAGACCCATTGTACCATCGCATAAACCTATTTATTATTACAGTTTCTTATCAATTTGAATTCGAACATGACAAAGTATCAGAAAACTCTCTTGAATTCATTGTTTATTTGTATTAATATGATGTTTTAGTGGAATACCATTTTCTTCTAGTAATTTTTTTGTTAATTAACTGATTCATATTAATACTCATGAAGTTTACAATTATGGTGAGGAAAAAAGGGCAAAAAAATGCCTTTTCCAAAAATCGTATTGGAAAAGGCTATCAGTTATTCATCTGCTAATACATCAGCCTGTTCTCTGCGGACGACCAATACGTCGCATTTGGCTGTGCGGACAATTCGCTCTGAGACGCTGCCCATTATGAATCGTTCTGCAGCATTCAATCCAGTAGCGCCGCAAACAATGACATCGATCTTCAGTTTAGGTGCCAATTCTTTGGGGATGGCAATCTTTGGAACGCCATATTCAATGATGACATTCACTTTCTCTACACCAGCAGCCAATGCTTCTTCTTTATACTTGGCTAATAATTCTTCGGATGTTTTTTTGGTGCGATCAGCAATTGTGCGATCATAAGCTTCGATGGAACCAAATGAACGGTTATCGATAATATGAGCCAAGTGCAAAGTGGCCTTATTGCGTTTGGCTGCGGCTGCGCCTTTCTTAAAGGCCAATTCAGCTTCTTTGGAACCGTCAACGGCTACTAAAATATTGGTATACTTTAAAGTCATCCAGCATTCCTCCTCGTCTCTATACTAAGGAACTTCGCTATCGGGACATGGAGTTCCTTCTTATCTGTTGTATTCTTTTGATGAGTCTGCAATGATTCTCATCTATATCGTGATTATGACGATGTTTCTGTCACCTCAGGCTGTTGAGCCGAAGGATGTGGTCGATTTCCCGATGGCCGAAAGCGATATAAGCCATACGCCGAAATGGCTGGAAAACTGGTGGGTTTGGATTGGACTCGCCATCGCTCTTATTTTAATTGCCTATGCGATTCCGTTAAGCCATATGATTCACCATGCACCACCAGGCTCAGAAGGATTCAAAACTTGGCAGGAGTTGAAGCGCAATGTTCACAATGGTCATCTCATTAATGGTTGTCTTTATCGCATTCACAGCGATGTTGGTTGAAATCTCTTCAACAGAAGAATGAACTAAAGGCAGGATTACCGGTTTTTCAATGTGATCTGGAAAAAGTAGCTAATATCTCATGAAAGAGCTCTTTGCGAAGAGCTCTTATCTATGCGTATTGGATTTATGGTCGTTTGGGCGAATTTGTGGTCGTTCAAAAAGATTTACGGTCGTTCAGCCCGATTTGCAGTCGTTCAAACGGATTTACAGTCGTTCGGCTGTAATTCTCACAAAAAACTCTTCTGCTGGAAGGTGGATTAAGCGAGTAAGCTTTAAAAAAAGTCAGCTTGTCGGCCGTTTCAAAGATGCCTGCGTTGCTATGAAGCTTTCTGGCAAGGGATAGCAATTGTATTGTTTTAACATGTTCTATATATTGAAGGAAAAGAACAGGAAGTTGAGGATTCTTTTATGACAATTATTGAATGGCTTTTTACGGCAGTGAGCTTATTTTGGGTTAGTGAATTCCTGATTTTCAGAAATCGCGGTATCGGTCAAGGCGACCCATTAGAAAAACGCACGTTCTTTTATATTTTATCTGCTTTGATCGGCACAATACTTGCAGCGGCTGTTTTGCAGGAGCTGAGAGGGATCGCGAGCATAGCTTTAATCAGTCAACTGGTAGGAGTCATTTTGTTGGCGCTCGGCGTATTTTTGCGGTTTTGGGGAATTGTTCACTTAAAGTCGCAATTCACACGTTACGTCACAGTTCGTGAAGGAGATGAAATTGTCAGCACCGGTCCTTACCGGAATCTGCGGCACCCGCTTTATACCGGTTTGCTGCTGATTACACTCGGTATGGCCTTTTTCTTCGGCAGCGCCATCGCGGCAGTCCTTGGCGGCGGCGCAATGATTTGGGCATTGCTGCAGCGCATCAATTACGAGGAGCGGCTGCTGATCGAGAAGTTCGGTCCGGATTACCAGGACTGGATGAAGCATCGGGCACGTCTGATTCCTTTCATTTATTAATCGTTGTCATCCGCATAGCTAGTAAAGAGGCATGCGTTACTAAAAGCTTTTATTCACCGCCATGGCGAATAAAAGCTTTTTATATTTTATTAACTTGAGCACATCCTTTTACATCGTACACGATATAATTTAATATAGATCGTGTAAGATATAAATGGATGGAGGAACTTAACAAATGAAAACACTATTTGAAACGACTATGATCAATACAGGCGGAAGAGACGGGGCAGTTTATTCACCGGATAACATTTTCTATTTGGATGTAGCAAAACCACAGGCTCTTGGAGGCTCAGCAACAACGGCAACGAATCCGGAACAGTTATTTGCAGCTGGCTATAGCGCCTGCTTCAATAGCGCATTGGAATTGGTGCTGGAAGCTGGTAAAGTGGAAATAGAGAAAAGCGAAGTAACGGCGACTGTCGCATTGATCGGAGACAAGGACAATGGCGGCGTTAAGCTGGCAGTAAAGCTTGTTGTAGATATTACTGGCATCGATGAAGATAAAAAACATGAATATGTAGAAAAAGCGCATCAGTATTGCCCATATTCAAAAGCCATCAAAGGATCTGTGGATGTGGAAATAAGCGTTCTATAATACTTAGTATAGGTGAGATGTAAATGGAGAAACCCACGAAACTCGAGCAGCAATTATGTTTTGAAGTCTATAAAGCTTCCAGCAATTTTTCGAAGATGTATGCCAAAGCATTGGAGCCGTTTAATCTAACTTTCCCGCAGTACCTGGTAATGTTGGTCCTATGGGAAGAGGACCAGTTGCTGACAAAAAACATCGGAGAACGGCTGGGGCTTGGCACCGGAACTTTGAATCCTATCATCAATCGCATGATCGAGCAGGGGCGCCTGATCAAACAGCAGTCTGAAACAGATAAACGTGCCTTTACAATCTCATTGACGGAAAAAGCGAAGAGTGAACAGGCGGACGTCGAACAGGCTGTTTTTAATAAACTCGTCAGCTGCAATTTTATGGGCGTAAATGCCATCACATTGATGAAAAACCTGAAAGAACTGAACGCCTCTTTCAAAGCCATGGATCTGTAACAGAAGATGCTTTGAGTCGCCACTTAAGGAGTGATGCCGGATGAATATTTATGATATCACCGTACCGAAGCCGAACGGAGAAGAATACCAATTAAGCGAATACAAAGGCAAAGTAATGCTAATTGTCAATACGGCCACGAAATGCGGACTGCGGGACCAATTCGACAGCCTGGAAAAAATGTATGAAGAGTATAAGGATCAGGGATTAGTGGTTCTGGGATTCCCATCCAATCAATTCGGGCAGGAAAAAGACAGCGGAGAAGAGGCACAGGAAGCATGCCGGATGGCTTATGGCGTCACTTTCCCGATGCATGACCTGATCAAAGTCAACGGCAAGAATGCGCATCCGCTTTTTAATTATTTGACCGATAACACAAAAGGATTTTTGTCGAGCGGCATCAAATGGAACTTCACAAAATTCCTTATTGACCAAAATGGCAACATTGTTTCACGGTTTTCACCGAAAGACAAACCCGAATCATTCGAAAAAGACATTCAAAAAGTGCTTGCTCAGTAAAGGGCGGCATGTAGAGCAAAGCCGTTTCATCACGGACTTGCTCTTTTTTTTACGCGAAAAATGACACTGTGTCATTTTTCGTTTGACATGTGACACTGTGTCATGTTATTCTTTATTTATCAAATATGACACAGTGTCATTCGAGTGTGGAAGAACGGCAGCCCAATGAATTAAGATGGAAAATCGAAGGAGACAATAAAATGGATGCTAGCTTAACCAAGGATTTAAGACAAATGAAAGGTTTCAAAAAAGAAATGATGCGATTTATGATGGGTTACAAATTCGCATTGGATGAAATCAATACAAAAATTACAATTTTGCAGCAGGAGTTTCAATATATTCATGACTACAACCCAATTGAAAATGTCAGTTCACGGGTGAAATCTCCTGAAAGCATCATGAAAAAAGCTGCTAAAAAAGAGATCGACCTTTCCTTATCAGCCATTAAAGCCGACATTAAAGATATTGCAGGAATCCGAATCACCTGTTCATTTGAAACGGATATTTATCAAATAAGCGACATGCTGCAAAACCAGGATGATTTAAAGGTGATTGAGGTAAAGGATTATATCAAAAATCCGAAATCAAACGGCTACCGCAGCCTGCATTTATTGCTGGTGGTGCCCATCTTCATGTCGGACCGTGTAGAGGAAATCTGTGTGGAGGTACAGATCAGAACCATTGCGATGGATTTCTGGGCAAGCCTCGAACATAAAATCTACTACAAATACAATAAAGAAGTGCCGCCAGATATTATAAGAGAATTGAAAGAAGCAGCGGATTCAGCTACTCAGCTGGATCGTAAAATGGAAAAGATCCAGTTGCGAATGAACAAGCTGAAGGATCAGGTGGGTGCGGATGAGGACTTTTCGGAAATATTAATTGATAAAGAGCGTTTCCGCTTGCCGAATACCTTCATATTAAACGGACCGGATGGCACCGGCCGTTAGAAAGGAGAGAGGAAATTGCCGAAACTGACTTTCTATAACCTATCTAAAGAAAAACAGCTCCATTTAATTGAAGCAGCTAAGGAAGAATTTTCAAACGC
This sequence comes from Planococcus sp. CPCC 101016, assembly GCF_007859295.1. Lineage (GTDB taxonomy): Bacteria > Bacillota > Bacilli > Bacillales_A > Planococcaceae > Planococcus. Next base: position 191,786 of record NZ_VOHB01000002.1, read on the forward strand.
TTCTTTGTCGGACGCTTCCATTGCCAACATCGTTAAGGCAGCCGGAATCTCCCGGGGAAGCTTCTACCAGTATTTCGAAGGAAAAGAAGACCTGTACTTTCATTTGCTGAACAGCTATACGGCAGAACGCAAAGAATTCTTTAGAAAAACGCTTCAAAAAACAGATGGAGACCTGTTCCAAGCTATCAGGAACTTTTATATCTCTACAGTAAACGAAGAAGAATTACTCGATTTTAAACGGAATGTCCTTTTAAATATGACCGAGCAGGTGGAAACCAAATTCATCAAAATTGTCAGTGAAGAAGAATCCGAAGAGGCATTCAAGACTATCAGCAAGCTCATCGACGTGACTAAGCTGAATGTTTCAGGGAACAAAGAGCTGTACCACCTGTTGAAAATCCTCATGTCGGTGACCATCAGGAATTGGATTGAGCATTTCGCCAAAAATTTGACGATCAAAGAGTCCATTGCTAATTATGAACTTGAATTGAGGTTGTTGAAAAAAGGCCTTTCCCATCCGTAATGAGAACATTTCTGTTTCACTCTAAGCCTTGATGTGATAAGCTGTACATCATCGCAGCAGTAATGGAGTGATTAGAATGAGCAAAGCAAAAGCGAAAGCAAAAAGCGGTACAGGTCAAGGAACCGGCAAAAAAGGTTGGACCCGTTGGAAAGCTGGGGCCAATAAAGCCAAGAGCTTCAAGCCTTACACCAGCAAAACAAACAAAAAAACCGACGAGCCAAAAACAGAAAAAGAAATTGCCTCTCAATGGATTGATGCATAGATAAAGAACTAGAGTTGTCCGAAGGGGCAGCTTTTTTTAACGCTTTTTTAGCGGAAGTCTTTGAAGAATTCAAAACCCTTTACTCTACGAGTAAAGGGTTTTTTGCGGGCTCATATAGTTGATCTTCAAGGGGCGTTTCGATTGTTGCACTATCTTTTACGGGTGGGTTTGCCAGTAACGCCGCTACGATGCCGAAAATCGGGAAAATCATTAAAACCCATAAGATTTCCAGGTAGCCGCCGAAGACATCAAAAGCAATCCCGAGCGGCAATGGGCCAAGGGCCGATCCAGTGACGACCATGGCCATGGAAATGCCGCTGATGCTGCCGATATGCTTCCGGCCGAAATAATTTGGCCAGACGACTGCCATGACGATCCGTTCGATGCCCATGCTGATGCCCCAAACGACACCAAAAACAACAGCTGCTGCCAAGAAATCAGCTTTCTGCAAAAGGAATAAAGACAAAAGCTCTCCTGTAAAAACGAGTGTCAGCATATACTGTACTTTTACCTTTTCCAGAAGAATACCTGTGATGAAAGTGACCGGTAAGCCAATCAATGCCGTTAAACTTAAAATGCCGGCTGCAGTTTCAAGCGATAAGGATTTCTCGGCGAATATGGAGACCAGATGGAAGGTTAATCCCGTATTGACGATTCCAGGAATCGCGGCACACAGCAGCAATAGCCAGAAGGCTCTGGTTTTTGAAGCTTCGTTCACCGACCAGTTGACTTCTTCGAGTTCCTTTTTTACAGGTTCCTTCTTCAGCGCGTTGCCGTTGTCCGGCAATAAACCCATTTCTTCAGGAGAATTTTGAATGAGGAAAAGCGCAAGCGGAGTAAAACAGACAATGATGATGATTCCCAAAATGAGCCATGAACTGCGCCAGCCGAATGCTTCAATCAGCCAGACATTCAGCAGCGGGAAAGCTGCGGAACTGACCAGTCCGCCAATTGCGGCAATGCTGATGGCACGGCCTCTTTTTTTGACGAACCATTGCGGAATGAGGGAACTTGAAATAAGCGCCATGGATCCTTGTCCAAGCAGGCGGATAAAAAAGAAGCCGATGAACAGCATGACCAGACTTGTGACAAAACTATTGAAGAAGCAGGCGACAGCCAGGGCAATGGAAACAGCAACTGCCATTTTACGTGAACCGTTGCGGTCAATAAGGCGTCCAACAAAGAACAGCAAAAAGCCTGCTGTCAATGTTGCTGCTGAATAGATGCCGGAAACCGTCGAGCGGCTCCAACCGAATTCTTCTATATAATAGTCGATAAAAATCGAATTGGAATAAGTTTGTCCGGGGCCTGAGAAAAATTGAGATAAGGCAGCGATCGCGATAATGACCCAGCCGTAGTGAAAAGCATTTCCTGTTAATTGTTTCATCTTGCATCTCCAATTGCTATAACTTAAGGTTATTGTATTTCCAAATCCAGTATCTAAAAATAGTCTAAAATAACAATTTCCTATCATATCACAAATTTTCTACTACAATACTTTTGAAATATAACTGTAAATAAAAGAATGATTCAGATATTTTCGGAATCAGTTGAACCATGAAAGTTTTTCTGGAAAAGTGTAAGATAGAAGAACCGGCAGTTTCTGAGCCAGAAGGAGTGAAAGAAAATGCCCAATGTATCTACCCAGCCCTTAAGCATTTCTGAAAAAGAAGAGCTGTATCAGCAGATTGTGGAATATTCCGACGAAACAACCGTTATTCATTCAAATCAGAAAGTCCTATACATAAATCAGCCAGGTGCGGATTTTTTCAAAACGAGTAAAACGGCGCTGATCGGCGCCAATGTAGTAGACGTTTTTACTGAGGATTATCAGGAGTTAATCATTGAACGTATCCGTAAAGGGATGGAAGACCGAACAATCGCGGGGCTTATGGAGACGACTGTTAAGCGTGCTGATGGCAGCGTTGCGGATGTTGAATTGTACTGTTATCCAGTTCAATACGGAAAAACAGCAGCCATCCAATCAATCATCCGTGATGTAACTGCGCAGAATCAAACAATGCGCGACTTGCAGCAGTTGGAAAATGAAATTTCAACTCCTGTTGTTCCTATCATTGATGGCCTGGCCATATTGCCGTTGGTCGGCTCGGTAGACGGGAACCGAACAACTCAGCTGCTCGATATCATCCCGCAAAAAATCGAGGGGCAGAATTTGGATTGCCTCATCATTGACGTATCGGGAATCTACAATATCGATCATGTAGTAGCTGAATTCCTTTATAAAATCGATCACATTATGCGCTTATTGGGCATTAAGCTGATTTTTACAGGTATTCGTCCGGAGTTAGCGTTAAAAGCGATCGAAGCTCGTGTAGATTTCAGTCAACTGAAGACAATGGGAACGGTCAAGCAAGCATTAAAGCAATATTTGACCGCTAATTAAAACGCTCACGTTACGAGAGCTGCCTATTAAACAACTAGTGAGCTTGATTTTTTTCTGAATCAGAGCGAGCTCACTAAAAAGATCAAGAAGAAAGTTTGGATTGTGTCTATGAGACTAATATAACGCAACCATGGCTCAGCATAAGGTCTTATGCCGAATCGCAAATGTAAAATAAATAGTTTATTTTATAGAGTTAAAATTCCTTGTGAAATTCACGAAAATGTTTTATAGTTTATAAATACAATATTTAGTGATTTTTTCGCTTTATTAACGCTATATCAACTATATATAGTGGAACCGATAATGAGGGTGCCGATAAGGCATAATAGGGAATCCGGTTAAATTCCGGAGCTGTTCCCGCAACTGTAAGTGCTGACGAGCTATCATGATCCACTGTCCAATGGATGGGAAGGAGATAGCAGAGGGTGACGCACAAGCCAGTAGACCTGCCTTCGTTATAGTTTATGATCTTCTCCGGGAGTTGAGAGGGATAACGAAGGTATTATGCTTGAGGCAGTTGTTTTTTACTGTGCTCATCTGGTATTCTGCGTTTTCAGACCCATCCTCCTTGAGAGGATGGGTTTTTCTTTTTTATCAGAGCGGAGGATTGAATACATATGACGCAACCATTAGCCGCAGGCGTGGCGAGGACGATTCAAACAAGGCTGGTGCTGCCGCCGGACACCAATCACATGGGCACCATATTCGGTGGAACCGTATTGGCATATATTGATGAGATTGCGGCCATTACAGCCATGAGGCATAGTGGCAAAGCAGTCGTGACGGCTTCAATTGATACTGTCAACTTCTTATCTTCTGCTAAAGTGGGAGACATCCTCATTTTGGAGGGAGTCGTCATTTCTACAGGAAGAACATCAATGGAAGTGTACGTCAAAGCCGAATGCCAGCACATTGAAACCGGCGATAAAAGTTTAACGACTACGGCTATCCTGACGATGGTGGCTGTCGACAGCGAAGGCAAGCCGACGCCAGTAACCGGAGTGATTCCGGAAACGCCAGCTGAAGAGAAATTATTTAAAAGTGCACAAGAGCGGAAACAGCGCCGCATGAAAGTAAACGAATACGCAAAGGAGTTGGGCTGATATGAATACGAAAATTGAGGCAACAGAAATGAATGCAGTTGAAAGAGCGCTGCAACGGGCGACAGAGGTATACGGACTGGATACACGGGAACTGCTTGAACGAGCAGCGAATTTGGCTGAACAGGCAAAAGGAGAGCAGTCATTGCTGTATGCTTTGAACCGCATTACCATGGATGAACCGGCTTGGACCTACGTGGCGGCGGAATTATATGCCGGCGACTTGTACAAAAAAGCTGCAGAAAGCCGCAACTTTTCCGCTTCAGAGAAGTACGGCGACTTTTACAGCCTTATCGAAGAGCTTTCACAGATCGGCATTTATTCCGGAGAGCTTCTTACCGCTTATTCGAAAGAAGAAATCGCTGAACTAGGCAAAGAAATCGATCCGGAGCGGGATTTGCTGTTCAATTACATAGGCCTTTTCCTGCTGGCCGACCGCTATTTGGCGAAAGACTATGAAGGGCGTTTGTTCGAACTTCCACAGGAACGTTTTTTAGTCATCGCTATGACTTTAATGCAAAATGAATCGAAAGAGCAGCGGCTGGAATTGGTCAAAGAAGCTTACTGGGCAATGAGCAATCTTTATATGACCGTGGCGACACCAACTTTATCAAATGCCGGAAAGAGCTTCGGTCAATTGTCCTCGTGCTTTATCGATACAGTCGACGATTCATTGGACGGCATTTACTTGAACAACTGGGATATCGCGCGCCTTAGCAAAGATGGCGGCGGAATCGGGATTTATTATGGAAAAGTACGTGCTTTGGGGTCAGATATCAAAAAATTCAAGGGCAATTCATCAGGAGTTGTGCCGTGGATTCGTCTGGTCAACGATACAGCAGTCAGTGTCGATCAGCTTGGACAGCGACAAGGCGCAGTAGCGATTTACCTGGATGTATTCCATAAGGACATCATGAACGGATTCCTGGACTTGAAAACCAATAATGGCGACGAACGCCGCAAAGCGCATGATATTTTCACAGGCGTGTCGATTCCGGATTTGTTTATGGAACGGTTGAAGGAAAAAGATGAGAACGGCCGCAGCATCGGGGAGTGGCATACGTTCTGTCCGCATCAAATCAAGCAAGTGATGGGCTGGAAAGACGAAAACGGCAATGCGTTGGGTCTGGAAGACTTCTACGATGAAGCCGATGAAAAATACTTCAGCGACAAATACCAGGAAGCTGTGGATCATCCGCTATTGCCGCGCAAAACTTACCGTGCAATGGAAATCATGGCACGCATCATGGTATCCCAGCTGGAAACCGGCACACCTTATATGTTCTACCGGGACGAAGTCAACCGCCAGAACCCGAACAAGCACACAAGAGGCAGAGGGCTGACATCGATCTACTGCAGTAATTTGTGTACGGAAATCATGCAGAACATGTCTGCAACAACGATTATGAAAGAATACACCGACGAAGACGGCAACCTTGTAATGATCCGCAAGCCGGGAGATTTTGTTGTCTGCAACCTGTCGTCCATCAATTTGCCGAGAGCGGTCAAAGCAGAGGTGCTGGAGCGGCTGATTCCGATCCAGATGCGCATGCTTGATAATGTCATTGACTTGAATACGATTTCTGTGGGACAGGCCGATGCAACAAATAAAAAATACAGAGCAGTTGGGTTAGGAACTTTTGGCTGGCACCATCTATTGGCTCTTGAAGGAATCCATTGGGAAACTGAAAAAGCCGTCGAGTTTGCAGATGAGCTTTACGAGGAAATCGCTTATCAGACGATTCGCGCCTCTATGCAGCTAGCCGAAGAAAAAGGGTCTTTCAGCAAATTTTCAGGATCTGAATGGCAGACAGGCGAATATTTTGAGCGCCGGAACTACAAAGGTGAACGCTGGAACCAATTGCAGCAGGAAGTTGCAGCAACGGGTGTCCGCAATGGCTGGATGATGGCGGTCGCACCGAACTCGTCGACTGCAAAAATTGGCGGGTCAACGGACGGCATCGATCCTCTATATGCAGTAGAGTATGCGGAAGAGAAAAAGAACTTCAAATTCAAAGTGACAGCGCCTGACCTGGACCACAACACCTATGACTACTACCGCCGGGCACGCCACGTGCTGGATCAGAAATGGAGCATCCGCCAGAATGCAGCACGTCAGCGGCATATCGATCAGGCCATCAGCTTTAATCTGTACGTACCGCATACCATCAAAGCGAAAGAATTGCTGGAGCTTCATCTGGAAGCATGGCAGCAACACCTGAAAACGACTTATTATGTCCGCAGCACATCGCAGGCTGAAATTGAAGAATGCGAAGCATGCCAAAGCTAAAGGAGAATTTCCATGACCATACATGAACCATTAAGAAAGATTAAATTATTGAATCCTGAGCACCCGAATAAATCGACTGGCGTTTTGAACGGCCAGTCTTCGGGTCTATTGAATTGGAATGATATCGCCTATCCGCAAATGTACGATTTGTATCAGGCTTTGCTGGCTAACTTCTGGAAGGCGCAAGAAATCAATATGCAAGATGACATTAAGCAGTGGGACAGCTTAACCGATGTAGAAAAAGATGTCTTTTTGCGCATCAACACGCAGCTGGCTTCACTCGATAGTTTACAGACGCCGACAATGAGCCAGGCAATGGATTACGTCACCGACTCCAGCTTTAAGGCCATATTCGCGGTCATTTCTCAGCAGGAAGCGGTTCATACCGAGTCATATTCGTATATTTTAAGTTCGTTGGTATCGGTGAGCGAGCAGAATGCACGTTTCAATCAGGCGAAAAGCGATCCGGTTGTCCAAAAACGCAATGATTTGATTTTGGATGCCTATGAGGAATTCCGCCAAAATCCGACGCCGCAGAACCTGTTCAAGCTGAGCGTTAATTCCATCAACCTGGAAGGGATTTACTTCTATGCCGGCTTTGCCTTTTTCTATCACTTGGCACGCCAGCAGAAGATGCTGAAGACCAGCACAATGATCAGCTATATCCAGCGCGACGAAATGCAGCATGCGTATTTTATCGCTCAGTTTATCCGGATTATGTTGACAGAAAATCCAGAACTCAATACAGATGAGAATATCCAATATATCTACAAGACCATTGATCAAGCTGTACAGCTCGAAAAAGAATGGGCTCATTACATTTTGGCTGATATCGAAGGCTTGGATTTGGCAGAGTTCGAAGGCTATGTGGAGTATTTGGCCAATAAACGCCTGCGTCAGCTTGGATTGGATAACCTTTATGAAGAGCGCAGCAATCCAATGCCGTGGATTCAAGTGTTTGGCGACGATATGATGAATGAAACAAAATCCGACTTTTTCGAACAAAAATCACGGACTTATACGAAAGTATCGCAGTCCAATGGCTTTGACGAACTCTAGTCCGACACTGGCAATTATTTATGCATCGGTCACAGGCAACACGGAGCAGCTTGCTAATATGGTCCACAAAGCTGCGTTGGCTAAAGGGTTCAGAGCCGAGCTTTACGCAATAGAAGACTTTCCGCTGACAACATTGTCGAAATTCAATGTTGTGCTGATCGGCACCTATACATGGGGAAGCGGAGAGATTCCAGAAGAGCTGCGTGATTTGTATCGGACCTTCGAAACACTAGACAAAAAAGAACTTCAGACCGCCGTCTTCGGAACCGGTGACAGTTTTTTTGCGGAGTTTTGCGGGGCCGTGGACCGCTTCCGTGACATGCTGTACGTGCACACGAAACTTGTAGCGACATTGAAAGTGGAATTGATGCCACAGCCGAGTGATTCCATACGCTGTGAAAAACTGATTGAACTGATCAAAGTAAAAAGGATGCAGATGTTTTCCTCAGAAAACCACGGGTATAGATAACTATACAAAGTTCTTTGAGGAGCGATGCATATGCCACAAGCAAAATGGCTGAAATTAGGGACTGCTGCGTTTTTATCCATTGGCATACTAGCCGCCTGCGGCAACAGCGAACCAGAAGCACCAAATGGAGAAGATGAAAAGAATACGGAAGAGCAAGAAGATGACTCTTCTGATGAGCAAGAAGAGGAAGAAGAGGAAGATTAATTTTACTTCCTACTTTTAAGAAGAAAATGCAGCTGTTTAAAAAATCGCCGAAAGGCGGTTTTTTATTTTTTGTGCGAAAAGTGTTTTATTTGAAAAGAAGGGGTATATGAAGAAAAAGAGGATAAACGATAAAATGATTTTTAATATACAAACTGCAGGAACAACTGAATTTTTTTCGGTGTGAAATCTCGTTGTTCAATACGCTCGTCGATGCATCAGAAAAATAAGTGATTGCTTCTTCAAAAACCAAGAAATCAATGGCAAACAGAGCGGCAATTTTGTTTCTTGCTTTAGTACAGTTTGAAAGATTAACAGAATATAGATGGAAATCCATCAATTATGTGGCTGGATGTGACAGACGATAGCGCTGTAGACAACGCCGAAGAGAATTTACGGATTCTTTTCGGCGTTTTTTGTGACAAAATTTCCTGTTTTATTAAAATCCAATACATTGGCTGGAAAAACAGAAAGGATGAGCAGGATGGAACAGTTAGAGCAATTGGCTGAACAAGTGGGCATGTTAATGAATTCAGAAGTGGAGCTTCAGGCAGGTGAATGTTTAATCAAAAGAAAAAGAAACATCAATATTTCATCAAGGGATAAAAGTTTCTCTTGTACTTTAGATCATGACATATCTTTCAAAAATTTAAAAGATAACGGAAAAGCATATAACCAAGCAGAGATATTTTTATTGCCGGGGGAGTTGGCTTCGTTTATCAATGCGCTTCACCGTCACCCGATCCCATTGCCGACAAATTACCAGCATCGTATAGACAGCAACCCGGACATCATCTGCGTCTATCTGTCCTCAGAAGAGGCTCCTGAGAATTTTGCTGCCAGGCTTTCTGCCGCTTTTGATGCCATTGAACAAAAAACTTTAATTTGAGCAACTGCTAAAGGAAGGAGATACACATGCTGAACAGGTACAAACCAGCACATCAGAAAATCGCTATGGGGCTGTTATCTTTTATGCCTAAGGAGCGAAACGTCAAACAACTCAGAAAAACGATGGAACTGTATCATGAACGCCCGGACTGGCAGCTTTTTCTTTGGAAAGAAGGAGATGATTTTGTTGGAGCGATCGGCATTCATGTAGAAGATGAAGAAAGTTTTACTGTCCACCACATTTCGGTGATTCCTTCATATCGTGGAGAAGGAATTGGCCATAAGATGTTAGGGCGGGTTGAAAAGCTCATGGGAAATCGGAGAGCGAAGCCGATAGAAGAAACGAAAGCTTTTCTAATGAAATGCAGAGTATGAACAAACTCTATATGCCCAAAAAATCGGCTGCCGTTTTTGACAGCCGATTTTTCTATAGGCAAATTTCCATCTTCGCCTATACACAGCGTATAATAAAAGGAATAGGTAGATTAAAAAAGTGGAACAAAGAGGTGCTCATCATGATCATCATCATCGATAATCAAGATTCATTCACATACAATCTGGTTCATTACTTTGAGCAATTGGATGCAACTGTGCTTGTGTTTCAGAACGATGAACTTACAGCAAAGCAAATAGAAAAGTTGTCGCCGGATCTTATTGTGCTATCGCCCGGTCCGGGACGCCCTGCCGCAAAAGGCGCTAGCAGAGAAGTATTGACAGAGCTGAACGGCCGGATACCGATTCTCGGCGTCTGTCTTGGGCATCAAACCATCATTGAGCATTTCGGAGGCCGGATCGTTAAAGGAAGCCGGCCCATGCATGGGAAAGTCTCTTTGCTGACACACGATGGCGAAGGGCTATTCAATGGGATTTCCAATCCGACAACCGTGACCCGCTATCACTCTTTGGTAGCGGAAGAAACAATACCGGATTGCCTATCGGTGACAGCCCATTCAGAGGACGGGGCCATCATGGCAATCCGTCATCGGTCGCTGCCAGTTGAAGGTATTCAGTTTCATCCGGAATCGATTTTGACGGCTGAAGGTTTCAGTATGCTGAAGAATAGTTATGAGTTTGCCAAACGATGGAAAGAAAACAATAAGGGAGGTGCTGGCTATGTCAAACCCTTACCTACTGTTTGAGTTTCGGAATGAAGATGGAGAGATTGAACCGCTTGTCTTCAACGAACCTATAAAAATCCTTGAAACTACGTTGCTTTCGGAAGTGCAGGAGGTTATGAAAAAAGTCGAAAAGGCAGTAGGCGCCGGGTTTTACGCGGCAGGCTATGTTGCCTACGAAGCAGCACCGGCTTTTCATCCGGAAATGAAGGTACAGCCAGCGGGTAAAATGCCGCTTGTTTGGTTCGGTATCTTTAAAGAACCGAAAAAAGGTTCACCCGTTTCCGAAGAGCAACAGCCATACAGCGTCTCTGATTGGACAATGACCAGTTCCATGGAACGCTACAAAGAAGGGATTCAGCGCATCAAACTGGCGATAGAAGAAGGGGATACTTATCAGGTGAATTATACGGAACGTCTAATTGCCGAATTCACTGGCAGTGACTCAGCATTCTATCATCAATTGGCGAGAAATCAGCAGGCGGATTACGCTGCGTATTTGAACTTAGGGAGATTTCGTGTACTGTCCACTTCTCCAGAGCTGTTCTTTAAAGTGAGAAGCGGCAAACTGACAGCTAAACCGATGAAAGGCACCGCCCCTAGAGGACGCACGACAAGTGAGGACCAACGCAATATAAAGGCATTGAAGGCTTCTGAAAAAGAGCAGGCTGAAAATTTGATGATCGTCGATCTGCTGCGAAACGATATGAGCCGATTAGCGAAACCAGGAACGGTTAAAGCGGATCCGTTATTCACAGTGGAAACGTATCCGACAGTTCATCAGCTGACCTCTACGGTTGAAGCGCAATTGGATGAGACTTCAACCATCCTGACCTGGTTTCAGGCATTATTTCCGTGCGGATCGATTACCGGTGCTCCTAAAATCAGCACGATGAATTACATAGCTGCTTTGGAACAAACGCCAAGAGAAGTATATTGCGGCGCAATCGGCTTTATTACGCCCGATAAAGACGCTATTTTCAATGTGCCAATCCGCACAGTCGTCATCGATAAAGAAATGGAGACCGCGCGTTACGGTGTGGGTGGAGGCATCACTTGGGATTCGACTTTTGAAGGGGAGTACCGGGAACTGCAGACAAAAGCGGAAGTGCTGACAGCAAAGCGACCGGTTTTCAACCTGCTGGAATCTTTGAAACTGGAAGATGGGCAATATCCTCTGCTGCCATATCATTTGGCGCGCCTTCAAGATTCTTCGGATCATTTTCATTTCCCGGGAAATATAGATGAAATTGAATGGGAATTGATGAAGCTCGCAAAAAAATATCCAAAAGGCATCTATAAAATCCGCCTTCTATTAGATGAAAAAGGGCTCTTGGAGTTGCAGGCTCAGAAAGCGGTACCTACCGAAGAACCGGTCAAATGTATGTTGGCATCTTCTCCTGTAGACAGCAAAAATCCATTTCTGTTCCATAAAACAACCCACCGAAAAGTCTACGAAAAAGCCGGTGAAAATTTGCCGAAAGAACTATTTTCAGTATTATTATGGAACGAAAAACACCAGCTGACCGAATTCACCATCGGCAACCTGGTGGTGGAAAAAGACGGCCGGTTTTTCACTCCACCGATTTCCTGCGGGCTGTTGGCTGGTACATTCCGACAGTATCTTCTGGATCAAAAGTTGATCGAGGAGAAAATATTAGATAAACAGGATTTGGAAAATTGTGACGCCATCTGGTTTGTAAATAGCGTGCGCGGCTGGCTAGCCGTGGAACTGTTAAGTTAATCTTCTCTGTAGTCTGCTGATTGAGCCATGGTTAAGTTGTAACATTCAGTCTACTGGGGTTTAATAGGGGATGAGAGTATTTTCCAATACTAGGAGGCGGAACAGATGGAGTTAGCAGGAAAAGTGGCAATTGTAACAGGTGGGGCATCCGGTATCGGTTTGGCGACAGCCAAAGCATTTCTCAATAAAGGAGCGAAGGTAGTCATTGCAGATTTTAATGAAGAAGGCGGCAAGCAGGCCGAACAGCAATTGAAGCAAGGCAACGCCGAATTGGCCTTCATTAAAGTGGATGTGGCCAGCGAAGAGTCGGTTGAACAATTGGTCGCAGCAACTGTCGAACGTTTCGGAAGAGTCGATATTATGGTCAACAATGCAGGTATAGGTGTCCTTAGTGTGACACATGAATTAACATATGAAGATTATCACAAAGTTGTCTCGATCAATCAGGACGGCGTCTTTTTCGGTGCCAAGCATGCAATTAAGAACATGCTGGAAAATGGCGATGGCGGTGTAATCATCAATACTTCATCAATTCTTGGATCTGTCGGTGAAGGCGGTGCATTTGCCTATAACGCGACGAAGGGCGCCGTTAATCTGATGACTAAATCGCTGGCACTGCAATATGCAGAGCATAAAATCCGTGTCAATGCAGTGGCTCCTGGCTATGTTGAATCCGGTATGGTCAGCAAAGAAGCGTTAGGCGATTTTTATGACGCATTGGTGGACAAGCATCCTGTCGGCAGAGTTGGACAACCGGAAGAAATTGCCCATGCAGTTGTTTTCTTGGTTGAAAATGAGTTTGTTACCGGCAGCACACTGATGATCGATGGCGGATATACTGCTCAATAAGAATGAAAAGAAAAAGAGCTGTCCTGTGCAGCTCTTTTTTTGCTGAAGTGTTTTACATCTCGCCATTAGGGAATTTTCAGGTAAGATGATTTTATGAAATGAACAACGAAATAAAGAAGAAGGTAGGGGATCAGTATGAAGAAGCTGGGAATGATCGGAGGAACAGGTCCTGAGTCCACGGTCGACTATTACCAATCGATTATCAGCAAATTCCAGGAAAAGACCGGAAGTCAGGAGAACTTGCCGGAACTGCTGATCTATAGCATCAATATGTACAAGATATTCGATTTGCTCCAAAGCGGGGAAGAAGAAGAACTGGCGGAATATTTGGCTGCGGCAGTACTGAGCCTGGAAAGAGCGGGGGCCGACTTTGCGGTTATTTCTGCTAACACCCCGCACATCGTTTTCGACAAGGTTCAGCAGAAAGTGAACATTCCGATGATCAGCATCGTGGAAGGGACCTATCGGAAAGCTGAACAGCTAGAACTTCAGAAAGCTGGATTGCTTGGAACCAAATTCACTATGGAAAATGAATTTTTTAAAGAACCGTTTACTGCGAATGGCAAAGAAATCTTTGTGCCGAATGAAACCGAACAGCAATACATTCATGAAAAAACAGTTAAGGAACTGGAACAGGGAATCGTGGAAGATGAAACAAAAAAAGAATTTCTAGCAATCGCTGGCAAGTTGATCGAACGGCATAATATCGATTGCCTCATCCTTGGCTGCACTGAATTTCCGATGATTTTAAAACCTGAAGATTTGGATATTCCTCTATTGAATACTGTGGAGATTCATGTTGAAGAAATCGTGGAAATGATGCTGGAAGACTAGTTGCAGAGATTGAACGCATCTGAAAAAAGCAGACTTTCCAAGGAAGTCTGCTTCAGACTATAGACAAAGTAAAACCAAAATCAATTGGATGTATAATCCAGCCGATCTGGCGACTTCGCTTTCCGTGGGCTCAGCTTCAGCCTCTCCGTCACTGGAAAACCCATGCTCCTGCATCGCTGCGCTGCTTCTAACAGAAGTCTTCGTGGCCAGCCCGGTCGGGATCGTATGGTTTCAATCAAAGGAAGAAGCCTGCTAGTCAGCTCAGGGTAAATAAAGCCTGAGTAAGGCTGTCAAAAAAACCTTCACTCGAGGATTTGAAGCGCAGGATCCGGTGTAAGTAAGATGAAATGAGAATTCATTCGGTTAGTGATATATATTCTTTAGTCTACAACCTCAAGCAGACTTTCTAAGGAAGTCTGCTTTTTTTAATTTCTGTTTATTTTTTGCTCAACAATTTCTTGGATATACTTCATTGTTTGCTGCTGCGCTTTTTCAGCAGTGTAATGATTGCGTTTATTCAAGAAGTTTGAGAACATGCCTTGCCACACCAAATTTGTTAATTCATTCAATTCTTCAGCAGCATCTTCATCCAAAAGACCCTCTTGAACGATGAAGTTGATGGCGAACCGTCCACGCTCTGTAAGACTTCTCTCCAATAAACCTGGCAGTAATTCCTCTGGAACTTCTACAAGGTCAGATGGATACAATTCATAATAACGTTTCAGCATATTTTCAGGGTGGTCGCCAAGATCCATCAGGAAAACAGCATTGAAAATTTCAGGGATCTTGAAAGAATACTCGCTGAAACATTTCCAGGCTATCAGGTACTTCTCAACAGGGTTTTCCGTTTTATCCATTTCATCGGTGACGGTCTGGATATAAGGGCGTAAAAACTTTAAAGAAGCAAAAAACAGCAAGTGGGAAAGTTCATCGAAATAATTATAGATCGTAGCGCTGTTGTATCCTGCCTTTTCGGCCACTTTTCGGATAGTTACATAACGAAATCCTTCTGTCTGAATCAATTCTTCGGTCGCATCAATAAAGTAAGTCCACATGCGCCGCTTTTTCAGCATATTCTTTTCCACTAGCCGATTCTCCCCCTAATTATCAAACTATTCTTATATAATGTTGTATTGCTCTATACTATCATGATAACCTAAATAGACAGAAAAGTAATCATGATTATTTTTTAATCATGATTTTATTTTTTAAAATCTAGGGGGAAAAAAGATGAATAAGGTAAAAATTGATCCACTCGTATTTTGGTCTTCTTTAATCGTGATTGTTATAGCTACTCTAGGCCTGGTAATTTTTCAAAACAGTGCAGAACCTGTATTAAATTCGATGCTTACAGGAATCACCTATAATCTTGATTGGGCATTTCAGTTTTTGACATTCGGATTATTTATATTACTGATGTACTTGGTGTTCAGTAAATACGGAAAAGTAAAACTTGGAGATGAACCTCCTGAGTTCTCTACATTCAGCTGGGGAGCTATGTTGTTTTGTGCAGGCATGGGGACGAGCATCATGTTCTGGTCGATGATGGAACCAATGTATTATTTCATGGGTCCGCCATTCGGACTGGAGCCAAACAGCAGCGCTGCAGCAGAATGGGCAGTCGCATACGGAATGTTTCACTGGGGAATTTCTGCATGGGCGCTTTACGCCTTGCCTACAGTGACGATTGCTTATTCTTTTTTTGTAAAGAAAAACCACTCGCTAAAAATTAGTACGGCCTGTCGGGGAGCGTTAGGAAAACACGCTGATGGCTTTATCGGTAAAGCTATTGATATCTTGGTCATCTGGAGTTTGGTCGGTGGACTCGGCACTTCTCTTGGGTTGGGCGTACCAATGGTATCGGCAGTCATAGGAGAAATTTTTGGTGTTCAACAATCGATGATGTTAAGCATCATCATCATTATTATTTGGGTCATTATTTATAGTGCAAGTGCTTATATGGGACTGTATAAAGGAATACGGAAACTCAGTGACTGGAACGTCTACTTGGCATTAGGCCTAGCGCTTTTCGTATTGCTGGTGGGACCAAGTTTGTTTATCCTATCTAATTTCAGCAATAGTTTTGGATTGATGCTGCAAAACTTCGCTTTCATGAGCTTTTCGACTGATCCCATCAACCAAGGCGGCTTTCCGCAAAGTTGGACAGTCTTTTATTGGGCTTGGTTTGCAGCTACGGCTCCTTTCATCGGTTTGTTTGTTGCCCGCATTTCAAGAGGGCGGACAATACGTGAATTGATTACCCATATTTTGATCTGGGGGTCTGTCGGCAGCTGGATTTACTTTGGTATTTTTGGTGGCTATACCTTGAATCTTCAATTGAGTGGAGCGCTTGACGTCATTGGAATTATGAGCGAAAGAGGGGACCCTGCCGCAATTGTTGAAATCCTGAAAACCTTGCCGCTCAGCTTCATCGTCTTGCCGTTCTTCGCACTACTCGGATTTATATTCCTCGCAACGTCGTTGGATTCGGCTACTTATATTTTAGCGGCGATTACGACAAAAGAACTGACTGCAGGCCAAGAGCCGGCCCGCTGGAATCGGATGCTTTGGGGCATGGTACTGGCTGCATTAGCCGTGTCTTTGCTATTGATCGGCGGTTTGAAAGTGATCCAGACATCATCCGTCATTGTGTCGGTGCCGGTAATCATTCTTTATGTACTGCTTTCGGTTTCACTTCTGAGATGGCTGAAGCAGGATTATCCTGATACAGCAAAGTCAACTGAAAAAGGAGAGCTAAAGTAATGGTATTTAATGTAAGAGAAAGCACAAGGTTAATAAAAGAAGATTTTCCACACGAAGTGGATATAGTCGAGCATTTATGGATTCCTATGTCAGACGGAGTTCGGTTGTCGGCGAAATTATGGATTCCAAAATGTGCAGCAACAAAACCGGTGCCAGCGGTATTGGAATACCTTCCTTACCGGAAGAATGAATTCACTGCATTGCGGGACTCAATTCGCCATCCGTATTTTGCAGGGCATGGATACGTCAGCATCCGTGTCGACATGAGAGGGTGCGGAGATTCAGAGGGCATCATGTACGATGAATATGCGAAACAGGAACAGGACGACGCACTCGAAGTGCTCGACTGGATTGCAGAGCAGGACTGGTCGACTGGTTCTGTCGGCATGATCGGAAAATCCTGGGGCGGTTTCAACGGCCTTCAAGTTGCAGCACGTCAGCATCCCGCTTTAAAAGCGATTATTACGCTTTGTTCTACTGATGACCGCTACGCTGATGATGTCCATTACAAGGGAGGCGTGATGCTCGCTTCCGATATGCTATGGTGGGCTTCGACGATGCTGGTTTATAACGGCCGGCCTGCCGATCCGCAAAATGTAGGGGACGCATGGCGGGAGAAGTGGCTGGACCGACTGGAAAAAACACCTCCATTTATAGAAGCGTGGATGAGTCATCAGCGGCGTGACGCTTACTGGAAGCATGGATCAGTTTGTGAAAACTACGGGGATATCAAAATTCCAGTCTATGCAGTCGGTGGCTGGGCTGATGGCTATACCAACGCAATCTTTCGGATGGTACAAAATTTAAAAGGCCCAAAAAAAGGATTGATTGGCCCTTGGGCTCATGAGTATCCGGAAGTTGCGGTTCCCGGTCCACAAATCGGCTTCCTGCAGGAATGCTTGCGCTGGTGGGATCAATGGTTGAAAGAAGAAGAAACAGGTATTATGGATGAGCCCGTCTTCCGCATGTGGCTGCAGGATGCAGTTCCACCGAAGACCGATTACGATGTCCGTCCCGGTGAGTGGGTTCTTGAGAACAGCTGGCCGACAGAAAATGCCAAAGAACAAACCATGTACCTGGGTGACTTGCAATTAATTGACAAGCCGGATGGCGGCAAGGAAAGCTTAATGACTCATCAACAGCATGGATTATATGCTGGTGTTTACTGCCCTTTTGGCCAAGAGGGGGATATGCCGTCAGATCAGGCAATCGAAAACGGATTGTCCAACACCTTTACTGGCCCTGTACTTGAGGAAGAGCTGGCGATTCTCGGATTTCCTAAAATGCAGGTGAAGCTTCTCAGCGACAGTAGACGGGCAAATTTGGCCGTGCGTTTGAGTGATCTGTCACCTTTTGGCACATCGAAGTTGATCAGTTGGGGTCAATTGAACCTGACGCACCGCAACAGTCATGAGTTTCCTGAAGATGTGCCGACCGGTGAAGAATTTATCGTAACCGTGGAGCTGGATGCCATCGGCTACAAAGTGCCAAAGGGGCATCGCCTGCAATTATCCGTGTCCCCAGTCTATTGGCCGCATGCCTGGCCCGCAGCAGAAGAAGCGGACCTCCAGATCATCAAAGATCAAGATACGAAATTGCTGATTCCGGCTTACACCAATAAAACAAAGCCTGAAGATATTGCAGCTTTCGAGCGTCCCGAAACTGCTGCTGTGATGGATCGTGAAATAATTCGGGAAGCGGGAAGGGTTCGTGAAATCCGTCATAATACGGTGACAAATGAGTGGGTTTTGGAAGATTTTTCAGATGAGGGATGCCGTCGCTTGCCGGCAAATGGCCTGGAATACGGCAGTACCAATAAAAACGTTTACCGCATTACTGAAGGAGATCCTTTATCGGCTTCTGTAGTCTGCGATTGGACGTTGACAGTGGGCCGTGAGGATTGGCAAACACGTCTGGAGTCTACAAGTACTATGACTTCTGATGCTTCGAAATTCTATATAACCAGTGGATTAAAAGCTTTTGAAGGCGACAAAATGGTTTATGACACATGCAGGAAATTCGAAGTGGAACGAGATTTTAATTAAGGTTAGAAAAGGAGCATTCCATTTCAATGGAAGCTCCTTTTTTTTCAATCTGTTTAATTATTGAATCGTTATTCAAGTAGTTTTTTCAGCATGTTCAGGGCAATGGGCGATTAGCTTGTTGGTATCTTGTCTTTTTTAGCCAATAGTTACAAATTCTCTGAATGGAAAACAGGGGCAGGATAAAGTATGATAAAACCACAAGCAAAACCCTTGCCTTTAAAGGAGGTGGTATCAGATGACAATCGCAGTTCAATTGTCAGCGTCAGAAAAAACTCATGCAAAGCCTGGTATTTGGAGAGGCGATACTTTGCATGGGGGTACAAGCAAGATCTAATCGCTCCCATAAAATCTAGCCGTTCTTTACGCCGGGCTTTCTTCCTTATATACGCAGCCAATAAAACATAAGGAGTGGGCTTACATGATCCATGTAAAAGAAACCAATCAGAACAGTGACAGCACGGCAGAAAATCCAAAAGCTTTTATCCGGAACGACCAATATAACTTCATCAAAGACCAGACGAAAATCCTGGTGGCAGGACAAGCAAGCGCCAATGATGCCGAGGTGCTGAATGTTCTGCGGCATCTGGCATACGAAAAAGTCAATAAGCTGTTCCCGTCACTTACCGAGCAGCAAAAGAAAATCCTGGGCCCCTTGGTGCAGGTAAAGGAACTTGGTGATGCGGAAACATTCCTGGAACAGCTACAGCCCTATATTATTCCATTCAAAGCAGTGACCGACCAGGGATTGAAGAAGTTATTCCCGAAAGCAAAAAAATTTAAAGGACCAAAGCTGGAGACGATTAACTTCAAAAGGACTTCCTATTTGGCCTGGACGGAAAGCTCCAATCTGATGTATTTGGTGGCTGATGAAAATGATCGGCTGATCGGCGTCCAAGGCAGTTTTACCCGCAGCGGAAAACAGGGAATCTGCACCATTTGCAACCGTCACAGTGAGGTAGGCATGTTCATCGCCAAGACTAAAAGTTCGGGGCAGGATCAGTTTATCAAACGAGGCAATTATATTTGTCAGGATTCTGCAGCCTGCAATGAGAATATCAAAACTTTGGACCGGCTGAATGAATTCATTGGCCAATTTCAAAAGTAAACTAGCTTTATCAGAACCGCTCATGACAGTCACGGAAGATGACTTCAGGAGCGGTTCTTTTTTGTTGCAGAACCTTTTCAGCCAGTAGCGAGAGTATCAAAAGTAGCAGCATTGAAAAATGGTGTTCTTTTTTTATTTTCAGGAACAATAAAAGCAATTTAAAAATAAATAGAATTTTCTTTTAATTAACTATTGATTTATCGTGTAAGCGCTTTTATAATAAGTGATAATATCAAATGTCACAACACTGAACAAATGTAAAAGGGGAGGCGAAAAAATATGTGGGGATGGTTCATCGTTGTTTTTGCTGCAGTCTGGCTGCTTCAAATTTGGATGACCAAGGCGCAACTAAAAAACTATCACGAAACAATCAGAAAGTTGAGCAGAAGACCGTCGGGGTATTTGGGAGTGGGAATCCAGAAGCAGAAGCTTGGAATAGGGGCAATAGCCATCCTGGTTATCGATGAAACCGGAACCATCGTGGAAAGTCAATTGATGCGGGGGGTCACAGTATTCAGCCGTTTTGAACCGTTTACAAAATATATTGGTTTGCCATTAGATGCAGTTAAGGCAGTTCTTGGAGAAGAACCGGTGGATCTGGCTTTTAAGATGGCAATTGAAAAAATAGAATCTCAAATGAATGAAAAGACAAATCTAGCGGTATAAGGAGGAAGAAAAATGGACTTTTTAGTTAGATTGGCAGAAGGGTTTATTGGTATGTTCCAAGCAGGTGGAGATACTTTTGTAGGTCTAGTGACCGGTATTATTCCATTGCTTGTTGTCCTGATCACCGCAGTCAATGCATTTATCCGTTTGGTGGGAGAAGAGCGGATCAACAATCTTGCACGCAAGAGTACCAAAAATATCATTTTGCGATACACGCTGTTTCCTGTCTTAGCGGTATTCTTCCTGACCAACCCGATGGCTTATACCTTCGGGAAATTTTTACCGGAAAAGCAAAAGCCGGCCTTCTACGACTCGGCAGTATCTTTTGTGCATCCGATCACAGGGTTGTTCCCGCACGCCAATCCTGCTGAGTTATTCGTTTACTTGGGGATTTCAGCTGGTATCACACAATTAGGCTTCTCGTTGGGGCCGTTGGCGATTCGCTTCTTTATTGTAGGGGTTATCGTCATTTTGATACGAGGCATTGTCACCGAAATCATCACAGTACGCATGATGAAAGCGCGGGGCATGGAAGTCTAATCATCCGAGTGGTTTAAAAAAGGGAGGTAAAGAAAATGAGCAGCATTCAGACGCCATTGAACTATAAGCCAGTAACAGTAACGAAAGGCAGAGGCGGTTGGGGCGGTCCGTTGACCATTCGGCCAAATGAAGAAAAACGGTATATTGTCTCTGTAACAGGCGGCGGTATTCATCCGGTCGCTGAAGAAATTGCGAAACTGACCGGTGCCGAAGCAGTGGATGGATTTAAAGGTTCCTACGGTAAAGAGACCATGGCTTGTGTCATCATCGATTGTGGCGGGACTGCCCGTTGTGGGGTTTACCCGAAGATGGATATTTTAACGATCAATGTCAATGCGACATCGCCTTCGGGACCATTGATGAAGTTCATAAATGAAGGAAACTTCGTATCCGGTGTCACGCTTGAAAACATCAGTGCAGTAGCTGCTCCTTATGAAGATCAGGATGCAGTAGAAGATGCGGTCGACAAAGTGGAAAGTCCGGCAGCGCGCCAAATGACTCCACAGGAGATAAAAGAAGAAGCGAAGCGGAAAGCGGCTGGCTACCAGAAGCCGAAAAAAATGAACATCATCGAGAGAATCGGCCGTGGGGCCGGTAAAGTTGTTGGGATTTTCTATCAGGCAGGACGCGAAACCATCGATCAAGTGCTGAAGAACATCTTGCCGTTCATGGCCTTTGTCAGTATGTTGATCGGGATTATTACCTATACCGGAATCGGTGACTTGATTGCCAATTTCGTCTCGCCTTTAGCTGGAAATATCGGCGGCTTGCTGCTCTTGTCTGTTATTTGTGCATTACCGATCTTGTCCCCGTTACTTGGGCCAGGAGCCGTTATTGCACAGGTAGTCGGAGTTCTGATCGGTGTGGAAATTGGCCGTGGGAATATCCCGCCGGAATTGGCGCTGCCTGCACTATTCGCCATCAATCCGCAGGTTGGGGCAGATTTTGTGCCAGTTGGTCTGACATTGGGAGAAGCAGAACCTGAAACGATAGAAGTCGGCGTTCCGGCAGTGTTGTTGTCACGTGTTATAACCGGTCCAGTTGCGGTTGTTATTGCATACTTGTTCAGTTTTGGTCTGTACAGCTAGAAAATAAGGAGGTAATAAGGTGGAGGATATTATGACGAAAAAATACGAAGCGAAAATCACAGAAATCGGTGAAGAAGTGGAAATCTTTTTGGAGGAAAACATGCTGGTCATTTTCAACGACACAGTGCCCGAATCGCTGCGGTCTATCGGAGTGATCCATGAACGGGCAGACCTGCTTGAGAAAGTTGAAGCCGGAGATGTGCTGGAAATCAACGGACAGCAGTACGATATCTTATTTGTCGGAAGCAAAGTAAATGACACGTTGGAGGAAATCGGCCATTGCACCATCGCTTTTAACGGTGAAACAGATGCCAGCTTGCCGGGAACAATGTGTGTGGAAAATAAGGCGTTGCCTGAATTGCAGATCGGCACCACTATTCGGATTGTGAAAATTTAAAAAAGAGGAGGTTAGTTCATGCTAGGAATAAATAGAAAACTCGAAGAACTTGAACGGAATGGTGAAATCATCAAAGTCGGCGTAGTGGGAGCTGGCCAGATGGGACGCGGAATGATTTCCCAGATTGAAAGTATGGCAGGTATGCGTGTTGTCATCACCGCGGATATTCAAATCGATAACGTCACGAATGCTTATGTGAAATCGGGCGTTTCAGAGTCTGACATTGTAGAAACCAATAACGTAGAGCAGGCGAGCTCAGCAGTGAAGGAAGGAAAAGTGGTGTCGACAACAGATGCGCAATTGGTCACTTCACTGCCTGAAGTGGATGTCATCGTCGATGCTACGGGAGTTCCCGACATCGGGGCAAAAATTGCCTGGGATGCCATTCTTAACCGTAAGCACATTGTGATGCTGAATGTAGAGGCTGACGTAACGGTAGGGGTCATTCTGAAGAAAATGGCAGATGCCAGCGGAGTCGTCTACACAGGGTCAGCAGGCGATGAACCGGGCGCCATTATGGAACTGTATGATTTTGCCGATGCACTTGGCTTTGAAGTCGTGGCTCTTGGGAAAGGCAAGAACAATCCATTGAATCTGAATGCCAACCCTGATTCAGCGGCGGAAGAAGCTGCCAGAAAAGGAGCCAGTCCGAAAATGCTTGCTTCTTTCCAGGACGGAACGAAAACAATGGTTGAAATGACAGCAGTAGCAAATGCCACAGGTTTCTTGCCGGATCAACCGGGCATGCATGGATTTGTCAGCGACGTAAAAGGACTGCCGGAAATCTTCAAATTGAAAGAGGATGGCGGACAAGTCAATAACAAACAGATTGTTGAATACATCAACGGTGTTGCACCCGGTGTATTTGCCATCATCGCTTCTGAAAAAGAAGAAGTAAATCACGAATTGAAATATTTGAGCATGGGTGAAGGACCGAATTACGTGCTATACCGTCCTTATCATTTGACCAGCCTGGAAACGCCTATTTCCATTGCACGCGCGTATATTTACAATGAAGCGACGATTGCACCTTGGCATGGGCTGAAGGCGGAGACCGTGACAGTAGCGAAAATCGATCTGACAGCTGGAGACTTTTTGGACAGCATCGGAGGATTTACAGTATACGGCCATATTCTTACCGCACAAGAGGCGAGCGAAAAAAATGCATTGCCACTTGGATTGGTCGATAAGAATGTTCGCTTAAAACGGGATATCAAAAAAGGTGAAGTCATCACCTATGAAGATGTGGAACAAACCAAAGATTCAACGATTTGGCGCCTGCGCCGTATGCAGGATGACACATTTAAAGCAGGAGCCCAGAAGGAAATTCCGGTCAAAGCATAAGGTTTAGCGCTCTCCAACTCATGTAGAGGAAAAAACCCAATCAATCGAATGGGAGGTGTCCAAGCATGAAACTGAAAACTATGGAAGCGGCATTATTCTGCAACCATTGTAAAGAAGAAGTGAATCATGAAATTACGTATATCAACGATGACATTAAAAGCATCCGTTGTGAGCAGTGCAATAAAACAAAGCAGCTCAAGGTAGACGTTAATAAGAAATTCTACAAAGAAACCTATGACAGGATTTCATCGAAGCCGACAAGGATCACGCAGGAATACAAAGACGATTTGAGCCATCTGCTGATCTCGCTGCCGGTTCGGACTGTCAGTAAACCGTATCGGCTGCTGAAGGATGTCAATGCTTCACGAAAAATCATTAAGCAGTACAAGTCCAAAAAAAGCCGAGCTAAATAGTATCACTGTCCTAGGGCCAAACTTCTCCATAACCATTCGAGAGGGATGGCCCTTTCGAATTACTTGACTAAATAATCAAAAAATATTATATTTTACATATGTCACATACGTGAACATATGTAAAAGGAGGAAGACAAATGACTCAAAAACTAAAATTGCCGCCTCAAGTAAAAGAGACGGAGTTAAGAGAACTATATAAGCAGATGTGGCTGATCCGATTTTTTGAAGAAAAAGTCGATGAGTTTTTCGCAAAAGGGATGATTCACGGCACGACTCACTTAAGTGTCGGACAAGAAGCCTCCGCAGTCGGTGCTATCGCAGTGTTAGAGGACAAGGACAAGATCACCAGCACACACCGTGGCCATGGACATTGCATTGCCAAAGGCGCCACTGTCAATGGCATGATGGCTGAGCTTTTCGGCCGGACGACCGGGTACTGCAAAGGCAAAGGGGGTTCGATGCACATTGCGGACGTAGATAAAGGGAATCTTGGGGCCAACGGAATTGTAGGAGGCGGCTTTGCGATAGCTGCTGGAGCAGCCCTGACTTCGCAAATGAAAAAAGAAGGATATGTTGTATTGTGTTTCTTCGGAGACGGCGCGTCCAATGAGGGAAGCTTTCATGAAGCGCTAAATCTGGCATCTATTTGGAAATTACCGGTCATCTTTATTTGCGAAAACAACCAATACGGCATGTCAGGACCGGTCAAGGAAATGATTAACATCGAAGACATCGCCGATCGTGCCGCAAGCTATGGCATTCCAGGCAAAGTGGTCGATGGAAATGATGTCTTTGACACGATGAATGGAGTCAGCGAAGCGGTGGAACGGGCACGCAACGGAGAAGGACCTTCTATCATCGAAGCCAAAACTTACCGTTCAAAAGGTCATTCGAAGAGCGATGCCAAAAAGTACCGGACGCGCGAGGAAGAGAAGGAATGGCTCTTGAGAGATCCAATTAAATTGATGGCTGAAGTAATGATCGAGGAAGGAATCTTTACGCAGCAAGAAGCAGATCAAATTAAAGCGGATGCGAAAAAAGAGGTTGAAGAATCTGTTGAATTTGCAAAAAATAGCCCAGAGCCGACATTGGATGCATTGATGGAAGACATTTACGCATAAGACGAAGTAAAGGAGAATCGACGCATGAGAGAATTGACATATTTAGAAGCGGTAAGAGAAGCCATGAGCCAGGAAATGCGTGAGAATGAAGATGTTTTTATATTAGGAGAAGATATTGGCGTCTATGGCGGCGCATTCGGTGTCACACGCGGAATGATTGAAGAATTCGGTCCAGAACGGATTCGCAATACCCCTATTTCTGAAGCGGCCATCTCAGGTACGGCAGTCGGAGCGGCATTGACGGGAATGCGGCCGATTTTGGAATTGCAGTTTTCCGATTTTATGACCATTGCAATGGACAATATGGTCAACCAGGCAGCAAAGATTCGCTATATGTATGGCGGAAAAGGAAAAGTGCCGATGGTGCTCCGGACACCGGCTGGTTCCGGAACAGGGGCTGCGGCGCAGCATTCCCAAAGCCTTGAGGCCTGGATGGCTCATATACCGGGATTAAAGGTGGTTCAACCTTCCACGGCCTACGACGCCAAAGGATTGCTGAAAGCAGCAATTGATGATGATAACCCAGTTATATTTTATGAACACAAGCTTTGCTACCGTACAAAATCCGATGTTCCGGAAGAAGCTTACTCGATTCCGCTTGGCAAAGCCGATATCAAAAAAGAAGGAACGGATGTGACGATTGTCGCAACTGCCATTATGGTCCACAAATCATTGGAAGCGGCTGAAGAACTTGAAAAAGAAGGCATTCATGTCGAAGTAATTGATCCGCGGACACTTGTGCCGCTTGATATCGAAACCATTGTCCAATCCGTCAAAAAGACCGGACGCCTCGTTGTCGTCCATGAAGCAGTAAAGCGCGGAGGATTTGGCGGAGAGATTGCCAGTCTCATTGCGGAAAGTGAAGCCTTTGATTATTTGGATGCACCCATCAAGCGGCTTGGCGGTAAAGCGGTTCCAATTCCTTATAATCCAGAGCTCGAAAAAGCGGCGGTTCCTGGAGTGTCCGATATTGTTACAGCCGTTAAAGAAACGTTAAACCGCCTGTAGGGAGGAGAAACAGATGCCTAAAGAAATATTCATGCCGAAGCTGAGCAGTACGATGCAGGTCGGCACATTGCTTCAATGGTTCAAGGAAGAAGGAGACTCCGTCGAAGTGGGGGAACCGCTATTTGAAATCATGACCGATAAAATCAATATCGAAGTGGAATCCTATGAAGATGGAATTCTGCTGAAACGTTATTTTGAAGAAGACGACGAAGTTCCAATCAACCACGTGGTCGGCTATATTGGTGAAGCGGGAGAAGAAGTTCCCGAATCACCGCCTGGAGAATCAGGTGTCAGCAACAAGCCGGATTCACCAAAATCACCCGAATCATCTGAGCAGCAAACAGAAACTGCTCCACAAGAGCAGCCCTCTGAACAGCCGGAGAAAGTCCGGGCAACCCCGGCTGCCAGAAGAGTGGCCCGGGAACGGGAAGTCAGCCTCGCTGAAATCGAAGGCTCAGGTCCGAAAGGGCGGGTCCATCAAGCGGACGTTGAAAGCTTTACCACGACTGCCAGTGCCGCTGCCTCCAGTGCCAGCAGTGCTACGCCGCTTGCTCAAAAAGTAGCAAAAGCGGAAGGCGTGGAGCTGCAGGACATTGCCGGCAGCGGACCGCGAGGCAAGATTTATCGTGCAGATGTTGAAAAAGCCAAACAACCCGAAGCCGCTTCTCAAACGGTTCCTGCTAAACGTGTGAAAATGGCAGGAATGCGAAAAATCGTGGCGGATCGGATGCTCCACAGCAAGACGACTGCACCTCATGTCACGCTCAATAGTGAAATCGACATGGTGGAAGTGGTGGCAATGCGCAAGCGATTACTGGACCCTGTCGAAAAACAGACCGGTTACCGGATCAGCTACACGGAAATCATTATGAAAGCGACAGCACATGCTTTGAAGCGCCATCCGAATATCAACATTTCCCTTGAAGGCAATGAAATTGTCCAACACGATGCCGTCCATATCGGGTTGGCAGTCGCTCTTGAGGATGGATTGCTGGTGCCGGTCATCAAAGATGCAGACC
The DNA here is from genome assembly GCF_007859295.1 of Planococcus sp. CPCC 101016. GTDB lineage: Bacteria > Bacillota > Bacilli > Bacillales_A > Planococcaceae > Planococcus. The sequence goes on from NZ_VOHB01000002.1 coordinate 219,033, forward strand.
GGAAAGGATTGGCTGAACTGACGGCAGACTGCAAGTCAGCCGGACAGAAAGCAAAAAGCGGAAAATTAAAGCCGGATGAAATGTCTGAGGGTACTTTCACGATCAGCAATCTTGGAATGTACGCAGTTGATACGTTCAACCCGGTCATCAATCAGCCAGAATCAGCCATTCTTGGAATCGGCCGAATCAATGAAAAACCGGTGGGTGTGGATGGGCAGATTGTGCTTCGTCCGATGATGGGAGTAAGCTTGTCGTTCGATCATCGCGTTATTGACGGTGCGCCGGCTGCAGCTTTTCTGACCGATTTAAAGGCCATTCTTGAAAATCCACTTGAATTATTAATGTAAGGGGTAGATCCTATTGAAAACATATGAAGTGGCGGTGGTTGGTGGCGGGCCGGCAGGATATGTAGCGGCCATCAGAGCTGCGCAGCTTGGCAGGTCGGTTGTGCTGGTGGAAGCGCGGGAACTGGGCGGAACATGCCTTAACCGCGGCTGCATTCCTTCCAAGACCCTGCTTCGGCACGCCGAAGTCATCGAAAATATTGAAAAAGCAAAAAGCTGGGGCATTGAAACGGGACCCGTAACGGTATCAATGTCCAAGATGATGGCTCGGAAAGATGAGGTTATCCAAAAACTACGTACCGGAATCGCTTATTTGATGAAACAAGGGAAAATCGATGTGCTGAACAGCTATGGGAAAGTACAGGCGGATGGAAGTATTACAATTGATGAAAATGGTGAGAAAAAAGTGGTGAAGGCCGATAAAGTCATTCTAGCCACCGGATCGCAGCCCGTCGTTCCTCCTATTCCAGGATTAGAAAAAGAGAATTTCCATACCAGCGATACTATTTTTGACATCAAAGAGATTCCCTCGTCACTGGTCATCGTTGGCGGTGGAATCATTGGCGTGGAATTTGCCTGTATATTTTCTGCGCTGGGTGTCCCAGTGACCATAGTGGAAATGAGCGACCGAATTGTGCCGAGTGAAGATCCACAGGCCGGAAAAGTCCTGGCAAAGTCGCTGAAAAAGAAAGGAATTTCTATTCTAACTTCAACGAAAGTGACGGCAGTAGAGCAAGGGGACAGCGGGCGCCTGGTTCAGATTGAACGCCAATCAGGGCAGACAGAAACCTTGAATACGGATTTGATTCTTCTCTCGGTCGGCAGATCCCCGAACACTTCGGCGTTTCAGTCCCTGAATTTGGAGATGAATGGGCCTTTCGTGAAAGTAGACGAACACATGGCTACCAGTTTGCCTAATGTCTACGCAGCCGGTGATTTGGTCGGCAACTGGCAGCTGGCACATGTTGCCAGTGCGGAAGGGCTGGTGGCTGCAGCAAATGCAGCTGGAGAAACTGAGACGATGGATTATCATGTAGTGCCGCGTTGCGTTTACACAAGTCCTGAAATTGCCAGTGTCGGGATGACTGAAGAACAAGCAGAGCAAAGTGGCATTGCTTACAAAGTGATAAAAGTGGATCATGCCAGCAACGGCAAGGCGCTGACCTTGGATGAAAAAGAAGGCTTCACTAAATTGATTGCGGATACCACCCATGGAGAAATTCTGGGTGTCTCCATGGTCGGCTTCCATGTGACGGAAATGATTGCAGAACCGTCTGCCTTTATGCGACTGGAAGGGACAGTCGACGAGTTGGCATCCATGATTCATGCCCACCCGACCGTGACAGAAACACTCTACGAAGCCGCTGCTACTTGGCTCGGAAAAGGAGTCCATCAATAGAAAAGCGGAAGCGCCTATCCAGAACCGACAGGCAAACGGACTTAAGACCCCGAGGTTCTAGGCGCTGGAGCTAGACAATCAGAAAAGCGGAAGCGTCCGTGTAGGTCTGACGGGCATAAGACAGACCGGCAAAGCGGCGCACTTTGCCGCACAGCCGGGTTGGCTTATGACCCGAAGAGCTGGGCGCTGGAGCTAGACAACATAGAAAAGCGGAAGCGTCCGTGTAGGTCTGACGGGCATAAGACAGACCGGCAAAGCGGCGCACTTTGCCGCACAGCCGGGTTGGCTTATGACCCGAAGAGCTGGGCGCTGGAGCTAGACAATACAAAAAAGCGGAAGCTAAAAAGCCGGTTGACCCGATGCATTATGCATCGGGTCAACCGGCTTTTATGTATGTAGCATGTACAGAAAAGCTGAATTTGTCATTTTTTGGTGCGAAGCAGCAAGTCTGCCGTAATATCATCGATAACCAGCACATCCAGATATCCGCCTTTCAGAGCAGCTCTGATGCCTTCCACTTTATGAGCGCCTTCGACGATGCCGATCACTTCCGGAATGCGTTTAAATTCCTCCAGATCAAGACCAATGACAAGGTCGTTCAAGGGGTGTTTGATCTGGTTGCCGTCAGCATCAAAAAAACGTGAGCCAATATCTCCTGCAGCTCCAGCCAGCTTCAGTGAATCCAAATCTTCGGGAGTCAGGTATTGCATATCAATCATGGTTGAGCCTTCGAACGGATTTCCTAAACCGACAACCGCCATTTCCACATTGCGTCCTTCTTTCAAAACCATTGCAATATCTTCTGATTGGACAAGGCGTTCCCTTAATTCCCGTGACTCCACCATGGCCGGTGCGTATAGATAAGAACAGTAAGAATTCATTTTTTGCGCCAGCTGATAAGCAAGCAAATTTGAGTGGATATCCACAAATTTTCTGCCCATCCCGCCAACCAATGGAACGATCTGTAAATCACGGTGCTGTTCATACGGATATTCCTGAACAAACTTGGATAAGGTGCGGCCCCAGGAAATTCCCAATGATTTGATGTCTTTGAGATTCTTTGAGACATAAGAAGAAGCCGCTTTTCCTAGGGAATGCTGGACCATATCCGTACTGAGATTGGACGCGGGCACCACCAGCGCCTCCTTCAGATGATATTCTTTCTCCAGCTGCTGCTCCAATTCTACTGTATGGGCATTTTCGTCTTTAATATAAATTTCCACTATGCCCATTTCCCGGGCTTTATTCAGTAATTTTGAAATTACGGGACGGGAAACGCCCATTCTATTGGCGATTTGTGCCTGGGTTTGGCCGTCGAAATAGTAGAGGTTAGCGACCTTTACGATCTGCCTGCGTTCTTCCCAATTCATCATCGTAGCACCTTCTCATCAGAGTCCGATTTGCGGCTGTAAGCTCTTTTGTAAACCGCTTTCATGTCTTTATTATACGGTTTTCATGGTTCTTTGTATACCGTTCAAAAGAGGGAAGAACCAACTTGGTAGAGCTCTAAATCCACAAAATGTCCATTTTTGTTTCAATTAATTTAAATAAAAGAATTTTCTGTCAACTTTAGTGTAAAATTAAGACGAGCGAGTCAATACATAGCTGGAGTTCTCAGTAGAGAAAATCTGGGCTCCAGACAAAGGGGAGGAATTTGCATATGCGTTTAGCGACAATCAGGCAGTCGAATCAGGAAGTAGCCGCATTGGTGCTGGGATCCGGTGTTGTGCCGATGGAGCGATTGAACGAGACATTCAATCAGAGGTGGGCAATAAATCTTCTGGAATTGATAGAGTCTGATCAGTTGAGTGCTTTGAATCATTGGTTTCAGGACGAATTCCAGCAAAAAATAAAAGAAGAATCTTTCAAGGAGCTCATCATCCCTTTTGATCAAGTCAGCTATGCGCCGCTTTACCGACAGCCGCGGAAGATTTGGGGAATCGGGTTGAATTATGTGGAGCATGCCGCCGATCTCCATGAAGTATCGCCTAATACCGAACCAGCGAGTTTCATGAAACCGGATACCACCATTATTGGAGCTGGCGACACCATTAAAGTGCCGGTGCAGTCGGAGCGCACTACAGCGGAATCGGAACTTGGCATCATCATCGGCAAGAAATGCAAGGATGTAACGGAAGAAGAGGCGCTGGATGTCGTAGCTGGCTATACCACAATTGTCGACATGACAGCGGAAGATATTCTGGAGAAAAATCCGCGGTATTTGACGCGTGCCAAAAGCTTCGACACGTTTTTCAGCTTCGGTCCGCACCTCGTTACACCAGATGAAGTAGAAGATGTTCTCGAGCTGAATGTATCGACCGTCATTAACGGGAGGGTCCACCGGAAAAATGCGGTATCGAATATGACTTTTCAGCCGCAGTTTTTGATTTCATTCCATTCCAAGGTGATGACGCTGCTGCCGGGTGATATCATTTCAACCGGAACACCGGGAGCCGTCGTCATTCGGCAAGGGGATGTGGTCGGCTGTTGGATTGATGGATTCGAGCAATTGGAAAATCCGGTGGAAGATCTGAAAGGGTCTGCTCAGTAAATTCCCATGAAATAATTAAAAGACCGCCGTTGTCCAATCGTAACTGGATAGAGGCGGTCTTTGCATGATCAAGAGGGGAATAGCCCTTAAAATGCATAGTGAAATAGCGCGTAATAGAGCGGGCCAAGCAACACCACCATAAAAACACCTGAAATGATGGTCATGGATGCCGTATCGGCTTCCGGTTCTTCCGCGGTAAAATAGGCTTTGATGAAAAAGAAAAATAGCAGATCCCACAGCACTACGGCTGCAAGAATTACTTGCCAGACAAAAGGCGTGAAGATTTGATGATGGGTGACAAACCCGAACAGTCCGACCCAGGCAATGACTGAGAAGGCTAGGTCAATCAGGAAGACAGGGCTTCTATAGGCACCGTGTATAAAAAATCCGATTGTGGATGTGGCAAGAAATGCTGCGTATACATACCAGAAAATTTGTATCATGAGATTATTCCTTCTTTCGTAGACATCTTACCCATTATAAGAGAAGGCGGCTGGAAATAAAATTTTTTCGCTTGAGAATTTTAGGACTGTAAAGGCAAGATTGAGGATGCATCTACTCATTTTCAGTTATAGAATGGAGAAAACAGTAAAAACGGGATAGCTGAAGATTGTGGGATACTGGGATATAATGAGGCAAAGGACGCGCGCGTGACCAATAAAGCAATTGGCCGCGGGTTAAGTGGAGGGGAATAACATGGTGGAGAAAGCACATTTTTCCTTTGAAGAGATGTGGGAGAAGGTTTTAAATTGTGACCGGAAATACGACGGTCTTTTTTACACGGCAGTTAAAACAACCAAAATCTACTGCCGGCCATCCTGCAGGTCCCGGAAACCGAAAAAAATCAATGTCGAATTCTACTCGACCATGACGGAAGCTGAAGCGAAAGGCTATCGGGCATGCAAAAGATGCCGCCCTGAAACGGAACATTCGCCTTATGAAGAACTGACACGAAATGTGGTTGCTTACTTGTCGGTCAACTACAAAGAAAGTATTAAATTGCAGGAAGTTGCTGATCATGTCGGCTTGAGCCCGACCTATCTCGAGCGCGTATTCAAGCAGGAAACTTCTGAAACACCGCGCTCCTGTCTGGAGAAAATCCGAATTGACAAGGCAGCCCACCTCTTAACATGCACCAGCCTGTCAAATCTGGAAATTTGTTTTGAAACAGGTTTTCAAAGCCCGTCCAATTTTTATAAAATTTTTCGCAAGCTGAAAAATCATTCGCCCAGTGAATTCCGGAAATCCAGCGAGGCTATTCTATTATGAAGAAAACAGCTAACGAATTTTACGTGGAGATCTTCACGCCTGCTGATTTTAATTTCACTGAATGCCTCGTCCATCTTGGCCGTTCTCCGCAAGAAAACCTGTTTCACCTTAAAGACGGCAGGGTAACGAAACTGCTAGAGCTTGAAGGCCAGCTCGTGCTGTTTCGCATCGTTCCTGCAAATGGTGCATTGCGTATCGAGTTTCCACTCGGCACTCCGTCTGTAAAGAGGCAGGAACTGGCTGCCGCTTACGTTAGAGAATGGTTTGACTTATCGACGGATTTGAGCGGGTTCTATGTCATGGCAGAAACGGATCCGGTTTTGAGTGAAGTAGTGCAGCGATATTACGGATTGCGGGTCATAGGCATTCCCGACTTGTTTGAAGCATTGGTATGGGCTGTCATGGGACAGCAAATCAACCTGACTTTTGCCTATACGCTGAAAAAAAGGTTTGTTGAACAGTATGGAGAACATGTAGTTTACGAGAGGGATCATTACTGGGCATTTCCGAGTCCTGAGATCATTGCCGAGTTGCCTGTCGCTGATTTAAGAGCATTGCAGTTAACGGGCAGGAAGGCGGAGTACATTATCGGGATTGCGTCGGCAATGGCAGAAGGCCATCTGCAAAAGGAACGCCTGCTTCAGGAACCGGACATGGAGCAGGCTTTACTGAAAATCAGAGGAATCGGCGCCTGGTCGGCTAATTACGTCATGATGAAATGCCTGCGCAGCCAGTCAGCTTTCCCGCTGGCGGATGTTGGCCTTCACAATGCATTGAAGGCTCAATTGAAGATCGATCGAAAACCAAGCCTTGCAGAAATTACAGAGCTTGCGAAAAATTGGGAAGGATGGCAGGCATATGCCACATTCTATCTATGGAGGTCCTTATTATGAATCAACTGCATCAAGCTGAATTCCAATCTCCAATCGGCATCGTGGAAATTATCGGAACAGAAGAGGCGATCATTTCCATCCTGTTCACCGAAAAAACGGAAGTCAGCAAGCCAGTCCATTCGGATAGCCCGCAGGTCATCATTGAGTGCCAGCGGCAGCTTGAAGAGTATTTCAAAGGAGAACGCATGGAATTTACGATTCCCTGCAAATCCACAGGCACTGAATTTCAACAGAAAGTATGGGCTGCGCTGACGGAAGTTCCATACGCAGAAACGGTTTCATATGGCTCGATCGCCAAAGCGATCGGCAGCGATAAGGCAGTAAGGGCTGTGGGAAACGCCAACAGCAAGAACAAATTGACCATCGTCGTGCCTTGTCACCGGATTATCGGATCGACCGGAAAACTGACCGGCTACGCAGGTACCTTGACCCGCAAAGAATGGCTGCTGCGGCATGAAAAAGAGTTCGGAAAAAACAGCATCCCCTTAAGCAATGAACGATAAAAACCAGCTGATTTTAATTAGCTGGTTTTTTTATGGCTTGAGATTTATTTTGTATAGGAATAAAACGGATGGCAACTTCCTTGCCATCCGTTTTAAGTCATATGCGTTTCCTCTTCGTGTAAGGATTAAACAGATTCTGTCTTTGCAACGTAAACTCTGCGCCATGAAATTTGAGCGACTGTCAGTATGATCAGAGCTGCGATTCCGATGAAGGCATAAACCATAAATCCGGAAGAGTATGTACCCGTCACTTGTTTCAATGTGCCTAGAATATTCGGTACAAAGAAACCGCCGACTCCACCCGCTGCCCCGACAACACCTGTCACCATGCCAATTTCCTTTTGAAATCGCTGGGGAACAAGTTGGAAGACGGCTCCATTTCCCATTCCGAGAGCCATCATGCAAAGGAAAAGCAAAATCGTCACAACCGCCAGTGAGGGCAAGGTGCTTACACCGAACATCGTTATAGCTACAGCTATAAATAAGAATCTCAGCAGTTTGGCTCCACCGATTTTATCAGCAATCAGTCCACCAACAGGACGGAACAAACTGCCGGCAATGACACAAATCGTTAAAAAGTCGCCGGCTCGCACACTTGAAAGCCCGTATTGATCGACAAAGAAAATACTCAAAAAGCTTGTCAGTCCAACAAAACCGCCAAACGTTACTGCATATAACAAGCAAAAATACCACGTATCTTTTTGTTTGAATACTTTAAAGTAGTTAATGATTGGCTGTGGCGCCGGCTGAGAAGGCGGGTTCTTGGCAATCAGTACATATACAATAAACACCAATACAAGCGGAATCAATGCTACACCCATAACACCATGCCAGCCGATATGCTCAGCAATCCGAGGTCCAAACAGTGTAGCGAGAACAGTTCCGCTGTTTCCGGCACCAGCGATGCCCATCGCCACACCCTGTAAATGAGGAGGATACCAGCGGCTGGCCATCGGCAACGCTACCGAAAAACTTGCGCCAGCCACACCAAGCAGAATTCCGATAAAGTAAAGTTCCGAAAGGTTGCTGCCAAACAAAAATCCCCATAACAATGGAATCATTGTAAGGATCATTCCGCCGATTGCCGTTTGGCGAGGTCCAATGCGATCCGTTAAGATGCCGAGGACAATTCTGAAAAATGAGCCGGCTAATATAGGGATTGCTACGATCATTCCTTTTTGTGAGGGGGATAGGCCAAAGTCTTCTGTGATATAAACTCCTAATGCGCCAAGCAATACCCAAATCATAAAGCTGATGTCGAAATACAGAAATGAAGCCAATAATGATGGTGCATGCCCACTTTTTCTTAAATCCATTAATTTCATCGTTCCACTCCTTTTTAATAATTCAGATTTTTGTTGATTGTGTAAGTCTATACGAAAAGAAAAAATATTTCTACCACTTATGTAAGGAAACCTAACGTATTTTTTAGAAAATTACATAAATTTGTTGACTGATGAGAAAAATGGCTATACTATGTTAGTTAACCTAACGTGTTGTCATGTGATTTGAAGTGGCATGCATGAATGAAAAGGAGTGTTCGAGATGAGAATCGTAAATTTCTTTTTAAACTTTGTGACAAATGGCGATGCATGCAAAGTGACTGCACAACAAATGAATGAGTCTTACACAGGAAACGAACTTTATTGGAACCCGACTTCAAAATCAGAATGAGCGGGAGGGAAGCTTTGATGGTAAACAAACGTAAATTAGTGGTCATAGGAAACGGCATGGCCGGTGTCCGTGCAGTAGAAGAAATATTGAAGATTGATTCTGAAGCTTTTGATATAACAATATTCGGCAAAGAGCCGCACCCAAACTACAATCGTATTTTGCTGTCTAAAGTTTTACAGGGAGATACGACTGTAGAAAGTGTTACCTTAAACAATTGGCAATGGTATAAGGACAATGGCATTATACTTTACACCGATGAACAGGTCGTTCAGCTCGTTGCAGAGGAGAAATACGTCGTGACAGCCAAGCGCCGGAAGGTATACTATGATGATTTGATCATTGCGACCGGTTCCATACCGTTCATGTTGCCCCTGCCCGGTGCAGAAAAAGAGGGCGTGACGGCTTTCCGAGATATATCAGACTGCGAAAAAATGATTGAATATTCCGCTAAATATAAAAAGGCGATTGTAATCGGCGGTGGATTGCTGGGGTTAGAAGCAGCCCGTGGCTTGTTGAACCTTGGCATGAAAGTGGATGTGGTTCATATCGCTGAACATTTAATGGAACGCCAGCTCGATTCATTGGCGGCCGAGATGCTTCGTAAAGAACTTGAAAACCAAGGAATGAATTTTTTATTGCAGGCCAGTTCAGTTGAAATCACCGGCGAAGAGCGGGTAGACGGCATTCGATTTGCGGACGGAAGCTGGAGAGAAGCCGATTTAGTGGTGATGGCTGTGGGGGTCCGTCCGAATACCGAGATTGCGGCGGATACGGAAATTGAAGTGAATCGTGCGATTGTAGTCGATGATTATATGAGAACAAATTTGCCGAATGTATATGCTGTTGGGGAATGCGTGGAGCATCGCGGTTCCGTTTACGGTTTGGTTGCGCCTTTGTATGAGCAAGGCAAGGTATTGGCTGCAGTGCTTTGTGGACAATCTCATGAAGGCTATCAAGGTTCTGTGTTATCAACGCAACTAAAAGTTTCCGGGGTTGATGTGTTTTCAGCGGGGGAGTTTACGGAAAGTGAAGAGACCGTCCTATTAAAATGGTATGACGGTGTCAAGAACACATATAGAAAAGTGGTTCTCCGAAATCAGGAAGTGGTAGGGGCAGTCATGTTTGGCGACACTTCGACAGGTTCAAACTTACTGAACATGATCCAGCAAAAAGCAGGCTACGAAGAAGTTGAAAAAGAGTTTGCGGCAACGGCAGTCGATGTAGACGGTCGAATAGCTGCAATGGCAGATCACGATTTGGTTTGCGCTTGTAATGGTGTCACAAAAGGAACTATTACCAATGCGATATGCGACGAAGAACTTGATAGTGTCGATGATGTTAAAGCGTGCACGAAAGCGTCAAGTTCATGCGGGGGGTGCCGTCCGTTGGTTGCAGATATTTTGGATTATGTTCAACGATGCGGGGTAGCCACTAAGATAAAGCAGCCGATGTGCACTTGTACTACGGCAGATCATAGTGAATTGATTGAAATGATCAAGGAGAGTGCAGAGGACACGCAAGAAGCAATTATGCTTCGTCTTGGTTGGTCGACAGTGGGTGGATGTGAAATTTGCCGTCCGGCAATTCGATATTACATGGGTGTACACAGTGCCAAGATCCCGGAAATAATAGAAGAAAAAACTGCGGATGGCACATATATGGTTTCGCCGAGGCTTCACGGAGGTCTAATAGGAACCGAGCAGCTCTTGAAAATAACAGAAATTGTTAAGAAATATAATATTCCGCTTGTTAAATTGGCAACTGGGCCGCGAATGGAGTTATACGGAATCCGGCAACAGGAAGTAGCTGCAGTGCGCACTGAATTGGCTCTTGAAGTCCATTCATATGGCTATGGGCTTCGGGCTGTCAGTACATGTTCGGGTAGCCGATACGGGAAAAATGCTATGCAAGATTCTCTCTTGCTGGGCTTCCAACTGGAAAAAGAATTGGAATCGTCTCGTTTTCCAACTGAAATCACTATCGGCATATCCGCAGGGGTTGATGATCAGGCAAAAGCTCGGAGAGAGGACATCAGCTTGATCGGCGCACCGGGGGGATGGGAACTTTACGGCGGCAGTGAGAGATTTTATACTGCTATGACAATGAGTGAGGCGCTGTCGATGACTGAAGCATTGTTATCTTTATATCAGCGAACGGCTTTCTATCTTGAAGAGCTGGCTGAGTGGGTAGTGCGCACCGGCATTCTTTCGATACGGGAAGAAATGATTAGTCAAAAAGCGGCGAGAAGGTCAGCGGACAAAAAGCGGGAAACAGAAGTTGCTTTGTCTCATGCCATGGGCTGAGGACCGGCAAATATCGATCATTCTATAAAGCGGGTGAAAAGATGACGACGTCAGCAGAAACGGTAATGGAAACCCAATGCCCATTTTGCAGTGTGCAATGCAAAATGGAAATCACTGAAAAAGTAAATGAAGGAATTCGCAGCTATACGATCGAGCCAAAGCAAAACGCTGCGTCGGAAGGCCGTTTATGTGTTAAGGGAGTGAATGCCTATCAGCATGCCTTAAGCAATGAGCGTATTTCAGAGCCCTTAATGAAGAGAGGCAAAGAATTTGTGCCGGTTTCATGGGAGGAAGCATATGCTTTGATTGCTGAGAAAATAACGGCTACCCAGCAACAGTATGGTTATCAAGCAGTAGGGGTTTATGGAGGCGGCTCGCTGACTAACGAATCGTCTTATTTGCTTGGGAAATTCGCGCGGGTTGCATTGCAGACTCCTTATATTGATTACAATGGGCGTTTTTGCATGTCGGCAGCGGCAACTGCCGGCAATCAGGCTTTTGGGATAGATCGGGGGCTGACGATGCCGCTTTCCGATATCCGCATTTCAGACTGCATCGTTTTAGCAGGTACTAATATTGCGGAATGTCAGCCTACCTTGCTGCCATACTTCATGGATGCAAAAGCCAATGGCGCTTATATCATTGTTATTGATCCGCGTCTTACTCAGACTGCAGAAATGGCGGATTTGCATTTGAAAGTGAAGCCTGGCATGGACGCGGCATTGGCAAATGGCTTGTTGAAAGTAATCATGGACGGCGGGTTTATCGACCATGCCTTTTTAGAGCGCCGTACAACAGGATTTGATGAAGTAAAGTCCCATATTGAAGCACTTGATTTGAGCGATATCGCGAATATTACGGGTGTGCCAAAAGAAGATATTGAATTGGCAGGAACGCAGTTCGGCAAATCCGCTTCTTCGCTTATTTTTACTGCTCGCGGCGTCGAACAGCAGACAGACGGCTCCTTGGCGGTGCGGAATTTCATCAATATGCTGTTGGCAACTGGCAAAATGGGTAAACCCGGAAGCGGATACGGCGCTGTCACGGGACAGGCAAATGGACAGGGAGGACGGGAGCATGGCCAAAAAGCCGATCAGCTGCCCGGATACCGTTCCATTGAAAATCCGGAACATCGAAAATACATAGCTGAAATATGGGGGATTGATCCGGTTGAATTGCCTGGAAAAGGTGTGTCGGCTTATGAAATGATGGAAAAAATCCATGCACAGGAAATTCGTTCTCTTTTCTTGATGGCGTCCAATCCGATCGTTTCTAATCCGAATGCCAATTTTGTTGAAGAAGGAATAGACAAACTGGATTTTCTTGTAGTTGTCGATATGCTATTGTCAGAAACGGCCCAGCATGCAGACTTGATATTGCCGACATCCTCTTATTTGGAAAGTACCGGCACGTTAACCAATTTGGAGGGTCGGGTTTTACTGCGTGAAGCTGCCCGACCGGCAATCGGGGTGGCGAAACAGGATTGGGAAATCCTTTCGGATATCGCGGCATCACTTGGAAAAGGCCATTATTTTCAATACAAAAAAGCGGAAGAGATATTTGAGGAATTGCGGATCGCGAGCCGCGGTGGCCTGGCTGACTATTACGGTATTACATACGACCGGCTCCGGAAAGAGGAAGGTGTCTATTGGCCTTGCCCTTCACTGGATCATCCAGGTGAAGAGCGACTATTCGAAAAGGGTTTTTCAAGACCTGACAAAAAAGCCGAAATGAAGGCTATTCCCAATCACTTTCCAAAAGAAAGAACAGGAAGCCAATATCCGCTGTCCCTTACTACTGGCCGAACATTAGGCCATTACTTAACGGGCGTACAGACACTTAAAAGTCCGACACTTGAAGCGCGCCAGTTTGAATCATTCGTGGAAATCCACCCGAAAACAGCGCGGCGGTTTAACATTAAAGATGATACACTCGTCAAACTGCGTTCGCGGCGTGGAGAAATTGTCGTCCGAAGCAAACTGACAGCAGCTATTCGTGAAGACACCATTTTTGTGCCCATGCACTGGGGCGGTATTCAAAACATTAACAAGCTGACGAGCGAAGAACTTGAACCGGCATCCAAAATGCCAGGCTTTAAAGTTTGTGCTGCAGCAATAGAACCTTTGTTTACTTAATCATGACATACTTAGTCAACCCTTCATTTATTCCAGCCCATCAAAAGCTATATTGTTGAAGGTCGCTGAAAAGAAGAATGAGGGAAGCGGAAGTTTTCCGCTGGACATAAAAAGAGATGGATCAAGTGCAAGGGCACTTGGTCCATCTCTTTTTGTTTGTCGGAGCCGCTTTGGCTCTTTTACTGGGCTTCCGCTTTTTCGGATTCGTTCAAATCGACATCTACAGAAGTAACGAAATAGCGTTTCGTATCATCTGTTTTGAGTTCGACTTTCTTTCTGTCGAACAAGGAAACCGTTTCGATTTTCTTCAGTTCGCCTGTCTCGATGTCTTTTTCATAGATGCGGTAGCCGATAATGGCATCATCACGCACAGCGTGCCAAGAGATGTTGAACGAAGTAGCTGTTACGTTTGCCGGAGATTCCGGTTTGGTATCTTTGACACTGGAATCTGAAATCAGTTCGGCTGTGACAACCAGGCGTTCTTCATGTGAGCCGATGTCACGGTTAAAGTCGCCGGTGCACGTAATCAGGTTGATCATCCGCTTATCCGAGCTGCCGAAGATTTCTTCAATCGGTGCTTCGTCGGTCTCATAGCTGGTCAGGTTTTTTACTTCAAAGACCATTTCCCGGCCATCAGCATCTGTCAGAATCACAGTTTCCCCAACTTCGACATTCTTAAGTTCATAAAAGACAGCGGGTCCAGTCAAGCTGTCGACATGGCCTGCCAAAACAGCATTGCCTTTTGCGCCTGCTTTAAAGCCTGGCTTAAACCAGCCGACTTGGTCGACATCTTCCGGTACACCCATTTCCCCATTATCAAGAATGCCGGTCGGTTCTATGTTTGCTTTGACGCCAATAGAGGGAACTTCGATCTTCGCAGGCTGCATGCCTTTTATGCTTTCCTGGCGTTGCTGCTGCAGCATTTGCAGCTTTTCCCGCTGTTCCGGAAGGATCGGAAATTCCGCAATCTTGTCGACATAGTTGCCGGATGCTGCTTCCTCTTCTGCCGCTTGTTCTGTTTCCATAGGCTGTTCCACCTTATCGGCTTTTTCTTCAAAAGTCGGGCTGGCTGCCAAAGGTTTTAGAATGAAGAACAAAACAAGACATAAAATGATAGCGGTTCCCATCGTGACAAGCTGCTTCATCTGCAATCCCTCCTTTCCAATCAGGAACAGAGAGAGCCAGTGGCCCTCCCTGAACTAATTATTGCTGGTTTTTGGTTTGACGATAAGTGATTGTACCAGCTGCCAATAAGATCATTGTGCTCAATGTAACCCAAAGGATCATTGTATTTGATTGTTCAGCCGTGCCGCCGAATCCAGTGGCAGGCATTTTTTCAGGTGCTGCATTTTCGAAGTTCTCAGGGAATTGGTCGACAATAGCCCCGCTCAATCCTTTACCGATATCAAACATAATAGCATATCCTGAACGGTATGTTTCGTAAGATGCTGCGTAATCGCCTGATACATACTGCTGGAATGTGTCGACAACAGATGTTTCATGTGCTTGTACACCTGCAATGGTTTCATCTAAAGGCATACGGTCTTCAGTTGCGCTGTTCAAGAATGTTCCAAGATCAGTTGCAAATGTGCTTGTCAAAGTCGATGTTGCTTCTTCTACTGCAGGCTGATCGTCAGCTGCTGCAGCGGTAGCCAAGTCGCCTTGGACCGAAATATGCTGGTTGTTCCAAAGTTCAACAAATTGGTTGCTCGCTTCTTCACCGTAAACAGAAGCAAGTGCCCCGCGGAATTCCTCTGTGTTTTGGTCTTGTGCCCAATCGGCAAAATCAAAGTCTTCAGAACCGTTATAGCCTTTCGTCATACTCAGTTGCGCTAAAGCGAAATGCTCGGCTGCGATGCGGTTTACTGTCGAACGGAAATCACCAGCTGGTGTGTTCGGATCAGAAAATTGGTCCGGGAATTGAGTGGAGATCGCACCACTGATGGCACTTCCAGCTCCAAAGATTTGTGTGAAGCCTTCTAAGTAAGATGTGTACGCAGCTTCGTAATCGCCCTCTACATACAGATCAAATGTTTCTTGAACATAGTCTTCATGTTCGCGAAGAGCTGCAGTTGCACCGTCTTCTGGAAGATTGCCTTCTGTTGCCGTGCCAAGAAATGCGCCCATGTCGTCAACAAACGACTGAATTTCTGTTAGCGCTTCTTCTTGCATCGCTTCATCGCCGTCTTTTACTGCGGCTGCGTACTCGTCAGTGCCCATATTGTGTTTGTCGAAGATTTCAACAAAAGCGGCTCCGCCTTCTTCACCGTATACAGAAGCGATGACCGGCTCCATATCTGCTGCGTTGGCATCAAGTGCTGCCGCTGCCGCTTCTGCCGCTTCATCCCCGTCATAAATTTTCATCATGGAATCTACGGCCAACGCGTAATGCTCTGACAACAAAGAATCCAAGGTTGCGCGAAGTTCCACGCCTGTTGTTTCAGTTGGCGGCAACTCATCTGCCAATGCGGTTGTTGCCATTCCTGGAATCAATAACGCGGCTCCGAGTACAGGTGCTAAAACTTTATTCCATTTCATATAAAACCACTCCTCTTTTTTTAATTCTTACCAACATAACGGAGTGGGTTTAAAATTAGATCACTTTTTTTCAAAAAAAAATAAAGACGGCTCGTAAGCCTGTCTTTATTTTTGGATTGCCTTGTCTTATTTCACACCAGAACTTCTTAAGAAGCTGAGCAGTTCATTGTTGAAGCGCTCTGGTTCGTCGGCATTGATGCCGTGTCCGCTGTCTTTAAACGGAACAAGGACGGAGTTGGGGATTTGCTTCTCCAGTTCTTCGCCCAGTTCATAGGCACAAATTTCATCTTTTTTGCCATGGAAAATGGCAGTTGGAAGTGTAATGCCCGCCAATTCTCCACGCAAGTCTTCATCTCTTAGCGCAATTGCGGAGTTGATGGTTGAATGCGCTCCAGCTTCGAGCCCCACTGTCTGGAACCAATGCAGGAACTCCGGCGAATGCTTCTGTTCAAAGAACATGTCCGCAAACTCAGAAAGGAAAGCCGGGCGATCTTCTTTAATCTGCTGGATGATGTCATCCACTTCTTCAGGCTTCAGGTTGATTTTAAAGTCTTCGCGCTGTGTGAACAACGGAGCAGCAGCGGATAACAGCAATAATTTATCTACGCCTTGCTCACCGAACTTCGACAGGTAACGGATAGCGATCGGGCCGCCCATGGAGAATCCGGCAAGCACGAAGTTATCAAGTTTCAAATGATCAACAACCGCTTTGACGTCGCTCGCTTGTGTATCGTAATCATATCCTGACCACGGTTTGTCTGATTTTCCGTAGCCACGGAGGTCAATGCCGATAAAACGGAAATTCTGTGAAGCCAGTTCGCTGACTTGAGCTTCAAATGCTTTGCTGTTTAGCGGCCAGCCGTGAATAAATACTACCGGTTGGCCCGATCCCACATCTTCTACATAAACGTTTACGCCATCTTCCACTTCGATATAATGTCCCAAAAATTTTCCTCCTCTAATTTAAAAACTGGTAGTGCTCTGTAACGTTCCCCATATTGTTTTTAACTAAACTTCTATTGAAGGAAGAACTATTTTTTAGGTAGACCTTATCGGGAATAAGCAAGCCAGCTTTTCAGCTGCTCTTAGTTCACTTTCCCTCCATTAATAAAGACTTCTTCTGCATGATGCTGCAGTTCGAACGGTTTGCCGCTCCAAATGACGAAGTCGGCGTCTTTTCCAGTCTCGATGGAGCCTACACGATTTTCCACACCCAGGTGCTTGGCGGCATCGGAGGTCAAAGCGCGCAATGCCTGTTCTTCTGAAATGCCATGGTTGATGGCGTGAATCGCGCTTGTCAGTAAATAATTGATGCCAACCACTGGGTGGTCTGTCGTAATTGAACAAGGCACTCCGGCGTCAAGGAGTGCCTTGATCGTTGACCATTGCTTGTCCTTCAATTCCACTTTGGAACGCGTCGACAAAGTAGGCCCGACCGAGACACGCACTTCATGTTCCGCGATATACGCTGCAATCTGATGGCCTTCGGTGCAATGTTCAATGGTGATATCGATTCCAAACTCGCGCTTTAAGCGCAGTACCGTCACGATATCATCCGCGCGATGTGCATGGACACGAAGAGGGATTTCTTTGTTCAAGACTCTCCCCAAGTTCTCCATGCCGAGTTTTCGTTCTTTTTTCTCGCTGTCCAGATAATTTCGCGCATCGATCAGGTTTTCCCGCAAGAGTGCCGCTACGCCCATGCGTGTAGTCGGCATTTTTCCTTTTCCGCCGTGGAAGACTTTCGGGTTTTCGCCGGTTGCTGCTTTCATGCCGGAAGGCGAGCGGATGACCATCTCGTCAACAATATAGCCGGCCGTTTTCAACACCGACATTTCGCCCCCGATGACATTGGCGCTTCCTGGCATGACTTGGACTGTGGTGATGCCAGCTTGCCGCGCATCTTCAAATCCTCGATCCTGCGGATTTATCCCATCAATCGCCCGAAGCTGCGGAGTAATGGCACTGCTTGTTTCGTTATGGTCTTTTCCATCTTTTCCGATGCCTTCTTCTGTAATGCCAAGATGTGTATGGACATCGATCAATCCCGGAGTGACGATTTTACCGGCTGCATCAATTATTTTGCAGTCAGGCGGTGATGCCAGATCCTTGCCAACACCGATGAATTTCCCTTTGTCGACCAATAAAGAGCAGTTTTCAATCACTTCTCCGGTACCATCCCAAACACACGCATTTTTAATCATAATCATCAATAAAAATCCCCTTTCAGAATAGACTCATTAATCAGTTTACCATTGCAGAGAAGAGGAAAAGTGCTTGATGGCGGATATTGAATCGATTCTTTCTGGAAAAAACGGAATTTTCCGAAAGACTGCCCGTCTATTTTCAAGTAGAATGAACGTTGTAGAGATTGATCAAAAGGAGGAAGTATATGTTTAAAGAACGATTTTTCCAAGAACTAAAAGAGCTTGCAGCTTTGCCGGGCGGTCCCGGAAGAGAACACCAAGTAGTCAAGCGAATGGCTGAATTGCTGGAACCGCTCGCAGCTGTGGAAATTGATCACATGGGCAATATCTATGCTGTCCTGGAAGGTGATCAGCCAGGTCCGACAGTTTTGGTGTCGGCGCATTCGGACGAAATCGGCTGCATGGTCAGTGCGATCGACAGCAAAGGCTTTTTGCGTATGGAGCGGACCGGCGGCATGATGGATGCATTGCTAGTCGGACGCAAAGTCGAAGTGAACGGCCATTTTGGCGTAGTCGGCGTAAAAGCCGGACATCTTCAAACTGCCAGTGAACAAACCAAGGTGTTGCCGATTGAAGACATGTACGTCGACGTCGGGGCAGCATCCGAAGAAGAAGTGCTCCAAATGGGCATTCAAATCGGCGATTCGATTACTTATATCAGCGATCTTGATCGGTTTACCAATAGTGATTTGATTTGCGGCAAAGCGATCGATAACCGCAGCTGCTGCGTCATGCTTGTAGAATTATTCAAGGCGTTTCAGGACAAGAAGTTCAGCGGAACGCTTGTCGGCGTGATCACTGTGCAGGAAGAAGTGGGCCTTCGTGGTGCACAGGTAGCGGGCTATAAAATCGACCCGGACTATGCCGTCATCCTCGATACCATTGCATGCGCAGACACACCGGATGGCAATACATATCCGATTGCCATCGGCAAAGGGCCGGTGCTGCCTTTATTGTCAGGCGGCGGTGCACGCGGCAATTTAATGGCGCCGCAGATGAAAGACTTGATCATCAAGTATGCAGAGAAAAATGATGTACCGATCCAGTTATCAGTCATGTCAAAAGGAACAACGGACTTATCGGCGATTCATTTGGCGAGAGAAGGCATCTTAGGTGCAGCCATTACATTCCCTCGCCGCTATTCCCATTCGCCGGTCGAAATGGCGAATTTAAAGGACTTTGAAGCAGGCTTTACCTTATTGGAAGCGATGCTGCGCGACAGTTCCCAATGGGGCAGCTTGAAATTCGTGTAGCAGCAAAAAATTTCACGTAAACTACAAAAAAACCGAAGCCATTGTTTCAATGGACTTCGGTTTTTAACGGTTTTATTGATTGATGGAAACGTTTCGCAGCTGATAGATTCCGGCTGCGTTGATTTCGAATCCGGATACTGCATCAGCAACGCCCACCAAGTAATCCTGGTGAAGCAAGTAAGCCATTGGGGCATCTTCAGCTAACATCGCTTGTGCTTCTGCATAGAGCTCTTCGCGCTCAGAAGCTTCAGTTGCACGGCGTGCCTCATCTAACAAAGCGTCAAATTCGGGATTTTCGTAGAACGTACGGTTCCCTGGGTTCCCTAAGGAAGCTGAATGGAACAATGGATACAAGGTATAATCTGCATCTCCTGTAGAGTTGGACCAGCCAAGGATGAACATATCATGGTCTCCGGAAGCAGTTCGTTCGATATAAGAACCGAATTCCATCACTTCAATGGAAACCTCAATGTTCAATTCAGCAAGAGCCTCTTGTACAAGTACCGCAATCGACTGGCGCTGCGGGTTGTCATTTGTCCAAATGCTTGTGGTGAAGCCGTCAGCCAAGCCAGCTTCTTCAAGAAGGGCACGCGCCTGGTCCATATCGTACTCAATCGATTCCACATCTTCGGTGTAGCCGAAAATGCCTGGCGCAACCGGCCCTTTCGCTACAGTTCCAACACCATCATAAATACCGGAGATGATCGCTTCACGGTCGATGGCATAAGAGATTGCCTGCCGCACCAACGGATCATCAAATGGCGCTTTTTGTGCATTAAAGCCTAGATAAGCGATACTCGCAGATTGCTGCTGCACAATTGA
Source organism: Planococcus sp. CPCC 101016 (assembly GCF_007859295.1). Classification (GTDB taxonomy): domain Bacteria; phylum Bacillota; class Bacilli; order Bacillales_A; family Planococcaceae; genus Planococcus. The sequence goes on from NZ_VOHB01000002.1 coordinate 238,924, forward strand.
AGCAGATCCTGAATTCTCAATACGCGCTACTTCGTTCGGCTGAACCGGATCGATAATATGAACGTTCCCGGTTTCCAAATCGGCTGCACGCACCTGCGAATCAGGAACAACGCGGAATGTTACAGTATCTACGTTTGCTGGAGTGTCCCAATAATCTTCGTTTTTCGATAAGCGAATTTCAGAGCCCGGCTCCCAAGATTCAAATTTGAAGAAGCCTGTACCGATTGGGTTTGCAGAAACAACCGAGAATGGATCAGCACCTCCGGCAACTGCTTCATAATCGGCTTCAATCGATGCCGGTGAAATCATGCCGCCGCCTGCGTGAGAAAGGTGGGCTAGCAATGGGGAAAAGGCATATTCAGTCTTAATCTGTACTTCGTAATCCCCAATCACTTCAACATCCGTAATCATTTCGTATAAGTTAAAGCGCGGTGATGCCAGAGATTCGTCGCGAATGCGGTCCAAGTTCGCTTTGACCGCTTCGGCATTGAACGGTTCACCGTCGTGGAAAGTTACATCTTCACGCAGTTTAAAGGACCAAGTCAACTCGTCGATTGGTTCCCAAGACTCGGCAAGACCTGGAATAATTTCGTTGTTTTCATCACGGTTTACTAAAGTTTCAAAAATATTCGCTTGGATGACCGATGACGGCACGTCATTGGCACCATGCGGATCCAAAGAGGAAGCATCCGATAAGACCGCGAGGATTAAATCTCCTCCTTGTGCGGCTTCGCCGTCTGCAGGAGCTGCTCCGTCTTCCGATGATCCGGAAGAGTCATCGCTGCCCCCGCCACCTGCACATGCTGCCAGGAACAGCGCTAGAACAAGCAATAATAGAAAAGACCAAACTGATTTTCTCGGTAATGCCATTTAGTTTCCCCCTGTATATCGTATTTAGAATACCACGCTAGACGCAATATTCTGATAATAATAATAGCATACTCTTTTTACTAAAACAATCTAACATCTCTTGATTTATTCAGTACGGTGTCTGAAGATAAGGAAGAAAAGGCTTACACAAATACACGGTCAGAAAAAGAGCGCATCTATTTTGCAAAAGAAAAATTTATAAAATCAGTGTTGGGAGAATTTTGTGTTCAGCTGGTGAAAGTAGCTAATTTTCTTTCGCATCCAAAACGACTTGACATTTAGGGGAAAAAGAGTAAAAATTAAGTAAAATAATTTACTTAACTTATTTATAAAAGTGGGGTGGAAGGATTGGCTACAATTAAAGACATCGGTGAAAAATCCGGGTTTTCTATTTCTACAGTTTCGCGCGTTCTTAGCAATGACCAAAGCCTATCTGTTCCCGAAGAAACTCGTGAAAAGATTTTTGATGCAGCGGAACAGTTGAATTACCGTAAAAAGACGGTTAAAACGCTAGTGAAGAATATCGCCTTTTTGTACTGGCTAACTGAAAGAGAAGAATTGGAAGATGTGTATTTCAGAACAATGAGAATCGAAATAGAAAAAATGGCCAAGCTTTCGAACGTGGAATTGACAACGTATAAAATTGAAGGCGGCATCAGCCAAATTCCAGAGAACATCGAAGGTTTTATCGCAGTCGGAACGTTTTCGGAAAAAGAGATTAGCCATCTTCGAAAACTGACGCCCCACGGTGTTTTTATTGATTCAACGCCAGATCCGGAGCATTTTGATTCGGTGAAGCCGGATTTAGCGCAGATCACCCGAAAAACAATCGACTTTCTGATTGAAAAAGGCCACCAGGATATCGGATTTATAGGCGGCACTTACCATAATCCGAATACAGATGGGGACGAAATGGATATTCGCGAACAGACTTTCCGGGATCACATGGAGAAAAAAGGATTGCTGCAGGATCGGAACGTTTACTGCCATAGGGGATTTTCAGTGGATAACGGCTACCGGCTGATGACCAAAGCCATTGAAGAACTGGGGGATCAGCTGCCTACCGCCTTCTTCATCGCAGCGGACCCGATCGCTGTCGGATGTCTGCAAGCTTTAAATGAACAGGGAATCCAAATACCGAAAAGAGTCAGTGTCGTCAGCATCAACAATATCAGCATCGCCAAATACGTGTCACCTCCTTTAACCACATTTCATATCGACATGGCGGAGATATGCAAGAACGCAATTTCGCTATTGCTGGAGCAATTGCTTGAAAAACGGAAGTGTACGAAGACTTTGTACTTGGGTGCCAACTTAATTGTGAGAAAGAGTACGAATTAACAAAACGACCTGGTAAACAGGTCGTTTTTTATTTTCGTAAAACTTTTTACTATTTCAAGTAAAATAATTGTTTACAGTTTTTTCTAACAATGCTATATTGTTTTTCAGGAAGCGCTTTCAACAGAAACTTGTGGGGAGAGTTTCGAAAACGATTTGAGAGGGTGTACGTTCGTGAAGAAATACAATAAGTATATTGGGTTAATGAATGGAGTGGCTTTGAGTTTAAGTTTGGCGGCATGTGGACCTCAGGAAAGCGGGGAAGGTTCTTCCGGCGGGGAAGCTGAAGCGCAGGATCGTGAACTGATTGTTTGGGAAGATATCGAAAAATCCGATGGGATCAAAGAAGCGGTTGCAAAGTTTGAAGAGGAAAACGACGTGACAGTTAAAATTGTTGAGAAGCCTTATGCACAGCAAATTGAGGACCTGCGTCTGGATGGACCAGGCGGAACAGGCCCGGATGTTTTGACGATGGCAGGCGACCAAATTGGAACTGCAGTTGTTGAAGGCTTGGTCAAAGAAGTAGCGGTGGGCGAAGACGTTCAATCCATTTATACAGATGCGGCGATGCAATCGCAAATGGTGGACGGAAAAGTCTACGGATTGCCTAAAGCGGTAGAGTCGACAATTCTTTACTACAACAAAGACTTGATTTCGGAAGAAGAATTACCGACCACACTTGAAGAGTGGTACGACTATTCAAAAGAAACGACAACAGGCGACCAGTTCGGATTCCTGGCATTGTTTGACCAAATCTATTATGCACAAAGTGTCATGAGCGGCTATGGCGGCTATATTTTTGGACAGGATGCAGAAGGTAATTACGATCCGACCGATGTTGGGTTGAACAACGAAGGGTCTATTGAAGGCGCCAACTATATCCAAAAATTCTACAGCGAAGGCTTATTCCCAGCTGGAATCATCGGGGAGCAAGGCATCAACGTATTGGAATCGCTCTTTACAGAAGGAAAAGCGGCTGCGATTATTTCCGGGCCGTGGAATGTGGATCCGTTTACAGATGCGGGCGTCAACTTTGGAATGACAAAATTGCCCGAACTTGAAAATGGCGAAAACATGAGCTCGTTTATCGGAGTGAAGAGCTATAATGTCAGCGCCTATTCAAAAAATGCTGAACTTGCCGAAGAATTGCTGGTGTTCCTGGCAAATGAAGAAAATTCACGCACACGTTTTGAAGAAACACAGGAAGTTCCTGCAGTAGAAGCGTTGGCTAGTGATCCTGTCGTAGCTGAAAGCGAAGTTGCACAAGCTGTAGCAGAGCAATCCATATTCGCAGAATTGACACCGAACATTCCGGCGATGAACGAAGTGTGGACACCAGCTGACTCTGCTCTCCAAACAATTGCAACAGGCAAAGCAGAGCCGGAAGATGCATTAAACCAAGCAGTGGAAACGATCGAAGGACAAATTGAAGCCACTCATAGCGGCAACTAATCAGCAATAGCGAGAAATGGCGTCAAACCTTAAACCTGTTTGACGCCGTTTGTTGTAAAGACCGGTAAGTGAGTTTTGTCCGGTCATACATAAAAAGAGGTGAAGAATGTGCAAGCTCGTAAAACAGCCTTATTGTTATCTATCGTGCCCGGATTTGGCCAGTTTTATAACAAGCAATGGATTAAAGGGTTCCTGTTTCTTGGTATAGCGATATCCTTCTTCCTGGTGTTTGGAGATCTTCTGAACATGGGATTTTGGGGACTTGCCACACTTGGAACTGAAGTGCCGCGCGACAATTCGATTTTTCTTTTGGCAGAAGGTCTGATTGCCGTCATCGTGACGGTTTTCGGTCTTGCTTTTTACTATGTGAATTTGAGGGATGCCTACAAAAATGGCAAGCGACGCGATGAAAATCAGCCATTAAGCTCATTGAAAAATGATTACCAAAACTTAATCGCACAGGGTTACCCGTATTTGATCAGCGGTCCGTCTCTGTTCATTCTGATTTTTGCAGTCATTTTTCCTATTCTGTTCAGTTTTGCACTGGCATTTACAAATTACGATTTATACCATTCCCCGCCGGCTAATTTAGCCGATTGGGTTGGATTTGATACCTTTGCAAAAATTTTCACAGTCGATATCTGGCGCTCGACTTTCTTCAGTGTTCTTGGCTGGACCGTCATCTGGACGCTTATCGCTTCGACGCTGCAAGTCGCTCTTGGGATTTTCATGGCGGTGCTCGTCAATCAAAAAGACCTTCGCTTTAAGAAGTTTTACCGGACCGTTCTTGTTCTGCCTTGGGCAGTTCCGGGGTTTGTCACCATTCTAATTTTTGCGGGCTTGTTCAACGACAGCTTCGGTGCCATCAACAATGATATTTTGGCAATGGTAGGCATCGATGCAATTCCATGGCTGACAGATGAAAACTGGACCAAAGTGGCCTTGATTCTGATGCAGGGGTGGCTTGGCTTTCCATTCATTTTCCTGGTGACGACAGGTGTGCTTCAATCGATTCCAGACGATCTTTATGAAGCGGCTCGAATTGATGGAGCTTCCATTTTTGCGCAGTTCCGGAACATCACCATGCCGATGATTTTAATTGCTACGGCGCCGGTCATCATTACACAATACACATTCAACTTTAACAACTTTAATATTATCTATCTTTTCAATGGCGGAGGCCCTTCTGTTCCCGAATCTACTGCCGGGGGAACCGATATACTCGTTTCCTGGATCTACAAGCTGACCTTGCAGTCAAGCCAGTATTCGCTGGCCGCTGCGTTAACGATTCTGCTGTCCGTATTTGTCATTGCGATAGCGCTTTGGCAGTTCAGACGAACCGATGCATTTAAGGAGGGGGCTTGAAGATGAATAAAGCAAAGTTTTTTCGTCTCTTGATTTCCCACTCGATTTTGATTTTTATGGCGATCATCATCATCTATCCATTGCTTTGGACGGTGGGTGCCAGTTTTAATCCGGGCAATAGTCTGATCAGTACCACCATGATTCCGCAAAATCCGACCTTGGATCATTACCGTGAGCTATTCGCAGGAAGCGAGAGCCTGCAGTATGTCCAATGGTATTTAAATTCTTTGAAGATCAGCATCTTCACAATGATTGGAGCGGTGATCTGTGTTTCCTTTACTGCTTACGCCTTTTCGCGATTCCGTTTTAAAGGAAGACAAAATGCATTGACCTTGTTTTTGCTGCTGCAGATGATTCCTCAGTTTTCTGCGTTGATCGCGCTTTTCGTTTTAGCGCAGATACTCGGAATGATGAACAGCCACTGGCTATTGATTCTGCTGTATATCGGCGGATTGATCCCGCTGAACACGTATTTAATGAAAGGCTATATGGATTCCATTCCGATGGATCTGGACGAAAGCGCCAAAATCGATGGCGCCAGCAACACCAGAATTTTTCTGCAGATCATCATGCCTTTATCAAAGCCGATGATCGCAGTAGTGGCGATGACCGGATTTACAGGGCCGCTTGGAGACTTTATCCTGGCGTCGACGATTCTGCGGTCGCCCGAATACTATACGTTGCCGATCGGGCTATACAACCTGGTGAATGACGTCATGGGTGCAAGCTTTACGACCTTTGCCGCCGGGGCTATTCTGATCAGCATTCCGATCGCGGTCATCTTTATCCTGCTGCAAAAGAACTTTGTATCAGGATTGACGGCCGGAGGTACGAAAGGCTGACAGCTAAAATTGCAGTGACTGGCACTGGAAGGAGAACATTATGAATAAAAATGAAAAAACTTATACCACCTCGGCAAACTTTATGCTGCATGGGGGAGACTACAACCCTGACCAATGGTTAGACCACCCTGAAATTTTGGCGGAAGATCTGAAATTGATGAAGCTTTCAGGCAGCAACACGTTTTCGTTGGGCATCTTCGCCTGGAGCACGCTTGAACCGGAAGAAGGCCAGTGCCACTTCGAGTGGTTGGACAACATCATCGAAAATATTCACAGCATTGGCGGACGCGTCATTTTAGCGACTCCAAGCGGGGCGCGTCCAGCCTGGATGTCGCAAAAATATCCGGAAGTATTGCGGGTCGACGAAGCGCGCGTCCAGCAATTGCATGGTGGCCGTCATAACCATTGCTTCACTTCACCGGTCTACCGCGAAAAAACGGCTCAGATGAACCGGCTGCTCGCGGAACGCTACGGCAAGCACCCCGCATTGCTGATGTGGCATATTTCCAATGAGTACGGCGGCGAATGCCATTGCGATCGCTGCCAGGATGCTTTCAGAAATTGGCTGAAGGCGAAATACGCGGACGATTTGAAAGCTTTGAACGATTCCTGGTGGGGACCATTCTGGAGCCATACGTTCAGCGACTGGTCGCAAATCGAATCGCCGTCTCCGATCGGCGAGAGCATGGTTCACGGCCTGAATTTGGATTGGAAGCGCTTTGTGACAGATCAGACGATTTCTTTCTTTGAAAATGAAGTGACAGCGATCAGGGAGCTGACGCCGGAGATTCCGATTACCACCAATTTCATGGCAGACACGCATGATTTGATTCCTTTCCAAAGTTTGGATTACAGCAAATTCGCCAAGCACTTGGACGTCATCAGTTGGGACGCATACCCGGCTTGGCATAACGACTGGGAAACGACGGCAAATCTCGCGATGAAAGTCGGCTTTATCAACGATTTATATCGGAGTTTGAAGCAACAGCCGTTTTTGCTGATGGAATCCACGCCAAGCGCTGTCAACTGGCATAAGGTCAACAAAGCTAAACGACCGGGCATGCATTTGCTGTCTTCAATGCAGATGGTGGCTCATGGTTCAGACAGTATCCTGTATTTCCAATGGCGGAAATCGCGCGGTTCTTCGGAAAAATTTCACGGAGCGGTCGTCGATCATGACAACAGCGCGGAAAACCGCGTCTTTAAAGAAGTATCCAAAGTCGGCGAGACCTTAGGCAAGCTGTCCCCAGTGGTCGGAACCAATCGCCCGGCAGACGTCGCCATTCTGTACGACTGGGAAAGCAACTGGGCGCTCAACCATGCCCAAGGCTACGGAACCGAGACGAAGTCTTATCCGCAAACTTTGCAGGAGCATTACCGGACATTCTGGGAGCAAGATATCCCGGTCGATGTCATTACAAAAGAACAGGATTTCACGGGTTATAAATTGCTCGTAGTACCAATGCTGTACTTGGCAAGCGAAGAGACGATTGCCCGATTGAAGCGCTTTGTGGCAGACGGCGGCACCGTGGTGATGACTTATATCAGCGGCGTCGTCAACGAGTATGACCTAACGTATTTAGGCGGCTGGCACCAAGATCTGCAGGATGTATTCGGCATCAACCCGGTTGAAACCGATACGCTGTATTCAAGCGATCGGAATGCGGTCCATTACGGCGGGCGTTCCTACGAACTGACGGACTACGCGACAGTTTTGGTAAATCGGTCGGCGGATGTGGTCGGGACTTACGAACAGGATTTTTATGCTGAGACTCCAGCCGTGACAAGCAACCGTTATAAAAAAGGGCAGGCGTATTATATTGGCGGCCGTTTGGAGGAGCAGTTCCACCGCGATTTCTATCAAGGAATGATCAATGAATTGTCGCTTCAACCGGTGTTTCGTGTTGCGCACGGTCCGGGTGTTTCGGTCCAAGTACGCCAGGATGCAGATGCCAATTATGCGTTCGTCATGAATTTCACGGAACAAGAGCAAACTGTATCGATCGATTCGTCAGCGAAAGACTTGCTGACGGGTGAGGATCTATCAGGCGAGTTGGCATTGGCGAAATATGAAGTGCGGATTTTGGCGGTCAATAGTTGAGGAAGAGGGTTTTATTGCTGGAAAATGAGGTTTTTTAATAAAAAGACCCTTTGGAAAGTATTTGGACTGCTTTGGAAAGTAAGAAAGCGGTTTTGGAAAGTATTTCGCATGAAACAGAAAGTATTTAGAGTTTTATAGAACGTATGTCCAATTGTCTGGGAATTAGTGTTGTGATAACAACTGAAATACAGAATGTAATTATAGAAAATCTCTTATATAACTGTCACTGGCACCCGTTCTTAATAGGTAATCTGTTAAGCGGGTGCTTTTTGAAAAAGTTTACCTGTTCCCGGTTATAAAAGGATTTTACAAACTCCTTTTTGACAATAAATCAAAGGAAGTGGAAGAAGATGAAAAAGAGTGGTAAATGGAAAGCGACGCTTGCAGCTGCATCAGCAGCTGTCATGGTCATGGGTTCACTTGGTTTAAGCAATACAACCGCAATGGCCGCAGAGCCGGAACCGGTAAAGGCGGATATCTTCGTTGAACGCGTTCCTGGAATTGATGACGATTTTATTAAAGGAGTCGACGTGTCCAGCATACTTGCGCTGGAAGACAGCGGGGTGAAATTCTACAACGAAGCTGGGAAAAAGCAGGACATTTTCAAGACACTGGAGCAATCCGGCGTCAACTATGTCAGGGTGCGAATTTGGAACGATCCGTATGATTCGAAAGGTAGAGGTTATGGCGGCGGCAATAACGATGTCGAAAAAGCCATTGAAATCGGCAAAAGAGCCACTGCAAATGGCATGAAGGTGCTGGTGGATTTCCATTACTCGGATTTCTGGGCAGACCCTGCCAAGCAGCAGGCACCAAAAGCTTGGAAAAACCTAAACTTTGAAGACAAGAAAACGGCGCTTCACGACTTTACTAAAGACAGTCTCCAGGCGATGTTAGATGAAGGCATTGACATCGGCATGGTACAGATTGGAAATGAAACAAACGGCGCTATGGCTGGAGAAAAAGACTGGAAAAACATGAGCCAATTATTCAATGAAGGAAGCCGGGCAGTCAGAGAGCTTGACTCCGAGATTCTAGTAGCATTGCATTTCACTAATCCCGAAACAGCGGGAAGATACGCGTCAATCGCAAAAACTCTTAAAGACAATAAAGTGGACTACGATGTATTTGCCAGCTCCTATTATCCGTTCTGGCATGGCACTTTAACAAATCTGTCGACGGTCCTCAAAAATGTCGCTGATACGTACGGCAAAAAAGTAATGGTGGCGGAAACTTCCTATGCTTATACGGCAGAAGACGGCGATGGCCACGGAAACACGGCGCCGAAAAGTTCTGGTCAAACCTTGAATTATCCAATTACTGTTCAAGGCCAGGCACATGCAGTCAGAGATGTAGCGGCAGCTGTGGCAAAAACAGGAGAGGCGGGTCTTGGAGTCTTTTATTGGGAACCGGCCTGGATCCCAGTAGCACCAGACAAAAAGTTGAAGAAAAGCAAAATGATTTGGGAAAAATACGGTTCAGGCTGGGCGACAAGCTTTGCTGCGGAATACGATCCTGAAGATGCCGGTGAATGGTATGGCGGTAGTGCAGTAGACAATCAGGCACTGTTCGATTTTAACGGCCGTCCGTTGCCGTCGCTAAATGTCTTCAAGTATTTGGAGACCGGTGCGGCAGCGCCTGTGAAAATTGATGATGTGAAAGATCTGACCATCTCTGTTGTGGCAGGAGACGCTATCGTCTTGCCTGAAACGGTGAAAGTCACTTACAACGACAGAAGCGAAGGGTCAGCTTCCGTTACCTGGGATGATGAAGCACTGCAGCAGGCGATCAATAACGGAGCTGGCAGTTACGTAATCAAAGGAGAATTGGAAGGCGGCCAGACGGTCAATGCGAATTTGCAGATCAGCCCGGAAAACTTCGTCAAGAACCCAGGATTTGAAAGCAGTGACCGAAGCATGTGGAACATCACTTACCGCAATGGGTCTCTTGCTCACACAAGCTACCAGAACAAAGCGTCAGACGCCAAATCCGGCAACTATTCGCTGCATTTCTACTCAGCAAGCGCAGTAGATTTCCAAGCTGAACAAACCATTACAGGCTTGGAGCCAGGATATTACAAACTTTCAGCCTTTGTACAAGGCGGAGATGCCCACAATTCTGAAATGTACATTTACGCTGAAACAACAGACCAACGTTACACAATGAACACTTCTGTAAACGGATGGGCCAACTGGAGTCAGCCAGAAATAGAAGGAATTCTTGTGGAAGACGGAACAGTGACGATTGGTGGCAGTGTGAAAGCGGATGGCGGCGCTTGGGGAAGTTTGGACGACTTCTCGTTGTACCAAGTACAAGAAACTGGTGCAGCTAATCAATAAATGAAAGTCCAATACGGAAATTGGAGAGCGAGTGTCGGGAGTGAGCGGGTTTTGCTCACGGACAGAGGCAGTTTGCCTGGGCAAACTGTTTCCATTTAGTTTTAGTTGTGGAAATTGAGTTTGGCTGGTAAAAGGGATTGTTTGGACAGTAATCAAGCTCTTTTGGACAGTATTCGGCGCCGAATGGACTGTATTTTGGTCAACTTGGACTGTATATCCAATTTTCTGGGAATATCAGCAGCCAGAACATCTGATTTTCTCAATTAATCTTTATAAAAACTTCATAAATAAAGAAAAAACCGCCCATTGGCGGTTTTTTTATATCACGTTGCGCGAACATCTTCAAAAGCATCAAGCTTTTGAACGTCCTCTGGAGAAATAATAAAGTCCAGTTGGCTGTTTTCGATGATGCGTTCTTCATTTGTTGATTTGGGAAGCGGCAATGTGCCATGCTCCAGGCAATAACGGATACATAATTGAGCAGGCGTTACGCCGTATTTTTCAGCCATTTCCTTGATTTCAGGACTGCTCAAGATCTGACCGGTTGCAAGCGGTGAATAGGCTTCTACCACAATGTTATGTTGTTTGCAGAATTGCAGCAGGCTCTGTTGGTCGCGGCCGATATAGAACGGAATCTGGTTGGCCATCGGCACGATGTCGCAGGCGTCGAGAAGTGCTTGAATATCACTTTCCGAAAAGTTAGAGACGCCGATTGCGCGGATTTTGCCGTCTTTATATAGCTTTTCCATCGCTTTCCACGATTCGATATTGCCTTCTGTGCAGTCCTTGCCGATTTCATCCCATGGCCACGGTGCATGAATCAAATAAAGGTCCAGATAATCAACACCAAGGTTCGAAATCGTTTCTTCAAAAGCTTCCAATGTTACATCGTAGCCTTTGATTTGCGCCGGGAGTTTGCTGGTGATAAAGACCTTTTCCCGGGAAATATCGAAATCTTTAATCGCTTTTCCGACGTTTTCCTCGTTCTTGTAGGCCAAAGCCGTATCAATATGCGTGTAGCCATTTTTCAATGCAGTTGTCACTGCTTCGTAAGCTTCTTCGTTTGGAATCTGCCAAGTGCCGAATCCGATGTCTGGAATTTCTACCCCATTGTGGAACGTGAAAACTTTGTCGTTTGCCATAGAAAATTGTCCTCCCTTTGCTTATCGTTCTTCGTTATTGTACGTCTTTATTAGAAAGAAAATCCAGAATTTAGAATTCTCTGAATCGTAAAAGTTTCGAAGGACGAAACTTCCGGTTCTCTGAATCGTAAATAAAGAAACAGGAAAATAAAGGGGGGCTGAACATGTGGCCAACTATCGCAACTGTACTGCTTCTCATCCTTTCAGGATTTGCAGTCAATAAAATCTTCAAGAAAATGAAAGAAACGCCTGCCACAGATCCCGAAAGCCTGGTGACTTCGATCTGCTTTTTGCTGATTGGCGTAGTCAATCTAGCGGGCTATTGGTTGGGCTTTCCTGGAGTCTCCACTATGGCGCTGACCGTGGCATTGCTGATCATCGGCGCTTATTTTACCCGCTACCTGCAAGTAGATGGTGCAAAATATCCACGATAAAAAGGAGTGTAAGGATGCCAAACTGTAAAAATTGCGGACGAAAATGGACATGGAAGACCATTGTCCTGAACACGTTGAAACTTACGAATAAAGTAAACTGCCCCCATTGCGGGGAAACGCAATACATTGTCCCGAAGTCCAGAAAGCTAACTGGGGTCTTCAGCTTTTTGCCGGCTTTCATCATTATAGGATCATCAATGATTTTCGATTTAGATGGATGGGACCTTATTTTGCTTACGCCGACGTTAATTTTGGCTGCCCTATTTGTGTATCCGTTCTTTATGAAACTGTCCAACGACAATGAAACTGGGCTATTAAAGTGAGAAGCTGCACCCAAAAAATAAAATACTCCGACAACCAAGAATGCTTCGCATCAAGTTGATCCAACTTGCCGCAAAGCTTTTTTTATAACTTTTTCTCGAAAAGATTGACAATTCCATAAAAAACTTGTTACTGTGTATGTGAATATACACAGTGGAACAGTAGAAGAGGAGTGATTACCCATGCATACATGGAAACAAGCATATTGGCTGGCCGGCTTTGAATTGAAGGCGAGGATGAAACGTTCTTTGCTTATGCTGGCCTTTTATACAGCTGTCGGCTTTGTCTGCATATCGTCATTTGATGTTTACCTGACAGAAAACTTCTATGCTTTCGATTTATTATTTTTGCTGCTGTTCATCATGTTTCCGGCCTGGATGAAACCGAAAATATTCCAGATGCAGAAAATGGACGGGGATTTATGGACAGTACCCGCAGTCATCATGCTCCAGCAGCTGCCGGTTCCGAAAGCGGTTATCGTCAAAAGCCGCTTTATCATCCACAGCGTGTATTCTTTCCCGTACCAGCTGATTTTATTGGTCATGTTGTTGGCAGTGTCTCCCGCTTTTCGGGAGATGATCACGCCTTTAAGCTATATGGCCTTCCTCATCATCTGGCTGGCCGTCTCAGTTGCAGCAGGTTTTGCCATGGCGGCAAGTGAAGCAGGGGGAACATACGATACGAAACTACTTGCCAAGTCGATGATTTATCTTGTGCTCGGCATTGCCATTTTCTATGCCGCTTTTCAGTGGTTGGCAGATGAAGGCCTGATTTACTGGACGATCGGGCTGGCTCAAAACTGGCCGCTGATGTCCATAGTTGTTTCCCTGCTGATCATCTATGCGGGATGGAATTACTGGCAAAGGGTCATGAAAAAAGATATCGAAAAAGCGGATTATTTATGAAAGGAGGGCCTGGTCTTGCTGCCGATACGCTTATCCAAAGAATCGCGTGAACCCATTTACCATCAGATTGAAAAGCAATTGAAGGCATTGATTGCAGGCGGCCATCTCACTGCCGGTACGCCGCTGCCTTCCATCCGGGCCCTGTCAAAAGACCTTGAAATCAGCGTCATCACGATACGCCGAGCCTATCAGGACCTCGAAGCGCAAGGCTTTATCGAAACGGCACACGGCAAAGGCACCTACGTAGCGGAAATAAAAGATGTATTGAAGCAGGAAGTGAAAACGGCTTCGGTTTCTGAAAGTTTCGAACGGGCCATCGAGACTGCTCGCAGCTACGACTACAGTGATGAAGAAATGACAGCGATTTTCCATGCAATTCTGGAAAAACGGAAGAAAGGAGAGTAAGCGATGCCTTCATGGATAGAAATAAACGGTCTGCAAAAAAGCATGGACGATTTTCAGCTGGGGCCGATCAGTTTGGCGATCGAGCCGGGGACGATCACCGCACTGGTCGGCAATAATGGTTCAGGAAAAAGCACCCTGCTGAAACTGGTCATGAATTTAGCGAATGCTGATGCGGGCAGCATCGAGGTTTTTGGCAAACCCGTGGATGGCAAAGACGAAAGCTGGAAACGGAAGCTCGCTTTTCAACCCCAAAAGATCATCGGGTGGGATGCTTATACCGGCACGACGCTGAAAAAGATGATTTCTTCTTTTTATGAGAAATGGGATGAAGCCTTATTTGAGCGGATAGTGAGGCTGTTCGATATCCCGCTGGATAAACGGTTTGGAAAACTGTCTGAAGGCATGCAGCAGAAGCTGAGCTTGGCTTTGGCGCTGCCGCGAAATACGGACGTACTGATTCTGGACGAGCCGACGGCGTTTCTGGACATCCCGTCCAAACGCTACTTCATGGATCTGTTGATCGATTGGATGGAGGCGGAAGAGCGGGCCATCATTATCGCCAGCCACCAGACAGATGATTTGCGGAAACTGGCGGATTACCTCTTCGTCATGAGGGAGGGCAAGGCGATTGGCCATTACGAAAAAGAAACGCTGCTGGAAAGCTACCGGCGCTACTGGCTCGACGAGACACCTGATGGTTCTGTTCCTGGAGAAGTGTCGAGAGACCGCCAGCGAATTGTATCCGCTGATCCGGCTGCTGCAGAACATTATTTTGCGGTCGAGAACATCCGTATAATCGACCATGCCGCATTGGATTTAGAGGAAATTATCGACATGCTACTCAAGTAACCCGATCTCGAAAAAGAAAGGATGAGCGCAAGTGGAAACGATGCTGGCCGTAGAGAATTTAGGAAAGTCTTTCAAAGATAAAAAAATTGTAGCGAATATCTCATTTGAAGTGAAAAAAGGGGAGATTATGGCGCTTCTGGGACCAAATGGCGCAGGGAAATCAACCACGATCCGCAATATCATGGGCATCATGTATCCCGATGAAGGGAGCATTACATTCCAGAACAACCAAAACAAAGAAATTCCCCGCAATAAAATCGGCTATTTGCCGGAAGAACGGGGCTTGTACAAAAACGTCAAAGTCATGGATATTTTGTTGTATTTAGCGGAATTGAAAGACTATCCGCTGGACCGTGCGAAAGAACGTGCGCTGGAACTGTTGAAGAAATTCGACTTGGAAGGAAAAGATAAAGTATCGGTGGAAGAGTTGTCAAAAGGAATGGGGCAGAAAGTCCAGTTTATCGCCGCTATTCTTCATGAACCGGAACTCTTGATTCTTGATGAACCTTTTTCAGGCTTAGATCCCGTCAGCCAGGAATTGTTCAAAAACGAAATCCGTGGCTTGGCGCAAAACGGCACGGCAATTTTGCTGTCTTCGCATCAAATGAATCTGGTTGAAGAAATGGCCGATCGACTGTTCCTGATTCATCGCGGCACAAAAGTGATTTACGGACCGCTGGATGACGTGAAAAAGCAATACGCCAATTTCAAATGCACAATCCACGGTGTTAATGAGCGGAGTTTATTGGAAAGCCTGCCTGAAGTCGAGCGTGTCGAGCAAACCGAAGAATCGGCGGTGCTGTACTTGTCGAAAGATGTACAGCCGGCCACGTGGCTGAAAAATCTGCCTGCCGAAATGGATGTCCAGGAATTATCCATCGACCGGATTTCCCTGCATGAAATCTTCATCGACATCGCAACAGATAAAAATCTCTTGAAGAGAGAAGGTGATTTGGATGCGTAACACGAAGAAAGTCGCCAAATGGGAAATCAAACGGAATATGAAAAACAAAACATTCCTGATCGGCTTGTTTATATCGCCTATTCTGTTTTTGGCATTTTACCTTATACCCGATTTGTTCAACAACTCGGATGAGGACCCAGTGTCGACAACGGTATTCGTCAACGATCAGCTGGGCGTCTATGAAGATCTGGAGGCAACAGTCCAGCAAGCTGGAGCCGAATGGGAACTGCAGCCAACCGATATTTCAGAAGAGGAAGCTGCAGGGGCACTCGAATCTGAAGAAAACAGTGCGTATGTCTTTATCGATGAGCGGGCATTCGACGGAGGCGTCTTGCCGGTTTACCAAAGCGAGGAAATCAGTCCCCTTTTCATGAATGAAGTGCAGCTGCTGGGGGCTCCTTTGCAGGCGATGCAAATCGAAGAGCTCGGATTGACGCCTGAAGAAGCGACAGTCATTGCCCAAGGTGTCGTGTTTGAAGACGCTTCTGCCGGCGCAGCAGCAGAAACCGAAGCGAGCGCAGGGATGGACGAAGATTTACTAAGGAGCATCGTGCCGGGCATATTTGCGGCAGCCGTCTTGCTGTCGATCGTCTTTACCGGCATGGCAATCTTCCAAAGTGCGTCTCAGGAGAAAAAAGACAAAATCGCTGAAATCATTTTGTCTTCACTGACGCCGGGTGAGCTGATGCAAGGCAAAATTATCGGGTATTTTGTGCTCGGAATCATTCAGGTGATCGTCTTTATCGTACTGGTGCTGCCGGTTCTTGTCTGGAAAATCGATGTTCCGATACTTGAATATTTATTCGTACCGGAACTGGCGTTGATGCTGGTCATTGCGATACTGGGCTACTTGCTGTATGCAGCTCTTTTCGTCGGCATCGGGGCAACGATGGCAGACATTTCAACAGCTGGAAACTTCCAGGGGATGATCATGATGCTGCCGTTTACCGCGTTGATTTTCGTTGGACCGGTGTTCAGTGACCCAAGCGGCATATGGGCGCAAATCGGCTCGTATATTCCGTTTACATCACCAGCGATATTGATCCTCCGTTTGTCGCTCTTGGAAGAGTGGCCGTGGGTTGAAATCATCATCGCGCTGGCCATCCTCGTTGTCAGTGTTTGGGTCTTCATGAAGCTGGCCGGGAAGATATTCAAGATTGGTATTTTGATGTACGGAAAAAATGCAACACCGGGTGAAATCTGGAAATGGATACGCGCTTAGAAAAATGCATCCTTTCAATTGAAAAAGGGCCACTCCTAAAATTTATAGGAGCGGCTCTTTTTGCGTACATATTGGCAACGGTCAATCAGCTTTCTTTCGGGTACTGGTCAAGATTTTAACCCATTAATCTCCCTAGTCAATTCAATAAACCGCCGGTCAAGCTCTGCATACTGAGGATCTTTCGTTGTCATAAAACTCAATTTCCCCAATACTTCCTGCCGTTCCGTTTCTAACCGCATCAGCAATTCTTCAGTTTCGTCCCGTTTAGAAGCAGGTGCGTCGAGTTGTTTCTCAATGCGGTGATCCGCAATGACCAGTTTGCTGGTGGTCGTTTTTTCCCGGAAGGCCTGGTCATGGGAGACGACCAGCAGGGTGCCTGTATACTGCGCAAGCGTTTCCTCGAGCTGCTCGCGCGACGGCAAGTCGAGGTGGTTGGTCGGTTCGTCGAGAATCAGGGCATCCCGTTCCTCCAGAATATAGACCATCAGTTTGCACTTGATGCGTTCGCCCATGCTCATGGCGCCGATCGGTTCTTTCCACTGCGCTGCCGTAAAGCCGAGATGCTTCATCAAGTTCTGAACTTTGCCGCGCGCTTCGAACGTCTCTTTGTAGAACAGCTCACCCGGCGTTTTTTCGAGCGGCAAGTCAAACACTTCCTGCGTCAAGTAGCCGATGCTCGCAGAAGGGGACATCCAAACACTGCCGTGCGCAGATTCCTGTCCGAGCAGGATTTTCAATAAAGTCGTCTTGCCGCTTCCGTTTGCGCCTTCGATGGCGACTTTCTCACCGTGCAAAATAATGAAATTCACTTTTTCAAACAGCAGTTTGCCGCCGAACGCTTTTGACAGCCCTTTCACTTCGAGAAAGTGTTTGCCGGTTTTATGCGTGGCGTTCATCGAGAAGCTGACTTCGTATTCCGGCTCGGGCGCTTCCGCATGGATCCTGTCCAACTCTTTTTCCAGCCGCTTCTGCTTGGATTTGACTTGCTTGTCCATGCGTTTGGCTTTCATTCGGTAATGTTCTTTATAGCCTTCCTGCGTGGTCGATTCCTCATGGGCTTTATGCGACCAGGAAGTGAGCACGTCCATCTGCGATTCGATGCGCTCCACCATCTTTTGCTGCTTGTCGTATTCGCGCTGCTGGGTCAGTCGTTTCTGCTGGCGCGCTTCCATGTAGCTGGTGTAATTGCCGCTGTGCTCAATCAATTTATGGTTTTCGAGCGACCAAATTTTCGTCGCAACCGCATCCAGAAAGTGGCGGTTGTGCGACACCAGAATGATGGTGCCCAGATGATTGCGGATTTGTGCCAGCAAGAGCTCGATGCTGTCGTTGTCCAGATGGTTGGTCGGCTCGTCCAGCAACAGCAGTTGGGCGTTCCGGGCCAGACCAGCGGAAAGCCGGGCTTTCAGTTTTTCGCCGCCGCTGAGAAGCGGGAAGTCGTGTTCCGGCACACTCCATTTTTTCAGCAATGCGCTTTCGGAAGCTGTAACTTCACTGAACGAGTGTGTTTCCGTTTCCTGTTCCACAAAGACGATTTCAATATTCGGTTGGAGCCAGTGGAACTCTCCTGTTGATGGCTCCAACTCCCCAGCTATCAGCCGAAGCAAGGTTGACTTGCCAGCTCCATTTTTGCCGATAACGCCGATGACTTCGCCTTGTTGGACACTGGCGTTAGCTTCTTCAAAAATCACCGTATCCATCAATTCAAAGCCGATATCCTGTAATTTCAACAGTTCTTTCATCCAATCATTCCCTTCAATTCAGGGAGAACTAAAAAATCCTCCCAAATAAATTTGGAAGGATTAGCCGTATGGTGCCCGATCGAATAAGCCATCAATGTATAATGGCTCGACAGTTTTTTGGATGTGGGCAGACTAATCCTATTTTGCGTGAGTTGAAATTATAAATTTCAGCCGCTAAAACAAGATTAGTTGCGCATCGTCCACCCATCAGCCTTTCTGTCGTTTGATAAGGTCAGTATAGCACAGGAGTTAACCCGTTTACAGCAGAAAACATGAAGACTTTGGGGGCGTTTTTCAAAAATATGGAAAAGCATCCGTTTTGCCCTTGCAGCCAAAGGGTAACCAAGTATTGTCTAATATAAAAAACAATTCGTCTACACAAGGAGGCAATCATGGAATATATTTATTTAGGAAACTCAGGCTTGCGTGTTCCGAAGTACATACTGGGGACCGTGCCATTCAGTGGAACAAACGGTTTTGAAGCAGCAGGAAATATCGATGAAAAGCTAGCGCGTCGTATGGTCGACATGTCGCTTGAAGCGGGTATCAATATGTTTGATACAGCGAATCTGTATTCGAAAGGGGATGCAGAAAAGGTATTGGGTGCAGCCATCAAGGGGCGCCGCGACGAACTCTTGCTGACCTCAAAAACAGGCTTTCCGATGGGGGATAACCCTAACGCTAGAGGAGCGTCGCGAAGCAACATTCTGACGTCCATCGAAGGGTCGCTTGAGCGTTTGGGTACGGACTATCTTGACCTATACTTTGTCCACTTATGGGACGGGCAGACGCCAATCGAAGAAACTGTGGAAACGATGACCAGCTTGGTGAAGTCCGGAAAAATCCGCCATTGGGGCGTATCGAACTACAGCGGCTGGGCATTGGCCAGAACATTTTCAGTTGCCGAGCAGTCCGGCAACATTCCGCCCATCACCCAGCAAATCTATTACACACCGGAAGCGCGGGAGGCGGAATACGAACTGCTTCCGGCCGGAAAAGAACTCGGTGTCGGCTCAATGATCTGGAGTCCGCTTGGTGAAGGACTGCTGAACGGCAAAATTGGGCGCAACAAGCAAGCGCCTGAGAACACACGCCAAGGCGGCGGATGGCCGGAGCCATGGGTTCAGGATCAAGAGCGGTTGTATCAAGTGATTGATGCTTTGGAAGAAGTCGCAGCCAACCACAATGCTTCGGTGCCGCAGATTGCCTACGCGTGGGTTCGGGACCGTCCGAACGTCGGGCCGATTGTCATCGCGGCCCGCAACGAAGAGCAGCTTCAAGAGAACATTGCTTCGTTCGAGATCAAGCTGACTCAAGACGAGCATGACCGGATCGAATCTGTTGCACGTCCAGTGCCGCTCTATCCGAATTGGCACCGCGCCATGAGTTCGTTCGACATGAGCAGTTCGTCTGAGAAGACGTATTTGGAAGGCTACAAGAAGTCGATGGGGATAGATGAATGACAACCAGTTTCAAATAAAGAGAATGCACCGAACCCAGTTACGGGTTCGGTGCATTTTGTTGTTCTTTCGTCAAAAAATCTTCCTGATTTGAAACAAGCAGAAAATGAGAAGATAAGGAATTGATTCGGAACAGACCTAGAGTGCATTTTTAATTAACTTTCAATTCTGACGATCTACGTTTACAATGTGAATTGATTGATGATGGAAACGGGAGGGGAAGTTTTGTGGACCATTTGGCAAAACCCTGCTGTTCGCCCAGCAAGCCGCGGCAGCTGAAAGAAACCGCTAGAGAGACGGAGGTTTCTCTGCCGACCCGCAAAGAAATCCGCTTTAAAGAAAAAATGGTTTTCATTAACGGTGGGGAATTTTTGATGGGAACGGAAAGCGGAGAAGGGCATCCTGCAGACTGCGAAGGTCCTATACGAAAGCGGCAGGCAGCGCCGTTCTACATGGACAGCACAGCTGTGACAAACGAAGAATTCAAGCAATTTATCAAGGAAACCGGTTATCAAACGGAAGCGGAAGAATTCGGCTGGTCTTTCGTCTTTTATCAGTTTCTAGCTTCTGACCTCAAGGCGGTTGTCAGGCAAGTAGCCAATACGCCTTGGTGGTGTGCGGTAGAGAGCGCTTATTGGTTTCAGCCGGAAGGACCGGGAAGCGAAATAGACAGCCGAATGGATCATCCGGTTGTCCATGTATCCTGGAAAGACGCGAACGCTTTCTGTGAATGGGCAGGAAAGCGGCTGCCCGATGAAATCGAGTGGGAGTATGCCGCAAGTGGAGGATTAGAGCAAAAGCGGTATCCATGGGGAGATGAGCTGAACCCCAACAACGAGCATCTCTGCAATATTTGGCAAGGAAGGTTTCCGACATCCAATACGGCTGAAGACGGATTTAAAGGGACGGCTCCTGTATCTTCCTTTTTGCCAAACGGGTTCGGCCTTTATAACATGGCCGGAAATGTATGGGAATGGTGTTCGAACGCATTTACAGAACTGCGAGACCCGGCAGTCGGCCAGATGAAGGCCGAAGAAGATAAGGCCATGCGCGGCGGTTCCTATTTATGCCACGACTCCTACTGCAATAGGTATCGGGTAGCGGCTCGGTCTTCCAATACGAGCGATAGTTCTGCAGGGAACATCGGCTTTCGATGCGCAGCTGATGTGTAAAGAAGACGTGAAGCGGCCAGATAATACAAAAAAAGGAGGCGCCAATATGACAGGGAAACCGAATATCCTCCTGGTCATTTCGCATGATACAGGAAGGCATTTAGAAAGCTATGGACGCAAAGTGAAGACGCCGGAACTGAACCGGATGGCAGAAGAAGGCATCCAGTTTGACAATTATTTTTGCACGCAGCCGCAATGCAGTCCGAGCCGGGGCAGTATCCTAACTGGGCAATACGGACATAATCATGGATTGATCGGCCTGACCCATTTAGGGCATACAATGAAAGCGGGCATCAAAACACTTCCTTCAGAAATGAAACGAGCTGGCTACGCTACCTGGCTTTTCGGTTTTTTCCATGAATCCATCGACGGAATTTATGAAGGGGAAAAATTAGGCTACGATCAAGTAGTCAAAGTTCCAGGAAATGCAGCAGAAAAAGTGACGGATGAAGTGGAGAAGTTTTTGCTTGAACGAGCGGAAGCCGGCGATGCAGCACCTTTTTATGCTTCGGTTGGATTTGAAGAAACACACCGCCCTTTTGATGATTTTGAACCGGATCCCATTGATGAAGTGGAAGTTCCGCCGTATTTGCCGGACACGAAGCAAGTCAGGCAAGACATTGCCCAATTTCAAGGCTCTGTTAAAGAACTGGACCGCGCAATCGGAAGGATAAGAAAATTATTGGAAGATACCCGGTTAGATGAAAACACGCTCTTGATCTATACGACGGACCACGGCATTGCTTTTCCAAGAGCAAAAGGCACGTTGACGGATGCAGGTCTGGAAACGGCGTTGATCATGAAATTCCCGAAAAGAATGGACAGAAAAGGAATCAGGCAAAAACAACTCTTGTGCAATATTGATTTGATGCCGACTCTTCTGGATATTGCAGGCGGAGAAGTTCCCGCTGGGATTGATGGACGGAGTTTCCTGCCGTTGATCCGAGAGGAAAGCTATACAGAACGCGAACATTTCTTCTGCGAACTGACGTGGCATGACCGCTATCATCCCATGCGAGGCGTAAGGACCGCCAAATACAAGTACATAAGAAATTTTGAAGACGGTCCTAAAGTATACCTGCCCTTCGATATTCACGAGAGCCTTTCAGGGCAAGTGGTGCGGAACGACTATTACGTTCCCAACACCAAGGAGGAATTATACGACCTGGAGACGGATCCGCAAGAGCAGAACAATCTGGCTGAGCTGGAGGAACACCGGCACATCTTGGCAGAACTGCGTGGAAAAGTGGAACAGTGGATGGTTGATACGGACGATCAGTTGCTGTCGGGTTCTATTGAAGGGCAAGAAGCAAAAGAATGGGAACAAGAAAAACAGTCAGGACGCGTGTACAAACCTTAATTTCGAATCTGCAAAGCCTCGAGACAAATCAAAATTCTTCAGAATTTTTTCGGCTGAAGAATTTTGTTTTTCGTTTTCCGGTTTTGATTTTCTTGACTATTCAAAATATAGAACCTATAATAAGTCGTGTAAGCGCTTTCCATAAAATTCAAGAAGTTCTTGTTTCAAAGGAAAGCTTGCTCGAGGAGAAGCGGAGATGTTTCTCAGACGGAAGCTCGGATATTTTTTTCGAAAAAAACTAAAACGTTTTCGTAAACACGAAAGGGGGCGGCTTCTGTGATGGATTATTCCATCGGCACAGGGGAATTCAAAGACTGGATCGTAGCAGAGACAAGCTTTTCCACCGATGCACTGGGAAAAAGCGAAGCCGTTATGATGCTTGGAAATGGCTACATGGGGCTGCGTTCTGCGACAGAAGAACCGTATGGCCGGGAAACCAGGAACTTATTCATCAATGGAACTTTCAATAAATCACAGGAAAATGAAGTGACCGAACTTCCGAATGCAGCGGATGTCACTCAATTGGATATTCGAATCGACGGAGAACGGTTCAGCCTGGAACTCGGAAACACCAGCGAATACAGCAAACAGCTTAATTTAAAAACAGCTGAACTGGCCAGGTCTTTTATATGGGAATCGCCAAAAGGGAAAAAATTGCGGTTTCACTTTAAGCGTTTTGTGTCGCTCGATCACCTGCATTTGATTGCGATGAAGATGGAAGTGGAAAGCTTGACCCATCCAGTGGCGATTTCGTTTGACAGCGGCATCAATGGACGGATGGCCAATTCAGGGTCGCAGCATTTCATTGAAGGGGAACGGAGAATACTGAAAGACCGCTTGATCCAGCTTGTTCAGAAGACCAGCCAATCCGGTGTGGACATGGTTTTCAATGCGATACATAACATCCGCTTGAATAACGAAAGCATCATTCCGGCTGCAGACAAGGACATGGCACGCCGGAAAGTGTGGATGACCTATGATTTCCAGCTCGAGCCGAATGACAAGCTGGAGGTGGAAAAACTGGCGACTGTGCATACGAGCCGGGACGGGCAGCAGTCGAATGATTTTGGCCAGTTGCGCAAGCAATCTCTCGACGAATTGCAGCATCTTGCAGGAAAAGGATACGACACCCTATTCGGGCAGCATTGCCAGGCATGGCAGGAAAAGGTGTGGGACATCTACAATTTTGAACTGGAAAGTGAACAGCCGTTTGACCAGCTGGCACTCCGGTTTTCACTGTACCACTTGACGGCGATGCAGCCGCCGCCAGCTCAGGAATACTTGGGCGTGGGAGCGAAAGCAATGAGCGGAGAAGGATACAAAGGACATACCTTCTGGGATTTGGAGATTTTTATATTGCCTTTCTTCATTTATTCCAATCCTGCAGCAGCCAAATCCTTGCTCACGTACCGGTACCATGGACTTTCCGGAGCGCGAAAAAAAGCAGTGGAAAACGGGTATGCCGGCGCTATGTATCCATGGGAAATGGCTTGGCCGGAAGATGGAGAAACCACACCGTTGTGGGGAGACATTGACATTGTGACAGGAGAACAGTCGAAGATCTGGTCAGGAATCATCGAACAGCATATTTCCGCAGACATCGCTTATGCCGTTTATCAATACGAAAAAGTGACAGGCGACTCCGAATTCATGGAACGCTGCGGTTACGAGATGGTCTTTGAGACGGCAAACTTCTGGTCAAGCAGGCTGGAATGGACTGAAGACGGGAAAGCGTATGAAATCCGCAATGTTCTCGGGCCTGACGAATACAAAGAGCATGTGAACAATAATGCTTTCACCAATTATATGGCGTATTTCAATTTGAAACTCGCTGAACGGTACGCTAACCAACTGTCATCCGAAAATCCGGAGCTTTTCCAACAATTCGGGTTGGAAGAAGCGCGTCTGGATTGGAAAGAAAAATCGGAAAACCTGTATTTGCCGAATCCGCGAGCGATGGACTTAGTCATTCCGCAAGATGATACGTATTTGCAGCTTCCGGAAATCGACCTTTCAAAATACAAGAACCAAACGAAAGTGAGAACCATTTACCGGGATCTCAATGCGGAGCAGATCAATGGAATCCAAGTGACGAAACAAGCGGATACAGTATTGTTATTCTACTTGCTGGAGCAGACGTTTTTAAGCGGGGACGCCCGCTTATCGAACGCAGCCAAACAGCAGAATTACCGGTATTATGAACCCCGCACTTTGCATGACTCTTCCTTGAGTTTAGCGGTCCATGCCGTTGTCGCGAACGATCTGGGAGAAACCGATAAGGCCTACTCCTTGTTCCGGCAAGCATGCGAAATCGATCTCGGGCCGCAAATGGATACTTCTGATGAAGGCATACATGCAGCGGCTATTGGGGGGATTTGGACTTCGGCGGTATTCGGCTTTGGAGGCGTACGGCTATCGGATGAAACACTGCGGATCAATCCCCTGTTGCCGAAGCACTGGCGCCGGATGAAGTTTACAATCTACTGGCAGGGGACGGCATTGACAATCGAAATCACAGACCAGTCACTCAAAGTCACCGCACACAGCGGAAAAGCAACATTTGAGACTGGCGGTCAGATTTACAGAGCGGACAAAGTGATGGAAGTGCCGCTCGCAAACAAAGCACAAACCCATTCGGGATGACTAGGGCAGTAATAAAATGATTCGTTCATTTTATTTACTATAAAAAAATCAAAGGGGGCATTACACATGGTTTTTAAAAAGAAGTTCACGGCAGGCATAGCGTTGGCTGCACTGATGACAGGATTGGCTGCATGCAGCGGAGGCGAAGAAGCGACAACTGAAGGCGGCGAAGGAGGAGCAGAGAAGATCACGATATTCCAAACGAAAGTTGAAATTTCCGATCAGCTCGAAGCAGCGGCAGAAACGTATACGGAAGAAACCGGGGTGGAAGTGGAAGTCATCGGGACGACCGGGGATGATTATTTCCAGCAGCTTCAGATCCGCCTCAATAATGGAACCGGCCCTTCGATTATGAGTGTGCAAAATGCCACAGTGGCTGAAAGTTTGCAATCGTATCTGCATGACTTGAGTGACGAAGAATTTGTCAGCAATATTGCACCGGACATGGCGTTGACGCTTGAAGACAAAGTGGTCGGGATTCCGTATGGTGTCGAAGGATTCGGGATTATCTACAACAAAGATTTAGTGAATCCGGAAGACATCCAAGATTACGAATCATTCGTAAGCACATTGGAAAAATTCAATGCTGAAGGCATCAACGGCTATGCTTTGTCATCAGAAGCTTACTTCCTCATCGGCCATATGATTAACTATCCATTCTCGATTCAGGAAGAGCCGATAGAGTTTATGGACAGCCTTTCTGCTGGCGAAGTGACGATGGCGGAAACGGAAGAATTCCTTAGATTCGGCGAGTACATGGAAGCCATCAGAGCCAATACACCGAGCCCGTTGAGCACTTCTTATGACCAGCAGGTAGGAGATTTTGCAGCTGGAAAAACAGCGATGATCCACCAAGGAAACTGGGCATGGGGCTTGCTTCAAGATTTCGAAGTGGATTTTGAAGTCGGTATGGCGCCATTCCCGCTTGAAGGAAATGACAAGCTTGCAGTAGGCGTCGGCAGCAACTGGGCCGTCAACTCAGATAAAGAACCGGAAGAAATCCAAGCAGCTACGGACTTCCTGGAATGGCTGCACACAAGCGAAACCGGCAAACGCATCATCGTTGAAGACTTTGGATTTGTCCCTGCGATGACGAATATTGAAGCAAATGACTTGGATCCGTTATCGCAAGCGATTCTGGAAGCTTCCAACAGCGGCGAAACAATTCCTTGGTCACATAACTACTTCCCGGCAAACCTTGTATTGAATGATTTTGCACCAGCTGCAGAGAAATTCTTTGTCAATGAAGAGATGACAAGTGAAGAGTTTATCACCAACTTGGATGCAGCTTGGCAGAATGCGATCAAGTAAGCCTATGGTTTTTGGATGACCTATGAATAAAGAGAGCACGCCTGTGCAGGCGTGTTCTGCTTTTTCTCTATCAAAATGAAAAACGTAAAAGGAAGAGGGGATGGATGTGGCCAACAAGAAGAATATCGGCTGGTATCTCATATTTACACTGCCGCTGCTCATCATTTTTACAATTATTGTCGTCATTCCGTTTGTCATCGGAATCTATTATGCCTTTTTTGAATGGGATGGCATCAATGCCAACCCGAAAGTGTTTGTTGGCATGGAGAATTTTCTGACCTTGTTTTCAGATGACCGGTTCTTGAGATCCACATGGCTTACGGTGCTGTTCACCGTGCTGTCCGTGATTTCGGTCAACGTCGTGGGGCTCGCATTTGCTTTGCTGGTGACTTCAAAACTGAAACTGGGCAATTTAGCGCGCACCATGTTTTTCAT
Source organism: Planococcus sp. CPCC 101016 (assembly GCF_007859295.1). GTDB lineage: Bacteria > Bacillota > Bacilli > Bacillales_A > Planococcaceae > Planococcus. The sequence goes on from NZ_VOHB01000002.1 coordinate 265,596, forward strand.
GCCTTACTTGATCGGGGGTTTGATTTTAGGCTATATCTGGCAGTTTGTGTTCCTGGATGTCTTTACATTCGTCGGCGAATTGCTCGGACTCGAAAGCATCTTTTTCAACTGGCTGCTTAACGAGAACTTTGCCTTGTTTGCCCTGGTGTTTGTTTTCACTTGGCAGATGGCAGGCTACGTCATGATTGTCTACATTGCAGGGATCCAAGGCATACCTGGAGAGCTGATCGAAGCTTCAAAAGTCGATGGTGCCAGCAAATGGCAGCGGCTGATGAGGATTACGTTCCCGCTGCTCATGCCCGCATTTACCATCAGCTTGTTTTTAACCCTGTCGTACGGCTTCAAAATCTACGACGTCAACTTATCCTTGACGGGCGGCGGACCGGCAAATGCGACGGAACTGTTTGCAATGAATATTTACAATGAAATCTTTGGCTACGGAAATTATGGGTACGGTCAGGCAAAAGCCATTTTGTTCTTCGTAATTATCGCAGCCATTACATTGACCCAAGTTTACCTGACGAAGAAACGGGAGGTTGATATGTAATGCACATACTCAGCAAATGGTCGAGAGAGATTATATTGATACTGGTTGCTTTAGTCTTTCTATCTCCCATCTACATCATTTTTGTGAACTCGTTCAAAACGAGACGGGAATTGTACGAAAATGCGCTGGCTTTTCCCGAAGCGTTCAGTTTCCAATTCTATACGGAAGCAATGGAGAAAATGAATTTCTTTAGCGCATTTTTGAATTCGATGTTTGTCACGATCGTTTCCGTGTTGTTTATCGTCATCTTGTCTTCGATGACGGCCTGGATGCTGGTCCGTTCCGGAAACCGGATCAGTACGATCATTTTCATGACGCTGATCGCCACAATGCTGATTCCTTTTCAGACGCTCATGATGCCGCTTATGCAGCTGGTTACCGGAATTACAGCCAATCTCGGCATTCCGTTGTACAACACGCTGAGTGGTCTGGTTTTCATGAATATCGGTTTCCATGCGGCGCTTTCCGTCTTTCTGTATCATGGGTTTATCAAATCGATCCCGATTTCCCTTGAGGAAGCGGCCACCATTGACGGGGCTTCGAAGTTCGGTGTTTTCTGGAGGATCATTTTCCCGATTCTGACACCGATTACCGCTACGGTCATGATTTTGAATGTCATCCTGATCTGGAACGATTTCCTGTTGCCATCATTGACACTGGTCGATAAGGAACTGCGGACGATTCCGTTGTCTGTTTTCTACTTTTTCGGAGAATTCACTATTGAATGGAACTTAGCCATGGCCGGATTGACCTTAACGATTATCCCGGTTGTGATTTTCTATATTCTTGCACAGAAATACATTATCAAAGGAATCGGAGAAGGGGCTGTCAAATAAGCTCTTTTCAGAAGGAGGGGAAAACATGCAGGAGTTGAACGGGATGATGGGTGTGTTTTATACGGCAAGCGAATGGTTTTTGAAACTGGCGACGGTTAATTTCATCTGGTTTATCATGAGCCTTCCATTATTCGCTGCATTTGTAGTCATAGACCTCAGTTATGCAGCCGGAATTGTGTTCTTTGGTGCTGCTGTCCTGCTGTTTACGCCCCTTTTGTTTTTTCCGGCGACGGTCGCTGTATTTGCGACTGTCCGGGATTGGCTGCTCGACCGCGATTCTTCTTCGGTGAAGATGTACGTAAACAATTTAAAAACAAATTACAAAGAAAGCATGAAGATGGGTGTGCCTTTTGCGGCAATATGGCTGATTTGGTATTATGGGTATTTCTATTTCAGAACAGGAAGCGCTTCGCTCGATTTGCTGTTTTTGATCCTAGGCTTAGCCCTGTTCGTCTATACCGTGAACTTTCTGTCCATCAGCGTCCATTACCGCATGAATACGAAAGAACGGCTGTTGAATGCGTTCTTTGTGTCAACTGGCAGCCCGCTGCTGGGGTTGATCATTCTGATCAGCAATGGCTTGCTCATATGGATCAGTGTCAGTAAGCTGCTCGTGCTGTTGCCGCTTTTGACGGGTTCATTGAGTGCTTTTCTGTCATTTACAGCATTTTACAGCTTTACCTTACGGGTTAAGAACAAACAGGAGGCCAAAACCTCCAGCTGAAATGACCTGTTAACCGGATAAACTCATGTAGGAAGTGAAACAGCAAATGTCGACAATAAAAGAAGTGGCAAAAAAAGCGGGGGTATCCGTCAGCGTGGTCTCCAAATCGTTTAATAATTACGCAGATGTGAAAGAAGAAACACGGCAGCGCATTTTTGCGATTGCGAAAGAATTGAATTATTCACCGAACCTCAATGCCAAAAACTTATCCTCCAAAAAACAGACGACGCTTGGGCTCATTTCTTCCGGCGTACTGAATGACAATGAAAATGACAGCAATGCGTTCAATATTTTTAAAGGCGTCTATCAGGAAGTGACGAACAGCCGCTTTGAATTGTCCATTTACCTGATCGATTCCCAACAGCAAAAACACCAGAGCTATGTCCGATATTGCCGTGAACGCAATATCGGCGGAGCCATTTTGCAGGGAATCCGGACAGACGACCAGTATTACAAAGAGCTGATCGACTCCAGCTTGCCTTGTGTGGTGCTCGACATCATGGCCGAAACGGTCAATGGCTTGATCGGCAGCGTATCCATCGATAATTCCAAAGCTGCTGAAGAAGTCGCCGCTTATTTGCTGGAACAAAATCATCGCAAGCTGGCGGTCGTGTCCGGAACGCGTGAAACCTACGTCAATTCAGAGCGCTGGAAAGGCTTGGAGAAGGCATTGCATACCCACAAGATGAAGTTGAGTGACGTCGATATTCTGGAAGCTTCTTTCTCGGAAGAACTGGCCTATGAACTTGCCAAAGCGTATCTTCAGGAAAAACAGCCCACGGCTTTTCTGTGCTTCAGTGATTTGATGGCTTACGGCGTGATGAAGGCCGTGAAAGAAGCGGGCTTAAGAATTCCGGAAGATGTTTCCATCACCGGCATTGACGATTTGCTGCTCAGCCAGTACATGCAGCCGCCGCTGACGACGATCCGGCAGGATTTTGTGGAAATCGGAAAATTGTCCGCCCGTTTGCTTCAGGAAATCATTGAAGGTAAATCGGAACGGCAGCACGTCTGGGTTCCGCATCAGCTGTTGGAGCGGCAAAGCGTCCAACGCCTGCCGAGCAATTAACTGACGCAGCAAGAAGAAAGGAGAACGACATGACCCGACAACCGAAACTGTTTATATACGACCTTGACGGCATCCTCACGGACACGGCTGAATTTCATTACATGGCTTGGAAAAAGCTGGCCGAAGGGCTCGGGATTTCTTTTGACTATGCGTTCAACGAGCAGCTCAAAGGAATCAGCCGCATGGATTCACTGGACCGCATTCTGGCACTGGATCTTTCCGGCGGCCGGTTTACAGATGAGGAAAAACTGAAGCTGGCGACGCAAAAGAACGACGCTTATTTAGAGTTAATTGAAGAAATCACGCCGGCACATATCCTGCCCGGCATCGAAGCTTTTTTGGAAGCCAATAAAAGATCGGGTGCTAAGCTGGCGCTTGGTTCGGCCAGCAAAAATGCGCCAGCCATTTTGGAGAAGCTCGGCCTTGCCGGCTATTTTGATTACATAGTAGACGCGGCAAAGGTCAAAAAAGGAAAGCCGGATCCGGAAACCTTCACGGTTGCTGCAGAGGCTTTCGGAATCGATTACCGGGATTGTGTGGGAATAGAAGACGCAGCAGCCGGTGTGGAAGCAATCAACCGAGCCGGAATGTTCTCTGTGGGTGTCGGGGATAGCGCTTATCTGTCCCATGCGGATTATTTGGTGGCGGAAACCTCGGAGTTGGACTTTGATAAAGTGGTCCGGCAGTTCGGCAAGAAAAACGCCGGCTTGTAAAGGAGTGGAAGCATGACTTGGAAACTGACGAAATTTGAACTGGACAATCCGAATCTGCTGGTGAACGAAAGCCTTCTCTCATTAGGGAACGGCTATTTGGGCGTCAGAGGAAATTTCGAAGAAGGGTACGAAGAAGGATACAAATCGATTCGCGGCGCCTACATCAATGCATTTCATGATGAAACGGAAATCAGCTACGGCGAAAAGCTGTACGGATTTCCAGCCAAGCAGCAAAAAGTCTTGAACGTCATCGATGCGCAAACGGTCGAGATCTACTTGGATGATGAACGGTTTTCGTTGTTTGAAGGTGAGGTATTGGTTTATGAACGCAATTTGCATATGGATGCAGGCTTTGCTGAACGGATCGTCCACTGGATTTCCCCGCAAGGAAAAGAAGTGAAGATTCATTTCAAACGGCTTGTTTCATTCGTTGCAAAAGAATTGTTCGCACTCGACATTACCATTGAACCGATTACGCCGGTGGGGCAAGTGAAGATTGTTTCAACGCTCAATGGAGACGTCTCCAACTATGTCGACAAAGAAGATCCGCGCCTGGCTTCCGGCCATGCGAAGCGCCTTCATGTAACAGATGTGCGCCAGGAAGAACGCATCAGCCTGGTCAAAGATACGACCTACAGCACACGATTGGAAGTGGCGTGCGCATCGATTGCTAAGGTGCAGGCAGAAAATCATGATTACAGCAGCGAGCTGAAAGAAATGAGCGTAGAAGAAACGTTCTTCTGCACAGGCACAGCACCGATCCATTTCACCAAGTACGCAGTTTATACGGATACGCTGCGTCACGGAGACGATGTCGCCGAGAGAGCGATAAAGCTTCTGAAGCAAACGCAAAACAAAACCTTTGTTGAGTTGCTGGCAGCGCAAAAAGCGTATTTGGACGATTACTGGGCAATCTCGGATATTTCAATCGACGGCGACGAACAGGTCCAGGAAGGGATCCGCTTTAATCTGTACCAGCTCCTGCAATCGGTGGGCAAAGATCCGGCCAGCAATATTGCAGCAAAAGGCCTGTCAGGTGAAGGCTACGAAGGCCATTATTTCTGGGACACGGAAATCTACATCTTCCCGGTCTTTTTAATGACCAATCCGACAATCGCCAAAAACCTGCTGCTGCACCGCTACTCCATCCTCGACAGTGCCAGGGAGCGGGCAAAAGAAATGGGGCATGAAAAAGGGGCTTTGTTTCCGTGGCGCACCATTACGGGTCCGGAAAGTTCTTCCTTTTTCCCGGCCGGCACGGCTCAGTACCACATCAGCGCGGATATCGCGTACAGCTACATTCAATTTTATTTGGCTACCCAAGATGAAGCCTTTTTGAAAGATTATATGGCGGAGGTGCTGTTTGAAACCGCCAGGCTGTGGGCAGACGTTGGGCATATGCAAAACGGCGAGTTCCGGATCGACAGCGTCACGGGACCCGATGAATACACCTGCATCGTCAACAACAATTACTACACGAACGTGATGGCCAAGCACAATCTGCTATGGGCCGCTAAAGTGTTTGAGCGCTTGAAAGAAACAGACGGCGAACGCTTGCAGCAGCTGGCGGGCGGGTTGGAACTGACGGAAACAGAAGTGGCCGGCTGGAAGACTGCTGGTGACAATATGTACCTGCCGTATGACGAAACCTATAAGATCAACGCACAGGACGACAGCTTCCTGAAAAAGGACCGCTGGGACCTGAAAAACACGCCGACGGAAAAATTCCCGCTCCTGTTGAATTACCATCCGCTGACTTTGTACCGGTACCAGGTGCTGAAACAGGCGGACACAGTGCTCGCACATTTCCTGCTGGAAGACGAACAGGATTTTGAAACGATGAAGAACTCCTACGATTATTATGAACAAATCACGACCCATGATTCTTCCTTGTCTTCGTGCGTCCATAGCATCATGGCCGCGAAACTGGGCTATTTTGAAAAGGCCTACGAATACTTTAATGAAACTGCGCGGCTGGATTTGGAAAACACGCACAAGAACACAAAAGACGGCCTGCACATGGCGAACATGGGCGGCACGTGGCTCGCCATCGTCTATGGATTCGCCGGATTGCGCCTGAAACAAAGTGGCCTGTCCTTTGCGCCTTCTCTTCCGGCGGAGTGGAATTCCTTTGAGTTCCGCCTGCAATACCAAGGGCGGCTGCTGAAAATCCGCAAAGAAAGAGAAACGACGAGCTACACGGTTTTGCAAGGCGATCCGTTGACCATTGCCCACAATGGCGAAATACTCGGTTTGGAAAGTGGGAAAGAAACGCTTGTCTAAAAGAGTGGAAAAACGGGAGAGTCGGAGAACAAAAAAGGGGAAATAGCCCGAATCGAACCCTGAAGGGTAGATAGTTTAAAGAAGTGGCTACATTGTAAAAGAATCTACAAAATTATGCGGCTGTTGCACATGGGGCCGTCCCAAAAGGTCATAAAAAATGACTTTTAGGGGCGGGCCTTTTTTGCGTCTAAAAAAAGGGACGATGTCCGTTCCGGCGGAGATTTTCTTATCATTAATTTTCGACTGTTTTAAAATTATAAAACGGAAGATTGACAATTCTGAATTTTACAAGCTATAATAACTTAAATTCAATATATGAAAACCGAGTTTTACATTATAAAACAAAATCGTGAAGCTTACGGTTAACATGAGGAAGGGAAGTGTGAGAAGGATGAAGTTTAAGGGCATTATCCCGCCGGTTGTTACGTTATTTGATGCAGGAGGAAATCTGGATCTGGATCTGAACCGACGGTATCTGGAGTTGCTGCTTCAAAGTAATATCCACGGCATTCTATTGACCGGCAGCTCTGGAGAATTTACTTCTTTAACAATGGATGAAAGAAAGCTTTATGTTAAAGAGATGATTAAAACAGTTGATAACCGTGTGCCGGTCTTAGTAGGAATTGGGCATACGGTGATGAAGGACGTTTTAGAATTGTGCGCGCATGCAGAGGAAAACGGTGCGGATGGGGTACTGGCAGTGAGTCCGTATTATTGGCCGCTCAGTGAAGATCAATTATTCAATTTCTACTCTATTATTGCTGAGAATACAAAATTGCCTGTTCTTCTTTATAATATTCCTTCTCTTACCGGGCAATCGCTTTCGGTTGAATTAGTGAAAAGGCTGGTTACCACTCATCCGAATATTTGTGGAATAAAAGAAACTGTTAGCGAGATTAGCCATTTAAGGCAGATGATTATTGAAGTGGCAAGAGTAAAAGAAGACTTTATGGTCTTTTCGGCTTTTGATGAACATCTATTGCCAGCTTTGATGATTGGTTCGGCCGGAAGCATTAACGGTACGGCTGTTTTTGTTCCTGAAATATCTGTAGGACTATTTGAAGATTACCAGCAGGGCAACTTAGCTGATGCCGAAAAGAAGCATCAGAAGTTATCGCTGCTTATGGAAATATATACGTTATGTCCATCTTATTTCACCTCGATGAAAGAAGCCGTACATCAGAGGTGGTTTAGCGAAAAAGCGGGACATCGAGCTCCATTTGATGTATATCCTTCAGATCTTTCAGAAAAAGTATCTTCTTTATTGGCAGAAGCAGGGCCTATGCAAAATCAAGGGAAAGTGGATATAACGTAATCTGGTTAGTTACTATTTCTGCAGATTTTATGAAAGCGTTCTCTTCGTTACGGAAGGTGAATATATTCAGTCGAATTTGCTCTATCGGAAAAAAATTTAAAAAAATTGAATTCTAGCCGATGGAAACACGGTTGCTTTAAAGGCTCCGGAAACTACAAGCCGGACCAGAAACTAAAATGCAATGAAACGGGAGGGGTACATAAACATGTCTATTTATCCGAATATCAGCAATAACGTTAATCCCTATAGAGACAATGTCCAAGGAAAAGCGAACGAACCAATCACGGTTGCCGGGCTGCTGGACCGCTCGAAGCAAACGCTTGGCTCCGAATATGACGGCCCAGCTCCGGATTGGACACTCGAAGAAATTTATAACCGCTTAGAAGAAAATGCGCCTCGAATTGCGATTGTCGGAGGTTCTTCTGATCACCCGGCGCATATTATGGATTTTAAAACTTCTTCGCACGCTGCTATCCGCATTTGGCAAAATGGAGGAGTTCCCTTTTACTTCTCAACTCCTGTTATGTGTGACGGCACAGCTCAAAGCAATCAAGGAATGAGTTATTCACTTCAAAGCAGAAATGCCGTTGCTCAGATGGTGGTCAATCAAATGGAAGCACATAGTTATCACGGTGCATTTGTCATTCAAGGCTGTGATAAACAGCCTCTTGGAGTCGTCAGTGCGATGGCGCATCTGGACCGGATTCGCCAATACCGGGGCGAAGCGCCATTTTTTGCAACATTTGCGCCTTCGCATGTGTTGCAAGGCGGAACAATTCCGACAGCTTTGTTTGCAGAGCTGGAAGAAGTAGCGAAAAAAGCAGAAAAGGATGGAGCGGCAGACATTGCGGATGATCTGCGGGATGCAATGGCTTATATATTGCAATGTTCTTCCAACACGGCCTTTCAGGGAGTTCTCGAACGCGCTACAGAGAGAGGGATTATTACAAAAGCGGCCCATAAAGATTATGAAAAGCAATTGGCCGTAGCAACTTGTGATGGCAGCGGTGGTGTCTGTGCGTTTAACGGGACAGGCAATAGCTCGCGTCATCTAGTAGCCGGCATGGGCTTAGTTCACCCCGCTTTGGAATTATTGACTCAATCACCGAACCAATCACAAGTGAATAAAGCATTGGATAGCCTAGCGACAATGATCAATGATCCGGTTTATGGCGCAGCGAATATTATGGCGACAAATATACGCAATGCCATCCGCATTCACAGCGCTTCAGGCGGTTCAACTAACCTGATGATGCATATCGTAGCGGGCATGCTCTATGGTGGTTTTAAGTTCAGTTTAGCCGATTTGGATGAAATTCATCACTCCCATCCGATTCCTGACTTGTTCAATTACAGCCTGACAGAAGGAAGAGATATCTTCTCGCTTGCTATGCAATGCTGTGACAGTGAAAGCAGAGGAATGGAGAGTTTATTCTATGAACTTCTTCAAAACGGCGTGCCAATGGACGTCGAAGCTCCGACTGTTACAGGGAACACGTGGGGAGAAAGATTGGTTAAAACAGATAACCTGCCGGCAAGCAATGTAGAAGACAATCCGGTAATTCTGTCTACGCCAAAAAGAGCTTACAGCGGAGTCGACGTACTGACTGGCAACTTTTTTGAAACGGCTGTGGTAAAAATCAGCGGAATGTCCACATGGCAGCTCGACCAATTCGATAAGAAAGTCGCTTTTGTCCTTTATTTTGAAAATGAAGAATTGGCAAACCGTAATTTGCTGGATACCAATCTAATTCCGAGAATCAAAGAAAACAGAAGTTTCAGCCATGAAAATATGCTCGCACTCCTTAGACAAAACGCACCTGAGCATTATGAAGAGTGGAAATCCGATGAGTATGACACCCTTTTCGATAAGATGGTTGATCAAAGTGTCTTGAAAATTGCCATCATTATCTCAGGGCAAGGTCCCGTTGCCTTTGGAATGCCGGAAATGTTCACGTCGATGCAGCATATTAATGCAAACCGCAAATTGAAGCGCTTGGCTACGTTGATAAGCGACGGCCGTTACTCGGGAGTTACCTACGGAGCGGCAGTCGGTCATATGACCCCTGAAGCCAAAGACGGCGGCGGTATTTTATACCTGGAAACTGGCGACTTGCTGCATTTGAGCTTGCGCGGGGGGAAAATCGAGTTTGTTGATGAAGCTGCCTTACGTGAAGGGAAATTGGAATTTGAATTCGAATCAGTTCGAAACAGCAGAGCCGCACTTGCAGAAGAAAGGTTGGCCGTTATCAACAAACGCCAAAAACGTGTGGCTGCCGGCAACCGGATGATCGGCCATACTGATGCCGCAAACGGTGTTGTTCCTATTGCAGTTGCAGAAGAAGCAGAGTTGGATTATAGAACGGATATCCACTTTCCAGAAAAAAAAGAAACGGTTATAACCGGTAACAATGAAACCCTATAAATCACATCAGCCAAAATAAGAGGAGGAAAACAGATGAAGCAAACAAAAGATTTTATTAAAAAATTGGGGTATCCGGTTGGTGGAACAGAAGAGTTGCCGAGCTCTACAAAAACTTTTCCAGATGGAGCACAATACCGTGTGGAACTGCCAAGTGTTGAAGGACCAGCTTCTTTTGAAGCATTGATCGAAGCTTGCGAGAAATATGATGTCCATATTCACCGTATTTCTCAAGGAAGCGGAATTATGCTTTTGACAGATGAAGAATTGCAGCAGATGGCAGAAATCGGCCGCAGAGAAAATTTGGAAGTCAGTTTGTTCGTCGGCCCCCGCGGCACGTATGACGTTACGCCGATGCAACTTGCAAGCAATGGTAAAATTGCCGGACTGCGCTCACAAGGAATGGATCAGCTGGTTTATGCCATCGAAGACATTAAGCGGGCTTGCCATTTTGGAATCCGGAGTATTCTTGTCTCAGACGAAGGGTTGCTGGTGCTTATCAATGAATTTAAAAAGGCGGCAGAACTCCCAGCGGATTTGGTTGTGAAAATCTCCGTTCAAATGGCTCAGTCGAATCCGGTTTCCATTAAGTTGATACAAGATAGTGGAGCGGACACTTATAATGTGCCGACAGATCTGACTTTGGCGAAGTTATCGGAAATTCGTCAGGCGGTTGATATTCCGCTTGATATTTATGTGGAAGCCCCGGATGATGTGGGCGGCTTTATCCGTCATTATGAAATTGCGGAAATAATCCGTGTGGCAGCTCCTGTTTATATTAAATTTGGTTTAAGAAATTCACCCAATATTTATCCGTCCGGAACACATTTGGAGAATACATCAATTGCGCTTTGCAAAGAACGGGTGCGCCGCGCGAAAATTGGACTCGACCTTCTGAAGCGTTATTCCCCCGACGCTATAACTTCAGAAAAAGGGGCAAAAGGATTAGCCGTACCTGTCGAAGAAGCTGCGGTATTGAACTGAGTCTTCCTTATCGCCATTTTGTATATTGTTTAAGGTGGAGTATAATACACGTTAAACAATCAGAAAAGGATGAACAATATGCCAATCATTCAATCGGTAGACCGCGCTCTTCATATTCTTGACTTGTTCGATGAATACCACAAAGAGCTAAAATTAACTGAAATCACGGAACGGATGAATCTCCACAAAAGCACCGTCCATTCCTTGCTGAAAACTTTGCAAAAGCATCATTATATTGAGCAGAACAAAGAAAATGGCAAGTATACATTGGGCATGAAACTTTTTGAACGGGGCAATTATGTAATTCAAAGCCTCGACCTCCGGACCATTGCCAGAGAACATCTGATGGATCTCTCAAAAAGAACAGGAAGAACGGTCCACCTGGTTATTCTTGACGGCAAAGAAGGCATATATATCGACAAAGTGGAAAGCTCGAATGCCACCATTCTCTATTCTAGAATTGGAAGAAGAGTGCCGATTCACAGCAGCGGTGTCGGAAAAGCGCTTGTAGCATTCAAGGAACCCGCCGAATTGGAAAAGATTCTGGAAGCTTATGAATATACAAAGCAAACTCGCTATACGCTGACCGATAAAGATTCTCTTTTGGAAGAGTTGAAAAAAGTGAGGGAACAAGGCTATGCGACTGATAATGAAGAAAATGAGCCCGGCGTCTTTTGCGTAGGCTTGCCAATCAGAGATCATTCCGGCCAAGTGGTGGCGGCGATCAGCAGTTCAACAACAGCAGGCCATATTACCGAAGAAAGCTTGAAGAACATGGTTGATGATTTGAAAATAACGGCAAACAAACTTTCTGAGAATTTAGGGTTTGGATTTCAAACGACAGTAAATGAATGAGGTAGTTGTTAGAAAAAGCAGCAACTATAAATGAAAAGTGGATGGGTAATAGATATTACCGATTCAGGCGGAAGTTTAACCAGGAGAATTATTTGTTAGGTGAAAGATGCCGGCAGATCACCGGCGGCAGGTACCACTGTAAACGAAGTCACTGATTTGCCGTATTCGGATTTCATGTCTTTGGTTGTTAAAGCAGGCGTTGATATCAGAACGCCGTTTGGGATAGTAAAACAAAATGCTGAAAACGGAGAAAAAGATAAGAAAAAGGAGCTAATCATTTTATGACTACCACAACTCAAACCGTAACTCACAGCAATTTCATTAATAACGAATGGGTAGAAAGCGCATCTGGAAAAACGATCACTAGTATAAACCCTGCAACTAAAGAAGCGATGGGGTATGTTCAAAGTTCATCAGAAGAAGATTTAAATAAAGCAGTGGAAGCTGCACATCATGCGAAGAAAGTATGGCTTAAAACCGGTCAGGCAGCACGCGGCCAGCTATTATACAAAACAGCTGACATATTAGAAGCAAACTTGGAAGAAATTGCTGTTTCCATGACAACAGAAATGGGCAAGACGCTCCCGGAAGCCAAAGGGGAAACGGCACGCGGCATCGCAATTCTTCGTTATTACGCTGCTGAAGGCATGCGTAAAGAAGGCGACGTCATTCCTTCTACAGACAGTGAAGCGCTGATGTTCACGAAACGCACACCGCTGGGAGTAGTTGGCGTTATTACACCTTGGAACTTCCCGGTAGCCATTCCGATTTGGAAAATTGCTCCGGCACTCGTTTATGGAAATACAATCGTGTTCAAACCAGCGAGTGAAGCGGCCGTGACAGCTGCCAAAGTTGCAGAATGCTTCGCGAAAGCAGGATTTCCTGAAGGTGTTTTCAATTTTGTTACCGGTTCCGGTTCAGTAGTCGGCCAAAGCTTGATGGATCATCCGAAATTGAATGCGATTACGTTTACAGGTTCTGAGGGAGTGGGGCAAAACGTAGCGAAATCCGCTGCAGCCCGCGGCATTAAATTCCAACTTGAAATGGGGGGAAAGAACCCGGCCATCGTTACGAAAAATGCCAATATTGAACAGGCGGTTGGAGCTGTGATCAGTGGAGCTTTCAAATCTTCTGGCCAAAAATGTACAGCGACGAGCCGTGTAATCGTGGAAGAAGCTGTATATGAAGAGTTTAAGCAAAAACTTGTGGAAGCTACTGAGAAAATTACCGTCGGCAACGGACTTGAAGAGGGTATTTGGATGGGACCTTCTGCAAGCGAAAGCCAATTCAACACATTCAACGAGTATGTTGAAAAAGGCAAGCAAGAAGGAGCTAAACTTATCCATGGCGGCGAAGTGCTGACAGGCGAAGGCTACGATAACGGTTTCTACGTGACTCCCGCAATTTTTGATGAAGTCACTGTCGATATGGCGATCTCACAAGAAGAAATTTTCGGCCCTTTCATCGGCCTGATTAAAGCTGCCGATCTGGAAGATGCATTGAGTAAAGCAAATGACACGAAATACGGTTTATCGGCTTCGATCTTTACTTCAGACATCAGTTCAATCCTTGAGTTTATCGATGAAATTGATGCCGGGCTTGTCCGGATTAATGCTGAAAGCGCAGGAGTTGAATTACAGGCTCCTTTCGGCGGTATGAAAGGGTCAAGTTCAGGGTCCCGCGAGCAAGGCGAAGCTGCAAAAGAATTTTATACTGCCATCAAAACAATCTTCATCAAAGGCAGTTAATCAGATGGGAAAAAGGATTTCCAAATTTGGAAATCCTTTTTTATTGCCCTTCATGGCCACGGATTCGATATAGAAAACTTTGATATGCAGTATAGGAATAGGTGCCTCCACATGTAGACGCATCGCTTATAGGGGTGCGTTTTTTAGTTTGTAACCTTTTTATTCGTCAATAGGTCTAATCGGTATAAAGGGGGAAGAGGAATGAAGTTGAAGGCTGGGATTTTGGCAACAATCATCCTATTGGGGATGTCGGGCTGTTCGAAAGAAAAGGAAGCTGTACCAGCTGAGAATCCTGTTAATCCTCCAATCGAAAACAGGGAGAATCTGGGTGAAACGCCTCCGGCTCTCAAGGTCCTGGTAGACGGAATGGAAATCGCTGCACTACGGGGCGGCTACAGCTGGAGTTATTTTGACGAAAAGGAAAACGCCATGGTTTCGATGGAAGCGGAATCTCTTTCCCCGCAAGAATTAGCTAAGAATCAGAAAGCGCCGTCCGTAGATGCGGATACAGAAATCGAGCTGCAGTTTGACAACGAGCCAACCGCTTATGAAGTTCAAGTTTGGGACGCAACGGGCGCTGTGAAAGAAAATTCTCCTGAAATCGTAGTCGATGATTCTCCTGGAAAAAGCATCTATCAAGTACTCGCGCATTGGGAACAGGGGACAGGCAGTTATGTTTTTTCGATAACTACTAACTGAAGAGAAGATTCGGTCTTTTGGTTAGTATTCCTTTTGTAGAGCTAGTCAATTATGTAGGTTATGGTAAAATGTAGCTATCTCTATCGGAATGTGGAAGAAAAGTGGTTAGAGGGTTTTCTGATTAAAAGTATCTTCTAAAGAACGAGCTTACGGGTTCCGACAAATAAAAGCGTATTCTAGTTGAGCGATAAGCAGGCAAGCGATGAATTCAACGGGCGTAAGAGCGGACAGGTTTTTGCGAACGACGTCCTGTATATAGATAGCGAAAAGTGGTACAGACAAAGGGGATGATGGTATGTTGGGTGAGAAAGATGAAGACGTATTTGCGAAGAAACCGGTAGAAAAACGCAGACTGGGTGAACCAACAGGGGCGTTCAAAGGGGCAGCATGGGGCGCTTTGCTCATCGGCGTGACCTCGTATTTAATCGGTTTGTACAATGCAACAATGGAACTGAACGAAAAAGGCTATTATATTACCTTATTGATTCTGGGGCTTTACGCTGCCGTATCGCTTCAAAAGGCAGTCAGAGACCGCGACGAAGGCATCCGGGTGACGAATTTGTATTTCGGCATCAGCTGGTTTGCGCTGATTGCGGCGCTGGCGCTCATGGCGATTGGCCTGTTCAACGCTGGAAGCATCACCTTGAGCGAGAAAGGCTTTTACGGCATCTCGTTCGTCTTGAGTTTGTTTGCCGTCGTTACTGTGCAGAAGAATGTGCGCGATACGGAAGAAGCGAATCAGGATAACTAAATTGTGAAAAACGCCTAACCGGTTAATCGGTTAGGCGTTTTTTTATGTAGCGATGGAAACTTATGTAAACCCTTGTCGTTGTTATTTATAGCAGCGGCAGGGGTTTTTGTCTGCCTAAAACTAATCAAAAAACCTGACTCTCTTTATGGAAAGGAGGAAAAAAGAGTGGATGTCTTTGAACCAATTTACATTTTTTGTTTTTTGCTCTTATTAGGATTGATTTACGTACCAGTTTTTCTTTACACGCTTTTAAAGTTCAAATTTAATCTGGGTGGTTTCGTGTTCATTGTCCTGTCTCTTGGCAGTTACTTGCTGCTCGGCACATACATGGTTGGTGCAGGGTATTATTCCGATGGACAGTCATCAGGAATGTTAATGGGTTACGGGTTCCTTGAATTAACACTGCTATCTTATCCGTATATTTTTATTGCGTTATCTGTTTTGCTCGGGAAAAAAGGAGAACGGTTTTAAGGTTTCGACTACTTATCCGAAAGGAGTCTTAAGATGCGAAAATATCTAGGCATCGTATCTCTCTTGTTTTTGCTTGCCACTTATTTGATTTTAGATTCTCTTGTTGGAAAGCAGATTGGCCAGTTATGGGTTTTAATCATTGTAATCGGGTACTTAGCTTCGGCCATTGCTTCCTGGTGCAGCCCAAGCGGATTCTGGAAAAAAGCATCATTGGCTATATTGATCGCCCTTCCAGTGGGATATTTGCTCATCCTAATTGTATTTATGCTTGGGTTGTCTGGTTTTTAAAATGACTCTCTGTTCATATAAGGCCGCAGGCTATTCATACAAAACAGCCGCAAGGAAATGAATAGAGCCATTTCTTTGCGGCTGTTCTATTTTTAACCAAATCTACTCAGCCAGGAACATTTCCTCTAGAGACGGTTCGTCGACTTCGACCCGAAAGATGTTCAAAATGTCATTTTTATGGTTTAAACAGTAAAATACTAAGCTGAAAGATAGAGGGGAAATGATGAAATAAACTATTATGATATAGTTATTTCCGAAGAAATTAAAGTCGGTATTAGGTCTGCTTTAGAACGTAGAAAAGAGTACAAGTAAATATGTTAACATAATC
Organism: Planococcus sp. CPCC 101016; assembly: GCF_007859295.1. Lineage (GTDB taxonomy): Bacteria > Bacillota > Bacilli > Bacillales_A > Planococcaceae > Planococcus. Next base: position 281,629 of record NZ_VOHB01000002.1, read on the forward strand.
TAAATAAAATATTTTAAAGGAGCTTACCTATGCCTATATACAACAAGCTAGTCCGCGATGCAATACCGGAAGTAATCGAAAAGACCGGGAAAGAATACTCAACGCGTATTCTTGAAAAAGATGAATACTACGCCGAAGTAAAAAAGAAATTGACCGAAGAACTTACAGAATATAAGGAATCAAAATCAAATGAAGAAGCAATTGAGGAATTAGCTGACATTCTTGAACTTCTTCATGCAGCAACAAAAATTCACGGTTCTTCTTTTGATGAGTTGGAAAAAGTCCGCAACGCAAAAGCAGAGAAGCGTGGCGGTTTTGATAAACGTATATTTCTGATTGAGGTTGAAGATGACTAAGCTGGAACTGGTGACTTCGCAGCTTGTTTCACATTTGGAGAGATTAACAAAAGAAGCGATTGAGATACAATGGATTACGGCATTTGCGATGAAGTCGGGCATAAAAAAGATCATCCCTTTTCTGAAACAAGCCGCTGAAAGAGGCGTGCCGATTAAGCTGCTGGTAGGTGATTACCTGTTTGTTACGCAGCCGGACGCCTTGCAGTTGCTCTTGGAAGAACTGCCTTCTGCGGAAATACGGATTTGGAAAAGTGAAGGCATTTCTTTTCATCCAAAATCTTATTTGTTTCGGGGGACAGAAGCTTCACATTTGATTGTGGGCTCTTCCAATTTATCAGCTTCTGCTCTAACAACAGGGGTGGAGTGGAACTTAATTGCACCCACTTCTGTTGATGCAGAAGTTTTTGAAGAAGCGGTTACTCAATTTCTTAAGTATTTTTATGCCGATCAGACGGTGTGTTTAAACACGGAAACACTTGAGGAATATCGGTCATTACATAAAGCAGCGAATCTTAAGCGGCCTATCAGTCCTGTATGGTCTGAAGCGGAAGAAGTCGAAATGACCGTAGGGCCGACTCTCCCGCAGCAGCCGGAAGTAGCGGAGACTTCAGTACCTTATAATGCTCCGATTTCTCCGAGACCGGCGCAAAGAGAAGCACTGGAGGCTTTGGATAATGTACTTGCTGAGGACTACAATCGAGCAATGGTGGTCTTGGCAACCGGACTCGGCAAAACTTATTTAGCCGCTTTTTTTGCAGAGAAATTCAAGCGGGTGTTGTTTGTTGCGCACCGGGAAGAAATTCTTATACAGGCGGAGCAATCATTAAAGCACGTTCATCCAGACAGATCGAGTGCCTACTACAACGCTTCAGAGAAAAAGACAGATGCTGATTTTATTTTTGCTTCAATCTATACATTAGGCAGTCAGTATCACCTGAATCAATTCGAAAAAGACGCGTTTGATTTGATTGTAGTTGATGAATTTCACCACGCAGCTGCGGCGACATACGAGCGTCTGTTGAACCATTTTGAACCGAAGTTTTTACTGGGAATTACGGCAACGCCTGACCGTATGGACAATAAAGATGTATATGCATTATGTGATGGGAATGTCGCGATTTCGATTCACTTTCTTGATGCCATTGAACGCAACTGGCTTGCACCGTTCAACTACTATGGTGTGTATGATAATACCGATTACTCGGCCATCCCTTGGAGAGGAACCTGCTATGACGAGCAGGAATTGCTTCAGGTACAGCTGCGTGAAGATTTTGCAGAAAAGATTTTTGAAGAATGGAACCGGTACAAGCAGACAAGAACGATCGTTTTTTGTTCTTCAGTAAAACAAGCAGTCTATATGAATAATTTCTTTCAGCGCAAAGGTGTCCGTTCGATTGCGCTCCACGGTGAATCGCATCCACAAGAGCGTAAAACGGCACGATTTAAACTGGATTCTGGCGACCTCGAACTCATATTTACAGTTGATTTATTCAATGAAGGCGTCGATATCCCGAAAGTAGACACGCTCCTTTTCATCCGTCCAACAGAGTCGCTGGCAGTTTATACGCAGCAAATTGGCCGCGGTCTGCGAATTGCGGAAGGGAAATCGCATTGTGTCATCATTGATTTTATCGGAAATTATCGAAATGCTGATTTGAAGTTGGCCGTATTTGATGAGGCAGAAAAGGCTCCAGGAAATAAAACCATTGGACCGCTTGTCCCAGCCCGGTGTGAATTCAACCTGGACCTGCAGGTGATTAATCTATTAGAGGAAATGCGGAGAAAAAGAGCCCCCCGCAAAGAAGCGCTGGTCAACGCGTATCACGAGTTGAAAAAAGAAATAGGAAGACGTCCAAGGTATCTGGAATTCCACCTTCACGCCAATCTTGAGTCCAAAACGGTAAAACAAGAGTTTGGCAGTTACGTTGGAATGCTCGCCTATGCAGATGAGCTGACAGAAAAAGAGCAAGATGTCTGGCTGAAACACAAGAGCTGGTTTTTGGAAGTTGAAAAAACTGGAATGACCAAAAGCTATAAGATGGTTGTTTTAAGTTATATGTTGTCAAAAGGTAAGGAGAGGTGGCTTGAACCGTTAACTGCGGTTGAAGCAGCGCCTTTCTTTCATAATTATTTAATTGAAAAAGAGTACCGAATGAATATCGATTTCAGCGATGCGCAGGGCAAACGGCTGCGCACATACGATGAAAAGAAAATATCAAGTTTGATAGCTGAAATGCCTATGACGAAATGGAGCGGAAGTGCAAAAGACGGCATTGTTTCTTTTAAAAATGACATTTTTGAAGTTAACTTGCAGACTTCCGAAGAAGAAAATGAATACTTGTATAAATGGACGCAGGAGACAGCAGAATATCGACTGCATGTTTATTTTGAAAGGAAATCTACCTCTGCAATGATGAACTAAACTGTTACGTAAGTTCAGAGTTAGAGTGTGTAAGGTTTTAAAAACAGTAACAACTAAACTAATGAGAAAATTTATTCCACTTAGACATCTAAGTAAAAGAAAAATACCCGTTAACCAGTGGCTATTACCCCAATAAAGAGTTATCATAAAACCAACTGCTGCAGGTCAAACGACAGTTTTCAACCGTGGCAATAGCTAATCAGCTAATAGATAACATCAACTAATTCTTACGAAGGGGGCTTTCCATTGCCTTATCAATTGGGGAAAAACTTTAAGCTGTTTACATTGAATTCAAATCCGGAATTGGCCCAGGAAATCGCTGATTTGCTTGGCTGCGAGCTGGGGAAGAGCTCCATCAACCACTTTAGCGATGGGGAAGTCCAAATCAGCATCGAAGAAAGTGTTCGGGGGAAAGAAGTCTATTTAGTCCAGTCGACGTCCCAACCTGGCAGTGAGCATGTCATGGAGCTGTTGATCATGATTGATGCGTTGAAACGGGCATCTGCTGAAACCATCAATGTAGTCATTCCCTATTACGGCTACGCTCGTCAGGATCGGAAAGCGAGTTCGCGTGAACCGATCACCGCAAAATTGGTAGCCAATATGCTGGAAAAAGCAGGGGCGACCCACATCATCACCATGGATCTGCATGCACCGCAAATCCAGGGATTCTTCAATATGCCGGTCGACCAGCTGCTTGGCGGCAGAATTCTAGAAAAGCATTTTGCTGATAAAGGATTGGAAGATGTCATCGTTGTAGCGCCGGATAACGGCGGGTTGGGAAGAGCCCGTACCTTGGCAAACTATTTGGACGCGCCAATCGGCTTTATCGACAAACGCCGAATGGAGCCGGGTGAACCCGAAACGGTGAACATTGTGGGAGACATCGAAGGAAAGAACGTCGTCATCATCGTGGATATCGTCGATACGGCAACGACCATCGCGTTAGCTGCCAATGTCCTAGTCGAAAACGGGGCGAAAGCTGTTTATGCTTGCTGTACACATGCCGTCTTATCAGGCGATTCGGTTCAACGGATCGAAGAGTCGGCGGTTACAGAACTGGTTGTGACGAATACGATCCGCGTGCCAGAGGAAAAACGGACGCCGAAAATCACGATTCTTTCGGTTGCACCTTTGCTGGCTGAAGCGATTGAACACGTACACAACCAAAAACCGGTAACGCCTTTGTTTGAATAAGAGCTGTTTTGGCAGCCGAATTTTTTGTTTTTGATCCGTATGACCACTTCTTAAATTTAAAAAGTATTGCACTGAATCACTCGAAAGGCGCCGCTATATGCGGCGTCTTTTTGTGTTTTCCAGCATTTTAAGATAAATTTCTCATTTTACAATTAAAGCGGAAAGGTAGCTTCTTGCTTACTTAAGAGAACCAAATAAACCTCTTAAACCCTTGTTGACAAAGGGTTTTCAATCTATTTTCTGGCAATCTTCTAAGAAGGATCCATCACAGATTTTCATTACAAATCACAATAAAAATAAAAAAATAAATTAAATTATCAAATTATATTGACTATTTAAAATACTTCAGCATATAATACTAATTAATATAACGTCATATGACGTTATAAATCTTGGAGGTGTTGAAATGAAACAGGAGCAAGGTACAATTATTGAAGAAACAGCAGGCGGAATCATCAATGAAGTGCAAGGAACGGCCATGAAGCCGGAGCACGCCACACAGATTGCCAATGTAGTGGAAGCGGTAAAAGCCCGTGACATCCAGAATGTCTATTTCGTCGCATGCGGCGGTTCAATGGCTTCGCTGTCGTTCGGAGAATATTTCATCAGCAAGGAAACGGAAGTCCCAAGCTTCGTTTACACAGCGAATGAGTTTATCCACCGCAACCCGAAAAGTGTCGGTGAAAATTCACTGGTGATCTTGCGTTCCCATTCAGGCACAACTCCTGAGACGGTTGAAGCGGCAAGCTTTGCACGCGAAAAAGGCGCATTGACCGTGTCCATCTCAATGGAAGCGGATTCACCGTTATGCCAGGCGGCAGAACACACCGTTCACTACAACTACAAAGACGGTTCGGATGCGATCGACGGAGAAGTCGGTATTTTCTACACATTGCTCTTCGAAGTGCTGAACGCACTGGCTCCAAATGAAAAATACAAACGCTTCATCAGTCAATTGCAGAATGTCGGTGAATTGATCGAGAAAAACATCGAACAATTTACCGATGTGGCAAACGAATTCGGCAAAAAGAACAAGCGCGAAAAAATCATCTACACCATGGCAAGCGGTGCTTACATTCACCACGCTTACTCGTTCACGAGCTGCCTGTTGATGGAGATGCTGTGGATCCATTCAAACGCGATCCATTCCGGAGAGTTCTTCCACGGACCGTTTGAAATCACGGATTACGATGTGCCATTCTTAGTTGTCAAAGGCGATGGAGCAAGCCGCCCGCTAGACGAGCGTGCCCTCGACTTCGTACAGAAATTCAGCGATAAAGTGGAAGTGGTCGACATTGAGACCTTGAACTACGACGGTGTGGACGAAGACTTGAAAGAATACTTCGGGCCGGCACTTACCGGATCGGTTCTTCGCCTGTATGCAGATGCACTGGCTGAACACACAGGGCACCCATTGTCCGTCAGAAGATACATGTGGAAAATGGATTACTAAAAAATAAGCGGGGTTCATCAGAAAGGGGATACGAAATGAAGAAAACATTGTGCTTTTCGATTTTGTTGCTTCTGCTTTCGACGTTTTTAGCTGCATGTAATTCAGGGGGAGGAGAACAAAGTGCCAATGCTGATGGGAAAGTCGAAATCGACTTTTTCCACAGATGGCCGAACGAACCAAGAAAGTCCTTTTACGATGACAAAGTCAAAGAGTACATGGAGCAGAACCCGGACGTTCACATCAACGTGGATTATGTCCTGAATGACGCTTATAAAGAAAAGGTCCGCGTTTTGGTATCAAGCGACGAACTGCCGGATATCTTCACGGCCTGGTCGGATTCATTCGCTAAAAACCTGGTTTCTTCCGAGCGCATCATGCCATTGAATGAAGTCATTCAAGAAGACGAGGAATGGTCATCGAAAATCATCGATTCCCAGTTCGGCGGATTCACTTTTGATGAGACAACCTACGGCGTTCCTTTCACTGTAGACGGAAAAGCATTCTTCTATAACAAAGCGGTTTTTGAAGAAAATAATATCGAAGTTCCAACAACCTATGATGAACTGCTTGCAGCACTCGACAAGCTTCAAAAAGCAGGCTATGAACAGCCATTGGTTGAAGGGTTGACCAATACATGGGCGATTTCGCATTACCTCGGCACGATTTTTGAACGTGTAGTGGATCCGGCAGTATTGGACAAAGACTATAACGAAGAAACAGCGGAATTTACGGACCCAGGCTACATTCAAGGTCTTGAAATGTTTGAGGAACTGACAGGCTATATGGGAGACGTTTCCACTGCCATTGACCATGAAGCGGCACGCAATATGTTCGCGGCTGGCGAAGTACCGGTCTTGTACATGCAGTTTGCGGAAATCAAAATGGTCGAAGAAGCGGGAGATGTGGAATTTGGATTCTTTGACTTCCCGGCAATTGAAGGTGCAGCAGGCGATCCGACTGCACTGACAGGCGCACCGGAAGGATGGATGGTCAGCAAGAATGCTCCTGAAGAAACCATCGACTTCCTGAAATTCCTGACTTCAGAAGAAACAGCTGCTGAATTTACGAAAACAGACGGTCAATTGAATGCTATTGAAGGCGCGGTGACCGAAGAGAACGTCAACCCGGCAAGTCTTGAGGCGTATGAACTGATCACCAATGCTTCTTCGACAGCACCATGGTTCGACAATGCCGTCAACATCAACGTAGCGGATATCTTCATGCGCGGAGGGCAGAGTTTGGCTACCGGCCAGACAACGCCTGAAGAGATTTTGAAAGAAGTGCAGCAGGAAATAGCAAACAAGAAATAGCAGCAATGCAGAACTGGATAAGTCCTAATGTTCACTTGAATATTAGGACTTATTAAAATGAAAGAAGGTGCACGTATGATAGCCAGAAGAAACCGCATGATCCCAGCCCTATTCATATTGCCCAGTCTCTTGTTTTTGGGAATCTTCATCTACATTCCACTGGTCCAAAACTTCTACAACAGCTTTTTTGACTTTAGTGTCTTTTCGCCGACGAAAGAATATGTCGGGTTCTCGGCTTTTGAGCAGCTGTTTGCTGATAAAGTCGTCATGACTGCTTTTATCAACAACGTCAAATACGCAATCATCTCTGTGATTTTCCAGGTGGCCTTCGCATTGGTTCTGGCTACGATTCTTGAAGATAAGCTGTTCCGGCGGATTGCACCGATGCTGCGGGTTATCTATTTCATACCGGTCATGATTTCGATTTCGGTTATCGCGCTGTTGTTCAATTTCGTCTACAACCCCCAAATGGGACTTCTGAACAGCTTCTTGGAGCTGATTGGATTGGGCAATCTGACGGTTCCTTGGCTGGGGAATGCGACGACTTCGATTTATGCAGTCATCGCCATGTCGCAATGGCAAAGCATTGGATTCATCACCATGCTGTTCATTGTAGCGATCCAAAAAATTCCGAAAGAGCTGTATGAAGCGGCCAATATAGACGGTGCCGGAAAAATTCGGCAATTCTTCAGCATTACCGTTCCGCAAGTAAAAGAAGCGCTGTTCGTCAATATGCTGATCACCATCACAGGATCGATGCTCGTGTTCAACGAACCGTATATCCTCACCAACGGCGGACCAGGCACGAGCTCGATGACATTGTCGGTATACATGTACCAGCAAGGCTTTTTCAAAGACAATATGGGTTATGCATCGGCTGTCGCCACACTGATTTTCGTCGTGACTGCGATATTCGCCCTTATCCAAATCAAGGTCTCGGGAACCGGAAAGGATGAGTAGGATGACAAAAACAAATGAAAATATCAAAGCCGATCTGTTCACGTCCGATACGCAAATCAAAAAAGCCCGTTTAGCTAAAATGGACAAAACGACAAGAAGAACGAATCTGCAGGGCAAAATTTCGAAGAACATGATTCTTCTCGGCCTGCTGCTGTTTGCTTTTATCATCCTCTATCCACTTTTTTGGATGGTGGTTTCTTCGATGAAAAGTTATGATGAAATTTATAACAATGTATGGGGCTTGCCGTCTGTCTGGCATTTTGAGAATTACGCGACAGCCTGGTCGATGGGGATCTCGGGCTATTTCTTCAATAGCCTGTTCGTCACCTTGGTCACGATTGTCCTCGTCGTCCTGATCGGTTCGATGGCAGCGTTTACGCTGTCGCGCTACAAATCAAGATGGATTGACGTGGCATTGATTTTCACCATCGGTGGCATTATGATGAATCCGCAGGTAGCGCTCATTCCATTGTTTGAAATGCTGACTTGGATGGATTTGATCAATACGCATTGGGCACTGATCTTGACCTATGTAGCCTACCGGCTGCCGTTGACGATCATCCTGATACGCGCATTTTTCCTGAGCATTCCAAGAGAACTGGAAGAATCGGCAATCATCGACGGCTGCAGCGAATTCGGCATTTATGCACGCATCTACCTGCCGCTGTCGATTCCAATCATCGTTACGACGATTGTACTGACGGCATACTTTGCCTGGAATGAATTTATGTTTGCGACCGTGTTTATTGATTCGGACGTATTGAAGACAATCCCTTCAGGCCTGATGAATTTCAGGGACGCACTCAGAACCGATTGGGGCGTGCTGCTCGCAGGGATGGTGATTGCGACGATCCCGATGGTCATCCTGCTGGTATTCCTGCAGCGGTATTTGGTCAGAGGGCTGTCGGAAGGATCTGTTAAAGGATAAGAGGGGGAATTTGGAATGAAGCTGATTGCGGTTGGAGATAATGTGGTGGATTGCTATTTGGATCAACAGAAATATTACCCGGGAGGAAACTGCGTCAACGTCGCAGTTAATGCTCGGAAAAACGGCGCAGAAAAAGCCGCGTACATTGGCATTTTTGCAACCGACGACAAAGCGCAGCACATCAAATACGCTTTGCAGGAGGAAGGCATCGACTTCGGATTGTCGCGTACAGCGGAAGGCATAAGCGGCCAGCCGCGTGTGGCCTTGACGGAAGAAGGCGACCGGGTATTTATAAGCGGTGCAAAAAACACGGTCCAGCGCATGCTGAAAATGCAGCTGATCGAGGAAGACCTGGAGTTCATCACCGAATTTGATGTCTGCCACGTCAGCTGCTACTCGTCCATGGAAAGTGAACTGGAGAAGCTGGCAAAAGTGATCGACATTTCCTATGACTTCTCCAATCACCTGGAACTGGACTATATTGAAAAGGTTGCGCCATTTATCAAATACGCGTTTTTCTCAGCAGCGGACTTGTCGGAAGAAGAGCTGAACTGGTTTATCCAGAAGCTGAAAGGCTTTGAATTTAAAGCAGCAGCACTGACAAGAGGCAGCGAACCGGCTTTGTTTATCAGCAAAAACACGGTCTATGAACAAAAGCTGAAGGAAATTTCCGTCGTGGATACGATGGGAGCAGGTGATAGTTTAATCGGCGGGTTTTTGGTGAATTATATAAACGGAGCAACAATGGAAGAGGCAATCGAACAGGCCACAAAGTCTGCAGAAACGACATGCGGATTCTACGGCGGTTTCGGGTACCCGAAGGAATTCTAAAAAATTGTTTTCGAACTGCTCCTCATGTACAGTTAAATGACACAAAGTCTTAAATTTTGAGTATAGGGGGAGTCTGGATATGAATCAAAACAGCGTCGATTTGGATAGTCCCATCTTGTTGTACGAGCAGATAAAAGCAGGCATCAAGGAATTGATCAAAACCAATAGTTTAAAACCGGGAGATAAGATTCCGAACGAGTCCGAGCTGTGCGGAATCTTTGATGTCAGCCGCATCACAATACGCAGGGCAATCAAGGAACTGGGTGAAGAAGGGGTCATTGAAGTGATTCGCGGCAAAGGCACGTTCGTCCGGGCTTCTAAAAAAGACTTGCATCTATTGAATTTGAAAGGCTTTACAGAAGGTCTATCGACTGAAGAAAACAATATTGAAAAAGAGATTCTGCATAAACGGATCATCACGGACGATGGCGAAATCGCAAAAGCCTTTGCGCATGAACAAACCGAATTCGTAGAGCTAGTACGTCTCGTGAAAGATGCGGAAGGGCCGTTCAGCGTGGATTACGCCTATCTGCCGCTGAACATCTACCCTGGCATTCAGGACCTGCTGGATGACAGCGTCTCCACATTCGCATTGATCCGGGAAACCTATAAAGTCCCCTTCACAAAAGTAAAAAAAGAGATCGAATATGTCCATCCGCCGGCAGAACTTTGCAAATGCCTGGGCATCAATAAAACCTCTTCCGTTATCCTCGTGAAGAAAATCATTTATGGACCGGATGGGACACCTGTCCATTACTCCAAATACTATATGGTCGGCGAAAGGGTGAAGTTTTACATCGAAGCGGATTATACAGAATAAGCGGGTTGTTTAATCTTCATTATTTAATATCGACTAAAACCGATAAAAGACAAATAAAGCACCGCAGAAAATTTTCTGCGGTGCTTTTGCTGGTTCTCTATCCTCGGCGGCTTTGGATTTTGTTCTTTTGTTTCTTGTGAAGCGAATAAAAGAACGCCGCAATCAGTAGCGAAGCGACAAAGGCACCGGTGGTAACTTCAGCAGGAAACAGGAACGACAAAATCAAAAAAGCCACTCCGATAATGATCACCACGATCGACAACAATAGGTTTGCACTCATTGGAATTCTCCTCCGCCCTATTCTAAATTCAGCTGAACCATCCACTCTTTTTTGAACAATAAAGAGCAGCGCAGAAAATATATGTCATAATGGCATTATACAATAAATGGATGATTCGTAAAATGAGGAGGAGAGCTAAATGGACTCGAAGAAGACGGCAAAAGAAAACAGAGAACGTTTAAGGCAAAACGAGTTGAAGCATAACCCCGGCGGATCCATGCGGGATGGATTTAACAAGGGCGACGCAGCGGGCGATATGGGATGGAAAGGCATGGCGTTATTAATTTTGGTGTTGTTCTTAGGCTACGTCATCTACCGGTTCTTTTTCAGTTGAAGGCGGACGGTGAAAAGTCATCATGTAAGGAGGAACTGATATGCTGTGGTTGAAAATCGGTTTGTTTCTTGTGATTTTATTTGTGTCGGCTTCGGTAGTGAAGTTTGCCCTAAGGAAACTTTTCGACATTGAGAAAGTAAAAAAAGATTGGTTTTCCTATAATCATATCAACAAAAAGCACAAAAAGATGGATTCGGTTGTAAGATTGGCCACAACGATAGTACTGATTGCGGTTGCATACTTGGTCATTGTCAAAGAGTATTCCATCCTGTTTTATATTGTTCCGTTAATCCTGCTTACGGTATTGGACTATACCGTAAGGGCATTCTTTGAATGGAAATACACAGAGAATCCAAAACAATCTATTTTAACCATGGGCGAAATAATTATGATACTAACAGCAACAGCCGTCATTATTCAATTTGATTTGCTTCATCTATTGTCATGAAAGTTCTTCTTTCAATGATTCTATTTTGCCTATCTAAGAAAAATGTGGTTGCTTTTAGTTATCCGAAATTCTCATTGGGTAGAGGTCTTCGCCATTCTTATTATATAAAGTGATAAACGGAAGGAAGGTGGTTTCCAGATTGTCGGGCAGTTTCTTATAGATCACAAAAGTCTCTTCTTCGGGTAGAGTTGATGTAAAGCTGTAATCTTTGTTGCTTGACTCAACGGTGACATGGTCAAGTTCCATCCCCCGATTTTTGCCAGTCAACAACCCAAAAATTCCTTTATTCGTTTGGAGATCACTAAAAGAAACCAAGTTTGTGCCATACCCTGACCGTACAATCTTAAAGTTCCCGTTCCACCCTTTGATCAACTGAGCAAACCCAACATTTTCATCCGGCGTTTCAAAAAAGACAATATGTGAAGTCGTATCCGGTAGTTGAATGATCTCTACTATAGTGAAGTTGAATTCTTCCATTTCCCCTCTGTTTTGCCACTTTGTCAACTCTGCATGAATAGACGCTTCGTTTGGTTCTACAGCGTACTGATTTGAATAGAAAAAAACATAGCCTAATCCGGCGACTCCGATTATTAAAGCAATGTACATCAACTTTTTTCTCATCTATTCATCTCCTCGGGAATCTATAAACCTAGTTCAGATAGTCAAATTTTACATTTTATGGGTTCAACTTAAGTTTAATTCAAATCTTTGAGTAAATATATAGCAGGGAGTATAAAGCTGTTAAAAAAGAGGGAATTCATGGGTTTGCGCTCTAGAAGTAAAGATGGCATGCTTTTGATAAAGTAACGGAAGTGTAAAGTTCCGTCATAAAAGTGAACTAACCATTTTATAATCCATAAAAATACACCAGCCTATAAAGGACTGGTGTATTTCTATCTTTATTGAACTGCTGCCCGGTTGTTTTTGATAAACAAGGAACCAATCAATCCAATGATTGCAGCGATCAAGACTGCGTAAAACGCATAATGGGTACCAGATGCTAAAAATTCTGCAGGGTTGGCGGCGCCGAATTCCGCAATGTAATTTTTTTGCCCGGCTGTAAACAGGGTGATGGCGATTGCCGTACCTGCAGCGCCTGCAACTTGCGTCAGCGTGTTCATAGCGGCTGAACCATCTGCATACAAATTCTTCGGCAGCTGATTCATTGCATGGGTTTGTGCCGGCATGATGGTCATCGAAATTCCGACGAACAAGACACAAAGCGCGGCAATCACTTGCCATACTGGAGTGGTGGCGGAAAGAATCGCAAGAAATCCGATTGCTGCCACTGTCACAAAGGCGAAGCCTGTACGGGTAAAGATGCGGGCGCCTACCCGGTCAAAATTGGAACCGACAATCGGTGCCATGATAATATTCAGTAAGTTGGCTGGCAGCATCAACAGGCCAGCGGCAATCGATGTGTAAGCCAGTACGCTCTTCAAGTAGATGGGAATCAAGATTGCTACTGAAAGGATGACGAACAGGGTAATGACCATCAGTAAAGTTCCAAGTGCGAACATTGGGTATTTGAAGACGCGCACGTTGACCATGGGCTGTGCCATCTTCAGTTGGCGGACAATAAACAGCAGCAAAGCTGCGGCTCCCGCCAGCAATGGAATCCAGACAATTGGCTCTGCAAAAGGCGTTTCAGCCAAGGTTGATAAGGAATAGATGATTCCTCCAAATGCGATGGTCGATAACAATAACGAACCGACATCAATTTTAGGTTTGGTAATATCCGAGACATTTTCCATTTTCAACGCGCCAATTAATAGCACAAGGTTCAACGCGACCATTACTGCGAAAATATAATGCCAGCTGCTTGCGCTGATGATCAATCCGCTTAGCGTCGGCCCTAAAGCCGGACCGGCTGTAATGACCAAGCCGACAATCCCCATTACCGATCCCCGCTTTTGGATCGGGAAAATCAGCAGAATCACACTGAACATCAATGGCAGGAAAATTCCTGTGCCGATTGCTTGTATTAAACGGCCGATCAGCAGGATAGCGAAACTAGGTGCTAATGCAGCAAGCAGCGCACCCAGTGAAGAAATGGTCAATGCGGCGACAACCAGTTGACGTGTGGTAAACCAGCGGACGAGATAAGCGGACAGAGGCACTAGAATGGCTAAGACCAATAAATAGCCTGTCGTCAGCCATTGCGCTGTACCAGCGCTGATGGAGAAGTCCTCCATGATATTTGTTAAAGCCATATTTAATGCCGTTTCACCAAACAACCCGATAAACGCACCAAGCATTAAAATAGCAGCCATTGTTTTTGGTTTTTTTACCTGTACATGAGATTCCATAATCAAACTTCCTTCTATACTATAGTTTTGACTCACTGACTTTCCAAAGATTCTTTAAAAGATGGGGATTCAAAGCTTTTGATAAAACCGTTTAGTCTATTTGCAACTATAGCAAAAAAACTTTTAAAAACTCAATGTAATTTTAGTGAGAAAAGAGCATCTGATAGAGTTTTAGACACAAATTCTTCCAAAATGAGTTGGGAAATGAATAATAAAAATGGATAAGGCATCTAATCTAAAGTAAAAGCGCTTATTTTTATAAAAATGGAGTAAAAAACGAAGAAGCAAGGGCCGAAATGTCTTACTCCAGCAAGGGTTTCGTCGTTTTTCGGAATATGTGTTACCACTTCACTTGAAATTTCAATAGCCAGATGGACGAATTGAACTAAATAACTAAAAAAAGATAAGAAACTAAAATGGAGTAACGCTTTTATTTTCCTAAAGACTGTTAAAATGCCTTGTCAGCTAAAAAGCACAATCGACTGTGTATAGGCCGATTGTGCTTTTCATTTCAGCGAATCACGTAAAGCTGCGTTTTCGAAGAACCAGTAAAAGTTGCGTGATGACGGCAAGAATCGGCAATTCAAGCAAAGGGCCGATCACCAAAGTCAGCGCAATCAGCGGCTGATCAGGAAACGCAGTCAGCGCAATGGCCAGGGCGATAGGGGAATTTCTCGCCAATGTAGTAAGGTTGAGGCTGACTTTGTCTTCATAGGAAAACTTCATCAGCTGTCCAGTCTTTTGGCCAACAATGAAATTCACCGTGAAAAACAAAAGGATAGGTATAAGGAGCAGCCACATCGACTTCAGATTATCTAATAAAAGCGCGCCTTGGGAAGCGAATATTGCGGCAATGGCCAGACTGAGAAAAACAACCGGCAGCGCACTGAGTAAGGGCTGAGATATTCCGCTGAAGCATTTCCTGCTTTTCAAAAACCTCTTTGTAGCAATCGCGAGCAGCAAAGGAAGCAGCAGTACAGCAAATACGCTTTCTGCTAAAAAGGAAAGCTCGACTACACCCGCAGTTCCACCGAATAGCAGAAGGTAAAACGGCAATAGGAGAATCTGAAGGATCAGATTGACCGGCAGAATCGCCGTGGACAAAGCGAGGTTCCCTTTAGCAATTCCAGTGAAGACCAAGTACCAGTCCGTACACGGCGTAACCAGCAGCATGATAAACCCGATGTAAAGAGCCGGCTGTTCTCCGAGAAACAAAGAAGCCAGAAACCACGCCAGAAGAGGCGTCCAGACAAAATTCATCAGCAGTGAAACGGAAGAAAATTTAGTGTTTCCGAAAGCCTGCTTCGCTTTTTGGAGCGGAATCTGCAAAAAGATGATATACAGCATCAGCACCAGCAACGGAACGATAAAACGTTCCGCATTTGCTTGGATGGCATCGATTTGCCCAATAAAAATGCCAATTGCCGCAGCCGATAAAATAATAAGGGCATATAGTTTTTCGAATAAATTCATCGCGGATTCACACCTGACTCATTCAGAATGTATGGTGAATTCAATAGTAGCATAGTGGATGCGGTTGGAAAGAAACAGCTTTGACTGATTTGTTCTTTTGGGAAGTTTGTTAAAGAAATTACCAATCAATTTACAATTTTTATGGTATAGTAGCAGTAATTACATAACGTGTAGGAATAGGTGCTTATGAAAATAAGCTTAAAAGGGAAGCTTGGTGGAAATCCAACACTGTCCCGCAACTGTGAATTCGGAGCGAGTCATAACAAGCCACTGTGAAAACGGGAAGGCATGATGAGCGTTGATGATAAGTCAGGAGACCTGCCTTATTCCAGTACACACCAGATACCTGCGAGGAAATAGGTGGTGCTTTGTGCGAATTAGACGTTTAATGGAGTGTTAACGTTTTTTTCTTATGCATAAAAAGTCTAAGGCTATTTCTGGAAATCAGAGATAGCCTTTTTTCGTTGGGGATATGTAAGAACACTAGGGGCTGCAAAGAGGCGAATCAAAAGTGATTGAGAAGGAGTGGAGAAATGACATCGATTTACGAAGAACGGTTCAAGGTCTATATTATGCAAGGAATGTCGACAGGGAAAACAAACAATCTGAAATTCTATCTTCAGCAGCTGATTGATGAAAACAAAGAAGCCTACGCCGAAATCAATTTTGCTTATCTGAAAGTGAAAAAGGAATTGTTAGGCTAACCATTTTCAACGCGTATCTCTTAAAGTGGAAAAATTTTGGCTGTCTATCAGTAATAGAACTATAGCTTGTTCTTTATTAATAGATTCTAGAAGAAATGCGCCTTTCGTCTTTCGTCGCTGGAAATAAACGAATGGAGTGAATGCAGCATGGAAGCAAAAATGTTAAAGATGGTATTGCTGATTTTGGGGATTTCTTCAGGAGTTCTTTCCATTGGAATATGCGTGTATGTATTTAATCATTCAGCAGCCGACAATGTCCACTCTTTATTGAAGCTTTCTTTTTTGTTGATTACGGCTACAGCTCTTTCAAGTTTAGCAGTGAGTAATTTGAGAAACTCTAAAAGGTGGGAACGTGAAGAGTAAGTATAAATTGAACGGAATATAGTTTTATATCAAGTAAGGAGTGATATTTTTTGATTCATTCAGTTGGAGCTCTGCTAGAACGATACAGTGCCTTTATCATGGCAGCCAGTTGTTTTTTCACGGTACTTGCTTCCTGGGAAACCGAGCAGTGGACGATAAAAGGAATTCTTGTTGCAGGCGCCATCATTTGTTCGTTCATCGGAATTTCAGATGTGAAAAAGTACAAGCCCCGGCGCAATTAAAGGACGTTAAAAAAGAAGGACAGGTCATATAGTGAGTTTATTTAACCATCTGTCCTGAATTATTTAATATGCTGCTTCCTCAAGTCAAAATAGGAACCAGTATCCATTCAATGGCCCACTTGATGATGTACATAACAACTGTGACGATCACTACGCCAGCAAAGAAGTAGCAGATCAACTTTACGTTATCCGAAATTGCACCAACTAAATCCACAACAAAGCTTTTCATATTCACTGCCTCCATGTTAAAGGATTTTTAACTCCATTAAGTTCGTTGATTTGATTAAGACAAGCGTCTTTGTACTGGCAATGCCACTGCAACAAGCGCCATCAAGGAAATGAAATACATGTTTGATCAAGAGTTAAATTAGTAAATAATGGTATTGTTGGGAGTGTTTAATCCAATAATACCATTATTTTTTTATGATTGTCTCTATATCTGCAGAATCCCTGATTCTATTTTTTCTTGCACAAATACTGGCAAAACACCTTTATCACAAAAAAGTTAGGGTATTTGGAAGATAGAAGGATATATAAGTTACATTCAAAAGGAGCTCTTCATGAAAACAAAACATAGAAATGCCATTTTTTCATCAGTATAGTGTTACCTTACTTGTTCATAGGGAGCCCTATTGGATATTTGGAATTGGAATCGCGATAGGCAGCTTCATTTCGTATTACCTGATTATTGATAAAACAGTTAGAAGTTCTTAAATAGGAGGTCAAAAAATGCCACACTGTCAAAACTGCGGCCGCAGGTGGGGCCTGAAAGATACATGGGAAATCGTTTTCAACTTTGGTGACAGCAAAGGGAGGAAGTGTCCGGAATGCGGAGAAACCCAATACATATCCAAAAAATCAAGGAACCGCTCAGGGATCATCGGTATTCTTATGCTTGTCCTCATTGTTCTGCTTCGGCCATTGTTTGGTGATGGATTGGGCGCTGCTATGCTGATGGCTATCCCGTTTGCTGTGATGTTAGTGATAGTGAATCTGTGAATCTTTTCCTGGTGGATCTGTCCTCTGAGCGGGAGGGGGACAGGTGAAAAGCATTACTTTCTTCGGCTATAAACACAAAAAGGCTATCCCGAAGTCATTGCCATGACTTTTTGGGATCGCCTTTTTTGTTGTTAGTCTTCAGTGAGGAGCTGACCTGTTTCTTCATCATAAAATCGAAGTAAATCTCCATTGATCACTCGCTCTGAGTATTCCAGTTCTTCAAATGCACGATCTGAAATCGGCGCACACAATCGCTGGTCAAGTTGTGTGCCGGTTCCGTTTTCGTAACAGGTGTTGCCGGCATAAACATAGTCATCTGTCACAAAACGTCCGTCACGGAAAACCACGAATTCTTCGTGCTCGTCAGCGAACAAGTCACTGCCGAATTGCATGTCAGTGTCGGTTTCTTGCCCCATTAAATTGAGGATGGTCGGACGCATATCGATTTGGCCGCCGATCTCTTCGTTTACATGTCCCTGTCCGGAGCCTGGGATATGCACGAAGAACGGAACTCGCTGCAGCTGCGCTGATTCGTAAGGAGTGATTTCTTTGCCCAAGTATTGAGCCATGGCTTCGTTATGGTTTTCCGAAATGCCGTAATGGTCTCCATACATGACAATGATCGAATTCTCGTAAAGGCCGCTTTCTTTCAATTCATCAAATAATTCTTTTACGGCTTCGTCCAAATAGCGGGTGGTCTGGAAAAAGCGGTTGAGTGTACCTGAATTCGAATCAAATTCATCAATCAGTTTATCTTGCGGATCCAACGTGAATGGATGGTGATTGGTTAACGTAATCAGCCGGCTGTAGAACGGCTGCGGCATTTCAGCCATGTGGGCAACGGACTGTTCGAAAAACGGAATGTCTTTCATGCCCCAATTGAC
The DNA here is from genome assembly GCF_007859295.1 of Planococcus sp. CPCC 101016. Lineage (GTDB taxonomy): Bacteria > Bacillota > Bacilli > Bacillales_A > Planococcaceae > Planococcus. Next base: position 299,942 of record NZ_VOHB01000002.1, read on the forward strand.
CGCCTGCCCTTCGCCCACTGTATAGCTTTGGATATCCAGGAATTCATCGATTCCAAACGATTCGTACATCATGTCGCGGTTCCAGAAGCTCTTGCTGTTGGCATGCTGGACGTTCGTTGCATATCCTTGGTTGCCGAGTTTTTCAGCCATCGAATGGTAGGTATTGCCGCCATGTGTAAAGAATACGGCTCCGCCGCTTAACGGGTACAGGGAATTCTCAAGCAGAAACTCGGAATCCGAAGTTTTGCCGAGGCCAGTCTGATGATAGAAGTTAGGGAAATAAATGGTGTCTTCGTCTTCTGTCAGGCTATTAAGGAACGGCGTGATGGTCTGGCCGTTCATTTCCTGGTTCATGGTGAAAGTCTGCATTGATTCAAGCGTCACGATGATCAGATTTTTTCCTTCAGCTATCCCGTGCATGTCACTGGATGGTTCCACTTGGTTGGCGCGCACGTAGTTGTGGACATCCGTCAGTTCCGAGCCGTCCGCAAAGGCACGCTGTGCTTGGGACTTGGACTGGATATAAATATCATAGAGATGATAATTGTACATCCCGATATTTTTTACGAGCATTTCCCGGTCAAAGCTGCGTGTCAGCAATTGCGGCCGCTCGGCTTCAGCCAATCCAAGGTTCAAAAATAAGGCGGCTGCGGAAAGGGCGAAGTAGGCCTTCCGGTGGTTGTTGCGGGAATCCAGTTTGTCTTCTTTGATCCGCAGCCATTTAGCTGCAGCCAATAGAAGAATCAAGTCACTAAAATAAAAGATATCTGTCGGGTAGATGCTTGCGGCAGCACTCGACCCCAAATCTCCGAAGTTGTCGGTCTGAAATAGAACCGGCAATGTGATGAAGTCGCTGAAAAAACGGTAGAAAGCGACATTGCCATATAAAATAATCGAAGTAATCAATGTCATCACAATCAAATAGCGGTTTTTATTTTTTTGTTTTTTAAAGAACAATGATATTCCGTACAGGAACAGCAGCAAGCTCAGTGGACTGATGAACAGGATCATTTGCTGCATGAAATTATCAATCGTAATCGAGAAGCCCGTTTGATAGGTGATATACGTTTTTACCCATGTAGCGATCACGGCGATCGCCAGTATGGTGTGTTTCGGCCATTCTTTATGTAACATGTAGATTCTCCTTTTTAGAAACTTGCCGGGCGTTAATTCTCTAAATAACGATAGAGAGTGGATTTGCTGATGCCGGTCTTTTCTTTGATAGCTGCTAAGCTGTATTGTTTGCTTTCATACATTTCAATCGCTTTTTTTACATTTTCGTCGGGTTTTCTTGGACGGCCTGATACAGCTCCTTTTTCTTTTGCTGCTGATAGGCCGGCTCTTGTTTTTTCGCTGATGGCGTCGCTTTGAAATTCAGCCAATGAATGCAGAATGGTTTTGAAAGGATAGGTTTTGCCGCTATCCGTATCAATATCTTCAAGGATCGACAGGAAAGTGATGTTCTTCGAACTCAATAGTTCCATAAGCTCCACTAAATGCCGGGTCGAATCGGCCAAGGTATAAAGCCGTGCCACGACAATTTTATCGCCGGATTCTGCTCGTTCGAGCAAACGATGAAGTTGCTCACGTTTTTTCGGAGAGCTGTGTTCTTCTATATAAACCTCAGTACAGCCTGTACTTTTCAGCTGTTCCATCTGCTTTTGACAATCTAAATCTTCGGTATTCGGTCTTGCATATCCTATTAACACGTTAAAATCCCCTTACATGACAAGTTTAATCTATCATACCATAAATCAATTAAAAAAAGTCCCAAAAAGGTTCTTTTTTAGGAATAAAGGTGATACACTAATGCCGTTGTAAGAAAAGCGACATTTTCTCTCGGTGTGAAAAGATTTAAAAATATAGAGGTAGAGGAGCAAGATAACGTGTTAGAAAAAATTAAAGTTCAATGGTTTGGAAATGTCCGTGGGGACGTCCTTGCCGGGATCGTTGTCGCACTGGCATTGATTCCTGAAGCCATCGCCTTTTCCATCATCGCCGGTGTGGACCCGATGGTCGGATTGTACGCTTCGTTCAGCATCGCGGTCATTATCGCCTTTGTGGGCGGCCGTCCCGGAATGATTTCCGCGGCTACCGGTGCCATGGCCTTGTTGATGGTGCCGCTCGTACGGGACCACGGCTTGGAATATTTATTGGCAGCGACCATCCTGACAGGTGTCATCCAAATTTTGTTTGGCGTATTCAAAGTAGCAAAAGTGATGAAATTCATTCCCCGGGCTGTCATGATCGGCTTCGTCAATGCGCTTGCCATCCTGATTTTCATGGCCCAATTGCCGCATTTCATCGGCATCAATACCATGACATATGTCTTTGTCGCAGTGACATTGGCAATTGTCTACATCGTTCCACGGTTCTTCAAAGCGATACCAGCTCCGCTGATTGCCTTGGTCCTCTTGACCGCTGTTGCCATCTATTCAGGTTTCAATTTGCGGACAGTAGGGGATTTAGGAACCATTAGCCAGACTTTGCCAACCTTCCTGTTGCCGAATGTTCCGGTTAACCTGGAAACCTTGATGATCATCCTGCCGTATTCATTGGCTTTGGCAGTGGTCGGCTTGCTGGAATCCTTATTGACAGCCAATATCGTCGACGACATGACCGGCACCGCCAGTGACAAGAACAAGGAATCCAGAGGACAGGGAATCGCCAACTTCGTCACCGGATTTTTCGGTGGAATGGCGGGCTGTGCCATGATCGGCCAGTCCATCATCAACGTCAAATCGGGTGGACGCGGCAGGCTGTCGGCTTTAGTAGCGGGTACCTTCCTGATGTTCCTGATCATCGTCTTAGGAAATGTAGTGGTACAGATTCCGATGCCGGTATTGGTCGGCATCATGATCATGGTGTCCATCGGTACGTTTGACTGGTCATCGTTTACCTATTTGAAAAAAGCGCCAAAAGCCGATTCGATCGTCATGCTCGCAACAGTTGCGATTGTCGTCTACACCCATGATTTGTCCATCGGTGTACTGGCAGGCGTATTGTTGAGCGCGATTTTCTTTGTTGCAAAAATTTCAAAAATCAAAGTGAAGAAGAAGTTGCTTGAAGACACGCATTACCAAGTAGTTGGCCAATTGTTCTTCGCTTCTGTCGAAGATTTCCTGGAGAAGTTCGACTACGAAGTGGAAGGGCAGAGAATCTTCATCGATTTCAGCGACGCCCATATCTGGGATGATTCCGGAGTAGGAGCAGTTGACCGGGTTGTCCTGAAATTCAGGGAAAACCGCAATAACGTGGAAATTACCGGCTTGGATACCGGCAGTCAGAAGCTGATCGATCAACTGGCGATCTTCAAAAGTGCAAACGCTAAATTGCCAACTCATTAAACAGGAAAAAGGAGTGTTGGAACATGTATAACCGCATCTTGCTGGCAGTGGACGGCTCGGATCATTCGCTGCGCGCGACAAAACAGGCAGTCAAATTAGCGTCAGGGTCAAAGGAATCTCAAGTGACCGTCGTTTTTGTGGCAGACTATGACAATGCAAAACACGAAGTGCTGCACAGCGGCAGTTCCGTGGAGCTGGATCTGCAGCGCCGGAAGAAACTTCAGCCGGTCGAAGAAAATTTGGCGGCGGGTGACATCCGGTACAAAGTGGAAATCCTTCACGGGACGCCGGGTCCTGCAATCGTCAAGTACGCCAACGAAGAAGGATTCGACGTTTTGGTCATCGGGAGCCGGGGGTTGAATGGCCTGCAGGAAATGGTTCTTGGCAGTGTCAGCCATAAAGTAGTGAAACGTGCCAATTGTCCGGTTTTAATAGTAAAATAAATAGAAAAAGTGAGATGGGGCTCTTATGGAGCTCTTTTTTCTTTGGAGGAGAGGCAAATGCGAGAAAATGAAAAACAGGGCCCTATTGTGGCTAAATCTACCGCTATACATACCCCATTCTATTACGGTTGGCTGATTGTAATGATTGCCGGGCTGTCCCATTTTTTCTCGGGTCCTGGCCAAACCTATTCGAACGCAATCTTCATCGACTACTACATCGAGGAATTCGGCTGGAGCCGATCTGCGATTTCCGGCATCTATTCATCGGCGACCTTGCTTGCAGGATTTATGCTGTTCATGGTCGGTCGGCTCATCGACAAATTCGGTGCACGGAAAATGTCGGTTGTCATTTCGATTTTTCTTGTGGCAGCGTGTATGTTCAATAGTTTTGTCATCAACTGGGCCATGCTGTTTTTCGGCTTTTTTGCCATCCGGCTTCTCGGCCAAGGATCGATGTCTCTTATGCCAAATGCATTGGTGCCGCAGTGGTTTATCCAAAAGCGCGGCAGGGCCTTGAGCTTGGCTGCGCTCGGCGCAATGGTCGGTTCTGCAGCGTTTCCGCTCATCAATGTATGGCTCATTGAGCTGTACGGCTGGCGCACAACGTGGCAGATTCTGGGGGCCTCCATCCTCATCATTTTCACCCCGCTGGCATTTCTGTTTATCCGCAACCGTCCGGAAGACATCGGGCTGCGGCCGGATAACGGACCTGTTTTGAGCAAAAAAGAACAGCAGAACCAGCTGTCAGCGGATGTCAGCTGGACGGTGAAAGAAGCGAAAAAAACGCGCTCTTTCTGGCTGCTGTTGTATTGTGTAGCCGTCCCGGCGTTGGTCAATACGGGCATGACCTTTCATCTGGTCTCCATCTTTTCACTTCAGTCCCTGACGCCGGAAACAGCGGCGGCTGTATTGAGCCTCATGGCAATCATTGGTTTTCCTGTAACATTTCTGGCAGGGTATCTATTGGATAAAATAAGTGTTCAGTGGATGCTTGCAGCTGTTTTTGCAGGAGAGCTGGTGTCCATATTCCTGTTGAAAGAAGCGACTGTCTTTTCAGCGGCCATTCTTTTTGCGGCCGTCTGGGGCTTCATGCTGGGCATCGAGCGTGTCACACTCAGTGTCGTCTGGCCGAATTATTTTGGCAGACAGTATTTAGGGAGCATCACAGGGATATCCATGGCTGTCATGGTGGTCGGTTCTGCGCTCGGCCCGTTGCCGTTCGGGCTTTTCTTTGACCGGTTCGGCAGTTACAACGAAGTGCTGTGGGTGATCATGATATTCCCGTTGCTTGGCATTATTGCTGCATTAATGGCATCTCCTCCGGAAAAAGCAGCCGTGCGCGAATGACCATTTCTCTCTAGAAATCTTTTGGGCAAAAACCGGCACACGTCGGTGGCTGGAAAAACTATCTATTCCAAGGATTCTCCCGTATAATGAGCGCACTGGAACGAACATAGTTTACCAGCCACTTAGGAGGAACTAACTAAACAATCCAAGCACAGGTAAGAAGTTATGTCTCTTACTCTACGGATTTTGTCTCTAATAAAAAATTCTCGCGAGCCGGCAGGAAATAAGATACGTACAAGAAGCAGGTGTCTTCTAAAGGAATTACCTCTAAGCAGAATTTAGCTTAAAACTATTTAAATATAAAAATTTCGGCGATAAGCCAATTTAGTCAAATAATCGATTATTTCTGATTTTGCTAATAAAAATAATAGTATTTGATGAAAGACACTTACGGATAGTAAAAAAGGATAAACCAATAAAAGAGACACTTGAACAACGTGTGTTGAAAAAGGGGGCAAGTTTATGCCAGATGACCTTACAATTTATGAAGTTCGCGAAGTGAAGCAATTGCTTTCTTTCAAGACGGCTGATCTTGTAAAAAGCCGATTGTTTACTAAAACAATTAGCAGCAATCAATTTAAAGATATCCTGGAAAACGATATCGAACTTTCCTGTGGAGAAATTGAAGATCTCGAGAATATACTAATTGCTTCTACTTAATTAAGTAGAGCCTAAAGAAGGACAGAAGCGAAGCAACGCGCTTTCTGTCCTTCTTTTTTATTTGGTTTCTTCCAGCTCCAACTTGCTTCCTGCAGAAAAGCTTAATAAGGCACCCAGTTTCAGAAATCCTGCAAATATTCGTTGGTGATTATGAATTTTTCTTTTGCCTTAATTCTATAAAAAACCCCGAATCTTAGTGTGAGCACTAAGGTTCGGGATGCAGCATCTCTTGAATCTTCCTTTTTCTGAAGGCACTCAGTTATCATCCGAAAGCCCGTTTTCCCCCAATGTCTTTTTAAGCTCTTTTTTCCTGTTTTTAGACACCAGAATATACAGAATATCATTTGTTTGAATGGTCGTTTCACCATAAGGCGTGACTAATTCTTCATCCCGAATGATGGCGTTGATCAGAACCTCCGGAGGAAAATCAATTTCCGCCAGACTTTTGCCTAAAATCGGTGTTTCATTGCTGACGGTATATTCGACTATTTCGGCATTCGCTTTGCCGATGGAGACAAGCTCCAATGTGTGGATCGGTGCCACTTTCTTCGGCCCCGTCAGTCCCAGCTTCTCGGCAAAAGGAGAAATTGTAGCGCCTTGGATCAGCGCCGAAGTAAGGACGACGAAGAAGACGACGTTAAAGAACAGCTGGGCATTTTCCAACCCTGCAATCATCGGGAATGTCGCCAGTACAATCGGGACAGCGCCTCTTAGGCCAGCCCAGGAAATGAGCGTTTTTTCCTGCCAAGTATAATCGAAACCAAGTGTGGAAACCAACACGGCAAGAGGACGTGCCACTAGGATTAGAATGAACGATAACAGGAAGCCCTTAAAGATAATATCAAGCGTGAAGAGCTGACTTGGGAATACCAATAATCCCAGAATCACGAACATCAGCAATTGCATCATCCAGGCAAACCCTTCATTGAAATGAAAAATAGTATGGCGGAATGTCAAATCACTGTTGCCGATGACTAAAGCAGCTACATATACCGCGAGTAGTCCACTGCCGTTCAAGTTGGCAGCTACGCTATAGGTCAAAATGGCAAATCCCATAGCGAGAATAGGGTAAAGTCCGCCTGAATCCAAGTTGATCTTATTGATGGCCCATGAAGCAAGACGCCCCAATAGAAGACCGAACAGGAGTCCAAGACCCATCTGCAGGAAAAATACGCCGATGATGTTCAAGATGCCTTGTTCGTCCGATACGATCAATTGGATAAATGCCAAAGTTAAAAACATGGCCATCGGATCGTTGGTGCCGGATTCCGCTTCCAATGTAGCGGCCAGACGATTTTTAATATTTTGCCCTTTAAGGGCAGCGAAAACGGCAGCTGCATCTGTGGAACCGACAATGGCACCGAAAAGAAGGCCTTCCATCCATGTCACGTCCAAGACAAAGGTAGCAGCAATAGCGACTATGAAAGTGGTGATTAAGACGCCGGCAGTCGCGAGGACCAGTGAAGGAAAAACCACAGGTTTAATGGTCGTCCATTTTGTTGACAAACCGCCTTCAAAAAGAATGACAACCAAAGCGAAAATCCCAATGAATTGAGCGTAAGAGGGGTTATCAAAATAGAGGAGTCCAAAGCCGTCACTGCCGGCAAGCATTCCGATTGCGATGAACAAAATGAGGGCAGGAACGCCGAAACGTGAAGAAAATTTCGTCGTAAAGACCCCGATGATAAAAAATAAGGCGAGTACAAACATCAAATAATCCGGAGTAATAATGTTATTCATCATGTTCGTGTGACATGCCTCCTTCTGCGAATCAGATACTGTAGTTGAATCATTTTTTCAAGAAAGTAAAACCTGATGCTATTTCTCCGTTGAAGGTTTTAAAGCCAAAGCCAAATCTGCTGGCGCCAGGCCGCCGGATCTTACCTGAACTTCTTTAAAATAACTATATTCTTATTTTAACTTTTTCTTCTGGCGAATCAAAGGCTAAAGCTGTGTTTCAGGGAAGTACTGCAATACGGTTGCCAGGAACTCACGCTACTCAGCTTGAAACTTACGGCGACAAATTAGTCGATCTTGGAGTGAACTTGGAAGGCGCTAAAATCGGATTTGTTGTTCCAGCTTATATGGACATCGATTCTATTGAAGATTTGACGCCAGCTGAATAAGTAATTCTTATAGCAAGAACGAAAACCCCGAATGGCGGCACCTATTAACTGCCTGCCATTCAGGGTTTTATTCTGTCTTTTTTTATTCAGGTAGTTAAAATCATTCCATCTTGCGGAGAGTCAGCAGTTGAACTTGGGAAATCACGTCGATGTGCTTTTCTCCTTTGGTATAAGAAACGGAAGCACCTTCTCTTTCCTGCTTGTCCCATCCGTTCAGCTTCAGAACCAGTTCGTAGCCAAGTGGAATACCGTTTTCTTCAGATGCTTTTTTCCAATTGTATATTCTGGCATCCTGGTTTTCTTCCAATAACTCCGCTTTTTTGGGGATTGGAAAACCGGAAAAAGCTTCAGAAGCTTGGTAAGAAAAAAACGTTGTATAATAGAAAATTCCACTTGCCATGAGAATCAAAGCTAAGATGGCCAAGCCTGCTTTTCTTTTCAATTTCTTCACACCTTCTTTCGAAAACGAATTTCTATCCTATAAATTTTACGTCAATCCAAAGCTGCTGTTAATTTCTTCTATTATATACTAGAACAAGGTTAGCAAACTTTTAAATTTCCGCTGGTGATATGTTAACTTAAGAGGAAGGAGGGGGTTTGATGGCGGGTATTAAGGATGTTGCGAAACTAGCAGGAGTGTCTGTTGCCACTGTTTCACGTGTCTTGAATAACCATCCCTATGTGAAGCAGGAAAAAGTGGAAGCTGTAAAAAAAGCCATTGCCGAAACAGGTTATATCCAAAACATCAACGCAATCAATTTGAAAAAAGGCAAAACGAATTTGGTAGGCGTTGTTCTGCCTTTTTTGGACCACCCTTACTTCTCACAATTGGTCCAAGGAATTTTCAAGGCAGCTTCTACTCATAGATATAAGCTGGTCCTTTACCAGACAGGTTATCATGAAGGGCAAGAAATGGAAGCGCTGGAAATGTTGAAGTTAAAGCAAATCGACAGCCTGGTCATTTGCTCAAGGCAAGTGTCCTTGGAGGTAATCGAAGGATACCGTGAGTACGGAAACATTGTGCTGTTTGAAAATGGCGGAAATACACCGCTGAGTTATATCTTTGTCGATCATTACGCATGCTTTACGAATGCGTTGACTTATCTGTATGACAAGGGGCACAGGGAGATCGGGTTTTGCATAAATCGGACGGACGGAACCAACAGCAAGCAGCGAGAACAGGCATATCGGGATTTTTTAGAGACGAAAGGATTGTTCTATCAGGAGGAATACATCATCAAAGATTGTATTTACTTGGAGGACGGGGAACGTGTTTTAAAAGAGCTTTCCCATTTAACTCGTCGGCCGACAGCTTTGATTGCAACGAGTGACCAGGTGGCAGCGGGAATCATTATTGCCAGTCCTCAATATGGCATAGCCATTCCCCATGATTTAGCGATCATTGGATTTGATAATCACGCGATTGCCAAAGCTTTGAACATCACTACCGTAGGCGTCCCTTTGCATTCCATCGGGCAACTTCTTTTTAAGCAGACTTTGTTAGAAGAAACTTCACATAAAGAAGTGGCTGTCGAATTGATTCAAAGGCAGACTGTTTAAACTCAAGGAATAATGAAGGATTTCGATATAGGGTAAACTGTGTAAGGTGAACAAAAGAATTTAACCTTATTTACCGCTTCGGTCGCTTTGGGATGGCCTTTGCCGAGCCCTAGACGTGCCTCCGCTAGCAATTTCGCGATAGCGAACATAGAAGCAGTCCAATCAAAGTTGAAGACAGAGAACGATACGCGATCATGCCCCGAAATGGGTTACACTCACGTAAGCATTCGCTGTCTCAAAATGATTTGGAACTGCTTCTTACCTTAAGCTTAGTTTATGATATCGTTCTCAGGTCAAGGGAATTCAATAGCTTTATTAAATAAAACTGTTTATCTTGTTATATAGAAGAAACTCAACTAAAAAAAGCGGATTGCATCTATGTGCAATCCGCTTTGTGTTTTATTGGACAGGCTTCAGCTGCTTTCCACTTTCTTCGTATCCAAGTTCTGCTCCATATAATCTTTGCCCCACTCATACATAGAGTCCAGAATCGGGATAAGGCTTCGTCCTTGCTCCGTAAGCGAGTACTCCACTTTTGGAGGGACGACCGGATATACTTCGCGATGCACAATCAAATGGTCTTCAAGTTCACGCAATTGGTTCACCAGCATGCGTTGGGTGATGCCCGGCATCAGGTTTTTTAATTCGCCGAAACGTTTTGTGCCTTCTTTGCCTAGATGCCACAGTATCAGCATCTTCCACTTGCCGCCAATAATTGAAAGTGTCAGTTCTTTTTCGCAATTAAAGCTTTTTTCTCCCAAGTTGGGCATGTTCTTCGCTTCCTTCCGTAGTAACGACAGCCATTTCCGGTTCCAGAATAAACTGATCGATCGCATGACGTACACCTTCGTCATTGTTTGTCAAAGTGGTGTAGTCCGCAATGTCTTTTACTGCCTGTACGGCATTTCCCATGGCGATGCCAAACCCCGCTGCCTTGATCAGTTCGAAATCATTGTGGTTGTCGCCGATTCCGATGACTTCTAAGCGGTCGATGCCAAGTTCGTTCGCCAGAAACAAAAGAGCGTTCCCTTTATTTGCTTCCGGATGTGTCACTTCCAGGTAGTTTGTTTTCGATTTCTCGATATAGGCGAATTCGCCGAAAACTAATTGCAATTCTTTCTGCAGCCCATCAAGCGCACCGGGTTCATCGATAAAGAGCAGTTTCGTAAACCCTTTCTGTGCCAGTTTCATCAGATCCGGCTCTATTACGTACGGAACATTGACTGCTTTTGCGTAAGCAACCAGCTTATCGGTTTCAGCTGCACCGTAAAGGGTGTCGTCCTGATAGACTTGCAGGTGTATGTTCTTCTGGTGCGCAATCTCAATTAAGGATTTTGCGATTTCCGGGGAGACAGAGCGCTCGTACAATACTTCCCCGTCATTTGCAGCTTTGATCATCGCCCCTTGATATGTAATGAGCGGGGCAGTAATTCCCAGCTGCTGTGCTATAAGTTTGGCGGAAGAAAACATCCTTCCCGTCGCAATTGTTACAACTGCTCCCATTTCAATCGCTTTTCGGATCGCTGCTGCAGTGCCAGGTGAAATCAGCAGATCATCTGTCAGCAGGGTGCCGTCAAGATCGATCGCAATCATTTTGTACATATGTTCTCTCCTCAATCTTCTTTTTATCGCGCTTTAGAAGTGGATCAAAAACTGAGCCCTTCGAACAGCAGGACCCTTGCAGGTGAAGCTTCCGTTCCTATCAGCTTTAACGGCGCTGCCACCAGGAAGTATTCACCTGTTTCCACTTCCTTTAACTGCAGGCCTTCTACAATGATGATGCCATTGGAAAACAAGGTTTTATGCGTCGGATGCCCTTCTTGGCTTCTTTCGATCCCAAGAGAATCGATTCCAACTCCTTGAATCCCTATCTCAACCAAATAGTTTGCACCATCTTCTGCAAGAAAAATAAAATCAAAGTTAAAGTTAACATCAAATGAGTTTTTTGTTTTCAGTAGAATGAAATCGTCTTTCTGGATCTCGAACTTCTCCAGATCCGTTTTTGAGATGTGATTCTCTGCGTCAGTCAAATCCAATACTTTGCATCTTCCTACGAGCTTTTCCATCGAAATCGATTCAAAGGTTTCGCCGTCATTAGTCATATGAAGTGGGGCGTCGATATGGGTTCCGGTATGGACATTCAGTTCTAGGCGCGTTTCGGTAACATAGCCATTCGTCTGCCGGTCCATTCGTGGCTGCTTTTCCGCATTGTCATTGTAAACGGGCATTCCTTCGTAAATTGAACCTGTTACGTCATACATTTTCATTTGATCAACCCTTCCGTTGCTGAGATGGTTTTGAACTGTACGTTCACTTTGGCATGTTACGGATTCAGCTGTCCAGTGAAAACGCTTGAGTTCCAAACGCTTCACACCGCCTATTTCTCTTTATCACAAGAAACAATCAGAAAAGAGCCTGAAACTGAAGTGATTCAGGCTCAGACTCTTTCCGTTTTTATTCCAAATTTGCATGTCTGCCGTACATCGTGTTGGAGTTCAGTCCTTTTTGGTCCATGAACCGCAAGATGACAGCATCATAAAAAAGCAACAGCGATTGCTCAAACAGTGAACCCATTGGCTGAATCGACTTGCCGCTGGAACCGTCTGCCTTTGCTTGAGCCGGGATGGCAATCCGGATGTCTCCGAGGCGGCCTATAGTTGATTCAGGATTGATCGTAATCGCCGCTACCGTGGCACCGATGGTTTTGGCTTTTTCCGTCATCGCTGCAAGACCCTGGGTTTCACCGGAACCGGAACCGACGATGAAAAGATCATCCGCTTCCAAATTCGGTGTAACCGTTTCTCCGATAACATATGCATCCAGACCCATATGCATCATCCGCATAACAAACGCTTTTGCCATAAAGCCGGAGCGGCCTCCGCCTGCAACAAATATTTTTTTTGCCTGCAGGATGCCGGTTACCAGCTTTTCAGCTTCCACGTCGTCGATGAGCGTCAAGGTCCGTTTGAGTTCAGCTAAAATTTCATCTGTGAAGCCTGTGGTCTTCATATTAAGCCGTCACGCTTTCCTTGATCAGCTTTTGGATTTTCGCTGCTTCTGCGCTTTTGTCTTCTTTGCCTGTGATGCCACCGCCGACGATGATCAAATCGGGCTGTGCTTTGATTACTTCCGGCAATGTTTCCAATTTGATGCCGCCTGCGATGGCTGTGCGGGTATTTTTTACGACGCTTTTAATGGTGCGCAAGTCTTCGAATGAATCTTTGCCCTCTGCCTGCAAGTCGTAGCCTGTGTGGACACAGATATAATCAGCGCCAAGCAGATCAAGTTCGGCAGCCCGTGTTTTGATGTCTTTTACTGCGATCATGTCGATCAAGATTTTTTTCCCTAATTTTTTCGCTTCTTCAACTGCACCTTTAATGGATGAATCTTCTGCTTGTGCCAGAATGGTAACGATGTCTGCACCTGCAGCAGCAGCATTTGATACTTCGTAAGCTGCAGCGTCCATAATTTTTACGTCTGCAAGAACTTCCAAGCCAGGAAATGCGGCTTTTACTTCAGCAACCGCTTTTAATCCTTCTTTGTTGATCACAGGAGTTCCGAGTTCCACGATGTCGATATATGCCTCTACTTCTTTGATGACTTCGATTGCTTGTGGAATGTTTACCAAATCTAATGCTAGTTGTAATTTCATATCTATATAAATCTCCTCAGTTTCGTATTTTGGGTCAGCCTCAGTGTAAGTCCTGCTATCCATAATGTGAAGTACGCACTTTAAACGCACATACTGACAAAAACTATACTGTCAGTGTGCGTAAGGTTTCAGTGGACAGCTAGTTTTGACAAAGCTTCTCCATTCGACGCTGCTGAAGACAGGCTAGCCAATTTTTATGGCCTGGTAGATTTCCTCGATTTCTTGCGGCGAAAGGGGACGGTTGAAGTAATAGCCCTGTGCATGGTTGCATTTCTGGTCTTTCAGAAAATCCAGCTGTTCCTTCGTTTCCACTCCTTCAGCAATGACGTTCAATTCCAAATCATGTGCCATTCTGATGATCGTTTTCACCAAGGCTTCATCTTTTGAATCGGTATCGATGTTCCGGGTGAAATGCTGATCGATCTTTAATGTGCGAATGGGAAACAGCTTTAAGTAACTTAAGGACGAATAGCCTGTGCCGAAATCATCGATAGATAAATGCAGTCCAAGTGAAGACAGTTCCTGCATGGTGGCAATTGCGCTTTGGTCATTTTGAATGACCGTTTCGGTTAACTCCAGTTCCAAGTATTGCGCGTCCAGCCCAGATGCCTTTAATATCGTTTCCACTGTTTTCGGAAAATCCGCTTGCGCAAACTGCCGGGCAGAGATATTGACAGCTATCCGGAAAGGGGGAAGCCCGGATTCTTGCCACGCTTTGTTTTGCCGGCATGCTTCCATGAGGACAAACTCTCCAATTTTAGCGATGCTGCCTGTTTCTTTTGCAATGGGAATAAACTCCGCAGGAGAAATATTTCCCCACTCCGGGTGATTCCATCGAATAAGGGCTTCCACGCCAATGAGGTCCTCGTTATCCAGACTGATCTGCGGCTGGTAATGAATGGCAAACTCCCCGTGTTCGATGCCTTTTCGCAATCCGGTTGCCAACTTGGATTTTCTGGAGATGGATTCGTTCATGCGCTGCGTAAAGAACTGGAACCCATTCTTGCCATCTTCTTTTGCTTGGTACATGGCGATATCGGCATTTTTCATCAATGCGTTGCATTCTCTTCCGTTAGAAGGATACAGGCTGATGCCGACTGAGAGGCTGGTGAAGATCTCTTCTCCTTCCAGTTGAAACGGTTCGTTCAGCGCAGTGACCAGTCTTTTGGCAATATTCGAAGCTTGGCCGTATTCCGTATGAGGGAGCAAAAGGACAAACTCATCTCCTCCAACACGGGAAAGCGTATCCTTGCTGCTGATATTGTGTTTAAGCCGCTCCGTCACATTTTTCAGGAAAAGGTCGCCGATGGCATGTCCGAAACGATCGTTGATCATCTTGAAATTGTCCAGATCCATATAAAAGAGGGAGAAAGTGGCTTGTGTTTCCTTGGACTGTTCCAAAAGTGAGGTCAACCGATCGTTGAAAAGGCGACGGTTTGGCAAGCCAGTCAATGGATCCAAATATACCAAGTCATTTATTTTCTCTTCGGAAATTTTTCGTTCGGTAATGTCTCGGATAATGCTGCTGAAGAACATGCCTTTTTCCGTTTCCCAGGAACCCAGCGACATTTCAAGAGGAAATTCGCTGCCGTCTTTTCTGGATCCCATCAATTCGACAGTTTGTCCGATAACTTGTGCCATTTTTGTTTTCCCATGTTCCTCTGTTTGTTGTGCGTCAACTTCCGGCAGGCGCCTAGGGATAATGGAATCTATATTCGAACCGAGTATTTCTTCCGATGAGTAACCGAAAATCCGTTCCGCCCCTCGGTTCCATTGAATGATGCTGCCATGAAAATCCGCTACAATGATGGCGTCTTTCGCTGATTCTATGACCGATTTGAACTTCAGTTCGGATTCTTCTGAATGGGCTTTTAATCGTCGGTCAATCTGCACGCTGATAAAAGCGGATACGAGAATCAGCAGCATGCCAGCACCAATTCCGTAGGCCAGCAGCGAATTGTCGATTGAAGAACTGGCAGAATGTGCCACCTCCTGCGAAGAAGGCGCAAACTGGGCTGCCGCCATCCCCGTGTAATGCATACCGGATACGGCCATCCCGATAAGCAAGGCGCTGGCAAGCTTGCGCCAATGAAATCGTGGAACATCCGGCAGGTAAAACAATAGATACAAGCCGATGTAGGAAGCTGCAAAAGCGATGGCGACAGATATGCCCCATAAAATCGGATCATATACAATGACCGCATCCATCTGCATGGCCTTCATTCCTAGAAAGAGGCATAAACTTATTTGTAAAAATTTTTATTTTAAAGAGATAATCAATCAGAACTAGAAAAAGAATATTCGGACATTTCGTTTGAAACTGAGAGATATTTGTCTTATGATGAAGGGGCATCAAGGAGTGAAGGTTCATAGAGAAGAAGAATGATCACAAATTGAGGAGGAAACAATTCATGACAAAGATCGGTATCATCACAGGAAGCACACGCCCTGGGCGTAATAGTATCCAGGTGGCGGAATGGGTAAAAGGCATTGCAGACAAACGAGGAGACGCTGAATACGAAATCGTCGACTTAAAAGACTTTAATTTGCCGATGTACGCGGAACCGATTTCTGCAGCCTATAGTCAGGACTACCAAACTCCTGAAGCGATTCCCTGGTCTAAAAAAGTAGCAGAACTGGATGGTTATGTCTTTATTTGTCCAGAATACAATCATGGCGTTACGTCAGCCTTGAAGAATGCCATCGATTATCTGTACGTAGAATGGAACAACAAAGCAGCAGGAATCGTCAGCTACGGTTCTGCAGGCGGCGTAAGAGCAGCTGAGTCTTTGCGGACCATTTTGGCGGAACTGCAAGTAGCTTCTGTCAGAAGCCATCCCGCAATGTCACTGTTCACTGATTTCGTCAATATGAACGAATTCAAGCCGGCAGATGTCCACGAAGGTGCTGTAACTACAATGCTGGATCAAGTCAATGCGTGGACCAACGCTTTTGAGCCACTTCGCAACAACTAATAAACCCTAATAGGAGATGAAGAGGAATCCAAATGTTGGATTCCTCTTTTTAGTAGGCGTAAGCGGAAATACGTGTGCCCGCATGCAGTGCATATAGAAATGAAGAACAGGGTATAGATGTAAAGTCAAAGGGTTGACGTCGTAAATTGGCCATGTTATGATTATCTCGAATTAAAGATAAATTAATTCAAGGTAAATGAGGTGAGCCAGTTGGAAGTGCCGAATCTTAACTTGAAAGCATTGACTGTATTGGTTCGAGCCACGGATTCTTTGCATGAGCTTATTAAAAAAGACGTGGCGCAGTACGGATTAAATCCTACTGAATTTTCGGTGTTGGAATTGCTGTATCACCGGGGCAAACAGCCGATTCAGATGATTGGAAAAAAAGTTTTAATTGCCAGCAGCAGCATCACATACGTAATCGATAAACTGGAACTGAAAAATTACGTCGTCAGGCAAGCCTGTCCGGAAGACCGCCGCGTAACTTTCACGGAGCTGACAGATGAAGGCCGGCGATTGATGAAGACGATTTTTCCGAAGCATGAGCAAGTGATCAATGATGTGTTTCAAGGAATGGAACAGCGGGAGATAGAAGAAATGATTGAAGCGGTCAAGAAAATCGGCTGCAAATCACAGAACGCTTAAATTTTTTTAATCCTATATCTCGAAACCGAGACATTAAAAAACTACTAAACGAGGAGAGATACCGATGAACGAATTAAGAGGAATGCACCACGTAACCGCCATTACCAGCAGTGCCGAAAAGAACTATGAATTTTTTACTTATGTACTGGGCATGCGCTTGGTAAAGAAAACTGTAAATCAGGACGATATCCAGACCTATCATTTGTTTTTCGCCGATGACAAAGGTTCAGCGGGGACTGACATGACTTTCTTCGATTTCCCAAACATCCCGAAAGGCACTCACGGCACGAATGAAATCTACAAAACGGCTTTCCGTGTGCCTACAGATGAAGCTTTAGCCTACTGGGTCAAACGTTTCGATAAATACGAAGTGAAGCATAAAGGCATCCAGGATGTATTCGGCAAGAAAACTCTTTCCTTTGTCGACTTCGACGATCAGCAGTATATGCTGGTTTCAGATGAGAACAACAAAGGCGTGGCTTCCGGCACCCCATGGCAGAACGGACCGGTGCCACTGGAATTTGCTATCACCGGCTTGGGTCCCATCCATATCCGCATTGCCGAATTCGATTATTTCAAGCAAGTGCTGGAAAAAGCCATGCTGATGCGCCAAGTTGCAAAAGAAGGCTCTTTCTACTTGTTTGAAGTCGGTGAGGGCGGAAACGGAGCGCAAGTGATTGTAGAGCACAATAAACTGCTTCCGGAAGGACGCCAAGGCTACGGCACTGTTCACCATGCGGCATTCCGTGTAGCGGATACCAGCGTCTTGCAGGAGTGGATCGACCGCATGCAGCAGATGGGCTTCAGTACGTCTGGCTACGTCGATCGTTTCTTCTTTGAATCCTTGTATGTACGTGTCGCACAAGGCATCCTGTTCGAATGGGCAACAGATGGCCCTGGCTTCTTGGGCGATGAGCCTTATGAAACACTTGGAGAAAAATTATCCTTGCCGCCATTTTTGGAACCGAAGCGTGAACAGATAGAGAAATTGGTGCGTCCGATCGATACTGTGCGCAGCACACGCACCATTGAAAAAGAATATCTGTAAAAAGGGGAAAAAAAATGAGCATTTTCAGTAAAATCTTCGGTAAACCACTAGAGGAGGAAATACAAATGACACCATTGAACATTGGAATTATCTTAGGATCAACACGTGAAGGGCGCTTAAGCCCGCAAGTAGGGAATTGGGTAAAAGAGTTGGCTGACAAACGCGGAGACGCGAACTATACAATCATCGATATCGCAGACTATAAGTTGCCGTTATTAGGTGAAAATGGAGGAGACGCATCCGGCGCAGCAGGATGGTCTGAAGCAGTCGCAAAACAGGATGGCTTTGTCTTCATTGCACAGGAATACAATCATTCGATTACAGGTTCATTGAAAAATGCGTTAGATTATTTGCGCGTGGAATGGAACAACAAAGCAGCCGGTATTGTATCGTATGGATCTGTCGGCGGCGCTCGCGCTGCTGAACATTTACGCGGGATTTTGGGCGAATTGTCGGTAGCGGATGTGCGCGTACACCCGGCATTGTCTTTATTCACAGATTTTGAAAACGGGTCGGAGCTGAAAGCAGCACCAGTCCAAGCCGATTCCGTAAACCAGATGCTGGATCAAGTTATTCCTTGGTCAACGGCTTTGAAAACCATCCGTTAAGTTAACACTCATAATGAAAAGAAATTTTAGATGGAAGAGTGCTCAACTAGAGCATTCTTCTTTTTTTATAGTGAAATAAATTCCCCTGAAAAAGCAGGAAATATCAAAAAATATCTATGTTTTCAGTAAACTTAATACGGGAAAAAGAATACTAACAAATAAAACACAAAAGGAGAAGAGGCACTAATGGCAAATGGCAATAGGGATGAAAATAGCAAAAACCAGCAGTTGGAACAGTTTCGCGTTGATGATCAAGACAAGGCGTTGACGACCAACCAAGGGCTGAAAGTTTCCGAAGATGAATTGTCGTTGAAGGCAGGTGTACGAGGTCCTACCCTTATGGAGGATTTCCACTTTCGTGAAAAAATGACCCATTTCGACCATGAACGAATTCCGGAAAGGGTCGTGCATGCCCGCGGGTTTGCAGCACATGGTGAGTTTGAAGCTTATGGAACAGCAGAACCTTACACAAAAGCAGGATTCCTTAAGAAAGGAAAGAAAACCCCCGTATTTGTCAGGTTTTCGACGGTAGTGGGTTTCAGAGGTTCAGCGGAGACGGTACGGGATACCCGCGGCTTTGCGACCAAATTCTATACCGAAGAAGGAAATTACGACCTGGTAGCCAATAATATGCCGGTGTTTTTCATACAGGACGCCATCAAGTTTCCGGATCTTGTTCATGCCATCAAGCCGGAGCCCCATACAGAAATGCCTCAGGCAGCAGCAGCCCATAATACGTTTTGGGACTTTGTCGCTAACAATACCGAATCTGCCCATCATGTCATTTGGAATATGGCGGATCGGGCAATTCCCCGCAGTTTCCGCATGATGGAAGGTTTTGGTGTGCATACATTCCGTTTTATCAACGATGAAGGAAAATCCCATTTTGTGAAATTTCATTGGAAGCCGAAACTGGGTGTCCATTCGCTCGTGTGGGATGAAGCACAGAAAATTGCCGGAAAAGACCCGGACTTCAATCGCCGGGATTTATGGGAGTCTATTGAAGCTGGGGATTATCCGGAATACGAATTTGGTGTTCAGATTTTACCTCAGGAAGACGAATTTAAATTCGATTTCGATGTTCTGGATCCGACGAAAATTTGGCCGGAAGAAGATGTACCGGTAACGATGATCGGCAAGATGACATTGAACCGCAATGTCGATAACGTCTTTGCCGAAACTGAGCAAGTGGCGTTCCATCCGGGTCATGTGGTGCCAGGCATCGATTTCACCAATGATCCTCTTCTGCAAGGACGATTGTTCTCCTATACAGACACACAGCTGATTCGTTTGGGCGGACCGAACTTCCATGAAATTCCGATCAACCGGCCTGTCTGTCCATTCCACAATAACCAGCGGGATGGCTATAATCGCCAGACCATCAATAAAGGCGCAGTCAGCTACCGCCCGAATTCGATGGCGAATAATACACCCGCGCCTGTGAGCCCGGCGGAAGGCGGATATGAACATTACCAGGAGAAAGTAGAAGGACGGAAAGTGCGTGCCAGAAGCGAAAGTTTTAACGATCATTTTTCACAGACCAAACTTTTCTGGAATTCGATGAGCGCCACAGAGAAAAAGCATATTGTGGAAGCTTATAGTTTCGAGCTTGGGAAATGCGATATGCCGATCCGGGAAATGAATATTGACGTACTGAGGAACGTTGACTTGGAGCTTGCGCAGAAAGTAGCGAAAAATATCGGGGTGGCACCACCAGGGAGCGGGGGATCGGATGTCACAAAATCTTCCCCGGCACTCAGTCAGGAAAATACAGTGAAGCTGCCGGATACCCGGAAAGTCGGTGTGCTGATTGCAGATGGATTCACTGGCAGCGAAGTCGCCCAAGTGCTTGATGGGCTCGAATCCCATAAAATGAAGTATGAAATCATCAGCGAAAATCAAGGGACGGTCACAGGTTCGGATGGCAAGCAGTTAACAGTTGCCCATACTTTCAGCACAACCGACGCTGTATTGTACGACGCGCTGTTCGCTGTCGGCGGTTCGGATGTGTCCAAGACATTCGCCAAAAACGCTGCGAAATTCCTCGGTGAAGCATTTGATCATTACAAGGCGATTGGTGCTTTGCAGGAAGGCGAAAAATGGTTGGCGGCTGCGGAAATGCTGGATCAGCCCGGAGTGATCACCGGAGGAGAGGCCGCTGACTTCACGAAAAGCTTTATTGAAGCAGTTACTGCACATCGCCATTGGGACCGGGAAATCAGCTGAATGCAAGAAACGGAATCCAGAAAGTCCCCTTTCAAAAATTGAAAGGGGACTTTTTGTGTTTGGTGATAGATTTGCTGAACTTGAAGTTTTTAAAGCGGCAGAGCTGGTTGCTTGCCATAAATCAGGCTAGGTCATTTTAAAGAAGATACCCTTTTCATCAGCATACCTGTAAATTGTTCTGCAGGAAGCGGTTTACTGTACAAGTAGCCTTGGATTTCATCACAGCCCAAGTCTTGCAGCAATGCCAGCTGTTCTTCAGTTTCCACACCTTCTGCAATGACCGACATGTCGAAGCTATGCGCAATGAAAATCATAGCTTTGACGAGAGCTTTGTCGTGAGGATTCGCAGTCATGTCCTGAATGAATGGCTGGGCAATTTTCAGGTTGTTGAGAGGGAAGCGCTTCAAGTAGCTCAGCGAAGAGTAGCCGGTGCCGAAATCATCAATAGCAATCTGCACACCCAAGCTTCTCAATTCCTGCATCCTGAAAATGGCCTTTTCCGCATCTTCAACAGCAACACCCTCCGTAATTTCAAGTTCCAGGGAAGACGCCGCAAAGCCGGTCTTCGTTAAAGCAGTTTGAACAGTGAACAGTAAGTCGTCGTGCAGAAACTGCAGAGGAGATAAGTTCACTGCCAACTTCAAATGGGAATGCCCCAAATCGTGCCATTCTCTTGCCTGTTTGCAGGCTGTATAAAGCACCCACTCATCGATCGGAAGAATTAAGCGGGTTTCTTCCGCCAATGGGATGAATTCTCCAGGCGAAATAACGTCGCCGTCTGCGGTCTGCCAGCGGATCAACGCTTCCATACCGATGATTTCACCTGTCGCAGCCTGAATTTGCGGCTGATAATGAAGAACGAACTCTTCTTTAGCCAGTGCACGGCGCAGATCGTTTTCAAGTTTTATTTTACGGGAAGCGGTAAAAGCCATATCGTCCGAAAAGAACTGATAATGATTTTTCCCTTTTTCCTTTGCACTGTACATTGCACTGTCTGCGTTCTTCAGCAGTTCGGTAGTCGTCTCACCGTCTTTCGGGAAAACCGCGATGCCGATGCTCATCGAGATATGCAATTCCTGGCCAAGGATGGTCAAGGGGCTTGCAAGTGCAGCTTGCAGCCTGTTGATCATCGGTGCAATATCTTTTTCAGTTTGAATATTATTCAGGATCAATGTGAATTCATCACCGCCTTGCCGGGAAACGATATCATGGGAACGCAGGTTTTCTGCAACTTTTTGTGAAAATCCCTGCAGCAGCAAATCCCCGAAGTCATGGCCGAACGTATCGTTGATGTTTTTAAACCGGTCCAAGTCAATGAACACGACAGCAATTTTTTGCGATTTTTGTTTAGCGCCCGATATGGCAGCTTCAAGCTTTTCCAAGAACAGCCTTCTGTTCGGCAAACCGCTCAATACATCATGGTAGGCCATGTGCTTCATTTGCTGAACAGCTTCCTCCAGTTCTTCATTCTTAGCAGTGACTTCCACCGTTCTTTGTTCGATTTTGTGTTCGAGGACAGAAGTCAGTTGATGGTAGTTGAACAACAGCTTCCGGTTATCGCGCAAGGTAAAGACCTGCCGGGTAATGACCAGGATCACTGATGTGCCGGCTCCGGCAATCAAGCCATTCATATCGCCTTTTTGCTCGAAAATCATGACAATAAACAGCAGCACCAGGCTGAAATAAGGAAGCAGCAGACGCAAGGAAATCACATCGTCAGCAGGTTTGGATTCTGTAACTGGAACTGCAGCCCCTACAGTTTCCAGTGCGTACAAACCGGCAAATGCCATCAACAGAAGACCAAGAGACCATAACGGATCGTACAAAGTGCCTGAGTTATAAGTGGAAGCGATGGTCGTATAAAGATACGCCGTATCCGCCAGAACCTGGACCATCAAACCGGCAACAATCAAAGTCAGCACCCGGCGCTGAAAAAAGTAGGCAGAACCGATATAGAAACTGATTGCACCAAACAACAGGAACAAATCGCCAATCGGATAGCCGATCGATACGGCGAGCAGGATAGGGGAGACCGCATCTCCTGTAGACAGAGGATGAATCAGGAAATGCCAGCTGAGTGCTGAGAAAACAGCAATAATGATGGCCATGTCGAAAAGAAACTTGATCTGATACGAGTTTTCTTTTTTCTGCCAGAGTTGATAAGCAAAAGCCGTTAAATAACAAAAGATTTGGAGAAAGTAAAACAGATCCGACCAGCCGGGGTAACTTGCTTCGATGCGCGCAATGTGGTGGGTGTAAAACCAAATGCTTTCAGCGATGGCATAGCTGAAACAGCCGAATGAAGCAAGCAGCCAGAAGTAGCGGTCCCCGTCAGTCAATTTTAAATAGACGATAAAAAGGACAGTTCCGGCAACCAGAGGAGCGGTCCAGGAAAAGAGATTGGCCACCAGCAGATGAACATTGTCATTCCCGGGATTCAGTAAAATCCAGGCATAGTAGATAGAGATATGAAGGAAGATATAAGAACCAAATAGGGTTTTTGCTTTAGAGAGAGTAATGCCTTTCACCTCATTTACTAAAATGAATTGTATGAATAAAAATTCTGAATTTAACGAATTCGTTGTCATTTATTTCATTATAGTGAAGTTTACTGGAAAAAGAAACATTTATATTACATATAATAACATTTTTATACAGAATATTAACTATTTTAATGTTTTGGACGTAGGAGTATATGCTTTAGTAAAAGCTGGAAAGATGCGGAGGTTAAAAGTAGAGTTACATGAAGTTTGTACCTGCGGCCAAAAAGAAGGATACTAGAGTTGTAGTAAACAATTGTACGATAGATGGGGAGCGTTAACATTTCAGTACACGCACAATAAAATCTGAAGGTTAGATGCCAGAACCCATGAAAGAGGAGGATATGCATGTCGATTTATTCATTCCAGACAACATTATCAAACGGGGAAGAACTGCAGCTCGAGAAATTCCAAGGCGAGGTCCTGCTGATTGTGAATACAGCCAGTAAATGCGGATTGACCCCTCAGTACGAAGAATTAGAAGGTCTCTACAAAGCGCATAAAGCAAAAGGATTTGAAATCATCGGCTTCCCATGCGATCAGTTCGGTGGACAGGAACCGGGAACGGACGAAGAAATAATGGAATTCTGTTCTGCCAACTTCGGCGTCAGCTTCCCGCTTACCCGAAAAACGGAAGTTAACGGCGAAAATGCGCATCCGGTCTATCAGTATTTGCGCAGCCAAGCGCCGGCTGATGAAAAGTTTGATGAGGCGGGCGCTTTGCAGAGAGAAGATCGCGATATGGTGGAAAGTTCCGATATCCAATGGAATTTCACTAAATTCCTGATCGATCGCAATGGAAATGTGGTCCATCGTTTTGCTCCGACCGTAAAACCAAAAGAAACTGAAGATATTATTGAGAAGTTATTGGGCGAAGTTGTATAAGGTGATTTATAAGAAGTGAAATAAGCACAGCTGAAATGGTTAGCGCCATTTCAGCTGTGCTTATTTTTCTTTTTAATTAAAATTTTTGGCTGCCTTTTGTATTGTATAGCCTTTATATAGAAGATAAGTGAAGCAAATCTTAAAAAGAGTAAGAAAATTTAAATACTTCGTTGACAGGCAATCTATATTGTCTTACAATAAAACATATTAACAATCAGAATATTTTAAATCTATAGTCTATCGAGGAGGATCAGTATGGTTGCGAAACACGAAGACGTTTTTTCAGGAGCGTTTCTCTTAGTTGTAAGCGTTATCATTTTTATTACCAGTTTCAGCTTTGAGGCGCTGACTACCAGTTTAGTAGGTCCGGCTTTTATGCCCCAAATCATTGCAATAATAATGGCCATATTCAGTGTGATCATCACTGTAAGTGGCTTCAAAAAAAGCAAGTCCGCAACAGAAAAGACAACTACACCAGAAGAAGTTAAGGAAGAAGAACTTCAAGAAGAACTAATAGTAACCGAAAAGAAAAGCTATAAACCGGTATTGATAAGTTTAGCGCTAATGATTGGATATGTCGCGCTGCTGTCTTATGTCGGATTCCTGATCATGACCATCGTGTATATTTTCTTGCAGATGCTGCTGTTAAGTCATATCACCCATCGCAAAGTTTGGCTGTTTCTTCTAATTTCCGTTGTTACATCCGCTGCAATCTATTACCTTTTCCGCAATGTATTTTACGTCATGCTTCCTACTGGAATCATTGGCTAAGGAGGATGAATTATGTTCGATATGCTATTTGCGGGCTTCGGGTCCGTCATGACTTTACAAATTATCATGCTTATCGCAGCCGGTGTGGCTTTAGGGCTCGTATTCGGTTCGATACCGGGTTTGACTGCCACCATGGCCGTCGCCATTTGCTTACCGATTACTTACGGAATGGATCCAATCGCAGGAATGTCACTCTTAATGGGCTTGTACATCGGCGGTGTTTCAGGCGGGCTGATCCCGGCGATCTTATTGAAGCTTCCGGGTACACCCTCTTCAATTGCGACAACGTTCGATGGTTATCCGATGGCTCAAAGGGGAGAACCTGGGAAAGCATTCAATTATGCCATCGTTTCCTCTTTCCTGGGAGGACTCCTCAGTATTATCGTCCTGATTATGATTGCACCTCCTTTGGGAAGAGTGGCTTTGCAATTCGGACCATTCGAGTTTTTTGCCATCGTTATATTTTCCTTGACCTTAATCGCAAGTCTGTCAGGAGATTCTTTGTCAAAAGGCATCATGGCTGGTTTACTGGGAATTTCTTTTGCCATGGTAGGAGCAGCGCCTATTGATGCATTTCCGCGTTTTACATATGGATTCACTGACATGAACGCAGGATTTAATCTGCTTCCGGTATTGATCGGGTTGTTTGCTTTATCGGAAATCTTTTTAGCTGCTGAAAAGAAAGTTAAAAAAGGCTTAAATGCAAAACTCGCCAAAGTGAATTACAGAGTGAGCATGAAAGAATATATGGCGCAAGGCTGGAACTTTTTACGCTCAAGTCTTATTGGGCTGGGAATCGGGATTCTGCCGGGTATCGGCGGCGGTACGTCCAATATTATTGCGTATGTGGCTGCGAAGAGTTCTTCGAAAAAGCCGGAAGAGTTTGGAAAAGGGAATCCTGCCGGAGTTGTTGCTTCTGAGTCATCCAATAACGCTGCAGTAGGCGGAGCGCTTGTTCCGCTTATCTCTTTAGGGATTCCTGGCGATACAGTAACAGCCATGCTTTTAGGTGGACTGGTATTGCACGGCTTGCAGCCCGGCCCGTTGCTGATGCAAAACAGCGGGGATGTAGTGTACGGAATTTTTGCTGCACTTCTCATCGCGAATGTCTTCATGATTCTCTTCCTATTCATGGGCATGAAAGGCTTTATCCGCTTGTTGAGCATTCCACAGCATATTCTCTATCCGATTATTCTTGCGCTTTGTGTGGTAGGGGCTTTCGGAGTCAATAATAGATTGTTTGATGTAGGTGCTTTGCTGTTCTTCGGCGTATTGGGTTATCTGATGATTAAGTTTGGCTTCCCGCTGACGCCGCTTGTTCTTGGCTTTATATTAGGGCCGCTGCTGGAAACTAATTTGCGAAGAGGGCTGATGCTTTCACAAGGTGATTTTATGCCATTCCTGACTTCACCGATTGCGGCTGCTTTCCTGCTGGTTGCCGCAGCTTCCGTAATCTTCGTAATTTATAATAATCACAAGAAAAAGAAAGGCGCCAGTGTTCTGGATGTATAAACTGCTTTGCAGAGGGGTTCGTTTTTAATGGGCTTAGACCCGTTGAAATAAAAAATAAGGGGGAAATTAGATGAAGAATATATTAAAGAAGACTTTGTTCGGTTCGGTTCTGGCAACATCACTATTATTCTTAGGAGCTTGTGGAGGAGATGAAGCAAGCAGCGACGCTAATGCGAACAATGATCCTGCTACGGATTATCCATCAGGGCCGATTACGGTTGTTGTACCTGCTGGAGCAGGGGGAGACACGGATTTAAATACACGGATCATGGCTAAGTATTTGGAGAAAGAACTCGATACGAATATCGTCGTATCGAATGTCACCGGTTCAGGTGGTGCAACAGGAACACAAACAGTTCTGGATGCGAAGCCTGACGGGCAAACGGTGTTAGCGTTCCATAATTCCATGCTTTTAAATAATGTTTTCGGATTAACAGACTACACCTACGATGAATTTAAAATGGCGGGTGTCGGTGTGTTGGACCAATCGAACACTTTCCTTACGTCTCCAGATTCCGAATTCCAGGACATTCCGTCTTTGATTGAATATGCAAAGGCTAATCCTGGAGAAGTAACGATGGCCACTGAAATTGGTTCGATGACGTATATTCAAACATTGCAGTTCCAGGAACTTGCAGGGGTTGAATTCAATATTGTAGACATTGGCGGTGCATCCGATAAAATTGCAGCTCTTCTTGGAGGGCGTGTGGATATTGTGCCAACATCTCTTGGATTAGTAAGTGGCTATATCGAATCCGGGGACATGGTGTCACTCGGTATTATGGCAGAGGAACGCCTTGAAGGAGCGCCTGACGTTCCGACATTCAAAGAGCAGGGCATCGATATCGTCATCGACAAAATCTTCTACTGGGGCTTTGATCCTGAAACGCCAGATGAATACGTAGCAAAATTTTCTGAAGCGATAGAGAAAGTTGTTGCTAACGAAGACTACCAAAAAGAAATCGAAGATTCATGGTTGTCGCCTGTTTACTTAGATCAAGAAGCAACAAACACGAAATTAGAAGAAATCAATGCCAGCTATCAAGAGGCATTCGAGAAGTCTGAACAATAATCAACTCTTCTTATATAAACCCAGTAAGTTAACGAATCTACAAAATGGAGACAGCAGCTCTGAGAAGCGGCCATAGAACAGAGGGTACTTCAAGGAGCTGCTGTCCTAAATTTAAGGAACAACAAGCAGTCGATAAATTGTGAAGAGGTGATTTGGGAAATGATGAAAGTTTCTGTAACGGTGAATACGACAGATTTAAGTGATATGGATTTGCAGCAAATGTCCCAACTTGGGGTGGATTGTGTTGATTTTGGAGCTGGCGGTTCTTTTGCCGGGGTAAGCGAACAAGGATTTCCGGATTTAGACGAATTATTAAAACTGCAAAGACGGATCCGATCGTACGGAATGGATATCAACAGAGTGACGTTGCCAAATATGACCGATGATTTTATGCTGAATCGTCCAGGCAGTGAACGGCAGCTGGAAAACTCCGTGAATGCAGTAAAAGTGTTTGGACAGGCAAATATTGAGATTGTCAGGCAGCGCTTTGAAGGCGACGTTTTCTACGGGCTTTCAAGAAATTATAAAGCAGTGCAGCGCGGAGGAGCGATTTCTCGTGGAGAAAGCCTTGGATTAATGAAGGAAAAGCAGCCTACTCCTACTTTGGAGGAATTGGAATCATGGTGGGGCAACGTTCAGACAGCTTATAAGGAACTGGTGCCGACTGCACAGGATAACGGAGTAAAAATAGCCATGCATCCATCCGATACGCCTCATCCCGATTCGCCATTCGGCGGCATCGGCTTGCATCGCATAATCGATGACTTCCCGAACAAGAATGTTGGATTGGTTTACTGTATCGGGACACGCGCAGAAGCGGGCGGTTCATCACTGGTACTGGACGAGATCAATCATTTTGGACGCAAGGGCAGAATTTTCCTTGTTCACTTCCGGAATGTCAGAGGCAGCTTGCCAACTGCTGGAGCTTTTGAAGAAGCATTGTTGGATGACGGCGACATGAATATGTTCAAGTTGCTGCTGGAATTGAAAAAAGTCGGCTATGACGGCTGCATCAATCCTGACCATGTGCCAACAATGGCCGGAGATCAACCTGATTTGGATACACGTTGGCAATACTCAAACATCGGTTGGAAGAAATCCAGTCTTGGATTTGCTTACTCGGTAGGCTATATCAAAGCGTTGTTTGCTGCCATGACGGAATTTGAAGGTAAATAGGCGGTCGCCTTTACATAAATAAGAGGAGTGAAAACATGGAAAATGAATCGAATGCAGAAATTCCCTTGTTTTTAAAAATGAACGCCGCGGATAATACGGCGATCATCGTGAATACAGGCGGATTAAAACAAGGAGTTCAGTTTTCGTGTGGCCTGACGCTTATTCAACGAATTCCTCAAGGACATAAAGTCGCGCTCTGCGACATTCCACCAGGTGAAAAAATCATTCGCTATGGTGAAGTAATCGGCTATGCCGAAAAACTGATAGAGAAAGGCAGCTGGGTAAAAGAGTCGCTAGTGACTCTTCCGACAGCTCCAGAATTAGATTCTCTTCCATTTTCAACAAATATAAAAGAAGTAAAGCCATTGGAAGAATCTTATACATTCCTCGGCTACCGGAATTCAGATGGCACCGCGGGAACAAAAAACCTGCTTGGCATTACGACGAGTGTGCAATGTGTAGCGGGTGTTCTGGAATATGCGGTCAAAAAGATCAAACAGGAATTGCTGCCGCTGTATCCCAATGTCGATGACATCATCGCCTTGAACCACAACTATGGCTGCGGCGTAGCGATCAATGCGCCCGATGCAGAAATACCGATTCGGACAATCGAAAATTTAGCGAAGCATCCGAATTTTGGCGGAGAAGTGATGATTATCGGATTAGGCTGCGAAAAACTCGTGCCTACTCGTTTAAATAACGGAAATGACGATGATAATATTTTGTCTCTTCAAGACGAAGACGGCTTTAGTAAAATGATTGAGTCCATCGTCAAAATGGCTGAACAGCGTCTGGCCCGATTAAACGAACGCCAAAGAGAAGTCTGTCCGGTTTCTGACTTGGTCATCGGTGTTCAATGTGGGGGAAGCGATGCTTTTTCAGGAGTCACTGCCAATCCTGCACTGGGCTATGCGACAGACCTTTTAGTTAGAGCGGGTGCAACAGTGCTTTTCTCGGAAGTCACAGAAGTCCGGGATGCCATCCATCTACTAACTCCCCGAGCAGTGAATGAAGAAGTCGGCAAATCCTTGCTGAGAGAAATGAAATGGTACGACGACTATTTGAACAGAGGCCAAGCGGACCGCAGTGCGAATCCATCACCCGGCAACAAACGGGGAGGATTATCGAATGTAGTTGAAAAATCACTGGGCTCCATCGTCAAATCAGGCACATTGCCGATAGCCGATGTATTGAGTCCAGGGCAGCAGGTAAGAAAAAAAGGCCTGGTTTTCGCTGCTACTCCTGCCAGTGACTTTGTCTGCGGAACTCTTCAGTTGGCTTCAGGCATTCACCTGCAAGTATTTACAACCGGAAGAGGGACGCCTTATAACTTGAGCATGGCATCTGTCATAAAGGTTTCTACACGGAACACCTTACAGGAACAATGGCACGATCTAATCGATATCAATGCCGGGAAAATTGCTACCGGTGCAGCTTCAATCGAAGAAGTCGGGTATGAAATTTTTAATGAGATTCTGGAAGTGGCTAGCGGTTCGAAGAAGACATGGGCCGACCACTGGGGCATCCATAACGATTTGGCCTTATTTAATCCATCTCCAGTAACATGAGTAAATTATTTGAATTGACAGAACAATTTAATTGTCTTACAATATTACTATTAAATAAAAAGAATTGAAGGTGGAAATGATATGACAAACAAAAGGCAATCACCCACAGGAATTTTAGGCTTTCCGGTAGCTCCATTAACAGATAAAGGGCTATTAGATTTAAATGGACTGGAAGCGAATATCGATTTTTTGCTGGATCAGGGTCTGACTTCAATTTTCGTAGCATGCGGAGCCGGTGAGCTTCATGCGATCAATACAGCAGAATACCATGCAATGGTGGAATTGGCTGTCAAAAAGACAAAAGGAAAAGTGCCCCTTTACACAGGAGTCGGCGGCAATATTACAGCGGCTTTGGAACAGGCGAAAATATCTGAAGAGCTTGGCGCAGATGGCTACTTGATTTTACCGCCGTACTTAATCGATCCTTCCCAAGAAGGTCTATACAATTACATGAGTGAAATCATCAGCAGCACCGATTTAAATGCGATTGTTTATAACCGTGACAATTGCATTATGACCGCAGAAACATTAGGCAAGCTTTGTGAATTTCCACAATTGGTCGGCTTCAAAGACGGTGTCGGCAATATGGAAACAGTAGCTGAGTTCACGCATCTATTCGGAGACAGATTGGAATGGATCAACGGGATGCCGCTCGCGGAAGTTACGATGGGCGCTTACCTGAACCTCGGCTATAAAACGTATTCATCAGCAATTTCAAATTACATCCCGCACATTTCAAAGCTCTATTTTGAAGCATTAAAGAACGGGGACAAAAAAGTCGAGAAAGAAATATATGGAGATGTAATTTTACCGATTCACAGCATCAGAAAGCAGAAAAAAGGATATGCGGTGTCACTGATCAAAGCCGGCATGAACATCATCGGGCTTCCGGTGACGACAAATGTAAGAGCGCCGATTGCACCAGTAGAAGAAGCGCATTATGCACAGTTGAAAGTGATTGTCGAAAAAGCGCTGGAGAAATACCCGGCAAAAATAACGACTAAAAACTAGGAGGATTTTATGACTACTAATACAGAAGTAAAAACATACTTGAACTACATCAATGGTGAATGGGTGGCAGCAGATACAGGTAAAACCAGTGAAAGCTTTAACCCTTCCAATAAAGATGAAGTACTGGGTTCTTTCCAACTGTCTTCCGCCAATGATTTGGATAAAGCGGTAACTGCAGCAAAAGCGGGTCAAAAAGTGTGGAGAAAACTTGCTGGCAGCGACAGAGGCAATTACCTGTTCAAAGTGGCGAATGTACTTGAAGAGAAGGTGGAGTATGTAGCAGAAGCCATGACGAAGGAAATGGGCAAAACGTTTGCGGAAGCAAAAGGCGAAACCCTTCGTGGTGTAGCGATTCTCCGTTATTACGCTGGCGAAGGCATGCGGGCAGTTGGAGATGTTATCCCCTCGTCAGACAGTGAAGCGCTTATGTTTACAACGAGAGTGCCGTTGGGCGTAGTCGGCGTGATCACGCCTTGGAATTTCCCGGTGGCCATTCCAATCTGGAAAATGGCACCTGCATTGATTTACGGAAATTCGGTTGTCTTAAAACCGGCCAGTGACACAGCAGTTACTGCTGCTCGTGTGGTTGAATGCTTCCATGAAGCAGGTCTTCCGGAAGGCGTCATCAACATGGTCACGGGTTCGGGTTCTGTCATTGGACAAGGCTTGGCGGAGCATCCGAGTGTGGATGCCATCACCTTCACCGGTTCGAACGCAGTCGGAAAACAAATTGGCCGTGCAGCATTTGACCGCGGCATCAAATACCAGCTTGAAATGGGCGGCAAAAATCCAGTTATTGTAGCGAACGACGCGGACCTTGATCTGGCTGTCAGTGCGACAATTTCCGGAGGCTTAAAATCTACTGGACAAAAATGTACGGCTACCAGCCGAGTCATCGTTCAAAGCGGTGTATACGATGAGTTCCGTGAAAAGCTGCTGGAAAAAGTTTCAGAAATTACAGTAGGCAATGGCATGGAATCAGACAGCTGGATGGGACCTGTTGCAAGCGAGAGCCAATTGAATACGGTATTGTCTTATATTGAAAAAGGAAAGCAAGAAGGGGCGAAGTTGGTGCATGGCGGGAATCGCCTTACAGGCGATGAAACCGCAAATGGCTATTTTGTAGAACCGACCGTATTTGATGAAGTAACAGCGGATATGGCCATCGCAAGAGAAGAAATCTTCGGCCCTGTACTGGCCTTGCTGAAAGTTGATACAATAGAAGAAGGGCTGGCCATGGCCAATGATTCGGAATATGGCTTGAGTGCATCCATTTTTACAACGAATATCGGCAATATGCTGGAGTTCATCAATGACATGGAAGCGGGACTTGTACGCATCAACGCAGAAAGTGCAGGCGTGGAATTGCAGGCACCGTTCGGCGGCATGAAGCAGTCGAGCTCGCATTCCCGTGAACAGGGAAGAGCGGCGATTGAGTTCTTCACATCCATTAAAACAGTATTTGTGAAAAAATAAAAAAAGGGGAGTTATGCGCAAAAAGCGTAACTTCCCTTTTTTAAAAATTTATCCCGTCTTCAATCATACTTCTATACATATCCAATTTATACTAAACAATGACGATGGAGGAGTGAATGTATGTTAACACAAAATGAAAATCACCAAAAAACTTCAGCACCGCGAGTTGCCAGTATGAGAGTCATTCCGGTTGCCGGACGTGATAGTATGCTATTGAATTTGAGCGGCGCGCATAGCCCGTTTTTCACGCGCAATATTGTCATATTGGAAGATGATCACGGAAACATCGGAGCAGGAGAAGTTCCTGGAGGAGAAGCCATCCGCCAAACTTTGGAAGAAGCAAAAGAATATGTACTCGGTCAGCCAATTGGCGCCTACAACCGGATTTTGAATAAAGTCCGCAAAGAATACGCTTTCAAAGACGCGGGCGGCAGAGGCAGCCAGACATTCGATTTGAGAACAACAATTCACGCAGTAACGGCACTCGAAGCGGCATTGCTCGATTTGTTGGGGAAATTCCTGAATGTCCCTGTGGCCGAATTGCTGGGGGAAGGCCAACAGCGGACCCATGTAGAGATGCTTGGGTATTTATTCTATATCGGGGACCGCAACAAAACGGACCTTCCTTATTTGAGTGAACCGGATGCCTTTGACGATTGGCTAAGACTGCGGCATGAAGAAGCATTGACGCCTGAATCGGTTGTTGCGTTGGCAGAAGCTGCCCAAAAGCGCTACGGATTTCAGGATTTCAAGCTGAAAGGCGGCGTATTGAAAGGCGAAGAAGAGATCAAGGCAGTAACGGCTTTAGCGGAACGCTTTCCTGAAGCACGCATCACACTGGATCCAAATGGCGCCTGGTCATTAGAGGAAGCGATCCGCCTCTGCAAAGGCAAAGGCGATGTACTGGCTTATGCAGAAGATCCATGCGGAGCGGAAAACGGCTATTCTTCACGTGAAGTAATGGCGGAATTTAGAAGAGCGACTGGGCTGCCGACAGCAACGAATATGATCGCAACCGACTGGCGTGAAATGGGGCACGCGATTCAATTGAATTCTGTTGATATCCCGTTGGCAGATCCACATTTCTGGACCATGCAGGGATCCGTAAGAGTGGCTCAAATGTGCAATGAATGGGGCTTAACATGGGGGTCGCATTCGAATAACCATTTTGATATTTCACTTGCGATGTTTACGCATGTTGCAGCAGCGGCTCCGGGGAAAATTACAGCAATCGATACCCATTGGATTTGGCAGGATGGCCAGTACTTAACTAAAAATCCTTTCCAAATTGTAGATGGCAAAGTCGAAGTGCCTCAATCAGCGGGCCTCGGCATAGAAATCGACTTGGAAAAAATCGAAAAAGCGCATCAGCTCTACAACGAACACGGTCTTGGAGGACGTGATGACTCTCAAGGCATGCAATATTTGATCCCTAACTGGAAGTTCGATAATAAAAAGCCTTGCCTGGTAAGGGACTAATTCAACAAGTAAGTGTAAAAATAATGTAAAATAGAAAGAAGCAACGCATGAGCGCTAGTTTGCTCTTGCATAAAAAGGCGGTGACAGGTTATATGATGGATGGTTATATAGTGGATACAGTCCGAAGAAGTACGCTCTCTCAGCAGGTGTTGGAGAAAATTGTATTTCTATTGGTTGACGGCCAACTGAAGCCTGGAGACAAACTACCTCCTGAGATGAAGCTGATGGAGCAATTGGGAGTGAGCAGGCCCGTATTGCGCGAAGCTTTGAGTTCTCTCGAGACGCTGGAGATCATCACAAGAAAGCCCCGTGGGGGAACGATTGTAAATGACAAAGTAGGAAGTGATCCATTTACAGCAATGCTGGCCCTTTCAATCAACAATCTTCCTGCAGTCATAGAGGCGAGAATGGCATTGGAATTGGGCTTGGTGACAATCGCGGCTGAAAAGATTTCGGATGAACAATTGGATCAGCTGCTGCAGACCATCAAAAGCATTGAGGATAATGCCCATACCAACTACGGGGCATTGGATAAGGAGTTTCATCGCATTATTGCGTTAAGCGCCAATAATCCAGTAGTGGAGGGTATGATCACCTCATTGCTGATTACACATGAAAAGACAGACAGCTTAATTAAGCATCGGGATCCCGACATTACAGTTGAGCACCACAGAGCAATCTACGAGGCATTGAAAAAAAGAGATCCTCATGAAGCGTTTACGCAAATGTATAGGCATTTAAGCTTTGTCCGCAAAAAAATTCTGGACAATATGCCAGAGGAAACGGATTAAAAAGAAGCAGACTATAAACGCGAATTGTTTATAGTCTTATTTTTTTTTATAAAAAATACGAAGTTAAGCAGAAATGAAAGCAGGTGGGGACATGAATAGGATAAAAAGCAGTTTAATCATCCTTGTTCTGCTGCTCTACTTTTTAACCGTTTTTATAGACAGTGAAACCATCTATACGTGGCTGTCGATTTTGGCTTTTCTATTATTGATTGTTGCCATTCCTTCATCGAAGGCTATGACAAAAGTGATGGGAATCAGCCTTCTTGTAATTGGATTGGGAATCAGCATCTTCATGAATGGCTCTACTTTAATCGAAAGTGTGCAGGGCATCCAGCTCAATTTGCCGCTGCTCATCCTGATCCTATTGGCGCCGCTCCTATCTATTCCGTTAAAAAGTGGAACTCTATTGAATGCTCCGATGGCCTACATTGAACAGGTCAAGGATAAACCCGGCCAATTATTTCTCGGTATTTCAAGTTTTTTGGCTTTGCTTGCTCCTGTATTAAATGTGGGATCGGTAAGAATTTTGGCCGATTTAATGAAAGACCGTAAATTGTCCGGCGAACTGTTGGGCCGCTCCTATTTTACAGGATTCTCTACAGCAATGGTGTGGTCGCCTTATTTCGGATCTGTAGCACTGGTGCTGTACTACTTGGATATCCCATACAGCGAGTACGTTATCATCGGTTTGCTTTTTGCAGCTGCACAACTGCTGACGGGCAATCTGCTGTTTGCCTTGAAAAATGGAGTAGAAGAAACAATGCCAGGAGAGAAAGACCAGGTTGCTGAAAAAATACATATTTTGCCGCTGGTATTGAAGTTTGTCGTATCGTTAGGAATTTTAATTTCTGCTTTGATTTTTCTGGAACAGGCAACGAAATTGCCGATGATCGTATTGGTAAGCATGCTGGCTATCATCATCCCGACAATCTGGATGGCGCTTGCCGGCAAGTGGAAAAGCTTTGTCGATCAGGTCATTATCTATAAAAATCAGGTGACGGGTGGAAACGGCACTGAAATGGTTCTGTTTCTGAGTGCGGGTATTTTTGGCAGCGCAATTTCGAATTCCTCCATATCGGATTGGATCAAGCGTTTCCTGTTGCTGATTTCTGAAGGGTCTTTTATTTTCTTTGTCATATTCATCGTTTTTACCATCATGTTCTTCGCTTTGATCGGTTTCCATCAAATTATCACCGTCCCGCTGCTGGTGATGCAAGTCGACCCGGCGGCAATCGGTATGCCTCCTGTCGCAATCGCCTTCGTCTTCATCTTGGCTTGGTTCATGTCTGCCATCATCAGTCCAATAAACGCGGTCACTATTCTCATATCAAATGCAGTGAGCAAGAAGTTTTTCACAGTAGGGTTTCGTTGGAACGGACTTTATGTCTTATCGATGTTTTTGATCGGCTGCGTCTTTATCTATGCACTGCAGGCTATTTACCGCTAGTTCATCTTTATAAACGGTCCATTCAAGTTAGGTGAAGACAACCAAAAGGGAGGAATGGAAATGGCTTTCAAAGTGTTGATTCCAAGAACGGTAGCGATTGAAGGAATAGATTATTTAAAAGAAAATGGCTGTGAAGTGGATGCGAGAGATGAGATGGACGCTAAAGAACTGAGGGCCGCAATCAAAGAGTACGATGCGGTTTTACTTAGAACGGATCTGCTGGATGAAAAGACGATTGGCCTGGCAGAGCGGCTGAAAATCATCGCGCGCCACGGAGTCGGCTTTGATAACATTGATATCGATGCCGCTGCGGCAAAAGGCATTTATGTATCCTATACACCTGCTGCCAATATCAATTCCGTAGCAGAGCATGTAACAGGGCTGATGTTGGCAATTTCCCGGCAGACAGTGAAGGTCGACAGTGCAGTTAGGCAAGGAAACTTCGGCGTAAGGGATTCAGCGTACGGAACAGAGATGAAAGGGAAAGTGCTGGGCGTAATCGGACTTGGCAACATCGGAAAGCTCGTGGCAAAAAAATGTGCACACGGATTTGAAATGGATGTCATTGCCTACGATCCTTATGCTAAACCGCCTGAAGAACCATATATAAGAAAAGTAGAAAGCGTGGATGAATTGCTGGAACAGGCAGATTTCATCTCCTTGCATCTGCCTTACAACAAAGCGCTGCACCATTTCATCAACCAGGAGAAATTGAGTTTGATGAAACCGATAGCTTTTCTGATCAATGCCGCAAGAGGTGGCTTGGTGGACGAAGCTGCATTGGCGGAAGCATTGGAGAACAAATCAATTGCCGGTGCCGCACTGGATGTCTTCGAACAGGAGCCTGTACCGGCAGATCACCCTTTGCTGAAGCTGGATAACCTGATCGCCACGCCGCATCTTGCCGCTTTGACAAAAGAAGCGATGAGCACGATGTCTTTGGATTGCGCAAAAGAAATTGTGCGGGTTAAGAATGGGCAGGAACCGCTCGTGTGGCTTAATAAGGAACAGATGAAGAAGTAGTTGAATCAATTTAGAATAATAAAAAGCACAGATGAAAAGGGGGATTCTGCCGTTTCTACTGTGTTTTTTGTCTCATTAGTAGCTTACAAGTTGTTTATTAAGAAGCTCAGCTAATTACATGAGTACTTTAATTTGAACAAGGGAATGGAACCTTCAATAACGAAACTAATAAGAAGGACGGAAAACTAAGCAAAGAAAAAATAACGAATCAATCAGTTCTAAAATAATAGAGGAGGCGCTAGATGAAACCCAAAGTGTATATCGCCCGGTCTGTGTCAAAAGAAGTGGAAGAATTTATTGGAGATTATTGCGACTACAGGAAGTGGGAAGGCGATGGGGAAATTCCATCGGATATTCTAACAGAAGAAATAAAGAATGTGGATGGAGTGCTTGTGCAGCATGCGCCCATTACAAATGAACTGCTGGAGCAGGCACCGAATTTGAAAATCATCAGCAACTCAGCCGTCGGCTACGATTCCTTTGATCTCGAAGCCATGAAGCGGCATGGAGTGCTTGGCACGCATACGCCTTTTGTGCTGGATGAAACGGTGGCGGACCTGGCGTTCAGCCTTGTGCTTGCCACGGCGAGAAGAGTGCCGGAGCTGAATAATTTCGTCAAACAAGGGAAGTGGGATAAAGAGACAGAGAGCCGACAGTTGTTCGGCGTCGATGTGCATCACTCCACCATGGGCATTATTGGCATGGGCCGCATCGGTGAAAAAATTGTCCGAAGAGCGAGATTCGGTTTTAAAATGGAGGTCCTTTATAATAGCCGAACACCGAAACCTGAACTCGAGGAAAAATACGGCATCGTCTACAGCGAACTGGACGCACTTCTGGAAAAATCCGATTTCGTTGTGCTCATTGTGCCGTTGACACCTGAGACGCATCATTTGATGGGGGAAAAGCAATTCGAAAAGATGAAGGACAACGCCATATTGATCAATTGCGCAAGAGGAGCGGTAGTGGATGAAAAAGCGCTGATCGAAGCTTTGGAAAAAGGTAAGATCCGTGGAGCGGGGCTTGATGTTTTCGAGGAGGAGCCCGTCAGTCCAGACAATCCGCTCCTGCAGATGGAGCAGGTCGTCGCGCTTCCGCATATCGGATCGGCTACAGAAAAAACACGGGCAGACATGCTTATGAAAGCGGCTGAGAACCTGGTCGCTGGTGTGACGGGCGGCATTCCTCAAAACGTGGTTAAAGAACTGCAGGGGCTGTTGGAGAATCAGTCTTAGCATTCAAAAAGGCCAAAGAAGCGAAATGAGCTTCTTTGGCCTTTTTCTTATATTCTTCAGCGTTTAGAAGGAAGCATGAACAATAGACTTCTATGCATCCTTGACTTCTTTTTTAGAAGCCCGAACGTACTCGAGCCAGAAAAACCACAAGGTCGCAGCGGCGCCAACCCAAAGAGAAGGACTGGTGAGCGAAATGCTGCTATTAGACTCTCCGCCGAGCACCGATAAGATAAACAGCACAAGTACTGGAACGGCAATCATTAGCAGCGGGAATATGAGCATGTAGCGTTTCTTTTCCCGGCGCTGCTTAAGAGTCAGTACGCTCAAGACGCCCATGAGTGCAATAACGGCAAATAATATCCAAGGAGGAATTCCGAGGGAGGCAAGCGTGCCCGGGAAATAATCATTGACCAGAAGTGTACATAGATTAATCAGTAATACAATAACGATAAGCCAATAAGTTTTCAAAGTAAAAATCCTTTCAATGCCGGCATATTAATTCAGCTTATCGTTAAGTGTAACAAAAAATATTGGGTATAACAGGAAATTGAGAAAATCCGTCTTTTAGTATGAAGGATTAGTTTTTATTAGAGAAGTTTAGAACGACGGTGCTTGGACGCTGGCGTTGTTTTGAGTACTTATGCATCAGCGAATTATAAAATGAAATACAGGATGGATATCACCAAATAACAGACGGCCCACATCAGCAGCGCAAATTTAAGATTCAGTTTAAATGCGATATGGACAGATGTCTTTCCGCTTATGGCTGCGAGCAGCAAATTCAATCCGGAAAACGGAGAAGATAAAATGGCCAGCATCCAGCTCGCAAGCAAACCTAGGCTCAAGTAGAGATGATCATCCGCGAACAGCGGAGAGTTGCTTAAAGTGATCGCCAGAATGGCAGCGGTAATGATCGGATGGACTCCAATCCAAGCTGAAATGGTCATCAGCAACGCAATCACCGGAATCAAAACCAGGACATGGCCGATATTCAAGGTTTCCAGAAGAGAGCGGATCCAGTCGTCTGCCCCATTATTCAGCAAGGCTGTACCGAAAGCGCCGGCAATAATAAAAATCGATAACTCATTGCCCATCGAAGGCACTTTGACGGTGAGGTATGCTTGCAGGTTCACCAAAAATTCGCGCGGAGTGCCAATCAACAATGACCATACGACAGAGACGACAATTGCGGTCAACGGAATAATCGTCAGCACTGACAGGCCAGTCAAGTTTTCAGCAAGCAGAATGGCTATCGTGACCGTCAGCAGAATCACAACCAGTTCAAGCACTTTTCGTTTAGCCGCTGCCAGTGTCAAAGAGTTCTGGGCAGAGGCAGCTTCTGGAATGGTGCGATTGTATTTTCGTTCGAGAAAGAAGCCAATTCCCATCATGATACCTGTGATAGCAAGGCCGATTGGAGCAAGCTGCAGCCAACTGACGTCAAAATAGGAAAGTACCAAAGCCATAGAGATGAAATAAGGCGACCACATGAAAGCCATCACAAAGCCTCTGCTCAATGCTTTCAAGCGCACTTCGTCAAACGGTTTGAATGATGTGGTATCTGTCAGGTCGTAGAGAATGGGAAGAGTCCCAACATTCATGACCGCGCCGATACTGCCCGCCGCTATAGTGGAAAATAGATAAAGATGGTGTGTTTTCTTGATGTAATAGGAAAAGATAACTTCTATGTACTTCAAGTACTGCCCCTGCTGAATCGGTATGGACAACAACGGCACAAATATGAAAATCGCGAGGAGGTTCGCATTGGTCTGAAGCGCAAGAAAAAACGTCTGCATTCCGCTAATGCTGAAATCCAACAATAAGCCCGCAAAAAACAAAAGTGAAATCAGGATTTTCGGCGTCCACGGTAAATACGGAAAATAGGAAATGAGCACGGCCAGCGCGAAGAGGCTGATCAGGAAAGGGGCATATGAAAAAGAAACAAAGAAAGAAAGCAGATAAGCTCCACCCATCAGCAGAGTGCTGAGAGGCCGAATGACGGGTTTCATAAAAAGCACTCCTTTTAAAAGACACAGTTGGACGGTTTTACTTAGTTTGACAGAAAATTTCTGGAGCGTCTTTATTAATGCTTTGAGAGGTGGAGGAGTTAAGGATTTTTTAAATTAAAGGGGAGTTGCTATGACTTTATTTGATGCATTTGTCTCCTTTTTCACTCGTCATGCCTATCTCTAAAGTAACCGACACCCGCTATCCCAGCGAGAGTCCAAACTTGCTTTAGAGGAGGACGAAACAATGAAAGAATACTTTGTGAGGAAAATCCAGCACCTCCAGGAAGGTGAGCTTTACCAATTCTTTGAGTTGAACGCTGAAACCGGCAAAGAACAGACCATCGATCCTTTTGAATCGGGGATGCTGCAGCTCCATCCCGAAACAGAGCCAACACCTGAAATCTTTTCCATCACCTCCAAACGCGGAGCGGATGCGACCGGGTTTTATCGGGAAGAGCGGTTTGTTGTGCAGCGGGGCTCCAAGTTTGCGGCGTCGACTTCGCCAAAATGTCCGAAAAAGTACATTAAGTTGCGGGAGGAGTTGGTACTTGATCAGCTGCTTGTGCCATTTGAGCATCAGTTCCTGCTGATGGCGGATACCGAGTTCGTTTCGCCGATGATGGCCATGGGTGCAGTGATTGGCGGCTGGGTGCGCGGTTCGCATGATTGGAAAGAAAGGAAAGGAAAATAGCATGGATACACGAAAAAGCGGAAGGGCTGATTTCAGCCCTTCCGCTTTTTCTTATTTGAAACTACTATCTGTACTGGCCGAATTTACACGTTAACAATGGTCCGTCCTAAATGCTGGCCATTTTTGATGGCCTCAATCGCCTCGGTCAATTCTTCCAGCGAAATCTCGTTTACAAGAGTGGTTTCGGTAATGTTCCAGTCGCTGGCCATCTTCTCCCAAATGCTGCCTCGCTTCTCGATCGGCACATTGACTGAGTCGATTCCGAGCAGGTTTACGCCTCGGAGGATAAACGGCAGCACCGTGGTGTTCACTTGAAGACCGCCCGCGTTGCCGCACATGCTCATGCTGCCGCCGTAGGAAATTTGGGGAATCAAGGCAGAAGCGACATCTCCGCCGACTGTATCGAGTACAAAGTCGAATCGGGTCTTGCCGAGTGGCTTCTTGGAGTCTCCAAGCTCCTCTGCGAAAATGACAGTGGCTGCGCCGAGTGATTTGGCGACTTCGACTTGATGTTCTTTGCGCACCAAGGCGGAAATGTTTTTATAGCCGATTTTAGAGAGAATCTGCAGCGCGATGCTGCCGACGCCGCCGGTTGAACCGGTCACCAGTATTTGCGGATTGTTCGCGACATCCATCCCGCTTTTTTCAAGTGCCAGAATGGAAAGAGCCGCCGTAAAGCCGGCTGTTCCGAACACCATGGCATCCTTCAAGCTGAAACTATCCGGCATCGGTACAATCCAATCTGCTGGGACGCGTGCATATTCTGAGAAGCCTCCTGTATGGTTCATGCCCATAGCAAAGCCTGTCACGATTACCTCTTGGCCTTTTGTGAAGCGCGAATCCGT
This sequence comes from Planococcus sp. CPCC 101016, assembly GCF_007859295.1. Classification (GTDB taxonomy): domain Bacteria; phylum Bacillota; class Bacilli; order Bacillales_A; family Planococcaceae; genus Planococcus. The sequence continues at coordinate 342,110 of NZ_VOHB01000002.1, forward strand.
TGACTCGACGACGGTGCCGCTCAAATCGATTCCCGGAATCATCGGGTAATTCCGGATGACGCCTGCATTTTTCTGAACAGCCAGCATGTCTTTATAATTGATCGAAGAATAGGCGACTTTGATCAAAACATCCCCTTCGGAAAGCTGATTTGCATCAACGTCTTCTAAACCATAGATTACTTGATCTTCTTGTTCTGTGACTCTGACAGCCTTGAATGAGTTCATAAGTATTGCCCCTTCCTGTTTCCTGTTTCTGCAGAATGGTTCTTTTAATAAAACTGGTTTCATACAGAATCTACCATTCTAAGCTGGAACCCGTCAATCCGTAACTGTCCGAAGGGCAGAATGGCTCTGTCCTTTCTCAATGATCGGGCATAAAAATACAAGCTTCACGGAGGAGAATGTTATATTTACTTTAAGTGATTTACACAAAGAGGAGGGCCAATATGGAAACTGTCTATTTGGCAGGCGGATGTTTATGGGGAGTGCAGGCTTTTATTAAAACTTTGCCTGGAGTTGCATTCACGGAAGCAGGAAGAGCGAATGGTACAAGCCACTCACTCGAGGGTGATTATGATAGCTATGCTGAATGTGTAAAAACAGGATTTGATCCTTCAGTTGTAAGCATTCACGAATTGATGGGGTATTTATTTGAAATCATTGATCCCTATAGTTTGAACAAACAAGGGCAAGATGTTGGCGAAAAGTACAGAACAGGCATATATAGCGAAAAGCCGGAACACTTAAGAGAGGCGATGGCATTTATAAGCGAGAGAAAAGATGCTGATCTGATTATGGTCGAAGTATTGCCGCTCACTAACTATGTGAAAAGTGCAGAAGAACATCAGGACCGGTTAACCAAATGTCCAGATGATTATTGCCATATTCCAGAAGAAGTATTAAACAGGTACAAATAAAAGTTGAATGGTCCTAACCCTCCAATTAAATAAAGATTATTTAATTGAGAACTATTATCACTTGTAGTATAGTTGATTGATAATAGAGAAAGATAATTGAGAGGGGAACAAATCATGCAAATCTATTGGACGAAAATAAATAAAATTATTGAAGAAACGCCTGAGGTCAGAACCTATCTGCTCGACCGTCCCGAAGACTTTATCTGGCAGGAAGGCTCCCACACCCATTTCGCTTTGGAAGGGTTTAATGCCGGTGAGAAACCGAACCGCGGCTTGATCCGCCACATGTCAATTTCCACGTTGCCGCATGAAAATTCAATCGGCATCACTACGCGCATCAAAGAGCAATGCTCTGAGTTTAAAGCGGTTTTACGAAATCTTGAGATTGGCGATGAAGTGGCGATTTTTAAAACGCATTCGAATGTCCCGCTTAAACGGGAAGACAAGAATGTTTACCTGCTGTCATCAGGTGTTGGCCTGGCGACTTTTAGACCACTTGTGCTGGATTATTTAGAGCATGCCGACAATGTCAATCAAATCCATTCCCTAAACATCGACTCGTCAAAAGATTTCTTGTTCACGAATGTTTTTGAGTCCGCACCTGACAAGAAGTTCATCTCCCAATTCGTCGATAACCGAAAAGATTATTATGCCGAAGTGGAGAATCTTGCGGCAGATAAAGAGGGGCTCTTCTATGTTGTCGGAAGCGATGAATTCCTTATGCATAACATTAAAGTGTTGCGCGAGCAGGGCATCAAGCCGGAACAGATCGTACTCGATAAGCGTGAACAGTCGCTGCCTGAGTTTTTATCGGTTGATTTGGCAATCTAAACGCGATCATCCAGTTCTCGGTAAAGGCTGACTGGATGTTCCACGACTACTGTAAGCTTTTAACATAAAGGTCAAAAGCCTGATTCCCCCTTAAAAAACAGGGAATCAGGCTTTTTGGTTTCAAAATTTTCACGCTGCAGTCTTATGCTTAGGCTGGCAAACAATGAGGCTGCCTTAATTCCTCTTACAGCAGTTTCTTTTTCAAACTCAACTGTTTCTTCTTTTTCTTTTCGGAGACCAGTGGCTTAGGCGCCGGATTGTAGTCGTCGTCATACAGCCCGGTATAGGTCTGGTACCAATTGAACAGGTGCACCAGGATCACTTTGCTGACGGCGTAGGCCGGGATGCCGAGAATGACGCCCGGAATGCCGAAGAGATTCCCCGCGGTAAGCAGGACGGCGATAATGGTGACAGGGTGGATGTTCAGGTTACTGCCGAGAATGAGCGGCTGGATGACGCGCCCTTCCAATGTCTGCTCGATGAAAAAGACGATCAGCACCTTGGCCAGCATGAGCGGCGGGTGAAGCACAATGGCAATGATGACGATTGGGAAGAAGGCGATGAACGTACCCAGAAACGGAATCAGATTCAAGGCGCCTGCCAGGATGCCGAGCGTCAGCGCATATTCCAAGCCGATGATGCTGAAGCCGATCCAGAACATCAGGCCGACAAAAAAGGCGACGAGCAGCTGGCCACGGATATACTGACTGATCTGCAGGTTCATTTCGCGAAGCAGCAGGTAAGTATGCTCACGCATTTTTGATGGCACAAGCTTCATGATGTGGTAGGGCAGGTGATGGCCGTCCTTCAGCAAGTAGAAAAGGATGAACGGGGTCGTTATCACTGCCAGCACAGTGGTCGACAGGATGCCGAAGACACTGCCGAGGCCGGTGACAGTCGTCCCTACGACGTCATCCGCCTGGTCCGTAATGGAAGTGGACAGGCTGTCGTCGTCTCCGGTCAATTGCATCTGCAGCTGTGACAATAAATCGCTTTGAAAAAAGGTATCGATCTGCGAGATGAAGCTGGTCAAGTAATCCTGCCAGTTGTCGAGAAGGCTCAGCGTCTGTTCCCGGATGATCGGAATCAAGGTCGCGATGCCCCAGGCCAGTAAACCTGCAATCACTACAAAGACAATGGTGATTCCGCCAGAACGCGGGATGTTCTTCGTCTCCATCCAGTCGATAAGTGGATTCAGCAAATAATACAAGACGCCGGCCATGATCAGCGGCAGTCCCATGACATTGAAAAAAGCAATAATTGGCTGGAAAACGAAACTGACTTTCGGCAGCAGCAATAAATTTAACAGAATCAATAGAACGATGACCAAAACGGATACCGCCTTATTGTTCAGCACCCATTTTACAAACCAGGAAGCTGCATGGCTTAGTGCATTTTTGTTTCTGTCTTGCTCCATCACCTACACCTCTTTTCTAAATACAGCCTTATCAGCTGTCCGCCAAATGATAGAAACGATCATTCAGTTATATGCTTAAAATACCCGTACCGTCCATTTTTTATACCAGAACGAATTTTTATTTCAACTATACGGAAATTTTATTTTTCAAAGTCATAGATGTGGGCGAGCCAAATAAAATTTATCAGTTGTTTTGGAGAAAACCGGTCTTCTCCCTCCATTGATCGGCGACGATTAGGTGACCGCCCTTGCAATCTTATCCACATGTGGATAAAACCGAAAGAATGACGAAACGACAAAGTTATCCCCGTTTTCGAGCGAAACCATCCACATATTCAAGATTAGGTGGGATAAGTCGAGTAGTTCTTCATTTATTTACGTCTTATGGGGGGGAGTTGGGGATAACAATGACGCCTCTTACGTAATGGGAACTGGACTCCATGCAGAGGCGGGTTATACTTTGCAAAGAAATGGCGGAAGTATAACGAAACTGAACAAGATATCTAAAAGCCCGGCAAATCGATTGTGATTTGCCGGGCTTTTGTAAGTTTATGAAAAATTTTTTTATATAACAGATCATCTATTTGCGGCGAAAAATCCGCTCACATTAATCTATTAGTTAGCAGTAATGGCTCCCACTAGCTGTGTTAATCCTTCTTTTAAAGGAGTCACGGGGCGGCCGAGAAGCTTTTCGAAACCTTGGCTTTCAACGTCCAACGTGCCTTCACGAATGCCTTGCTGAATCCCCACAAGCATAGGAAGCAAGAAATCAGGCAACCCTGCTTCTGACATAGTTTTCGAATAAGTTGCATCGTCTACTTGTTGGACCGGTACTTCTTTTCCGATTACTTCTCCAAGGACAGCTGCAAATTCAGCTTGTGTGAATAAGTTTCCAGAAAGCTCATAGATGGCGTTTTCGTGTCCCTCTTCTGTTAACACGGCTGCAGCTGCAGTGGCATAATCCTGCTGCGGTGCCCAGCCGACTTTGCCGTCTTCGGCAGAGGTTAACCAGGGTGCTCCTGCCAAAACGCCTTGGATACTGGAAGTTTCGTTTTCCAAATACCAATTATTGCGGAGAAACGCATAAGGAATTCCTGTTTTTTGAATCGCTTGCTCTGTTGCACGATGCGTCGGCGCCAAGAAATTTTGGCTTTCCTGAGCATTTACGACACTGGTATAGGCGATGAAGGAAACTCCGACCCGTTGTGCAGCAGCGACAGCATTGGCATGCTGGGGGATGCGGGTTTCATTGTCTCCGTCAGTGGAGACGATTAGCAGGCGGTCGATGCCGACAAACGCTTTATCCAATGTTTCAGGCTCATCGAAGTTTCCTTGGCGTACGTCGACCCCACGTTCTTTTAATTTCGCAGCTTTTTCAGGATTGCGGACACTCACTGCCAACTGTTCAGCGGGTACAGTTTCCAATAATTTGTCGACTATTTTTGAACCTAACTTTCCTGTTGCTCCTGTTACTAATAATTTCATGATTGATTCCTCCGTTTTCTATAAATTAATGGGATTGTTTAACCTGTATTCAATACTGATACATGTACTCATGATAGATACTTCTTTTGTGGTTGTCAACGAATCCGAAACTGCATTTTTTATTTTTACTGGATTTTGAGGTATACTAACTTGTAATCAGGTTAGATACAGGGGTAACGACAGCTATCGAATCATAACTAATGAGGCAGGTGAATAAAATGTCCATCAGCAGTCGTTTTACTGTAGGAATTCATATTTTGACCTTGGTCGAGTTAAATAAAGATGGAGTCAGTTCATCAGAATACATTGCTGGCAGTGTCAATACAAATGCGACTTTGATTCGCAAAATTACCGGGATGTTAAAAAAAGCGGGATTAATCGAAGTGAAGCCCGGCATTGCCGGAGCAAAACTGGCAATGAAGCCTTCGGAAATTGCGTTGCTGGATGTCTATAAGGCAGTAGATGTGGTCCAGGAGCAGGAACTGTTCAGTGTACACGACAACCCAAATCCGGATTGTCCAGTCGGCAGAAATATCCAGGATTCGGTTCTGCCAATATTGTCTGCTGCCCAACTGGCATTGGAGAAGGTATTAGGTACCGTTACAATTGAAGACATTCTTCAGGATATTGCGGTGAAAGAAGATAGAGAGAACTAATTCGAGGAAAGCATTCCGCTAGAGGGGTGCTTTTTCTATTGGATATATTCTGGCTGAAGCAAAAGCAGATTTTGTTATCTTGGAACTTCTATCCTGTCCAACCGTAGAATAAGTAAGGCGTGAGGGGGTGCAGAAATGGGAATTGCCATTGCATGGCTGGTTTTTATTTTCGGTTTTGGTTTTTTGCGTGTGTTTCTGAGAAAACGTTTCGGCATTGATCAGGAAGAACAAGCGGGAGTTCCTGTCAAACGGTTTGAGCGCTGGAACGGCGCCGTGATGACAATAGTAATAATTACGGCAGCTATATTCCTAGTAGGTTCGCTGGAAGTATTCTTCTTTTCGGTATTTTGGATTTTCTTCATAGGAAGTGGTGTGCAAATTTATCTGGAGTGGAAATACCTGAGAGGGTCACGCAAGTATCAGGCATCGATTGTTTACTTTACCGTTACAGCGCTGGCGCTCATTATTTTTATCACTTTTGTCAGATTACAAACAGGGGTGCTTTAAACTTTTAAATCAATAAATGCAGCACAGCCGTTTGGGGGAGTATGAGACATGGAGATTTTGATTTTGATAGGATTTTTTATTGGCATGTTAGTAATTGTGGGACTGCTAAGTAAACTGGAAAAAATGTATGGAGTAAATCGAAAAGAAGCCGGAAAGCCGTTGAAGAAAATTGAGCGACTAGCAGGTTGGATTTGCGGGCTCGGTTTGATTCTAATTATTTTTTTGGCGATTAACGGAGTGATGATCAACTACCTGGTAATTGTGTTAGTTGCCGGCATACTGTCATTGTTGCAGACTTTGGTCGAATGGAGATACGTTAGGAATCCACGACGCTCTCTTATCAGTTTGATGTTAACGGTCGGCTTCCTCTTATCCATATTGGGTCTGGTAGAAATGGCGGAGTGGGTTTCGCTAAATTTGTAAAAAGATAGTTGGCTAATGGTTCTTAGCTCGTTAACAGCTGGAATTTTATTTAAGAAATTGCAAAAAAGCATTTCTTCAATGGAATGCCTTTTCATCGGTTTCCTTTTCTAGTACAACAGCGCCTTTATCCATTTCGCCATGCATACTAGCTAGCGGGCCGCACATATTTTTATAAATTTATTTTTTTAATTGTTCCGCTTTGTTTTATTGATGAACAGCACCAGCACCGGCCCAAGAATCGGAATCCAGGCAAGTTTTTTGAGCTTGGCTTCCGGATAGAAACGGTAGACAGCATAGACGGACAAGCCCCATAACACAAACCAGTCGACGGTCATGACAGAGACGAGGCCTGATGCGAAAAAGGCTTCGCGGTAAGCCGCCAGCGAAAAACCCTGCAGCAGCGTCAAGCCATTGACAGCCCATGACAGCATCAAGAGGATCAGCCAGAACCGGGAACCCAGAAAACGGACGAGCCAATTGGGCGTCCGCAGCCCTCTTTCAGCTTTCCGGTCGCCGAATGCGAAATATGGCAGCAGCGAGAAAGCCCCCACGCCAAAAGACAGCAAAGCAAACGGCCAAGCCGGCCATTTCTGCCGGTCATTCAGCAGCAGCAAAGTCAAAAACACCATTGGAAACAAGCCAAGCGAATTGAAGACAGCGAGCACCAGCGGATCGATTTCTCCCAGATTGCCGCTGAATATATTTGATAAGACGGGATCAGTTTCGTCGCCGGGTGCCAGGAACACAGCATAGCCGATCAGCAGCAGCCAAATAATGAAAAAGATCACGGTCACTCCCCCTTTTTTCTATTACAATATATTTCCGTGTTTTTTGGTTGAATCTGTACTTTTGCTCGAATTTATATGCTTTGCAGAAAAAGGAAATCTGCTATTTTAGAAGCACTATATTTGCCCAACTGCCTAATTATTTGTCTTCTAAGAGGGCACAAGAACTTCTTTCTGCAATTACAGGTGTCAGCGTCTGGGTAAGTGGAACAGAATCAGGATTTTTTATGTAGCTGATTAAGGTTTGAACCATACAATGGGCAATTTTTTCTACGGGAACGCCAACACTTGTTAACGGAATTTCCATATTTTCCATTTGAGGGATATTATCGTAGCTGATTACTGAAATGTCATTAGGGATATTAAATTTTTCTTGTCGTAATGCTCTCACAATCCCCGCACTAATATCATAGCTCGCCCCAATTATTGCAGTAGGCCTATAAGAAGAATTAATGAGGTGGTTAGTTGCCATATAACCATCATACCAATTTAAACCTGCTGTATTAAAGAGACTGTTTTCAGAATCAAGATTGAAATTTTTCATTGCTTTTTGAAAGCCGCTATACTTTTCTAGCTGACGCTCATCAAGAGGTGACAAGTCCCCGATATAAGCTATTCTTTTATGACCTAAATCATATAAATATTTTACAGCACTATGCATTGCTTCTTGGTAATTTACATCAACTACGGGAAAGGGCTTATCCTTGCTGACCCCGTAAGTAAGAGCCGGTAAAGAAAAGCTTTCGGGCATGCTATCTAAATATTCATTAAAAATAATTACTCCGTCAACTTGAAAGCGCTTAAACATTTCAAGTGAAGTTTGAAGAGAATTTACTGAGAGAATCATTGAATATGAATTCTTTGAGATTTCTTCATTTATTTTTGTTACCAATGCAGAAGGTGCAACTCGCTCTAATGTTGGCCATATTAAACCGATGACTTTTGATTCTTTTGAAACAAGCCGTTGAGCGGCATAATTTGGTTCGTAGCCCATTTCTTTAGCTAATTTTATTATCTTCTCTTTTGTTTTAGGTTTAACTAGCGAACTGTCGTTTAATGCCTTTGAGACGGTCGAGTAACTTACTCCAGCAATAAGAGCAAGATCTTTTATAGTTACAGACATATATAATCCCCCGTTAATTTAAGTACTTTAAATTTTGATTTTAGAAATGCCCACCACATTAGCTTACAAAATAAATACAAAGAAAAGTTATTTCGTTATCTAAATTTAGATTTATGAAAAGAGAGAAATTTCAAATAATAAGCTTGATTAATTAATTATAATACTTTATGATAAAAATTGTAATAACAACGTTGTTATTTTGTTGTTGTTTTGAATTTAATTCAAATTTTTATATTTTTCTACAAAATGAAAGCGTTTGCTGTTAGTGGAATATTAATTTTTATGGGAAGGAGAACTGCTCGAATATTACTTAGTAACTTAAGTATGCAAATTTCAATTAAAAGAAGAGGCAAATTAATAGCTTAGCAAGATCTGAATATTAGAATGCGTTATATAAAAAGGAGGAATTTAATATGAAATTCAAAAAAGGATTTTCTTTAATATCAGTAGGTTTAAGTTCTTTATTACTGCTAGCAGCTTGTGGGAATGATGAAAGTACGTCAAGCAGCAATGCTGAAGGCGAAACAGAACCAGTTTCTCTTCGACTGGCACATAACCAAGGGGAAGATCATCCTATTCATACTTCATTGGTTGAATTGACAGAAGTAGCTTCAGAAAAGTCGAGTGACAGTGTAGATATCGAATTATTCCCGAACGGACAATTAGGGGATGAGCGGGGTGTTATTGAGCTTGTAAAATCTGGAACATTGGATATGGCGAAGGTTAGTGCGAGCGCTTTAGAATCTTTTGATAGCAACTACGCAATTTTTTCACTTCCTTATGTATTCCAGAGTGAAGAACATTATTTCAATGTGATGGACAACAGCGAAGCTGTACAGGAAATTTTTCAAAATACACGAGATGAAGGATTCTTTTCAGTTGGTTGGTATACAGGAGGACAACGCAGTATTTATACTGCCGATAAAGAAGTGGCATCTCCTGCAGATTTGAACGGCATGAAAATCCGAGTACAGGAAAGTCCAACCTCGATTTCAATGATTGAAGCAATGGGAGGAGCTCCGACTCCGATGTCCTTTGGTGAAGTATATACATCTCTTCAGCAAGGAGTCATTGATGGAGCGGAAAACAATGAAACTGGTTTAACAAGTAATAAGCACGGTGAAGTTGCTAAAGCATACTCATATACGGAGCACCAATACGTACCAGATGTGTTGATTGTAAGTACGAGCATGTGGGACGGTTTATCGGAAGAGCAACAGCAAGCAATTACAGATGCGGCAGTTGAATCTTCAGAAAGCCATAAACAAGTGTGGGCTGAAGCCATTGAAACGGCAATTACAGATGCAGAAGAAATGGGAGTCACTTTCTATGAAATTGACAAACAGCCGTTCATCGATGCTGCAACACCTCTCCACGAAACTTACCAGTCAGAAAATGAAGACAGCAAACGTTACTTTGAAGATTTCCAAAGCTATAACGAGTAAGAAATGAAAAAGGGGTCTCAACTTTTGGCAAGAAACCCTTGCTCTAGTGAGGCCCTTAATTTATTCAGGAATGGAGAGAATCCCAATGAGAGATATTGTGGATCGAATAACAGCATTTTTGACATGTTCCTTGATGGCGGCAATGGTCATAGTGGCATGCTGGCAAGTTTTTACACGATTCGTATTAAATGCGCCCAGCACACTATCCGAAGAATTTCTGCGCTACTCTTTAATTTGGCTCACAATGCTTGGTTCTGCTTATGCATATGGGAAGAAAAAGCATTTAGCGGTAGTATTTATTGCGCGTAAAATACCGAAAAAATATAAATTTTATGTTGATATGCTCGTTGAACTAATAGTACTGGCGTTCATCCTGGTTATTTTACTTTATGGTGGCACCCAAGCTTATCAGAATTCAGTAGGGCAAGTTTCTTCCGCGTTGAATATGCCAACGCAATACTTGTATTTGAGTGTAATTGTTTCGGGGATATTATTTTTGTTTTATGCAGTTATACATATCGTCGAGCATTTCCATAATAATAGAAAAATGAAAAATGTGAAGCCCAAATTTGAACCTGATGAAATTCTAGAATGAGGAAGTGGACTTTATGGCATTACAAGCAGGAATCGTTTTAGCGATTGTATTTGCATTGATGCTCGTTATTAGTGTACCAATTTCAGTGAGTATAATCATCGCTTCGTTAGCTGCAATATTAATCGTTTTACCGTTAGACATGGCTATATTTACAGCCAGCCAGAAGCTCGTTACAGGACTTGATAGTTTTACCTTATTGGCAGTTCCTTTCTTCATTTTGGCAGGCATTCTAATGAATAATGGGGGCGTTGCTGAACGACTGATCAATTTTGCGAAAGTTCTTGTCGGGCGGACACCAGGAGCATTAGCTCATACAAATGTATTGGGTAATACCTTGTTCGGTTCTCTATCGGGTTCATCGGTTGCTGCAGCAGCAGCAATTGGTGGCGTTATGGGACCATTGCAAAAAAAAGAAGGATATGATCCAAAATTTTCAGCAGCGGTCAATGTGGCATCTGCACCAATTGGGTTGATTATTCCTCCAAGTGGAACCTTGATTATCTATTCACTTGTCAGTGGTGGAACATCTGTTGCAGCTCTTTTTGTTGCAGGATACCTGCCTGGGATATTATGGGCTATTGCTTGTATGGTTGTCGCATTCATCATAGCGAAAAAAAGGAATTATCCAACCTCAGAGAGAGTCAGCGTAAAGGTGGCTCTTAAAACATTCTTTGATGCTATTCCTAGCCTCATGTTAATTGTGATTGTGATTGGAGGAATTCTTGCAGGTATTTTTACTGCAACAGAAGCAGCGGCAGTTGCTGTTGCCTATACATTAATTCTAGCCTTAGCTTATAAAGCTGTTAAATTAAAGCACCTTCCCAGAATTATTATGGAAGCGGTGGAAATCACTGCAGTCATCATGTTGCTAGTATCAGCTTCGGCAGTCATGTCTTGGGTTATGGCTTTTACCGGAATTCCGTCTGCTATCAGTGATCTCATAATGGGAATTTCAGATAATCCGATTATCTTGCTGCTGATTTTAAATGTGTTCTTATTATTGATTGGAACTTTTATGGATATCACGCCGGCCGTTTTGATATTCACACCTATATTTCTGCCAATCGTGGTAGGTTTCGATATGGATCCAATTCATTTTGGGATCATGATGGTAATGAATTTGAGTATTGGTAATATAACTCCTCCAGTAGGCAGTGCATTATTTGTAGGGTCCAGCATAGCGAATTTGGATATCGAGGATGTTATAAAACCTCTTGTTCCGTTTTATATAGCGATTATTGTTGTGCTTCTTCTGGTTACTTATATCCCAGCTATCAGTATGCTATTGCCAAACTTGCTTGGTTACTAAAATGATATGCTTCAGATCATGTAAAAATTGCGGCAATTAGCCGTGTACAGTGAAAGGATGAATAATCTATGTCTTTAAAAGAGAAGTATTTATTTGGAATTCAAAAAGAAGAAAATAATATAATCACTTTCCAACTTGATAATCCTTTGATCGTTGCACGGGTAATGGTTCTGGAAAATGATTTGGTTCGTGTATTGATGTCAAAAGAAGACGAACTAGAAATCGACAAAACATGGCTTGTTGCTCCAGGGATGGAGGATGTCCCGCTTGAAGGAAGAAATCGTTTCGATTTATCGCCTTTTTCGCTTCCTTCATATCAGTTGCAAGATCAAGGTAAGTCGGTGACCATTGAAACCGATTCACTGAAACTTTCTATTGATCTGGACGGCTTCAAAGTTACTTGGTTTTTCAAAGGAAGTGACGGCAATATCACACAGATTGCTGCGGATCGAAAAACTCAGGCTTATAATCTTGATGGATCACTTGGGAAAGGAATTTATCATTATTTAGAGAGAAGTCAGGATGAACAGTATTTTGGACTTGGCGAAAAAAGCGGTGAAATGGACCGGCATGGCAAGCGTTATCGAATGTTGAGCGTAGACCCGATGGGATACGATGCCCAATACACAGATCCTTTATACAAACATATTCCTTTCTATATCACGCGAAATAAGCAATCGGATATTTCTTTTGGAATTTTCTATGACAATATGGCACAAAGTGTCTTTGATATGGGAAATGAAATGGATAATTATCATGGGTGGTATCGTTATTATCATTCGTTCGCTGGAGATTTGGATTACTACATCATTGCCGGACCAGAGGTGAAAGATGTGGTTAAAAGATATTCTTGGCTTACCGGAAAAACCATCTTTTCACCAAAATGGAGCTTAGGTTATTCTGGTTCAACGATGACCTACACCGATGCTCCAGACGCACAAGAGCAATTGAAGAAATTTATTGAACTGTGTGAGAAAAATGACATTATATGTGATTCATTTCAGTTGTCTTCAGGATATAGCTCGATAGGCGATAAACGTTATGTATTTACCTGGAATAGAGATAAGTTTCCAGACCCCAAAGGCTTTATTGATGAATATCATCAAAAGGGAGTCCAATTATGCGCGAACATAAAACCAGCGCTTCTAAAAAGCCATCCTCAATTCAATGAATTGGAGAAACAAGGATTATTTATAAAAAATAGTTCTGGAAAAGTTGAAATGGCCCAGTTCTGGGATGAAGTAGGAGCTTACATTGATTTTACAAATGAAAAATCTGTTCAATGGTGGAAAGAAAATGTTACTACTCAATTACTGGAATATGGGATTGACTCTACTTGGAATGACAATAATGAGTTTGAGATTTGGTCGACAGACGCAGTCTCTAATGGGTTTGGTAAAGAGCTCTCGTTTGAAACGGTACGTTCTCTTCAGCCGCTTCTTATGATGAAAGCTTCTTATGAAGCACAAAAAGCGTATGCCCCTCATCTGAGGCCTTACCTGATTTCCCGGTCCGGCAGTCCAGGCATGCAACGCTACGTGCAAACCTGGTCTGGAGACAATTACACGAGTTGGAAATCACTCAAATACAATATTAAAATGGGATTGGGACTAAGCATGTCAGGAATTTACAATGTCGGCCATGATATTGGAGGATTTTCCGGACCTGCCCCAGATCCTGAGTTATTAGTGCGTTGGGTGCAGAATGGAGCTTTCCATCCACGTTTCACCATCCACTCGTGGAATGACGATAAAACAGTCAATGTTCCTTGGATGTATGAAGAAACGACAGGTTATATACGCGATATGATGAAGTTCAGACACCGCATTACTCCTTATCTGTATACAGCACTTTATGAAGCGCATACGAAGTATGAACCCATTATTCGCCCGACATTTTATGATTTCGGACATGACATAAAAACATTTGAAGAAAATGATGATTTTATGTTAGGCGAATCGATGCTTGTTGCTTCTGTTGTTGAAAAAGGAAAAACTGAGAGAGACGTGTACCTGCCGCTTAATCCGGGAGGATGGTATAACTTCCATACTTCTGAATGGCATGAAGGCGGAAAAAATATTACAGTACCAGCTCCTTTAGAATATAATCCGCTCTTGATTAAAGCAGGAGGCATTATTCCGATAAATGATGCCAATCCATCATTTGCGACTAAAGACCAAACAGACAGAGGGTTTATCTTATTCCCGCATCGCCAAGAAGGAAGTTCTGCATACCAGTTGTATGAAGATGATGGGGTATCTGCAAACTACCAGGAAAATCATGCACTAGTCAGCGTATCGATGGAATCGACTGCTGAAAAAATTCAGTTAACCTTTGAAATTCAAGGAAATTTTACATTGCCTTACAGCAAAATCAGCTTTTATTTAAATGGAGAAGATGAGCGGCAATTGATCATAAATGGACAAGAAGCAGTAAAGAAAAACGGCCGTTATGAAGTGGAGATTAACTAATCGCCGTTGAGATTTTTGTGAACATCAATCTGTGAAATTAAAATTAATTCATTAAGGGGAGGTACCCATGAAGTTTATGGATGACGATTTTTTGTTAAATAGCAAAAGTGCGAAAATTTTATATCACGAGTATGCAAAGAACCTTCCTTTGTACGATTTTCATTGTCATTTGAGTCCAAAACAAATAGCAGAAGATCATCACTATGAAAACATAACAGATGTTTGGATCAGTGGAGATCATTACAAATGGCGTGCTATGCGAGCATTGGGCATAGACGAAGAGTTAATAACAGGAAGTGCAACAGACAAAGAAAAATTTCGCGCCTGGATTCAAACAGTTCCTTACACGATGGGGAATCCGTTGTATCATTGGTCGCATTTGGAGTTAAAGAAGTATTTTAATTATGATGAAGTGATCAGAGAAGAAAATTGGGAAGAAATGTGGGAGCAATTAAATGAAATTGTACAATCAAAATCTTTTTCTGCTCGAAATCTGATTAAAAACAGTAATGTTAACGTTATTTGTACGACGGATGATCCAGCGGATAGTTTGGAATATCATATTCAAATTGCCGAAGATAGTAGTTTTGAAACCAAAGTATTGCCAGCATTTCGTCCGGACAAGGGACTAGGCCTCTCTGACCCAAATTTTGAGAGTTATGTTAATAAACTTGCTGGTTCTGCAAATATGGACATCAGAAATTATAAAGATTTTTTGAAGGCTTTGGAGAAGAGAGTGAGATATTTTCATGAACATGGGTGTCGGGTTTCAGACCATGGCTTTGAATATTTGCCGTATGAAGAAGCTTCGTTAGAAGAACTCTCTGTCGGTTTCGAAAAAGCATTAAAAGGTGAAACGATTTCAAAGTTGGAAGAAGATCAGCATAAAACATTTACAATGCAATTTCTTGGAGAACTATATGCGGAATTGGAATGGGCGATGCAATTACATATTGGACCACTTCGCAACAATAATACACAAATGTATGAAAAAGCAGGTCCCGATACTGGCTTTGATTCTATTAATGATTTTGAGCTTGCCGGGCCGTTAAACAGATTTTTAGACAGTTTAAATCAAAAGAATGCCCTGCCCCGAACTATAATTTATCCATTGAATCCTACTCATTTTGAAATGGTTGCAAGTACAATCGGGAATTTTCAATCGAGTGAAGTAAGAGGGAAAATACAGTTTGGCTCCGGTTGGTGGTATAACGATCAGAAAGAAGGCATGCTACGCCAAATGAAAGAGTTGGCTAATGCTGGTTTGCTAAGTTTATTTGTAGGTATGCTGACAGATTCGCGCAGTTTTCTTTCCTATACAAGACATGACTATTTCCGTAGAATTCTTTGCCAGCTGATTGGGAATTGGATTGAAGAAGGCGAGATTCCTGCCGATTACGAATTTGTGGGTCAAATGGTAAGTGATATTTCTTATAATAACGCGAAGAATTACTTCACTATAAAGCTGGATTGAAGACGGTAAAAATTTAGAAGTCGATTGGTGATGTGGACGAAAAAGCTGGAAAAAAAAGATTTCGAGTGACGACGCAGCCAGTCGAAAAGAAGGATAAAAGCAGTAATATGCTGCATCCGTTTCCGAGTCCAAAGTAAAAATACTCCGTTCTCTTCCAAAAAGAGAGCGGATTTTTTTCAGAATAAGCCAATGTCGATGGCGGCTTTAGCAGTATGACAATTTTATAGTAAGAACACGATGAAAAAGCATCTTCTATTGAACTGACCAAAAAAGTTAGATACAACTAACAATGGAGGTGCAGTTCATATAAGGATGCTTTTTGTTTTGCAGTAAACTTATTTGGGATATTAAGGGATTTAAGATACAATAAAGAAGTAGACTATTCAGGAGGTTTCCCCATGCATTCAGTCACCATGATCGGATTAGCCGCCATTTTTACGGCATATTTTCTTTTTATCGCAATCTATCTGAGAAAAAAGCGCAACATTAAAATGCTGCCGGGAAGTATTTTCCTGAAAGACAGGAACGTCTACGGAATAGTGCTTGAACTGGCTATTTTTATGGGCTTTATGTTTGCTTTGTTCGCCGTCTATATGAAGGGCGATGGTACAGGGATTTCCTTGATTTCCCGCATCAGTCCGTTTGCTGCTTTGTTTTTCCTGCAGACCCTGTTTCGAGGGATCGGGGAATGGCATTCGCACCGGGAAGAAGAACGTTATTGGTATGAATGGTCAGCATCATTAACAATTTTTATAGCCTTTACTTTACTACTCATGATGGAGGGATAAACAAAATGAATGAATTAGCAAAAAAACGAGCAAAAGCCATATTGATCGATACGGCAATTTCTACAGCGGTCTCGTTTGCGGTGGAGCCTTTACTGAAAAGAAAGACAAAAGGAAGCTTTATCTATACAGTGGTGTCACCGACTGTGATTTTCTGGGGACTTGAATACGCGCAACTGCGGCTGAAAGGCCAGACAGTTGGGCAGAAAATGATGGGCATCGAAGTGCAAAACGAAGCAGGCGGCGAACCGACTCCTGAACAAATACTCGAACGCATGGTGCACCGTGATACGATCGGGCCTTTCGTTTACTTGAAAGACCGTGCTAAATTCGATGCTTACGAAGGCGGAAAGTTCCCGCATGATCTGTATTCGTATACGGTGGTTAAAGAAGTAGATTAAAAATGGAATTCGTTTTATTAAGCCCTCTTTATAAAAGAGGGCTTTTTATATCTCTCCTTTACATGAAATGAATAGCAGCGCTACAACTACACGGTAATCGAGAAGCTCTGTTTATCATTTAACAAAAAACTCTTCAATCGCGTACTCATTTTCAATTTCCTTAACCAATTCTTCATTCGCGTCCAGAAAATGGAGAGAAGATTGCAAGGTGTCCTTCTCCAACTCTTGAGGGTAAGACCAGAGAATAATATCTTCAGCATTCGAATTGTTCATGTAATCTGTCAGAGGATAGACTTTTAGCGCATCTTCAAATTCATGGGCGCCTGGACTTTCCAAGTATTCTACCTCTTTACTTTTAACAAGGCCGTAAGTGTGCTCCCAACCTTTAGGTGCGTTTAGAAATGCAATTGTACGATCGAGATCTGCATCAAATACATTCAAGTTAGTCGGGAAAATTTCAAAGTCTCTGTATAGCGTGTTAATTAAGAAGCGGCGTTCGGTAATCATCAGCGCAATGGAAAGCGCGCCGTTTTCATCTATCAGGATTACTTGCCCCTCATCCACTGTCGGAATCAGTTTGGAGTCTGTTGATTGCTGCAGTTCTTCGGATGCACCGCTTGGAGTGGTGTGGTATCCGGTTACGAGATAGACAATAAGGAAAGTCACCGCAGCCCCGCTAAGCCATAAAAGAATTTTTCTCATTTTCCATCTCCTTAATTAGGTTGGAATAAAGTTCCTGTTAATTGAATAGCCTTAGGTTTACTATATCAGTCGAACTAGCGATTAATAGCTATTTACACATTCTCCAATCATTTTAAGTGTATGCCAAAGGGAGGGATGAAGAATCCGGTTCTTGCATTATTGCGTCAGCTGGTTGGAGCGATTTCTCCAGTCGAGTTTATATTATTTCCGAAGAAATACACATCGCTTTTTTCTGCATATTTTCTTTCACCGCTATATAATAAAAGAAAAATCGGAAGGATGATCCATATGAAGCTGTACAGGGAACTGGCAAAATGGTGGCCGTTGCTGTCCCCGCATACGGAGTACGAAGAGGAAGCCCATCTTTTCCTGAAAATCATCCAGCACTACCATCCTTCAGTCAAAGACGCGGTGGAGTTCGGGTCGGGAGGGGGCAGCAATGCCTTTTACCTGAAAAAACATTTTGCCATGACCTTAACTGATCTGTCGCCGGACATGCTGGAGGTTAGCCGCAATCTGAATCCGGACTGTCCGCATTTGCAGGGAGATATGCGGACGATTGATGCAGGGCGCCAATTTGATCTGGTGTTTATCCACGATGCGATTTCCTACATGACGGATAAAGGCGATCTGCTGGCGGTCATGAAAAATGCCAAAAAGCATTTAAAACCGGATGGCCTCTTGTTCATCATGCCGGATCATTACAAGGAAACGTTTGAAACGCGGACAGACCACGGCGGAGTTGATAAGGACGGGCGGGGTATGCGCTATTTGGAGTGGAGCTATGACAGCGATCCGGATGATCAGGTGGCGGAGACAGAGTATGCCTATGTCATGCGGGATAGCGATGGAGAGGTGACCCATGAGTACGACAGCATGAAGTCGGGGTTGTTTTCCATGCCCGAGTGGGAGGAGCTGCTTACGGAAGCAGGATTCCATGCCCATTTTGAGCGGGTGAAATTTTCGGATGACCCTGGTTCCTATTTTGGTATTGCAGCGACGCAGATAGACTAAGAGTAGAAGGAGCGATTCCGGGTTAGTTCTGGAATTGGCAGGCCGCACGAGATTATAGAAGAAAATTTAACTTTATACGAAAATGACAAAGGCCGATTAAAGAGATTCTCTTTAATCGGCCTTTGTCATTAAAAGTTTTGGCTTCTTATTTTCTGTTTATATTATACTGCTTCAATTTGCGGACGACGGATGGCTGGCTGATGCCCAGGTAGTCGGCCATTTCATAGGTTGTTTTACAATAGCTTGCAGCTTTCTTCAGCAGTTGCGTTTCCGTTCTTTCGATAGTGTTTTTCCAATCATGTTCGTCAGTCTCGTCATTTTCGGCTTCCAATATCACCTTGTCTTCAATTTGAAAGTCGGCATTTCTTAAATTGACGGGGAGGTGTTCAGGACGAATCGTTTCTTCATCAGCGGTTAGAATAACACGCTCCAATATGTTTTCCAGCTCCCGCACGTTTCCTGGCCAACTGTATTGAGTAAGCGCATCATATGTGCTGGCATGGATTTTTTTGGTCAATTGGTATTTTTCATTGAGGTTTTGGAGGTAATGCTGGATCAAAATCGGAAGATCTTCTTTTCTCTCTTTTAAAGGCGGGATTTGAAGCGGAATGATATTGATTCGATAAAACAAATCCAAGCGGAACTCCCCGTTTTCAACCATTTCTTCGATGTTTTTATTCGTTGCTGTAATCAGGCGGAAATTCACTTGCCTTTCCTTTTTGCCTCCTACACGCATTACCTTTTTCTCTTGAAGCACACGCAATAATTTTGATTGCATCGCTAAAGGCAATTCTCCGATTTCATCTAAAAAAAGCGTTCCTTGTTCTGCCTGTTCAATCAAGCCTTGCTTGCCATGTTTGCTGGCTCCGGTAAATGAACCTGAATCGTAGCCGAACATTTCCGATTCGAATAAAGTTTCCGGAATGGTGCTGCAATCAACTTCTATGAATGGTTCATTTTTTCGGTTGCTTTGGGCATGCAGCATACGGGCGAATGTGCTTTTTCCTACTCCAGAAGGCCCGAGCAACAAAACAGAAGCATCTGTTTTGGAAACACGGTAAATCGTTCCCACAATCTGCTCGATGGAAGAACTCCGATACAGGATGCCATGATAATCCGATTCTTTTCCTCTCAATTCCTCCACTTCCGTTTGGTAGCTGACCAGCTTTTTTTCCAAGTCTTTATACTGCTCCTGTAAATTGAATATTTCAGTCTGGTCCTGGCTATAGCTGATGGCTCGGATGATTTCTCCGTTCTGATCGAATACTGGAAACCCGGTCGCCATGACAGTGCGGCCTGTTTTGGTTTTCTGAAGGATTTGGACGGGCTTCTGGCTTTCCAGAACCATGGCATGGATAGAAGGAGACAAGATACCTTCTTTTTGCAGTTGGTATACCGACTTGCCGATGTATTGGTTCGGCTCTATTCCATAAATGGACCAATGATTGGGATTTGACCGCAAAATTATTCCGTGTTGATCTGTAATGGTTATGTTGTTATTCGACGTTTCGATAATTTTAGTTAGTTCCGTGTGCAATAAATCGCTCTCCACCTAATCCCTCCTAAATAAACTTTCAAGAATTGATTCATAAATAAATCAATCGTACCAAATAATCCGGATGTGAATCAAATATACCATTTTAATTTGAATTTGAATCAAATTTCGTTAAATGTTCCTTTCGTCTCAGTAAAAAAGTTGGCACGGAACTTGCTGTATAAATTAGTAATACCAAAATTATTTAAATCAAAGGGAGATGTTTTGAATGACTAATGAAAATACAATCCAAGAATTGATGGAATTAGATAAAAAGCACTTTTTACATCCTACTTCGCCAATTGGTCAACAACAAGAAAAAGGAGCCTCATTTATTTTTACCGAAGGGAAAGGCATTTATTTAACGGATATGAGCGGAAAAAAATTCATTGATGGCATGTCTTCGCTTTGGAATGTAAATATTGGTCACGGACGAGAGGAAATCAGTGAAGTAGCTGCTGCTCAAATGAAGAAGCTGGCTTTCAGCTCTTGCTTTGCAACGTTCAGCAACGAACCGGCAATCCGTTTGGCAGCAAAACTTGCAGAAATCGCACCAGGCAATTTATCGGCGACTTTCTTCACTTCAGGCGGCTCCGAAGCAAACGACACGGCATATAAACTTGCGCGCCATTACTGGGTACTGAAAGGGCAGCCGAATCGCCAGAAAATCATTTCGCGCACCAAGTCCTACCATGGCGTGTCAATGGGAGCAACAAGTGCCACAGGATTAAAGCCGTTTCGGGATTTTACAACATCCATCGCGCCTGACTTCCATTATGCCGAAAATTTTTCAGCTGAATCTTTGCGGGAAGTGATTGCGCGTGAAGGCGCCGATACTGTGGCGGCTTTTGTAGCAGAGCCTGTCCAAGGTGCTGGCGGTGTCCATATAGCTCCTGAAGGATACTTCAAGGAAGTTCGCAGCATCTGTGACGAGCATGGCATTTTGTTCATTACTGATGAGGTGATCACCGGATTCGGTCGCACGGGAACATACTTTGGAATTGAACATTATGACGTCGTACCCGACATGATGTGTTTTGCAAAAGGGGTTACGAGCGGTTATGCCCAATTGGGCGGCGTCATGATTTCTGAAACTCTCCATAAAGAATTTACAGAGCTTTCGACAGGAACACTACTGCACGGTTACACGTACAGCGGCCATGCAATGGCTTGTGCAGTTGCTTTGAAAAACATTGAAATTATTGAGCGTGAAAATTTAATCGGCAATTCTAAAGAGATGGGCAAAGTACTGCTTAAAGGATTTACCAAGCTTCAGCAGCAGCACGACATTATTGGTGGAGTAAGAACTCTTGGGTTGATCGGAGCAATTGAAGTGGTCAAAGACAAAGAGGCCAATGAAAGATTCGAGTCGCCTTTAGTACCGCAGCTTGTAATCGAGGCAGCCAAGAGAGGCTTGATTTTCCGCTCGGTCGTATTCGATGGGCAGGATACACTTGTATTCGCTCCGCCACTAACCATTACTCAAGAAGAAGTGGAAGCCATGATCAGCATTATCCATGAGACTTTTACGGCCGTTGAAAATAATCTTATAAAAGTATAAGGGGGCAATGTGTATGTCGCAGATTGAAGTAATCGCAGTAAAAAAACAGTTATTTATAAACGGGGAATGGGTGGAGGCGAAAACGTATAAGCCTTTGTATTCTCCTTACAGCAATGAAGAAATTGCGCAAGTCGCTTCTGCAACAGCGGAAGATGTAGACCTGGCGATTGCCGCCGCCTTTAAGGCAACGGACACAATGGCGGAGATGCCTGCCCATGAACGCGCTGAAATTTTGGAAAATGTCGCGAAAATACTAGGAGAACGTGCAGATGAAGCGGCTGGCATTATTGCAAGGGAAGCGGCCAAGCCTATAAAGACAGCCCGCGCAGAAGTCGACCGGACGGTTGCGACATATAAGTTCGCAGCTGAAGAAGCAAAACGTATTCACGGGGAAACGATTCCGATGGATGCTGCTGCAGGGGGAGAGAACCGAATCGCCTATACGGTCCGGGAACCTTTAGGGGTAATTGGAGCCATTACGCCTTTCAACTTTCCAATGAACCTGGTTGCCCATAAAGTGGGGCCGGCAATTGCTTCCGGAAATACCGTCGTGCTGAAACCAGCGGGACAAACTCCTTTATCTTCCCTATTTTTAGCAGAAGTGTTTAAAGAAGCCGGATTGCCGGCCGGTGCATTGAATGTGGTCACGGGAAGCGGTGCGGTGATCGGTGAAGTATTAGTAAAAGATGACCGGGTAAAGAAAATCTCCTTCACCGGAAGCCCGGCTGTCGGTATAGGCATTCGCAATAAAGCTGGATTGAAACGTGTAACCTTGGAGCTTGGTTCAAACGCAGCTGTCATTATTGATAAAGGAATCGATCTCGATAAAATTATCGCCCGCTGTGTGGCAGGAGCGTTTGCTTTTCAAGGACAAGTTTGCATCTCGCTGCAGCGGGCCTATATCCATGAAGATCTGTATGAAGAGTTTATTGAAAAAATGGTCGAAGCTACAAAACGTCTGAAACTCGGCGATCCGCAGGATTCATCCACCGATGTCTCTGCGTTGATCAGCAAAAAAGATGTAGAACGTGCGCTTGCGTGGATTGAAGAAGCGAAGCAAGGCGGAGCAACAGTTGCGGCAGGAGGCAAGGCAGAAGGGAACATCCTTCATCCGACTATACTGACGGGGGTCGATGCGGAGCTGAAAGTGTCTTGCCAGGAAGTATTTGCACCGATCATTGTTATAAACAAAGTAGCGTCAGTAGAAGAAGCTATTAGCCAAGTGAATGATTCACGCTATGGTTTGCAGGCGGGAATTTATACAGAAAACATCCATACAGCGTTGACGGCTACAAAGAAACTGCATGTTGGCGGCGTGATGGTCAATGATATTCCGACATTCCGTGTCGATCACATGCCATACGGGGGAGTAAAGGAAAGCGGCGTTGGACGTGAAGGCGTCAAATACGCAATTGAAGAAATGACAGAACTCAAGCTCGTTGTCTTTAACCAAAACTACTAAATTAGGGGTGAACAGGATGATTATTGGCATACCGAAAGAAATTAAAAACAACGAAAACCGTGTCGGAACGACACCTGCAGGAGTAACAGCATTTAAAAATAATGGTCATGAAGTCTGGATTCAAACGAATGCCGGAGCAGGCAGCGGTTTTACCGATGAGGAATACCAAGCTGCTGGTGCGAAAATTGTCAGCACGGCAGAAGAGGCATGGTCAGCGGAAATGGTGATCAAAGTAAAAGAGCCGGTGGCTGAGGAATATCGCAATTTCCGCGAAGGCCAGATTCTCTATACCTATCTGCACTTAGCACCAGAACCGGAATTGACCAAAGCGCTTGTCGACAAGAAAGTGACAGCTATCGCTTATGAGACGATTCAACTTGATAACGGGGCACTTCCGCTTCTGACGCCGATGAGTGAAGTTGCGGGACGGATGTCAGTTCAAATCGGTGCGCAATTCCTGGAGAATCCAAAAGGAGGAAGAGGCGTCCTGTTAGGCGGCGTTCCTGGAGTGGCTCCCGGCAATGTAGTCATCATCGGGGGCGGCATCGTTGGAACCAATGCTGCAAAAATGGCCGTCGGGCTAGGGGCGAACGTAACGATTCTTGATGTCAACATGGACCGGCTGCGCCAGCTTGATGACCAATTCAATGGACGGTTGAAGACTTTGGCTTCAAACAGCTTGAACATTGCCAATGCCGTAAAAGAAGCCGATTTATTGGTAGGGGCCGTTTTGATTCCAGGTGCCCGCGCGCCGATGCTTGTCACCGAGGAAATGGTCAAAACCATGCAGCCGGGAGCCGTTATTGTGGATGTGGCAATCGATCAGGGCGGTTCCATTGAAACGGTTGATCATATTACGACGCACAGCAATCCAACCTATGTGAAACACGAAGTACTGCACTATTCTGTAGCCAATATGCCAGGGGCAGTGGCTCGTACTTCTACCCTAGCTTTGACGAATGCAACAATCCCTTACGGTGTGCAAATTGCCAATAAAGGCTATAAACAAGCAGCATTGGACAATCAAGCAATTGCCAAAGGAATCAATGTGGTTGATGGGAAAGTCACTTATAAGGCAGTAGCTGAAGCACATAATTATCCGTACACTGAAGTAGAGAAAAATCTGATGGCGACTGTAGCTGCAGTTTAATACGGATTGGATTTCGTAAAGCCGCCTTTAACAGCTGGGGTGGCACCAAAAATTAATCCGGACAAATAGAAAACAGACAATTCCTTTGAGGATTGTCTGTTTTAGCATTGGAAATGCAAAATCAAAAACGTGTAGGTTTCATCAGGTGTAAGATAAAAATGAATAGCCTATGCTTTTTTTCCTTGTTTAACATACAACAAAGTGATTTTAAAACATATATTTAATAATTTTAAGTAAAAGTTGCTGATGTATATTATTATAAAATTAACAATATTTTATAAGGAGTTGATGACATTGCAACTAGAAGTCAGCATCAAGCAAAACCTAGCCTTAAAAATGTCACAGGAAATGCAGCAATCGCTGCAAGTTTTACAGATGTCGGCAGTGGAATTACAAGCCTGCTTAGCAGAGAAAGTGTCAGAAAATCCTTTATTGAATATTGAGTATCAAGATTACCAAGTCGACTTCAAAAAGATTGAAAAGATGGTTTTACTAAAAAATCAGCCGGCTTCAAGCAATTCAACTAAAGGAAAAACCGAAGGTTATTTAGATGCGAAGAGACCATTGAATCCTGAAATTAATGATATCGAAACATACTTAGTGGAACAAATCCCTTTTAATACTTGTTTGAGCTGCACCGAAAAAAAGATGCTGCTCTATTACATCAATAATTTAAATGAATCCGGCTACATGGATATTTCTATAGAAGATGCAGCAGAAAGCTTCGGAGTCGAGAGAGAGACGGCAGAAGATGTACTGCAGTTGCTTCAAACGTTCGAGCCAGCTGGGATTGGCGCCAGAAATCTGAAAGAATGCTTGTTGATTCAGATTGCGCAGACCCATTCAGCATCCAGTTTGCCTTATCGAATCGTTGATCAATATTTAAACGATTTGGCAGAAGGTGCTTTGAAAAAAATAGCGGGCGCTTGCGGAGAATCTAAAACGGAAATCCAGAATGCTGTGGATTACATCAGATCCCTTAAACCGAAACCGTTGCAGGAGCTGGTCCATGAGGCAGTTGAATACATCATTCCGGATATCATCGTCAATGAAGTGGAAGGGGAATGGATTGTCAGCATCAACAGACGTCATATTCCGTCTGTGTCTATCAGTGACTATTACTCGCAAATGATAAAAGAGTGTGACATTCAAACAAAGGAATACTTAAAAGCGAATTTAAAAGATGCCAGCATATTAATCCAAGGCTTGGAACAACGGGATAAAACCTTGTATCGATTAGCCAGGTTACTAGTAGAAGTGCAATCGAGCTTTTTCGAAAAAGGAAAAGCGGGTCTTAAACCCATGCGGCTAAAAGATGCAGCAGAGCTGCTTGAAGTACACGAATCCACTATCAGCAGAGCGGTCAAAAACAAATATATTCAAACACCATGTGGAATTTTCAGCATCCAAACGCTTTTTGCCAAAGGTTTAGTGAATAAGGAAGGCGAAATGGAATCCACAGCTCAGATTAAGGCAAAGATAAAAGAGATTATACAGTCTGAAGATCGCAAAAAGCCATATTCTGACCAAAATCTTGTGGCTCTGCTGCAAAAAGAAAATATTCAAATATCCAGAAGAACCGTAGCGAAATACAGGGAAGAATTATTGATCAGCAACTCAGCGAAGAGAATCCGTTACGGTTGAGCCTGGCGATTTGGATAAATTCAAACCAAAAGAAGGCAAAAGATTGATGAGTGGAAATTCATTAGTCTTCTGTCTTCTTTTTTTAGAATGCCTTTGTTTAATTGAGAGTTCAAAGGGTGATGTTTAATTGCTTGCTGAGCCGCTGCAATTCGCTGTTGACATATTCTTCACTATAATCAAAACCGATGATGGCAATGATATGGCCATTTTCATCGTAAAGGGGGGCGATGCTGCTCTTCCAAATCCCGTATTCATCTTCGTATAAAGGCGTAACGCCACTCTTTCCTTTGAATGCTTCGTAAATAACTTTCATCACTTCAGGCGGTCCGATATATTCTTCGCCAGGGTTAATGACGAAATCATCCGAAGCGGCAACGTGCATAACCTTTCCATCGGCTTGCATCTGAAAAACAAATACCCATTTGATTCCGCCTTCTTGCTGGTGTATGGCAGTGAACTTTTGGGAAAGAGGAGCTCGCAACGCAGCATTGCTCGTGTCTTTTACGGCGTTTCTCACTTCTTCAGGAGAAATGGCCACTGCTGTGACGATGGTGATGGATCGTAAATGTTTGTTTAATTGTTCTTCTAAAATCCGGCGTTTACTGAGCTGGCTGTTTCCGCTCTTTTGCATATCCCTAATTTTTTTATATTTTCTGCTCATTGTCGGTTGACTGATTCCAAGAATATTTGAAGCCAATTTTACAGATTTGTATTGTTCCATCGCCATTGTGATCAATTCCTCTTCTACCATTTCTACGGCTTCTTGCAGCGGCATCAATTGGTTGATCATGGGACTGGATACCCGGGATGGAATTGTTGGAGGGATGATCTGTTCTATCAATGAACTGGTAATAATGGATGTATTGGAAAGAACCATAAGGCGGTCTACTGTATTTTCCAATTCTCGAATATTCCCGTGCCACGGCTGTAAGCATAGATAATCCAATGCATCTGGAGAAAAACTGACTTGTTTATGATAACGGACGTTAAGTTTTTGGATGAAGTGCTGGACAAGAGAAGGAATTTCTTCGACCCGATCACGTAAGGGCGGAATCATTATCGGCACTACATTTAATCGGTAATAGAGATCTGCCCGAAATTCTCCCTTTGCTACAGCTTCTTCAAGGGGTTTATTGGTAGCTGCAACGACTTGTATATCTACTGGATAGGACTTGCTGCTGCCGATAGGCGTAATTACCCGTTCTTCAAGCGCCCTTAAAATCTTGACCTGGAGCGACAGAGGCAGTTCAGCAACTTCATCCAGAAATAAGATTCCTGTATGGGCTTGGCGAAATTTCCCTTCGACTCCGCCTTTTTTGGCTCCTGTAAAGGCCCCGTCGACAAATCCGAATAATTCACTTTCCAACAAATTCTCTGGGATGGCTCCGCAGTTAATGGAAACGAATGGTTTGTCAGAGCGGCTGCCTATTTGATGAATTGTTTTTGCCGCCATTTCTTTGCCGACTCCTGATTCCCCGAGCAACAGAACGGTCACTCCAACTGCTGCTACTTTTTTCAATTTAGAAGCAACTTCTTCCATTGGCTGGCTGTTGACGATAAAGGAGGATGTAAAATCAGTACGCTCATGATTTTCTGCTTCTATATAAGGGGGGATGAGGTGGGTGTAGGCAAAGTAAAAATGATTTTTTTCTTTAAAAACAGTTGTCAGGACATCAATCCCCATCCATGTGGTCTGCCGATAAACTTGTTTCTTAAAATCTTTATTTAATTGAGAGTAGATTCCTTCGGTAAACAATTTGGTCTCCAACTCTTCTATATTCTTATATCTGGATATATTAGCGAACAAAGGGTCATCATTTCCATCCGTGGAACAGACAATACCCTCATCAGTGGTCACAATCAAGTAATCATAAAGGTGAAGTAAAATAGATTTCCATTCCATATGCATTGCTCCTATTCGATATTTCAGAATTGAATAATAATTTCATTTTTGAATTCCATCACATAGAACCCAATGTGAAAACAGTTATTTAAAGCGCTTTCATAGTTGGCACGCTTCTTGCTATATAATCTATATACGTTTGAAAATTTTGAAAAATGGAGGGATACCAATGAACGAACTGAGTAAATACGAGCAAAATCTTCAATCTGACGACCCATTTATTCGAGGCATGTATGAAGACTTAGAAAAAAGAATCCAAGATTACGAACATAGCGAAAATGACAGAACTGAACAGGTCCAGTGGAAAGATACTATCGGTGTATTAACGGTAATGAGCCTGATCATCATCTTTTTTGCCGCTACAGTCATATAAAGCTTAGAATACCACGCAAAAAGTATTTTACCAATACTAGAAAATGACAACTGATAAAGGAGTGAATTCAATGCCAAAACAAACATCGGCTGTAACAAATGACGTTGCTTTCGGATTTTTGCCCACCGACAAAAAAGGACGGATCTTCAGTTTCTGGGATTTAATACTCGTGCAAGTAGTTATCGGGTTATCAGCTTTTGGACTTCTGACTGGCGCTTATACAGGGAGCATGCTTGGGTCATCAGAATCCTTGGCAGCCGTACTCTTCGGAAATGCGTTTCCCATGTTTTTAATCGCTCCGATCATCTTATTCTTTGCCAGGTATGGCATTGATACATTCATCGGTTTTCGCAGTTCTCTAGGCTATAAAGGAGCTCAAGCTTTTTTCTTCATCTTTTTGGCTTTGACTCTTGGCTACATAGCAATTGCTTTATTCATGGCCGGCGAGGCTTTAGTAGAAGTAGCTGTATGGCTTGGATTGCCTGCTCTTTTTACCAGCCCCGGAACAGGAACACCGTTTTTTGCAATATTCTTGTTCGCGCTTGCTTTTCTCGTGACGGTGCGCGGACCAGCAGCCATCCGGAAATTTAATCTTTTTGCGGTTCCGGCTTTCATTATTTTTTTAGTGGGGCTTTTAGGAATCATTGTGTTTGGGCAACATATTCCGGCATTATCTTCTTTGCTTCCGGCAGAACCGTTTGAAACAAACTCTCGCTCACTGGCAATCGCTCTTGAGATTAACATCGGATTAGGATTTTCATGGCTGCCTTATCTGGGGCAGTACAGCAGGCTTGCTAAAAAAGAAAGCAGCGCATTCAAAGCCGGCTTCTACAGTTACGGCGTTATCGTTGCTTTAGCGGCGATCGTTGGAGCGCTTGCGACATTAATCGCTGGTTCACTGGCTCCTGCAAGTTGGATGATGGCAATTGCGGGGACGTACGGGGGACTGATTGGCTTGCTATTGCTCACAGTGGCCAACTTAGGGGCAGCGATTTTCCTTATGTATTCACAAGCAGTCAGCTTTAAAACCTTATTCCCGAAAAGAACCTGGTTATTTTCAATGGGGACGACGATTCCCGCGGTTTTGCTGTTGTTAAGTGCTACATTCTACAACGCTTTTGGGTCTTTCATTGCTGTTGTTTCGTTTATCATGGCAAGCCTTGGAGGAATTATTATCGCAGATTACTTTTTTGTTAAAAAACAAAAGATCTCTCTGAGACATCTCTACGATACACAGGGAGCATATACGTATTGGAAGGGAATAAACCCATCTGCCCTTGTCGCGATCGGAGTCAGTATTCTGGTTTACTGGGGATTGTATAATCCGCTGACGTTCAACTCGAGCAATCTGTTTCTATACATGTCAGCAGGCATCCCGACCTACTTTGCTGCATTGATATCTTATTATGTGTCAGCCAAATATATTTTTAAATACGAAGTCGATCAGGCCGGCAGCCGCATTGTCCAAGAGTCTAAAGAACCGGCAGCTGCCTTAATCTCGAAAGGGGAAATTTAATATGTTCACACAAAAACTGGATTTCAAAACGACTGATTTAACTACTTTTCCATTTCCGTTCACGTCAGGGAATTACCGTTATTCCAATGACTTAAAGAAGTTACAAAATATAAACTGTGTGGAAATCACTCCAGAGTATGAATTGCAGATCAAAGCCAAAAGACGTTTATTGGATGAACAGCCGGAAGTTCGTTTTCAATCTTTTCCACACACGCATGAAATGCAGTGGGAAGTTCTTGAAATGTTGGTTGATATGGCAGTCAGCCGTTACCCGCAACACTTTGAAGTAGAAAAAGACGGAAAAAATTGGACATTCAAAAACAATATATTAGCAGAAGAGGAATCGTTTGTTTTTGGGGACTCCACAACACTGAAATTAGAGCCTTTTGATTATATTGGACGCCATTTCCACAATGATTTTGTTTTGATGGTACAGCGTGACGATAATTATTACTTGGAAGTTGGACAAGTATCTTATGCGGCTTTATTTTCAGCTCATTGGAATAAAGGAATGAGTTTCAACGAAATCCATGCGCCGGTTCCGTTCGTCTCCCGAAAAGGAGACCAAATGGCCGAACGCATCCGCCAATTCCTGCACTCTATCGAAGCTGGCGAACCGTGGACACGCATTAACTGGAACTTGATGGCCAATCGTTGGGATGTCAACTACGAAACGATGGATGTCTGGGAACCGGAGAGAAGTTTGATTACCGCTGAAAATGCCGGTGAACTTGTCCGCCTTCGTGTAGAAGAGCAGAAGTTTTACCGTATGCCAAGAAGCAATGCCATTTTATTTGTTTTGAATACACAATTTCTGCCGATGGAGGATTTGAAATTACGCCAGGAATGGTTTGATTTAACCTACAGCGTTTTGCAGGATATCCCGGAACCGATGGCAGAGTACAAAGGGATTGCGCCTTATTTGCCGCAAACAGTTGAATATTTGCGAAGAGAAGATGAAAAAATAAAAGCAAGTAAAGAAAGTGAAGCGTAAAGGAGAGGATTCTATGTACAGCCGTCCGGTATTATTCGATCAATCCCCTACATTAGCCGAAAATTTTTCCCTTCTGCAAGGGCGAACAAAGATTGCTGTATTGTTCGACGAAACTGGCAGAGAGCAGGCTGAAGGCATATTAGAGACAGCGAATACCATTCCGGCAGAGTCGCTGCTGGTTTCAGAGGACACTCCCGATCAGAAGGTCAGTGAATTTGTAGCTTCTCAAAAAATGGGTACTCAATTATGCATCGTCGCTCAATGGGATACGGCTTACCGTTTATTTTCGCTGACTGTTGAAGAAGGTGCATCAGAAGAGGAAATTCAAACATTTATAATAGGCCAAAAAAAGCGGTTTGTTTATTGCATGAAATGCTTCAGTACTAATGAAATTGCAGGCGAAGCATCAGCGGTGCAATGCCAATGCAGTGCTCACTTGGAAGTAGGGCCATTCTTTTCGAAAGTAAGAAAAGGCTATATTGGCTATCCATTTATACCTGTCGAACAACGACAAACAGTGGGGAGTTGAGAAAGATGAGAGTCGCAGGAAATATTCAAGTGGAAGTTGTTCAAATCATACAAGAAACAGAGTTCGTGAAACGATTCCGGTTCGCTCCTACTGATAATTTATTATTGCCGGCATTTGCGGGAGGAGCTCATATAAAAACATTTTTGCAAAAAGAAGAAGAAATTTTAGAGCGGGCTTATTCTCTTGTGAGTCCACCCCAAGAGCGGAATTTTTATGAAATAGCAATCAGGAAAGATGATTATTCAACGGGCGGATCTCTTTATTGGCATGAAGAAGTTGAAGTCGGTATGGTGCTTGAGATCAGCTTTCCGAGAAATCATTTTGCCTTAAGCTATCAAGCGAAGCATCATGTTTTTTATGCAGCAGGCATAGGGATTACTCCATTTTTAACAATGGCAAAAGATTTGGAGGAGTGGCAGACCTTTGAACTCCATTACACTGCACGCACTTCAGAACAATGTGCATTTTTCAAGGAGTTAAAAGAAATTTATGGTGACCGCTGCCATTTTTATTTTTCCCGCAGCGATGAACCTCAAAAGATGTCGCCGACTTCCATGCTGAATCATCGCATCGGCACGCATGTCTATTTCTGCGGTCCGGTAAATATGGTGAAAGAGTACCGGGATGCTGCCGCATCCTACGGATATCCGGCTAAAGCCATTCATTTCGAGCTATTTTCAAGTGCTCAGGACAACGGTCCAAAAAATGCGTTTATGGTCGAGCTGATCGACAGCGACAGAACTTTGCATGTGAGTGAAGATGAAACCTTGCTGGAAGCGTTGTTGAAAGCAGGGATTGAAGCGCCATACGCCTGTAAGATAGGCGGCTGCGGAAGTTGTGAGTTGGAAGTGGCAGAAGGTGAAGTTCTTCACAAGGATGTGTTCTTGACGGAAGAAGATCGAAAGAACCGAAACTCTATTTTGGCATGCTGTTCACGCGCCAAAAACGAAAAAATAGCGATTAAAATTTAATCTTAAGAAGGAGGAAATGATATGACAGTATTAACAAGTGTATTGGAACTTAAAAATTACATTAATGGTGAATGGCAGTTAGCAGCATCAGGAGATACGTGCGTTGTCATCAATCCTGCAAACCAGGAAGTGATTGCACATGCGCCGCGCTCGAGTAAGGAAGAAACAGAAGAGGCGATTCAGGCTGCGCGTGACTCATTTGAAAGTGGGATTTGGGCAGGCAAAACAACCCATGAGCGAGCGGCTGTCTTGAATGCGATTGCTGACAAAATTGATGAGCGTGCAGAAGAGTTAACGGTGTTGGAAACAATGGATAACGGCAAACGCAAAGAAGAAGCCGGGTTTGATATCGCTGATGCAGCCACATGCTTCCGTTATTACGCGGGTATGATTATGCATCCTGAAGGGGAAACTTACCAAGTGCCTGATAATGTCCAGGCAATGGTGGTAAAAGAACCGGTAGGGGTGGCAGGCTTGATCGTTCCGTGGAACTTCCCTCTCCTAATGAGCGTTTGGAAAATTGCACCTGCACTGGCAGCCGGCAACTCCATTGTCTATAAACCGGCAGAAGTGACACCTGTCACAGCGATGAAACTGTTTGAAATTATGGAAGAAGTCGGAGTTCCTAAAGGTGTAGCGAATATGGTCTTGGGCCGCGGTTCAGTTATCGGCCAAACAATTGCAGAAAGCATGGATGTAGATGTTGTGTCTTTCACTGGAAGCACAGAAGTAGGACGCGGAATTATGCGCGCTGCGGCTGGCAACTTGAAGAAAATTTCACTTGAACTGGGTGGGAAATCACCGAATATCGTTTTTGCGGATGCTGATTTTGAGACGGCGGTAGACTATGGATTATTCGGAATCTTCTTCGGTGCAGGCCAAGTATGTTCGTCAGGCAGCCGGATTTTAGTGGAAGAAAGCATTTATGATGAATACGTGAAGCGATATGTGGAACGTGCCAATAAAATCAAAGTTGGACCTGGCTTGGAAGAGGGCATTGATGTAGGGGCAATTGTTAGTGAAGCACAAATGAACAGTATTTTAAACTACATTGAAATCGGCAAAGAAGAAGGCGCGACATTAGCGGCTGGCGGTTATCGCTTAACTGAAAATGGCCTCGATAAAGGCTTTTTCATCAAGCCTACTGTTTTCACAGACGTTACCAATGACATGCGTATTGTCAGAGAAGAGATTTTCGGCCCGGTTGTCACCATTCAGAAATTTAGTACGGAAGAAGAAGCAATCCGATTGGCGAATGACACAGACTACGGACTTGCAGGCGGTGTATTTTCCAATGACGGCGCAAAAGCCTTGCGGGTCATCAAGAAGATTCGAGCGGGTATAACGTGGATCAATGATTATCACCCAACCTACGTAGAAGCTCCATGGGGCGGATACAAACAAAGTGGAATTGGGAGAAGTTTAGGGAAGTATGGAATGGAAGATTTCCAAGAAACTAAGCAAATCAATACTAGACTGAATGTGGAGCCGGTTGGCTGGTTCCCAAGCTGAAGAAAATTGACGTAATCGAGGTCGGAGATTCTGCCGGCATTTCAAAAGAATGTTGGGAAGAAACGATAAAAAAAGAACTGCTGAGAAAGCAGTTCTTTTTTTATCGAACTAGCATGAATCGAACTCTTTACTACAAAGAGTTGTATATGAAAAAATATGCATTTTAATACATATAGTAAGAAGAAAAAAGAATAGGGGATTAGGGAGCACCGTAAATATTTGATGGGATTACTGAGCAATAAATCTGTAATTCCAATATGTAATTTGATAAGACATATTAAAAATTCTATTAAATATAAAAAATATCAAAAAACTTAATGCATCGTGTATAATAAAAAGAATAATTAGATTATACAGATATATTAAATTGACTTTAAGGAGGAATAACAATGAATAAAGATGAGAAATTGGAAGCATTTACGAAATTGCATGGACTAATTCTGTTTTACTCTGAATATAGAGATAGACCAGTGGAGAAAGATTATGATTTTTTCGGTGAAGTAAAAAATTGTTGTGAGATATTAGATTTAGATTATGAAGCAATAAAAAAAGAGTTTCAGTTAACCTGAATGGCCAGGTTGAGAAATTAGTAAATTCATTAATAGTTAGGAAGATAACCAATGGGTATTTCTTTAAGGAATGCGATGAAGTTAGGAAAGTTTCACGAATGTAAATTAGTGGCTGGGCAAGAAGGATTATCGCGAATAATTGAAAATGTGACAATTATGGAAGTGCCGGAAGTTGTTCAATGGTTAAATGGTAAAGAATTGATTTTAACTTCACTTTTTGCAATTAAAGATGACGTTAATGCGCAAAATACTTTAGTACAAAATCTTCATAGTGCAGGAGCTACGGCCTTAGCTATAAAGCCATCCCAATTTATCGAAAAAATTCCAAAAGAAATAATAGATAGTGGAAATAAGTTAGGGTTTCCCATCATAGAAATTCCTAATCACATAAAATACTTAGACATTCTTTCACCTGTTATGCATCATATATTTAACGACAAAGTCGTTCTACAAGAAGATTTAGAGCAAGCCAACAAAATATTGCATGAAGTTTCAATAAATGCTCAAAGTATTCAGGAGTTCTTGAATAATGTAAGTTATCTAACGAAAAACACTATTACAATAGAAAGTGATGTTTCCTATGTCTCTGTACCACAATCTCCTCAAAAAATATCAGCTCTGACCAAAGAGCAAATAAACGAACTTTCAATAATTGGACGGCCACTCCACTTAAAACGTAAATTTGGGGATAAGGTTCTTTCTACCATTGCGGCTCCCATTATGAATGATGGAGAGTATTTAGGAAATATAAGCTGTTGGGAAATCAACAATGATAATTTATCTATAGATTTAGCGATTTTAGAAAAAGCTTCTAGTTTGTTAGCGTTAGAGTTCTTAAAATTACAGGTGAAATATGAAGTTGAGCAGAGGTACAAAAGAGATTTTATTAGGGAATTATTGTTCAGTGAAAATATAAAGAAAAATAAAATTATTGAATGGGGAGATCAGTACCGCATTACGAGAGAAACAAAATATATTTGTTTATCTTTATACTTTTCAGGAAGCGACTCAACTGATGAAAAATTAATTCAAGCATTCGATTATAAGATAAATGCTGCTGTTCAAAAAATTCGTCCCTCGTCATTAATTGGTTATCTAAAAGGAAATGTCGTAATTATCTTTCCCGTTGAAGAAGGTGACACAAGAGAGGTTTACGAAGAGATTTATGCTGCTCTTTCTGAATATGCAAATCTTCCATCTCCTGTCTATCTTGGAATTGGGAGGGTTGGAAAAGGACCAGAAGGAATACAGGAGAGTTTTGTGCAAAGCGAAAAAGCTATAAATTTAAATCAGGCCTTGCGCAATGCCGAAGGTATTTTCCATTATGAAGATTTAGGCGCATACCGTTTGCTGGATCAATTGAGAGGCAGTAACGAATTAGAGAATTTTTATTCGGAAACGTTAGGAAAACTAATTGAACAAGACAATAAAAACGAATTAATTAAAACGATAAAAACGTATTTTCACCACAATGAAGTTTTAAAAAGCACTGCTGAATCACTATTTATCCACATAAATACTTTAAAGTATCGTATGAAAAAAATTGAAGATATAACAGGTTGTGATTTGAAAACTTCAGAAGGAAAGTTAAACTTTATTTTAGGATTAAAAATACATGAACTTCTTCATAAAGAAAAAAAACAAAGCTAGTTGCTGCGATTATTGTTGTTTTAGACAATTATTCGGCAACTTTTTTGTGTTCCATAACCATTTAAAAATTCAGAAAATAAAGTTAAAATGAGAAATAGAACACTTGTCAGAAAACCTTACATGTATATTAAGGTGTAATGAATAAGGGATAAAAGTTTTAAAAATAGAAGGGGGAACTTTTGTGGGGTTAAATAAACTTAGAACATTGGCTGTAGGAATAAGTCTCGGTGCGTTATTGTTATCAGGTTGTGGCAATTCAGAGGATACGGCAGGAAGTGGAAGTGATGGAGCCGCAGGGGAATTTCCGGAAATGACTATTACTTTTAGCCACAATCAACCATTAGAGAGTCCAGAGCACGTGGGTGCAGAAAAATTCAAAGAAATCGTTGAAGGTGAATCTGATGGGAAAATAACAGTTGAAGTTTATCCAGCCTCACAACTCGGAAGTTTAAGAGAACAAGTTGAATCTACTCAAATCGGTGAAATCGATATAACTATGCAGCCTTCAGCTGTCGTGAGTCCGTTTGTAGATGATGTGAAATTAATTGATCTTCCTTATTTATGGCCAAAAGAAGCAGAAGAAAAATATAGAGTTCTCGATAGTGAAGTGGGTGATGAAGTTTTAAGCACACTTGAGTCGGGTGGTTTTGAAGGGCTGGGATTCTGGCCGGGAGGTTATAAGTTATTCACCACTCAAAATACGCCCATTAAGTCTCCAGAAGACTTGCAAGGTTTAACTATGCGTGTAA
This sequence comes from Planococcus sp. CPCC 101016, assembly GCF_007859295.1. Classification (GTDB taxonomy): domain Bacteria; phylum Bacillota; class Bacilli; order Bacillales_A; family Planococcaceae; genus Planococcus. Next base: position 378,567 of record NZ_VOHB01000002.1, read on the forward strand.
TGGAGTCTCCGCTATTGATTGAACAATATAAAACATGGGGAGCAAATGCGATTCCAGTACCTTATGCAGAAGTATACAATTCATTGCAACAAGGAGTAGTGGACGGCCAAGAAAATCCTTTGCAAACTATTTTCTTAAACAATTACCATGAAGTACAGAATAATATAATCGAAGGTTACCATGGAACTATGACTTATCTTTTGATGGCAAATCAAGGATGGTTTGATGGTTTATCGGATGAAGTCAAAGAATTAATCCTTCAAGCTGAAGAAGAAGGCAAACAAGCCGCCAGAACAGCACTTAGCGAAACAGAGGAAGATTACAGACAGCAAATTATTGATTCGGGAGTTGAATATTACGAATTGACAGATGCTGAAATTGAAAAGTTCAGAGAAGTTTCTGAGCCCTTCCATGAAGAAGTCTATAATACTCCTGAACAATTGGAATTGTTGAAGAAAGTGAAAGAAGAAATAGAAAAAGGTGCAAATTAATTTAATTAAACAGTGAGCAAGAGATGAGAATACATAACTGCATTCAATAATCTCTTGCTTTTTTTGTTATTTACTTTCTACATAACCAGGAACTTGTCCTTTGTCCTACTGGTTTGAAGTATATTCGATTAAGAAAAGGTGATGTTATGAATATATTGAAGAAATGTGAAGATTTTTTCGTTGGATCGGCTATTTTAGCTGCAACAACAGTTCTATTCGTAAATATAATTTTACGTTATTTCTTTTCTGCAAATACCTCATGGGCTGAAGAATTTATTAGATATGCAATGATTTGGATTGCTTTCATCGGTTCAAGTATCTGCTTCCGGAGAGGGATTCATGTCGGTATCGATTTATTAATAAACTACTTTTCAAGCAAAGGAAGTTCTTTATTACAAATTTATATTAATCTAATTTCTCTTATTTTCATGTTCTTTCTTATAAAATACGGAATTGATTTAGTAATGTTTAGTATGAACTCAGGACAAATCACGCCCTCACTGGAAATTAAAACCTTTTGGATTTACTTGGCGATTCCGCTGGGAGCATTGTTATCTGTGATTCACATTTTACATCAAACATACCTGCTATTAAAAAATGGCAAATTGAGTGAGGAATAAAAAGGAGAAGTTCTTATGCTTATAACCTTGGGTGTTTTACTAATATTATTTTTATTCACCAGCGTACCTATTTTTATTTCATTAGGTATGGCTGCTTTTCTCTCAGTAATATTTCTCAGTACAACTGAACCAATGGTGCTGATTCAGCGATTATTTGGAGGGATCGACCAATTTGCTCTTATGGCACTCCCCTTCTTTATCTTAGCCGCTAATATTATGGATGAAGGAGGATTATCGAATCGTATTCTAAAGTTTTCACGCGCTCTAGTCGGTCATTTGGCAGGTGGGATAGCCTTAACTACTCAAGTAGCGAGTATGTTCTTTGGAGCACTTTCTGGCTCAAGTCCTGCAACTGTAATCGCTATCGGCAAAATCATGTATCCAGACTTAATAAGAAATGGCTATAACAAGACCTTTTCAGCCGGTTTGCTAGCTTCAGCAGGATCAATTTCACTTATTATTCCACCAAGTATCACACTTATTATTTTTGGGTCAGTTACCGGCGTATCTGTTGGAAGTCTATTTATCGCAGGAATTGGAGCAGGAATAGTGTTTGGCCTCTCATCGATTATTTATATCTATATTTACGCAAAACGTCACAACATACCTAAAGATAAAAAAGCTACAGGAAAAGAACTGCTCCGATCCTTTGGGAAAGCATGGTGGGCTTTATTAATTCCAGTAATTATTCTTGGCGGTATTTACTCAGGTATATTTTCTCCTACCGAAGCAGCAGGAGTTTCAGCTGTTTATGCATTTGTTATTGGATTTTTCGTTTACCGAGAACTGACAGTAAAAAAGTTTTGGGTCATTTGTATAGAGTCCGCAATAACTTCTGCGCAAGTATTGGTTTTAGTCGCGGCAGCACAGGTGCTTGGCTGGGTGCTGACTAGAGAGAGATTGCCCCAAATGGTGGTAGAGCTAATAACAACAAATATTACCTCAGTAATTGTTTTCTTATTGTTGCTTAACGTAATCCTATTAATTATGGGAATGTTTATGGAAGGAGTAGCAGCGATTATTGTAACTGCACCATTAATTTATCCAGCTGCCATGGCTCTAGGTGTTGATCCCGTACATTTAGGTATCATTATGATAGCAAACTTAGCTATTGGTATGTATACCCCACCTTTTGGAATAAATATATTTGTGGCACAGACTATAACAAAAATGAGTTTGAGTGAAATGATGCCCGGACTTATGAAATTTTTAGCCTTTAATCTAATAGGACTCATGGTGATTACTTACGTACCTGAAGTTTCTTTATTCTTGGTTAATTTATTAAATTAGTGATAAGGAGGCTATAAAAATTTGGAAAAGCCTGAAATGATTCAGCTTATCGAGAGTCATCGTTCTATAAGGAAGTTTCAAGATAAACCCATTGAAGAGGGGATTTTGGAAACAATTCTATTGGCTTCACGCTGGGCGCCCACCTCTCATAACATGCAAGCTTACAGCATTATCACCATAAAAAATCCTGAATCTAAAGATAAATTGAGTGTATGGTGCGGCAAACAACGGTATGTGAAAGAATGCCCAGTATTCCTGGTTATTTGCGCAGATTTTTATAGGCTCCATATTGCTTCAGAAATGCATTCAGAAAAAGCAGCTCTCGATGAAATAGAGAATGTCATAGTAGGAGCAGTTGATGCAGCCTTGGTCGCAGAAAATATTCTATTAGCTTCAAGAGCATGTGGGCTTGGCGGAGTAATGATCGGTGGAATAAGAAATAACCCAGAAGCAGTTTCGGATTTACTGAATCTGCCGAAATACGTATTTCCTGTCATGGGAATGTGTCTGGGTTATCCGGATCAAAATCCGTGGCAAAAGCCGAGAATGCCGGTAAAAGCAGTTTTTCATGAGGAAAAATATCAAACTAACCTTATTCCCAAGGCCTTACATGAATATGATGCTATTATTTCTGAGTACTATTCACTGCGAACTAATGGGATTCGGACAAGTGGTTGGACAGAACAACTTTCTTCTTATATTTCTACACCTAGAAGAAAAGAACTTAGTGATTTTCTTAGGAAAAAAGGCTTTGATTTAAAGTGAAGGCGGTGCTGAAAAGTGGGAGAAGAGGTTTCGTTTACAGCGACAGGTGACAGCTTTATTACCAGAAGATTGCCGGTAGAGCCATCTTTGGAATTTGAAAAGGTGTCAAAAATTATTCTTGAAAGTGACTTTCGGTTTACCAATTTTGAAATGACGACACCAGAAGAGGATGGCATCCCTTCGGCAGTATCTGGAGGAACGTGGGCAAGAGCAAAACCAGAAGTAGTAAAAGATTTAAAGAAATATGGCTTTAATTGTGTAGCTTGGGCTAACAATCATACTTTGGATTATTTATACACAGGGTTGTCCAAAACAAAAAAGCAATTGGAAAGCGCCGACTTTATTCATGCAGGAGCAGGAGAGAACTTAGCGGAGGCTAGTTCACCTAAATACATTGAGACTAAAGCCGGAAGGATAGCGCTGATTGCAGCAACTTCGACGTTTCATGAGACATGGATTGCTGGTGAACAAAGAAAAGACTTGCCTGGACGCCCTGGTGTAAATGGCTTGAGACATATTAGCCAATTTAAGGTTAATGAAAATGATTTATTAGTTTTAAAAGAAGTTGCAAAAAAAGTCGGAATTAATGCCAGTCGAAATCTGGACATATTAGAAGGTTTTCTACCTAAAGATAAAGATGGAGAAGTAGTTTTTGGCCATTATAGATTCGTAGAAAGTTCTCACTCTGAATTAAAAAGAATTTTAAATAAAATAGATATGGATAGAATCATTAATACTATTCACGAGGCAAAGAGGCAAGCAGATTACGTTATAGTGAGTCTGCATTCCCATGAAATGCAAGGTGAAGACAAGCAGCTCCCTGCCGATTTTATAGAAGAAGCTTCTCGAATTTTCATAGACGAGGGTGCTCACGCCGTATTAGGGCATGGACCACATATCGTTAGAGGAATAGAAATTTATAAGAAGAGACCCATTTTCTACAGTTTAGGAAACTTTATATTTCAAAATGATACGGTAGAAGTTCTCCCGTCTGACTTTTATGAGAAATATAACTTGTCTAAAGACAGCAATGTCGCTGATGGGATGGATATGAGAAGTAAAAATAATACCATTGGATTAAGTGTAAATCCACTTGTGTGGGAGTCTATCATTCCTTGTTGGAAAATGAAAGATGGAGAGCTAACGGAGTTGATCCTGCATCCCATTGATCTAGGCTACCAAAAAAAACGCTATCAAAAAGGATGGCCGGTATTATCAAGTGAGGGAAAAGGATTAAGAAATATTCAAGACTTATCAAAAGTCTATGGAACATCAATAGATATAAAAAACGGTATTGGCGTGGTGAAAATATAGTTTTCACAAAAAAATTGGGTATCGTAGCCAGATTTTAAATTTCTTTGTAATGAATTTTATAGTGTACAAAAACAATAAAAAAGATTTGAATATTCTGTTCTTTTGGCCAACGGAATGCAGTGTTTCTCTATTATATAATAGTAGTAGAAGGTAATAGGGAAAGTGGGGTTATAAAATTGAACAAAAACCGCATAGAAAAAACCCTGAATGAGATAAACAAATTTGGCGGTTCAGGGGTAGGAATAAATCGTCTCGCTTATACAGAAGAAGAGCAACAGGCAAAAAGTTATTTTGTTGAACTCTGTAAAAAAGAAGGCATGAAGGTCAAATGTGATAGTGCGGGAAATATTATTGCAAGAAGAGAAGGTGCTAATCCATCTCTTCCTGTCATAGCTTTTGGGTCTCATCTGGATACGGTATATGAAGGTGGAAAATATGATGGAGCAGTTGGTGTAGTCATAGCCTTAGAGATTATAAGAAGTTTAAACGAGGAAGAATTGACTACTGAACATCCTTTGGAAATTATTTCTTTTGCAGGTGAAGAGTCAGCACGCTTTGGCTATTCTACAATTGGAAGCAAAGCGATGGCTGGAATTGTAAGTAAAGAGTGTGAAGAGTTGAAAGACAATAATAACATCTTTTTAAAAGATGAATTATCTAAATATTCGTTTAATTTAGCGGGAGCTAAAAGAAAAAAAGAGGAGTTTAAAGCGTTTTTTGAAATTCATATTGAACAAGGGCCGATCCTCGAAAATGAAAATAAAAGTATTGCGGTCGTGACAGGAATTGCAGGTCCTACTCGCTATAAGTTGAAAATAGAAGGGCAAGCTTCTCATTCTGGAACTACACCGATGAGGTATCGGAAAGACGCATTTTTAGGCGCTGCAGAGATTGCCTTGGAATTGGAAACTGCAGCTAAGAAGGAAGAAGAGCATGGTACTGTAGCAACAACGGGAGTTTGTGAAGTGAAGCCTGGAGCAATGAATGTAGTTCCTGGATCAGTAGAGATGAAAATTGATATACGCGGAATTTCCAGTGAATCAAAGAATAGAGTGATCAATCAGTTACACGCTGCAATAGAAAACGTAGAAAATAGTAGGAATCTAAAGACAACAATTGAAAAGATAGCAGACGAAAATCCTATTCTACTTAACGACGAAGTGATTGAAAGCTTAAAGGATACGGCTGAAAACCTCGGCTATCCACCTCTTCTTCTTCCGAGTGGGGCGGGTCATGACGCCATGAATATGGCGAAACTTTGCCCAACGGGTTTGCTCTTTATCCCATCCAAAGCTGGCCTCAGCCATCACCCTCAAGAATATACCTCTTTGGAAGAAATAATAATCGGTGCAAAAATCTTAAAAGAAGAAGTAGTAAAATGGGCGAAAATAGTCGAAAAAGCTGGGAGGGAACAGTCATGAAAACTTACCAGTTAGAGATTCTATCGAATATCCAAGTAAGTGAAAGATATTGGCATATGACGCTGAATTCAGAGAATATTGAAGAACCAATTGTGCCTGGCCAATTTTTCAATATTAAATGTGGGGAAGACGAACTTCCTTTTTTGAGACGTCCATTCAGTATTTATCGCATCAATCAGGAAGAGAAAACAATTGAGTTTTTATATTTAGTAAAAGGAGCAGGAACTGTAAATTTAACAAAGTTTAAAGCCGACGATCAATTAGATGTTCTGGGTCCTCTTGGAATAGGGTTCAGATTGGAAGAGGACTGGGATTCAATTTTATTGCTGGCAAGAGGCGTAGGGATAGCTACTTTGGCTGCACTTGCTCAGGAAGCTGCTGCGAAAAACGTGAAGTGTGTAGCGATACTGAGTGCAAGAAGCAACAATGACTTATTGGCAGCGGAAACTTTGCAGGGATTTGGGGCTACAGTAATAAAGGTTACCGAAGAAGAAGGCACGAGTGGTGTTGAAAATGTCCAACGTTTAGTCGAAGAATTGATAGTCGAGCACGGGGTTAAAGCAGCGTTCACATGCGGATCGATGAGATTATCAAGACTGTTGCAGAAAATTACTTTTAAAGAAAACATACCTGCACAAATTGCTTTGGAAGAACATATGGGTTGTGCTATGGGAGTCTGTTATGCCTGCGTTTGCAATATTCGGGAATCCCATGGAATAAAATCGGTCCGCGTATGTATCGAAGGACCGGTTTTTGATTTAGAAAAGGTGGTTTTAACATGATGGATAATTTGAGTCTAGATATTCAAATTGGGAGTCTGCACCTGAAAAATCCGGTGATGCCAGCTTCCGGAGCATTCGGTTTTGAGATGGAGTCCATTCTTGATTTTAATGAACTTGGTGCTTTAGTACCGAAAAGCATAACGAAATATCCGAGAGGTGGGAATGATACACCCAGAGTTTGTGAAGTTACAGGTGGAATGATCAACTCAATCGGAATACAAAGTAAAGGTCTCCCTTATTATTTGGAACACATTATACCACAATACCAAAAATACGATGTGCCGTTAATAGCAAGTATTTCAGCTGATTCTATTGAAGAGTTTACAGAGATGTCTGAAATTATTGGAGCTAATCCGGCTGTGTCAGCTATAGAATTAAATATTTCCTGTCCGAATCTAGAGGGGAATGGCAAGGCGTTTGGAATGGATGGAGATCTTTCTTTTGAGCTTATTCAAAAAGTGAAAAGTGTAACCGATCAGCCTTTAATTGCTAAACTAACTCCGAATGTAACCAGTATTCAAGAAATTGCCCTTGCATGTGAAGAAGCAGGAGCAGACGGTTTAAATGTAGCAAATACTATATTGGGTATGGCGATAGACATTCATACAAGAAAACCTAAAATCGGAAATGTTATGGGGGGAATATCGGGACCAGCGATTAAACCGATTATAGTAAGGTTGATTCATCAAGTCCGAAACGTAACAACATTGCCCATAATTGGATGCGGGGGAATTATGAATTCAGATGATGCAATTGAAATGATTCTAGCAGGCGCAAGCTCTGTACAAATCGGTACCGCTAACTTTATAAACCCTTTAACAATGATTGAAGTTTTAGAAGGAATAAAAGAATATATGAGAAGGTATGAAATTTCCGATATAAATAATCTGGTAGGGAAAGTGAATCTTCCTTCTTCTACAAGCACTCTATATTAATTAAATGGACATGGGGGGATAAGGAAATGACATGGGATCATATCATTGAGAATGGGAGTATTGTAACTCCAGAAAACACCTATACAGCCGATATATACATTAAAGATGGAAAAATTTTCTCAATTTCAAAAGAGAAATTGGAAGGAGAAGCCAAGGAAAGAACAAACGCTAATGGCCTCTATGTTCTTCCAGGATTAATCGATACTCACATTCACTCAAGAGACGGTGGGTCGACATACAAAGAAGATTTTTATCATTCTACTCAAGCTGCTGCAGCCGGAGGTATTACTACGGTATTTGAAATGCCCAATACTAATCCTCCTGTGAGCAACGTTGAAAATTTCGACAAACAATTAAAAAACTTGGGCTCCAAAGCCCATGTAGACTTTGCAATGTGGGGTATTTGTTTAGGAGACTTAAATTTAAATGACATCAAAGATTTAAACAAATGTGGAGTAATTGGTTTTAAATACTTTTGGGGTTATGCAGTAGATAAAAATAATTATCGACTGATCTATGATTATAAAGAAGGAATGAAAGATGTAATTCCACCCAGCGACGATGGAGGAGTCTATCGTATGCTTGAAGAAGTAGCTAAGACCGAGAAAACATTTGCTATTCATGCAGAAAATAGCGATTTAATTAATCATTTGACTACAGAAATGAAAAAAACAGGAAAAAATGATTATGAGACCGTTTTGGCAGGAAGACCAAGTTTAGCTGAAGAGATGACCATTCAAGCAGGAATCGCCATGGCTAAAAAAACGGGAACACGACTTCATATCTTGCATGTAAGTTCTGCAGAAGGTACAGAAACAATAAAGAAAGCTCAAGAAGAAGGTTATCCTATCACTGCTGAAACTTGTCCTCATTATCTATTTCTAACAAATGAAGATTATGAAAAAATTGGGCCTTCTATGAAAGTGTACCCTCTTGTGAAATACAAAGAAGATCAAGAGAGAATTTGGCAAGGAATTAGAGAAGGAACTTTTTCGTTCGTTTGTTCAGATCATGCTCCTCATACAGAAGAGGAGAAACAAGGAGACCTATGGACGGTGCCTGCAGGAATGTGTGGCGTAGAATCTTTAGCCCCTTTAATGTTGAATTCGGTATCAGAAGGGAAAATTTCTCTTCAGCAATTGGTGTCTCTTCTTTCCACTAATCCTGCTAAACAGTATGGAATATTCCCACAAAAAGGAGCTCTTCAAGTGGGTTCGGATGCCGATATTACAATTGTAGATATGGACAAGCAAATGGTAATAAAAAAAGAAAATCTTCACAGTAAAAGTAAAGTAACAGCATTTGATGGTTTTGAAATAAAAGGAATCCCTGTAATGACGATTGTAAGAGGAACAATAGTGATGAAAGATGGAGAGATTATAACAGAGCCACTTGGTAAGCTGATAAAATCCAAATAAATCAGTAATTCAATCAGTATAAAAAAAGATGATGTCTGAAAAGCAGACATCATCTTTTTATGCATTAACGATTCACTTTCAATGAAGACACATAGTCAAGAAGGTCTTTAAGCGGCATATCCGCCATCGAATCCAGCCGGTGTTCAACATCACAAAAATCCATCGTATGGGTTACTTTGTTTGGAACAATGACGCAACCCATGCCCGCTTGTTTGGCGGCTGTTGCGCCATGAGCGGAATCTTCAAAAACGAGGCATTCTTCCGGAGGCAAGTCCAGACATTGGGCAGTTTGGATATACAGAGCGGGATCGGGTTTTACTTTTTCCACATCGTCCGAAGTACGGATGCAGTCAAAGTAATCGAACAGCTGAAGGTTCTTCAAATGGCTGGAGACCCAGCGGTAACTGGAGCTGGAAGCCAGCCCGATTTTCAATTCCATCTCTTTTGCAATCTGAAGGTAATCCAGTACACCGTCACGGGCTTTTTCGAGGGCCAGTGTCGAATGGAATTTCTCTTCATACTGTTCCTGAAGAAGGGCATGTTCTACAGGCTTTCCGATCTCTTCTTCCATATAATGGAATGGAGAAAACCCGCTATGCGTGCCGATTTCTTGTTGCCAGCGTGCCAACGGCAATTCGCTGCCGTGTTCGCTGAACATTTCCTGAAGAATGTGGTATTGATGGGTTTCGGTATCAAAAATCAAACCGTCAAAATCGAATATGATTGCTTTTATCATAAGGCACTTCCTTTGCTGGTTGAGTGATGATTTTCATCTATTTGGACTTAAATTAAAGGGAATTCTCTAGAATAACTTTCACCCGACTTATAAATCACTCCTGTAAAGCATCTGGTTTATGTCAGCAGTTTCGTGACTTCCCGGGAAATGGCATGTGTGTTGATAGAGGATTCCACTTGTTTATGTTTCACGCATTCCATGAATTCCGCCAATTCGTAGTACATCGTATCGAATTCATGAGCTACCGATAAATCTTCTGTCCCGCCATCTCGGTATTTAATGGTAATGTGTTTCGGGTCGCTGATCCGGTCGATTTCAATTACACCGTTTTCGCCTTGAATTTCACTTGGCATAAACGAATCCGAAATCTTGGAATACATAACGACTGCTTCCATGCCATTGTAATTCAAAATCATGCTTCCTTGTCCGTCGGCGCCTGTCGACAGCAGGTAATTGTTTTTAATTGCCTCTTCCGGTGCTCCTGCCAAATGAACGACGGGGGCAATGCAGTAGACGCCTAAGTCCATTTTGGCGCCGTTGCCGAGTTCGGGTTTGAAGGCATTTTCAATGATGCCGTTTTTGTAATTGTCATAGCGTGATGAATATTGATTGTAATGGAAGACAAAACGGCGGATTGGTCCGATTTTGTCTAAATTTTTCTTCAGACTTAGGAAAGACGGAGTCACCGTAGATTTCATTGCTTCCATATACGTCATTCCGTGTGTACGTGAAGCTTCAATGACTTTATCCATTTCTTCGATCGACGTAACGGCAGGCTTCTCGCACAAAACGTGAATGCCATGCTCCATAGCGAGTATGCTTTGCTGCGCATGCAAGGCATTCGGGGAGGCGATATAAACTGCCTCAATGTCTCCGCTAGTAAACATGGCTTCCATATCGGTGTAGACATTTTCAACTTCGTTTTTTTCTGCAAATGCGCGCCCAGTTTCCATCTTACGGGAATAAATAGCTCCGATGGCGAACTCAGGATGCTGCTTCGCCGCTTTGATAAATCGATCTGTAATCCAATTCGTTCCGATAATTCCAAACTTCATTGCAATTCCTCCTGTAGCCTACTGACTGATTATCTTATCTTCTATTCTAACCTAGATTTTTATAAAGAGAGAAGCAACTCCCATTTTCATCAATAATTATAAAAGTGGCTACCTTTTGGCAGCCACTTCCATAGAGTCAGTCAAAATCTTTTTTCTCCCATTCATCATCTGGAATTTCCAAGTCTTCGCCCGAAAAACGTTCTTCCTTGAACGGATCAGCGTTCATGTGGAAGCCGTTTTGCTCCCAGAAGCCGGGCTGGTTCTCATCGATGAATTCAATGCCGCGGACCCATTTAACACTTTTCCAGAAATACAGATGCGGCACCACAAAGCGCAGCGGATAACCGTGCTTGGCAGTCAACGGCTCGCCGTCAAGTGAATAGGCAAGCAATACATCTTCCCGGTCCAAGTCGGACAGAGCGACATTGGTGGTGTAGTCATAATCGCCGTGAAGCATGACATAGCCGCTCTTCGGTGTCACTCCCAATTCTTTCATCAAATCGATGAACCGCACGCCAGTAAATGTATTGTCGAAGCGGGACCAGCGTGTTACGCAATGGATGTCACGGGTGACGGTCGTTTGCGGCATCTTTAGTAAGTCGTCATAGCTCAATGTGACTTCCTTATCGACCTGTCCAAAAATTTTCAAGGTCCAGGTTGCCATATCATAGACGGGCACTTCGCCTTCGTGAAGGACTGGAAAGCGTTCCGTCAGAACTTGCCCTGGCGGCAGGCGCTCAGCTAATGAAGGGTCTACGACAGGGACACGTGTACGTTTGATTCGATCGGCTTTGCTTAATTTCATGTGATCACTCCTTTAAATTAACTAAAAAACTCTTCCGCTTAATAAGGGAAGAGTGGTTGGCTGCTGGTGAAATTCTCTTCCTTATCTTTCAGAGCATCAAAACTCTGCTGGATTTGGCACCATTCCAGTCAAATTTACTGGCGGTTGCCGGGCGTCATCGGGCCATTCCCTCTGCCTCTCTTCATAAGGTTGGATATATGTAATTGGTTGGGTGATGCCTCTCGCTTGTGGCGCAAAAGAAGAGAGAATCTCCACGGATTAAAGTTTCTCTTTATTCTACCCAAATGAGCAGTTTCTTACAAGATTATTCGGAAAATTATTTAGCTTCTCTTTAGCTGACGTTATACTGGAGGTATGCAAAGAATTTACAGTCATCGGTCGGCTTTATGTGAGACCTATAAGGAGTCCTATAAAATGAAAAAAATGATTGGCATGATAAGCATAGTCTTTCTATTGAGCGGCTGCGGCAGTACATCGGCTAAAAAAGACAGCGAACTGCTGGTTTCGACAGCCTCGAGCCTGACGGAAGTGATGAAACAAATGGAAGAGGAATTTCATCAAGTGGAACCAGATATTGAACTGTCCTTTAATTATGGATCTTCCAGTAAGCTGAGAAACCAAATTGAACAAGGTGCACCGGCGGATTTGTTTTTATCGGCAAGTGAAAAGGATATGGAACTGCTCGAATCGCAGGAATTGATCGATTCGGAAAGCAAAGCATCTTTCGCTGAAAATCGTCTTGTTCTCGCTTCTCTGGAAGAGTTCCCGGCATCGAAAGATTTTGCGGAGATTGTGATAAATTCAGAAGAAACCATTGCGGTCGGCGAGCCGGACAGTGTACCGCTTGGGGATTACACAAAGCAAGCATTGGAAAGCCAGGCTTTGTGGAAACCGCTTGAAGGCCTCCTTATTTATGCAAAAGATGCGCGGCAAGTCGTAACCTATATTGAAAGTGGAAATGCGGAACTGGGCATCATTTATTCCTCGGATGCGGCTATTTCCCGGGAAATAAACGGCACGCTTGAAATGCCGGAGCAGGGGGGTCCGGTTGTTTACCCGGGTGCTGTCGTGGCAGCTTCTGAAAAACAGCAGGAAGCAGAAGCTTTTCTGGAATTTGTTGCCGGTCCCAAAGGACAGGCTATCCTTAAACAATACGGTTTTATGCCTGCACTTGAGGAAAAGAAATGATGGCATATGACTTGTCTCCTCTTTGGTTATCGCTGCGAGTTGCCGTTATTTCCACGTTTTTTGTGTTTGTGGTCAGCCTTGCACTTGCCCGGCTAATGAACCGGCGTGAATTTTTCGGAAAAAGTTTTGTTGAAGCTTTGATTTTGCTGCCGCTGGTATTGCCGCCTACAGTCATCGGCTTTGGATTAATTGTCTTGTTTGGCGTCAATGGCCCGCTTGGTATTCTGCTGGAGCAATGGTTCGGTTTTCGAGTGGTCTTTACCTGGATTGGTGCGGCAATCGCTTCGTTTGTTGTATCGTTGCCGCTGATGTATCAAAGCGTCCTGGCGGCTTACGAAAAAGTGGATCCACGCTGGGAAAACGTTGCGCGGACGATGGGTGTCTCCGAGTGGCGAATTTTTAGGACCATCACCTTGCCGCTTGCCTGGTCGGGAATTCTCGCAGGGCTCATACTGGCTTTTGCACGGGGAATCGGCGAATTCGGCGCTACGCTGATGATTGCCGGCTACATTCCAGGAGTTACGGAAACAGTGCCGCTGGCGATTTACTTTGCCTATGAGGCAGGGGATATGGAGAAAGCCATGTTTTGGGTGCTGATTATTTCCTCGCTTGGGGTGGCTGCCATCACCTGGGTCAATTATTGGCGCAAAAAGAACGCAATTCGCATTGGAAGGGAGTGAGTCTATGCTTAAAGTGGATTTTCAAAAGCAATTGGACCATTTTAACTTGGTGATGCAGTTCGAGCTGGACCGGGAAATCATGGCACTGGTCGGCTCTTCCGGTTCAGGTAAAACCACTTTGCTGAATTGTGTGGCGGGCATCGCTCATCCGGATGCAGGAGAGATTACATTGAATGGGACGGATTTTTTCAAAGACAAACAAAAACCGATGAAAATCCAAAAAAGGAAAGTCGGTTATTTGTTCCAGGATTATGCGCTTTTTCCGCATCTGAATGCTGAACAAAACATCCTGTATGCATTGTCGCGTGGGACAGATGTTTCGCATATCACCGAATTGACGAAGATTTTGGGAATTACGGAACTATTGAGCAAATATCCGCACCAGATTTCGGGCGGTGAGAAGCAGCGTGTGGCACTGACACGGGCTTTGGCTGCACAGCCGGACATCCTGCTGCTTGATGAACCGTTTTCCGCTTTGGATGACGCCAACCGCGACCGCTGCCAGAACGAATTGCTGCGGATCCATGAGCAATGGCAGATTCCAATCATCTTTGTAACTCACCGGATGGCGGATGCCGAAAAGCTGGCGGACCGTGTGATCCGGGTTGAAAAAGGGAAGATGGCTGAACAGCTGGTATTTTGATGTCCATGGTAAGCTTAGATTAAGGAAGAAATGACTTGGAACTTCAGACAGATGGAAAGTGGGAATCAAAGTGGATGAACGCTATTCAAGACAAACCCTATTTAAACCGCTTGGCCAGTCCGGCCAGGAAAAACTAGCTCTCTCGACTGTTGCCATCATCGGCTGCGGAGCTTTGGGTTCGGCCATCGCTGAAACATTGACTCGCGCCGGCATCGGAACGATTCATTTAGTTGATCGTGATTATGTCGAGCTGTCGAATCTGCAGCGCCAGCAGCTTTTTACTGAAAAGGATGCACAGCAGATGCTGCCGAAAGTGGCAGCGGCAGAAAACAGGCTGAAAGCTATCCGCAGTGATGTAAAGCTGATCACGTACCTCGAGCATTTGGATGCAGCCGGAATGGAAAAGTTGGCGGCTGTCAGTGACTTGATTTTAGACGCAACCGATAATTTCGAAACCCGCCTATTGATCAATGACGCTTCTGTAAAATACGGAATGCCGTGGATTTATGGTGCTTGTGTCGGCAGTTCTGGCGTCGTCTTTCCATTCATTCCTGGAGAAAGCTCCTGCTTCCGCTGCCTGCTGCCGGTGCTTCCGGCAATCAATGAAACATGCGATACGGTCGGCATTATTTCACCCGCCGTACAGGTGACAGCGGCCCTTCAATGCACAGAAGCGTTGAAATGGCTGAGCGGAAACCACGATGCGATACGGAAAAAAATCCATCATTTCAATTTATGGGACAACAGCCAGCTGGATATCGGCGTAAAGCGCATAAAAAATCCGGACTGCCAAACATGCGGCCACAATGCCGTATTCCCGTCGCTTACCGAAACAGGTGTAAGCACTTATGCAGTTTTATGCGGTCGGGACGCTGTACAGATTTTGCCGGATCCCAATCGCCCCATTACCTTGGACGATGCCGAAAAAGCCGGCAACCGGCTGGAAGCCGGAATTAAGCGAACGCCTTATTTTGTGGAATTGAAGGTCTTCAATCACCGCATGGTGTTGTTCGGCAATGGCCGGCTGCTCATTCACGGCGTCCATAATGTGGCGGAAGGAAGAAAGTTATATCATCAAGTATTTGGATGAACAGGAGGGGGAGTTTGTATGTCGGAAATATTCAAAGGCGGTTATCAAGTGCGTGTGGCGGTATTGACGGTCAGTGATACGCGTACAAAAGAGACAGACACTGGAGGCCAGCTCGTACAACGGCTCGCCCGCAATGAAGGGCTGGAAATCGTGGATTACGAGGTAGTGGCAGATGATATAGCGGACATTCGAGTCATTGTTTCCGAGTGGCTGGAAAAGGATGAGATTGATGTAATTGTCACTACTGGAGGCACGGGGATTGCCAAGCGCGATGTCACGTTGGAGGCGATAGAGCCTTTCTTTGAGAAGACAATTGATGGGTTCGGAGAACTGTTCCGTTACGTCAGTTTCTCTGAAGATGTTGGGACAAAAGCACTTTTAAGCCGTGCGGCGGCAGGGGTAGCAAATGATAAAGCGATTTTTGTCCTGCCAGGATCACGTGGTGCAGTAAAGTTGGCGATGGAAAGGCTGATACTGCCGGAAGTTCAGCATATCCAATCCGAATTGACTAAGCACCACGAACCGCGTACATAATCGGCTGGTGACAAGAAAATTGATAATAGAGTAAATGCCAAAAGCCTATGAATCCGTCAGTAACGTGACAGATTTATAGGCTTTTCTGTGTAGTTGATTAAGCGGTGAAGTTGCCGTCATAGCTCAGCATAACAGCAGATTTTACACCAATCATTTCAGAAATATGGTTGATGAAATCCATATCTGTATCTTTGACGCGTACTTCATAGGTAACTTCAAAATCATGGTCGGAAGAAATTGATTTTGACTTGATCAAATGCTTTTTAACACTTGCTGAAAGCAACTTCTCTAATGGGTTTTCGATTTCATTGTCATTGTATTTGACGATCAGCAGATAAGGATTTTCGATTTTGATTTTGTTGACGAAAATGATTAGGACGAGGCCGATCAGCAGTGCACCGACGATTGCCAGCAGAATGAATCCCGCTCCACAAAGAATTCCGGAAACAATGGTCCAGAACAGATAAACGAGATCCATCGGGTCTTTGATTGGTGTTCGGAAGCGGACGATTGACAGCGCCCCGACCATCCCGAGTGACAACAGGACATTTGTTGATATTCCCATAATAATGAGGGTAGTGGCCATGGCCATGACGATCAAGGAGATATTGAAGCTATGTGAATAAATGACACCGGAAAAGGTTTTCTTGTAAATCATGTAGATGAACAGGCCGATGGCAAAAGACACCACCAATCCGATCAGTGAATCCGTAAGTGAGAAGCTGCTGGTGTTTTCCAAAAAACTTGATTTGAAGATATCACTAAAATTAATGCTTTCCATTTTTTCTTCCTCCAATATGTTGTTCTTTTTTTAAGTGATTTGACAATCAGCCATACATTCGGCTGATCTGGTATTTCGAGTAGGCGCCTGCGCGCATATCGCTGACCTGCAGCAATTGCTTAATGACGTTCGGCAAGAACTCATCGAACTTCACTTCCAGGATGACAACATCAGGCTCAGTTTCTACCATTGTGATGTTGGGATTGAGTACGTCATTGTTCCGAAGGCTGGTTTTGATGGAGCTGTCGAAAGTGACGCGGACATTGCCGTATTTGTAAATGAACACTTCCCGTTCGTAGTCGACGACGGTAAGAGGCTTTAGCTGCAGCAGGTTCATCTGCCAGTACAAATCTTGAATGAGTGACCGCGAGTCTGTCTCCATCCACTCTAAATCTCCTTTTCGGATCTTTTCGTATTCTTCGGCTGTCATCAAGCATTTTTGTTTATACGTGAGGTTGTTGCGTTTGCTTTTTTTCTCCAGATTTAGAAAGCTGGTGTTCGAGTCATACAGCCTTACACGAAATTTGTCTCGTTCGAAAAGTCCTTCTTTTTTTTGGTTCATCACTTTATTATCGAAGTTGTCGAAATAGACGCTTCGGATGCAGTAAGTCCCGTTTTCCTTAGCATGGGGATCTATCTCCATATAATGTTTCAATTTGTTTCTCAGTAGGTAGCAATCCATCTTGGTCATTTCATGCTTGATTTCTCTGCGGCCTTGCATGCCGTTCAAAGATTGTGCTTTCATCTTCATACTCTCCTTTTGTGTGTCTTTCGTATAACCTTATTATTGGGGCAGAACCTTAAACCAACCTTAAAATTATTTTTAGATTTAATTATTTGTTTTGATGCTGTTTTGCAAACCAGATTTGTCTGTAGTCTCCTGCAGTTATTTCTTTAAGGTTATTTCTTCTATGAATTTCTGCAAGCTAAAAGCCCGCAAATTTTTGCGGGCTTTTAATATGGCAACTTTACTTTAAAGGTAGTACCGGCCTTTTCGTTCTGGAATGCGGCAATGGTCCCACCATGGTTGATGACAATCCATTGGGCGATTGATAAGCCAAGGCCTACTCCGCCGTTTTCTCTGGAGCGGGCTTTGTCTACACGATAGAAGCGGTCAAAAATATAGGGAAGATTTTCTTTTTCAATGCCGCGTCCATTGTCGTTTACTTCAATTGCAACTTTCTGATCTTCTGTATAGGTCTTAACGGAGATTTCCTGTTTTTCATCGGTATACTTTAAGGCATTGTCCAATAAGATAACTAATAATTGATGGAGCCTCACTTCATCGGCTTTAATCTGCACACTGCAGTTTAATTCCAGCTGCAATGTTTTATTCTGTGACTCGGCAATTTCAATATAGGGTGCACTGACACGCTCGATGAATTCATCGACGTGGAGGGTTTGTTTATCCAACTGGATTTCTGCGGAATCGGCCCTTGCCAAGGTCAACAAATCGGAGGTCAGTTTGGATAAGCGTCTCGTTTCCGATAAGCTGAGTGCGATGTTTTCGAATTTCTGCATGATTTTTTGTTGCGGTTCCATAAGCAGAAGCTCAAGTTTGTTCTGAATGATCGTTAATGGCGTTCTCAATTCGTGCGAAGCATTTTCCACAAATTCCGCTTGCTTGTTCCAAGACTGAATAATGGGCTGCATCATTTTTTTTGATAGAATGTAGCTGGCGGAAATTGACAGGATAATAAAAATTAATGAGCAAATGATCAGCAGTCTGCCGAAGTTATCGAGAATGGTCTGTTCGGCGTCGATATTGACTAATATCTGTGTGTAGGCGACGTCATCTCCTATCGTCTCATCTTCAATAAGAAGATATCGGAACGTATATTCATCATCAATCGAAGTGTTGGTGATGGTGTTTAATGTCTCGATATCAGGTGTGTAATCCTGAAAGACATTTTCATATAGAAAAGTCCCGATTTGGTCTTCGTTGACGATGTCACCTTCTGCATTCCAGTCAATTATGATAATTCGCGGGTTTACGTCTCTAGGAGGTCCTTGTTCTGGGCGGTTTTCTTCTTCAGGAGCAAGAGGAGAACGGAAATCTGTGACATTATCACTTGCAACGAATTCCTGGGTCCTTTGCAGTTCCTCATCGGTTTCTGAAAAAAGTGTATTTTGAACTTGATGAAAAATAATGAACCCGAAGATTGTGAAGATGATACTAAAGGCGATCAGGTTCAAAATCATAAAACGCAATTGTTGCTTTCGGAAAATAGGCTGTCTATTCATGCTCGTCACCGGACTCCGACAACATATACCCCAATCCACGGAAAGTTTTTATATAATGGTCATAATTGAATTTTTTGAGGGTTTTCCGCAGGTTGCTGGCATAAACTTCGACGACGGTAGTGGAAGTGTCCGATTCAAACCCCCAAATACGATCGAAAATCTGTTCTTTCGTCAAAATGATATTTTTATTATTGACCAGGTATTCCAGTAAATCGAACTGCTTGCCGTTCAGTTTGACGGGTTCCTCACCTAAATAAGCAGTCTTGTTTTTGATGTTCAGTTTCAAGTCCTTGAAGGAAAGGGTATTTTGCTTCAACTCGCCCCCGGATCTTCTGACAATAGCTTCAAGGCGCAGCAATAATTCTTCCCGGTGAAAAGGTTTGGCTAGGTAATCGTCAGCACCGGCTTTGAAGCCTTGGATCTTATCTCCGATGCCGTCCTTTGCTGTCAGCATGATGACTGGCGTCGTGATGTTTTGGCTTCTGAGTTTCTTTAACACTTCATAGCCATTTAGATATGGAAGCATAATGTCCAAAATAATGCAGTCAAAAATATTCTGCTCGGCTAAAAATAATCCTTCTTCGCCATCAAAGGCCTGTTCTGTATGGAACATTTCCTGCGTGGTTTCTTTAATGGTGTCGGAAAGAGTGTGGTCGTCTTCAATGATCAGTAATTTCATTTGAGGTTCTCCTTCAGTAATTCTGAGATAAAGTTGATTATAGAACTAAGTCTGGAAATTGCAAACTATTTTACGAATTTCTTTTTCTCCCGTATTTTTAAGGTTTTGTTAAGGTTGCGGTCCAATAATGGGAAGCAATGGGAGCGCAAAGCGTCCTTCAATAACCAGAGGAGTGGAAAAGATGGCGAAAAATAAAAGAATGTTTAAACTGGCGGCAACGCTTTTAAGTGCCAGCCTGTTATTTGCCTGCAGCAACGAGACAATTGATAATCAAGCATCGGAAACGGCAACTGCCGATCCGGTGATTGCTGAAGAAATGACGGCCTTGGTCAATGAGGCAGTAGTTTACGGAGAAGATGATGAATACACAGACTGGGAAGATGAAAGTCCGTTCGAAGTCGAACTGAATGGCACCGATGCTGACTTCGCTTCAACTTCGGCCATCATTTATGAAGACAATGTGCTGACGATTAAAGCGGGAGGCACGTATGTGTTCTCCGGAAGCTTGGACGATGACCAAATCGTTGTGGATTCGGAAGACAAAAAAACCGTAAGGCTGGTGCTGAATGGTGTGGAGATCAATTCTTCCGATAGTTCCGCCATTTATGTTAAAGATGCGGAGAAAGCAGTGATTTCTCTAGTGGAAGACACAGAAAACAGCATTTCCGATGGCTCCGAGTATGTATTTGAAGATTCTTCAGAAGATGAGCCGGATGCCGCGATTTTCAGTAAAGCAGATCTGACAATCAACGGCTCTGGAAAACTGGCCGTGACAGGCAATTATAACGATGGAATTGCCAGCAAGGATGAACTGAAAATTACTGGAGGAGATATCCAGGTGACTGCGGCGGATGACGGCTTGAAAGGGCGTGACCTTGTGGCAGTTAAAGCGGGAACCTTTGCTATTAAGGCAGGCGGCGATGGCATCAAGTCTACTAATGATGAAGACGCGACCAAAGGAAGCATTGCACTGGAAGGCGGAACATTCGATATCACCTCCGGCAACGACGGCATCCAGGCAGAAACGTCCTTGTTGATTACGGATGGGGCATACACGATTGCCGCTGGGGGAGGCAGTCCCGAAACCATAGAAGCTGCTGCGGGCGACGTTATGCCGGGAACGCTGCAGGAAGCACCCGTAGAAACTACTGAAGAAGAAACGGAAAGCACAAAAGGCATTAAGGCAGGCAGTGCAATTGAAGTGAGCGGAGGGGTATTTGCCATCGATTCTCTGGATGACGCTGTGCACAGCAACGGTGATGTGGTGATTGCCGGAGGACAATGGGATCTTGCCACCGGAGACGACGGTGTTCATGCAGATGCTTCACTTGTTATCAAAGATGGTTTGCTTGCCGTAACGAAGAGCAATGAAGGTATAGAAGGAGATCAAATCACGATTGATGGAGGCACGATTGATGTGACGGCAACGGATGATGGCATAAATGTTAGTGGAGGTACATCAATGGCACCTGGGATGGGTCAGGAGACTGAAGAAACTGCAGAAACCACCGAGACTGAGACTGAAACAGAGACCGAGACGGAACAAGAACTTGTGACTTTGTTGACGATCAATGAGGGAGCTGTCACAGTCGATGCCAGTGGAGACGGCATTGATTCGAATGGCTCAATTGAAATGACCGGCGGTATGGTCATTGTCAACGGTCCTACTGAAAACATGAATGGTTCTTTGGATTACGATGGAGACCTTAACGTTACAGGAGGGACTTTAATAGCGGCTGGGAGTTCAGGGATGCTTCAAGCAGCTTCTGAAGATTCTGATCAAGCTTCTGTAGTGATGACTTTCCCCGAAACTCAAGCAGCTGGAACCATAGTACATCTGCAGGACAGCGAAGGAAACAACATTGCAACCTTTGCTCCGGCGAAGGATTATCAGGCCATAATGATCAGCTCTCCTGATCTCTCTGTTGATTCTTCGTATACCTTTTCTTCAGGAGGTACCTCGGCTGAAGAGCAAACGAACGGTCTATACGCAGATGGTGGATATGAGGGTGGAACAAAGATCCTTGACTTCGCCATCACGGAGCAGGTCACCTGGTTAAACGAAAGTGGGGTCACAGAAGCTGGCAGTTCAGGAGCCGGTGGAGGTCCAGCTGGCGGCGGATTTAGCGGAACGCCACCTGAAGGCGGTGCCGGTGGTATGCCGCCTGGCACTGACATGGATGAGGAAACCATGGAGAAAATGCAGGCGATAAGAGAACAGCAAATGAATGGGACAATCACAGAAGAAGAAGCCCGGGAGCAAATGGCCGAACTTGGCATCGAAATGCCGGAAAGACAATAAAGTATTCCTAAAACAAAACAGCCAGGGAGAAGTGAATCATTTCTCCTCGGCTGTTTTTCATGTTCATTAACCCTTACGTTGGGTGAATAGAAGTAGTCCGTTCGGCAGTTACAGTCAGTCTCGCGCGTAATCGCCGGATTTCCCTCCGGTTTTCTGAAGCAGCATAGTCGGACCGATAACCATTTCCTTGCCGGCGGCTTTGCACATGTCATAAATCGTCAAAGCAGCAGCGGAGGCGGCAGTGAGAGCTTCCATCTCGACTCCTGTGGGGCCTTTCGTTTTGACTTCGGCAGTCAACAGGACTTCGAAATGATTGGCGTCTTCATCGACATTCCATTGAAATTCAATGTCGACGCCGCTGAGAGCCAAAGGATGGCACATCGGAATGATCTGTGCGGTGTTCTTGGCAGCCATGATGCCTGCTACTTGTGCGACGGCAAAGACATCGCCTTTTTTATTTGTGCCTTCTTTGATTTGCTGGTAGATTGCTTTATTCAGCAGGACAGAAGTGGTGGCACGGGCTGTGCGGACACTGTCTTTCTTTTCGGAGACATCGACCATTTTCGCACGTCCTTGAGCATTAAAGTGAGTCAGTTCTGACAACAGAATCATCCTTTCAGTAGTAGGTGTTTTCAGTATAGCATGACTGATGGAGATTCTTTTTAAGCACTTAAAAACGCCTTCAATTGCTCATAAGTTTCATCAGGCGCTTCTTCTGCAAGATAATGACCGCAGTCGATTCCGCGTCCTCTTACATTCTCTGCCCAGTCTCTCCAGACATCGAGTACATTATACCAATTGGGCAATGCGCCTTTTTCACCCCATAGAACAAGAACGGGACAAGCGACTTTTTTGGTTCCCCGATCTGCTTCGTCCAGCTCGGAATCGATTGTCGCACCCGCTCGGTAATCTTCACACATGGCATGAATCGTTCCGGGATTATGGATGCCCCGCCAATATTCCGTGAGCGCCTCGGGATGGAACAGGTGGCGCGTGCCCTGGAAGTAGAAGTTGTCCGGACTCGCGCCAATGACCCGTTCCGGAAAATCAAAAGGCTGGGCGAGAAAAAACCAATGCCAATAGCCCATAGCAAAATCTTTATCCGCTCTTCTAAATGTTTCTCCAGTCGGAATGATGTCCATAACCGTGAGTTTTTCAACCGCTTCCGGGAAGTCGAGTGCCAAGCGGTAGGCACAGCGGGCTCCACGGTCGTGCCCGACAACAGCAAAGCGGTGAAAACCAAGCTGCTTCATGACTGCCATCTGGTCTCTGGCCATGGCCCGTTTAGAGTAAGTGGAGTGATCGGCAGATGATTCAGGCTTTGAACTGTCTCCATATCCCCGCAGGTCCGGCATCACGATGGTATAATCCTTTGCCAGCCGTGGTGCCAATTCATGCCACATCATGTGAGTTTGCGGATGGCCATGAAGCAGAAGCAGCGGCGGGCCCTGCCCTCCATAGCGCAGAAAAATCTCTGCTTCGCCAGTGTCGATGACCGTGGACTTGAATTCTTCAAGCAGCATAAGCTCACTCCTTTCTTTTTATTATCCCTGATTCCCTGATCAACAATTTCTGAACCATCTCGAAACGTGTTTTTGTTATAGGGAAAAGGGTACTTATGTAAAGAATAAATAGAAAATTCAATAAATTAATGTTTTACTGGCCTAAGAATAAATAAGTACAATTTTATTTTCCGGATAGGAGCTGAAAGAGTGCCAAAAAAAATACGGCAAGACTTGACTGTCGTTGTTACTGGGGCATCGAGTGGATTTGGCAAAGGCATAGCTCAAAAGCTGGCAGCAGAAGGTGCCAACCTTGTGCTGGCTGCCAGACGGACTAAGCTGATCGAGGAACTGGCTGGAGAGTTAGGCGACAATGCACTTGCTGTAACGATGGATGTAAGCCGGGTGAAAGATGTGGAAAGCTTGATGGCTGCAGCGGTTTCAAGGTTCGGGAAAGTGGATGTGTGGATCAACAATGCCGGACTTGGCATCATGGGTTCGTTCACGGATATTCCACTGAACGATATGAACCGCTTGGTCGACATCAATTTGAAAGGCATGATGTATGGAAGCCACTATGCGCTTCGCCATTTCAAGGAAAATGGAAGTGGAACCTTGATTAATATGTCTTCATTTATCAGCAGTGTGCCGCTGCCATTCGGTGCGGTCTATTGCGGGACGAAGTATGGAATTGCAGGTTTGACGGCTGGTCTGCATTTGGAGATGGAGCAGGAAGGATGGAGTGATATCCATGTTTGCATGGTACATCCGTGGGTGACCGACACGCCTTGGCCAGAACATTCCGGAAACTATAGCGGGCACGAAATCACTTTAGGTCCGGCCGATGATCCGGAGACAGTCATTGATGCGGTGATCGGGCTGATCGACCAGCCGACAGAAAGTGTGGAAATCGGCATTAAATCAAAAGCCGCCATCCTTTCCGAACATTTGATGCCGCTTGGAACTGAGAAACTGAACGGCGCTTTATTGGTGAAAATGCTTGAGGCAGCGCCGAGAGCGGAGAATACTTCCGGGAGCATCCACTCTCCCCGGCCTGAAGGGACAGAAGTATCCGGAAATATGCGGAACAGATTAAAACAACAGATTCAAAAAGGCAAACAGCAGCAATAATGATAGTTTTATTGACGGGAGGAATCTATATGTCTACTGAAAAAGAACATGCTGGCTTGACGGTTGTCATTACCGGAGCCTCCAGTGGAATTGGAAAAGGCCTGGCGCAGCAATTGGCGGCTCAAGGTGCCAACATCGTTTTAGCGGCACGGCGGACTCAGGAAATTGAAGTGCTGGCGGAAGCCTGTGGTCCGAATGCGATTGCGGTAACTACTGATGTCAGCCGGGAAGAAGACGTTGCAAAGCTCTTCGAGACGACGATGGGCGTATTTAGCAGCATCGACGTGTGGATCAACAACGCCGGCATTGGCACTTACGGCTCGTTCACCGATACACCATTGAGAGACTTGAACCGGACAGTGGAAATCAACTTTTTGGGTACGATTTACGGCAGCCATCACGCTTTAAAGCAATTCAAGAAACAGGGATATGGCACCTTGATTAATGTTTCGTCTTTCGCGAGCAAAACACCGATGCCGTTTGGCGCAGCATATACAGGCAGCAAATACGGTGTTTCCGGTTTAAGCAATGGGCTGCATCAGGAAATGAGAATGGATGGCTTTGATGACATCCATGTTTGTTCGGTGGACCCTTGGGTCACTGATACACCTTGGACCCAGCATGCCGGCAACTACAGCGGCCATGAAATTATTGTGGGACCGGCGGATGATCCGCAGAAAGTAGTGGATGCCGTCACTGGCTTGATTGATCATCCGCAAAAATCAGTAGAAATTAGTGCCAAATCCAAAGGCATTGCAGCTGCCGGCTCTCTGTTGCCAAAAACAACAAAAGGACTGACCGGACGCGCTCTCCTGAAAATGATTCAGGATGCACCGCCCGCACCGCCAACTGAAGGAAGCCTGTATGAGTCGGGCCCTGAAGGAACGGACGTATCTGGAAATTTACGAGAGCGATTAAAGGAACAAAAATAATGGAATGTGATAATGAGGAGGAATAAGCCATGGCAAAAAAGAGGTCCCATGAAGGGATGACAGTGTTGATAACGGGTGCTTCCAGTGGATTTGGAAAAGGTGTGGCCAGAGAGCTGGCAGCACAGGGCGCTAACCTCGTGCTTGCTGCACGCCGGACAGGATTGCTTGAGAAGCTGGCAGAAGAACTGGGGCCAAATGCGATTGCAGTGACGACAGATGTCAGTCAGGAAGAGCAAGTGGCACATCTCTTTGAAACGGCCCTCGCCCGCTTCGGCAAAATTGATGTTTGGATCAACAACGCCGGGGTAGGCGCGATTGGTCCGTTCACAGAAATTCCAGTAAAAGATCTGGCTCGCGTCGTTGATGTCAATGTCAAAGGGACCATCAACGGCAGCCATTTTGCATTGCGCCATTTCAAGGAATTGAAACGCGGCATCCTCATCAATGTCGGTTCGGTTACGAGTGAAATTGCTTTTCCATACTACACAGGATACAGTGCCAGCAAGCATGCAGTCTTGGGGCTCAGCTCCGCTTTGAACGAAGAAGTGAAACTCGAAGGTTTTGATGATATCCATGTCTGTACGGTAATGCCGTGGGCTACGGATACGCCTTGGTTTGAGCATACGGGAAATTATACGGGCCATATGGCGGAAATGAAACCGATGGATGATCCAAAAATCGTTATTGATGCGATTGTCGAATTGATTGATAAGCCGCAGGAAACGGTAGCGGTCGGTGCCAAGTCAAAAGCGTCGGCGATTTCCAGCCACATTCTGCCCGGTGCTACTGAAAAAATGAATGCCAAATTTGTTAAGAAAGTCATTGAAGATGCTCCTCCTGCGGGACCTACTAATGGCAGCCTGTATATTCCCATGGAAAAAGGCACGGAAGTGGAGGGTGGCATCCGGGAGCGGATGAAGAAGGAGTAAATAGGTTAAACCTGAAATATTTATAGTGGTATTTTATTTGAGCAAAAGTGGAGACAGGCTGTCTTGAAGCCTGTCTCTTTTTTTGATTTTTAAAGATAAAACAAATTTGTATCAAGCGATTGGTTATATTTCCTATCATTTACATTATAATTCCAGTGTGTTTGAATAGAGACAGCATTAAAAAAGGTGGGAATTCAATTGAACAAGACAGAAGACTATGAAAACATTAACCCGTTCACCTCTATTTGGACGCGGCCACGTGCAACGGTAAGACACGTCGTTGAGGAGAAGTCTCCAGGCTTTATCTTCCTGCTGATTGTTCTTTCGGGTTTTGCTGCAGGCCTTCTCAGCAGTTTGGATTCAGAGCAACTTTTTCCGGTAGGGGGTCTTTTGTTAATGGCTCTTTTCTTTGGGCCGATTGGGATTACAGTGAGTACTGCCATTGGAGCAGGCATTTATCTTTTGGTCGGAAAGCTGTTTAAAGGGACAGCTACCTATACAGAAATGTTCCGGGCCATACTGACTGGCCAGATTCCACAGATTTGGCTTCTTCCGATTGTCATTTTGTGGATGTTGGTGCAACCCGAAACCTATTTCTTGCAGCCCGGTGAAATGCCTTTTGCAGGTTCAGATCTGCTGTCGCTGATTTTCCTCTTGATTTTAGGAACTGTATCTATCTGGACCTTCGTTATCCAGTGCAAAGCAGTAGGAGAAGCCCACCGGCTTTCTTCTTGGAAAGGGTTCTTTATCATCATAATCCCAACCTTGCTGTTCATTATTGCGATTTCGGCAATTGTCGCCGTAATTTTAACGGCAATTGTATAAGATCTATTTAAAAAACAAGGCGACCTCTCCGGCTGCCTTGTTTTTTTAAGGTTTATCCGCTTTGCGGACGACTCCATCTTCTTCAATATCCGCCACTTCACGGCGGACGGTTTCGTTGATGACCTTTACATCTTTGACTTTGCGTTTGCCGATGACGATTTCTTCGCGGACCACTTTCTTCTTGCCAATATCCAGGCGCTCTTCGGAAAGGGGGATATAGATAGCATCACCTTTTTCATATGCTTCTTTCGGACTCAGCACTTGTTCGCCGTTTCCGCTATCCGCTTCTGAAGAAACTGAATTCTGTCCAACAACGATTTCCTCACGTTCCACGGGCACCTGGATTTCTTTGTTGTCATCCATCACCTGCTTGTGCACCTGGACTTCGCCTGTTTGAACCTGTTCTTTATCAATATTCAGCCGTTCTTCATGAAGTGTCAGGCTTTGTTCTTCGGCATTAAGGGGAGAGGGGGCATCCGGTTTAGCATTTGGTTTCAAGGCATTTTTTTGTTGGTCTGAAGATAAGCTGTCAGTGTAAAGAAGCAGCTTGCCGTTATTGACTTGCTGGAAATAATAATCCGTTTCTTCCTCTTCTAACCCCATTCGGTTAAAAGCATCTTTTGTGATATCTTCGCCCGATAAAAAGGCGATAACTTTCCCTTTAAAGTTGTCCCGGTCTTGGGTGTCGACATGAACGGAGGTGTACTCAATGAGCAAGGAAATTTGTTCATCATGTTTCGACACGATGTATAAATCCTCTTCTTCATAACCTGCTGCTTTTAATTCACCGATTTTAATCAAGGCTTGCGCTTGTGCATCAAAAAGACCGATGAGTTTGTTTCCTTTTTTCTCCATGTTTAGTTCCTCCTATGTCAGTTCCGCCAATTGAATTGATTAAAGCTAATTTACCCTTAGTTGAGTATCCGATAAACCTTGGCTAACAGAACCGGAAAAAAGGCGCCTCCGAAACAATCTTCGGAAGACGCCTTTTATTATTTCTTAAAACGAGTTGCGTTGATCTTTTTTCGATGGGATGTCTTCATCAATGTCCGCTTCTTCGCGGCGGACGGTTTCATTCACTACTTCAGTATCCTGCACTTTGCGTTTGCCGACAACGATTTCTTCGCTGACAACTTCTTTTTTGCTGACTTCTAAACGTTCTTCAGAGACAGGAATATGAATAGTTTCGCCATCGTCGTAAACGCCTTTATCTGTCAAACCGCCGTCTGTGGAGCTGACTTCTTCGTTTACCGGACGGCGCTCTATATAGACCTCTTCACGTTCAACCGGTACTTCAATGGTTTGTTGATCTTCGACAACATGTTTGCCGACATTCACTTCACCTGTCTGCACCCGTTCTTTATCAACACTCAAGCGCTCTTCATGAAGGCGCAAATGCTCTTCTTCGTCATGGCTGCGAGCAGTAGAACCTGCAGCAGTTTCGGCTGTTCCAGCTTGAGTTCCTGTATAAGGCTTATAGGATGTTCCGTAGTCACTATTTACATAGAGGACTAGCTTGCCATTTTCCACCTGTTGGTAATACTCATCCGCTTCGCTGCTTCCTAACCCCATTTGCGTGAAAGCATCCCGGGTAGAATCTTCTCCCGAAATAAAGGATTTGAATTTGCCCATCATA
The DNA here is from genome assembly GCF_007859295.1 of Planococcus sp. CPCC 101016. Taxonomy (GTDB): domain Bacteria; phylum Bacillota; class Bacilli; order Bacillales_A; family Planococcaceae; genus Planococcus. The sequence continues at coordinate 407,295 of NZ_VOHB01000002.1, forward strand.
TTATCGTCTTCCTGTGTATTCAAGTGAACATCCGTTTGACCTTGAACCATAGATAATTGGTCATCGTGCTTAGCGATTACGTACATATCTTCTTCATTGTAGCCTTGTGCTTTTAATTCACCGATTTTATGCAGAACTTCTGCCTGTACATCGTATGCCTGAATAAATGTTGTGCCTTTGTTTGTCATTGTCAATTCCTCCTAATAGTGATAAATCACCTGTGAAGTAAGGTAATGATAAACTACCCCGTTGCTTTTCAAAATAAACCCCCTTGCTATTGGAGCAAAGAGAAAAGCTTTTTATAAGTTTTGTTAGAAAGTACAGAAAACCTGTTGGAATATGGAGTATACATAGATTCAGCCGAACCGAATTTGAAGATAGAAGATAATTTTGAAAAGACATTAAAAATAGGACGACGGAAAAAATAGGGACTTGCTTTACTATTAAATCTTATATAGAATTTAAAACGTAATCATTACATTTTAAAGAAATAAAGGAAGAGGAGACAGCATGATGGGAAGACATATTCCAGTTACGGTTTTGAGTGGTTATCTGGGAGCCGGCAAAACGACATTGCTGAATCATCTATTGCATAACCAAGAAAATTTGAAGATAGCGGTCATAGTAAATGATATGAGTGAAGTAAACATTGACGCGGCATTAGTGAAGCAAGGCGGTTTTTCACAGACGCAGGAAAAATTGGTGCAAATGCAAAATGGCTGTATTTGCTGTACGTTGAGGGAAGACCTTATGGTGGAAGTGGAAAAGCTGGTTGAGCTTGGGAATATCGACTATATTGTCATTGAATCCTCAGGAATCAGTGAGCCGCTGCCTGTAGCACAAACTTTTACATACAGTGATAAAGAAATAGGAATTGATTTAACGAAGCTTTGCCGTTTGGATACCTTAGTGACAGTGGTGGATGGCTATGCTTTTTGGAAGGATTTTGCATCAGGTGAGTCTTTGTTGGACAGAAAGCAGGAAACGACAGAAGAAGATGTCCGTGAAATTTTGGATTTGCTGATTGACCAAATTGAGTTTGCCAATGTAATTCTATTGAATAAAATGGATTTGGTGTCACCTCAGGAACGCATTCAACTGCATGGGTTGCTTGCAGCTTTGAATCCAGAGGCGCAGATCATCGAAACTGAGCACTCAAAAGTGGCTTTGGACAGGGTATTGAATACCGGTTTATTCGACTTTGAAAAGGCTAGCCAAAGTTCCGGCTGGCTCAAGGAACTGAACGGTGAGCATATACCTGAAACAGAGGAATACGGGATTTCTTCATTTGTTTACCGCAGCCAGAAACCATTTCATCCGCAACGGCTGATGGATTGGATTATGGAGTGGCCAGTGGAAATTGTACGTGCCAAAGGCTTTCTATGGTTAGCGACAAGGACAGATGCAACTGTTCTCCTGTCACAGGCAGGACCATCACTCGGCATTGAACATGCAGGACAATGGGATCTGGAAAATGGCGTTAAAATGACCGAATTGGTGCTGATCGGAATTGGCATGGACCAGGCGGATATTATAAGAGGACTGGATCTTTGTTTGCTGACAGATGAAGAAACCAGTCAGGACTGGACGGGATTCCATGATCCACTTCCAGGGTTTCAATTACTTTCTTAAAGAGAAAAAGAGATGAGAATCAATATAGTATTAGCATATACTGCAACAGGGGACCGAGATGACAGCACAACTAAAAACAAGCGGACAAATCCGAAACGTACGGAACTGAAGAAATACAGCGTCGTCTCAAAAAAGTTACTATTCACTTGAAAATCAAACAGTTTTCAGGGATTTTAAATAAGCCATGCTTTTATTTTTAAGAATTTTTCCACTGCGATAAGACATTTTATAAAAATTTCTCAACAGCAGATAGAGGTCTGCTGTTTTTTGTTGTATAAGAAATCAGTTCTAAAGAATGAAATGTCCAAACAACATACAGTTCTCAAATGATATGCAGTAATATTGAACTATTGGTGCTATGATTAGGAAATAATTTGCATTTAAAGAAAAGTAATCTTTTTTTAATTATTAAAATACAGAAAGCAGGAATCTCGATGAGCATCGAAATTTTAAAGCGCAACAACGTTCAAGTGACCGGGCAAGGCGAAAAAACCTTGTTATTCGGCCATGGTTTTGGCTGTGATCACCGAGTCTGGAGCAATACCATCAAAGAGTTTGAAGGGGATTACAGAGTGGTCACATTCGACTATGTGGGATCGGGAAACAGTGACAAGACCGCTTATTCAAAAGAGCGGTACAGCACTTTAGACGGCTACAAGCAGGATCTCTTGGAAGTCTGTGACGCATTGGAACTTAAGGAAATGATATTCGTTGGGCATTCTGTCAGCGCCATGATCGGCATGCTGGCGTCGATTGAGCGTCCGGAACTGATGGAAAAAATGGTCATGATCGGACCATCTCCATACTATATGAACCAACCTGGCTATAACGGCGGATTTGAACAAACGGATATTGATGAATTATTGGATATGATGGAAACCAATTATAAAGAATGGGCGAAGTACTTGGCACCTGTCGTCATGCAAAATGAGGAGCGTCCTCAATTGGCAGAAGAGTTTGAGCAGCTCCTGTGTTCGAATGATCCAATGATTGCACGGCAGTTTGCTGAAGTGACGTTTACTTCAGACTTACGTGATAAGTTGGATAAAGTGACAGTGCCAACCCTGATTCTTCAGCCTAAATTTGATGCGATTGCGCCGCCTGAAGTTGGTCGGTATGTCCACGACCATATCGCAGGCAGTCAAATGATTGTGATGGAAGCTGTGGGACATAACCCGCATTTGAGCGATTCTGCAGAAACGGCGAAATACATCAAGGCATACTTGGCAAATTAGAGGAGTGAACACATTGGAACAAAGACTCGATAGAGCGCCTTGTGGTTATTTGGTTCTGGACCAGGAATTGCGCATCGTTGAAATGAATACAACATTGCAGAACATGACTGGGACAAATAATTCACAGCATATGCATGATTTGCTGACAATCGCTTCACGGGTTTATTTTCAGACGTATTTCACGCCCTCGATTAAGATGCATGGTACTGTAAATGAAATGTTTTTGACGCTGAAAAGTGATCAGGGGCCAATGCCGGTCCTAATGAATACAACAGAACATGAAGGATTTTACGAATGTGCTTTGATTCAAATGAGTGTTCGGGGAGAGTATGAAAAAGAATTGCTGTTGGCAAAGCGCAATGCTGAAAAGATTAACCGGGAAACAGCACAAGCTTATGAAAAATTGCAGACTTTGATGAATGAAGTGGAATGCAAACAGCAGGAATTAGTGAATCTTAACTCAGAACTTCAGCAACTGGCAACTACAGACTCGCTGACTGGTTTGAAAAATCGCCGTTACTTGGAAGACAGGCTTGAGGAGTTTTTGGCACAGGCAAAAAATGGCCGAGAAATTGCAATCTTGATTTTGGACATCGATCATTTCAAGAAAGTCAATGATACCTATGGCCATCAGACGGGCGATGCCGTGCTTCAAGAATTAGCGGACCGGCTAAAAAAGGAAGTGGGATCTGCTGATATCGTGGCACGTCTTGGCGGTGAAGAATTTATAGTAGTTATGCCGGACGCGGATACAGAAAAAGGCTTGGCTATGGGCACTGCCTTATGCACTCATATGGAATCCGCTGACTGGGCGCATGTGCCTGTCACAGTCAGTATAGGTGTGGCAGCATATGAGCAGGGAGATGAAGTGGTTAGTCTGCTGTCGCGGGCGGATGAATTCCTTTATAAAGCCAAAGCGGCTGGAAGAAACCAGGCTCTTGGAAGTTGATGCAAAGCTGTAAGATACATCCGCCTTCAAGGTGGATGTATTTTTGGATTGTGAATAATAAAATAAATCTATTACAATTTATGTTGCAACAGCTATAATGGAGCAAACGAGAATATTTTTGTCTTTGGAGGTTCTGATGGAAAAAGATAATCGATTGCTGGGGGAACGGGTATTAGCGGATAAGGAATTAATCGCTCAATTGATTCATGAAGAAGTGGTCAGAGACCTTCCGGCTGAACAGCTTCAAGCAAACGAAGCTTTTCTCGACACGGTCAATAGGACTCGAATCGATTTTATCGCATTGATTGGCGAATCAATCTGCAATAGCTGCGATGTTCAAAAAGTTTACAGTAATATTCAGAAGTGGGGAGATAGGACAGGAAACTTTTTCCTGGAGAATGACAGTTCACTCGATGACGCGTTGGCGGAAACTTCACTTTACCGTAAACATATTGGGAAAGTCATCAAAACAGAAGCTGTACAAAAAGAAATGAAGCTTCAGCTTCTTTTTGATGTTATGGAGTTTTTCCACTCTTTGCTAGATTATGCCGCTTATTCGTACACTCACGCTTATACGGAGTCGTATCAGCGGAAGTTGAAATCAGCGAGAAAAGAATTTCTTGAACTTTCTGCCCCGGTAGTGCCTGTCAGTGACCAAGTGGCCATTTTGCCTTTAGTGGGCAGTATAGAAATTGATCGGGCCCGCTACATTCTGGAGAAAACATTGCTGTCTGCGAACCAGTTGAAAATAAGCGTCCTGATTGTGGATTTATCCGGAGTGGTGCGGGTGGATTCGATGGTAGCGGAACAGATCATCAAAATTATTCAATCGCTGAAGCTGGTTGGTGTACGTTCAATTTTGACAGGGATACGACCTGAAATTGCCAGAACATTGACTGAAATTGGGGTCGACTTGAAAGATTTGGAGATCGGCGGCAGTTTGAAACGTGTATTGGAACAAATGAAAGTCGAATAACCGCAAAAATGCTGAAGCCCTCGGGCTTCAGCATTTTTTATTGCTAACTTTAATTTGTTACAGCTTCTGAATGGATATCGGGCAAAGATTTACGCAAGGTCATTGTTTCTTCCTCTGTTAACGGAATCATCGGCAAGCGCACTCCGCCTACTTCAACACCGGTCAAGTTAAGTGCAGCTTTGACAGGAGTAGGATTCGGTGCCGCGAACAATGCGTTCATCGTCGGCAATAGTCTCCGGTGAATGGCAGCAGCCGTTTTCACATCGCCAGTTTTGAAGCTGGTGATCATATCCTGCATATCGTTGCCGATAATATGCGCCGAAACTGAGACAATTCCGGTTCCGCCGATTGACAGCATCGGCAAGGTCAGACTGTCGTCGCCGCTGTAAACAGAAAATGAATCCGGAGTTTTTTCGATGATTTCTGCAGCTGCATCCAAGTCGCCGCTCGCTTCTTTAACAGAGACGATGTTGTCGATTTGGGACAGGCGAATGATCGTCTCCGGAGACATATTGACCACGCTGCGGCCTGGAATATTGTAAAGCATGATCGGCAGTCTGGTAGACTGGGCAATTGCCTGGAAATGCTGGAACATGCCTTCTTGGGAAGGTTTGTTGTAATAAGGCGTGACCAGCATGATGCCGTCAACGCCTGCTTCTTCCGCTTGTCTGGTCAATGAAATGGAAGCGCGTGTATTGTTTGAACCAGTTCCTGCGATTACCGGAATTCGTCCGGCGACTGTGTTGACGGTGAATTGGAACAATTCCACTTTTTCGTCTGTCGATAAAGTCGGAGATTCTCCCGTAGTACCGGCGACGACAAGGCCGTCTGAACCGTTTGCGATTAAATGCTCTATTAGTTTTTGCGTCGCTGGAAAATCGATTTCTCCATGGCGATCGAAAGGCGTCACCATTGCTGTGATTACTTGGCCGAAATTCATAAAGAACACACCCTTTTCTAATTTTTGTCGAAGCTTAGAGGTGAGGGGCCAGTCAGGAATGAACAAAAAAAGCAGCAACGAGGGGTCCCGTTGCTGCAGTAGAAACAATGTTTATCATTCGTTCCTGTGCATCAGATAGCCCTCCATATAGTTTCCTATATGACAGTCCTGCATCTATTCGATGCAGACCCAGCGAACAGGAACATGAGATTCCCGCCACTTCGGCAAATCCCCCTTTCGGCAAACGTCAATGGATCTCATCATCCTCGTTTTGCGTACTGATGGTTTTTGCGCCTCTATCCTACTCCATGTAAAATGGAGCAAGAAATATTTAATTAGCTGTACTATAACAAATTTTGCTGTCCATTGCAAGGTGAAGAACATAAAATTTTATCGGAAAGGAGTGGGTGAGATGAACGAACTGGCATATGAACGGCAATTGAACATCGCCACGGCAGGGAATCAGCCAGGTTTTACCGATTCTCTGCACCACAACCGCTATGAGCCGACTCCTTATGAATTGCTCGACAGGCTCTTTCAAGATTATCACCTGATGCCTGAAGACCGGCTGGTGGATGTCGGATGCGGAAAAGGACGCCTCAATTTTTATGTCCACCATTTATTTGGTATCGAAAGTGCAGGAATCGAAATGAATCCGGTATTTTATGGAGAAGCTTTAGAAAATAAAAAACATTATTCTAAAACGCATAAAATTTCGGAGAATATGATCGAGTTTTATAATTGTCTGGCTCAGGATTACCCCATCCATGCACGGGACAATAAATTTTATTTCTTCAATCCATTTTCAGTGCAGGTATTCATTAGTTTTATTAATCGAGTGCTGGATTCAGCTGAAACAGCTCCGCGGACGGTGGAACTGATTTTATTTTTTGCTCCGCAGGAATATAGCGATTTCCTGGAAAACAGTACCATTTTTGAATTGGTGGAGGAGGTTCAGCTGACCGGTTTCTATAAGGAGCCACGAGAGCGTTTTTTAATTTATCGTCTGCCCAAAATGGATTAGAAGTAAGAGGGCAACGGGTATGCTTAGAATAAAAAACAATTGTGAAGCGAGGGAGCCTTATGGAATGGAAAGGGAGAAAAGCCAGCAGAAATGTTGAAGACCGGCGTGGCAAAGGCGGTGCAGTGGTAGCGGGAGGCGGAATTGGAGGCATCCTGATTGTGCTGTTGGTGGCGTTCTTAGGCGGTGATCCGGGTGTCGTCCTGGATCAATTGGGCGGGTCTGCAGGAACAAGCTCAGTCCAGCCGTATGAAGCGACAGCGGAAGAAGAAGAGCTGGCAGAATTTGTCTCGGTTGTTCTCGCGGATACAGAAGAGGTGTGGACAGAAGTCTTTGCGGAAGAAGGCCTGGAATACGTTGAGCCGACACTTGTACTTTATACAGGAAGTGTCGAATCCGCATGTGGAACGGCAGGTGCGGCCGTCGGTCCTTTCTATTGTCCAGGGGATGACAAATTGTATATTGATTTAAGTTTTTACGATGAACTGCAGAACCAATTCCAGGCTCCCGGTGATTTTGCCATGGCCTACGTGGTTGCGCACGAAGTGGGGCATCATGTACAGAACCTGCTTGGCGTCATGAAAGAGGTCCAGCCTCTGCGCAATCAATTAAGTGAAGAAGAATACAACAAAGTGCAGGTTCGTCTGGAGCTGCAGGCCGATTACCTGTCGGGTGTCTGGGCACATCATGCACAAGGTATGGGTTATTTGGAGGAAGGCGATCTGGAGGAAGCACTGACAGCGGCAAGCGCAGTGGGAGATGATACCATCCAGCAGCGGTCACGCGGTTATGTAGTGCCGGAAAGCTTTACCCATGGCAGTTCGGAACAGCGCAAGCGCTGGTTCTACAAAGGCTTCCAAGCCGGTAATCTAAAAGAAGGCGATACCTTCAATGCGACCGATTTGTGACCTTGCGGCAATTTTAAAATAGAAAATTAAAGAGTGCGTCGTTGATATTTTCGCTGCAGTGATTCATTATAAAGAATAGACAGTCTTTTCATGTAGTTTGAAAAGAAATATAGTTCTATGAAGGAAGTACAACATGATGGATGACAATATCACACGCATAGAATACGGCGAAAAAGAATTAATTCTGATCGGTACGGCGCACGTTTCCAAAGCCAGTGCGGAGCAGGTGAAAGCAGTTATCGAAGCCGAGCAGCCGGATTCGGTGTGCATTGAATTGGATGCGCAGCGCTATGAATCGGTTACGCAGGGCAGCAAGTGGAAAGAGACGGATATTTTTAAAGTGATCAAAGACAAGAAAGCCAGTTTGCTGTTGATGAATCTGGCGATTTCCTCGTTTCAGAATCGTCTGGCAGATCAGTTTGGCATCAAGCCTGGACAGGAAATGATCCAGGGAATTGCGTCAGCTAAAGAAGCCGGAGCAGAATTGGTGCTTGCCGACCGCAATATCCAAGTGACGTTTTCACGCATCTGGGGCAATATCGGATTTATGGGCAAGGCTCAACTTTTAACTTCCGTATTCTTCAGTATTTTCAGCAAAGAAACAATTTCGGAAGAGGACCTGGAGAAGATGAAATCGCAGGATACCTTGAACGCCGTAATGAATGATTTCACGCAATCCTTCCCTAAATTGAAGGAACCGCTGATCGATGAACGGGACCAGTACCTGGCGCAAAAAATCAAAGAAGCCCCAGGCAAAAAAATAGTTGCCGTCCTCGGAGCAGCCCACATTCCGGGAATCATCAAGGAAGTTCATAACGAACACGATCTGGAGGAATTATCGAAAATTCCGCCGAAATCGAAATGGCCGAAAATCATTGGATGGGCCATTCCGTTGGCGCTAGTCGCTATGATCGCAGTCACATTCCTGAACAACCCTGCAGCGGGAATCGATCAGACCATCAGCTGGGTGTTGTGGACGGCATGTCTTGGAGCTATTGGAGCGACCTTAGCTCTCGGTCATCCACTGGCCATATTGACCGCTTTTGTGGGAGGTCCGATTGGGGCCTTGCATCCGCTTTTGGCTGCCGGCTGGTTTTCGGGGCTCGCGCAAGCGTATGTTCGCCGGCCGAATGTCGGAGATTTCCAGACCTTATCAAAAGACGTTTTTACCATCAAAGGATTTTGGGACAATAAAGTCACTCGTGTGCTGTTGGTAGTGGTGTTGACCAATATCGGAACAGCAGCGGGCAATGTCATTGGCGGACTGGATGTCCTCCGCTTATTTTTCCAGAATCTCTAAACGAATTTTTGACCGGATAGCGAAATTCAGCTATCCGGTTTTTTAGTTTAGTGCTGAGGTTTATTTTTGAAAAAGGGGTATAGATATGTAAGTGCTAGATAAAAGTAGGGAGGCGCGTAAAAGTGGGCTTCTTTCTGGTCGGGATTTTGCTTTGGTCATTGGTCATTGCTGCCGTCGTACTGGCGATTGTCGGCTTTTGGAGAAAGTCATGGCAAGCGCTTGCATGGAGCGGAATCGCTCTGCTTCCGCCAATGCTGCTTATTTTTATGGGGGAAGAGGGAACCTGGTTCCGCCTAAGTATCTTGTTGCCGCTGCTGTTGTTTATTGCCGCTTTTTTAATGAAACAGCAAAAGATTCAAAGCTCGTAGAACCGGATGAAAATTCATCCGGTTTTTCTGTGCATTTTATTAGCGTTTCCAAAGTTTGAGTTATACAATTATTATACAAAATGAAAAGGGGCACAGCCTATGAAATACATATTGGATCGCAGCAAACTATTCATCTTTTTGATTTTGATTTTTTCCATTATAGGCGTGTATACGTTTCTTACTTTGCCGCAACGTGAAATCCCGGAAACACCGTCAAGTCTGGTGTTGGTTTCGACGATTCTGCCTGGTGCAGGACCAGAAGAAGTGGAAACATCCATAACCAATCCGTTGGAAAGAGAGGTCCAGAAAGTGGACGGGATTGCTTCAATGCAATCCATTTCTTCGAATTCGGCTTCGATCATCACGCTTGAACTGGAGGATGGGGAGAATCCGGACGACCTGATCAACAGCATCCAACAGCAGGCGGGCAGTGCAGCTTCCGGATTTCCAGAAACTGCGCAGGCACCCTCTGTCGAAAAACTGGACCTGACTTCCCCTTTGGTCTCCTATATGTTTTACGGGGATGAAGAAGAGTTAGGCAATATGGAAAGCGCTTTATCCGAGTTATCCGATGAGGTGGAAGCGGTCTCTGGAGTAGCCGGCACGACAATTAAAGGATTAAATACACAACAAGTACTGATCGAACTGGACAGCGAAAAGCTGGCAGCCAATAATCTGCAGGCTTTCGAGGTGCTGGAATCACTGCAGCAGGCCAACCAACCGCTATCACTCGGAACCCATGACAATGGCAACGAGCAGGTCAGTTTGACCGTTCAGCAAAGCGGAGGCATCGAAAAGCTTGAGCAGCTGCAGGTAGGCGGAGCAGCTGTTCCGCTTGCTGACGTAGCCGCCATCGAAACAGTAGATCAGGAAACGACAGACATCGTCACTTTCGAAGGCGAGCGTGCAATTTCCTACACCGTTTTTTTGCAGACGGAGCAGGATGTGCCTTCTGTTGATGACAATGTGTCAGAAGTGATTGAGGCGTTTACCGAAACATTGCCGGCCGGAGTCCAGGCCGAAAAATACGAATCGCAGGCAGACAACGTCAACACAATCTTCGACAGCCTTTATATTTCATTGGCTATTGCGGTATTGGCGGTTTTGATTGTTACTACAGCGGGTCTGACCTTGTACGGAGCTTTTGCGGTTGCATTGACCGTGTTGGCGTCAGTTCTGATCGGCATGATTCCAATTCCGTTTATGGGTGTCGATTTGAATCAGATCTCGGTTATCGGCCTCATCATTGCCATCGGTATTCTGGTTGATGACAGCATCGTGGTCAACGACAATATCCAGCGGCGCTATAAATTGGGCGATTCACCGCTAAACGGCGCAATCACCGGCGTCCGCGAAGTATATCCGTCGATTATTTCCTCCAGTTTGGCAATTGTCGTAACCTTCTCACCATTGCTGCTGTTGTCCGGCGGCAACGGGGCGTTCATTAAAGCCTTGCCGAGTATCCTGATCACCACTATCCTTGCTTCAACGGTGCTGTCGATTACCTTGGTTCCGATGATGCAATACTTGAAAACGAAAAGAAGAGCGAAGAAAATTTCAGATACTCCTGGATTTTTAGGGAAGCCACTCGAAAAAATAGCGCTGTTTTATTCCAATAAAGTACTGAGAAGCGTGTTGAAACGTCCGATTCTTGTCGGAGTCGGCGGCTTGGTAGTGGCGACAGGTCTATTGTCTCTGGCGTTCTTTACGCCGTTTGAATTTTTCCCGGCAGCAGACCGGGAAGAAGTGACAATGGATGTCCGTCTGGCAGAAGGCACGACCATTGAAGAGACGAATGCATTTCTTGCTGATTTGACTGAGCAAGTCCAATCAGAAGATGAAAATATTACCGAAACGGCCATATTTGCCGGAGAAGGTTTGCCAAACCTGTTTTCAGCGTCGATGGACAATACTGGCGGCAACACGGGCCAGGCAGCGTTCCGCATCGATCGTGACAGCACGACGGCTGCCGACTTTATCAGCAAGTGGCAGCCAGAACTGCGTGAGCGTTTCCCAGAAGCAGAGATTTTCCTGGACACGATTGTCCAGGGGCCGCCTGTTGGCGCGCCAGTTACTGTAGACGTCAAGGGTGAGGACATTGCAGAATTAGAATCACTTCGTGATGTGCTGAAAGCGCAGATGCTGGAAAATGGCGCGACGATTGTAACCGATAATCTGGGAGATCCGGTACCGGCTATTGAATACGTACCGAACCGAGATGCTTTGCAGTCGAATAATATCGCGCTCAGCACCGTGACCAATCAATTGCAGCTCTTGACGCAAGGCGTGCCTCTCTACACCATCTATGAGGGACAAATGCCATATGAAGTATACTTGAAACAATCAGGCATTGAAGATGGGGAACCGATTGACTTGTCACAGTTTGAGGTTCCTTCACTTGCTGAACAAGGACCGCCGCAGTTGGTTCCGATGGATGAATTGCTGACGGCTGAAGAAACAGACCGATTGGCGCAAATCCCTCATCAGCAGGCAGACCGCACGATTACGCTGCGTGCTTTCGGCGAAGTCGATGATTTTGAAAACAGGATGCTGGACGTAGTGGATGCTGAACGCAATTCATTGCCGGAAGGATACCAACTGTCGACAGGCGGTGAAAATTCGGATCAGGAAGCATTCTTTGCTGAAATCGGCGTGCTGTTTCTGGTCGTGCTGTTGCTTGTCTACCTGGTGATTGCCTTCCAGTTTAAATCGTTCAGCTTGCCATTCCTTGTCCTGATCGCCGTTTATCTAGGAATTTCCGGTGCGATTCTCGGCTTGTTCCTGACACAGACACCGCTTAGTTTCCTTGGCGTTATGGGAATTGTTTCCCTGACAGGGATTGTCGTTCGAAATGCGGTTGTGTTGATCGACTTTGTGGAAGTGCGCCGCCTGTCCGGTGACTTTGATATCAAAGAAGCCATCATCGAATCAGGCTATGCCCGCATCAAGCCGATTCTTCTGACATCGATTACGTCGATTATTGCGCTCGTACCGGTCGCTTTGTCGGGAGACCCGTTGTTTGAACCGCTGGCAGTTACCATCATTGCCGGATTGGCGTTCTCAAGCTTGTTCACATTAGTGATGATTCCATCCTTGTACTTGGTGTTTTACCGTGTGAATCGCCGAAGAAATGAAGTTACCGAATAACGGCAAACTGCGCGGCCTCGGGGCTGCGCAGTTTTATTTGGATCGATGAATATTTAAAAAGCGAAAGGGTAAGCAATAAAGTAAAGGCTATAGTAGGGGGAGAGGGCATGGCGAAGATACGGCAGAAGGAAACAGAAACCGATATTGCGAAAGGTCCCTTTCTGGCTGTGCTGATGGCCGGGGTTTTTGTGGCTATCTTGAATCAAACCCTGCTTGCGACAGCTTTGCCGCATATCATGGACGACTTGAATATTACTGCCAATACGGCACAGTGGCTGACGACTGTCTTTATGCTGGTCAATGGTGTCATGATTCCCATCACCGCTTTTTTGATCGGAAAATTTTCTACACGCAATCTGTTTTTCGTGGCAATGGGTTTATTTGCGACCGGAACCATCATCTGTGCTTTTGCTCCAGGTTTTTCAGTTCTAATGGTCGGCCGGATTGTCCAAGCAGCGGGAGCGGGCATCATGATGCCGCTGACACAAACTGTACTGTTCATCATTTTTCCGGTTGAAAAACGCGGGCAGGCGATGGGCTTATTCGGACTGGTCATTTCTTTTGCTCCCGCCATCGGTCCAACGCTGTCAGGTTGGCTTGTCGGTCAATACCCTTGGCGAGCGCTGTTTTATATCGTTATACCGATTGCGCTTCTAGATTTGCTCCTGGCGTATTTTTTCTTGAAAAATGTCACTAAGCAAACCTTTCCAACCTTGGATTACTTATCGATTGTCCTATCGACGCTTGGTTTTGGAGGAATTCTCTACGGTTTTTCCAGCGCCGGCTCGCTTGGGTGGGACAATCTTGCAGTGAGTGTTTCCATTGGGGTTGGCATTATATCACTGGTGTTCTTTATCCGCCGGCAATTCCGTCTGGATGAGCCGATTCTGGAATTCCGGGTATTTGCCTATGGTATTTTTACTTTATCGACAATCCTGAGTGTGATCGTTTTTATTTCGATGATCGGCAGTGCGACAATCCTGCCGATTTATATGCAGAACATGCACGGCTTTACGGCGCTTGAATCCGGACTGATGCTGCTGCCGGGAGCCATCATTATGGGTTTGATGAATCCGATTACTGGAAGGGTTTTTGATAAAGTAGGAGGCAAATGGCTCGCTGTTGTGGGCTTGTCGATTGTAACGGTGTCCACTTTCCAATTTACAGTGCTGACAGCGACAACTTCTTTCTTGTATTTGACTATCATGCACGCAATCCGCATGTTTGGTGTCGCTATGGTGATGATGCCGGTAACGACAGCAGGGCTTAATCAGCTGCCGGAACGGCTGATTCCACACGGTACAGCCATGAGCAATACAATGCGGCAAGTGTCAGGATCAATCGGAACGGCTCTTCTAGTGACTGTGATGACCAGCACAGCGCTTGATCCTGAACAATATGGCGTTGAAGGATTGATACGCGGCGTCAACATTTCATTTATGGTAGTTGGTGTGTTAAGTGTCATTGGAGTGGTTTTATCGTTCTTTTTAAGGAAAACCGGCCCGGTAATGGAAGAAGAGAATGAGAAGAAAGGATAGGCTTGATTGAGGTGGAGAGAGAGCAAATGAAGGCGTTATCATTTTGTCACACGATAGCCATTTACTTCTTTCTTTAGATTTGGTAAGATGTCTGACGACAGTAGAGTTAAACAATGTATTTGCTTAATTTTCTGATAAAAAATATACCGATGAGGTGAAGTTGTGAATTTATTGTGGGGCATCTTTGGCGTATTCGTTGTTCTCGGAATCGCCTTCCTATTATCAAGCGGCAAGAAGTCTATTAAGCCACGGACAATTCTCGGCGGATTAGCTATCCAAATTACGTTTGCATTTATGGTGCTGGAATGGGAATTCGGTAGAAAACTCCTTTTGGGGCTTTCGAATCTAGTCCAGAACGTCATCAATTACGCAGGTGAAGGAATCGCCTTCGTGTTCGGCCCAGCGGCGGATACACAAGGTTTTGGTTTTGTTTTTGCTTTCCAGGTATTGACGATCATCATTTTCTTCTCTTCTTTAATTTCAGTACTTTATTATCTCGGCGTTATGCAGATTATCATTAAACTTTTGGGAGGCGCGTTGTCTAAGCTTCTTGGAACCAGTAAAGCGGAATCGATTTCCGCTGCGGCAAATATTTTCGTCGGCCAGACGGAAGCACCGCTTGTCGTACGCCCGTTCATCGCGGGGATGACCAAATCAGAGTTGTTCGCAGTAATGACTGGTGGACTTGCATCCGTTGCCGGTTCAACTTTAGCCGGTTACGCACTTCTCGGTGTGCCTCTTGAATACTTGCTGGCTGCCAGCTTCATGGCTGCACCAGCCGGTTTGATCATGGCTAAAATGATGATGCCAGAAACAGAGGAAGTCGAAGAAAAAGACTTCGTTATGGAAAAAGACCAAACTTCGGTCAACGTTGTGGATGCAGCGGCACGCGGAGCATCTGACGGCCTTCAATTAGCGTTGAATGTCGGTGCGATGCTTCTTGCGTTCATCGCTTTGATCGCTCTATTGAATGGTGTACTTGGTGGAATCAGCGGCTGGTTCGGTTTTGAAGGCCTGACCATCCAAAGCATTTTGGGCGTCATCTTCGCGCCGCTTGCTTGGGCGATCGGTGTACCTTGGGCAGAAGCTGTCCAAGCTGGTAGTTTCATCGGACAAAAATTGGTGCTTAACGAATTTGTTGCGTACACAGCCTTTGCTCCTGAAATTGCCGATCTGTCACCTAAAACTGTCATCGTTGTCAGCTTTGCCCTTTGTGGTTTCGCTAACTTGAGCTCATTGGCAATTCTTCTTGGTGGACTTGGTGCCATGGCGCCAAGCCGCCGCCCGGATATCGCCCGTCTCGGCATTCGCGCCGTTGCGGCAGGTATGCTCGCTTCATTATTGAGCGCAGCCATTGCCGGAATGTTCGTCTAAACTAACTATTATGAAAGGACTCGCAGCTGATGCGGGTCCTTTTTTTGTTTTAGTGCTTTTCGCTTGCGAAAAGCGGGGCATTTTGGGGTTATGGGTGGTCGGTTTTGGGAGATCGATTGGCTTATAGGCGCTTAAATGGATTTACGGTCGTTCGATTGATTTTACAGTCGCTCAGGCAAATTTGCAGTCGCTCAAAAATTTTTACAGTCGCTCAGCCGGATTTGCAGTCGCTCATCAACTTCCATGTAAATAGGCCCCGCAATTTGCGGGACTCAATTTTCACTATTCTCGATAATGATAGGTACGATTTTTCGCGGCGCCAGAGCTCTCTAAATCCAGTTTTGTCAGCAAGCGTTTAGCGACGGCTGGAGATTCCAATCCGCAAAACTCACGAAACTTCTGATTAGTGATCTCCGGCTCCACAAATGTGAAATACTCCTGAATCGCCAAAAGATGTGCTGAGGCATCATTCACACCACATTTGTTGCAGATCCAGCTGCGTTTGTCCCGCTGCATCGACAGGGTTCGGCAATGCCGGCAATAAACGCCGGGTTGCAAATCTTTCGGATCAATAAAATAGTGTGTGCATAAAGGGGGTTGTTTATAAGGGGTTTCATTGCTCAAAATCAGCTTTCTAATTTTACCCAATTTGATGTTTTCAGCTTCTAGGGGGAAAGCTTGCAGAATCCGTAAGAGGTATTCAATCATTTGATAGGTCTTGCAGATAGAAGCGCGATGCGGTTTGGACGCGAATTCGCAATCTTTGGCAGTAAAGACGATCAGTCCGGATACTGGCAGATTGATCTTTTTCATCTTGAAGAACTGCGTCAGAAAACGAATGTGCTTATTCAATTGGACTCTTGGATCTTCCATGATGGCTTTCTCTCCGGCCAAATTAATGCGATAAAATTCACCTGTCTTTTCATCAAAATGGAGTTGCCCGTTGATGTTTTTGGACTCAATGATGACAGCGCCGCGCTTCGTCAGCAGCAGGCCATCCATCTGAACGGGCCAAGTGCCCATTTTCAAGCTGATATCCCACAATATCTGAAATTCTTCCTCCAAATAAAATTCATTGAATTTCTTTTGCAGACGGCTCTCGCCTCTTTTTCCGGCAGTTGTCCAGTGGAGCTCCCGTTCAAGAAATGGCCGTTGCGGATGATGGTTTACCAGTCTCGCGAGCAGCAATTCCATAGCTTGTACCCGAGGCAATAAATCAATTTTTGTGCCTATATAGATTCCTCCTTCTCTAAATTAATAGAAGTATAGCATTTGAACTTTCTTTGCGGCTATCTTATTTTCAAACCTAATGCAAAAACCTAATTACAGGCTTTTCGCAAGCGAAAAGCGACCAGTTTTGAGTTATTTGGCCATTTGCAACCGTTCGTAGTGATTTACTGTCGTTCAGGAAAATTTGCAGTCGCTCAAAAATTTTTACAGTCACTTAGCCGGATTTGCAGTCGCTTAAATTTTTTTTACAGTCGTTCGCGGACAGTCCATTTCATCATCAAGCATATCTCCTTGACAGCTTTCTCTTTTTGGATTACACTCCTATCTTGGCTTACCTATTTCGATAGGTAGAGCGGGTAGGGAGAGGGCTAATTTAATAGAAGGTTATGACTATGTTTAATTGGATGGACCGATATTTTGGTCTTCAAGAAAACGACACAACGGTCAAACGAGAAATAACGGCAGGCTTGATCGGCTTTTTTACGGTGGTGTATATTATTGCCGTTAATTCGCTGATCTTATCGGAAGCTGGCATGCCGCTTGAAGCGGCAATTGTGGCAACCATTGCAGCATCGGTTTTCGGTTGTTTGCTCATGGGATTTTGGGGCAATGTACCGATTTTGCTGGTGCCGGGTATGGGAATCAATGCGTTGTTCTCCTATACGATGGTTCAGTCGATGGGCTTGTCGTGGCAGGAAGCACTGGCAGTTGTCTTTGTTTCGGGAATCATCTTTGTGGCAGTGGCATTTACGCGTTTTGCGAAAATGTTGAGTGCGGCAGTGCCTTATTCCTTGAAGGAAGCGATTACAGTGGGGCTCGGGTTATTTCTTATGTTGATTGGCCTTGAGAAGGGCGGCATCGTGGAACGCGGTACGAGTTCAATTCTGGCACTCGGGTCGTTTGCAGAAGCGCATGTACTGGCAACGGTGCTGACGTTTCTGATCGCGATTGTGCTGTTTATCCGCAATGTGCCGGGGAATTTCCTCATCACGATTGTGGTTGGTACAGTTATCGCTTCATTCTTCGGGCTGATCGATTTCGGCAGCATGAATGAATCATCGATCAATGCCGCGGAAGCATTTGCGGTATTCGGAGCGTTGTCGTTTGGGAATATCCTGTCCATAACCTTTTGGGTCGCGGTATTCTCGCTGACGATGGTGCTGGTGTTTGAGAACATTGGACTTGTCCACGGGCAAGTGGCATTCATCGAACGTCCGGAGAAATTCGGTCGGGCTTTTCAGGCGACTTCGGTGTCAGCAATGACATCCGGCGTTTTTGGCACGAGCCCAACAGTGGCAACGGTCGAAAGTGCAGCCGGCATGACAGCGGGTGGCCGGACAGGTTTGACGACCATTACGGCCGGCTTGCTGTTTCTGGTAGCTTCGTTCTTTATTCCTGTCATCAAACTGATTCCGGACAGTGCAATTGCGCCGATTCTGATCATCATCGGAGGCTTGATGCTGCAAAACATCAAAAACCTCGATATGAAGGACATGACCGAAAGCTTCCCAGCCTTGCTGATTGTGGCACTGATTCCGTTTACTTACAGCATTGCGGACGGTATTGCCATCGGATTCATTTTGTATCCGATTTTGAAAATCGCTACCGGCAGACGGCGTGAAGTTTCACCGGCTTTGTTTATCATCGCCGGCTTGTTCCTGGCGAATTTTGTGTTTCATTATTTAGGCTGAGGCCAAAACAGTAACGCACTTGCTGAGGCAAGTGCGTTTTTTTCTATTGCGGTGTACAATGAAGATAACAGGATGTAAAAGGAGCGGATAAAGATGAAATACACCAAATCCAAAATGGAGCAATTGGTCAGTGATCATCCGGAATTGAAAAAACGGTTGAAAGTGTTGATGAAAGACATGGAGCTTGAAAAAGGCTTTGCTTTAAAAGCGCTGTACCATTCTGAAGTAACGGACAATGGACCTTATCAAAAGGATTACCAAGATCTCGACTGGCAGTAAGCCTATAAAAAAACTATACAGAAACCCCCTCAATCTGCTAATTTGAGGGGGTTTCTGTCTGTGTTAAAACTTTTGCTTATCCAGCCATTGCTGCCATACCTTTAGATCGCTGCCCAAGTACCAGCGATTGCCTTCAGTTTGTTCACAATCGACACCCATTCCTCCGAGAATAAAATGCATTTCAGGATTCGCCTTGGCTAAAGTGTCGATATACTGATTGGCCACCGGAAGCAATTTAGGCGAAGCGATGGACATGCACATCAATTTGAAGTTCTGTTTAATGACCATTTCCTCTAAACCTTCCAGAGGCGTGTCCGGTCCGATATAAACCACGGAAAACCCGTTTTCCCGGAGGAATAAAGTGAATAATAACAACCCCAACTGGTGCTGTTCGCCGCTTGGGCTGAGTGCCATAGCCTTTGGCAAATTTGGTGAAACCGGAAAGATCCGGAAAAACTGATTGAAACGCTGTTGGACAATATGAGTAATCATATGCTCATGAGCTACACTGATGACCCCATTTTCCCAAGCTTCTCCAATGCGTACCATCAATGGCGCGATAATGTAAAAGAAGACTGTTTGGTGATGGAATAAAGAAAAATGCAGATCCAGTAAATAGTTAAAGCGCTCCGTATCCATCTCGGCCGCCGCCTGGAAAAGTTGATTTATTTGTTCGTCGTATTCCAATGTTTTGTTTTTATGATGTTCGTTAGTCGGGACAATGAACTGTTTGCGCGAAGCATGAAGCTTTTTTACGGCTTCGCTAATTTTCATGCCGTTATCCTGGACTTGTATTTTTAGCCATTTCAAATCTTCCAGATTTTGATCCGAATACAAGCGGTGTCCAGATTCCGTTCGAGCCGGAGTAATTGCGCTGTAGCGCGTTTCCCAGGAACGGATTGTCACTTTCGGCATATCTAAGA
Organism: Planococcus sp. CPCC 101016; assembly: GCF_007859295.1. GTDB lineage: Bacteria > Bacillota > Bacilli > Bacillales_A > Planococcaceae > Planococcus. The sequence continues at coordinate 426,806 of NZ_VOHB01000002.1, forward strand.
TTTTGGCAGCTGCTTTGATATTGTACATAGCATTACCTTCATTCTATAGATTTTATGGTAAGTGTTGTACAAATATTATACAACGGATAAACAAACCCGTAAAGCTAGAGACAATATTCGACAAAAGAATAAAAAAGGGCTCTCAAAAGAGAGCCCATCAATAGCCAACAAATCTTATGCAGTTGCAGAGGTTTTGGCAGCGCGCGAACGCTGCCAAGAGATGGTGATAAACATGGTAATGATCAGCATAATCAGACCCAAGATGAATGGATAAATAATATTAACATCGTAAAGCGTGCCGGCAAGCAAGGGGCCAATTACATTTCCGATGCTCATATAAGCATTGTTCATCCCCATTGCAAAGCCAACTTCGCCATCTGCCATTTTTGAAATTAAGGTGTTCAAGACAGGGCGCAAAATAGAAGTGGCCAGGAAAATTATCAGGGAAACGACGAAAAACATGGCGTAGCTTCCTGCAAACAACGACATCAAGAAACCTAATGCCGCCACACCAAGGAATGTGATCAGAATAGCCACTTCCCCGTAGCGGCGAACAATCCGATCAACCACAAACAACTGAACAATAACGCTGACGACTCCAGTTGCAGTAATCATAAAGGCGATATCTTTCGCTGTTGAATTGAATTGATTATCCAGATAGAGGCCAACCACTGATTCATAAGCCAGCAGACCGAAGCTCATGACAAGGGTGATAACCAAAGGAATGAAATACGGCATTTTGGTGGAGCGGCCAATCTTGGTAAGCATGGATTCGTCATCTGTCAACGTGGCAGCCAATGCCGGATCGGCGTCTGTTGCATCGTGTTCTTTCAGCCAGATAACTGAGAAAATTACAGCGCCAAGCGATACCAGCGCAGAAACCAGGAAAGGCAGTTTTATGCCATAATCAGCTAAAAATCCACCAATCCCAGGTCCGACGACAATTCCAAGAGACATGGCGGCGGAAACCAAACTGGTTCCTTTTGCACGTTGGTCAAATGTCGTAATGTCTGCAATATAGGCGAAAATTGCCGGTATGAGCATGGCTGCTCCGATGCCGCCGATGACGCGTGACAGATACAGAATCGCGATAGCATCAGAAGCATAGAAAACGAACATGGATATGGTTAAACCCAATAATCCGTAGATAATCATTTTTCGACGCCCGTATTGATCTGCCCATTTTCCGGCGATCGGTGAAAAGACGAACATCGCAGCGGCAAAAATGGCGATCATCAATCCTGCCGCTGTCCCGCCTTGATCAATGGATTGCAGATATGAAGGCAGAATCGGAATGACAATTCCAAAGCTGGCTATGGCGATGAACATATTGATCATCAAGATAAAAATTTTCTTTTTTTGGTCGGCAGACATGTTAAGTATCCTCTTTTCTACTAAAATGTTAAGGTGATTTATTCCGTTTTACCGGATCAGTAAAGACCTGATTAGTATTTCTTTTTATATTCTTCAACTTTTCTATGTTATTTGAGCTTCCACTTCTTGTCAACGGAATAGACTTGAACTATTTACCAATTTTTAAGGCCATAAAAAAGGGAATCTCTAGACTAGAGATTCCGCTTCGGAAGCATCATTCGCTGCCAATAAAGCGAGTGTTTTGGCAGCGCGGGAACTTCGCCAAGCGACGGCAATCGACAACGTGACGATCAGCAGAGCGAGACCCAAAATAAATGGATAATTGATATTTAAATCGAATAGGAGACCAGCTGATAAAGGACCCAGAACATTTCCGAGACTCATATAAGCTGTATTCATTCCCATTGCAAAGCCGACTTCGCCTTGTGCCATTTTCGAAATTAAAATATTCAGCACCGGTCGGAGAATGGCCATAGCCAGGAAAATTACCAGACTGACACCGAAGAAAGCGGCATAGCTTCCGGCGATCAAAGACAATAGGAAACCGCCAGTCGCTACCCCGAGAAAGGCGATCAAAACAGCCACTTCGCCGAAACGCCTGATCAGGCGGTCAACCACGAAGACCTGGACAATGACGCTGACAAGGCCGGTGGCAGTAATCATCATGGCAATATCTTTAGAACTCGATTCGAATTGACTGGTCAAATACAAGCCAATGACGGATTCATAGGCGACCAGGCCGAAGCTCATAACAAAGGTGATGATCAGCGGAATAAAATACGGCATTTTGACCGAACGGCCGATTTGCTCGAACATCGTTTCCGCGTTGATAAACTCCTCGGCCTGTTTTGAGATTTCTTCTGCAGGCTCAATTTCCTTCAATAGGATGAGTGAGAACAGAACGGCTGTCAGTGTGACGATGGCAGATACCAGAAATGGCAGTTTCAGATCGAAGTCTGCCAGGAATCCACCAATCCCAGGTCCAATAACTAAGCCGAGTGACATAGAAGCTGTTACAAGACCTGTAGCTTTTGCTCGTTGAGCCGAAGTGGTAATGCCGGCCACGTAAGTGAAGATGCCCGGTACTAAAAAGGCGTCGCCGATTCCGCCGACAATACGGGAGGCATACAAAATCCAAATCGAATCGGTTGCATAAAACATCAGCATGGACACTGTTAACAGGGACAAGCCTAAGATGATGACTTTACGGGGACCGTAAGCGTCTGCCCATTTACCGCCGAGAGGTGAAAATAACAGCTGAGCTCCTGCAAAAATAGCGATCATGAGTCCTGCGGCAGTGCCGCCTTGATCAATAGACACGAGATAGGCGGGGAGGATAGGGACGATAATTCCAAAGCTTGCTATAGCAATAAACATATTAACCATCAATATGGTGATTTTTTTGCGTTGGCCAGAAGACATTAATAAAAGCCTCGTTTCATTTCATATTATTGCACGAACACATTTCGTTTTGACAATGTTTTATATATTAGGATGGATATCCGTTGAAGTCAATGGAATAAACTCAAATTATTATTACGAATGTGTGTCAAAATATTATTCTATAAAAAGAATTTTCTAATTATTTTCATTTTTACTCTCTATTTGGTTTCCTGTTTTCTAAAGTGCAAAGAAAAGCGGAAACGGTATTTTTAATTGCAAGCAAACAGAATTGAGATGGAAATTGCCTGGTTCACTTTGTTGCAGGATTGTGAAGAAGTGCCGGTGAAAAGTAGTTCTCAGAAGCTTGGTTTGTTTTGGAGGGATGGGGAATGAAGTATAATAGAGGTACAGGCCAAACAAACTAAAGCCTCTGAAAGGTGATATAGGTGGACAAAAAACTTCGTCGTATCAAAGCCATTGAATTACAGAATCGGGTTGTCTCTGCTGATGAGGCAGCGTCTTGGATTGAGGATGGAATGACACTTGGGTTAAGTGGGTTTACACGAGCAGGGGATGCCAAAGCCATACCGTATGCATTGGTTCGCCGTGCAGAAACAGAGCAATTTAAAGTGAATGTCTTTACTGGTGCTTCTTTAGGATCAGATGTAGATAAATTAATGGCGGAAGCGGGAATCGTCCATAAGCGCTTGCCGTTTCAGGCTGATCCCGCCATGCGCAGAAAAATAAATGCAGGCAATATGCTATTTGTCGATCATCATTTGTCCCAGACGGCTGAATGGATCCGGGCAGGGGTCATTGAACCAATCGACTTTGCTGTAATTGAAGCATTGGGGATGACAGAGGACGGCATGATCATTCCAACGACTTCCGTCGGAAACTCTTCGGTTTTCGTCAAGCATGCGAGAAACGTGATAATCGAAATCAATATGTCGCAGCCGGAATTGTTTGAAGGAGTGCATGATATTTATGAACCCGGATTGCAGGGGCAGCGTTCGCCGATTCCACTGACTCGGGTCAATGACCGTATCGGCACCATTGGTATACCGGTCGATCCTGAAAAAGTTCGAGGTATTGTTTTTACTGGGCAACAGGATTCTCCTTCTACGATTTTGGAGTCGGATGCGGAAACCGAAGTGATGGCTGGACATTTATTAAACTTCTTGCGGGCAGAAGTAAAGTCCGGTCGGCTGACCAATCGGCTCGCACCTTTGCAGTCAGGAATTGGGTCGGTAGCCAATTCGGTTCTTCTTGGTCTGATCGATTCGGAGTTTGATGATTTGGAAGTATATTCCGAAGTGCTTCAGGATGCTGTTTTTGACTTGATTGATGCGGGAAAAGTGAAGTTCGCTTCGGCTTCGTCCATTACCCTTTCACAGGAGAAAATGGACCAGGTATTTGGAAACTTTGAAGATTACCGTGATAAACTTATCTTGCGGCCACAGGAAATTACAAATCATCCAGGTTTGATTCGCCGGCTCGGACTTATTTCCATTAATACGGCATTGGAATTCGATATATACGGCAATGTCAACTCGACTCATGTTTCAGGCATCAAGATGATGAACGGCATTGGCGGATCTGGAGATTTTGCCCGCAATGCCCGTTTATCGATCTTTGTCACCAAGTCGATAGCGAAAGACGGCATCATTTCAAGTGTTGTCCCGTTCGCTTCGCACGTGGATCATACCGAACACGACGTAGATATTGTAGTGACCGAACAAGGCTATGCGGATCTCCGCGGCCTGGCTCCGCGTGAGCGGGTTCCTTTGATCATCGAACATTGTGTACATCCGATGTATAAAGATCAGATGCGCGCTTACTACGAGGAAGCGCTGCTGCGTGGTGGCCAGACGCCTCATGTGCTGGAAAAAGCATTTTCCTGGCATGCTAATTTAACCAATAACGGCACGATGCTTTTGTCAGAATAAAAGCAACCAACCAGTCCTCTTGAAGGGCTGGTTTTTCTAATGGAAGGAAGTTTTAAGGTATAATCAAAACATTGAGTTGAAACAGGAGGTTTACAATGGAAAGTTTTACACTGGGTTCGCTGTTGGACGTCATGGGAGAATTATTCTCTGATGAAATTTCAATAGCTGTGACGAATACGAAGGAATACATTTACTACAGGCCGAGCAAGCGGGTGGATTTGAAAATAAAGTCGGGAGATCCTGTAAAACCCGGTACTATTGCCCATAAAGCCTTACAGGCGAATCAGAAGACATCTGAATTCATCAATCGGGAAATTTTTGGCGTGCCTTATCATGGCATGGCCGTACCGTTTGAACATGAGGGAGAGTTGCAAGGCTGTGTGATGGCCATCTACCCCGCATTTACCGAAGGCAAGTCAGTGGTTACGGTAAAAAGCCCAGATGGCTGGAAGCCGATCCCTTTCACTGAGGTAAAGTATTTAGAGGTGAAAGACCGCAAAACCCATGTTCATGCTGAAGGCTATTCGGGCACCAATAAAAACTCCCTGCAAGAATTTGAATTCCTCTTGCCCCGGGAATCCTTCATCCGCTGCCATCGCTCCTTCATCGTTAATGTGCATCATATAGAAGAAATCTATCCGGATACACATTCAACCTTTGTTTTGGCGATGAATAACGGGCAAAAAATCCCCGTCAGCCAGTCCTATTCCAGCTACTTCAGAAAACTGCTGGGGTTCTAAAGAAAAGCGGAAGCAGCCGTGTAGATTCGACGGGCATAAGGCGCACTGGCGAAGCGGCATTTCTTCAGCCGCATAGCCAGAGTGACTTATGACCCTAGAATCTGGCTGCTGGAGCTGGACAAAAAGAAAAGCGGAAGCAGCCGTGTAGATTCGACGGGCATAAGGCGCACTGGCGAAGCGGCATTTCTTCAGCCGCATAGCCAGAGTGACTTATGACCCTAGAATCTGGCTGCTGGAGCTGGACAAAAAGAAAAGCGGAAGCAGCCGTGTAGATTCGACGGGCATAAGACGCACTGGCGAAGCGGCATTTCTTCAGCCGCATAGTCAAAGTGGCTTATGATCCTAGAATCTGGCTGCTGGAGTCTGGGAAATAAAGAAAAGCGTTACTTTCAGGGCAGCTTCAAGACACTGAAAGTTATGCTTTTTTTCGTTGATAAAATGCTGCTTCAAGTCTCTTATTCTCTGCTTGGCAGGGATAAACTCTTTTCCACTCTGCAAAGCTCGATTCCGAAACAGAATAAGTTAAAATTATCTAATAATTAAAAGATGATAGACAATGAAAAATTATACCCTTTTGCGTAAAGCAGGATTTTTAACTGAGTATTCGCTTATGAAAACGCTTTATTGAATTAAGGGAAATAAAACTAACTTCGGAAGAGAGTGATAATGATGGAAAAAAAACTTGAGCGCATTAAAGCGAAACAGTTGCAAGACCGGACGGTAACGCCGGAAGAGGCGGCTTCATGGATACAGGATGGCATGACTTTGGGGCTTAGTGGATTTACACGCGCTGGAGATGTGAAAGCGGTTCCTTTCGCATTAGTGAAACGCGCGGAAAACGAGAGCTTTAAAGTGAATGTGTTTACGGGCGCTTCTTTAGGCTCTGATATCGATCGGTTATTTGCGGAAGCGGGAATCGTCAACAAACGTTTGCCGTTCCAGGCAGAGCCGGCAATGCGCAAAAAAATCAATGATGGCGAAATGCTCTTTGTGGATCATCATTTATCCCATACAGCAGAATGGATTCGTACAGGAGTAACCGAATCGATTGACTTTGCAATCGTAGAAGCTCTATCAATTACAGAAGACGGTATGATCATTCCGACAACTTCTGTCGGGAACTCTGCTGTGTTTGCGAAGCATGCGAAAAACATTATCGTTGAAATCAATATGGCGCAGCCTGACTTATTCGAAGGATTGCACGACATCTATGATACCGGCAAACAAGGAGAGCGGTTGCCAATTCCTTTAACAGCTGTCGATCAGCGCATCGGCACCATCGGAATTCCAATCGACATGGAGAAGGTGAGAGGCATTGTTTTCACTGAACAGTTGGATTCTCCTTCAAATATTGTGCCGCCAGATGAAGATACGCAAATTATGGCGGATCACTTGCTTGAATTTTTGCGTTCTGAAATTCGCGCGGGCCGACTGACAGAAAAACTGGCTCCTTTGCAATCAGGCATCGGATCTGTGGCGAATGCTGTTTTGCATGGCATGGTCGATTCCGAATTTAAAGACCTCGAAGTATACTCTGAAGTATTGCAGGACGCTGTTTTTGATTTAATTGATGCAGGAAAAGTGAACTTTGCATCTTGCTGTTCGATTACATTATCCGAACCGAAAATGAAACAAGTCTTCGGCGAATTTGAAAACTATCGAAATAAGATTATTATGCGTCCACAGGAAATTTCCAATCACCCTGAAATTATCCGCCGACTCGGATTGATTTCAATCAATACTGCTTTGGAGTTCGATATGTACGGAAACGTCAACTCGACACATGTCTCGGGTACAAAAATGATGAACGGCATCGGTGGTTCAGGAGATTTCGCACGAAATGCCCGTTTGGCGATTTTTGTAACGAAATCGATTGCTAAAGGCGGCAATGTTTCAAGTGTGGTGCCGTTTGTTTCACACGTCGATCATACCGAACACGATGTGGATGTAGTCGTAACAGAGCAAGGCTATGCAGATCTGCGTGGACTGGCGCCGCGTGAACGTGTAGAAGTCATCCTTGAAAACTGTGTGCATCCAACATACCGAGACCAACTTCGTGCCTACTACGAAGAAGCGCTAACGCGCGGCGGTCAGACTCCACACGTGTTGGAGAAAGCTTTCTCGTGGCATACGGATTTGGCTGCAAACGGTACTATGCTGCAGAAAAAAGAGCAGTTGGTATAAGAAAAGCGTAAGCACCTTATAGCCCCAAAAAACCAGATGCCTTAAAAGCGTCTGGTTTTTTGGGTTAATGATTTCCATATATTTCAGCAGTACTACGTGAATACAATTCAATGATATGGCCAAATGGATCTTCGGTATAAACTAAGTAATGAGGCTTGCCCTTGTTGATATTCCAGATTTTGCTGCGCTGCTTGCCACCGTGCTGGACGGCTTTTTCGATAGTGCCGATTAGATCGTCAACGACCAGGCAAATGTGAAAAAATCCGGCGTGAGGCGAATACTGTTCAGCTTGATATGTAGGGTCTTGAAATTCAAAAAGCTCAATGCCGACGCCACCTGACGACATCAAATGGACATTGCGCATTTTTTTCAGCTCGGCGCCTTGGAGATCCAATGTCATCGCTTCCGAATTTTTATTCGCAGCGTTGAATTCGAATGGACCGGCTAAAATATAGAAGCCCAAAACTTTTTTGTACCAATCGATAGCTTTGTCCAAATCAGGAACTGCCAGTCCGACATGGGTAATAGCACTCATAATATCAACTCCTCTTTTCCAATATCTACCCTTGAAAACGAGACAGTAAGCAGGATTTTAAGTCAGATTTTTCTGTCTAAACAAAAATAGTTGTTGTCAAGCGTTATTTTTAGTATTATAATAAGCAATTGTGAAATTTGAAATGAGGGTTCTGAAATGAAAAATTCCATCTATGGATTAACGATAGATCAGCTAAAAGAATGGTTTTTAGAAAACGGCCAGAAAAAGTACCGTGCTGAACAGGTATGGGACTGGTTGTATATTAAACGTGTCACTGAATTCTCGGAAATGAACAATCTTTCCAAAGACTGCATCCAGCTTCTTGAAGATAACTTCACCATCCGTACATTGAAAGAAACCGTCAAACAGGAATCTGCGGATGGTACAATCAAGTTCCTTTTCCAAATGCAGGACGGCAATCTGATTGAAACGGTATTAATGCGTTTTAAATACGGGAATTCTGTCTGCGTAACAACGCAGGTCGGTTGTAACATCGGCTGTAGTTTCTGTGCCAGCGGACTTTTGAAAAAGAGCCGTGATTTAAACGCGGGTGAAATTGTTGAGCAGATCATGCAAGTTCAAGCGCATTTTGATGCACAGCAAAAAGATGAGCGCGTCAGCCATATCGTGGTAATGGGAATCGGCGAACCGTTCGATAACTACACGAATCTGATGGGCTTCCTGAATGTTGTTAATTCTCAAAAAGGCTTGGCTATTGGAGCTCGCCACATTACGGTGTCTACAAGCGGCATCGTACCGAAAATCTATGACTATGCAGACGAAGGCCTGCAAGTGAATCTGGCTATTTCGATTCATGCACCAACAAACGAATTGCGTACACGCATCATGAAAATCAACAAAGCTTACCCAATTGAAAAATTGATGGCCGCCATTGATTATTATTTAGAGAAATCCAACCGCCGCATCACGTTTGAGTATATTTTATTGCGTGACGTCAATGACCATGTAGAAGAAGCGAATCAGTTGGCTAAATTGCTGGAAGACAAGCGTCATCTATCATACGTCAATCTAATTCCTTATAACTCGGTGGATGAGCATGATCAGTATCAGCAAAGCACGCCGGAAGCAATCACCGCTTTCTACGATGCGTTGAAAAAGAAAGGCATCAACTGCGGAGTACGCCATGAACAAGGCGCTGACATCGATGCAGCTTGCGGACAATTACGAAGCAAGCAAATCAAAAAAGAGAAAAAAGTGGCAACCGTTTAATAATATGAAAAAAGCGTTCCTGAAATTTCAGGAACGCTTTTCTTTTGCCTGGAATTGAATGGCCACTCACACTTTTCTAGTTGTCCAGCTCCAGCAGCCAGCGTTTGTCGGAGCTAAACGGCTGCTTGCGCTTTTCTTATTTCCCACCAGAAGATAGATTGATTCCTTGGATAAAGTACTTCTGGAAGAAGAAAAACAGCAGGATGACAGGAAGGAGCACGAGAAGCGATCCGGCCATTAGATAATTCCATTGTGTACTAAGCTGTCCTTTGAATACTGCCAGTCCGAGTTGCAGCGTGTAGAGATTCTCATCGTTCAAATAAAGCAAAGGTCCGAGGAAATCGTTCCATGCGCCGTTGAACGAAAAAATAGCAACGGTTGCAAGTGCCGGTTTTGTTAAAGGAAGCCCAATTTTCCACCAAATATAGAAATGGTTTGCTCCTTCCATTTTTGCTGCTTCGATCAATTCAGTAGGAATAGTCATATAGAATTGCCGAAGCAGGAAAATATAAAAGGCACTTCCAAAGAAATGCGGCACAATCAAAGGATAATACGTATTAACCCATCCTAAATTGGAAAATAGAACATATTGTGGGATGAGTGTTACAAATCCGGGAATCATCATTGTCGACAGTACAATGGCGAACCAAATGCTTTTGCCACGAAACGGTATTTTGGCAAAGCCGTATGCAATAAAAGAATTTGCCACGACACTGCCAATCACTACAAAAGTCGTGATTGTAATGGTATTAAGGGTATAAGTAGTGAAAGGTGCAGCTTGCCAGGCGCGGATATAATTTGTCCATTCCCAGGATTCCGGAAAGAAGGACGGCGGGTACGACATAACTTCCCCCATGGTCTTTAATGAAGTGGCAAACATCCACCAGAGAGGCGACAGAACCAGAAGGCTTCCTGCAGCCAATAAGACGAAGTTCAAAATTTGCCACATATTATTCCGGTTGCCGCGGTGTTCCCAATAACGTATTTTTGTGTTGGTACCAGACTGGCTTTCCAGTCTATCCTGTTCATCAGAAAACTTGGTTTCTTCATTGGTCTTAGCCATTTATTTCTCCTCCCCTTCGTAATGCACCCAGCGGGGAGCCAGTTTCAAATTGATGATTGTCAGGATAAAGACGATGACGAATAAAATCCAGGACATTGCCATTGCATAGCCCATATTGAAGCTTCCGAAGGCTTGATTCCACATATAGAGATTGTAGAACAGCAAGGAATTTGCAGGTCCGCCTTCTCCATTCCCGGACATAATATAGGCTTCCTGGAAAATCTGGAAACCTCCAATTGTACTGGTGACAACATCAAAAAATATAACGGGAGTAATCATAGGGATTGTGATATGAAAAAATTGGCGTCCTCTGCTTGCTCCATCAATCTCTGCTGCTTCATACAGGTGTTTTGAAACGCCTTGCATACTCGCAAGATAAAGAAGCATTGATCCGCCGACACTCCAAAGTTTCATCAGGATTAAGGAAGGTTTAGTCCAATCCGGATCATACAGCCAGTTAGGACCGTCGATACCGACCCAGCCAAGGAGCAGGTTGACCATTCCGGTTCCTGGCTCGAGCAATTGCATCCAAAGCAGATATACGCCGACACCTGAAAGTACAGCAGGCAAATAGTATAAGGTCCGGAAATAACGAATTCCCGGTACATTTTGATTTAAAAGTGATGAAATGAAAATGGCTCCCAAAGTTGTTAGGGGGACGGAGAATGCGACATAGTAAATCGTATTCCACAAAGAAGTCCGAAAAAGACCATCTTCCATGATGAGCGATTGGTAGTTTTCCACTCCGATGAAATCCATCTGCGATGTAATATTATAGTCTGTGAAGCTTCCTGCTAAGGAAAACAATAAAGGCCCGGCGGTGAAAGCGAAGAACCCCACAATAAACGGTAAGATAAAAATATAGCCGTATATGCTTTCTTTGCGCCTCATGGTCAATTTTCTTTTTCCCAAAGGACTTTCCTCCTAGCTTACTGATTTTTCTCGATTAAATTTTTTATATCTGCTTCTGCTTGCGCCAGTGCTTCTTCGGCAGTCTTTTGGCCAAGGAAGAATTCATCAACTTGCGGATTGATAAAATTATAGTAGCCTGGTGCTTCTACAGGTGCGGGAGTCAGCAAAGTATTTTCCATACTCTCTACCGCCATCTGGTAGACCATTTGGCCTTCTTCCGTAAGATCACCAGACTGTGCAGCGGCTTCAGCTCCTTCGATATTGGCTACATTATCAAAGTTTTCCACTGCCCAGTATGTTTGTACTTCTTGATCTGTTAGATATTCGATGAACTTCCATGCCGCTTCCGGATCGCTTGACCCTTCAGGTATTTCAGCTACGAAACCACCGCCCCAGCTTGTGTGTCCGTTGCCTGGTTCATATTCAGGAAGCTGGACTACACCGAAATTCAGGTCTTCTGCGTACTCGCTGATTTGCTGATAGAATGTTGGTTGTTGAACAATCATAGCTAGATCGCCGCTGAAGAAAGGATTTCCTTGTTGGCTGTCAATTTGGGCTTGAAATGCATTGACAACATCTACTCCGATTCTCTCTCTCCAGGACTTCAGCCAGTTCAGGACTTCAACGTTTCTTTCCGTATTGATATTGACTGTGTCAGTATTATTATCTTCGCCAAAATAGTTTTCACCATTAGCATTTAGTAACCAGACATCATATCCGACGCCCCAAAGCGGATAGAAACCGAGACGTTCGTACTCATCGTCATTTTTAATGTCCAGTTTAGCTGCATACTCTTCCAGTTCTGCCCATGTTTCCGGCGGATCTTCCGGATCAAGGCCGACTTCTTCAAAGGCATCCTTGTTGTAGAAAAGCACACGTGTATCCGTATTGAAAGGGATGCCGTAAGAGTCTCCTTCATAAAGTGTTGCATTCCAAAGTTCAGGATAGAATTTTTCTGAGAAATCTCCACCGGTGAATTCAGAAAGGTTCATTGCCTGATTTTCCTTGCCGCGAAGCGCAGTTGCGTTAATATCGTTGATTACGACATCCGGAGGGTTGCCCGCTGCAATAGCAGCCAGTTCTTTTGTCCAAATATCTCCCCAAGGGCTGTAGGTATGTTTGACTTCGATTTCATCTTGAGATGCATTAAAGTCCGCAACAATTTTGTCAATAATCGGGCGTCTAAGTTCAGAACCCCAGAAAGACCAAAAATCGACCACTGTCTTGCCTTCCTCGTTAACATTCGCTTCATCATTGTTACTTGTCTGGAAGCCTGCGCAACCGCTAAGAATTAGAGCCGATATTGTTACACTGATTAAAAATAACCGCGTTTTTTTCATCTCTTCCTCTCCTTTTTTGTTTAAATAGATAAAGTCAGGGTATTTATGGAATAAATTTAACTTCGACTCCCGAAGATTTATAGGCTGCTCTGCGAGAGCCCTTCTAAATGGTTCCCCATTTTTCCTATTTAGAAACACAAAATATTCCAGCTTCTATAAAGAGAAGTATACAATAATAAATTAGGCTTTCCAACCTCGTATTTGTAATTTACAGATAACTAATTATAATTAGAATAAATCGAAAATAAGGAGAATGCGAAATGGCAGAGATCAAAATTGAAAAGCTAGGGAAAAGATATGACAAAGGCGCTCTTGCCGTCTCGGATTTTAATCTCCATATTCAGGACGAAGAATTCATCGTTTTTGTTGGTCCGTCAGGATGCGGTAAATCAACAACTTTGCGGATGATTGCAGGATTGGAAGAAATAACGGAAGGTGAATTTTACATAGATGGCAAACGGATGAACGAGGTCGAGCCAAAGGACCGCGACATTGCGATGGTTTTTCAAAACTACGCCTTGTACCCGCATATGACAGTATTTGAAAACATAGCTTTTGGTTTAAAGCTGCGGAAATTCAAAAAAGCTGAGGTTAAGAGATTGGTTAATGAAGCTGCAGCTATCCTTGGGTTGGAAGACTATTTAGACAGGAAACCAAAAGCGTTGTCGGGCGGACAGCGCCAGCGTGTCGCTCTTGGACGCGCCATTGTCCGTGATGCCAAAGTCTTTCTGATGGATGAACCTCTGTCCAACCTGGACGCCAAACTGCGTGTCCAAATGCGTGCAGAAATCGTCAAACTTCACAAAAGGTTGAAAACAACAACCATTTATGTGACGCATGACCAAACAGAGGCCATGACAATGGCTACTCGCATCGTAATAATGAAAGATGGGTTTATCCAACAGGTCGGTTCTCCGAAAGAAGTCTATGATTACCCGGAAAACCGCTTCGTAGGTGGCTTTATCGGTTCTCCTGCCATGAACTTTTTTGAAGGGAGAATTGAAAAAGGAGCTTATCTGATGGGGGACAAAGTGTTGGACATTCCAGCACAAGTAATGTCCATGTTGAAGAACGAAGGCTATGAAGGAAAAGCGGTCACCTTGGGTATTCGCCCAGAACATATTCACGTCAATAATGAGGATTTATCAGGCATTCCAGCGAGTGAATTCGAAGCGGTCATTACAGTTTGTGAACTGACCGGAGCTGAAACGATCTTGCACGCTGTTTACGCAGAACAGGAATTTATTGCGCGTGTAGATGCCGCTACAACAATTGAGCCAGGCCATACGGCGACGCTTGCATTTGATATGGCCCACGTGCATTTCTTTGATGATGAAACAGGAAATCGCATAAAAGCTGTAGAATTTTCTGAATCTATGATATAGTGATTTCGTAAATCACAAATAAAACACACCACTAGGGGAGCCGGATATCGGCTGAGACAGGCATAAGCCTGGACCCTTTGAACCTGATCTGGATCATACCAGCGGAGGGAAGTGGCGACCGTCTGCTATTTCTTTTATCGACTGCATACGCCGCTTCCCTTTGCCGGGAAGCGGCGTTTTTTATTTGGTCAAAGAACAGGGAAAGTGACCGTAACAGTCGGTCACTGAGATCTGAAAGCAAAGAGGAGATGGAGAAATGACATTTTGTGAAGAAGTAAGAGAAGAGTGCAACAGCTTGTGGCAGGCCAGTTTTGATCATCCGTTCGTTAAGGGCATCGAAGATGGAACATTACCGGTTGATGTATTCCGTTTTTATGTAATGCAGGACGCTTATTATTTATCTCATTTTGCTAAAGTACAGGCTATTGGCGCATCCAAAGCTAAAGATTTGGAAACGACACAGCGCTTTGCACTTCATTCCGCGCATACCTGCAGTGCTGAACTGGCTCTTCACGAATCCTTTATGGAACTGTTGGAAGTGACAGACGAAGAATGGGCTGTGTTTGAGCCATCGCCGACTGCGTACGCCTATGTGTCGCATATGTACCGCTCGTCAGAAGGTGATTTGGCGGACGTGTTGGCTTCTATTCTGCCATGTTATTGGCTTTACTATGAAATTGGAGAGCGCTTAAAAAATGCCGAACCCGATCATCCGATATACAACCGCTGGATTGAAACTTATGGTTCGGAGGAATTTGGAGCCCTTGTCAACGAACAGATATCCCGTATGAACCTGCTGGCGGAAGGATTGCCGGAAGCGCGGCGTCGTGAGTTGAAAAGCCATTTCCGCAAGAGCAGCTATTACGAATGGAATTTCTGGGATCAAGCATGGAGAAAAGAATCGTGGTCCATCAATTTTGCAGAAGGAGTGGGTGTTTAAAGATGCTCAACAAAATAAAGCAGGAAAATCCTCTAGTCCATTGCATCACCAATCATGTGGTATCGAATTTCCAAGCAAACGGTCTATTAGCAATCGGAGCTTCTCCGATAATGGGAGAAGCTCCTGAAGAAGCAGCAGAACTTGCTGCATTATCAAAGGCTTTGTCATTAAACATCGGCACCTTAAACGCAGAGTCGCTGAAAAGCATGCTGCTAGCCGGAAAAACAGCCAATCGAATTGGCATTCCTGTCGTTCTGGATCCTGTAGGAGCAGGAGCGAGCCGTTTCCGTTTAGCGGCTGTTCATGAAATTCTGGATACAGTTGACGTCAGCGTCCTCCGCTGCAATGCAGGAGAGCTTGCAGCTGTTTCTGGGAAAGAGTGGGAGTCGAAAGGCGTTGATGCGGGAGAAGGGCTTCTGGACATCAGAGAGATGGCCGTTTCTACCGCCAAAAATTTGGGATTGATTATTGCAGTCACCGGAAAAACGGATATTGTGACGGATGGAGAATCGGTGACTGAAATTCCTTTTGGGGATCCGGCTATGGCTTTCATAACGGGAACGGGTTGCTTATTGAGCAGTGTTACAGCTGCCTGCCTCGCCATTCAGCCAGAAAATCCGATGGAGACTGTTAGCAATGCGCTGCGGGTTTATGCTATTGCGGGAGAACAGGCTGGAAAACTTGCAGCTCTTCCGGGTGATTTCCATAGGACTTTCATCAATTGCTTGGCAAGTATAACAGACAGTGAAGTAAGTGAGCGCGTCACGATACAGGAGGGGATGTTATGAGTGAAATACCGCAAACTCTAACGATAGCGGGCTCAGATTCAGGAGGAGGAGCTGGCATCCAAGCCGACTTGAAAACTTTTCAGGAGCTGGGCGTCTACGGCACTTCTGTCATTACTGCGGTAACTGCTCAAAATACAACAGGCGTTTCCGCCATTTATCCGATGACTTCCCAAGCGGTGCAAACACAATTGGAGGCAATCGGCAGCGATTTTGAGATTGCTGCTTTAAAAACGGGGATGTTATTCGACCCGGAAATCATCGAGAAAACAGCAGCAGCCATCCAGCGTTACAGCTGGAAAAAGCTGATTGTAGACCCGGTCATGATTGCTAAGGGCGGTGCAAAATTATTGCAGCCGGAAGCTGTGGAAGCTCTTAAGTTTCATTTGCTTCCATTGGCCTATCTTATGACTCCGAATATTCCGGAGGCGGAAGCTCTGACCGGCATTGCCATTACAGATGCATCCAGTCGACGCCAGGCAGCTGAACAGATTTTATTGCTGGGTGCGCAATCTGTTGTGATCAAAGGAGGTCATGAAGCAAATACGAAGTATGCAGAAGATTACTTTCTGGATACAAATGGCGAATCGATACTGTTTCGCTCAGACCGGATTGAAACTGATCAGACGCATGGCACCGGTTGTACATTTGCAGCAGCTGTAACGGCGGAACTTGCCAAAGGACGAGATCTGCAGGAAGCGATCTGCACAGCTAAAGAATTTATTCAGGCTGCAATCAGCGATCCGTTGAATATTGGCTCGGGACATGGACCTACTAATCATGCAGCATATAAAGCGGGTCAAGCAGCAAACAGGGAGGCGGCCAGAATTGAAATTTTTCGATAAACCTGCGATCTATTTTATAATGGGTTCCCAAAATTCAGGGGCAAGAGATCCTTTTGAATTACTAGAAGCAGCGCTCAGCGGAGGAATTACTCATTTCCAACTGCGTGAAAAAGGACATGGAGCTTTGAAGGGGGAGGCGTTGCTCGAGTTTGCTTTGCGCTGCCGGCAGTTATGCCATAACTATGGCGTACCGCTGATTATCAACGATCATTTGGAACTGGCTTGCGAAATCGAGGCAGACGGCATTCATGTCGGTCAGGATGATGTATCGGCTTTATATGCTCGCAAGATGATAGGAAAAGAGAAAATTTTGGGTGTGTCTGTTCATTCAGTAAAAGAAGCACAACAGGCAATTTTGCACGGCGCAGATTATGTCGGGATGGGCCCGGTCTTCGGCACAGTCTCGAAACCTGATGCTAAAGCACCTGCGGGCGTCAAAGGAATACTGGCTGTCAAAAGTAAGTTTCCTGCCTTGCCAATTTTGGGCATTGGCGGCATCACTCCCGAAAATGCAGGGCAGGTCTGGAAATCAGGTGTATCAGGAATTGCCGTCATTTCAACAATTACGGAAGCAGAAGATATTGAAGGACGTATCAAGGCGTTGCGAACATCCTGCAAAGAGGGTGTCAAAGAATGAAAACAAAGAAACTGATCCTTATGGCAATGTTCGTTGCAATTGGAGTAGCTGGTTCAGCTTTTGTTTATTTCCCAGCAGGAATCGCGCGTGCATATCCAATCCAGCACGCTATTAATGTCCTCGCGGCTGTTCTTTTTGGACCTGGTCCGGCAGTGCTGATTGCTTTTCTGACCGGAGTCGTCAGGATATTGACGGGAACAGGCTCACTATTGGCTTTTCCCGGCGGAATGATTGGAGCATTGCTGGCTGGACTTATGTATGCTAAGTTCGGCAAAGTTTGGCTGGCTGCAATAGGGGAAGTAGTAGGAACGGGAATCATCGCTTCTTTGGTTGCTGTTCCTTATGCCCGGATTTTTTTAGGCACTGAATTCGGAGCTTTATTTTTTGTTCCTCCTTTTTTCATCTCTAGCCTGAGTGGGGCAGTTTTAGGAGTAGTATTGGCAACGCGGCTCATGAAGACAGATACCATAAAAGTTTGGCAATAACACATGAACTTTAGAAAGAAGTTTATAATTTCGCAATTGTGGGCAAACAAAGAAATATAGACTTTTGAAAAGGGAGTGGACAGATTATGGTAAGAGTTGCAGTCGAACACCCATTTACATCAGTACGTGAAGCATTAGAGAAAAAAGGGTATCAGGCAGAAATGCTGGAAGACAAATCAGATTCTACGGATTATGACGTTATCGTAGTGAGAGATCAGGAAGATTTAGCTGACTATCACATGAGCGTGTCCCTAGTTGAAGCTAAAGGGCGTACTTTATATGAAATCGTAGATGAAGTAGAAGAACGTCTTGTGCGCGGCGGTAAAATCCAAGCGCCACAGCCAACTGAAGCTGAGCGCAAAGATAGTGGCAGCGGCGGTGGCGGTTTCTTAGCTGGAGCAGCAACGGGAGCAGTTATCGGAGCAGCTGCAGGATTATTATTCGCACCAAAAAGCGGCAAAGAGCTTCAGGAAATGGTCAAAGAAAAAGCAGCCAGCTCTAAAGAGCAAGGCGATGACAGCTCAGGCGGCACAATGGATCAAGTGAAAGAAAAAGCGAATCAATTGAAAGATAAAACTACTGGTCTTACAGATAAAGCGAAAGAAAAAACTTCTGGAATTACAGAAAAAGCCAAAGGCAAAGCTGATGAACTTAAAGCAAAGCGTGTAGAAAAACAAGAAGAAAAAGAACTGAAAAAGCAAGAAAAGGTCGTTCAAAAAGAAGCGAAAGAGCAAGAAAAGGCTCAAAAAGAACATGAAAAAGCTGAAAAAGAAGTAGAAAAAGAGATTAAAAAAGCCGATAAAGAAGCCGATAAGGAAAAAAGCGGCATCGAAGTGGTTGAACTAGGCGATGCATCTGTCGAAAAAGACACTACCGGCAGCGTAACGGTCAAAGCTGAAGACAAAAACAAAAAATAAAAAAAGTTAAGGTGTCCGCCAGATAGTTTGGCGGACACCTTTTTAGTTTGAAGCGATAAGGCATCTGTTTTTTTAGAGAACAAACTTTTTTATCTGTCAGAGATACATGGGCGCTTCCGCTTTTCAGTGTCCAGACTCCAACAGCCAGCTCCTCGAGTCGCTTCAGAATTACCAGCAATGGCTAATAGCGCCATTACCGATAATTCTTCCAGCGCTTGTCGGAGCTGAACGGCTGCTTCCGCTTTTCTTCTTGTCCAGACTCCAGCGCCCAGCTCTTCGGGTCATAAGTCAATCCAGCTGTGTGGCAAAGAACGCCACTCAGCTGGCCTGCCTTATGCCTGTCAGAGCTACATGGGCGCTTCCGCTTTTCTTAGTCCGTTGCTACTTTATCGATTGGTTCATGGGGCTTTGGTTCCGGTACACGGGATAGGATGATGAGACCGATAACGAATAAAATAACAAGGCTGAAAACACCCATGCTTGAATTGCCAGTTACTTGGGAAGTGACTGCAACGAGCAGAGGGCCTGTGATTGCAGCAAATTTCCCAAAGACATTGTAGAACCCAAAGAATTCATTGGAATTTTCCTTAGGCACAAGTTTTCCGAAATAAGATCGGCTGAGTGCTTGGATGCCCCCTTGGCTAGTGGCCACAAGCATAGCCAAAATCCAAAAATCAGTAATGGTCTCCAAAAAGAAGGCATAGATACAGACTACAATATAAACACAGATTCCAACATAAAGCATTTTTTTGCCGGTAAACCGATTGGCTAAACGGCCATAAAGAATGGCGAATGGAGCAGCGACTACCTGCGTAACAAACAAAACAATCAAGAGATTGGTCGCGCTCAGACCCAGGTCAGTGCCATACGCAGTAGACAGAGAAATAATGGTGCCGACACCATCAATGTAAAAGAAATAAGCAATTAGAAACAAAAATAACGCACGGTATTGACGTATTTCCCGTATGGTTTTTCCGAGACGTTTAAAGCTTTGATGAACCGGATTGGGTTCACGTTCAATATAGTGAAGCTGCCTGACATGGCGGAACATAGGCAATGAAAAACAAACCCACCAGACAGCCGTAATTAAAAAGGCAATCCGGCTGGCAACGGTAACAGAAATTGGCAATACTCCATTTTGAGCTAGCAAGATAATGGCGATGGAAAGTATAAATGGGATGGTCGATCCGATATAGCCAAGTCCATAACCAAATGCAGAGACACTGTTCATTCGTTTTTCTGTAGTAACATCGACAATAAAAGCATCATAAAATAAATTAGCCCCCGTTGCTCCCAATGCTGCAAACACATAACAAATCAGCATCAATAACCAATTTTCACTTGGCACGAAAGCCAATAGCGCTGTAGAAATGGTGCCCAAGAGGAAGAAAGCTGTAAAAAACTTTTTCTTCATCCCCTGGTAATCGGCAATCGTCCCCAATATAGGTCCGATCATGGCCAGAATAAATGTGAAAATCGCAATTGTATACCCTAGATAAGCCGTGGAGTCAGATAGGCTGACACCTGCTTCGGTAGCTGATGCTTTATAATAGATCGGAAAAATCGCAGTTGTGATAATAATGGAGTAAGCGGAACTTCCCCAATCGTACAATGCCCAGCTTTTTTCTTCTTTCGAAAACTTCTTCATCTCTTTATCCCCTTTATTTTGCTTTGAAAAAATAAAGCCACGAACAGCCAGTTGATATGAAGTTCGTCCACTTGGTAAAATTTCTATATATCAGATAATTTCATTGTACAAGAAGACCCCGTAAAATGATGCAGAATGTTTAAAAAAATACAGAAATTTTACATATTAAGTTAATGAAAAATTTTCCTCTGAAAATTAAAAGGTGAAATTGCATCAAAGCGGAATTTTTCTTTTTACAAAATAACCAGTTAACACATGGCTTGAGTCTTTTTTAGGCTTCCTTTAAACTTAGGAAGGAACAGAAAGAAGGGCTTACATTTGAAATTGATTTCATGGAATGTCAACGGCTTGCGTGCCGTTATGAAAAAAGGATTTATGAATTTTTTTACTGAAGCAGACGCAGATGTATTTTGCCTGCAGGAAATCAAGTTGCAGGAAGGGCAGATAGAGATGAACCTTCCTGGCTATCATACATATTGGAATTATGCGCATAAAAAGGGCTATTCCGGCACGGCAATTTTTACGAAACATAAGCCGTTATCGATTCAATACGGTTTGGGGTCAGAAGAGCACGATACAGAGGGACGGCTGATTGCATTGGAATTCGACAGCCATTATGTGGTAACCGTCTATACACCGAACTCCCAACATGGCCTGCTTCGTTTAGATTATAGGCTATTATGGGAAGATGCCATTTTGTCGTTTGTAAAAAGCTTGGATAATCATAAACCCGTTATTTTATGCGGAGATTTGAATGTTGCTCACGAGGAAATCGATTTAAAAAATCCAAAAGCCAATAAAAAAAATTCAGGGTTTACACCTGAAGAACGCGGCAAAATGACACAGTTTTTATCCAGTGGCTTTATAGATACATTCCGACATTTCTATCCGACAGAAACAGGGTTTTATTCCTGGTGGTCGTACCGTTCCAATTGCCGTGAAAAGAATGTAGGGTGGAGAATCGATTATTTTCTAACTTCCCAAAATCTTATTTCGAAATTGAGAAATGCAAAAATTCATGCAGATATATGGGGTTCCGATCATTGTCCAGTCGAACTGGAAATTGACCTATAAAAAAACACACTCAAAAGAGTGTGTTTTTGCATGAAAGGCGAAATTTATAGTTTCACGTGAAACTATGCTAAGTTCATAACTCGTTGGGTTAGGCGTTTACAGTTGTCTTGGTCAAAATAATCAATGTAATCCGTGGCTTTCGGATACCATTCATTATAAGTGATTTTTTCCTCGACAATTTTCTTAAGATATTCGTAAACATGATCGATTGAATCGGCTTTATACCCATAAAGGTCTGTATCCAAGTCCAAATAGGTTCCTCTTTTTTCTAAATACTCTTGCTTATCGAACATAAAGAATACAATGGGTTTGTTCAGATAAAGGAAATCCCAGGAAACACTGGTGATGTCAGTCAGCAGCATGTCATTATGGTCAATGGAATACTCGATGGTTTCATGGTTAAAATCCAGGAATTTGATGCCGTGTTCATTATCAGTCAAACCGGTGAAATATCTTTCGAACTTTTTCATGAAAGGATGCAAGGCAATGTTCATGTGAAGGTTGTGGTCGGCAAGCAATTGCTGGATGCCTTCGTGTTTCAACAACCCTACCGTACTCTTGAAATAGGTGCTGTCGATAAACTCTTCTTTCGTCAAGTCAAAAAGCCATTCACGCCACGTCATCATCATCAAGATGTTTTTAACTTCTTTGGAAGGCTGATTGGGCGGATAGCGATCGAATCGGGGAAAGCCGGTAATAATTAGTTTCTGTTCGGGAATTTTCCATTTATTTAACTTTAGTTCATATTCATATTGAGATGCACAGTTGAAATAATCAGTGCGCTTCAATAATGGGACATCTTCTTTCTGAATCAGGATCTTTTTGAATCCTTCAATGCCATGACTGACGTGGGTAATGATTGTTTTGCGGTTAAGGAAGAGGAATTTGTCAGCTGCTGGTACGATATCGTAAAGAAGAGAGTGTCCATGGAACGTATAATCGGCCCGAAAAAACAACAAATAGTTTTTGAAACTTCCAAGTGGCACGGCATTTTCAATTTTTTCGTTTTTGGCATAGGAAGTTTTTGGGTCATACATCCAATAAGCAATTACTTGATCTTTATGATTGTTTATTAAGTATTTATGGTATACGGCGGCATTATCTTCGTATTTTTCCCCGAGGTTTCCGCCAACCAAGGCAATTTTCTTTCCGTTTTTTTTCTTCATGAAAAAGGAAAGAATATACGCCGCTGAGACTTTAGAAAATACCTTCAAGGGATCCCATCTCCCTTTTTCTTTTAATTCTACACTCATCTAAAAGCCCTGCTTTCTGCTAGTTGTCATTACTTTAGTTTTTCATATATTGCCGTCTTTGTCTATCTTCATTTAATAAACTAATTTTTCATTCAACTTTTACATGTTTTTAGTTCTCCAGAAATTAAAAGATTTTCTCTGCTAATGAGTTTTCTACTATTTTTCTTCAATAAAGCATAGTTGGAAATTAAGTTTGTCTTTATTTATTGCGTTTATTTTTGGGGAAAGGTGGGAAAAGTATAAGGTGATAGCACATTGCAGAGGAGGATATTCATGAAAGAGAATAATGAAGAGAAAAAGAATCAAATGGGTACCAGCGAAAATGAAGAAACGCTGACGAATCGACAAGGACATCCGATTAGAGATAATCAAAATATGCGAACTGTCGGGAACCGTGGCCCTGCTACACTTGAAAATTATCATTTCATTGAAAAAATCTCACATTTCGACCGGGAAGAAATTCCGGAACGAGTTGTCCATGCGCGTGGTGCAGGTGCATTTGGTTATTTTGAAACCTACGGCAAAGTCGGCGATGAGCCGGTGGAAAAATATACACGCGCCAAAGTATTTTCAGGTGCAGGAAAACAAACACCATTATTGGTCCGCTTCTCAACAGTTGCAGGGTCAAGACATTCTCCGGAAACAGATCGCGACCCTCGTGGTTTCGCAGTGAAAATGTATACAGAAGACGGCAACTGGGATTTGGTCGGAAATAACCTTAAAATTTTCTTTATCCGTGATGCCATGAAATTTCCGGATATGATTCATGCTTTTAAAACGGATCCGGCTTCGAACGTAGCAGATCCCCAACGGATGTTTGACTTTGTTGCACGGACGCCTGAAGCAACTCATATGATTACGTTCCTGTTCTCCCCATGGGGAATTCCGGCAACGTATCGTCATATGCAGGGATCCGGTGTTAATACGTACAAATGGGTCAATGATAAAGGTGAAGCAGTTCTGGTTAAGTATCATTGGGAGCCGAAACAAGGCATCCGTAACCTGACTCAAAAAGAAGCTTCTGAAATTCAGGCAGAAAATGTCGGGCATGCCACACAGGATCTTTATGAAGCAATTGAAAGTGGAGATTATCCTGAATGGGAACTATTCGTTCAGATTATGAGTGACGACGAACACCCAGAATTGGATTTTGATCCGTTGGATGATACAAAATTGTGGCCGCAGGATAAATTCCCATTCCTTCCTGTGGGGAAAATGGTGCTGGATCGCAATCCAGTCGATTACCATGCTGAGATTGAGCAAGCGGCATTCGGTACAGGAGTTCTTGTTGACGGATTGGATTTCTCAGACGACAAAATGCTTCAGGGCCGCACCTTCTCGTATTCAGATACGCAACGTTACCGTGTTGGAGCCAATTACCTGAAATTACCGGTCAATGCTCCTAAGAAGCGTGTAGCAACGAACCAGCAGCGGGGAGGTATGGATGTGAAGAACCCTGATGAAAATCCTTCGAATCCGCATATTAATTACGAACCTTCTGTTCTAGGGGGGTTCAAAGAGGCAGATTCGAGTGGAACGCCAGCTCATGAACCAGCCTATAACGATAAAGTAGTATCGGCGCCGATCGACCGTACCAATAACTACGGCCAGGCAGGTGAGACTTACCGCAGCTTCGAAGATTGGGAGCGTGATGAGCTGATCAACAATCTAGGAGACGCATTGTCAGTATGTGATCCCCGTATTCAGGAAGAAATGATCCATCACTTTACGCAGGCGGACGAAGACTATGGCCGCCGTGTCCGTGAGAATATGGAACAAAAGATGCAAGCTAATGAAGAAATGAAAAAAGCTGGACCGAAAGTATATGGCCAGCCAGCTGCTAACAAAGTAGCGCAAGGTGCTGCAGCTAAAGGACACGAAGCAAAACCATATTAATATCTTAAAAAAATACGGGTAAGCCGCTGTGGCTTGCCCGTATTTTTATTGGTTTTCTGCCTTATATCGAATTTGAGTTTTAATCATTGTTTACGGTTGGCTAAGGATGAATGATTCACTCCAAAAACATTTTCAACATCAATGAGAAAGGCGATGCCTTTGCCTGGAGCGTTCAAGTCAACGGCTTCTTCAATGCTTTTGACAACTTTCTCTGAATAGCTGCTTGGAACGAGCGTCAAAACCACATCTTTTTCAGGGTCGATAGTGAAGTTCAGAAACTTCTCCTGTTCGTTTACTCCTGTACCTCGACCGTTTAGTATAGTCCCACCTTCTGCACCGGCTTTTGCGGCGGCTTTTACTACAGTTGAAGAGTCACCCGAATTAACAATAGTTACGATTAATTGGAAATCTTTCGCTTCTGAATCCAAATCAGTAACACCTCTCTTTTTTTTCCTGTCATCTGTTCGGTGTGATAAATGCGGCACTCCAAGCAATTTACTTAAGTGAACTGTGAAGCCAAGACCATAGCCGGATTTCCCTAATTTTCCAGCTTCAGAAACGGCTTGTGCAACGGCTTTCTCGTTCTCTCCATCCAATGCGAAAAAGATGACATCCTTCTCATGGGTCGCAGGCAAACCTAAAAATGTAGCTTTTTCATTTCTTCCCATACCTTCCCCGTATATAATGGTTGCGCCATCAACCCCGGCATTTTTAGCGGCGGCAATTACATCGCGTGAATGTCCTCTTTTGACGATGGCGATCATCAATCTGTGATTAAGAATCATTGGTTTTCTTCCCACCTTTTTTAGTGAAGATTAGACCCAGTATGAGTACTGCGATGATTGGAGTGAGAGCGACAAGTGCAATCATGCCAAAGCCATCAGTCAAAGGGTCGCTGCCTGCTGTAGCACTTGAAATGCCAACTGCCACAGCAACGATAAATGTAACGGTCATGGGACCAGTTGCCACTCCTCCAGAATCAAAGGCGATGCCGATAAAAGTTTGAGTCGAAAAAAACACAAGTATGAGAGCAAGGAGATAACCAGGAATAATGAAATACCAGAGCGACCAACCAGTCAAAATTCTCAGCATGGATAAAGCGATGGAGACACCGACACCCATTGATAATGTGTAAAGCATCATTTTCTGAGAAATGTATCCGCCGGTTTCTTGGTCGACCTCGTCTGTCATGATGCTGACTGCCGGTTCTGCGAATGTAGCGGCAAAACCCAAGACAAAACCGATTGGAATCAAAAGCCATTTGTTCTCCCAGCTTCCAAGCGTTTCTCCCATCATCGTCCCAACCGGCATAAAGCCGACATGAACTCCTTGAAGAAAAAAAGAAAGACCGAAAAAGGTTAAAACGAAGCCTATTCCTACTTGCATAACACGCTGCATCGGCAGTTTCAGCATGAATATCTGAAAGGCAGCAAAGAAAATAAGGAGAGGGAGCAGTGCCATGCTCACTTCCAGCATGACTGTTTGAAATCCTTCGAAAATATGGATAGTCACCTGAATAACACCCCCAGGATCATGACTGCCAGAATGGGTCCAATAGAGGCGAGGCCAATCAAACCGAATTTCTCACCGGAACTGTCATCCTCTGAACGCAGTACAGAAGCAACGCCAATACCCAACGCCAGAATAAAAGGAACGGCCATCGGTCCAGTTGTGACGCCACCGGAATCGAAGGAAATAGAGATGAAGGCTTCGGGGACAAAGAAAGACAGTAGGAAAACCAAAGCGTAGCCGCCAATAAGCAAATAATGAAGAGGAATTTTAAAGATAGTACGGATCATTGCCAATGCAACGAAAATAGCCAAACCGAGAGAGACTGATAAGATTAATATCGCTGAACTGATTGCACCTCCAGAGACTTCGTCAATTTGTTTGGCCAGTACACGGACATCCGGCTCGGCTACAGTGACCGCGATGCCCAATAAAAAACCGGTGGCGATAATAAAACCGGCTTTTTTGGTACTGGGAAGCCTTCTGCCAATCATTTCGCCAATTGG
The DNA here is from genome assembly GCF_007859295.1 of Planococcus sp. CPCC 101016. GTDB lineage: Bacteria > Bacillota > Bacilli > Bacillales_A > Planococcaceae > Planococcus. The sequence continues at coordinate 453,396 of NZ_VOHB01000002.1, forward strand.
CAATAGCCCGGCATTAACGCCGACAAGGAATAGAAAAAATCCAGTACTGACAAAAAGTACCCCGATGAGAAACTGAATGATTGCTTCAAAAGGCATTCTAATAATAACAATTTGTAAAACCAAGACGACTATAGTGACAGGAAGGATTGCGGCGGCAACTTCTTTGAAAGTGTCTCTCACATTTTCCATTGAATGTCCGTCTCCATTTCTGTTTTTTATTTCTATTCCCTGGGAATCCCTTCATAAACTTTTGCTTCATTGATATAAAAATAGCGTTGCCGCTCTAAAGAGTCGGCAACGCTATTACTAACCTGCTTTATTAAGAAAACATGAAAAAATCATCATATCTTTATTTTTTGATCAATTCTTCCAAAGCATCTTCTGTAGAAGAGTCGGCCAATTTAACGTTCGAACGGTATGCTGCTCGTGTGATCAAATGACCCGCCACAGGTGCTGTTAAAAAAACAAAAGTGATCCCCAATAAAAGCCGGACGCTGATAAAGTTTTCAGATGCCCAGAAATAGATGAAGGTTCCAGACAATGACAGCAGAACAGCAAGTGTAGAGCTTTTTGTAGCAGCATGCGAACGGGTATAAACATCCGGCAGCCGAAGAATTCCGATTGCGCTGATTACCGCCATTATACTGCCAATCAAAATCAGAAAAACCCCGAAATACTCAGCGATTATGTTTATGCTCAACGATATCGCCCCTTTCAACGAAACGTGCCAAAGCAAGTGTACTGATGAATGCAAGAATACCAACAATCAATATAACTTCAAGAAATGCATGCGTGTGGAGTACAACGGAAAAGACAGCTACTCCTGAAATCAAATTAACCCCGATCATATCCATTGCTACAACACGATCAGGCATGGAAGGCCCTCGAATAATCCGGTACAATGCCAGAATGATTGCCAGAATGAAAAGGGAGAGGGAAATGGTCAGTATGGTTTCAATCAATTTCTTGTCACCTCCATAATCGCTTTTTCAAAAACTTTAATGGACTTTAATACCGAATCACGTGAACTTTCCACATCCATTGCGTGGATATAGAAAATTTTCCCGTCTGGTGACACTTCCATAACGACCGATCCTGGTGTCAAAGTGAGCAGGAGGGCGAGTGTCGTCAATTCATAATCACCTTCCATACTGTGTTCATAAGTGAAGATACCAGGTTTTATGTTCAGCTTTGGACTTAAAATCTGTTTCATGATTAATAGACTGGATTGGAAAAGTTCTGAGACAAAGATCAGCAGCAGCTTAAGTGCCGAGTAAACTCGCAGCAAATAGAACTTTGTTCCAAAAAAGCGGTGCATGAGGAAAAGGATGCCAATACCAATCAAATATCCGGTCAGAAAAGTCGTGATATAAAAAGCATCTTCGTCCATCAGCAATGTCCACAATAACGCAATGGTGATATTTAATAAGAACTGAGCGGGCACTCTACTTCACTCCTTTCATAGAGAAAGTGGATTTACTCAATTATGCCCAATACAGCATCGATATAAATCCCAGGATCCAATAATGTTTCAGCAGCGGTCGCAACATAAGGCGCCAAACCTTCGATGCCTAAACCGATGCCAATGGTCAATAACACAAGTGCTAAACAGGGCAGCAGGACGCCTCTTCTCAAGGGCAGCTGTTCTTCTTTACTGACAATGGTTTCGCCCCAGAAACAGTTTTTAAAGATGCGTAGCAGCGAGTAAAGGACGAAAATACTGGATATCAGGGCTAAAGCTAGGAGGAGGTACGATCCACTATCAATTGCGGCCCCTGCTATCAGAACTTTTCCAATAAAACCGCTGAGTGGTGGAATGCCGGCAAGCGACAGCATAGTGATGAAAAAAGACCAGCCAAGCAATGGGTAGTTCTTCATGAGACCGCTCATTCCGGCCATTTTTGAGGTGCCGCTTAATGTGATCATTGTACCGACAAGAAGAAACAGCAGCGCTTTGGCCACCATATCATGAATAAAGTAGTAGATGGCCCCTTCAATTGCAGCAGGAGTGGATATTGCCAATCCTGCCAACATGAAACCGACAGCAATGATCACATTGTAAGCTGCAATGCTGCGGATATCATTGAAAGCGATGGCCCCTAGGCTTCCTCCGATTAAAGTCAACCCCGCCATAACGCCGATGAGGGTATGTGTGATTTCCGGCTGGTGATAAAAAATCAATGAAAAAACACGGAACAAGGCATAAACTCCAACCTTCGTAAGCAATGCGCCAAAAAGGGCAGAGGTGACAACAGGCGGTGAACTATAAGATCCGGGAAGCCAAAAGTAAAGTAACAACCCAGCTTTCAAACTGAACACCACCAAAAAGACGATGCTGATGGTGGTTAGAAGAGGTGTCTGCCCTACTTCCGCAACCCGTTCAGCTACATGTGCCATATTCAAAGTGCCGACAGTTCCGTAGAGGAAAGCCAAGGCCACCAGGAAGAACCAGGATGAAACGATATTAATCGATACGTACTTGATTGCTTCGCGCAGCTGACGTTTGGAATTACCTAAAGTCAGGAGTACGTAAGAAGACAGCAGCATGACTTCAAAGCAAACGAACAGGTTGAACAAATCACCAGTCAAAAAAGAACCGTTGACGCCGGCCGCTAGAAACAGTACCGTCGGATAAAAATACATGGTCTGCAATTCTTTGCTGGTGGAAATCAGGGCATAGCTCAGGCAGATGGTTGTTACAATGCTGGATGTCAACACGAGTAAAACGGCAAAGGAATCGGCAACAAACAAAATGCCGAAAGGCGGTTCCCAGCCCCCGAAATCCAAACGTATAATTCCATCAGCCTGAATCGCATACAAAAGATAAAATGATATGCCTGCAGTGACCGCCATGGCCGTAAGACTGATCCAGGCTTGGATGCGTCCGTAAGTGCGCAAGAAAATCAGCACTACGCCTATTATTATTGGAAGAAGCATGGGAAGGACTAAAATATTATTCATCATCAGAACCTCGCATAGCTCCTAAATTGTCTGTTCCCAATTCCTGATAAGCGCGATAGGCGAGCACCAGGATAAAAGCTGTAACAGCGAAGCTGATGACAATTGCCGTCAAAATTAACGCTTGAGGCAAGGCATCAACATACGACTCTGCTTCTTCCCCGAGCAAAGGAACCGTTCCCAGCTTCAAACCACCCATCGATAAGATCAGCAGATGGACGGCGTGAGACAGGATAGCTGTACCCAGGATGACGCGTACAACATTTTTTGATAATACAAGATAGATGGCGACCGTGGTAAGGACGCCGACCAAAATAATGATCAATGATTCCACAGGCTACTCATCCTCACTTATGCTAAGAATAATATTCACGACAACACCAACAACTGTCAGCGCGATGCCGGCTTCAAATATGGTGACAGTGGCAAGTTCAGTCTTACCGAAAATCGGCAAATCAAAGTAGCCGAAACTCTGGCTCAAGAAGGCCTCGCCGAAAAACATAGGGACAACACCGCTCGTCATGGCCAGCAATACACCGAATGCAGAAAGTTTTTTAAAGTCGATAGGCAATGCTTCACTGACGGTTTCTGAATCATAAGACAAAAACATCAACACGAAAGCAGAAGCAATAACCAATCCTCCAATGAAGCCGCCGCCTGGTTGGTTGTGTCCGGATAAAAACAGGTAGATGCCGAACGTTAAAATAATCAAAACGACAGCTTTTGAAACAGTTTTTAATATCACGTCATTGATGCTCATCTTTATCCGGCCCCTTTCCATGTTTCAAGCGGATTAACGTATAGACGCCGAGTCCGGCAATGAACAGAACAAGTGATTCAAGCATTGTATCAAAAGCACGGAAATCTCCAAGAATCGCATTGACAATATTGTCTCCACCGGCAAGTTCATAGGAATTTTCAAAATAGCCCGAAATGCTGGTGAATAGCGTTCCGCTGTTTACGGTCAGTCCAATCAGTGTGACCGTAACTCCAGCGCCGATGGCAATAATCGCGTTGCGAATATTTATCCGTTTTGAAGCATTGTCTTTTGTCCATTCAGGCAAGAAATTAAAGCACAGCAGGAATAATACAGTGGTCACTGTTTCGATGACCAATTGTGTCAAAGCCAAATCCGGTGCACGGAACAACACGAAGAAAATAGCGATAGAGAAACCCAGTACACCATTCAGTAAAATAGCTGTCAGGCGCTTTTTGGCAAACAGGATACTTATGGCGGCAATCGCCATGACGGCAGTCAACATGCCCTCGTAAACGCTGACTGGGGAATCGGCGGACAAGTCAATGGATAAGGCGCCGGTGAAAATCAATGCCCCGCCAGATACAGCAATAAAGAAAGAGAAGATGTAAGCAAAATAAGCAGGGAGATGTCCGGTCATATAATGCGTGGTAATCCAATTAGAAACCCTTTTCAAATCCTTCAGAAAAGAATTGTACAGCACAGTGAAAGTCCATCCCGCAGGCTGCAAGCGATAGATTTTGTACCAGCTGCGGATGGTAAGGAAAAGGACCGTTCCGATAACGATAATTCCTAAGGTCATAAATAATTCGGTATTAAAACCATGCCACGCTGAAATGTGGGGAGATGCTCCTGGAATTCCAGGAATGACGCCATTCAACGCGGGCCTCAGCAAGTGGTCACCTAATAGGTTTGGCATGAAGAACAAGGCGATAATTAAAACGCATAGAATGGCTGGAGAAATCAGCATTCCAATTGAAGGTTCCACCGGTCTTCTATCCAGTTTCTTCAAATGAGAAGGACCAAAGAAAGTTCGGAAAACAAAAATCATACAATATACAAAAGTAAACACAGAAGCGATCCACGCAATGATAGGAATCAGTAAGCCCCAGGTTGCGACTTCGAAAATTGGAAGTCCCGCCGCGTTAACGGAAGCCGTGAAGAACATCTCTTTGCTTAGAAATCCATTAAAAAAAGGAAGTCCGGCCATTGAAAAGCTGCCGATGACAGCGAATGTAAAGGTGATAGGCAGGAATGCCATCAATCCACCCAAGCGCCGGATATCACGCGTTCCCACCTGGTGATCGACAATGCCGACCACCATGAAAAGGGCGCCTTTAAACGTGGAGTGGTTGACCATATGGAACAATGCTGCAAAAACGGCCAAGCCATAAATTTCACCTTGACTGCCGGCTCCAAAATGGAGGGCTGCTGAACCAAGACCGAAAAGGCTCATAATTAAACCGAGTTGACTGATAGTGGAATAGGCGAGCAACGCTTTCAGGTCGGTCTGTCGGACAGCGCAGAAAGCTCCCCAGAATAAAGTGACAAGCCCGACAAGTGTGACTGTCCAGAACCAAGCAGCATCGCCGCCGAAAGTCGGGGTAAAGCGGGCAACCAAATAGATGCCTGCTTTAACCATGGTGGCAGAATGCAGATAAGCACTAACCGGAGTTGGTGCTTCCATAGCGTCCGGCAGCCAAATGTGGAAAGGGAATTGGGCAGACTTGGTGAATGCGCCGAGCAGCACCAGGAACATGGCCGGATAAAACAAGCTATGATCGGTGTACTGCCCCATGACAGCTGCAACTTCCCGAATGCTGAATGTTCCGGTCATGGAATGGAGCATTAAAAATCCGGCAAGCATTCCGAATCCGCCAAACACGGTGATCAATAAAGACTTTTGGGCACCGTAGCGGGAATTTTTCCGGTGATACCAGAAAGCGATCAACAAAAAGGAAGAAATACTGGTTAATTCCCAGAAGACGTATAGGACAAGGAGATTATCAGATAGGACAACGCCGAGCATAGCTCCCATGAACAGCAGCAAATAGGCGTAAAAATGCGGAAAAGAATCGGATGATGATAAATAGTAGATGGAGTAGAGAACGACAAGGCTCCCCATGCCGGTAATGAGTAAAGCCATGATCAAACTGAGGCCATCAAGATAAGTTGTAAAGTTTATGCCTATCGAGGGAATCCAATTGACTGTTTGGATCAGGGTTTCGTCAGTTGAAATAGTGGGGATCTGAAAGACGAAAATAGTGAATAGAACAAGTGGTACAAGCAGCACGAGCCAGCCGATATGCAAGGCTCCAGTTCGTTTATGTATGAGTGGGATCAAAGCGGTAGCGATAAAAGGAATCAATATGGCTAAAATCAATAGATGCACAGCAGAACCTCCGGTATTGGGATAGAAAAGCGAGTATGAATGGAAAAATTAATGAGCGGGTATATAATAAAGAAAAGTAGATTTCACCTTTGCTGTTGTTTGATGAGCTCTCAAAGCAGCCAATATAAATTATACAGGAAAACCTTGGCTTTTTCATTTGCCAGCCAATGCTGGTAAGAAAAAGGCCGGCAAGTTTTTTTAACTAGGAAATCTGAAAATTATTGAAACCCTTGATTTTATGTAAAGGAAGAAGTATAATTTCATAGTTTTGAAAGTCAGGATATGAATTATATTCCCAGAGGGGTGAACATAAATGAAGAAAATCAGAGGACGGATGGATGAGAGCATCCTGGTATGTGTTTTTTACGGGCCGAATGGCGAACGTTTGATCAATCGGGGTAATAAACTTGCTACCATGCTGGATTGTCCGTTGTATATTCTAACGGTGGATCAGTCATCCATTAACGAGTTCGATACTGAAAAAGCATCTTATATTGAACGCTGGAGAGAGCTTGCTGAAGAATACGAAGCTGAAGAATTTATGGTTCGTGATAATGAAAAACGCCCCTCTGCAAAAGTGATTGCAGAAGTGGCTCACGAATTTAATATTACGCAAATTATTATCGGACAGACGGCAAGAAGCAGATGGGAAGAAATTACCAAAGGTTCATTCCTGAATATGTTGTTGCGTGAGATTCCACTTGTCGATCTTCATGTCGTTTCGTTGGCGCGTACAGTGAAAGGCGTCGAAGGGGATGAGTTTGAAAAAGGCGTTCGCTGTTACTTGGTGAAGGATGAGGAGAGCTACAAAATTAATTTTACCCAATCAAAAAATTGTCAGCTCGAAGGGATCTTCTTCAAGGAAATCGGGACAGATTTCGATAACGGCATCTTCAAATTCATGCACGACAATAAAGTGTACCAGGTGGAAGTGACAGAAGACCGAATTGACTTGCCTGAGGTCATTGATGAATGCTTGGATAAAGAATTAGTGAAAAAATAATTTCAGACAACAAAAGGCTGCTTCGCCATCGAGGCAGTCTTTTGTTTGCTCAAGAGGAGAATCAGTCGGTTATGAAGAAAAGCAAAAGGTTGGAACCGCTTATCCCAAAGGAACTGGAAACCCGTTCTTTTGCAGCGGCCATAGATGGTGACCAGTACGTAAGCAATTGCAGAATCTCGCAGGAAACGATTGATTTCAGCACGGAAGACGCTCTTCATATCGACAATGTTGTTTTTGAAAACGTCAATTTTTTAGAAACCAGTTGGCCGCGTTCGGAGTTTGTCGATGTGGTTTTTTTGAACTGTGATTTGTCGAATGCCGATTTGAGCCGGACAGTTTTTCATCGGGCGGAATTCCGCAATTCCAAATTGGTTGGAACCAATTTTGCTGAAGCTGGAATCCGCCATACGCTTTTTGATGAATGCGTATTGAATTATGCCGTTTTCGGTTTTTCCTTATGCAATACTGTGAGTTTTGTCTCTTCCTCTATGCACTTTGCGGATTTTTATCAAATGGAATTGAAGACCAGCGAGTTTCATAAATGTGACATGAATGACATTAACTTTACAGAAACGAGCCTAAAGGGCATCGACTTAAGCAGCAACACCTTCGACAGCATCCAGGTATCGATTGAAAAACTTCAAGGGTGCAAGGTATCGTCAGATCAGGCTATCGCTTTTGCAAGGCAAATGGGAATGATCGTCGAAAACTAGTATTATAGAAGAAACATAAAAAAATGCCCGGCAGATTTAAACTGCCGGGCATTTTTATGTTAAAGAACATGGACGCCTTCGCTTTTCTTGTGTCTAGCTTCAGCAGCCAGCCTCTCGAGTCGCTTCAGCCTAACCAGCAATGGCAAAGAACGCCATTACCGGTTAGGCTTCCAGCGCTTGTCGAGGCTAAACGGCTGCTTCCGCTTTTCTTGTTACCGGACGCCTTTCATGAAGCTTTGGATGCGTGGTGCGAAGATGAACAATAGGATACTGAGGGCAATTGAGGCGCCTCCGATGATTCCGAAATACATCATTTCGTTTTCCACTGTGTAGAATTTGACCAACTGTGCATTGATTGCTTGAGCAGCAGCATTTGATAGGAACCACAGACTCATGGTTTGCGCTGAGAATGCTGCAGGAGCCAATTTGGTTGTCGCTGATAATCCCACAGGAGAAAGGCAAAGTTCGCCAAGTACAACGATGAAATAACTAAGGACAAGCCAGAGTGGATTAACTAATGCAGCAGGTCCGCCAAAATATGCCGGCAATAGAATAACCAGGAACGATAATCCTGCAAACAACAGGCCGAGTGAGAATTTTTGCGGAATAGACGGCTGTTTGCTTCCAAGTTTAACCCATAGCCATGCAAAGACCGGAGCTAGCATAATAATGAACAAAGGATTCAAGGACTGGAACCATGCAGGAGAAATGGTGATTCCTGCAAACTCAAGGTTCGTACGGGTGTCCGCGTATGCGGCAAGAATAGTTGATCCCTGTTCCTGGATTGCCCAGAACATGACAGAGGCGATAAATAAGGGAATGTAAGCCAATAGATGCGAGCGCTCAACTTCTGTTGTCTTTTTACTCCGATACATAACCGTGAAATAAGCGATTGGAATTAAAATACCAAAAATACCGACAATCGCCACAAAGCTATCAAATGTCAGCAATCCGGTCGGGATACCGATTGCTACGGCTGCTGCAATGATTAATGCGCCGATTGTAAAGATTTTGATCGTTGTTTTACGTTCTGAAGGTAATAAGGGATTCGGCACAACGGTTCCTGCCAGACCCAGATTCTTTTTCTTTGTAACTAAGAAAATGACCAAGCCAAGGAACATTCCGACTGCTGCAATACTGAAACCTAAATGGAAGCTGATTCTCATTCCTACAGTACCGACGATCAACGGTGCGAGGAAGCCTCCCATGTTGATTCCCATATAGAAAATGCTGAATCCGGCATCTCGGCGGTCATCATTTTCTTCGTAGATTTCACCAACAACACTCGATACATTCGGTTTCAATAAACCGGTACCCAGAACAATTAATACCATGGAGACGAAGAATAAAGCAAGGTTGCCGGGAATCGCTAGAGCGATATGCCCAAGCATGATGAGAATTCCTCCATAAAAAACAGCCTTTGATGTACCGAATATCCTATCGGCTAACCAACCACCGATAATTCCGGACATGTAAACAAGCGATCCGTAAATGGACATGATGGATAAAGCGGTGGTTTGATCAAGACCAAGACCGCCCTCGGAAATTTCGTAATACATATAAAAAACCAGAATGGCTCTCATTCCATAGTAGGAGAACCTTTCCCAGAACTCTGTAAAGAATAGCGTGAATAGCCCTTTGGGATGACCAAAAAAGCCTTTTTGAGGAACACTGCTGACAATTTCTTGTCTAGAATACTTTTCAGACATCATACTAACCTCCATTTGTTTATTCTAACATAATACTTTTTTTAGTTAAAAAAATCAAAAAAAATTTATAAACTAGTACAAAAGGCTTTAATAAACTTTTTATTAATAAAATTTTAAATAGTTTTTAAAACAATTATTTTTTTGAAATAGTTATTAATTTCTGATTAAGATAATTAACTAATTCAGACTTTCTGGTAATGAAAGTGATGAAAATTTAAAGTGTCTATTTACCTGCTATTTCGAATAGTTCTTAAAATGGTAAAATCAGTAATATAAATATCCTATTAATTTTCCATATTTAGTAATGATTAGTTAGTGTTCACTAATTATTCACACTTTTTTAAAGAATTATCCAAAAAAGATTGTGAAAAAGCGCAAGGTGCAGTATATTTAAAATAGTTAGAATATTAATTAGGGAGCAGGAGCATATAATGAAACAGTTAAGCAAACGAATCAAGGACTTAAGAGAAGCAAAAGGACTATCTACTGAAGAGTTGGCAGAAGAAATCGGCTTTGCAAAAAGTACGGTCTGGGCTTATGAAAGTGGAAAGAAACAAGTGTCTGTAGTGCATCTCGAAAGACTTGCAGATTATTTTGAGGTATCAGTCGACAGTTTGTTGGATCGCAGCGAACGGACAATCAATGTGGATCTTCAAAATACCAGTTTCTTAAACGACTACAATCTAATGTTGGATGACCAGCCGCTCAATCAGCATGAGATTGCCGAAGCTGCATCTTTCATTCAAGTTAAACGCCGTATGGGTAGTTATGGAGTCGCTACAAACTAATTACCGATAAGCCCAATAAAAATGCCTTTCCTTTATATAAAGGAAAGGCATTTTTTGTTGCAGAAAAGTGAGAGGAGTCGGAAAAATTCAAGTTTATCGAAGTCTGTTTATCTCATGTCCCTTCGGGAAGACATAAGGTATATGAAAAATGTATACCAGGAGGATGATTTAAATGAGTAAAACGATATTTATCACAGGAGCAGGAAGCGGACTGGCGAAAGGGGCAGCATTTGGTCTTGCAAAACAAGGGCATAAAGTGATTGCGCCAGTCGAAACGGCTCCGCAAGTTACAGCGTTGCGGGAGGAAGCTGTAGCAGAAGGAGTGGACTTGGACGTCTTTAAAATGGACATTAAAAATCCGCAGGACTTGGCGCAGATGCTGGAGTACGACTTTGATATTTTCGTCGCGAATGCTGCAGTCAATGAAGGCGGTCCGCTTTCAGAAGTGCCGATGTCTAATTTCAGGGAATTATTCGAGGTCAATGTCTTCAGTACTTTAGAGACTGCCCAAGTTGCAGCGCGCAAATTCGTAGCTAAAGGAAAAGGGAAAATCATTTTCATGTCTTCGATGGCTGGAATTATGGCGACGCCATACGTCGGACCCTATACTGCGACTAAGCACGCCATCGAAGCTATTGCGACGACGATGCAGAAAGAGCTGGAAGGCCACGGAGTACAAGTAGCGACCATCAATCCTGGGGCTTTTGCAACAGGCTTTAATGACCGCAGTGCAGAAGCGAAGTGGAAATGGTACGATGAAGCCATTCATTTCACCCGGAAAGAAGATATGGAAGAGGCGGACAAAGCTTTGGAAAATCAATACGATCCAGCTGACATGATTGCGAAGATGGTGGAAATCATCCCTCTTGATACACATAAATTCCGTACTGCCTTCCCTGAAGAAACTGAAAAGCAAATGAAAGAAGAGGAAGCGAAACGTTGGGAGATGGAAATTTAAAAGGAGGGGTATGAGTATGGAGCCTCAAGCAGAGATTGCTGCCATCCTGGAAGAAGGGAAAACGGATCTTCATACTGCCTGTAAACTATTCGATTCCTTGGAGACAGTAGATTTAGAGTTTCTTCTTGGGACTTGGAAAGGAAGAGATTTTCATACCGGCCATCCTTTGGATGGGATACTGAAGAAATTAAAGTGGTATGGCAAAGCATTCCATGATGCGGACAATGTAGATCCACTTCTTTTTGAATTTATAAAAGGAAAAGTGGTTGCGATTGATCCGGTGCCTTTTATGTCAAAACAGAAGTTAACGGAGGCAGCAGGCGGAGAAGCGCGTATGCGCATGGTTGAATTTCGCGGAAAACTGAGTGCTGCTATCATTTATGACCATTTGCCGATCCATGATCATCTTCGGAAAGTAAATGACAATTTGTTGCTCGGTATGATGGACCTTAAAGGAGATACCCAAGCGTTTTTCTTTTTGCTCGAAAAAGTGGAAAAATAAACAATCGTCCTGAGTGCTTATGCTCATGGGGCGATTTTTTATGGTTTTCTACCCTTCTTCCTAAGATTTAACCAAAGAAAAAGGCGCAAAAATGTGGTAAGCTAACTCATACGATACGAGTATTAGGAGTGTTCTATTTTGTTGGAAAGCGCGAAAAAATTACTGCAGTCCCATTTTGGCTATGAGTCTTTTCGGGTCGGCCAGGAACAAGCCATTACGCAGGTCTTTGAAGGGCATAATTCGATTTGCGTCATGCCGACAGGCGGCGGCAAGTCCATGTGCTACCAAATTCCCGCGCTTGTTATGGAAGGAACCACCATTGTTGTGTCGCCTTTGATTTCATTGATGAAAGACCAAGTAGATGCCCTTTTGGCAGCCGGCATACCGGCTGCTTATATAAACAGTTCCCTCGGTTTTGATGAAGTACGTGAGACGCTGATGGATGTTCAACGCGGTGCCGTCAAATTGCTTTACATTGCGCCTGAACGATTGGATTCGGAGATGTTCCTCAATGAACTGCAGGGAGTTCATGTACCCCTGATTGCTGTCGATGAAGCCCACTGTATTTCCCAATGGGGCCATGATTTCCGCCCAAGCTACCGTTTGATCAGTCGCATGACTGAACTGTTTCCCAATAACCCGACGGTACTTGCCCTTACTGCCACTGCCACCCCTCAAGTACGTGAAGACATTTGCCGGATCCTAGATATTGAAGAAGAGCACACCGTCATGACTGGTTTCGAACGTGCCAATTTGACGTTTTCTGTCGTACGCGGCCAAGACCGGGAGCGCTTCGTAAAAGAATACGTAGCGAAAAATGATAAGGAAGCAGGCATTATTTATGCAGCTACCCGAAAAACTGTGGATTCAGTGTATGAGATGCTCTTGAAGAAAGGCATTAAAGCAGCAAAATACCATGCAGGCATGCCGGATCATGAAAGAAAGCTCGGGCAGGAGCGGTTCCTGAATGACGAAGTTACTGTCATGGTTGCAACAAATGCGTTTGGTATGGGTATTGATAAATCCAATATACGTTTTGTTATCCATTATCAATTGCCGAAGAATATGGAAAGCTATTACCAGGAAGCAGGCCGTGCAGGCCGTGATGGCTTGCCAAGTGAATGTATTGTGTTGTACGCCTCTCAAGATGTCCAGACCCAGCGGTTCTTGATAGATCAAGCACAAGACCCTAGCCGCATTCCGGGTGAACTGGTGAAATTGCAGGGCATGGTTGATTATTGCCACACCGAAAGTTGTCTGCAGCAGTTTATTATCCATTACTTCGGAGATACAGCTGCTGAACCGTGTGGCCATTGCGGAAACTGTTTGGATGACCGTGAAAGCATGGATGTTACGAAAGATGTCCAGATGGTTCTGTCATGTGTCATCCGTATGGGGCAAAAGTTCGGCAAAGCGATGACTGCTCAGGTGCTGACCGGTTCCCGCAATAAAAAAGTGCTGGATTTCGGATTTGATAAGCTGTCGACCTATGGAATTCTGAAACACCAAAACGCCAAGGAAGTTTCAAACCTAATTGAATTTATGATTTCTCAGGAATTGTTGGCAGTAGAACAAGGTTCATTTCCAACAATTTATGTGCCTGACGGCGGAAGAGATGTGCTGCTTGGAAAACGGAAAGTGTTAAGAAAAGGTGCTGTTGTCACTAAACGCATCGCTTCAAATGATCCTTTATTTGAAGAGTTGCGTGTAGTTCGTAAAAGTTTGGCTGATAAAGCCGGGGTACCTCCTTTTGTCATTTTCTCTGATAAATCACTGCAAGATATGGTAGCGAGAAGACCAAAGAATGAATCAGAATTTTTAGAAGTTACTGGAGTGGGAGCCAATAAGCTTGAAAAGTATGGTGAAGCATTTCTGGAGGCAATTCATTCTTTTGATGCGATAAATAATTGAATAAATATAAGTAGAGAAACTCCATATAAAATACGGGTTTCTCTATTTTCAAATTGTCAGACTTGTATATTTATTCATTATAATCTTATGAGTATATGTCGCTCAATAAATGCGAATGGAAGCGTTTTCAACGTAATCATAGGATTTTGGCCTCAGAATAAATATTTTTTTACTCGGAGGAATTGTATATATATTCAGACTTATGATATACTATCAAAATATTATGACACATCAGTGTAATGAAGGAGGCGGTTTGATGAGCAAGAAAGAGTATCCAATCCCACAAGGGCTTTATCATCCAGAGCAAGAACATGAGGCGTGCGGAATAGGGATGATCGCCAATATTAACGGTAAAAAATCACATGCAATCGTTCAAAATGCGATAAATATATTGTGTAACCTGGAACATCGCGGAGGCCAATCGTCAGATACGAGTACAGGAGATGGCGCTGGTATCCTGACGCAGATTCCCCATCGGTTTTTCTTGAAGCAATGTGAAAAAGAAGGTATTACATTGCCTGAAGAAGGCAAGTATGGCATCGGTATGCTCTTTATGCCGCAGGATTACGATTTGCGTATGAAGACAAAAGAAATGATTCACCAAATCGTTCAGGAAGAAGGGCAAATTTGTCTTGGGTGGCGTCCGGTCCCAGTAAATGATTCATTCGTTGGTAAAGTCGCATCAAAAACCAAACCTGTTATTCGCCAAGTATTCATTGGCGCTGCAAACGGATTGGAAAACCGCATAGACCTTGAGCGGAAGCTATACATTATCCGTAAGCGGATCGAACAGGCAATGGTCGGCGAAGAAGATTTCAAAGACGTTTATTTCAGCAGCCTTTCAGCAGGTACAATCGTCTACAAAGGCATGCTTATTCCGGAACAATTAGATTCATTTTATATTGACCTCAACCATCCTGAATTCAAATCAGCATTGGCTCTCGTCCACTCTCGCTTTAGTACAAATACCTTCCCAAGCTGGCAGCGTTCACACCCTAACCGCTATTCTATCCATAATGGTGAATTCAATACCCTAAGAGGAAACGTCAATTGGATGCGCGCTCGTCAAATGCTTTGTGCATCTCCTGCATTCAGTGAACAGGATCTTCAAAAAGTACTGCCTGTTATCGATGAAACTGGCAGTGATTCATCAATGTTTGACAACTGCTTTGAATTTTTGCACTTGTCTGGAAGATCACTGGCACACACAGCGATGATGATGGTTCCTGAACCATGGGTAAATGATCCGACCATCAAACAGGAGAAAAGAGATTTTTATGAGTACCACAGCACCTTGATGGAACCATGGGATGGACCTGCTGCATTAGTCTTTACTGATGGCAAACAGATTGCTGCTTGTCTTGACCGAAATGGCCTGCGCCCAGCCCGTTATTATGTGACGAAGAGCGGCATGATCGTCATGGGTTCAGAAGTGGGCGCGTTGGACATCTTTGCGGATGACATCATCTACAAAGATCGCTTGCGCCCAGGTAAAATGCTATTGGTCGATTTGGAAGAAGGCAAAATTATTCCTGATGAAGAAATCAAACTTCAAATTGCAGGAGAGTTGCCATATAAAGATTTCATCGAAAAAAATATGTTCGATATGGAAGATCTTCCAGAGCCGACAAAGCCATCAAACTTTAACGAAACACAACCTTTAATCAAGCGGCAGCTGGCTTTCGGCTATACGATGGAAGAAGTTCAAAAAATCATTAAGCCATTAGCGACTGACGGCAAAGATCCTGTCGGTTCAATGGGCTATGATTCGCCTTTGGCTGTTTTATCGAAAAAACCACAGCTTCTTTATAATTATTTCAAACAGTTGTTTGCTCAAGTAACGAATCCTCCTATTGATGCGATTCGTGAACATATTATTACAGCAGCACGAACAACTATCGGTGCAGAAGGGAATCTGGTTCAACCGACTCCTGAAAGTGCCCGCCATATCCGGTTGGAAACACCGGTTTTGACAGATGCGGAACTTGAGAAATTGCGTCAGCAGAATATCGCTGATTTCAAATCCGCTACAATTTCGATGTTGTTTGCTAAAAATGCTGGAGCGGAAGCAATGGAGCAAAGATTAGATGCTATTTTTGCAGAAGCAGATCAAGCGCTTAAAGAAGGCGCCACATTGATCATTTTGTCTGACCGCGGCGTCAATGAAGAATATGCAGCAATTCCTGCTCTATTGGCAGTTTCGGGCTTACACCATCATTTAATCCGTGAAGGCACCCGTACACAAATGAGTATTTTGCTGGAATCTGCCGAACCTCGTGAAGTCCATCATTTTGCGGCACTTCTCGGTTATGGAGCAGAAGGCATCAACCCATATCTGGCTTTCGATACAATTAAAAATTTGGTTGAAATTGAAGATATTCCGAATATCAGCTTTGAGGAAGCGGAACAAACATATGTGAAAGCTGTTACCGACGGCATCATTAAAGTCCTATCCAAAATGGGAATTTCAACTATTCAGAGCTATCGCGGTGCGCAGATTTTTGAAGCAGTCGGCATCCATATGGATGTAATCGATAAATACTTCACTCGTACGTCCTCCCGTCTTGGCGGAATCGGCTTAGACATCATTGCGAAAGAAGTGCTGATGAGACATGAAGCAGCTTATCCGGTTGCCGAAGGGGACGATCAGGCTCTAGAGTCTGGCGACGAATTCCAATACCGAGAAAATGGTGAAAATCATCAGTATAACCCGAAGACCATCCATACACTGCAGCATGCATGCCGTACCAATAATTACGAAGTCTTCAAAAAATACAGCAACCTCTTAACCGATGAAAAAGCGAATCTCCAATCGCTGCGCGGCTTGATGTCATTTAAGAAACAGGCGCCAGTGCCGATTGAAGAAGTGGAAACCATTGAAGAAATATGTGCCCGCTTTAAAACCGGAGCTATGTCATACGGCTCTATCAGTAAAGAAGCGCATGAAGCACTTGCTGTTGCAATGAACCGCATAGGCGGAAGAAGCAATTCAGGTGAAGGCGGAGAAGAAATATCCCGCTTTATTCCAGATGAAAATGGCGATAATCGCCGTAGTTCCATTAAACAAGTAGCATCCGGACGTTTTGGTGTAACCAGCCATTACTTAGTGAATGCGGATGAAATTCAAATCAAAGTGGCGCAAGGGGCGAAGCCTGGAGAAGGTGGACATTTGCCAGGCAAAAAAGTCTACCCTTGGATTGCGGAAGTTCGCGGTTCTACACCAGGGGTCGAATTGATCTCACCACCTCCACACCATGATATTTATTCAATCGAAGATTTAGCTGAATTGATTTTCAACTTGAAAAATGCAAATCCAACTGCCCGTATAAGCGTCAAATTGGTATCAGCTGTCGGAGTTGGAACAATTGCTGCCGGTGTTGCAAAAGGCCGCGCTGATGTTGTATTGATCAGTGGCTATGATGGCGGAACGGGAGCGGCACCAAAAACCAGTCTGAAACACACAGGTCTGCCGTGGGAAATTGGTTTAGCTGAAACGCATCAAACACTTCTATTAAATGGACTGCGCGATCGGATTGTCGTTGAAACAGACGGTAAAATGATGACTGGCCGTGATGTAGTAACAGCGGCTCTTCTGGGTGCTGAAGAATTCGGATTCTCAACAGCGCCTCTAGTTGTACTTGGCTGTGTCATGATGCGCGTCTGCCATTTGGATACGTGTCCAGTCGGCATTGCGACTCAGAATCCTGAACTGCGCGAAAAATACGGCGGTGATCCGGAGCATGTTGCAAACTTCATGCGCTTTATCGCACAGGAAACCCGTGAATTGATGGCTGAACTGGGCTTCCGTACGATCAATGAAATGATCGGCCGCACAGATGTCCTCGAAGCAAACCAGGCAGTTGATCACTGGAAAGCAGGCGGCATTGATTTGAGCGCATTGTTGTATCAGCCGGACCTGCCGGAAAAAGTGGGACGCTATGCAACGATTAAGCAAAATCACGAATTGGAAAAAACCTTGGATCATCAGGAACTATTGCCTCGTTGCCGTAAAGCCATTGAAAACGGTGAACGAGTCGAAGTGGCAACAGCAATTCGCAATATTCATAGAGCTACAGGAACGATCATTGGCAGTGCCGTCTCGAAGCGCTATGGTGCGGAAGGTTTGCCTGACGACACTATCAATCTGAATTTCCAAGGGTCTGCAGGTCAAAGCTTTGGAGCGTTTATTCCAAAAGGGATGTCGATGAACTTAATCGGCGATGCCAATGATTTCGTCGGAAAAGGACTGTCGGGCGGTAAGATTACGGTCTATCCGGCATTGGATTCAACATTCATCCCTGAGAAAAATATTATCATCGGCAATGTTTCTTTCTATGGAGCATCCGCTGGCGAAGCTTATATTTATGGAGTGGCAGGCGAGCGTTTTGCTGTCAGAAACAGTGGAGCGAAAATTGTCGTCGAAGGCGTGGGCGACCATGGCTGTGAATACATGACAGGCGGACGTGTAGCAATTCTTGGACAAACCGGGAAAAACTTTGCAGCCGGCATGTCAGGGGGCGTAGCGTATGTCCTCGATGAAGAAGGCACGTTCAGCGAACGTTGCAATGCGGAAATGGTTCATTTGCAGCCGCTTGCCGATCCGGCAGAAATTGAAGAACTGCGAGAAATGATCGAGAAGCACGTACATTACACAAGCAGCGCCAACGGAGTCCGCTTATTGGCTCATTGGGAAATCTATTCTGCTAAATTTGTGCGCGTTATCCCGAAAGCTTACCTCCAGATCAACGAAAGAATCAACAAACTGCAAAGCAGCGGCATGGCGAAATCCGAAGCTGAAATGGCTGCTTTTGAAGAAAGCAAAATGGCGAACGCCGGGAAATAAGAAAAGCGAAAGCGGCTTGCGTCCCGAAGAGCTAGGTGCAGAAGTCTGGACATAGAAAAGCAGACCAAAATATCGGGCTTTCTTGTGCATCTAAATAAAAATCCAATGGTTTCTACTAACTAAAGTAGAAACTCATGGATTTCAACATGAGAAATTGTGAGTAGGAGGGAAATAATGGGGAAACCAACAGGATTTATGGAATATGGCAGACAGACACTCAAAGAGCGTCAGCCAGCTGAACGTACAAAAGACTGGAACGATTATACAATCCCTCTGTCAAATGAAGAAGTAGCTAAACAAGGTGCGCGTTGTATGGACTGTGGAGTGCCAACTTGCCATACCGGAATGGAACTGGATAATGTGACGACCGGTTGCCCGGTAAATCATCTCATCCCGGAGTGGAATGATTTGGTTTACCGTGGACAATGGAAAGAAGCCTTGCACCGTGAACATTTGAAGAACAACTTCCCGGAATTTACAGGAACAGCATGTCCGGCTCCTTGTGAAGGTGCATGTGTATTGGGAATCAATGAACCGCCTGTAGCAATCCGTACAGTAGAGCGTTCCATCATCGAACGTGGATTTGCAGAAGGTTGGGTAGTAGCGGAACCGCCTAAAACACGGACCGGCAAAAAAGTGGCAGTAATCGGTTCAGGTCCAGCAGGACTTGCGGCTGCTGCTCAATTGAACAAAGCGGGTCATCTGGTGACCGTATTTGAAAAAAGCGACCGTGTAGGCGGATTGCTGACATATGGAATTCCTGAGATGAAACTATCCTATGACATGGTCACAAGACGTGTAAAACTTCTTGAACAGGAAGGAATCACTTTCATTACCAGTGTAGAGGTCGGAAAAAATTACCCTTCTTCTAAATTGAAAGATGATTTCGATGCTGTGGTCATGTGTACAGGGGCGACTGTCCACCGCAATATTGATGTAGAAGGCCGTGATCTTGACGGTGTTCACTTTGCTATGGACTTCCTGCACACCAGCACGAAAAGTCTGCTGGATTCGAATTTTGAAGATGGCAACTATATTTCTGCGAAGGGCAAGAACGTAATCGTCATTGGCGGCGGAGATACAGGAACTGACTGCTTGGCGACTTCTGTACGCCACGATTGTGAAAGTCTTGTACAGTTTGATGTCTACGATAAAAAAGGTGCGATTCGTGATGAAAAAGGCAATCCGTGGCCGCAATATCCGAAAGTTCACCGGATAGAATACGGCCATAAAGAAGCAGCTGCCACTTTTGGAAATGATCCAAGAGCCTATGCGGTCATGACAAAGAAATTTGTCGGCGATGAAAACGGAAAAGTCAAAGAAGTGCATACAGTGAATGTGAAGTTGAAAATCGATGAACAAGGCAATCGGATTCGTGAGGAAATTCCAGGAACTGAAAAGGTATGGAAAGCGGATTTGGTATTGATTGCTATCGGTTTCAGCGGACCAGAACAGGACCTGATCCAGCAATTAGAAGTAGAAACAGAAGCGAATTCCACAGTGAAAGCGGAATACGGAAAATACACAACCAATGTAGAAGGCGTTTTTGCAGCGGGAGATGTACGCCGTGGCCAAAGCTTAATTGTGTGGGCTATTAATGAGGGCCGTGAAGCGGCTCGTGAATGTGATCGTTTCCTAATGGGGACGACTGTATTGCCGTAATAAAAAAGAATTGTTGATTAAGAGCTGTGGCAGAACTTGAGAGCAAGTTCTGCCACAGCTTTTTATGTGGAATTGCCACTTAGGCACAAATAGAATAATAAAATTATGTTAGAAATATGAGTTTATTTTAACTTTGACAGTAATTTGATAATCTGCTTTTCAACTAGATTTCATATATGTAAAAACCATGTCTTTTATCTAAATAATGCAATATCTAGTTGTGCAAAAGACCTACTGAGTATATACTATAGAAGGTAAGAGCTGGTATTTTAAGTCAAATTATAGTGAGATGTTATTTATTTTCACTTATAAGAGTTTGGAATTTCAATGCCTGCTACCTAAATAGAACTAGGGGGAAAAGATATGTTTAAAAAGAGTTTAATCGCTGTTTTGTTTTCATTGATTATGGCAATGGTTTTAGGTACGAGTGCATTTGCACAAACTGATATCCCACCTGTGAAATATGACACTAGCAAAGAGATGACGCCGGAAATCACTAAAGCGATAGAAAATATTAACTTAGTCAATGCTGAAATTGAGTCTGAGATTAATAAGGCTCAAAAAAGTTCAGAAGAAATTTTCGCAGCTTATCAATTAGAAGTAGAGAGCGTCGAGAGTATTTCAGAAAAAAATAAATTGTATTCTGTATATAATAAGAAAATTAACACATTAATAAACGACTTGAAAGCGACGACAAGAGAACTGACTAAAAATGGAATGAAAGCTGCTAGAGAAGCTGGCATTAATACGAGACCTGAATTGATTAGAGTCGAGTTCGCTGACCGATTTGCTATGATTGATCCGATGGTAGTAGTAGGTTGGTGAAACGATTTGTATAATAGCACGCTTGTAGAGTACTATGAGAGTACAGAATAATCTTCTGAATTCTCATAGTTTTTTAGAAGGAAGTGAACTTGTGAAAGGCTTAGATATATTAAAAAATGGATATCTAGAAAAAGTAAATAATGAGTCAACCTTTATAAGTTTACTAGGACGAGGGGACGGTCTCGAAATAATCAAACAAACAGTGATGAAGGATAAGTTAATCATTCTTTTTCCTGGTAAAGATGCGTCAGTTCATGAATTTTTTTATATACTAAATGGTGTTTTAGAAGTAGAAATTAACGATGAAAGAATTCAACTTAGAGAGAATGATTTTATTTCTGCTAAAAGTTTAGAAGAAACAGTTCATTTTACTGCTTTAACAGAGGTAAGTTTTTTATCTGTATCTACTGCTCCTACATTTCACTATCTTAGTGAAGTTATTAGCGAATTAAGAAAAATTGGAGCCGCTGTAGAACAAAAGGATCGCTATACTTTTAATCACAGCTCTCGAGTAGCTAATTATGCAGTAAAAACTGCTACTAAAATGAAATTGAGAAGAGAGCATATGGAAAATTTATTTTTGGCTTCCATCCTCCACGACATCGGCAAAATTAATATTCCGGAAGAAGTTTTAAAGAAACCGAGCAAATTAACAAATGAAGAATTTGAAATGGTGAAGAAGCATCCTGGTGATGGGGCTGCTATGATTCGTGACACTCCTTATGCCGATATTGCCGATATTGTGGAACAGCATCACGAGCGTGTTAACGGAAGAGGCTATCCGTTTGGACTTAAAGGCGATGAAATATTAATAGAAGCAAAAATTATTGGCGTCTGCGATACGTTCGATGCGATGACGGAAGACAGAGCTTACCGATCTGCCTTTTCTGTCGAATATGCAATGGCTGAGATTAACAGTTTGAGGGGAATTCAATACGATGAGGAAGTTGTAGAGGCTTTCGAACAGGTTCTGAAAGAAGAGGGAAGATTAGATTCATAGCGGCAGAACCCAGACACCCAGAACATTTTGAGGTGTCTTTTATTTTAGTTAAAATGTTTAGAATTATGTGATTTAGTCAATACTTTATACACAGTGATTTATACAAAATAAGGAGGAGATTCATATGGCTAGAAATTCATCAGGCGGCATGTTCGGTAAACTTGTATTGATTGGTCTTGGTGCTGTAATTGGAGCAGCAATGACTCAACAGAAGACGGAAACAGGTGGAACTTCTCAAACTAGCAAAGCAGATATGAAAGCGAATATTAAAAAAGGGCTCGATCGCTTAAATGAGCAATCAGGCGGCATGGTTGATAAAGTGAAGCCGACTGTCAACAAAGCAGTGGATAAAGTAAAAACTGCAATTGATGCGCAGCAGGAAATGATGAACAAAGAAAAAGAAGCATTGGACAAAGCTAATAAGACATTGCAGGATGATATCGGTGGAAATGCTGAGAAGAGCAGCAGCTCAACAAGCGACAAATCCACTACAAGCTCATCCGACAATATTTCTTCAAATACCGATAAACCGACAGGTGGGGTTTACGGAGGCAGCACGGCGTATACCGAATCATTGAAAAAAAATGATTCCGATGATTCGTCGAAAAAAGATAGTTCATCTTCAAATGATTCAACATTCGGAAAATAAATTTGGTATAATAGAACTAAGATAAGCTATGTGCGTTTCTTGAAACGGCATAGCTTTTTTCTTAATTCATTTTATCTGAATATTCTACGTTTTAAGGAGGTTGTTCATTTGTTTAAAACATATTCAACTGGAGCATTTTTTGATGAAATGTTTACACCGCAGGGAAAGCCGAAATCGCATTACAAGAAATTCTTTGAAGTGCTTCAAAACTTTTCGGCAGAAGAATTGAGAGAAAAACATGAAACAGCCCAATTGTCGTTTTTAAGGCAAGGCATCACGTTTACTGTCTATAACAATAATGTCGGTACAGAGAGAACGATGCCTTTTGATTTTGTTCCGGTCATCATTCCTTCCGAAGAGTGGGAAGTGGTGGAAAAAGGAATGATCCAACGGGCGGAAGCGCTCAATCAATTTTTGGAAGATGTCTATCATGACAAGCGAATTCTCCAAGATGGAATTGTTCCGAGGCGTTTAGTCGAAGAAAATCCTTATTATTATGAGGAACAAGTGAAAGATATTGATATTCCACTGAAAAATCATATCTTTTTAGCCGGAATCGATTTGATCCGGGACGAAAACGGAAAATATCATGTACTCGAAGATAATTTGCGCAACCCATCAGGCTTGTCATATGTTTATCAAAACCGGTATGTTATGCGTCAAGTCTACCCCGAATTTTTCGCCAATCAATCGGTTCATACCCTCGAGCACCAGTTATCCCATTTGCATCAAGCGATATTGGATCATGCACCGGAATCGAGAAAAGACAAAGCTTTTGCGGTCTTGTTAACGCCTGGAATGTACAATTCTGCCTATTACGATCATGTGTTTTTAGCGCAGCAGATGGGGATTGATTTGGTAGAAGGACGGGATTTGATCGTCAAAAAGAATATCGTCTATATGAAGTCAATCCGAGGTTTGAAGCGTGTGGATATTATCTACCGCCGAATTGACGATGATTACTTGGACCCTGAAGCTTTCCTGGCAGAATCGGCACTGGGTGTTCCGGGCTTGCTGCTGGCCTATAGAAAAGGCAACGTGGCTATCCTGAATGGCATCGGCAATGGAGTAGCGGACGACAAAGCCATTTACGCCTATGTACCGGATATGATCCGGTATTACCTGAATGAAGAACCCATCATTGATAATGTTAAAACCTACCTATTAGATAACCCGGAAGAGCGGGAATGGGTGTTGGATCATTTAAACGAATTGGTAGTTAAAAATGTCGGTGCTTCGGGTGGTTACGATATGTTGGTCGGGCCGCATGCTTCGGAAGAGCTGATTGAAAAATTCCGCGAAAAAATTATTGAATCCCCTCATCAGTATATCGCGCAGCCAACCATCAAATTATCCAGGGCTCCTGCATATCAAGGAGAAGAGTTTTACCCATGCCATGTTGATTTAAGAGTTTTTGTGGTCCGTGGAGTTGATACGCATGTTATGCCGGGCGGACTTTCGCGAGTTGCTTTAAAAGAGGGCTCGTTAGTTGTGAACTCTTCACAGGGCGGCGGCGGCAAAGATACATGGGTGTTCAAGAAAAGAGAAGAAGAGGGGGACGCCTAATGCTTAGCCGCGTAGCAAATTCTTTGTATTGGATGTCAAGAAATGTTGAAAGAGCTGAGAACAACGCCCGTATTTTGGATGTGCAATTATTGCAAATGATCGAAGCTGCTGATGAAGAATTGATCCGCGACGGTGATTGGAAGCTGATTTATGAAATTTGTGCTTCGACAGAAACGATGGAGCAGATCAAAGCCATGCCCAGCTACCAGGAGGACCAGCTTGTCCATTACCTGGCTATGGAAGAAACCAACTTTAATTCTGTTGCAAGCTGTGTAAAAGTCGTTCGCGAAAATGCGAGAATCAGTAGAGACCATATTCCGGATGATTACTGGGAAGCCTGGAATCGCTGTTATTTAACTTTAAAAGAAATAGACCATCAAAATTGCACCGTCAAGGAAATGCGTGAATTTCTTGAACAAGTCAAGCTGACATCATTGACCACTCAAGGAATCGTGGAGTCTTCTATGTCCCGGGGAGTGGCCTATCAAATTATTAAAATCGCTAAATGGCTGGAACGCGCTGAGAAAACAGCACGTATTCTAAATGTTGTTTGTGAACGTACAAGAGAGCGCGTATTCGAAGTTCAATCCGAAGATTATTATTATTGGTTGGCTGCGTTGCGAATGACAAATGGCTATAATGCTTACTTGAAAATGAATCCGCCGCAGATGAATCCAAAGAAAGTGCTGACATTCCTAATTGCCAATACAAATTTTCCGCGTTCAATCCGTTATTGCCTCACTCATGTCCGCCGGGCGATTGATGAGCTGGAAGGCGGGAAAATTTCTCATTATTCGTGGGAGCTTTATGCAAAGCTCGATCAGTTGCAGGAGGAGTTTGAAGAAATTAATATAGACGAGCTGAACTCAGATGAAATTATGGACTTTCTAAATGATTTCCAAAATGGCTGCAATGAAGTCGGACAAGTTTTTTCAAAAACCTATTACTTAAGTGATTCTGAGACAAAACCGATGGAGTCCAGCCAATCACAGAGCATGGGCACGAAAGGAATAACTTCAATGAAATATAAAGTAGAGCATACAAACGTATTTGAATATGAAACTATTGTAGATCAGAGCATGAACTCGATTCGTTTAAAGCCGAGAACTGATGAGTGCCAGCGGCTATTGTCTTATCGTGCAGAAATCACGCCGGCTTCGCTTACCAAAGAACATATTGATATTTGGGGCAATCACGTTGAAACTTTTTTCATTGCAGAGCACCATCAACATTTGGAAGTGAAGACAACGTCGATTGTCAGCATTCAAAAAAGTCCATTTATTCATCGAATTGATTATTCACCGGAAATGAGTGCTATTTTTCATTCGCAATTATTCGGAGAGCATTATCTGGCATTTTTAAGTAATACCGCCTATACGTATTTGACAATTGATCAAATGAAGCAAATTGACCGAGAACTCGGAATCATGAAAAATCCGGTACAGTATGCGGTTGATGTGATGGAATACATCCATAATCATTTCACCTACGACGGCGAAACAACGACAGTCGATACGAAAGCGGAAGAATCTTTTGAGTTGAGAAAAGGGGTTTGCCAGGATATTACCCACGTTATGCTTGGCATTCTGCGCAGTAAGCACATACCAGCCCGTTATGTCAGCGGCTATTTGTATGTCGGGGAAAATTCTGCACTTGTTGGTGATGCAGCAAGTCATGCGTGGGTGGAAGTGATGGTTCCCGGCATAGGCTGGGTGGGCTTGGATCCAACCAATAACGTCGAAGCGCTGGAAAATCATATACGAGTCGGCGTCGGAAGAGATTATAACGACGTCAGTCCGGTTCAGGGTGTCTACCGGGGCGGCAGCCAGTCGCTGGATGTCAAAGTCTCAGTCAGTTTGTTGGATCAATAAAAGAGGATTCACTCAAAAAAGGCATCTTCAGTCCATAGCAGCCGTTGAAATGGGATAAATCTTAATAATCGTTTAACGGCAGAATTTTCTAATCCGTGCGATAATAGGAGAACCTGAAATTTTTGAACGGAGATGGAGAGCAATTATGAACAATAAAAAGTTTAATGAGTACGGAATAAGTGAACCAATCGTAAAAGCCCTTGAAGGACTAGGCTATACAGAACCGACAGAAGTGCAAAGAAAAGTCATTCCTGTCGCCCTGTCAAAGACTGACTTAACAGTAAAGTCCCAAACAGGAAGCGGAAAAACAGCCGCTTTCGGGATTCCAATCTGTGAGTTGGTTGATTGGGAGGAAAACAAACCTCAAGCGTTAATCTTGACGCCTACACGTGAATTGGCGGATCAGGTAAAAGAAGACTTAACAAATATTGGCCGCTTTAAACGCATCAAAGCAGCGGCAGTCTATGGGAAGCAGCCTTTTGCCTACCAACAAGCTGAATTAAAGCAGAAATGCCATGTTGTAGTCGGAACACCGGGTCGTGTGTTTGACCATATCGAACGCGGTACACTGAATCTGGAGCGAATCGAGTACTTGGTTCTCGACGAAGCGGATGAAATGTTGAATATGGGCTTTGTGGAACAGGTTGAATCGATTATTAATAAGTTGCCGAAGCAGCGTACGACTATGCTGTTTTCAGCAACTTTGCCTGAAAATGTAGAAAACTTGCAGAAAAAGTATATGATCGACCCTCAACATATTGAAATTGCCTCAACAGAAAATTTGACAGCTCAAATCGATCATACCTTGTTTGTTGTAGCTGAACAGAAAAAGTTCTCCTTATTGCGTGACGTGACGATTATTGAGAATCCGGATAGCTGTATTATTTTCTGCCGGACAAAAGACAATGTCGATTTTGTCATGGAACAATTGGAAAAGCATTATTATACCTGTGATAAATTACACGGCGGAATGCTGCAGGAAGACCGTACTGCGGTCATGAACGACTTTAAACGTGGAGAATTCCGCTACTTGGTAGCGACGGATGTTGCGGCCCGAGGAATTGATATTGACAGTATTACGCATGTTATCAACTACGATCTGCCGATGGAAAAAGAAAGTTATGTGCATCGTGCCGGCCGTACAGGACGCGCTGGAAAAACAGGAAAAGCGATTTCGTTCGTTACGCCAAACGAAGACAAGTTTTTAACAGAAATTGAAGACTATATCGGGTTTGAAATTCCGCGCAGAACTGCTCCTTCAATCACTGAGGTTGAAGAAGCGATGCCGGACTTTACAGAAAAACTTGAAAGCCGTCCGAAATTGAAGAGAAATAAAAATGAGCAAGTTAATAAAGATATTCTTAAGCTATACTTTAACGGAGGCAAGAAAAAGAAGCTCCGTGCTTTTGATTTCGTCGGAACTTTGACAAGTATTCCTGGCGTAACGGCTGAAGACATCGGAATCATCAAAATTCAGGATACGGTTACCTACATTGATATTCTAAATGGCAAAGGTCCTATGGTTCTGAAAGCGATGAAAGATAAAACTGTAAAAGGAAAGATCTTGAAAGTGCATAAAGCCAATAAATAATAGGAAGAACGTACGCTGGTTAATAGCGTACGTTTTTTTATTTCCCTGGAAATTCAGATGGATGAATCATAAGGAATGGTTTGAAAGTCTTTTATTTTACCATTTTTTAGGTTTTAAAAAGAGTCTAATTAATACTTATGTCACAAAATGAAGCGGTATTGTAATGAAACATGCTCTTTATTGTTACGCCCCTGTAATATTCCCGTGCTATTTTAATTGTACTTAGAAAAAGCAAAGGGGATAGCAGATTGAAAAAACTATTGGCAGTCTTGAGTTTTGCACTGATTTTATTCCTAGGCACTTCGATTGAAAGTTCAGCAGCATCAACTGTATACACAGTAAAAAGCGGGGATACCTTATATAAGATTTCACAAACGCAAAAAGTATCGGTCAGCAATTTAAAAACTTGGAACGGCTTAAAGTCAAATACAATTTACCCGAAACAAAAGCTTCAATTGAAAAAAACAACTGCTAAGCCAGTTTCCAAAAAAACCACTCCTTCCCGTTCTACAAGCGGATCGGTAGCTAAAGAATTCACAGTAAGTGCAACGGCTTATACGGCCTATTGCAAAGGATGTTCAGGAATTACAAGAACAGGACTTAACTTAAAGAAAAATCCTGGATTGAAAGTCATAGCAGTAGATCCGAAAGTCATTCCACTTGGAACGAAAGTTCATGTTGAAGGTTATGGCTACGCAGTCGCTGGAGACACAGGCGGTGCCATTAAAGGAAATAAAATAGATGTTTTTATTCCGACCCAAAGCAAAGCGCTTAAGTGGGGACGCAAAAACGTAAAAATAAAAATACTAAACTAAGCGAAAAACCGGCTCATATTTATGAGGCGGTTTTTTTGTGTTCAGCTTTAATGCGTTTTTTTACTGCTGAGAACTATTTCGAAAGGAACAAGTTAAAAAGAGTGAAAGAGGGTAAATTCAAATAAATAGTCTTTTATAACCTTAGGCGGTATAATATTTGTATAATTAATGTAGAATGTTAGGGCGATTTGAAATGGAGGCATCTGTTATGTCGGAGAAGATGATTGTGATAGGGGCCGGACCGGGTGGCTTAGCTGCCGCAATGTTATTGGCCAGTAAAGGGTACCAGGTGGATGTCTATGAAAAACAGCCATGGGTAGGGGGCAGAAATGCAGAACTGCGACTTGGTGATTTTACTTTTGATACAGGTCCGACTTTTTTGAGTATGCTTCATTTAGTAGAAGAGCTTTTTGAAGCGACAGGCCGTAATTTAAAAGATTATATGAATGCTATTGAACTAGATCCCATGTATGAGTTGATTTTTGAAGACCAAAATCTGGTGATGACACGCAATAATCAGGAAATGAAAAAACAGATCAATGAAAATTTTAAAGGTGATGGCGACGGCTACGAGCGTTTTATGAAAGAAACCGGAAAGAAATTAGAAGCCCTATCACCCATGCTTCAATCGAAAATGGACAGCTATTTTGGCATGGTCCATCCGAAAGTCTTAAAGGCATTGCCAGAACTTGAAGTGAATAAAACTTTATATGATGTTTTGTCCCGTTATTTCAAAGATGAGCGGCTTAAAATGGCTTTTGCCTTTCAGTCCAAATACTTAGGCATGTCCCCATGGGAATGTCCAGGTGCTTTTTCCATACTTTCTTATATGGAGCATGCTTATGGCATTTATCATCCGATCGGAGGAGTTAATCAATTATCGCAAGCAATGGCAAAGGTTGTAGAAGAACTCGGCGGTAAAATCCACACCAGTACAGGTGTGAAGAAATTATGGATTGAAAATCGCAAAGTAAAAGGCGTGGACCTTGAAAATGGGCAGCGTGAAGCAGCAGACGAGGTAATTATCAACGGTGATTTTGCCCATGCCATGAATAATTTGGTGGAGCCAGGAATCCTAAAAAAATACACGCCGGAAAAGTTGGCAAAGAAAAAATATTCCTGCTCAACGTTCATGCTTTACTTGGGTCTTGATAAAAAATATGACCTTTCTCACCACACCATCGTATTCGCAAAAGATTATAAAAAAAATGTAGAAGAGATGACAAAATCACGCATTCTCTCTGCAGATCCTTCCATTTATGTGCAAAATGCCAGCGTGACCGATCCGACCTTGGCGCCGGAAGGGAAATCAGCGCTATACATTCTAGCACCAGTTCCCAATAACTTCAGTGAAATCGGTTGGGAAAAAGAACAGCATGCATTCCGTGAATTGGTATTGGATATTATAGAAGAAAAGACAGAATTCAAAAATTTGCGGGACCATATTGAAGTTGAAAAAATGTTGACCCCAATGGGATGGCAGGAAGATTATTCAGTTTATGAGGGAGCAACTTTCAATCTCGGACATCAATTAACGCAAATGATGGTGTTCCGTCCCCACAACAAATTTGAAGAATTAAGAAACTGCTGGTTGGTTGGAGGAGGCACTCATCCAGGTAGCGGATTGCCGACGATTCTGGAGTCTGCCCGCATTACCGCCAACGGCATTCTTAAGCAGCATGGCAAAGAAGGAATCCCGATTCTGCCTCTCCCAGCACTGGAGGGGTTTGCATGAAAATTGCTATGATTGGTGGCGGCGTCGGGGGAATGATGGGCGCATTGTATTTAACGAATATGGGGTTTGAAGTCACGATTTTTGAAAAAGAGGAAAAGCTTGGAGGCCGTTTAACTTTTGTTGAAAGGGATGGCTTTAAAGTCGATCAAGGACCTACAATTGTCTTATTGCCTGAAATGTTTCAAGAGCTCCTTCAACAGGCAGGGATTCCAGAAGAAGAAATCGAATTATTACTATGTGACCCACTTTATTCCATTCGTTTTCCGGATGGCACTGTCTATACCAAATATCCTGATATCAATCGTCAACTGGAAGAGATTAAAAATGTCTTTCCTGATGAAAAAGAAGGGTTTCTTCGGTATATTTCAGATGGGCGCAAGCGTTTTGAAATCGGAAAATCATCATTCTTAGAGCATTCATTTATCAATAAATCCGATTTTTTTACAGCCCAAAATATAAAAAAATTAATGAAGTTAAAGCCGCAGCAGTCTGTCAAAAAAATGACGTCAAATTATTTCCGGGATGAGCGGCTGCAATTAGCTTACTCCCTCCAGTCCTTGTATATCGGTGGAGATCCATTCCGTGCCCCCGCAATGTATTCACTTGTCCCTTTCAGTGAGCACGAACATGGAGTATATTATTTGAAAGGCGGCTACGGAAGTCTTATTCCAGTGTTGGAAAAAGCGCTGCGGTCACGAAACAACTTGACAATTAAAAAGAATTGCACGGTTAAACAGATTGTAACAGAAGATAAAAAAGCCAAAGGGATTGAAACAGCAGAAGGTTTTGAAGCATTTGATGCGATTGTTTACAACGGCGATTTTCCTGGAATTGAAAAAGTATTGCCTGAACAGAAAAAACGAAGTTATACGGCCTCTTCAGGATGTGTCTTACTGTATTTTGGTTTGAACAAAGTATACGAAGAAGGAAATGTCCATCAATTTTTTATTGGCGATAGTTACGAAGATCATATGGACGACGTATTTGTAAAGAAACGGAAGACCGAAAATCCGGCGATCTATACGTTCCACCCATCTAAGATAGATGATTCACTGGCTCCTGAAGGCAAGGGGGTTCTGTATGTATTAGTTCCAGTGCCGTCCGGGACGGACATCGACTGGGCGAGTGATACAGCTTGGATCGATCGAATCATTGATCGCATGGAAGAATTGGCTTTTCCGGATCTCAGGGAAGCAGTCGAATGGATGGAAGTCCGTACGCCTTCAGAAGCAGAAGCTTTCGGCCTGTTTAAAGGAGGCAGTTTCGGAATTGGTCCGACGCTGTTCCAATCAGGTGTTTTCCGTCCCCAAGTCAAACCATATAAAACGGATCGCTTGTATGCGGTTGGCGCTTCAGTCCATCCCGGAGGAGGCATACCGATTGTCATGCAAGGTGCAAAGCTGCTGGCAGAGCAAATCCAAGGCGATTTTGCAAAGGAAAGGGGCAGTGCATGATGAATTTGAAAGATGCTTATACCTCCTGTGAAAAAGTCATCGCTACACATTCAAAAAGCTTTTACAAAGCATTCTCTTTGCTCCCTAAGGAAAAGCGGAAAGCTGTTTGGGCGGTTTATACGTTTTGCCGGACAGTAGACGATATTGTAGATGAAGGGCTTAATTCCGAAGAAGAACTTGAACAATTCAAAAACGATTTTGAAGATTTCTTAACCGGGGTCTATGATTCCGAAAACCCGACATGGGTAGCGTTGGCACATGTATTTGAAAATTATGATATGGATGTCGAGGCTTTTAGGGGATTAATTACAGGACAGGAAATGGATTTGACCATCAATCGCTATCGCACGATGGAAGAACTGTTGAATTATAGTTACCACGTGGCCAGTACTGTTGGATTGATGCTGCTGCCGATTTTGGCTCCAGGCAAAACGGGCATCCTAAAAGAAGGTGCAATATCGCTAGGTTACGCTATGCAAATAACCAATATTCTCCGTGACATCGGAGAGGATCTGAAATTGGGCAGAATCTATTTGCCCGAAGAAATCATGGGCAAATATGAATTGTGTGAAGACGAACTGCGTTCCGGAATTGTCACTCCGCAATTCATTGCGGTTTGGGAAGAGCTGGCATCAAAAGCCGAGTTCCATTACAAAAAAGCTTTTGAGACCATACAGGATTATCCGCTATCTTCACGGGTTCCTGTCAAAGGAGCAGCGCTTGTATATCGTGAAATTCTCGTTACTATTCGATCCAAGCAATACAATGTCTTCCGCGAAAAGCATTACGTACCGGAAGAATCGAAGCAAGCGATTTTGGCTTGTTTGTAAACCGAAAAGTGGAAGCAGCCATCTAGCCGCGACAAGCGCTGGAAGTCTTACTGGTAATGTTGCCCTTTGCCATTGCCGGTAAGACTGAAGCGACTCGAGGGGCTGGCTGCTGGAGTCTGGACATCGAAAAGCGGAAGCGCCCATGTAGCTCTGCCGGGCATAAGACAGATCAGCGAAGTGGCATGTTTTAAGTCACGTAGCTGAGTTGGCTTATGCCCCAAAGAGCTGGGCGCTGGAGACTGGACAATGAAGAAAAGCGGAAGCGCCCATGTTGCTCTGATAAGCTTAATTGATATATATCCTTAATTGTAAAAGACACTTCCATCACGATGATGGAAGTGTCTTTTTGAATTTCCCAATGATTTTATTCGCTACATTCAAGCCGCTCAATACGACCATGGGTGATCCGCCGCCGGGATGTGTACTGCCGCCGACGAAATACAGATTTCGGATATCGCGGCTGGCATTTGGCGGCCGCAGAAATGCGTCTTTCGGTCGATTGGATGAAGGTCCATACAAGGCGCCGCGGAAAGATCCGAATTTATCTCGGATAAAAGCGGGAGTAAAGAGTTGCTCTTCCGCAAGATGACTGCGAATATCGACCCCATAGTTTAAAAGAAAGTCATAAATACGTTCTTTATAAGCCTCTGGATCAATTTGAAGATGCCCCTCTTTGGTCAGAGCGGGTGCATTGACAAGGATAAACAAGTTGTCGCCATCAGGAGAGACCGACGGATCCGTGTAGGAAGAATTACTGATGTAGACTGTCGGCTCATCGCTATAGACTGAAGCATCAAACAAGTCATTGAATTCCTTTTGATAATCCGAGGAGAAAAAGACATTATGGTGTTTGAGGCTGTCGAGTCGTTTTGTTAAGCCAACAGTTATAACAAATGCCGAAATCGAC
Source organism: Planococcus sp. CPCC 101016 (assembly GCF_007859295.1). Taxonomy (GTDB): domain Bacteria; phylum Bacillota; class Bacilli; order Bacillales_A; family Planococcaceae; genus Planococcus. The sequence continues at coordinate 486,835 of NZ_VOHB01000002.1, forward strand.
GGTTCGAATGCGGCAACCTTAGCGTCAGATAAGGATGGACGCTCCGCTTCATTGACCAAATCTGGAAATGCTGATAGCAGATCTCCATTTAAAATGACCAAGTCCGCAGCAATTCGGGTTCCATCTTCAAGCTCGATGCCGTGGGCTTCTCCGTTGTCCGTCATGATTTTTTTGACCACCGCATTGGTGTTCAATTGAGCACCGGATTTTCTGGCCACTTCAGAAAATGCTTTTGCAATGCCGGTGTTGCCGCCTTTTGTGTAGTAAACTCCTTCAACCAGTTCCAAGTAAGCGATCATGGAAAAAGTGGCCGGTGCCCGGTAAGGGGACGAACCGATGTATGTAGCATACCGGTCGAAGGCCTGAACAAGTAAGGGATCTTTGAAATAGCGCTGAAAAAAATGGTGCATGGATTCTGCCGGGCGAACTTGAGAAAGGGCGAAGCCAAGAGACGGTGAAAGGTAATCGCGCCAGGATTGAAAAGTCACCGGGAAAAAAAAGCGTTCCGATAATCTGTAAAGGCGGCTGATTTCTTTTATGAAAGCCGGGTATTTCTCCGCTGCCGAAGAATCGAAGGTTTGAAGATGGTGAATCATCTGTTCCTGATTGCTTGTAAAGTCAAATGCACGGCCATCTGGAAAATGATTGCGTGTATGTGCTTCTAAAGAAATGAACTCCAGGTAATCTGCTGGATTTTCACCTGTTTGGGAAATGACTTTATTGAAGACCGCCGGCATCGTAATCGTGTTTGGGCCGAAATCGAAATGATAACTCCCCAGTTTAACAGGCATAAGTTTGCCGCCCAAATGATTGTTTTTTTCAAAAAGCTCCACTTCGAATCCTGCATGTGCCAGTGTTACTGCGGAGGCGAGTCCACCTAATCCGCCGCCGACTATGACGATTTTTTTCATGAATAATGCCTTCCTTTCCATGAATAAGGCTGTTTTTTCAAAGATTTCCGCATGGATTGCATCAGGACACCCAACATTGCCGCAGCTTGCAGAGGAATTAGAAACGCCAGATACCAGCGTTGGTTGGTGACCATGTCGACATACCAGCGTTGAGCTACTGTCAGCAAGTAAGGCATGATCCACAAGTAGAAACCGCTGAACAGGCCGTATACTGCTAGCACTGGAGGGAGAACATAAAAGATCGTATAAAAAAGAATAAGGCCGACTGCAAGTACAGGTGAGCGTCCGATTCCGGCATAGCTGTTTTTCAGAAATCCTTCCCATACTTCAGAATTGGTGCTATACATCCGGCATTTTACCGACATTGTAATGTTGGCCAATACTACCTTGAATCCATGCTCCTTCATCTCACGGGCAATATGCACATCCTCGACCAGTGAAGTGTGGACCGCTGCATGTCCGCCGATTTTTCGGTAGCTGCTTGTTTCAAACATCATCCACATGCCGTTTGCCGCGGTAGCCGCTTTGAATTTCGTATAATTTGCCAAAGCAATCGGCAAGTGGAACAAGATGACAAAATGCAGCATCGGGACAAGAAGCTTGCTAAGAAAAGGCGATACATCAAAGGCTGGGAAGCCGGTTAACAATTGAGATTTTTTTCGCTGCATCAAGGCCAATGACTGTACAATCGCTTTTGGCCTGAAGCGGACGTCCGCATCGACGAACAGCAAATACTCCCCCGAAGCGGCTTGCTGCAATTGGTGGCAAGCATGGACTTTTCCGACCCAATTTTCAGGAAGTTCTTTGCCCTGCAGAATAGCAAAACGAGAGTCTCCAGCAATCGTCCGTTCCAGCTCATCTTGTGTTCGATCTGTGGATTGATCATTTAAAATAATGAATTCCACATGTTCGTATGAAGAATTTTTCAAAGACTTTACCAGAGTTTCTACATTGCGCTCTTCGTTTCTCATGGGTACCAGTACTGACACCAAAGGGGCAGCAGACAGTCTCGGCTCCTTAGGCAAGGCCGGGAGAAACAGGCGATTGATGATAATCCAAGCTAAAAAAGTCAAGTGGATCCCAATGTAAATGCCCATGATCATTTTCTCCTTTTTCCAAGCGATTGAAACGCATCGCTGTTTTCGCTGATAACCGTCTTTTTTAAGGAATCAAGCTGTTCAGTGCAAAGCTGCTGCAAATAAAGCGTTTTTTCTTTGCGGGTCATATGTCCAATTTCTTCAGTGGACACAGGCTCGTGCTGGCGGATCCAGATATCCGGTTTTTGTTGGTGCCCAAATGAATAGTAAAAGCTGAGCGGCACAACAGGAACTTCTGGGCAATGCTCCATCAGATAAGCGATACCGGTTTGAAAAGCCAGTGGCCTTGTTTCAAGGTGAAACTCATCTCCCTGAGGGAAGAGTACAACTGACTTTCCCTGCTTCAGCAATGCTTCAGCGTATTGGAGTGAAGTCAGAATCTCTTTTGGTTTTTGGCGATTGATAGAAAATGCTCCAAGGTAACGGAAATAAGAATGCTTTTTTAATCCTTCTTCATGCATCATCATGTGGATATCGTGATGCCAGACTGTACGGTTCAAATAGAAAAATACTAGGCCATCCCACCAGGAACTGTGATTGGCAATAAACAATACCGGCTTTTCGGGAATGGCTTTTACGCCTTGTCCAAGAAGGCGCGAAAAGGAGGATCGGATAAGCGGCGTCAAGTACAGATTAAAACCTGTTTCAAATAAAGCCGATTTCTTCGCATCAATCATACAGGTCGCCTCTTCCAGGCCAGTAAAACAATCAAAACAGTTAAGAAAGCAGTCAAGGAAGCGGCCAGTATTAATCCGCCGATTGCTCCAAGCATGATAAACATAGCGATCATTAATACATACAGCAGGACCATTCGTTTTTCAGGGAGTTTGGCCATAATGACCATAGATTTCTTTTTCATCGTCAAGTCGATTATAAGATGCAGAACAAACGCCACGACAAACCAACCGAAAAAATTGGTCCAGGGAATATCATAATAATGTCCGGTATCTTCCCATATCCAATATTGTTTAATTTGATAAGCCACCGGATCGATGATCAAATCAATAATGACGGCGCCAATCCCGCCGACTAGTGCATATAGTAAGCCACCGGAAGGAACAATCCAGCGCGCGACTACGTGGGTAGTGGCCATGACCATCAACCAGGCGAAACCAATCGCAATGGGGACGCCAAAAACATTCGGTGCAAAACGGTCTGTGTAATCATAGGAACCGAACAAAAAACCGCTGTCTGCGCCAGCCCATTCTACTATGAAGGTGGAGAAGAATATGAGGACGCCAATAGCCGAACCAACACCGATGCCAAAGCGTTTAAGGAAGTACAAAAAGCCTAAGGTGCCGGCAAGCATCAGAAAGAATGCATTGGCCCACTCCAGCCAGGAGGGCAGTAAATCGAAACCAAGTAAAATAATTCCGCATATGTACCAAAAAATAAAAAGTTTAAATATCCGATTTTCCCACATTATGAACAGCCCCTCAATAAATTCACTTATACAAAGATTATACAGGAGACTGTCATAAATATAAAAACATGTGAGGTTCTATAGAAAGAAAGAGTGGCGTGGTGACCATACAAGGTGTTTTAAGCTTCCAAAATAAGGGGATAAATGGTGTAGTTTACTTTGCCGTTAGTTAGTTTTTTCGAGACATTCAAGTAGTTAAGTAATGGAAATCACGTATTTATTTAAATTTAAAAGAAAATTTTATCTAATTTTTCTACGGAGGATATAGCTCAAAGCCTTGAGGAGCAAGCACTCAGCTGTAACTGTTGATTTATCTGAGTATATCGTTAGTCTTGAATTTTCTGTAAACTATTGCAGGGTTTCCTGCATAATAGTATACTTTAGAAGAGTAAATGAGTGTGTTCTTTAAGTGGAGGCGTTAAATATGCAGGATTTACTGCGAAGTGTGTCTAATTCTTACCCAGAATTTAGTTCAGGCCAAAAAAAGGTCGGTGATTTGTTTTTTAAAGAACCCATTTTTTTAGCGTTCTCTTCTGCTCTCGAAGTGGGCCGGCGAGTGAACGTCAGTGAATCGACAGTAATCCGCTGGACACAAAAACTTGGTTATAAAGGATACGCGGAATTTCAACAGGTCGTGCAGCGGAAACTTGCTGAAGAACGGCTGGATAAGGCGGAACAGAAAATTCCAGAACCTGTTGCTGATCAGTCTTTTCTGGAAAATTTATTGGATGCGGACATTTTAAGTATTGTTAAGCTGAAAAAATCGATAAACGAAGACAAACTTCTTCAAGTCGTCGATAAAATCAGCCAGGCAGATCGTGTTTACGTCACCGGCAACTTTTTCGATTATGGCATAGCCCATTGGTTTGCCAGCTGGTTGAACCTCGCACTCAATCATACTGAGATGATGTACTCTTCAACGGGTGAATACTATACCCAACTCTCCAAACTGGAGAAAGGGGACCTGGTGATTGCTTTTGTCTTTCCCCGGTATACAAGAATTGTCATCGATACATTGAGAAGCGCGAAAGAACAGGGAGCGAAAGTGATCGTTTTAACTGATTCTGAAGAATCGCCAGCCTGTGATTATGCAGACTATGTTCTTACCGTATCTGTGAATTCGAATCTAAGTATTGATTCGTACACATCGGTCCATGCACTTTTAACTTCGATTATGCGATTTGTATATGTCAAAGATCAGGTCAAAATAAATCGTAATTTGGCGAAGGTCGAAGCTGTCTACAAAGAGCGAAATCTTTTTATTCCGTATTAATAGCGAGTAAATCCGCTAATTTTTACAGGTAAATCTCTGATCGTGAAAATACGGTTGGAACCACTAACACTAGAGTAATTTTTTTATCTGGAAACACTCAATTTACTGGGAAATTCCGAAACGCCTCGGCGATTTGGTCAATTATAAACGAAAAGGGGAGAGCGAAATGAAAAAGAAATTGTCATTTTTAAGTGTAATTTTTTCTGCGGGAATGCTATTGGCTGCTTGTGGAGGGGATGACTCAACCAGTTCGGAAGAAGGATCAAGTACAGAAGGCGGGAATAGTGATTTGAACTTAGTAGAAGAGGGGAAATTCACTAGTGCTTCAAGTGGACTTTACAAGCCGTTCAACTATGAAGAAGGCGGTAATTTAACAGGATTTGATATTGATATCGGCAATGCGCTTGCTGAAGAAATGGGATTGGAACCAAACCCGGTAACTACACCTTTCGAAACAATTATTCAGGGATTGACTACTAACCGTTACGATGCGATTTTAGGATCTATGGCTATTACCGAAGAACGTGCTGAACAAGTGGCATTTTCTGATCCTTACTATTACTCTGGCGGGGTGATTTTCGTCCGTGAAGGAAATACTGAAATTACTTCAGAAGCTGATCTTGAAGGAGCGACAATCGGCGTAGTTGGCCAAAGTACGTACGATACAGCAGCGCAAAATTATACAGATGATATTCAATACTACAATAGTGACGTAGTAGCATTACAGGATCTAACAGTAGAAGGCCGTTTAGATGCTGTTATTACAGCCGATGTAGTAGGATTTGAAGCGCAGAATGCAGGTTTGGAAATCGAAATGGTCGGCGATCCGCTATGGATTGAACAAGCAGCTGTCGCTGTACGTCAAGATGACGAAGCTTTGCTTGAAGCGATCAATGAAGCTTTAGCAACTATTGTAGAAAATGGAACATACGAAGAAATTTCTCAGAAGTGGTTTGGACGTAACCTCCTCGATGTAGATCTTGAAGGAATTGAAATTCTCAACTAAATGAGCTGAGATGGGGAGGAGTGGCGTTTATGCCAGAGATATTTGTAACTGTATATGACGTATTCATGCGAACATACCCTGGATTTTTAGAGGCCACTGTCGTAACACTCCAATTGACAGCTATCGGTGTCATTTTGGGAACAGTGATTGGACTAATCTTCGCGCTGATGAAAATTTCAGGTTCAAAAATTTTACAGACTATCGCTAACATCTATATCACGATCATTCGTGGTACTCCGTTGATTGTACAGATTATGTTTTTGTATTTTGGTATTGTTGAACTTTATACAATGTCCAATTTCTGGGCTGGTGCTATAGCACTCGGTGTCCATAATGGTGCCTATATTGCGGAGATTTTCCGCGGATCGATCCAAGGCATCGATCCAGGACAGCGGGAAGCTAGTTTGTCACTCGGGATGGACCGCCGGCAGACCATGAGCCGAATCGTATTTCCACAGGCTTTGCGCCGTTCGATTCCGCCGCTTGGCAACCAATTCATCATTACGTTGAAAGATTCATCACTCGTTTACATCATCGGGGTAGCGGAAATCTTCTCTCTCGGAAACCGGGAAGCTGCACAATCATACCAGCCATTTGAATCATTCCTGGTTGTTGCGCTCTACTACCTCGTGCTTGTCATGATTTTCACATTCTTATTGCGTTTGTATGAAAACAAACTCGATGTCGACAGAGCCTAAGGAGGGACTAACATGATTATTGGAGAAAACATTCATAAATCCTTTGGTGACCTCGAGGTGCTGAAAGGCGTAGACCTTCATGTTAAACCTCAGGAAGTTGTCGTTCTTGTCGGAGTCAGCGGCTCCGGAAAAAGTACGCTTCTCAGGTGCTTCAACTTCCTTGAAATGATCAATGAAGGAAAAATTACAATTGATGGGCATACGGTCAATCCAAAAAAGGATAATCTAACAAAAATACGCGCCGAAGTTGGTATGGTGTTTCAGCATTTTAACTTGTTTCCTCATAAAACGGTATTGGAAAATGTAATAGAAGCACCTATAACCGTTAAGAAAATGAAGAAGGAACAAGCTAAAAAATTAGGAATGGAATTGCTGAAAAAGGTTGGTTTGGAAGACAAAGCCGGTGTTTACCCGAGTAAGCTTTCGGGTGGACAAAAGCAGCGTGTCGCTATTGCCCGATCACTTGCTATGCAGCCGAAAGTTATGTTATTCGATGAACCGACTTCAGCTCTCGATCCGGAATTGGTTGGAGAAGTGCTTCAGGTCATGAAGCAATTGGCTGAAGAAGGAATGACGATGGTGGTTGTCACGCATGAGATGAAGTTCGCTAAAGAAGTAGCGGATCGAATCATCATGATTGATGAAGGCAGGATCATTGAATCGGCAGATCCCAAAACCTTCTTTGAAAATCCGAAAAATGAACGGACAAAGCAATTTATTCAATTAGTTGAATAAGCTGTCGTCAAATGGGTTTAAAATACTAGTTGAGAAAGAAGGGGTCGGTTCATATGAACTGATTCCTTTTTTCTTTTAGGAATTGACGTTTGTTGCTCAACAAAACGGATAAGGTATAGTAATGAGATAATTTGAGGAGGCAGAAGGGATGAGAATCGAAGAAATCATGACGACAGATGTCGAAACGTGCATGCCCGAATCAACGCTTCAGGAAGTCGCCTCGAAAATGCGGGAAATCAACGTGGGATCTATTCCAATCTGTGAAGAAGGACGATTGGTTGGAATCGTGACAGACAGGGACATTGTCATACGCGGTTTAGCCGAACAAATTCCCAGCGATGCAGCCATATCGGAAATCTTGTCAGCGGAAGTCGTTACCGGAACGGTGGAATTGACTGTTGAGGAAGCGGCTGACTTGATGGCCGTACATAAGATCCGTCGGCTGCCGATTGTTTCGGATGACCGAGTGATTGGAATTGTTTCTTTAGGCGACTTAGCAATCAGAGACGTTTCGGCAAATCATTACGCGGAAAACACCATGATTGAAATATCTGAAATGGAATAACCGAAGCTTAAAAAAACCGGTTCATTTAAGAATCGGTTTTTTTTTGAGCATTATTCAGCTTTTTCAATCATCGAAGCAGAAATCATCGGCATATCTTCTTCGGCATTGCCTTCATAAATGCCGTCCGCTGTAATACTGTCTCCCACTTCTACAGGGGTTTCCGCCATATTTCGAATATATACTCGCATTTCTCCATCTCCCACAATAAAGGAAGGAAAGGCAATATCATCTGCCAGTTCTTCGACCGTGCCTTGTATAGAAACTCCTGTGCCTTCTTCGATACTGCCGGAAGCCAATTCTTCAAAACTTACAAACTCGGTGTCTTCTGCTTCTTCCGGAGCGGTGGGGTCCAACTCTCCTTCAGGAGCTTTTACTTCTGTCTGGCTTTCTTCAGTTACATCGGGTGCTGTCTCCCCGCATGCTGCTAAAATAAAAACCAGGCTTAATGGAATCAAAAATCTGTACATAGAAATCACGCTCCTCCAATAATTACCCTTGTTAGTTGAATATACCCTTTCTAAAACATATTTTAACCCTTCGAAGAGAACTCAACAAAGCAGCTGAACTCTTCAAACCTTCAAAAGCTGCCAGTCCTATGATTTTTGCTGTTCACTAAACGAATTACATATCTTTTCATTTGCCTGTACTGGGTGTATGGTTTGGGAAAAGGAATGAGGTGAAAAGATGGAATTGATTGAAACTCCGAATGCATTAAAAGAGAAAAGCAAACATGTCCAAAAAGCGTTAAGTTTCAGCAAAACAAAAGTTGTTAACATCCAGTTGCAGGCTGGAGAAGAGATTGCTGAACATGACTCACCCGCTGATGTCATCATTATCGTCCGCAGTGGGAAAGTTTTATTTTCAGTGGAAGGGGAGACGGTGGAGGCTGCACCTGATAATATTCTCCACATGAGCCCAAAGGAAAAGCATAGCCTGACAGCAATTGAGCCAAGCGATTTACTGGTTCTGCAAATTACTCCATGAAAAAAGCTCACGCTGACAATGCGTGGGCTTTTGTATGTTAAAAATTCAATTGTTTATATAGCGCTTCCGCTTTTATAATTGTCCAGCTCCAGCGCCCAGCTCTTTGGGTCATAAGCCAACCCGGCTGTGCAGCAAAGAACGCCGCTTCGCCGGTCTGTCTTATGCCCGTCAGAGCTACATGGGCGCTTTCGCTTTTCTTGTTACCATTCAAAATTTTCGGGGTACTCTGCCTTTATAGGGATTTCGTGTATCGATTTTTTGTAAGGTGTGGCGGCAGTTAGGAGTTGGTTGCGAAAAGCTGTATAGTCCTGGTCTTGTATTGCAATTTTCATAGCAATAGCCGATAAGCTCTGTTCGCGCTGCTGTTTGGTCATATCGATGTATTTCAAATTCAAGAAGTCGACGTACTGGACTGCATAATCATTCACTGTCACCGGCTGATTGAAGGCTTTCACTATCAGCTCAAATTCTTCCTGGGGCACATGTCCCTGCAAGCAATCAAGAACTAATGACTGAAACCGGAAAATGACCGGCAAATGGATATCCCATAGGGGGAATTGTTTTTCTTCCTGATAGAATTTAACGAAATCCTTCAAGGCGATGGCGGCATAAATTAATTCTGGCCATAGCACTTCAGCAGAAAAGTATATGTTCTTATCGGGTGCAATAAACCCGTGCTGCTTCATCGTATGTTCATGCAGACCATTAAAGACAAAATCGACATTGCGGTCGCCTTGGACTGCATGGCGAATTTCATAGGAAATGCCGAGGATACGCATACGGGATCCTTCATAGCCGTAATATTGGTCTTCTTTGCCTACCACCCTGTAAATAGCCTGATTGAGTTCATCCAGGTCGAAGTAGTCCCCGCTAATTTTAACGCCAGTATGATTCGGCGTGCTTTTCATCGTCAGCATGTCAGTATCCTCCTTAGCGTTTCGGTGTGTATTCGAGTTGATTGAATAATTCGTTGCGCTCTGCTTCGGTCAAATCGCGCCATTCACCGACAGCTAAGTCACCTAATTGGATATTCATGATGCGGACTCTCTGTAAATTGCGGACTTCATACCCCAGCGCTGTACACATGCGGCGTATCTGACGGTTCAAACCTTGACGCAATGTTAGTTTAAAAGTATACGCAGAGAGTTTGACGGCTTTTGCCGGAAGCGTCTTCGTATCAAGAATTTCCACGCCTTCTTCCATTTTTGCTATAAAGGATTCTGTAATAGGCATGTCGACTTTAACGATGTATTCCTTTTCGTGCTCATTTTCAGCCCGCAGAATTTCGTTGACGATATCCCCATCGTTAGTCAATAGGATGAGTCCTTCCGAATCTTTATCAAGCCGTCCTATATGGAAGATGCGCTCAGGATGGTTAACAAAGTCAACAATGTTCCCTTCAATATGGCGTTCTGTTGTACTGGTGATGCCCACCGGTTTATTTAAGGCCAAATAGACATATTGCTGTTTTGGCTGTTCGATGATTTGACCATCGACGCGAACTTCATCTTTTAGTTCGACTTTGCTGCCGAGTTCGGCCGTTTGTCCATTAATGGTCACCCGACCGGCCTCAATAAATTTATCGGCTCCTCGCCGTGAAGTGATTCCTGTCTCGCTTAAAAACTTATTGATTCGCATACTAAATTCCTCTCAGTTCTAAATTTCCTAGTCTCGCTCTCATTATACATCAACCGAACAGGCGAATAAAAAATTTCGACGTTTCACAGTTGCAATTTTTCGATTAGTTTGACAATATAGAAGGGAAGCTGTTATTGATGCGCCCAGGTATTTTGGATTATTGTAAGCGTGTACATAATAGTAATACGAGTAAAGGGGAGAAATGGGAATGGTCTATGCAATGCCAAACACAGAAGGTTCAAAAATTACGTTTAAAGACAAGTATGAGAACTTTATAAACGGAGAGTGGAAAGCGCCGGTCAAAGGGCAATACTTCGAGAACGTTTCACCGGTAACAGGCAAGAAGTTTACGGAAATAGCCCGCTCAACCGCTGAAGACGTAGAACTGGCTCTTGACGCAGCACATGCTGCAAAAGACGCATGGGGCAAAACTTCGGTCACTGAACGTGCCAATGCACTGCTGAAGATTGCAGACCGGATGGAGCAGAATCTGGAAATGTTGGCAGTTGCAGAAACTTGGGATAACGGCAAAGCGGTGCGTGAAACATTAAATGCCGATTTGCCGTTGGCAATTGATCATTTCCGTTATTTCGCTGGAGCAATCCGCGCGCAGGAAGGGTCATTGAGCCAAATCGACAACGATACGGTAGCATACCACTTCCATGAACCGCTTGGTGTTGTTGGACAAATCATTCCATGGAATTTCCCGATATTAATGGCTGTCTGGAAACTGGCTCCTGCTCTTGCTGCCGGTAACTGTGTCGTATTGAAGCCTGCTGAGCAGACGCCGGCAAGTATTCTTGTGTTAGCTGAACTGATCGGTGACATTCTGCCTCCGGGAGTTTTGAACATCGTCAACGGATTTGGTCTTGAAACAGGGAAACCGCTTGCTTCCAGCCCGCGTATCAGTAAAGTGGCATTTACAGGTGAAACGACTACAGGGCGTATGATCATGCAATACGCTTCACAGAACCTGATTCCGGTAACGTTGGAGCTTGGCGGCAAATCACCGAATATCTTCTTCAAAGATGTAATGGACCAGGATGATGCGTTCCTTGATAAAGCGATTGAAGGATTTGTCATGTTTGCTTTGAACCAAGGCGAAGTATGTACATGTCCATCTCGTGTATTGATTCAGGAAGACATTTATGACGAATTTATGGAACGTGCAATAAAGCGTGTAGAAGCAATTAAGACCGGAAATCCGCTTGATCCTGAAACAATGATGGGAGCACAGGCTTCCATGGAACAAATGGAGAAAATCCAATCTTATTTGGATATCGGCAAGCAAGAAGGCGCATTGGTTCTTGCGGGAGGCGATCGCAACGGCTTGGACGGCGAACTGTCTGAAGGCTTCTATATTCAGCCGACCGTATTTAAAGGCCATAACAAGATGCGTATTTTCCAGGAAGAGATTTTTGGGCCGGTTGTCTCTGTAACGACATTTAAAACGAAAGAAGAAGCGCTTGAACTTGCAAATGATACCTTATACGGATTGGGAGCTGGAATCTGGACGCGCGATACCAATACAGCTTACCGCTTCGGACGCGGCATCCAGGCTGGACGTGTGTGGACGAATTGCTACCATCAGTACCCAGCCCACGCAGCATTCGGCGGTTACAAAATGTCCGGCTTCGGCCGTGAAAACCATCTGATGATGCTCAACCACTATCAGCAGACAAAAAATATGCTGGTCAGCTACAGTGAAGACAAGCAAGGGTTCTTTTGATTCTGCGGCATTGCCAGTTGGAATTTTAAGAGGAAAAGGAAAGTAGGGATAGCAATGGTCGAACGCGTAATTGCGACAGATGCTGCTATTGAATTGATCCAATTGCTGAAGGAAAAGCACGGACCGGTCATGTTTCATCAGTCAGGGGGCTGCTGTGACGGCAGTTCACCCATGTGTTACCCTGAAGGCGATTTGTTCATAGGAGATCAGGATGTCCTAATGGGTGTGATCGGGGACAGCAAATTCTATATGCATAAAAACCAATTCGATTATTGGAGCCATACCCAGTTAATCATTGATGTGGTACCCGGTCGGGGTGGAATGTTTTCCTTAGAAGGAGTGGAAGGCAAGCGGTTTTTGACAAGATCGAGAGCCTTCACTGCTGAAGAAACGAAGGAATTGCAGGAGCAGATTTAAACGGAACCAGATGCCTAGGCATCTGGTTTTTTTATTGTCCGTCAATGCTGAAAATATGCTTAAAACCTTTATAAATCAAGGGGTGAAGATAGAATTCATACCGGAAAAATGGTATAATTTCAACATGAAAGGTGGTCATCGAATTGACGAAATTAGTGAACCGAGTTTCCCATGAACAAGCCAATCACGCGATCTCCTGCGCTTCACATTCTCTGGTTACGGAAGGATTTAATGTGACAAGTGAGGATGAGAATTTTGTTCGGTCGGTATTGACTGGTGAACGGACGGAAGCACAATTCCATCAGGCCATCAAAAGGAAGTTCGATGTCTAAGTATCAGCATGCCTCCATGTATTGCTATCCCGGGACTGATGTGTTGATTAATTTGTTTGATATACAGGATGAAGAAAAATTGAAGGAATTGGAGAAAGTCTACTCCTTGCTTCGTCTGTCGGAATTGCAGATACAGAAGCCGGCAGACCCTATGGATGTAGAAGCATTTTTAGCCATTCATCGATATCTTCTTCAAGACGTCTACCCATTTGCGGGTGAGTTGCGAAAGGAAATGATTTCTAAAGGCTCTTCTTCTTTTGCTCATCCCAAACACATTGAGACACATTTGCTGAAAATTTTTGATGAATTGAAGGAAGAGAATTATTTGAAGGAGTTGCCGCGCAATCAGCTGATTTCACGGCTTGCTTATTTTCTTTCGGAATTGAATGCACTTCATCCTTTTCGCGAAGGCAATGGCCGGAGTGTCCGTGAATTTGCGCGCCGCCTAATGATGAATGCCGGTTACCGGCTGGATTGGGAAAAGGTTTCTGAACCTGCAGAAATCATCAATGCTTTTGTTGATTCGTTCAATAAAGACAACAAGCGGCTTGAAACACTATTGGACGACATTGTTACTCCATAGAAAATGCCAGTTGCTCGGAGAGCGCTGGCATTTTCTATGCTTTACGATACAGGATTTCTGCGAAGCCACTCGATGCCAAATTCGACGAGGGGCTTCATGTCCACAAGGCGGGTTTGGGCTTGCCCTAATTTGCCTTCAACGACATCGCCAGGAAAGGCTTTAGCAATCTCAGGAAAGCGGTCTGAATCCATATCCACACAGTCATATGTCTGCCAGACCCTTTGGCCGTCAAGTGAAATTGCTGCGCCTTGCGGGGAAGTCGAACGGTTTTCCTGTACGAATTCAGCATAGTGGAGAGCTGTACATGAATCAAAGCCGACACCAATCAATAAAATTTTCACTTGTTCCTCCATCATTTTGGCAAGCGGAGAGTTTTTCCCGAAGGAATCTTCAAGCGGCTGTTCATTCATCCAAACGCCCGCCTTGCTCCCCCATGCCATAAAGGAATGGGAGGGATGCGGACTTCGGATAGTCATTGGATGCCGGTGGAAACATTCGGCAATCTTGCCCATGCCGCGCAATCCACTTAAGTGGGGATCAAAGGCAGGCAGATGATCACGGATTGGCTGATGCCAATTTTCAGGAACCGGCGGCTCCATCCAGTAAACAGGGTCTGAATTGTCCACAGACTGGGCGGGCATGATTAAGGTCCCCGAATCAGTAATGGTTTCCATTAAAGCTTCTACGACGGCCTGAGCGCTTCCAGAGATCCACCCCATGGATTTTAATGAGGCATGCACCATCAAGGCGTCGCCCTTAGTAATGCCGAGTTGATGAAATTGGTGTTTTAAAGTCTCTTTTGACTGGAATTCAGGTGTGTTTAAAATATTCAATAACTCTGACATAAACTATCCCTCCGATTTCACTATATTATAAAGGAAAGCCTGCTGTTTTGGAAAACCTCTGTCAGCGGCAATAGAGAAAGGAATGATGATCATGGAAGCAAAACCGATGAAAGAATCGAGAACCATTCAAACAAAATTGGTACTCCCGCCGGACACCAATCACATGGACTCCATTTTTGGGGGCAAGGTCTTGGCCTATATTGATGAGATTGCAGGAATTACGGCAATGAAGCATGCGCGCCGGCAAGTAGTAGTGACAGCATCTATCGATTCGGTGGATTTTCTTTCCTCTGCACGAGTAGGAGATGTATTGGAACTGGAAGCTAATGTTACTTCAACTGGACGGACTTCCATGGAAGTATATGTTCGGGTCAAGTCGAAGAATTTGCAAACAGGTGAAGAAAAGCTGACGACCGAATCGTTTTTAACAATGGTGGCAATGGGAGACGATGGCAAACCGACTCCGGTACCGCCTGTTCTGCCGGAATCACCGGGTGAAAAGCTCTTTTTCGAATCAGCCCCTGCAAGACGTGAACACCGAAAAATGCGCGTGAAGACACCAAGATAACAGCAAAAGGTGCATGGAAGAATCCATGCACCTTTTGTATCGGCAAGTATTAACTGACCGATTCACTTTCTGATTTAACATTTGCCAGCGTATTGCCGGGTTCGCTGCTGATAACTGACATGCTGCCATCCGTTTCAAGAACAACCGCTTTTACTTTTTCAGTAGATCCAAACCCAGTATTGCGGATGGCCTGTAGGATTTCAATTTCTTTAATCCTCTCTTTTTTCATGGCATTTCTCAGGAATTGTCCATCCAAGAACAGCAGGCGGGGTTCTGACTTGATGATATTGTTAAACCAATTGGAATGAACGGAAAGAAGGGTAAATACATACTGCAAAAGGATTAATAATGCAAAAGCAGTCAACCCTTCAAGAAGGCTGACATCTTTGCTTAATAAAATTGTGGCCAATGTCGAACCCAAAGCTACAGTTACAACCAAATCAAACGCATTTAATTTAGTTAATGTGCGTTTGCCTGAAATACGCAGGAAAATTACTAGCCCAACATAGGCTAAGAAACCGACTGTAACGATTCGGATAAAACTGTCGAAAGTAATTTCAAACATGTTTGCCCTCCTTTTATCTAAAGAAATTAATAAATTTATCCACATGTTGATAAGTTTTATTTATGCAAGAATATCAACAAAATTCACACATCTTATCCACATAACACACACAAATGGTGCATTAAATGTGCATAAGAATGAATATGAGGAAATTTTTATGTGGAAATCTCCCTTTTCAGGGAGTATTCCTGCTACTAATGTGTTTCCCTTTCTAGTTATCAACAAACGCATTAGGACAGTAAATGCTTGCAAGGGTTCATTTTTTTCGCAGCGGGAATAGAATGGATAATCTGATTTTGGTTGGAGGCTAGTAGAATGAAATCTTTCTTGAACTTGCTCCGTTATTCGGGGTTGGTTGTTTTTGCCGTAGGCATTTTCTTATTATTGCTTACATTGGTCAATTGGGCATCTGGTTTCACCGATGCTACATGGTTTCAGCTGTATTTTATCCGCTTGTATTTATTTCTCACAGTTTCGGGAATTTTGCTTTATATCCTTATCACGTTCCGAAGAAAAGACGATAAAAAAAAGGAGTAGCCGGAGCTACTCCTTTTCGCTGCTTCAAGGCCATTAGAAAACAAAGAAGGATTCCTGGCTGAATGAAACTTATTTTTTTGCTAACAATTCTTCGAAATAAGCGCCGAATTCTTTTGACCGCTTCAAAATGGTGCTTGAAGATACGCCGAATTTTTCGCTTAAATCTTTTGCTGACAACATTGGGCCTTTAACCAGTTCGTGATCCTGAAGGAATCTCCAATATCCGGCTACTAGAGCTTCCGGTTTCTGGACAGTTGGCTGCTGGCTTACAAGATAGCTGTTTAGGATGCTTGTGATATTGCTGATTGTTTCTTCATCGAATTCAGCTTGCTCGATGTGTTTATCGAGTTCTGTCATGACCGAATCGTGTTCCGGAGAAAGCTGGATGCTTTCTTCGACACTTCCTGTTGAATACTTGACGATTTGCTCGACTACCGCCAAGTAATTATCGCGTAGATAGCTTTCGTCTTGTGAAGCGTTATCGGCAGCAATTTGTGATTTCAATTGTTCGAAGAACGGATTGAATTCTCCGACGATCGTTAAATAGCCGTTAAGGAATAAAACGCCGTTTTTTCCAACACGGGAGTCCGGAAGAAGGATTGCCAATAAGCCTTGTCCGTTTTCCATATCAGTTGGTGGCTGATCTGCCATTTCAAGTGTTTCACCCGTAAAGATGTTTGTGAACTGAGCAGTTTCTGTATCGCCTTTGATGTATTGGCCAAGGAATACTTTTACATCTCTCCAGTTTTCAAGCACTTCTTTAGTTGAAGGGCGTTGGGCAAGTTCAATTTGTTTTGTCAAAAAGTCTTCCCACAGCTCCGGTTTTTTCATAAACAGGAAATTTTCAATAACAAATGCCTGTGCATCGTTTTCAGCCATTGATTGCATCAAACGTGGCTGCCAAGCTTGTTGTAATTCACGAAATTCTGCAAGTTGCTCCTGATTCGGGTTTTCCGAGAAGAACTGCTGGCGTACTTTGAACAGTTCATCATTCACCAAATCATTGATGGAAACAGTTTGCTGTTTTCCGTGACATTTCTTGTATTTCTTGCCGCTGCCGCATGGGCATGGATCATTTCTTCCTACCATTCTAATCACCTACATTTTTTATTGAGTGTAACATAAAATTGCGATACGCTCAAAAGTCTGACGATTCAGACGCCGTTGCCTCTATGGAGACAGCAAATGTTAAATGGGATAAGCCAAAAGTATGCACAAAGTTGATGCGGTATTATAATAAAAGGAAATAAGTAGGAGCAGGAGGGAACAATGTGTATGATGATCCGGTAAAAGAAGCAATTTCCTGGATGCGTGTCATTTTTATGACTGTGCTTCTTGTCGTGGCATCCAGACATTTCCTTTTTGAGCCTGTAGCTGTTCATGGTGAATCGATGATGCCCACATTTGAGGACGATGACAAAGTCATGCTAGTGAAAATCTATACAATAGAGAATTTTGATATGATTGTCTTTACCGCACCCAATGGAGTTAATTTTATTAAACGCGTGATTGGTGTTCCTGGTGACCGTATATCCATGAAGGATGACCAATTGTATGTGAATGGCAAGCCAGAAGCCGAACCTTATTTAGATAAGAACCGGGAAATGGCTCATCAACAAGGTTTTGAAAAGTTGACTGATGATTTTCAGGAATTTATCGTGCCGGCCGAATCTTATTATGTATTGGGGGATAACCGATTGAATAGCATGGATTCAAGAGTAATAGGCTTTATTTCCAAAGAATCCATCATCGGTGAAGTGAAGATCAGGCTTTCTCCTCTCGAACATATCGGGATCGTCAAATGATGCACAAACGCTCTATAAGTTTATGAAATGCAAAAAGGACAGTGGCCTATTTTCTGCCACCTGTCCTTTTTGAGTTTCAAAAAATGTTTAAACGGTCAATTCGGTTTATTGCCTCCATGATACGGGATTCGTCGACCAATAATCCCACACGTACAAAACCTTCTCCGCCATTTCCGAAGCCGCTGCCTGCGGCAACTGAAATGTCCGCTTTCTCAAGCAAGTAATCAGCGAATTCGACACTGGTAAAGCCCGCGGGAACAGGCAGCCATGCAAAGAAAGAGCCTTGCGGAGCTTTGATTTCCCAGCCGATGCGCGAACATTCGGCAACCAGTACATTGCGGCGTTTTTCATAGAGATCCACCAGATCGTCCACGCATTGCTGGTCAGCGGTCAGGGCTTCAGCAGCAGCCAATTGGACTGCCGGAAATAAACCTGCGAATAGATGATCTTGAATCAAGTTCAAGGCTTCGATCATTTTGGAATTGCCAACAGCAAATCCAATGCGCCAACCGGCCATATTATAGGTTTTCGATAAAGTATACATCTCGATGCCGACTTCTTTTGCTCCTTCGGATTGGAGGAAGCTCACCGGTTTTTTTCCTTCAAAGCCCACAGCGCCATATGCAAAGTCGTGGACGACAGCAATGCCATTGTCTTTTGCAAAGGCGACGGTCTCATCAAAAAAGTCTCCATTCGCCACGGCTCCTGTCGGGTTGTTTGGGTAATTCAGATACATCAGCTTTGCACGCGTTCGGGTGGATTCCGGTAGGTCACCGTAGTCCGGCAAATAGCCATTTTCAGGATTTAACCGCATCAGTTCATAGTCAATGTCAGCAAGCGGCGCTCCGGACAGGTAATCAGGATAGCCAGGGTCCGGGAGCAGCAATAGATCCTGTGGATTCAATAATGCTAACGGCAGTTCGACAAGGCCGATTTTTGTCCCGGCTAGGATAGCTACTTCCAAATCGGGATCGACATCGACACCGTATTCGCGTTTGTAGAAATCCACTGCCGCTTGGCGCAGCTCTGAAATCCCGCGAAAAGGTGAATACTTATGAGTTCTTGGATCGGCAGCTGCTGTTTGCAGCGCTTTGATGATATGGTCAGGGGTGGGTTGGTCGGGATTGCCCTGGCCAAGATTTATAACATCGCGCCCTTCGGCGATGGCTTTGCTTGTTTTAGCAACCAATGAAGCGAAAAATTGAGTAGGCAGGTTTTGCAGTCGATTTGAAAAGTCCATATGATTCTCCTTGTTTTCGAAATAATTGCACATCTATCCCAAATCTTATAGAGTTGAAGGTAACTTGTCTAGTGGAGGAGAAAATTATGAAAATTGCATGCGTTCAGATGGATATTGCTTTTGGAGAGCCGGAACTGAATTATCAGCGGGTCATGGATTATTTAAGAGAAGCGGCTGCAAACGGAGCAGATACCATCGTTTTGCCTGAAATGTGGAACACCGGCTATGCATTGACGGAGCTAGAGACCTTGGCGGACAGTTCGAACCGGACAGTGGAGCTGCTAAAGAGTTTTGCAAAAGAGCACGCTGTCAATATTGTTGGGGGCTCTGTTTCGACAAAAAAAAATGAAGGCTTTTACAACACTATGTATGTCGTAGACAAAAACGGTGAACTGATTTCGGAATACAACAAAGCGCACCGTTTCGGTTTGATGGATGAGCATATCCATCTTGAGGAAGGCAATTCACTGGGCACTTTCAAATTGGAAAACATTGTTTATGGCGGAGTCATCTGCTACGACATCCGTTTTCCAGAATGGATTCGTGCGCAAGCGCTGAATGGGGCAAAACTTATTTTTGTATCAGCCGAATGGCCGGAAGCACGAATTGACCATTGGCGCATCCTGTTGCAGGCACGCGCCATTGAGAACCAATGCTTTATCGTTGCAGTGAACCGCATCGGCAGTGACCCGAAAAATGAATTCGGCGGCAGCACTATGGTGATTGCGCCTTGGGGAGAAATTCGCTTGGATATGAAAAAGCAGGAAGGTATCGCGTATGTAGAACTTGATTTGGAAGAAGTGGAAGAAGTCCGGAAGCGGATTCCGGTTTTTGATGATCGCCGCGTACAATTGTATGAAAAGTTCAAAAAGTAGATTGACACGTCGTATTTATGTCTGTAACATAAAATTCAGTTAAATAACGTAAACTTATCAAGAGAGACTGAGGGACAGGCCCTATGACGTCCGGCAACCCCCGATTGGGAAGGTGCCAAATCCAACGGAACATGAAAATGTTCCGAAAGATAAGTCGAGAAACTAAATTTTTCGATGCTTCTTTCTTGATGAAAGAGGCATCTTTTTATTGGCGGGAGGAAGCTATGATACAGATTGAGAAATTGACGAAAACTTACACAACTAAGCATGGCACCGTCACCGGCGTAGATAATGTTTCAGTGAAAATCGGAAAAGGCGAAATTTTTGGAATTGTCGGCTACTCAGGCGCCGGCAAAAGTTCATTGATCCGGTGCATTAATTTGCTTGAACGGCCAACTTCAGGGAGCGTTACAGTAGACGGAAAAGATTTAACTCGATTGAACGGCAATGGACTGAGAAAAGCGCGTTTGAAAATCGGCATGATCTTCCAGCATTTTTACTTGATTAGCCAGAAGACGGTTTATGACAATATCGCTTTTGCGCTTCGGGCGGCAGGTACTCCTGCTAAAAATATTAAAAACCGTGTAGAAGAGCTGTTGGATATGGTGGGCTTATCCGATAAGCGGGATGTCTATCCAGCGCAGTTGAGCGGGGGGCAAAAACAGCGCGTCGGAATCGCGCGTGCACTTGCCAATAATCCGGCAGTACTGCTTTGCGATGAAGCGACATCTGCACTCGACCCGAATACCACTTTATCCATATTGCGGCTATTGAAAGACATTAACCGTAAATTGAATATCACAATTGTACTAATCACGCATGAGATGAATGTGGTTAAGGAAATTTGTGATCGAATGGCTGTTATGCAGGGAGGGCGCGTCATTGAAGAAGGTCAGGTTTATGACATTTTTGCAGACCCGCAAAAGGAATTAACGAAGGAATTCATCTCCAGCGTTGTATCGTTCAATGTTCCGGAGCATATTTTGAGCGGATTTACCGGAACAGTGGTGAAAGTGCTGTTTAAGGGCAATGTGGCAGGTGAAGGGGTAATTTCCGATATGCTTCAGGACTACCCGGTAAAAGGCAACTTTCTGCATGGGGCGATTGAATATATTCAAGAACGGCCTCTTGGTATTTTTATTATGGAATTGAAGGGTGCTTCGTCGGATGTAATGGCCGCGCTGAAGTATATGGAAAGCAGATCAGCAATTGTGGAGGTGATTCCGAATGGGCATTGAATGGGGACGAATTATTGAGCTTTGGCCGGAAATTCAGACGGCATTTTTTCAAACCTTGACCATGATTGGCATCTCGTTATCTGTAGCATTGGTTGTTGGCTTGCCATTGGGCATCTTATTATTCATCACAGACAGAGGTTTATTTCTCGAAAATCGACCGGTTAATTCCGTAGTCGGTTTCATTGTCAACATCGTGCGCTCCATTCCATTCATTATCCTATTGGTGGCACTTATCCCGTTGACGAAGTTCATTACGGGAACGACAATCGGACCGATAGCGGCCAGTGTATCATTATCTGTTGCAGCGATTCCTTTTTTTGCAAGAATTGTGGAAACCTCGCTTCGTGATATTGATAAAGGAGTCATTGAAGCAGCGATTGCAGTTGGAGCTACGCCGTGGATGATTATTAAAGACGTTCTGTTGCCCGAGGCGAAAGCGAGCATCGTTCAAGGTGTGACCTTGACCATCATCAGCCTAGTCGCCTATTCAGCAATGGCTGGTGTCGTGGGAGGCGGAGGCATTGGTGATTTGGCTATCCGCTTCGGCTATTACCGGTACGACAACACCATTATGATTGTCACAGTCGTTATTTTGATTGTGCTGGTCCAATTGATTCAGCAAGCAGGAGATTACACAGCGAAGGCTATCGATAAACGATAAGGGGAGAATGACATGAAAAAAATGGGATTGATTTTAGCAGCGAGCGTATTGGCTTTGGGAGCATGCGGCAGCGAAGAAGAAAATGAAACTTCTGGAACGACAGAAGAAGCGTCAAAAGAGATTAAGTTAGGAGCTACTGCAGGTCCATACAGCGATATGTTGAGCCAAGCGATTGTTCCTGGCCTGGAGGAAAAAGGCTATACGGTTGAAATTGTAGAGTTCAGTGACTACATCCAGCCGAATGTGGCACTTGATGGTGGAGATATCGATGCCAACTTGTTCCAACACACTATCTACTTGGAGAACTTTGAAAAGGAGCAAGGCATGGACCTGTCAGCATTAATCACAGTGCCAACAGCACCTATGGGCATCTATTCAAACCAATTCGACTCTTTGGAAGCTATTGAGGATGGTGCAACTATCGCGATTCCGAATGATCCGGTTAACGGAGCACGTGCTTTGTTGATGCTGGAGGATGAAGGTTTGGTTGAACTCGACCCTGAAGCGGATGTGCTGCAGGCTTCAGAACGAGACGTTGTCACGAATACGAAAAATCTGGTGTTCCAGCCGATTGAAGCAGGGCAGCTGCCGCGTGCAGTTGATGGCTCTGATTTAGCAGCTGTACCCGGTAACTTTGCATTAGCTGCGGAAATGGATCTTTTGGACGCATTGGTTCTGGAAAATATGCCCGATCAATACCGTAATGTTGTAGCGGTTACTGCTGACAATGAAGACAGCGAGTTGGCACAGGATTTAGTGGAAGTTGTAGAGTCAGATGAATTTGAAGCGGTAATCGACGAAGAATTTGAAGGTTTCGGCAAACCGGAATGGATGGCTGAATAAATTTTTCGAGCAGAAAGCCGCCCCAGAAAAACTCTGGGGCGGCTTTTATTTGTTCCAAAAAAGTTGATAAACGCTGTTTCAAGAAATGACTTTGACCATATGATGGAAAGGTTCGCCGATAATGGTCCAAGGCTCGGAAATGGAAAAGCCGAGGCGTTTGTAGAGACGGATGGCTCCATCTTTATCGATGTCAACGTTCAGTGAAAGTTTGCTGCCCCCTTGAGAAGCCGCCAGCTCTTCCGCAAATGCGAATAGTTTCGAACCGATCCCTTGTCCCTGAAAGGCCGGATCAACGGAAACGGTGTCGATATACCATTCATCGATATGAGCTTCCGGTTCAATGCTCCGCTCATGTCCCTCTTTTTTTAGCTCTTCAATCAAATAGCGGTCAAGGGCTTCGGCTTGATTGCCGTGATAGAGCACTAGAACTCCGGCGATGTCACCGCCCACTATAGCTGTATACGTATAACGGTGGCTATGGCGAGTATGTTCACCGCAAATCATAGCCTTTACTTTTTCCAGTACAGCTTCCGGTTCTGTCTGCGCCGTCATATGGTTAGCGATTTCACCGATTGCATGAATAATGAGCGGTGCTGCTTTTTCTGCGTCTTCAGGTCTCGCTTGTCTGATGATGATATTCATCGCGATCTACTCCTTTTGCTTGCATTAAGTCTGCTTTGACTGAAATAATAGTATATCAATGAAAAAGCCCTTTAACACGAAGGAGGCCAAAGCATGGAAAATACAAAACACGTCCTGACCTATGGAGACGCGTTTGTGGATTATATAGCAGCAAATACAACAAATGATCTCTTCAACCGCCACTTAGGAGGCGCTACGGTCAATGTGGCCGCAGGCGTCAGCCGTCTTGGTCTGCCATCAGGTTTTATCACAATTACTGGAGATGATGAGACTTCCACTTTTGTGCGCGAGGAATTGCTGAAGGAAGGTGTCGACTTGACGCATGCCGTTATGGTGCCGGAAAAACGGGTAAGCGGAGTTTATATTCATTTGACTCCCGATTTCGACCGCATATTTGCAGACTATGTGAATGAGACACCCGATCTTCAAGTAAAAGGCCACGAACTGAAAGCGGCATCTTTTGAGCAAGCCAGTATTTTTCATTTCTGTTCGGGTACTCTTTTCCATCCAGAGGCGAGAGAGACAACACGAAGAGCATTGGAACTGTCAAAAGAACATGGCGTCCTTTGTTCATACGATGTCAATATACGACCACTGCGCTGGGAAAGTGAGGAACTTTGCCGTAATACCGTACTCGATTTTTTACCGTCTGTGGATTTCGTTAAATTGACCACAGCAGAACTTGCCTTTTTAATGGAGACAGAATCGCTTGAAGAAGGAATCGTCCGATTTTCCCGGTTCCACATTCCACTGGTGTTTGTGACGGATGGGGAAAATGGCACTCATGCTGTTTATCAGAATCAAACTCATCATGTGCCGGTCATTCCTGTACAGCCCGTGGATACTACAGGAGCGGGTGATGCCTTTATGGCAGGCGTCATCCGCCATATTTACTTGAAAGGCTTACCTGAAAATCAGCGTGATGTCCTTGAATGTGCAGCTTTCGGAAATAAACTGGGAGCACTTTGTGCAACCAAAGCCGGTGCTTTGACGGCAATGCCACGGCTTGATGATATGATAAAAAAATAAAAATAAAAGGAGTGTGCATATATGGCTTTGCACAGTTTTCATTTAAAGGCGGATTGGCCAGGCCTCCGCAATGATGTTGGGAATATCGAGGTTGGCAATTTAAAAACACGCATTTCGATTCCACCGGAAATGGATGGACCGGGAATCGGTACAAATCCGGATGAAATGCTGCTGGGTGCCGCGGCTACTTGCTATATCATTACGCTTGCCGCCATGATGGAACGCAGTAAGTTGGAAAAGCAGTCCCTGACCATGAAGTCGGAAGGGATCGTTGAAGTGGAAAAAGGCGTGATCACCTACAAACGCATTATCCATAAACCACAAGTGGTCTTAAAAGCCGATGCTTCCGATAAGGATTTGGCGCTGGCTCAAAAACTTGCGGAAAAAGCTGAAAGCTCTTGCATGATCACCCGCGCTATCCAAGGCAATGTAGAAATTGAATTGCAGGCTGATATTCGAAAAGGAAACTAAAATTCTTGAACCGCCTTCGTCCAGTTGTTACGGGATGGAGGTTTTTTAATGGGCTGCTTTAAAAATAGACATTTTCTTTGCCTGAAATGTGATAGACTACAAATATTAAAAATTCAGTATTTTTTAGGGGTATTTACTATGCGGAATTTATCGCTTCAAGCAAAAATTATACTACTGAGTATGTCATTGATCTTATTCGTCACCATTGTTTTTGGAGGAATTGTCATTTATAACGAAGTTGGCGACACCAAAGAAAATGTTGGAACGCGTGCGTTGGAAACGGCAATCGGCATTTCGGTAATGCCAAGTGTTGTTGAGGCAATGGATGATGAAAATCCGGAAGATACCATTCAGCCTTTAGCTGAATATATGAGAAAACAAGTAGGTGCGGAATTTATCGTTGTTGGCAATAGGGAAGGCAGGCGCTATTCTCATCCTAACCCATCCCAAATTGGCAAAACAATGGTAGGGGGCGACAATGATCGCGCATTGGCGAATGCTGAATTCTATACCTCTGAGGCCCAGGGGTCACTGGGACCGAGCTTACGGGGGAAAGCTCCGATTTTTGATGGCGATGGAAATGTGGTCGGGTTAGTTTCGGTTGGCTATTTGATGGAAGACATTCAACAGATTATTATCGGGAAAATTCTAGAGCTGCTGCAATTTGTCTTGCTGGCTTTAGTAATTGGGGTTATCGGCAGCATCCTGCTGGCGAAGAATATCAGGAAAGAAACCATGGGACTCGAACCGCGCGAAATAGCGGCGATGTACCGCGACCGTGAGGCCTTGCTTTCTTCAATTGTCGAAGGGGTTATCGCTATTGATAATCAAGGGAAAGTCACGGAAATCAACCATTCGGCAGAAAGAATGCTTGGACTGACGCAAGCATCCATCAATGTTGATATCACTGAAGTCATTCCCCAGTCTAAAATGAAAGAAGCGCTGCAATCTGAAAGAACAGTCCGCAATGAAGAAATGCTGATTGGCAATAAAGTGCTCATCATCAATCGGACGCAGATCCTGCATGATGGCGAAGTTGTTGGTGTGGTTTCCACTTTCCGTGAAAAAACAGATATTCAGGAAGTACTGGAAACTTTATCTGAGATTCAGCAATATTCAGAAGGGCTGCGCGCCCAAACACATGAATATTCCAATAAACTATATGCGATCTCAGGTTTGCTGCAGCTCGGACAAAAAGAGGAAGCCATCAATTTGATTCAACAGGAGACCAAAACCCATCAGAACCAAACAAAACATATGCTAGACCACATTCAGGATAAAAAAGTGCAGGCAATTCTGCTTGGGAAAATGGGGAAGGCATCCGAAAACAAAGTCAAGCTGACCATTGATGAAAATAGTTCACTGGAAGCTCTCCCAGAACATTTTGATATTGCTAAGCTGATTCACATTTTAGGAAACCTGATAGATAACGCAATTGAAGAAGTTGCTCAGCAGCCCAACAAAGAAGTTTCTTTTTTCGTCACCGATCTGGGGCATGATTTGGTGATAGAAGTGGAAGACACAGGCCGCGGTATACAAACTGAGCATATGGAAGATTTATTTAATCGTGGTTTTTCAACAAAACTTGGGAAAAAAGACAGAGGATATGGATTGGCAATCGTTAAGCAAGCTGTCGAGGAGTTGAAAGGGACAATTGAAGTGGACTCTGAATTAATGAGAGGTACAGTCTTCACAGTCTTTTTGCCAAAGTAGGAAGTGAGGAGAAATAAATGATACAAGTATATATTGCTGAAGATGATTTTCGTGTGGCCAATATTCATGAACAATTTTTGCGGCAAATTGCCGAAGTGAATTTACTCGGAAAAGCAGGGAACTGCAAAGAAACTTTACAGGCGGTCCAAAAGCATGAAATCGATTTGGTTATTTTGGACAACTATATGCCGGACGGTTTAGGCATTGAATTGATTGACGACATTCGGGTCTTGAGTCCCCACACCGACATCATTCTTGTATCAGCTGAAAATGATAAGGCGTATATCGAAGCCGCCATCCGTAAAGGTGTAAAAGGCATCATCATTAAGCCAGCCACCTTGGAAAGATTCGTCTCCACAATTGTTAAATACATTGAAAACAAAAAGACGCTTCAAAATACCCGTGACATTGATCAGCATTTTCTGGATGATTTTTTTGGGATAGAACCTATTCAAAAACCGGCCGTTGGTGCGAAGGGAATCGATCCGCTGACCTTACAAAAGGTAAGGGAGGTTCTAGCGGGACATAGCTCGGGCATCACCGCTGAGAAAATGGGAGAGCAGATGGGCGCTTCGCGAACCACAGCCCGCCGGTATCTGGAACACCTTGTAGCCATCGATGAATGTTTTGCTGAATTGGCCTATGGAATTGTCGGACGGCCAGAGCGGCATTATTATATCAAAAAAGACTGATTCCAGAAATCAGTCTTTTTTTGCGTGAACTTTATGAACATAATGTATTCTAAACTCTTTATAAAACTTATTTTGAAAACGGTTACATTCTGAAAATTCGCAGTTATACTCAGAATAATTAAAAACACGAGGAGGAAGATTAATGAAAAAGACTATATTCACAAGCATTTTAGCGGCTAGCGCTTTATTATTTGCTGGATGCAACTCAGAAGGATCCACTAGCGGAGGAACAAGCGAAGATGGAACTTTCGAGCCTTCGCAAAATATCGAAATGGTGGCACCCGCTGGAGCTGGCGGGGGTTGGGATACAACTGCCCGTGAAGTGGCCAGAGTTTTTGGGGAAACAGACATCATTGAAGAGAACATGACTGTAGTCAATAAAGAAGGCGGCGGCGGAGCAATCGCCTGGGCTTACATTCACGGAAAAGACGACAGTCCCTATAACTTATTCGTGGCTTCTCCACCATTGATGTTCGTTCCGTTGAACGGGCAATCAGAGCATGGACATGAGGACTTTACACCGTTAGCTAATATGATTGCGGATTACGGCGCGTTTGCGGTGAGTGCAGACAGCGAATGGGAAGACTTGAATGACTTATTCGATCAGATGAAAGCAGATCCTGAAAGTGTGACGGTTGTTGGGACATCGGCTCCAGGAAGTATGGATCACATGCAATTTGTCCGGATTGCAAAAGCGGCAGGAGTTGATCCGACAAAGATCAAATATGTCTCTGATCAAGATGGCGGCGCTTTGACTTCAGTTTTGAATGGATCAGTCGATGTATTTTCTACAGGTGTAGGTGAAGTGGTTGAACAAGTTCGTGCCGGCAACATTAAAGTTCTTGGCATAACAGCTGAAGAACGAATGGAAGGCGAAGTTCTTTCAGACTTCCCGACAGCGATTGAACAAGGGATTGATGAAAGCTTTATCAACTGGCGCGGGTTCTTTGGACCGCCAAATATGGATCAGGCAGCTGTGGACTATTACGAAGCGAAGTTCAAAGAATTGAGTGAATCTGAAGAATTTGCTGAGGTGCGGGAAAAATACGGTTGGAACGAAATGTACTTAAATTCGGCAGAATATGAGGAATTCCTGAATACAGAATATGAAGAAATTGAAGTGTTACTGGAAGAAATCGGTTTAGGCAATTAAAAATAAAAGTGGAAACCGAATAGGCATTATTCGGTTTCTCTCTTTTCAGTTTAAAGGAGGCGTTTCATTTGCTGTCAACGATTAACCAAAGAATTGGTCTCATCTTATTTATTATCGCAGCCATTTACTTGTACCTAAGCTTTCAGTTGCCAAACTACCCGTATGCCCCAATAGATGCAGATGTCATTCCGAAAGGCTTGGGTGTCCTGATGCTTATTCTTTCTGCTGCACTCTTTTTTTCTAAAGTCATTGAGACGGAAGCAGAAAAAGCAAAACGCAACATCCCTAAAAAAGAATTATTGGTGTTGTTGGCTGTCTTTGCTATGATTTTTCTCTACATTCTCTTATTTGAAGCAATTGGATTCATCATCATGACAGCTGTTTTTATTTTTTTCAGTTCATGGTTTTTAGGATATACCAAATGGAAAACAAATATAATCGTTTCAATTTTATTTCCTTTGGGCATGTACGCGATATTCGTTTTTGCGTTAGGAATCTCGCTGCCTAAAGGCATTTTACCAATATAGGGGGTGTAGATCTTATGAGTGCTTTTGATGGAATGATAACAGGCTTTCAAGTTGCTTTAAGCTGGGAAGGCATCTTATTTGTTTTAATCGGTGTAATTGTAGGAACGCTGATCGGGATGATGCCAGGTCTAGGGCCTATCAGTGCCATCGCAATAATGATTCCCATTACATATGGAATGGATCCGGCACCGGCGTTGGTAATGATGGCGGGTGTATATTATGGAGCCGTATTCGGCGGTTCAACCTCTTCAATTCTATTGAATGCCCCGGGGATATCGGGAACTGTTGCGACTGCCTTTGACGGTTATCCTATGGCGCAGCAAGGCAAGGCCGGCAAAGCGCTGGCAATTGCTGCAATTGCGTCCTTCTTCGGTGGAACAGTATCAGTCATTATGCTGATGTTGCTGGCACCGGCATTATCCAGTGTGGCAATTTCCTTTGGGCCGCCTGCTTATTTCGCTTTAATGCTGATGGGCTTAACAGCCATCTCCAGTTTATCTGAAGGTTCTACTATAAAAGCAATGATTTCGGCAGTAGCTGGAGTGATGGTGGTTACGATAGGGATTGATCCGCAAACCGGTACACAGCGATTTACTTTCGGAAATATAAACTTATTGGATGGCTTCGACTTTTTAATTATTGCGCTTGGTCTATTCGCGCTGGCAGAAGTGTGCATGCTGGTCCTTAATCGAAAAAACCGCAGTTTGAGTGATGACCAAAAGCTGGGAAGCTTAAAAGTGACCCGTGCGGACTTGAAAGAAATGAGCGGTCCGATGACGCGCCAGTCTTTTGTTGGATTCATCCTTGGCGTATTGCCGGGTGCCGGCGCTACTATCGCTTCATTCATTAGTTATATTTTTGAAAAACGGATTTCAAAAAATCCGGAAGAGTTCGGAAAAGGCTCCATCAAAGGATTGGCTGCTCCCGAAAGTTCGAACAATGCAGCAACAAGTGGTGCATTCGTGCCATTACTGAGTCTCGGTATTCCAGGTTCAGGAACCACTGCAGTCATGTTAGGAGCTTTTCTGGTGTTGGGCGTCCAGCCGGGTCCGTTGCTGATGAGCGACCGTCCTGAAATTTTTTGGGGAATCATTGCAAGTATGTATTTAGGAAACATCTTTCTATTGGTTCTGAACTTGCCTTTGATCCCTTACTTAGCGAAAATCTTGAGCATTCCACGGCCTTTATTGATTTCGCTGGTCATCATGTTCAGCTTGATCGGTGTCTACTCAATCAGCTTTAATGTGTTTGATCTTTATATGCTGCTTGTTTTCGGAGCCTTAGGATTTGCCATGCGCGTCTTTTCTTTTCCGGCTCCTCCGTTCATCTTGGCATTCATCCTGGGTGGCATGATGGAGCAGGCGTTCAGACAGTCTATGACGATTTCAAATGGAAACTTAGCCATTTTTGTCAACAGCCCGTTGCCATTGTCGTTGATTCTTATTGCATTCTTGTCGCTTGTCATTCCAGGTCTTCTAAAATGGAGAAGCCGCCGCAAACTGGCTAAAATGTAAGGGGTGGCGATATGAGCTCTTCAGAACTTCGGCCTTGGCTCCTGCTTTCTCTATTGGGTTTGGCCGCTTCCTGCTTCTACTATACAGATGTGGGAGATGCCTATTCAGTCCAACAGCAATTAACGCTTCTTCTGCTGGTGATTGCCATCTATTTCTGGACGCTCAGTCCCTTGCCTTTTGCGGCATCAAGTCTGGTATTGATTGGCTTGATGCTGCTGTTTGGAGTAGTTGATCAGCCTGAAGAAGCTTTTGTAGGTTTCCTTTCAAATGCACTTTATTTTATTTTGGTGCTGTCCCTGATTTCAACGGCTTTAGTGAAGGCAGGAGTGGACCGGGTATTTGCCCATATCATTTTAAAGTTTAGCAAAGGTGGAGTCCGGGCAATATTGCTCGGTTTGCCTTTGCTAATTGCATTTATGCCCGTGCTTCTGCCATCGGCGGTCGCGCGATTTCGTATACTCGAGCCAATTATCGAACAGGTCAATGGCCGGTTCGGCTTTGGGCAGGAAAGTCTTTTTCGTAAATACTGTATGTATGTGATTGGAATGCTCAATCAAAATTCGACGATGATTGTGTTTACAGGAGGAGGATTTCCGATTCTGGCTGCGCAATTGATGAAGGATTTTGGAGGCATCCAGATTTCTTGGCTTGGCTGGTTTTTAAGAATTGCGCCGCCTTTATGGCTGGCCATGCTGATTATCAGTTTTGGGGTGTGGTTTTACTTCAAACGAAATAGCGATCCAATAATTTCTGTTCAGTCTCAAAATTTTCAAACAGAAGATAGAAAACTTCCGCCTCGTTTTTGGTGGATATTGCTTCCTTTTATCCTCATGATCGTCAGTTGGATTGTGCTGGATCACGAGCAGGTTCCATTGATCTTGGCCCCACTTCTATTGGTAGGCTATTATGCTATGCCGGTCAACGGGCTTATCACAAACGAAACGGTAAAATCGTATGATTGGGAAACCTTTCTGTTGCTGGGCTCTTCATTTTCACTCGGTTATGTGATTGAAGAGACGGGTACGGCCTTAGTTTTGGCTGAGCAATTGATGAGTTTATTGCCAAGCGGAGTTGGGGATTTCGGAAACATTCTCTATATAGCTTGTTTCATTTTTGCCTTGCGGTTCCTGTTTGTCGTCCCTTCAACTTCAATGATCATCATTTTTCCGATCATCATGAACTATGCAGAAATTTTGGATTTGTCTGTTATGGCTTCTGCATTTTTGGTTATTATGATCATTGGCGGGGTCACTGTTTTGCCGATTCATTCACCTACCACGTTTTTGGCTTTTCAAAAACATGCATTTTCCTTAAGAGAGCAGCTTATGGTCGGATGTTACTCGAGTTTTGTCATTACGGTCATTGCGATTACTTGGGCAATGCTCGTTTGGTAACGCCACTGAGTATCAATGGATTTGAAGAGATCTTACAGACATAAAATCTATACCGATATCCTTTAATGGGAAAAGAGAGGACGCCTTTTATAAGGCGTCCTCTCTCAGACTGTAGACAAAGTCAAATTAAAATGAATAGGATGTATAATCCAACCGGGCTGGCCACTTCGCTTTCCGTGGGCTCAGCTTCAGCCTCCTCGTCACTGGAAAAACCCATGCTCCTGCATCGCTGCGCTAGCTTCGTCGCAAAGGCTTGTCCTTGCAAGCTTCGGCCAATGCCTTTCCTGTGGGGTCTTCAGCTTTCGTCGCTGCGCTGCTTCCAACAGGAGTCTTCGTGGCCAGCCCGGTCGGGATCGTATGGTTTCAATCAAAGGCAGAAGCCTGTTAGTCAGCTCAGGATAAATAAAGCCTGAGTAAGACTGTTAAAAAACCTTTCACTCGAGGATCCGAAGCGCAAGGCGGCGAAGGGCAGAGATATGCTCCTGCATCGCTGCGCTGCTTCGTCGCAAACGAGTCAGGCACAGCCCGACTCGCTTCCTGCGGGAAAGCGAAGTGCCGAAATCCACTCGGACGTAAGGCCGAGTTAGTTCGGCGCGAGCCCGCGGAACGCGTCCGCCTGGAGCGCAGGATCCGGTGCAAGTAAAATGAAATAAAGTTTCATTCGTTTAGTGACATATATATTCTTTTGTCTACAAGCTCAGAGAGGACGCCTTTTATAAGGCGTCCTCTCTTTTATTTGTCAGCACTTTGTCCGCATATGGTTTCGATTCGGTCTGATGGATAGGTGTAGTTTCCAGTTCGCTCAATTTGGGCTACTTCATACATAACCAGTGCGACATCCCGTGCTTCAACCGGTTTGTATTTTTTCATTTTTCCTTTCAGCAATTTGCTTATGGCTGGACTAAGGACGGTAGCGGCTTTTTCTCCTAAGCGGAATTCCTGACGCTCACCAAGCAACAGGGAAGGCTGGAAAATATGCAGTGCCGTGAGGCCGATCTTCTTCAGGCGTACCTGCAGCTGTCCTTTGGTTCGGCTGTAAAAGACTTTGGAATCAGCATCTGCCCCCAGTGCCGTAATGATTAAAAAGTTTTTCACTTGCTGTGATTTTGCTAATTCGGCCATTTTAAGTGGATATTCATAATCGACTTTTTTAAATGCATCTTGTGAACCGGCTTTTTTAATGGTAGTACCCAAGCAGCAATAGACATCATCAACATCAAAATAGTTGGCGTACTGGTCCAGTTTGTCAAAATCAGTCACTACCTGTTCAAGCTTTTCGTGTGCCATTTCCAATGGACGGCGAACCAGAATTTTCACTTGGTTATAATTGGGGCTGTCTAAAAGGATATGGAGCAATTCATTGCCAACCAGTCCACTTGCACCTGCCAGTAAAGCAATTTTGTTATTCATTGTGAACGACTCCTTTTGCTGTGTCTTCTGTCTGTTAAAATCTACTATACCGCAAAATGCAGGGAATTGTCTTTTTGCTTTGATTCTTTGACTGAAGAGGTACAATAAGAGTAACAACGAAGGGAAAGGAAGAAGCGCATGAAACCAGTGATAGTCGCTGAAAAACCAAGCCAGGCCAAGGCCTATGCTGAAGCGTTCAAAACAACGAAACGCGACGGCTACATTGAAGTCGCGCCTGATGCGATTTTTCCGGAAGGAGCTTATATCACCTGGGGCATCGGACATCTTGTGGAGTTAAAAGAACCGAAGGCCTATGATCCAAAATGGGGCAAGTGGTCACTGGCTGCTTTGCCGATCCTGCCGGATACCTATCAGTTCCAAGTGGCACGGGGCAAAGCGCAGCAATTCGGCATTATCAAGAAATTGATTTTTCAAACCGATACGGTCATCAATGCCTGTGATGTTGACCGGGAAGGGTCCAATATATTTTATAGCATCTATTACCAGACAGGAGCTAAGGGCAAAAAGATTCAGCGTTTGTGGATCAATTCGCTCGAAGCTGACGAAGTAAGAAAAGGTTTTCAGGAACTGCGTGACAATCGACAGGATTTGCTGTTGTACCAGGAAGCAAAAGCACGCCAGATCAGTGATTGGCTCGTCGGGATGAATGGTTCCCGACTGTATTCGCTATTGCTTCAGGAAAAAGGGATACGCGAAGTATTTGCCATTGGACGTGTCCAAACGCCGACCGTCTTTCTGATTTATCAGCGGGAAAAGGAAATAGAAGCGTTTGTTCCAGAGCCTTTTTATGAAATTGAAGGCATCTTTGATGCTGAAAAAGGGCGCTATAAAGGAAAAGCGAAGCTTCGGGCAAAAGAACGAAAAGAAGCGGAGGAGCTCTTGGCCAAACACGCCATTTCTGCCAAGGAAGAAGGCGTCGTAGCTCAAGTAAAAACCACAGAAAAGCGTACACCTCCGCCCCAGCTGCATTCCTTGTCGACTTTGCAGGCGGCAGCCAACCGGAAGTGGAAATACAGTCCTGCTAAAGTGCTGTCTGTTATGCAAGGTCTCTACGAAAAGAAACTGGTCAGCTATCCGAGAACTGATACTCAGCACATTACACCGGGCGAATTCAGCTATTTGGCGGGACAGGTTGAGAAATACCAGCAGCTAATTGATGCGCCATTTCCGATTGCTTCCAAATCGCCGAAAAAACGCTTTGTGGATAGCTCCAAGGTGCAGGAGCATTATGCTATCATCCCGACTAAAACCATACCAACAGCAAGAAAACTGGAAGGATTGGCAAGAGACGAGCGCAATTTATACGAAGAAGTACTGCGGACAACATTAGCGATGTTTCATAAGGATTACCGGTACGCCGAAACAAAAGTGACCACGGATGTTAAAGGGCTATCGTTTTTTACAACAGGCAAAACAGAACTTGAAAAAGGCTGGAGAGAGCTGTTTCCTCCCGCCAAAGAAACGAAGCAGGAACCATCCTTGCCCGAACTGCGTGAACAAGAACGGGTAAAAAGTAAAATTGATATAAAAGAAAGCATGACGACACCGCCTAAACCTTATACTGAAGGCCAGTTGATTGCGATGATGAAGACCTGTGGAAAATTTGTCGAAGACGTGGAAGATACTGAAATCCTGAAAGAAATTGAAGGTCTCGGGACGGAAGCGACGAGAAGCGGCATCATCGAAACAATCAAACGCCATGAATATATTTCTGTCACTAAAAACATTGTCTCGATTACAGAAAAAGGCCGCATTCTGTGTCAGTCCATCGAAGGAAATCTGTTATCGAGCCCCTCGATGACTGCAAAATGGGAAACTTATTTGAAGAAGATAGGCAAAGGCGAAGGTTCAGCAGAAGTGTTTCTGGCGACCATCGGAAAGTTCATTCAGAAGCTGCTTGACGAGGTACCGGGGCAAATGCAGAAAAATGGATTGCCGGCAAAAATGGCGACGCCAGACGCCAAGGACGAAATCGCACTTTGCCCCCGTTGCAAAACGGGCATGATCGTATCGCGTAGAGGCTCTTATAACTGCACCGAACATGCCAATGGCTGCAAACAATCCTTTCCCGCTACTTTCCTGAAAAAAAGGCTGACGGCTAAGCAAATCGAATATTTATGCACAAGAGGAAAAACACCAGTCATCAAAGGTTTTGTTTCAAAAAACGGCAAGAAATTCAACGCGAAATTAGTGTTGGAAGATGGAAAGTTGAAAATGGAGTTTTAACTTTATACAGGAAGACTTGCATCCAGAAGCTTGATTGATTGCAATGGCTCAACTCTTTCTTTAATAATAAAAACAGAAAGCAAGGCATAACATTTACAGGAGAGGGAGTTTCGTATGAAATATAATTTTGATGAAATTGTAAACAGAAGAGGCACATACTCCATGAAATGGGATGGGGGAGAATTGATTAAGCAGTTTGGGCTAACGGAGAGATATGATGACGAAACCATTCCGTTATTTACCGCTGACATGGATTTGCCGGTTCCACAGCCTCTAGTGGAAGCTTTGCACAGAACCGTAGATCATCGGATTTATGGATATTCAGTTTTTCCGGATGAATATTTTGAGGCCATCCAGTCATGGCTACAGAAACGGCATGGCTGGAAAGTGGAAAAAGAACAGATTGTCTACAGCCCGGGAACAGTTCACGCATTAAACATTGCCGTTAAAGCATTCACAAATTTAGAAGATGGTGTGATGATTCAACGGCCTGTATACCCACCGTTCACTTCAGTCATTGAAGGAAATGGACGGAAAGTGGTGAATAATGCGTTGAAAGTAGATGAGGAAGGCTATTACTCAATCGATTTTGAGGATTTTGAAGCCAAAGCGAAGAGTGACGATACGACAATGTTTATTCTATGCAATCCCCATAACCCCACAGGAAGAATCTTCAACGAAGAAGAGTTAAAAAAGATGGCTGCTATTTGCCACGAAAACAATGTATTGGTTATAGCGGATGAAATTCATGGAGATCTGCTTCGCCGCGGAAATCAATTTATCCCGATGGCTAAAGCAGCAGAACAAACGGATCACATCATTACCTGCACAGCAATTAACAAAACCTTTAACGTTGCTGGATTGCATTGCACCAATGTCATCATCACCGATGAGAAGCTGCGGACAAAATTCGCAACTGAGATGGGTATGCAATTGGCTTCTCCATTTGCGATTGCCGCACTGATTGCTGTTTACAATGAAGGAGAAGACTGGCTGGAGCAGTTGACGGATTATATCGATGGAACCATGACATACATTAAAGAGTTTCTAGCTGAAAATATGCCGGAAGTAAAGGTTTCGATTCCGGAAGGGACGTATATCATGTGGCTGGATTTCAGCGGCTACGGTATTTCAGCTAAGGAAATCCATGACCGCATTTACAATAAAGCCAATGTCCTGCTCGAAGACGGCAGTATGTTCGGCGAAGAAGGAGAGTTTTATCAGCGGATCTGTACGCCTTCTCCACGCCCGCTCATTCAGGAAGCCTTAGAAAGAATAGCCAAAGAGTTCGAAGATATTTCCTCAAGAAAACTGGTAGAAAAAGCGGATAATTAATAAAAGGGCCGAATTTAAGGGCAATCCCTATTCCTGTTCCCTTTACCTAAGCCGTAGAATTTAGTACAATAAAAGAACTTGGAAAACAATAGCGTTTCCGACTTGGTATAAAATTTATTTAATGACTCCGGCTGATAACCATCGCCTTTCCACTCAATTTTATATCTTGGTTAAATATTTCAGACAATAGAGCTGACATAAAAGCCGAAAAGAATGCCTTTAAATAGAGGCAGTTCTTTTCGGCTTTTCTTATTTCTGAAAAAGAAAGGAAGCGATTTTTATGCATTACTTTGTAGATCACAAGAAAAAAAGAATTCATCAACGTCAATTTGCGGGAGACCGGTGCGGATTTGTAGAAACACCTGTGGAAAAAAGAGAGTTTACTGATAGAGCTGAATACATTGAGCAATTGGAGGAACGGGATTCGTATGAGTTCTGTCCGCATTGCCAAACAGCTCAGATGATTAGCAGTTAAAAAAGAACGTTCACATTAAGTACAAGCAGTTGCAGAAATTGGTTAAATACAAAAACCGTAAACAACTCGAGTTAGCTCACTCGACATTGTCTACGGTTACTCATACCAGCTAATAGCTGGTTTTTTTATTGTTTGGCAGTTTCTAAAAGCAATACAATATAGCCCTTATCGGTAATGAAATTCCAATCGAGAAAAACTTCCAAAATCGGTTGCTTCATAATAGCTTCAATGCGGGTCTGCAATACTAATCTTCTTTCCAAAGGGCGCTTGACCAATTTCAATTCTTCAACAAATCCGCCTCGAATCAATTCTTTTTCAATTTCCACAAAAATACCTGACCGTTCGATTAACAGCGTACGGTTGTTCAACCAGTACAACTCAGTAGATTCGGGAGTTTTCTGAGCTTTCCGACTGGCTTCCTCCACTTCTTCGCGAATGCTTTCCACGTGGATATCAGAATCCCACTCAATATCTGCCGCGGAGGACTTATCTGCCATGACCGCTAAAATCATACCGGTTTGATCATCTAAATTCCAATCTGCATAGACATCCTCGATCTCAAGCTTTCCGATTTTCCATAAATCCAATTTAATATCTGCAGCCAATTGATTCATCAATAGGTCCCGTGTCTCCAAAACTCTCCTATGTTCTTGCTGCTTCAGCAGGATTTTTTCAGTGGGTGCCAAGAATCCGCGAAGATGGATGGAGATGAATGGAGGCTTGACTGTTACAAAAACGGATGTAGGGCCTTTTCCGAAATGATCACGCAATAAGGTGGAAATATAGCTGCCAACTTCATTGTGTATTGTTTTTTCATTTGACATGATAAATTAGGTCTCCTTCTATTGTACAGCTATGGCCGAAACCGATTATTTGCCAATACGGTTTTACGCATCCTAAGTTTTATTTCGAAAGCACAATCTAGATTCTGCAACGGCTATAAGTTGCTTTGGACATGAGTTCAATTGGCTTCATTATACGGGATTGCTGTTGCTAATTAAAGAAATGAATAAAAGATGTTGGGATTTTGACGTCATATTCATTTATTTTGTAAAATTCTCGTGCTCCGTCTAACGTTACTAGGTTTATTGAATCAATTTCAGGGTTTCTTATTGAGTCTTTTTGTTTTACACCAGTAAAAAAAGGGTATTATTTGGAAAATGCCGTAATACTTCAGTTCTAGATATTCTAGATCGAGCAAGAGAGGAGGATTTCATGACTTCATCCACAAACAAAACTACCGATTATACAAAAGAAAAGAATCGGAGAGTTCATGCTAAAAGAAATGTCTGGTCCGGATTCCTATTTGGCATTGGATTAGTGGCTTTTATTGATGAAACCGTTTTTCATCAATTGTTGCATTGGCATCATTTTTACGACAGATCCACAACGGATGTGGGGTTGGTTTCAGATGGTTTTTTTCATGCTTTCAGCTGGTTTGCGACCGTAGCTTCTTTATTTCTTTTTGCTGATCTTCAGCGCCGTAAAGCCTTGTGGCCAAAACGTTGGCTGGGCGGCGTATTTGTCGGTGCGGGAGCATTTCAGCTTTATGACGGACTTGTTCAGCATAAATTATTGGAACTTCACCAAATCCGTTATGGAGTGGACTTATTGCCATACGATCTCGCATGGAATATTACAGCGGCGGCTTTGCTTTTGGTTGGATGGTTTTTACTGTGGAAGACTCCCAATACTCCTGCAAAGCCCAACGGCACCCGTGAGTAGGACATCAATCTTGCAGTGTTTGCCTAACTGCCACTGCTTATTGTCGTTCATACTTGCCTTTAAGTGGAACAAACAAGACTTCGTTTAAAAGAGTGGTATAAATTTTTCCGCTCGCATCTTTCTCAATCAATCGGAGTTCTTGGCTAAAGGCATTTCCAACCGGAATAACCATTTTTCCGTCTTCTCCCAGCTGTTCCAAAAGCTCTTTCGGCACTTCAGAAGCTGCGGCAGTGACCATAATGCGATCGAAAGGAGCGTGTTCTGGCCAACCTTCACTGCCATCTCCCAACTTAAAGTGGATATTGCGAAAATCCATTTGAGCGAGCCGCTCTTTTGCACGGTGATGCAGCTCGCCAATTCTCTCAATGGTAAAGACAGATCCAGAAAAAGCCGCCAATAACGCGGTTTGAAAGCCTGATCCGGTTCCCAGTTCCAGTACTTTCAATTCCGGCTGAAGGTCAAGAGCCAATGTCATTTCAAGAACTAAAGAGGGCTGGGAAATGGTCTGTTCAAATCCAATAGGCAGGGCTTGGTCAAATTTGGCCAGGTCTTTGTTGGAATCCATGAAAAAACCTCGATCCATCTGTTTGAAATAAGAAATGATTTCTTTTTTTTGGCTTTTCATTGCAGACACCCGCTTTCTTTTGCTGTGGTTTTCCGAATAAAGTAGCTGAGCCATGCATTTTCTGAGCAGTCTTGTTACATTAATTTTAAGGAAATAGGAGTGAACTGTATAGTAATAGCTACGGAATTCAAGGTGGAAAGAAGGGTTGAACATGAGGTTGCGGCAAATGACCATTGAAAAAGTTGAGGAAGGACTTCATCGAAATAGACAGCGATTGGAACTCGCTACTTTCGGTATGGGCTGCTTCTGGGGGCCGGAAGCCCGGTTCGGGAGCATGGCGGGGGTAATCCGAACGCGTGTCGGGTTTGCAGGAGGAACAATGCCATCTCCCACTTACCGGCAGATGGCAGATCATACAGAAACCATTCAAATTGAATTTGATCCACAGCAAATCAGCTACGAAGAGGTGCTCAAAGAATTTTGGCAGAACCATTATCCAAATCGGGATAATTACAAAGGAAGACAATATATTTCTTTGCTTCACTACCATACAGATCAGCAGCGACAGATCATAAAAAAAGTTCTGCCAGAAATGGAATCACGGTTGGGTGAATTGATTGAAACGGAAATTTCATCTTTTACCCAGTTCACTCTTGCTGAAGAGCGTCATCAAAAATACTACTTGAAACGCTATCCCAAAGCACTGGAACAACTGAAAGAGCTTTATCCGGACAGTCGGTTTTTAACGGATTCGACTTTCGCTGCACGACTTAACGGTTTTGTAAAAGGCTTTGGTACAAAAGACAGTATGCTGAAAGAAATTTCGCAATGGAGCATTGGAGAAGACGAGAAGGCTTATTTGACTGAGTTATTTGCAATGATGAAATGGTAATGAAAAAAGGGGCATTCAGCTCCAGATATGCCTGAATAACCAGGAGGGATATCATGAATTTACTTCCGACAGATTATGTGGAAATTGTCATGCGCTTATTGGCGGCTGCTCTTTTCAGTGGACTGATTGGCATTGAAAGAGAGGCGAAAAGCCAGCCGGCAGGTCTTCGAACACATTTACTGGTAGGAATAGGTTCCTGTCTCATGATGATTCTGTCAATAACAGGCTTTGATTCCTTTATCAATAGGGACAACAGCACGATTCGGTTTGACCCATCGCGTATTCCCTCCTATGTCATCAGCGGGATCGGATTCTTGGGAGCGGGCACCATCATTGTCCATCGCGGATCCGTTAAGGGACTTACAACAGCCGCTTCCGTATGGGTTGCTGCAGGACTGGGCTTAACTGTTGGTGCAGGCATGTATTTTTCGGCATTTTTGACCACTGTTATTGTTCTGCTGACCTTGTATGTTCTATATCATATCGAAAGTAAATTTTTTAAAAATCGCTTAAAGAAAAGTGTGCTAGTTACTGCCGAAGACCGGGAAGCCCTTTTTTCTGATTTGACTGCTGTATTTGCAGAATTACAAATGAACATTGCCGAATTTCAAATTGAAAACGCTATTTCTTATAGTGAGAAAAACTTTTCGACCTATAATTTTATAGTCGGTGAAGGGAAAGTTGACAATGAAATTAAATTAGTTCAGAAATTATATGAGGTCGAAGGGGTAAGCAAAGTAATCATATGAGTGAGAAAAAACCGAATGAGACCGATTTTCGGTTTTTTTTTGTGCACTTGGCAGTAAAGGAATACGCGTCACACAAATAGAACATAATCTATGCAGTCTTTTTTAGACAAAAAGAAGAGGTGATATCTAGTGGATCAAACAACATTGCTTTTGGCTTTGCTGCCAATTCTCGTCATTCAACTTGCTTTAATGATTTTTGCTTTGGTGGATTTGATTAAAAACCCCAACCCGAATGGTCCAAAATGGATGTGGGGCATAGTCATTGTCGTTATCAACATTATCGGACCTATTCTGTATTTTGTGTTGGGGAGGAGAAATTATTGAATATAGTTGATGTAAAAGGATTGACGAAGCGTTATGGACAGGAAAACGCAGTCGAAGATCTCTCTTTTGTATTGGAAAAAGGGACGGCTACGGCTTTAATTGGTCCAAATGGAGCGGGGAAAACGACAAGCTTGTCGATGCTGGCGGGTCTCTTGACCCCCACGAATGGAAAAATTACAATGGCTGAAGACTTGACAGTCGGGTTTCTGCCCCAATACCCGCAATTCTTTCCATGGTTAACAGCTCTTGAATTTACGGAAATGGCTGCAAAACTAAGTGGAGTTGAAATTGCAAAAGCGAAACTACAGGCAACTCGCACACTGGAATTTGTAGGCCTTGGAGCTGAGATCAATAAAAAAGTCGGTGCTTTTTCAGGGGGGATGAAGCAGCGTCTCGGCCTTGCGCAAGCAATTGTCCATCAGCCAAAACTTCTTCTTCTTGATGAACCGATTTCAGCTTTGGATCCAACGGGCCGCAGAGAAATCATGAATTTACTGAAGTCATTGCAGCAGGACACGACAATTCTGTATTCTACCCATATTTTGAACGACGCAGAAGAAATGACTGATCAGCTGCTGTTTATGAAAGGCGGGTGTTTGATTGAACAAGGGTCTTTGCGGGAAGTGAAAGAACGGCATGCAAATCCACAAATCCGAATACAGTTTCAAAGCAATTCCAGGGCTTTGGCATTTACAGAGAGGCAAATGTGGAAATGCGAAGTCAAAGAGAACTCGGTTTTTCTTCCTTTTTACGAAAATGGTCCGAACATGCAACAGGTTCTTCACGTGCTGGCTTCTGAAAAAGAGGACATTTTGGGTGTCGAATTTCAAACAGCTTCTCTAGAGGAAATCTTTTTAAAGGTGGTCGCTGCCGAATGAAGCACTTTGCTATTTTGCTGCAAAAAGAGTGGCGAGAAAACATCCGGAATTATAAGATTTTCTGGATACCGGCAATTTTTATCCTTTTAGGAATCACAGAGCCTGTAGTAAATTATTTTCTTCCACAAATTCTGGAGTCATCCGGCGGATTGCCGGAAGGAGCAGTTTTTGAATTGCCGACACCGCCGCCTGAACAAATATTGACGGCGGTGATGGAACAATTTCAAACCATTGGAATGGTTGTGCTGATCCTGGCTTATATGGGAACAATAGCTGGAGAACGAAAAAGCGGGACGGCCACGCTGTTGTATGTGCGGCCACTATCGTTTCCCGCCTATTTTCTCAGCAAGTGGGGAATGGCCGCTGTCGTTTCTTTAGCAAGTATATGGCTTGGCTTTTTAGCAGGGTATTATTACACTTTGTTGTTTTTTGGAAACCTTGAAGTAGTCAAGCTCCTTCAAATGGTGGGAACCTACAGCGTCTGGGTACTGCTGATTCTCACAGTTGTCTTGACTGCAAGTGCCGCTTTACCGAACGGCGGGCTTGCAGCGGCGTCCGCATTTGCCATGTACTTGCTTGCTCAGCTAGTTGATGGTTTATTTGGAACGAATTGGGCTGTTTCACCAGTGAAAATTCCTCAATACGCAGCAGCTTGGTTAACCGGAAAACCGGATAGTGGCAGTCTCGGAGGCGCCATCGCAATCGCTCTTCTCATTATTTTATCTTTATCCGCTTTTGGCAGCTGGATGGCTTGGAAAAACAAAGCTAGAACTAAAGTTTAGCTGAAAATGGCGTAAAGGAGCTAAAGCATATGCTGCACCATATTGAACTTAATGTATCAAATTTAGCGGAATCCAAATCGTTTTACACGGAGCTGCTGCCGCCGCTTGGATATACCTTGTTTCAGGAGTGGGGAAACGGCTTCAGTTACAAGTCAGGTCCTACATATATCGTCTTTGTACAGACCGACGAAAGATTTCTTCAGACTCCATACCATCGCAAGGAAACTGGTTTGAACCATTTGGCATTTTATGCGGATTCGCGCGCGCAAGTGGA
This sequence comes from Planococcus sp. CPCC 101016, assembly GCF_007859295.1. Classification (GTDB taxonomy): domain Bacteria; phylum Bacillota; class Bacilli; order Bacillales_A; family Planococcaceae; genus Planococcus. The sequence continues at coordinate 530,194 of NZ_VOHB01000002.1, forward strand.
CGAGATGACTAAAAAAATGCGACAATGGGGTGCGCGTGTTCTATATGAAGATCTTCATCCTTACGCAGGCGGTCCAGATACTTATGCGGTTTTCCTTGAAGGACCCGATCGCTTGAAAATCGAAATTGTTGCAACAGGCGAAGTGGATACCCATACAAGAAAAACCTGAAATGTTTTTTGCTAGGTCCGTCATTTGACTGGACGGTGAAAAAGGGGCATTATACCCCGATTGACGGAATCAGAATCGAATAGAGGTTAATTTTTATGAAGAAACTCGCGGTATTTCTACTGCTCGTATTTATGGTGTGGGGTGGAATCTGGAGCAGTAATAAGTGGGTGCAAACTACTGAATATACGCTAGCGTCGGATAAGTTGCCGGAAGCTTTTGTTGGATCAAAAATCGTGCAAGTATCCGATTTACATAATGCAAGCTTCGGAAAGAATCAATCATCCCTGATAAATAAGGTGAAAGCGGCGAATCCTGATGTTATCTTTTTGACAGGAGATCTTGTCGACAGCAATCGCTATGACCTGGACGCCAGCTTGGTGTTGGTGGATGCACTTGTGGAAATGAGTAGAGTGTATTACGTCACTGGAAATCATGAAGTGGCTTCAAATAAGGTGGAAGAAATTACAGAAGCTTTACATGATCGGGGTGTAACGGTCCTGGCAGATGATTCTGTTGAATGGGAAAGAAGCGGAGAGACGATCCAAATTGCGGGAATTGATGATCCTTTGATGGTTCCGGATCTCCATGAAGAGGAAGCAACACGGAACAGCCTTGATCATGCACAATTGACAGATGATTTTACGCTGTTGTTGGCGCATCGCCCGGAATATCTGCCTATATATGCAGAAGACGGAGTGGATATTGTCTTTTCCGGACATGCCCATGGGGGACAGATTCGCATTCCTGGAATTGGCGGTTTGATTGCTCCGGGACAGGGTTGGTTTCCGAAAGTGACAGAGGGAATTTTTGAAAAAGATCAATCAAAAATGGTCGTCAGCCGCGGACTTGGGAACAGCACCTTTCCCGTTCGAATTTTTAATTTACCTGAAATTGTTGTAGTGACTCTGGAAAAAGGCTGAACCTATCTAGGGAGCGGAGAAGCGATGCAGGCAAATGTGGATCACTTCATTTACCGTTTAAGTTGCCCGGATTCACTTCAGCATCCACTTGTTACAGACAGTGAATGCAAACAAGGAGGCTTTTTAATGTGATTAAGAAAAAGGAAGTTTCATTGCACCGCTATTCCTCAAAAGTATCGATTGATTATGATTTGCCATCAGATCAATTGGAGTTTACACGTTTGCCTAAAGAAATCGTCGAAAAAGACGCCAAAGATCCACTGAAGCATTTCATCATCATCAAAGCGCGCGGAGAAGACGCAGGCTTTTTTGAACTTGATGAATCGGAAGACCGGAAGAAATATTCAGACAACCCGAAAGCTTTGCTGCTGAGAGGATTTTCAGTGAATCCGAAATACCAAGGCAGGGGGATCGCAACAGGATCCATTTATGCACTGCCGGAATTCATGGAAACGGAATTCCCGGATTTTGATGAAGTGGTACTGGGGGTCAATGCCCGCAATATACCGGCTCAACGCTTGTATCAGAAAGCAGGATTTAAAGACACAGGCCGGCGGATCATGCGCTCAAAAGGCGAGCAACATGTGATGTCTCTGTACATCAATAAAGCCAAGTGACAGCAAAACGCTGCCGCTTGGCTTTATTGCATTTATCCGAAATAAAGGTGCTTATGCAAACTGCATCCCGGATTAAACGGCGAAGAACAGTTTGGGCAAGTCGAAGCACAGGCTAAATAATCATCGACAGACAGTTCATGTCCGCAAGTCCCGCACAGAACCGCCTTTTCATGGAACCGGTCTTTTGGCCAAACCTGATGGCTGCCACAGCCTGCTGCTTTATGACATTCGAAGCACGAAAAGTATTCCTGGCAGCAATAAAACTTGATGGCAATCCGGTCAAGTGTTGAATGATAATGGGCACAGCGGGTTTCGGCATCTACTGAAATGCCTTTTACTGCATGGCGATGGACCATATCACATCTTCCTTTCTGAAGGGGAAATAGGGAATATAAGAGAGTTTAGCAGCTTCTTCTAAAAAGATAGCCTCAGTGCTTTGTTCCGGGAGAACCGGGTTTTAGAGAACGGTTTATGAAAATCCGCAGCGGAATAGTAGTCATTAAAAATAATCGGTTCGATTTATATGGTTCGGTTTATTTCTATGCTACTATGAAAGAGACGAAACTACGAATCTAATTCTTCGGGGCAAGGTGAAATTCCTTACCGGCGGTGAGCAGGCAACTGCAAGTCCGTGACCCGGTTGGGCGAATGCAGGCATAGGCCACTATGCTATGAGGCGCCCAAGCGGTGGAGCTGGTGAAATTCCGGCACCGACAGTTACAGTCTGGATGGGAGAAGAATTCAGAGATCGGTTCGTTATGTGCCTCTTCTTTTCAATTAGTTGAAATTGAAAGGAGGAATTTGTATGACTAAATCACTTTATCAGGGACCAGTCTCTGGAATTACAAGGCGTCACTCTTTAATTTTGCCCTCTTCCTTCAAGGAAACCGGGCCTCTTAAAGGCACAATAAACTGCCGAAACATCGGCCATCTTGCTAAAGAAGCAAGGCACATGTATACAACCTTCAGTAAAATCCTTTCCTCACCACCCATACGCCCCATGGTGGAAAGCACCCAAAAACTCGTACGGCCCCAATTGAATACGCTCTGGCGAACGGAGGAGTGTGCCTAAATGTTTACAGGTATAGTTGAAGAAGTTGGACACGTGGCTTCGGTCCGTGCCAAACCGCAGGCTATGGAGTTAACCATTTCCTGCTCACTGATTTTAGAGGACATTAAACGAGGAGACAGCATTTCCATTAATGGAGTTTGTTTAACTGTTTCGACTTTTGATGCTCAGACGTTTACGGTTGATGTCATTCCGGAAACGGTCAAATCCTCGACAATGAGTGGCTTGAAATCGGGATCGCGTGTAAATTTAGAAAGAGCGATGCCGGCAAACGGACGTTTCGGCGGCCATTTTGTCAGTGGACATATCGATGGCGTCGGCGTCATCCGATCCGTAAAAAAAGAAGCAAATGCTGTGACCAAAACAATTGAACTGGATTCTCGGCTGATGAAGTATATGATGCTGAAAGGATCTATCGCGGTTGATGGCACTTCATTGACTATTTTTGCGCTTGGAAACAATACAGTGACCATTTCCCTGATTCCGACCACACAGGAAGATTCTTTATTAGGAGAAAAAGGAATCGGAGAAAAAGTGAATATTGAATGTGATCTATTGGCAAAATATACCGAGCGTGTTCAAACAGCAGAACCGAAAATCAGCAGAAGTTGGCTGGCGGAAAATGGATTTTAGAAGGAGGCACTGAAAAGATGTTCTATACTGTAGAAAAAGCTGTCGAAGACTTGAAGGATGGCAAAGCAATTATTGTCATCGATGATGAAGACAGAGAAAATGAAGGCGATTTTATTGCATTGGCTGAATTCGCTTCGCCTCAAATCGTGAATTTGATGGCAACTGAAGGAAGAGGGTTGATTTGCGTGCCGATTGCCCAATCAATTGCGCAAAAGTTGGAGATTGGCCTAATGACCGATCATAATACCGACGAATTCGGCACGGCTTTCACGATCAGTATTGACCATAAAGACACGACTACCGGAATCAGTGCTTTTGAACGTTCCCACACCATCACCAGTTTGGTGAAGCCGGATGCAAAAGCAACTGACTTCAAGCGACCAGGCCATATTTTTCCGTTGATTGCGAAAGACGGTGGTGTGCTTGCTCGCACAGGACATACCGAAGCCGCTGTCGATTTGGCGAAACTGGCAGGATCAGCTCCGGCCGGCGTCATTTGTGAAATCATGAATGCCGATGGCACGATGGCGCGGGTGGATGATTTGTTGAAAGTTGCAGAACGGCTTGGACTTGGCATTTTGACGATTAAAGATTTGGTGTCTTACCAGCAAAAAAACCAAAACACGACAGCTTATTAATCTACTAGAGGAGATGGAATCGCATGACTGTACATTTTGAAGGATATTTAAACGGTGAAGGACTGCGCATCGGCATTGTTGTCGGACGCTTCAATGAATTTATTACAAGTAAACTGCTAAGCGGCGCAGAAGACGCTTTAAAACGCCATGGCGTTGAAGAAGATAATGTCTCGATCGCTTGGGTGCCGGGAGCTTTCGAAATTCCGCTTGTGGCAAAGAAAATGGCAGTGAGCGGAAACTACGATGCAGTCATCACTTTAGGGACAGTCATCAGAGGTGCAACTCCTCATTTCGACTACGTTTGCAGCGAAGTGGCTAAAGGCGTATCACGAGCGAGTGACCAAGGCAATATTCCAGTCATCTTCGGTGTCTTAACGACAGATTCCATTGAACAGGCAATTGAACGTGCAGGAACAAAAGCCGGCAACAAAGGCTGGGAATCAGCAGCTGGAGCCATTGAAATGGCCAATTTAATGAAGAAATTGTAATGCGGTACTCCTGAGCTTTGCTCAGGAGTTTTTTTTAGGTTAAAAGGTGGAATTTGGGGGAATGTGTTGTATAAGGGGATTAGGGCAGGCGAATCATATTTCTGTACTGGATTTAAGTTGTCTCGTCCATATCTCGTAAAGCAATGGATATCTTTCGGGCAGTAAAAAAATGCTCATTCCATTTTAAAAAGTTTCTTTGTTCTTAATAGGTAGTGTAATGAACCGAAAGTTTGTTTTAGTATAAATAAGCATGGCCATTTTAACGTGCAGCAAAATTGAATCAGGGTGGGAAACTATGGATAAGACAATTTATTTGATTAGGCATTGCCAAGCAAGCGGACAGGCGCCAGACGCAGAATTGACTGATGTGGGAAGAATGCAGGCGCAAGAATTAGCAGTATTTTTACAGAACCGGCAGGTGGTTCATTTTATCTCCAGCCCTTTTACGCGCGCCATCCAGTCTATCGAACCGGCAGCTGACCAGCTGGGGCTGCCGATCGAAATTGATGACCGCTTGGCTGAACGTGTACTGAGTTCTGAAGAACTGCCCGATTGGATGGAAAAATTAGAGCAATCGTTCGGTAATGAAGAGTTGAAGTTTTCCGGAGGCGAATCGGGAAAAGAAGCGACTGATCGGGCAATGGAAGTATTGAACGAAATGAAAGACAAAACCGCAGCAGTGACTCACGGAAATTTACTTGGCTTGCTATTGAAGCAGATTGACGAAAGCTACGGCTTCTCAGAGTGGAGAAAGCTGACAAACCCTGACGTTTATGAAGTGGAAATAAGAGACGGAAACGTTTCTGCTGCACGGGTATGGAGCTGACTCCGTAAAAAAGCCGACAGCGATTATCTGCTGACGGCCGGTGTGATGTGTTATTCAAGTGTGTTGCCTCCATTTGGAATCGGGTTATTCTTCAGCATGCCGGCTAAATGATAGGTGTTGTAAGCAAGCCTTTGAATAGCGGATTTAGTGAACTCGTTATCTCTTCCAGCGTCCATATAAGAATCACCGGGGCCTGCTTCACCGACCCAGTAAGCATCAACATTCGGCGGAATGACAAAGCCGATATGAGAAAGACCATAGAGAATGGAAGCGGCTGAATGTTTAGCTCCATCTTCGTTTCCGGTTATAGCGACACCGCCAACTTTGTTGTAGAAAATAGCTTGTCCTTTATCGTTGGTGACGCTGCTGCTGCCATACAGACGCTCAATGGCTTGGGTGGCCAATGAACTTTTTTCGCCAAGCCAGATGGGCGTTCCAATAATGAGGATATCTGCAGCCAATATTTTTTCCAGAATCTGGGGCCATTCGTCTCCTTCGCCCATATCATCCTGTACACCATAAGCGATGGAATAATCGGCTAAACGAATAATTTCTGATTCGACGCCTAATTGACTAAAATGAAATTGAACATCTTTAATGAAGCCTTCGGTATGAGAAGGTTCTTTTGAATTTTTTAACGAAGTATTCAGGAAAACTGCTTTTAATGATTGCATGGTATCGCTCCTTTTGAGTATTGAACTATTATAAGTCGATTATTTTTCTCACATTTCATTCACTAAGGAAAAGCATAAAAGCAAAGCTTTCTAGCGATCGTTTTCCGGAATTTATGTGAAATGTAAAGCTATTGTTTTTCAGAATTCAAATTCAACTTATACAATTTCCTATTCCCGTTTGGGATGAATGTATGCAACATTCGATTCGACTATTCGTCTGTAGAAAAGAGGTGGTTCCAATGAAAAAAACAGATGCACTGCCATATTTGCTTATTTTTCTCTTATTAATGATTAAAGTAAGCGCTTTTCGTGTGCTTATTTTTGATGCAAAATCGATTTTACATATTGTCTTGATTGAATTTCCGATGTGGGCTCTTCTGCTGTCGGCAGTTTTGCTGTTGGCTAAAAACCATTTGTGGAAAGCGGTCTGGGTTTTCAATTTCTTGGTTTCTGTCATCTTTTTTGTCGTGACACTTTATATCCGCTATTATTCTACTATTCCTTCCTATTACGATTTGCAGCAGCTGACTCAGACCGGCTCAGTCAGCAACACCATAACGATGCTGTCGACTCCATGGGATTTCCTGTTTTTCCTGGATGCGGTTTTGCTGATCTTCCTTGCACGACGCTGGAAACAACCAGTGAAATTGGCGGCTATGAAGTATGTAGCTGTCAGTATGGCAGCGGTTTGTACGGTTACAGTCGTTTATGCGCTTCAGCAGCCAATTATTGACGTTTCATATTTTGCAAAGGAAAATGGATTCCTGCAATCTCAAGTTGTTCAATTGTATAACCGTTCGACTGAAACCGCTCACGCCTCTTCAAGTCAATTATCGGCAAAAGAACTGGAAGAGCTAAAAGGCAATAAGTATGTGGAAGTCAGTGAGCAGGAAAGCTTTGGACTTGCTGAAGGTCGGCACCTGTTTATTATTCAAGTGGAATCCCTGCAGAACTTTGTCGTTGGCAGAACATTAAACGGACAAGAAATTACACCAAATCTTAATAAGCTGTTAAGTGAAAGTGCTTATTTTTCAAATGTCTTCCAGCAGATAGGGGCCGGCACAACTTCTGATGCAGAATGGATGGTCAATACAGGATTGTATCCGCAAGGTATGATTCCTACAGCCAATAGCCTGACCGGTAAAGAAGCACCTTCACTGGCACGAACATTAAAGGAAAAAGGCTATGGTTCTGCCACCTATCACGCTGATGATGTGACATTTTGGAACCGTGACGTCCTGTATCCAGTTTTGGGCTACGAAGAAATTTTTTCCATTGACGATATTCCTAATATTAAACAAGTTGGTTTCGGTCCGGCAGATGAAGTGCTTTTTGATTTTGCGGCGAATGAACTGCCTAGGCAGCTGAAATCCTACGAACGCATCTATGCCAACATCGTGACAGTGACCAGCCACACGCCTTTCGATATGCCCGACAACATGCAGTATCTGGATTTGCCTGCTGAATACGAAGGCATGTACATCGGTAATTATCTGCAATCGATCCGTTATGCAGACGAACAGATCGGTTCATTCATTGAAGAGTTGAAAGATCAGGGCATTTACGATGAATCCTTGATTGCCATTTTTGGGGATCATTCGGGTATGCATGGTACGTTAGTGACTGGAGAAGATCGTCAGCTCTTAGGTGGTTTTTTAGGGCATGAGTATTCCTTAAAAGATCAATTTACTATTCCTCTGATTTTTACGGGAGGGAATCTGTTCGAAGAAACTGAAATGACACGTCTCGGAGGCCAGACAGATATTATGCCGACCTTGCTTGCACTGCTTGGCGTTGAACATGAAGAGCCGATGATGGGACATAATCTGTTCGAGTATAAAAAGAATCTATTGGGCATGCGCTATTATATGCCAGGGGGATCATATATTCAGTCAGAACAACTGTATAAAGCACCGGGAGCCAAACTGCCGGAAGTTCTGTATGATCTGAAAACCATGGATGAGCGGCGAAAAAACAGCGAGGCAAAAAAACACATTGAAGATACGCAAACTTTAATGAATTATGCAGATACTTTATTGAAAGGCTATATCGAGGAATAATTTCCTCAGTTAGGATGAAGCCGTTATAATAGATAATAAGTATGAGACAAGGGGGAACTGGTCGATGGTGAAAGAATTTGAAAAAGAAGTCATGCAGGCAATGGATAAGATGTTTGAAAACGAAATGAAAAAAGTCAATGATGCACTTGAGCAGGATCTTTTAATTTCTTTAATTGGTGAAGTAAATGCCGGCAAATCATCCACTGTCAATAAAATCATTGGAGAGGATATTGCCAGCACCAACCCGATGCCAGGGGAAACAGTCAGTGTGGATCCTTATAATATCCGTGGACTTGAAAATATTAAATTTATGGATACTCCAGGATTAAATGACCCGAATGATGAAAACCCTAAAAAAACCTTGGAGTTTGTCCAGAAATCAGATGTCGTGCTGTTTTTCCTGAATGCCGCAGGCACCGTATTTTCCGAAAGTGAAAAAGAAAAGTTCAATGAAATCGAAAAACACAATAAAGACATTTTGATTGTTCTTAATAAGATCGATGCTGCTGAGAATATTCCATCAATCGTTCAATTCGTTAAGGAGCATACAGCTTATAAATATAAAGTCATTCCAATTTCTTCAAAAACAGAAGAAAATTTGGATACCCTGAAGAAGGAGATCCTTTTTTTGCTCGAAAAGAAGGGTAAGGACCTGCTCTTCGCCAAAAGCATGAAGGAAAAATCCTCTGCCGCTACGCGTTGGATTGTCGGTGCCGGCATTTCAGCCGGAGTCATCGGTGCTTCGCCAATCCCAGGTTCTGATGTATTGCCTTTGACAACCCTTCAGGCCGGATTGATCATCAAATTATCGAATCTTTACGACAAACCTTTAACCAAAAAAGCTGCGAAAGATATGATTGTCGTCACCGCTACGCAGACAATTGGGCATACCATCTACCGCCAGGCGCTGAAGTTCATTCCGGGAGCCGGTTCGATTATCGGTGGAACTGTCGCTTCATCTATGACATTAGCGCTAGGCTATGGCGTGAAATACGCTTATGAGAACAATATTGCCATAGACTACGATATGATCGGCGACTTGTTTGTAAAGTTGAAGGACCGTGAGAAAAAAGCCTGATGATTGCCGAACCGCTCTTCCATTCCGGAAGAGCGGTTTTCAATTTGCTTGCGTCTTTCGGATTTGTCATTTAACTTTAGGAGAAAGATAGACGGAGGTGCGGGATGAAAATATTGGTTGTAGAAGATAACCCGAGCGTCAGTTCCATGCTGGAGCTGTTCTTTTCAAAAGAAGGGATTCAGGGGGAGTTTGCGGCTGACGGGCTGGAAGGATATAAAAAATACAAGGATGGCATATATGACCTGCTGATTCTCGACTGGATGCTTCCGGGAATGGATGGCATCGCGCTGTGCCGCAGAATCCGGGAAGAAGGAAACGCGGTCCCCATCATCATGCTGACGGCAAAAGACAGCGAGTCCGACCAGGTCATCGGATTTGAAATGGGAGCGGATGATTACGTCACCAAACCATTCAGTCCACTGACTTTGATGGCGCGCATCAAGGCGGTCACGCGTCGTACGCAGAAAGCGGAACCTGCATCGGACCTTATTCAGACCAGTCATTTTACCGTGAACAAGGAAACCCGGGCTATCCTGAAAGATGGAGAAGCAGTCGATAGCTTGACGCCTAAGGAATTCGATCTGCTGGTATTTTTTCTGCAGCATCCGAAACAGGTATTCAGCCGGGAACAATTGTTGGAACAGGTATGGGGCTATCAGTTTTATGGCGATGAACGAACGGTAGATGTCCACATCAAGCGCCTTCGCAAAAAAATCAATGGCGGAGACAAGCTGTTCCATACCGTATGGGGAGTTGGCTATAAATTTGAAGAACACGCGAATTAAGTATTTCTATCAGCTGATTGCCAGCCATATGAGCATTTTGCTGATTGCTTTTTTGATTTTGAGTATTTTGTTCGTCCGCTACGTGGATGATTTTGCCTATAATGAAAAAGCGGAAGAGCTTGAAAGTTATGGCGAACAAATTATTGATGAACTCGAACGGGCGCGTCCTGGAACCAATCTGCAGTCCTACGTCTCAATTTTGGAGTCACAGAATATCAGTTTTATCGTTTTTGACCAGCAAAGCCGTATTTTGTATCCGGTCTCCGGCTCTTTTCCGCCTGTGGAACTCACGCAGGAAGAATGGAATATCATAGAGCAGGGAGAAACGCTTGTCGTCAATCGCGACGTGGAGCGATTCGAGTTCACCGTAACATTTGTGGCCATGCCTTATTTCGAAAACAACCAATTAGCAGGAGGCGTCTTGCTTGCTTCGCCTGTCAGCGGCATTAGTGAAATGATTGCCGAATTGAATAAAACCTTGATCACTACAATCTTAATTGCTTTAGCGATTGCGCTGTTATTCAGTTTATGGCTGTCGAAAATGCATGTCAGCCGAATTCAGCGGATGCGAAAAGCGACTTCCATGATTAGTGAAGGCCATTATGATGTCAATCTCCCAGAATCGAACTTTGATGAATTTGGTGACTTGGCACATGACTTCAATAAAATGGCTGCCAAACTCCAGCAATCGAATGAGGAAATCGACCGACTTGAGAACCGGCGGCGCCAGTTCATGGCGGATGTCTCGCATGAGATGCGGACGCCTTTGACAACAATTGCGGGCATCATTGAAGGACTCCGGAACAATATGATCGAGGAAGGCCAACGGGAAAAAGGCATCCGTTTAGCAAGCGAAGAAACAAAGCGACTGATGCGCCTAGTTAATGAAAACTTGGATTACGAAAAAATCAGATCCAATCAAGTAGTGCTGGCAAAAGAAGAAATCGAAGCAGATGAGCTTCTGGAGATTATCCAAGAACAGCTCTACCTCCAAGCGAAAGAGAAAGGAAATAGCATTGTCATTGAAACGAATCCCGGTGATATCATTTACGGAGATATGGATCGATTGATTCAAATTTTGATGAATATTGTCAAGAACGCTATTCAATTTACCAAAAATGGAGTTATTTCCTTAGCAACTCATTCTGAAGTAAATCACATGGTCATTATAGTGGAAGACAATGGAGCAGGAATTGATGTTAAAGAAATCGATTTGATTTGGCGGCGTTTTTATAAGGCTGATTTGTCTCGTGGAAGCGGTCAGTTTGGACTGGGGTTATCGATTGTCAGACAACTTGTCAGCTTGCACAATGGAGAAATTCATGTAGAAAGTGAAAAAGGAAAAGGTACGAAATTTATTATTCGCCTGCCGCATAGAGAATGACTTGGGAGAACTAGTCCCAAGTCTTTTTTTATACACGAAAGTTTTTATTTTTGTTAAAACTCTGGTCATAGTTTATTCATAATTGCTTGTTAAGGTATGTATAACGACTTAGGAAAAGAGGAAACTAAAATGAAAAAACTTTTGTATATCGGTATCGGAATAATAGCGGCTACAGCCATTTTTATGATGGTGGCATTTTCAGGGGACGAGACAGTAGCTTCGGTAGGGGACGCTGAAATATCAAAGGATGCACTGTATGAAAAAATGGTGGCTTCTTCTGGAGCAGCGACACTCGATGCTATGATTTCCAACGAAGTGGTTAAACAGGAAGCAGATAAGGCTGACATTAAGATCACCAAAGAAGAGCTTGAAGCGGAAATGGCAGTATATGAAGAAAGCTATGGCGGAGCGGAAGCGCTGGAACAGGCTCTTGCAGCAAGCGGGATGTCCATAGCGGATCTGAAAGAGGAAACGGAAACCTATTTAAAGGTTGAAAAGATAATCGGTCCGGATATTGAAATAACGGATGATCAGATTAGTGCTTATTTTGAAGAGAACAAAGAAGCGTTCGAGCAACCTTCGCAAGTAGAAGCGAGCCATATCCTTGTGGCGACTCAGGAAGAGGCAGATGAAGTTAAGGCGAAGCTGGATGATGGAGGGGATTTTGCTGAACTTGCAGCTGAATATTCTACAGACTCAGCAAATGCAGAGAGCGGCGGCGCTCTAGGTGTATTTGGTGCAGGTGAAATGGCGCCGGAGTTTGAGGAAGCGGCATTCAGTATGGCAGTTGATGAAATCAGTAAACCAGTAGAAACGGATTACGGTTTTCATATCATCCAGGTCACCGAAAAAACCGATGCAGCTGAAGCAAACTTAGAAGACAGCAAAGAACAGATCAAGGAAACTTTATTTGACGAAGCATTGAATACAAAGTATGCAGAATGGTTAGCAGAAAAAACTGAGTCCTATGAGATTGTCAATAAGTTAGCAGAATAGAGGAGGAAGTTAGTATGGGTTACTATAATTCATCTGAACTAAAAAGAAACAAAAAAGGATATTTTGCCTCCAGTTTTACAGGATTAATTGCTGGAGCTTTATTGGTAGGTGTGATCTTGCCAAGCGTAACGGATGCAGATTTAGAAAATGCTGAAGCAACTTCGACTACTGAGGCAGTCAGCGGATTGCAGACTTCTACGGTCGTGACTTCGGATGTGACAGAAATTGTTGAAAAAACCACTGATGCAGTAGTCGGGGTTTCCAATTTGCAGGTCGCACAACAAAATCCATTTGCTTCACAAACCAGTAAAGATGCGGAATCACAGGAAGCAGGCGTTGGATCAGGTGTCATTTATAAAAAAGACGGTGACACAGCTTATATTGTCACCAATAACCATGTCGTAGAAGGCGCAGAAGACGTAATGGTCACTTTGTCGGATGGGACTGAACTTGATGCGGAAGTATTGGGTATGGATGTCTGGACAGACCTAGCCGTTTTGAAAGTTCCGGCTGACAGTATTAAAACAGTAGCTGAATTCGGAGATTCATCCGTGCTGCAGGCAGGTGAACCGGTTATTGCCATCGGTAACCCTTTAGGTCTTCAGTTTTCCGGATCGGTGACGACAGGTGTCATTTCAGGAACTGAGCGTTTAGTGCCGATCGATGTAAATCAGGACGGTACAGAAGACTGGCAGTCAGAAGTTCTTCAAACCGATGCTGCCATCAGCCCAGGAAACAGCGGCGGCGCCTTGCTCAATGCTGAAGGGCAATTAATCGGCATCAATTCAATGAAAATTGCTCAAGATGCTGTAGAAGGCATCGGTTTAGCGATTCCGATCAATACAGCGATTCCGATTATTTCCGATTTGGAAACGGAAGGTGCTGTAGACCGTCCATCGATGGGTGTCAGCATTCTGGATTTAGCTGAAGTTCCAGCACAATACCGCAGTTCACAATTAAAATTGCCAGCAGAAGTGGAAGGCGGCATTGTGGTTGAGTCAGTGGTAGAAGGTTCAGGAGCAGCTGCAACAGGAATGGAAGCATACGATGTCATTGTTGAACTGGATGGCAAACCGGTGAACTCTGTTCTGGAACTGCGCCAATATCTCTACAACGAAACTGAAGTCGGAGACACGTTAAAAGTGAAAGCCTACAGAAACGGCGAACTCATGAGCTTCGAACTGAAATTAACAGAAAGTATTTAACAAGAAAAGCGGAAGCGCCCGTGTAGATTCGATGGGCATAAGCCAACCCGGCAGAGTGGCGCTCTTTGCCACGCAGTTGGGTTGGCTTATGCCCATCGAATCTGGGAGCTGAAGTCTGGACAATAAAGAAAAGCGGAAGCACCCGTGATGGGCGCTGGAGCCTAATGGTGCCCAATCTGCTAATTATTAAATTGTCTTAAGCATCAAAAAGACTTCCCGACAGATATTGGGAAGTCTTTTTGATGCTTGAATTTATAGACGGTTCATATAAAAAAGAACTTAGCTGAATACACCGAACCAATCCGTTGCGATTCCGACTCCGACGAGGATCAGGACCAAAACAACAAAAATGATGATGCCCAGCTGCAAAGGTTTGTAGCCCGTAGTTCGTGGTTCCTGAATGCCTTCTTTATCCTCAGGTGGACGGCTCTTCGCTTCTTCTTCGGTTTCTTTCATGTAATCTTCTTTTTCACTATTGCTCATTTGAATGCCTCCTTGAACTTGCTGTTAATTGTCTTTACCCCTTATAACAGAGGTTCAATCCACGTACTTTTCTTCGGTCTGCAATTCACGCTGCGTCAACTTCTGAGCCAATTCACGTCCGAAAAGCTGTGAGGATTGCGGGTCGCGGCCTGTAAGCACTTGTTTGCTTCCCCAGACAACATAGGCATCCTGATCTTTTTCCTCATGATAGTCCGCAATTTTTTTCAATTCGTCCTCAAGGCTGAATGGCAATAAATTCACTACTTCTTCCGGTTCTTTATCATTCGGATAACCGGTCACTTTCAGCCCTTCAAGAATTCCGCGCCCTTCTTTGGTTTTAGTGTAAATCAAAGGTGCCGGACCGTGGCAGACGGCTGAAACGATGCCTCCCAGTTCATGAACGATATTGATCACTGCATGCAAATCTTCGTTTTGCGCCAAATCAAACATAGCTCCATGTCCACCGACAATCATGATAGCGTCATATTCGCTTGCCTTTACGTCGACGATTGGTGTAGTCTTGTCCGCTATGCCTGAATCGTATTGCTTTTTATAAATACCCTCGGGATCATAATCTTCGCTTAAGCTAATGGGATCGACGACGGGTTTCCCACCATCAATGGAAGCGAGTCCCACAGTGTGCCCTTCTTTCTCCAGTTCTAATGCAGGTGCAAAAAGTTCTTCTGCCCACCAGCCTGTAACATAGTTGTTTTCTTCATCTGCATAGCCACTTGATAATACAGCCAATACTTTTGCCATGGTATCTTCCTCCTACTTTTAAAAAGTCCTTGTTTCTTCATTTACCCTGTAAGGAAATCCTGAAACGTGGGAGTTATGCAGAACTTGGAATTGAGTTCAAGATTATGCTACATTTAGTTAATGAAACGAAAGACGAGGTGGACAGCTTGAAAGAGTTAACCCAAAAAAACCAAGTGACCTTACTTGAAGCCATGCTTGATGGCAGTAAAGTTGGCACGATTGTGACCGATCCGTCACAAGATGACAACCCGATTATATATACCAACAAAACTTTTATCGAAATGACAGGATATACACAGGAAGAAGTGGTTGGACGCAATTGCCGTTTCCTGCAAGGTGCTGGAACGGGAAAAGAAGATGTGCAAAAAATGAAGAAAGCCATAGAAAATGAAGAAAAGATCATGCTAACTTTGCAAAATTACCGAAAAGATGGTTCTCCGTTTTGGAATCGGCTGGCCATCGAACCAGTTCGCTTAGGGGAAAAACTGTATTTTATCGGTACGCAAACAGATATTACTTTGGAACGTTCTCAGCAACAGGCCATTATGGCGAATGAAGATGAAATTGAAAAATTGATGCTGCCTATTTTATCTGTTCAGGAAAATGTGGCAACAGTGGCATTAGTAGGCACCATGAATCTGCAGCGTTTTGAAACCCTTAAGGTGAAAATCTGTGAATATGTCCAGAAGCATCGCATCGAACATGCTATTATCGACATTACCGGACTGTCCTGGAATGAAAAATCACCTCTCTATTGGTTTACACAAATCTATGAAGCCCTCCGAATTATGGGCAGCAAGCTCTATGTGACTGGCATTTCTCCGGCAGCCGCCCAACAATTTGCCAATGACATAGACCGTGACAACCGCTTGATCACTTTTTCGACGATTGAAAGAGCCTTGAGTTTCATTACACATAAAACAACAGATGAAAACCATATCAGTTGACTCCAGATTGGAATAAGAGTTAAGTTTTAACTGTTCTCAAATACTAATCAGGAAAGAGGTTGGAAAAATGTCAGCATTATTCACAACATCTGTAACAGCCACTGGTGGCCGTGAAGGAAAAGTCCTCTCTGAAGATAATGTACTGGATCTTCAATTGGTTTCACCTAAAGAATTAGGCGGCCCCGGAGGAGAAGGCACAAACCCTGAACAATTATTTGCAGCAGGCTATTCCGCATGTTTTGCAGGAGCTCTAAATTTAATCATTAAAAGAGAAAAAGCGGAAGTTTCTGGTTCTTCCATCAGAGCGGATGTACATTTTCTGAAAGATGAAACTGATGATGGCTACAAAATCGGTGTTACGCTAAACGCGCATCTGGAAGGCGTGGATGAAGAAACTGCCAAAGACCTTGTAGAAAAAGCGCATGCATTCTGCCCTTATTCCAAAGCAACAAGAGGAAATATCGATGTAGAAATAAAAATAGTATAGAACTTTTTAAAAAAGCCGGAAAGCTTATTTTTCCGGCTTTTTTTATTTCAAAACAGTAATGGTGAAAGCATACGACTACTGAAAGATACAGAATATGGTTTTAAAAAGACAGAGCGGGGTAGAAATATAATGCAGAGTCATACTGAAATTAAAGGAGGATGGAGGGAATGGATAAAGAAAAAAAGCAGCAGACTTCAGAAAAAAGTCAAGATGCAGGCAAGGATTCGGTAGAAAGTGGAACATCATTCAATGCAGGAGGAAATAACTCCGATTATGATGGCGGACATCCAGAAGATGCCTTGGCTCAAGAACATAGAAATAAAGAAAAACAGCAGGAACATCCAACTAATGAATCTTATAATGCAGGCGGTAATGACTCTGATTATGACGGTGGGCATCCAGAAGATGTGAAGCCGGAAAGCGAAGGTCATGTTGGCTCTAAAGACAAAAACTGAAATTAACCAGGAGGTTATATGTATGTTTTTTCACACAGGAGAACTTCAATATCACGCAAAACCGGATGCTCCAGATCCGGTATTCGCTAAACAGGTGCAGGAATTAATTGGTGGACAATTTGGTGAGATGTCAGTTGCCATGCAATACTTATTCCAAGGGTGGAGCACAAGAGGAAATGAAAAATACAGAGATTTGCTGATGGATACAGGAACGCAAGAGTTGGGGCATATTGAAATGCTGGCAACTTTAGTGGCCAGACTCCTTGAAGGGGCACCTGTCTATGAACAGGAAAAAGCCGCAAGTGATCCGATTGTTGGAGCAATCATGGGCGGCATGAACCCGCAGCATGCCATCGTCCATGGATTGGGTGCTTCTCCAAAAGACAGCAATGGTGTACCTTGGAACGCGGGATATATCGTAGCAAGCGGAAACTTATTAGCAGATTTTCGTGCCAACGTTAATGCGGAATCACAGGGACGTCTTCAGGTTGCCCGTCTATACAGCATGACGGATGACAAAGGCGTGAAGGATCTGTTCTCATTCCTGATAGCCCGTGATACGATGCACCAAAATCAATGGCTTGCTGCCATCAAAGAACTGGAAGCGAAGGAAGGCCCGATTGTGCCTGGAACACTTCCGCCTGAATGGGAAGCGACAGAATACGCCCATACGCTTTATACAAATTCAGAGAGCAGCAAAGAGCTAAAATGGATGCATGAACCTGCACCGGATGGCCATGAATTCAAGTTCGCCAAGCCTGAGCCGTTCAGTGTTAAACCAGAACTGAAACCTGCACCGCCAGAAGCTCATAATACATTGCCGGAAGAAAAATTAAAATAAAAAATTTAGAGGCTGTCCCGAGGTCATGAGCTGTGACTTTCAGGGGCGGCCTCTGTTTTTCTGTTAAAAATTCTTCTCGACTGAAAGAAGGGGAAAGGGTGGCAAAAAGAACTTGGATCATGAAGCAGGAATGGAAGAATGTTGTTTTTTTACATTGGCCAGTTAAAGAGGAATGGCTGCGGCGACTGGTCCCGAATGAACTTGAAATTGATCTGTACGACAATCAGGCATGGGTGGGTGTCGTGTTTTTTCAGGCAGAGGCTACACGTCTCCGGCTGTTGCCGCATGTTCCCGGAACAAGCTCCTTTCTGGAGTTAAACGTCAGGACATATGTTAAACATGGTAAAAAACAAGGGGTATATTTCTTTAGTCTGGATGCAGATAGCCGTCTTGCTGTATCGGCTGCCTCTATGGGTGGATTTCTACCGTATCGCCATGCTGACATGAGCAATACCATAAAGTCAGGTCAATGCGAATTCTTTAGTCGGCGAATTGAATTTGGCCAATATCCTGAATCTTTTAAAATGACCTATAAGCCAATTTCTAAGCTAATCACATCCAATAGATTGGAACAATGGCTGACAGAGCGTTATTGTTTGTGGACGAAGCCTGGAGAGCAGCTTTACCGAGTGGATATAGCACATTCACCTTGGTTATTGCAGTATTTAGAAGGAGAAATCTTCCGAAATACGATGGCTTCGTATCTTCCCATCTCTCTTCATCGGCAACTTCCGATAGCACATTATTCTATGGGACAGAAAGTTCGCTTTTTTGCGCCAGTGAAAGAGGCATAGAAAAAATACCGATGCAGTCGCATCGGTATTTTTAGGATTATTTCCGATTCGGTTCCTGTTTGAGGGTATGGGATGTCTCTTTGTGGCCCCAAACACGTTTTGTCAAATAAATATGGAAAAACCATTCACCGGCAGCAACTAGAACAGCCGTGTAAAGTGCTGGCATAACCAGTGAAAAGTCAGGGTTTTCAACCAACCATAACCCACCCAGCCAGATAATGAGAAATACCAAAATGAAATCTCCGCCAGTTGCCACTTTATTGGATGTTTTCGGATAAATGATCAAGTCACCAATAAAGCCTATAGCAGTAATGAGCAAACTAAGGATGAATATTTCAAAAATCCTTACTCCATAAGCAATTCCAAGCACCACAAACAAGACAGAAAAGACCATGCCAAACTTAATGAGAATTGCCTCTATATACTTCAAATTAGTCACCTCCTTCAAAAGAAGAGTTGTTACTTCCCCTATACCCGATTGCCTCTCTTCAACTCCTGGAATCTCCTAGAAAACAATAAAAAAACAGACCCGAGCATTCCGGGTCTGTTAAGGGTTAGGAGCTGATAAAATCTCCACCATTTACATGGATGGCTTGGCCTGTTACATAGGTTGAATCTTTCGAAGCCAAATACACGTAGGCAGGCGCCAGCTCAGATGGCTGTCCGCGGCGTTCCATTGGTGTATCTCCGCCATGCTCGCCGACTTTTTCTGCTCCAAAAGTTGCTGGAATCAGGGGTGTCCAAATTGGACCGGGTGCTACGGAATTTACCCGAATTCCCTGTTCAGCAATATTAGCTGACAATGAACGGGTGAAGCTCGTAATGGCACCTTTTGTTGAAGAATAATCGATTAGCTCAGGAGAGCCGCGGTAAGCAGTGACAGATGAAGTATTGATGATGCTGTCACCTTTCTCAAGATGAGGCAGGGCAGCTTGCGTCAAATAGAACATACTAAAGATATTGGTTGAAAAAGTTTCCATTAGCTGATCGGGACTGATTGCTAAAAAGTCGTCCTGTGGAAATTGTTTCCCGGCATTATTGACCAAAACATTCAATTGTCCGAATTCAGAAATGACATCCACTACCAGCTGATTGCAATTTTCCACATCACTGATGTCGGTGGCGAATTTAGCCCCTTTGGCTCCATAGGATTCAATCGCTTTTATCGTTTCATCAGCATCTTCGTGTTCATCTAGATAGGCAATGGCGACGCTTGCGCCTTCTTTCGCATAAGCGACTGCAACTGCACGGCCTATTCCGCTGTCGCCTCCAGTAATGAGCGCAACTTTACCTTCCAATTTTCCGGACCCTTTATAGTCCTTATCATCATAAATCGGTTCCGGGGTCATTTGCTCTTCAGAACCGGGCTGTTTTGATTGTTCTTGTGGATCTACCTGTTCATCGATTTCTTCGAATTTGTCTTTAGCCATAGTGAATCCTCCTTAGATTAAGTTGCATATTCTCAATATTCCCGCTGTCGATTCACTTAAACACACCAGCAAATAATAGCTGACTTAAAACAGCTAAAGAAACTTGAACTATTGACGGCCCAAAAAAAGAAACGCCAGGCTGAGCCGGCGTTTCCTTTTAATCGAGGGCATAAAGCAATTAAGATTCTCCAGTAACAACTCCACAAGCAATCCGATCTCCCGAGTCGCCGGATGGATCCGTCATTTGGTCATCTTCTCCTGCATGAATGACAAGAGCCGTACCGCCTTCTTTAAGAAGTGAGTTTTCTTCACCAATTGCCATTGTTACATTTTCAGCTGTAAATTCCTGTGTGGCTGTGCCATCATCGCTTACTTCAATATTCGGCAAATCTCCAGCATGCGGTCCGTCCGGATTGTCCATCCCGTGCATAGCACCTGTCGGATTAAAGTGACCGCCGGCTGATTCGAAATCAGGGGTTTCGCACATCCCTGTTTCATGGAAATGAATGCCGTGCATGCCTTCCTCCAAGCCTTCAACTTCAAGTGTCACCATAACGCCAGCATCTTCTTCGGATAATTCTGCAGTACCGATAGCATTTCCGTCACTGTCCATCATCTCAACAGTCAGCATGAGAATTTCTTCACTGCTTTCCTCTTCATCGTCTGTCTCATCTCCAAGCTGTGGTAAATCGTCGCCATCATCTTCAGGCTCCGGTTCCGTTGCACCATCGGATTCTGTCGGCGGATCCTCTGCGCTCTCATTGCCGCAGGCCGTAAGAAATAGTAAGAAAGCTATTGCCAAAATAAGCATAAGCCAACGCTTCATCTAAATTCCTCCCTCGAAATCATGTTATTCTACATTACACATATTTAAAGATGAATAAACGCAATTTTCTGAAATGGATTCTTTTGTAGGATAAAAAAGCTTTATCTTTTTCTTTTGCGGAAAACGAATAGTAATCCCAAAATCATGGATCCAATACTTATGAGAAGAGCTAACTTGAAAAATGGCGGTTGGTAGCTTAGGGAAATTTTGTTGTCGCCAGGCTCTAAAGAAATTGCAGAAAAGCCGTAATCAGCTTTCAGCACCTCGACCTGCTGCCCATTTACTTTTGCCCTCCAGCCGCGCTCGTAAGGAATAGCCAACTTTAAATAATCGTCGTTTTCTACATTGGAATAATCAAGGCTGACATGGCTGCCATCGATTACCAAGTTGCTGGATAAATCAGGTTGGCTGGCTTGTTCCCTCAAAATTTCGTAGGATTCTGAAGAAAGCTGGATTCCAGTTAATTCGTATGAGCCTTGTGGCAGGCGTATTTCAACTTGTTCTTCAGCCGGAATCCTTATCGTCAGATCGTCTACAAATGTTTTGTAGACAGACTGATTGGATTTTCTGGTAGTGTAATAATCATTGACTTGAAGAGGGAATCCTTGGTTGGCTGCTTTATTTTCCAAGTGAAAAGAAACAAACAAATCGCCATCTGCTTCGGTCGGGTTTTTTACTCGTACGTCTAAGCCGCCCGTTTCTTCAGTCACTTCCAGGTTGCCATCATTATAAGTTGCCCCGACCGCTGTTGCATCAAAATCGATTGAATTATTTCCGGAATCGGGCAGGGGAGCAGCATCTTGGGCTTCGTCGAGTACAATGCCCGTCAGCATAGCTTGTTCACGCATCAACATTGGCATTTCAGCTAACAGTTGTTCCTGATAGACCGTAGAAGTGGAGCGCGCAAATGGCAAAACATATTCATTTTCATGGACTGCATAGTTATCAGTTGAATAGATTTTGGTAAAGCCATAGGGAATGTTTTTATCTCCAAGCGGGCGGATAATGTATTTGCCCTGCAATAAGCTGTATAAGTTTGCTCGATTGCCAAGCGTCGCATAGCGGCTGACACTTTCGCGTCCCATGTCGATCTCAAGGTCGTACAGGTAAAAGTACAATAAGTTTTTGTTTAAAATACTGGAATACGCACTTAAACCTTGGAAGTCCTGAACGATTGGCGTATTGTTGCGTACACCTTCCATCCATTCAATACGGTAAATCTCCGCGGTTTCTTTTGAATGAATGTAATCCAGCATTTCATTGATTTCCGGGTCATCGTATTCGGGACCGGTTATCAGCTCTTTACTAACTTCAGAAATATTGCCGTCTTCAAGAATTTTCTCCACTTGATAGAGGTTGGCAAACAGCAATGTCCAGCCAAACAGAAAGGCCATTAGCAACCATTTGAAAAGCGGCTTTCTAAATTGAGTGTAAAAGAATAGCAGCAAAAGCGTAATAAGCAGATTGCCGAAAGTGAAGATGGAGACCAGTGAACTGATTGTGAAATACTCATCTCCATATGCGTAAAGTGCGAAACAGAAGAATGCAAAGACACCTGCAATTGCGAAACGCCGCAATGTAAATTTATGCAGTTGGTCGAATGCCGCAGCCACAGCACCACCCATAACCAATGAGAGAAAATATTCCCAGCGATATTGGGGAGCAGAGAAACCGTTAAAGACACTGCCAATTAATGGACTATGGTGCATGGCGATGCCTACAATTCCAAGCAAGGCAAAAAGCCTGAACGTTTTGTTACGGTATAGGAAGGCACAAAATAACAGCAACACAAAAAATGCCGGCAAAACAATGAATCGGCTATTGAATAAAATATTGTCCGTTACATCAATCCATGGAATCTCCTGCTGAAAAGGCGGCCTGTGGTTATTCAGGTACGCATATACCGCAGGAATAAAGGAAACAGCACTAATACCGGCTCCAATTAGTCCCGCGACTGCAAAATTCATTAAAACTTTCTTCTTATCCTGCTGAACTTGTTCGAGCGGGATAAACAGCCGGAAAAGAATATAGAGGGCAGTCAGTATAAAGTTGATGTAGGCAAAATAAAAATTGTCGATCATTGAAACAGCCACTGCAGCTAAAAACCAGCCGGGCTTTTGTTCACGAAAAATCTTTTCAACACCGAACAGTAAAATCGGAAGCCATAAAAAAGCATCTGCGAAAAATTCCCAGTACGTAACATGACGGAAATACATACCGGTAATGCCGTAAAGGGAAGCACCCAGTAGAGCAGCGGGTTTTGAAATCTTCATATACATGAACAGGCGTGTTGTGATGAATAGTACGGCTGCTAAGCGGATGATGCTAATAAAGACAGCCGCATTTGCCCAGAATAGCACATCCGTTTCCTGAATGATGTTAATCATCTTCAAGATGAAAACAATCGTCACTGTCATTAAGAACACGATGGATGTAGAGAAATAATAAGACAGTTCACTGAACGTGCCAGCTCCTAAGCCGAAATCAAACGAGTAGAAAAGTTCTCCACGGGTATATTGTTCATAGAGAAGATGCTTAAATGGCATCATTTGAGAAAGTCCATCGTTGATGCCTGTCATGAATTGGCCGCGTGACCATTGGTAGAGAAAAACAGCATGGCCAATCGCTGATAACAGTATACTGAAGAAGAACAGAAGAAGAGCAGGGCGTAGCTTTTGCATAGAGTCACCGTCTTTTTGCTTATTTTGGATGAGCCGTGTCCTTAAGGATTTTTCCGGACACGACAAAAGTTATGGGAACTGTAAATAATACCGCTGCAAACGGCGCAATGTTACTGTTCAAGTGAAGAAATTCAACAAATACGAAAATCAATACCGTCGAAACCGACATATTGACGACTTGTGTCAAAGGGAAATACAGGTATTTTTTCAATGTTGGTTTGATGCGGTAGGTTACATAACAATTTAAGAAAAAAGAGATGTTTAAACTGATCAAAAAACCCACGATATGCGCCAGCAGGTAAGGCAAAGAAAAAATGTTGTGAAGCACCAGGTAAATGGTGTAGTAGCTTAAAGTGTTGACTACACCGACAAAGACAAAACGGGTAAACTCGGTATTCAAAGCTTTAAGACTCATCGTATTCATCCACATTGCTGATATCCACAAGGAAATGCGGACGCTGTTTGGTTTCATTGTAGATGCGTCCGATATATTCGCCGATGACCCCGAGGCTGATCAATTGAATGCCGCCCAGTAAAAGAATTGCTGTAATCGTCGTAAAGTAACCGGGAGCTCCGACGCCTTCTTGCAAAATATTGTATAAGGTGACGAAAATATAGATAAGTGACAGGAACAGAACCAGGAAACCTGTATAGAAACAAATACGCAAAGGTTTCATATTGAATGATACAATGCCATCGATGCCGTAATTAACCAAGCTATTAAACGACCATTTCGAATCACCGTCTGTCCGTAATACATTTTCATAGTTGATGGTCTTTTTGCTGAGGCCGATCCAGGAGAACAGCCCTTTGGAAAAACGATTGCTTTCACTCAATGCGAGAATGGCATTGATGGCTTTCCGGCTGAGCAGCCGGAAATCTCCTTCACCGTCCTGCAGATCGACATCGGTAATTGAATTGATCAGTTTGTAATAAAGGGAGGAGAAGAGAGAGCGGACTTTGGAGTCTCCTGTGCGGGATCGCTTCGCCACGACCTGATTGAACCCCTCCTCATAGCCCTTCACCATTTCACCGATTAATGTAGGGGGGTGCTGCAAATCGCTGTCCATCACGATGGCAGCATCTCCTTTAATGCGCTTCAAGCCTGCGAGCATTGCCGACTCTTTCCCGAAATTGCGTGTCAACGAAATGTATTTAACGCTGTCATGAACTTCTGCTAGTTTTAAAATTTCCTGGAGAGTGCCATCACTGCTCCCATCATTGATGAACATAATCTCATAACGATATGGAAGCGACTCAAGTTCCTTTGTCAATTTAGCATACATGGAAGCGATGTTGGCTTCCTCGTTATAAGCAGGAACTACAATAGAGATAAGCTTCATTTTTATTTCTCCTTTCGAAATGCGCGTAAAAACCTTCTTTAGCTTACATTACCCGTGCGATTTAAGAAGTATGCCTCGGAGAAATGAAACTTCATGGCTTTAGATACGTATTAGTATACGTCAGCTGTTTCAAGAAAGCATTTGTCTGAAAATTCAGCGCCCGCCTACTCACCGTAAAGCTTATGAGTCCCGATATTATATTATTGTGGTCTGAATCTTCAGAGTTGCCGACAAACTTTATTCGTTGAATTTTACATGCTGGACCGATACCATTAAAATAGAATACATACTGATGAATGGAGAGTGTTAGGAATGGCTATTAATCTTGTCAAAGGTCAGAAAATCGATTTAACAAAAGGACGTTCATCGCTTTCAAGCATTATGGTTGGTTTGGGCTGGGACCCTGTCGCGACCAAAAAAAGTGGAGGTTTCCTAAGCGGCCTACTGGGCGGCGGAGGCGGAGCTGACGTTGACTGTGACGCATCCGTCCTATTGCTGGATGAAAACGGCAAGTTGACTGCGAAGGAAAACCTGATTTATTTTGGAAATAAAAAAAGCAAAGACGGCAGTGTTGTTCATTCCGGCGATAACCTGACTGGGGAAGGTGAAGGCGATGACGAAGTGATCAACATCGACTTGAAACGCATTTCCCCTTCTATTCATCGTTTGGTGTTTGTTGTTAATATCTACAATGCCAAACAGAAGAAACAAGATTTCGGCATGATTGAAAATGCCTTTATCCGTTTAGTCGATAACCAGTCGAAAGAAGAACTGGTACATTACAACCTCACCGATAATTATGCAGGCAAAATGTCTTTGATTACGGGTGAACTTTATCGCCAAGGAGCAGAATGGAAGTTTTCGGCCATCGGTGAGGGTGCTTCAGAACCTGATATAGGATCAATCGCAAACAAATATTCTTAAGGAGTGATGGAAAAATGGCAATCAATCTTTCTAAAGGACAAAAAGTGGATTTAACAAAAAGCAACCCTGGCTTATCTAAAGTGATCGTGGGCTTAGGCTGGGATACCAATAAATACGACGGCGGACAGGATTTTGATTTGGATTCTTCGGTCTTCCTTCTGAACAGCGAAGGCAAAACAGCTTCAGAAGCTGATTTTATCTTCTATAACAACACAACTGGTGCTGGTGGAGCCGTGGAGCACACAGGCGACAACAAAACTGGCGAAGGCGAGGGAGATGACGAGCAAGTTAACGTCAACCTCACCGCTATTCCAGCATCAATCGAAAAAGCGACTTTCGCCATTACAATCCATGATGCCGAAGCACGCGGCCAAAACTTTGGCCAAGTAAGCAATTCATATGTGCGTATCATAAACGGAGACACAAATGAAGAATTGATCCGCTACGACTTGGGTGAAGATTTCTCGATTGAAACTGCAGTTGTTGTCGGTGAACTTTACCGTCACGGTGGAGAATGGAAATTTAACGCCATTGGCAGCGGTTATCAAGGCGGCTTAGAGTCTCTTGTTAAGGACTTTGGCTTAAACAGCTGAGTGAACGATGGAAAAGCAAGGAGACTTTCTCCTTGCTTTTTCTCCATTCATATATGAAATGATAATTTGAACGGGCTGGTGCAGCAGCATGCCGGGAGGGATCACGTATGAGACATTTTAACGGATTGACAGATTCTGATTTAAAGACTTTTTTTAAATATTACCCGGCAGAATTTAACCGTGATACGGAACGGGAAACCTTAAGCCTGGCCTTGGGGGCAGCACTTTACACACCGGGGTCGAGAGCAGATTTTGCTCAGAAGATTTTGAGTGGCGATTATAGCAGTGGATCTTTCTCAGGGCTGACAACATTGATTGTCTGTCTGGAAGATGCGGTAGCCGATTCAGAGCTGAAGCGGGCGGAAGCAAATGTAGTAGCCGAGTTTAAAAAGCTGGAAAAAGTGGATGCGGTGCAGCTTGCAGCTGGTCCGACCTTGTTTTTGCGGGTGCGCACACCCGACCAATTGGATAAACTGGTCCGGCAGGCGGGAACGGCGTTAAGCGTATTAACAGGAATCGTTTTTCCGAAATGCCTGCCTGCTACATTGCCTTTGTTTTTTGCAGCATTGGATCGTGCCAGTGAAGCAGCGGGGAGAACCCTTTATGCACTGCCGCTGCTTGAAACAAAGGAAGTACTCTACAGTGAATTCCGCGAACAGACCTTAGAGGAATTACATCAAATCATGCGGTCGGAAGCTGATCGGATTTTAACGGTTCGTGTCGGAGCAACTGATTTTTCCAGTCTTTACGGCCTTCGTCGTCCAGCGGAGAGGACGATTTATGACGTACACATCATTCGGGATTGCCTAATGTCCATTCTGAACCGATTTGGCCGGGCTGAAGATGGGTTTACTGTTTCGGGACCTGTGTATGAACATTTTTCGAGTGGAGAGAGATTATGGCTTTCATCCAAACCTGAACAGACGCTGTGGGAAGAAGTCCAGTTGGATGTTCTAAATGGGTTTAGAGGGAAAACCTGCATTCATCCGTCGCAAATTTCAATCGTCAATACCGGTCACATAGTCTCGCTTGAAGCATATGAAGATGCTAACTTGATCCTCAATGAGAGCAGCAAGCGAAACGGTGTGCTGAAAAGCCCTAAACGCAATAAAATGAACGAAGTAAAACCGCATTTGAGTTGGGCAAAGAAACTGGCTGCTCAAGCGGAAGTCTATGGGGTGCTGCATGAAAACTATCAACCAATTGACGTCCTCAACCATATCCGGGCAAACCAATTATCAAATCAATACTAGATTATGGGATAACCTGGACATTAATATTTCTGTAGAAAATACTTATCCGGGCCTTTCACCGGAGTCGCTTTTTTCAGTCGCTTTACGTATCAATAAAAAGCGCCAATTTCTTTTCGTCAGCAAATTGATTGCTAAACATTTAGCCGTCCATCCTTCACTGGCTCTTGGAACTGGAACTTTACTGGCCTCTTTATTGATGGAAGAAAGTGGACTTGAAGGGCATCCTGATACGCGTGCTCTTGTCAAAATGATTGAAACAGGTGAAGTTGATCGTGAACTGAGCCTCAACTCACTTAGATTTAAAAAAGCTATGCCTGACAAAATTGTTTTTATTGGGATGGCTGAAACCGCTACCGGTCTTGGCCACTCGGTTTTTCAGCATTTTGAAGAAGCTGACTACATCCATACAACACGTGAAGAAATTGTCGGCATTACCCCATCTTTTGTCTTTGAAGAAGAACATTCCCACGCCACTTCTCATAGAGTATATGCATCTTCTGGTATGCTCGAAGAAGCGGATACCATCGTTTTAATCGATGATGAAATTTCTACAGGCAACACGCTATTAAATTTAGTTTGTGCATTGGATGATCAATTTCCAGGAAAAAACTATACTTCTTTGTCTATTTTGGATTGGCGAAATAACAGTCAAAAAGAAAAATTAGCAAAAATGGCAGCTGAGCGGAATATCCAGTTAACTGTCCTATCTCTGATGGCAGGACAATTCGACCTTGTCCATAGCACTGCACCTGAAGAGACCGAATTGATGGCACTCAGCAGCACGGGCTGCAAACTGCCGGATGCCGAACTGAGTGCAAAGAAAGTAGCGGCTGTATCTAAGAGCGGTCAGCAATACATTTCTTATACCGGTCGCTTCGGAATTACGAGCACTGAACATGATGAAATAGAAAAATGGGCAGAAGCTGCAGCTGGACAGGTGGAAGTTGCGAGTGATAAGGCGCTGGTTATCGGTATAGGAGAAAATATGTACTTGCCTTTGCGTTTCGCTTTGGCTTTGGGCGGTGCCCCGCTTGTTCAGACTACAACACGCAGTCCGATATTCGCTTCACCGACAGCAGACTATCCGATTAAAGAAAAGGTCAGGTTTGAATTGCCGGACGCAGAAGGAATCAACCAATTCGTCTACAACCTGAATGAATTGGATGTGGATCGGATATATTTGCTTGCTGAATCTGTCATTGAACTAAGCGAATGGCAGCCGCTGATTGCTTACTTGGAGAAAAAAGCACCAGTGGAATGGATATCTTTGACGACCCAAAGGAGTGAAGAAATCGAATGATAGCAACCGGTTTAGTGAAGACGAGTTATCCGAAAGAAGACATCACTTTCCTATTGAAAGACGTAAGTGAAGAGTTTGTTGAAAGCACATTGGAAGAACGGGAAAAAGCAGTTCAGACAGGTGCTCACTATGCAGAAAGACTGCCGATGGAATACCGGCCCTCTGATGAATACACAAATCTTTATCACGAAACGGTACTTAAGACCAAGCAGCAGCTAAGCTATCTGGTAGGACTGGTAACTCGCCGGATCTTCATGAATGCAGGAACAGACGATGTTGTCATCGTATCACTGGCGCGTGCTGGAAGCCCAATCGGCATCTTAATCCGACGTTACGCGCAGCAAGTGATGAATATGGAATGGCCGCATTACAGCGTTTCGATTTTACGGGATAAAGGCATAGATGAGAAAGCGATCGACACAATCCGTGCTGCACATCCGACAAGCCGCATCCAATTTGTGGACGGTTGGACTGGAAAAGGCGCTATTCAAAAGGAATTGACCAAATCGGTCAATAAGCTCAACATTGCAAAAGGTTTGGGACTGTATGACGATATGGCGGTTTTGGCAGATCCGGGTGCCTGTGCGGTCCTGTTTGGAACACGTGAAGACTTTCTAATTCCAAGCGCTTGCTTGAATGCGACAGTTTCAGGATTAGTAAGCCGTACCATCCTAAACAAGCTGTATATCGGTGAAGATGATTTTCACGGAGCAAAATTCTACGGTGAATTATTACAAGAGGATTTATCGAATGATTTTGTTGATCAGATCACTGAATGCTTTGAAGAGACACAGGGAAAAGTGGAAAAAGATGCTGTTTCAATGCCGGTTACGGCAAAAAGAACTTGGCAGGGCATGAAGGAAGTCGAGGCGATCGGACAGCAGATGTACAGTGAAACCGACTATCATCTAATCAAGCCGGGTGTTGGAGAAACAACACGGGTTTTGCTTCGAAGAAGCCCATGGAAGGTTCTGGTCAACAGCCTGGATAATCCGGATGTTCACCACATCTTGATGTTGGCAAAAGAAAAAGAGGTGCCCGTGGAAGTTGTTCCTGATTTATTCTACCGCGCAATCGGCTTGATCCGGTCAGGTAAAGAGATATGACAGTATTATTTGCCAGTGATTTGGATCAAACATTGATTTATTCCCGCAATTCCATGGGAATGGATGTAGCAGAAGAAGAATTGGTCGAAGTAGAGCGGTATGAAGGCAAACCCTTGTCTTTCATGACGAAAAAAAGCCAGTCGGATTTGTGGAACATCGCAGATTCAGCATTTTTTCTGCCCGTAACTACACGTACGCAAGCTCAATACGAGCGAGTGACAGGTATTTTTGAGGGTCAGCAGGCGCCGCGCTTTGCGGTCATCTCTAATGGCGCAGTCATTTTGGAGAATGGCGAGCCAATCAAGGAATGGTCGGATCACATCCGCCGACAATGCGTCAGCCGCAAAACAATCATTAAGGAATTGCTGCCGGAAATCAAACGCCATTTCTCAGAAGATTGGGTATTGAAAGTGCGGGAAGCGGACGATTGGTTCGTCTACCTGATTGTGGACCGTGCAAGATTTCCGGAAGATAAGCTGGATTTCTATACAACAGCTTTTAAAAAGCTTGGCTGGGGAATGTCTCTGCAGGGCAGAAAACTATATTTTATGCCAGAGAGCATCACCAAAGCAGGCGCCATGGAATACGTTAAAGATCGTCTCGGTGCCAGTTATGTCATAGCTGCAGGGGATTCGCTGCTGGATCTTGATTTATTGGAAAGTGCAGATTACAGCATGTTGGCTTCCCATGGCGAAGCGGTAAGAAGTGCGGTACCGGTATCTGGACATATTCACCAAACGGATAATCAAGGCATTAAAGCAGGCGAAGAAATCTTGACCCAAGTTGCCGAGATTTCACTACAGCGTAAGTAAGCAACAAAGCAAGGAGAGATTCCGATGGTTCAATTGCATCCGATCCCCGCCAAAACCTGGGATCCGGAAAAGATCGGGGAGTGGCTAAAAAAACCGATTGTGGATCACAGCGAAACAAAAATTGAGGAAAACCAGATTACGTATCCGCAGCTGCTTGGGCAAGTAACTGGCATGACGCTTGATGCCGATGAATACTTTGCGGCTATTTACGATGTCCTCGAAGCGTCGGAAGGGCGATTGATTCGGCTTTCCGACAGGATGGATAAGCATATTGAACAGGATCGACTGCGGACATTACAAGATCTGTTTGAAATGAACAAAAAAGAAAAAGGCTTGTCCCCAAACCGTATGGTGGCTTTTCTGGACGGCAAAGGCTTGTTGCCCAGATTGAAAGATACAGATTTGAACAGACGCTTGCGAGTGGTGCTGATTGATGTCCTGAAAGCGTTTCAGGAACAATCCGGGGGAAATACGACGCATTCCTCTTTCCGTCGGGTAACGACGGACCTGGTCAAGTGGATGTTCAATCATATAGAACCTCAAATCGAGAAACTGGATTTAGAAAAAGGGCTGCCAGGTTTTTTGTGGTATGGCAGCGCTACGGAAAGTGAAACGTGGTTTCTCAAATTGTCGGCTGCTTTTGGCTTCCATATTGTTGTTTATGATCCAAAAGGAGAGGGCTGGTTCGAACAGACAGTTGGAAAAGAAGGGCTCCATAGCCATAGTTTCCAGGTAAATGCTGATTCGCTTCTTCCTTTTCCTGAGGAAAAACCGAAACGTGTGGGAACTGTCGCTTACCGTGCAACGCAGGAAGTGGACCGGTTATTGCATCATGACGATTCAGGGCTTTATAAGCCATTCCAGTTCAAATCCTACCGGACGCACTCGGTCCGCTTGAAGACGACGATGGATGAAGCATTCATGTTAGCCAAAGAGCGCGCAATGGTAAGGCCATCTTTTTCGGTGGCAGCTGGAAGCGTCAACATTCCTGTTGTTTTCTCCAAACTTATGGGCATCGAAAAAGACCGCAAACGCTTCTGGGATAATGTTCATAATTTGACTGAACGTGAAGACACAAAACTGGTGCGAAGTTTCCCGTTCATTGAAGAACGAAAAGGCAATCAGCAATTCCACTACCGCGCCGCACTTGGCAAAGATGGGAAGCTCGATCCGGAAAAGATGAAAGCCGCACATTGGTGGAAATACAATAAATTACCGGATGGCGTCCAGACCGCGATAGCGGCAGCGATAGCGAGGCATGTGGAAAAACCGATTCTGCTTCCGCAAAATGGAGAATCGTTTGAAGAATTGCAGCTTTATGCTTTTACTCAATCAATGTCGCTTCCGGATTCGGTTATTCAGTTGATCCAGCTATTCGATTATCCCCAGTTTGTACCAACGATGCTGTTTTATAATGAGGAAAAAGACGGGGAGCTTAGCCGGGCGGACGCCAATGCAATTGCGTTGATACACGTTTTCGGACTTGATGTCATCATCATAAATCCACAAGGCCATCAGGATATCGAACGCTGGGTTGATCCGGAATCGTTTGATACGCATTGGCTGGACGAGCGTAGCTTCAATGAACCGTTCCGCGAGCCTTCAGTAGTGAAAAAGATATTTAAAAAATGGCTGTAGCCTAAAAGGAGTGAAAATCGATGACCAACATGCCCGATCAAATTGAACAACAGGAATTGGTGATGAAAGATGAAAACCAATTAAAGGTTCAGCTGAAAAAAGATCCTGAAGTTCTTCAGTTGGCTTCAAAAATTGATCCTAAAAACCAAATTGCTTTATTGGAATTCGGCCGCGAGCCTGCCAATGAAATTTCAGCTTTTACTGGGAAAGTTCTAAATTCCGTCCAAGCAAACAGTATGGAAGAATCCAGTGAATTGCTGAAGCAACTCGGTAAAATCATGGACAAATTCGACAAGAAGGATTTTGTCGAGAAGAAAGGCTTTCTCAATAAAATTTTCAATAAAGGCAATAAAGTGATCGAACAGTTATTCAATAAATACCAGACGATGGGTACTGAAATTGATAAAGTATACGTTGAAATCACAAAGTACGAAGGCGAAATGAAAAAGTCGACGACTACTTTGGAAGAGTTGTACAATCAAAATTTCAATTATTTTATGGAATTGGAGAAGTATATTGCGGCTGGGGACATCAAAGTCGAAGAACTGAAAGCCAAAGAACCAGCGGTCCGTGCTAAAGCGGAATCAGGTGATCAAATGGCGCTGATGGAATTGAATTCCCTGCAAAATGCAATCGAACTTTTGGAACAGCGGGTTTACGATCTTGAGATGGCGAAACAGGTTTCCTATCAAGCCGCGCCTCAAATCCGTATGCTGCAGCGCGGGAATACCAAATTGATCGGTAAGATCAACTCTGCTTTCGTCACGACTATCCCGATTTTTAAAACAGGATTGATCAATGCGATTGCGGCGAAGCGGCAGAACTTGGTTGCTGAGTCCATGAGCGAATTGGATCGCCGCACCAATGAAATGCTGTTGAATAATGCCAATGACATTTCACGCCAAAGTGTGGACATTGCAAGAATGTCCGGCCAACCGAGCATCAAGATTGAAACCATTGAACAGACATGGGAGACTATTATGCAGGGGATGAACGACACGCGCGAGATCGAACAGGAAAATCGCAAAATGCGTGAAGAAGGCCGTCTCCGCATCGAAGAATTACAGAAGAAATACGAAGACACTCAACGTAAAGCTAAATAATCGGAGGAGGAAATCAATATGTCAACAATCAACCTTTCAAAAGGACAGAAGATCGACTTAACGAAAACAAATCCAGGCCTAACAAAAGTGGTCGTCGGTTTAGGCTGGGATACCAATAAATACAGCGGCGGCGGAGACTTCGATTTGGACGCTTCCATTTTTTTGGTAGGCGAAAACGGCAAGTCACGCGGCCCTGAAGATTTTGTTTTCTACAACAATCTTGAAGGGGGCAATGGTTCTGTTGTCCATACTGGGGATAACCTGACAGGAGAAGGAGAAGGCGATGATGAGCAAGTAATCGTCGATTTGCCGAACGTTCCTGCAGATATCCATAAAGTCGTCTTTACAGTGACTATCCATGAAGCTGATAGCCGCGGACAGAACTTTGGCCAGGTTTCAAATGCATTTATCCGCATCGTAAACGAAAACTCAAACGAAGAATTGATCCGCTACGACTTGGGAGAAGACTTCTCGATTGAAACAGCTCTTGTAGTGGGTGAACTATACCGCCACGGAGGAGAATGGAAGTTCAACGCAATCGGCAGCGGTTATCAAGGCGGCCTTGCCGCATTAGTAAATGATTTTGGCTTAAGCTAATTAAAAAACCGTTTACCAGTTCACTTGAACTGGTAAACGGTTTTTTTAAAGATATCACATAGACTTTTAAATGACTTTGTCGGC
Source organism: Planococcus sp. CPCC 101016 (assembly GCF_007859295.1). Taxonomy (GTDB): domain Bacteria; phylum Bacillota; class Bacilli; order Bacillales_A; family Planococcaceae; genus Planococcus. The sequence goes on from NZ_VOHB01000002.1 coordinate 564,192, forward strand.
TTTCAGCAGTGCATTCAAGAGAATATTGGCACCTTTCTCGATATCTTCCGGCAGGCTCAACTCCTGGGGACTATGGCTGATGCCGCCGATGCTTTTGACGAATACCATCGCGGTTTTAGTTAATGGGGCCAAATTCATAGCATCGTGTCCGGCCATGCTGGGCAGGATCTTATAGGGGATGCCGGACTCAACTGCTGCGTCTTCCAACAATTCGATCAGCTGTTTGTCGAAGTCGCATTCCTGTGTATTGTAGCTGTTTGTGACAGACATTTTCACGCCATGCCTATTTTTTATCTCGTAGAACGAGTCGTGTATATGCTGAACAAGGCTTTCACGTTCCTGTTTGTCGGAAGAGCGCACTTCAAGTGTAAACTCAACACGTCCTGGAATGATATTGGCTGAGTTCGGAAATACTTCAAATTTGCCGACTGTGGCAACTGTATCACTGGCAAGGTCGAGAGCCAGTTTTTGCACTTGAGCCACCATCTCGCTGGCTGCGACTAGCGCATCTTTCCGGCTCTCCATGATGGTTGTGCCGGAATGGTTCTGTTCGCCTTCAATTGTTACCAGATCGCGGTAGATACCGACAATGCTGTCGACTATTCCCACAGATAAATTTTCCTTCTCCAGTTTTCTTCCTTGTTCGATGTGCAGTTCAAAATAGGCTGCCATCGTCTTTTGTTTAGCGGCACCTATTTGAGAAAGTTTCCCTCCGGCTTTTTCTACCGCTTCTGCGAGCGTTCTTCCCGTTGAATCTTTAGCTTCATACAACTCTTCAGAACTTAACTTTCCGTTAAAAGCCCGGCTCCCCATAGTAGAAAAGTTAAATTCATTAGCTTCTTCTGCAGTAAAAGAAACAATTTCCAGAGGATGAGCCAAGGTGATGTGCTGGTCTCGCAAAGTTTGCACGATTTCCTTAGCAACAAGTACACCGAGAGCTCCGTCGTATTTTCCGCCATTCGGTACAGTATCCAGGTGAGATCCGATTACAAGAGGAAAATCTTTTTCTCCATTGCCCGGGAAAGTACCCCACACATTGGCAATGGCATCCACCGAAACGTTCATGCCCAATTCTTCCAGCTCTTGAGCGAAAAGCTCGCGCAACTGATAATCAGCTGCTGAAAAACTGGGGCGATTCACCCCTCCGTCTTTTTCTTTTCCATATTCGGCATAGGCTTCGATATCCCTCATCAACCGACTGATGTTAATATGCATGAAAGTTCCCGCCCTCTCTCTAAATTTATCCTTCAATAGTAACATAATAATCAATACATTCAGAATACTGAACACACTTTTTTTTATTTATGCTATCCTCGAAAAGAGTCAGTAAAACAGAGAGGATGAAATGCGATGGCATTAATCGATCAAGTCAAAGAAATTAGAAGAGCGCTGCATCAAAACCCGGAGCTGGGTGGAGAAGAATGGGAAACTTCGAAGCGAATCCAAGAAGAGCTGCATAAAGCGGGCATTCCATTTAAAACGGGGTTTGCAAAAACAGGGGTCCTTGGCATTATCGAAGGAAGTGCTGAAGGAGGTACAGTGGCTTTGCGTGCCGATATTGATGCACTTCCGATTCTAGAGAAGACAGAGCTTGCTTTTAAATCGAAAGTGGATGGCAAAATGCATGCGTGCGGCCATGATGCCCATACTTCGATGCTTCTTGGCACCGCTTTTAAATTGCAAGAGATGAAAGAGCAACTACCGGGACGTGTACTGCTCGTTTTTCAGCCAAATGAAGAAGCTTCGCCAATCGGAGGAGCAAGGCCAATGATGGAGGATGGTGTCTTCGATGAATTCAAACCGGATGTTATTTTTGGCCAGCATGTCTGGCCTGATTTGCCGGTCGGCCAGATTGGTGTGCGTGATAAAGAAATGATGGGTGCTTCTGATACGCTCTCCTTTACGATTAAAGGAGCGGGTGGACATGCCAGCATGCCTCATCAAGGAAAAGATGCCATTGTGGTTACAGCTGAATTCATTTCTTCCCTGCAGTCAATTGTCAGCCGTAATGTAAATCCATTAGAATCGGCTGTCATAACCATTGGGACGATCAATGGTGGATACAGATACAATGTAATAGCGGATGAAGTTGTATTAAAAGGAACTGTCCGGACATACAGCAAGAAGGCCAAGGATACAGTAAAACGCCGCCTCGAAAATTTGGTGAAAGGCTTTGAAATTGCTTATGAAGTGAAAATTGATTTTGATTATGTAGACGGTTATGGCGCTACCATCAACACTCCGGAATGGTCAGAGTTAGTAAGGGGCAGTGCCAGGGAGCTTTTGGGTGAAGACGCTTTGCCGGAAGTGGATCCTTCCATGGCTGGAGAAGATTTCTCCCGATTTCTAGAGCAAATTCCTGGCGCTTTTTATTGGCTGGGGTGTTCAGCGGCAGGAGAAGAATCACCCAAACCCTTGCACGATCCGGAATTCTTTTTTGAGGAAGCTGCTTTAGAAATAGGGATTGAAACCATGACAAAAGTGACAATGGAGGCTTTGGAAAAACTAAAAGGTTAATATTGTAAAACACGTACAATAATAATTAGAAATTCACAAATTGTCGGAATCACTTGATTATTCGTTGTTTGTTTGCCTATAATTAAAAAAAAGTTGAGAAATCCAGACAAAGAGGAGGCGCATTATGAAAAAACCGACACAGAATGGAGAAAAGAAAGGGGTTTTTATTCGCTTTCTGAATGCTATTGAAAAACTGGGCAACAAACTGCCTGATCCATTTATGATTTTTGTGTATTTGGCCATCGGAGTAATTATTGCATCTTTCATTTTCAGTTTATTCAATGCATCCGTTGTCCATCCAGGAACAGGAGAAACTTTGGCGATTGAAAACCTATTGTCTTGGGGAGGCCTTCAGTACATCATTACTTCGATGCTGACAAACTTTACCGGCTTTGCTCCGTTAGGAACGGTTTTAGCGATCATGCTCGGAATTGGACTTGCTGAGAAAGTGGGATTATTAGAAATTGCTATTCGCAAAACCATCATGAAAGCACCAGCTTCAATCGTTACTTATGCTATTGCTTTCGTAGGAATCATGGGAAACATCGCCTCTGATGCGGCTCAGATTCTTATTCCGCCTTTGGCAGCGATGGTCTTCTATAAATTAGGCCGCCACCCGCTTGCGGGATTAGCAGTAGGTTTTGCCAGTGCGGGAGCAGGTTTTACTGCAAACCTGCTCATTGTTGGAACGGATGCGTTGCTATCGGGTATTTCAACGGAAGCAGCTGCAATTTTGGATGATACCTTAATCGTCACACCTGCAGATAACTGGTACTTCAATATTGTTTCCGTTTTTGTTATGACCATTGTTGCTGGACTAGTGACTGAAAAAATCATCGAACCGAAATTGGGGAAATATGAAGGGACCGCGGTTATTGACGTAAGCGCTGAAGAACATCCAAAGGCAAACAAAGGCTTGCGCAATGCAGCCCTTGCAGCTCTTGCCTATATCGCAGTCTTAGTACTGCTGATTGTTTTGCCGGGTTCTTCTCTCCGCAATGAAGATGGCGGAATGATTCCTTCTCCATTCCTGACCGGAATTGTACCGATTATCTTGGGTCTTTTCCTTGTTCTCGGCATCGCTTACGGAAAAACAGTTGGGGCTATCAAGAATTCAGGAGATGCTGTCGGCTTTATGGCTGAATCCATAAAGGATATGTCCGGCTTTATTGTTTTAATCTTTGCAGCATCACAATTTATCGCTTACTTTACATGGACCAATATTGGAACATGGATTGCCGTTAACGGAGCTGAATTTTTGACACAGATCAACTTCACAGGCATTTACCTGATTGTTGGCTACATCTTATTCACTGCTTCCTTAAACTTCCTGATTACTTCAGGATCAGCAAAATGGGCATTGGAAGCTCCGGTATTCATTCCACTGTTCATGCAATTGGGTTATCACCCTGCCTTTACGCAGATGGCGTATCGTCTTGGTGATTCTTCAACAAATATCGTGACACCGTTAAATCCGTATTTTATCGTTGTTCTATCTTTCCTGAAGGAATATGACAAAAAAGCTGGCATGGGAACCTTAATATCATTGATGATTCCGTATACTTTGTCCTTCCTGATTGTCTGGATCATCCTGTTCTTGATTTTCTTCTTTACAGGATTGCAGTATGGACCTGGAATCACCCCGTATCTATAAAGACAAACTTTACTTAAAGGGGCTGCATCCCCGCTGAGTGTCAAGGCGACAAAAACTGAGCATAAGGAGGAGGGCAACAAGTGGCAGAAAAACTAATTGATGAACAGCTGCAAGAAGAGATGGTCAACTGGCGCCGCGATTTGCATAAGCACGCAGAATCCGGATTTTTGGAAATGCGCACCGCATCTCTCGTTGCCAAAAAATTATTCGATCTGGGCTACCCGTTGAAAATGGCTGGAGAAGTCATGAAAGCCGATCAACGGATGGGCGTGCCAAGCCAGGAAATTCTCGATGAACATTATCGCTGGGCTGAGGTGAATGGAGGAGATCCGGAATGGCTGCCAAATTTCAAAGATGGCATGACCGGGATAGTTGCTGAACTGGACACTGGCAACCCAGGACCAGTCCTTGCTTACCGATTTGATATGGATGCACTGGATATTCAAGAGGAACTGGCTGATGGCCATATTCCATTCGATCAGGGCTTTCAATCGGTCAATCCAGACAAAATGCATGCCTGTGCGCATGATGGACACACTTCAATCGGGCTGGGTTTTGCCAAAACCTTGATGGACAATAAAGAACAGTTGGCAGGAACCATCAAATTGATTTTCCAGCCTGCGGAAGAAGGGACCCGTGGAGCCAAATCCTTGGTGACAGCTGGCGTCGTTGATGATGTCGATATCTTCATCGCCATGCATCTCGGAACCGGTGTACCCACCGGTGAGTTTGTAGCGGGCAATGCCGGATTTTTAGCCACAACAAAATTGGATGTGATTTTTAAAGGGGTAGCTTCGCATGCTGGCGGCAAGCCGGAGGAAGGGCGCAACGCATTGCTGGCTGCGTCTTCAGCAGTTCTGGGGTTGCATGGAATTCCACGCCACTCAGCTGGAGCTTCGCGGATCAACGTCGGGGTGCTGAATGCTGGTTCAGGACGCAACATCATTCCGGCCACTGCTCACATGAAGATTGAAACCCGTGGAGAAACATCCGAAATCAATGATTATATTCGTGCTCAGGCATTTGCTGTTCTTGAAGGAGCTGCAGCAATGTATGGGGTGGAAGTCACGACTGAGGTGGTTGGGGAAGCTAAAAGCAGCATTCCAAGCAAAGAATTGGTTGAAGCTTTGCATGAAATCGCCCAAACTTCGCCTTATCTGACTAAAACAATTGATTGGTCCACCGATGCAGCAGGATCTGAAGATGCGACCTATTACATGGAACATGTAAAAGCGCACGGAGGCCTGGCTACTTATTGCATCGTTGGGAGTGATCTGGCAGCTGGACATCATAACGAACGATTCGATTTTGATGAAGCCTCTATGCTGGCTGCTGTTGATGTGCTGTATCGCTCTGTATTAAAACTCAGCAAACCATAAGAAAAAGACGGCAGAAATTCTGCCGTCTTTTTCTTATGCACGCTAATATATTGGTAAGCCCTCAAGAGAATCAGGTTAGATACAAAGAAATTTGAGGGAAGATGATGATTAGGATCAAAACGATGATAAATATCATAAAGAATGGGACCACGCCTTTTATAACTCTTTCAACTTTTTCACCGGTTATTCCACTAACAACGAACAAATTGAGTCCGACAGGAGGTGTAATCATTCCCAATTCCATATTGACTACCATAATGATAGCAAAATGGATGACGTCGATTTCCAAGGCTCCAATGATAGGAAGTAGAATCGGTAAAGTGATCAAAATGATTGCAGTCGGTTCAAGGAACATGCCAAGAACAAAGAACAGCAAACTGACGATGATCAAGAACGTCCATTTATTGAATCCGCTGTCACTGACCCAGGCTGCAAAATCCTGTGGAACTTGTTCGGTCGTTAGGAACATACCGAAAACCAAGGCTGCTGCTATGATCAGGAAAATCATCGAAGTGGTATTGATGGATTCTTTGGTGATCTCGATGAATTGCGACCAGTTCATTTCTCTGTAAATAAATATAGATATGATAATCGCATACAAAGCGGCCACAAAGGATGCTTCTGTTGGTGTAACGATCCCTGTATAGATACTGCCTAAAATGAGAACTGGCATAATGAGTCCCCATGTTGCTTTTAGGGTAGGGCGCCAGCGTTCATTTAAAGGAACTTTAGGCAAGCCGCCATAATTTTTTCGGTGTGCTACAAATACCGCATAAATAATCAAAGCTAAGCCAAGCAATAACCCCGGTAAAATCCCCGCAGAAAACAATCTTCCGGTTGACTGTTCAGAAACGGATCCGTAAAGGATTAGCGGGATTGATGGAGGAATTAGAATACCCAATGTTCCAGCGGCAGCGACCAAGCCCATGGAATAGCTCTTTTCATAGCCAGCTTTGACCATCATCGGAATCATGATGGCTCCAATAGCAGCCGCTGTTGCGGGACTTGATCCTGAAATGGCTGCGAATATCATACAGGTGATGACCGTAACTACGGATAAACCGCCCTTTGTATGACCAACCCAGGAGCGAATACACTCAATCAAATATTTGGATATTCCTCCTTTAGCCATGACCAAACCAGCGAAGACAAATCCAGGGATCGCCATTAATGTGGTGCTGTTGATGCCTGTAAACATTCTTTGGATAACCGTATTCAAGGAAAAATCAACCATATAGAGACCGACGATGCTGGAAACTGCCAGGCTGATTGCAATTGGTACCCGTAAGAAAGCAAAGACAAAAAGCAATATAATTACAATTACAGCTGCTTCCATTCTGCATCTCCTCCGCCCGTAACATTTTCTTTCTTGAAGAAATACCGATAAGCTTTTTCACAAAACCGGATAAACAATAAGGTGCCAGCAATCGGCATAATCAAATAATTAATCCAGATCGGAAAGCCCACATCAATTGTTTTGATATTTTGGCTGTAGGCAGTGGTCACCATATCCATGCCGGTCCAAATGATAAACACACTGAAGGCTGCGCCAATCACCAATGTAACCACTTGAGAAAAATGCTGCATTTTAGGTCCGAACCTGTCATAGACTACATCGATTGCAATATGCTTATCTTCTTTCAAGGCTGATGAAAAGCCAATAAAGATGGCCCAGACTAAAAGCATGGTATAGATTTCTGTCGCCCAGCTTTGGGACGTGCCTACAATGTAACGCATAAATACGGAGTAGAGGCTGATGCCGATGCCAATCAGGAACAGAACAATTGAGAAAGCGCTTTCAATACGATTCAGAAATTTCATTTGAATCCTCCTTAAACGTTTTGTATTTTGGATACGAGAAGAATTAGTCAAATCATAATACAACTCTAATTTAATAACAAGTTAAATTTTTGAATTCACTGAAAACTTATATGAGTATTTAGTGTTAATATTAACCTTATATTAATAGGTATATAGGATAATATTTACTTATATAAATAAAAATATGATGAAATATATAGAAAACAGAAAATTAAAATTTTTCTTTACAATCTTTTTTTATTATGCTAGTTTTGTGATGAGTTGTATCCAAAATTCATCAAAAGGAGATCAGCTTAAAATTTTTTGTAGTTAGCGCAACACGGGCTGAGAGAAAGGCAGGTGCAGTTTGAGAAATGTAAGCCCTTACAAAAATGTTTTAAGTATGTACAGGTTCAAAAACCAATAAGGGGGTTCTTTAGATGAAAAAGTATATTTTGTCTACATCACTTTTAATGTCAGCACTTGTATTGGCTGCTTGTGGCAGTGATGAAGCAGCAAGCGGTGGGGAAAGCGGAGGTGACGGTGTTCAGGAAATGACGATCAAGTTCTCTCACGTTGTAGCTGAAAATACACCAAAACATCAAGGTGCACTTGCAATGAAGGAATATATTGAAACAGAGTCAGATGGAGCCATCGAAGTGGAAATCTATCCTAATAGTTCATTGTTCGGAGATCAGGATGAATATCAAAACTTGGTAGCGAATAATGTTCAATTTATCGCGCCGGATTTAACCAAATTTGTCGGTAACAATCCACAATTTAATGTGCCGGCTCTTCCCTTCATGTTCGACAACGATGAAGAAGCGATTGCCTTCTGGGATGGAGAAAAAGGCCAGGAAATCTTAGGAAGCCTTGAAAGCGATGGAGTTCTTGGTTTATCAATGTGGCCAAACGGCGGTAAACATATTACCAATAACGAGCGGCCAATCGATTCGCCGGATGACTTCCAAGGCTTGAAATTCCGTACACAAGGCGGACAAGTACTGGAAGCTATCTACTCTGCTATGGGGGCTGGATCTGAATCCATTCCGTTTGGAGAGCTTTACACCGCATTGGATCAAGGGGTGGTAGAGGGGCAGGAAAATACATTCAGCAATATCGAATCCAAGAAATTTGATGAAGTACAAGACTACATGACGATTATGAATCATACGCGCGTAGATTACGCTGTATTCACCAATACGGATTTTTGGGATAGCATGAATGATGCAACTAAAGAAATTGTGCAAGCCGGGCTAGATGAAGGAACAACTGTGGCACGCGAAGAAGCAATGAGTTTGAATGAAGAAGCCCTGAAGTTGATTCGTGAAAGAGGATTGGTTGAAATCATTGAACTGACACCTGAACAAATCGAAGAGTTCCGGACAGCGTTGGAACCGATTTACGATGAGTTTGAGGATCAAATCGGTGCAGATGTATACGAAGCGGCACGTGAAGCTGCTGGTCAATAATAGTTGAGAGAACTGAAAAAGTTGGCTGATTCCATAGCCAGCTTTTTCAGTTTAAGTTTTGTTCAAGAAAAGAGCGTTGCTGGAGAACTAGCCGCCTGAAGCGGCAATACATTACAGACAGGAGAATGGAAATGAATAAAGAGAAATTCGAACAGGGACTTGAAATACGCAGAAGTGTATTAGGTGCAGAATACGTGGATAAGTCGATTCAAAATGCGACTGATTTTAATATGCCTATGCAGGAATTGGTAACCGAGTATTGCTGGGGAGAGATATGGGCTCGTCCAGGGTTGTCGAAAAAGACACGCAGCATGCTGAATCTGGCAATGATTACCGCATTAAACCGACCGCATGAATTAAAGCTGCATGTCCGGGGAGCCGTCAATAATGGCTTAACAAGAGACGAAATTCAGGAAGTCTTTCTGCAAACAGCCATTTATTGCGGTGTACCGGCGGCGATTGACAGCTTTAGGACAGCTAAAGAAGTATTTGATGAAATGGACAAAGAACAATAGTCCACATTTCCTCAGACGAATAGAATTCGTGATAGGAAAATCACAATCGTTACAGATAATGCACTGAAAATAGTCGATGCAAGAACAGCTTGAGCAGCAAATGCGGTTTCATTGTCGTATTCCTGTGCGATGATGGCACTGTTTACAGAACTTGGAACGGCAGAAGCGATAAACATTGCTTGAGCAGTTATGGCATCAACGTTGAGGAACTGAATGATGATAAAAGCCAGAAGCGGGCTGATGATGAGCCTTACACCGACACTCAAATAGACGGTCAGCATGTTTTTAGTGAAATTCAATTGAACGACCTGCGCTCCCAAAGTCAAAAGTGCTAATGCAATCAGTGCATCTGCAATATAAGAGCCAGGAGTGTAGAGAAACTGCGGGAGAGTAAGGTCAAACGCATTCAGCATCAGACCGAAAAACATGGCATAGAGCACCGGCATTTTAAAGTAAGGGACAGCAGCTTTGATTTTTGACTTGTCCAATCGCTGCAAGCTGATAATGCCATAGGAATAGACCAACAGGTTTTGAAACGTAAGAACCAATACCTGTACCGCCATAGCAATTGGATCTTGTCGGAAGGCCAAATCATTTACAGAAATTCCATAGTTGCCAGAGTTGTAGAAAAGAGAGCTATGGGAAAAAGCGATGCTCAGTCCTTTACTGAAGCCAAGGAATTTACTGATTATTTTGGATACAAAATACAATAATAAAGACAAAAAAATAAAAAACACCAATACTTTGAAAAACATTTCCCACGCCAAATCAGTTTCGTAAAGACGTATGAAAATCAATCCGGGAACCAAATAATAGATATTGATTTTTGCCAATGTGTGTAAATCAAATTGAAATTTCAAATGCAAAAATGCGCCAAGTCCAATCAAAATGAGTATAGGCACAATAATGTTTAAGAAAATATTAAAAATCTCCATGAAGGCACTTCCTTTCATTTCTTAAGAAAATTGAACAGTAGATGGTTTCTGTACAATATACACTATTGAGAAAATTATACCAATCAATTTTGGAACTGAGGAGAATCCACATGAACCTTCCTAAAAAGGTGAAAATAAACGAAGTGGTGCTAAGGGACGGGCTTCAGCTGGAAGACAAAGTGCTGTCAATCGATGAGAAAAAAATTTTATTTGATCAATTGGTGGAAGCGAAAGTTCAAACAGTGGAATTCGGATCTTTCGTCCACCCAAAATTGGTACCGCAAATGGCAAACAGCGGTGAGCTATTCGAGCTGATTTCAAAAAATGCTGACAGTATGAATTTGATTGCATTGATTCCAAATTTAAAGGGAGCAATGAATGCGCAGGACAAAGGCGTAAAAAAGGTGAATTTTGTTTTTTCGGCAAGCGATACACATAATCTGCAGAATGTCCAAAAAAGTACAGAAGAGTCGTTAGAAGAACTGAAGGAAATTCTACACTACTGCAATGAGCATACTATGGGCTTGAGTGTATCGATTGCGACGACTTTCGGCTGTCCTTTTGAAGGCGAAGTGAAGAAAGAAAGAATCCACTGGATTCTTGATCAACTGGCGCCATTGGGAATAGAAACAATTACGCTCGCTGACACTACTGGCATGGCAAATCCACAGCAGGTTTACGATCTGGTATCGGAGCTGGCAAGCAAGTTTCCAAAACAGCAATTCAACCTTCATTTCCATAACACAAGAGGCATGGGCCTTGCGAACATGATAGGGGCAATGCACGCAGGCATCACGAGTTTTGATGCTTCTTTAGGGGGTCTTGGCGGCTGTCCATTTGCTCCTGGAGCGACAGGCAATATCTGTACAGAAGATGCAGTCCATATGCTGCACAGTATGGGGATTAAAACTGGTTTGTCCCTGGATAGGTTGATAAATGCTTCACAGATGCTTCAGCAACTTGTCGGCCATGCAACACCAAGCTATGTCCTAAAGGCAGGGCCATATGACCGGAAGTATCCGGTTCCTGAAAAGAAATAGAAAGCTGAAATAAGTAGGGATTTTAATTTTGATCGTCTCAAAATTGTTTAGCTCTCTTATTGAAGCCATGCCCAAGTAGGGTGGAAAAAGGAAGTTTTTTAGTGCAACACAGACAGAAACTTGGAGGAGGCTATTATGACCAATTGGGAAACCTTAATTTTAAATGAAGAACATAGCGATGAGAATGTTTATATGATCGAATTGAACAGACCTGAAGCAATGAATTCACTGAATACAAAAATGGGTTTAGAGTTGATTGACTGCCTGAATCTATTGGAACAGCAGAAAAACCTGCGAGTCCTGGTGTTTACCGCTAAAGGGGATAAAAGCTTTTGTGCAGGAGCGGATTTAAAAGAGCGGAAAGGCATGTCTAATGAACAGTGGAAGCAGCAGCACGATATCTTTGAAGATGCCTATGAACTGCTGCGAAACTTCAAGTTTCCGGTAATTGCTGCAGTTAACGGCTTTGCTCTTGGCGGCGGTATGGAAATGCTGTTGAGCTGCGATCTGCGCTACGCTGCAGAACACGCCAAAATGGGATTACCTGAAGTGAAGCTGGGAATCATTCCAGGTGTCGGGGGGACTCAATTATTGCCGCGCGCCATTCCAGTCGGTTTGGCAAAAGAAATGCTTTTTAGAGGAAATCAAGTCGACGCGCAAAAAGCGTTGGAAGTTGGAATTCTAAATGGCGTTTTTTCAAAAGAAGATTTGTTGCCGAAGACCGTGGAGATTGCCAAAGAAATTGCGCGAAACGCGCCATTGTCCCTGCAAGCCATTAAAAAATCAATCCAAACCGGGCTTCACACAGATATCAACACCGCTTTGTCAATAGAACTGGATCAATACTATAAATGCGCAAATTCGGAAGATCGATTGGAAGGTGTTTTGGCTTTCAATGAAAAACGCAAACCAGAATGGCAAGGTAAATGAACAAAATAAGGCGTTTAATGCTTAACGGAAGGAGATGCCCCGAATGGAGCTAAGCAGACAATTGGCAAAATACACTTTAGCGCTCACATATGATGAATTGCCGGAAGAAGTCATATCATTTACGAAATTGTGCATTCTCGACTATTTTGGATCCGCGATTGCGGGGTCTGACAAAGTACCGGTTCAAATGGTCAGCGATTTGGTTAATGAAATGGGTGGGCTTGAACAGGCGAAGCTTTTTACTGGAGGGAAATCGAGCGTTTTAAATGCGGCTTTAGTGAACGGTGCAGCAAGCCATGTCATGGAGTTAGATGATATCCATAAAGGATCGATCATCCATGCGGCCACTGTTGTCATTCCAGCCGCGTTGGCTATTGCGGAATGGAAACAATTGAGCGGAAAAGAACTGATTACTGCCGTGGTGGCAGGATACGAAGTCTGCTTCAGAATCGGCGAAGCGGTTTCGCCCTCCCATTATTATTATTGGCATAATACGGCTACCTGTGGGACTTTCGGAGCCGCTACTGCTGCCGGTAAACTGCTTGGCTTAACGGAAGACCAATTGGCCAATGCCTTGGGAAACGCAGGGTCTCAAGCGGCTGGCTTATGGGAATTTATTGTAGACGGGGCCATGACGAAACAACTGCACACGGGTAAAGCTGCAATGAATGGCACATTGGCCGCCTTGTTGGCACAAAAAGGCTTTACCGGCCCCCAAAAAATCCTTGAAGGCGATCGCGGCTTCTTTAAAGCCATGAGCGAAGAGTATGATGCTTCAAAAATAACGAAAAACCTCGGTAAAGAATTCAAAGTCTTGGAGAACTCCTTTAAAATCCACGCCTCTTGTCGGCATACTCATCATGCCGTTGATTTATTGATTGACGTTTTCAAAGACCAGCATCCTTCACTGGAGGAAATCGAATCTGTGGATGTAGATTCTTATCAGGTAGCACTAAATATCACAGACAACGACGATCCTCAAACAGAATATGCGGCTAAGTTCAGTCTTCAATTTTGTTCGGCATTGGCTCTGCTGAATGGCCGTGCGGGCTTAGAAGATTTTAATCAAGATAAGCTTTGGGATGAAGACATCCGTAGACTCACCAAAAAAGTAAATGTCCATACGGATCCTGTAATTGATGCCAGTTACCCACGCCAATGGGGAGCAGCGGTCAAGGTCTTATTGAAAAATGGCGAAGAAATCAGTAAGCAGACAGATTTTCCGAAAGGAGATCCGGAAAATGCGGTGACTTCAGAGGATTTGCTTGAGAAATTCATGGGTATGGCCAGCCGTTTGCCGACTGAACAGCGTCAGCTTTTAGCAGAGGCTTTGATGAATCTGGAAGCCACAGTGAACATTGGTGAACTGATGGATACATTATAAGCAGCGCTAAAGTTGAGGGGACGAACAGATGCAACGGCAATTCATGTAAAGAGGGCGTTTTTATGGAACAGAACACGGAGAAAAAAGTGACAGTCGAGAGCTTGCAGAAACAAATGGAAACCTTGAATGAACAAGAACTAGAGCAAACAGCTTATTTGTTAACGCTTTTGCAAGAACCACCGGCTCATTCAACTGGCAATGCGGTGCCGATGCATTTTCTTGGACGATTTTTGGGCATGGTACAAAACCGAGATGGAACGACTGAAATGGCATTGGGTTTTCAGAATGAAAATACTTATGGGGTGGCACAGGGCGGCTCTATTTACACTTTGGCCGATGTCGCCATCGGTTTCAGCATCCTGCAAAATTTATCGGAAGGAGAAAAAGTTTTCACTTTGGAGTTGAAAGTGAATTTTATTGAGAAAGGCCAAGGTTCACGTTTGATTGCAACTCCTTTAATTCTTAGGCAAGGCAGAACTACAGTCGTGTCTGAATGCGCCATTCATGATGATTCCGGGAAATTAGTCGCAAAGGCGCTGGGCACCTTTTATATCAGTGGAGCACCAAAAAGGAAGGAGGGAGACAAATGAAAGAAATCACTTATGAAAAAATCGTGGAAGAAGTAAAGGCCATGTGCATGGAATCCAATTACAATCTCGGAGAAGACGTTTATTCGGCGTTTAAACAAGCATTGCAGACGGAGCGTTCGGAAACCGGCAAAGAAGTGTTGACGCAGCTGATCGATAACGCCGACATTGCTAAAGCCGAAAGGGTTCCCATGTGTCAGGATACCGGCACTGCAGTCTTTATGGTAGACGTGGGCCAGGACTGTCATATTGTTGGTGGAAGACTGGTGGATGCCATCAACGAAGGCGTAGAAAAAGGCTACGGAGAAGGCTATCTGCGGAATTCCATGGTCTACAATCCGATGAACCGGAAGAATACAGGAAACAATACGCCAGCCATAGTTCATATCGATTTGGTTGAAGGGGAAGAATTGACGCTGCATATGACTGCTAAAGGCGGCGGCGCAGAAAACATGAGCGCCTTGAAAATGCTGAAACCATCTGATGGGATGGAAGGAGTTAAGGCATACATTTTATCCATCGTTAGAGAAGCAGGACCGAATGCGTGTCCGCCGTTGGTCGTCGGAATTGGCATCGGCGGCAATTTTGAACGCTGTGCTTTTTTAGCGAAAAAATCTTTGTTCCGGCCATTGGGTGTACGGCATGAAGATCCTGCTGTTGCAGAGCTCGAACTGGAATTGATGGAGCAAATCAACCGGCTCGGAATCGGACCTCAAGGGATGGGAGGCAGTACGACTGCACTAGATGTCAAAGTGGAATTGGAATCTTGCCATATTGCGGCTTTGCCGGTGGCTGTCAATTTGAACTGCCACGCGAGCCGCCACCAAACGATCGTGTTGAAGTGAGGGGAATAGGATGCAGAAGAAAATCAATCTGCCTTTAAGCGAAGCAGACATTCAATCATTGAAAGCTGGAGACCGGGTTTTGTTGTCAGGTGTTGTTTACACAGCAAGGGATGCAGCTCATAAACGTATGGTGGAGCAGGAGAAAGAAGGCACGCCGCTGCCTGTTGAACTAGCTGGCCAAGTGTTATATTACACCGGACCTACTCCAGCGAAGCCTGGAGAAGTGATCGGTTCTGCCGGTCCTACGACGAGCGGAAGAATGGACTTGTATACGCCGGCGTTACTCGAAAAAGGCTTGAAAGGAATGGTTGGCAAAGGTTATCGGAGCCAAGAAGTCATTGATTCAATGTTGAAACATAAAGCCGTCTATTTTGGCGCTGTCGGAGGAGCTGCCGCATTGATTGCCCGTTCAATTAAAAAAGCGGAAATAGTTGCCTATGAAGATTTGGGAACAGAAGCCATTCGTAAATTGACCATTGAAGATTTTCCGGTATTTGTCATCAATGATATCCATGGCGGTGATATCTACAAAGATGGCGTCGCAAAATACAAGCAATAAAGAATGAGTGATAAGACACCCAAAAGGGGGCAGAACAGATGAAAGCAGGAATTATCGGTTTAGGAAATATGGGCGGCCGTATGGTGAAAAGGTTGCTGGAGCAAGGTGTGGAAGTTGGTGTTTTCGATCTCAATAAAGATTTTGTACGGAAATTTGTGGAGATGGGCGCAGAAGAGGCAACAAGCCCTGCTGATTTAGCACGGAAATATTCATACGTTCTCACGGTCTTGCCGAATGTCTTTATAGTTAAAGAAACACTGACGAGTCCGAAAGGTTTGATGGAGGGTATGAATTCCGACAGTTTGCTGATCGAAATGACAACATCGATTCCTTCTGTAACAAAAGAACTCAGTGCATTGCTGAAAGAGAAAGGCCTGAAGATGATTGATGCACCAGTGAGTGGAGGGGTCAAAAAAGCAGAAGAAGGTACTTTATCCATTATGGTAGGAGGAGAGGAAGCTGATTTTAATAGAGCTAAACCGCTGCTGGACTGCATGGGAGCCAATGTTTTTCATGTCGGAGAAGCAGGAGCGGGCCACACGATCAAGGCATTGAATAACATGATTTCTGCAACTACACTGGCTGCGACGGGAGAAGCGATGGCTCTTGGAGTTAAGTTGGGCCTTGACCCCGAGAAAATGCTAAATGTCATTAATGCGAGTACAGGCAGAAGTTTTTCCAGTGATTTCAAATTCCCAAATCAAGTGCTGACCAGAAAGTTCGAAGTCGGCTTTACCTTGGACTTAATGGTCAAAGATTTAAAAATCGCGATGGCGATGGCAGAAGAAGAAAAGGTGCCAATGTTTATTTCCAGCGCTTCCTTCCAGCTCTGGAAGCATGCCTGGTCTCAAGGAGGAGGCGACCAGGATCATACGGCGATTATAAAATATATTGAAGAGATGTTCGCTGTGGAAATTAAAGGGTCTTGATTCCCCAATACTCGAAGGTGGTCTTTAATGTTAAAATACAAGTATTCTTTACTGAATCTAAAGGAAAACGTATTTAAGGGGTGCCATATGGAGAAATTCAAATTAACAGAACAGGATAGAGCCACTCTACAGTATAAAGTGACAAACAAGCTAAGGGAATTAATACTCAAAGGCGAGTTTAAAATGGGCGAACGTCTGATGCAAGAGGAATGGGCACATAAATTGGGTGTCAGCCGGATGCCGCTTCGAGAAGCTTTGCGTCAGCTGGAAGTGGAAGGTCTAGTCAGAATTGAACCAAGAAGAGGTGCCGTGGTCACGCCGATTTCTACTGAAGATATTGAAGAGATTTACCAATTGAGAGCCCTTCTGGAAGGTCAGGCAGTCGTGAAATCACTGCCTTATTTAGGGAATGAGGAAATACAGGAACTTGAGAATTTATACGATGCGATGATTGAGCTAAAAGCTGACGAAAGCGATGTCGAAGTTTTTATGAAGCTGAACTCAGAGTTTCATCGGATTTTAAGGGAAAGCTGTCCGTGGAGAAGGATCCAGGGATTCATCGAAACCTTATGGAAAGGAATTCCACCCTATACGCCGAGTCTATTATCAAATCACCTGGAAGATTCGCATGAGGAGCATCGGCTAATGCTAGAATACGTAAAGCAAAAAGACGAAGTCCAACTGAGAAGAATTACAGAAAAGCATATTTTAAGGACTAAAGAAAACTTGATCGAGATGATGAAAGAATAAAGTTTTATATAGGCAAGAAATCGGGCAAGCGAGAGGGGAAAACGGTATGAAGCAAGTGGAATTAGCGGTTATTCCGGGAGACGGCATTGGAAAAGAAGTTGTTCCTGAGGCATTGCGTGTTTTAGATGCGATAGCAGAAATCCATGGTGGTTTAAAATTCAACTCGATCCATCATCCCTGGAGCTCAGAATATTATGTGCAGCACGGGGAAATGATGCCAAAAGATGGTTTAAGCAAGATTGCGCAAAGCGATGCGGTATTCCTAGGTGCTGTTGGAGACCCTTCATTGGTGGCTGATCATATTTCACTCGGTGGCTTGCTGTTGAAAATCCGCCGAGAATTTGAGCAGGTCATCAATATCCGACCTGCAAAACAATTGAAAGGCATCATCTCTCCCTTATCAAACCCGAGAGATTTCGATATTGTGATTGTGCGCGAGAACAGCGAGGGCGAATACAGCAGTATTGGAGGCAGGGTTCACAGCGGTGAGGATGAAATTGTCATTCAAAATGCTGTTTTCACAAAAAAAGGAGTTTCCCGCGTCATCGAATATGCCTTCGAATTGGCCAGGCAGCGAAGCGGCCGAGTCACGAGCGCTACAAAATCCAACGGAATCGTCCACTCCATGCCGTTTTGGGATGAAGTGTTCAAAGAAGTTGCAAAGAATTACGATGATGTTCAAACCAATAGCGAACATATTGATGCTCTTTCAGCTTTCTTTATCACCAAACCGCAAACTATGGATGTTGTAGTGGCGAGCAACTTATTTGGAGATATTTTAAGTGATATTGGAGCAGCCATAATGGGCAGTATTGGAATTGCGCCTGCAGGGAATATCAATCTAAATGGGAAATATCCGTCCATGTTCGAGCCGGTGCATGGTTCAGCACCTGATATTTACGGCAAAGGAATCGCTAATCCCATCGGACAGATTTGGACAGCTAAAATGATGCTCGATCATTTCGGAGAACTTGAAATGGGTGCGCTGCTGCTGGAAGCTATTGAAACTTCAATGCAATCTGGCATCAAAACGGCAGACATAGGCGGAAGTTCTTCCACCTCTGAAGTGTCCGATGAAATCATAGCAATCCTCCGAAAAAATTAAAGGCGAATCGCTTACAAATAAGAGCGACCTCTGCTAACCAAAATGAACTAAATTTTCTGAAATCAATTTACATTCAGTGATTTATTTAGTAATATAAGCATTAAAATAATATTGTATCCAATATCCAATAGCTAGAGAGGAGGCAGCGAATGTGTCACGCTCTTATTTATTCGTGCCCTCAACGAATCTTTCAATAATAAAGAAAGCGGTTTCATCTTCTGCTGATATTGTCATAATTGACTTGGAAGACGCTGTCGCACTATCTGAAAAACAAGTTGCAAGAGAAGTGCTGAGAGAAGCTTTGACCGCATACAAAAAGGAAAGCAAAATTATCGTCCGCATAAACGATTTAGGGACGTCTTTTTGGGAAGAAGATTTAGAAGTGGCAATTTCAAATGGTGCTCGAGGCATTATGGTTCCAAAAGCAGAGACAGCGCAGGAAATTCAAGCTGTTGCCAATAGAATACGTAAGATTCGGGAAGTCAAAGACGAAGAATTTGAAATGATTCCATTGATTGAAAGTGCCAAGGGGATGCAATTCTCCTATACAATTGCATCCGCCGATCCGCTAGTTTCTGCTTTAGCATTCGGATCAATCGACTTTTCATTAGATATTGATTGCGAATTGACGCCTGAAGGGCTGGAACTGTTGTTTGCCCGTTCGCAATTGGTCATTGCATCAAAAGCTGCTGGCATCAGCTCTCCTATCGATGCAGTTTTTCCTGATTTAACAGATGAAGAAGGCTTGGAAAAACAAGCGTTGTTTGCTAAACAGCTTGGTTTTAAGGGGAAGCTGGTCATCCATCCAAAACAGCTGGAACTTGTCCATCAAGTATTTTCGCCCACAGCTAAGGAAGTTGAAGCAGCCAAAGAAATTGTTGAGGCATTTGAAAAGGCTGAAGAAAGTGGTGTTGCTTCGATTAAAGTAGGAGGACAGTTTGTGGATTATCCGGTTTATAAAAAAGCGAAAAAAGTACTGGGAAACAGAAAGTCCTAAGAAATCTTCCTAAAAATTTGATGAGGTGAGCAAAGTGAAAATAAAGAAAATCGATGTAAAAACAGTGCCAATCAGCAGTCCCATCCGGAATGCTTATATAGATTTTAGTAAAATGACTACTTCTGCATTAGCAATCACCACTGATGTCATCAAAGATGGAAAACCTGTAGTCGGCTACGGCTTTAACTCAAATGGACGGTATGCGCCTACTTGTCTATTGGAAGAGCGCTTTATCCCAAGGCTGCTGGAAGCGGATCCAAAAGATATCGTAACAGACGATGGATCCAACCTGGATCCGCATAAAATACATAACATTATCATGGCTAACGAAAAGCCGGGAGGCCACGGCGAGCGCGCAGTTGCAGTGGGAGTCATCGATATGGCAGTTTGGGATGCCGTTGCAAAAATTGAAGAGAAACCTTTATACCAATTGCTTGCGGATCGCTATGGTACAGGCAAAACGGATGACAAAGTATATATCTATGCGGCAGGCGGCTATTATTTCCCGGATAAAGGATTGACCGAACTGCAGGGCGAAATGAGATCTTATCTGGATTTGGGCTATCGTGACGTGAAAATGAAAGTCGGAGGCGCTTCGCTAAATGAAGATTTGCAGCGGATTGAAGCAGTTCTGGCCATTTTACCGAAAGGCAGCGGATTGATGATCGACGCAAATGGCCGTTTTGATTTGGATTATGCCATCGAATTTGGTGAAAAAGTGAAAGACTATGAGTTGATTTGGTACGAGGAAGCTGGAGATCCTTTGGATTATCATCTGCAAGCAGAACTTTCCAAACGTTATCCGCATGCCATGGCAACAGGCGAAAATCTGTTTTCGCTTCAGGATGCGACCAATTTAATTCGTTACGGAGGAATGAACCCGGAAAAAGATTTCCTGCAATTCGATTGTGCGCTTAGCTATGGCCTGGTGGAATACTTGCGGATTCTCGACATGATGAAAGAACACGGTTGGTCTTCACGCCGCTGCATTCCCCACGGCGGTCATCAACTGTCCCTTAATATTGCAGCGGGTCTGGCACTTCATGGCAATGAATCATACCCAGGAGTCTTTGAACCTTTTGGGGGATTTGCGGATCGGTATGCGGTGGAAGATGGCTATGTAGGGCTTCCTGAAGTACCGGGAATCGGCTTCGAAGAAAAAAGTAATTTGTATGGATTGTTGTTGACGATCGGAAAATAGTGGCTGGCTAAGGAAAGGAGGGGTAAAGATGGCCGAGAAAATGGAATTCAATCAAGAGATTGCGACAGAATATGATAAAGGGGTGAGGCGGACTTTGCCGACTTATGACCCGATGCTTCGCCTTTCGCAAACCTTTCTGCGAAGTGCTCTTAACGAAAACGCCGAAGTACTGGTAGTCGGCTGCGGAGGCGGCAACGAATTGAAAGCATTTGGTGTACCGAATCCGGAATGGCGTTTTACAGCTGTCGATCCTTCGAAGGCGATGCTGGAAGCGGCCAAAGCCAAAGCGGAGCATGCAGGAATTGAAGATCGCATCGAGTGGATAAATGGCACGGTCATGGAGGTGCCAACAGAAAAGAGCTTTGATGGGGCAACCTGTATTCTCGTGTTGCATTTCGTGCCTGAACTAGAAGACAAAAAGGCATTGCTGATGAAAATAAGAAGCCATCTAAATCCAGGTGCCCCTTTCGTATTGGTCAGTAAATTCGGAGATCCGAATGATTCCGAATTTAAAGAGCTGGTGGCTTTATGGAGAAACTACTGGCTGGATATGACCAATCTGCCTGAAGCGCAAGTGGATGAGCTCATGAAAGGAACTTTAACCGAATCCTCGATTTCTGAATCTGCCATACGTGGACTATTGAGGGAGTCGGGGTTTCACCGGGTTGCGAACTTTTTCAAAACCAATCATTTCGGCGGTTGGATTTGTTATGCGGCTTCAAAAGAATAAGGATTCATTCTTTCTGCTTTTAAGTGAAGCTTTTCGGCTGGAAAAAGGGAGGAAGAAAACATGAAAAGCAATATGGCAGAAAACAGGAAAACACTTCTGTTTATAGGCATCGCTGTTTTGGGTTTTCTTACCGCCTATTTTCTATTGCCGAATGAATTTTCCTACGCTGCTAAAGTAATGACCAGCATCATTACGCTTGGAATTATCTTATGGTCACTGGAACCGATTCCGATTGGATTGACGGCATTAATTATTCTGTTATTAATGCTATTGTTCGGAATTGCTGATACTTCGGTTATCTTCAGTGGATTTTCCTCGCCTGCCACTTATTTGATTGTTGGCGGTATGATGTTGGCCACCGCAGTCAACGAAACTGCCTTGATTAAGCGGATGAGCTATACGATTCTGAAAAAATGGGGCAGCCGATCAGCAGGATTGCTAGGCAGCATTATCATTATTCAACAAATCCAGGCGTTCTTTATTCCTTCTACTGCTGTTCGGTCGGCGCTGATTCTGCCAGTTTCAACGATGATCATCGAAACGACCCATGCTGAACCGGGTGGGAATCTGCGGAAAATGATTATGCTGGGAGTTGCTTTTGGAGGGATTATCAGCGGAACCTCTGTTATGACTGCGGCTATCGGCAATATTTTGACAGTGGAACTGCTCAATCGTTTTGCGGGAATCAATATCACGTATTTTCAATGGTTTTACTACACGTTTCCAATTTGGTTGATATTGATTCCGGCAATATGGCTCATGCTGCTGAAGGTCTTTCCATTATCTGAAGACCAACAATACTTTCCAGCAATCAAAGATGAAATGACGGAGAAGTTGAAGGAATTGGGTCCGGTCAACGCGCGGGAAATACGCTGTTTGGCCATTCTGCTGGCAATCGTGATTTTTTGGCTGACAGAACCTCTTCATGGCCTGCATCCCAGTGTACCGGCATTAGCCGGTGTGGTGCTGATGACATTGCCAATTATCGGTGTCGCTTCATGGGAACCGGTCGTCCGGATCAACTACAATACCGTTTTGTTGATCAGTGTCACATTGTCTATGGGCTATACATTCGTGGATTCGGGTGCAGCTACTACCATCAGCCAATATCTCAGTGTGGGCTGGTTTATGCAGCTTATCCAAAATCCGTTTTCTGCTGTGGTCATCGTCATTGTTCTGGCTCAGATATTTCATAAGATGATTTCCAATGTCGCGACCGCTGTTGTGGTGCTGGTGCCGATTGTCATAAGCGTCGCGCAAAACGCCGGCATTGATCCACTGGCAATTGCTTTTACAACGGGATTGACCTGCCTTTTCGGATTTGTGCTGATTGTAGAATCCATGCCGAACCTGATTGCCCACAGCACCGGAATGATTTCGCAAAAAGATTTTTTGAAGCCCGGTTTATACGCCACAGTCCTATCAATGGCAACAACTATTCTGGTAGCTGCTACTTGGTGGAATTGGATTGGGCTGATTTGAACAAAGGTTTAAGTTGGGCTGCTTATTTTTAAATGAACACTATTGTGCTGAAACTACTCTTCAAACCTTTTTTAAAGCTATATAAAAAGATGATTTTAGTTCAACTAATACATCCAGAAGGAGGAATTCATATGCTGCCATTGGAAGGAATAACCGTTGTTTCTTTGGAACAGGCTGTTGCAGCGCCTTTTGCGACAAGGCAATTAGCCGATTTGGGTGCCCGCGTCATTAAGGTGGAACGGCCTGGGGTAGGGGATTTTGCCAGAAACTATGACAAAACGGTCAAAGGAATGGCCAGCCATTTTGTGTGGATTAATCGTTCAAAAGAGTCGTTGGCGCTAGATTTAAAACAGGAAGAGGCCAAGGAGGTTTTGCATAAATTGCTGGAAAAGGCAGATGTGTTCCTGCACAATCTTGCTCCAGGTGCGGTTGATCGGCTGGGATTCAGCGCCGCCGAACTGAAGGAGAAGTATCCAGAGCTGATCATTTGCTCGATTTCCGGTTATGGCACTGTTGGGCCTTACACCAATAAAAAAGCATATGATTTGCTGATCCAATGTGAAGCGGGGCTGGTATCAGTTACCGGAACTGAGGATACGCCCTCTAAAGCTGGAATTTCCATTGCGGATATTGCGGCAGGCATGTATGCCTATACCGGTGTGCTAACCGCTATCATTTCGCGCTATAAAACTGGAAAAGGTGCAATCATAGAAGTTTCCATGCTTGAAGCACTGGCGGAATGGATGGGATACCCTCTCTATTACTCTGCTTATGGAGAAAATGAACCCCAGCGAACCGGGGCAAGCCATGCAACAATTTATCCATATGGTCCTTTTAAAGCGGGGGACGGAAAAATGGTCTTTATGGGAATTCAAAATGAACGAGAATGGGTGGAGTTTTGTGAAACTGTATTAAATGATCCCGGTCTGGCATCTGATGCATTATTCAATAGCAATTCCCACCGAGTCGCCAATAAAACGGCTTTGAAAACAATTATCGAAGACGTATTTCAGACGATGGATTCCAGTCAAGTTATCGAGCGGCTGGAGCAGTCACGGATTGCCAATGCACGGCTGAATACGATGAATGAATTGGTCGAGCATCCACAATTAGCGGCACGCAATCGCTGGAGGGAAGTGGATTCGCCAGTCGGTAAATTAAAAGCGCTGATTCCTCCTGTTACATCAGATGAAGTGGATACCGTCATGAATCCAATTCCGGAAGTTGGCGAACATACGCAAACCATTCTATCGGAGCTTGGGTTTTCAGATCAGCAAATCGGCAAATTGACTACCTAACGAAAAGCGGGCATTCGAAAGGGGAAATGAGAATGACAAAATTAACATCACTGGAACGAGAGCAGTTGCGGCAGGAAGTGAGAAAGCTATGTTCAAAATTCCCTAATTCCTATTGGAGAAAGTTGGATCTTGAGCGGGAATACCCGTATGAATTTGTGGATGCATTAACAAAAAGCGGGTACTTGTCAGCATTGATTCCTGAACAGTATGGCGGCAAAGGTTACGGGATGATGGAAGCGACCGTCATTTTGGAAGAAATCAACCGCTCCGGAGGGCATGCTGCTGGTTGCCATGCTCAGATGTATACAATGGGCGCATTATTGAAGCATGGCAGCGAAGAACAAAAAAAACAATATCTCCCTGGAATTGCAGATGGCTCAATCCGCTTTCAGGCATTTTCCGTGACGGAAGAAAAAGCAGGATCGAATACAACTGCAATTGAGACTTTTGCTGAAAAAACGGCGAATGGCTATGTGGTCAATGGCCATAAAAATTGGACCAGCCGCTTACAACAGTCGGATTTGGTGATGCTTCTCGCACGAACAACTCCGATTGAGGAAGTTGGGGAACGGCGGACGGAAGGGCTTAGCCTGTTCCTGGTGGACCTGCGAATCATTCGTGAGCAACAGCCAGAATCTCTGATTGTTGAGCCGGTCCGTGCAATGTTCAATTATGCAACCAATCAAGTCTGGTACAAAAACATGGAAATTCCGGCTGAATGTTTGATTGGAGAAGAAGGCAAAGGGTTTCGCTATGTGCTGGACGGCATGAATGCGGAGAGGACTTTATTGGCAGCGGAAGCGATTGGCGACGGTTATTTCTTTATTGATAAAGCCACCAACTATGCCAATGAGCGCGAGGTCTTCAACCGGAAAATAGGTGAAAATCAAGGGATCCAATTCCCCATTGCCCGCGCTTATGCAGCAATAAAAGCAGCCGACTTGATGCGTTATGAAGCAGCAAGGCGATTTGATGAGGATGAAAAATTTGGAGAACAGGCCAATCTGGCGAAATTTTTGTCCAGTGAAGCGAGCTGGCAGGCAGCGAATGTCTGCCTGGATACATTTGGCGGTTATGGATTTGTCGATGAGTATGACGTGGAACGGAAGTTCAGAGAAACAAGAATGTATCAGGTGGCACCTGTCAGCAACAATATGATTTTGGCTTATCTTGGACAGAATGTCCTGAAGATGCCGCGCTCCTATTGAGGTCTATAAAAAAAGACGGCAGAATTTTTCCTACCGTCTGAGCTTGTAGACAAAAGAATATATATGTCACTAAACGAATGAAACTTTATTTCATTTTACTTGCACCGGATCCTGCGCTCCAGGCGGACGCGTTCCGCGGGCTCGCGCCGAACTAACTCGGCCTTACGTCCGAGTGGATTTCGGCACTTCGCTTTCCCGCAGGAAGCGAGTCGGGCTGTGCCTGACTCGTTTGCGACGAAGCAGCGCAGCGATGCAGGAGCATATCTCTGCCCTTCGCCGCCTTGCGCTTCGGATCCTCGAGTGAAGGGTTTTTTAACAGTCTTACTCAGGCTTTATTTATCCTGAGCTGACTAGCAGGCTTCTGCCTTTGATTGAAACCATACGATCCCGACCGGGCTGGCCACGAAGACTCCTGTTGGAAGCAGCGCAGCGACGAAAGCTGAAGACCCCACAGGAAAGGCATTGGCCGAAGCTTGCAAGGACAAGCCTTTGCGACGAAGCTAGCGCAGCGATGCAGGAGCATGGGTTTTTCCAGTGACGAGGAGGCTGAAGCTGAGCCCACGGAAAGCGAAGTGGCCAGCCCGGTTGGATTATACATCCTATTCATTTTAATTTGACTTTGTCTACAGTCTGAGACAGCAGAATTTTTCCTGCCGTCTTTTTTAATGCTCTATAACGTTAGCTTATTTTACAGCCGATGGCTTGACGCCTTCTGGTATTGGACAAGTATACGGTTCTTTCGCCCGCTTCTGTTCATGTTCGTCTTTGATTGCCTGCAGATCTTTAGGATTATTGAACAAATGGATGGCAGTGTTCGCCATAGCTTCGGAAGACAGTAGCATGCCGCTGTGGGCAAACGAGCTGATGCCTTGCGTTACCATTTGCCAAGTATGAAGAGGTGTCCCAAGTGCTGACGTGGCAGTAGTCAATTGAGCTGTCGGGACCACCCAGCTGACATCCGAAACGTCGGTGGAACCTGCCATGACTTCATCGGATGGGACATAATCGGAAATGATGTCCGAAAGGTATTTGCCTTCGAACTCGCTGCCGTCACCGCTGTAGCCAAAACTTTTGATGCCGGCAAGGAAATTATTTTTTTCGCCTTCAGACAAGGTCTGCCAAATGTCGGCAGCAAATTCCTTTTCTTCAGCTGTGGGACTGATTGCCCCTGCTTCGTGTAATTTATCGTTTAGAATCGTTTCCAGTGTTCGATTGGGTTCATAATTGGAGCAAGCTTTATCGAAGACGATCGTCATACTGGTTTCGGTCATCAATGCAGCACCCTCCGCAATTTTACAGACACGTTTATAGATTTCATCTACTTGTGCGACTTTAGGCGCGCGGATCAAATACAGCACTTCCGCTTCAGACTGAACAACGTTCGGTGAAAATCCTCCGCTGTTGGTGATGGCGTAATGCATTCGCGCTTCCTGTACGACATGCTCGCGCAAGTAATTGACGCCGACATTCATCAACTCCACTGCATCCAATGCACTGCGTCCTAAATGGGGGGAATTTGCTGCATGCGAAGCGATGCCTTTAAATCGGAAATAGACCTGGTAGTTGGCAAGGCTGGATAAACTCATGATTGTATTCGCAGAAGAAGGATGCCAGGTTAACGCAACATCCAAGCCGTCAAAAACCCCTTCACGCACCATGAAGGTTTTTCCGGAACCGCCTTCCTCGGCAGGACATCCATAAAACTTCACGGTTCCGCTAATATCGTTTTCCGTAAGATAAGCTTTAACCGCATATGCCGCAGCGAGGGAGCCTGTGCCAAGCAGGTTGTGCCCGCAGCCATGCCCAACCCCGCCCTGCTCCAAAGGTTCTTGTTGGGTTGAATTGGCTTTTTGACTGAGTCCGGATAAGGCATCGAATTCACCCAAAAACCCGATGACAGGCTTTCCTTCACCGTAGGATGCAACAAATGCTGTTTCGATGCCGCCCACTCCCCGTTCAACGATAAACCCTTCTTTTTCAAGTTCATCAGCTAAAAAAGAAGCTGACTCAAATTCTTGGTAGCGCGTTTCAGGATGTTCCCAAACATATTGGCTGATTGATTCAAAGCGATTCCTATTGCTCGATAAGTAGCCGCTGACTGCAGAGTCGATTGCCATATCAGTTCCTCCTTTGAAATAAATTCATAACCATTATAACAAAAATACACTCAATTCTGAAAAAAGGAACAAATTGATTCACTAAATCAAATTATGAAAATATTTTTTGTTTTTATTAGAGCTATACGGCTTCTAGGTTTATGAAAAATGGAACCGTTTTCAAAAAGTCTAAATATTTTTTATATATTGACAATGGATTTTAAGCTGTATATGATGGAGTCAATTCAAATATACAGATTAACTATGTTGATGGAGATACGCTTTGTGCAGAGAAATTTCAAGAGAGCTGATGGTTGGTGAGAATCAGTGGTTTCGGCATTTTGCAGCACTCCTGAATAGATGGATTGAACACCCCAGTAGGTCCATCCGTGTCATGTCCGTTACGCATGTGAACCAATGAGACTGTCAAATTACTGACAGTGAATTAGGGTGGTACCGCGAAATGGAAGACTCTTCGCCCCTTGCATCTTTATGTAAGGGCGAAGAGTCTTTTTTGTCGTCTTTATACAATCACTGCCCGCAAAAGCGGGGAAATCGAGAGGGGAATGAAATCTATTATGCTGACAGACCAACAAATTTTACGAATCCCAGGACCAACTCCAATTCCGCCAAGCGTGCAACGCGCAATGGCACAACCGATGATCGGCCACCGTGGCCAAAGCACATCTGAAATGATCAGCGACATCAGACCGAAATTGAAACGGGTTTTTGGAACCAAGCAGGAAGTCGTGATTCTTACAGGCAGCGGAACTGCAGGACTGGAAACCGCCGTAGTTAATACGGTTGCTCCTGGAGAAGAAGTTCTCGTACTCGTAACAGGTGCATTCGGAGATCGGTTTGCGAAAATTTGTAAAGCATATGATATTCAAACCCATGTCTTTGAAGTGGAATGGGGATTGGCAGTTGATCCGGAAGCGGTAAAAAATTTTCTTTTGGAGCATCCAGAAATCAAAGTGGTCTTCTCGACATTCTGCGAAACTTCTACTGGCGTGCTGAATCCAATCAAAGAATTGGCAGCCGCTGTAAAAGAAGTATCTGAAGCTTTGGTCATTGTCGACGGCGTGTCTTGTGTAGCCGGCACAGAAACCGAAATGGACAAATGGGGGATCGACGTGGTTGTCACCGGTTCACAAAAAGCCTTTATGCTGCCGGCAGGACTTTCATTTATTGCTGCGAGTGACCGCGCTTGGAAGAAAATCGAAGCTAATCCTCAGCCGCGTTTTTACTTAGACCTTAAAAAGCACCGCGACAATATATTAAAAGATACGACACCTTTTACACCGGCATTATCAATTTTATTCGGTTTGCAGCAAGTGCTTGACTTGCTTGAAGAAGAAGGGCTGGAAAATGTGTATGCTAGACACCGCTTGATGATGAACATGACCCGTGCTGCCTTTAAAGCATTGAGCATCCCATTGCTGACTTCCGATAAAGATGCATCGCCGACAGTCACGGCAGTAAAACCAGATGATTTCGACCCGGAAGAATTCCGCAAAGTAATGAAAAAAGAATTTGCTTTAGAAGTAGCCGGCGGACAGCAGCATCTGGCGAAAAAGATATTCCGTATCGGCCATATGGGCTATTGCTCGCCAGCAGATGTACTGCAGACAATCGCAGCGATGGAAATCGGTTTGATGAAAGTAGGAAAAGAAATCGAACTCGGCAAAGGGATTGCCGCTGCACAGCAAGTCTTTTTAACAGAAGGGAAGGAAACTAAATGACTTTTCATGTTTTGATCAGTGATCCACTCAGCGAAGAAGGAATCTACCCACTTCGTCAGGCAAATGGCGTGAATATTGTTATGGAAACCAATTTAACACCTGAACAATTGGGCGAGCGTATTGACGGATTTGACGCGTTGCTGGTCCGGAGCCAGACACAGGTAACTCGGGAATTGATTGAAAAAGCGTCAAATTTGAAGATTATCGGGCGTGCAGGGGTCGGCGTCGACAACATTGATCTGGAAGCTGCTACAGAGCATGGCATTATCGTGGTCAATGCACCAGATGGCAATACCAACTCAGCCGCTGAACATACGATGGCAATGCTCATGTCAATGGCACGCAAAATCCCTCAAGCGTTTCATGCTTTGCGCAATCAAAAATGGGATCGCAAGTCCTATGTAGGCGTCGAGTTGAAAAACAAAACGCTTGGAGTAGTCGGGTTTGGCCGGATCGGCCAAGAAGTAGCGGCACGTGCAAAAGGCCAGCGGATGAACATCATTGCTTACGATCCGTTTCTGACTGCTGAAAAAGCGGAAAAACTGGGAGTGGATTTTGGATCGGTGGAAGATGTGCTGAAAGTGGCAGATTTTGTTACTGTTCATACGCCATTATTGAAAGAGACCAAGCATTTGATCAATAAAGAGGCATTTGAAATCATGAAAGATGGCGTCCAAATCGTCAATTGTGCCCGCGGCGGCATCATCGATGAAAATGCGTTGTTCGATGCAGTGAAATCAGGCAAAGTGGCCGGAGCGGCACTGGATGTTTTTGAACAGGAGCCCATGGTTGATTTCCGTTTGCTGGATTTGCCGGAAATCATTGCAACGCCTCATTTGGGTGCGAGCACCTTTGAAGCTCAGGAAAGCGTAGCTGTGGATGTCAGCATGGACGTAGTCAGCTACTTCACGACGGGAACTGTCCGCAATTCAGTGAATCTGCCGTCTGTACCAAAAGAAATCATGAAGAAAATCGAACCTTACTTTGATTTGTCAGAGCGTTTAGGCGCCTTTTTAACGGACTTGACCGGCGCAGCTGCCGAGGAAGTCAATGTCCGCTATGCTGGTGATTTAGCCAATATGGAAGTCGGACCGTTGACGCGCAATATGTTGAAAGGCATGCTGAAGCGCCATCTTGGCAAACATGTCAATGACGTTAATGCCATGTACATCGCCAATCAAAAAGGAATTGTCGTGAACGAGCAAAAGACTACAGAATCCAAAGGGTTTACAAGCCTGATCACGGTAGAAGTGAAAACGGCAAAAGGAACACGAAAAGCAGCCGGCACCTTATTAAATGGACAAGGCGCACGTATCGTCAAAGTAGATGATTATTTAGTGGATGTGGTGCCAGAAGGGCATTTGCTATATGTTCGCCATAATGACCGTCCGGGTGTTATCGGACGTGTCGGAACTTTGCTCGGTCAAGAAAATGTCAACATTGCCACCATGCAGGTGGGACGCTCGAATATAGGCGGAGATGCAATCATGATGCTGTCCATCGATAAACCAGCCGAAACCAGCAGTCTGGAGCAACTAGCCAAACTGGATGAAATTGAGGGAGTGACACCCATCAATCTATAAATGACACAAAAGAGGCCCTCGCCATGAGGGCCTCTTTTGTGTTTAAATTTGTTCCAGCAGCTGAAGCAATTCTTCTAAATGCTGGATTTCGTATGTCGGAATAATGGATTCATGCGGAGCTTTTTGTTCCCGGTTTACCCAGACAGAACGGATCCCCGCTTTTTCGGCCCCGATGATATCTGTCATCAAATTGTCTCCAACCATCAACACCTCATCTGCAGAAAAACCGAACTGCGATAAAGCGTGATGGAAGATGCTCGGATCCGGTTTTCCTCTTCCAAAAGCGCCGGATATGATGATGTGGTCAAAGAAAGGAGCGATTTCCGGTGTGATTTCAAGTTTGGACTGCTGCAGGCTCGGAGAACCATTCGTCAAAAGTAGTAATTGATAATGTCCTTTTAAGTCTTCCAATACCTTTAGGCTTTCTTCGTAAAGAACAGGGTTTCTTTTACGGGCTTCAGGGAAGTATTCAGCAAGCTGACCACCGATATGGGAACTGTTTTCAATGCCGATTTTTTTCAAGCCGGCTGTCCAGGATTCCTTTCGATAAGCTGGAACAATGGTTTTCATTTGCTGAAAATCAGTTCCTTCATCGTCAAAGGTTCCCCAAAGTCCTTCAAAGGGATTAATGCCGATCATTTTGGTGAACTCATATGTATCATATCCTGCGTAAAGCTCAGTTGCTGCAGCTCTTACTGCTTCTTCCAAGCCGGAACAATTTTGGCCCGTTAATTCTTCAGCCAATTGGCACGTTTCCTGGAACGCTTTTTCAACACTTTTCTTGTCCCATAATAAAGTATCATCTAAATCGAAAAAAATCGCTTTGACCATCGGTTTGAGTTCCTCCTGACAATATTTTTACTTTGCTTAAGTGTACTGGAAAAGGGGATAAAAACATAGGGAGTTCGGAGTTCTGTCACTGAAAAGAACAAGGGGCAGGTGATATGATATGGGCAGGGAGTGAAAACAATGACAATAAGCAATTCGACCATGTTTTTATTGGAAGAAGCCATTGACTATATAGAAATTTGCTATGAAGAATTGGGCAAGAGTAAGCAGCTGAAAGCCGAAAGGCTGCTCGAAATCGAATTGGAAATCGAACAGACAGGAACTTACACCCACAGTTATGAAGAGTTGGAACATGGAGCACGCATGGCCTGGCGAAACAATAACCGCTGCATCGGCCGATTGTTCTGGAACTCTCTTACAGTGTTTGACGAGCGTCATCAAACGACGGCAGAAGGTATATTTGATGCACTGATAAAGCATATCGATTTTGCATCAAACCAAGGAAAAATCCGGCCAGCCATTACAGTATTCCGGGCAACGCAGAAAAATGAAGACTCCATACGCTTATGGAATCATCAGTTGATCCGTTACGCGGGGTACGAAACTCCTGACGGTGTTATCGGCGATTCAAGTTCAGTGGAATTCACGAAACATTGCCAGGGACTTGGATGGCAAGGAGCAGGCACGGCTTTTGATGTGTTGCCATTGGTGATCCAATTGCCGGGAGAGAAGCCTGTTTTGAAAGAAATTCCCAATCAGTCGATTATGGAAGTCGAAATCGGCCATCCGGAAATACCGGAATTTTCACAGTTGGACATCAAGTGGTATGGAATTCCTATTATTTCAGACATGCGATTGGAAATCGGTGGAATCGAATACAAGATGGCCCCTTTTAATGGCTGGTATATGGGTACCGAAATCGGCGCAAGAAATCTGGCGGACGAAGAACGTTATAATTTCTTGCCTGCTGTGGCAGAACTTATGCAATTAAATACGCAGTCGAACCGTTCTTTATGGAAGGACAGAGCTTTGGTTGAATTGAATATTGCCGTTTTGGAATCTTTCCAAGAAGCAGGTGTGACCATCGTCGATCACCATACAGCCGCCAAGCAATTCAAAAATTTCGAGAAAAAAGAAGAACTGGAAGGGCGCGACGTCACTGGTAACTGGGCGTGGCTGATTCCGCCGATGTCTCCGGCTACGACCCATATTTTCCATAAGCCCTATAACAATTCTTTGGTCAAGCCAAATTATTTCCATCAAAAAGCCCCCTATCAATTATAAGGAGAGGATCATGATGAAAGAATTTAAAGTGACTTATTTTTTCGATGAAGAGCATTATATTCGCCGTTTTATCCATGCCGAATCCCAGGAGAAGGCGGAAAAGCTGATACAGAGTGAGCGCGATCAGTATATCTCTTTCCACGACAGCCGGGGAATTTATCATGAATTGAACACCAGGGGCGTTCGGGTCATCCAGATTTCTGAATATCACCGGACGGACAAAGTATAACAAAAACGCAGCCTGCAATAGGCTGCATTGAGCTTATAGACAAAAGAATATATACTACTAAACGAATGAAACCTTATTTCATCTTACTTGCACCGGATCCTGCGCTCCAGGCGGACGCGTTCCGCGGGCTTGCGCCGAACTAACTCGGCCTTACGTCCGAGTGGATTTCGGCACTTCGCTTTCCCGCAGGAGTCGCCGCCTTGCGCTCCGGATCCTCGAGTGAAGGATTTTTTAGCAATCTTACTCAGGCTTTATTTATCCCAAGAAGACTAGCAGGCTACTTCCTTTGATTGAACCAACACGTTTTAAACCGGGCTGGCCACGAAGACTCCTGTGGTATCAGCGAAAGCTGAAGACCCCGCAGGAACGCAGTGACGAGGAGGCTGAAGCTGAGCCCACGGAAAGCGAAGTGGCCAGACCGGTTGGTTTATACATCCTATTCATTTTGGTTTGACTTTGTCTACAGTCTGAACGCAGCCTGAAATAGGCTGCGTTTTTATTGTAAACTAATTTAAGCTAAAAGTTATTTGAAACTCAGGAAGCCATCGTCCACGGCAACGGTTGACCCATTGATGGCTGCGGCTTCTTCAGAGAACAAGAATTTGACGACATTCGCCACTTTTTCAGGCTGAATCAGCTCATTGTGCATATGCAGAGCTGAAAGTGCTTTTTTCATTTCGGGATCCTCCCCGAGAATAGGTGTATCAATAAATCCAGGGGCGACGCCCACTACACGAATGCCATGTTCAGCAAGTTCAAGCGCTCCTGATTTTGACATCATGACGACAGCAGCTTTTGCAGCATTATAGTTGAAGCTGCCTTTAGCAGCCATTGAGCCATAAATTGACGCAGTGTTGACGATTGCGCCGGTTGTACCGAGCTCTACCATTTTCTTTGCGCCGTAGTAGATTCCGTAATAGACACTGTGCTGATCGACATCAATTACTTTATGGTAGGAAGCAGGATCCATTTCAAGCAAAGGCTTTACAAGACCGATGCCTGCATTATTGAAAATGCCGTTCAAAGTGCCAAATTTCTCGACAGCGAAGTCGACCATCGCTTCCACTTGCTCCGCTTTTGACACATCCACTTTGAATGAGGCGGCTTTTCCGCCTTCAGATTCAATATGAGACACGGTTTCATTAGCACCGTCTTCATTGAAATCGGCTACCACAATGGAATAGCCTTCTTTTGCTAATTGATATGAAGCATGACGTCCAATTCCGCTGGCGCCACCTGTGATGATTAAGACTTTGTTTTCTGCCATTATAAGTTCCTCCTATAAAGTTGTTGTTTTCTTTACAACTCAACACTACTCCTAATTAATCTTGAATTCAAAGTATTTGATCAGATAGAAACTAAGGTTTTTAACTGCAAAATACGTTACATCCCAAAAATATATACTATAATAGTACATAGTGAACTTCATAGAAAATGAGAATTTATAGAGAGAAGGAAATTTAATGGGACGCAAATGGAATAATATTAAAGAGAAGAAAGCATCCAAAGATGCCAACACAAGCCGGATTTATGCGAAATTCGGACGTGAAATATATGTAGCTGCGAAGCAAGGCGAGCCGGATCCCGAGTCGAACCAAGCCTTAAAGGTAGTTTTGGAACGTGCAAAAACCTATAGTATCCCGAGAGCAATTATTGACCGGGCAGTGGAAAAGGCCAAAGGCGGATCTGAAGAAAGCTATGATGAATTGCGCTATGAAGGATTCGGCCCTAACGGCTCTATGGTGATTGTGGATACTTTGACAAACAATGTAAACCGGACGGCATCGGATGTTCGTGCAGCTTTCGGCAAAAATGGCGGCAATATGGGCGTCAGCGGATCGGTCGCTTATATGTTCGATCATACAGCTGTATTCGGCATCGAAGGCAAAACAGCTGATGAAGTGTTGGAATTGATGATGGAAGCGGATATCGATGTCCGTGACGTCATGGAAGAAGAAGACGGCGTTATCGTCTATGCAGAACCGGATCAGTACCATTTGGTGCAGGAAGCATTCAAAAGTGCCGGTATTACAGAATTTACGGTAGCCGAGCTGACGATGCTTGCTCAAAATGAATTGCCTCTGCCGGAAGATGCTCAGACGCAATTCGAAAAAATGATCGATGCCATTGAAGATTTAGAAGATGTTCAACAGGTTTATCATAATGTGGATTTAGGAGAATAAAAGCAAGGAGCGCTTGGAGTATATCGAAGCGCTTCTTTTTTTTGAAAAAAATTCTGATAATTAAAAATTTGACTTGTAATTCAAAAACAGAACAATTATACTAACTTTGAAGCAATAGTAGAAAAAATTTGACTATTTATTTTTTGATTTAAAATGTAAGGGCTTTCATTCAAGAGAAGGAGGCGTTTTATGGAACTTCTAGAAATAAGCTTGTTTGGACGAGGAGGAGTCAAGGTATTCAAAGAGCGGCCTCAGACGATTGGGGAGATTGTCAGTACCAGCAGCAAAGCTTTCGCAGAAAAGTCTGCAGTGGTGACTGAAGATCAATCGTTGAGCTATCGGCAAATAGAGGAGCTGTCTTCCGTTATTGCAGCTAACCTTCAGAAGCAGGGAATTGCAAAAGGAGATCGAGTAGCAGTTGTTGTCGGAAACCGCGCAGAATTCCCTTTGTTGGTCATTGCCTGTGCAAAAATTGGAGCGATCATGGTTCCCATCAACGTTAAATTAGCGGTGGAAGAGCTTCAATATATTCTTGGCCATTCCAAACCGAGCGTCATTATCAGTGAAGATGAATTCATGGATAAAGTGGAAAAAGCTAACTCGGAATCGGTTGTAACGCCAGATAACATCTTTGTCATCGATGGACAAAACTCCTATGAACAGCTTTTGGAAAAGGAAACGCCTTTTCAACAAACCAAGGTCACAGAAGAAGACGGTATTTTCATCTTGTACACATCTGGAACTACCGGTCGTCCTAAAGGCGCGGTACTAACCCACATTAACGTTATTCACAGTTTGATGAATTATAAAATGGTTTTTGAAACTGATGAGACATTTAACACTTTGATTGCTGTACCGATGTTTCATGTAACCGGACTTGTCGGACAGCTTTTACATATGTTCTATGTCGGGGGTACGGCTTACAGTATGCGTCGTTACCAGAACGAGGAATACATCAATCGGATACTGCAATACAAAATCAATTTCCTATTTAATGTACCCACCATTTTCATCATGATGTCCACCAGTGAAGAGTTTCAAAAACACTCGTTTGACTTTGTGAAGAAAGTGGCTTTTGGCGGTTCGCCGATTTATCAGCAAACTTTCACGATGTTGAAAAAAGCGTTTCCTAATGCTCAGCTGCACAACGCTTATGGAGCGACGGAAACAACTTCACCGGCGACATTGATGCCGGTGAAATATCCAGATTCCAAAGTGACTTCAGTTGGCCTTCCTGTAAAAGTAGCGGATATAAAAGTCATGAATCCGGAAGGAAAAGAATGTCCGGTGGGAGAGTCAGGTGAGCTTTATATTAAAGGGCCGATGATCATTAAAGAGTACTGGGACAATCCGACAGCCAATCAAACCAGCTTTACGGATGGTTATTGGCATTCAGGTGACTTGGGAATCCAGGATGATGACGGATTCATTTACATTAGGGATCGCAAGAAGGACATGATCAATCGCGCCGGAGAGAAGATATTCTCGATTGAAGTCGAGGATGTATTAAAAGCACATCCTGATGTAGTGGAAGCGGCTGTCATCGGTGAACCAGATCCGGTTTTTGGAGAAAAAGTAAAAGCATTTGTGGTGGGTCCGAAATTGGATGGTGATGATTTTACTGCTTTAAGAGAGCATTGCAGAAAATCGTTGGCAAAATTTAAGGTGCCTGAAGAATTTGAGTTGATCGATAGCCTGCCGAGAAACGCATCCGGAAAAATTTTAAAAAATACGTTGAAAAATACTGGGGGAAAAACTAATGCTTAAAGAATTATCACCGAAAGCTGAAGAGTTAAGAGGGAAATTACTGAAGTTCATGGATGATTACGTCTATCCGAACGAATCGACGGTTGAGAAATACCTGCAAGAAGCAGAAGACCGCTGGACGATTCCACCGATTATTGAAGAGCTGAAAGAAAAAGCAAAAGAACAGGGTTTATGGAACTTATTTCTGGATCACCCGGAATACGGAGCGGGCTTATCAAATTACGATTACTCACATCTCTGCGAAATCATGGGCCGTTCTCTGATTGCACCCGAACTTTTCAACTGCAATGCACCGGATACCGGCAATATGGAAGTATTCATCAAATACGGAACGGAAGAGCAGAAAAAACAATGGCTGGAACCATTGCTGCGCGGGGAGATTCGTTCCTGCTTTTCAATGACCGAGCCGGCTGTCGCTTCTTCTGACGCCACCAATATTCAAAGCAGCATCGTCCGCGACGGGGATGAATATGTCATCAACGCCAAAAAGTGGTGGACAACAGGAGCGATGGACCCGCGCTGTAAAATCGCGATTGTCATGGGGAAAACAGATCCTACTGCTGCCAAACACCAGCAACAGTCGATGATTCTGGTTCCCTTCGATACACCGGGAGTGGAGATCATCCGTCCATTGACAGTCTTCGGTTATGATGATGCACCGCAGGGACATGCCGAAGTCCATTACACCAATGTTCGTGTACCGGCAACGAATATGCTGCTAGGCGAAGGGCGAGGCTTTGAAATTGCACAGGGCCGCCTCGGGCCAGGACGCATCCATCATTGCATGCGCGCCATCGGTGCTGCGGAACGTGCACTGGAGTTATTATGTAAACGGGCTGACAGTAGAGAAGCGTTCGGTTCGACTTTGGCAGAAAAAGACGTCATTAAAGAAATCATTGCGGAAAGCCGGATTGAAATAGAACAGGCACGCCTGCTGACCTTGCATGCTGCCCATAAAATTGATATGGAAGGTGCCAAAGCGGCACGTAAAGAAATTGCAATGATCAAAATTGCAGCACCGCGTGTTTCCTTGAATGTCATCGATCGCGCAATGCAGGTTTTTGGCGGAGCCGGCTTAACGGAAGATTTCCCATTAGCGGCACATTACGCCAATGCCCGGACACTTCGTTTGGTCGACGGACCGGATCAGGTTCATTTGCGTGATGTCGGCCGCCTTGAACTGCGCGAACAATTGAAGGAAAGTTCAAATGTGAAATAGAGGAGGGTGTTGTAATGAAAGCTTGGACAGTGGTCCGGACAGGAGATCCACAGGAAGCGCTTGAACTTGCGGAACTTCCAAATCCAGAACCAAAAGCTGGCGAAGTGCTTGTGAAAGTTGAGGCGGCTGCTTTAAATTTTTTCGATATCCTGCAATGCCAAGGGAAATATCAGGAAAAGCCTGACCTTCCCTTTACACCAGGTGCTGAAATTTCAGGTGTAGTGGAAAAAGCAGGAGAAGGAGTGGATATGCAAGCAGGGCAGCGTGTATTGGCGACTCCGCAATTGCCGAATGGCGGTCTTGCTGAATGGGTGATTGTAAAAGAAGAAGGGGTTTTCCCGATTCCTGACTCGCTTTCCTACAGCGAAGCAGCTGCTTTATTCATTACGTACCAAACAGCGTATTTCGCTCTGCACCGGACGGCCCGTATTCAACAGGGAGAAACCTTATTGGTGCATGCGGGTTCGGGTGGTGTCGGTTCTGCAGCCATCCAACTCGGTAAAGCGGCCGGTGCCACCGTTATTGCGACAGCCGGCAGCGACGAAAAAACAGCAATTTGCAAAGAGCTTGGCGCCGATCAGGTCATCAACTACCGGACGGAAGATTTCGTTTCCATTGTCAAAGAAAGGACCGGTGGAAAAGGTGCTGATGTCATCTTTGACCCTGTCGGCGGGGATACTTTCGACCGTTCCAGAAAATGCATCGCTTTTGAAGGGCGTTTATTGGTCATCGGATTTGCGGGAGGGCGGATTGCAGACGCGCCGACCAACCATGCATTGATAAAAAATTACTCTGTTGTAGGTGTCCACTTTGGTTTGTTCCGTAATTTATATCCGGAAGAGGTGATGAAAGCGCATCATAAATTGATGGCTTTGTATGAAACGGGAGCTGTTCGTCCAATGATTTATGAAGAATATCCATTCGATAAAGTGCCGGATGCTTTGGATTTATTGGGTGATCGAAAAACTTATGGAAAGCTGATAGTTAAGCCATAAGTGAGCTGGTAGAATCACAACAAAGCAGAAATGGATGATTCAGGCAATCTCTCAGGCACAGGATCATTAAAGCAGCACTTCATCTTTTTTGATAAACAGGTTCCTCGATTTAATGGAAATAGGATTGATTTTTGTAAGAGGTACAAAAAAGTTTTTACAATCACTACATTAAACGGATGGAGGGAAAATTTATGAAATCATTCAAATTTCGCTTTTCAGCAGCTGGTCTGGGTGTAGTTCTTCTTTTAGCAGGATGCGGTGGCGGCGAAGAATCAGGTGGATCTTCTTCAGAAGGAGAAACAATTACCTTGCGTGCAGCTACCGGACTCAGCGCCCAGCATACCTGGTGGGAAGCATCAATGGTGCCTTGGATGGAACGGGTGGAAGAATTGACGGAAGGTCAGGTTCAATTTGAATCTTTCACTGGAGGAGAACTGGTATCGGTTCCCGATGAAGCGGAAGCGCTTGAGACCGGGACAGTGGATGTAGCTATCGTTCTTCCGATTTACCAGCCGGACCAATTCCCGATGGCGGAAGTGACGATGCTGCCGCTGAATCATTCCGACACATTGATTGCTTCCAATGCGTGGAGAAAACTTCTTGAAAGTGAAGAGGAACTGGCAGATGGACAGACTTATACGGAGATGCAGTTTGGTAATTTCAAAGTGTTTCCGATATCCACTACACAGGAATATTCCATTTCAACAACTGGCCATGAATTTAATGCAGTCAGTGACGTAGAAGGCACTTCACTTCGAACGCCTTCCAGAATCCATGAGATTTATGCAGCTAAAACAGGGATCAACAGCGTCACGATGCCGGCCGTGGAAATCTATGATTCATTGAGCAGAGGGACATTTGAAGGAGCGTTTTACAGTATTGCCGACTGGACAGGCTACGGCTTCCAGGATTTATTCCGCTACACCTTAACCGGCATCAATTTCGGACATTTTAATGCCTTTATTGGAATGAGCCAAGACAAATGGGAAGAAATGCCCGAAAACGTACAAGAAGCGATGACACAGGCAAATGAAGAGCTGTTTGAATCAGGCGCTCAGGAGTGGATTGACCGTGCAGAAGAGATTATTCCTGAAAATGAAGCGAATGGCGGAAAATTCGT
Organism: Planococcus sp. CPCC 101016; assembly: GCF_007859295.1. Classification (GTDB taxonomy): domain Bacteria; phylum Bacillota; class Bacilli; order Bacillales_A; family Planococcaceae; genus Planococcus. Next base: position 604,516 of record NZ_VOHB01000002.1, read on the forward strand.
AGATTTCGCAGATTTGGATCCGGCAGTCCAGGATCATTTCAACCAGGGGATTGAAGAGACATGGACCGACTACGCAACATTATTAGAGGAAAATGGATTACCTGGAAATGACTTGGTTAAGGTGTGGAGAGATCTTCTAATTGAAGAAGGCGGCGAAGTACCAGAAGCCATTATGGATTTAGAATAGCCGTTTCGGGAAAAGGGAATAGCTTCTCGTCATAATGGCTATTCCTTTTTTCTATAATTTGATGCAAGGAGGTCTTGAAATGGATAACTTACTGGTCATAGGAATTATTCTGGCGATGATGATTGTCCTGTTGATAGCAGGTCTCTATATACATTCCGTCCTCCTCGCGAGCGGAATAATCGGCTTGATCCTACTGGAGGGTTTTGGGATACTTCCAGGCCTGCTGGGCAATGAACCGTTCAACCGCGTCGCGAGCTATACGTTGACGACCATTCCGCTTTTCGTATTAATGGCGCAATTTATTCTTCAGTCAGGACTGGTACAGGACATTTTTTACATGGTCCATAAGGTTTCCAAAGGGAAAAATAGTTTGCTTGGCATTTTGACCTTAATCATCGGCGGGTTACTTGGCGCAGTTTCCGGTTCTGGTACCGCAACTTCCGCCTCGCTTGGGCAAGTGGCAATTCCAGAGCTGCGCAAACACGGCTACAGTGCACCGCTTGCTGGAGCGATTGCAGCGTCAGGAGGTTCTTTATCGGGAATTATTCCACCCAGCATTATTCTAATTCTTTATGGAGTAGCAACTGAGACTCCTGTAGGCAGCCTGTTTGTTGGAGCGTTCATTCCTGGGATACTGACTATGATTGTTTTCATCCTTGTGATGCTTCTGTATTTTCGGTTGGATAGAAAAAAACGTTCGCAAATCGAAGAGCCCGTCATCCAAGACGCACCGCTGCCGGAAAAATTGTCCGTTATCCGCTTACTCATTGTGAGCGTTATTGCCATACTCATCGTGGTTGTTATTTTTGGAGGCATTTATTCGGGAGTATTTACGCCGACTGAGGCAGGTGCAGTAGGGGCGTTTGTCGGTTTGATCGCCGCATTGGTGCTGGGGAAAGTCAATTTCCAGTTTTTCAAAACCTCTGTAGTCGAAACTGTCAAACTTACCGGAATGGTCATGATCATTATGATTGGCGCTCAGATTTTTGGCCGCTTTGTTTCTTTATCCTTACTGCCGAGACGATTGATTGAATTGATTGAACCAATCATGGACACACCTGTATTGGTGCTGATTGCCATTTCGGTCGTCTTGTTCATCATGTTCATGTTCATCGAAGGTGCTGCGGTAATTTTGATGTCCATTCCAGTCATCCTGCCAATTATTCAGGAGCTGCAGGTTGATATTCTTTGGTTTGGGGTATTTGTTGCCGTCATTTGCACGATTGGGTTGATCACGCCGCCGGTCGGACTGAGTGTTTATGCAGTTGCTGGAGTCAGCGGGATCAGTTCTGGATCAATATTCCGTATTTCCATGGTTTTCGCCATTGTCGCTATGGTCGTCGTTTGTGGTTTGATGATTGCTTTTCCAGGGCTTGCCACATGGCTGCCGAATTCCATGTGAGCAACTGAAGGGAGTGGACTTAAATGAATGGTGTATGGAAGGCCTATAAAATTTTTCACTACATTAAACTGGCAGGAATATGGATCAGTGGAATCAGTGTACTCCTGATGATGCTAATGATTGTGTACGATGTGACGATGCGTACTTTCTTTTCAAGCTCAATACGCGGAGGGTTTGAAATCATTCAGAACTATATGATGCCTCTTGTCGTCTTTCCGGGCCTCGCATATGTATATGCGTCCGGTGTGTTGCCGAAAATGGATCTGATACTGGAAAAACTAAATAGCACAGCGCAGAGAATATTGATTTTCTTCATGTTGCTGCTCGAACTGTTTATTCTTGTGCTAATCGTCCAGTTCAGCTGGGAATACGCTATGAGCGGCTTGGAGCGCAAGACAGCGTTTCCGGCAGCGGGAACCTTATATCCCTTATATCCATTGTTTTTCCTGATTCCCATTGCATTTGCTCTAATCATCGTTGAAAACGTCTTTATTCTAATCAAAAATATTTTAGAGAAAAACCCTTCTTTGGTCATGAAAGAAACTAAATCTGTTCCTGAAGAAGTACTATGAAAACGATTGAATGAGGTGGTGGCATGAGTCTGCGTGAACGAAAAGCAGCTAAGAAAAAAGAGGATATTCTTCGTTCTGCTAGTTTGGTCATTTCTAGAAACGGCTATCATAATGCGACCATGGAAGACATTGCCGCAGAATTGCTGATGACTAAAGGAGCTCTTTATTATTACTTCAAAAATAAAGAAGAGCTGCTGTACAGTTGCCATGACCTTATCTTGTCAGCGGCTATGGAACAGGTGGAAGCAATCTTTTCAGAGGATTTGTCTTCGATGGAAAAAATGAAAAAAGCCGTCAAAACTCATTTGGACATCGCGATACGGGAAAAAGAGGTTTTTAATCTGATCGTGAAACCGGAACAGCTTTTTTCAGAAGAAAATATAGAAGAAATTATACAGAAGCGCGATCAATACGCAGGGATTTTCGACAGGATTATTGCAGAAGGCGTGAAACGGGGAGAGTTCAATGTTTCTGACAAAAAGATGGCACGGATGATTATTTTGGGTGCTACGAACTGGGTGCAAGTGTGGTATTCCCAGGAAGGCAAGTTCAGCAAAGAAAAAATAGAAGATATTTATGCCGAATATTTTTTGAAGATGCTGGCATAAAGCAGGGGAAAAAAGTTCATTCACCACGAACTTGCATGTTTTTCTGGAATCTTACTGACCCATTGAAGTGGGATAAACCTAAAGGATTTGATTGTGATGAGGAAAGTGCATGTCATAACTCAAAAAGAAGCAGTAGCAGAAGAGAAGTTGAAAGGATGCACAGCAGTCGTCATTGACGTTTTTCTTGCAACTTCAACGATCGCTTTTTTACTTGAAAACAATTTCGAACCCATTTATGCAGTGAAGGACAGCAGTCAGGCTATAGAGCTTTCCAAGCAATATAGTGAACCGCATATATTATTGGGAGAAACAAAGGGAGAATCCATCCACGGATTTCAATACCCAGATCCTTGTCTAATCAGATTGAGTGATAAGAAAAAAGCCGCTATCATCTGCTCGACAAATGGCACGATCGCCATTGAAAAAGCGAGCAAAGCCAATGTTCTTTTTGTCTCATCTTTGGTCAACGGCCATTTAATCGCAGAACGGATTCATCTGCAGCAGGACAATTCCTCTGTCGTTTTGGTCTGTTCGGGAAACGATGACCGTTTTTCTATGGAAGACTTTATTGGGGCGGGGCAGATAATCGAACACTTGCTGAAAAAAGGGGATTATGAATTATCAGATTCATCAAAGTTGGCGAGAGAAGCCTATTGTCATGCAGATGCAGCATCCTTTAAAGAGTTGTATGAATGTGAAACAGCGCATTTATTGAAGCATTTCGATTTTACGGGTTCTGTAGAATTTGTTCTTCGCCATCACGAGAAAATTGATGTGGTTCCCCTTTATACAGAAGGAAAAATTGTCAACGACCATCAGAAGATTAATACGAGAAGATCTTGGAGGAGGAGATCCATTGAAGAAAGAACATTGGACGGTGATTGAGCTCGAGCGTCAAGGAACCATTGCAGTACTGACTTTGAATAATCCCCCATTAAATGTACTGACGGATGAATTGCTGAACCAATTGGACGAAGCAGTCGACGAAATCCATCAGGAACAAGAGGTTCGCGCTATTGTATTGCGGGCATCTGGAGAAAAGGCATTTGCTGCAGGTGCTGATATTCGTCAGTTTCCAAGCTTAACGAAGGATAGCGGCATTGCGTTGGTTGAAAAAGGAAAAAAGATTTTCGATAAATTGGCTGATGGAAAACCCGTAGTTTGTGCTGTTCAAGGACTTGCTCTTGGAGCTGGATTGGAATTGGTGTTAGCCTGTGATATCCGAATTTGCGAAGAAAACGCAAAATTGGGATTGCCGGAAACAGGGCTCGGCATTTTGCCTGGCTATGGCGGCACACAACGGTTGGCGCGTCTGGTCGGCCCTGGAAAAGCCAAAGAACTGATTTTATCCGGTGAGGTCTTGTCGGGGGAAGAAGCGTATACAACAGGCTTAGTGGAAAGAGTGGTTCCACAAGGGCAAGCATTTGAATATGCGGTAAATCTGGCTCACGCAATAGCATCAAAAGCACCGCTGGCTGTGGCGAAAGCCAAACAAGCGATTGATGAAGGGCTTGAGATGAGTTTAGCGGCCGGGCAAGAATTAGAGACGCAATTGTTTTCAGAGCTCGCCGAAACCAAGGATATGCAAGAAGGCGTCAAAGCATTTGCTGAGAAGCGAACCGCTGATTTTCAGGGGAAATAAAGCCTGATGGGAGATGGATTGATGAAAAGTATAGCGATTGTTGGTGCAGGAATCATGGGAAACGGCATTGCGCAGGTAGCTGCTGAGGGGGGTTACGATGTTTTCTTGTACGACGTCAACGCGGAAAGTCTTGACAAAGGAGTAGCCAGAATTGAAAAGACGTTAGCCAGAAATGTTGAGAAGAAAAAAATCGATCAAAACCAGCGTGACGAAATACGGGGAAAGATTACTCCGACAGGTAATATTGGCGACTTGAAGGATGTTGATTTGGTTATTGAAGCGATTATTGAACAAATTGAACCTAAGAAAAGTCTTTTGGGGGAACTTGATGGCATCTGCAAGCCCTCCGCCATTTTCGCATCCAATACCTCCGGATTGAGCATCACCGAAATGGCCAGTTCGGTCAAACGTAGCGACAAGGTGATCGGCATGCATTTTTTCAATCCAGTTCCGGTCATGCAATTGGTCGAGATTATCAGAGGCGAACAAACGAGTGATGAAACTTTTGAAATAGCGCATAAAGTGGCAGAACGCTTCAATAAAACCGCGATCTCGGTTAAGGAAGCACCGTTATTTGCAGTCAACCGAATTCTAACTCCGATGATCAATGAAGCAATTTTTGTTTTATCGGAAGGCATTGCATCAGCGGAAGATATCGACAAAGGCATGATGCTAGGTGCGAGCCACCCGATCGGGCCGCTTGCATTGACCGATTTGATCGGCCTGGATACGATGCTGTTTGTGTCGGAAACACTTTACAATGAAACCAATGATTCCAAATACCGACCGGCGCCTTTATTGAAAAAATACGTTCGAGCAGGGCGATTGGGACGGAAATCAGGACAGGGGTTCTTTACTTATGACTGAGGATCAGGGAGTGGATAAGATGACTGCGGAAGAAAGAATAAACGACCCGATTGACTGGGCAAAAGTCGAAAGTCACCTGCGCAAATCGATGCCGGACTTGCCTGAAGGAGAAATGAGTGTTCAGCAATTTTCCGAAGGCTATTCGAACCTGACTTATTTAGTTAGGTTCGGCAGCTGGGAAGGTGTTCTCCGGCGGCCCCCTTTTGGCGAAGTACCGCCGCGGGCACACGACATGGAAAGGGAATACCGTATGCTCGAAAAAGTGAATCCGGTTTTTCCATTGGCTCCAAAACCTTATCTCTATTGTGAAGATCCAGAAATTATGGATAAGCATTTTTACATCATGGAGAAAAAACAAGGCGTGGTGATCGATGACGAACTTCCTGAATCCTATGGCAGCTCTGCCCAGGTAGGGGAAGCCATATCAAAAAATGTCATTACCACTTTGGTCCAGCTGCAGTCCATTGATTACCAGGAAGCAGGAATGGCTAATATGGGCAAGCCGGAAGGATTCATGGAACGTCAGGTAAAGGGCTGGATCAAACGCTACGGCCGGTCAAAAACCGAGGATATTCCGGCTTTGGAAGAACTGGAGCAGTGGCTGTCGGCCAACATTCCGGTTAATCCGGAAACCACTATTGTCCATAACGATTTTAAACTGAATAATATGGTGCTTGACCAGGACGACCCCGGCAAAGCGGTAGGCATCTTAGACTGGGAACTATCGACCATCGGAGATCCCTTAAGTGATTTGGGTTCGACAGTCGCTTATTGGGGGGGGCCGGATGAACCTGATATGGGCATCAACATCGTTACCAATCAGCCAGGGTTTTTCACCAGGAAAGAATTTATTGAGGAGTATGCGAAACAAAGCGGACGCGACGTTTCCAATGTAAATTACTACGTGACCTTCGGATTTTATAAGCTTGCCGTTATTTTGCAGCAAATCCATTATCGCTGGAAAATTGGAGAAATCGATGATGATCGCTTTAGTGACTTAAACCAAGCAGTTTCGAATTTAGTGGATTTAGCCAACCAAACCAGGAACGGACAATTGATAGAATGAAGATTTTTAAAAAGCAGGTGGACTAATGAGTGGACAAACGGCGGTTTTCGACTATGCCCCTTTTTTGGTGGAAGCGGGAAAAATCAAGGAATTTGTAAAAGCCTTGCAACTGGAAAATCCAATCTACAGGGATATAGAAGCGGCACAATCGGCAGGTTACCGGGGAATACCAGCGCCGCCGACATTTACGACGGTCATTGATTTTTGGAATGATCGAAATTTTTATCAGCTGTTTTCAAAATTTCTGAAGATTAATCCGAACAATGTGCTGCATGGAGAACAGGCTTATGAATATTATAAAACCATAGTGGCAGGCGACATGATCACGGCTCAAGTGACGGTAAAAGAGCAGTTTCATAAAAAAGGAAAGAACTTCTTTCTATTAGAAACAGTTTATAGAAATGAGCGAGATGAAACGATGGTAATTGGCCGAGCCACCCTCATTGAAATGACAGAGGTGAACTCATGAAAAAATTGGCGCCAATCATTAAAAAACCGATTACTGCTATTGATCTGGTAAAGTATTCAGGTGCATCCGGTGACTTCAATGAAATTCACACAGTATCTACCATTGCTAAAGAAAAAGGACTGGATGATATTATCGTTCATGGCATGCTGGTGATGGGATGGGCAGCGGCAGCCATAGAAACATGGTTTCCTGAAAGGCAGTTAAAATCTTTCCAGGTCCGCTTTCAGGCAGTGACTTTCCCAGGAACAGTGTTCGTTATTACCGGAATGCTGCTTGCTGAGTATGAAGGAGAAATCCAAATCAAAGATCAGCAGGACGAAACAAAACTGATAGGTGCATTTACATTGACTGGTGAACTCGCATAACTAAAAAAGACAGAATTTTCTTTCAACTGAAAGGGCTGAAAAATCATTATGCAAAATTACACCTATCCAACATTTGATCTGACCGGAAAAAAAGCGTTGGTTACCGGAGGGAGCAAGGGAATTGGACTTGCAATTGCCGCAGGATTGGCGCGTGCAGGAGCGGAAGTGTTAATTACCGGAAGAAATGAAACGGCTCTCGTGGAAGCTACTGATGAAATGAAGAAGCATGGCTACCAGGTTTCCTGGAAAGCTTCTGATGTCTCCTCGAAAGTAGAAGTGGAGAAGTTATTCGATTACATCGATCAGGAGTTTCAGCAAATTGATATTCTGATCAATAATGCAGGGATGAATATACGGAAATCATTGATTGAAGTGGAAGAGGAAGATTGGGATCGGGTAATCGGCACCAATTTAAAAGGAATCTTCCTGGTGGGGCAGCAAGCAGCCAAACGGATGATTTTACAAAAAAGCGGCCGCATCATCAACATCTCATCGATTCTCGGCAAAATCGGAAATCCACTGCAGACAAGTTATGCAGCCAGCAAAGGCGGAATTGATCAGCTGACAAAAGTATGGGCGTCCGAACTGGCAGAGCAAGGGATTACCGTCAACGCATTAGCGCCTGCTTACATAATTACACCTATGACCGAGCCATTTTTGCAGGACGAAGAACGGCTTGAAAAAATCATTAATCGAACGATGATGAAAAGAATGGGGCGGGCGGATGAACTGATTGGTCCAGCCTTGTTTTTTGCTTCGGATGCCTCTACTTATGTGACGGGGCAAATTCTTTACATCGACGGTGGATGGACTGCGAACTAAGAAAATATGAGGGGAACAAGGAGGAGTGAAATGGAGTACACAACTGTTGCAGAGCTGCTGGCGGCAAGATGCAAAGAATATCCTGATAAGGAATTCATAGTGGTCGAGGATAGAAATGGCGGTTTAGAAAGGCTGACCTACCAACAATTCCAAGAACAAGTTGGAAAACTGGCGCAAGTATTAAATGACAAAGGTATACGAAAAGGCGATAAGGTACTGCTGCATCTGCCGAATGGCAGTGCGTTCATGAAGTCCTGGTTGGCTATTCTGTCCATTGGCGCTGTAATGGTGCCGACAAACATCCTGTCGCCGGAGGAAGAAATGAAATACTTGGTAAGCCATTCTGAAAGCAAGCTGATCATTACTGAAAAAGAATATGAACAGAAATTTTCGAGCTTTCAACTGCCGATGCTGTTCTCGCGCCTTGGCGAAAACAGGCAAGGAAAGTGGCTGGAGAGGGAAAGTGAACAGGCAACTCAGTTGATGGATCTGCCAAGCCTTGCTTCGCAGGACGAAGCGGCGATTCTCTATACTTCAGGGACAACCTCAAAGCCGAAAGGCGTAGTGTTGACACAGCAGAATTATCTCCATACCGGAAAACAGATGGCTGAAACACTTGGTTATCAGCCGGAAGATCGCGTTTTGATTGTGTTGCCGATGTTTCATGGCAATGGCCAGTATTATATGGCAATGCCCGCCCTTTATGCAGGAGCCAGCATTGCCATTACCGAAAGCTTCAGTGCAAGCAATTACGTAAAACAAGCCAAACGGCTGCAAGCGACAGTCGGTTCTCTTTTTTCGGCTCCCATCAAAATGATCCTGAAAAAAGACTATGATCCTGAAGATGCAGATAATCCATTAAGGCTCGTCATTTATGCACAGGCATTAACTGAACAGCAATATGAAGAGTTTCGATCGAGGTATCAAACCCAGCTCCGTCAGCTATATGGCATGACGGAAACTGTTGCAATCCCTTTGATGAATCCCGTAGCAGACTTGCAGGACCCTATCAGCATCGGCAAGGAGGCTTGCGGCTATTCGGTCGTCCTAAGAGATGAAGAGGGCCAGGAAGTGGCGGTGGGCACAGAAGGGGAAATCACGGTTTACGGTGAACCAGGGGTAACGATCATGAAGGAGTATTTCAAAAATCCATCAGCTACAGCGGAAACGATTCGGGATAATTGGCTTTATACCGGAGACATGGCCAAAATTGATCCGAAAACTGAACTTTTCTACTTTGTGGATCGGAAGAAAGATATGATGAAGCGTTCGGGAGAAAATATAGCAGCTGGGGAAGTCGAAGCAGTCATCAATGAACATGAGTCCGTATTTGAAAGTGCCGTCGTTTCTGTACCGGATCCGGTCTATGAAGAATCCATTCATGCTTTTGTCATTTTAAAGGAAAACCGTAAATTGACAACGGACGAACTATTAGACTGGTGCCGTGGACGTCTGGCCAAATTCAAGGTACCGCAGGAAATTCATTTCACGGATGATTTTCCACGTACTTCTGTCGGAAAGATACAGAAACAACAGATGAAAAAATGGGTTTAAGGGGGAGCAGGAATGACTAAAGTAAAAACTGCAGAAGAGTTGGAAAGAGAAAGAGTGTTGAATGCAAATAAAAATAACCCCCTCGCAAAAGTAGCCGGGCTGTTTGCGCGGATTGCAGAAAGATGGCTTCCGGATGCATTCGTATTCGCTATTATTTTGACATCCATCGCTTTTATTGCAGGAGTTATTTTTACGGATTCAAGTCCTTTTGACATGATGACTTATTGGGGCGACGGAATGTGGGGATTGCTGACATTCACGGCTCAGATTATCACCACCTTTGTTTTAAGTTACGCTTTGGCATTGACGAAAACAGTTTCAAACACGCTTGAAAAAATCGCGGCTATTCCCAAGACGCCGAACTCCGCCATTTTGATGGTGACATTCACAGCACTCGGTGCCTCCCTGATCAGCTGGGCATTCGGTCTCGTGGTAGCAGGCATCATCGCGAAACTGGTTGCCAAGAAAGTCCTGGATGTCGACTATCGGGTGCTTGTCGCTGCCGGTTATTCAGGTTTCCTGATCTGGGAAGGCGGCTTATCCTCTTCTCCAGCTCTATTTGTAGCAACTGCTGGGCATGTCTTTGAAGGAGAAATCGGATTGATCCCTATTTCGGAAACTTTATTGTCAGCAGTCAATATCGCCATCGTAGTGGTCTTATTCTTTACGTTGCCGTTTGTCATGCGCCTGGTTCATCCAAAAAATCCTGAAGACCGCTATATTGTGGAACAATCACGCCTGGAAGATCCGGTTATTGAGGAAAGTACGCGTGAAGAAACCAATTATCCGAATGACAAAATTGAGAAAACACGTCTGATTCCGCTCATTGGAGGGTTTCTTGGACTCAGTTATTTGATTAATCATTTTATCGCCAACGGCTTTTCGCTGGATTTGAATACGGTCAACCTAATCTTCCTTACAGCAGCCTTGCTGTTGTTCTCGAATGTCCGCGAACTGGCCCAGGGATTGTTGAAATCTGTCAGCAGCGTCGGTCAATTCGTTCTGCAATATCCATTCTACGCAGGTATTATGGGAATGCTGAGCGCTTCAGGTTTGGCAGTCCTGATTTCTAACTTCTTTATTAATATTTCGACAGATACGACCTTGCCGCTTTGGACGTTTTTATCTGCCGGAATTCTGAATGTCTTTATTCCATCGGGTGGTGGGCAATGGGCAGTTCAGGCGCCGCTGGTCATACCGGCTGCACTTGAAATGGGAGTTGATCCAGCTAAGGTCGTTATGGCCGTTGCCTGGGGCGATAGCTGGACTAATATGATTCAGCCTTTCTGGGCAATTCCATTGCTTGCGATTGCGGGTCTGAAGATTCGCGACATCATGGGGTATACCATGATTGCCTTGATTTATGGGGGCTTGGTTATCGGGGCATGTATGCTAATTTTCTAAATTGATAAGGGAGAGATGGCAATGAAAGCGATTGTTGTGAAGGAAACCGGTCCGCCTGAAGTGATGAAATTGCAGGAGGTGAATAAACCTAAGCCTGACGCAAATCAGGTCTTAATCCAAGTTGAAGCGATAAGCGTCAATTTTGCAGATATCAAAGCTCGCCAAGGCCAATATCACGGAGTGGCAGCAGATTCCGCTTTTACGCCAGGTCTGGATTGTGCAGGGATAGTTACAGAGGTTGGCGAACAAGTAAAAAGCTTTAAGACGGGGCAGCGCGTCATGGCTTTTCCAGCGGGTGGTTCCTATGCTGAATTTGTTGTGGCATCTGAAAAGTTGACGTATCCGGTACCTGATGACATCAGCAGCGAAACTGCCGCAGCATCTTTGACTGTTGGCATCACCGCTTACAATGTCATTCAAAAGATGGCAAGACTCGAAAAAGGAGAGACTATTCTAATCCACGCAGCAGCAGGCGGTATTGGTTCAACAGCCATTCAACTAGCTAAACTGTTTGGGGCTTCCAAGATTTTTGGGACGGTCGGCAGTGATGAGAAAATTGCTCGTGCCAAATCTTTTGGAGCAGATGAAGTCATCAATTATCGCTCAGCAGATTTCGTTGAGAAAGTTAATGAACTGACAGAAGGAAAAGGCGCAGATATCATTCTTGATACGGTCGCAGGAGAAAATTTCGAGAAAAGCTTGAAGTGCCTGGCAACATTTGGACGAATCGTCTCTTTTGGCCATGCTAATGACGGGTCGAAACCGGGAATTGCAAAAACCAACGAGCTTCATTCAAGCTGTCGGACGGTCATAGGATATAGCACGGGCACCTACCGGAAGAATCGCCCTGAATTTCTAAGAGAAGGAGCAGAAAAGACAACTGAGTATCTGTTGCAAAAGCAGCTGGAAATTATCATCTCCAAGAGCTTTGCATTGGCAGACGCTGCGGAAGCACACGCCCATATTGAAAGCCGGTCGAGTATCGGTAAGGTTTTGCTTATTCCTTGATATGGGACCAAACGGAAAAGAAATTGAGGAAGGGGAAATCGGAATATGAATAATGTCTACTTAATAGATGGCGCAAGAACAGCTTTTGGAGGATTTGGAGGATCATTTGCTAATACGGATGCCACTGAACTCGGAGCGGCGACGGCAGTGGAGGCCTTGAAGCGGTCGAATGTAAAAGCGGAGGACATCAACCATGTGTTCTACGGGAATGTCATTCATTCCAGTTTGAATGCTGCTTATATTGCCCGCCATATCGGTTTAAAAGCGGGTGTGCCGAAAGAAGTACCGGCACTGACTTTGAACCGGTTATGTGGGTCAGGTGCTCAGGCAGTTGTCACTGCTGCACAGCATATTCTGCTGGGGGAGGCAGATTTGGTGCTCGCGGGAGGTGCCGAGAACATGTCGATGGCACCTTACTCCAGCTTTGATCAGCGCTTCAGCAAGTCGAAAATGGGTAATTTGCAATTTGATGATATGCTGACAGCGACATTGACTGATCAATACACAGGCGGCGGCATGGGCATGACGGCAGAAAAACTGGCGGAACAATACGATATTTCACGGGAAGATCAGGATGCGTTTGCGGTGGAGTCAAATCAAAAAGCCGCCCGGGCAACTGAATCCGGTGCGTTTGCGGAACAGATTGTCGGGGTCGAAGTGAAAACACGTAAAGGGTTTATGGTGGTGGAGAAAGACGAGCATATCAAACCGGATGCCAACCAGGAAGCCCTGTCAAAACTCCGTCCATCATTCAAAAAAGACGGCACGGTCACAGCTGGCAATGCTTCGGGCATCAACGACGGTGCTGCGTCACTTATTGTGGCAAGCGAAGAAGCAGTGAAAAAGCATAGTTTGAAGCCGATGGCGCGGATTGTTTCATGGGGAGTGGTTGGGGTCGATCCGACCATTATGGGCATTGGCCCTGTACCAGCTATCAAGCAGGCATTGGAACGAGCTCAATTGAAACTTGATGATATCGATTTGTTTGAGCTGAATGAAGCATTTGCTGCACAGTATTTGGCGGTGGAAAAAGAGCTTGGACTGGACCGGGATAAGGTCAATGTCAACGGTGGGGCGATTGCGCTGGGCCATCCGGTGGGTGCGAGTGGCGCGCGGGTATTATTGTCGCTGGCGTATGAGTTGAAGCGCCGTGGCGGCAAATACGGAGTGGCCAGCCTGTGCATTGGTGGTGGTCAGGGAATTGCGGTGGTGATTGAGCATGCTTAAGCTGCCGGTTATCGTGGCGCCAATGTTTTTGGTGTCCACACCCAAAATGGTCATAGAGGCATCGAATGCAGGCGTCATCGGGTCTTTTCCATTGTTGAATGCGCGCCCAATTGAAACCTGTGCAGAATGGCTGAAAGAAGTGAAGGAATCGCTCGAAGAGAAGCCCTGGGCAGTCAATTTCATCTGCCACCGCGGCTCGAATAAACGCTACGAAGCGGATTTTGAACTGATCCGCCAATATGAACCGCCCATCGTCATCACATCACTCGGCTCGCCGGCTGACGTCATTGAAGTTGTCCATGCATATGGAGGGCTGGTCTACTCGGATGTCGCCAATATCCGACACGCAAAAAAAGCGGCTTCCAGCGGAGTGGATGGACTGATTCTTGTGTGTGCGGGTGCAGGTGGGCATGGCGGGACAATCAATCCTTTCGCATTTATTGCGGCGGTTAAAAAATTCTATAGCGGAACGATTATTTTATCGGGCTCTTTATCTACGGGTGCAGATGTAGCTGCAGCCAAATTAATGGGAGCCGACTATGCCTATATGGGAACTCGTTTTCTGGCAGCTGAAGAAAGCAGTGCACCTGAAGAGTACAAACAAATGGTCATTGATTCGACAGTAGAAGACGTTCTTTATACCGACTCCTTCAGTGGTGTGCCGGTAAATGTGTTGATTCCGAGCTTGGTGAAGCAGGGAATCGACCCTAAGACCTTAAAGCCGAAAGATGAAATTGATTTGTCGCATTTGGTTAATGCCAAAGCCTGGCGGGATATCTGGTCGGCAGGCCACGGAGTCACCACCATCACGAAACGGGAGACGACCAAAGAAATAGTGGAACAATTGCTTGCTGAATTCGAGGAAGGGGTGGCTGGACTTGTACGAAACGATTAAAACCGAGCTGCAGGATGGAATCCTTACCTTAATATTGAATCGCCCTGACAAAATGAATGCCTATACAGAAAAGATGAGCGAGGAATTGCTGCATTTCTATAAAGAAGTCAATCACAACGACAACGTAAGGGTCATTGTGGTTACGGGAAGCGGTCGTGCATTCTGTGCAGGGATGGATTTATCGGTAGGAGGATCGACCTTCTCCTCTGAACAGTCTTCAGAAGAATACCGGGATCTGGGCGGTCAAGTCAGCCTGCAGGTATACGAAGTCAACAAGCCGGTCATTGCCGCCATCAACGGACCGGCTGTGGGCATCGGTATGACGATGACGCTGCCGATGGATATTCGGATCGTCAAAAAAGACGCGAAGATCGGATTTGTCTTCGGCCGGCGTGGAATTGGTCCGGAAGCGAGTTCCGGCTGGTTCCTGCCAAGACTTGTGGGGATCGGCAAGGCACTCGAATGGACATTGACCGGCCGTTACATACCGACTGCTGAAGCGGTGGAAGCGGGGTTGATGCAATACGAATCGGAAGATCCACTTGCTAAGGCTTATGAAATCGCCCGGGAAATTGTTGAGAATACAGCTGCGACATCCAATAGTTTCACACGACAGCTGCTGTGGAAGATGTTGGGGCAGGAGCATCCGCAAGCATCTCATTTAGTTGAATCGAAGTTTCTTCACTGGGCCGGGCAAAATGATGATGCGGATGAAGGCATTCAGTCATTTATCGATAAGCGAAAAGCTGCATTTCCGATGAAAGTCAGTGAGCTGCCGAATTTTTTTGAGTAGGCGGATCTTAAAATAAAGGACTGGATCCTATACAGACAACTTTTGATGTCAGTATAGGATCCAGTCCTTTTTTATCTACTTTCTTCTTTCCCAACTTCTAAACAAATTTCACTAATTAAGGCACAACGTTCGCTGAAATGATCAAAATGAATATGTTCATGGATTGCATGTGGGCCGTCGCCTGGAATGCCTAATCCATCAAGTGTCGGTATTCCGAGAGATGAAGTGAAATTCCCATCACTTCCGCCACCTGCTTTTGCCTCTTTTACTTCAATTCCAACTCTAGCTCCGGCAGTTACGGCTTTTTGATAAAGTTTTGCATTCGCATCATTTTTTTCAAGTGGAGGCCTATTTAACTCTCCAGTAATGCTAAGAGTTGCAGCCTTATTAATAGGTTTCAAATTTTCGAGAATATGTATAATTCTATCGGCTTCATCATAGGAGGTGACTCGGAAATCGATTTCCGCTTCAGCGGCTGCAGAAACAACATTACTGCTGGTACCCCCTTTGATAACTCCGACGTTCAGTGTAGTTTCCTTTTCATAGTCCGTCAGTTTTTCGAGCTCTATAATTTGCTGCGCCAATTCGAGAATAGCACTAACACCATCTTCATGATGATTTCCCGCATGAGCGCTGACTCCCTTTACTTTGAGAGTATACCGGCCAACTCCTTTTCTTTCGGTCTTTAGAGCATTGGAACCGAATACAGGTGGTTCCATTACCAAGACAGCATCACAGGTCGCAGCCTTTTGTTCAATGACGGCCCGGGAAGTTTTGCTGCCAATTTCTTCATCAGCAGTAAACAGAAAGACGGGTATAAAAGGCAGTTCATCAAGTTGGGATTGAAGTGAGCGAACTGCCCATACAGAAGACAGCAAGCCGGCTTTCATATCAAAAACTCCGGGGCCGTAAATGTCATCTCCTTTTTCTACTAAGGGAATGGCGTCAACGTCCCAAACTGTATCAAAATGGGATAAAAACAAGATTCGGGGTTTTGAACCGCTATCTTCTAACTCAAAAGAGAAATGATTGCCGGTTTCTTGTTGTTCAAAAACTTCATAATTCCAACTTCCTGTTAATCTTTTTTGGAAAATTTCCTTTAATAAATTCCCGCACTGATCCACGAGTGATTTGTTATGGCTTGGTGATTGGGCACGGATCAATGTTAGTAAATCATCTTTTATTGTTTCAGTGTGAGATGATAAATAGCTTTTGTAAGGGTTCATTTCCTTCTGCTCCTCTAATTTAATGATAATTATACATAAACACAAATAAATTAATAAATCAACCAATTTAGAAAAAACTGAAAATTACATTGACAGTAGTTATTAAAAGAAGGTAAAGTTAATAAAAAATTAAGGAAATTATCCTTAAATAAAAGGGAGGGATTTTTTGAACACAAAAATTGATGAGTTCATTGAAGAAAATCGTGAGTTGTACATTAAATGGCTTACTGAATTTTGCCGAATCCCAAGTGTGGCAGCCCAAAACAGAGGGATGGAAGATGCTGTTTCCTATTTGGATGATTTATTTGAAGAAGCTTTTTCTATAACTCCGGAGAAATTGCCTACAAAAGGTTTCCCAGTAGTATACGCCGAGCTGGAAGGAAAATCAGATAAGATTCTAAGTTTCTATAATCATTATGATGTCCAACCGGAAGACCCGATCGAGCTATGGAAAAGCCCTGCCTTTGAACCGGACATCCGGGATGGAAAAATCTTTGCCCGAGGAGTGGCAGACAACAAAGGAAATCTGATTGCCAGAATAGCAGCCATCCATGCAATCAAACAAGTCGGCTTGGAATTGCCGGTTGATGTTAAATTCATCTTTGAAGGAGAGGAGGAAATCGGAAGCTTGAATTTACCGGCCTTTGCAAAAGAATATGCCGAAAAAATTCATGCGGACGGATGTGTCTGGGAGTTTGGTTACCGGGATGCTGACGGTGCATTGCAAGTCTCACTTGGAGTCAAAGGTATGCTGTATGTCGAATTATCTGTAGAAGCAGCGAATACAGACTTGCATTCGGCCCAGGCGGCAATCATAGAAAGTCCGGTTTGGAAACTGGTTTGGGCATTGAATACACTGAAGGATCAGAAGGAGAGAATAACCATTCCGGGATTTTACGATGACGTCGAATCGATCACTCAGCTAGATGAAGAAATGTTGGCCCATTATCGGCTGGATGAAGCAGAAACCTTAAATAAGTTGGGGATTGAAGGCTTTCTACTAAATCTTGAAGGGATGGCATTAAAAAGAAAGCATCTTTTTGAACCAACATGTAACATTTGCGGAATTTTTTCCGGCTACATAGGAGAAGGAACAAAGACAGTATTGCCTTCTTCAGCTACAGCAAAATTGGATTTTCGTTTGGTGCCCGGACAAGATCCTGAAAAAATATTGCTGCAATTACGGCAGCACTTAAATAACCAAGGCTTTGAAGATATTACCATTAAAGTTACCAGTTCAGAGCGGGCTGCCCGAACAATTCCGGATCGAGAAATTGTTAAAGCAATGATAGAAGTAGCCAATCAATATTCGGATAAAAAGCCGAATATTGTTCCCAATACTCCAGGGACCGGTCCAATGTACGAGCTATGCCAGGCTCTCGGAATCCCATCTGCATCATTTGGCGTAGGAAACTTCGAATCGAATAATCATGCTCCGAATGAGAACATTTATGTTGATGATTATATTGAGGGGATTAAGATGGCGGCAGCGCTGGTTTTTGAGTTCAGCCGGCAATACGATAAACAGGGGAGTGTGGGTTAATGACA
Organism: Planococcus sp. CPCC 101016; assembly: GCF_007859295.1. Taxonomy (GTDB): domain Bacteria; phylum Bacillota; class Bacilli; order Bacillales_A; family Planococcaceae; genus Planococcus. The sequence goes on from NZ_VOHB01000002.1 coordinate 622,171, forward strand.
GTAAAGACAGACGGAATCAAGGAATTCAAAACTTTAAAATCATCACATCCCGACTGGCATGATTCCATAGAAGCTGTTTTTGACAAAGTGGTCGCTATTCGGCGCGATCTTCATAAGCATCCTGAACTGGCTTTCGAAGAAATCAGGACCGCTGGTATTGTGGCTGGATTATTAAAGGAATGGGGTTATGAAGTCAGGGAAGCTGTCGGCAAAACAGGCGTGATCGGCCTACTGCATGGAGCAGCTCCTGGGCCCGTTATCGGTTTGAGAGCCGATATGGATGCTCTTCCTATGAACGATAAAATAGATCAGCCATACCGAAGTGAGAATGATGGTCTCGCCCATACATGTGGACATGACGCACACACTTCCATCCTATTAGGAGTAGCGAAGCTATTCGCTGAAAGAGGCTTAGAGTCGGGAACTTTGAAATTAATTTTTCAACCGGCTGAAGAAATTGGACAAGGCGCAGATGCGATGATCAAGGACGGCGCATTGGAAAATCCTAAAGTCGATGCAATGGCAGGGCTTCACGTCCATCCTACATTGAAGACCGGCGAATTTTCAATTACTGAAGCAAAATACAGCTGTGCAGCTGTGGACATCTTCGAACTCGTCATAACGGGGGCTGGGGGTCACGCAGCCCATCCACATCAAACTGTCGATCCAATTCTGATTGCAGCTCAGGTCCTTGTCGCCTTACAGCAAATTGTAAGCCGTCAAACCGATCCTCTGGATTCGGTGGTTCTCAGTTTCGGACAAATCGAAGGTGGAACTAAAGCGACAATTATTCCGGATTCCGTGTTGCTGAAGGGCACTGTACGTACATTAAAACCAGAGACAAGGGCTCAAATGCCGGAAAAAATAGAATCGATTGCCACGGGAATAGCGAGAAGTTTTAAAGGGGATGCTGTCCTTACTTACCATCATGTCACACCATCAATTAAAATTGATGAAGAAATGCGAGGACTGTTGACTGAAACAGTAAGTGAGTTGTTCGGAGCTCAAGCGCTGCATATCGCCAGCCCTTCCATGGGAGGCGAGGATTTTTCTTACTTTTCCCAAGAGGTGCCTTCCGTCTTTTTCCGTTTAGGGACAAAAAATGGTGAACAGACTGCTTTTCCAAATCATAACAGTCGTTTTGATGTAGATGAACAATCGTTTTTGTACGGTATTTCGGTTTTAAGTTTACTGACACATAAATTCTTACAAACCACAAAGGGGGAAAAAGAATGAAGAAACAGCTCTGGTTATTGCTTTTAGTATTGACGCTGATTATTGCAGGGTGTTCAGGTGGAGAAACAAGCAACACAGAAGGTGAAGAACCGGTGGAAACAAGCGACAGCAAAACCTTGGTCATCGCAAATGGTACTGATATTGTGACGTTTGATATTCATGACCACAATACAACCTCTACGGAAGCTGTCCATGTCAATATGTTCAATTACCTGGTGACAAATCAGGGAGAAGATGGCTTCCAAGCTGACTTGGCTGAAAGCTGGGAAAATGTTGACGATACGACGTGGAATTTCAAGTTAAGAGAAGGAGTGACTTTCCACAACGGAGAAGAGCTGACTGCTGATGATGTGAAATATACGTTAGAACGAGTAGCTAAAGACGACACGTTACTGGAGCACGGCAATTATAATCAGATTGAAGCTGTGAATGTGATCAGTGATTACGAATTTGAAATCGTCACGAAAAACCCGGAACCGGCTCTGTTAAATCGCTTGTCCCGATTGGGTTCAGGCATTCTGCCACAGGAGTATATTGAAACTGAAGGCTGGGAAGTGTTTTTAGAAAATCCGGTCGGAACAGGTCCTTATAAATTCATGGAATGGCAAAGAGATGACCGTTTGACACTAGAAGCAAATACCGAATACTTTGGTGATGCACCGAAATGGGAAGAGCTTGTTTTCCGAAGCATTCCTGAAGATTCGACCCGTGTTTCTGAATTGCTGACAGGTGGAGTGGATGTTGCTGTGAATATTCCGCCGACAGACGTAGACCGCATCAATGAAACTGAAGGAGTCACGACTGTCCAATCGCCAACGCAACGTGTCATGATGCTAGTATTGCGGACAGATGAAGACAGTGTTACAGGAGATCCGTTAGTACGTGAAGCGATAGACCTTGCAATTGACAAACAAGCCATTGTCGATTCGTTGCTGGAAGGTGCAGGTACGGTTACACGCACGCGCGTTACTCCAGGAAACGTTGGGGCTAATGAAGATCTTTATGGACAAACACTATATGATCCAGAAAGAGCCAAAGAACTGCTTGCTGAAGCCGGCTATCCGGATGGTTTTGAATTGACATTGACAGGACCGAATGGCAGATATTTAAAGGATAGAGAGACGGTGGAGTTGATTGCCGCCATGCTGTCCGAAGTCGGGATTACAGTCAATCAGGAATTGATTGAATGGAGTGCCTTTAACCAGCGATATCAAGACCGTGATTTTGCCGAAATGTTCTATATCGGCTACGGCAACTCGATGTTCGATGCTTCGCTGGCATTGGACCGGCTGACAATTGAAAATGCCGAAGGTGAGACGGATTATGACAATCAAGAAGTAAATGATCTATTGCTGGCAGCGGAACAGAACATGGATCCCGAAGAGCGTGCACAACAATATCAAGAAGCTCAGGAAATAATTGCTGAAGATCGTCCTCAAATTTACATGTTCCAATTGGATGCAATTACAGGAATTAATGAGCGACTTGATTTTGAACCGCTTTTGAATGAAATGTTCTATGCTGACTCAATTACACTGAAGTAAAAAAGGGGGGATTCCTCCCTTTTTTCGATAGGAGGAGGAAATCGATGAAATATTTATTCCAAAGCATGGTAAAAACAATTCCTGTACTACTCCTCATAACTTTAATTGTCTTTTTGCTTATCCGTGTGACTGGGGATCCCGTTTCCTTAATGCTCCCAGAAACTGCTACAGAAGAAGAGCGCGATTCTTTAAGAGAATCAATGGGGTTAAATGAACCTTTGCCAATTCAATATTTCACTTACCTCGGAGAATTGGTGACCGGTGACTTCGGAGATTCATTCCGCTACAACACAGACGCACTTAGCCTGGTATTGGAAAGGCTGCCGGCGACCTTTGAATTGGCTATTGCCTCCATGATTGTGGCCATTATAATTTCCGTGCCGCTGGGTATTTTATCGGCAGTTAAGCGAAACAGTTTTTTCGATTTATTTATTACAGGAGGAGCAGTATTAGGGAAAGCGATGCCCAATTTTTGGCTTGGGATTATGCTGATCCTCTTTTTATCTGTTACATTTCAAATTTTCCCTGTTTCCGGGAGAGGAACACTCGGGCATCTGGTATTGCCGGCGATTACACTCGGAACAGGCATAGCAGCAGAAATGACAAGGCTGATAAGATCCAGTATGTTGGAGATTTTAGAGCAGGATTTTATTCGGACTGCCCGCAGTAAAGGCTTGGGAGAATCAATTATCGTAAACAAGCATGCATTCCGTAATGCGCTGATTCCTGTAGTGACCATCATGGCATTGCAGACTGCTACATTGGTAGGTGGAACGCTAATTACGGAAACGGTCTTTGCGTGGCCGGGACTCGGGCAATTGCTTGTACAGTCAGTAAATTTGCGGGATATGGCGGTTGTACAAGCTGCTACTTTCATCATTGCGATCTTTGTTATTCTCAGCAATCTGCTGGCAGATTTAATCTACCGGTTCTTGGATCCGCGCATTAAATATGAATAAAGGAGGGGCTCGAATTGACGCAAGCATCAGAAACAACGATAAACCAACAAAAAGGTGCAACTCAATCCTCCTTTAGGAAGCTGGCTAAACGTTTATTAAGAAGCAAAACGGGGATGACCGGGTTGGTCATTGTAGTGGCAGTTACATTGATGGCTATATTTGCTCCTCTACTTGCGCAGCATGATCCTGCTCAAACCAATGTGGTGAATCGTTTATTGCCGCCTTCATGGAGCGAAGGTGGATCCCCCGAATTTATTCTAGGGACAGACAATCTGGGTCGTGATATCTTGAGCCGCATTATTTATGGTTCGCGTATTTCCTTGTTTATTGGTATTACGGCAGTTTTGCTGGCGGGGGCCATCGGAATGGCACTCGGCTTAATCGCAGGTTATTACGGAAAAGTGTGGGATTTCGTAATTATGAGAACCGTAGACGCCCTGCTGGCTATTCCGAATATCCTTTTCATGTTGATTATTTTGGCGGTTCTTGGACCGAGCCTTACAACATTAATTTTGGTGCTTGGCGGAACGACTTGGGTGGTTTATGCGAGGATGGTGCGAAGTGAAACGCTGAGCATCAAAGAGCGTGATTATGTCAGATCGGCTAAAGCTATAGGGGCGAAAGATTTTCGTATTATCGTCAAGTATATTTTACCGAATGTCCTCTCCTCTTTTATTGTTATTGCAACGCTGAACGTTGCTACTACCATTATCCTGGAAGCCAGTTTGAGTTTTCTTGGGCTCGGAATCCAGCCACCCGATGTTTCCTGGGGCCTTATGTTAAGTGATGGGAGAGAATATATCGCTACTAGCTGGTGGGTCGCAACATTTCCCGGCATTGCAATCACTGTAACGGTGCTGGGTGTTATATTCCTGGGAGACTGGCTGCGTGATGTGCTGGATCCGAAAATTAAAGAATAAGTGGAGGTGAATAGGATCATGAGCAATGAATTGTTAAAGGTGGACGACTTAAAAGTTCGTTTTAAAACTGACGATGGGTATGTTTCAACAGTTAACGGCGTAAGCTTTACAGTGGAGCAAGGTGAGACCCTGGCGATAGTAGGAGAGTCGGGAAGTGGTAAAAGTGTCACTTCCCTTGCCCTAATGGGTATTTTGCCGGTCAATGGAGAGATTTATGAAGGCAACATTACTTTTGAGGATAAAGACTTGCGAAGCTTGAGCAAAAAAGAGTATCGCAAAATGCGCGGTGATGAAATCGCTATGATTTTTCAAGAACCGATGACCGCGTTAAATCCGGTTTTTACGATCGGCTATCAGTTGCGGGAAACATTGATTTTGCATAATAAGATGACCAAAGAACAAGCGCATAACAAAGGCATCGAAATGCTGGAGACGGTCGGAATACCGGATGCCGGAAGAGTGATGGGGAGATTTCCACATCAACTGTCCGGCGGTATGCGCCAGCGGGTCATGATTGCGATGGCTTTATCCTGTAATCCGAAACTATTGATTGCAGATGAGCCGACAACAGCATTGGATGTGACTATTCAAGCTCAAATTTTAACTTTATTAAGGAATTTAAAGAAAAACTTGAATACAAGCATTATTATCATTACCCACGATTTAGGGGTGGTAGCAGAATTGGCTGACCGCGTGGTTGTCATGTATGCAGGGGAAGTGGTGGAAACAGCTCCTATCCAAGAGTTATTTGATAATCCCCGCCATCCTTATACAAGGGGATTGATTTCTTCCATTCCTAAAATTCATGATGTGGTGGATGAGTTATATTCCATCGAAGGAACTGTTCCCAATCCTTCCAATATGCCCGAAGGTTGTAAATTTCATCCGCGCTGTCCTTTAGGAGATATTGAATGCACAAAAGTTCATCCTGATTTAGAGTACATCTCAGAAAAACATGCAAAACGCTGCATAAAAGTTAAAGGCTAGGAGGTGGCTGTATGCAATCGACAGAGGAAAAAGTAATTATGGAAGTGATCGGCTTAAAAAAACATTTTGATCTAACTAAAGGTTTTATCAAAAAGACCCACTCTAAAATAAAAGCTGTAGATGGCTTGAACTTCCAAGTATTCAAAGGTGAAACGCTTGGCATAGTAGGGGAGTCGGGATGCGGCAAGTCCACCACCGGCCAATTGATGCTGGGGCTGTTGGATGCAACTGAAGGGCATATCTATTTTCAAAATGAAGATATTTCAGCGATGTCTCAAGAAGAGCTACGGAAAGCCAGAAGAGACCTTCAGGTGATTTTCCAAGATCCCTATTCATCTTTAAATCCGCGTATGACTGTAGAGCAAATTATTGGAGAACCACTCGTCGTACATGGTTTGGCATCTGGTAAAGAGTTAAAAGAACAAGTCCGCGAGCTTATGAAACTTGTCGGCTTAAGAGAGCATCAAATGAAATTATACCCCCACGAATTCAGCGGCGGCCAGCGCCAGCGTATCGGTATTGCACGCGCATTGGCTTTAAAGCCGAAAGTCATTGTTTGTGACGAAGCAGTATCTGCATTGGATGTATCCATCCAAGCTCAGATTTTAAATTTATTAAAAAAACTACAGAAAGAAATGGATTTGACTTATATATTCATTGCCCACGGGTTGCCGGCTGTTCGTCACATAAGTGACCGCATTGGAGTGATGTACTTAGGAAAGATGGTGGAAATGGCTGACAGAGATGAATTGTTTACACATCCATTGCATCCTTATACGTATGCCTTACTGGATTCAGTGCCGATACCAGATCCGAAGCTAAGGAAAGAACATCAATTGATAAAAGGAGAAATTCCAAGTCCTATCAATCCTCCTTCAGGCTGTCCTTTCCACCCAAGATGCCCTTTTGCCACTGAAAAGTGTAAAATAGAGGTTCCGGAATATCGGGAAATCTTGCCAAATCATTTTGTCGCATGCCACTATCCTCTTTTACAGGAAGATACGAATGTGTTGCCCGATTCAGGTAGTTCCCAAGTAAATTGAAAAGGGTGTAGTAAAGAATGAAAGTACGTATAGGAGCAATAGGGCCAGCGGACTCATTAAAAGTCATACGTGAAGTAGCTGACGACGATGCGCGCATTGAACTTGTGGAATTTGAATACTTTCATCATGAAGAATTGCCCAATATTCTAAATAAACACCGATATGATGTGGCAAAATGGATATTCTCAGGACCGACTCCATACCATCATTGCCTGGAATTAGGATTGATCACCCCGGAAGAGGCTTCTTTTCCGCCGCTTCACGGCATGGCTATGCTCGGAACCTGTTTGAAAGTGATGCATGACCATGGCCGTTTTGTTGAAAAAATGAGCTTGGATACGGTTGATGAGCATGTTGTCCATTCTTTATTCAGTGAATATCAGCTGAGTAATATATCTTTTGAACTGTCATCATTCAAAGGGTATACGGACCATAAGGAACTAATTGATTTTCATGTAAGCAATTACCGTGCTGGAAATTCTGAGCTGGCGCTTACTTGCTTGCTGAAGGTTTATCTGGAATTGCAGCGGCTTGGAATACCGGTCTATAGAGTAGTTCCTTCCAGAATGGCTATAAAGACAATTTTCGATATTCTTTTTTCAAGAGCACAGAGCCATGTGTATGAAAAACAGAAAGTAGCGATTATTGGAGTGGATTTGCTACCCGCGGGCAGCGTCACCAAAAAGACAGTTTTCAGCTTTGAAGAAAATAGAAAAGTATTGGATTTGCAACAGGAGTTGCTCCGCCTGACAAAAATGTTGAATGGATCTCTAATAGACAAAGGAAGCGGCACTTATTTTATCTATACAACTCAGGGAGACTACGAGTTGCTGACGTCTGAAACTGCCATTTCCTTTATAGCTGAAGAGATCAATATGAGGACATCTTTAAAATTCCATATAGGCATTGGCGCAGGGTATACCATTTATGATGCTGAACAGCATGTTCAGCAGGCATTTGAATATGCCACCTCAATAGAAGGCTGCAAAGTGGCTTTTGTGAATGAAGATCATGTCTTTGCAAATTTGACCGAATTAAAATTCAGCTACGAAAGCAATTATCAGCTGCCTGAATACTGGCAAAATGTCTTGAAAAAGCACAAATATAAAGAAACGATTCCTGCGAAAATTTATCATTACATTAAATTAAAGAACTTAACCCATTTTACCAGTGAAGTGACTACTGCTTTGTTAAAAAATACGGACCGCAATACGAGACGCATTCTAAATGAGATGGAGCAGATGGGGCTAATAAAAAGCGTTGCTGAAGAAAAGAGTTCCAATAGGCCAGGGCGTCCGAAAAAAGTTTACGAATTGGTCATTGAACAAAAAGTGAAATGATCATTTAAATATAGAGTCTACTATATATAACGCCGTCAATAACACTTCTTGTATATGGGTATCGATGGTTTTAAACACTTCCAAAAAACGGAATGCCGTTTGCATCACCAAAATAGTTTGAGATGGAAGTCGGAATTTCAATGGGAGAAAAAACTCTTACTATATATTTTTTAACCTGCAACCTGTGTAAATGGACCTCCATTTATACGGGTTTTTTATATTTTAAAATAGTAATTTTATTTCGAATTCATAGTAGATTCCGTGAATTTCTTTAAAGTTGTAACGAATATATATATTCCTATAAAATAGTTTCTATGTCTAGAAACGAAAGAGGGAAATGAATGAAAAAACCTGGTTTAACCGTAAAAGTACTGACCGGTCTCGTTTTGGGAGCGATTGTCGGATTATTGATAAACCTATTCGCACCCGACTCATTTGATGCACTGAATACATATTTATTTGTGCCGCTTGGCCAAATATTTTTAAGTTTGATTAAAATGCTGGTTGTTCCTCTTGTGTTGTTTTCCATTATTCTTGGAACAGCGGGCCTTGGCGATCCGGCCAAATTAGGACGGATTGGCATTAAGACGGTCAGTTATTTCCTTGTCACGACCACGATAGCAATTGTCATCGGATTAACATTAGCCGCTGTCATTCAGCCGGGACTTGCAGGGGACTTTGATCTCTCCAGCGCGGAGTTTGAAGTACAGGAAGCGCCATCTGTAGGCGAGACGCTATTGGCTATGATTCCGACGAATCCGATTGCGTCATTAGTAGAAGGCAATATGCTGCAAATCATCGTATTTGCGGTCTTTATCGGATTAGCATTGACGACGCTTGGCGAAAAAACGAAAGGGCTTGTCCGTTTGTTTGAACAAGGTAATGATGTCATGATGTATTTGGTGGGCATAGTTATGAAATTTGCTCCTTATGGTACATTCGGACTGATTGCGACGGCTGTGGGTTCTCAAGGAATTTCAGCAATGAAAGCGATGGGTTCCTATATGGTGGTCATTGTAGCGGCACTTTTGATTCATGCAGTTTTCACTTACGGAGGGACCATCAAGTTCTTAGCCAAGAAAAGCCCCATCTGGTTTTTCAAAAAATTTGCGCCTGCCATGAGCGTGGGCTTCAGTACATCGAGCAGTACAGCGACATTGCCGATTTCGATGGAAGTGGCACAGGATGAATTGGGGGTGCCGAAATCTGTCAGCTCGTTCGTACAGCCTCTTGGTGCTACGATCAATATGGATGGCACGGCCATTATGCAAGGGGTCGCAACCATGTTCATCGCGCAGGCTTACGGTGTGGATTTATCGGCAATGGATCTTGTGACAGTTGTACTGACAGCTGTATTAGCAAGTATTGGTACGGCAGGTGTTCCGGGAGTTGGACTGATTATGCTGGCGATGGTGTTAAGCAGTGTCGGCCTTCCGCCAGAAGGCATTGGCTTGGTAATCGGAATAGACCGCTTGTTGGATATGACACGTACAGCTGTTAACATTTCAGGAGATGCGGCATGTGCAGTTTATGTGGCAGAGACTGAGAAAAAAAGAGATTTACGAATGGATAATATGAACGCTTGATCAAGAGGAATTCCTGCAATTTGCGGGAATTCCTTTTTTATACTGGTACAAGAAAACAGCGGATAAACAAACTAAAAAAAATATCGAACTGGAAAATGTTCACATTGACAAAGCGAAAGATGCACTATATATTATGTGTAACCGGTTACACATTGAAGAGAAACGGAGTCGTTGGTATGACCACTATTAAAGATGTAGCGAAAAAAGCAGGGGTCTCAGTAGCGACGGTCTCGAGGTTCTTAAATGACAGCGGGTATGTCAGTTCAGAAGCTGCCAAAGCGGTAACTGCAGCGGTAGAAGAGCTGAATTATGAACTGAATCCGGTTGCGCGTTCTTTGAATACGAAAAAGTCGAATCTAATCGGCTTGATTCTCCCGGATATCACAAATCCATTCTTTCCGGAGCTTGCTCGTGCAGTTGAAGATGTAGCTTTAACCTACGGATATACAGTGGTGCTATGCAACTCGGACGAAGATCCTGAAAAAGAGAAAAATTACATTGAAACCTTAAAGAAAAAATACATTGCTGGTTTTATTGTGACATCCAACCAGCTGGATGCACCGCATTATGCCAATGCCAATGTGCCAATCGTAGCACTTGACCGGGAAATTAACGAAAAAATTCCGACTGTCTCCTCCAATAACAAAGAAGGGGCAATTCTTGGAACCAATGCTTTGCTGGAAAGAGGATGTCGAAATGTCCTTTTTTTGAGAGGTCCGGAGGAATTGAATCCTGCGAATGATCGGTATGAAGGCTTTATGGAAGCGATTCAAAAATCGGATGTGCATTACCATGTAGTAACTTCACCTTTCCACTTTGCAGAATCGCAGAAAATTGTAGAACGCATGTTAAATGATAATCCGCAAATTGATGGTATTTTTGCCAGCAGTGACGTATCGGCTGCAGGGGCTTTAAAAGCGGCAAACACTGTCGGAAAGCATGTTCCGAACGAATTGCAGATTGTCGGTTTTGACGGAGTGGCAATGGGGGAAATGTTGTCACCCGGACTAACAACAATCGCACAGGATGTTTATAAGATGGGGGCAGTTGCGACACGTGTTCTGATCAAACAAATTGAGAATAAGAAGATCGAACAAAAATTTTATGAGGTTCCCGTGAAGTTGGTCGTTCGAGGAACAACAAGGAGTGTAGCGGAATGATTACAGTAGTTGGCAGCATCAATATGGATTTAGTCGTCCAGACAGACCGTTTTCCAAAGCAAGGAGAGACCGCGCTAGGCAATCTGTATACGACAGTTCCGGGAGGCAAAGGGGCCAATCAGGCAGTAGCAGCTGCGAGATTGGGCAGCGATATCCATATGGTCGGGGCAGTTGGCCAGGATGCTTTTGGTAACGAGTTATTATCCGGACTGAAGGATGAAGGAATTCAAGTGGAACATGTCAAAAAGATTGACGGCGCGAGCGGCATCGCCAATATTCTGCTGTCTGAAGGAGATAATCGTATTATCGTCGTGCCCGGTGCCAACTATAGTGTTACACCGCAGGAAATTGACGCTTTGACAGGTCAGTTGGCAGCGAGTGAACTGGTTATAATGCAATTGGAAATGCCGATTCCGGTTATTCAACGGACCTTGGAAATTTGTCATCAACACGGAGTGCCGACCATTTTGAATCCAGCGCCAGCCAGTGGATTTACAGCTGACTTTCTGCCATATTTCACCTACTTGACGCCGAATGAAACAGAAGCGGAAGAAATTTTCGGTGTAGATTGGGAACAGGCCTTAATAGAGTATCCAAACCGCCTTGTCGTGACACTCGGTCAAAAAGGTGCCCAATTTTACGATGGGGAAAAACATGTCCTAGTCGAAGGATTTGCTACAAAAGCGGTAGATACAACAGGAGCAGGGGATACCTTTAACGGAGCACTTGCCGCAGCATTGGCAGAAGGACAGGCATTCGGACAAGCAGTCCGATTTGCCAACGCTGCTGCCTCTTTATCCGTAGAGAAATTCGGTGCACAAGGCGGTATGCCTGAGCGAACTGCTGTCAACGAGCGAATGGCAGGTGAGTATTCATGAAAAAACATGGCATGATCAACCGTGACATAGCGTCAGCCTTAGCCTCCTTTGGACATACGGATTTGCTCGTTATCGGGGATTGTGGGTTGCCGATTCCCAAAGATGTTCCCTGCATCGACTTATCCTACAAAATAGGCGAGCCGGCATTCCTGACAATTCTTGAGGCAGTACTGGACGACTTCGAAGCGGAGGCGGCGTTTATTGCCCGGGAAATCATAGATGGGAATCCGGAAGTGGAAAAAGCGATTAAGAAAAAAATGAAAACTGACTATATTGCACATGAAGAACTGAAAGAGCTCAGCAAGCAGGCAAAACTGATTATCCGCACAGGAGAAGCGACACCTTACGCTAATATTGTCCTTCGTTCTGGCGTCATTTTTTAAAAAGGCAGGTGAGTTTAATGATTAAAATGACCGATATCTCTAAATCATTCAGCGGCAATAAAGTGTTGAAGAATGTCCATTTTGCTTTAGAAAAAGGAGAAATTCATGCGCTCATGGGCGAAAATGGTGCCGGAAAATCGACATTGATGAAAATTATGTCGGGAATTTATACAAGGGATTCGGGAACGGTTGAAGTGAAAGGTGAACAGGTCAATTTCACTTCTCCTAAACAAGCTGAAGAGGTAGGCATTGCAGTGATTCACCAGGAACTGAACATCTTGCCTTATCTGTCAATTGCCGAGAATCTATTTCTTGGACGTGAAGAAACGTTTGGACGTACAGGCGTATTGAGAACAAAACAAATGGAAAAAAAGACACGTAAAATCCTATTGGATCTTGGACTGAATGTTGATCCTGCTGACCCGGCCAGTTCGCTGTCTGTCGGAAAACAGCAAATTGTTGAAATTGCTAAGGCACTGTCAGTAGACGCAGAAGTAATCATAATGGATGAACCAACTGCGGCGTTGACAGACCGTGAAATTGACAATTTGTTTAAAACGATCCGTGAACTTCAGAAGCGCGGTGTCTCGTTCATTTACATTTCCCACCGGATGGAGGAAATTTTCTCGCTATGTGACCGGATTACGATTTTGCGCGATGGAGAGTTTGTTGGAGAGCGCAAAATAAGTGAAACTTCTTTTGATGAAATTGTTCAGATGATGGTCGGCAGGGAACTCGGGGAACGCTTCCCTGAACGGAAATCAGAAATTGGTGAAATCAAACTTGCTGTTAAAGGCTTAAGTCGGAAAAATTGCTTTGAGGACATTTCTTTTGAACTTCGAAAAGGGGAAGTGTTATCGATTGCTGGCTTAATGGGTGCCGGACGCACAGAAGTGGCACAATCGCTGTTCGGATACAAAAAATTGGATGGCGGAATTATCGAATTTGATGGAAAACAGGTCAAAATTGATACGCCGAAAAAAGCCAAAGAAATGGGCATCGGCTATGTCACGGAAGACCGGAAATCCGAAGGCTTGGTTGTGGATTTTACAGTAGAGGAAAATGTCAGTATGACCAACTTCGCTGCTATCTCCAAGAACGGATTAATCTCCAAAGACAAGGAACGTCAGCTTTTTGACACGATGGTTCAACGGCTTGGAATTCGGACATCCGGTCCACATCAACCCGCAAAATCGTTAAGTGGTGGAAATCAGCAGAAAGTAGTCATCGCGAAATGGCTCGGCATCGAACCAGAATTGCTGATTCTGGATGAGCCAACACGCGGCGTTGATGTGGGAGCGAAAAAAGAAATTTATTCAATCATCAATCAACTGGCTGAGCGTGGCGTAGCAATTCTCATGATTTCTTCAGAACTGCCAGAAGTGATTGGTATGGCTGATCGTGTCCTGGTGATGCATGAAGGAAAAATAACAGCGGATTTACCAAAAAAAGAAATGACGCAGGAGCGAATTATGCATTTTGCAACAGGAGGTGGAAAACTTGCAGTTGAAGACTAAGAATCAATCAGTTCTACAAAAAATAGCACCATTTATCGGCTTGATCCTAATCGTCGCTATTATTTCTATTTCAAATACCGACTTTCTTACCGTATCCAATTTAATGAACGTGCTTCGGCAAGTGTCCATTAACGCTTTGATTGCATTTGGTATGACTTTTGTTATTTTGACAGGGGGCATTGACTTATCGGTCGGTTCGACTCTTGCATTAACGGGAGCGGTCACAGCAGGAATGATGGCAAGCGGTATAGACCCAATTCTTGCGATGCTCCTCGGACTATTGCTTGGAGCAATTCTAGGCGCAGTTAACGGCATCATCATTGCCAAAGGGAAAGTGGCGCCATTTATCGCAACTTTGGCGACGATGACTATTTACCGGGGATTGACCCTGGTCTATACAGACGGACGCCCAATTTCAGGATTGGGCGACAGCATGACTTTCCAACTGCTCGGCAAAGGCTATTTCTTTTGGATTCCAATTCCGGTAGTTACCATGATTGTCAGTTTCGGAATCTTGTATTTCATCTTGAAGAAAACGACGTTCGGCCGCCGTGTCTATGCAGTAGGCGGCAATGAAGAGGCATCGATCCTATCTGGGATCAATACAGACCGCATTAAAATCTACGTCTATTCATTGTTAGGCTTATTGGCAGCCTTGGCTTCACTCATCTTAACGTCACGTCTGAATTCGGCTCAGCCGACTGCCGGTGAAATGTTTGAGCTTGATGCCATTGCAGCCGTCGTACTTGGCGGGACAAGCCTTACCGGTGGACGCGGATGGATTGTCGGTACATTAATTGGTGCCTTGATTATTGGTGTACTCAATAACGGTTTGAACTTAATGGGGGTTCCGTCCTTCTTCCAGCAAGTGGTGAAGGGTGCAGTCATATTATTAGCGGTTCTTCTGGACCGTAAAAAAACAGCATAAGGGGTGCAGGAAAATGAAAAAATTGCAATTAGGGTTCATTTTGTTAGCAATGATGATTTTGGCGGCGTGTTCAATGGAAGCACCAGGATCAAGTTCTGAAGAAAACAGTGGAGATGGCGGCGAAGCAAGCGGCGATTACACAATTGGTTTTTCTATTTCAACCTTGAACAACCCATTCTTCGTTACATTGAATGAGGGCGCTGAAGCGAAAGCTGAAGAGCTGGGAGCCAATTTGACAGTAGTGGATGCACAGGACAATGCTTCAAAACAGGCAAGTGATATTGAAGATTTGATTCAACAGGGAGTGGATTTGATCATGATCAATCCTGTTGATTCGGAAGCAGTTGCAGCTGCAGTCGAGTCAGCCAATTCGGCAAACATCCCGGTAATTACTGTTGACCGCAGTGCTGCAGGCGGGGAAGTGGTTTCCCATATCGCTTCAGATAACGTTGCTGGCGGCGAAATGGCGGGAGAACATTTAGTTTCAATCGTTGGTGAAGGCGCTCTAGTTGCAGAACTGGAAGGCGTTCCTGGATCTTCAGCCGCACGTGAACGCGGTGAAGGATTCAACAATATCGCAGCTGATAGCCTGGATGTTGCCGCTAAACAAACAGCAAACTTCAACCGTTCTGAAGGCTTATCTGTAATGGAAAACATCCTTCAAGCTAACCCAGACATTACGGGAGTGTTTGCTCACAACGATGAAATGGCTTTAGGCGCTCTTGAAGCGATTGAAGCTTCTGGAAAAGACATTGCAGTTGTTGGATTTGATGCTACTGATGATGCGGTTAAAGCTGTAGAAGATGGCCGTTTAGATGGAACAATTGCTCAAAAGCCGGAAATGATTGGTGAAATGGCTGTTGAAACGGCTGTTCAATCACTTGATGGCGAAGAAGTGGAAGCATCGATTCCGGTAGAATTGGAATTGGTTCAGTAAGTAGAAATGATACATGTTTGAAAACTCTAGACTGCAGACCACTCGAGTGGTTTGCAGTCTTTTTTATGAAAAGCGCTGACCTAATTGGGACAAAAAGCTTTTTACTTACCTAATACTGCAGCAGCAAGCACTGAAACACATCCAACTAAAGCTTACTTAAAAGCATGGTTTTTTTCTTTTTCTGTTATACTGTTGTCAAAAGCGGGAACAGGGGGCAGGGATATGAAAGATGTATGGGTTGTGAAGTACGGTGAACACACAATACGCATCGTCAATACATGGACCAATGTAAAGCTGTTCGTAGATGGCGTTTTACAGGATGAACAAGTTGGATTGCACTTCACTTCGCGTTTATTTGGGAAAGTAAAGAATGCCAAAGGTGATTACGAAGACATCAAAGTCTCGATCGGATGTTATTTCTGTGAAATGCAATGTCGGATATTTGTCGGTGACCGCTTACTTTATACAACCGAACTGCAATGGAATGGCTGATTTCGAAATAAAAAAAGCCGGATTTAAGTATGGCGCATACAATAAAAGGTTCATCAGAAACTTTCAGTTTCTTGTGAGCCTTTTTTGTTTGAAAAGACATAGGTGCATAAGGCTATTCCCTCTAGAAAAAAGAAAATAAATATTTATTAAATGGATAATATTCCTATAAGTATAAAAATATACTATGTACATGGATGCATTTGTTGAATTAACTGAAAATTCGATTGGCGCGTATGGTACATTCTTAAACATATTAAGGGACAGGGGATGGAATCATGGCGAGGAAAAGTACTTTAAAAGGGATAGCATTATTAATGTTGGCAGGGGTATTGGCGGTTTCGCCCATGGAATTGACTGAACATAAAATAACGGCTGGCGCAGATGGAGAATATGCTCCTTTGGTCAGCGAAATTAATCAAATCCTCCAAGATGAAAGGCTGGATGGAGCTTTGGCTGGTGTCAGCATCAGAGAAGCTGATACAGGTGAGAAAATTTATGATCATTTCGGAGACACCCGATTGGTTCCGGCTTCTAACATGAAACTCTTCACTGCCGCAGCTGCTTTCGAAACACTTGGCGAAAATCATCGTTTCACGACGGAGATACATACAGATGGAGAAGTTAAAGGGAAAATGCTGAAAGGCAATCTCTACTTAAAAGGCAAAGGGGATCCGACACTTCTTCAGGAAGACTTTGAGCAATTCGCGCAGGATCTGAAAAGCTTGGGAATCCAAAAAATTAAAGGTGATTTGATTGGAGATGACACGTGGTATGACGATATCCGTCTGTCAGAAGACATTACCTGGCAGGACGAAGTCTACTATTACGGCGCGCAGGTATCCGCATTAACGGCATCTCCCAATAAAGATTACGATGCAGGCTCGGTGATTGTTGAAGTGAATCCCGGCGATTCAGCCGGTACAGAGCCAAAAGTATCGCTGAGTCCGGAAACGGACTACGTATCAATTGTTAACCATGCTAAAACAGTGCAGGCAGGACAGCCGAAAACAGTTTCCATCAGTCGTGAACACGGCACTAACCAGATTGTGATTGAAGGAAATATTCCGGCTGAAGGTTCACGGACACGTGAATGGATTGCTGTCGATGAACCCTCTGGTTATGCGCTGGATTTGTTTGAAAATGCCTTGCTGGCAGAAGGCATTAAATGGACCGGTAAGCATCAGCTCAAAATGGGCGAGACGCCTGTAAACAGTACATTGCTGCTGGAACATGAGTCAATGACGCTGGCAGAGCTTGCTATTCCATTCATGAAGCTTAGCAATAATGGACATGGAGAGGTTTTGGTGAAAGAAATGGGCCGTGCTGTCCAAGGAGAAGGCAGCTGGGAAGCTGGTTTGGAAGTGATGAAGGATGTGGCAGGAACTCTTGGTGTCAATTCAGAGACAATACTGTTGCGCGACGGTTCAGGTATGTCCCATGTCAATTTGATTCCAGTGAACGAAGTGTCGCAATTGCTCTTTGGTGTGCAGAACAAAGAGTGGTTTGACAGCTACGTAAACTCTCTGCCGGTTGCGGGGGATGTAGAACGGTTTATTGGGGGGACATTGCGCAACCGAATGAAAGATACCGCAGCACAGCACAATGTCAAAGCGAAGACAGGTACTCTGACGGCGGTCTCCGCGTTATCAGGATATGCCACGACGAAAGATGGAAAGCCGCTGATTTTCTCTATCATCATTAACAATGATCTGGCTTCAGTTACGCCAATTGAAGATGCGATTGCTACGGCCATCGCTGAATCAGGGGAGGAATAGCAATAACAGACGGCAAGCTTTAGGCTTTCCGTTTTTTTTTTTTTATAAATGATAAAGTTCTTGGATGTGCTGGTATTCTATTGATAAATTCTATATGTTTAATATATTCAGTTTTTAATAACAGGAGGTTATACATAGATGAAACCGATTATTGGCCTCACTGCATCTCTAGAATTGGGACGCGACGAATATGGTATCGAGCTTGCGGACACGGAAGCTATTTTAGCAGCAGGCGGATTGCCGGTTATGGTTCCGCATTTGATGGATGAAGCAGATATTAACGAACTTGCTGAACATATAGACGGCTTGTTTTTGGCGGGGGGCTATGACATCGACCCCACTTTGTTCGACGAAGAGCCGCTGCCGAATCTTGGGGTGATCATCCCGTCTCGTGATGCATTCGAATTGGCTTTGGCCAAGAAAATGCTGGCATTGGAAAAACCAATACTCGGGGTTTGCCGTGGAGCTCAAATATTGAACATCGCAGTTGGAGGCGATATGTATCAGGACATCACGACGCAAGTAAAAGAGGATTTGCTGCAGCATCAGCAAAAAGCGCCAAAATTCCATGGCTCTCATTTTGTAGATGTGGCGAAAGCATCGCTGTTGCATAGATTGACGGGACAACAGCGCTTGAAAGTGAATAGCCGTCATCATCAAGCTAATCGCCGGGTCCCTCAGCCATTTATCGTCAGCGGCGTTTCGAGTGACGGTATTGTGGAAGCGATTGAAAGTGCGCAGCACCATTTTGTGTTGGGTGTGCAATGGCATCCGGAAAATATGGCAAGAGCAGGGGATTCAGCATCTTTAGCAATTTTCAATGGTTTCATTGAGGCAAGCCGTAAAGGAGGAATTGAATGATATGAAAATCTTCGATACGCACTGTGACGCGTTGCTAAAGTTGCAGGTAGCTAAACGGAATACCATGTTCAAAGGTGAACTCCTGGATTTCAAAAAGTCAGACGAACTGGAAACCAATTTCGGCCGGCTGCAGGCAGGAGGTGTAAAAGTTCAGTTTTTTGCTATCTTCATCGATCCGGAATTCCCATCCGGCGAGAAATGGCAGCATGCGCTGGAGCAGGTGGATTTATTCTATACAGAAATATTGGGGAGAAATTCCCTTATGAAACACATAAAAAACTGGCGGGATATCGATGCGCTGAAGCCTGATGAAATCGGTGCTGTTCTCACACTGGAAGGGGCGGATGCGTTCGGAAATGACTTGGCGAAGCTGCGTCATCTTTATCGGCTGGGTGTGCTGTCAATTGGCTTGACGTGGAATAATGCCAATTTGTGCGCTGACGGCGTAGGGGATCCGAGAGGTGCAGGTTTATCAGTACTAGGAAAAGAAGTAGTCCGTCTCAATAATGAGCATCATGTTTTCACTGACGTTTCTCATTTGTCTATGAATGGATTTTGGGATGTCATGGAGTTGGCGAAGTATCCAATTGCCAGCCATTCCAATGCACGTGCTCTTTGCGATCATCCGCGAAACCTTACTGATCAGCAAATCCAAGCGATGTTCGCCAATAACGGCATGATTGATGTCGTGTTCTGTCCGCAATTTATTAATAAAGAAAGTGAACAGGCAACAATCCCCGATTTGATTCGCCATATCGATCATCTTTGTTCGCTTGGGGGGATTCGGCAAGTTGGCATTGGCTCTGATTTTGATGGGATCTCTTCTCATATCACCGGGCTCGGTAATGCATCGGAATTCCCTAATCTAATTAACGAACTGCAAAAACACTACACAGAAGCCGAAGTGGAGGGCTTTGCATACCGTAATTTTCTTGAGCATCGTCCCGGAATTTGAGTGAAGGAGGGAAGAATGATGGACAAAACAGTTAAGCAGAAAGTAAAAGAAACTTTCGGCAACAATGCTGGCAAGTATATAACCAGCGACAGCCATGCTAGAGCAGATGACCTGCCGCTGCTTATTGAATGGCTTCAGCCTGACAAGACATGGACAGTGCTGGATATCGCGACTGGCGGAGGTCATGTGACAAAAACCTTGTCTCCCCACGCAGGAATGATCTTTTCCACAGATCTGACAGAAGCGATGCTTGAGAATACAGCCAATCATTTGCGCGGCAGTTTTGACAACATTCAGTATGTAATTGCAGATGCAGAAGCTTTGCCATTTTTGAAGGAAACGTTTGATGCGGCTGTCTGTCGGATTGCCCCGCATCATTTTCCTCATCCGGAACGGTTTATTGCGGAAGCGTCGCGTGTTTTAAAAAAAGGTGGCAGGTTTATTCTGATCGACAATGTGGCACCTGTGGATTCCGAGCTGGCAGACTTTATAAACACGGTAGAAAAACTTCGTGATGACAGCCATTCAAGATGCCTGTCGAAAGAAGAATGGGCAAAACTATTGAAAGAGCATGGAATGAAGGAACTGAAATCGGCAGACCGCAAAAAGACATTGCAGTATCCGTCTTGGGTAGCGCGTACGACTGAAAACGAAGAACAGGCAGAACGGGTTGCCGGGCATTTGATTGCAGCCAACGAGAAAGCAATGGATTATTTTTCGATAGAAATAGTGAATGGAGACATCAAAAGTTTCACGATTGATGAATGGATGGCCTTATACGTGAAAGAAGACGGGATATGAAGTAAAAAAATAACCCCTTCACCAAACCTGGTGAAGGGGTTATTCGTTTAATATTTGTTCATAGATGATTCTGCACTCTTCGCATCTTTCTGATTTGCTTCGCTTTGCGCGAGTGGATCAGTACCCTCTTTAGCATGCTTGCGTCTGTGAAGAATGGCATTGATTTCAGCGCCGATTACAAGGATTAGACCGGTCAAGAAGAACCAAAGCATTAGTACGATGAGTCCTCCAAGACTGCCGTAAGTGGCAGAGTAGCTGCCGAAGTTAGAGACGTAAATCGAGAATAGGAAAGAAACAACTTGCCATAGAACTGTAGCGATTACAGCTCCAATAATAACTTCCTTAAATGGGAAATGTTTATCAGGAGCGAATTTGTACATAAGTGCCAAGACAATACTCATGACTGCAATGGAAATGACCCAACGCAGAACCTGGAAAATGATTTCAGTTTGTTGCGGAAGACTGAAGGTTGTTTTAATAAACTCAATAATAGTGCCGCCAAAAATTGGCAGAACAAGTGCAACGATGACAGCAACCAACATGCCAAGTGTCAAAACGATGGCCGTTGCTTTCAATTTGATGAAAGAACGGGTTTCTTCGACGCCGTATGCCTGATTAGTTGCATCGATAAAAGCAGTTAATGCATTCGATGCGGACCAAAGCGTACCCAAAATACCAAATGTCAATAAACCGCCTGATGGTGTGGTGACCACACTAACAATTGTATCCTCAAATGTAGCAGCCACTTCTCCAGGAAGAACTTGACGGATGAGTTCCATTGCTTTCGCTGGATCAATCTGAAGATAAGGCAAAATAGACAGCAGCAAGATCAATAAAGGAACGATAGCTAATAAATAGTAATAAGCCTGTGCTGCGGCTAGAGTAGTTGCTTTATCTTTTTTGAACTCACTGCCAAGTTCCTTGGCAAACCCCATAGCTTTACTCATATGATAACCTCCATTTTCAAAATTAGTTACTCCTTATATGCCCCGTTCGGTATAGGATTAACCCTAAAATAGAAACAAAAACTTATTTAAGAGGAATAGAAACCTTTTAAGACTTAAAATAAGTGTTCGGAAGCTCTTTTAGAACCTGAAATGTATGGCTCAGAAATATGCGGTTTTTCAAAGCTTTAAGAACGGGGAGCGTTGCAGAACTTAGATTTAAGCAGCAAAAAAGCGCCCTTTTTCGGACGCTTTATCATTATGATTTTGGCAATAGATCACAGGCAACTTTTAAGATATGATGATTTTCCATTTCGACAATGGACCATTGGCAGTCTCCTTTTACAAAGGAATCGCCAGTCTCAGCTTCGATCAGCTGATGCTGTATCCAGCCGGCAATCGTATCAATATCTTCACTGTCTTCAAATTTAAAGCCGAAGCGTTCTTCCAGATCTTTTAACAGGACGCGTCCATTCAGTAGATAGCGCGTATCGCTTTCCTTAATAATCTCTTCGTCTTCCTCTTCATCAAATTCATCGCGGATTTCACCGACAATTTCTTCCAGTATATCCTCCATGGTAATCAAACCGGAAGTTCCACCATATTCATCGATAACGAGGGCGATATGCGTTCGATCTTTTTGCATTTTCACCAAGGCATTCTGAAGCGGTGTTGTTTCATGGAAGTATGGAAGAGTGTGTATAAGTTCTGCCATCTCAAACTGGCCATTCACGGCGTAATGCGTCAACACTTCTTTGGCATTGATAAAGCCGATCAAGTCGTCTTTATCTCCGTCCCTGGCGATAGGGTAGCGAGTAAAACGGTGCTCACGAATCTCGGCTAAAAGTTCTTCAGTCGTTAAATCATCTGAAAAAGCGATCATTTGAGTCCGTGGAATCATCACATCTTTTGCGCTTCGCTCATCAAAAGCGAAAATATTCTGCATATAGGACAATTCGGTTTGATTGATTTCCCCACTTTGAAAGCTTTGTGCCATAATGATTTTCAGCTCTTCTTCTGAATGGGCCTGCTCTTCCTTGGCATGTTCTACACCAAAGGCACGTAAAAGGATGCGCGCCGAACCGTTCAAGATGAAAATGAACGGGTACATGATCTTGCCAAACGCGTATAGGAATGGAGATAACAGCAAGGTCATCCGTTCAGCGAATTGCAGCGCCAAGGATTTAGGAGCCATTTCCCCGATTACAACGTGCAGAAAAGTCACTAGTGAGAAAGCCAGGACAAATGAAATGATGGTAGAGGCAGATGCAGGAACACCGAGCATTTCGAATAAAGGATGCAATAGCCGTCCAACGGTCGGTTCTCCCAACCAGCCAAGCCCGAGAGCTGTAACGGTAATGCCGAGCTGACAAGCAGACAGATAATAATCAAGGTCACTGGTGATTTTTTTGACCAGCACGGCCTTTTTGTTTCCTTCATCGATTAATTGGTCGATGCGCGACATCCGGACTTTAACGACGGCAAATTCCGAGCCGACGAAAACAGCCGTTAACGCGATTAATAAGACGAGCAAAGCTATATTCAATAAAAGTATGGGGTCCAATAAATTCCCTTAAATAAGGGATTCACCTCCGAAAGTAGTTGTTGAAGTTAAATTTACCATATTGCAGGTATGAAACATAGAGCAAAGCTTAATGCTCGGAAATGATTTGGCGGGTAATCTCTTTTACGTCAATGGCTGTTTCTTCATTGATAACGTCATCAAGCATGACATTCTTAAAATAATCAACACTTGCAGGCAAAGGAAGATCCAATAATTTGGTCAAAGCGATCCGGTACATTACCACGAATTCCTTGTCGGTATTACCGCGCTTCAATTCTGCAAATGCCTCGTAGAACTGATCCAGCTTATCCGCCAACTCCAACAAGCGCCCTTCAATAGTGGAGTCCTTTCCTTCTTTCATACGTTCAAAAAACACGTCCTGAAATTCTTCGGGAATTTCACGCAGGATGAACTTTTCCATCATGCCTTCTTCTACTTTTGCAATCATTTCCTTTAATTCGGGAGATGCATATTTAACAGGTGTTTTGATGTCACCGATAAATACCTCAGCAAAATCGTGATTGATGGTTTTTTCGTACAATGCTTTCCAGTCGATTTCGCGGCCAGCACGTTCTTCGATGGTTGCAAAAAACATGGCGTATTGACTGACTTTCCATGAATGGGCTGCAACATTATGTTCTTCAAACTTAAACATGCCGGGTGCCCGGATAATTCGTTCCAAATCATTCAATGAAGTAAAAAAACGATGAATGCCCATAATGACGCCTCCTTTTAGATATAGTTGAGTGAATAAAAGCAGTGGAACTGTTCTGGTGTCGGACTTCCGTAACCCAATTAGTTAAGGGCACCTATCCTAACCGATTTCATAAGCTGATTCTTTGTTCATGCAGCTAATCTAATTAAATTCCATGTCTTCAGCATACACGATTTTTAGTATAATAAAAATGAGATCGATAAGCACGTGGCCAAAAGAGAAACTGATAGCTGTTGGGAATTTTTTTATTCTGATCTGATTGATAGATGTTCTAATGGCCATAAGCAGGAAAAGGAGAAAAAGCATGACAGGTAAAACTCACATCATAGGCGGTATTGCAGCAAGCCTTGCTTTTGCACAAATCACAAATTACGAGCCGATCATTTTATTGGGCGCTGGTGTAGTTGGCGCAGTCATTCCTGATATTTGCCATGGCAGCAGTAAAATTGGGCGCAGTTTGCCTCTTCTATCTAAATTGATTAGTGGTTTATTTGGACACCGAACTTTCACTCACAGTTTATTGTTTCTAGTACTGTTTGCTGTTTTAATGCACAGTTTTATGCCGGTAGAAGCGATTTCAGCAGGTATTCTTGTGGGAATGGCCAGCCATATTGTATTGGACATGGCGACGAAAAGAGGAGTAAAACTGTTTTTTCCATTTAGATGGAATGTTCGATTCCCAATTACCGCTACGACCGGAGGCACTTCAGAATATCTGGTTTTTGCTGTATTGTCACTTCTTTGCGTCTATTTCGGTTATGGCGTATTTCTTCCCCTGTAAACGTTTTACTTCATGAGAGAAGGGAAATGAAGGAATAAACGCAAACAGGAGGAATGATCCTAATGGGTAAAAATGATTTTTCGAAAGATGCAAATCCGCAAAGCCATCATAACCGACGCCAACGGGAAGAATTTGAAAGCATTGATCAAGAGTCAAAAGAAGACGGCCAAGAGATGGAGAAAAGAGGCGCCCACAGCAATACAGGTGTAGGCGATGAACAAAACCCAATCGGAGAATCAGAAGAACAGTAAGATGATTGAAAAGCTAAGTGCAAACTTTGTGGACAGGGACCTTGGGTTCCTGTCTTTTCTCTGGGCTTGCTTTGAGTCAAGGGCGCATTAAGATTACACTCGCTTGTTTGTCGGAGCAGAAACCTATACAATTATGAAGATAATTATTGGAAAATTCTTTATAAAGATGATGGAGGGATAAGATGATTTCTGCAACATGGAACTGGATGTGGGAAAAGCACGATCAAGCAAAAGATACGTTTAAATTTTTCACCAACCCCGGTGGAAGCCTCCCGAATGATCGAGACCGGGCTGAAGACGCGGGATCCTACGATGAACGCAAAAAGAAGCGAAGTTACAACAAGCCTCAGTTAATCGGTTTGTTTCTCGGTCCGCTGCTTTTCGCGTTAACCTTACTTTTCTTTAATCCTGATGGACTTTCGCCCGAAGCAAAAGCCGTCTTGGCCAGCACCATTTGGATTGCAACTTGGTGGATTACGGAAGCTATTCCGATTCCTGCCACATCTCTCCTGCCAATCATTCTTTTCCCCATGACAGGTGGACTGGATGTAAGCGCTACAACTTCCGCTTATGGCAATGATACGATATTTCTCTTTATGGGCGGTTTCATGATTGCGCTGACAATGGAAAAATGGAACTTGCACAAACGGATTGCACTTACTATTATCTCCATAATCGGCACCAATACAGAACGGATTATTCTTGGTTTCATGATTGCGACAGGATTCCTGTCGATGTGGATTTCCAATACTGCCACAGCGATGATGATGGTGCCGATTGGTTTGGCGATCATTTACCAAGTCTCTGAAGCGCTGAAGGATGACCATTCAATCGATACTTCAAAAGAGAATTTCGGTTTCGGTAAGGCCCTTATGCTGGGAATTGCCTATTCCGCTTCGCTTGGAGGAATCGCAACATTGATCGGAACGCCGCCGAATACATTATTGGCAGGAGCGGTCAATGAAATCTATGGCATTGAAATCACTTTTGCCCAATGGATGCTCTTCGGTGTTCCATTGGCATGGATTTTTATTTTAATTGCGTGGATCTATTTAGTGAAAGTCGCTTATCCGCAAAAACTTAAGCAATTGCCTGGAGGAAACGAAGTGATTCGTCAGCAGAAGGCCGACTTGGGATCTGCTTCGTACGAAGAAAAAGCAGTCTTTACGGTTTTTGTGGCAGTAGCACTTGCCTGGATCAGCCGCTCGTTTGTCTTGGATGCGTTTGCTCCGGATTTGGAAATGACCGATGCAATGGTCGGCTTGATTGCGGCGATGATTTTATTTATCATTCCTTCTAAAAACAAGCAAGGCGATCATTTGCTGGACTGGGCGACTGCGGTTAAATTGCCGTGGGGTATTTTGCTGCTGTTCGGTGGGGGATTGGCAATCGCTGCCGGTTTCACAAATTCCGGCTTGTCTGAATGGATCGGAAATCAATTGATTGGATTGCAGGGAGTCAATGTACTCATCGTTGTTCTCGTAGTAGCTGCACTTGTGTTGTTCCTGACGGAAATCACATCCAATACCGCGACAGCTTCCATGATGTTCCCGATCATGGCATCTCTTGCAGTTGCTCTCAGCATCCATCCATATGCGCTGATGGTGACTGCAGCCGTAGCCGCTTCTTGTGCTTTTATGCTTCCAGTTGCAACGCCGCCGAATGCTGTCGTCTTCGGCTCCGGATATTTGAGAATTTCCGATATGGCCAAAGCCGGTTTCGCGCTCAATATATTTGGCATTTTCTTCGTCAGCCTTGCGGTTTTCTACTTCTTGCCGCTTATCTGGGGAATCGATTTGTTGTCGATTCCAGCCGAGTTTCTTGAATAGAATTCACAAATAGCAAAAAGCAGGTTCACCTTATAGGGGAACCTGCTTTTTTTCTGTAAAGAGTGACGGCCAGTATGTAGAGGAGCGGCAAAATTGCTGTGAAAAGTACCAGTCCGGTCCAGCCGACAGAAGTCCACAAAGGACTTAACAGCGAGCTGCCGGCAGCAACGCCAATGTAATAAGAAACTAAATATAAACTGGAAGCACTGCCTTTATGATGGGCAGCCTGCTGGCCGACCGAGGCGGCAGTAAGGGAATGCGAAGTAAAAAATCCAAGGCAAGTCACACAAAGGCCGACGACAATCATCCATAGGTAAGGGCTGAGTGTCATAAAAATTCCGGCTGACAGAATAAATACTCCAGCCAGTCGGACATTGCGTAAACCGAAAGTTTCAGCGGCGCGGCCAGCTACCGGTGAGCCGATGACACCGATGCCATAGGCGAAAAATAAATAGGAAATGCCTTGCAGAGACATGGAGTAGGGCGGAGCTTCCAAATAAAAAGGCAGATACGTCCAAATTCCGGTGAAGGAAATTTGCAGAATTGCCCCCAAGCCGAAAACAACAAGAAGGGCTGGATTTTTCAAGTGGAACAGGAATCCTTCAATGTCTTTTGCAAAGCTTAATTGGCTTGAACTGAAATTCTGTGATGGCGGCAGCAGATAGACAACTGCTGCAAATAGGACAAGTCCCGTCACTGCAAACGCGTAAAACGAAAGCTGCCAGGAGAAATGATCTGTCAGATAACCTGTTAAAACACGACCCAGCATTCCGCCCAGCGCATTACTGGAAATATAGAGCGCAGTTGCATAAGCGATATTCTTTCGGTCAATTTCTTCACTGATATAGGCAAGGGCGGCGGCGGGAACGCCTGCCAGCGCAAAACCTTGGATAAACCGAAGAATCAGCAGCACAGTAAATGAATCGGTCAATGGAATAATAAAAAAAGGGAGTGCAGATCCGAGCAGCGAATAGACGATATAAGATTTTCTGCCATTGCGGTCGGAGAAAAATCCAAGTACGATCAATCCTAGGATTAAGCCGATAATGGTCAGCGATAAGGATAAGCTGGCTGTGGAAACAGAGACTTGGAATTCGTCTACAAAAACGGGCAGCAAAGGTTGTACTGCATACATATTTGCAAAAATAAATAAAGAGGCCAATAGAAGGCTGAGAATGATCTTCCAAAATTGGCGGTCTTTTACGGTATAGCGCTGAGAGTCCATAGGTCACTTCCAATCGATAATTACCTTCCCCATCCGCCCAGCAGGAGATTGAAGAACTGCTGTTAGGCGGTGTGTTCATGGTATTCATTTTACCATTAAAAACAAATAAGTTTATATGGTTATAAAGCAACCGCACATAAAGGGAAACGTTAAACAGCTAAAGGGTGATTGGCCATAGAAGCGCACAAAAAACCCCGCATGCACACAGGCAGCGGGGGAACAATTATATTTTGTTGAAGAAAGATAGAATTTGTTTTTTAGTAGGTTCTTGCAACCGGTAACGCAGTTCCTTGTTTTGAGTGTTTACGATATGATAGGCCGGATTTTCAGCAACCGTAAATTTCCAATGCGGCTTAGTATTTTTCTTTTTAATCTGAAGTTCAGGAAGCATCATCTTTTTCGTGAAGCTTTCAAGTTTGGCCATTAAAAAGGTATCCATGTACCGTACGAGCAAAAAGCCTTGTTGGCGCTCAGGATCAAACTTCGCCAAATTGAATTCACTGACATCAAAACCTTTTTCATATCGCTGAACAGATGGGGACAATACAAAACAATCTTCATTCATAAAGATAGTTGAGTTTCCTTGTTGTTTCAGCCCTAATTCTTCAACCAGAAAATCCTTGTTGACCAGACTCATTTCGCGTGCAGTAGCCATGTAATTCCTCCTAATATAAATCGTTGTTCTTCTATTATAACACTATTTAGCCATTTAAGGGGCGTTAACGAACTTTCCTTGTATTTTGAGTCTTCTGAGGTGTGAAGGCTTAGGGCTATGGATTTAAAGGAATAAAGACAAGTTCATTATTTATTAAAAAAGCAAGACGGAAGGATAAGAAGAGCCAATCATTTTCACCTGCACTACATCTCTTTATTGTCAGAATATTTTAGGTATTAAAGACAATAAAAAAGAAGAAGATAGAATAATCTGTTATATTTAGGGTAGAAAGCTATTAGTGAAAGGAGCGATTGATGTGTGTGGAAGATATTCATTGTTTACCGATTATACGGTATTGATTGAACGCTTTAATATTGAAGAAGCGGCGATTGATGAAGACGAATATTCAGCAAGTTACAATGTAGCCCCTTCGCAGGAAGTGGTCGCTATTGTAAACGACGGAGACAAAAACCGGCTTGGCAAGCTCAAATGGGGACTGATTCCGCCGTGGGCAAAAGATGCAAAGATAGGTTATAAAATGATCAATGCCCGCTCAGAAACAGCATCAGAAAAACCCAGTTTTCGCAACGCTTTTAAAAAGAAACGGTGCCTGGTAGTGGCAGATTCTTTCTACGAATGGCAAAGAAAAGACGGGGAAAAAATTCCGATGCGCATCAAATTGAAGACGGGAGAACCTTTTGCCTTTGCGGCGCTTTGGGAATCGTGGAAAGCACTAGATGGCAAAACTGTAAATAGCTGCTCCATATTAACGACAGGTCCGAACGCTTTGATGGAATCGATTCATGACAGGATGCCGGTCATTTTGACAAAAGAAGGTGAAAAAACGTGGCTGGATTCCCGTATAGATGATGTTGAGCAATTAAAAGCATTGTTAAAACCATATAAAGCGGAAGATATGGAAGCATTTCGTGTTTCTGAAGAAGTCAATTCCCCTAAAAATAATAAACCGGAATTGATTGAAAAAGTGAGTTAAACCAATTGAACCCTTACTTATTCTAAGAGCCATAGGGGGGAGTAAGATGAAAGCCGGGTTGATATTGGAAGGCGGCGGCATGCGTGGGGTTTACACTGGCGGGGTCCTTGAGAAATTACTGGAAGAGAAAATCTTTGTCAATTATGTAATCGGTGTTTCTGCAGGAGCCTGTCATGCATCTTCCTATATTTCCAGACAAAGCGGCCGCAACCGTGAAGTGACCATTGGCTACGTCAGTCATCCAGAGTATATCTCGGTTAAAAATCTGCTGGTAAAACGAGAACTCTTCGGCATGGACCTCATCTTTAACGAAATTCCGAACAACTTGGTGCCTTTTGATTATGACCGTTTTAATAATGCAACGGAAGAGTTTGTAGTGGGTACGACAGACTGTCTGACCGGCGAAGCGGTTTATTTTGAAAAACAGAATCGTCCCGAGGACGTAATGGCTATTGTCAGAGCTTCAAGTTCCCTGCCATTGATGTCACAACCCGTGAAATTTGGTGGTAGATTACTAATGGATGGCAGTATTGCAGACCCGCTTCCAATCCGCAAAGCTTTATCGGATGGGGTCACCAAACCCATTATTATCCTTACAAGAGAAAAAGGCTATCGAAAAAAGAAGAGCCACTTTGCCAAAGTGATGCCGGCCTTTGTGCGGCAGTATCCCGCTATCGCAAAGAAGATGGAAAGCCGGCATATCTACTATAATGAAACAATGGAGTTTATCGAGCAACTGGAGGGCGAAGGCCTGGCCATGGTGATACGTCCGATGAACCTCTATAAAATCAGAGGAATTGAGCGGGATCCAGTAAAACTGGAGAATTTGTACAACCAAGGGTACCAGGACGCAACCAACAGATTTGGGGAGTTGATTGATTTTCTTCAAAAATAAATTTTTTGAACTTCACGAATCACATCGTGGTAAAGTTAAGTTGAGGGGATAGTTATGATTCATGAAATAGATCATCAGAATGAACAGCTGGCAAAAGAAATACAAGAAATACAACAAGCAGCTTACCGCATAGAAGCTGAACTTATGGGGTTTGATGGAATTCCGCAGCTCTATGAGGCAGTACATGAAATCCAAAACAGCCCTGAAACTTTTATCGGTTACAGTATAGAACGGTTACAGGGTGTCGTATCATACCGAGTGAAACAAGGAATCGTCGATATCCACCGTCTCGTCGTCGATCCGGATCATTTTCGGAAAGGAATCGGCAAGCAACTGATAGCTTATTTGCTAGAGCGCTATAAAGGCTATGAATTCATGGTCAGTACCGGCACTGCCAATAAACCAGCAATTGCTCTTTATCAAGCAAACGGTTTCAGGGAACTGCGTGTATTTGAAGTAGCACCTGGTGTCCATTGCACCCAATTCAGTCTCAGTAATTAAGGAAAGGGGTTTTCTTTTCTTAAACACAAAAACCATAGATTCGATTTTCAAAATAAAAGCTTGAGGTGTATTTATGAAATTAGATAATATTGATCGAAAGATATTGGAGTTATTGACTATAAACGGCCGTATCTCGTATGTGGATATTGGGAAAGAACTAAATCTGTCGAGGGTGGCCATTCGCGAGAGGGTTCATCAATTAACAGAAGCAGGAGTAATCGAAAGCTTTACAGTGGTCATCAATAGTGAGAAGGTCGGTAAAAAAGTATCGGGATTTTTTGAAGTAGATTGTGAACCATCGTCTTTGGTGGAAGTGGCTCAGACCTTGGCGGATAACCCAAGCGTTGCCAGTTGCTATCAAATGACAGGACCATCTACCCTCCATATGCATGTGCTGGTTGATGATTTTATGGATCTCGAAAAATTCATCAACGAAGAACTCTACGCTCTCGAAGGAATAACGAGAGTGGAAAGCCATATCCTTCTCCGCCGATTCAAAAGTCGTACCGGTATGAAATTATAAAATCCTGCAGGCTTTAAAAGCTGCAGGATTTAACTTTTTATTGGAGTAACGGCTTTTTCACCAGGAGTATTCAGTATATTTTGTAATTTAGGTGGAAATAAGCAAGCGCATACTCTATAATCGTAAGTATCATTATTGACTATAGTTAAACAAAATCGAAAAAGTGCTTTACAAGTGATATGAAATACTTTCAAATTCATACACAAAGTTTAGCTAAGAGAAAGGAAGGATGACATTGGACTATTTGAACAATCCATTTCCATCACAGCGTCAAACCGTGTTTTCAAAAAAAGGGATGGTAGCAACTTCTCAGCCTTTAGCGGCTCAAGCGGGGATAGAAATTATGCAGAATGGAGGAAATGCCATTGATGCAGCAATTGCAGCTGCAGCTGCATTGACCGTTGTTGAACCGACTTCTAATGGAATTGGGGGAGATGCCTTCGCACTGGTCTGGGTAAAAGATAAGCTGCATGGTCTAAACAGTTCCGGCCCCGCACCAAAAAGTATTTCACCAGAAGCAGTCAAAGCATTGGGATTTGAAAAAATGCCAACACATGGCTTAATACCCGTAACAGTACCAGGAGTACCAGCTGCATGGGCTGAATTATCGAAGAAATTTGGTAAATTGTCGTTGGCTGAAGCTCTGAAACCGGCGATCCGTTATGCGGAAGAAGGATACCCGCTAACGCCAATTCTCGGTAAGTATTGGAAAGCTGCCTACTCCAAATACAAAAGTTCTTTTACAGGAAAAGAATACCAAGCTTGGTTTGATACATTTGCACCGAACGGCCGGGCACCTGAAATTGGCGAATTATGGTCATCTCCTGGCCATGCCAGCACTTTAATCGAAATCGGCCAGACGGATGCACGTTCTTTCTATGAAGGGGCGATTGCAGATGAAATCGATGCTTTCATGAAAAAGCACGAAGGATTTCTCTCTAAAGAAGATTTAGAGGCATTCAAGCCGGAATGGGTAGAGCCGGTGTCATCGGAATACCGAGGCTATGAAGTTTGGGAAATTCCGCCAAATGGACAAGGCATGGTTGCTTTAATGGCTTTGAATATTTTCAAACAACTGGGACAGCCGAAATGGCAATCCGCAGATACTTTCCATGAACAGATCGAAGCGATGAAACTGGCATTTACAGACGGCAAGGCGTTTATTACGGAGCCCGAAAATATGCCTGTCAGCACGGAACATCTGTTATCAGAAGAATATGCCGCGGAGCGCGCCAAAGCAATTGGTGAAACCGCTTCTGATCCGGAACCGTATGAATTGCCAAAAGGCGGAACCGTTTATTTGTCTGCAGCGGATGAAGAAGGCAATATGATTTCTTATATACAAAGCAATTACATGGGCTTTGGTTCAGGAATCGTCATTCCCGGGACCGGAATAGGCCTGCAGAATCGCGGAGCGGATTTTTCATTGGATGCTGAGCATCCGAACGTATTGGCAGGAGGAAAACGAACATTCCACACCATCATTCCAGGCTTCCTGACAAAAGACGGCAAAGCCGTAGGACCATTTGGTGTAATGGGCGGATACATGCAGCCTCAAGGCCATTTCCAAGTGGTCACCAATACCATTGACTATTTACTGAATCCACAAGCAGCCCTTGATGCACCAAGGTGGCAGTGGATGGAAGGGAAAACCGTTCTAGTTGAACCAAGTTTCCCAAATTACCTTGCGCAGGCTTTAGCCCGTAAAGGACATCAAATTCAAGTAGCGACAGACAGCGGCAGTTTCGGAAGAGGACAAATCATTTGGCGCAATCCTGAAACCGGCGTCTTGGCCGGCGGCACCGAATCGCGTACAGACGGTGCGGTGGCTGCTTGGTAGAAGATAAGAAAGTGGAGGAGAAGAAAATGGGAAATTCCAGCCTAAAAACCAATGGTGATCTTTTTGCCGCTTTTTTTCGTGTAGGCCTACTTGGTTTCGGTGGAGGACCTTCAGCTATCCCCCTCTTTCACCGTGAAGCTGTAATCAATTACAAATGGATGACCGATGATGAGTTTGGTGACACGCTGGCATTGGGAAATACGATGCCAGGACCAATTGCTACGAAAATGGCCGGTTATATCGGCTATCGGGTCAATGGACTGATCGGCTGTTTTATTGCATTGGCTGCTTCAGTCATTCCGACCGTAGTATTAATGATTATCCTGCTAGGCATTCTGCAAAAATACAAAGGACTCGAATGGGTCAACAGCATGTCAGCGGCAGTTGTGCCAGTTGTTGGCGTCATGTTGGCTGTGATGACGTGGGATTTCTTTCAGAAATCCGGCAAGGCTCTGGGACTGGGGCGGGCCATTCTGTTTACTGCCATCGCCATTGTGCTGCTGGAAATATTGAATATCCATCCGGCTATTGTCATACTGGGTATTTTGATTTTGTCTTTTACCACCTTTAAGAAGGGGGTAGAAGCAAAATGATTTACTGGTACATCTTTTTAGCATTTTTTATCCCAGGAATTTTAGGGTATGGCGGTGGGCCAGCTTCTATTCCGCTTGTGGAAAAAGAAGTAGTGGATCGCTATGGCTGGATGACGACGCAGGAATTTGGAGAAGTCTTGGCTTTGGGAAATGCGCTGCCAGGACCGATTGCTACAAAAATGGCGGGATATATCGGCTACATGGAAGGCGGTATCCTGGGATCAATCGTGGCTTTATTCGCTTCAGTGGCACCTTCTCTTATTTTAATGGTGGCTTTGATGGTGACTCTTTTGAAATATAAAGATTCGCCGAAAGTCAAAAACATCACCAAACTTGTTCGGCCAGTCATAGCTGTATTGCTGGGCGCTATGACGCTGCAATTTTTCATGACCTCAGTTGAGACATCAGGCACGTTGCAGACTGTCATCCTGATTGTCGTCAGCTATTGGCTGCTGGAGATAAGGAAAGTCCATCCGGCATTTGTCATCTTGATGGCTCTCGTTTATGGTGCAGTATCGGGAATCATCTAACTTTTCCTGATTTGCAGAATTAAGTAAGAGATGAAGGAAAAGTAACCCAACTACTAATTCAGAATGCTTAAGGCCATCCACTTGGATGGCCTTTTACCATTATCCAAAGAGCAGGCAATATCATTTACTTTTAATTCGAGATAGTTTAATATGGATAACAAGGATAAAGTTTATCCGTAATTGAAAGAGGGTGATTTGGGTGCATATGAAACCAGGTGTAGAACAATCGGTGTACGCGCTTCTTTTATTAAATATGTTGCCGGATAAAGCAGTGCTTCCGGGAGAGGCCATCAGTCAACAACTCGGAACTTCCCCAACGTATTTTCAAAAATTATTGAGAAAACTGGTCAGTGCAGGCTTGATCACTTCTGTACCAGGCGTTAAAGGTGGGTTCAAGCTCAATAAAAAATCTGAAAACATTAGTGTGTTCGATATATATGAAGCAATTGAAGGACAGCAAGCGCTCTATTCGCCGAGTGGTGTATTGGGCGATTTATTGGAACTTGAAGAACCAGAACGCTGTTGCCTACTGACAGATCTGATGCTTGAAGCCGAAAGCGCCTGGCGTTTACGGATGGAACAGGAGACGATTGCCGTTCTTTCTGAAAAAATGAAAGAACCGCGATTCCAAGAGAAAACGAAAAAATTAACCGAGTGGCTGTCTCAAAAGCTGGTCGGATAAAAATGAAAAGAGTGAGGGAAATGATTGGGATTTTGCCGCGCATCAATCAACTGGCAAAAAAAGCACGTGAAGAAGGACTGACAAATGCAGAAAAAGTGGAGCGTCAAGTATTGCGCGAAGACTATTTGCGGTCAATCCGGGGACAGGTAGAATCGACTGTCACAAGCATGAAAGTCATTGATCCGCTTGGTGATGACGTGACTCCAGATAAAGTCCGTGTGAAAAAACAAGCCATTCAATAATGGTCCGCTTAATAGAGAAAGGAAGAATCTTATGAACGATTACTTAGTGAAAGCATTAGCCTATGATGGGCAAGTGCGGGCATACGCTGCACGTACAACAGAAACAGTGGGAGAAGCTCAGCGCCGCCATTATACGTGGCCAACTGCCTCAGCTGCGCTTGGGCGCTCCATGACTGCGAGCGTCATGCTCGGTGCCATGATGAAGGGCGAAGAAAAATTGACGATCCGAATTAATGGAGGAGGTCCAATCGGAACCATTCTAGTGGATGCAAATGCCAAAGGCGAGGTTCGGGGCTATGTGACGAATCCATTAACTCATTTTGATTTGAACGAACAAGGCAAGCTTGATGTCAGAAAAGCTGTCGGTACGGAAGGCACTTTATCGGTTTCCAAAGACATTGGACTGCTTCAGCCGTTTGTTGGACAAGTTCCAATCGTATCCGGTGAACTGGGAGATGACTTTACCCATTACATCGTCACCTCTGAGCAAATTCCTTCTTCAGTAGGAGTCGGTGTCATCGTCAATCCGGACAACACAATTCAGGCTTCAGGAGGGTTTATTATTCAATTGCTGCCAGGAACTGAAGAGAAAGTTATCGTTGAAATCGAAGAACGTTTGAAAGTCATTCCGACTATTTCCAATATGGTTCGCCAAGGGCTGACGCCGGAAGACATCTTAAATGAAGTATTGGGCGCAGGCAATGTGAAGGTTCTCGACGAAATGCCTGTTCAATTTCAATGCCAATGCTCCAGAGAGCGTATTTCCAGAGCCATTCAAAGTCTTGGAACAGCAGAGATTGAAGATATGATTGTCACCGATGGCCAAGCAGAAGCACAATGCCATTTCTGTAATGAAAACTACTTGTTCTCGAAAGAAAATCTCGAAGACATGTTGAATCCGCAAACTTAAAGACAGTGAAAGGTCCATGCACATGCGTGCAATGGACCTTTTCCTTTGGAAAAACAGAAAATCTATGTTATTATTATCTTGAATTCGAGATAAGTTTCTTTTTTAAAAAATAGGGAACTGTTTAGATAGTATAAGGTAAGCAGGATGAAACCCGAAGTTTTAAGTAGCTTCACTATATTAACAATCGGAGGTTTTCAAATGATGAAACACATTTATCAGCAAGGCACCAATTCTTCTAAACCGACTTTTCTCATGCTTCACGGCACAGGCGGAAATGAGAACGATTTATTAGCCATCGCAGCTCACATCGATCCAGAAGCTTCTGTGCTAAGCGTTCGCGGAAATGTATCGGAAAATGGTATGCCACGCTTTTTCAAGCGCTTGTCAGAAGGTGTCTTTGATATGGAAGATTTGAAATTCCGCACAGAAGAGCTCTATGATTTTATTGGGCAGGCAGCTGAAGAACATGGTTTTGACCGTAAAAATGTTATTGCAATTGGCTATTCAAATGGCGCCAATATAGCAGCTAATCTGCTGTTTACGTACTCAGGTGCGTTAAAAGGTGCTAGCCTGCATCATCCAATGGTTCCGAACCGTAAAGCAGACTTGCCTGATCTAACGGGCGTTCCGGTATTCATTGCCGCAGGCACAAACGATCCGATTTGTCCTGCGGAGGAATCGACAGATCTTGAAAAACTATTAAAAGGTGCCGGTGCAAATGTTGAATTGCATTGGGAGGACTTTGGCCATCAACTGACGATGCCTGAAGTGGAAGCAGCCAAAGACTGGTACGATAAATTATAAGTTGAACCTTCCCTGTTGTGCAGGGAAGGTTTTTTAATGCTTTTCTTACAGTCATGAAGAATAGAACAATTGATAGAAGTTTCTTTTCATGCATGGTCAATCGTTTTTGACAAAGGCGCATGAATTCATTCATGATGGGAGGAAAGAAAGTAAAGGAGGGATGGCAGTGCAAAGCAATCCGCGTATACAGGAACAGTTAGAAGCCTGGGTTAAAGAAAATAAAGGCCATGCTGTATTGGGAACTACGGCACAGTACATACCGGCACTTGGAAAAGAAGACCCTAGCCAGCTCGGTATCTGCATGGTTGATGACGAAGGAAATTATTATTGCGCAGGTGATACAGATAAGGAGTTCACTTTGCAAAGTATTTCAAAAGCATTGACATTCATCGCGCTGAGCTGTCATTATGGTCTGGATTTTGTATTGGAGCGAGTAGATGTAGAACCGACCGGAGAAGCGTTCAACTCAATTATTCCATTTGAAATCCATCGGCCGAACAAGCCGTTTAATCCATTCATCAATGCGGGAGCTATAACAATTTCAGCCCTACTGCCTGGTCAGACCAGCCAGAAAAAATATGAATACCTGCTGCATTTCTTGGAGGAGCTAGTGGGTCATCCACTTGAGCTTGATAAGGACGTCTACGATTCGGAATGGCAGTCTTCTCACCGCAACCGTGCGCTCGCTTATTATTTGAAGGAAGCAAAATTTTTGGAACTTGAAGTTGAGGAAGCACTGGATATCTATATTCGGCAATGCGCCATCAAAGTGAGCACGAAGGACCTGGCTTTGATTGGCCTTATTATAGGATATGATGGGTTTAATCCGATTACTAAAGTAAAACATTTTTCCGAAGAAATCGCCCAGGTAGCAAAGGTTCTGATGGTTACATGCGGCATGTACAATTCTTCAGGAAACTTTGCGGCGCATGTCGGCATTCCGGCGAAAAGCGGCGTTTCAGGCGGCATTATGGCCGCTGTTCCGCCGAAGCTTCATTCGCAGACTTATGAATTCCGTGCCGGAGCAGGAATTGGTGTTTATGGACCGGCAATTGATGTGCAAGGAAACAGCGCTGCAGGTACAATGATGCTGCGTCAAATTTCGAAAGAATGGGATTTAAGCATATTTTAATAAAGGACTCCGCAGCTTCATAAGCTAGCGGAGTTTTCTTCTGGCTGGAAGTGGTTTCTGTCAATTTCCATTAAGATGATTAAGTCGAATAAGGCTTATAAACGGTTAGTATCAAAATCATAAAATCTCAATATGTTTAAGAAACCACATGCCGGGTATTTTCTAAACTAAGCAAGTATTTTTAAAATACGCATAAAAAATTGGAGGAATAGAAAATGGCCAACAATAAATTTATGGGAACGTTCGATACCGAAACGGAAGTATTGAAAAAAATCGAGGAACTGAAAGCACAAGGTTCCCGCGAAGAAGACATGTACGTAATGTCACGTGATAAGGACCAGATTTCAATGGTTCGGGGACGGACAGATGTAGATTACAAATCATCTGAAGGAAACTGGATGGACAAGTTCATGGGCTTCTTATCAGGCAACGAATCTTCACGTGAAGCATTCTCAGGAATGGGTGTAGATGACGCCGAAGCCGATCGCTACTACAATGAAGTGCAGAACGGCAAGATTCTATTGTTTGTAGACCGCGAATATGGTGCGAATTATGATGGCAAGGCGCCATATGACAACACTTCTACAAGCGGTGCTGCAGGTACAATGGGAGCTGCCGGAGCTACAGGGGCTTCTGGATTAGGAAGCACAAGAGGCCGTATGGATGATGAAGCTGTAGCGAGAGATGGCCTGACAGTAGATACAAATGACCAAAATGATGTTTATTACAATAAAAAAGACGATACATTCAGCCGTGACACTAATGAAACTGCTGGCGTCGGAAAAGATTCGGGCACAGGTTTCGGATTAGGCTCTGATCGTACGGTTGACGATGTCGATCGCACAGACCGGTTTGATGACAGAGACAGAGATCTTGACCGTGCAGGAACAGATGAAGAAAAACTTCGCTTGCATGAAGAACGTTTAAATGTTGATAAAGAGCGTGTTCAGACTGGCGAAGTAAACGTTGGCAAACACGTTGTTGAAGAAACCCAGTCAATCGAAGTGCCGGTAGAACGTGAGGAAGTATATGTAGAACGCCGTCCGGTAAATGAAGAAACAACTGGAAGTTCTTTCGATAAAGATTCCGGCCTGACTGGAGATGCATATCAGGAAGGTGAAAATATTCACATCCCTGTATCTGAAGAGCGCGTCGAAGTCACTAAAAAAGACGTTGTAGCTGAAGAGATTGTCGTTGGTAAACGTAAAGTACAGGATACGGAAACTGTAAACGAAACCGTTCGTCGTGAAGAAGCTGATATCGATGAAGATACCAATTTGACGGACGATAAGTTAAGCCGTAAAAACCGTACAGATCGTGACCGTTTATAATCAATAAATTGAAAGGCGGGGAGTATTCCCCGTCTTTTTATATGCTTTTAAATAGTTTGAGAATAGGAGCAAGGGGTAACGGTAAAGCAAGAGAATCATGAAAAACACCTAACAGGAGGAATAGAATATGGCAAACGAATATTTTATAGAAACCTTCGACAGCGAAAGCGAAATGTTAAGCAAAATTAATGAATTGAAAGAACAGGGAATTACAGAAAGCGATCTGTACATTGCGGTGCAAGACAAAAAACAACTATCCATGATTTCAGAGGGGACAAACTCGGAATACAGTGGTGAGGGCAAGGACGCTAAAGGTAAGTTGACTAATTTTTTATCCGGCAACAGCCCGCTTCAAAAAGCATTAAATGATATGGGCATAGATGAACATGAAGTTAGTTCTTATGTTAAGGAAGTGGAGAAAGGGAAAATTCTGCTTTTTTCAGACAAATCACTGGAAACCCCTCCAAAAGGTAGAGGACTAAACGCTAATGCTGCTTATGGAGATCCGTTGGAAAATGAAAACAGTCCATTTCCTCCAGAAAATTTAAAGTCTCAACATGTAGAGAATATGGAAAATGACAGAAATAATGTAAGGGATTCTGTAGACTTTACAGCTGATGGGGCAGTAGGCACCCAGAACACAGCGTCTCAGGACCGAAGTAATGTAACACCGCCTAATGTTAATAATGCCTCACCGGAACAACAGAAGCCGAGAGTAGTAAGTGCTGACCATAATAATCTTGAAGAGATGGGAAGTATTCGAGATGGGATACCGGCTGCTGATCCAAATATGACCGATATTCCTGCTGCCGAACAACGAAACAATGATGTTCCATCAGCCGATCGAAGTAAAAATCGATTATCAGATACAGAATCTCCAGAAGAATGGCCGCAGGCTGCCTCAGACCGAATCCAATCCGATGAAAAAAAACACTGAAACTTCTTTACCCTAAAGCCATAAGGTCTTCATGCAAACCAAGGAAAGAGAGTTTATTTTCTTTCCTTGGTTTTGATTTGAGTAATTTTTGTTCGCCTGAAAAGAATAGCGTATGATAGAAGAAAGCAAGGAGGGATAAGCATGGACGGTAAAAAAAGAAGTGAGGTAAAACCAGGGATTGAAGTAAACGTGATCTTAAAGCAGG
Source organism: Planococcus sp. CPCC 101016 (assembly GCF_007859295.1). Taxonomy (GTDB): domain Bacteria; phylum Bacillota; class Bacilli; order Bacillales_A; family Planococcaceae; genus Planococcus. The sequence goes on from NZ_VOHB01000002.1 coordinate 662,556, forward strand.
ATCAGCGTTCTGGGAAAAAAACGCGAGGCGTGGTGAAGGATTTATTGACTAACTCAGCAACCCATCCGCATGGCATCAAAGTACGATTGGAAGACGGTCAGGTTGGCCGCGTTTGTGAAATTCTTTCCAATAAGTAAGCATTGTTTCGAGCTCCTGACATAAGGGTAAAATATACTAACCCCTTTAAGGAGAGATTATAATGCCAAATCGATTTATCGAAACCTATAATACCCAGGAAGACGTTCTTCAGAAAGTTGAAGAGCTGAAAAAAGATGGTTATTTGGAAAAAGATATGTATATCATGGCGAAATCCAATGATCAGCTATCTCTTGTAAAAGGCAAATCAGAAGTAGAAACCCATGCTTCAGAAGGCAGTTGGGCTGAACGATTTGCCACTTTTTTAACCGGTGATGAAAAAGTTCATCAAGCATTCTTGAACATGGGAATTGACGAAAATGAATCCGAGCACTACTACCGTGACGTTCAGGAAGGCAAGCTTTTACTTTACGTGAATAGAGACGCACATGATGCGTTTGAATTGCCGGAAGATGAAAAAACAGAAATTCAAAACGAAAAGCTTGAAGCTGAAGGTCCACGCTCTATCGAAGAAGAGCGTGAAGAAAAGGCAGTCGAACTGGATGACAGACATTATGAAGATTCCGCATTCAGAAAAGACAAGCGCAACGCAGACCCGATCAGCAAGCCAGACGAGAAAAATTTTATTTAAAGAAAAGCGGAAGCGTCCAAAAGCAGAAGCTAAGCTAACCAAAGAATGCGACATCGTGTCGCAACGGATAGCTGACCGACATCCTGCAGGCCCCCGACAAGCGTCACATCTGTCTAGCTGTGATTCTCATAAAGCCAAATGCAATAATTAACTTTTCAACTGTTTGAACAGCTGCGGACCCGTTAAATCGGGTCCGTTTTTGTGTTAATATAGAGATATTGAAAAAATGAAGGAGTCTCTCATCATGAGCCAATTCTTTGAACGCAAAAAACAGGAACTTGGAGTCCAGTTAAATAAAGTACAGCGAAAAGCGGTGGAGCGGACTGAAGGGCCCTTGCTTCTTTTGGCATGCCCTGGATCAGGGAAAACGACTACCATGATTATGCGTATCGGTTACCTTATCGAGGAAAAAGGCGTATCGCCGCAGCGGATTAAAGCAATCACATTCAGTAAAGCCTCTGCCAACGATATGCTTGAACGGTATAAACGATTTTTCCCTTCGCTGCAGCCGATTGATTTTTCGACCATTCATAGTCTGGCTTTCCAAATCACACGTGACTACTTCTCAGGATCACGTTACGTGATGATAGAAGGCAACGAGACAAATGGCCTTCATAAGAAAAAACTGCTTCGAGAGATGTACCGAACAGAAAATGACGAGCCAATTACAGATGATCAATTAGAAGAATTAACGTCTTTTATCAGTTTCGTGAAAAACAAAATGCTGCCCAGAAAGCAATGGGCTAAACTGAAAGAGCCATTTCCAGGGGCTGTTGAAATCCTGAAGACTTATGAAGCTTTTAAAGAGAACTATGACTTAAGGTTGGTAGATTTTGATGACATGCTGTCTTTGGCTCATGAAGCTCTGGAAAAGGACAAAACTTTGTTGGCAAAATACCAGAAGCGTTGGGATTACGTCATGACAGACGAAAGCCAGGATACATCGTTGATTCAGCATGCGATTGTTGAAAAGTTGGTAGCCCGCCACAAAAATCTCTGTGTCGTAGCAGATGACGATCAGTCCATTTATACATGGCGAGCCGCTGAACCTACTTATTTATTGAAGTTCAGAACGGTTTATCCGGATGCCTATATCATGAAAATGGAGCGCAATTACCGGTCTTCCCAGAACATTGTCAATACTGCCAATGAATTTATCAAAACCAATAAAAAACGGCATGATAAAAACATGTTCACTAAACAGCCAGAAGGCGATCCGATTGTTTTGAAAAAACTGGGTTCAGAAGAAGCGCAATTTAAATATGTCATGAAAGAGTTGAAGGAATTGTCCGATTACGGCGATGTAGCGATTTTATATCGCAATAATTCGTCTTCAACTCTGCTGATGAGTGAACTTGAACGTTTGGGCATTCCATTTTATATGAAAGATTCCGATAATCGCTTTTTCTCTCATTGGATTGTGGAAGACATGCTGAATTTTATGCGTTTCAGCCTAAAACCGGAACGCATCGATATTTATTCGAAAGTCGCTTCAAAAACCAATGCTTATTGGTCTGGCAGCCAGTTAAAAATGCTGAGCCGGATGAAACCGACCGACAAGAATGCTTTTGATGAAATCACTTTGAATATCACCATGAAAGATTACCAGCTTCGAATCCTTGCAGAACAGAAGAAATGGTTCAATGCTTTGAACGGCATGAAGCCGTTGAAAGTTATTCGAACCATTCGTGGGGAAATGGGCTATGATCAAATGTTGGCGAGTCGCGCTGAGAAATTTGGCATGAAGATGACCTATTTGGCGCAGATATTAACAACTCTAGAACAAATTGCGGAACCGCTTGAATCCATGACGGCCTTCGCAAAGCGCCTGAAGCAGCTGGAGCAGGTAACACAACAGGCAAAGGTGGAAAAAACCGACGACATGCTGACACTGTCGACTTTCCACAGCTCAAAGGGCCTGGAATTTGAACGCGTCTATATGATTGACTTGGTGGAAGGCGTCATTCCGACTGAAGAAGATGCGGAAACGCCAGATACACTGGAAGAAGCACGCCGTCTGTTTTATGTGGGGATGACGAGGGCCAAAAGCCATTTAGAACTCATTAGCTACGGCAGCGAATCCCGTTTTGCTGATGAAGTGCGTGGCTTGATTGTTCCTGACAAAAGGTTGGTATCATCCAAGCGAATTGTAGAAAAGACGCCGATTAAAGTGAAAGTTCCTGACAATCCGAATGCGATCCACTCAGAGGATGCATTACAGGAAGGCATCCAAGTGCGGCACCGTGTTTTCGGTGCAGGAAAAATTGTCGAGCGGGACAAGGAGCGGATTTCCATCCAATTCGCAAAAGAACGAAAAGAGTTAATGATTGATATTTGTTTAAGCTATAGATTATTAGAGATTATCGAGTAGCACCTTCGGAAAAATGGGGGTGGCATACAGAAGAACGCGAGGAAAATGGGAATGAGACTGAAGGATTGGGATCGAAGTTTGAAGATTCGCCTGATAGGCGAGTTTTTCATGAATACAAGTTATTGGATGGTGTTCCCGTTTTTAGCGATTTACTTTGCTGAAGAGTTCGGCAAAGGTACAGCCGGATTGTTGCTTGTTACTTCCCAGGTGTTTTCTGTCGCTGCAAATTTAGTCGGTGGTTATTGCGCCGACCGTTTTGGGCGCAGACGGATGATGGTGGTGGCTTCTATTGCGCAAGGACTATCGTTCCTGCTGTTCGCCTTTGCCAATTCACCTTGGCTGCAATCTCCGGAGCTTGGGTTTGTGGCATTCACACTTGCTGGCATGTGCGGTTCTCTATACTGGCCGGCAAGTCAGGCAATGATTGCGGATGTCGTACCTGAAAAATACCGAAGCGACGTCTTCGCTATTTTTTATACAACCTTAAACATTGCGGTTGTAGTAGGTCCCCTTTTTGGCGCGGTATTGTTCTTTTCTTATCGTTTCGAATTGCTGCTTACTGTTACAGTGATTTCAATGCTGCTGGGTCTGGTTCTGAGATTGCTGACAAAAGAAACTTTGTCGCAGGTTATGGTGGACAAGTGGCAGTCGCAGACAGCGACAGGATGGGTCGGAGCGATTTCAAAGCAATTTAAGGAGTACGGCCTAATTTTTAAGGATCGATTATTCCTGCTTTTTATTATTGCAGGGGTTTTAGGGGCACAGACTTTTATGCAGTTGGATCTGTTAATTCCGGTTTACTTGAAGGAAACAATTGATACCCAAACGATTGCCTCTCTTTTTAACAGGGAGTGGACTGTTACAGGAGAAACTTCCTTTGGCATCCTATTAGCTGAAAACGGATTGTTCGTTGCTTTGCTGACAGTAGTCATTACTCGGTGGATGACTAAGTTTCCTGAGAAATGGGTATTCTTCACATCCGCTGCATTTTATGGTTTAGCGATGTGGCTGTTCCCATTGACTTCATGGTTCTGGATGTTTGTGGTAGCAATGGGAGTGTTCACTTTCGCTGAACTGATGGTTGTCGGGCTGCAGCAGAATTTCATTTCCAAGCTTGCACCGGAAGATATGCGGGGACAATATTTTGCAGCAGCCAGTTTACGTTACACAATTGGACGGATGATTGCACCTGTGTCTATTCCGATGACAGCATGGTTTGGTTTTCCGTTGACATTCGGTATTTTGGGACTGCTTGCACTTGCCAGCGGATTTGTTTACTTGTGGATGTTTCATCTATATGAAAAAAGGCCTTCCCATTGAGGAAGGCCTTTTGCTTTGATTTAGTTTTGTTCTTTAGCTAATTTCACCAGCATGTGTGCCAGCATATGCTGTTCTTCTTTGTCGCCCACTTGCCATAAACGTTGCAATAGATACTCTTCGCTGTTTTTTGGATCTTCTTTTTTCGCTAAGTATCCTGCTACTTTTTCAGCCAACTGTGCGATGCGTTCTTCGCTTAATCCCATTTTCTCGCCAATCTCTACTTTGTCGCCTAAGTAATTGATGAATACGGAGAAGTCGGCTAAAATCTGTTCTTTTTTCTTGTCGTCCGTGTTTTTCAGTTTATCTTCAACCTGCTTATTGATATTTTCCATTACTTTAACACGCTCCTTCAAATTTTTTGTTTTGTCGTACTCTTTATTTACCACCGGAGGCAAGTTTTAAACGTGGTTCTAACAATCGTTCAGAAGATTCGTTTAAATTAAATTCCTTCGGGTAATCAGATAACAAGGATGGAATACAAGGAGGATGATGATTGAATGACCTTATACGACGAAATCCAGGAATTGAAAAGTTTTGAATGTCCAGACCGTTGCGTGTTAAGTGTTTATTTGAATACCAATCCAGCTGATTTAGATGCCCAAAATGGAGCGTGGAAAATCCATCTGAAAAATGGCTTGAAGCGATTAGACGAATACTTAAAAGCTTCTAACGATGAAAAAGAAATAAAAGCATATAAAGACTTAAGAAAAAAAGTGGAAAAAGAAATTTTGGATAATCAAAGCGACCTCCATAAAGGTGTTGTTATTTTTGCATCTCCACATAAGGATTTGTGGTCCGTACATTACGTTCAGGTCCCTGTGAAGACAAGTTTTCATTGGGAAACCAAGCCTGCACTAGAAGAGCTTCGCTATATGTATAAAGCCTATCCTTATGCAGGAATCGTTTTGCCAAGCTTTAAAGGCATCCGTGTAATTGATACATCCATGGGGATTATCAACGAAGAATTCTTCTATGAATTCGATGCCGGTTTGGAAGTATGGACAGAGCAGAAGGGTGTACGCAGTTCTGGCCGTGTCCAAGGAAGAGCAGGCACTTCAGGAGCTGGATCTGTTGGGGGTGGCGCAGCTGGCGGCAATAGCCCTGTCATTGGCGGAAGCGGCGGAGGAAGTCCGGTCGATGAGTTGGATCATAGGCTAAAAGAGAACCTTGAGCGTTTTTACAAGGACATGGGAAGCAAAATAGAGAAGTTGAAAAAAGAGCGCAAGTGGGAAGAGATTCACGTAGTTGGCGAAGCAGACCATGCCAAGTCTTTATCAAAAGCCCTTCAAAAGAAACCGACAAGCTGTGTATATAAAAATTTAATTAATAACGATCCAGGAAAAATCCTGCACGAAGTATTTGAAGTTTAAACAAACACCTCAGCAAATTTGCTGAGGTGTTTTTAATTGGGTTTCGGACAAAATGTGCAAGTGTTGAAAGAATTCATTTTCTTATACAAACAGCAAGTTTTTCTAAGTGGTTTTGAGACAGCTTGCTGCAGAGGCGTATTGCCGATCATCTTAACAAGGTAGGAAGTTTTAACCGGTTTCCAATTAGCCGGTTCAAGTAGCCATTCCATGTCTTCCGCAGTTCTTCGCGGATCCCTCGTTTCCAGACTTGCATAAAACCATAGAACAGAACCTAAGACATTTTCCCAGCAGGTGATAGGGGATATTTTTATGTATTTCTTAAATTCATTCAGCAATTCATCCACTTGCTGATGAAGGATTTCATGGAAAGCCATGTATCTTTCATTTGGCTGAATGGTCTGAAAAGCGGAAGACGACACATGTGTCTGCAGCAGCGGCAAACCGTAATTGTGTACACGGTCGAATTGGAGTGACCGCCAATCGACAGAGAAATAGCCGCTATGCTGATAGATCAGGTTGAATTGTGCCGTTACATATAAAGCATATTGACGAAAAAAATACGATACGGCGACGGCCGCATTATCGGTTCCGCACCACTGTTTCAATTCCTCAATCATGGTAGGAATATCCTGGCTGAGAGGCTGCTTGAGAGGGCGGTCTACTGCAACGGATTGGCTGCTTAATACGTGGCTTGCTTGTGATGGATAAGTCACATCAATTCACCTCTTTTTTATTTATGCTACGGCAAAAAAGATAAGTTTGCAAAGTCATTGGATAAACTTATAGTAAATCTTAAAAACATTCACATATTATTTTGGTTGATATTTAGCTAAACTAAAGGAAAAGGAGTGAGGACATGGGATTTTCCATTTTACACATTGATCACGTACAAGTAGCAGCTCCATCAGGAAAAGAAGCGGCAGCAAGGGAGTTTTATGCAACTATTTTAGGAATGCAGGAGATTGAAAAACCCGAGGCTTTAAAAGGAAGAGGGGGCGCCTGGTTTGAATTTGGCGGACAGCAATTGCATGTAGGTGTTGAAGAAGCTTTTTCGCCAGCGAAAAAAGCGCATCCGGCCTTTCGGGTCGCGGGTTACGATGAGTTGAAGAACCATTTGTTGAGAAACGGGATTATAGTAAAAAAAGATGACAGCATTCCGGGCGTCGAACGTTTTTTTGTTTTTGATCCATTCGGAAACCGGTTGGAATTCCTCAAATAACTGATTCAATATATTAGTCACTGAAACAAAAACGTCCTGCGCAATAGCAGGACGTTTACTTTCGTAAAGGGCAGTATGGGCATTTATCGGTTTCAGGCAATTCTTTGTACAGGCAGCAGGTGATGCGTTTGTATTCAGCTTTTGATTGTTCCAGGCTGCAACCGCCTAAAAACTGCTTGAAATGCGATTTGCGCATTTCGGGCTGCCAGAATGCGTCTGTCATTAAAGTCTCGATGTCCTGCTGTGCCTGCAATGACTCTTCCATGCCGTACATCCAAGTTACATAGCCCCAGATGTTTTCCCAAAGTACCAGCTTAGAGACAGGGCCGACTTTTCGAAAAGCTTCTACTACGGGCATTGCGTAATCTTTCAATACCATTTCCAAATCGCCATCCTGGCGGGGCCTTAGCCATTTTTCATCTATTTTAAAAGAGATACCATACTCGGCTTCGGTCAAATAGACATGGCTGAGGGGCCCTGCCCATATTTGGTGATGGGCCAATAAATGAAGCTGAGCGGAAATAAAAAAACCGAAGCGCCGCATGAAGATCGACGATGCGACGGCTTCAGTTGGTGCTCCAGATTGGCGAATGACTTTCTCAATCAGTTCAAGGGTACGGTTATCCATACTTTCGGATAAGCTCATAAATCCATCGGCATTTGGTTGGAGGTGCACTTGAAAAAGTTCCAGTTTTTCCATTATTGCGCGCCGCTTAATACCTGTCTGATTTCTGGAATGATGCAACGTCCTCTACCGAATGGAACACAATGAGGTGTACCGAATAATGGATCCTTTGAGACTTGGCATTCCATGCCGAATACAGAACGAACCAGATCGCAATTGATGACATTTTCAGGTGTTCCCTGCCCGAACACATCCCCATCTTTGATGGCAATGATGTTATGTGCATAACGGGATGCTAAGTTCAAGTCATGCAGAACCATAATGATTGTGCGTCCTTGAGTTTCGTTCAGTTCAAACAGCAAATCCAAAATTTCGATTTGGTGCGTCATATCCAAATAAGTCGTCGGTTCATCCAATAGAATAATTTCAGTATCTTGGGCAAGAGTCATAGCGATCCAGGCACGCTGTCTTTGGCCGCCTGATAATTCATCTACAGGTTTATCACGGAATTCGTCAACACGTGTCGCTTTCATAGCGGCTTCCACTTTTTCCGTATCTTCTTCAGTCCAGCGCTTCAGCCAGGATTGATGTGGATAACGACCTTGTTTGACTAAATCGTGAACCGTCAGCCCTTCTGGCGAAACAGGGGATTGGGGGAGGATGCCCATTTTTTTCGCGACTTCACGAGAAGACATATGATGAACTTCTTTGCCTTCCAATAATATAGAACCTTCTTGAGGTTTAAGTAAACGCGCAATCGAGCGAAGAAGGGTAGATTTGCCGCAGCCGTTGCTGCCGACAAATACCGAAATTTCGCCGCGCGGAATCGATAAGTTCAGGTTTTCAAAAAGTAAGTTATCAGTATATCCAATTGACAAGTCGTTAGTTTTGACGGCTATTGTCATTCTGCAATTCCTCCATATCTTTAACTATAATTCTCATTGATAGGATTTTCATTACCGTAACTATAGCATAAATTCTTATTAAATGAGAACTATTTTCACTACGTTTTTTAGAAAAGGCTTTACAAATGTGACAGATAGACCTAAAATGAAAACGTATTGAGAATCATTATCAAACATTTTGGGGGATAATAGAATGAAAAAGCGATTATTATTGGCAATAGCAGCTTTACTTTTACTTATATTAGCGGCATGTTCATCAACTGAAGAAGAAGCAGCAGCGCCAGCGGAAGAATCGGAACCCGTAACAATTCAAGGCACCAATGGCGAAGTGACATTGGATGCACCAGCCAAAAAAGTGGTGGTTCTGGAATGGACTTATGCAGAAGATCTTTTGGCAGTAGGCGTGCAACCAGCAGGAATGGCCGATATTGAGGCTTATGGAGATTACGTAAATATTGAACCGCAATTAGATGAAACGGTTGTCGATGTTGGCGGTCGCCAGGAACCGAACCTTGAAGCGATTGCTGCATTGGAACCGGATTTGATTATCGGTGTAAGTTTCCGACATGATGCCATGATTGAACAATTGGAAACGATTGCCCCAACAGTGATCTTCAATCCCTATCCAGAAGATGAGAGCATCGATCTGTATCAGGAAATGGAAACAACTTTCCTTGAAATTGCAAAAGCGGTAGGCAAGACTTCAGAAGGTGAAAAAGTCTTGGCTGACCTCGAAACGCAATACGAAGAAAAAGCGGCTGAAATTGAAGCAGCTGATTTGAAAACAAAAGACGTTATCTTAACGCTTGCTTATTCAGGTGAACAAGCTCCTGAAATTCGGGTCTTCACACCGAATTCTATGGCTTCCATCATTTTGGAGCGCATTGGTTTGAACAATGTCCATCAACCGGATCAGTTTGAAATATTTGGATCGAGTACGTTCAATGTAGAGGGACTTGTGAAATATGAAGATGCCAACTACCTTTACACAGTGCCGGAAGAAGATAATATTTATGAAAACCAGCTAAACGGAAATCCGGTATGGGAAAACCTGGCGTTTGTTAAAGAAGGACGTACGTATGATTTAGGTGCGGATACTTGGCTGTATGGAGGTCCGTTATCTGCTGAAACATTGATGAACCAAATCACCGATGTGCTGGTGGCTGACTAATGCTCCGAAAACTATTCAATAAGTCCACTGTCTCTTTGACAGCGGGCTTTTTCCTGCTTATTGTGTTATCTGCAATTCACCTGACACAGGGCCAGGCTGAATACACGGTTTCGGAACTACTGACAGGCGTTTGGACAGAAGGGCGTATCCAAGATATAGTGGTTTCTTTCCGTTTGCCGCGTCTTGCCATGGGTTTGTTGGCCGGAGGTGCTTTAGCGGTTTCGGGTGCGGTCCTGCAAACCTTGACCAATAATCCTTTGGCTTCTCCAGGTACACTCGGAATTAATGCGGGCGCATTTTTTTTCGTAGTTCTTTCTACAATATTTTTTCCGGGATTGATCGGGGCTCTACCATTTGTTACAGCTCTTTTAGGTGCTGTGCTTTCTTCTTTATTGGTTGTCGGTCTCGCTGGCAAGCAAATGGAGCCTGTCCGGGTAGCATTGACGGGCATGATCATCTCGCTGCTGTTTGCTTCCATCACGGGAGCGCTGCAATTATTATTTGAAAATCAGACAAATGGACTGTTCTTGTGGGGATCCGGAACTTTGGTCCAATTAAACTGGGAAGGCGTCAAATTTGCAGCACCAGTTATTCTTCTGATGTTTCTGTTTGCATTATTGCTGGCAAAACCCATGGATATTTTATCATTAGGAGAAGATATTGCATCTTCTCTTGGTCAAAATGTACGCTTGGTCAAACTGGCTGCTTGGGGAGTTGCCATTGTCCTGGCGGCTGCGACCGTCAGTGTCGTCGGACCAATTGGTTTCATCGGCCTGATGGCACCGCATATTGTGCGCATGATGGGCATTAGAGGACATCTTCAAATTTTCACACATTCCTTTATATGGGGAAGCGTCTTTTTGGTCGGTGCGGACGTGTTGGGCCGATTGATTCAGCCTGGACAGGAAGTACCGGTCGGTGCCATGACGGCATTGGTAGGCGGTCCCTGGCTTTTGTATCTGGCATGGCGGACAGCCAAATCCATGAAGCGCGGGGAGCGTCAAATGGGCGGCACGACAAAACCTGTCAGATTAAAGCTGATAGTTCCTGTATTATTGGTAATAATCGCAGGGATCACCATTATGGCACTGAGCTTTAATGGCACTGCATGGACATTTGCTTGGACGGAAACGGTGGTCTGGAATTTCCGGGTGCCTCGGGTCTTAACTTCCTTTATTGTAGGAGTCATGCTGGCGATCACGGGTGTCATTCTCCAAGGTGTACTGCGTAATCCACTGGCAGATGCCAGTGTCCTGGGTGTTACTTCAATGGCGGGAGCAGGAGCGATGCTGCTGCTGGTTCTGTTTCCTTCCATACCGCCTGAATTTATGCCGATCGGTGCAACGGTCGGTGCAGCGTTGGCGCTTGGCATTATCTTGGTGACAGCCTGGAAGAATAACTTCCAGCCGATGCTGGTTGCCTTGATGGGCATCGCCATTTCGGCATTCGGTTCGGCAGCGACACAGGTCTTTATTGTCAAAGCGAAGCTGGCAGTCGCAAGTGCCTTAGTATGGCTGTCGGGAAGCACTTATGGCAAGACTTGGGATGATGTGCAATTTTCCTTGATCCTATTGGCCATCTTCATTTGGCCAGCTATCTACCTGACACGCAGTTTGGATACCCTGACTTTCGGAGACGATGTTGCCGCAGGATTGGGATTGAATATCCGTTCAACGCGTGTGTGGGCACTGATTATCGGTGTCGCCATTTCAACGGTGGCTGTATCAATTGTCGGCACTATCGGATTTGTCGGACTAGTGGCGCCTCATATTGCCCGACGTCTGGTCGGGTTCCGGCATCTGCCGCTGATGCTGGCTTCCGGTTTGCTGGGTGGACTGCTGCTGGTCACCGCCGACTTTGTCGGACGTATTCTAATTGCGCCAAAAGATATCCCAAGTGGCTTGGTTGTCGCTTTAATCGGAACACCGTATCTGCTTTATTTGCTTAGAAAAATGAAATAAATGACGAAAGGACCTGCCGGAATGGCGGGTCCTTTCTGTTTTTTAGCGGCAAACTTCATAAAAAAGTCATCAGCAGGCGGCGAGCATTAATGAAATTAAGCGGTTTGAAGAGCAACGGCTGGACCGAAGAACTCGAAATGAATCTGCTCTTCTTTTATACCAAGTGCACGCAGTTCCTGAATGATGGTTTCCATGAAAGGCACAGGACCACATACATAGACATCTCCTGTGACATCAATGTATTCTTCCAGAACTGCACGTGTAATATAGCCTTGAGGTTGATCGGAATAAAGCGTTTTGTAGTTTGCATTGTCCATAACCTCAATGTATTTCTGAATATCCTTGTCGAAGGCGTGCAGAGATTCATTGCGCGCAGCGTGAAGGAAGACTGTCGGACGTTCCGGCGTCAAGGTGGCAACAGTTTCGAACATGCTCATCATAGGCGTGATGCCGACACCGCCGCTCACGAAAGCCACAGGTGTAACTTTTTCAGCGTCGAGAACAAATTCACCTGCAGGTGCGCTGACTTCAAAGCGGTCGCCTACGTTCATTTCATCATGAAGGTAAACGGATACCCGGCCGTTCGGGTCATTATCTGCATCGCGTTTTACGGAAATACGGAACTCATCATCTTGAGCTGCTTGAGAAAGACTATACTGGCGATTGAATAAATACTGTTCGCCTGGAATTGACATGCGTACAGAAATGTATTGACCAGGCTGATAAGCAGGAACATTTTTGCCATCTACTGGTTTCAAATAGAAAGAAGTAATATTTTCGCTTTCTTTCTCTTTACGGACAATGGTGAAGTCTTTAAAGAAGCTCCAGCCGTTTTCCTGTGTTTCCATTTTTTCATACATATCTTTTTCAACACTGATGAAAGCATCTGCGATGACGCCGTATGCTTCTGCCCAAGCATTGATGATGTCATCAGTTGCTGCATCACCCAATACTTCTTTGATTGCTTTTAACAAATATTCTCCAACGATTGGATAATGTTCAGGTTTTATCCCCAAACTCACGTGTTTGTTGGCAATTTGTACTACTGCTGGAAGAATGGCTTCCAGATTGTCGATGTGGACAGCTGCCGCATAAACCGTGTTTGCCAATGCAGCCTGCTGGCGGCCTTTTTTCTGGTTAGCGTGATTAAAGATATTTAAAAGTTCAGGATGCGCTTCAAACATATTTTTGTAGAATACAGTCGTAATCGCCGTTCCGTGCTGTTCTAAAACTGGTACTGTGGATTTAATAATTGTTCTTGTTTCTTGTGATAACATGATCAATCTCTCCTTTTGTTTTCTATACTTTGACTATACTCTTCCATTTTGCTTAAAGATATATTTAAAATACATCTTTAAAATTTAGACATAATTGACTTCACAGAAAAGTCACAACAAAGAAAATGGAAGCAGCTGTTTAGAATCAGTGGCAAGATACTCTCTAAAGGAGAAGATTTTATTCCATTAATTGGCGATGCTTTCCGAATTAGAGCAAATACTTTCTGACTGGGCTGGAATACTTTCTAAACTCGTCTAAATACTTTCCAATTCAATAGGGATACTTCCCGCCTGCATTTTGAAATCGGCAAATAAAAAAACCCGGCACATGCCGGGCATAAAAACCTTCTATTAATGCTTTGTATTCAAGTCCATAGCAGGACCGAAGAACTCATAGTGAATCTGTTCTTCCGGGATGCCCATGCCGTTCAGCTCGCGAATCATGATTTCCATGAAGGGAGCTGGTCCGCAGACATAAACGTCACTGGTTGGATCAACGTATTCCTCGAGCATTTCCCGGGTAATAAAACCGTTCGGTTCATCTGAGTAGACGGTCTTGTAGCGGGCATCGTCCATCATCATTGCATAAGACTGAATGTCTTCATCGAAAGCCTGCTGCAGTGGATTTCGGGCGCCATGCAGGAAAGTGGTCGGACGCCCGGGTGTAGTGTTCGCCACTGTTTCAAACATGCTCATCATCGGCGTGATGCCGACACCGCCGCTGATAAACGCAATGGGGGTTGTTTTCGTTGTATCGAGGACAAAAACACCAGCAGGAGCGCTGACTTCAATCCGATCGCCTTCATTGATGCTGCTGTGCAGATAGTTGGAAACGACGCCATTTGGATCGTTGTCGTTTTCCCGTTTAACCGAAATGCGGAATTCATCTGGCTTAGGTGCTTGAGATAAGCTGTATTGCCGGATCACTAAAAAATCTTCTCCAGGCATGGACAGCCGGACTGAAATGTATTGGCCAGGTGTATAAGGGGGAACATTGAATCCGTCTTTTGGTTTCAAATAGAAGGAAGTGATGACTTCGCTTTCCTTCACTTTCCGGGCGACAATAAAGTCTTTGAAGAAATTCCAGCCATTTTCCTGCTTAGTTTGTTTTTTATACATGTTTTTTTCAACACCGATAAAAGCGTCAGCAATGACCCCATAGGCCTCATCCCAAGCTTCGATGATTTCATCCGTAGCCGCATCGCCCAAAACTTCCTTCATCGCTTTCAGCAAATACTCGCCGACAATTGGGTAATGTTCCGGCAAAACGCCAAGACTCACGTGCTTATGGGCAATCTGGACAACCGCAGGAAGAATTTCTCCAAGGTCATCGATATGGACTGCCGCTGCATAGACAGCTTTGGCCAATGCGGTCTGTTGACGGCCCTGTGCCTGGTTAGCGTGATTGAAAATATTCAGCAATTCCGGATGTGCTTCAAAAAGATTCTTATAAAAGTGAGTTGTAATGGAAACGCCGTGCTCTTCCAAGACGGGAACGGTGGATTTAATAATTGTACGAGTTTCTTCTGATAACATATTAATCTACTCCTTTTCTTGATAAGATCTTCAGGTTCAATTGCTTTCGAACTTCCTGAAAAGCCGCTATAATGAACATGCAGAAGAGGTGAAAAGAATGAGATTGACCATGTATACAGACTTCTCATTACGTGTTTTGATTTATTTAGGCACCAAGGAACCAGACAAGCTAACGACAATACAAGAAATTTCTGAAGCATATAATATATCCAAGAATCATTTAACAAAAGTTACATTTGAACTGGGAAAAGCCGGTTTTATCCATACGGTCCGAGGCAGAGGCGGTGGAATTCGCCTAGCCGACTCTCCTCATAACATCAATGTGGGCACTGTGGTCAGAAGGATGGAAGATGACTTTCATTTGGTTGAATGCTTTGACTCGGCCACTAACCGCTGCCCGATTTCACCTATTTGTGGATTGAGAGGCATATTGGGCAAGGCACTCCATGCTTATTTGACGGTATTGGATGAGTACACGCTTGAAGACCTTTTGTTCAATAAGGAAGGGCTTCGCGAAATCTTGCAGACATAAAAAGAACACAAAAACGGCTCAAGTTTGAGCCGTTTTTGTATTTACAATTCGAGCGTTTGCGGCTCTTGACCTTTTCTATTCATTAAGCGCACTCTATCGGGTTTGATGGCCAAAATGATTAGGTTCGGATCATCCGGTCCTTCAAACCAGCCTTCTAAGTGTTCGTTCCAAACTTTGTTGATCATTTCGCGATCGTCATTTAAAGACATGGTGCCTTCAATTTCAAGGAATGTATCGCCGACTCCTTCGCCTTCGTATCCCAGAAGAATATGGGCATGCGGATTGGCTTCCAATTCATCAACTTTTCGCGTTTTTTTGCTGGTGGCTGTGTATAATGTGAAATCATCATTAAAGAAAGTCATATAGCGTGAATGGGGTTTATTCTCTTTAATCGTTGCTAAAGTCCCCACATAACTATCCTCTAATATTTTTAATGCCGCTTTTTTTACTTCTTCCTGATTCATCCATACCACTCCTTTTATGTTTGTACTTATCTATTCCTTTTTAAATCTGTACTAAACATAAAAGACCTGCTGGGGAGCAGGCCTTAAATTTGTTGGACTATTTTGGGTGTCCGATTAAATATACTCGGCAGCACCATACCAATTAAGATAATGAAGATTCCGCCTACTTGAAGAGGAGTTAATGCTTCGTTCAAAATAATGACCGATGCGATGACGGCAACGGGCAATTCCATTGCGCTTAAAATAGAGGCAAGCCCGGATCCGACACGTGGCACGGCGATGGAGAAAAAGTAGATAGGTGTAATAATTCCGAAAAGGCCAAGCAACAGTCCAAAAATCCATAGACCTTCACTAAATAATTGGCCGTTCCAGACAATCTCCGGTGTTTGGAACAGACCGACTACGATGGCTGCAAAAAACGATACGTAAAATAAACGGGCTGAAGTATCCATGCCTTCAATCTGCTGTCCATTGACGAACATGAACGCCGAAAAGCAAAAGGCAGCGCCAATTCCCCAAGCCCATCCTTGCCATGGGATACCACTCAGGTCCGTTCCGATAATGCCAGCAGCAAACAAAGTCCCTGCAAATAATAAGATCAATGATAAAACTTCTGTACGCTTCAGCCATCTGCGATTGACGATGCAATCAAGGAACATGCCGATCCACGTAAATTGGAACAATAGCACTACAGCCAATGAAGCAGGGAGATAATTGAGTGAATGGGCATAAACCATGCCGGTAACAGCTGTCGAAGTGCCGGAAAGCACTAATATTTTCCATCCTTTGATTCTAGGGAATCTGCGTTGCGTTGCAAAAAATAAAAGAGCCGCTAATGCGAACCCTATAAAGTATTGGGCGGTCACTGCTTCTGCAGCAGTAAATCCATTTTTCATTGCCACTTTTATAATGGTCGAGAGAACTCCATAACTGCTTGCGGCTATGACAACCATAAGTGGATAAATCCAGTTTTTCATTTTCTTTCACTCCTGTTCAAACGAAAATCATAGCACATAAAAACCGCTGAGGATAGCCTCGGCGGTCTTTTTTAAAAGCATTTACTTTTATGAAAATTCACACTGATCACTCAGGAAATTTTTCTTCGCTTGAAGAATTGTCTTTGGTGGCACGCTTATTTTGCTCTTCCTGCTTTTCCTGTTTCAAATCTTCCATTGGAATAGTATCTACAGTCATTTCCTCTTTATGCATTTCTGTAAGGGTCTTTTTATCAGTTTTGTACTGCTCAGGGTTATCCATAGGACCGCCGTCGCTAATGTTGCGGTCTTCCTCTTTAAATGGTCTTTTGTCTGACATGCAAAGCACCTCTTCCTTTTTTGTGTTGTTACTTGTATTCCTTTTATAAAAATATTTAAAACATGAAGCTCAATGTAGTTTCCTGTATGATGAAAAGGGGAAGAACCTATTGCTCGTATCATTGTAAGCAACAAAAAATTAGCCTTTAATTAATAGGGTATACAATAGATATGATAAAATAGAGCCAGTGAACGAAAGGAGTTGCAGAATGAATACGAAATCAGCAATAACAGTTGGCGGTTTGGAGTTTGAATGGGATTTGGCTGAAGGTCGTTTCTTGTTTGAAGGACAGGAAGCTGTTCTTTTTTGGACAGCATCCGCAATGAAAATGTTTTTTGATTCCATAGAAGAAATCTCGGGTCAAGACGCGGCGAATGTCGTGCTGGAATCTACAGGATTTCGCCAAGGACTCGTAGTAGGTGAATATTTTCAAGGTATGAAGGGTGTCTCTATCGCTGAGGCTGCTCAACTGATTACCAATACATATGCCTCAGCAGGATGGGGATTAGCGGAAATTAAAGAATTGGATGAAGATGCACATACACTTGAGGTGCATTTAAAAAATAGCTGGGAGCACATAATCAATGTAGCTCAAGAGAAGCAGCAGGGCGGCAGCTTCCTGCCTTCCCATTATGCTGGAATCTTTACATCACTGTTTAAAGAAAACATCTGGTATAAAGTCGTCCATCACCAATTGGATGGCTTTGAAGAAAGCGTCATTCAGTATTTCCCTTCTGAAGAGACAATTGAAAAGAATATCCATCAATTGTCGCGTTTAAAAGAAGCGGAGAAAATCAACGAACTTGAGCGTCTGGTGGATGAAAAAACACGGGAACTGAATGAAATGATCAAAGAGATTTCATCTCCTTTGATCCCGGTGCTGGAAGACATTGTCGTGGTTCCTCTGTTGGGTACCTACGATGAAGCGCGTGCGGAAGAGCTATTAGTGAAAACTTTGCAGAACATGCCAAAGCACAAAGCTAAATATTTAATTTTGGATCTGACAGGACTGAACAATAATTTTACTCAGCATGCAGCTATGCTGATTGAGAAACTGGGATTGACTTCATCGATGATTGGCACTCAAACCATATTGGTGGGAATTTCAGCGAAAATGAGCATGACGATCACGGAGTCAGCCATTGACCTATCGAAATTCCAGTGCTTCCAAACCTTGCAGCATGGCATTCATTATGCACTTGCGCAGAATGGAAGAAGTATTATTTAAAGCGAAAAGACGTATCGGACTCGTGTCCGATACGTCTTTTTTCGTGAGTTATTTAGCAGATTTTACAATTTCAATAATGACCTGTGTTGCTTTTTCCATATTTTCAGCTGAGATGAATTCGTATTTCCCGTGGTAATTTTCCCCGCCTGTAAAGATGTTCGGTGTTGGAAGCCCCATATACGATAATTGGGAGCCATCCGTACCGCCGCGAACAGGAACAATTTGAGGCTCGATGCCAAGCGCAATCATTGCACGTTCCGCATTGTCGACAATCTCCATGACAGGTTCAATTTTTTCACGCATATTATAATACTGATCTTCAATTTCCAAGTGGATCGCCTGTTCGCCATATTGTTGCTGTAGTTTTTCGGCAACAGCTTTCATATGCTGCTTCTTGTTTTCAAACTTGTCTTTATCAAAATCACGGATGATATAGGTTAATTCCGCTGTTTCAACATTGCCGATAAAATTATTCAAATGAATGAAGCCTTCGTAGTTCTCCGTCAATTCAGGAACTTCGTCTTTTGGCATTTCCTGTTGGAACTGAATAGCGACGGTTTGGGCATTGACCATCTTGTCTTTTGCGGAGCCGGGATGGACGCTTTTTCCTTGGACAGTCAATTTGCCGCTGGCTGCATTAAAGCTTTCGTACTGCAATTCGCCAAGAGGGCCGCCGTCCATCGTATAAGCATACTTTGCACCAAAGCGTTCTACATCGAATTTATGGGGACCACGGCCGATTTCTTCATCCGGAGTAAAAGCCACACGGATATTTCCGTGTTCGATTTCAGGATGGGCATTCAAGTATTCCATAGCTGTCATAATTTCAGCAATACCGGCTTTATTGTCTGCACCAAGAAGTGTTGTTCCGTCTGTAGTTATCAAAGTGTGGCCAACGTAATTTTTGAGGGCAGGAAAATCAGATACCGTCATCGTAACGCTGTCACTCAAAGGGATGTCCTGGCCGTCATAATTGTTGACGCGCTTCGGATTGACGTTTTTTCCAGTAAAGTCAGTTGCAGTATCAACATGCGCCAAAAAGCCGATGACCGGAATTTCCCGCTCCGTATTGGCAGGGAGTGTCCCGAATAAATAACCGGATTCGTCCATGCCGACATCGATCAGACCGATGCTGTTCATTTCCTGTTCCAATTCGCGGAGCAGATCCCACTGTCCGGCAGTGGAAGGAGTGGTGGTATTGTTAAAATCTGATTGTGTATCGATTTTTGCATAACGGACGAGCCGCTCAATCAAAGTCTCCAACATGTATAAATCCCCCTAGAGTAAATTCTGTATAAGCCAATCTGTTCCATACTATGCTTATGCCATTTTGCATTCGTCAATAGCACCAGCCTGATCAATATTCGATACACCTCGTACAGATAATCGTAATCAACGAATCAGGAGCTCAATATGAAAAGTGTAACTTATATAGTCATATTTTAACACGAAGTGGGAAAATGGTGAAAATTAGGCGCAAAGTCATCGAAAGGCGTTGTCCCTTAGTAAATAGAAAGAACGATGCCCTTTTCAGGACATCGTTCTCTTAATTATACTGTTTTCTTGGATGACCTGGCTCGTTTCGATAGATACGAAGCGCCAAGAATTGATCGACTGGTAAGGACCTCGGCTGCTTCTTTGATAAAGGTCATCGGAATTCCCTTAGAGTCTTATTGATAATCAACTAATTCTTCAACGGAGACAACTGTAGGAATCTGACCGCCTTTTGTGTGTTCGATAATAAACTCAGCAGTGTCTTCTTCCTGATATAATTCAACGATTTTCTGGTATGCTTCGTTATCTGCCTCTTCAGCACTTGCAGCAATCAAATTAATATATGGTTTCGCTGTCTCACTTTCTCGTGCAATCGGGTCATCAGTTGGATTCAAGCCGGCGTCCACTGCAACGCCGTTGTTGATAACTGAAGCGGCAACATCGGGCATAGCACGCGGTGTGTGGCCTGAGACCATCGGCATAATTTCAATGTTTTTCGGATTATCGACGATATCTGCTGCTGTTCCTGTAAGTCCGGCATCTTCAGAAAGAGTGATCAGTCCTGCTTCATCAAGCAATAAAAGAGCGCGCCCCATATTGGTTGCTTCATTTGGCATTGCGATCTGTGAACCTTCAGGAATTTCATCAATGGATTCGTACTTGTCGGAATACAAGCCCATCGGTGCAATGACAGTGGAGCCGATTGGCACGATATCGATGTTATGCTCTGCGACAAATTCGTCAAAATAAGATATCGTCTGGAAGGCATTTAAGTCCAGTTCACCTTCGGCAAGCGCAAGGTTCGGTGCTACATAATCGGAGAAGGTTTGAATCTCCAAATCAATCCCTTCAGCTTCGGCTTTATCGGCGATGTAATCCCAGATGGTCGTGTCGGAACCGCTGATGCCAAGCGTCACTTTTGTAGTATCGCCTGAACTGCTATCGTCTCCGCAAGCTGCTAACGTTAATGCTGATAGTGATAGTAATACTGTTGCTGTAATTTTTTTCATGATTAATTCCTCCGGTTTTCTGTGTTTATTTTATTTAGTACTAATTTTTTCTCCATGCCAGGCAAAACTGCATGGTCGCTTGCGCTTTTCATTGTTTTCTAGGCTTCGCCAGCGCGTCTTATGCCCGTCGAGGGCCCGCAGGATGCGGGTTAGCTAACCGTTGCGACAGGAAGTCGCGCTCTTAGGTTAGCTTCTGCTTTTGGGCGCTTGCGCTTTTCTTGTCAACTGCGTCTCACTGTTCGTGACAATACGTTTCCGAGTGATTGAACTCCTTGGACCAGTACGACCAGAATCGCAACTGTAATGAACATGACGAGAGTATCAAATCGCTGGTAGCCATAAGTGATAGCTAAGTCTCCCAAGCCGCCTCCTCCGATAGCGCCTGCCATTGCAGATGCACCAATTAAGCCGACCATGGCTATTGTCAGAGCAAGAACAAGTGAGCTTAAAGCCTCCGGAATCAGGAAGCGGAAAATAATCTGCATGGGCGATGCGCCCATAGCTTGTGCGGCCTCGATTACCCCTTTATCGACTTCCAATAAAGAGTTCTCGATTAACCGAGCTATATATGGTCCGGCGTAGAAGACCAATGGAACAATGGCAGCTGCTGTACCAATCGAGGTTCCCACAATCAGACGCGTCAATGGGATAATAGCGACCATTAAAATGATAAAAGGAACGGATCGGAAAATATTAATGACAACGTTCAGCACTTTTGAAATTGGTTCACTTTCCAGCAAATGTCCTTTGCGTGTCACCACCAGCAGGATACCGAGTGGAAAGCCGATCAATAAGGAAAATCCGAAAGCGGCGCCGGTCATATAGACCGTTTCCCATAAAGCTTCTAAAATCTGTTCGTAGTTAACTGACATAATTATTGACCTCCTCTATGTGTATATCGCTGTCCCGGATAGAGGATAAAGCCAGTTCAATTTCACTTGGAACGCCTGAAAATTCGACGATCAGGTTGCCGTAGGGAACACCTTGCAACTCGGTAATGTTGCCGAACAGTACGTTGAGATCAACATTAAAATCACGTGATACACGTGACATAAACGGTTTGCCGACGGAAGTTCCGGTAAATTGCAGGCGATAGATGGCATTGTCGCTCTTGGCAGCTTGGATTTGAGCCAGCAAGGACTCGGGTAATTCATCATTCATGACAGAGCGGACAAAGCGTTTGGTTGTAGGCTGCTGCGGATTGGAGAAAATATCGAATACACTGCCTTGTTCGATGACTTTTCCTGCTTCGAGCACGGCTACTTTATCACAGATTTCCCGAATGACACCCATCTCATGAGTGATGAGCAGAATGGTGATATTGTATTCTTTATTGATTTTGCGAAGCAGGTCCAAAATCGATTTAGTCGTTTGGGGATCGAGAGCTGACGTCGCTTCATCACATAACAGAACCGATGGATTAGTGGCTAGTGCCCGGGCAATGCCAATCCGCTGTTTCTGTCCACCCGACAGCTGATCCGGATATTTTTGCGCTTGATCTGCAAGGCCAACAAAGTCGAGCAGATTTTTTACTTGTTTGTCAATGTCGCTTTTAGGCGTCTTAGCCAGCAGCAGCGGCATTGCTACGTTGTGGTAAACCGTTTTAGAATTCAGCAAATTGAAATGCTGGAAAATCATGCCGATGTCTTTTCGGATAGTGCGAATTTCTTTGCTGGACAAAGTGGAAATATCCTGTCCTTGAATCAGTACCCGTCCTGCAGAAGGACGTTCTAGCAGATTTACGGTGCGGATCAATGAACTTTTACCAGCTCCGCTGAAGCCGATGACTCCATATATCTCGCCTGTTTCAACGGTCAGATCGATACCGTTCAAGGCGTGAATTTCTTGTTTTCCCGATTGATAGGTCTTGGCGACGCCTTCAAATTGAATCATGGTGATTGAGCCTCCTCATGCTGTAGTGGATCTTGTTAAATCGACGAAGCCTCAAATACATTTGAGATAATAGGCAAAAAAGAGCCTTCTTTTTCTTGTCAATAAGAAAAAGAAGGCTCTGTTGAAACCATCTAATTCTCATCTTCCAAATGCGCTTTTGCATTTGCAGGAGTTGGCACAGTTTTTGCGGTTAAACAAATCTGCTGCCGAAACGTCTTAGGGCCTGTCCCTCGGTTTCTCTTGATAAGAAAGTAATGTATGCTATTCGATTCGTGATTCCTACTTTATGGTGAAATATGAAAAAAGTCAAGATATATCATGAGAAAAATTTCACAAACTTAAAATCTAAAGAAATATTCGTGCTAATTTCAGTATTAAACAGGTTTTGAAGGTTTCTTCCGGAAGACAGAAGAGACTTTGTTTTCATTGCCATTTTTTATTCGAATAATGTTTTCGCTATGCTTCCAGACAGCCATTGCAAACAGTGCAGTGGCTGTCAGCAAGGGCCAGGGGCCAACAGCGGGTCCAAAAGCGATGATAAAATAAACAGCATATAAGACAAGTACGCCAATGACCAAGTAATTTGTGGCCAGGGAAACACCGATCAACAAAAGCAATCCGACCAGTCCAAGCTTCCAGTCAAGTGCCAGCATGACTCCAATAACGGAAGCAGTGCCTTTGCCGCCATTGAAATTCATATAGAATGGAAAATTATGGCCAAACACCACACCGGCACCTGCCACAAATAGTAGAGCCCAAATCATTTCAGGTGAAAATGCAGCGGATGCTAATAGATAACGCAAAACTGCCACAGTGGCAAAACCTTTAAAGATATCAATAAAAGCCACAAGTAAACCGTATTTCCAGCCCAACACAATAGCTGCATTGGAAGCACCGGAATTTTTTACGCCTTCTTTTTTAACATTCACCCCTGATAGAGCCTGCGCTGCAAGGGATCCATGAAAACAGCCGATACCATAGCCAATTAGAAATAATAGCAAAACCCAAATAAACATACTTGATTCCTCCTCTACAATAAAAGATAACGTTTGAAGAAAGACAAGGTTTCAAAATTTTTTGAATTATATACTTGACAAAGGCGACCAAAGTTTTTATACTTCTCAACAAGATGAAAAACCAAATCAAATACTCTTATCAAGAGTGGCGGAGGGATAGGCCCTGTGATGCCCAGCAACCAACAGACACTATATGTCTGGAAAGGTGCTAATTCCTACAGAATCGATTTATGGGTTCTGACAGATGAGAGGAGGAAACTCCGTAATTTACGGCCCTCTTCTTAGCGAAGAGGGCTTTTTGCTGTCCTCTTTGTCATTATAAATCTTTAAAAAAACAGGAGGAATGGAAAATGACAAACTTAAAACCAGAAACTTTATTACTGCACGGCGGACAGCAAGCGGATCCAACAACTGGATCACGAGGGGTACCGGTTTATCGGACCACTTCTTATGTTTTCAAGGATGCGCAGCATGCACAGGATCTTTTCGCTTTGAAAGAGACGGGTAACATCTATTCGCGCATTATGAATCCAACAGTTGATGTCTTTGAACAGCGGGTGGCGCTGCTGGAAGGCGGTACGGCTGCCGTTGCATTGTCTTCAGGAATGGCTGCCATTGCATTTTCCGTTATGAACATTGCTGAAGCTGGAGATGAAATTGTGGCGGACAGCAATCTATATGGCGGCACTTACAATTTATTTGCCAATACATTGCCGCGATACGGCATTACGACCAAATTTATCGATGCGACAGATCCAGAAAATTTCAAGTCGGCCATTACAGATAAAACGAAAGTTATTTTCGGTGAAATTATCGGCAATCCGAGCCTTAATGTCTTCGATGTGGAAAAAGTAGCGGAAATTGCCCACGAGAATGGGCTGCCGTTGCTGATTGATAACACATTCGCCTCTCCGTACGGCAGTAATCCAATTGAATTCGGGGCAGATGTCGTCATTCATTCCGCCACTAAATGGATTGGCGGACATGGTACAACTATTGGGGGAGTAGCAGTAGATGCCGGAAATTTCAATTGGGACAACCCGCGCTTCCCGAATTACACACAACCTGACGAATCGTATCACGGACTGCGTTATGGAATCGATGTGCCGAATGCGGCATTTGCCACTAAACTTCGTGTTCAGCTGCTGCGTGACTTCGGTCCTGCGCTAAGTCCGGACAGTGCGCATGCTTTGCTTCAGGGACTCGAGACTTTGCATCTGCGAATTCCGAAACACAGCAGCAATGCTAAAATCGTGGCGGATTATTTGCAGCAGCATCCTCAAGTCGAATGGGTGAATTTCATTGGATTCAAAGATCATCCTTCCCACCAATTGGCTCAGAAATACTTGAAGAATGACGGTTATGGCTCGATCATCAATTTTGGTATCAAAGGCGGTCGGGAAGCGGGACGTAAAGTAATCGACAGCGTCAATCTTTGGTCGCATGTCGCCAATGTGGGAGATGCTAAATCGCTGATCATTCATCCGGCTTCCACGACACATCAACAATTAAATGAAGAAGAACTGAAATTATCTGGAGTAACGGAAGAGTTGATCCGTTTATCTGTTGGTTTGGAAAACGCGGAAGATCTGATTGCCGATTTGGAGCAGGCGATACAGGCAGCAGTATTGGAGAAGGCATAAGGAGGGATTTTCATGAAGACAGTATCCATTGGCTCATTAACCCTGGATTCTACTAAAATTATTGACGATGTAGAACTTGCATATGAACGGCATGGGGATGAAAACGCTCCAGCTATCCTGATTTGCCATGCATTAACAGGAGATCAACATGCAGTGGGAACTGAAGAGGATCCAGGATGGTGGGCAGGATTAATTGGGCCGGGTAAGCCGGTGGATACAGCTGTTTTTCAAGTGATCATCTTTAACGTATTGGGAGGGAGCCATGGATCGACCGGTCCCTTATCGATCAATCCGAAAACAAGCTTGCCATACCGCGCGGATTTCCCAACACTGACGATAGGTGATATGGTTCGCGCTGAATACTATGCGTTGAAAAAACTAGGGATTCATCACTTGGCAGGAGTAATAGGCGGTTCACTGGGAGGCATGAAGACATTAGAGTGGGGAAGATCATATCCGGAATTTCTTGATGCGATTTTTCCGTTGGCTGTTACCCCATATTACAGTGATTATGGTCTGGCGTTTAACCATATTGGCATCCAGGCAATCGAAACTGACCGAGATTTCGATAAGGGAAACTATGAATGTTCTGCTTCCCTTAAAGGATTTCAAGTAGCGAGAATGGCTGGTATGGTCACATATCGCAGTGGCAATATGTTCAATCAGCGTTTTGGACGCACCAAAGACGGCGCCGAATTCAATGTGCAATCCTATTTGAATTATCAGGGAAAAAAGTTGGCAGCTCGCTTTGATGCCAATAGCTATGTTTTGCTGCTGAAAGCCATGAACACACATGATATCCAAGATGCCGTTCTGAATGTTCCGGTGTATTCCTTATCCTTTACCCATGATTTGCTTTACCCAATTGAATTGATGATTCCTTGGCTTGAAAAACAAAAAAATGCCACCTGGCAAGTGATCGAAACGGATTTTGGCCATGACGGTTTTCTTGTAGAGTTTGAAAAATGGGGTGGATTTATCGAAGAAAATCTAAAGACCCTGCTAGTGCCTGAACTAACACGTTGATTGAATTCTATCGAAAAAGCATCCGAGCCAGGACTACAGTCCAGGCTCGGATGCTTTTGGTGCTGACCACACTCAGTCTTCATCCTTGATGTCCACATCGTCTGGAATAGGAATGGCACGCCATTCTTCCAATGCTTGTTTAGCCTCTTCCAACTGCTGGAAATGCGTTCCAAATTGAGAGGTGTTGATCATGTATTGTTCCCCATCATGGACTGCGCGAATACGGCCTTCTAATACGTAGCGGTTAACTTGTTCTTCAGGCATGGATAAGAAAGCGGCAGTTTCCTGGACTGTCATATACATAAGATCCCCTCCTCTTTTCTTTTATTATAATAGAAGAAGAACCCTATCTCAAACCATTAGAGCCATGGTATGTTAATAGCGGAAACATAGAAAATCAGAGGTGTTGAATTTGACTTACATAGCTTATTTGTGGGTGCTGTTGGCAGCCGTTTTATGGGGGACAACAGGAACCGCCCAATCCTTTTTTGAGGGAACAGCACATCCGCTGTCGATCGGTGCGTTCCGGTTGGCAATAGGCGGTTTTTCACTGCTGTTTTTTGTTCTTGCTGCCAGAAAATTGTCTGTCCGGTCAATTCCATGGCCCGCTGCCATTCTTTCCGCCATCAGCATGGCGTTGTTTCAACCCTTATTCTTTTCAGCTGTTCAACTGACTGGAATTGCCATCGGCACTGTCGTCGCAATCGGCAGTGCACCCGTATTAACGGGAATGATCGAATGGGTGGCGTTGAAGAAAAAGCCGGACCGGGTGTGGGGGATTGCCACCTTATTGGCATTAGGCGGCTGCGTGCTGCTGTTTGCCAATAAGGGTCAGCAGTTGGTGGATCCTGCGGGGATTGCTATGGCATTGGGTGCCGGTTTTTCTTTTGCCGTTTATGCACTCGTCAGTAAGAATGTCCTCAAAACTATGGAAACCGTTTCTGCTGTAGCCGTAATCTTTTCACTGAGCGCCTGCTGCCTGTTGCCGTTTTTATTGTTTTTTGACTTGTCTTATGCGATAGTTCCGGTAAATTCGGCTTTGCTCGTATATTTAGGTATCGGTGCGACGAGTCTGTCATATGTATTATTTTCTTATGGCTTAAAAAAAATTCCGTCATCTTCTGCGGTCACCTTATCGTTAGCGGAACCGTTGACAGCTGCAGTACTTGGGGTGCTGGTTGTGGGGGAAGCATTAAGTGGACTTTCCTGGATAGGGGTTATGCTGCTCCTATGCGGCATTATTGTTCTGACTATCGGCAGGAGAAAGAAGCTTTCCCCTGCTTAACGAGTTCTTATTGTCCATACAGCAAGCCATCCGGCAAATGGATGGCTTTGCTTTTTTGTTTGGTTTTAAGCGTTTAGTTAATGTGAAGCGAGGGGATAATAGACAGGACACAAAAAAACAAAGAGGAGTTGAGTGTATGAACGAAGTTGGCAATTCTTTTAGAGGAGTCGGAAACACAATTATCGACTACATTCCAAACGTTTTAGGAGCATTATTATTATTATTGATTGCTTGGATTGTAGCGACGATTGTACGGGCGATTTTTACTAAAGGTTTGAAAAAAGCTGGGGCAGACAGAGCCATGGTCAAAGGCCATATGGCAAAAACAAAAGAAGATGCGGATAGAAAGCTGGATTCCATAGGGAAAATTCTTTATTACCTAATTTTTATTCTGTTTATTCCGAGCGTATTGCAGACTCTGAATATGAACAACGTAGCACAACCGATTTCCAACATGATGGACAAGCTTTTGGCGTTCTTGCCGAATCTATTCATGGCTATCATCATTTTAGTAATTGGCTATTTTGTAGCGAAATTCGTAAAAAATCTTGTCTTCAGTCTTTTGACTGCTGTGAATATTGATAAATGGTTCAATAAATTCACCAGCAAAACAGGCAACACTTCGACCGGAACGACAAGAATGGATGCTGGTGACAAGTCGACTTTGGCTAATGTCTTAGCTAATGTAGTTTTTGTCATCGTCTTGATTCCAATTTTGACGATTGCATTGGAGACCTTAAACATTCAATCTATCTCTGAACCGATTGTCAATATGCTCAATCAGGTCCTAAACATGATTCCAAACATTTTTGTAGCTATCATTTTGATTCTGGTAGGGGTCTTGATTGCTAAGTTCATAGGAGACTTGTTGATCAGCCTATTAAACGGCACAGGCATCAACCGGTTCTCATCATACTTGAATCCGGACAAAACCAAATCGCCAAGTTTTGATATAGCAAATATTATTGGCAAATTAGTACAGGCGATCATCATTATCTTCTTTACCGTGGAAGCGATGAACGTTCTGCAGCTTGATGTGTTAAATGGGATCGGTGATGCAATCATCGGGTACTTGCCGCTGCTTATCAGTTCACTGATTATCCTAGGTCTTGGATTAATTGGAGGCAGTCTTCTTGGCAATTACATCAAACAGGCTTCCGGAAACCGTTTCCTTGGAGCTATCGTAAAATACGCCATTATTATCATTGCCGTATTTATGACGCTTGATCAGTTGAACTTTGCAACAAGTATTGTCAACTTGGCATTCTTGTTCATTATTGCCGGACTGGCAGTTGCTTTCGCCATTGCCTTTGGTATAGGTGGACGTGAATTCGCTAAACGCCAGCTTGAAAAGCTTGAAGCGAAAATGGACAAAGAAAACGATAAACCGAATCTGTAAAATCATTCATGAATCCCTTTAAGCGGCTATATGCTTAAAGGGTTTTGTATTGGAAAAAAATGCATAACTATACATTTGAATAGAAAAAGAAAATTAACAATATTGAATCCAAGTTGATAAAATTATTTTGAAATAGAAAGAAATGAAATGTTGATTTGAAGAAATACATATTTTATGCGTTTTTATTAATCCTTTTTATTTATTTGTAAATAAAAAGAAGATTATACCAACGATAAGGAATGGTATCACAGTAGTTTAAATAGTTAAAAAATTCAGTTGACTTGATTTTATGCAAGCGGTTACAATCAAGAGAGTTATTTATTACATAATATTAGAAGGGGGTAATTTTATACAAAACTGAGCGGACGCTCAGTAAGGGGATGGGGACAATAAAAAAATCTTTGAAATGGGGGATACGATGAAAGCGTACAAAAAAGAAGTTCAATTTACAATTTGGATGACAGTCGCCTTTATTTTAGTAGGGAACGTGGGACTGATTTTTTCTATCTTTCCGGTAGATGCCATGTTATTCGGATTTCCGGTTATGTACATTGTGCCGATTCTTATGGGTTGGTTCGGGGTATTCTTTCTAACGATTGTAGCCGGCAAAATCGGCAATCGCATTGATGATGAAATTGATAGCGAAAACAGTGCGCTCGGAGTTTCCGACGAAGTAAAGGATGTGTAGATGATGGAAGCACAAAACTGGCAATTATCCAATCCAATTCTTGGTTTAGCAGTTGTAGGAGCGACTTTTTTATTGTTTTATATCGTTGGGTACATATCGAATCGGAAAAGTGCATCAGCTAAGGAACTTTACATAGGCGGAGGAAATGTTGGGGCTTTCACCAATGGTCTCGCGATGGCGGCAACTTATATGAGTTTGGCGACATTCCTTGGCATCACAGCGCTGATTCTTCAACTGCAAGTACCTTTCATCATGCTGTGGATTCAGCTGATTCTGGCAATTCCATTGATTACCATCATTTACGGAACAAGCCTTCGCAGAATGGGTGCTTTTTCTCCGACTCACTTTATTCGCGACAGGTATGGGGTGACGGCTTCCATCATTGCGGCTCTTTTCATGATTTTGGTTTCTATCATGTATGCATTGGGACAGATGATTGGAATCGCTATTACGTTTGAAACCTTATTGGGTATTCCTTATTTAACCGGACTTTTTGTATTCGGAATCCTTATTGTTGGATATATCACCATCGGTGGCATGGCGGGAGCGACGAACAATGCCGCGATTCAAATGGTCATTATCGCTTTGATGTTCATCATTCCGCTTGGCGCAATTATGAAAGCGGTTGGAGCGGAAGGCTGGTATTTCCCGCCTTTGTTCTATTCGGATATGGTTCCGGCGATGCTGGAGTCTTTGCCGACATTCTTTGATTACCAATTCTCGCCAAAATGGTATTTCTCCATTATTCCAGCTTTGACTATAGGCGCTTTGGGCCTTCCGCACTTAGCAATGCGCGTCTATACGGCTTCCAATTTGAAAAGTGCGCGTTCAGCAATGGTCTGGTTCGCCTTTATACTGGGATTGGTGTTTTCAGCGACCTATGCAATGGGCTTTGTCGGGGTCTATGCGACAGCTACGCAAGGGCTGACAATTTCAGAGGGCGATGCTGATAAATTAACTATTATCCTCAATCTAGTTTATAACCCTGAATGGGTGACGGCACTTGTTATCGCTGGAGCAATCTCAGCGGGACTTTCAACTTTAAGCGGAAATTTACTGGCGATCGGTGCATTGATTTCACAAGACATCATCGCTACCTTGAAGCCAAATATCCCTCAGCGCTTAAGCCTTCGTATCGGCTTTGTCGCTATCTTTGCAGGTGGACTGATCAGTATCCTTCTGGCCATTGAACCACCGGCATTCCTGGTTGTCAGTATTTTATGGGCATTCGGTTTAGCGGGAGTTACGAATGCACCGTTGATCATTGTCGGTGTCTGGTGGAAAGAAGCCAATAAATTTGGAGCCATCGCGGCTTCAGTCGTCGGTGGGGCGATCTACATCATCGTGTCGCCATTCGTGTTCCCAAGTATTGTCTTGACCGGCCATGGAGTTACTGATGGAATGGGCCTATCCGGTGCAATGCTCGCTGTACCGATCAGTTTTATTCTGCTGATTGTTGTTTCTTATATTACAAACCGTATGCCGGGCCTTGAGAAAAAATTGACTAAGCAATCGGATATAGAGTTAATTGAACGCATCCATGGATGGAAAGACATTAAATCATATCGCTATAACAGTACAGTAGGTGCCGGAGTTACGGTAATCGTTTCTGCTGCTATTGCCGTATGGGCTCTAATGCCTTGGGGGATGTAGGAAATGAAAGAAAGGGTGAGTAAAATGGTCGGAAAAATGGTTGCTTTGAATGATTCATCTTTTCGGTCATTTTTAGAGTTGCCGAAAACCCAATTGATGAGCAATCTAGTATTGCTCATCGTTGGTTTGGGCTATGGCGCGATTTCAATCGCGTCAAATGCCTCATACATAGCGAGTTTTGATTCGGCTTTGCTGCAGAACTTCATTGTTCCGGCAATCTTCATCCTATTTGGGCTGTTAATGGCTTTTATTACAAAAATCGGTTTGGCTTTACTGCTTTGGGCAGGTTCGAAGGGACTTGGTGGAAAAGGCCTGCTCAGGGACATCAATAGAGCAGCACCGGTTGCTTTATTGCCAGGTCTTCTGGGTGCGCCGTACCTGGCAGGTGCAGGAAATGGTCACCCGATGATTTATTTGTTGTTGGCAGCCGGGATTGTATGGATGTATCTGGTTTGCGTCAAAATCATTAAAACAACTCAAAACTTCACAGCTAAAAAAGCTTATTTGGCGGCGTTAATAGCATTCGTTTTCTTAGCGAGCGTTTATTACCTGATGACACCGCCAGCGTGAAGAAACTAGATTGGAGGCTATGTCATGGAATTTAAAGATTTAATTGCACCCGAACAGTACAATATCACTTCGGAGCTGGAAAAATATAAAGAAGAAAGCGACCGACTGGCGATTCGCTGGCTGGACAGCGAAGGCAACCGGGAAGATATGTCGTATAAAGAGCTGGTAGGAAAAATGAATCAGTACGCTCAAGCCTTGCTGAAATTAGGGATTGAAAAAGGTGATCGGATGCTGATCATTCTTCCTCGGATTCCGGAAGCTTATATTACTTACTTGGCTTGTCTGCGTGCAGGAATCGTCGCCATTCCATGTTCCGAGATGCTACGGAAAAAGGATTTGGTTTACCGGATGCATCATTCAGGCGCTAAAGGAATTGTAGCCCATTACAAAACCACAGCAGAAACCAATTCCATCGATGAAGACTTGGATGCATTGAAAAATAAGTTGATCATTGGTGGAACAGAAGAAGGCTGGCAGTCTTTCGAAGAGCTGGCAGAAAAAGAGGCGCCAGAATTTGAAGCGGTGCCGACCCATCGTGAAGATATGGCTTTTCTTTCCTATACATCGGGGACTACCGGCAATCCAAAAGGAGTAGTGCATGTCCATGGGTGGGGCTATGCGCACGTTCGGACAGCAGCGACGAAATGGCTGGGTGTCCAAAGCGGCGATATGGTGTGGGCAACCGCGGCTCCCGGCTGGCAAAAATGGATCTGGAGCCCGTTTCTCTCGACAATTACGCTTGGAGCGACAGCCTTTGTTTACAATGGGCCGTTTGACGCTTTGAAATATTTAGACTTATTGAAGGATGAAAATATCAGTGTCCTCTGCTGTACGCCGACTGAATACCGGATCATGGCGAAAGTGGAAAATCTGGCTTCCTATAAACTGCCGTCTTTAAGATCCGCAGTCTCTGCAGGAGAACCCTTAAATCGGCAGGTAATTGAAGCATTCCAGCAGGCATTTAACATCAATGTCCGGGATGGCTATGGTCAAACTGAAAATACCTTGCTCGTTGGGATTCTTCAAGACATGGAAGTGAAAGCTGGCTCGATGGGCAAACCGACGCCAGGCAACCCGGTTGATATTATCAACGATGAAGGAAAACCGGCAGCTGTCGGGGAAGTGGGGGATATTGCTGTACACCGCGAGTGTCCGGCATTGTTCAGGGAATATTACCGAGACCCAGAACGGACGAAAGCGGCGTTTCGGGGTGATTGGTATCTGACAGGCGACCAGGCAACGCGTGATGAAGAAGGTTATTTCTGGTTTGAAGGACGAAGTGATGACATCATCATCAGTTCAGGCTATACGATAGGGCCGTTCGAAGTCGAGGATGCACTGATGAAGCACGAAGCGATACAGGAATGTGCTGTCGTAGCCGCTCCGGATGAAATTCGCGGCAATATTGTTAAAGCCTATGTCGTGCTCCGCAATCCAGATGGGTTTGCTGACAAAGAATCTTTGGTGAAGCAGCTGCAGGATCATGTTAAAGGAATTACTGCTCCATACAAGTATCCACGCGTCATCGAGTTCTTGGACGAATTGCCAAAGACTGCGTCAGGCAAAATTCGCCGCGTAGAACTGCGGAAACTAAATGCGTAACAAGAAAAGCGGAAGCGCCCGGGTAGCTCTGCCGGGCATAAGACAGACCAGCGAAGCGGCGCTCTTTGCCGCATAGTTGGGTTGGCTTATGACCCAAAGAGCTGGGCGCTGGAGTCTGGACAACAAGAAAAGCGGAAGCGCCCGGGTAGCTCTGCCGGGCATAAGACAGACCAGCGAAGCGGCGCTCTTTGCCGCATAGCGCGAAAAGTGGAAGGGCCTGTCCAGCTCTGACAGGTGTAAGACGATCTGGCGAAGTGGCATGTTCTCAGCCACACAGTCAGAGTGGCTTACATCCCGAAGAGCTAGGCACTGCAACTGAACAGGGGTTGGCTTATGACCCAAAGAGCTGGGCGCTGGAGTCTGGACACTAAATGAAGAGCTGAAAAATTAATGCTTTCTTAAGTAAAAATGCTGGGCAGCATAAGAGCTGTCCAGCATTTTTTGTGCGTTCATTTAGGTGGGGAGATCAGTTTATGTTGAAATGCATAGATGACCGCCTGTGTCCGGTCATGGACTTCCAGCTTCGCCAGAATATTGCTGACATGCGTCTTGACTGTCTTCAAAGCGATGAACAACCGGTCGGCGATTTCCTGATTGGTCAAACCGCAGGCCAGCAGCAGCAGGATTTCCATTTCACGTTCGGTCAAATCGTCATGAAGAACTCGCTCGTGGCGCATCTGTTTCATCATTTTGCTCATTACTTCAGGTTCAAGAACGGGCGTGCCATTCATGGTTTCACGAATGGAGTCGGCAATCCGTGAAGCTTTCGAAGTCTTCAATATGTAACTGACAGCTCCCGCCTGAAGAGCGGGATAAACTTTGTCATCATCGAGAAAGCTGGTGACAATCATAATTTTGGCTTCCGGCCATTGGTCAATGATAGCTTTTGTCGCTTCTGCCCCATTCATGACAGGCATCACCATATCCATTAAGATCAAATCTGGACGAAGTTCCAAAGCCATTTGGACGGCCTCCTGACCATTTGCGGCTTCACCGGCAACCTCCATATCTTTTTGGGATTGAAGATAGGCTGAGACGCCAATGCGCACCATTTCATGGTCATCCACTAATAAGATTCGAATCATGGGTTATCTTCCTTTCGATCGGAACTTTTACTTCCACAATGGTGCCTTCTGAAGGCACGGAAACGATTTTGCTGGTTGCGCCAATTTCAATGGCGCGTTCTTCAATATGTTTTAAACCGTAGGAAGTCGATTTGGATTGCTCACTTTCAAAACCGACGCCGTTATCTTGAATGCGCAAAATTGCAAAATTGTCACGCTCAATAAACAGGATATGAACCTCGGTCGCTTTTGAGTGGCGCAGCGTATTCGATAAAGTTTCCTGGGCGATGCGGAACAAATGGTCTTCTGCTCCTTTTTGCAAAGGCACTTCCTCCAACTTATGTTCGATTGTAAAATAAACTTTTTCTTTCAACTCGCTGACCAATTCAAACAGACCTTGGCGCAAGCTCTTGTCATGCAAGGCAGCAGGGCGCAAATGCAGCAGCAATGCCCGCATTTCCAGTTGTGCCTGCTGCACCATCTTTTCAGTCTGCAGCAGTCCTGGCTGCACATTTCCATTTTCAGTCATGGAAGATAGCAGCATTGAAGCGGCGAATAATTGCTGAGACACGGAATCATGCAATTCCCGGGCCAGCCGCTGGCGTTCCATGATCAGGCGTTCCTGGATGATCTGATCCTGTGTTTCTGCCCGTTCGTTGGAAATGCGGGTTAAGCTTTTTCGCTGTGATTCCAAAAGTTTCTGCAATTTTAAAATGGAGCTGGATAAATTACGAGGCAGGGTCTTCATTTGAGCAGCCTGAACGACTGTATTGTCTTCATTTCGCAGAAGCGCCTGGAAAATCTCTTCGATTTCCTGTACTTTTGAACGTGACAAGGATTCGGTCCACCATGAAATGCCGACGGACAAAGTGAGCATTAGGACAACGAGCCATATGCCCAAAGGCAGGCCGGCGATAAAATCTTCCCACAGGACGGACCAGCTGTTGACTGTCGGCAAGCCGAGCAGCGCAAAAAGAATACTGAACACGATCAAGGCGAAAAGCAGAATGAAAAACAGGCTGCGCGGCAGAATTTGTCTCATCTGCGGATCACCTCGACATCTCCCATCCAGGTGGTAATGGACACAATCAATTCGGCTTTATTGCCTTCGTCCGAAGGATAACCGTCTTCAGCGTGAATAGTGCCATTAAGAATGCGTTGGCTGTCCCCATTGAAAAAACGGGCTTCTCCTAAAAGCGTCGAATAGAAGACGCGTACGGGAACTTCGTATGGCACCACAACCTGAACTTTGCCAAAGCCCTGCCGAATGGAAATCAGTGAAGTTTTTTTCGGTAAAACAGTGTGGGTGGTATCTATCAGGAGGTCGCCGATAAACCCTTGCACGTGAACGTCCTTCCATTCATAGGATTCGATTGGTGTACTTTGTGCGGCCATCACTTTGTTCTGGATCAGTCCTTTATCTACAGGAGCGTATAAAGGAGCAGTCTGCACCCATTCTGCCCCTTTCCATAAACGCAGCAGGAGGTAGAGGGCAAGGCCGAAAACCATCAGCCTCAGACTCCACATAGACAGAATGGAGACACCGATCAAAAAGACGCCAGTCCAGAAATAAGATCTCCGGTATTTGCTTTTATTTTTAAATGCATAGTAAATCGTTCCGATACCAAGAAGGATCAAAAACACACTGCCGTTTCCGAAAAAGGCAGCTTCCACAAATATCAATAATAAAGCGCTCAGCAGAAAAAATGCTTGTCTGTTGGTTGTAAAGTGCTGCATGGTTTTTGCCTCCTTCTTTGTATCGGAAAAAAATGAGAAGAAGAAAACTTCTTCTCATTCCAGTTTAAACAATTTCTTTTTGATTTGCGTTATTTTTTTCTAAAGATTCCAGCCGGCGTTCCATTGCCGACCGCTCATGCCGCTCTTCAACTTTAGCACCCAATGTTGTGATATAGGAAGCCATATCGTCAAATGAACCGATCCGTTCAGCGACGAGTTCAGGGCTCAGCACCTTGTCCATCTGGTGATGTGCGCGAGTCGCGTTTTCTTTGCCCATCAATTGCAGCTGCTTT
Source organism: Planococcus sp. CPCC 101016 (assembly GCF_007859295.1). GTDB lineage: Bacteria > Bacillota > Bacilli > Bacillales_A > Planococcaceae > Planococcus. The sequence continues at coordinate 698,949 of NZ_VOHB01000002.1, forward strand.
ACTTTCATATCTTTTACTTTATGCTTCATTTCTTCGTAGCGATGTTCCAGACCCGTGAGTTCAGCAATGTTTTCATCCAGGTTACTCTGCAGCGTTTTGACGCGGTCACTATAAGCCTGCACTTCCATTGCGGCAAAGTCCGCAAGATCGGCTTCGCCTGAAGTCTCTGCCAATTCCAATTGGTTTTGGCGTTTGTCGAGCATAGCGGAAGCCTCAGCCAATTCTTTCTCCAGTTTACCATTCAGTTGAGACTGGCGCTCAACCCATTTTCCTGTAGCGGTTGTTTGGTTTTCTGCTTCTGTGATGTAGCGGTTCAATAATGCGAGTGGATTTTTTTCCTCTTTTTTTGCAACGACGGCATCCAAATCGGTTGCGACGGCAAATTTGAAACGGTCCCATAAAGTTGTCATAGTCATTTCCTCCTTATTTGTTTAATTTGTTCCATTGCTGTTCAAAGTTCGTAAATGGATCGCTTTCTTTTACAGCTGCTACAGAAACGCTTTGGCCATTCCATTGGCGATAGATCATCCACAAAGCAGCAAGAGCGGCAACGCCGATCAAAGCCGGCACATTCGAGATGGCTGCGAGTCCCCCAAGGACTCCGACAAATGCCCACCAAACTTTTGCCAATGTCGAGATGCTTCTTAAGTAGTAATGCACCCCTGCGTATACGACTAGCAGGGATACTGCCAATCCAATGATGGGTCCCAGATTGGAAAGGGCGACGATTCCGGCAATGATGCCGAGGGTGATTAACCAAAATTTGTTCATCTTTTTTCCTCCTCTCAATTTCTAACCTAATCATACTAAGCCGGCACATTTTTCAATACGGTCTCTGACTGCATCTTTTACTAGGTCCTGAGGCGTAGAAACATCTAAACTTTTGGAGATGGGTTAGTTCAGGAGTTCTTCTGCGAAATAGTGACAGCTAAAATGCTATAATGTTTTTTGCCACATTGAAAATAATGAACTTATTACATACGGTCCATCTTATAAAGAAGAAAGAGGCGTTTTTTATGAAAATACTGACTGGCATCGGTGGTGCTTTATTTATATATACAGGGATTATCGGGTATCTTGGCTGGGCTGTCTATACTTGGCTAGATAGTTTCACAGATGGAATGAATCCTTGGATTTTCGCGATTTTTTGGGTGATTTTTGCTTATAGCTATATCATTGGGAGGCTCGGCCATAAATGGCTTGGCTTTACGATTCTCGGTTCTTATTGGTTTGCTTTTCTGCAGTATGCAATTCTTCTGATTCCTGCCGCAAATGTGATTGTGCTATTGGTGAACTTCACCAATGATGTGTTTATAATCGGTTCAGTAACAGCGGTTATTTTACTGCTGATCTTCATTGCTGGCACTTATTTAGCCTACAGTCCGGTCGTCCGAACTTTAGAGATTACGGTGGATGGAGAAGAGAAAGAGCCTCTTCATATGGTGGTCGGTTCTGATTTTCATTTAGGTGTTTTATCGGGGAAAAGACATTTGAAACGTTTTGTTGAAAAGGCCAATTCGCTCAATCCAGATGTCGTATTTTTAGCAGGAGACCTGGTGGATGATGATCCAATCTGGTATGCGCGATATGGCATGTCAGAGGTGATGGAACAATTGAATCCTTCCCTTGGGGTTTACGGCGTGTTAGGGAATCATGAGTATTATGGCAAGAAAATTCCGTTATTGGTTCGGATCATGGAAAAATCGGGAGTGAATATCCTGAGAGATGAAACTATTCTGGTGGCAAATCGTTTTTATTTGACGGGGCGTGAAGACCGGACAAACGGCAAACGGCATCCATTGTCTCAGCTCAAGCCAGATAAAGGAAGCCTGCCCTGGATTGTTATGGACCATACGCCGTCCGACTTGAAAGCACCGTCTCAATTAGGGGCAGATTTTCATATGTCAGGACACACCCATAAAGGCCAGATGTGGCCCAATCATTTATTAACGAAGAGGATTTTTGAACTGGATTACGGATACCGGTTAATAGAGAAGACACATTTTTTGGTATCTTCAGGATTCGGATTCTGGGGACCTCCTTTGCGTATCGGAAGCCGCTCAGAATTATGGTCGGTAACGATGAATTTCCGCCCAACTTCTTAAGAGGAGTGTTTAAATGGAAGAATGGATTACGTCGGTCATGTCGGATTACGGTTATTTCGGTATCTTTTTGCTTATTATGTTAGAGAATATTTTCCCTCCCATTCCATCTGAAGTAATTTTGACGGTCGGCGGCTTTATGACAACGACTACTGCAATGACTATACCAGGCGTGATTTTGGCATCGACTGCCGGTTCGGTTATTGGGGCGGTCTTGTTATATGGTGTCGGGTTGCTGCTGGATGTGGAGCGGCTGGAAAAAATAGTAGACAAGTACGGCAATTGGCTGCGTGTGAAAAGGGAAGATATACATAAAGCAGATGCCTGGTTCGATCGTTTCGGAATCTGGACGGTGTTTTTTGGCCGGCTGATTCCGGTGGTTCGCAGCTTGATCTCTATTCCGGCTGGCATGTCGAATATGAGGTTCTGGCTGTTCATTACTTTCACCACCATTGGCACACTTCTTTGGAATACGGTGTTGGTATTTGTAGGTGAAGCGGTGGGCGATAACCGAGAACAGATCATGCGCCAATTGGAGCTGTATTCCAATGTGGTTTATGCTTTAATCGGGATTGCGGTCATTGCCGCTGTCTGGTATTACATCAAAAAAATCCGAGCACGGAACTAACAGGAAACTGCTGGCAATTGCCCGCAGTTTTTTTAATTGTTATAATTATGGAATAATAAAGGAGAGCTTCAATTAGCGAAGAGTCTGTAGTCCTTCGCTAATTGAAAGTCGATCTAATCGGACTTTTGTGGTCAGTGGATTTTCCGTTTTCTAATAGCGGGGTCATACTGTTCATTAAAGCAAGATAAAGGATGGAGGATTCTAATGAAGCCAATCGTATTTATCACGCAAAAGTTACCGGATCAAGCAGTAGCCGGATTGGTAGAACAGTATGAAGTCCGGATGTGGCCGGAAGAAGAGACCCATGCACCGCGCGAGAAATTACTCGAAGAAGCGAAAGAGGCACACGCCCTTTGGACGATGTTGTCTGATCAGGTGGACAGTGAAGTGTTCGAAACGGCACCTAACCTGAAGATTGTCAGCAATCTGGCAGTCGGCTATAACAACATCGACTTGGAGGCAGCGAGGAAGCATGGAGTGACGATTACCAATACACCAGACGTTTTGACTGAATCCACTGCTGATCTGACATTTGCTTTATTGCTGGCAACAGCCCGCCGAATCATTGAAGCGGAAAAAACAGTACGCTCCGGCGAATGGAAATCATGGACGCCGATGGGAATGACTGGACAGAACGTAGGGGGCGCTATGCTTGGAATTATCGGGATGGGCCGAATCGGTGAAGCGGTGGCTCAGCGTGCCAAGGGCTTTGGTATGGATATCTTATACCACAACCGGACACGCAGAAGCCTGGAGGATGTTCGCTATGCCGAGTTTGAGGAATTATTGAAGGTCTCGGATTATGTAGTGATCATGACACCGCTGACTCCGGAAACCAAAGGGATGATTGGTGCAGATGAATTGGCATTGATGAAAGAGACGGCCTGTCTGATTAATGTAGCCAGAGGCGGAATCGTCGATGAGATGGCTTTATACGAAGCGCTGAAGGCGAAAAAAATCTGGGGAGCAGGCCTTGATGTATTCGAGCAGGAACCGGTGCCGTTGGACCATCCGTTGCTGACGCTGCCGAATGTGACAGTATTGCCGCATATTGGCAGTGCAACGGTTCAGACCCGGTTGGAAATGATGGCATTAAATGCCGAAGCGATTCAGGCCTGCCTGGAAAATCGATCAGTGAAAAATAGGGTCTGCTGATCAAAAGTATTAAGAAAGGCAGCTGCCATGCAGCTGTCTTTTTTTGAAACTCAGAAACGGATAGATGCAATACATAAGATGGGCTTGCAGAAAAATTCAATATTTGCAAAAGGCTGCTCGCAGCGGTCCTGCTTTTCTGATTCGGCAAAAGTTGAAGTTTGCCGTTATTTATTGTAAAATGATTGAGGTTTTTACTGCCTTTTTGGTACGAGAACAAATTGAAGAAATAGGAGGTATGATTCATGCAAAATCATACACACAACGTTCTGCTTTACTACTTATATACACCAATTGAAAATCCTGAGGCGTTTGCGGCTGAACATTTGGCAGCATGCAAAGAGCTTGAGTTGAAAGGCCGTATTCTCGTTTCTGAAGAAGGCATCAATGGCACATGTTCAGGAACAATTGAACAGACGGAAGCTTATATGGAACTGTTAAAAAACGACACGCGCTTCTCAGATATCGTTTTTAAAATCGATGCTGCTGAAGGACATGCGTTTAAAAAAATGCACGTCCGAGCGAAAAAAGAAATCGTTCATCTTGGACTGGAAGAAGACATCAACCCGAACGAACTGACGGGTACTTATTTGGAGCCAGTTGAATTCTATAAGCAAATGCAAGAACAGGATACCATCGTTTTGGATGCCCGCAATGATTACGAATACGATCTTGGCCATTTCCGCAACTCGGTCCGTCCGGATATCGAAAACTTCCGGGATCTGCCGGAATGGATCCGTGACAATAAAGAACAATTTGAAGGCAAGAAAATTTTGACGTATTGCACAGGCGGCATTCGCTGCGAAAAATTCTCGGGCTGGCTGAAAAAAGAAGGCTTCGAGGACGTTGCCCAGTTACACGGCGGCATCGTTACGTACGGCAAAGACCCTGAAGTAAAAGGGGATCTTTGGGACGGACAATTATACGTGTTTGATGAGCGTATCGCTGTGCCGGTAAACCAACTGGAACACACGATTGTTGGAAAAGATCATTTTACAGGCGAGCCTTGCGAACGCTACGTAAACTGCGCAAACCCGGATTGCAATGCGAAGATTTTGGCTTCTGAGGAAAATGAACATAAATACATGCGTTCATGTTCAGATGAATGCCGAGAGCATCCGCGCAACCGCTATGCTTTTGAACACGGCTTGACCGGGGAACAGGTACAGGCGCGTTTGGATGCATTGAAGGAAACCACAACCAGCTAATGCAAAAACGCCTCCATTTTCTAGGAGGCGTTTTTATATTGGCTAAAAGCTACTAACTATTAATCTTCTTCATTCAACACAATCGTGCGGCCTTTCAATTTAAGCATCAATGGAATCAGCAGCCAAGCGGCAGCCACAATAAGCAGAATTAAAGACAAGGGCTTAGTGAAGAAAATCATAAACTCGCCATTTGAAATAGTCAAAGCTCTGCGAAGATTATTTTCAATCATTGGTCCCAGCACTAGAGCCAAAACGAGAGGCGCCACAGGAAAATCATTCTTAACCAGCAAGTAGCCTAAAATTCCGCAAGCAAGCAAAAGTAAAAGATCGAATGTGGTGTATTGGACCGCATATACGCCAAAGAAAGAAATCGCGATAATGATCGGCAGTAAATATTTTTTGGGTGTTTCAATAATTTTGGCGAATACTTTGACAAGCGGCATGTTCAAGATCAACAGCATCAAGTTCCCGACAAACATACTGGCGATAAGGCCCCATGCCACTTCTGGGTGATCATCAAACAATAATGGGCCAGGTTGAATATTGTACATAATAAGTGCGCCCATTAAGATTGCAGTAGTCCCAGAACCAGGAATTCCCAATGTCAGAAGGGGAATCATAGCGCCGCCTGATGCAGCATTATTGGCTGATTCTGGACCTGCAACCCCGGCAATTGCGCCTGTTCCGAATTTTTCAGGTGTTTTGCTGAATTTTTTTTCAGCAATATACGAGAAGAAAGAGGCAAGAGTAGCGCCAGCGCCTGGAAGTACGCCAATAAAAAATCCAAGAAGAGAACCCCGCATGATCGGTTTAGCACTTTCTTTCAAGTCTTGTCTGGTAGGGAGGATCCGGCCGATCTTGGCAATAGTCCCATCTTCGTGTTCACGTTCTAAAATGGTTTTGAAAACCTCCCCCAATGCAAACAGTCCGACTGCGATTGTCAAAAATTCAAGACCGGAATACAGAATTGGCAGGTCGTAAGTAAATCGCGCAATTCCGGAAACAGCATCAATGCCGATTGTTCCAAGCATCAACCCGAACACGGTCATCATCAATGCCTTAGTCATGGACTTCCCGGCTAATCCGCTTACGGCAGCAAGACCGAGCAGCATAAGCGAGAAGTATTCGGCTGGACCGAACTGAAGTGCCACATTGGACAGCGGTTCTGCCAATAATACGAGACCGATCAAAGATACGATCCCCGCGGCAAATGAACCGATTGCGGCAATCGATAAAGCCGCTCCGGCTCGTCCCTGACGCGCCATCTGGTAGCCATCAAGGGTTGTCACAACGGAAGACGATTCTCCGGGTGTGTTCAACAGGATAGAGGTAGTTGAGCCGCCATACATAGCGCCATAGTAGACGCCAGCCAACAAGATGATGGAACTTGCAGCTGCAGCTTCTGTCGGCATGCCTGAAGTGATGGTTGCTGTTACGGGAATAAGGAGAGCAACACCGCTCATCGGCCCGATGCCCGGCAATACGCCGACCGCCGTTCCAATAAGCACGCCTACGAAGGCAAAAAGAATGTTTTGCCACTGGAATGCGATGCTGAACCCATCCATTAAAAATTGTAATGTACTCATGGCCATCCGCCTTTCGTTTTAAAATTCTGGGAATCCCGGGAGTGAACCGCCGAGAAACTCGGCAAAAAGATAATAGACACCGAATGAAAATGCAGTGGCAATGACCAATGTTTGAAGCCATTTTCCGCTTTCCATCGTTTGAAATGCGATGACCAAAAACAAGAATGTAGTAATAACATAGCCAAGCGGCTCTAAGAGGGCTGCATACAAAACAGCGCTAGAGAAAATGATGAAGAACTTTTTGTATTTAACCGGACCTTCATTTTTTGTACCGGCTTCATAACGAAAAGTTTCGTATAAGAGTCGAGCGCTTAAGAGAATCAATATAGAGCCTAACCCAATCGGAAAAATGTCCGGACCAACTTCTGAACCATAAGAACTTTCGGATATTCGCTGGCTCTCTATGACAAATAAAAGGCCAATCAGTAAAAAAATAATGCCGGCTGATCGATCAAAGGTTTTACTCATAGTCTTTCACTCCTTTTAAATTAGAAAACGGCCGAAGCCGTTTTTCTAATTATTTTTGCATGTCAAGTGCTGTCAACAGTTCAACAATCAGTTGTTCCTGATTTTTCAAATATTCTTCAAAGTCTTCGCCGTTTTTATATTCACTTTGCCAACCATTCCGTTCAAGCTCTTGCTTCCATTCCTCACTGTTAGACAGTTCTTCCAGCTTTTCTGACCAGTAGTTGTAAGCAGTGTCTGACATGTTCTTAGGGCCAAAAATGCCCCGCCAGATAGTGAATTCAGTATCGATGCCTTCTTCTTTGAACGTCGGGATTTCGCTAAGCTCGCCTTCTAAGCGTTCAGGAGCGCTCACTGCCAATACGCGAACATCGCCGGATTTCATGTATTCCCCAATTGTAGAGGCATCTGTTGCAATGACATCCGCGTTGTCTCCAAGCAATGCAGCAACAGCTTCCCCTCCGCCGTCATAAGAAACGTACTTTACTGATTTTGGGTCGATGCCGTATTCAAATGCCGGTAAAATACCCACCAGGTGATCCATTGAACCGGGAGCAGAACCGCCGGCAAATGTGACGGCTGTAGGATCCGCTTTTACAGCATCAAGCACATCAGTCAAGGTCTGAAATTCAGAATCTGCACGAACAACAATCGCGCCGTAATCGCGTGTCAATTGTGCAAGTGGGGTGGTGTCTTTATAGCCAAATGGGCTGTTTCCTTCAGCTTTATTGTTGTTGATGAGAATTGGTGGAGACTTTACTAGGAGCATGTGGTCATTATCGACTTCTTTTGTTGCGTATTCCGCCATATAAACAGCTCCGCCACCGCCAGGTTTGTTTTCGACCATAATCGGTTCTTCGATCAATCCTGTATTATTCATCGTTTTTGCAATTGCCCGTGCCGTTAAATCCCATCCGCCTCCAGCTCCAGAAGGTGCTACGATGGTTAATCCGCGTTCAGGGTAATCCGCTGCGGCAGTTTCACCAGCTTGCGAACTTTCTTCAGAAGAACAAGCAGCAAGACCCATCGCTAAAATCCCGGCAAGAGAAACAGAAATCCATTTTTTAAACATACAATTCATCCCCTTTTATGATAGTAAAAAGACAGCGCTTTCAGCGCTGTCTTAAACTTATCAGAATAGGTGCTAAATCCAATGTTTATAGTCATAAGGTGGATAATGCACATAATGTTAATACTGTTCATAAAACTCATGGGCTTGGGAAGTAGCGTCTTTCAGGTCGGCCAATTGTGCCATACAGCAATTCTACGCGTGCCATTTGGTCTGCAGTCAGGTGTTCCAAGTAACGTCGGGCAGTTGACCGGCTCATTCCGCAAGCAATTCCCATTTCTTCAGCAGTAATGCCAGTCAATGAATCATTCAGTTTTTCTTTTATTTTAATCATCGTGCTTCGGTCAATCCCTTTTGGTGTATTCAGTTGATCTGTAACTGCTTCATGACTTTTATTCCACAATTGCTCAATGGACTGCTCATTCAAAGATCCTGATTTTTCAAGGTAAACTCTTTTTAATTGATAGGCGAGAAGGCTGCTTTTAAAACGGTCAAAAGTTAAGGGCTTCAACATGTAGTCAGAAACCCCCGCTCTGAAGGCTTTTTTGACAACAGCAGTTTCAGAAGCGGCGGTAATAAAAATGATGTCGGATTCAGGACTTTCAAGCTTGATATAAGGCAAAAGGTCAGTACCTTTCATATCTGGAAGAAAGACGTCCAGTAAAATCAGCTGCGGTTTTAACAGCTGAATCCAGTCTTTTGCTTCTGCTCCGTTATGGGCGGCCCCCACCACTTGAAAACCTTCGATTTTTTCGATAAATCGTTTATGAATATCCGCAACTCGTTTATCATCTTCAATAATCAAGATTTCAATCATAATCATTTCCTCCAGTCGCTATAGAAACAATAAACAAAGCTCCACCCAAATCGCCGTTTTCCATAGTTATTTCTCCTTGTAAATCGTGAACATTCTCTCGAACTTTTACTAAGCCATACCCGCGATCATCGCCGTTTTTGGTGGAAATACGCTCTTTAAAAACAGTGGAAAGGATTGCAGAATCTACTCCTTTTCCAGTATCTTCGACTTCAATCAAGATTTCATAGCCAGTATCAACAAATAGGAGCCTAACCAAACGTTCATGCTCTGGAAGGTGTTCAACTGCCTCAAAAGCATTCGTTACTAAGTTGCCGATAATGGATATAAATAAACTTTTTTCAAGGTAAGAAGGCAGTTTTTCTAAGTAACTCTCCTCATCAAGAAGAAACTTTACTTTTAATTCCCGTGCTCGGTTAAAAAGGCCGATGACGATGCCGCCAAGCAGTGGATCTTGCAGTCTAGTGGCAACGAATTGAACAAGTGACTGCTGTTCTTTCGTTTCAGTATGGATCAGTTCCATTGCTTCATCGAGTGAATTTAATTGAATCAGTCCGGAAATCGTGTAGAGGAAGTTATGATTTTCATGGGTCTGCGAACGTAGTAAATCTGCATATTGCCTGATTTGGGTCAGCTCGTTACGCAAGCCATCCAAGTCTGACTGCAGTCGGAAGCTGGAAACTGCCCCCGCAATTTCATTATTGATAACAATCGGAATGCGATTGACTATTGTTTTTTTGCCGCGGATTGTCATGGGGCGGTCGAATTGCTGTTCGCCTGTGACCATTACTTGGGGAAGCAATGTATTGGGCAGCACTTCATCGATAAGTTTGCCAACCAGGTTGTTGCCTTTAGGCAATGAAAATACTTCGTAGGCTGCCGCATTGGCCATAGTAATTTCACCGCTTTTGTTGACCATGATGATGCCTTCTCTTACCGATTCGATCAAGGTGTTTCTTTCTATAAACAAACTGGCTATTTCAGCAGGTTCTAAACCGAATAATGTTTTTTTAATATTTTTGGAAAGGATCATTGAAGCAATTCCGCCAATGACAATCGCAATTAACACGATTGCAATGATCGAGTCTGCATATTGCATGAAAATAAACGTCATATCTGTTTTCAAAAAGCCGACTGAAATAACGCCGATTGTATTATTTTGCTCATCCACAATTGGCGCTTTTCCTCGCAGCGCAGGACCCAGCGAACCGACAGCTTCCGAAATATAGGATTCACCTTTTAAAACCGCCCGTTCGTTATCATCGCCTACCATTTTCTGGCCGATGCGGTCTTCTATAGGGTGAGTATAGCGAATGCCTTCCGCATTGCCGATTACGACATATTCAGCTCCTGTTTGCAGTTGAATTTCATCAGCAATCGGCTGAAGTGCTGCGTGTGGATCCTCAGCAGCAAAGCCCTGCAGTATATCGGGACGATCGGCAGTAGTGACAGCAATATTTAAAGCGCGTTTTCCTACTTGTTCTTCAACGGCTTCTGAAATCGTAAAATAAAATGATAATCCAGCCGATATCATAATAAAAGCCACGAATAGAGCCCCGTAAAAAAAAATCCTTTGTTGCAAAGGCATGCAGTTATCACTCGTTTCCTGTTCATTGTCATAGTTGATGGGCTAATTATATAGTCAATAATATGATAACTCTATATTTTTTAGAAAAAGAAAAGCGCAAAAGATTTTACTTTTGCGCCAGCTCTTCTTGTTGTTCTTCGCACTCAAAGCAGACCAGTTCCCCGTCCACATAGACGCCATCGAGAAAACCATCACGGCAATAGATGTCTTTGCCGCAATTGCTGCAAGGTCCGATGAGTTCACGCATCTTGTAAGCCTTCAGCATAGACATACATCGCTTCTTTTAAATATTTAGCCAAACCTTGTCCATGCTGATCAATATTATTCGCGAAACGGCTGTCCGATGCGTACAAGTCGCCGAGACCGCGGAACATTTTCGGTGAACAGTCATAGAAGCGGTTCAAAAGCGTGTAGTAAGCCTTCATCTCCTCTTGGACAGCATCCGTCTGTGGAGGCAGATGCATCAAATTAGCGACCGTGTTATAGATGCGGTCCCCTTCACGGTTGATTTCATCAAGATCTTCTTCTTCTTTTTGAGCTTGGACCGGTTCGCTGTATGTTTCTACAAATTCTTCAGATAAAGCTGTTTCAACTGGAGCGACTGCAACGGCAACGGCAGAATCCCCCTTGTCGTAACTAGGCACTGCTTGATAGACTTCCATCGGTGGCTCAATCTGCTCCAAGACAGGACCATCCACGTCAGGCTTTTGATATTTCTTGATTAAGTCTTCCTGTTTTTGGCTGGAGAAAGCCGAAAAACGTTCTTTATCCGTCAGGCTCTCCAGTCCCTGTAATTCCTGCTGTGTCAGTTGGGCATTCTGAATTAAGTTTTCAATACGCTGTTTTTTCTGTTCAAGCAATTCGATATGCTGTGCAAGTGCATATTCCCGGTCAAAGCCATCGGCCACAAGCTCTTGAATTTTCTTGAGTGAAAAATCCAGCTCTTTCAAGAATAAAATCTGTTGGAGTAATTTTAAATCTTCCCCATTGTAGTAGCGGTAACGGTTAGTTCCGATATTTGACGGTTTCAATAACCCGATGCTGTCGTAGTGATGGAGTGTCCGTACACTGACGCCCGCTATTTTTGCTACTTCTTGTACTTTGTACAATCTAATCACCTCTATCTCTAAAATACACTATAACGCACCGTCAGTGTCAATAGTTTGAAGAAAAAGAAGTAAAAATGTATTATTTCTGTCTTAAAACGATGAATATCTACTAAAACTTTGCTTATAGGGGCTGTATCCGTGAACCGGCACTTGAATAAGTTGTAAACACATTTTTATTTGCCTTAAATAAAAACAGATATTTCAGATATCTCCTAGGATTTACTGGATATCTATGGAATAATAAGGATGAAAGCGCTATCAATATTGGTTGTGGAAGGGGTAGTTGCAATGAGATTAACTAATTTTGTTAATGGCAAATGGCAGCAGACAGAGCAGGCAGAATTTAGACCTGTCTTGAATCCAGCGAACGGAGAAGAATTGGCTCAAGTCCGTATGTCTACCGCACAAGATGTTGACCTAGCTGTAAAAGCAGCACAGGCAGCGCAAAAAAAATGGGCGAAAGTACCGGCACCCAAACGTGCGGATTATTTGTATGAAATCGGCCGGTTAATGAAAGCGCGCAAAGAGCAGCTCGCTCAAGTGTTGACGAAAGAAATGGGGAAGGTCATCGAAGAAGGCCGTGGTGAAGTCCAGGAAGGAATCGATATGGCTTATTATATGGCTGGTGAAGGAAGACGGTTATTTGGTGAAACGACACCGTCAGAACTGGCTGACAAATTTGCCATGAGCATACGATCGCCGATTGGCGTAGTTGGGCTAATTACTCCGTGGAACTTTCCTGTAGCGATTGCGACCTGGAAGTCCTTCCCGGCAATAGTGGCCGGCAATACCTTTATCTGGAAGCCGGCAACTGAAACGCCTATGATGGCTTATGAAATGGCAAAAATTTTCGAAGAGGTTGGGCTTCCTGAAGGTGTAGCAAATATTGTCTTCGGATCCGGTTCAGATGTCGGAACAGCGCTCATTGAACATGATGGAGTTCGTGTTATTTCCTTTACCGGTTCAACAGAGACCGGCCGCAAAGTAGCGGAAGCAGGAGGACGCAACCTGAAAAAGGTGTCATTAGAAATGGGTGGAAAAAATGCTGTCATCGTTATGGATGACGCAGATTTAGACCTGGCCGTAGAAGGGATATTGTGGAGTGCATTCGGCACCGCAGGTCAGCGCTGCACAGCATGCAGCCGGGTGATTGTCCAGAAAGATGTCAAAGAGGATTTGCAGAAGCGCCTATTGTCGAAGATGGAAAAGTTAACCATTGGGGACGGAATGGATGAGTCCATCAAAGTAGGGCCGGTCATCAACAAAAAAGCACTTGAAAAAATCCATTCTTATATCGAGATTGGCCAACAGGAAGGAGCCACTCTGCTGGTAGGCGGGGAAGTTCTGACAGGCGGCATCTATGATAAAGGGAACTATTACGCTCCGACATTGTTTACAGATGTGACGGCGGATATGCGTATTGCGCAGGAAGAAATATTTGGTCCTGTCGTATCAATAATCGAAGTAACAAGTTTTGAAGAAGCGATTGAAGTGAACAATGGAGTGATTTATGGCTTGTCCAGTTCAATTTATACCGGGGACGTCAATCGGGCATTTAAAGCACAACGTGATCTGGATACCGGAATCGTCTATATTAATGCCGGAACGACAGGAGCGGAAATCCATCTGCCCTTCGGTGGGACAAAAGGGACAGGCAATGGACATCGGGATTCCGGTGTCGCGGCATTGGACGTTTTTACCGAGTGGAAAAGTGTCTATGTCGATTACAGCGGAAAATTGCAGCGTGCACAGATCGATAATGAAGTTTGATGAGGAAAGGGGATGAAGGAAATGAAAGTCGTCGTATTAGGAGCCGGATTGATGGGCAAGCAGGCGGCTCGTGACCTGGTTGCCGACGAAGCGGTGGAACGTGTATTTTTAGCAGACCGCAATATTGTTCAGGCAGAGTTTTTCAGCAAACAGCTGAACAGCAGCAAGCTGGAAATAGTGAAATTGGATGCCAGCGATGACGAGGCCCTGGCGGCTGCTATTTCAAAAGGTGATGTCGTGATCAATGCGCTGTTTTATACCTTCAATGAAAAAGTCGCTGCTACTGCGCTTAAATACGGCGTTCATTCCGTTGATTTGGGAGGGCATATCGGAGGAGCGACGAACGCAGTGTTAAATCTGCATGAGAAAGCCCAGCAAAAGGGCATTACACTGATTCCAGACTTGGGCGTCGCTCCCGGAATGATCAATATTCTAGCGGGCTATGGAGCGAGTAAACTGGACCAAGTATCGGATATCCGTCTTTTCGTCGGCGGAATTCCCGTGCATCCGGAACCTCCGCTCGAATACAATCATGTCTTTTCGCTTGAAGGAGTCTTTGATCATTACACAGACAAATCACTTGTCATCCGTGGGGGAGAATTACTGGAGGTTGAATCCCTATCCGAAATTGAACATATTGAATTTGAAGGGTTTGGGGAGTTGGAAGCTTTCCATACTTCAGGAGGCACATCAACCTTGACCGACACCTTCAGCGACGTCAATTCATTGGAGTATAAGACATTGCGCTATAAAGGCCATGCTGAGAAGTTCAAGCTTCTGGTTGATCTGGGTTTTACGGACCGGGAGAAAACTGTGGAAGTGGAAGGCTATAAAGTAAAGCTGCGCTCCGTCTTAAAAGCTGTACTCGAACCGATAACAGAACTTGGAGACAAGCAGGATGCCGTAGTTTTGCGGGTGCTGGTATCAGGTGTGAAAGAAAACGAAGAAATCAGCTATGAGTATAATATGGTGACGGTCAAAGATGCTGAAACGGGGGTTACCGCAATGGCCCGTGCAACCGCTTATACCATTTCAGTTGTGGCACAGATGATCGGCAAGGGCATAATTGATAGACGAGGTGCCTATCCTCCGGAAATGATTGTTCCAGGAGATGAATATATAGCAGAGATGGCAAAGCGCGGTGTTGGCATTAAAGAAACTGTCCATCGCTCGGCGTTTCAAAATTAGCTGATTTTAAACGCCTATTAAAGACGGACTTTTCATTAGAAAGAAAAAAAGGGTGGTTCCAACAGGACCATCCTTTTTTGTGGTTCAAATCAATTCTTCCGTTTTTTTAGGTACGAGCATTTTTAGGCTGCCTGGCTGAATTTCGATGTCTAAAGGCGTTTTCAAATAAATTTCCCCATCGGTATCGACATCCAGCTCTTCTTCAGTACGTATTGAAATGGATTGGCCTTGGTAATGTGCTATGTGTTCGAGTTCTTCTGTCACAACTTCAGGTTGGGCCAGGGAAAACCATTCACGCAAAGCCGCCAAAGAAGAAGTTTGGATGACAAAAAGGTCCAGAAGGCCGTCTGCGGGATCAATTGTGGCCATTGGAAAGTTGTGTGTGCCAATTGACTTGCCGTTCATCACAAGCACCAGCACGCCTTCCTCAGCATAGGTGATTCCATCAATCTTTAAATGAACCGAAAACGGCGTTGCCTGCCGCATCGATTGCAGAGCGCTCATAAAATAACTAATTTTACCGTAACGCTCTTTTAAATGAGGATCGATATTAGATGAAGCATCAGTGATCAAACCGATTCCTGCAAAGTTGAGGAAAGACCCGCCATTGATTTTGCCTATATCAATTTTGTTTATTTCCCCATTGACCAATTCTGAAGCCGCTAAATTCAAATCCAATGGAATATTCAGGGTGCGGGCAAAATCATTGCAGGTGCCACTCGGAATGATAGCCATTGGAGGTGGTGCAGGAAGACTGGATAATGCCCGGACAGCAGAATGGACAGTTCCATCGCCTCCGGCAATAAACAAAATATCTGCGTGGGTTGCAGCAGTCTGACAAGCATTTTCGAATTCTTCGGGAGATTCGGTCTGAATCAGCTCGAGCGATTTGGATGCCCCAGCCAAGTGAGGAACGGCCAATCTCAGCACGGAGTCTATCGTAGACGCTCCTGCATTGCCGTTATACAATAATACGGAACGATTGAACTTAGGCATTAGTGTGCCCTCCTGTAATCTATTTGCTTATATAATTCCACTAAGACAGATTCCCTAAACAAGTGAGCCAGAAAAAACAATTATAGAAAATGAGGTGGCGATATGACAGTGCAATTATACTATAGAGATTCAGAAATTGCCGAAGCAGGCGTACAGGTAATCGACAATGGGAAAGATGAAACCGGCTATTATGCCATTTTAGATCAAACCTGCTTTTATCCAGAAGGCGGAGGACAGCCAGCCGATATCGGAGAAATCGGCTCCGCCCAAGTAGTGGATGTTCAGAAGGTTAGAGGTGAAATCAGGCATTATACAGATATTAAGTTGCCGAAAGAAAATTTCTCCGCCAAAGTAGATTGGCAGAGAAGATGGGATCATATGCAGCAGCATGCAGGACAGCATCTATTGAGTGCTTTGTTTGAAGATATATATGGCTTGAAGACACAAAGTTTTCATTTGGGCAAAGAACGGGTGTCCATCGATCTGGATTTAGATACGGCTACTAAGGAACAGCTTAAGGACATTGAAAAAAAGGCCAATCAGCTTATCCGTCAGGGTATAAAGATTTCCACGCAGTGGGTCACTTCAGCGGAAGCAAAAGAACTGAAGCTGAGAAAGCCGCCAGCAGTGGAAGAAAATATTCGCTTGGTTGAAATAGAGGGCGTCGATATGAACGCCTGTGGAGGAACACATCCGAAAAATACGGGAGATATCGGCCTGTTGAAAATCATTTCTACAGAAAAAGCCAAAGGCGGAATGCGGGTTTATTTTTTGTGCGGCAACCGTGCTCTTCAGTATTTTGACTTTCTTATGAAGACCACTGATAAATTGGTCGCTCAACTGAATGCACCGGCTGCTGAATTGCCGGAAGCGGCAAAAGCCTTGCTGTCTGACAAAGCGGCAGCTGATAAAACGATAAAAAATCTTCAGGATCAGCTGTTGAATTTGGAAGCAGAAGCAATGCTGCCAGATAAAGATATTTTAGAAAAAGTCTTTGAAGGGCGTCCGGTCAAAGAGCTGCAGCAGCTTGCCCGCCTCGTGATCGGCAAGCACCCTTCGGCAACAGTTTTGTTCATTAGCAATTCGGAGAGCGAGGTTCGCTTTGTCTGTGCGAAAGGGGAGCAAGCACCCGGAGATATGAAAGAAGTACTGCAGCAGCTTTTGGCATTGACCAAAGGCAAGGGCGGGGGGAATGCACAATTTGCCCAAGGAGGCGGAAGTACAATTGAATCACCGGAAATCTTCAAAGCAGTTTTTCGAGCCGCTTTGAAAAATTTCAGTTGAAATGTGTAACTTTTCCAGTACTTCACTGTCTAATGGGGAAAGGACTATCTGAAAGGGCGTGAAGCGTCATGAAGAAGAAAAAGTTCTGGATCATTGCGGCTATTGCGGCTGCAGCGATTGGTCTGGTGTTTGTTTTTTTCGATGACAAAGTGTCGGTAAGCGCTACCCCTGTCGCATTAGCAGAACAGGGATGGAAAGCCAATTTCTCTTCATCGCTCCAGCAAGAAGCCATCGATAAGGGAGATATATACATTACAGATGCCCAAGGAGAACGTGTTGAGGTTGAAATGTTCATTCACAAAAATGGTAAGACACTCGAAGTCCCGGCGATACCTCCGGGTGAATATCAATTGCATGTTAAAAGAGCAGCATTGAAAAACAATTTCGTAAAAAGTTTTGTGAATCCGGAAATTTCGTTTGTTGTTCAGGAACAATTGGAGAATCTGGCTAATGAAGAAGAGCTGCGTAGTTATTTTGCGCAATTATTGGAAATGCAGCAGAATAATCAACGGTACGGCGGGGTTGTTGCAGAAAATGGGGAGGAAACAGCAGAATCCGCTGACTCTGCAGCTGGTGGAGAGTCAGGAACGGATGGCAGCCACTCAACTACGAACAACCAAGTAGAAGGTGTGGATGAAGCCGATTTGGTGAAAACGGATGGTTCTTATATCTATTCCATCAGTGAGTCGCGTGTTGTGATTTCGGATGTGCGAAATCCACAGGAAATGGTCGTCGCAGCGGAGCTGCCTTTCACAGAAGAGACGTATCCACAGCAACTGTTCTTATCGGGAGAGACGCTTGTCGTCATGGGCAGTCGTATTTCTGCCATGCCGATTGAGAATTTTCAACTGCCGAACAGCCAACGGCCGCATTTGGGCATAACTTCTGTTTACTTATACGATGTCAGTGATCCGGCATCTCCTGAGCTGATCCGTGAATTTGGAGCGGAAGGAAATTTAAACAGCGCAAGGCTGACCAACAATATCCTTTACTTTGTCACGAATGTTTATCCGGATTATTGGATTTTGGAAAAGCAGGACGAGCCTGAACTGCGTCCGCATCAGTATGATTCAAATGATGGCGGTGATCTTCAGCCACTGCCGTATGACAGCATCGCAGTGTTGCCGGGTACTATGGAAGGCAGTTACAGCGTCATCACGTCTGTTGATTTAACGGTGCCTGAAACCAATGAAATTTCGACAAAAGGATTTTTAGGAGGCAGTGAGCAGCTTTACATGAATGAAGATTATCTTTATTTGACTGCCCCTGCATACGTTCCTTTAGATGATGATGAAATGCGCAGCGGAAGCGAAACGGCAATTTGGATTCCCGAACAGGCCAACACTGAGATTTTCAAATTTGGTTTGAACGGTACAGTTGTTGAATTCCTGGCTTCCACTGAAATAACGGGCTCTTTGCTCAACCAGTTTTCAATGGATGAGTACAATGGTTATTTCCGGGCGGTGACGACAGAAGGAATTACATGGGATTTAAATTCACCGTCGAAAAATCATCTGTTTATTCTCGATGGGCAAATGAAGCAAGTAGGATCAGTGGAAGATCTGGCTCCTGGAGAGCGTATTTATTCGGCACGCTTTATGAAAGACAAGGCTTATATGGTGACATTTAAAGAAACGGATCCGCTTTTCGTCATCGATGTTTCGGCACCTTCTTCTCCGCAAGTGCTCGGAGAACTGAAAATCCCAGGTTTTTCAAATTATTTGCACCCATTAGATGACAATCATTTGATCGGCTTTGGCTATGACACCAAGCTGGTGCCTGTAAAGAATGGAGAGCCTCGTGTAGTCACAGGCGGCATGAAGATTTCTTTGTTTGATGTCAGTGACTTTACTGCTCCGGTGGAAAAAGACACCGAGATTATAGGCGGACCAGGAACCTATTCTGCACTTCAATATGATCACAAAGCTTTGTTTACGCATCAGGAAAGAAATCTGTTTGGATTTCCAGCTGCGTTATATGAAGAAACCACGGGTGAGTATGTGGAATTTAAAGGCGAAGGCGCGCTGATTTATACCATTACACCAGACGGGATTTCACAAGCTGCCAGCCTGGTTAAAGAATCAGACGAGCAGTATGAGAATTGGAACACCGCCACTCAGCGAATTCTCTATATTGGTGAAGAGCTGTACACGGTAGCAAACGGTGAAATCAAAAGCTATGGATTGGAAACGTTCGAGCCAATCAGCAGTTTACTATTCAATAAATAGCAGGAAGAGGTCAGTTTTCATTTGCCTCTTCTTTTTTAATGTTTTTAATTAGCAGAAAAAGGGAAGTTGAGAAGTATTCTAAAAACTACAACTGGAGGGATAAAGATGAAAGCAGTAACGTTTCAAGGAACAAAAGATATGCAGGTGAAAAATGTCAAAGATCCTGAAATCCAGAAAAAAGAAGATATCATTGTGAAAATAACTTCAACCGCTATCTGTGGTACAGATTTGCATATTTATCAAGGTGCATTGCCAACTACTAAAGACACGGTCATTGGCCATGAGCCAATGGGCATCGTTGAAGAAGTAGGGCCGGATGTCACTAAAGTGAAAAAAGGAGATCGCATTGTACTTCCTTTTAATGTAAGCTGTGGCCATTGTTTTTATTGCAGCAACGAATTGGAGAGCCAATGCGATAATTCAAATGGCAATCCTCACTTTGACACTGGCGGATATTTTGGTTTGACGGAACGTTATGGCGACTATTCAGGAGGACAAGCCGAGTATTTGCGCGTACCTTACGGCAACTTTATGCCTCTTGTTATTCCTGAATCCTCTGAATTGGAAGATGAATCGTTGCTATTCCTATCAGATGTCCTCCCGACTGCATGGTGGAGTGTAGAAAATGCCGGAGTCAAAAAAGGCGATACGGTTGTTGTTCTTGGATGTGGTCCTATTGGACTCATGACACAAAAGTTTGCCTGGATGCAAGGGGCCAGCCGTGTTATTGCGGTGGATGAAATCCCGTACCGGATGGAACTTGCAAAAAAAATGAACAACGTAGAAATTGTTGATTTCAGCAAACACGACAATACAGGTGCTTTAATTCATGAGATCACACAAGGTGGAGCAAATGTCGTGATTGATTGTGTTGGTATGGATGGCAAAAAGTCGCCGGCAGAAGCTGTTCAGCAAAAACTGATGCTGCAAGGCGGCACGCTCAGTGCAATTGATATTGCCAAAGATGCGGTCAGCAAATTCGGAACGATTCAATTGACAGGAGTTTATGGATTGACTTATAATCAGTTCCCACTCGGAAATATGTTCGAGCGTAATGTTACATTGAAGATGGGGCAGGCTCCGGTCATCCACTTGATGCCGATGCTGTACAAGAAAATTGAAAATGGTGAATTTGATCCGCGTGAAATCATTTCACACATTGTGCCATTGGAAAGTGCAAGCGACGCTTACCAAATCTTTAATGATCATCAGGACAATTGTACGAAAGTCGTATTGAAACCATAATTGCGAATGTGTTTAAAGTAAGGTATGTTAAACGTCCCGACTTGTCGGGACGTTTAATTTTTTGTCTATGTGAGTTATGATAAATAGAGAAATTGACTGCGAGAGGGGAGAAACAATTGACACAACTAGGAGAGACCAGGCGTGAACTCGCGTTGGATTGTTTTTTGCTGGCTGGCAGAATCATGATGGAGAGCGGAGCGGAAACCTATCGTGTCGAAGATACTATGATCCGAATGGCTGTTTCGCAAAATATGGTGAACTCCCATTGTTTTGTAACACCGACAGGAATCATGTTTTCCCCAAGCGAAGAACTCGCTACGCGATTTGTCCGTGTCAATAACCGAGGCACCGACCTGGAGCGGGTAGCTTTAATCAACTCCGTTTCACGAAAATTGGTGGCTGGTGAATATACCTTGCAGCAGGCTTACGATGAAATGCTGATTATTGATCAAACCAATTATCGATTTAATACATGGCTGCAGATTTTGGCGGCTTCAGTAGCAAGCGGCTGTTTTCTGATTTTGTTGGGAGGCAGTTGGATTGATCTGCCTTATGCATTCATATTCGGAGGAACCGGTTATATTATTGTGGAAACCATACTTGAAGAAACACGGGTAAAGATTTTTGCTGAATTCATTGGTGCTTTTATTATCGCGATATTGGCTTCTCTTGCGGTCTATGCTGGACTGGCGAAAAATTTGGATACACTGATTATTGGCTCTATCATGCCGCTGGTTCCGGGATTGCTGATCACCAATGCGGTACGGGATTTAATGGCAGGATATTTCGTATCCGGGTTGTCCAAAGGGGCAGAGGCTTTTTTAACAGCATTTGCAATTGGAGCCGGAGTGGCGGTCGTACTATCATTTTAAGGAGGAGATCAGATGAACTGGCCATTGGAAGCATTTCTTAGCTTTTTGGCTGCAGGTGCATTCGGCGTCATTTTCAATACCCCGCGCAGAACTTTGCTCAGCTGTGGCTTGGTCGGAATGAGCGGCTGGCTCATTTACCGTACATTCTTCCTGGCTTTCGATGATTCAGTTCAGGCTTCTTTTGCAGGGGCATTCGCTGTTTCGATCGTTGCGCATTTGCTGGCTAAGAAATTTCGGATGCCGATGATTATTTTCAGTATTGCTGGAATCATTCCACTGGTTCCGGGAAGCAAAGCATACAATGCCATGCGGAATATCGTTGAAAATAACTACCTGGAAGCTATTGCCTATGCATCCGAGGCATTGATGATCTCCGGAGCTGTTGCAATGGGGCTGGTTTTTGCGGAAGTGCTGATGCAGCTGTTCTTTAAGCGCCAGGCAAAAAGAATACAAAGAAAAATGGGCCTGACACAAGAGTGATTCTTGTGCGGACCCATTTTTATTTTTGTGAATTTATAGGTATAGGCGCTTCAGCTCTTCGGGTCATAAGCCAACCCGGCTGTGTGGCAAAGGACGCCACTTCGCCGGTCTGTCTTATGCCCGTCAGAGCTACACGGACGCTTGCGCTTTTCTTTGTGTCCAGCTCCAGCAGCCAGTCCCTCGAGTCGCTTCAGCCCTCCCAGCAATGGCTGAAGAGCGCCATTACCGGAAAGGCTTCCAGCGCTTGTCAAGACTAAACGACTGCTAATTAACCCAGCCATTTTTCGAGGTCTGCAGCTGTCATTGGGTGTCCGATGAGGTAGCCTTGCAGGCTGTCGCAGCCCATGGCGCGCAACAGTTCAAATTGCTCGTTTGTCTCGACGCCTTCCGCGGTTACTTGGAAATCAAGTGATTTGCCGAATTGAATCATACCATTGATTAATTTTTGTATTTTTTCTTGTTTCGTGATGGATTGTATGATCATTTGGTCTATTTTTAATGAAGATATTGGCAGCAAAAGCATATAGCGGAACGAAGCATAGCCAGTTCCGAAGTCATCTAATGCGAAGCTTATGCCTTCTTGATGAAGGGACTTCATCTGTGCCATGATTGAACGTTCAGCCTCGGCTTCAAGAGCAAACTTTTCGGTGATTTCGATCATTAGTGAACCCGCATCGCAATTATTGATTTTCAGTTGCTCAAGAAGCATCTTCGCCATGTCTTTATCTCTAAACTCACGGATGGATGAGTTGATGCTGATCTGCAAATCGATGTCTTTTGATTTCCAGTCTTTTAACTGCCGACAAGCTGTTTCAATGACAAAGCTGCCGATTTCATTAATCAAGCCATTCTCTTCAGCAATTGGTATCAATTCATCAGGTGTGACCACTCCGATTTCTGAATCGGTCCAACGCACTAAAGCTTCTACACGTTCGACTTTACCGTTGTTCAAGTTGACTTGAGGCTGATACAAAAGCTGTAGATTCTTACGGTCCAATGCATAAATCAGGCGTTTTTCGATAAGCGCTTTGCGGTTCAACCGTTCATGATCATCGGATGTCAGTGCAGCAATGGCGCTGCCTCCACGATCTTTCACTTTTTTAATTGTTGCATAGGAAGCTTTGATCAGATGCATGAAACTTTGCTGATCTTCAGGGTATCTGGTGATGGCTCCACTTACGGTTAGTGGCACCGCCGTACCATTCAAGTAAATTGGATGCTGCTGCAAGTAATGGAGAAATCCTTCGATAAACCAATTGCTTAATGGTGTCACTAAGGCAAATTCATGTAAGCCGGCGCGCGTAATGATGGAATCTGAAAAGTACATCCGCAGTCGCTTCGTAAATTCTATAAGCAACTCGTTTTCGGTATCGGTATTCGATACGTCACGCAAAGTATAAAAACGGTCAATGTCCAAGAATATGAAGGAGAAATGCCGATCTTCCTCTATGTATTCATTGACCATCTGTTCAAGTCGATGGCGGTTTGCTAATCCTGTTATAGGATCGATGAATGCGATTTCCTCAAGATGCTGCTGCGCTTTCTTGTTTTCTGTTATGTCTTTTTCCAGGAAGATATAATAAGTATCTTCACTGGAAAGCTGCATCGGAATCGCAGTCAGATCAACCCAGTAAATCTCACCATCTTTTTTCACTTTTTTCGCTTCGCCGTTCCAGACCTCTCCTTGCCTCAATGTCGCTAAGATGGAGTCGACAAATTGGACACCTTCTTCACCGTCTTCGAACATGTGCCAGACGGGCTTTCCTAAAATCCGTTTAGGTGTCCACTTGCTCAATTTTAAGAATAAAGGATTCGCATAAGTAATCAAAAATTCCTGGTCAAAATATAGCATCATGAACGAATCGTCCAAACCACTTCGTAAATGGTTCAATTCTTTAGGGGCTGATCCTTCTTCATCCGCTTCATTCAGTTCATAAATAGTCATAACGAACTGTTCGTTGTTGAAAGTGTAGGATTTGGCCACTACTGTCGTATATGCTTTTATTCCATCGCTCAATTCGATTTCCACATCTTCAAATCTAACCGGTTCCTCAGTATGTAATAGTTTCTCCCATGAATGCTTGCTTAATGCTGCTTTTTCGGGATTCATATAAGGAGAAAGCTGTCCTTTAACCGCTTCGGATTCTATTTGAAAAACGCGTTCAGCATGCTGGTTGCACCAAGCAATCGAACCGTCTTTATCGATAATGATGATGGGAAAAGGGATATGGTTAAAAACGAGGGTGTCGGCTAGTTTTCCTTGCAATTCACTCATTCTTTGACGCTCCTTAACCGTAGTTTAGTTTCATTATAGAGAAGAAAAGCTCTATCGTCATCCTTTTCAAAATAATCTCTGCAGGAAATTCACGGATTTTTCACTATCCTTTCCCAGTTAATCGTGAGAGAATAGGCATAAATCATATGAAAATAGAGGTAAGACAATGTATAAGAAATTTTTTGTATTATTATTCCTGATTTTAATTATACCTTTTTCGGTTCAAGCACATACAACTTTGTTGTCTTCTACTCCTGCTGAAGGAGAAAATGTGACAGAACCTTTAAAAGAAGTGGCACTGCTTTTTGGAACGAAAATTGAAGAAGGCAGCACGATGACCATTGAAGGAGAAAACGGTTCTTTTGAATTCGATACGATTGCCATTGAAGGAGACTCAATGGTTGGCACATTTACTGAGTCTTTAACAAATGGATCTTACCATATTCTTTGGAATATCATCGGAGAAGATGGACACCCGATTGAAGGAGTAATCGCATTCGGTGTCTCCATTGAAACTGAAGAAGAAGCAGCGGCAGTACCGGCTGCAACTGAAAAAGCTGAAGAGCCGGAAGAACAAGTCATTGTGTCTTCAGAAGAAGCGGCAGAAGCCCAAACTGGAAACGATAATAATTTGCTTGTGACGGTGCTTTTAGTTTTTGCTGCTGTATTGATCGTCTATGGAATCTATAGATTGCTCATGAAGAAAAAATGACTTTTTTCACAGCCATTGCTGATGTCTTGCTGTATATCGCCTTTTCTTATCTTGCAGGTTATGTCGTGCTGCAATTTGTGCCGGAAAACCGCAAACCTCCGGTCGCTGCATCAAATGTTCTGCTGCTGCTTAGTACCGTGGGAATCGTTTTCTTATCGTTCGTGCCTGTTTATGAATTGGTGGTCTTTCTCCAGAGCAGCCAAGGCTGGGGAGATGCATTGGTAAATGCCATCACCGGGTTTCGTATAGGACAAGGGTGGCTGATCACATTGCTGCTCAGCATCATCTTGGCAATCGCCATCTATTTTGGCGGCAGCCGGTATATTCAAGGGTTGTATTTGTTTCTGCTAATATTGACAGTCGGTTTCTACAGCCATATTTCAACGCTTGATTTGTGGACTGGGTTTGCTCTTCATTCTATCCATATCCTATTCCTGTCGATGTGGACTGGAGTCCTGTTGCATGTAGCTTGGTTTGCAAAAGATGGGGCAAATTGGCGCCGATTTTTAGCGTGGTTTACGCCGTTTGCATTTTTCAGTGTAGCAGCGGTTATTGCCAGTGGAATTATTATTATGTTCTACTTCGTAGCTCCATCCGATTACGCAAATTCCTGGGCTTTGCCTTATGGCCAGTTGCTGTTGCTGAAGCACATTAGTATCATCCCCGTGCTGCTGGCAGCGCTGATCAATGGCTTTCTTAACAAACAGCAGGTATTTCAGCAAGCTTGGCTAAAAGTCGAAACTAGCCTGCTGCTCATCGTCTTTGTTTTTACAGCATTTATGAGCAAGCAGGCACCGCCTCATGATGTCAATGATACGCTGCGGATTGAAGGCGGGGGATGGTTAGTTGAAAAGTTGGTGGGTCCGTTATACATTCCACTTACTGCAGGGCTGGAATGGACGCTAAACGGCTCACTTTTGATGGGTGTGAGCTTGCTCTTATTGGCGATGATGCTTTTAAGCTTTTTCCGTCAGTTGAATGCCTGGCTATCTCTGCTCTTCAGTATCGGGTTTATCATCTGTTTTTATGCAGGGTTAATGCTGAATATTTCATTTTAATTAATGGCCAGCCAATCTTTCGGGATTGGCTTTTCTGTGGAAAGGAGTGGGCGAATGGAGCGTTTAAAAGGAATTTCCATGATATTGATCGGAGCGATGCTATGGGGAGCCACAGGTCCTTTGATGGAATGGGCAATGGAGATTTATGGTATTTCAGTACCGTTTTTTTTAACGATTAGATTGACGGTGGCGGGCCTTTTATTGCTCCTTTTCCTAAAGATGAAAAAAGTCCGAATCACTGCTATCTTTCGCACCAAATATTGGATCAGGCCTTTACTAATTTTCTCTATATTGGGAATGCTTGGTGTCCAATACAGTTTTGTCGCAGCTATTGAAGCAAGCAATGCAGTAGTGGCCACTTTGATGCAGTTTCTGGCTCCTGTATACATTATTCTCTTCGTTTCCATAACCCATAAAAAAATGCCCCCAAGCTATCAGGTT
Source organism: Planococcus sp. CPCC 101016 (assembly GCF_007859295.1). GTDB lineage: Bacteria > Bacillota > Bacilli > Bacillales_A > Planococcaceae > Planococcus. Next base: position 725,219 of record NZ_VOHB01000002.1, read on the forward strand.
GTCGGAATGGCGGGAACTTTAGCTGGATTGTTTCTGCTGCTGACTAACGGCAGACCCGATCAGCTGATCATCAGTGGTGAAGCGTTTATCTGGGGAATACTGGTGGGACTTGCTTTTACTTTCTACACACTTTATCCAGCCCGGCTGATGCAGGAATGGGGGGTGCTGGTTGTGGTAGGCTGGTCAATGCTTTTCGGCGGCATTTTCTTGGGGCTGATAAACCCGATTTTCCTTTCAGATGAATGGCCAATTTTAGCTGAACCGCCTGTTATTGGAGTCATACTCACCATTATTGTTATTGGTACTGTCGCTTTTGTGCTGTTTCTCAGCAGCATGCGTTATATTACTGCCGTTGAAACCAGCATCCTTTCTTCACTCGAACCTTTAACAGCAATGGTTATTTCTATGTTTTGGTTCGGCCAGGTGCTGTCACCTATTCAGTTATTTGGAGCACTTGCCATGCTGGTATTTGTCACTTGGCTGTCGCTGGCGGGCAGTCCTAAAAAGAAGGCGGGGCAGACTGAGTAGTTCCGGATTTTTGTTTATTCGGATCCCCAAAGCAGCTGGTGAAAGCCAATTTTTTAAACTTGTATCTATAAAGTTTTTCAAGCGATGCCGCTGGAAGAGGCATCGTTTTTTTGGTTTAAAATAGAAATTCCTATTCGATATCTGAAAATTATGGCATACTATTCTATACAAAGGTTCGAGCTTCGAAACGTTTAGGAGGCACTTTCATGAAAACAGTATTTTCCTATGCAAAACCATATAAATTTTACATCGTTATTGCCTTGATTTTGATGCTTCTTGAATTGACAGTTGAATTGATGCAGCCACTGGTTATTGCGAGTATTATCGACAAAGGAATTGTCGCCAGAGATCAAGACGTCATCATCCAGCTGGGGATTGTGCTCATGGCCTTATCGGTCATCGCCTTTATTTCAGGCATTGTCAATTCGTATTTCGCTTCACACGCCTCGCAAAGCTTTTCTTTCGATCTTCGCCAAGCCGTTTATGGACGGATCCAGTCATTTTCGCTGGCAATGTTCAATAAATTCCCGGCTTCTGGCTTGATCACACGATTGACCAGTGATGTAACTTTGGTTCAACAGGTTCTCTACATGGGATTGCGGATTATGCTGCGTGCGCCTTTGCTTGTAGTGGGAAGCATGGTCATGGCGTTTGTAGTCAATCCGAAACTGGCCTTCTATTTAGTGATCGTTTTTCCGTTTTTGCTCATTTTTCTGTATATTATGGTCAAAAAAGGTGTCAGCTATTTTGGGTTTGTCCAAAAACGGTTGGATCGTGTCAACCGCATTGTTCAGGAGAATCTGCAGGCAGTACGTCTTATTAAAGCCTATCTGCGTGGGAAATATGAAACCAATCGCTTTTCTGAAGTGGCAGGGTCTTTAAAAGTTGATACGGTAAAAGCATTCAGGATTATGGAAATTATTTTGCCGGTTTTATTATTCGGCATGAATATTTCTTTATTGGCGGTTTTGTGGTTCGGAGCATTCGAAATCCAGAGCGGTGGAGCACAGATTGGGGAATTAGTGGCCATTGTCAATTACGCTATGCGAATGACAGGTGCTTTCACAATGTTCTCTTTCATCATCATGATTTTTGCGCGAGCAAAAGCTTCTTCGGAACGGCTTGAAGAAGTACTGTTGGCAGAAGATGTCCGTGAAAAAGAGGATGTCGGTGAAAGCGGACTGCTCCAACGCGGGGAAGTGTTGTTTGACAATGTATCCTTCGCGTATCCCGAGACTTCGCAGCCGGTCCTGCAAAACGTTTCCTTCCATTTAAAAGCTAATGAAAAGCTGGCAATCATGGGTGCAACAGGCTCCGGGAAATCTTCTTTGCTGCAGCTGATTCCACGTTTTTATGATGCAACCGAAGGAACTGTATCGGTGCATGGCCGAAATATTAAAGATTGGTCTCTACGTGAACTGCGGAAAACAATTGGGATTGTGCCTCAGCAGTCGCTTCTTTTTACAGGAACAATTTCCAATAATCTGTCCTGGGGAAAAGATGAGGTCATGCAGAAGGAATTGGCTGATGCAGCTATTAAAGCTCAAATACATGAAACGGTTGAACGTTTTCCAAAAGGCTATTATACCCGCGTGGGCCAAAAAGGGGTTAATTTGTCAGGCGGACAAAAACAGCGGTTGTCGATCGCACGTGCATTGGTGCGCGAGCCATCGGTTTTGATTTTGGATGACAGCACCAGTGCGCTGGATGTCAAAACGGAAGCTGCATTATGGGAAGAATTGGACCGGGAAGAAACGACAATGCTTGTGGTCACGCAAAAGATCCGGACGGCGATGAAAGCTGATCGAATTCTGCTGCTGGAAGACGGCAGCGTATCCGGCTACGGCACACATGAAGAACTCTTGAAAGAATCCGAATTGTATCGCCAAATCGCGATGTCTCAGCAGGAAGAGGAGGTTGATGAATATGTTTGATGCCATTCGCCGCCCTTTTGGCCATGAGCCGATTCTTACGAAGGAAGATTTGAAAAAACAGAAAGACAAGAAAAACGAGCGCGCAGAAAATTGGAAATCGACGCTGCTGCAGATCTGGAAGCTGGTGGACGAACAGCGAATTCTGTTGATTGTGGTGCTGGCACTCGTATTCGTCAGCTCCGCTTTGGCTTTGCTTGGACCTTATTTGATCGGCTTTATCATCGATGAATACATTGTTCCGCAAAGCTTTGAGGGCATGAGCCTTGTGGTAATGTGGTTGATTTTAGTATATATCGGACACTCGGTCTCTTTGTATCTGCAGAATTTCTGGATGGTAGGTATTGCGCAGCAAGTGATTTACCGTATGCGGACACGGCTTTTTTCTCATCTTCAGCGGTTGCCTGTCACTTTTTTTGATAAACGGCAGCATGGTGAATTGATGAGCCGCATGACAAATGATATTGAAAACGTCTCTTCTACATTGAATACGTCTTTTATTCAAGTGTTCTCGAGTATATTGACGTTGACCGGTACAGCCATAGTCATGCTGACGCTCAGTCCATTATTGACCTTATTGACGTTAATCATCATTCCGCTCATGTACATCTCCATTCAATGGATCACCAAACGTACAGGACGGCTGTACAAAGAGCAGCAAAAAGCAATCGGAGAACTGAACGGCATGATTGAAGAAACAATTTCGGGACAAAAAATCGTTAAGGCCTTTTCACAAGAACCCCGTGTCATGGAGGAGTTTCGAGAAAAGAGCGAGCGGCTGCGGCGCGCAGGATTCTGGGCCTGGACCTATGCCGGATTCATTCCAAAAGTCATGAACTTCCTGAATAACGGGAGCTTTGCGATCGTCGCAGGTGTTGGTGGGATTCTGGCTCTCAACGGCTCCGTATCGATTGGCGTCATTGTTATTTTTACCGAGTATTCGCGTCAATTCACACGTCCGTTGAATGATTTGGCCAACCAGTTCAACACGGTATTATCTGCAATAGCTGGAGCTGAGCGTGTCTTCTCGATTATGGACGAGACAGAAGAAAAAGACGACCTGGTCTTCAACTTGGAAAAGGAACTGGAAGGCGAAGTGGTCTTCGACCGTGTTTCCTTTAAATATGAAGGGGCGGAAGAAGACTGGACCATACGCGACGTCAGCTTTACCGTTGGGATTGGCCAAACGGCAGCGCTTGTCGGAGCAACCGGCGCTGGTAAGACGACAGTCATGCAATTATTGGCGCGTTTCTATGATGCCAATGAAGGCGAAATTCGGCTGGACGGCACACCGATTGCTGCGATGCCGCGCGAAACCTTGCGCAAACAAATTGCATTCGTGCTGCAAGATCCGTTCCTGTTCGAAGCGACAGTCACCGAGAATATCCGATACGGTAAATTGAATGCAACAGATGAAGAAGTGGTGGAGGCAGCAAAAGGCGCCAACGCACACGACTTTATCGAAAAGCTGCCCAATGGCTATGACACTGTATTGACCGGAGACGGTTTAATGATCAGTCAAGGGCAGAAACAACTGCTGTCGATTGCCCGTGCATTGATTGCTGATCCGGTCATTTTGCTGCTGGACGAAGCGACGAGCAGTATCGATACTGTCACTGAATTAAGAATTCAAGAAGCATTGGAGCGGCTCATGGCGGGCAGGACCAGTTTTGTCATCGCCCACCGGTTGAATACGGTACGAAAAGCCGATTTGGTGCTGGTCATGGAGATGGGAGAATTGGTGGAATTCGGTACACAAGAGCAGTTATTAAATAGCGACGGTATTTATGCTAATATGCTGGCAGATGCAAAATTATAAAAAAAGGCCTGTTCCGGTAAAACGGGAGCGGGCCTTTTGCTCTTTTGGCCGCTTCCGCTTTTCTTATTGTCTAAACTTCAGCGGCTAGCTCTTTAGGTCATAAGTCAACCCAGCTGTGCGGCAAAGAGCGCCGCTTCACTGGTCTGCCTTATGCCCGTCAGAGCTGGACAGCCGCTTCCGCTTTTCTTATTGTCCAGAATTCAGTGCCCAGCTCTTTGGGTCATAAGCTCCACCGACTTTGCGGCAAAGAGCGCCGCTGTGCCGGTGTTTCTTATGCCCGTCAGAGCTAAATGGGCACTTTCGCTTTTCTTTGTTCACGAGCCTCAATTTTCAGCTGCTGTATGATAGGATAAAAAGATAAAGGACGATCATGCAATGGGAAGTTTTCTTTTCCATTGGCCGTTAAATTAAGAAAATGTTTATGGGAGGTTGCAAGATGGATTTATCATTATCAATCGTTTCATTTCCGGTAGATGATCAAACCGCCATTGAAATGGCGAAATTGTTGGAGGAATTGCCGCCTGCCCATAAAATGGTCCTTCATCCTTCTTTATGGAGAGCAACTGATGCGAGGGGATTTGCTGTAGTTGCCTATACGGACGAAGAGGAATTGATCGGCTTTGCGGCAGCGGCGGATATAGTAGGGCTGCATCATTATGAATGGTCACTATTTGTCCACCCGGATTACCGGCGACTTTCGCTTGGGACGGCACTTGCAGATGGTATTTCTTATGCGTTGGTTCAGCGCCAATCGGAAAGCGAATTGGCGGCTTTTGTAGACGAGGCGGATATTTCTGCATTTATGGAAAGCGTCGGTTTCCATCCGGATTTCAAGGAAATCCTTCTTTCTGCACAGCCATTGCCAGACAGTGAATTGCCTGAAGGGATGACTATTACTCCTTATGCCAAACAAGCTGAAGCGCTGACCGAGCTGCTGACTGCAGCATTCAACGACACGATTGTGCCGATTCTGCAGCACAACATGGTGGACCCGGAAAGGGAGATTTGGCTGCTTTATAAAGAGCAGCAGTTGGTTGCTACTGCCACGCTGGTGGTTGAAGAGCAGGCATTGTGGGTGACAGCATTTGCTGTCGATCCCCGCTGGCAGGGCAAGGGCTATGGCAAACTGTTTTTGAAATGGTGCCGGACGATGGCTTTCGAGCGTGGATTGGAAGAAGTCCTGCTGGATGTAGAAACGGACAATGAGGCATTGCATGTCTATGAGAATTCAGGATTCCGCAGGATACAGACCGTCTCCTATTGGAAACGTACTATAGCTCAATAAAAGAAAAAGACCAGTGCTCAAAGAAAAAATACTAAGTGGCGATAAAAAATCCCCACTTAGTATGAGTTGATCCAATCGGAATTCTTAATTACTTATCCATTAGAAAGCATAAAGTCTTGTTTGGCTATGGCGATAGCCAACTATTGATTTTGTATAAAGCAAAATTTAGTTGCCGGATTGTTTGTATTCTTTGTCTGTACCGTCAGGGTATCTGACTTCAACTTCAATCTCAGTAAAGCCAGATTCAATGCCAAATGCTTCGACAATTTGTGTAATGGCTTCGTCATCGGGGGTGTCTGGCGTCAACTCCAATTGGCTAAGTCCTGGTTCGATTTCATCCATTGCATAATTTCCTGATAATTCTGTTTCATTCATCTGGTTCTTATACTCAGCTTCGACTTTGTCGCGATCTTCTTCGTAGCTGATTTCAATCATGTCATCCATATCAGGGAAGTCGACATTCACATCGAGTTCAGTAAAACCGAATGTTTCCCCACCGATATCATTTTGGTCTAAACCGCCTTCAGTAGAAGCATCTTCTGTGCCGCCACCCGGCTCGGCAGGCTCCGTCTGGTTTTCGTTATTCACAGGTTCAGTTACCTGTTCATCATTGCCACAGGCAGCAAGCAGTAAGGCGGAAGAAAAAAGCAGAGGCATTATTGTGTTTTTTTTATTGAAGATCATCTGATTTCACCCTTTCAGATAGCTTATACTTATAGTATGAACATTCCCGTTTTTTCTGGATTTAATCAATCTTTCTAGAAAGGGAACCGGAGGATCATCAGGAGTCAATTATTTGAAGAAAGTACTAGATCAATACTTCTTCCCTGAACTTTGGGAAATACGGACAGATATTTAGGAGGGTTTTTGTGAAGATATATGCACATAGAGGCTGCTCAGGCGCCTATCCGGAAAATACAGTGGCTGCCTTCCGTGCAGCAGCTGAACTGCCAATTACTGGCGTTGAAATTGATGTCCATTTAAGCAGAGATGGAGAAATTGTCGTCATTCACGATGAAAAAGTAAACCGCACAACAAATGGTAAAGGATACGTAAAAGAAATGACGTTGAAAGAATTGAAGGAGCTGGATTGTGGTTCCTGGTATTCGGAAGAATGGAGCCAGGAACAAATCCCGACTCTCGATGAAATCTTTGATATTTTTGAACATACAAATCACAGGCTGAATATTGAATTGAAGACTGATGTTTTTCCTTATGATGGTTTAGCCGATAAGGTGGTTGACCTGGCCGCTAAACGTGGATTCATGGATCGTGTGCTGATTTCTTCTTTTAACCATGAAGATGTTCAGTCAATCGTACAAGGGAAACAAGTGGAAAGCGCCATTTTGACCTTTGAAGTGCTAGTGGATGTCTATGACTATGCACGTGTCATTGGGACGAAGCGGATCCACGTTTCCCTGCCATCGGCTTTTAGAAGAATGACCACTGATGCATTGCGAAAAGGAGCCATTGTCTACGTCTATACAGTCAATGATTTGAATTATGCAGAAGAACTGCAGAAAATTGGGATTCACGGAATTTTTACGGATTATCCCGAAAAGATGCTGGCACATTTTGGTTGAAAAAGCAGCTACCCAAATGAGTTTCAATAAAGAGTCAGCCTTTTTGATGAAAGGCGACGACCATATTTAAAATCACGAAAAAAAGACGAATTGGAATCTCCAATTCGTCTTTTTTTTTATTACCATTTTGCATAATGCTCCTCAATGGAACCGAGAAGCTGCGTGATTTTCAGTTTTTTGCCATCAGGATATCGAACATAACCATTATAATAGCCGAATAATTGATGGACTTCTGATTTGACGAGACGCGCATCAGTTTTGGAAACACGTTCAAAAAACGGGGAGAACGTCAATCTGACGTCATCGGAGAATTTAGTATGAACCAGCCAGGGCTTTTTAAAATCTTCCCGGTCGTAATGAAACAGCACGTCCTCATGGATTTTCGTCATCTTGCCATTAACAAAAAAAGCATTTTCTGTCATTCCAGTGCCATCAGTCCATTTGCCGCCTAAATTCAAGCCAATCACTTTTCCAAGCGACCGTTGAGAAGCCATTCCCCAATTCCAAAGAGATTCCCTTGGCCAAATACCGCGGCCGTAATCCAATACGGCGAAGCTGTCGAGTTTTTCAAATTCGAATTGTTGGCTGCCGATTTTCACCATGCCAGTGACCGGAAGGGATGTATGTTTTCCGGTGAACTGGAAGGTTTGGCGATTCCAGGGGATGACGACATTGAGGGATTCATAATCTTCAGGATGTGATATGACCAGAATGGCTTCCAAATCTTCTCCATCAAAGTCTTTAACGCTGACAGTCAGGTGCGTTGCATTTTGGCTGTACACGGATTCAACCGTCATAGAATCACTGCGAAAATGGCAGGGTCCTAATGCATTTTCAGATAACTTTACATGCCGTGTAAATGGAACAACGACCGTTTTCTCATAAAAACGCTGGGTTTCGTAATTGAGAAAGTAAACAAAACAAACGGTCGCGTAATCCAGATGGGAAATTGTGGCCGAAAACAGAATTTCATCTCCGAATACGCACCAGTAATTCCATTTCTTTTTTCGCATGAAATTACCGCGTAAATTACTTTCCACCAAAGGTTGCTTTGCATATCCAATGGCTTTCGGATTTAATTGGCCTCTTGCATCACAAAGTTTTACAAATTCAGTAAGTTCTCGTTCTACATGTTGCATTAAATCCACCTCACCATCATTCTTCTACTCTTATTGTAGCAGAACAATAGGGGAATAGCCGTTTAGGAATGGTTGATTCGGTCGAAAAGTCTGAAAAGTGAAACGAGCTGGCATGCCGTTAGTCGCAGACAGGTTCTACACGTCTTCACGTCTCCATAGGAAAGCGAGCGTTCCTTCACCTGCATGAACGGCAAGCGACGAACTTAAATCACCAATCAATATATCCGCATCCGGGATTTCTTTAAGCACTTCCTGCTTCAGACTTTCGGCTTCTTTTAAAACGTAGCCGTGCATTATCTGGAATCGGCGAACCCCGAACTCTTCGTGATCTTTCTTGGCATGATTAATTAAGTACTGAATGGCTTTTTTGTGTGAACGGACTTTATCGATCGGCTGCAGTTCGCCTTCAGCAGTAAGCTGGACGATCGGCTTAATTTGCAGCAGGCTTCCCAAATAATACTGGGCTCCGCTCATGCGTCCGCCTTTGTATAGTTGGGTTAAATTACCTATTAAAATGTAATTGCGGAAATTAGCGGTTTCCTTTTCAAGCCGTTTTGCGATATCCTCTGCTTCGAGTCCTTGCTCCTGCAGTTGAAGGCCGCGTTCGATTAATCCTGAAAGACCATATGACAGAGCCAGTGAATCGACAGCGTAAACTTTGAATTCACTCATTTCGGCACCGGCAGTAGATGAGGCAATTGTACCGCTGAGCTTAGCGGAAGCATGAACAGCAATTGCGCATTCGTATTCTTCTTTCAGTTTGTCATACAGCTCCGCAAATTTCCCGGCAGAAGGCTGTGAGGTTTTTGGGAAGTCAGCTGAATCCTTGATGCGCTGATAAAGCTCGTCATTCGTCAAGTCGACTCCGTCATCAATAAATTCCTCAGTTCCAAAGTGAATATTAAGTGGAACAATATAGACATCCGGATGAGATTTAAATTCCTCCGTCACGAATCCGGTCGTATCCATAACCCAGGCTATCGGCTTCTTCATACAAAAAACCCCCATCTTTTTAGAATAATTAGAATACAAAAACTATAACACGGATAATATTTCTGCGGTAGTAATAGCTAAATAAACTACTTTTCCTGCAGAGAAGACGGCCGGAATCTGGCCTTGTAAGACTCTTTAATATCAGATTTGTGTTTAATTACAATAATAATAATGGCTCCAAACAATGGCCATACTACCGGCCATACCTGAATAATGATTGCCATTGCAATAAAGCCCGAAAAGCTGGCCAGCATCGATAAAGTCGCGCTTTTAAACCACGGGATAAATGCCAGGAACAGAATAAGCATTGCCAAAAACAGATCCGGCGTTAACCAAAAGGTGACTCCAATGAAAGTTGCGATGCCTTTGCCGCCACGATATTTGAGCCAGAATGGAAACAAATGTCCTACGGTGACGGCCAGACCCGCTATCGCTATGGTCCAAATGGGAAAGTTGAAGAAGAATCCAATCCAGACGACCAGAGCGCCTTTTCCAGCATCGCCAAGAAAGGTCAAAACAAAGGCGGATTTCCCAAGGATGGCTCCAGCGTTTCTAGCCCCCAGGTTGCCGCTGCGCTGTTTCCGCAAATCGACACCCTTCCACTTGCCAATCCACCAGGCTGTCAGAAAATTACCGATAAAATAAGATAATAGCCAATAGACAATCATTAGGAAGCCCCCAAATTCAAAATATAAGCAGAGTTTAAAGGCCTTCCCGATATGGAGGGAAGGCCTTTATGGATAAGTTCAGTTTAAATCCGCTGCTTCAAAAAGATAGTCGCTGATGACGCGAAGCCCTTTGTCAAAGTTTTCAAGATGGAAATGTTCATTTGGCGCATGGAAATTTTCAGACGCAAGTCCGAAGCCCATCAAGACAACTGGCAAACCGAGAATTTCATCGAAGGCGGCCACAATTGGAATAGATCCGCCCATGCGTGTAAACGCCGTCGGTACGCCATAGACTTTTTCATAGGAGCGTCCTGCTGCCTGAATGGCAGGGTGATCAAAAGGCGTCAGGAAAGGTTTGCCTTTATCAAACTCAGAAATCTCAACGGTCACGCCTGCAGGCTTATGGGATTCTACATGTGCTTTCAGTTTTGCAACGATATCGTCCGGGTCTTGATTTGGCACCAAACGGCAGGTGATTTTGGTACTTGCTTCCGCAGGCAGCACGGTTTTGATGCCTTCACCCGAAAACCCGCCGGTAATGCCATTGACTTCAAGAGTTGGGCGAATCCATGTACGTTCAACGAAAGAATAACCCTTTTCGCCGAAATCCTCGGAAATGCCGATTTCCTGTTTCTCGTGTTCAAGATCGAACTCAAGTGCTGCGAATTCCTCGCGCTCTTTGTCAGAGACTTCAAGTACGTCGTCATAAAAGCCTTCCACTTGAATCAAGCCTTCTTTATCGCGGAACGATTGCAGGATTTCAACAATAGCATGCAGTGGATTTTGTACAGCACCGCCGTATAATCCAGAGTGCAGATCGCCTTTTGGTCCTTTCACATCGATTTGAATGCCGGCAAGCCCACGCAGTCCGTAGCAGACTGCTGGGCGTCCTGGCCCTTGCATGCCGGTATCAGAGATAACGATGATGTCAGCCTTCAAGAGTTCCTGATTTTCTTCCACATATTTCGGCAAGTTCGGACTGCCGATTTCTTCTTCGCCTTCAATGATGAACTTGATGTTGACCGGCAACTCGCCGTTCAGCTTCAACAGGGCTTCGACAGCTTTGACATGCATGAAAACCTGGCCTTTGTCGTCACTCGCACCACGAGCATAAAGTTTGTTGCCGCGAACTTGCGGGTCAAAAGGAGCTGTCTCCCACAGTTCAAGTGGATCCACTGGCTGGACATCGTAATGGCCATATACCAGCACCGTCGGTTTGCCTTCTGCATGGAGCCAGTCGGCGTAAACGACTGGATGGCCGTCAGTCTCATCAATTTTCGCGTTTTCCAGCCCTGCACTTTCCAGCGCGGTAATCAGCCACTCTGCACCTTTTTGCATGTCTGCTTTATGCTCGGATAAAGAGCTGACAGAAGGGATGCGCAAAAACGTTTTTAATTCGTCCAGGTGTGCTTCCCGGTTGTCTTTAAAGTATTGGTCTACAGCTTGAGCGTTCATCAGGATCCCTCGATTCGTTTAATTTAAGTATGAAAAAATTATAACATACCAGGTTTTGGTTTTCGACAAGTGGAAATTGCCTGTGGTATAGTGTTTTATACGGAAAGAGTTCGTAAAATTATGTGTTTATGACACTGGAGGAAATAAAATTGTTTATAGCATTGGGTATCTTTTTAATGATGTCGTTCTTCCTATCTGGAAGCGAAACGGCATTGACCGCAGTTAATAGGATGAAGGTCCATCTTCGCGCGGAGCAGGGAGACGTCAAGTCGCAGAAACTGCAGAAGTTAATTGCGAAGCCGGACCGAATGATCACGACCATCTTAATCGGCAATAATATCGCCAACATCATGCTGCCGACATTAGTTACAACAATTGCTATTACACGAGGATGGGAAGTTGGACTTGCTACAGCGATTCTGACTGTTGTCCTTATCATTTTCGGAGAAGTGCTGCCGAAAACAATTGCCGCAACGTTCTCGGACAAAGTAGCTTACATTGTGTTTCCTGTCATCAGTTTCATGGTAGTTGTCTTGTTGCCATTAACCTGGTTGTTGTCACAATTTACAAATATTTTTATTCGCATCATTTCCAAAGGCTCTGTGAAAGAAGCGACCATGACAAAAGAAGAACTGCGGACGATGGTTGATATTGCATCGACTGAAGGTACCTTTGAAGAAGATGAGTCCGAGCGTATCAAAGGCGTTCTGGATTTCCCTCATAAAGACGTTTCAGATGTCATGTCGACGCACCGAACAGATACAGTAGGGATTGCTATCGGTTCAACCTATGAAGAGGTTCGCGATCTGATCCTGGATTCTTCCTACACCCGCTATCCTGTATATGAGGAAAGCATGGATAACGTCGTCGGCTTGTTTTATTCGAAGAAATTAATCGAATGGTCGATGAACCCGAACCTGACACTGGAAGAACTGATGGATGATAATCCGTTGTTTGTGGTCCAATCAGTCAGCGTTGAAAAAGTATTTAAGATGATGATGGCGAAAAAGAAGCACATGGCTGTCATTTTGGATGAATACGGTGGAACACTTGGAATTGTCACGCACGAAGACATTATCGAAGAAATGATCGGCCAGGATATCGAAGATGAAACAGATGTAGAAGATGATGAACTGGTCTTTGAAATGACAGACACCTTGTTGTCTTGCCATGGCCGCCTAGAAATTGAAGATGTTAATGACATGTTCAAAGTTGATGTGCCAAATGACCACGATACGATCGCTGGATTTGTTATGCAGCAGCTTGGGCATGTTCCCGATGAAGGCGAGCAGTTCACATATGAAAACCTACACGTTGAAATCAACGAAATGGACCGTAACCGTATTGTGCGCTTAACGATTATAAAAACTGACGAAGAAGAAGTTTTGGCATAACTGGAAATCTCCTGTCCGCGGACAGGAGGTTTCTTTTTTAATGGACAGAAATAGATAAAGGTGCAAACGTATAGAAGAAAAAACGGCTATTGATAAAAAGTTCCCTTTATTACACCTTTGTAAGGGAAATGAAAGTACAAGCGATAGAGTGAAAGGTAAACTTCCGTCAATATAAGGGTATAAGAGAAAGCGAAAACAAAGAAGGATTCGCTGGACAAGCAGAACGGACGGGGGCACGATCATGGAAACGCTATACACAGAATACAATCGGTACATTTATCATTTATGTTTGAAGCTGACACGCAATAAAGCAGAAGCAGAAGATTTAATGCAGGAAGTTTGGCTGAAAGTCGTACGCTACGAATCTTCGATTGCGGAAGTGGATCATGTAAAGGCTTGGTTGACTACAATCTGCATGAATACGTTCCGTGATCGTTACCGCAAAAACGTAAGACGCAGCAAGCACCTGATTCAGCAGCCGGAAGGCCTGGACATCTCGTTGCTGGATCTGATTCCTTCCGATTCAGCAGGTGCCGCTGAATTATTGGAAAAACAAGATGTATCGGTGATGATCCGTCACAAAATATCTGAACTGGATGCCATTTACCGCACAACTATCCTCTATTTTTATGTTCATCAATACTCCTTGATTGAAATTGCTGATGCGATGAAAGTATCGATCGGTACAGTCAAATCCCGTCTATTCCGAGGAAAGCAGCGATTGAAAGATATGCTGATGGAAGACGACCGGACCCGTGAATATGTAGTGGTTGTTTAAAATTTATAAAAAAGCTTAAAAAGCATTGAAATCGCTAATGATTTTGATGCTTTTTTATGGAAAATATTAAAAGAATTTTACTCTCTTACTGGTTATAATAAACAGGAGGGGGAAAGTTCATGAATAAGAGAAAGTTTAAGGACTGGAGCAGAAGAAGGCGGATTGTCATGGGCAGCGCCGGCATTCTGGTCTTCCTGTATATCCTGGTGATCGTCTGGCATACATTTAAGCCTTTGCCAGAAGGCATTTCGATTGCCGGCGACCTCCATAAAGTTGAACAGATTGAGATGATTTACGATTTATCTTATGCGCAAGATAAAGAAGGGAAAAAAACGGAAAGTGAGTTGCGGATATTCAATGAAATTTATGACATGATTGATGAGGCAGAAGAATTTATAGTTATCGATCTTTTCCTCTTTGATAATTACAATGACCAAGATATCGAGTTTCCAGCAGTAGCGGAAACCTTAACAGATCATTTACTGGATAAAAAAGAAGAAGATCCGGATTTCCCCATCTACTTTATTACCGACCCCTTGAATTATGGATATGGATCTTATGAAAGCCAGTTTTTAGGAACATTGGAAGACGAAGGTGTCGAAGTCATCACTACAGACCTGGATAAACTACGCGATTCCACACCACTGTATTCTGGGTTTTACCGGGTGATTTTCCAATGGTTTGACGCTGGTGGCAAGGGTTGGGTGCCGAATGGAATGTCGAGTGATGCTCCTGACTTAACGGTATCATCCTATTTGAAGATGATGAACATCAAAGCGAACCACCGAAAAGCGGTGATTACCGAAAATGAAGCATTGATCAGTTCAGCAAATCCTCATAACGCCAGTGGACTGCATGGCAATATGGCTTTTAAAGTGAGCGGCCCGGTATTGAACGATATCCTCGAAGCAGAAGAAGCCGTATCCCGGTTTTCAGGCGGACCCGAATTGCCGAGAGTCGAAGTGGCTGAACAACAGGGAGAATATCAGGTTCAATATGTGACGGAACGAAAAGTGCTGGATGCCTTGCTTTCGGATATTGAAAAAACGGCACGAGGTGATTCTGTTCAATTGGCTATGTTCTATATCTCAGAAAGCAGCGTAGTCAAGGCCTTGACGGATGCTGCTAATCGAGGGGTCAATGTCCGGCTTGTCCTGGACGCCAACGAGAATGCTTTCGGGACGGAGAAGACCGGCCTGCCGAATCGGCCGGTAGTTCATGAAATGCTGTCGAATGCTGATGACCATCTGCAGGTTCGTTGGTATAATGCGGTAGTTGGGCAATTTCACACAAAATCCATTATGATCCAAACTGCTGATAAAACGGTCATCTCAGGCGGCTCCACCAATTATACGGAACGGGCTTTCAATGATTACAATCTGGAAAGCAATATTCGCATCGTCGCTCCGAATGACAGTGAGCTGACTGGAGATATGGAAGCTTATTTTGACCGGCTATGGGATAATGAAGACGGCCTTTATACTTTAGATACTGAAGAATATCAGGACAACTTTACATTTTGGCAACGCGGAATCTATGGGTTCCAACGATTGTTCAAATTAACGACCTATTAAAAAATGCCTCTTCTGATTTTCCAGAAGAGGCATTTTGATTTATTTTGGCTGAACCTGTTGGCCCGCTGAAATCCATTCTTCGACATTCCAGACTTTTGTTGCCAAGCCTTCGTAAAAGTCCGGTTCGTGGCTTACCAAGACGATGGTGCCTTTATAGGCTTGCATCGCACGTTTCAACTCGGCTTTTGCATTGATATCCAAGTGGTTGGTCGGCTCATCGAAAATCAACCAATTGCTTTCTTCCATCATCAATTTGCAAAGACGGACTTTGGCTTGTTCGCCACCGCTCAACTGGGTCATCGGACGTGAGATGTGCTCATTTTTCAGTCCTGTACGGGCAAGGGCACCACGCACTTGGCCTTGGTCCATACTTGGATAAGCGGCCCAGATTTCATCAAGCGGCGTATGTGTCGGCGCTTTAACTTCCTGCTCGAAATAGCTTGGAGTCAAATATTCACCGCGAAGCACATCGCCGTCCAGTGGTTTGATTTTGCCGAGCATGGTTTTCAACAGTGTCGATTTACCGACGCCGTTCATGCCGACAAGTGCAATTTTTTCACCGCGTTCAATCATGAAAGTCAAAGGCGGAAGAAGCGGCTTTTCATAGCCGATGGAAAGAGCTTCCGCTTCAACGACATAGCGGCTCGGACTGCGTGTTTCTTTGAAGGCGAATTGCGGATTTGCCGCAACTTCCGGCTTGTCAATACGTTCCATGCGATCCAATTGCTTCTGGCGGGACTTGGCGCGGCCGGTTGTAGAAGCACGTGCTTTGTTTTTCGCAATGAACGTTTCGGTTTTCTTGATCATGTCTTCCTGTCTTTCATAGGCATCCAAATGCTGCTGCTTGCTCAGTTCGGCAAGTTCGATGAACTTTTCATAAGTGGCTGTATAACGCGTCAAACGTGAAAATTCCAAGTGGAAAATGACGCTGGTGACGCTGCTCATGAATTCTGTATCATGCGAGATCAACAAGAACGCATGCGGATAGTTCTTCAAATAATTGACGAGCCATTGAATATGCTCTTCGTCCAGGTAGTTGGTCGGCTCATCCAAAAGCAAGACTTTCGGTTTTTCAAGAAGCAGTTTCGCCAAAAGCAGCTTTGTCCGCTGTCCGCCTGATAGGGCTTCGACATTGCGTTCAAGTCCAATGGCATCAAGGCCCAATCCGCGTGCTATCTCTTCCACTTTGCCATCCAACGTATAAAAGTCGCCAGCATCCAAAGCGTCCTGGGCTTCAGCCATCTGCTCAAGCAGTACTTCCAGCCGTTCAGGATCTGCATCGCCCATTTGCATGGCAATGTCATTTAACTCCTCTTCTTTTTTGTAAAGAGGGAGGAATGCGTCCTGCAAGGTTTCACGGATTGTCCGTCCAGGCTGCAATTGTGTATGCTGATCCAAATAACCGTAATGCGTCCGCGGCTGCCATTCAACGCGTCCGTCATCGTGTATGATTTTTCCTGTTAAAATGTTCATCATCGTCGATTTCCCGACCCCATTGGCTCCAACCAATCCGACATGTTCACCTTCGACCAATCGGAAAGATACATCGTTGAAAAGGGTCCGGTCACCGAAAGTGTGGCTTAAATTTTCTACTGTCAATAAACTCATTTAATAAATTCCTCCATTATCATAAAAAAAATCGCGGTTACAGATCCGCGAGTTTTTGGTTTAATTCCGCAAGTTGTAGTTCCATTTTCTCCAAACGCAATTCTGCCTTCTCTACCATACCGGCATGTCCAGTCGTTTCCAGCTTTTCAATATCGCCTTGATGGCGAACGTAATCCATCTTTAGCTCAGCAATCGCGTATTCCAATTCCTGTTTGTTCACAAAATCACCCTTATTTTTCTATCATTGTAACACAAAATCACAAAAGTTGAATGTTTTACGATTTTCATTCATTATATAAAACCTGTATAATTCCAAAAAAATTAAAAGGAAGTGACAAGCCATCGATACTTTATTATTTGATTTGATGCTCATTATTTTTCTCGGAGTGCTCTCTCAATGGATCGCCTGGCGTCTTCAGCTTCCTGCCATTGTGCTCATGTCGATTGCGGGTTTGCTCGTGGGACCAATTTTTGAAGTGATTCATCCCGCTGACAGTTTCGGAGAACTGTTCAATCCTTTCATTTCATTGGCAGTAGCCATTATCCTGTTTGAAGGCAGTTTGAATTTGAACTTCAAGGAAATCCGAACCTTTGGCAAACCGATTTTACGAATCGTCACACTCGGGGCCTTCATCGCCTGGATTGTCGGCTCGCTGGCGGCACATTATATTGCTGGTTTGTCTTGGGCAGTGGCATTCGTCATTGGCGGCCTGTTCATCGTAACCGGACCGACTGTTATTTTGCCGCTGCTTCGGCAGGCAAAGCTAAAATCGCGCCCTGCTGCGATCCTCAAGTGGGAAGGCATCGTAGTAGATCCATTCGGTGCATTACTGGCTTTATTCGCCTTTCAATTTGTGTTATTTGCCATCGGTGATGAAACAGCGGCTGCTTTTGGCCTGTTCTTCCTGGCATCCTTGTTTGCGGTGGCAATAGGGGCCGGTGCAGGTGCCCTGATGGGGCTGATGTTCGAGAAGGGGCAAGTGCCTGAATTTCTGAAAGCACCGATGGTTTTCGGAGTGGTCCTGCTGACTTTTGTTGTGTCGGATATGATTATGCATGAAACTGGTCTTTTGGCGGTGACTGCTATGGGTATGATGATGGCGAATATGAATATTGCTTCGATCAATGACATGCGCCATTTCAAGGAGAACATCTCCGTGTTATTGATTTCCGGAATTTTTGTCATGTTGACCGCTTCTTTAAGCCTCGACGTATTGATTGAAATCTTCAATTGGCGAATCATTTCCTTCGTTTTAGCGACGCTGTTCGTCGTTCGTCCGTTGTCCATCTGGCTGTCGACGATTGGCACCGACTTAACGACTCAGGAAAAAACATTGGTCGGCTGGATTGCGCCGCGCGGCATTGTGGCATTGACGGTTTCCGGGTATTTTGCGGGCGTCTTGCTCGATGCCGGATTTGAAGATGCAGAATTGCTGACGGCCTTAACTTTTGCGCTGGTCTTTTCCACTGTAGTTGCTCATGGCTTCACTATCGGCTGGGTAGGCCGAAAGCTAGGCCTTGCTACAGCGGACGATCCTGGCATCATCATTGTGGGTGCCAGCCGATTCGCAACAAAACTGGGGAAAGAACTGAATGACCTCAATAAAAACGTGCTGATTATGGATCCGTCTTGGGGTCGACTTCAAGGAGCACGCCAGGTCGGATTGAAAACCTATGCTGGTGAGATTTTATCGGAGCATACCGATTATGAAGTGGAATTGACACCGTACGAGACGATGATTGTCGCCACTGAAACCGACTCCTATAATGCACTTGTCGTCAATAACTATGTGCCGGAACTCGGCCGGACAAACCTTTACCAAACGGCTATCCATCAAGGCGATCCAGCCGACTTTCATTCTTCCTTAAGTGGACGGACTTTATTCGGAGAAGATTGGAACATCCACGAATTAGAGAAGAAAGCGGAAGAAGGCTACACGATGCGCAAGACGCAATTGACGGAGCAATTCACTTACGAGAATTTCAAGGAAAAGTGGAAAGCAGATACGATTCCGCTCTTCGTTCAGCGTCCGCAAGGGAAAATTGAATTTTTCTCTGACAGCATTAAGCTTGAACCGAAGCCTGGAGATACAGTGGTCAGCTTCACCTCACCAACCCGCCAGTCAGACCGGACACAAGAGCGGCTGGAGAACAAGCGCTACAAAATCGCCACTCAGACTAAAGCATGAAATCGTCCGCTTCTAAGCTTTTCGATGCGTATTGTGAAACAGGGTTTGTTATGATGAAAACAAACCAATTGTTGCAGATTTGACTGCAATGATACGGATTGGCACATAAAGAACAACCCGCTATTTTTCGCATTTTGAGGAGGACACAGAATTATGAAGGTTTTATTAGTAGACGGAACGATCATTGGCAGCAAAACGGGTGCCATCTTGGAACAGGTACAGATTTATATCAAGGAATTCAATCCGGAGATGGAATTAAAAATTCTGAAGCTGGCCGATTATGACCACCAGTTTGTTGACGGCCGCCCTTTTGGCGAATACAACGACAGCATGCAGGAAATCGTCCGCCGCTTTGAAGACGCTGACGGCTACATCATCGCGTCGCCAATTTTTCAAGGTTCGATTCCCGGTGTGCTGAAAAACACATTCGATATGCTGCATCCGCGTACGATGCGCTACAAGCCGGTATCGATTGTGGCAAACGGCGGCACCTATCAGCATCACCTGGTCATCGAAAACCAGTTGAAGCCGATCCTCGATTATTTCCGCTGCCTGGTGACGCCGAACTATGTCTACACACACAGCAGCCATTTCGACGAAACCAACACCATCACAAGCGAAGACGTCCACAACCGCTTGCGCGAATTGGCGCGCGTCTTCGTGCAGTATGCCGAGATGAGCAAGCATTTGTCGAAAGAAACGCTGGATAATCATTGAGTGATGAGCAAAACCTCCCTGCCTGGGAGGTTTTTTTGGATTTTATTTGAAAAGAGAAATTGTTTTATTCCATTAATAGAGCTTACTTTCTAATAAGAGTGAAATACTTTCTGTTTGAATGCAAATACTTTCCGTAACCGGATGAATACTTTCTAATGAGCTCTAAATACTTTCCGTACTCTCAAAAAGTTCAGGAATGGAATAAATCCGATCTTTATAACTGCCGGCAAATGGCATATTGGCCGATTTCAATAGCTTTGATGCGGTGGTGGAAGAGTGGATCCCAGTAAATTCCCGGAATTCCCGATTGCTGATGGTTGGTTTAACCAAGGTCCGGTATTGCAACAAAGCATCAAGATGAGCGATTGGATCACAATAGGTGCAAGCATCGCAGCGCCATTTGCCACGGCGGTAATTCAAGTGAAGGACAAGACAGTGAGGACAAAAAATACCTTTCATAAATGAAGTGGAAAGACCTAAAGGCGCAAGCGGTTTTATTGTAGAGAGCTCCAGCAATTTATAAGCCAGCGATTCTGTTTTTTTCTTCGATAGAATCTCTCTGGAATGCTTCTCCAAAAGTTTCTCCATCAAGTGTGGGAGGCCGGAAGCCTGGATCATAATGCGGTTGCCAGCACGTGATTGGACGACAGATGAAGGGTAGGTGAAGACAATGGCACCGATGACCGGCAGCTTTATCCGCTGCTGGAATAAAAATTGTTCCAGCCATTTCTCGTGGCGACGCAATTGGTCATCCGGATTGTTCATGCCATCAATGCTGCCGTCTTTATTGGTGCGGGAAAATTGCCGTAATTGTGGATCGAAATTGAGCAAGCCGGAAATACTTTTGATTTCCAGCGCCAACACAAAATGGCTGGTGACAAGGACGCTGTCGATTTGGTGGGAAGATCTCTCTTTTTGAATGAATAGGTCGTGGAAAAAGTAATGCGGCAAGGGAAGGTCGATTTCGTGCCAAAGGGAGTCGACACGCAGTTCTCCGTTATAACCGGCAGTGATGCGGCGGAGTTTTTCGGTCCAGTAGAGAAATTGGGGATGGACGGTTGGGGTGCGATGGAGCAAACTTTCAAGTTGGAAGATTTCTGGTGGCTTAATGCGGTTTTTTACAATCAATCTATCCTCTCCTTTTTTATAAACCTGTTCCAAATATAGCGCAAATTATTAGCGGCAGCAATACTATTTCAAGACATCTGGAAGTGATTTGGAAATACTTTCTGTTTGGACCAAAATACTTTCCGAAAAGCTATAAATACTTTTCAATAAAATGAATTTACTTTCCATTAAACACTAAATACTTTCCAACCGACAAAACCCATTCCAAAAGCCAGCATCAGCAGAAAATGTTACAATAATCACATCAGAAATGAGGGTGAATCCAAATGAAATCAATCGTTTTAGCAGAAAAGCCGTCCGTGGCGCGTGATATTGCGCGTGTTCTCGGATGCGAACAAAAAGGCAACGGGTACTTGGAAGGCAAGCAGTATATCGTCACTTGGGCGCTTGGCCACTTGGTGACGCATGCGCAGCCGGAGCAATACGACAACGACTTTAAGGAATGGAAGATGGACACGCTGCCAATCATTCCAAAACCTTTCAAGCTAGTTCCAATCAAGCAGTCAATGAAACAATTTAATGCCGTCAAATCACAGCTGCAACGCGGCGATGTCAAGGATGTCATCATCGCAACAGATGCCGGACGCGAAGGCGAGCTCGTGGCGCGCTGGATTCTGGAGAAAACCAATACGCGCAAACCGGTCAAGCGATTGTGGATTTCCTCGGTTACCGACAAAGCCATCAAAGACGGCTTCAACAACCTGAAAGACGGCCGCGCCTATGAGAATCTCTACGCAGCAGCTGTGGCTCGTGCAGAAGCGGATTGGGTCGTCGGCATCAACGCGACACGCGCACTGACCGTCAAATACAATGCGCAATTGTCAACCGGCCGCGTGCAGACGCCGACATTGGCAATGATTGCTGAACGTGAAAAGCAGATTCGCAATTTCCAGCCGAAGCCGTATTACGGCATGCAGGCGGTTACGGATCAGGCAGCGTTCACCTGGACGGACGGCAACTCGACACAATCCTTCGATAAAGATAAAGTCGACCGTCTATTCAATAAACTTCAGAATACGCACGAAGGCACCGTAACGGATATTAAAATTACGCCGAAACGCCAGCCGGCACCGCCTTTATTCGACTTGACTGAACTGCAGAAAGAAGCCTACAAGCGCTATAGCTGGTCGGCGAAAGAGACGCTCAACACGTTGCAGAACCTGTATGAGCGCTACAAAATTGTTACCTATCCACGGACCGATTCGAAGCATCTGACGAGCGATATGCGCGACACCTTGAAAGACCGCGTCAAAGCGGTGCAGATGGGACCTTACCGCAGCCTGGCCGCAATGATCCTGAAAAATCCGGTAGCGCCGCAAAAAGGTGTTATTGACGATGCCAAAGTTTCCGATCACCATGCCATCATTCCGACGGAAGAAACGCCGCCGTTGCATGATCTGTCTGATAAAGAGCATAAATTATACGACATGATCGTCAAACGGTTTCTTGCGGTATTCTATCCGCAATATGAATATGATCAGACGACCGTCAAGCTGACTGCCGGCGGGGAAACCTTCCAGGCCAAAGGCAATACGATCCGCAATGAAGGATGGAAACGCATCTACAAAGATGAAGACGATGATAACGATACAACATTGCCACCGTTTGAAACGGGCCAAAAGCTGACGATTAAAGGGATCGCCTTGACCGACGGCAAAACCAAGCCGCCTGCTTTCTTCAATGAAGGAACACTGCTTGGCGCCATGGAAAATCCGGCACAGTTCATGAGCGGCGAATCAAAAGAATTGATTCAGACGCTCGGTGAAACAGGCGGCCTCGGTACGGTTGCGACGCGTGCTGATGTCATTGATAAGTTATTCAACACGTTCCTAATCGAGAAAAAAGGCAAGGACCTGACGATCACATCCAAAGGCCGCCAGTTGCTGGAGCTTGTTCCGGAAGACTTGAAGTCGCCGAAGCTGACAGCTGACTGGGAGCAGCAATTGACCAAAATCGCTAAAGGGCAATTGAAAAAAGAGGAATTTATTAAAGAAATGATCGTTTTCGCCGAGAAATCCGTATCGGATATCAAGAAAAGCGACAAGAAATTCAAGCACGACAACATCACCGGCAAAATGTGCCCGGACTGCGGCAAGCCGCTTCTTGAAGTCAACGGCAAGCGCGGCAAGATGAATGTCTGCCAGGACCGTGACTGCGGCTACAAAAAACAGGTGGCAATGCAAACCAATGCCCGCTGCCCGAACTGCCACAAAAAGCTGGAAATGCAGGGCGAAGGAGACGGCAAGATTTTCGTATGCAAATGCGGACATCGTGAAAAGCTGTCGGCCTTCGAAAAGCGCAAAAAATCCGGCCAGTCAAAAGCCAATAAAAAAGACGTCAATAAATACTTGAACCAGCAGGATGAAGCACCTCAAAATACGGCGATGGCTGATGCATTGAAAAAATTACTGGGCCAGACCGATTAAAAATGCTGAGGATGGTATGCTGTAGATAACTAAGTTTTTAGGCGAGGAGAAGACGCCATGGCGAAGAAAATCGCAAAAACCAATGCAGCACGCATGCTCGACAAAGAGAATATTCATTATGAACTGCTTCATTATAGTGCAGAAGATGGAAAGGTGGATGGTGTTTCCGTCGCAGCGAAAATCGGTTTTCCTGCAAAGCTTGTTTATAAGACATTAGTGGCGATCGGTGCGTCGAAGCAGACTTATGTCTTCGTCATTCCGGTTGCGGAAGAACTGGACTTGAAAAAAGCGGCTAAGGCAACCGGCGAAAAGAAAATGGAGATGGTGCCGGTCAAGGATATTTTGGCGCTGACCGGCTATGTTCGGGGCGGCTGTTCTCCTGTGGGAATGAAAAAGTCGTTTCCGACCTTTATATCGGCCGAGGCACAGCAATTGCCTGAAATAATTGTATCCGCCGGCAAAATCGGCATGCAGCTGAAATTGGCTCCCGCAGAGCTAACGGCTGCGACAAACGGCCAGTTCGCCGATTTGTCAGCATCAGTTCAATAAAGTTTCCATCCATTCGCTTTGAATGGATGGATTTTTCATAACATATATAGAAGAAAGAAGGATTTGAATGAAGCGTTCGCTGGTTTACCGCTGGTTGTTTTTTCTTGTCGGATTGATTGTTCTTGCCCTTGGTTTTACTATGACCATCAAAGGCAGCAAGCTGGGCATTGGACCCTGGGATGTCCTGCATGTCGGACTTTACCTGAACTTTGGATTGACTATCGGCACCTGGTCGGTCATCGCCGGTTTTGCGCTGATTGCCAGTACGGCTTTATTTACACGGAAAATACCGCAGATCGGTACATTTTTGAATATGTTACTGGTCGGTATATTTATCGACATTTTTAACTTTTTGATTCCGGATATCCATACGTTGGTCGGACAAATCTTGATTTTATCAGCCGGCATTGTCGTTTCGGGCTATGGAGTCGGTCTTTATGTATCGCCAAAGATTGGTGCAGGGCCGCGGGACAGTTTGATGATGATGCTTGTTGAAAAAACTGGGCTCAGCATCAGTGTTGTGCGGGCAGGGATCGAAGTGAGTGTTGCCTTGCTCGGATGGCTGCTTGGTGGACCGGTCGGAGTCGGTACGATTGCAGTCGCTTTATTGACCGGCAGAATTGTCCAAGTCTCCTTGCCGCAATTTGAAAAATTGTTGGTGACGCTCATTGGTGAAAAAGAAAAGGTACCGCCAATCCTTAAGATTTGAGCGATGACTTTGAAAGCTCGTTTAGATTGGATTTTTTACCCTAAACCCTATAGTTGAAACCTCCATTCTGATATGATATAAATAAAGCCGAGTAACTCTATTGGTTTTATTGACTATGCAAGAAAAGGGGCATTATTATGGGACGGGAATTTGTAGAAATATTTGATGAGTGGGTTCATACTTACGATGATTCAGTCAGTGGAAAAGATGAGGAATACAAAGATGTATTCGTGAAATATAATGAAATTTTACAGGCGGTGGCGGATGCAGCAATTGGTCCGGTTATAGAATTCGGAGTAGGTACCGGCAATTTGACAGAAAAATTGCTAAGCCACGGTTTGGAAGTAGTAGGCGTTGAGCCGAACGAAGCCATGCGAAAGGTTACAGCAGAAAAAATTGCCGGTTTGACTCTTGTCGACGGCGATTTTTTGGAGTTTGAAACTGATCTTGCACCACAAAGTTTTGTCAGCTCTTATGCGTTTCACCATTTGACAGATGCAGAAAAAGCGCGCGCATTTCAAATTTATGCTGAGCAATTGCCTTCAGGCGGAAAAGTGGTATTTGCAGATACGCTGTTTGAATCTCAAGCAGCTAAAAATGAAATAATTGCATTTGAACAAACAAGAGGTCATGCTAATCTAGTAGAGGACTTGAACCGTGAATATTATACGACGGTTCCTGTCATGGAAAAACTGATCACGGATGCTGGGTTTACGGTAGAATTGTTGAAGATGAACAATTACGTATTTCTGATTGAGGCAACTAAAAAATAAGGAGCGATTTTCATGAAAAAAATGAATGTTGAAAGCTTTAACTTGGACCATACAAAAGTAGTGGCGCCATACGTGCGTTTAGCAGGAGAAAAAACGGGAGCAAAAGGCGACACCATCCGCAAGTACGATATCCGTTTCAAGCAGCCGAACAAAGAACATATGGATATGCCTGGACTTCATTCGCTTGAGCACATGATGGCTGAACATAGCCGCAACCATTCGGATGATATTGTAGACATCGGACCAATGGGATGCCAAACCGGCTTTTACCTGTCATTGATCAACCACGATGACTATGAAGATGTTCTCCGTATCTTGGAAAGTACATTGGAAGATGTCATTGAAGCGGACGAAGTGCCAGCCTGCAACGAAGTGCAATGCGGCTGGGCTGCAAGCCATAGCTTAGAAGGCGCAAAAGAACTGGCGCGTGAAATGCTGTCGAAAAAAGACCAATGGCGTCAAGTTTTCGCGGATGAAGCGATCTAAGGAGAAATTACAATGAACTATGTTACCGAAATTCAGCAGTTAATCGGCAATACTCCATTGCTGGAACTGACACACAGCGAAATTCCGAATGAATGCCGCATTTTTGCCAAGTTGGAGTATTTCAATCCAGGAGGCAGTGTCAAAGATCGTTTGGGTGTATCGCTGATTGAAGATGCTGAAAAACGTGGATTGCTCAAACCAGGTGGTACGATGATCGAGCCGACAGCCGGCAATACAGGCATCGGCTTGGCCATTGCAGCCATTGGCAAGGGCTACCATGTGAAATTTATAGTGCCTGAGAAATTCAGCCAGGAAAAACAAGGATTGATGCGTGCTTTGGGAGCGGAAGTCATTAATACACCGACCGAGAAAGGCATTAAAGGCGCAATTGAAAAAGCCAAGGAATTGGTTGAACAGGAAGGGGCGTTTTCACCTTCCCAATTCTCTAACCCTGCGAATCCGGAAACCTATGTCCGGACACTTGGACCTGAAGTCTGGGAAGCACTGGATGGAAAAATCGACCTTTTTGTTGCCGGTGCAGGATCAGGCGGTACTTTCATGGGCACTGCGCGCTACTTGAAATCTAAAAATGATGCGATTAAAACCGTCATCGTGGAACCGGAAGGCTCGATCTTAAATGGCGGGCCGTCCGGGCCTCATTTGACGGAAGGCATCGGCATGGAGTTTTTGCCGGATTATATGGATGAACGTTATTTTGAAGCAATCCACACCATCACTGACAAAGAAGCTTTTATGGCTGTCCGGGAATTGGCGAAGAATGAAGGATTATTGGTCGGAAGCTCTTCCGGCGCAGCTTATGTGGCAGCGCTCCGGGAAGCGGAAACCGCCAAGCCAGGAAGTCATATTGTAACCGTGTTCGCGGACTCAAGTGAACGTTATATGAGCCAAAATATTTATGGCAGAAGTTTTAAGGAGGATTATTGATGAAACCTAAAACAAGATTGATTCATGGCGGCATTTTTGGAGACGAAGCAACAGGCGCCGTTTCCACACCGATCTACCAGGTCAGCACTTATAAGCAGGAAGCAGTCGGCAAATTCAAGGGCTATGAATATTCCCGTACAGGAAATCCGACACGCCACGCACTTGAAGAATTGATTGCGGATGTGGAGTTCGGCCATGCCGGATTTGCATTCGGTTCAGGAATGGCAGCAATTTCGTCTATTATGATGCTGTTTTCAGCAGGAGACCATGTTGTACTGACAGATGATGTATATGGCGGGACTTACCGCGTCATGAACAAAGTGCTGAACCGTTTTGGATTGGAATTCACATTTGTCGATACGGGCAACTTAGCGGAAGTGGAAGCGGCAGTCAAAGAAAATACAAAAGCGATTTTCATTGAGACACCGACCAATCCTTTGCTGAAAGTGACAGATATCGAAGCGGTCGCAGCTTTTGCCAAATCGAAGGATTTGTTGACGATTGTCGACAATACATTCATGACACCTTATTTGCAGAACCCGATTACATTGGGTGCCGATATCGTGGTCCATAGTGCGACAAAATACATCGGCGGACATAGTGATGTTGTCGCTGGACTGGTCGTTGTCAATTCAGCAGAATTGGCCGAACAAGTTCATTTTGTCCAAAATTCCATCGGCGCCATTTTAGGGCCACAGGATTCCTGGTTGTTGATCCGTGGACTGAAGACATTGGGCTTGCGCATGGAAGAAACAAACGCCAATGCACAGAAAATCGCTGAATTCCTGGAAGCGCATGAAACGGTCGGAAAGGTCATCTATCCAGGCCTTGAGAGCCACCCAGGACGCGAATTAATGCAGAAGCAGGCTGCCGGTTTTGGCGGCATGATTTCATTTGATGTAGGGAGCAAAGAAAAAGCGGGGGAACTGTTGGCTAAGCTGAAATATTTTACCTTAGCGGAAAGTCTTGGAGCTGTAGAAAGCCTCATATCTGTCCCGGCACAAATGACACATGCTTCAATTCCTATCGAGCGCCGGGGTGAATTGGGCATTGTCGAAGGACTTGTTCGAATTTCAGTTGGCATCGAAGATGTGGAAGATTTAATAGAAGATCTGGAAAATGCATTAAAATGAGTGACAAACCGCCTATCTTGGGCGGTTTTTTTTATGCGTTTCCAGATTGGGAACCTCTTTTAGCTTATTGATAGGAATTTTTTATCACTCTTATTGCCTGTAATTTCGTAACTCGAAATATACCTTCTTCCCTATTCTTCTGATTATTCTGTCATGGTAAGATTTCCAAAGAAATAATATTCTGACAGTTCGAAAGGGGATGCAACATGAAGAACAGCAAATGGGTATCGATTTTATCGGCTAGTGCGCTCACCTTGTCTTTATTCGCGCCAGCAGCTGCAGCGGCACCAACCGAAGCAGTGCCATCAATGAACGACTGGAACAGTGAACGATACGGGGACCGGATCGATATCGATCAAAGCCTGAATGAGTTAACGCAGGATGCAAATTTCAAAAAAGAAGCGGATAAAAAGATAAAAGCGCAGGCGGATGAAGTGGACGGCGGAGAGTCGGATGCACAAGCCGATGCACCATTTACATACGATGGCGGTACTAAAAAGTTCTTGAACCGTAATTTGAAATTTAAAGATTTCACATTGCGCAGCGAAGGCGAAAATGTAGAAATTTGGGTTGCGAACGACTTGGCATATGGACCGAACAATCCCAAGCCGGCTGACGTGGTGACACAGGATCAGGTAGATAAATTAACGGCTGAGTTTGACAGCAACATATATCCGGTAGCAACAGATTTCTTTGGTACACCGGATGAACTGGACGGCTCCAACTCGCCTCTGCCAGGAATGGTCGGATTGCCTGAAGGATATTACGAGGGGTCAGATAAAGTCATCATGTTAGTAGATAACGTGCAGGATGAAGGCTGGAACAATCCATCGTATCCATTCTTCGTAGCCGGTTTCTTCTGGCAGACACTTGAAAACTATACAGACCGCAACATCATCACAATCGATACAAATTCGTGGGAAACCCGACTTGAATCCACTTTCTTTGGAACAACCATCCATGAACTTCAGCATTTGATTCAAGCGGATAACGACCCTTCTGAAGAAACGTGGTTGAATGAAGGGATGTCGACATTCTCTGAATTCCTTGGCGGTTATGGCCATGGCGAAGGTTCGATCAACTTCTATTTGGATCACCCCGAAAACTCGTTAGTCAACTGGGATGAGCACGGAACAGCTGCAACGGGTCCTGAAACCATCGCAGATTATGGACAGGTCTACTTGTTCACGCTTTATATGTACGATAAGTTCGGCCAGGAGTTTATCCGTGAACTTGCAACGGATGGCGACAGCCAGGGGATGGCAAGTGTAGACAAAGTCCTTCAGGATTATGGAACCAATAAAACATTCACAGAAGTCTACCAGAACTTCATGACAGCATTAACATTGGACAATTCAAACGTCAGCAGCGATTACAATTTTGACAGCATCGACCTTCGTGAATTGCCGGTTGGTGATGGTGTCCGCGGCAAAACTGTCGACTTTGAAAAAGCAAAAACCTTTGAAAAAGAAGGCGTTCCGGCATGGGGCGGCGATTTTAAAGAATTCAATTTCGGCAAAGATGTCCGCGGTCTGGAATTTGACGGCGTCGACTTCCTGCCATTGCAATGGAGCACAGTAGCAGATCCAAAAGGTTCAGGTGCACAGGTACTGCATGCCAATAATGGCGACGAAGCAGACCAGGCATTGATTTTTGGAGCAACGGTGCCTGCTGACAAGGCAGAATTGACGTTTGAACATTACTACAATATCGAAGAGCAATGGGACTTCGGCATGGTTCAGGTTTCAACTGACAACGGCGAAACGTGGAAATCACTCCAAAACGACAATACGCGCAGTGATGTAGTTGAAGAAGGTTATCCGACAATCAAAGAAAATGTCCCTGGATTTACTGGCACGAATGGGGACTGGACGACTGAAACCTTCGATTTATCTGCTTATGCAGGACAGGATGTATTGGTTTCATTCCGTAACTTGACTGACTGGGGTTCAAATGAAGCAGGCTGGTTTATCAAGAATGTTCAATTAGGCGATTTCACAGCTGATGGGACTTCAATAGAGGCTTTCCAATCACTGGGCCAATTGAAAGGCGAGTATGTCAATTTCACAACAACATTCATCCAAACAAAGAAAAATGGCAAAGAACGCGTCTTCCACGTGGATCCGTACAACGTCACGGCCAAGCAGGCACTTGATCTTCAACAAGTTCTTCGTGAAGGCAATGTCAAGATGATTACTTCGTACGCAGCTGAAGAAGGGCAACGTGAAGCGAAAGAATTCACGTATGAAGTAATCTACAAACAGGACAACCCAAATAAAGGCAAAGGCAAGAACAAAGCTAAAACGAATAAATAAAGCGAAAGCGGACCTCGGTCCGCTTTTTTCTTTTGGAGAAAATTGCCGTTATGGTAAGATGGAAACTGAAATCGTTTGTGAAAGGAAGAGGACATTGTCAAAAAAATTAGATGCATTTTTAGATGAAAACTTAACAGAATTAAAAGAACAGGGTCTATACAATGAAATTGATCCGGTTGAAGGACCGAACGGCGCGACGATCAAAGTGCGCGGCAAAGAATTGATCAATCTGTCTTCAAATAATTACTTAGGTCTTGCAACCAATGAAGACCTGAAGCAAGTAGCTAAAGATGCCATCGATAAATACGGTGTCGGTGCAGGTGCAGTCCGCACAATCAACGGGACACTTGACCTGCATGTGAAATTGGAAGAGAAGTTGGCTGAGTTCAAAGGGACAGAAGCGGCGATTTCCTACCAGTCCGGCTTTAACTGCAACATGGCCGCGATTTCGGCTGTAATGGACAAGAACGATGCGATTCTGTCGGATCAATTAAACCATGCATCAATCATTGATGGCTGCCGCTTGTCAAAAGCGAAAATCATTGCGTACAAGCATTCCGATATGGAAGACTTGCGCTTAAGAGCGAAAGAAGCAACGGAATCTGGTTTGTACAATAAAGTCATGGTCATTACAGACGGCGTTTTCTCAATGGATGGCGACATTGCCAAACTTCCTGAAATCGTGGAAATCGCCAAAGAATTCGACTTAATCACATACGTTGACGATGCACACGGCTCAGGTGTTACCGGTAAAGGAAAAGGGACCGTTAAACATTTCGGACTTGAAAAAGAGATCGATATGCAAATGGGTACTTTATCCAAAGCAGTAGGCGTTGTTGGCGGTTATGTAGCCGGCAAGAAAAACTTGATCGACTGGTTGAAAGTCCGTTCGCGTCCATTCTTGTTCTCGACGGCAGTAACACCTGGTGACGTTGCAGCCATCACAGCAGCGGTCCAAATGATCATCGACTCTACAGAACTACATGATAAGCTGTGGGACAACGGCGACTACTTGAAAAAAGGCCTGGATGCATTAGGTTTTGATATTGGCCATTCAGAAACACCAATCACTCCTTGCATCATCGGTGACGAAAAACTGACGCAGGAATTTTCGAAGCGTTTATTTGAAGAAGGCGTCTATGCCAAATCAATCGTCTTCCCGACCGTTCCAAAAGGCACTGGCCGCGTACGCAACATGCCAACAGCTGCCCATACGAAAGAAATGCTGGATGAAGCCATTGCGACTTACGAAAAAGTCGGCAAAGAATTAGGCGTTATCAAGTAATAGACGAAAACACGCCCGGCTTTACGCTGCCGGGCGTGTTTTTATTTCCAGGTATAGGATATACAGTCCGAATGTTGCAATATACAGTCCAAACGGCGGGAAATACTGTCCAAACTTCTCAAATACTGTCCAAACCAGCCGAAATACTGTCCGCAGACAATCCTTGCGCTTCAAAATAAATCCCGGCAAAAAGTTTCGCCGTTACCAGCATTGCGGTTTCATTAAAATCGAAGTTTTCATGATGATGGGGGAAAACAGACTGGCTGTCCGCCATTTTTGCACCGACGAAAAAGTAAGCTCCAGGCTTCGCCTGTGTGAAATAAGTGAAGTCTTCAACCGGCATGACCGGATCGATTTCCACAACGTTTTCTTCGCCTAAAACTTCCCGTCCGGCAATGCGGACTACATCAGCTTCTGCCGCGTGGTTCCAAAGTGAATCGTAGCCTGTTTCGATAATCACTTCAGCTGTGGCGCCCATAGCGATAGCCACATTCTCCACAATCGTCCGGAGGCGCTGGCTGGCAAGCTTCCGAAGCTCAGGATCAAATACACGAATCGTGCCTTCCAGCACAGCTTTGCTTGGAATGACGTTGTCGGCATCGCCGGCATGGAATTTCCCAATGGAAACGACCAATTCTTTCAGTGGATCGGCGCTGCGGCTGACGATGGATTGCATGGCCACCATAATGTGGCTGGCGGCAAGAATTGGATCGACGCCAGTATGCGGTTCTGCGCCGTGGGTCCCAGAGCCATGGACAATAATTTTGATTGCATCTTCAGAAGCCTGCAGAAAGCCGTCACGCAAATAAATACGGCCGCTTTCCATTTTACTTTGCAGGTGAGCACCGTAAACAGCATCGACACCGTCCAGGCAGCCATCCTCAATCATCGCCCGGGCACCGCCAGGCGACAGCTCTTCACCAAATTGATGGATCAACACAATCGTGCCCGGCAGCTCCTTCTGAACGGCCATCATCGCTTTGGCGAAACCCAGCAAAGCGGCAGTATGCCCGTCGTGGCCGCAAGCATGCATGACACCGGGAATGGTAGATTTGTAAGTGACGTCTTTCTGATCGTCAATCGGCAAGGCGTCGAAATCAGCACGGAAAGCAATGGTCTTTCCAGGCTTTCCGCCGCGAATGGTGCCGACGACTCCGCGCCCGCCAACTCCCCGGCGAACTTCTACACCCATTTCTTCCAATCGGTCTGCGATAAAAGCGGGAGTCGCGATTTCCTGATGCGACAGCTCAGGATGCATGTGCAAATGTCTTCTTGTTTCTACCATTTCAGGATACAGCAATTCAATTCGTTGAGTTAATTCCATCTGCAAAACTCCTTTGTATGTAAAATAAAATACCAATCATTGTTTAATTTCACTATAGTAGTAAGTATACAACAAGTTAAATCTACTGGAGGCTGTCAAATGAAAATCACAAAAGCGTCATTGCATGCGGTCCGATTTCCACTCAACGAACCATTCATCATTTCCTATGCGACTTATCCCGATATGCCGGCTTTGATTGTGGTGTTGGAAACGGATACCGGATTGACAGGGTACGGAGAAGCCGTTCCGGACGAGCACGTGACAGGAGAGTATTTCACCGCAGCGTTTGAAATATTGAAAGAGTTGTTCCTCCCTGCAATTATTGGAATGAGCCCATTTGATATCGAAGCCATCCATTCGAAGATGAATGCGCTGATGGCAAAGAATTCAGCTGCCAAAGCCGCTGTGGATATCGCTTGTTACGATTTGATGGGGAAGGCGACGGGTCAGCCTGTTTATAACCTGATCGGGGGGCAGGCGACGGCTCATTTAGACTACCCGAGAGTCCTTAGTATTGAAGCGCCGGAAATCATGGCGGAAAAAGCTAAACAAGCTGTTGAAAGGGGCTATGCCTCCCTTAAGCTGAAAGTGGGGAAAGGGCAGGCTCAGGAAGACGTGGATCGAATTTTAGCGGTTCGTGCGGCGGTCGGTAAAGAAATGCCGATCCGTGTGGACGTCAATCAAGGCTGGAAGTCTTCGGGAATTGCAGTAGCGGCGATTAAGCAGTTGGAAGGAGCCGATATCGCCTGGATCGAACAGCCCATTCGTATGGGGGATATTCGAGGATTAGCTGAGATTCGTTCGAAGACCGCAGTCCCGATTATGGCGGATGAAAGCATCCAGTCCATGGAAGACTTGCTCGAAATCATCCGATTGCAGGCCGCTGACGTCATCAATATCAAATTGATGAAGTGTGCAGGCATTTTTCATGCTGTGCAAATGGCGAAAGTTGCCGAAGCAGCCGGCATGCTGTGCCAAATTGGCTCCATGGTCGAATCATCCGTTGGTTCAGCAGCAGGCTATCATGTGGCCATGTCGCGCATCAATATTGAAAGCACTGAGTTGACCGGACCCTTGCTCTTCAGTGAAGAAATCGGGGATCTGGTTTATGAGCATCCTTATGTCTTGCTATCCGGAAAGCCAGGCCTCGGTGTGGAAGTAGATCAGGCGCAGCTGAAAAAGCTGACTGTCAAATCGCATATTATTGAAAAATGACAAAAAAACTCGCGAATCCCAAAGGGTCGCGAGTTTTTTTGTTCTTTATGCCCGTCAAATCTACACGGGCGCTTGCGCTTTTCTTTAAATAGTCTCCGCTTTTTGAATGAGGCTCAAAAAGCGCTGTGTGCGTTCTTCTGTCGGGTGGTTGAAAATATCTTCCGGCTTGCCGCGTTCGACGATGCGGCCTTCGTCCATGAATAGCACTTCGTCAGCCACACCTTTCGCAAAACGCATTTCATGTGTCACCACAACCATTGTCATGCCTTCGGCAGCCAGATCTTTCATGACCTGCAGCACTTCACCGACTAATTCGGGATCGAGTGCGGATGTCGGTTCGTCGAAGAGCATTACTTTCGGCTCCAGCGCCAGCGCACGCGCGATGCCGACACGTTGCTGCTGTCCACCGCTTAGCTGGAAGGGATATTCATTGATCTTTTCACCAAGTCCGACTTTTGTCAGGAGCTGTTCGGCCTTTTTTCTAGCCAGTTTTTTGTCCTGCTTCTGGACGGTGACTGGCCCTTCCATGACGTTTTCAAGAGCCGTCATGTGAGGGAATAGATTGTAATGCTGAAAGACCATAGCCGATTGCTTGCGAAAAGCCATGATTTGCTTTTTCGACAACGGTTTTGAAAAGTCGACAGTTTGTTCGTCAATCGTCACGGAACCGGAAGTGGGGGTTTCCAAAGTATTGAGGCAGCGCAGGAAAGTCGTTTTCCCGGAACCTGAAGGCCCGATGACCACAATGGCCTGACCTTTTTGGACATCTGCATCAATGCCTTTCAATACTTCAAGATCACCAAATTTTTTATGCAAATTTTTGATTGAAATCATAGTGTGCTCCTTACTGCAATCAGTGAACTGCTTTTATTATCTGGAAACATAGCGGTCAAAGCGATTTTCGAGCCTACCTTGAACCAGTGACAAGGCAAAGCAGATAATCCAGTATAGCAATGCCGCCTGTCCATACAATAATAGGAACTCATAATTGGTCGCGGCAATTTGCTGTGCAACTCTGAACATCTCGGTAACCAGAATAAGAGATGCGAGTGACGTATCTTTAATTAAACTGATGAACGTATTAGACAAGGGAGGCAAGGAAACACGTGATGCCTGCGGCAAAATGACGCGCCGAAGAGACTGCGTGTAAGACATGCCGATTGTATCAGCTGCTTCCCATTGGCCTTTTGGAATGGACAGGATGGCTGCCCGGATAACTTCGGAAGCATAAGCCCCGACGTTCAAGGAGAAACCGATCACTGCCGCCGGAAATGGATCGATGGTAATGCCAAGTGTCGGCAATCCATAAAACAAGATAAACAACTGAACCAACAAAGGTGTCCCGCGAATAATTGATACATAGATGCGGGCGATGATTTGAAAAATCTTAACCGTTGAAATTCGAGCCAATGCTGTCAAAATCGCCAGTACCAATCCTAAAATAAACGAAATGATTGATAGAGGCAGAGTAAATTGAAGCGTTGCCTCGATTAATGGAACAAATGAGGATTGTGCAATATCCACAAGCCGCTCCATTCTGACGGGATCTGAGAAAATACTATTCAAGTACATTTTCACCAAACCATTTTTCGGAAATTTCGTCGTATGTTCCATCTTCGATCATGTCAGCCAAGGCCTGATTCACTTCGTCCACAATTGCGCCGCTGTCTTGACGGAACAATAATCCACTTTGTGCAGCATCCTCAGACTCATCAACCACTTTTACATTAGCATCAGGACGTTGGTTCAAGAAATCCAAAACAGTTAAATTGTCATTGACTGTTGCATCCACGCGTCCTGAGTTCAATAATTCAATTGCCTGGTTGAATCCTTCGACGCCTTCAAGTTCAGCACCAAATGAAGTTGCTGTTTCAGCGTAATTGCTTGTCAGTGACTGAGCAGACAATTTTCCTTCCAAATCTTCAAAGCTTTGAATTTCAGTATTGTCTTCTGCAACTACAAGTACTGCAGTAGAAGTGATGTATGGATCTGAAAACTCATAGCTTTCCTGACGTTCCGGATTGATCCCAACTTGGTTGGCAACCATATCAAAGCGACCAGCATCCAATCCTGCAAACATAGCATCCCATTGTGTTTCAAGGAATTCCGCTTCGACGCCAAGACGCTCCGCCACTTCACGTGCAATTTCAACATCAAAGCCAGTCAGCTCTCCTGAAGCATCGTGGAAAGTGAAAGGAGGGTAAGTTCCTTCCGTACCGATAACCAAGGTTCCTTCTTCTTGCACCTTAGCCAGTAAATCTTCTCCTGAACCGCTGTTCTCCGCTGCGTCATCTGTAGTTGGATCTTCTTCTGTAGATCCACCGCCGCAAGCCGCTAAAACCAGCATTGCTACTAATAATAAAAACGCTAAACTAAATTTCTTCATAAAAATTCTCCTCTACTCTTTTATAATTTTTTGTTTTGCGATTCCTTCATGAATGTCTATACCCCTTATTTTTATTCCTTAAATAATTAATTTTAATAATAAAGCCTGTTTTACCAACTGGAATAGTAGGTTTAAAAATAAAAAAAAGGAAAAAGAGCCGTTCAATCTCAGCGGAATCCCGAAGCTGATTTATTATAGCATGCTTATCCAACAGTCTCAAATGAAGTGAACGCAAAATGAGGGGAGTATTATCCTTACGTGGGCATCCACTGTTTATACACGAATATGGAAGTCTCTGCCAAATGAAATACAGCTCTTTTTAATCTTTCTTTAAAAATTAATTGTGTTTTTAAAGAGAACATCTTATAATAGCTTAATATTAAAGGTTAAATCAACAAGGTTTATAAGCTGTTTTTTGTGTTTTTAGACAGGACAAATGTTTTGAGGAAAAGGAGTGTTGAAAATGGAACGAATTATGATTACAGGTGCTTTGGGACAGATAGGGTCTGAGCTTGTCGGGAAAATGCGTGGTATTTACGGCAACGACAATGTATTGGCGACAGATATTCGCCAGACTGATGATCAATCCGGTCCTTTTGAAATTTTGGATGTTACCGATGCACAGAGAATGCATGATTTAGCAAAGGATTTTGGAGCGGATACAATGGTTCATATGGCAGCTTTGCTGTCAGCGACTGCTGAAGAAAACCCGCTGCTTGCCTGGAACCTGAATATGGGCGGTTTGGTAAATGCGCTCGAAGCATCTCGTGAGCTTGGCATGCAATTTTTCACACCCAGTTCCATTGGAGCTTTTGGTCCTTCAACACCTAAGAAAAATACGCCGCAGGACACCTTGCAGCGTCCAACCACCATGTACGGTGTCAACAAAGTAGCAGGCGAACTGCTGTGTGACTATTACTTTACGAAATTTGGCGTCGATACGCGCGGTGTCCGTTTCCCGGGCTTGATTTCAAATGTAGCACAGCCGGGCGGAGGCACGACCGATTATGCAGTTGACATCTATTACAAAGCGATCGAGCAGGGCAGCTACACGTCCTATATTGCAGAAGGTACTTATATGGATATGATGTATATGCCGGATGCACTGCAGGCCATCGTTGACTTGATGGAAGCAGATCCTGCCAAATTGATTCACCGGAATGCTTTTAATGTGACGGCGATGAGCTTTGAGCCTGAACAAATTGCGGCATCAATTCGCAAGCATATTCCTGATTTTAAAATGTCTTACGCTGTCGATCCTGCAAGACAGGAAATTGCAGACAGCTGGCCGGATCATATTGATGCTTCAGCCGCCAAAACGGAGTGGGGTTTTAAAGCTTCATACGATTTGGATGGGATGACTTTCGATATGCTGGAAAAATTAAAAAAAAAGCTGCAGTTCGTTTAAAGAGATCCCGATAAAAAATATGCTGTAAAAAAATGCCATC
Organism: Planococcus sp. CPCC 101016; assembly: GCF_007859295.1. Lineage (GTDB taxonomy): Bacteria > Bacillota > Bacilli > Bacillales_A > Planococcaceae > Planococcus. Next base: position 763,002 of record NZ_VOHB01000002.1, read on the forward strand.
CGCATAACGCGGATGGCATTTTGTATTTCTTAGAATAAGAGATGTGCAACTCCCACAACAATCGGCAAAGCGATGATTGTGCGAAGCAAGAAGATGATGATCAGATCAAGAATATTGACAGGGATCTTAGAACCGAGCAGTAATCCACCAACTTCAGACATATAAATTAATTGAGTGACGGACATGGTAGCAACGACAAATCGTGTCATTTCAGACTCGATATCAGCACCAAGAATAGCTGGCAGGAACATATCGGCAAAACCGACGACCATCAATTGTGCAGCTTCAGCTGCTTCTGGAACACCCAGCAATCGCAAGTACGGTTCAAATGGCGTGCCAAGTATGGAGAATATAGGAGTGTATTCCGCTAAGATCAATGCGACCGTACCGAACGCCATGACTACTGGCGCAACGCCGATCCACATATCAAGCACATTCTTAAAGCCATCCTTGAAGAACTTGCTGATCGAGCGGTTATCTTCCGCTTTTGTCAATGCATTTTCAATTCCGTGGGAAGCAACGCTATAGCCTTTTGGAACATCCTCAGACTGGGATTCCTGTGGCGAACCGTCCATGAAAGTAGTTGGTTTTTTTGATAACGGGTAAAGGCGCGGCATAATGAGTGCCAAAATGATGCCTGCTAAGATGACAGTAGCATAATAAGGCAGGAAGTAAGTTCCAAGACCGATTTCCTGAATGACGACAATAGCGAACGTGATGGATACAACTGAGAAGGTCGTTCCGATGATCGCCGCTTCACGCTGTGTGTATTTATTCGCTTCGTACTGCTTGCTTGTCAATAATACGCCGATGGTGCCATCTCCGACCCATGAAGCCAAAGCATCAATAGATGAACGGCCAGGTAAACGGAAAAGCGGACGCATGATTTTGACCATCATCGTTCCAAAGAATTCCAATAAGCCGAAGTTCATCAGAAGCGGCAGGAACAATCCGGCAAATAGGAAAATAGTAAACAGGAAGGACAAGAGCCCGTCCCCTGATAGAAGAAGTCCGCCGGTATTTTCACTCCAGATTGGCTCAGGACCGATTTGGAACAAGACCATAACTGCAAAAACTGCTCCAAGAATCCGGACAATGGTCCAGAAAAGACTAACATTAAAGAGCTTATCGATAAATGACACATGTTCTGTTTCGTTAACTTTCTTCGTAATAAAAACTAAAGAGCCTAATGCTGCCACAATCAAAATGACCATCATGATCCACGGTACAATGGATTCGATGGATCCCGCCATGAGATTGGCAAGAACGGCAATGGTTACCATCCAGCCATCTTCGGTTGGAATTGGAACCAGGAACAGCAGGATTCCGAGTAAAGAAGGAATCAAAAATAATAGCCAGGTTGAAGTAGAAAACTTTTTCACAAATAATTCCCCTTTTCTTCGTGCATGAATACACATGATTGGTATTGATTATACAGCGCTTTCCCCTTTGAAAACGCTTTACTGCCAATGTTTATATTATCTGAAAACGTCCATAAAAAATACCCCTCAAAAAATAAAAAATTGAGGGGTTGTTTTTTAAAAGGATTTTTCAAAATCCTCATGCCATCGATAATTGTAGAACCGTTCTTTTGTCAGCCAGTTTTCAGTCTCGGTATCTCCTTGTTGAAGCTTGTGTTCCATTTCTTCAAGCATCCAAGCAGTTTGGGAAATATGGGCTTTCATGGAATTCATTTTTTGGTCGCGGACTTCACGGATGTCATAGACCACATCAGGTTGGCCCAGCATCTCCAATGTATTGTTCGCAAAAGCGACGCAATGCAAAGTTGGCCGATCCTTCATGCGGCGAACAGCACGGACAACTGCACGCGCCGTTGCCTCATGGTCTGGGTGAACAGCAAAGTCCGGATAGAAGGTGATGATTTTCGAAGGATTCAGTTCTTCGATTAAATCCGTCATTAGCCCGACCATCTTCTCGTCGTCTTCAAACTCAATGGTTTTATCACGCAGTCCCATCATGCGAAGATCTGTCAGTCCCATCGCATCTGCAGAGGCTTGAAGTTCCTTCTTGCGGATTACCGGCAAGGATTCTCTTGTAGCGAATGGGGGATTGCCGAGGTTTCGGCCCATCTCGCCAAGTGTTAGACACGCGTATGTAACCGGGGTGCCTTGCTGAATATGTGTGGTGATCGTTCCTGAAACTCCGAACGCTTCATCGTCCGGGTGAGGGAAGACGACCAGCACATGGCGTTCTTGTGGAATTGTCATAATGAGTCCCTCCCTTAATAACTGAACGGTGTTTCGCTGATTTGCAGCGCCACCGCCAATTTTCCAGTGCCGTCATGTCCTGCAAGCAAGAGTCGGCCCTGGTCATCCAATTCATAATGTGTAATGCCTTGCGCATAGACCCAGCCATGCGGCAATTTCAATCCGACACGATGCGGACTGTCGCCGACCACTTTTCCGAGTTCGTAATTGATGACGACGTTTCGAATAAAAGCGCCGGCATTAAAAAAGCCTTCGTTGAAATGTGTAGCGTACGAGCCGTTTGTCGTTTCCAAATGAAGGTAGACATCTTTGCCTGCAAATGCATCCAGCTCAACTTGCAATTTTTTTACTTCGACTAGTTCCATGATGTTCCTCCTATTGAATCGGTATTCTATCAGTATAGGGAATTATGCGCGAGAATGCGATTAGGATGCTTTATAAGAGAAGACATTCCCAATCGTCAAAAAAAGCTGCCGCGTATAGCCATTTTATGACTTTACGCGGCAGTTAATTTTAGACATCTTATAATTCAGTTACTTCAACTTCCGGTTTTGTGAACTTAGAAGCAGCTCCGTGCATAACCGGGCCGACGTATTCGTTCAGCTTCCAACCGTGCTGGATTGCTGTTGCCACGAAGATTTTTGCGTTCAATACAGCGTCTTTGACTGATTGGCCGTTTGCCAGGTTAGCAGTGATGGCCGCTGCGAATGTGCAGCCTGCGCCGTGGTTATAGGTGGTGTCTGTTTTTTCGGATGTCAGCAGGTAATGCGTCTTGCCGTCAAATAGCAAATCCGCTGCTTTTTCATGTTTTAGTTGCTTGCCGCCTTTAATGACAACGAACTCCGCACCATGTGCGTGGATTTTTTCAGCAGCTGTCTGCATATCTTCGACTGTTTGCAATGAGCCTTGTCCTGATAATTGTCCTGCTTCTACCAGGTTCGGTGTAACAACTTTTGCATTCGGCAACAAATACTTGATCATCGCATCGACATTTTCAGGGAAGAGAACTTCGTCTTCACCTTTGCATGCCATTACCGGATCGATGACCACGTCTTTAATTCCGGAACCGGCGATCGCTTTTCCTGCCATTTCGATAATATCGACAGTCGGCAGCATCCCAGTTTTCAATGCGTCAACGCCTGTAGAGAATGCTGTTTTCAATTGGGCATCGAGTGTATCCAAAGCAATCGGGTGAATGCCGTGGCTCCAGCCGTTTTCAGGATCCATCGTGACGATGACAGTCAGTGCATTCATGCCGTATGTTCCGTGTTCCTGGAAAGTTTTTAAGTCTGCTTGTATGCCTGCTCCGCCAGAAGTGTCTGAACCGGCGATGGTTAGGGTTTTTTTGAGTGTCATTCGTAAAACTCCTTTAAGTGGATTGTGTCATTGCTCCCATTTTAACAAAAATTCGAACATTTACAATGGATTGCGCTTATTCGGCACAAGCAGAAGTGCTGATGTAGCAATGCAGATAAGCAAAAAGATGGTGGTGAAAACCCCCATTAAGGCAAAGCCGCTTTTGAAAAGACCAATCGCAATAAGTAATGTTAGAATGGAAACAGCTACTATGATCAGGCCGAGACAGCCCAATCCGGCGCGTTTCGCGCCTTCTGGAGCCGTCGTGCCTTTGGTTTTTGAGACATTGGTAATTTTTTCGCGCCAATCCGCCATGCTGATCGCTCCTTTAGATAATCGTAACATGAAGCAAGGATGAATAGAATATAAGAAAGTAGGGGTTTTATTGGCGAAAGATCCGAAATTGACGGAGATCGAGCGTTTATTGGAAGAAATGAAAGAACAAGGAGAAACGAAGGAATCCGGCTTCTGGAAAAGCGCCAAATTAATGATGAGTGTCTGGCGAAATTCTTTTTTGGTGCTGATTGCGATATTGCTGTTGCTGTTAGTAGCTTTGCCACTGGGAACATTTTGGATGATCAAAGGCAGTACCGCAACAGAAAGTAAAGGCGCTTTCCTGGAGCAGATTCAGGAATTGAACCAATTGTCCACAGCGGAAGCTTTTTCCAAAGTCATTATTGAACGGCAGGATAACGCGGTGTTCGGCCAGGAAATCGGGCTTGACCTGCCTGGTACGAAACGCCAATTGCTTGTTGTCATTCCGGGTTCGGTCCGGGCAGGCATCGACTTTTCCAAAGTGACGGAAGATGATATCGTTCTTGATGAAGAAGCGCAGACTGCAACTCTGACTTTACCGTCCGCAGAATTTTTAGGCGGACCGGAATTGTTCATGGATCAGGTTGAAGTTTATTCGTATGAAGGGTTGTTCCGCAGCGGCGCCGACATCTCGGAAGCCTACGAGCTTGCCGAAGAGGCAAAGAATTTAATGATGCAAGAGGCGGAAGGTCAAGGTGTATTGCAGACTGCAGAAAACAATGCAGCCCGTTCTGTGCAAGAAATGTTCGGACTGGTCGATTATGATGTAACAGTAGAATTCGAGGAGTGATGGGTATGGGGAAACAGATTTTTCAAAACGATTGGCAAGATGTCGTGGGTGAAGAGTTCGAGAAACCGTATTATTTGGAACTGCGCGAGTTTTTGAAAGAAGAATACGCCAATAAAACAATCTACCCAGCTAAAGAAAATATCTGGTCGGCTTTTGAACATACGGCGTATAAAGATGTCAAAGTCGTCATTTTGGGACAGGATCCGTATCACGGACCCAATCAGGCGCATGGCCTGAGTTTTTCGGTTCAACCGGGAGTTCCGCATCCGCCGAGTTTGCGCAATATGTTCAAAGAATTGAAGGAAGACCTTGGCTGCGACAAGCCGAAAGACGGCACGTTGACAAAATGGGCCGATCAAGGCGTGCTGATGATGAACACGGTGTTGACGGTAAGAGCCGGAGAAGCGAATTCCCATCGCAATAAAGGCTGGGAAACCTTTACAGACGAAGTCATCCGGAAATTGTCTGAACGCAACGAACCAATCATTTTTGTGCTTTGGGGTAAGCCAGCTCAAACGAAAAAACGGCTCATCGATCTGGATAAGCATGCCATACTCGAAGCGCCTCACCCAAGTCCGCTTAGTGCAAGCCGTGGATTTTTTGGCAGTCGGCCGTATTCAAAAGTGAACAGTCTGTTACAAAGCCGTGGACAAGAGCCCATCGATTTCTGTTTGGACTGACCTGCAGCAAAGTGGCGTGGTAAACTGGAAGTAATTCAAAACGGAGAGGGGGCTGTAACATGGCCATCGACACCATGCGTATTTTAAATGAAATCGATAAGCACACAACACGCGCGCGAAGCGGCGATCCTGCGAAAGTCCGCGAATCTGTCTCGGCAATCCGCGCCTTATGTGATTTGCTGCTGGAAGACGATCAACCGATGACCGACAATAAACCACCGCGTGCTGTGCCGCTTGCTTCCCCTCAGCCGCAGACGCAGACGGTAACTGCTGTCAACAAGCTGAAAGAAGAAGACGCAAACGGCGATTCGCTGTTTGAATTTTAAATGGAAAGAGGAAGTCGAATATGAAGTTTTTCTTGATTGCCGGAGCGATTAACGCCTTGTTATCTGTGGCATTTGGTGCGTTCGGCGCGCATATGCTGGAAGGGCGCGTTGCGGACAAGTATTTGGATACGTGGCAGACTGCCGTGCAGTATCAAATGTTCCATGCAGTCGGCTTGATGGTCATCGCGATTCTGATGAGTTCGTCTCTGCTCGGGCTACTTGGATCATTGAACTGGGCAGGCTATTTGATGCTTGCCGGAATTGTCATTTTTTCAGGAAGCCTATACGTCTTGAGCTTGACAGGTATCAGCATTCTCGGTGCCATCACGCCAATCGGCGGCGTTGCATTTCTCGCCGCCTGGGTAATGGTCATTATTTCTGCAGTAAAAGCATTGTAATAATAGGCAAAAAGGCAATCCGTTTTATGCGGATTGCCCTTTTTTAGGGTGCGGAAAGTAAATAAGGTGATTTGGAAAGTAAACCCGTTGCTTTGGAAAGTATTTATGCTGCAATAGAAAGTATTTCACTTGAAACAGAAAGTATATCCAAATAAATGGGAAATTCCAGCTGAAAAACGGCGCTGATTTCATGATGAGGTGCATTCCAAATAAAATTAAAACAAAAAGCCGCCTAAAAAGGCGGCTTTTCATCATGCATAAATTAATTAAACTTCCAAAAATTTAGCGGTTCTTTCGGCATCCAGGCGTGTGCCCACATAGAATGAACCGAATTCTGCGTAGCGCGCGCTGACTTCGTCAAAACGCATTTCGTAGATCAATTTCTTGAATTGAAGAACGTCGTCTGCGAACAAAGTAACGCCCCATTCGTAGTCGTCAAAGCCGACAGATCCAGAAATGATCTGTTTTACTTTGCCGGCATAGCTGCGGCCGATTTTGCCGTGTGACAGCATCAACTCTTTGCGAGTGTCCATCGGTAGCATATACCAGTTGTCGTCGCCATCGCGGCGTTTGTCCATCGGGTAGAAGCAGATGTACTGTGAACGCTGAAGCTCTGGGTATAGGCGCGCGCGGATATGCGGGTTCTGGTATGGATCTTCGTCTGATTTTCCAGCCAGGTAGTTGGAAAGCTCGACAACAGAAACGTAAGAATAAGTAGGAACGGTATAAGCGATCAATGTCAGCTTATTGTATTCTGTTTCCAGTTCGTTTAATTCGTCCATTGTTTCACGTAGCATCATCAGCATCAAGTCAGCTTTTTGGCCAACAATTGAATACAATGCGTGTGCACCGGTTTTATTTTCATCGGCTTGGTTTATTTTGTCCATAAATGCTTGGAATTCGTCGATCGCGAATTGGCGTTCTTCGTCCGTCAGCATTTTCCATGATACCCAATCCATCGAGCGGAAATCGTGGAGGACGTACCAGCCGTCTAATGTAATCGCTGCTTCATTCATTACTCAAACACTCCTTTTAATGTAAATCTCTCATCATCCAGTTTATCACAACGCCCATCCAACTTCCTTTAAAACTAATGGCTGTCACCAATTTGACATGTCGGCCATGGGTTTTCAGCGACTGCTGAAAAGGGTAAACTGAAGACAAGGAATTGCAGGAAGAGGAGAAATAGGCATGCCATTATTTTTTGAAGAAACATCCTGGCGTTTCTGGGACCAGTCCCTGAGCGCCAAAGGCCGTTCCGCACTCGAATCATTTGCTGCGGACGATACCTTATGTGAATTGGTCGGATCTGGGAAAAGCGCCCCGACTGTCCGCACCTGGGTCCATGATGACACGGTGGTATTGGGCATCCAAGACCACCGGCTGCCGCATATCAATGAAGGCATGGAAGTCTTGAGAGCACATGGCTTTACGCCAATTGTCCGGAATTCAGGCGGGCTGGCGGTTGTGCTGGATGCCGGTGTCTTGAATATTTCCTTGGTACTATCGGAAAAAGACAAGGCCATCGACATTTCGGCAGGCTATGAATTGATGCTTGAATTGGTGCAGGAACTGTTTCCTGAAGCCGCAATCGAGGCCTATGAAATCGTCGGCTCCTATTGCCCGGGTTCCTACGACCTCAGCATTGGCGGTAAAAAATTCGCCGGCATTTCGCAGCGCCGAATCCGCCGCGGCATTGCGGTGCAGGTGTATCTATGCATTGAGGGCAGCGGATCGGAACGCGCAGAAGTTATCCGCGATTTCTACGAAGCAGGACTGCAAGGAAAAGAAACAAAATTCAACTATCCAGAAATAAAACCCGAAACGATGGCGTCACTCAGTGAACTGCTGGAAAGAAAGATCACAGTCCAGGAAGTGGTATTGGATCTTCATGCATTGATAGGTGCACCCGCACCGATGCCGCTGCAGCCCGATGAGACGGAATTGTACGGATTTTATTTAGAGCGTGTGGTTGAGCGCAACGGGAAAATGCTTGAACGTCCTCTTGAATAGAGGAGAGGCGCTGGTGTAGAATAGCTGTTACATGAAAAATTCGGAGGTGCGCGAGTGAGCTACGCAACGCAAAAATTAGCTGAGGAAAAAGTTTTCAAAGATCCGGTTCACCGGTATATTCATGTGCGCGACCAAGTGATTTGGGATCTGATCAATTCGCGTGAAGTTCAGCGTTTGCGCAGGATCAAGCAATTGGGCACCTCGTATTTAGTGTTTCACGGGGCGGAACATAGCCGTTTCAACCACTCGCTCGGTGTTTATGAAATTGTCCGCAGAATTTCGGATGACATTTTCCATGGCCGACCGGAGTGGGATGAAAGCGAACGGCTCGTGGTATTATGCGCGGCGCTTCTTCATGACTTGGGGCACGGACCATTTTCGCATTCGTTTGAAAAGGTCTTTTCAGTCGACCATGAAATGTTCACACGGGAAATCCTGCTGGGAGACACAGAGGTCAATGAAATCCTTTTGAGAGTATCTTCAGAATTTCCGAAGAAAGTGGCAGAAGTCATTGCCAAAACCTATTCCAATAAACAAGTCGTGTCCCTGATTTCCAGTCAGATTGATGCTGACCGCATGGATTATCTCCAGCGAGATGCTTATTATACAGGGGTTTCTTATGGCCATTTTGACATGGAGCGGATTCTTCGCGTCATGCGGCCGCTTGATGACCAGGTTGTCATCAAGTCGAGCGGCATGCACGCGGTCGAAGATTACATCATGAGCCGCTACCAGATGTACTGGCAGGTCTATTTCCATCCTGTTGCACGCAGCGCGGAAGTGATTTTGCGCAAGATTTTGCAACGCGCGAAGGAGTTGAGCGGGAGCGGCTATAAATTCGAGCAGCCGCCGACGCATTTCCTGGCGTTTTTCGACCGCAGCTTTACATTGAAAGAGTACTTGGCGCTGGATGAAGGAGTCCTGATGACCTATTTCCAATTATGGATGACCGAACGCGATCCAATTTTGTCAGACCTTTGCGACCGTTTCGTCAACCGCCGCCTGTTCCAATATGTCGATTTTGATCCAGGCAAGGATTACAAAAAGCTTGGCGAACTGGCGCAGCTATTTCATTCTGCCGGCATCGACCCGGAATATTATTTGATTGATGACTCGACTTCCGACCTGCCCTACGATTTCTATCGCCCGGGAGAGGAAGAAGAGCGTCTACCGATCCACTTGCTGATGCCAAGCGGCGACATCAAGGAATTATCGCGTTTGTCCCAAATTGTAGATGCTATTTCAGGCAAACGCAGAACCGATTACAAATTGTATTTTCCGGCTGAACTGCTGATCGACGGCAAGAAAAAAGCCATCAAGCAGCAAATTTTGGAAATGCTTCGAGAAGGAGGGCTCTAGTTGCTCCAGGAACACGCAAAAATCGTGGACTTTATTGCCACAGCGGAAGGTGTTACCGGCCGCAAGAAATTGCAGAAAATGATTTACATAATGAAAAAGATGGACATGCCATTTCAGGAAAAATACGAGTTTCATATATACGGACCGTATTCAGAGGAATTGACTGCTCGTGTAGAGGAATTATGCGATATGGGGTTTTTGTCAGAAGCATTGGAAGACAAAGGCTCGTACGTTCAATATAAATACAGCGTGACAGAAGAAGGCATGGAATTCCGCAAAGTGTTGGGCAAATCAATTTTGGATAACCCATTGACTGCTGGAAAGTTAAATGCCAAAAGTGGCCGTTTTTTGGAATTGACTGCGACCTTGCTGTATTTTGACAATTTAAACCGCCAAGAACAAATTGAAAAGCTGCATGTCGTCAAAGGGAAACTGAACTTTACTGCTGAGGAAATAGATGAGGCTTTTGCTTTTATTGAGGATTTGCGTTCATAGAAAAAGGTGGAAATGTAAAAAACTCCCACTACGGGAGTTTTTGAGTAGTTTTTTACTGATCTGAAAAAAGTTTGCCTTTTGTTCCATAATCGGTTTTCTTCATGTCTTCGATAAAGACGGTGACATTTTCGATTGGTGCGCCTGTTGTTTCAGAAACAGCTTCGGATACCTTCTCGACAAGTGCACGTTTTTGGTCTTCTGTGCGGCCTTCAAGCATTTTTACAGTGACGTATGGCATAATGGATACAGCTCCTTTTCTTCAGAATACTATCATCATAGCAGAACGGAGGATTCAGACAATGGCGAACGAAGAAAAACCAAAACAAAAAGTAGGCTTTACTATTATAAAAAATGACCCGACCGGCGGCCATAAAGGCTATGGCATCGGTTCTTTGTCTTTGGAGAACGTCTCTCCACTGTTTATCGACGTGGCGGAGCAAGAAGCATTTATTGATATCGGTGCGATGCACGCCCGCAGTGAAGTAGAGCGCGGCATCAAGTTCACCACCAACCGGGAGGATTCAGCTGGCGGAAAAGATTATTGGCTTGTTTGGATCACCATTGATTTTAATCCAGAGGGTCCTTATTACGCAGGCGTAGCAGCGTGCGAAATGGTCGTTAACCGTGAAAAGCGCCGTGGCTACAAAATTCTGGCCGATCATGTCAACCGCATGGACAAATCGATGAAACGCAAAATCCTTGTCGACCATATGGATGAACCATCGAAAAAGGTTTTAGCCGAGTACTTGGAGACGCATAATCCAGAAATGTGGCAGCGCAGTGCTGAACAGCTGCATCAGGATCTTGGACGGAAGTAAGAAAATCCGCTTGGCCAATAAAGAAGGACTTTGTCAAAGCGAAATAAGTATCAAAATGCAGTTTTTTGAACAGAATGTGACATTTCAATTTGCTCCCAACGGATGGTTGAAGTTGTCTATAAAAGGCAGTACACTAGAACTATAGCTTTTCAATAGAAAGCTAGGACACCTGACAGCGAGCAAGTGCCGTGAGCCATTGCGATCAAACCCAAGCCCAATGCCTCATGTCTCTTTCTCCGCTCCATCAGGCTTTAAAAAGGTTTTCTGTGAAGGGAAAAAGATTCCCTGTACAGGAAACCTTTTTATTTGAGTGTAGCGGCACTTCCAGCGGGTAAAGAGGAAGAGGAAAAAAATATTGCACTTTTATTGAAAACACTTATACTTTTTTAAGTGGATTTGATTCAGAATGAAAAGGAGTTTGATTATAGATGGCAGGATTTTGGTATACAGAAAAACAGACAGAGAATTTCGGGATTACAATGAAGATTAACAAGACGCTTCACACGGAACAAACAGATTTTCAATATTTGGAAATGGCGGAAACAGCAGAATGGGGCAATATGCTGTTTTTGGACGGCATGGTCATGACTTCTGAAAAAGACGAATTCGTTTATCATGAAATGGTTGCGCACGTTCCATTGTTTACGCATCCAAACCCGGAAAACGTGCTGGTTGTCGGCGGCGGCGATGGCGGCGTCATCCGTGAAATCCTAAAGCACCCATCCGTCAAAAAAGCGACGCTTGTCGACATTGATGGAAAAGTGATTGAGTACTCGAAGAAATTCCTGCCAAGCATCGCTTCAGGCTTGGAAGATTCACGTGTGGAAGTGATTGTCGGCGACGGTTTCATGCACATTGCAGAATCTGACAACGAATTTGATGTCATCATGGTGGATTCCACTGAACCGGTTGGACCGGCAGTGAACTTATTCTCAAAAGGCTTCTATGCAGGCATTTCGAAAGCCTTGAAAGAAGATGGTATTTTTGTTGCTCAATCCGATAACCCATGGTTTAAAGCGGATTTGATCAAGCAGGTACAAAGCGATGTTAAAGAGATTTTCCCAATCACGAACTTGTACTTGGCGAATATCCCTACTTACCCAAGCGGCCTATGGGCATTCACGATCGGCTCAAAAAAATACAACCCGCTGGAAGTTCCGGCTGAGCGTTTCCACGAAATCGACACGAAATACTACACGCCTGAGCTGCATAACGCTGCTTTCGTATTGCCGAAATTCGTGAAAGACCTGACAGGAGAATAAGCGATGAGATTTGACGAGACTTACTCAGGAAAAGTATTCATCAAAAGCCATCCGAATTATGAAGAATCAAAAGCCGTTCTTTACGGTATGCCAATGGACTGGACAGTCAGCTACCGTCCGGGATCCCGTTTTGGCCCAAATAAAATTCGTGAAGTCTCCATCGGGCTTGAAGAATATAGCCCGTATCTTGACCGCGAGCTGGAAGACGTAAAGTTTTTTGATGCAGGCGACATTCCATTGCCATTCGGTAATCCGGAAAAAAGCCTGATTGAAATCGAAACTTACGTCCATACGCTTTTGGCTGATAACAAAATCCCTATGGGCATGGGCGGCGAACATTTAGTGTCCTTGCCGGTCATGAAAGCAGTCGCCAGCAAATACGAAGATTTGGCGATCATCCATTTTGATGCACACACGGATCTTCGTGAAAACTACGAAGGTGAGGAGTATTCACACTCGACACCAATCCGTAAGATTGCAGACCATATCGGACCGAAGAACGTGTATTCGTTCGGTATCCGTTCTGGAATGAAAGAAGAATTCGAATGGGCAAAAGAACAAGGCATGCACATTTCTAAATTTGAAGTGCTCGAGCCGTTAAAAGAAATTTTGCCGACACTTGAAGGACGCAATGTCTACGTGACGATCGATATGGACGTATTGGACCCTGCACACGCACCGGGCACGGGGACCGTCGACGCAGGCGGCATCACGTCCCGCGAATTGCTGGCGTCTATCCACGCAATCGCGGCATCAGGCGTCAACGTCGTCGGCTTTGACCTCGTGGAACTTGCGCCTGTCTACGACCATTCCGACCAAACCGCAAACACAGCCAGCAAGCTGATGCGCGAAATGATTTTGGGTTGGGTTAAGTAAAGAAAAGCGGAAACGGCCGTTCAGCTCTGAAAGGCATAAGACGATCTGACGAAGCGGCGTCCTTTGCCGCATAGTCAGGGTGGCTTATGACCCGAGGAGTTGGCCGTTGGAGTCTGGACAATGAAGAAAAGCGGAGGCAGCCATGTAGATTCGACGGGCATAAGACAGACCAGGAGTGTGGCGTACTGTGCCACGCAACTGGGTTGGCTTATGACCCTAGAATCTGGGCGCTGGAGCTGGACAGTAAAGAAAAGCGGAGGCAGCCGTCTAGCCGCGACAAGCGCTGGGCTCTGCTTTAAAGAATAGTATTAATGAAAAACCGGTCTGAGAAACTTTCAGATCGGTTTTTGCGTTTGATGAAGAATGGTCTGAATAGATTCTTTTCATCGGAAACGATAAGATAAAAGGGTAGAAATAGTGGGAAGAGGTGCTGGCAATGGAATTGTATAAATGGACAGGCCACCGCGACCAGGCAATGATGCTGATGGCGAACTTGGCGAATGCGCGACTGATTTATCTAGTGAATGACGAAGAGGCCGTATTGCTTTACGAAGCGGAAGGCGGACCTGGGCTGCAGGGAGCAGAAGCATATAAAGTGCTGAATGCTGTAGGCGACATCAACGATGGCTACTACGCGGTATTCAATAACATTCCGGTGACGGAAGAAGGACGCGAGCTTTTCGAGTCGCGCTTTCAGAACAGAGCGGGAATGGTTGAAAAAGAACCTGGCTTTGCGGCAATCCGCGTACTGCGTCCACTGAATTCGGATACTTATACCATCCTGACGCTATGGCAAGATGAGCAATCGTTCAAAGATTGGCAGGAATCACAAGCTTATGGTCATGCCCACGCGAAGCGTGGCACGGAGGAAGGCATCGACAAGCGTCCAAATATTTTCCCGCGTCCATCTTTTGTGACGATTTATACGAGGTAAGTAAATTTTCATTTTTAAAGTAGAGGGTATCAAAAAATCGTATCTATCAGTTCTATCGGATATTCTCTCTGTCTTAATCTGGCTAGGTTGTTCCAGCTAACAAGCGAAGCTAGCAAGACGACTAATAGGAAATCTGATTTTTATGGGACAAAATAGAGAAATGGACAGTCTCCTTAATTGGAGGCTGTTTTTATTTGGTTATTTATTTAAGTCAAAGGCTAAGACTTTTAGAGGAATGCGTTTACTTATGGCGGGTGGGAGGATATAGATAAAATAAGTAATCAAATAGAAAGGAAAGTGGCTCATGCATGAATTCGATGAAGTATTCATCCAAATACTGGTGTTACTAGCCATTGCAATAGCAGTTGTTGGGATAGCAAGAAAAATTAATCAGCCCGATACAATTGCTCTGGTTTTAGTAGGTCTTTTATTGGGAACCATCACCTTGCCTTTTCCTTTCATTGACCAGGCGGAAGAATTCATTACCCAGTCAGAGGTTTTTCAAGTCATCATCATTTCTTTATTTCTCCCCATCCTACTGGGTGATGCTACGTTAAAACTGCCGTTTCATCATTTGTACAAGCGGAGAGGAACAATTATTGGGCTTGCTTTGGGTGGTACGTTTTTGTCGTTTGTCTTAATCGGTTTCTCGACCCACCTGTTGATCGGTTTGCCCTTGGCAGTGGCTTTTACATTTGCTGCTTTAATGAGTGCAACCGATCCCATCAGTGTATTGTCCATATTTAAAACAGCTGGAGTTTCAGAGAAAATTTCAACGATTATGGAAGGCGAATCTTTATTCAATGATGGAATCGCCATCGTCCTTTTTCAAATATCGTCTGTCTATTTACTGACTTACATTGAAATGGGATGGCTGGGTTTAGGGAGCGGAATTTGGCTGTTTCTTCGTTTTGCTATAGGAGGAATATTAGTTGGAATTATTCTTGGCTTCCTCTTTTCACAAGTTATCCGTTTTTACGATGACTATCCTTTTGAAATCGCCATTTCGGCTTTAATGTTTTTCGGCAGTTATTTCATAGCTGAACATCTTCATGTATCAGGAGTAATCGCTGTAGTGGCAGGCGGCTTCGTCTTTAATGATTACGGCGGCAAAATTGGGATGTCAGAGACAACGAAACGCAATATTAATTCATTTTGGGATGTCATTACACTTATCGCCAATTCACTTATCTTTTTGATTGTCGGTTTGGAAATCCGCAATATCGATTTTTCTGGGCAATGGTCGATTATCTTCTTGGCAATCTTCATCGTTATTGCGGCCAGAGTCATTGCT
Source organism: Planococcus sp. CPCC 101016 (assembly GCF_007859295.1). Lineage (GTDB taxonomy): Bacteria > Bacillota > Bacilli > Bacillales_A > Planococcaceae > Planococcus. The sequence continues at coordinate 778,146 of NZ_VOHB01000002.1, forward strand.
CTTTTCTTCAGCACAATGCCAGCCAAATCCCTGAATCGTAAAGAACGGATTTTATTGAATTGGGGCGGGTTGAAAGGAAGTTTGTCAATTGCTTTAGCCCTCAGTCTCCCCGCAAATTTCGAGGGGCGTGAAACAATCTTGCTGCTGACTTTTGCTGTTGTCCTTTTTTCCTTACTGATTCAAGGTTTGACCATCAAACCACTGATTAAAAAATTAGGATTGCAGGAAAAATAAAACACAGCCAATCACCTTGAAAATATGAATGAGCATCAACAAGCCGGCCCTAAAAAGTAGGGGCCGGCTTTTAACATGGAGTTGTGTCTTAGTTTGTCTTATTTGAAAGAATAGCCAGCTCAGCCAAAGAACTGTGGCAAACAATAGGGTACTGTATTGAAAAAGCCGGGTGAATCGGGCTATAATGAAAAGGTTATTATTTGACGGGGAGGCGGAGAACCATGCAAAAGACAGTGACGATCAAACTGACGACGACGATCCGCCAACCGGATATGGAAGAGCAAGTGATGGTGCTGCAATCTCACGGGACGTTGACGGAAAAAAACCAGCTGCGCTATCTGCAATATGCGGAACAGCAGGATGATCTTGAAATTCGGACAACGGTTAAAATCCGGGAAGATGAAGCAGTGATTATGAGAAGCGGCGGCCTGCAGATGCGGCTACCTTTTTTATTACATAAAGAACAAACCGGCAATCTGACAAATGAGCAAGGGTCGTTCATGCTGACGACAAAGGCGCATGAGCTGTCGATCAGCGACACACGGTTTATGGTCCGATATGATCTTGCGCTGGGCTCGGATCATGTCGGTGAATATGAAATGGAAATACAGTTTATGGAGGCTAAATGATGAATGCAGTAGAACAAGTTCAACATGCGATTAAAACAGCGTTTACGGCAGCGATTGAAAAGGCGGAATTGACGACCGAGCCGGTTGAAATCCAGCTTGAATCACCAAGAGACAAAACAAATGGCGATTACGCTACAAATATCGCGATGCAATTGACGCGTTTGGCGAAAAAACCGCCCCGTGCAATTGCTGAGGCGATTGTAGCGAACCTTGACAAAGATGCAGCGAATATCCAAACAGTGGATATTGCCGGACCGGGATTCATCAACATCACCATCAAAAAGGATTACTTGCTGGATGTCATCAAAACCGTCCTGGCACAAAACGCTGATTACGGCCGTTCAACAGCGGGCGGCGGAGAACGCATCCAGGTGGAATTTGTATCAGCCAACCCGACAGGCGATTTGCATTTGGGCCATGCCCGCGGATCATCAGTCGGCGATTCGCTGTGCAATGTCTTGGATTTTGCAGGCTATGACGTGTCCCGCGAATACTACATCAACGATGCCGGCAATCAAATCAATAATTTGGCTTTGTCGATCGAAGCACGTTATTTTGAAGCACTCGGTAAAGGAGACAGCATGCCGGAAGATGGCTACCGCGGACAGGACATTAAAGATATCGCTGATGATCTGGTCAAAGAACATGGTGACAAATTTGTCAGCTTGACCCACGAAGAACGCTTTGAAGCATTCCGCCAGCACGGCTTGAAAGTCGAATTGGCCAAACTGCAGCAGGACCTTGCGGATTTCCGCGTAGAATTTGATGTCTGGTATCCGGAATCGTCCCTGTACAAGAACGGCAAAATCGATGACGCAATAGCGAAACTGCGCGCGAACGGGCATGTCTATGAAGAAGACGGAGCGACTTGGTTCCGTTCTACAACATTCGGTGACGACAAAGATCGCGTGCTCATTAAAAACGATGGCACTTACACATACTTAATGCCGGACATTGCCTACCATGAAGACAAATTACAGCGTGGCTTTGAAAAGCTCATCAACGTCTGGGGTGCCGACCATCACGGTTACATTCCGCGTATGAAAGCAGCAATCGAAGCACTCGGCTACGACCGTGAAACGCTTGAAGTCAGCATTATCCAAATGGTGCAATTGTACAAAGACGGCGAAAAGATGAAGATGAGCAAACGTACGGGTAAAGCCGTAACGATGCGCGAACTGGTTGAATTGGTCGGCTTGGATGCCGTGCGTTATTTCTTCGCAATGCGTTCAGGCGATACTCATATGGACTTTGATTTGGATTTGGCGGTTTCTCAGTCTAATGAAAACCCAGTTTATTACTCCCAATACGCTCATGCCCGCATCTCTTCAATTCTGCGCCAGGCACAAGAGCAAGGTTTGATGGCTTCAGAGGAATCGTTGAACTTATTGACTTCTGAAAAAGAAATCGATGTCCTGAAGAAAATCGGAGATTTCCCGCAGATGATCGCCGATGCAGCCAAGCAGCGCGCGCCTCATAGAGTAACTACTTACATCCATGAGTTGGCATCTCATTTCCATAGCTTCTATAATGCCAATAAAGTATTGGATGCATCGAATCCTGAATTGACTGGAGCCCGTCTGGCATTGATTACGGCAGTGAAAACGACTTTGGCGAACGCATTGAAAACAGTCGGCGTCGCAGCTCCAGAAAAAATGTAAGAGACAGCTATTCGATTATGTGTATAATGGAGACAAGAAACAGAACTTGATAGCAATTCATAAAGGTGCTTATGTCTAAGAACATGAGTTAAAAGGGAAGCCGGTTCAACTCCGGCGCGGTCCCGCCACTGTATGTGAGAGGAATCTGCGAAATGCCACTGAAGCAACGCTTTGGGAAGGTGCAGATAACGATAATCACAAGCCAGGAGACCTGCCTTTATGACAACACACCCACACGCCTGCGAGGAAAGGCTGGATGCGCATGCTTTTTTATGTCGTCCTTCCAATCCCTCGCAGAATGCTGCGGGGGATTTATTTTATGGAAAGAAAGCGAAGCGATTGTGTAGAGCCGACGGACATAAATGGTCCGGCGAAGTGGCGTTTTTTCATTCGTTTTGAATGGTACAACCAACAAGGGGGATTACTCGATGAAAAAGTTTTGGAAATTTGGAGCAACAGCCGGATTGGCCGCGGTTTTAATGGCAGGATGCGGAGATACAGCAACACCGGTGGAAGAAGAGGGTGTTGAAACGCCGGCGGAACCGCCGACAGAAGTAGCGGAAGTGGAATTTCCGGTGACTTTGAACGATGCAGTCGGAGAAGAAGTTGTCATTGAAGAAGAACCGGAAGCCATCGTCTCGATGCTGCCATCAAATACAGAAATCGCTTATGAATTAGGACTCGGAGACAAAATGGTTGGCGTCTCGGATTTTGACAATTATCCGGAAGAAGCAGCAGAAGTTGAAAAAATCGGTGGACAGGAATTCAATGTAGAGAAAATCATCAGCCTTCAGCCAGACTTGGTGCTGGCGCATGAATCTGGACTGGGTGTCGGAGAGGCAGGCTTACAGCAGCTGCGTGATGCGGGCCTTGATGTGTTCGTCGTCAACAATGCGGCAAGTTTCGAAGAAGTCTATGATTCCATCACTGTAGTTGGACAAGCAACAGGCACAATGGAAGAAGCGGAAAAAATCATTTCGGAAATGGAAGTCCAAGTGGCTGAAATCGAGGAATTGGCAAGTACGATCGAAGAGCCGAAGACCGTCTTTCTGGAAGTCGGCAGCCAGCCGGATATCTATACAACAGGAAGCGGAACGTTCATGGATGAGATGCTGACGCTCATCAATGCTGAAAACGTAGCCGGCGATTTGGAAGGCTGGGTCATCATGGACCCGGAAGCCATTGTTGAGGCTAATCCCGATGTCATTATCACCACTGAAGGCGCTTATGTCGAAAACGCTGTAGAACAAATTAAATCACGCAGTGGTTTTGCAGAAGTAACAGCTGTCCAAGAAGATGCTGTCTATAACCTGGATTCAGATATGCTCACCCGTTCAGGTCCACGTTTGTCGGAAGGGCTGATGGAAATGGCGCAGGCTGTTTATCCTGAGGTTTTCAGTGAGTAAGAATCTTTTGGCATACAGTGTCTCGCTGCTGATTTTAGCAGGCGCTGTATTGCTTGGGGTGACGGTTGGAACGGTGTCCATTTCACCGGTCGTGCTGTGGAATCCATCATCGGATGAAGCGGCGGCCAATATTTTATGGAATATCCGCATGCCACGTGTAATTTTGGCTGGGCTTGTCGGTGCGGCACTGGCTATTGCCGGTGCTGCTTTCCAAGGGCTTCTGAAGAATCCATTGGCTGATCCATACACCCTGGGAGTGTCTTCCGGTGCCTCAGTCGGCGCCGTGATGACACTCTTTTTTGGTATATCAATCCCGTTTCTTGGACCATTCACCTTGCCGGTTATGAGCATGATCGGTGCGTTGCTGACCATGATTGCGGTCATGAGTTTCGCAAAACTGGTGGATCGTTCCATGAAAATGGAAACTGTCATTTTGACAGGCATCATTTTCAGTTCGTTTCTCGGTTCCATCATCTCCTTGATGATTGCCTTGACAGGAGAAGAGCTGCGCCAAATCATCGGTTGGCTGCTCGGCAGTGTGTCGATGCGCGGATGGCCATACGTACGGATGGCCTTGCCATTTGTATTAATTGGATCTTTCGTATTGTGGTTGAAGCGCCGTGAACTGAACGCGATGCTGTTCGGCGAAGAACGTGCGCAGCATCTGGGAGTGGATGTCAGAAGGAGCAAAATGGTTATTTTGATTGGCGGCTCCGTACTGACGGGAGCAGCTGTTTCGGTTTCCGGGACGATCGGCTTTGTCGGTTTGGTGGTTCCGCACATGACCCGGTTGCTATGGGGATCGGACCATCGCCACGTGCTTCCTTTATCATTCATTAACGGTGCGGCTCTTTTAATCGTCTGTGATTTGGTATCGCGAACCATCATTTCACCGACAGAATTGCCAATTGGGGTCATTACTGCGTTTATCGGTGCGCCGGTATTTGCATTCATCTTTTTCCGACAGCGCAAAGGAGGGGCTTAATTATGCTTGAAATCATCGGACTTACAGGCGGCTATGGCGATAAGAACATCGTAAAAGACGTCTCGTTTACAGTCAATAAAGGCTCGATTCTCGGTATTTTGGGACCGAATGGCAGCGGCAAATCGACTTTAATGAAATTGATCAGCGGAGTACTGCCGGCTGCAGCTGGCGAAGTCAATATAGATGGCGTATCGATTGCCGATTTTCCTCAAAAAGAACTGGCCAGAAAAATGGCGGTTCTGCCTCAATTGCATGCCCATGCTTTTGCCCATACGGTTCGGGAAACAATATCACTTGGCCGATATCCGCATCAAAGCGGTTGGTTTTCTTCCTGGTCGCAAGAAGACGAACATGCAGTCGTAGAAGCGATGCGTTTAATGAATATAAGCCAATATGAAGATACTCAGATTGACCGGATGTCAGGCGGTGAACAGCAGCGTGTCTTTGTGGCACAAGCCCTCGCACAGAATGCCGGCATTTTGCTATTAGATGAGCCCACCAACCACCTGGATATCAATCACCAGAAAGAATTGCTGGATACCATTAAAAAGCAGGCTATTGAGAAAGAATTGACGATTGTCTCCATTTTTCACGACATCAACTTGGCCTCTATGTATTGCGATCAATTGCTGCTGCTCGACCAGGGACAGATCGTTCGGACCGGGGAACCGCATGAAGTCGTTCGGGAAGAAGATATCGAGGCGGTCTACAATACACGCGTCAGCAATCATCCGCATCCGGAATTGCCAAAGCCCCAAATCACTTTATTGCCCGGTGTTAAACGCAAGTCCGCCATCAACAGCATCCGTGCGGAAGAATTTCGAATTTCCAATGATATGGTGCTGTACCAAAGTCCGATTCCGTTAAAGACTGTTTCTTCAGCGGTCGTCAATGCAGGATCAGGGTGGTTCCGCAACTTTATGAATCGTCATGTGGATGCTTTTTACAACATCAGCAATAGTGTCGAAGAGATGTCCGAGTTTATCGAACAAAGGGGATTGAAGACGACAGATACCGTTGGGATGATGACAGCAGTCCAAACACAAGATGCAATTGTCAAAGAGTACGAAGGTCCGTTTGGATCAGTGGTGATTGCTGTGACTGCCGGTGTTGGCAATGGCGTGGATGTCTCAAAAGCGGTTGAACGCTCGCTGCGTGTCGGCACCATCAACACGTGGATCATGGTCAACGGCATCTTGTCGGATGAAGCCTTTATCCAGGCGATGATTACCGCGACAGAAGCCAAGACAAAAGCTCTTCAGCAGGAACAGGTCAAAGATCCACTGACCGGCACAATTGCAACGGGAACGTCTACAGACAGCTGTCTGGTAGCGGCAACCCAGCAAGGGGAGCTGCTTCCTTATGCAGGACCGATTACTGAACTTGGAAAATTGATCGGCGTCGGTGTTTTTGAATGCACTGTCGAAGCACTCAAATTATACGAGCTGGCGAAAGCGAAGAGTTTATAATGTCCCATCTCATCGCAATAGCTCTTGGCTTGGCCATCGACCGCCTCATCGGAGACCCACCGAATTGGCCGCATCCGGTTCGCTGGATCGGTACGGCGATACAAAGACTGGCCGTTCGCTGGAATCGGGGGCCGAACGCTTTCCGAAATGGCTTTTTGCTGCTTGGAACGGTGGCATTAACAGTTTTTTTGATTGTTTACTCGATTGTTTTTCTGGCTTATTCGTTGAATAATTACATTGGAATTTTGGTGGAGGCGCTGTTGATTGCATCCGGTTTGGCTCAGAAAAGCTTAAAAGAGGCTGCAGTGGACGTCTATAAACCGCTCATAGCTAAAAACATGGATTTGGCGCGCGAAAAATTGTCATGGATTGTCGGCAGGGATACAGATGGATTAGATGAAAGTGAAATTACGCGAGGTGTTGTCGAAACAGTTTCAGAAAATACCAGTGATGGCGTGACAGCACCGCTGTTCTGGGCGTTTCTGTTCGGGGCACCGGGCTTATGGTTTTATAAATCTGTTAATACACTCGATTCGATGGTGGGCTATCGAAACGAGGAATTTGAACAATTTGGCTATGCGTCAGCAAAAGCGGATGATGTTTTGAACTTTATTCCGAGCCGGCTGACCGGTTTATTGATTTTGGTGATGACGAAAAACAAACGGTCATTGACCATGCGTCAGCGTTTTGCAGAATGGCTGCGGGATGCGCCGAAGCACCCAAGTCCGAACAGTGGCTGGCTGGAAGCTGCTACCGCCGTGCAATTGGGCATTCAATTGGGCGGCCTGAACCGTTACCGCGGTGTAGCGTCCCAACGAGCACGCATGGGGACACCGGTTTATCCGTTAGAAGCGCACCACATTCAAGAAGCTGTAAAACATATGCAAGCGGTTACCATCGGCTTTTTTATTTTATTTGCATTGGGAGGAATTTTGTTTGGACTTGCCTAATCATGGAGCCAATCCTCAGCGTTTATACAAACAGGCAGGAATCAGTCTGCCGCAACAGATTCTGGATTTTAGTGAAAATGTCCACCCTTTAGGGCCGCCGTCATTTTTGGCGGAACGCTGGCCGGAAATGTTGGAATTAGTCGGTTCGTACCCCGATCCGGACGGTGAGCCATTCCGGACAGCAGCTGCAAAATTCCATGAAGTTGAACCTAGCCAAGTGGCTGCGGGAAACGGAGCTGCTGAAGTCTTCACTTGGCTCGCCAGAAGGTACCGCAGCCAGCGGGTTGTGCTGGTGGAACCGGCCTTTTCTGAGTACCGCCAGACACTGGAAGCGGAAAATGTTCAAATTAGAGCGATTCAGCTAAAGGCCGAAAATAATTGGCATTTACCCATTCAGAATGTGCGGTCCGCAATTCCAGGCTGTGCAGCCTTGTATATCTGCAATCCTCACAATCCCACAGGTGTTCTGCTCGATATAAAAACTTTGCGTGAAATAGCAGGTGCTTGTCTGGAAAACAAGTGCGAACTGGTGCTTGATGAAGCTTTTATTGATTTTATTGGAGAACTGGCTTCTTTTATGCCGTTTCTAAAAAATTTTCCGAATGTCATTATCGTTCGTTCAATGACTAAAATGTACGCCATACCCGGCTTGCGCCTTGGTTATGCAGTTAGCCAAGCCGCAATGATAGAGCAATTAAAACAAGGGGCGGCACATTGGAACGTCAATGCACTGTCTGCTGCAATCGGTGCAGACTGCCTGTGGGCATCGGCTTACCGCGGCCAGGTAATTAGAGCCGCCGCCGAACAACGCCGGAAAATGCAGCAGTTTTTGGCCGAAAAGAATTGCACAACAAGCAATTCCGAAGCCAATTTCCTGACATTTCAGCTGCCGGATCCTGGCATGTCGGACAAGTTCTTTAGAGACCTTCTGAAAGCAGGGATTGTCTTGCGGCATACCGAATCTTTTCGTGGAATGGATGGAAAGTGGTTCCGGATCGGCATGAAATCAGCAGAAAGCATGGAAAAACTGCGGGAGGCGATTGCAGGATGGCTCGAGGCCAATTAGTATTCATCAGCGGCGGCGTCCGCAGCGGCAAAAGTGCCTATGCGGAATCTCTTGTGCGGACATTCGCCCGCAACCGGAAAATTTACTTGGCAAGCGGACAGCCACACGATGAGGAAATGAAAGAACGTATTGAACGCCACCGGCAAGATCGTTGGCAAGACGGCTGGCTGACAATTGAACAAGCTTACCGTATGGAGAATGTGTTGGAGAAGCTGCATTCAGGAGACCTTGTGCTATGGGATTGTGTGACCACTTGGCTCGCTAATGAACTTTATGAAGGTTGGGAGACCGGCAAGATGTGTGCCGATATTCCAGGATGCATGGAACAAAAATGGACCGGATTGCAGGAGACGGTTCTGCAGATGCTGGAAACAGTGGATCTGCTGACGGTCGTCTCGAACGAAGTGCTGGACGACTTCGTGCGCGACGAACTTTACCAAAGTTGGCTCGGACGCATCCACTTATGGCTTGTGAAGCAGGCTGACCAGGCAATCGAAATGGAAAACGGCATGGCATTCAGAAGGAAGTGAAAAAATGCGGGGAATTATGATTCAAGGTACCGCTTCAGATGTCGGCAAGAGCATCATTTGTACAGCTTTCTGCCGGATTTTATCAGATCAAGGCATTAAAGTAGCACCATTCAAATCGCAGAACATGTCGAATAATTCCTACGTGACAGTAGGAGGCGAGGAAATCGGCCGTTCCCAAGGAGTCCAAGCAGAAGCGGCACGGGCCATGGCGACTGCAGATATGAATCCGATTCTATTGAAACCGGAAAGTGGAATGAAATCGCAAGTGGTTCTTTTTGGCAAAAAACTTGAAACGATGGATGGCATGGATTACCGTACACAGTTTTACGAAAGAGGCCTGGCTGCAATCGACCAGGCGCTGGCCAACTTGGAAAAGGACTTTACCCATCTGGTCATTGAAGGAGCCGGCAGTCCGGCCGAAGTCAATTTGAATGATCGGGAACTTGTCAATATGACCGTTGCAAAACGCGCGGATGTGCCGGTAATTCTGGTTGCTGACATTGAACGCGGAGGCGTGTTCGCGTCGATTGTAGGTACGCTCGCCCTCGTGCCGGAACCGGAACGAATCAAAGGCCTGATCATCAATAAATTCCGGGGGGATGCCCGACTGTTTGATGAAGGCGTCCGTTTTCTGGAATCGTACACCGGCATTCCGGTGCTTGGAGTTATTCCCTATATGGCCAGCCATGAAATCGAGCAGGAGGATTCGCTCGGTGTACAGGCTACAGAACGTCTATCTGCTAGTGAAAATGCTATAGAGCTGGTTATTTGCAGACATCCCTATCTCTCAAACTTTACCGATATTGAACCGTTTCTTACCGAGCCGGATGTATCCGTCCGCTGGGTCGAGACCGTCGATGAAATCGGCCAGCCGGATATTCTCTTATTGCCGGGTACGAAAAGCACCATTGCGGACCTGCGCTATTGGAAAAAGCAAGGATTAAAAAACAAACTGAAGGCGTTGGAAGGGCACACTTGGATTATTGGCTTATGCGGTGGGTTTCAAATGTTCGCTGAAACCTTGTCCGATCCCAATGGCCATGACGGCACCCGAGCAGAAAATGAAGAAGGATTCGGCTTAGTGGAGAATATGCACGTTGATTTTGTGAAACAAAAAGTGGTCCAGCGGCAGAACGGCATAGTGAATTTTTCAGATGAGGAAATTAACGTGGAAGGCTACGAAATTCATCATGGCAAAGTGAACAGGTCCGCTCACCCTCTTTTAACATGCGGGACTGAGTCAGAAGGGCATTTCCAAGGGCAGCTGCTGGGAACCCATCTGCATGGATTTTTCAGGAATGCTCGTTGCCGTGCTGGATTCCTGGCGCCGATCCGGAAACGGAAAAACTTGCCGACGCCTTTTCTGGAAGAGCTGGGCGATCCGCTTGACCGCTGGGCTGCACATGTCAAATCACATGTGGATTGGCAGAAAATTGAACAGCTCATGGAGGTGACTCCATGAGCCGGCAATGGGGGACAGGTTTTCTGTTGGCGCTCCAATTTTTCTCAGTGATTCCGGTGAAAAAACAATTGCCGATGGAAAAATCGCATATTACGGCAATGTATGCCATGCTACCTGTATTGGGTCTGATTTTTGGAAGCATGCTGGCTGGATCGGTATGGCTGCTGCGTGATATGACCGATTCCAGTCCGCTTTTGATCGGATTTGCGGTAGTGGCAATTAGCCTCGTACTGACGGGCGGGCTGCATATGGACGGGTTGGCAGATACGGGAGATGCTTATTTTTCCTATCAGGACAGAGACAAGCGCCTGGCAATTATGGGCGATCCAAGAATCGGCGCTTTCGGCACCATGGTGCTGCTGTTTTCGATTATCGGAAAAATTATTATCGTGTCAGAATTGATTCAAACCATATCCCTTATGCTGGTTTTTTTAGTTCCTGTATTCTCGAGAATCGGCTTGTTGGCGCTGTTCAGTTCCACTATTTCTGCAAAGCCGAAAGGTCTGGCGGCTTTTTTTCAGCAGCAGGCTGATCACGGGAAACTTCGGATTACAGCTGGCTGTTTTATTGCCATCAGCTTGGCTGTTCTGATCTGGAGCACCGGAATTTGGACTGCGCTGATCCTTCTGGTTCTGCTGCTTGTTTCTTTTTGGCTTTACCGCGCCTGGTGCCTGCGTAATTTTGGTGGTGTGACAGGTGACCTGTTTGGCGCGTATGTGGAAGGAGTGGAGATTTTGTTATGGATCAGTCTTTTGTTCTTCGTTTAATACGCCATGCCCCAACTAGAGGCAATCAGCAAAAGCGCTATATCGGCTGGACGGACGAATCGATTTTGCCGTTTCAAGCGAAGCCGGACCTAAACTTGAAGACAGTGGTCGGCAGCGACTTGAAGCGATGCCGTGAGACGGCAGCTGTACTGTTTCCGAATGCACGTTACCGGGCAAATCGCGAGTTGCGGGAATGCCATTTCGGCCAGTGGGAAATGAAAACTTATGATGAGCTGAAAGACAACCAGCTTTACCGCAGCTGGATAGACGAACCATGGAGTATACGTCCGCCCGGCGGTGAAAGTCTTGCGGATATGGCAGAACGAGTCGAACGCGGGATTCGGAAACTGCCAGAAGGCAAGGACGTGACATTGGTTCTCCACGGCGGTCCAATCCGTTACCTGATAGCGCAAGCTTTAGGTGAAAAATTTCAAAATCAAATTGCGCTGCACGACGGCTGCCACATATTAACCTGGAAAAGCCGCCAAGCGTTCGAGGAGCGGGCATTATGCACATCGTTTTCGGTGGAGCCTTTAATGGCAAACGACAGTATGTAAAAGACCGGTTAAATGGCCATGAGGTTTATTGGAGTGAAGGCGAACTTCCCGAATCAACAGCTTCAGAGGCCACAATTGTCATTGCTGGTTTAGAAAATTGGATAAAACAGCAACTCGGTAAAGGCTTGACAGAAGGTCAGATGATGGAACAAATAAGAAGGATCATGGACAGCGGACAATCGCGGCAAATTTGGATTTTGACGGATTTGAACCGAGGCATCGTGCCGACTGAGCGCATCGAACGGGAAATGCGGGATCTTGTCGGGCGTCTGTATCAGCATTTATTTGCCGAAGCCGAGAAGATTACACGGATTTGGTACGGTATACCGGAAAAGATAAAGTGAAGTTCGCTCTGTTGGCGAAGGTGAATATTTCCAACGGAGTGCTAGTTGAATCCATTAAACTTTTACGAGCAGTTGATTTCCTGTTTGTGAAAGTAAATCAAAGGGGCGGATAAGGATGAAGATTTACACGAAAACCGGGGATAAAGGGCAAACCAGTCTGATCGGAGCACGCACGGATAAAGATGCGCCGCGCGTCGAAGCTTATGGCACGATAGACGAAGTAAATTCATTTATCGGCAAAGCGATGACAGAATTGGCACCGGAAACATATGCTGATCTGCTGGAAGACCTGGAAGCGATCCAAAATGAGCTATTTGATTGCGGCGGCGACTTGGCCGATGTCCGCAAGGAGCCTCAATACAAAATGACAGAAGCGCCTGTTGAAGTTTTGGAAAAGCGCATCGATGAATTGATGGAAGAACCGCCATTACTTGAACGATTTATCCTGCCGGGAGGTTCTCCTGCAGCAGCGACTTTGCATATTGCACGTACCATTACGCGTCGTGCCGAACGCCAGACGGTGACATTGATGAGGTCGGGAGAAGATTTTCCGCTTGTCGTGCAGCGATACTTGAACCGGTTGTCCGATTACCTGTTCGCTGCATCACGTGTAGTCAATTCGCGTGCAGGTGTGCCGGATAACGAATACGTGCGCAGCGCCAAAGTATTCAAGAACGGCGGACGCAGCAAAAAGTCGGTGGACTGAGATGACCACAAGAAAATTGGCGCTAGCGGCTTTGTTCATCAGCTTGTCCGCAATTGGCGGCATGATCAAAATTCCGCTCGGCATCGCGTCCATCGCGCTTGATTCCATGCCCGCACTGGTCGCCGTGCTGTTCTTTTCGGCGCCGCTGGCCGGAACCATTGCGGCATTCGGGCATTTGATTTCGGCATTGTTCGGCGGCATACCACTCGGGCCGTTGCATCTGATCATCGCATTTGAGATGTGGGCTGTGGTGTGGCTGTTTGCAAAACTGCATCAGGCAGGCAAAAGCTGGCTAAAATGGGCAGCCTTTATCATTGGCAATGGAGTGCTCGCTGCCTTGCCGTTCTACTTTTTGTTGTCGCCGGCATTTTTTTACGCATCGGTGCCCGGCTTAGTAATTGCCGCTTCCATCAACGCCGGAGTGGCGGCTTTGCTAATGCCTTATGTTCTGAAGGTCCATGGGGTTTCGTTTCATGCGTCATGAGATTTTAATCGATGGCTTTGTCATCACTTCAGATAATTCAGCAGGAATCGGGGAAAAAGAACAGGATGTTGTTAAAGCTCCTGATGCCATCACGGCTAAATTCGCAGGACGGGTCGCGCTGCTCGAGCAATGGGCTGCCGGCAGTCAACCGCAAGCCGTACTGCTTCACAATTTCAGCGGAGCTGCTCAATGGACTGCTTACATGGAAGGCATCAAAGAGCTGTTCGATGAAGCCGAAACAGCTTTGCCGCAAATTTCAGGAAGTACGGAAACCAATATGCCGACACTGCAATCCGGCATCGCAGTAACGATGATCGGCAAACAATGCAGACAGCTGCCAGCTGCTGAATTACTGTGCTGGTTCGTCTATGGCATTCCGCTGGTTGGTGAGGAAGTGCTGACCCAGTGGAATAAAACCGCTGATCTCGCTCTGATTGGAAAAGGCATCGATGCCGGCTTGATCGAGCGCGTCTGGCCGGTCGGTTCACAAGGAATCGCACGTGAAGCCGAACTGCTGATGGGACGGCAAGTTGAAATTACTACTGAGCTTGACCAGCATCGCTCAGGCGGCCCGGCAACCTGTGTACTGGTCGGAGTAATGCCATTAAATTATGAGCAGACCCAGCAATTTTTTGGTGAAAATCTTTTCTCGTTGCGATTCGAATAAAGCAGGAGCATCATCCATTTTTGGATGGTGCTCTTTTTCTTAAGCTGAAATAATTTAACGGACAAGACGATGATGTTCATCACAAAACTAGTGCCTACTACTCAAACGCCATACTTTGTGCTTAATTTGAAAACTCTTTCAAATAGTAGTTGACTGAATGCTCATTCATATTTTAATATAGAACATAGTATCGACAAGTTGTACTCATTCACGTAAACTTTGAGTAAGTTATTATTAGAATACACACACAAGGGGGATATTGCGATGGAGCCATTGCTGATTGCAAACTGGGTTTTATTCATAGTTGTAACCGCTTACGCAGTTTATCTCTTCATCTATTTATTGAAGTCGAGATATGATTTCATCAAACTTGGAAAAGAAGTCGAGTTTGAAGAAAACTTTAACGAGCGTTTGCGCAAAGTCATGGTCAATGTTTTTGGACAGAAGAAATTAATGAAAGATAAGAAGAGCGGAACGATTCACGTCATGTTCTTCTATGGCTTCCTGCTGGTTCAGGCGAGTGCCATTGATTTTATTATCAAAGGCCTGTCTCCGGACGCGCATTTGCCGCTAGGACCGCTTTACCCAGCCTTCACTTTCTTCCAGGAAATCGTTACATTGACGATTTTGGTTGCTGTGATCTGGGCATTTTATCGACGTTATATCGAAAAGCTGGTTCGCTTGAAGCGCGGATGGAAATCAGGGCTTGTGCTCATTTTCATCGGTGGTTTAATGGTGACCGTATTAATCGGAAACGGCATGAACATGATCTGGCACGCGCATGAAGGTGCCTGGACAGAACCGGTTGCTTCACTTGTAGCTGGCGCATTTGCATGGCTGCCTGAAGCTGCAGCTGTGACAGTTTTCTACGTCATGTGGTGGGCGCATCTTTTGTTCTTGCTGACGTTCCTGGTTTATGTACCGCAATCCAAGCACGCGCATTTGATCTTCGGACCGGTCAACACTTGGTTCCACCGAGTTGACCATGTTGGCCGCTTAAAGCCAATCAACTTTGAAGAAATGGAAGATGAAGAAGATCCAGACGCCATGCCTTCATTCGGCGTTGGGAAAATCACTGATTTCACTCAAGGCCAGATGATCGATTTCTACGCCTGCGTGGAATGCGGACGCTGTACGAATATGTGTCCGGCTACCGGGACAGGAAAAATGCTGTCGCCGATGGATCTGATTACGAAGCTTCGTGACAACCTGACAAATACAGGGGCCGTCATGACGCAGAAAAAACCTTGGGTGCCGGCAATGGCGTTCAACAATACGCAAGGAAACCAACTGGCGATGGCTGCCGGTGCTGAAGGGGTCAGCATCGACGAACTTTATAGCCCAAGCCTGATCGGGGATGTTATCACAGAAGAAGAAATTTGGGCATGTACGACATGCCGTAACTGTGAAGACCAATGTCCGGTAATGAACGAGCACGTAGATAAAATCATCGACCTTCGCCGCTACCTGGTAATGACCGAAGGGAAAATGGACAAAGATGCTCAGCGCGCAATGACAAACATCGAGAAGCAAGGAAATCCGTGGGGACTTAACCGCAAAGAAAAAGAAAACTGGAGAGATGCACGTCCAGATATCTCAATTCCAACTGTTAAAGAAATGAACAAAGCCGGCGAAGAATTCGAATTCCTGTTCTGGGTGGGCTCGATGGGTTCATTCGACAGCCGCTCACAAAAAATTGCCTTGTCATTTGCACGCTTGATGAATGAGGCTGGTGTGAAGTTCGCGATTCTCGGCAATAAAGAAAAGAATTCAGGCGACACGCCGCGCCGTCTTGGAAACGAATTCCTGTTCCAGGAACTGGCGACAGGCAATATTAAAGAGTTCGAAAAAGCGGACATCAAGAAAATCGTGACAATCGATCCGCACGCTTACAATATCTTTAAAAATGAATACCCGGATTTCGGTTTTAAGGCTGAAGTTTATCACCATACCGAAATGCTGTTCGATCTGGTTCAAGAGGGACGCTTGAAACCGCAATTCCCGGTAAACGAGCGCATTACGTTCCATGATTCCTGCTACCTCGGCCGCTACAATGATGTCTATGACGCACCGCGTGAGATATTGAAAGCGATCGAAGGCGTGGAATTGGTCGAAATGGTCCGCAACCGACAGGACGGCATGTGCTGTGGAGCCGGCGGCGGAATGATGTGGATGGAAGAAGATGCTGGGCACCGTGTCAATGTTGCCCGCACCGAACAGGCGCTGGAAGTCAGCCCGACCATGATTTCTTCCGGTTGTCCGTACTGCTTGACGATGCTGTCAGATGGCACGAAAGCGAAAGAAGTCGAAGACGAGGTTGGCACATACGATGTAGCAGAGCTACTGGAGATGGCTGTCCTTGGCAATGAAACACCAATGCCTGAAGAAATTGTCCAATAAAGCTTCTGGCAATAAATAATTGCTTAATAACAGAAAATTGAGTAGAATACTATCATAAGAAGAAAAAAGAAAGGGAGTAAAGTGCTCCCTTTTCTTTTGCATTAAAACCGAGCGAGCGTTCAGTCAATCGTTTCGCCTGAAAGAGCTTCGTCCGCTTGGAGCGATTTCTTTAACCAAGTTCCACCTATACCAGCCATCACCTATATTTTTTTATCATATTTGAAAACGGTTACAAAGATATGCAAAGGGGAGGAAAATCATCATGGCAAAAACAGTCATTATTGATGGGGCACGCACAGCATTTGGGAAATTCGGAGGGAACTTAAGCACCTTATCCGCAAGCGAACTTGGGGCAGAAGCGATCAAAGCAGCGATGAGTCGTGCAGAAATACAACCGGAAGATGTTCAGGAAGTGATTATGGGCAACGTTCTGCAGGCAGGGCAAGGGCAGATCCCTTCCCGTCAGGCAGCAAAAAAAGCGGGAATTCCGTATAGCGTCAAATCTGAAACAATCAATAAAGTATGTGCTTCCGGCATGCGCAGCATTACATTGGCTGACCAGATTATCCGCTTGGGTGATGAAGAAGTCATCGTCGCAGGCGGCATGGAGTCCATGTCCAACGCACCTTATTATTTGCCGAAAGCACGCTGGGGACATCGCATGGGCGATGCTCAGGTAATCGACGGCATGGTTCATGACGGTTTGTCTTGCTCGTTCCATCCGGATAAGGTCCATATGGGGACTTACGGAAATTCGACAGCTGAAGACTTCAACTTGACACGCGAAGCGCAGGACGAATGGTCAGCCCGTTCACATGAACGCGCAATCAAAGCGAAGGATCTGTTCGCTGAAGAAATTGTCGCTATCGACATTCCACAGCGAAAAGGAGATCCAATCACGGTTGATGTGGACGAAGCGCCACGAGCCAATTCCACCATTGATGCGCTGGCAAAACTGAAGCCGGCATTCGGCAAAGATGGCACGATTACAGCAGGAAATGCGCCTGGCATCAACGATGGTGCTGTAGCATTAGTCTTGATGAGCGAAGAACGTGCACAGACCGAAGGGAAAAACGTATTAGCTCATATTTTAGCTCATACGGAAGTTGCGATCGATCCGCATCGTTTCCCGGAAACGCCTGGCATCGTCATCAACGAATTATTGAAGAAAACCGGCAAATCGCTGGATGACGTCGACCTGTTCGAAATCAACGAAGCATTTGCAGCAGTCGCACTGGCAAGTTCGAAAATTGCCGGCTTGGATGCTGAAAAAGTCAATGTCAACGGCGGTTCTGTAGCACTTGGACATCCAATCGGGGCAAGCGGTGCACGCGTCATCCTGACATTGGCCTACGAATTAAAGCGCCGCGGAGGCGGAATCGGCATCGCAGCCATTTGCTCTGGCGGCGGACAAGGCGATGCGATCATGATTGAAGTTCCTAAGGAGGCAAACTAAGCATGTCGATTGAAAAGGTAATGGTCATTGGTGCCGGACAAATGGGTTCCGGCATCGCGCAAGTTTGCGCGCAAGCAGGCTTGAATGTGAAATTGAATGATATGAAGCAGGAAGCATACGATCGCGGAATCGGAACGATCACGAAAAACCTTTCCCGCAATGTTGAAAAAGGACGCATGACGGAAGAGGAAAAAGCAGCAGTTCTTGGACGGATCACGCCATCACTTGATTTGAAGGATGCGCACGATGTGGATATCGTCATCGAAGCGGCTGTTGAGAATATGGCCATTAAGCACAGTATTTTTAAAACGCTGGATGAAGTGGCGCCAAAGCACGCCATTCTGGCTACGAATACATCATCCTTGCCGATCACGGAAATCGCGGCCGTCACCAACCGGCCGGAGCAAGTTATCGGAATGCACTTTATGAACCCGGTCCCAGTGATGAAGCTGGTGGAAATTATCCGCGGTTTGGCGACTTCGGATGAAGTTTATAAAAAAGTGGAAGAGATGACGGTTGAGCTGTCGAAGACGCCAGTGGAAGTGAACGACTTCCCAGGATTCGTCGCAAACCGCATCTTGATGCCGATGATCAATGAAGCCGTTTTCACGCTTCAAGAAGGTGTCGCTACAAAAGAAGCAATTGATGACATCATGAAACTCGGCATGAACCATCCGATGGGGCCGCTGGAGTTGGCTGATTTTATCGGACTGGATACATGCCTGTATATCATGGAAGTGCTGCATGAGGGATTCGGCGACAGCAAATACCGCCCGAGTCCATTATTGCGCCAATACGTGAAAGCCGGCTGGCTCGGCAAGAAAACCGGACGCGGTTTCTATGACTACACATAACAATTAGGGGGAACCGCAATGGATTTGCACTTTACAGATGAACAACTTATGATGCGCAACATGGTGCGGGATTTCGCGAAAGAAGAAATTACACCGTTTATCGAAAATATGGAAAATGGTGAATTTCCAACAGCCATACTAAAAAAAATGGGCGAACTTGGATTGATGGGAATCACCGCTCCAGAAAAATACGGCGGTTCCGAAATGGATTTCACGTCCTATATCACGGCTATACATGAGTTATCAAAAGCGAGCGGAGTAGTGGGTGTGATCTTGTCGGTCCATACTTCTGTCGGCACCAACCCGATCCTCAATTTCGGCTCTCAGCAGCAAATCGAAAAATACGTACCGAAACTGGCGAGCGGCGAATACCTTGGCGCTTTCTGTTTGACGGAGCCTGCGGCAGGGTCTGACGCGGCGAGCCTTAAGACAAAAGCGGTCCTTGACGGCGATGACTATGTATTGAATGGCTCAAAAGTCTTTATTACCAACGGCGGAGCAGCGGATACTTACATCGTTTTTGCTTCCACAAAACCTTCCTCTGGTTCCCGTGGCATTTCGGCTTTTATTGTTGAAAAAGATACACCGGGCTTGATTATCGGAAAAAACGAAAAGAAAATGGGGCTTCACGGTTCGAAGACGGTCCAATTGACCTTCGACAACATGCGGGTTCCGGCTGAGAACTTACTGGGTGAAGAGAATAAAGGCTTCAGCATCGCAATGGCGAATTTAAATGTGGGACGCATCGGCATCGCAGCACAAGCGCTTGGCATCGCTGAAGCGGCTTGCGAATATGCCGTGGCTTACGCCAAAGAACGCGAACAATTCGGCAAACCGATTGCTCAGCAGCAAGGCATCGGCTTTAAGCTGGCGGACATGGCGACACAAGTGGAAGCAGCAAAACTACTGGTCTACAACGCAGCGGACCTGTATTCAAAAGGCAAGGATTGCAACAAACAAGCTTCCATGGCGAAGCTCTTTGCTTCGAAAGCGGCAATGGATGTCACAATCGAAGCCATTCAAGTATTCGGAGGCTACGGCTACACGAAAGACTACCCGGTCGAGCGCCTGTTCCGCGACGCAAAAGTGACGGAAATCTACGAAGGCACCAGCGAAATCCAACGCATCGTTATCAGCAAACAACTAATCAAGTAATTGGAGGAATAGAAAATGAATTTTCAACTGTCCGAAGAACATGAAATGATCCGCAAAATGGTACGTGATTTTGCTAATAAAGAAGTGGCGCCAACAGCGGAAGAGCGTGACGAAGAAGAACGCTTTGACCGTGAAATTTTCGACAAGATGGCTGAACTTGGCCTAACAGGCATTCCTTGGCCTGAAGAATACGGCGGAATCGGATCGGATTATTTGGCGTATTGCATCGCAGTGGAAGAATTGTCACGTGTCTGCGCATCGACAGGGGTGACTTTGTCAGCTCATACCTCACTTGCCGGGTGGCCGGTTTATACATTTGGAACGGAAGAACAGAAGCAGAAATACCTTCGCCCAATGGCTGAAGGCACAAAAATCGGTGCATACGGCTTAACAGAGCCGGCTTCCGGATCTGACGCAGGTGCAATGCGCACTTCTGCAAAAGAAGACGGCGACCATTACGTGCTGAATGGCTCAAAAATTTTCATTACCAATGGCGGGATTGCCGATATCTATATCGTTTTTGCGGTAACAGATCCGGAATCAAAGCATAAAGGAACAACAGCATTCATCATCGAGAAAGACTTTGAAGGCTTCTCGGTCGGTAAAAAAGAACGCAAGCTCGGCATCCGTTCGAGCCCAACAACAGAAATCATTTTCGACAACTGCCGTGTACCGAAAGAAAACGTCCTGGGTGAACTTGGCCAAGGGTTTAAAATCGCTATGCAAACACTTGATGGCGGACGCAATGGAATCGCAGCACAAGCTGTCGGAATTGCACAAGGTGCGCTGGATGCGTCAATTGATTATGCAAAAGAGCGCGAGCAATTTGGCAAGCCGATCATGGTCAACCAAGGGGTTTCATTCAAATTGGCGGACATGGCGACTTCAATTGAAGCTTCCCGTTTATTGACTTACCAGGCAGCTTGGCTTGAATCGAACAAAATGTCTTACAGCAAAGAGTCAGCGATGGCGAAATTGATGGCTGGCGATACGGCGATGAAAGTGACAGTAGAAGCGGTTCAAGTCTTCGGGGGCTACGGCTATACGAAGGATTACCCGGTGGAACGCTTTATGCGTGACGCGAAAATCACGCAAATTTACGAAGGCACACAGGAAGTGCAGCGTCTGGTCATTTCCCGGATGGTTACGAAATAAGCGGAGGGTTGCCTTATGAACAAAAAGCGTGAAATTGAGTCTTCCGTAAAAGATGAGAGCCTAATTGAAAAGCGCCGCGAACAAATGATTCGCGGGGCTGTCACGCTTTTTAAAGAAAAAGGCTTTCACCGGACGACGACACGGGAAATTGCCAAAGCAGCCGGCTTCAGCATCGGTACCTTATACGAGTACATTCGAACTAAAGAAGATGTGCTCTACCTTGTTTGCGACTCCATCTACGATGAAGTGCATACACGTTTGGACCGGCTTGATATTGAAAAAGGCTCGATCAGCGTTCTGGTAACGGCGCTCGAACATTATTACACGTTAATCGACGAGATGCAGGACGAATTTGTCGTCATGTACCAGGAATCCAAATCACTGCCGAAAGATGCATTAGGCTACGTACTGGATAAAGAGCTTGAAATGGTAGCGATTTTTGAACGTTTGCTGACGCAATGCGTCGACAACAATGAAATCAACATGACGCCGAAAGAAGTAGCCATGGCTTCCCATCATTTATTTGTTCAAGGACAGATGTGGGCTTTTAGGCGTTGGGCATTGAACGAATTCACCATTCAGGAATTTATCGACATGCAAACCAAATTTCTCTTGCAGGGGATGGCAGGGAAAAACATTTCAATACAGGGGGCTTGATCATAATGGCTACAATTGAAGAAACGAAAACCTATCAGCCAAAAAACCATATTCGCTTTGTCACAGCTTCCAGTTTGTTTGACGGCCATGACGCGTCCATCAATATCATGCGCCGGATTTTACAGTCGAGTGGTGCCGAAGTGATTCATTTGGGCCATAACCGTTCAGTGGAAGAAGTGGTCAATGCAGCGATTCAAGAAGACGTCCAAGGCATCTGTATTTCTTCTTATCAGGGCGGACATATGGAATACTTCAAGTACATGCACGATTTGCTGCAGGAAAAAGGCGCTACGCATATCCGTATTTACGGCGGAGGCGGAGGCGTAATTTTGCCGCGTGAAATCAAAGAGCTTGAAGAATACGGCATTGCCGGAATCTTCTCTCCGGAAGATGGACGCAAAAAAGGTCTGCAGGGCATGATCACGGAAATCGTCGAGGAATGTGATTTCTCAACGGTAAAACCGGATCAGAAAATCGAGAATCTGACAACGGACGAACCGGTTGTGCTGGCGAATGTCATCACGGCAGCGGAAGAAGCTCATACACGGGATACCGATACTGCTGACTTGCTGAAAGCAGTCCGGGAACAGTCGAAAAACACGCCGATCCTTGGCATCACCGGAACAGGCGGAGCCGGGAAAAGTTCATTGACCGATGAATTGATTCGCCGTTTCCTGTCTGAACTTCCGGACAAGAAAATCGCGATTCTTTCAATTGACCCGACCAAACAGAAAACCGGTGGCGCACTTCTCGGTGACCGTATCCGCATGAACGCCATCTTCAATAAACGCGTATTTATGCGAAGTCTCGCGACACGTGGGTCACGTTCGGAGTTGTCCGGTGCCATCGGCGATGTTTTAGATGTCGTTAAAGCAGCGGACTTCGATTTAATCATTGTGGAAACGAGCGGGATCGGCCAAGGGGATGCAGAAATTGCTAACTTCTCGGATATTTCCATGTACGTCATGACCAGTGAATTTGGGGCGCCGTCTCAACTTGAGAAAATCGATATGATCGATTACGCGGATTTGATTGTCATTAATAAATTCGAACGCAGCGGTTCGCAGGACGCGCTTCGCCAAGTACAAAAGCAGTATCAGCGCAGCCATTTGCTATGGGACAAAGATTTGGACGAAATGCCGGTTTATGGCACCATTGCCAGCCAGTTCAATGATAAAGGCACCAACTCCCTGTTCGCGGCATTAGTAGCAACGGTCAATGAAAAATGCGGAACCGACTGGGAGACGGATTATGATAAATTCGTCAAAACACAGAAAGAGAACCTTATCATACCAAACGACCGCCGCTATTATTTGCGCGAGCTGACGGATACCGTCCGCGGCTATCACGCTAAGACAAAAGAGCAATCCGCCTTTGCGCGCCGCCTGTTCCAATTGGAAGGGGCGATCGAAGCGGTTAAAGAAAAAGCGCCGGACGATGCATTGGTCGCTTCACTCGAATCGCTGGCTGACGGCGTACGAGATGAGCTGACTGCTGAATCCAAGCGCATTCTTGCCAACTGGAGTGCCTTGAAAGAAATGTATGCCGGTGATGAATTCGTTACATCGGTGCGTGACAAGGAAATCCGCACCATCTTGCGCACAGAAAGTTTGTCCGGCATCAAAGTACCGCGTGTGGTATTGCCAAAATTCGTCGATTACGGTGAAATTTTATCGTGGGTTTATTTGGAGAATGCTCCAGGTTCATTCCCTTACACGGCGGGAGTATTTCCGTTCAAACGTGCAGGAGAAGATCCAAAGCGCCAGTTTGCCGGCGAAGGAACGCCTGAACGCACGAATCGCCGCTTCCATTATTTATCGAAGGACGATGATGCAAAACGCTTGTCTACTGCATTTGACTCGGTAACGCTTTATGGCGAAGACCCGGATCACCGTCCGGATATTTACGGGAAAGTCGGGGAGTCGGGCGTCTCGATCTGTACGCTTGATGACATGAAAAAACTTTATGCAGGCTTTGACCTGTGCGCGCCATCGACTTCGGTTTCGATGACCATCAACGGACCCGCTCCGATCATCCTTGCGATGTTCATGAACACGGCCATTGATCAGCAAGTCAAGTTGAATGAAGAAAAACTGGGCCGCACATTAACAGTCGAGGAATTTACCGAAGTCCGTGAAAGCACACTGCAGGTGGTGCGCGGAACTGTACAGGCCGATATTTTGAAAGAAGACCAAGGGCAAAACACTTGTATCTTCTCGACTGAATTCGCGCTTCGTATGATGGGCGATATCCAGCAATACTTTATCGACCACAAAGTGCGCAATTATTACTCTGTGTCGATTTCGGGCTACCATATTGCCGAAGCGGGCGCGAACCCGATTTCGCAATTGGCGTTCACGCTTTCGAACGGCTTCACTTACGTGGAGTATTACTTGAGCCGCGGCATGCACATCGATGACTTTGCACCGAACCTATCGTTCTTCTTCTCGAACGGACTGGATCCGGAATATACCGTCATCGGCCGTGTGGCACGCCGCATTTGGGCAGTCGTCATGCGCGATAAATACGGCGCCAATGAACGCAGCCAGAAACTGAAATACCATGTCCAGACTTCAGGGCGCAGCCTTCACGCGCAGGAAATCGACTTTAACGATATCCGCACGACACTGCAAGCCTTGATGGCGCTGCAGGATAACTGCAACTCACTGCACACCAATGCCTATGATGAGGCAATCACCACGCCGACGGAAGAATCCGTTCGCCGCGCGATGGCGATTCAAATGATCATCACCAAAGAGCATGGTTTGTCGAAAAATGAGAACCCGCTGCAAGGTGCTTTTATTATTGAAGAAATGACACAATTGGTGGAAGAAGCGGTATTGACTGAATTCGACCGCATCAACGATCGCGGAGGCGTCCTGGGCGCGATGGAAACACAATACCAACGCGGCAAGATCCAGGAAGAATCCATGCATTACGAAATGAAGAAACACACAGGCGAATTGCCGATTATCGGAGTCAATACTTACCTGAATCCGAATCCGCAATCGGACGACGACATCAACGCGATGGAAATCGCCCGCGCCACAGTAGAAGAAAAAGAAACACAAATCAACAACTTGCGTGCCTTCCAGGAACGCAACGATTCAACTGAAGCTCTGGAACGCCTAAAGCAGGCAGCAAAAACAGGCGGCAACATCTTCGAAGAATTAATGGAAACCGTAAAAGTCGCAAGCCTCGGCCAAATCACTACTGCTTTGTATGAAGTCGGCGGGCAGTACAGACGGAATATGTAGGTAGAAAAGTGAAAGTGCCTGTTCAGCTCTGAAAGGCATAAGGCGAACCGGCGAAGTGGCGTTCTTTGCCACACAGCCGGTTTGACTTATGACCTGAAGAGCTAGGCACTTGCAACTGGACAAGGAAAAGCGGAAGCGGCCGTTTTGCTTCGACAGGCGTAAGAGGGTTTGGCGAAGCGGCATGTTTTTAGCCGCACAGCCAAAGCAGCTTACGACCCGAGGAGCAGGCTGGTGGAGCTGGACAAGGGAAAGCGGATCCGTCCACGAAAGGCCCGAAAGGCAAGAGATGGCTCAAAAGTAGTTTGAGCCATCTCTTTGCGACGAAGCACGTAGTGCTGCAGGAGCAGTAAGCTTTAAAGAGACCAGCATAGTATTACGCTTTTTGTCGCAACGGTCAGCTGACCCACATCCTGTGGGTCTCCGCCCATGAAATTGAAGTTCGGGTAAAGAAAAGCTTAATGAATTACGAAAAAGTAAGCGTAATCCGTCTTCCAATGGATTTCGCTTACTTTTTTTGGGTGAGAAAGCGAGCTGGATTTAATTTGTGGGCGTTCAAAAAGATTTGTGGTCGCTCAGAGGGATTTGTGGGCGTTCAAAAAAATTTATGGTCGCTCACAGGAATTTGCAGTCGTTCAGAAAGATTTATGGTCGTTCGGCTGAGTTAAGACCTAAGAACCAGATGGATGAAAGTACAAAAAAAGGCGCCAACCTGTCAAAGTCCGGGTTTGGCACCTTTTTTGAGAAGAAAAAGTAAAGAGAAATATAACTAGCAGGTTGAGACAGGGATTTTTCATTGTTTTAAAATATGTTATGCACGTTCAAAAGAAAATACACAAAGCAGTAAAGTAAAAGGGAAATATGACGAAAAGAAGTCAAATCCACTATTATATTTTAAAAAGAAAATATTCCCAAAAGGATATCCCATGTAAATCGGATAACATTCTCTTTCCAATCCCGTCAAGTCGATTTCCCTGCTCTTTTTCTGTATAATATAATAATACACATTGCATAAACCAAGAAGGATGGATCCTATGCGCAAAGCTATCCACTACATAATCATCACAATCTGTGTCATACTGATTTTCTTCCTGTACAATAAAGCTTTGGGATCGATTCCGTTCATGATTCTGGCGCTCTATTTGTTTTATTTTGGGTGGAAGCAATTAGATCCGAGAAAAAAGAAAACACGGTAGCGGAGACTAGTTAGTTTGTATATAATGGATTAAGTTACGTAAGAAGAAGGGACGTGCACGGAATGAAAATTCGTGAATTATCGAAAGAAGAACTAATAGAAGAGTCATTCGTTGACTTGACATATGCAATGTTGGAAGAGACACATGAAACCAAAACCTATGCAGAATTGGTAGAAGAAATTGAAAAATTATTGAACCTGTCTAAAGAGGATATGAAAGAACGCTTGGTTCAATTCTACACAGACTTGAACATTGACGGCCGCTTTTTGATCTTGGGCGAAAACCGTTGGGGTCTTCGTGAATGGTACCCAGTTGAACAGATTGAAGAAGAATCTGCACCGACTGTTAAAGCACGCAAGAAAAAAGCCAAAGTATCTGATGACGAAGGCTTCGACGATTTGGATGACTTGGCATTGGAAGACGAATTGGAGTTTGAGGACTTCGGTGAAGACGACGATGACGATGACGACGATGATGAAGTCATCAAATCACCTGTGGA
This sequence comes from Planococcus sp. CPCC 101016, assembly GCF_007859295.1. Lineage (GTDB taxonomy): Bacteria > Bacillota > Bacilli > Bacillales_A > Planococcaceae > Planococcus. Next base: position 804,689 of record NZ_VOHB01000002.1, read on the forward strand.
AGTGGAAGTCCTTGATTTCGATGCAGACGATGATGATGAAGAAGACGTCGATGTGCTGGTCGAAGATTTGGACGGCAACATCATTGATGAAGAAGATGATGAAGACGACGACGAAGAAGATGATTTGAAGTAATCTGAACATTTTTTCACCTTGACTTATGAGGCCAGACTGGATAAGATTTTACTGGGCTCCTTAAAATAGGAGAGATGATTCGTACAGTTTACGCGCTCCCCCTGCATATGCAGCAGGTGGAGCGCTTTTTATTTTTACCATTCGAGGAGGAAACAGGCATGACGAAGTATATATTTGTAACCGGTGGCGTTGTATCATCACTGGGTAAAGGGATTGTAGCCGCATCATTAGGGCGTTTATTGAAAAACAGGGGCTTGAATGTAACGATTCAAAAATTTGACCCGTACATCAATATTGACCCAGGAACGATGAGCCCATACCAACACGGAGAAGTTTTTGTGACGGATGACGGCGCAGAAACGGATTTGGATCTTGGCCATTACGAGCGTTTCATTGACATCAACTTGAACAAATACTCTAACGTAACAACAGGGAAAGTCTACTCGACTGTTATCCAAAAAGAACGCCGCGGCGATTATTTGGGTGGAACGGTTCAAGTTATTCCGCACATCACCAATGAAATCAAAGACCGTCTATTGCGTGCTGCGAAAACAGCCAACGCGGACGTCGTTATTACAGAAATCGGCGGAACAGTCGGCGACATCGAATCATTGCCATTCCTCGAAGCAATCCGCCAAATGCGTTCAGATCTTGGGCGCGACGAAGTCATGTACGTCCACTGTACGTTGATTCCGTATCTTGGAGCAGCTAAAGAAATGAAAACAAAACCGACGCAGCATAGCGTAAAAGAACTTCGCAGCCTTGGCATTCAGCCGAACCTGATTGTTGTGCGCACAGAACACCCAGTGCCACAGGACATGAAGGACAAGATTGCGTTGTTCTGCGACATCAAGCCTGAAGAAGTGATCGAATCGCGTGATGTTGACGTGATCTACGAAATGCCGCTTCGCCTTCAAGAACAGCATATGGACCAGATTGTTTTGGATCATTTCGGAATCGAAGCGCCAGAAGCAGACATGACGGAATTGAGTACGCTTGTTGATAAAGTGAAGTCGCTTAAAAACACTGTGCGCATCGGCCTTGTCGGGAAATATGTGGAATTGCAGGATGCTTATATTTCTGTAGTGGAATCTTTAAAGCACGCCGGTTTCGCATTCGATTCTGAAATCGAAGTGAATTGGATCAACGCAGAGCATATCAATGCTGACAATGTAGCTGAACAATTGAAAGATTGCGACGGCATCCTGGTTCCTGGTGGCTTCGGTGACCGTGGAGTGGAAGGGAAAATTGCAGCAACTCAATTCGCACGCGAAAACAACATCCCATTCTTCGGGATTTGCCTGGGCATGCAATTGGCATCTGTAGAATTTGCCCGCAGCATCATGAATATGGAAGGCGCACATTCTTCTGAATTGAACGCCAAAACGCCTTTCCCAGTCATCGATCTTTTGCCTGAGCAAAAAGATATTGAAGATTTGGGCGGGACACTTCGTCTGGGCCTATACCCTGCGAAACTTGAAAGAGGATCAAAAGCTCACGAGGCTTATGGCGAAGAATTGGTTTACGAAAGACATCGCCATCGTTATGAGTTCAATAACGAATACCGCGAAGCTTTCGAAAAAGCCGGATTCAAATTTACGGGTACTAGCCCGGATGGCCGTCTAGTGGAAATCATTGAAGTTGCTGATCATCCTTGGTTCGTGGCTTGCCAATTCCACCCAGAGTTTATTTCCCGTCCAAACCGTCCGCAGCCTTTGTTCCGTGAGTTTGTTAAAGCATCCATTGCCAATAAATAAATGGCAAAAGCCTTCCCTTGGAAATAAGGGAAGGCTTTTGTGTACCATTGTATTCATCCGGCCATCAGTTCGTCGATGCTTAGCTTGACGGCATAATACACATAGAGTGCTGCTAAGGCATACGGAACTAACGCAGGCATGCTATCGTCCTGTAACAGACCCTTCTGATCGTTCAATAGAAGGAAGGCGTCAGCTAACTCACTTTCATCCGATTGGGACGCAACAAACGCGAAGGGGATGCCCGCATCTGAGAGTCTTCTGGCAAGGTCATCGCCTTCTTTACCCGGTGCCAAGATCCAGACCCGATCGGTGCCGGTGACGATGCTTTCAGGCGACCATTCAGCTGCAGCCGTCAATGGATCCTTGCTATATAAGGCCACAGCGGATACAGCTTTCATTTCACCAAACGCTGCAATAAAAATGGTTCCTTCAGCAATGGCAGCTTGCGCTAAAATACCGGCCATGCTGTCGAAGACGGTCTGCCGCTCTGATAGACTCTCAAATAATCGGGTAAATCGTGCAGTTAATGGATTCATGAAATTCACCTCGTGAAAAAAGTATAGCAGATAAAGGAGTGGCTCTTCTTGAAAACAATTTTGATTGTAGATGATCAACCCGGCATCCGACTATTGCTGAAAGAAGTTTTCAGTAAAGAAGGATACCAGACGATTACCGCAGGAAGCGGAAAAGAAGCTCTTGAAATAGTCCAGGAAGCCTGTCCGCACCTGGTGCTGTTGGACATGAAGATTCCGGGAATGGACGGCATCGAAATCCTGAAACGCTTGAAGAAAAGCAATTCAAACGTCCATGTCATCATGATGATAGCCTACGGAGAACTCGACCTCATTAAGGAATCCATGAACTGGGGAGCCGAGCGTTATTTTACCAAGCCGTTTGACGTCTTTGAAGTGCGAGACGCCGTTCAGCAACTTTTAAAGCAGTAAACAAGGAAGAAGT
>NZ_VOHB01000002.1:807623-2341944 GCF_007859295.1 Planococcus sp. CPCC 101016
ATGACAGCCTACGGAGAACTCGACCTCATTAAGGAATCCATGAACTGGGGAGCCGAGCGTTATTTTACCAAGCCGTTTGACGTCTTTGAAGTGCGAGACGCCGTTCAGCAACTTTTAAAGCAGTAAACAAGGAAGAAGTAGCGTAAGTACTGGGTTTTTGATATAGTATAAAGGATATTCGCTTTAAACATTGCTGAGGAGGAATACTAAATGCCATTGGTTTCAATGAAAGAAATGATGATAAAAGGAAAAGAAGAAGGATATGCAATCGGTCAATTCAACTTAAACAACTTGGAGTTCACGCAAGCTATTCTATTAGCTGCACAAGAAGAGAACTCTCCGGTCATTTGTGGAGTTTCTGAAGGAGCAGCCCGTTACATGGGTGGATTCACAACAGTTGTGAATATGGTCAAAGGATTGATGCATGATTACAAAATCACTGTACCTGTAGCAATTCACTTGGACCACGGTTCAAGTTTTGAAAAATGCAAAGAAGCGATTGATGCTGGATTCACTTCAGTTATGATCGATGCATCCCATCACCCATTTGAAGAAAACATCGAAATCACGAAACAAGTGGTTGAATATGCACGCCAACATAATGTTTCCGTAGAAGCGGAATTAGGTACTGTCGGTGGACAGGAAGATGACATCATTGCAGATGGTGTTATTTACGCTGATCCAAAAGAATGCAAGCAAATGGTCGAGCAAACTGGAATCGACTGCTTAGCACCAGCTCTTGGTTCGGTCCACGGTCCTTATAAAGGTGAACCAAACCTAGGATTCGCGGAAATGGAAGAGATCTCTCAGCAATGTGACGTGCCGCTTGTATTGCACGGAGGAACTGGAATTCCGTTAAAAGACATTCAACGTTCTGTTTCACTTGGTACATCAAAAATCAACGTGAACACAGAAAGCCAGATTACATCGGCTCAAGCAGTCCGTGACACATTAAACAACGATCCGGATGTTTACGATCCGCGTAAATACATGGGACCAGCCCGTGAAGCGATCAAAAAGACAGTTATCGGTAAAATGCGTGAATTCGGTAGTTCAGGAAAAGCTTAATAAGAAGACAAAAAAAGATGGGGGAGAAGTTTCCGAAAGGCACCTTCTCTTTTTCCCGTCATACTGGAGGAGAAAAAACTATGAAGTTTTTCATCGATACAGCAAATTTTGACGAAATTAAAGAAGCACATTCGTGGGGTATTCTTTCAGGTGTTACAACAAATCCATCGTTAGTTGCAAAAGAGAAAAACGTTTCATTCCACGATCGCCTAAAAGAAATCGCAGCACTTGTTGACGGTTCTATCAGCGGAGAAGTTATTGCGCTTGATGCTGAAGGCATGATCAAAGAAGGCCGCGAACTGGCTGATCTTGCTCCAAATATTACAGTGAAATTACCGATGACACCAGACGGTTTGAAAGCTTGTTCGGTTCTTGCTTCAGAAGGTAAAAAAGTAAATGTTACCTTGATTTTCAGCGCGAACCAAGCTTTGCTTGCAGCACGTGCTGGAGCGGCATACGTTTCGCCATTCCTTGGACGCCTTGACGATATCGGACACAACGGCATGGACTTGATTGCAACAATTGCTGAGATCTTTGCTATCCATGACATTTCTTCAGAAATTATCGCTGCTTCAATCCGTCACCCGCAGCATGTTACAGACGCTGCTTTGAATGGTGCACATATTGCGACAATGCCAATTAAAGTAATGAACCAAATGTTCAAGCACCCATTAACAGACCAAGGAATCGACGCATTCCTTGCTGACTGGGAAAAACGTTCTGTAGAAGATGCTGTAAAATAAAGAAAAACTTCAATATAGTGGGGGCCATCTCCCGCTAATTGATAGTTGATCCAATCGGACTTTTATGGTCAGTAGACTTCCCGCTAGCATAAGTAGGAGTCGTACTTGACCGTTAAAGCGGGATACAGAGAAACTTCAATCAGTGGAGCTTCTCCGCTGATTGATAGTTGATCCAATCGGACTTTTATGGTCAGTAGACCTCCCGCTAGCATAAGTGGGAGTCGTACTGACCGTTAAAGCGGGATAATTTAAAGTTGTGATCGGCCATCATTTCAAAAGCCGAACCAATGGAACTTTTCAAGACAAACAAGCTGTCCGAAAAGTGGATAAAGGAGAAATTTAATGGATGTTTATAAAATAAAGGGCGGCAACCGCCTTTCCGGAACAATAAAAGTCAATGGCGCTAAAAACAGTGCAGTAGCCTTGATTCCTGCTTCGATTTTGGCGAACTCGCCAGTATCGATCGAGGGATTGCCGGGAATTTCCGACGCATGGACACTAAAGAGTATTTTGGAAGAAATCGGCGGGGAAGTGACATTTGAAGACGGAACGATGAATATCGATCCGACAAAAATGATTGATATGCCTTTGCCGAATGGCAATGTGAAAAAATTGCGTGCTTCCTATTATATGATGGGAGCAATGCTTGGCCGCTTCAAGCATGCGGCGATCGGTCTGCCGGGCGGCTGTTTCTTAGGACCCCGTCCAATCGATCAGCATATTAAAGGGTTTGAAGCGCTTGGCGCCAAAGTGACGAATGAACACGGTGCCATCTATTTGCGTGCCGATGAACTTCGCGGAGCTAAAATTTATTTGGACGTTGTCAGCGTCGGGGCAACAATCAACATCATGCTGGCAGCTGTTATGGCCAAAGGGCAAACGACTATCGAAAATGCTGCAAAAGAACCGGAAATCATTGATGTCGCGACTTTATTAACCAATATGGGCGCGAAGATCAAAGGAGCCGGAACAAATGTTATCCGGATTGATGGCGTGGAAGAATTGCACGGCACCAATCATACAATCATTCCTGACCGCATCGAAGCTGGTACTTTCATGATCATGGCAGCCGCAGCAGGAGATGGTGTGACCATCGATAACGTAATTCCTTTCCATATGGAAGCGTTGACTGCTAAACTGCGTGAAATGGGCGTAGATGTCCAGGAAGGCGAAGAATCGATTTATATTCCTAAATCTGAAAATTTGCATGCTATTGATGTGAAGACATTGGTTTATCCTGGATTCCCAACAGACCTTCAACAGCCGTTTTCTGTGCTGATGACCCAGGCTCAAGGATCTTCCATGATTACCGATACGATTTACTCTGCGCGTTTCAAGCATATTGATGAATTGCGCCGGATGAATGCAAGCGGGCGTGTTGAAGGAAGAGCGGCAATTATTACAGGTCCGACTCCACTGACATCTGCAACCGTAGTAGCATCCGATTTGCGCGCAGGAGCGGCTTTGGTTATTGCTGGACTGCTGGCAGAAGGCGAAACTGAAATTCGCGAAATTTACCATATCGAACGGGGCTACTCGTCCATTATCGAAAAATTGCGGGGCCTTGGTGCCGATATCCGGAGAGAGACGATTGATCCGGTGACAAGCATGAAGTCCGACCTTAGCCAGGACGCAAATTGATTCTCTTTTAGCATAAAATTATGTGCTACAATTAATGAGGACATAGCTAAAGCTGAACGGGAGGAACAAATGGTATGGAACGAAGTCTATCAATGGAATTAGTGCGCATCACAGAAGCGGCAGCAATTGCTTCTTCAAAATGGATGGGCCGCGGCATGAAAGTTGAAGCGGATGATGCAGCTACAACGGCAATGAGAACGGTATTTGATACTATTCCAATGCGTGGTGTTGTTGTCATCGGTGAAGGTGAGATGGACGAAGCGCCAATGCTTTATATCGGTGAAGAATTAGGAACAGGCAACGGTCCAGAAGTGGACGTTGCGGTAGATCCTTTAGAAGGTACAAACATTGTGGCAGCAGGAGGATGGAATGCTTTGGCAGTCCTGGCAATTGCTGACCGTGGAAACCTTTTGAACGCACCGGATATGTATATGGAAAAAATTGCGGTTGGGCCGGAATCAGTAGGCAAAATCGACATTAATGCTCCAGTCATCGACAATCTTCGTGCAGTGGCAAAAGCCAAGAATAAAGATATCGAAGAAGTTGTAGCTACAATTATGGATCGGCCACGCCACCAGGATATCATTGATCAGATCCGTGCAGCCGGAGCCCGTATCAAATTGATCGACGACGGCGATGTCGCCGGTGCGATTAATACGGCATTCGACCAGACAGGCGTTGACATTCTATTCGGAACTGGCGGAGCACCTGAGGGCGTAATCGCTGCAGTCGGCTTAAAATGCCTGGGCGGCGAAATCCAAGGGAAACTGGTTCCACAGAACGAAGAAGAAGCGCAGCGCTGCATCGATATGGGTATTGATGTGAGCAAAGTTCTGATGATGGATGACCTCGTCAAAGGGGACGATGCTATTTTTGCGGCTACAGGCGTTACAGACGGTGAATTATTAAGAGGTGTTCAGCTGAAAGGCGGTTTCGCGGAAAGCCATACATTGGTTATGCGTGCGAAATCAGGAACAATCCGCTTTATCGAAGGGCGTCACAGCCTGCAGAAAAAACCAAATCTCGTAATGAACGATTAACGATCCTACTTCATAAAATGAGTCCGGCAATTTGCCGGACTTCTTCTTTAAAGATCTTCTCAATCATTCACTACTGATCCTCAAATCTTATAAGTTGAATCAAAAAAGTATTTTGCACATTGCGAGTTCAAAGCGAGCCAATGTTTTCTCCCTGTTTTATAAAAGTTGTAAACTAAGATAGGGGAAACTGCCTCAGTATAAGTAAAGTTAAAGTACGAGCATAGAGTTTTCAGAAATGCTTTTATAAATATTACTGGGTGAGGAACATTACTTCAACTTATGGAATAAATGATGTAAAAAAATAGTGCCTTCATTCAACTTATCTACAATCCTTAAAAATAATACGAATAAGTGTGGTGTCCGATACATGGCAACGATAACGATCTCCGCTTTGGAGAATATGACTTTAAAAGAGCTTTATAATCTGGCAAAAGAATACAAACTGATCAACTACAGCAAGCTGACCAAAAAAGAACTGATTTTCGCGATTTTGAAAACACGTGCGGAACAAGAAGGTTTCTTTTTTATGGAAGGTGTTTTGGAGATCATCCAATCAGAAGGCTTTGGCTTCCTGCGTCCGATCAATTATTCACCAAGCTCACAGGACATCTACATTTCCGCTTCCCAAATCCGTCGTTTTGATTTGAGAAATGGCGATAAAGTTTCGGGTAAAGTGCGTCCGCCGAAAGAAAATGAACGTTATTTCGGCTTGCTTCAAGTGGAAGCAGTAAATGGTGAAGACCCGGAAGTAGCCAAAGAACGCGTTCATTTCCCTGGATTGACTCCACTTTATCCAGACCGCCATATTCGTCTGGAAACAACGCCAGCTCATTTATCCACTCGGATTATGGATTTGGTTGCGCCTGTAGGCTTTGGGCAGCGTGGACTTATCGTTGCACCGCCAAAAGCTGGGAAGACGATGTTGCTGAAAGAAATCGCCAATTCGATTACAACCAATCATCCGGAAGCGGAATTGATTGTCCTGCTGATCGATGAGCGTCCGGAAGAAGTGACGGATATCGAGCGTTCGGTTAATGCGGATGTGGTGTCTTCGACATTTGATGAAGTTCCTGAAAATCATGTCAAAGTTGCAGAACTTGTGCTTGAACGTGCCATGCGCCTTGTTGAACACAAGCGCGATGTTGTTATCTTGATGGATTCCATCACGCGTCTCGCCCGAGCATATAATTTGGTCATTCCACCAAGTGGTCGTACACTATCAGGAGGGATTGATCCAGCAGCTTTCCATAGACCGAAACGCTTTTTTGGAGCGGCCCGCAATATCGAAGAAGGCGGCAGCTTGACGATTTTAGCGACAGCTTTAGTAGAGACCGGCTCACGTATGGACGAAGTCATTTACGAGGAATTTAAAGGGACAGGCAATATGGAATTGCATCTGGACCGCTCTTTGGCTGAACGCCGCATTTTCCCGGCACTTGATATTCGCCGTTCCGGCACACGCAAAGAGGAATTGCTGATCGAACCCAAGCAGCTTGAAAAACTTTGGTCGATTCGTAAAACCTTCTCGGATTCACATGATTTCGGGGAGCGCTTCCTGAAAAAGCTGAGTCAAACGGATACGAACGAAGAATTTTTTGAGCAATTGACTACGGAAATGAAGACCCACCGCAGCAATAAGAAGATGATTTAATTGCTTGCAAATGATGCGGGAATTTGATATGATTATGAGAGTGAATTAAAGCAAAGCTATTGCATATACGGTCTAAAGAACCGTGTAAGGCAATAGTAAAAATAGATTAAACTCTGTTCCAGATGGTTCAGGGCGAGAGGAGAAAAAATTATGAAAACAGGTATTCATCCAGATTACAAACAAGCTACAGTAACTTGCTCATGTGGGAACACTTTCACAACTGGTTCTGTAAAAGAAAACATCAACGTTGAGCTTTGCTCTGAATGTCATCCATTCTACACTGGACGTCAGAAATTCGCAGCAGCTGATGGCCGCGTAGACCGTTTCAACAAAAAATACGGCTTAAAAGAAGAAATCAACGAGTAAATAAAAATATACCTGCCTAGCGCGAAAACGCCTGGCGGGTATTTTTTTTTCGTCTTATATCTGAAAAACAGCTTACATATTCCGAAAAATAGCAAGCAACCGTATTATTTTGGTATGATTAAAACAACAAAGTGTTTGAAAGGGGTCTCACCTATGTATGTCATGAAACAAACAGGATGGGTCGAATTGATCTGTGGCAGCATGTTCTCCGGGAAATCGGAAGAACTGATCCGCCGCGTCCGCCGTGCTCAATTTGCAAAACAAAAAATCGCTGTATTTAAACCGAAAATCGATGACCGCTACAGCAAAGAAGCGGTAGTTTCGCATAATGGAACAACTGTAATCGCCTTGCCAATTTCTCATTCTACTGAGATGTGGGAGTATATTACCGATGAATTCGATGTCATTGCCATAGATGAAGCTCAGTTTTTTGATGAAAACATTATTGAAAATGTACAGAAACTGGCTAACCACGGTTTCCGAGTCATTGTTGCTGGACTGGATCAGGACTTTAGGGGTCTTCCATTCGGGCCCATGCCATCTCTGCTGGCAATTGCTGAACAAGTAACAAAACTTCAAGCCGTCTGCACAGTTTGCGGATCTCCGGCAAGCCGGACACAGCGTCTCATTGACGGAAAACCGGCAGGATCTGATGACCCGACAATTCTGGTCGGCGCATCAGAAGCCTACGAACCGCGCTGCCGCCATCACCACGAAGTGCCGACTGGCGTTACTGTTAAGTGAATAATAACTAGTTTTAGTAGTTCTAAAGAAATCATTTAGAGCGGAAGCTTTTTGCTGCCTCCGCCGCCTTCTATACTTCCATTTAAGAGTCATAAGAATAATGAGTTAAAATGACAATTCCATTTAAACTTACGATAAATCTATTATTGAATCATATTGAAAACTTGATTAATAATTTCATTTACTATGATATGGAGCAAATTAGCGGAGACTCCCGCGGAAAAGCGAAGTGGCGAAATCCACTTGAGCGTCATACTCAAGTTAGTCCGGCGCAAGCCCGCAGGAAAGCGGAGCTAGTTTGCGGAATATCAATTTTAACTGTAAAAAAATAGAACTCGAGGTGACACCCATGTTTGATCGATTACAATCAGTAGAAGATAGATATGACCGTTTAAATGAATTACTGAGCGATCCTGACATCGTCAGCGATACCAACAAGCTGCGCGAATATTCAAAAGAACAATCCGACCTGCAGGAAACGGTCGAAACTTACCGTGAGTATAAAGATTTAACAACACAATTGGCAGAAGCAAAAGCCATGTTCGACGACAAGATGGACGGTGACATGCGTGAAATGGTCAAAGAAGAAGTCAATGAATTGGAAGGGCAGATTACAATTGTCGAAGAGCGGCTGCACAAGCTGTTGATTCCAAAAGATCCAAACGATGATAAAAACGTCATCATGGAAATCCGTGGTGCCGCGGGTGGAGATGAAGCGGCCTTGTTTGCCGGCGATCTTTATCGCATGTACACCCGGTTTGCCGAAACAAATGGCTGGAAAGTACAAGTGCTGGATTCGAGCCCAACCGGCCTGGGTGGATTCAAGGAAATCGTCTTTATGGTTACAGGAAAAGGCGCTTACTCGAAGTTGAAATACGAAAATGGAGCCCATCGCGTACAGCGTGTTCCAGAGACAGAATCTGGCGGACGCATTCATACCTCTACAGCTACGGTTGCTTGTTTGCCGGAAGTTGAAGAAGTGGAAATTGATATACATGAAAATGATATCCGTACAGATACTTACGCATCTTCCGGCGCTGGGGGACAATCGGTCAACACGACAATGTCAGCTGTCCGCTTGACGCATATTCCAACAAATACTGTGGTAACGTGTCAGGATGAAAAATCACAGATTAAAAACAAAGCAAGTGCAATGAAAGTATTGCGTGCACGCGTCTACGAGAAATTTCAGCAGGAAGCTCAAGCTGAGTATGATGCGGTCCGGAAATCGGCAGTTGGAACGGGCGACCGTTCTGAACGGATTCGGACATACAATTTCCCTCAAAACCGTGTGACGGATCACCGGATCGGTTTGACGATTCAGAAGCTGGACCAGATTCTACAGGGCAAAATGGACGAAATCATCGATGCCTTAATCGTAGAAGAGCAGTCTGCGCGTATGGAAAGTTTGAACAATGACCAATCTTAAGTATGTTTATGAGGCCCTCAAGAGGGCTTCTTCTTATTTAGAGGAGAACGGACGTGAAGAAGGAGCTGCACGCATTCTTCTTCAACACGAATTGGGCCTCTCGTATTCAGGTTTAATTGCTGCGATGCGCGACGAAATCAGTGAAGAGCAGTTTAAAGAGTTCTGGGTGAAAGTTGAGCAGCACGCTACCGGAATTCCGGTGCAGCATTTGACCGGAAGTGAAGAATTCTATGGAAGAAACTTTCTGGTGAGTCGGGATGTATTGATTCCAAGGCCTGAAACAGAAGAGTTGATAGAAGAAACTTTACAGCTGATTAATCGCTATATGGCAAAAAAAAAATTGGCCATCGCCGATATTGGAACAGGAAGCGGTATTATTGCCATTACGCTTAAATGTGAGTTGCCGGAAGCACAAGTTACAGCGACTGACATTTCCCAGCCCGCACTGGAAATGGCAGCCCGAAATGCCAAGCGTTTGGATGCAGAAATTGATTTTCGTTTAGGAGACTTAGCTGAGCCAATTGAAGACGAAAAATGGGATGTCATTATATCCAATCCGCCTTATATTGGTTATAGCGAAGCAGCTGGTTTGTCAGACAGTGTCAGGGAGTTTGAGCCGCATCATGCTTTGTTTGCGGATAAGGAAGGCCTCGCTCTTTACGAAAAAATGGCAATGCAATTTCCGAAATTGCTCAATAATCCAGGTATTATCGGATTTGAAATAGGTTATCAACAGGGACCAGCGGTCGAAAAGATGCTAAAAGACGCTTTTCCCACAGCCATCGTTTATAGTAAGAAAGATATCAACAAGAATGACCGGATGGTTTTTGCCATAATAGAGTAAGTTACACACAAATTACGCACAAACGACAATGGTTTATCCACTGTTTGTGGATAAAAGGTGAAAAACCCTGATAAATAGGAGTTGTTCATGTGAAAACGGAAATTATTTTTGTGGATAAAAATGTGGATGAAGAAGAAAATTATGCACAGGCTGTGGAAATCCTGCGTGATGGTGAAATTGTGGCATTTCCGACTGAAACGGTTTATGGATTGGGCGCAGATGCTACAAATCCGGAAGCGGTCAGCAAAATTTTTGAAGCAAAAGGTCGGCCTTCGGACAATCCTTTGATTGTCCATGTCGATTCAAAAGAAACCGCTCTAAGTTATGTACAGGAAGTTTCACCAAAAGCGCTGCAATGCATGGATGCATTCTGGCCAGGCGCCTTAACGCTGATTATGCAGGCGAAACCTTCGAGATTTGCGAGCAATGTTACTGCAAATCTTGATACAGTCGGGATTCGTGTCCCGAATCATCCAGTGGCATTAGGGTTGTTGCGCAAGCTGAAATTGCCATTGGCGGCTCCAAGTGCCAATACCAGCGGCAAGCCCAGCCCGACTTTGGCAGAGCATGTCTATCACGATATGGAAAGTAGAATTCCTTTGATTTTAGACGGTGGAGCGACAGAAATTGGCATCGAGTCAACAGTTCTGGACATGACCAGTGAACCGCCGGTCATTTTACGCCCCGGAAAAATTTCAAAAGAACAAATTGAAAACGTCATCGGCACGGTTCGATCCGCATCTGAAAATAAAAACAATGTACCCAAGTCTCCAGGGATGAAATATGCCCATTATGCGCCTACGGCTCCATTGTATTTGATTGAGAATGAAGAAGGTTTGATTGAAAAAGCGATTGAGCACGTTCAGAAAAAAGGGAAAAAAGTGGCTGTTATCAGCGCCACCGAATATCCGACAGCTGACTTTCATTTTCCGCTATCCATGGAAACCCTATACGCCAGTTTGCGGAAATGCGACTCGACAGATGCCGACTTGATTTTGGCATCCGTCGAAAAAAATGTTCAATCCAGTGATGCACTGATGAATAGGCTTGAAAAAGCAGCGGACCATAAATGGTTCAGCTGATTTATTGAAAGGAGATGCAGAATGAGGATTCTTTTTGTTTGTACAGGCAATACATGCCGAAGCCCGATGGCTGAAGCCATTTTGACTGCCAGAAATCTGACGGGAATCGAAGCTCGTTCTGCAGGCATATATGCAGGCAGAACACCGCTCTCCCAAAATGCGCATACTGTGTTAACCCAACAGCAAATTTCTTTTACCCATACCTCTAAGCCGCTCGATACGGAAGATATGTTATGGGCAGAAGTGATCTTAACGATGACCAATTCACATAAAATGACGCTTTTGCAGGCATATCCTGAAGCCGCTACAAAGCTTTATACGCTAAAAGAATTCACCGAAGGTTCTGCAGAAGATATCAGCGATCCTTACGGAGGTCCACTGAAACTTTATGAGGATACATTTCAGGAACTCAAGGCTTTAATCGATAAATTAATCGTCAAAGTGACATGAATGAAAAAGACAGACATGCTCAATGAGGCTTAGTCTGTCTTTTTTGCGTAAAAATGATAGAATAAATTAAAAGCGTAAAGGAAATTCGGCATAATTCGACAATGGCGCTTTTGCTGATTTATAAATTAGAGTTTAAGAAAAGAGGGTATATCATGAGAGTGGCAATTTCATCAGATCACGGCGGCAATACTTTGCGAAAAGAAATCGTTAACCTAATGAACGAAATTGGGATTGACTATCAGGACTTTGGTCCGCATACAGACGATTCAGTAGATTATCCAGACTATGCAAAACCGGTTGCTGATCGTGTAGCAAACGGGGAATTTGAACGGGGAATTTTAATATGTGGAACCGGCATCGGCATGTCCATCTCGGCCAATAAAGTCAAAGGCATCCGTTGTGCACTTGTTCATGATGTGTTCAGTGCAAAAGCGACCCGAGGACATAATAATTCAAATATCTTGGCGATGGGTGAGCGTGTTGTTGGACCAGGACTTGCGCGTGAGATCGCCCAAACTTGGCTGACGGAAGAATTTGAAGGCGGCAGACACGAAAAACGCATCCAAAAAATCACAGACCTCGAAAAATAAGGAGGAGTCGGCATGCAAACTTTATGGCAATTACAACTTGAAGAGGTTTTAAGCGAATTAGAGCAGCAGATCGAATTCAGGAAAGGCCAAGTGTTTGTAGTCGGCTGCTCAACATCAGAAGTAGCAGGAAAGCGGATCGGAACCGGTGGCGGTTTGGATATAGCAGAAAGCCTGTTTGAGCCTTTGGAAAAATTTGCGGCACGCCATCATATCTTCCTGGCGTTTCAAGGGTGCGAACATATCAACCGTGCATTGACGGTGGAGCGGCAGGCAGCTAGTAAATATGGCTGGGAACCTGTTTCGGTGATTCCGGTAGCAAAAGCGGGTGGTTCGATGAGCGCATATGCTTTCAGTAGTATGGCCGACCCGGTCGTAGTGGAAGAAATTCAAGCCCATGCGGGAATCGATATCGGACAAACAATGATTGGCATGCATTTGAAAAGAGTTGCCGTTCCACTGCGAACATCTGTTAAACTAGTAGGTGAAGCGATTGTGGCAGCTGCAACTACACGTCCGAAATTGATCGGCGGTGAACGTGCGAGCTATAATCGTGAGCTTGTTCAATCACGGGAGGGATATACAGATGGAATTGATTAAGGCGCAAGACCCAGCAGTATATGAAGCGATGAACGCAGAAAAAGGAAGACAGGAAGCGAATATCGAATTGATCGCTTCTGAAAACTTTGTCTCACAAGCAGTTATGGATGCACAAGGATCAGTATTGACCAACAAATACGCGGAAGGCTATCCGGGCAAACGCTACTACGGAGGCTGCGAATTTGTGGACGTTGTTGAAAACATTGCCCGCGACCGCCTTAAGGAAATTTTTGGCGCGGACCACGCGAACGTTCAACCACACTCAGGATCACAGGCCAACATGGCTGTTTATACAGCAGTTTTAGAAAAAGGCGATACCATTCTTGGGATGAACTTGAACCATGGCGGGCATTTGACACATGGCAGCAAAGTGAATTTCAGCGGTATGCAATACAACTTCGTTGAGTATGGTGTTACAGAAGAAGAGCAATTGATTGATTATGAAGCAGTCCGCCAGGCAGCATTGGAACACAAACCGAAAATGGTGGTTGCTGGAGCAAGTGCTTATTCACGTCAATTGGATTTCGCTAAATTCCGCGAAATCGCTGATGAAGTTGGAGCATACTTGATGGTTGACATAGCTCATATTGCCGGTCTGGTCGCTACTGGAGCTCATCCTAATCCTGTCCCTCATGCCCATTTTGTTACATCGACGACGCATAAGACACTTCGCGGACCACGCGGTGGGTTGATTCTCTGCAATGAGGAATTTGCGAAGAAAATCGATAAAACTATTTTCCCGGGAATTCAAGGCGGCCCGCTTATGCACGTAATCGCAGCAAAAGCTGTAGCATTCGGTGAAGCGCTGCAGCCGGATTTCAAAACCTATATTGAACAAGTCGTGAAAAATGCTAATGCACTCGCTGAAGGTTTGATTTCAGAAGGTGTGGACATCGTCTCAGGCGGGACAGATAATCACTTGCTGCTGCTCGACCTCCGCTCGTTGAAACTGACAGGGAAAGTCGCAGAGCATGTGCTTGATGAAGTTGGTATTACGACAAATAAAAATACTATTCCATTTGATCCGGAAAGCCCATTTGTCACTTCCGGCATCCGACTTGGAACTGCAGCCGTTACATCCCGTGGTTTTAAAGAAGAGGAAATGAAAGAAATTGCTTCTATTATGGCAATGCTTCTGAAAGACCCGGAAAATGAATCTGTCAAGAAAGATGCTGCAGAACGTACAGCCAAATTGACTGCTGCGCATCCACTATATAAATAAGTGAATACAGCTGCCGGAGCAATAGTTCTTGGCAGCTGTATTTTTACTCTACATAAGCTATACTGAAGGCCTAGCATGTCAAAAGATTCAAGAAAAAAATGTCTAAAGAAATCCCAATTACCCACTATTGTTTAAAGTTTCCATAAAATTCTTAGTTTTGTCTTGAATGGCATAAGAGGTATAGGAGAGCAATTTCTTTTATTCATTTAAATACATAGGATTTCAACAGGAGGGACGCGTCGTATGCACACGCATGAATTGAAGAGAGATAAAAAAGTAATCATGGAGTGGTTGCGCCGTCTTGGTGTTGAATTCCATACATCGTTTTTAGTAGTTAATTCGGAGATGGAAGACCAGCCTATTGTTTATGCCAATGAAGCTTTTTACAAAATGATTGGCTATAGCGAAGCGGAAACGCTCGGACGAAACGGCCGTTTTCTCCATGGAGAAAAAACGGCAAAAGAAGCTAGTGAGAAAATTCGCGACTGCGTGGACTCGGGAGAAAGCGGCATCGTTGAAATCGTCAATTACCGAAAAAATGGTACGCCTTTCTGGAACGAAATAACAGTCCAGCCTTTGTCATTTCCAGAGAAAAATTTTAAGTTCACCTTGATGCTGCAGCACGACATCACCGACCGTAAGCGTGCGGAGGCTCTGATTAAGCTCCAAAAAGAGACCTATACAGGAATTGAAAAAGGCTATATGCTCAGCATGCTCTTGCAGAATATTTGCCAAACCACCGAATCTTTCTTCATTGACGGTGCAAAATGCACCATTCTTTTGATTGATGAAACGGAACTTTACAAAATTGGCGCAGCGAATTCCATGCCGAAGGATTTCCAGGAGGCTATCAATGGACTTGTGGTAAAAGAAGATATCGGAACTTGCGGTGCAGCCTTTCATAAGCAACAACCGGTGATTGTCGAAGACATGAGTACGGACTACCTATGGCGAAATCATCAGCAATTGGTGGAAGAGTATGACCTGGTCTCGAGCTGGTCAATTCCAATTTTCAGTGTAGAGGGAACTGCCATCGGTACGTTCGGCATTTACTTTCCTGTGGCATTGTCTCCGCATGAAAATGATTTGGAATTTATGGAGGAAGTCGCTTCGATTGCCTCACTGGCGATCAAATACTCCCGGCAGCAGGAAGAAATTTTGCAGCTTGCTTATACCGATGGAAACACGGCGTTACCCAACCGCAATTATTTCAGAACCGAAATTGCTGAATTGCTGATGGAAGAGAAGGAAGGCTTTGTCGCTTTTCTTGCCACAGATGAATTTACCAAAGTAGTAGATCAATACGGCCATCACGCAGGTGATACCATCATACGTGAAATCAGTAAACGTTTGATGCTGACACAAAACTCGGCGAATGATTTGATTGCGCGCTTTTCGGATTCCACACTTGCCATGTACAGCATGACCCCGTTCACAAGAATTCCGGAATACCTGGATCAGCTTTTGCAGGGACTGGTCGAACCTATTACTGTCGGAGACATGGAATTGTTTTTGACCTTGAAAATGGGTGTTGCTATCGTTACACCTCATCAGAGAGATTCGGAAGAATTAATCCGGTGTGCGGACAGCGCATTGTCGCAGGCCAAGCTTCAAACCGGCGAAGCGATCTGCTATTTTGAAAGTGAATACGATGAGTTCATGATGAAGGATTTACGTGTTGCAAACGAATTGACAGCGGCACTCAGACGCAATGAAGTCGGTGTTCATCTGCAGCCGAAAGTCGACTTGGCAACTGGTGAGATTATAAGCTTTGAAGCGCTGGCCCGTTGGACATCACCGGATCTTGGCACGATCCCTCCGGATGTCTTTATTCCAGCTGCAGAAAAAAACGGCAAAATTCGTATGTTGGAGCAGAATGTTTTGAAGCAGGTGCTGGAATGGATGAAGAAAAGAGCGGACCAAGGCTTGAAGCTTCGGCAAGTGGCCATCAATATATCGGCCGATCATTTTTTTCATCATTCCTTCGTCCCCTATTTGATGGACATGACAGCCGCATATGGCATCGATTCTCAGTGGATTCAATTGGAAATCACTGAACGCATCGGTTTTGTCGATATCGAAACGGCGAATAAAGTATTCAAGCATTTAAAACATTGCGGCTTTACGACATCGATCGATGATTTTGGAACCGGTTATTCTTCGCTCAGCTATTTGCAGAAGCTGCCTGTCGAAGAACTGAAAATTGACCGTTCCTTCATTTCAAATATGGAAGAAGCCGGTACTTTGGCAATTATCCGGACCATTATCCAGCTCGCGGAAAACTTGGACTTGCGTGCCGTTGCAGAAGGTGTAGAGACGGAAAAAGATCGCCAGACCTTGCTGACCCTAGGATGCAAAGTGGGGCAGGGGTATTTGTTCTATAAACCGATGCCTCTTAATGAAGCGTTCTTATTATAGAAGAAACGCTTTAGGTTGAAGAACTTTATAGGTGCCGATAAGATTTGATGATTGATAGGAAGAGCTGCTTCATGAAATGTCTTCTAGGAAGTTCGCAGATCAAACTTCTGGCATTCAAATAAAAGCTTAGAGACCGTAATTTATAAACAAAGTGAAAAAAACCGGGGAATTATTTCCTGGTTTTTTTCTTTGGAGAAATAAAGCATAGGCGAAAATAACTGAATAATGACAAAGCGGGATCTGGCAACTTGAGCCAATGATTTTCTGTTATACTATTTAAGATAATGTTCAAAAAGGAGAGATAGGCCGTGGGAAAAGTATACGTTTTTGATCATCCGCTGATTCAGCATAAGCTGACGTACATCCGTGACAAGTCGACAGGGACGAAAGAGTTTCGTGAATTGGTTGATGAAATTGCTACATTGATGGCTTTTGAAATCACACGTGATTTGCCGTTGCAGGAAATCGAGGTAGAGACGCCGGTTCAACTGGCAACTTCCAAAGTTCTTGCAGGAAAAAAATTAGGTGTCGTACCTATTTTGCGTGCAGGCATCGGCATGGTCGATGGAATTTTGAAACTGATTCCAGCTGCTAAAGTCGGACACATCGGTTTATACCGCGATCCGGTTACCTTGCAGCCGGTCGAGTATTACTTGAAATTGCCTTCCGATGTACAAGAGCGGGACTTCATCGTTGTTGATCCAATGCTTGCGACAGGCGGTTCTGCAATCGAAGCAGTCAACTCAATGAAAAAACGCGGCGCTACGAAAATTCGTTTCATGTGCATCATTGCAGCTCCTGAAGGTGTAGAAGCACTTCAAGAAGCGCATCCAGATGTCGACATCTACATTGCAGCACTTGATGAGAAGTTAAACGAAAAAGGATACATCGTTCCAGGTCTTGGAGATGCTGGAGACCGATTATTCGGAACGAAATAAGAGAGCGGGGTACATCAGCTTGACGAAAAAATGGAAAGTAATGACGATATTTGGTACGCGTCCAGAAGCCATTAAGATGGCACCGCTTGTGTTGGAACTTCAAAAACACCCTGAGACCATCGAACCGTTGGTAACGGTGACAGCACAGCACCGTGAAATGCTGGATCAGGTGTTGGATACGTTTCAGATCACGCCTGATTTTGATCTGAACATCATGAAGGACCGCCAGACATTGACCGACGTCACAATGCGGGCAATGCAAGGGCTGGATACAATCATGAAAGAAGCCAAGCCGGATATCGTACTCGTGCACGGCGATACAACCACAACCTTCGCTGCCAGTCTTGCTGCTTTTTATAATCAGGTGGCCGTCGGACATGTGGAAGCAGGTTTGCGTACGCACAATAAATACTCACCTTATCCAGAAGAAATGAACCGTCAGCTGACGGGAGTCATGGCGGATATTCATTTTTCGCCAACTGAAAAATCTGCTCAGAATCTGCTGGATGAAAACAAGAAAGAAGAAACAATCCATATCACGGGCAATACAGCCATCGATGCACTTCAAACAACCGTGCGCGAAACATATACGCACCCAATTTTGGAGAAAATCGGCACTGACCGCATGATCCTATTGACGGCACACCGCCGCGAGAACCTCGGCCAGCCGATGCGCAATATGTTCCGGGCCATTAAACGCCTGATTGAAGAGCACGATGATATTCAAGTGGTTTATCCGGTACATATGAACCCTGCTGTGCGTGAAGTGGCAGACGAAGTATTAGGCCGTGATCCACGTATCCATTTGATTGAACCGCTGGAAGTTCTGGATTTCCACAACTTTGCGGCTCGCTCGTTCTTTATTCTGACTGACTCAGGCGGAATTCAAGAAGAAGCGCCTTCACTTGGCAAGCCGGTACTGGTCTTGCGCGATACGACTGAGCGTCCTGAAGGCATTTCTGCTGGAACCTTGAAACTTGCAGGAACAGACGAAGAAACGATCTACGGAATGGCGAAAGAATTGCTGACGGATGAAGAAGCTTATAAAGCCATGTCCCAAGCATCGAATCCATATGGAGACGGCAAAGCATCCGCCCGGATCGTTGAAGCATTGCATGGTTATTTTTCAAAGCTGTAAAGAAAAAACAGCCGATTCCGCATTTCTTTTCAAAGTTTGTCGACAATATGTCAGTGGAAAATCGCTTGTGAAGTTTTTCACTTCTACTAATTGACATGATTTTACCCCTATTGTATGCTTACAAAGGGTATGCATGAGAAGGTTTTCTTACATAGATTATGTGGTCTTGGAAGCCTGATGCGACTGCTCTTTTTAAGGGTTTAATGTCAAATCAACGAAGTTCGAGGGAGTTATCATGCGCCCAACAAAAAGTCCCTTACAAGCGATGGCAATTTACAGCGCCATCCTCTCACAACTTGTCGGGTCCGTGCTCATCGGTGTGTTCACAGGTATGTGGCTCGATGAAAAAGTCGGAACCGCACCGTTTTTCATGATCATCTGCCTATTCATAGGCATCGCTGCCGGTGTTTGGGCAATGCTTCAGACTGTCCGCAAATTCGAATCAGGAGACAAGTAGAAAATGGATGGACTCAGGGAGATTTATACAAGGCTGAAAAAGATGATTTTTTTCATCTGGGCGTTCTGCGTTATTGGTTGGGGGTTTACCCCTTATCAAGAAGTGTTCGCAGGTCTCATAATCGGAACTTTGTTCGGCATTTACAATATGTGGATCCTGGTTCGTCGGATGGAGAAATTCGACCGTGCGGTGGCTGAAGGCTCGAAAGTTCGTTCGCTTGGAACGGCATTGCGGTTTGCATCAGGTGTTGCAGCTGTGGCGATTGCCATTTTATTCGCAGAGCACATTCACTTGGTCAGTACGGTAATTGGGTTGATGGTCCCTTATGTTCTGTTATTAACAGAGCGGATTGTTTATCACGTGAAACACCATTAACAAAGTGGAAAGAGAGGTGAAACTATCGTGGAACATGGCGCTCCTATGCTCGAGGTGTTCGGGATCTGGTTCAACTTATCGAACGTTATGATGCTACTTGTGGCCGCTCTTATCGTATTCCTTATTGCTTTTTTCGCTACACGAAACTTGCAGCTCAAACCGACGGGCATGCAAAACTTCATGGAATGGATCATGGATTTCGTGAAAGGGATTATTAACAGCAATATGGACTGGAGAGATGGTGGCCGATTCCATGTTCTTGGAATTACTCTGATTATGTTCATTTTTGTTTCGAATATGTTAGGGCTTCCATTTGCAATAGTTGTCAATGACAATCTTTGGTGGAAATCACCGACAGCCGATCCTACGGTAACAATGACGTTAGCCGCAATGGTACTCATCTTGAGTCATTATTACGGCATCAAGCTGAAGGGGTTAAAAGGATATTCAGCCGGCTACATCAAGCCAATGAAATTCTTATTCCCACTGAAAGTCATTGAGGAATTCGCAAATACGCTGACACTCGGTCTGCGTCTTTACGGTAACATCTATGCGGGGGAAATCTTGTTGACTTTGTTGGCAGGCCTCGCATCAGCAAGTATTTTCGGATTTGCAGCAGCCATTCTGCCAATGATGTTATGGCAAGGGTTCTCGATCTTTATCGGGGCGATCCAAGCGTTTATTTTCGTTATGTTGACGATGGTCTATTTATCGCATAAAGTTGCCGACGACCATTGAGTATAAAACTGCTCGTAGAGCAAACAAAAAAACAACTATCCTGAGGAGGACACATTACAATGACAGGTTCATTAGGTTTATTAGCAGCAGCAATCGCAGTAGGTTTAGCAGCACTAGGTGCAGGTATCGGTAACGGTCTTATCGTTTCAAAAACAGTTGAAGGTATCGCTCGCCAGCCAGAAGCACGCGGCGTTCTACAAACAACAATGTTCATCGGGGTTGCATTGGTTGAGGCATTGCCGATCATCGCCGTAGTTATCGCGTTCATCGTTATGAACCAATAGTATTTATACAAAAAGTTAAATGGTGGGGATGCTTCGATATGGTTTTCGCCATTTAAACTTGTATGAAGCAATTTGCTTTTGAAAATCCATCTTACACAGACAAAGATCTTACTATAGAAGAAATTGTATTTTAGGCTCTTGAAGGGAGTGAAACAATCGTGTTTTTTGATCACCTCGTACTCGGTGCAACCGGGGAGTTTTTGAATATTGGAGACATTATCGCAACACTTGTCATCTTCATTTTGCTAATGTTGCTTTTGAAGAAATTCGCATGGGGTCCTTTGATGGGCGTAATGCAACAGCGTGAAGATTTGATCAAGAGTGAAATCGAAACTGCTGAAAACAGCCGTCTAGAATCACAAAAATTGCTTGATGAGCAGCGCAGCCTTCTAAAAGATGCGCGTACACAAGCACAAGAAATCGTCGAAAACGCTAAAAAGCAAGGCGAAGTTTCGCGTGAGGAAATCATTACGACAGCGCGTGCTGAGTCTGGCCGCATGAAAGAAGCTGCGGTTCAAGAAATTGCCAACGAAAGAGATAAAGCTATTTCAGCTGTTCGTGAAGAAGTTGTGGCATTGTCATTGCTTGCTGCTACGAAAGTGCTTGAAAAAGAAATCTCTGAGGAAGACAACCGCCAGTTGATTAATGAAACGATTGCGAAGGCAGGCGAAGTTCAGTGAGTCAAGTTGCAGAACGCTACGCTCTAGCATTGTTCCAAGTCGCTCAAAAGCATGAATCGGCTTTGGAGGTAGAACAGGATCTTCGTGAAGTGAAAAAAGTCTTCGAAATGACTCCGGAGCTTTACAATTTGATCATTTCTCCAAAACTTTCAGCTGATAAAAGAACAAACTTGATCAATGAAGTATTTAAAGAAGCGAATCCGCTTGTCGTAAATACACTTCAATTGATGGCAGAACGCAAACGATTGAATGAAGTCGGCTCTATGGTTGACGAGTTCGTCGCATTATCCAATAATGCACAGGGAATTGAAGATGCAAAAGTATATTCTACACGTCCTTTGACGGAAGAAGAGCGCGCATCCATTTCTTCGGTTTTCTCAAAGAAAATCGGCAAACAATCTTTACGAATTGAAAACATCATCGATCCATCGTTAATCGGCGGATTGCGTCTTCAAATCGGAAACCGCATTTACGACAGCAGTGTGAGCACCAAATTGTCACGCCTGCAGCGTCAATTAATCGGTTAATTTATGAAATTATGAGAGGGTGACATACATGAGCATCAAAGCTGAAGAAATCAGCGGTCTGATCAAACAACAGATTGAAAATTATCAATCAGAGATGAAAGTTGACGACGTTGGTACAGTAATCACCATTGGTGATGGTATCGCGCGCGCTCATGGCCTCGACAACGTCATGGCTGGAGAACTTGTAGAGTTCTCAACTGGTGTCCTTGGTATGGCGCAAAACTTGGAAGCCAACAATGTTGGTATCATTATCCTTGGCCCTTACACAGACATTAAAGAAGGCGATGAAGTACGTCGGACTGGCCGCATTATGGAAGTACCGGTAGGACCTGAACTTATCGGACGTGTAGTAAATCCACTTGGACAGCCTGTTGACGGTCTTGGACCAATCAACACGACAAAATCTCGTCCAATTGAAAGCCCTGCTCAAGGGGTTATGGCCCGTAAATCGGTACATGAACCACTTCAAACAGGCATCAAAGCGATTGATGCACTTGTGCCGATCGGCCGTGGACAGCGTGAATTGATCATCGGTGACCGTCAGACAGGTAAAACTTCTGTAGCAATCGATACGATCTTGAACCAAGCTGACCAAGACATGATCTGTATTTATGTTGCAATCGGACAAAAAGAATCTACTGTACGTAACGTAGTAGAAACTTTCCGCAAAAACGGAGCGCTTGATTACACAATTGTTGTAACGGCTTCCGCTTCACAACCAGCTCCATTATTGTTCCTTGCTCCTTACGCGGGCATCACAATGGCTGAGGAATTCATGTTTGAAGGCAAGCACGTGTTGATCGTCTATGATGATTTAACAAAACAAGCATCTGCTTACCGCGAACTTTCACTATTGCTTCGTCGTCCACCAGGCCGTGAAGCTTACCCAGGAGACGTTTTCTACTTGCACTCACGGTTGCTTGAACGTGCTGCGAAGTTGAACGAAACTCTTGGAGCAGGATCAATCACAGCATTGCCGTTCGTTGAAACTCAAGCTGGCGATATCTCTGCATACATTCCAACAAACGTTATCTCGATTACGGATGGCCAGATCTTCCTTCAATCGGATCTATTCTTCTCAGGTGTACGCCCAGCAATCAATGCGGGTCTTTCTGTATCACGTGTTGGTGGTTCAGCTCAGATCAAAGCAATGAAAAAAGTTGCGGGTACATTGCGCCTTGACTTGGCTGCTTTCCGTGAACTTGAGTCATTCTCTCAGTTCGGTTCAGATCTTGATGCTGCGACTGCTGCGAAACTTGAGCGCGGGAAGCGTACAGTTGAAGTCTTGAAGCAGGACTTAAACAACCCGATCAAAGTTGAAAAACAAGTTGTGATTTTCTATGCGTTGACTCGTGGATTCCTTGACGACATCGCCATCAACGATATTTCTCGCTTTGAAGCTGAATTGACAAGCTGGTTGGATTCTAACCACACAGACATTTTGGATACTATTCGCACAACTCAAGGTTTGCCTGCTGACGACGCATTTGGTGCAGCGATCAACGAATTCAAGCGCACATTCGCAAAATCAGAGTAAAGAGAAACTGTATTCAGTGGGGGGCTTTAACCCCACTGAATACTAGTTGATCCAATCGGACTTTTACGGTCAGTTGATCTCCTGCATGTAAATGCGGGAGACATACTGCCCGTTAAAGCGGGGTAATACCGGGTTCGAATATGAAGAAAAAATAATAAGGTGGTGAAATACCAGTGGCATCTTTACGCGATATAAAAACACGTATTACGTCAACCAAGAAAACGAGCCAGATTACACGAGCCATGCAAATGGTTTCGGCATCTAAACTAAGCCGTGCGGAAGTGAACGCGAAAGCGTTCGTTCCTTACATGAATAAAATACAGGACGTGGTAGCATCCATCGCAGCTGGGTCTGCGGACACAAGCAACCCGATGATGACTGCACGCCCTGTAAAGAAAACAGCTTATTTAGTAATCACATCGGATCGTGGCCTTGTAGGCGGATATAACAGTAATATTCTTCGTACTGTCATGAACAGAATCCGTGAACGGCATACATCCAATGACGACTTTGTTATCCTAAGTGTCGGCCGGAAAGGGAAGGAATTCTTTACAAAACAAGGAATGACCATTCTCGAAAGTGCAATTGCGCTTCCTGACCATCCGACATTTTCGGACATTAAAGAAATAACGCGCAAAGCTGTTGGTATGTTCTCAGATGGTACGTATGACGAAGTCTATATGTATTACAATCACTTTGTTTCAGCTATTCAACAAGAAGTCACAGAGACAAAAGTCTTGCCGCTGACGGATATTCAACCGACAGGGTCTACTGCATCGTATGAGTTTGACCCTTCAGCAGAAGCGATTTTGGAAGTTCTTCTTCCACAATACGCGGAAAGCCTGATCTTTGGGGCCGTTCTTGACGGCAAAGCAAGTGAACATGCTGCATCCATGACTGCAATGAAGAGCGCGACCGATAATGCGTCTGACTTGATTAATGGATTGACACTTCAATACAACCGTGCACGCCAAGCGGCAATCACTCAGGAAATCACTGAGATTGTCGGCGGAGCAGCTGCATTGGAATAAAAAATGGAAGTGCCCATGCAGATGGGCACTGAAGTTTGCTTATCTATAAATTGCGAACATCCCTGATGGGGAGTTCTAAAAAAGTAAGACAGGAGGGAACAGCATGAACACAGGACACGTTCTTCAGGTTATGGGACCGGTTGTAGATATCAAGTTTTCTAATGGTCAACTTCCAGCTATCTACAATGCCCTAACTGTAAATATTGATCGTCCCAACCAAGCTCAAGTCGTATTAACGCTTGAAGTGGCTCTTCACCTTGGTGACGATTCAGTACGCACAATCGCAATGGAATCCACTGATGGATTGCAGCGTGGTTCAGTAGTAACTGACTTGGGCAGAGCAATTTCTGTTCCAGTTGGAGATGTAACATTAGGCCGTGTATTCAACGTACTTGGCGAGATTATCGATTTAGGGGAAGAAATTCCGTTAACAGAGCGCCGTGATCCAATTCACCGTTCAGCACCTACATTCGAACATCTTTCTACAGAAGTTGAAATCCTTGAAACAGGTATTAAAGTTGTTGACTTGCTTGCCCCTTATATTAAAGGTGGTAAAATCGGTCTCTTCGGTGGTGCCGGTGTAGGTAAAACAGTTCTTATCCAGGAATTGATCAACAACATTGCTCAAGAACACGGTGGTTTATCCGTATTCGCTGGTGTTGGCGAACGTACACGTGAAGGAAATGACTTATTCCACGAGATGAGCGATTCTGGCGTTATCAAGAAAACGGCAATGGTCTTCGGCCAGATGAACGAGCCGCCAGGCGCACGTATGCGTGTTGCTTTGTCCGGTTTGACAATGGCAGAATATTTCCGTGACGAACAAGGCGCGGACGTTCTTCTTTTCATCGACAACATCTTCCGTTTCACACAAGCAGGATCTGAAGTATCGGCACTACTTGGCCGTATGCCATCAGCCGTTGGTTACCAACCGACACTTGCTACAGAAATGGGTCAATTACAGGAACGTATTACAACTACAAGCGCAGGTTCAGTAACATCGATCCAAGCGATTTACGTACCAGCCGATGACTATACGGATCCGGCTCCGGCTACAACTTTCGCCCACTTGGATGCAACGACTAACCTTGAGCGTAAACTTTCTGAGATGGGTATCTACCCAGCGGTGGATCCTTTGGCTTCAACTTCACGTGCATTGTCACCTGAAATTGTTGGCGATGAACATTACAAAATCTCACGTGAAGTTCAAGAAACGCTTCAACGCTACAGAGAACTACAAGATATCATCGCAATCCTTGGTATGGATGAGTTAAGTGATGAAGACAAGCTGACGGTTAACCGTGCACGCCGTGTCCAAAACTTCCTTTCTCAAAACTTCCACGTTGCTGAACAATTCACAGGCCAAAAAGGTTCTTATGTTCCTGTTCAAGAAACGATCAAAGGATTCAGAGGAATTCTTGATGGAAAATATGACCACTTGCCAGAAGATGCTTTCCGTTTGGTCGGACGCATTGAAGATGTTATTGCAAAAGCAAAAGGCATGGGCGTAGAAGTCTAAAACCAGGGACCAGGAGGGAAAAAAATGAAGACCATTACAGTCAATATTGTCACTCCCGACGGCCCGGTATACGATTCAGAAGTATCTATGGTTATTGCAGTTACAGCAACAGGCGAAATGGGCGTTCTGCCCGGCCACATTCCGACAGTCGCTCCTCTTGGAATCGGTGCAGTCCGATTGAAAAAAGAGAACTCGACAGAATTGGTTGCTGTAAACGGCGGATTTCTTGAAATTCGCCCTGAAAAAGTGACCATTCTTGCACAATCGGCTGAACGCGCTACAGACATTGATCTGGCACGTGCTCAGGAATCCGCTAAACGTGCAGAAGCACTTTTACAGGCAAATAAAAATGAAATCGACTTTAAACGTGCAGAATTGGCGTTAAAGCGTGCGATGAATCGTATCAACGTTTATGAGGGTAACATTTAAAGAAAAGCGAAAGCGCCTGTGTAGATTCGACGTGCATAAGGCAGACCAGCGAAGTGGCGCTCTTTGCCACCCAGCTGGGATGACTTATGACCCTAGAATCTAGGCGCTGAAGCTAGACAATAAAGAAAAGCGTAAGCGGCCGTTCAACTCCGACAGGCTTAAGGCAGAATGGCGAAGCGGCGTTCTTTGCCGCATAGCCAGGCTGACTTAAGACCCCGAGGAGTTGGCCGCTGAAGCTGGCCAATAAAGAAAAGCGAAAGCGGCCGTTCAGCTCCGACGGGCTTAAAATGAATTTCCGAAGCGGCGCTTTTTGCCGCATAGGAAGGGCAGCTTAAGTCCGAGGAGTTGGCCGTTGAAGCTGGACAATAAAGAAATGAAGCGGACAGAAGGGCATTCGACTTTTGTCCGCTTTTTCTATTTTAAATTAAAGCAGATCATTTTAGAATTCTGACCTGAAGTTAAAGATACAGCGAGACATGAGAGTAAAATAGAATGATAAAAATAAGAGCATAAGGTTTCAAAATTCGTTGAACCAATTTCAAAGAATATAAAATTCGCTTGCGAAAGGATGGATAAGATGGAAACCATGATTGGTCAAACAGCTTTAATATCAATTTTCAGTCACATTTTCTTCACGGGCGTCGCTTTTTATGCAATGCGTGCTGTAATGTTCGAAAAATGGATACACAAACATCATGTGCTGCAGGCACAAATTCTTTATATTTTTCTCAGCATTGCGATCGGGACCATGGTATCTACTTTTTTCCTAAATATTTCAACTTGGTCAAGGCAATTGCCTTATTTGTTTTAAAATTGCCGTTTTGCCATGGCTCTGAAGCTCATGGCTATGGCAAAACGGCAAAAATTTTATTTCCTAGGAAATAAATTCGTGTATAATGTTTAAGCATAGGATAGAGGGGAAAAGGTCTAGTAGCTCGAAGTTAAAATGTGACTTTTAGCCCTGACGGACATAAAAAGAGACAGCTTCTCGAATAATGTTACGCGTTGATGAAAAAATAGCGCAAAATGTGAGTATAGTTGCTTGTTTTTTACTAAATAAAAAGTTAGTATAAGTAAGGTTTTGTTTCTAAATTATGACATTGGACTTTTAAACGTATATGGATACATATAGATGACTATTAAACACATGGAGGGCATATCAGTGGATCAAATTATTGTAAAAGGCGGCCAAAAATTAAAAGGGAAAGTACGGGTGGAAGGTGCCAAAAATGCAGTTCTTCCGGTATTAGCTGCGGCTTTACTAGCTTCAGAAG
This sequence comes from Planococcus sp. CPCC 101016, assembly GCF_007859295.1. Lineage (GTDB taxonomy): Bacteria > Bacillota > Bacilli > Bacillales_A > Planococcaceae > Planococcus. The sequence continues at coordinate 834,436 of NZ_VOHB01000002.1, forward strand.
GCAAGAGTATCATCAAAGAAGTACCTAATTTAGCGGATGTTTATACTATTCAGGAAGTGTTAAGAAGCTTGAACGTTTCCGTTGAGTACTTTCCCGAAAAAAATGAAATGCTGATCGATTCTTCAGCAACTTTATCAAGCGAAGCGCAATTTGAGTATGTGCGCAAAATGCGTGCTTCGATCCTGGTAATGGGACCAGTCCTTGCGCGTAATGGATTTGCTCGTGTAGCTTTACCGGGTGGTTGTGCAATAGGGTCACGTCCGATCGATCAACACCTAAAAGGTTTTGAAGCGATGGGCGCGAGCATTACGATTGGAAACGGATTTGTGGAAGCAAAAACAACTGGCCGTTTACGCGGGGCAAAAATCTATTTGGATTTCCCGAGTGTAGGGGCAACTGAAAACATCATGATGGCTGCCGCTTTGGCAGAAGGTACAACACTCATTGAAAATGCTGCCAAGGAGCCTGAAATCGTTGACGTAGCAAATTACATCAATGAAATGGGCGGCCGCGTTATCGGTGCTGGTACAGATACAATGCGTATCGAAGGCGTAGAAGAATTACATGGCGCTGAGCATTACATTATTCCGGATCGCGTTGAAGCAGGTACATTTATGGTTGCAGCTGCAATCACAGAAGGCGATGTTATTATTGAAAATGCTGTGCCTGAACACATGACAGCATTAATTTCCAAAATGGGTGAAATGGGTGTTGATATTCAGGAGACAGAAGAAGGGTTACGCATCCGCGCAAACCGTCCACTTCGCTCTATTGATATTAAAACAATGCCGCATCCAGGTTTCCCAACTGATATGCAATCACAGATGATGTCATTGATGCTGACTGCTACAGGTAACGGCATCTTGACAGAAACCGTTTTTGAAAACCGCTTTATGCACGTGGAAGAATTCCGCCGCATGAATGCATCGGTTAAAATTGAAGGACGTTCAGTAATCATGGAAGGTCCCTCATCACTTCAAGGAGCTGAAGTTGCAGCTACGGATTTAAGAGCCGCAGCCGCATTGATTCTAGCTGGACTTGCTGCAGACGGAATTACACGGGTCAACGAACTTTATCATTTAGATCGTGGCTATGTTGACTTTCATTTAAAACTGGAAGCCTTAGGCGCTGATATTGAGCGGGTAACGGTTGAACAGGCTGAAGAAAAAGTTGAGCAATTGGTCTAATCGTTTTATATAGGGCTTGCGGCGCTGGTTATCAGCTTCGCAAGCTTTTTTAATGTTATTGTATGAATTGATGAATTTTTGTCAATGCGATCCTCACTATGATAAAATATTCAGTTAAGAGAATCTTTTTTAATACATAAAAATGTAGAGAAACTCCAATCAGTAAGGTCTTTACCCTTACTGGTTGATGAGATGGGATTAATGGTTCAGAAGGAGTGCGGGCTTGATGTTTTCAAAAGATATCGGAATTGATTTAGGAACTGCGAATGTATTGATATATGTTAAGGGCAAGGGAATCATCTTGAACGAACCTTCAGTAATGGCAATGGATCGGAAGACCAATCAGGTGCTGGCTGTCGGGAAAGAAGCACGCAAAATGATGGGGAGGACGCCCAAGCATATTGATGTAATTCGGCCGTTGAAAGATGGAGTCATCCATGATTTTGATGTCACTGAAGCGATGCTAAAGCATTTTATTCACATCTTGAAATTGAAAGGCTTCATGACGAAGCCGCGTATTTTGATTTGCTGCCCTACGAACGTCACAAGCATTGAACAGAACGCTATTCAGGAAGTCGCTGAAAAAGCGGGTGGAAAGAGAGTGTACGTCGAAGTGGAACCGAAAGTTGCTGCCATCGGAGCCGGCTTGGATATTTATCATCCGAATGCCAGTATGGTGATCGATATCGGCGGCGGAACAACGGATGTCGCCGTTTTGTCCATGGGTGACATTGTCACAAGCGAGACGATTAAAACAGCCGGTGACCGGTTTGATCAGCAAATCATGAAGTACGTCAAACACCATCATAAGTTGTTGATCGGAGAAAAGACTGCTGAAAAGATCAAGATTGAAATCGGTACAGCAATCAAACGCGCTGAAGAAAAGAAAATGGAAGTCCGTGGCCGTGATATGATGACTGGTTATCCGAAAACGCTGGTCATCCATTCGATGGAAATTGAACAAGCCTTGAGAGAATCGGTTCGAACGATTGTGGAGGCTGCCCGGATGGTATTAGAGAAAACACCACCGGAATTGGCTTCAGATATTATTGAAAGCGGAGCAATTTTGACAGGCGGTGGCGCTTTACTCGATGGACTGGACCAACTGCTGGCCGAGAAGTTGGAAATTCCGGTTTCCATTGCGGAAAATCCAATGGAATGTGTCGCGCTGGGCACCGGCTTAATGCTGGAAGCAAAAGAGAGCATCTTTCGCCAAAAGAAACAAAGCCAAATTGCAGATAGCAAAAAAAGCGTATTCTAGTTATAATAACTACAGTTTGTATAAAGTGAAACTTCACTCAGAGGGAACGCATCTCTACTGAGTACTAGTGAGATGAGCGAACTTTGCCCGTATTTCGGGAATTCAGTAGATGGAAAGGTTGACGGAGTGAATGGCTGAGCTGAAAAAAAACTTTCCTATTCGGAAAAAAGCTAAAAAAGAAGCATCAGAAACTCAAGAGCCGAAAAAGACATGGTGGGTTCAAATCCGCCTGTTTCCAATCTGGCTCCGTATTGTCATTGTGATTGCGCTAATCGCCTTAGCCGCTGTTTTAGGGGCGATGGTGGGCTTTGGTGTCATTGGGGACGGTAAACCGGCCGATGCACTGAAATGGGAAACCTGGCAGCACATATTGGATATTATGAGTGGAAAATAAGAGGAGATGAATCGATTGTTGACAACAGAACAAGTTCAAGCAATTTTACCGCACCGCTATCCATTCTTAATGGTGGATCGCATTTTAGAAATCGACGCCGGTAAAAAAGCTGTAGGATTAAAAAACGTATCAGCAAATGAAGAATTTTTTAATGGGCATTTTCCTGGCTACCCGGTAATGCCGGGTGTCTTGATTGTTGAAGCGCTGGCACAGGTTGGCGCAGCCGCTGTCCTGCAGCTGGAAGCCAATAAAGGCCGTCTGGCGTTTTTCACAGGCATCGACAACTGCCGCTTTAAACGTCAGGTCGTACCAGGTGATCAATTGCGTCTGGAAGTCGAATTGACGAAATTGCGCGGTTCTATGGGCAAGGGCCATGCAATTGCCACTGTAGATGGTGAAATCGCTTGTGAATGCGATATTCTCTTTGCATTAGGACCAGTTGCTGAAAAAAAGTGATTCCAAGCAATACAACGATAGTGACAAGACTCACTGCATCCACATAGAAAAAAAGCAGTTCCTGAAAGTCATTTTTTTGACCTTCAGGAACTGCTTTTTTTATTGATGGCGATTACTCGTTATGATTTTGACTCGTCTTTGCGAAGACCCGGACGCGTACGCATATCGGTTTCAAAGCGATCCAGCAGCTCCTGTCCTTCAAGTCCATCTTCCAATAGCTCTGAAAGCAGGGTTTCCGCGTATTTCCGGCGAGCCCGTTTCAAGGTGCCTTTCATCAATACGGAAATATGATCACCCATAATTTTTACAGCATGGACTACCACTTCAAAAGGAGCCGGTTCATTTCCTGGATAGGAGATCACGACCTGGACAGCTATCGTTTCCTCGGTTTGCTTTAAGCTTTCGAAGGTTTCGTGGTGTGACAAGTCGACCAGCATTTCAAGAATCCATGAACGTTCATTGTTTTCCTGGTTGATGATGATGCCGTCATGTACTGGATAATCGGCGACTTCATCATCTTTTTCAATCCCCAGTGACAGCATTTTAAATGTTTTCATTCAGCGATGCCTCCAATACTAGCTTTGTTTCAGTATAGCATATAGAAGATTTTGCGGGCGAACGGAAAATAGGCTGCGAAAAAAACGGATATTCTTCTAAAAGTCATTTTTAATTCAAGACATCATTTTGTGGAAACTCAATCATTTCACCAAATACAACCAGAAATAATTTTTGGGAAGACTCCAAAAATGAAATATGGAAGCGGAAAATCCCTTAAAAATTATTTTTCCGGTTTTGCAAAGAATTCAATCTTCTTAGTATGCTTCATGTAAGCGAAAGGGGGTGAGAAAATGAATCAAGTCGGAATTGTAGGGCGTTTAACCAAAGATCCAATCATGCGTGTGATGAATGAAGGCCGCGTACATACTTCCTTCATCGTAGCAATTTCCCGGAATTACAAAAACCAGAAAGGAGAGACAGAAACAGATTTTGTTCTTTGTTCTACTTGGGGGAAGCCTGCCCACAATGTCTCGAAATACTGCGTCAAGGGTTCACTGGTCGCTGTCACTGGCCGTCTGCAGTCGCGTTCTTACGACAAAGAAGACGGAACACGCATTTACGTGACGGAAGTGCTTGGTGATCAAATTCGCTTCCTCGACAGAAGAAAATCACAAGAAGAAACCGTCCCTCAGCAAGAAATACCGCAGTCTGATGCAGACTTCGATTTTCAGCCGCCGGGGACGGAACAAGTAAACGTATAAGCAACTAAAAAGGAGGCACTTAGCGATGCCAAAAGATGTACAGCTGCAACTGGAAGTGCATATGGAGCAATTGATCAAACTAACCGCTTTGCTTCATCAACGTTTGGCAGAGGCGGAGCGGGAACTAAGTGAACTGAAATCGATCTTCCGTTCCGTTCAAAAAGGGTGAGTATTCACGTCTAAAAGGGGAATCCGGCCAGGTGGGGACCTGGCCGGATTATTTAAAGCTCGTTAAATTGAATAGGTGAACAGTTCCTTCAGATCGTTATCCGAAAGCTCGGTCATCCACTGACTGGATTGAATGAATTCTTCAGACATCGATTGCTTCTGCACCAGCAGGGAATCGATTTTTTCTTCAATTGTCCCAATGGTCACGAATTTATGGACATGGACGAATTGAGTCTGTCCGATGCGGTAAGCACGGTCTGTTGCCTGGTTTTCAACAGCCGGATTCCACCATCTGTCCGCATGCAGTACGTGTGTCGCAGCGGTCAAGTTAAGCCCAGTCCCTCCCGCCTTCAGAGACAGGATGAAGATCGGGAATTTACCGGCCTGGAAAGAGGCAACTAAAGAATCACGCTGTTGTTTCGGCATGCTGCCCGTTAGGAATGGCACTTCATGGCCATACAGTTCGTTGATGGCCTGCTGCAGCAAATGCCCCATCCCAATGTATTGGGTAAAAATCAAACATTGTTCCCCGCGTTCCGCAATTTCCCCGGCCAAGGTCACAATGCGCTCCAGTTTTTGAGAACGGGGCATGATTTCAGCGGCGCTCGTATACGGCTCTTTTAAATACAGAGACGGATGATTACATAGCTGCTTTAACTTGCTCAGCATTTTTAATACAAGCCCTTTTTTCTCGAAACCTGTGAGCGTCTCCATTTTCTGCACCGTATCCTGAACGAGACCTTCGTATAGTGCGGCTTGTTCCGGCGTCAGTGGACAATACTCCAGTTGTTCCTGCTTTTCTGGCAAATTCAATTGCAGATCCGGATCTTTCTTCGTCCGGCGCAGCAGGAACGGCTGAATCCGCTGACGTAATTTTTCTTTATGTTCTTCAGAATTATCGCGTTCAATCGGAATCATAAAGTTTTCCTGGAATTGCTTAATGCGGTACAAGTAGCCTTTATTAATGAAATCGAAGATCGACCATAATTCAGACAGGCGGTTTTCAATCGGTGTTCCTGTCAAGGCAATATGATGATCACCCTTGAATTTCCGGATTGTCCGCGATTGTTTGGTATACATATTCTTGATGTTCTGTGCTTCATCGAGTGTAATGCTTGCCCAGTGCAGGCTCTGCATTTCCACGTCGTCAGAAGACGCGATGCCGTAAGTCGATAATACGACATCCGGTTTTTCTTCCGCTAAAAAGGCAGTGAATTCTTCGCCTTTCGGCCGGATGCTGCCGTAATGGGTGACAACTTTCAAATCAGGCGCAAAACGCTCCAATTCTTTTTGCCAGTTGCCGAGTACGGAAGTCGGGCAGACAATCAGTGATGGCCGCTCCGGATTTTTTCCATGGACGTGGAGCAAATACGTAATGAGCTGAACGGTTTTGCCCAGCCCCATATCATCCGCAAGACAAAGGCCAAAGCCTTCTTCGCGCATGAAGACCAGATAATCAAAGCCGATTTTTTGGTAAGGACGCAACTCGGTCAGCAGATTCTGCGGCAGGACCGTTTCCGGCAAGTCGCGTTTATCCAATAACTTATCAAGCAAAGTTTTCAGCGATCGGTTCAAATGGAATTCAACCAGTGGATCTTCTTCATCCGCTGTCTCCTCCAACATGATTTCAGGAACGTTCTGGAACAGCATGTCTTTGATGGTCCAGTCCGCATCTTCGGCTTCTTCAATCATCTTGCGCAATTGCATCAACAAGTTTGAATCGACGCGCACCCACTCATTGCCGATGCGAATAAATTCCTTGTTGTCGGTAACAAGGCGCTGGAAATCCTGCATGCTGAGTTCATGCCCGTTCAAGGAGAACTGCCAGTCAAAATTGATAATCTGGTCAAGTCCGACAACCGACGCTTTCTTGATCGGTGAGTTGACATTGGCTTTGACGCGGATTTTCGATTCCTGGACAGCTTTCAACCATGAAGGGATTGATACTTCAATGCCGAATGCCTGCAAAATTTCTGCATCGTTGCGCAGAAATTCAAGAATTTCCGCATCGGTCCATTCCACCCGGTAAAAGCGGTCTTCGTCATACCGATCGACAGAAGGGCACAAGCTCAACAGCAAGGATTGACGTTCTTTAATGTCTTCTGCAAAAGGCCGCCACTTTTCCGGAAGGGCCTTGTCGATCGGTTCATCTGCACGTCGCTTGGAAGGGGACCAATAAACACTGCCCCGTTTTGAGCGCATGACGACTTTGAAGGACCAGTATTCATCCGCATCCGGTTCGCTCAATTGAACAGCGACAACGTAATCATCCGCATCCGGCAAACCTTGCCAACCAGCCTGTTGGACAAATCCTTGGATATAAGGCAATTGGGCAACGGATAAACCTTTCTGGCGCAATTGATGCTGAATGGTATCGCCAAGGAAAGCCCGGATTTCGTCGTCGCCATATTTGTCGCTAATGATAATCTCACTGCCTTCAACAGAAACATGATCCCATAAATCGGGATCGCTTAACGAATCGGCTACTTTTCCAGCTAGCTTTAACCAGCTTTCATCTTCTGCACGCTGCCCGGCAAACGTCACATAATGGTGAGGTTCGCTTTGGAACAGACGGACAAAATCAGCAGGAGTCAGCACCAGATCTAAGCCATCAGTCTGTGCCGTCAATCCGAAGAAGCTGTCTTTATCGAGAAAATACAAATACGGTTTCCAGATTTCCGGAGGAATCCGGTTGCCGGCTTCATTGGTCGCCTGGATACGGAAAAGTTCTCCACGGTTGATTGTTAAATAGTAGAGGCGGCTTCCTTCAGTTTGGAATTGATTCATATAAGATTTCCTTTCTCGATCTCTTCCTGTAGTGCACGCAGGCGTTTGTTCTGTGTGCGGATTTCATTGATGTACGCTGTCCAGAACTCCATTTGGCCGCTCTTTTTGCAGGCGGCTTTCATCTTTTTCCAAATGCGGACAGCCTGTTTATAACTCGGGCGATTGCGTTCTTCAAGATGAGCGAGTGCGTACCGGTGGAATAGCGGCAGTACATAATCCGGTGCCGCTGTCTGCACTTCTTTGAGCCCACATTCTTCAGCGAAATACAAAGGCGAATTATGAAGATGGTGCAGCTCTGCCCACTGTTTGTATAATTGCTTTTCGATTAAATAAGCGGAATAGGCGGGGAGCCCGTAATGGCCAAATTGCTTGAACAAGTCTTCCCAGTCCAATTCGCTCAACTCGATTTGAGAAAACAAACGGCTCAGTGTCCGTACATATTGGTGACGATACTGCGTATAGAGCCCTTCAAACAAGAAGGTTTTCACATGCGGTTTGATTGCCATCAGAATAGTGGTCAATGCTTGCCGATGGTTTTCTTTTTCAGCAAGAACTGCAAGTTCGACCCAGTCATGCGTCTCATTGGGTGAGATTTTTTTAGCATCCAATTCCTTTTTCAAAATGATCGCAAAAAAGGCTTTTAGCCGTTCATCAGGATTTTTCAGCGCAGTTAACTCTTCTTCGCGCAGCTTGTTGTTCGTGAACAGATTGTTCCAAAACAATTGATAAAGGGTAAAACGCTGTGAAAACGAGCTGTCTTTCACTTCCATGAATTCACGGATCAAGGTTTTCAGGTGTTCAAAAAAAGCATCTGCTTCGAATGTGCGGTGCTGCCCACGCAGCTGGCCCAGCAAATCGCGTAATTCATGCAGTTCATCGTCAAACCAGGTCTTAAAGAACGAATGATGGACTTCTTGTGTGCCCGCGATAAAAGTCGACCACACCTCTGTCAATGAAATAAAATGGGCATAAGCGCGGTAAAGCACCTTCCATTCACGTTCCAACGGCACATAGGATAAAGCGTTTTTTAGACGGCCATCATACATTTGTTCAAAATAGAAATAATTGCGCGTAGTATAATCTGGAATGGCATCACGCCAGATGCTGCGAATCAATGTCGTCCACTGCTCAGGAGAACGTTTTTCCGCCAGCAAGGTTAGCTGCTTGTTTTCCGGCTCCCGCCACGAAGCAACCCATTCGGAGAGAGAACCGATTTTTTGGTAAAGCGCAAAAATGACCGCCAGCCGGTGTCGGCACATCGAGTCCTGCGGACAGGCGCAAATTGCCGTAAGTTTATCGAAATTAAGTATTACTTTTACTGAATGTGCATCTTTGACAATTGCTTCAAGCAAGAGGCGTTCTTCATTGAACGACTGAATCTGTACGCCGTCATGGCGCACTAAAAAGACTGCTTTTCGAACCATTTCCTCATCCAACGCACGCGTCGGTAGAAGTGATTTGTCGATAGCAGCCATATAATTGTGAATCGTATCTTCGAATCTTTTCGCCAGGGATTGAACCGTAGCCATATGCATCGCCCCAAAATAAACTTTCCTTCTATTATACGACTTTCTGACTGCTCCGTAAACGATGAAGAATAGTTGTCTATTTTATAAGCTAGAAAAGCGCTGCTTTATTTTTAGTGAGTCCTTGTTTTATGTAAATCAAATGGTATTATAAAAGTAATAAAGGCCTAATTAAATTGTTTTAGATAGGAGAATGATAGTTGCTCAATTCGTTCGTTTTGGAAATCCCCGACTTGCGTTCCGTTTTGCATCCAAAGGACGTCGTGGCTTGGGAAGTAGTCTATGCAAAGGCTGAATTGGTATTTGGTAAAATCAGCTGGCAAATTTCTTCAGATGGTGAATGTTACAGTATCCCAAACCCTCGATTGTTTCCGGAGTACCTGGAGCAAATACAGGTCGATTTCAAAATGAACCGAATCATCTTTTACAAACGGCAACTATCTGATGAAGAATTCCATAGCCTGGTTACATACATTATGGAAAAAGTATCGCTTTACATCAATCCGAACGAAATGCATTTCATGGTAACTCCGCCGCGCCATCGCCATCAGCAGCTGCGCACTAAAAAATAACCAATTTTTTCGAAACCCCTCAGATCCATTCCCTTTACTCAGGATGATGTGTGGGGTTTTAAATTAGAAAAATGCGAGCTTTTATACAGTTAAGTCTGGAAGGTGAGGGTAAAATTATAAAACTTGCCTTAACAAAACAGTTTTAATATCGCTAGGATGCTTTTTACTATAGAAAAAACCTGTAAGAACGAGCAAAAAGAGATGACTTCTCTACAAGAGACAGTTGTCTCTGACAATTTTTTTAATAAAAAACAATTTTTTTCGTAAAAATGTGTGACAAAAATGTGCCTATAAACGTCTATTATATATACCTGTTCTCATGCAATTCTATTCTCGAAAAAAGGTTTTTATGGTATGATATATATAATCAGAATATTACAAAAAGATGGGGGTGAGTCAGATGTTGCATGTGAAGCTCATGAAGCCGTTCTACACAAAGAAAGAAGGGCATTTGGTGAAGTTCGTGTTTGCTTATCAGTACTTCTCTATCATGAAAGACGACGAGCTGTTTCATTTCATTCCTGTGGAAGGAAAAGAGATTATCGTCAACCTTAATACGTTCCAAGTAGAAAATCTCTCTGAAGTCTTTGTCTTCCAAAAAGGTAATCGCTTTATTCGCTTGCCTCTATACCAATTGTTGCTCGTGTCGGATATTCACAGACATCTCCAAGCGATTTTGCAGGAAGAAAGAGCCGAATTGATCGAAGTGAACGATCAATCGAGAAAAGAAGCGGCCGACGCCATTTATTTTCTTGAACAGGAAAACTACAACCGCATGATCGATGAAGCATTAAGCGCGGGAGACCGAGCGATGTTCGATGAATTAATAGCCCAACAGCGGGAATCACAACAACTACATGGAGGTTTGTAAAGTGAAATCAGCAGCCTATGGATAACGTACGCCTTTCCGGATCAATCAATGGGGAGGCGTTTTTGTATGCGAAAAAAAGCACATTAAAAGCTCTTTTCCGCTTGATAGGGAAAAGAGCTTTTAGGTTTCTGCGTTCTTCATAGGTCACCCCTTACATTAAAGTATAAAAATTGATAAATAACATGACTGCCGTCGAGCCAGCTACTCCGATTGCAAGATCTCCCCAGCCGAGTTCAAGTACTTTGTCGAAATTCATCACGATCCGCTCCTTTACGATTGGGTGTTATTGATGGAAGATCTTACAGGTAAGTTACCATGTGCAATAACTTGTTTTCAGTATAAATAACTGATTCATAATAAACATCGTCCAAAATGACTAAAAATTCTAAAAAATAAAATAAAAAGAATTTTTTGTCCAGATTTTTGTCAATAGAGTGGCTACCGCTGGATTGAACTATGGAGCGGGTATTGGTACATTGAGTCATAGGGAGAGTGTAAATAGCCAAGGGAAGGAGTCTTTAAGATGAAATTCTATTTATCGATGGATATGGAAGGCGTCACAGCCTTACCGGATTATACATATGTAGATTCCAATGAAGCCAATTACGAACGAGGGCGCCGATTAATGACGGAAGATGCCAATGCCATCATCCGTGGTTCAGTTGACGCTGGAGCCCAAGAATTTTTGGTTAACGACAGCCATTCGAAAATGAACAACTTGATTGCTGAAGAGCTGTGTGAAGAAGCGGACTTAATTACGGGCGGAGTCAAAACTTATTCGATGGTCGAAGGCTTGGATAATCGTTTTACCGGTGCATTTTTTGCTGGCTACCACGCTCGCGCAGGGCAAAAAGGGGTTATGGCACATTCGATGATATTTGCGGTTCGCACAATGTGGATTGATGAAGTGGAAATCGGAGAACTTGGCTTTAATGCCTATGTGGCCGGCTACCACGGAGTCCCGGTTTTATTGGTAGCGGGAGATGATTGCGCATGCCGGGAAGCGGAAGGCTTGATTCCGAACATTACAACAGCAGCAGTCAAACAGTCGCTGACGCGTTCGGCTGTCCGAACGATGCATCCCAAAAAAGCACAGCGGTATTTGCGTGAGCAAACCATTAAAGCCATCGAGAACCGAAGAAATGTCAAACCCCTGGTGCCGCCAGAAAAGCCGCTGCTGAAAATCGAGTTTACCAATTACGGAGAAGCGGAGCTAGCTGCTATGATGCCAGGCTGTGAACTAGAGAAAGGAACGACAATTGTACGTTTCCAGGCGAAAGATATTTTGGAAGCCTACCGCGCCATGCTGGTGATGACTGAGTTGGCGATGCAGGCGAAATTCTGTTGAACCGGGGTTGGGTTAAACGGTTTGCCATAAAGGTTATAATGAAAAGAGCATGAAATTATAAAAAAGGAGTAGATCATTTTGCGTAATATGCCGAAACGACTGAAAAAAGGGGATACCGTTGGCGTAATTGCGCCTTCTAGTCCGCCAAATCAAGAAAATTTGCAGAAAGCCTTGCCGTTTCTGGAGGCGCTTGGATTGAAAATTAAGCTGGGCAAATCACTCGATGCGGCATACGGTTATTTAGCTGGTACCGACGAAGAGCGATTGGCCGACTTGCATGCCATGTTTGAAGATCCGGAAGTGTCAGGCATTATATGTGCTGGCGGAGGATTCGGTGCAGCGCGCTATGCGGACCAAATCGATTATGCCATGATCATGGAAAACCCAAAAGTGTTCTGGGGATATTCAGATATTACATTTTTACATACCGCTATTGGGGAATACGCCAACTTGGTAACCTTTCATGGACCAATGCTGGCGTCGGATGTCGGCAAGAAGGAATTCCACGAACGCAGCGGGCGCATGTTCGGTCAATTGTTCGAGCCATTCGAGCTGCATTATACGGAAGAAGTAGCGCCTCTCGAAACGCTTGTAGGCGGAGTCGCACAAGGTGAATTGGTCGGGGGCAACTTGTCGCTGATCCGCAGCGCAATCGGCACCAAATTTGATTTAGACGTCAAAGGCAAAATCCTTTTGATTGAAGATATCGATGAAGAGCCTTACGAAGTGGATGAAATTCTCAACCAATTGCGGATGGCGCGGAAATTCGATGAAGCAGCGGGCATTGTCATCGGTGACTTTAAAAATGCCGAACCGAAAAAACGCAAGCCCTCATTGACGTTGGACGAAGTATTCAGCCACTACTTCAGCGACTCGAAAATCCCTGTCGTCAAAGGCTTTAAAATCGGCCATTGTGAACCGCATTTCTCCGTTCCGCTTGGTGCGCTTGCACGACTGGATGGGGACGCCAAAACCTTGACCATTCTGCCGGGTGTCGAGTAACGACTGTCGCACTCCGTGGGAATCGGCCATCAATCGACAAAACAGAATAAAACGATGAAATCAAGAACGAAATGGAGTGAAGAGCTTGCTGCAAACAGAATCGACTGCATGGGTATGCAGTGTTCCAGTCGCAACCGTCTGGACCGCGCCTGAAAAAGCGCGTCCCGTCGATACGGAGAGCATCGCTGAAAACCCAAATATCAATAAATGGCTGCAGGAAATGAGCCGCGAGGACAATAAAGATTTGACTGACAGTGGCCGCATCCAAACGCAGCTTCTCTACGGGGAGCCTGTGCTGATCGAAGAAGTGGTGGAAGGCTGGGCAAAAATCATTGCACTTTGGCAGCCGTGCCACAAAGATGAGCGCGGATATCCAGGGTGGGTGCCCGTCAGCCAATTGAGGGAAGTAGAAGCTTTAAGTGAGCTGGGCTATGCCCGTGTAAAGGCAAATAAAGCGCAGCTCTGGACAGCAGAGTTCAAACCGTTAAAAGCAGTATCCTTCAATACCTTACTGCCGGTCAAAGAGCTCGGTGACTTTATTCGGCTGCAGACACCGGATGGCGATGCCATGATTATGTCAGAAGCGGTAGAAATCGTGGCTGGATACAACCGGGGGCCGCAAGGGGACGGTATGGACATCGCAAAGTTGGGGGCCGGATTTTTGGATCTGCCTTATTTATGGGCGGGCATGTCGAGCTATGGCTATGACTGCTCAGGATTTACTTATAACCTGATGAAAGCGAATGGCATTATCATTTCACGCGATGCTGCTGACCAGGCTGAGGAAGGCATCGAAATCGATCAGCAGGAGCAAAACTCCTGGCATATCGGAGATTTGCTGTTCTTCGCCTATGAAGAAGGAAAAGGAAGCATTCACCATGTAGGTGTCTATTACGGCAATGGCTTAATGCTGCATTCGCCGACTCCCGGAAAAGCGGTTGAAATTATTGAACTCGCCGGCACAAAACATGAAATCGAGTTATGCGCCGTTCGACGCTTTACAGAAAAAGAAGACCGGGACCAATGAAGAGAATTCCTCTCTGTATTTTCCAAACCATCGACTGTCACCGACTTTGAGAACAAAGTCATACTGTTCTTAAGTTGGCTTAGAGGTGAAATGATTGGCGAATTGTGATATAATATATAGATAGTGTTTTAAAAAGAGAGGCGTGGTAATGATGGCATTCCAACCCCATGAAAAAGAAGTATCAGAATTCGTAGCAGCCCGCTACATTGGCGAATGGATTTCTTTCACTCGCAACGGCGTCGATGTTAACGGCACCATCTTTAAAATTATGGACAACTCGGTGATTGTTGAAATTTCACCAGAAGACGCAAAAGAAATTGGTGCGGCATCCAATATGACCGTAATTTCACATAAGAAATACCGTATCGTCGAAGCATAATTTGCTGAAAAAGACTGTTCATCATGAACAGTCTTTTTTTTTGTATGTTTGGAAGCAGTTTTGCAGAGGTTCTATAATGGCTTCGCCGCCTCCGGAAAGCATCCGCCTGGAGTGCATTCCTACCCTGCCACAACATTACTTCATCTCTCTTCAACCACACTCCTATGTCTTTTGGCTCAAACGTTTCAAATATTGTAAAATGTACCAGCTAATGCGTTCCAAAGAAGAAGCTTTTTTGGTAAAGTAAAGTGAAGCAGAACGTCAATTGCCTTGAAAGGACATACGCGCATGATATCAGACTTTAGATTCTGGCACTTTTTCCCAAGACAAGGACAACTTATACATAATATACAACATACCGAAATGCGCAATATCAATAAGCGCATCGCCTGTATCATTGCTATTGGCCTCTTGGTATTTGCCATCAGAGAGATATGGGGCATGAACACCGATTCGCTGACGCCGCTGCTGGCGGCAGGCATGTGGGATGCCTATACACTGGCGCGTTGGACCTCGCTTTTAGGCACGCTCTTATGGGCAGGTTTTTATTTGGCATTCCATCTGTATGGGGCCGCTTTTTTATTCAGCAAGATCCTGAAGATGCCGTGGCGAGCAGCGATTATTATGCAAACTTATGTCACTGCTTTACTGGTCATCGAAAAAGGCTTGATTTTTCTATTATTTGCACTGACCGGCTATACGATGTCCGTATCAATTTTCTCGTTCGGACCGATTGCTGCCACGTTCTTGGATAACAACTTCTTAATTTACTTTTTCAATCAACTGACATTATTCACTTCCTTGATTATTGCGGTTCAGTACCGTTTTATCCGCAGTTTTACGAAAATCAACCCAAAACTGATTTTATTGGGCTTGATTTTGCTTCACATCTTCGCCGCTTTGATCGTAGCGTCATTCAGTCTTATTCCGGTGGATGATATGCTCAGTGGCTTCATGGAAGGAGGGAATCCGTTTGAATAGATTCTTTTTTGTGGGCTTATCTGTTGCAGTCATCGCTTTTCTCACGGCCAACACCCTGTTAATGTTTGGCGACAAAAGCATCCTTCCTAAAAGTGTTTACGTCAGTGACTACGAACAGGCCTATACGCGTACATACGAAACCAATCTGTTCAAGGAAGCATTGACGGCACCACAGGGAACTGTGGAAATCTATGTGCAGAACCATGAAGCGCTTCAGCAATGGATGGTGAATGAAGGCGACACCGTAACCGCAGGATCCGAGCTTGCTATGTTGAATGAAGCCGAAACAGAAGAACAGCGTGCCATTTGGGAAACGCAGAAAACCGCTTTGGAAGGACAGCTGGCAGAAGTGAAAAGCTCACTTGCTACGCTCCAACAAGCAAGAGCTGCTCAAGGGGGACCTGTCTCCCAAGACGCAACCGATAATTCCGAAATCACCGATGAAAACGATGAAACCATCAAATTTGATGTAAATGTTTCTGTAGGTGTCGCAGTGCCGCAAGACGGCTCTTACGCCGCAGGCATTGCTCAGGCCGAGCAGCAGCTGGCTTCCATTGAATCGCAGTTGGCGGTGCTCAATGCACAGCTCTCACAAAGCCTGTCGAATCCGTCTGTCATCAGCCCCGTAGATGGAACCGTAGCCAAGATCAACCGGGATGCCGAACCTTTGAGCATTGAAATCTATTCAAACGAAAAAGTATTCCTCAGCTATGTGCTGGAAGACGAATGGCCGCTCGTTGAAGTGGGAGATCCGGTCAAAATTGACGGCGAAGGTTTGGATGGTGTTAACACGGGAACGATTCAAAGTGTTTCCGAGATGCCAGCTGAAGAGTCTAAGTGGCTTGAAGCCTATCATCAATTAGATCCGAAAGAACAGAATAACCCGCTGGCTTATTACGAAGTGCGGATTGCGATGGATACACCGATTGAAACGCCAATTCCTTATGGCAGCAACGTCAACACATCGATTACTTTGGAAACAGCCGAGGATGCCGTTGCACTTCCGACTGCATGGCTTTTCGACTACGATGGAGTTGAAGGAAAAGCCCATACCTTGAACATCAATGGCCGTCCAAAAGCAGTGGGGGTAGCGGCAAACTTTGAAGATGGTGCAAAAACTGTGTTGACTGAAGGACCAGAAGCAGGAACGGTGATCATCAATGAAGACAAACTGGAAGTATTTGTGTCGCCTCCTAAAGTCTTCATGCCGTTTCCAGATCGTCAGCCCAATTTCGAATACGCCAAGAGTACGTATTGGCGGGCATATGTCGAATATTTGCTTGCCCGATAAAATTAGTCGAATTAACCCGAAAGCAGCTGCTTTCGGGTTTTTCATATTTAAAATAAAGGAAAAAGAGGGTTAATCTCCTGGGACCAATAGTGTACGATATATTCATGCAAAGTGAAATAACGCAGCGGACATCCGCTTACTGCGTACTGATTTATCCATTCTTAAACAGAATGGAACAAGTAATTGAATGGAGTGTATACCATGGAAGAAACGGATTGGCGATTTAAAATAGCCCATCGGGAAGCATGGATCGGCGTCGGTTTGGCGCTGTTCAACTTTGTCTGGTGGTTTGGATTTGCATACGGCATGGGTTCACGGCCGGTTGAAGAATATAGCTACGTTTTCGGTTTGCCCGATTGGTTTTTCTACAGTTGTGTCGTCGGCTTTTTGCTGATTGCAGTACTGGTCATTGTCATCGTGAAATTCTTCTTTGTAGAAGTGCCATTTGAGGAAGAGGAGGATTCACAATGAATTATGCTGTATTGGTCCCAATGATTGGCTTTTTGCTGGTCATCTTCTTTATCGGCTATTGGGCGAGCCGTAAGCTGTCGTCGTCTTCCAACTTCGTCAGCGATTATTTTCTGGGCGGCCGTGAACTCGGCGGCTTCGTGCTGGCGATGACGATGGTCGCAACCTATGGCAGTGCGTCCAGTTTTCTGGGTGGACCCGGAACAGCCTACACAATGGGGTTCGGGTGGGTGCTGCTGGCAATGTCGCAAGTGGTCACTGGCTATTTTGTGCTGATGATTCTCGGCAAAAAATACGCCATCATGGCACGCCGCTACAAAGCAGTTACCATGATTGATTTTTTAAAGTCGCGCTACGATAGTACCGCAGTTGTATTGCTGTCGGCATTTAGCATCATCATTTTCCTGTTTTCGGCCATGGCTGCGCAGTGGATCGGCGGCGCACGTCTTGTGGAATCACTGACGGGCTTATCTTATAATTCGGCTTTATTTTTATTTGCTGTCAGTGTGCTTGTCTACGTCACCATCGGCGGCTTCCGGGCAGTTGCATTGACCGATGCTGTGCAGGGGGCGGTCATGCTGGTCGGGACCCTGGTGCTGCTGATTGCTGTCATCATCGCGGGTGGAGGCATTCCGAATATCGTCAATGATCTCATCAATGAAAACCCGAACCTGGTGACGCCTTACGGAGCGGCAGGTAATTTAAGCGCCGCCTATGTGTCATCGTTCTGGATTCTGGTCGGTGTCGGCGTTGTCGGCTTGCCGCAGATAGCCGTACGCGCTATGTCCTACAAAAATTCGCGCTCGATGCATCGTGCCTTGATCATCGGGACAATCGTCACCGGATTCATTATGCTCAATATGCATTTGATCGGTGTTTTTGCGCGTCCTGTACTTCCGGGAATTGAAATCGGCGACAAAGTCATTCCGCTGATTGCGCTCGAAACGCTGCCTCCGTGGGTGGCTGGCATTGTGCTTGCCGCTCCGATGGCGGCTATCATGTCGACGGTCGATTCTTTATTGCTGCTGGTCAGTTCGTCGATCGTTAAAGACGTCTACTTGAATTACGTCAAACCGGATGCAACATTAAAAACCATCAAGCGCATTTCCTTCGGTGTCACCGGCCTGCTTGGCATCATCGTCTTTTTATTGGCCTTAAATCCGCCGGAGCTGCTGATTTTCCTGAATTTATTTGCCTTCGGGGGATTGGAAGCGGCTTTCATTTGGCCAATTGTGCTAGGGCTGTATTGGAAATGGGGCAATAAATACGGAGCGATTGCTTCAATGGCAACAGGAATCGTCAGCTATATCGGGCTGCATTTCTACAATCTGGAAAACGGCAACCTGTTTGGTGTTCATACAGTGACTTTGCCGGTGCTGCTGTCGCTCACTGCCTTTATCGTGTTTAGTTTATTGATCGGCAGGAAAGCATATAATTACAATATTTCTGCCCACAAATAAACCTTTGAACATTTACAGATGCCGGAAACAGGCGTAAAATACAGGCTTATATTCGTTTTGTTGAAAGAAGGTTTTTGTACTTGAACCAATGGAAAATTTACGGCATCTTAACGGCAGTGATGATCGTCTGGGGCTTTAACTTAGCTTCTGTTAAATATATGGTGGAATTTGTAGAGCCGGTGACCTTAACGGCGTTCCGTATTTTATTGGCTGGCTTATCCGTCATGGCAATCTTGGCAAGCTTTAGAATGCTGCGGTGGCCAGCTAAAAGCGACTGGAAATTCATCTTTCTTGGTTCGCTGCTCAATGTTGTCAGCCATCATTACTTTCTATCAAACGGCTTGTCCTTAACCACCGGTTCGAATGCCGGTTTGATTCTTGGCACAGGGCCGATGCTGACGGCGGTACTGGTGTCGCTTATCATGCGCAACTATCCCTCTAGATTGCAATGGATTGGTGTTGTGGTCGGGTTTGCTGGTGTCGCGGCAACGGTATTGGTAGGCAATGGGGCTGCAACCGGCTTGAATGTCGGTGACATTTTCGTATTTATTTCGATTTTGGCGCAGGTATTGAGCTATATCGTCATTGCCCGTGCTGCACGTTCCCTGGATCCCCGCCTTTTAACAGGCTATATGTTCGTGGTGGGTGCGGTCGTTCTGTTTATCATCTCGCTTATTCAGGAACCGGGAGGAATGCAGGCGTTCGCTGCCGTTCCGACGTCGTTCTGGATCGCTTTCGGGTTCTCAGCGATGCTTGGGACAGCCGTGGGCCACATGCTTTATAATTATTCCATCGGACAAGCAGGGCCGACAAAAGCCGCAATCTTTATGAATCTCAACACTTTATTTTCATTAGTCGGGGCCAGTGTGATTTTAAATGAAAAAATCACAGTCGGCCACATCTATGGATTGGTATTGATTGTTATCGGGGTACTGTTCGGTTCTGGTGCAGCGGAAGACCTGTTGAAAAAACGTAGAAAGCGGCTCTCGCATTGAGCCGTTTTTGTATGGATTGATTTACTGAAGTTGACCGACAAGGGCATATTTTTGCAGCCTCTTTTTATTTAGCATAAAGTTAACTATAATAGAAGAAAGTTAGTCAGCAAAGAACAACCAGAGGAGTGAAGAGCCGTGGCCACATTATGGGGAACGCCAGAGCAGTTAGAAGAATTATTGTGTGAACTTGTCAGTTGGAAAAGCCTGACTTTGACAGATGGGGAAGTGGAGTTTGCCTATAAACTGAAGGACAAACTCATGGAGCTTCCATACTTCCAGGAACATCCGGAATATATCGGTTTGGGTGAAGTGAATTGGGAGCGGCAGAACGTTACTGCTCTCTATAAGCATCCGGAAGCGGTCGACACCATCGTTTTAATCAGCCATTTCGACACGGTGCATACAGGAGAATACGGAGATTTGGAACCTTTGGCGTGCAGTCCCTATAAGCTGGCGGAAGCCTTCAAGCTGATTCGCGACGAACTTGACGCGGACACATTAAGCGACCTCGATTCCGGAGAATACCTCTTCGGGCGCGGGACGATGGACATGAAAGCAGGGCTCGTTCTGCACATGGCTTTAATCGAAAAGGCCTCAATCGAAAAATGGCCAATCAATCTATTGCTGATGACTGTACCGGATGAAGAAGTCAACTCAGCAGGCATGCGCTATGGCGTGGCTAAGCTGCTTGATTTGGAACGGGAGCACGGACTGGAATTTATCCTGTTCCTTAACGGTGAACCGGTTTTTGCGATGAAACCCGGCGACAAGGCACATTATCTCTATACAGGATCAATCGGCAAAATCATGCCATCGGCGCTGTTCTACGGCAAAGAAACGCATGTCGGCGAACCGCTGTCGGGCATCACATCGAGCTACATCTCGACGTACCTGACACATCGCATGGAATGGAATCCGGCTTTCAAGGAAATCGTTTACGGCGAAACAACGCCGCTTCCGGTAACCCTGACGCAACGTGATATGAAATTGTCTTATTCTGCACAGACGCCTTACCGTACTTCTGCTATGTACAATGTGTTCATGATGGAACGCAATGCAGAAGAAGTGTTCCAGATTTTTGAGAATGTCGCAAAAGAAGCGGCTGCCCACTGCGAGCGGGATTACCACGCTATGTGCGAACGCGAGAACATCCAGCCGGTCGGTCCTATTACGGTCATGCGCTATGAAAAACTGATGGAATACGCACTCAATAAATTCGGATACGACTACATTACCGATTTGCTGCACGATACTTTGATGCACCCTGAATGGGACGTTCGGGAAAAATCCATGCACGTCACGGATATCCTGCTCATCAATTGCCAGGAACTGACGCCGGCCATGGTGCTGATGTACGCACCGCCTTATTATCCGCCAGTCAATTCATCAGAAAATGAACTGGTAAAGCTTTGCGTCGAACAAGTCACAGCCAATGCTAAAGAAAAGTTCAACTTGGATATCGAACAAGTCCATTATTTCAACGGCATCTCAGACTTGAGCTACGTCAATTACAACGACCAAACGGGCGGCTGGATAACCTACGAAAACAACACACCCGTCTACGGCGATTCCTACAGCATCCCGTTTCAAGCAATGAAAGAATTGACCGCGCCCGTTTTGAACGTCGGCCCTTATGGCAAAGATGCCCATAAACGAACCGAGCGCCTGCACATCAAAAACACATTTGAAGAAATGCCTGTTTTATTAGAAGAAATGATTTTGTCTATACCTGTGAAAAGCCGCCATTGAGGTGGCTTTTTTGGTTTATGGCTTTTCGCAAGCGAAAAGCGTTCTTTAGGGCTTGGCATCTGTGTACGTGAAGTGAGTTCAAAACTCATTTTTGGGAGCTATGTAGTGTTTAAAAATGAGTTTTGGATATAAATGGTAATTATTATCTGCTCCTGATAAACTAGTGAGAAAAGGAGGGAGTTCATGATTATTAAATACCGGAAAGAACCAGTTAAAATTCTGGGGTACGAAGCTTTGCTGAAAAGATTGCCGCCCAATCACCTGAAAAGAGCGGCCGTGAAAAACAGCCTCAATAGCGCAAGGGCAGGCTATGGAGGAGAAGAACGCTTGGATCGTGCCATGGAATACTTTGATCCGCCCTATTCCCATCAAATCATCCAGGATTTTTCATTGCCGGCTCCGTACAAAATCCAAGTGGATACAGTTGTGCTCACACAAAGCGGCGTATTCTTGCTGGAAGTCAAAAACATCACCGGAAAACTTCAATTCAAACAAAACCCGAGCGTGCTCCACTCAATCCTCTCAGATGGAAAAATCAAAAGTTACAAAAGTCCGATTACCCAAATGAACGAAACCTCGATGCGCCTTCGCATGTTTTTGAAACAGCTTGGCTGTCCGTTGCCGGTCACCAGCATGATCGTTATTTCGTATCCCTCGCAAATTGTAGAAGATGCACCGGCCACTGCACATGTTTTATCGGTAGGGGAAGTTAATTACTATTTATCGGAGATGACACAAGCAAATCCGGTTCTTTCTATAGAAGAACTCGATTCTCTTGGCCAACAATTTCTGAGCGCCCACCAAGACTACGAACCATTTCCACTGGCTCCAAAGTTTCAAATTGATCTATCAGACATCGAACCGGGCGTCTTCTGTCCGCGCTGTCTTCTTGGAAAAATGACCAAGACGACACTGGCATGGGAATGTGAGACGTGCAGACTGATCAGCCGGAACGCGCATGTCCATGCGCTCGACGAGTGGTTTATGCTAATGAAACCGACAATTAGTACAGCTGAATGCTGTGAATTTATTGGACTAAAAAGCCTCGATGCAGCCAAGCATTTCCTTCTCAAAAACGGCTGCCAGCCTATAGGCAGCCGGCGGTATCGACAATATGTCCGCAAACCAGTGATCAAATAGAGGCGTTACCGGTTAGAATTGCGAACACCCGGGTTGAACGGGCGAACACCCGGGTTGAAACAGTGAACACCCGGGTTGAACAATTTCACCCAGGTTGAGAAAGCGAACACCCGGGTTAAAACAACAAACACCCGGGTTGAAACAGTAAACACCCGGGTTAAAAACAAAATCCAATCACCATTTCTCCACAAATCTCCTCTTTCCTCATGTACAATCAAACTATCAGACCGTATTTCTCATTCCGAAGGAGACGACTACATGGACATCAAACAGCAAATACTTGATTACTTCAACCATTTCCACAGCCATCCGGAAGTTAGCTGGAAAGAGGTAGAGACCACCAGGAAACTGGCAGACATCCTGAGCGACCTTGGAGTTGGGCATCGCACATTTCCGGATATTACCGGAGTGATTGCTGAAATTGGTGAAGGAGAGGAAATTGTCGCCGTGCGGGCAGACATCGATGCACTATGGCAGGAAGTGGATGGCAACTTGCAGGCGAACCATTCATGCGGACACGACGCCAATATGGCGATGGTTCTTGGTGCGCTTTTGTATTTAAAGGATGAAACCCTGACAAAACGTGTGCGTTTTATTTTTCAGCCGGCCGAGGAAGTGGGCAATGGCTCGCTGTCAATGATTGAGCGGGGCGCGATTGATGGGGTATCACATTTATACGGTGTTCATTTGCGGCCGATCGAAGAGCTGCCTTTTGGTAAAGTAACACCTGCGCTCCATCATGGATCGGGCATCTTTCTGAGAGGGAAAGTTACAGGAGTGGACGCACACGGAGCGCGTCCTCATCAAGGCAAAAATGCTATCGATGTTATTGCGGCTATTCATCAATTTGTGAAATCCATCTATTTCTCGCCGTTTGAATCGTATTCTGCAAAGCTGACGCACATCCAGACAGGCGGAGACAGCTTGAACATTATACCGGGAAATGCGAAATTCGCATTGGACGTCCGTTCCCAATCAAATGAATTGATGGCAGAACTTCAACAGAAAATTGCGGAAGGCTTAATGGCCATTGCCGACTTGCATAACGTGGATATTTCGTTTGAATGGACCGACTATACGCCTGCTGCAGAAGTATCGGAAGTGGCGATGAAGATTGCAGACAGCGCCATACGGGAAACGCTTGGGGATCAAGCGACAGCACCGCCAATCCACACAACCGGAGCTGATGATTTTCATTTTTATACAATCAAAAAACCTGAACTTCATGCAGCGATGATTGGAGTGGGGGCAGATCTTTCCCCGGGGCTTCACCATCCGGATATGACGTTTAACCTCGATGCCTTGCATATAGGAGCGCGGATTTTAGCCAATACTTTAAAAGCTACGTAAGGCAGTATTCCCCGGGAAATAACTTAAAATACTAATAATTCTTAAAGAGAGCAATTACATGGTATGATGAAGCCAGCCGATATCCGAGACCCTCTTTGACTAGAGGGTCTCATTTTTATATCAGATGGCAAAGAACGTTTTCTGCTGGTGGAAATAGGGTATTGTTAACAAGTTTATTAAAAAGGGGAGAAATTGTAATGGATGCTTTTTTAGATGGAGTCACGTGGTTCGTTGATAACGTCAATACTTTGCTCTGGACATACATACTGATTGCACTTTTAATGGGCCTTGGCCTTTACTTCACTATCCGCACCAAATTCGTCCAGGTTCGCTTATTTGCCGAAATGTTCCGCGTCATCACCGAGAAAAAGGATGGGGAAAGCGGTGTGTCCGCTTTCCAGGCATTCACGATCTCAACCGCTTCACGCGTAGGGACAGGTAATATCACAGGAGTCGCCTTGGCCATCGCCATTGGCGGACCGGGTGCCGTTTTCTGGATGTGGATGGTCGCCTTAATCGGTATGGCCACAGCTTTCATTGAAAGCACCTTGGCGCAGGTCTACAAAGTCCGCGACGGTGAACAATTCCGCGGAGGACCGGCGTATTACATGGAAAAAGCGCTTGGCAACCGTAAACTCGGAATTGTCTTCGCGGTTCTATTGACACTGGCTTTCGGTTTTATTTTCAACTCTGTCCAATCAAATACGATTGCTCAATCGTTCGAGGACGTCTTTAATATCCCGGATTGGTCTGTTGGGTTAGGACTTGTACTATTAACAGCTGTCGTCATTTTTGGCGGGGTTAAACGTATTGCCAGCGTTACACAAGTGGTTGTGCCAATCATGGCAACCATCTATATCTTTGTAGCGTTGTTTATCGTCATCACCAATTTCACTGAAATCCCAGCAGTCTTCACCTTGATCATGCAAAGTGCATTCGGCCTTGAAGAAGCAGTAGGCGGCGGAATCGGTGCGGCCATCATGCAAGGGGTGCGTCGAGGCTTGTTCTCGAACGAAGCGGGTATGGGTTCTGTACCGAACGCAGCAGCTTCGGCCAACGTTTCGCATCCAGCGAAGCAAGGTCTTGTGCAAAGCTTGGGTGTTTTCTTTGACACGATCGTCATTTGTTCGGCAACTGCCTTCATTATTATTTTGGCAGATTTGTATTCAACAGGAGAGCAGGAAGGGATCTTGTTGACTCAAGCTTCACTGAACGTCCATCTTGGCAGCTGGGCACCTTACTTCCTGGCCATCGCCATTTTGTTCTTCGCTTTCAGCTCAATCATTGGAAACTATTATTACGGTGAAACAAATATTGAATTCATCAATGCCCACGGCGGCTGGCTGACAGCATACCGTTTCGGCGTTTTAGCTATGGTGATGTTTGGTGCATTGGCACAGGTTCAATTGGTCTGGAACATGGCCGATCTGTTCATGGGCTTCATGGCTGTACTCAACCTGGTAGTCATCGCCTTGCTCGGCAAAATCGCCTTCAAGGTACTGGACGATTACACAAGCCAACGCAAAGCCGGCAAAAACCCGGAGTTCTTTGCTAAAAACATCTCTGGATTGAAAAATACGGAATGTTGGGGCGATAAAGACGACCGCCACGAATAACTAAACAAAAAGACCTTTTCGCCATTCGGCGAAAAGGTCTTTTTTTGTCTTCTAGAAGATAATTGGTTTTGCTGATTTTGATTTCGAAAGAGACTTGGCATTGCGGTGATTCTCTTCAACTAATTGGTCCTAAAGAAAACAAAGGAATTAATATACCCTTATTTCCTAATATTAAACAGTAGAATAGGCTATGTTACTCAATTGTAATATAACTGTAACATAAAATGGTGGTTTTTACTGATACAATCAAAAATATACTAAATAAACAACTAACGGTAGATGCCTGATCATCATCCCGAAATTCAAACGAAGAGGTGCCAAGTGAAGAAACGTTTAATGCTTATGATAATCGCAGTTCTTTTATTATCAGCCAACCCATTCAACGCTACCGAAGCCAGTGCAGCAACACCGAACGAAATTACAACATATGCGAACAAATTCAAAGGAACACCTTATAAATTCGGAGGAACGACGCCATCAGGCTTTGATTGTTCTGGATATTTGCGTTACGTCTACAATAACTTTGGAATTTCGATTCCAAGAACTGCCGCTGAACAATACAAAATTGGAACAGGCGTCAGCAAAAGCAATCTTAAAGAAGGCGATATGGTCTTCTTCTCAGGTACATACAAAGCAGGAATCTCACACGCCGGCATTTACGTGGGCAATGGCAATTTCATTTCTGCAACAAGCAGTGGTGTAACGATCGCCAACTTGAACACAAATTCTTATTGGGCTCCAAAATATACAGGCGCACGCCGTCTGAATGAAGTCAAAGATTCAGCGACACCCGTAGCAAAACCTGTGTCAAAACCGGTTCTTGCAGTTGGCCAGTATTATGATGTACCTACCGGCTATTGGGCAGCTAATGAAATCAAAGTCCTGACGGCAAAAGGTGTTCTTACAGGAGATGGCAGTGGCATCTTTAAACCGAATGATAATGTATCTAGAGCAGAAGCGGCGACAATCATCGCTAGAGCACTGAAGCTGGCACCTGTTAAAAGTTCAGCTTTCAAAGATGTACCAGCATCGCATTGGGCAGCTGGCAATATCAATGCAGTTATGAAAGCGGGCATCGTCAATGGACGCTCACCTGGCTACTTTGCGCCAAACGAATACATCACACGCGGTGAAATCAGCAAACTGCTAACGAATGCATTTGGAATGACGAGTGCAGCATCTTCTTCATCGGCGTCCTTCACAGATATTAAAGGCCACTGGGCTGAAAGTTCCATCATCACCTTGGCTGCTAATAAAGTGACGACTGGCCATAAAGACGGGTCATTCCAGCCGAACGCGAATGCAAAAAGAGCAGAATACACAGCATTTGTTTATCGGTCTATTGAAAACAACTAATACGAATCGCTATTTAATAAATAGAAAAACTGCAGGCCGCTCGGAAAAACGAGCCAGCCTGCAGTTTTTCTATGGAGAAAATCATAGAGATCCGGACAGAAAAAATGATGAACCATCCAATAACCCAAAACAAAAAAGCCTTAGGCAAACCGGTCATTCGGCTTGTCTAAGGCTTTTGCTTATTTTAATGCATTGCTCATCAGTTCAGCATTTTCTGAGCGTGTAATAGGGTTTAGCGGACGGAATGTGTTGTCTTCTTTGTATCCTTTGACGATATTATTGGAATAGGCAGCTTGGATGGCGTCGTAGTAATAAGCCGTTTTGGAAACGTCTGTGAAGTTGAATTGCTTCGTGCCAGACAGTCCATATGCCGCCTGCATAACCAGTGCCATATCGCCTCGTTTGATTGGATCGTTCGGACGGAATTTGCTGCCGCCCACACCTTTGATAAAGCCAAGCTCATAAGCGCTGTTGATATAGCCAGCTGCATAAGAGTCTTTAGGAACATCACTGAAATAGTGGTTTTTATTGGTCTTGTTCAAGTTTTTAGCGCGTCCAAGCATTGTCACGGCTTCTGCACGCGTAATGGTGGCTTCAGGGCGGTAAGTGCCATCCGGAAAGCCCGTGACGATGCCGCGGTCGAAGATTTTTTTAATCGGTTCGGTGTACCATACGCCATACTTCAAATCCGGGAACAATGCCGCTTTTACCTGCAGGGATTGAACCAGTCCGTTACCGTACGTATTGTCGCGGCCTTTTACTCCAAGGTCCATAGCTGCACGTTTAACCGTTTCACGCAATTGTTTGTTTGAAAGATGCGGATAAGCTTCCATGTATTGTGCAAATGTACCGGCTACAAAAGGAGTGGCGACAGACGTTCCTTCAGAGATCGAATAATCTTCTTGTGTAGCTGTTTTTGAATCAGTAAAGCTGCTTAAGATGTTTTCTCCAGGTGCTACAAGTTCTTGTGAAGCACCGTAGTTCGAGAAGTAGGACAGTCTATTGAGCTGGGAGACTGATCCGACAGCGATGACAGAAGGGAAGCGCGCCGGATACAGCACATCGCTGTACAACCCGCTTTCACGCTCGTTTCCGGAAGCGGCAACGATAAGAATGCCGGCATCATAGGCCTTTTTCGTGATGTTCCGGAGACTTTGATCATCAGTAACGGTCGTTAAGCTCATATTGATAATGTCTACTTTTTGATCGATGGCCCATTGAATGCCTGCCACTACGCCTTCTAAAGTGCCTACGCCTTTAGAGGTCAGCACTTTGACTGAGTAGAGCTGGGCATCCGGAGCCACAC
The DNA here is from genome assembly GCF_007859295.1 of Planococcus sp. CPCC 101016. Lineage (GTDB taxonomy): Bacteria > Bacillota > Bacilli > Bacillales_A > Planococcaceae > Planococcus. The sequence goes on from NZ_VOHB01000002.1 coordinate 862,385, forward strand.
CGACTGTGCCGATTGAGTTGTTCAGGGCGCCGATGACGCCTGCCACATGGGTACCGTGTCCGTTGCCATCAGTAAAGGCGCTTGAATTTTCGACTTTGGATATGCCCCCGGCAACTTTCAGGTCAGGGTGTTTCGAATTGATTCCCGAATCAATGATGGCGATTTTCACGCCTTTTCCGGTATAGCCAAGACTTGAAGCGGTATTCGCTTTGACGCTTCGGTAGCCCCAAGTGGTTGTTTGAGCAGCCGCTTTGACCTCCGAGTTTTCTTCTATATATGCAATAGAAGAATCGTTGCTGGCAGCCTGAAACATTGCTTCATTTGGCAAAGTGACAGAAACGGCGGAAATGGCATCGAACTCTTCATGGATTTCGGCGCCCATTTCTTCGAGCAGTTCGTAATCGATTTCTTCTTTAAATGAAATGATCTTGCGTTCCGATTCGTTTTCAGCAGCCGAAGCACTAGTGGCCCACCCACTGAGAAGAATTGCGGAAATTGCTAAAAATGATAACTTCTTCAATAGAATCCCTCCTGCATACAATAAACTTTCCTGTAAGTATACAATAAAAAAACGGACTTAAAAGTCCGTTTTAAAAATTAATTTTTTGCTTTCCAATTGTAATAATCTTCGATTCCTTCAGCAATGGCTGAAGCTGCGCGATCTTTGTAAGTACCAGATGCCAATTTTGCTGCATCATATTGGTTGGTGACAAATCCTAATTCCACTAAAGCAGCTGGAAGCGGGTTCGTGCGGATGACCTGGAAACCGTAGTTCTTAACACCGCGGTTCGGGTGGTCCATCGCTTTGTACAAGCGGTTCTGGATAAAAGTAGCTAATTGTTTGCTGTCGTTGCCGACTGAAGCGGAATAGAATGTTTCAGAACCACTTGCTGCTGGAGTAGCGGCATTCGTGTGGATGCTGACAAATGCATTTGAACCGCTGGCAACGCCTTTATCGACGCGTGCACCTAATGTATGGAAAACATCTGTTGAGCGGGTCATATAAACTTTAATGCCTTTTGCTTTTAATTTTGCTTCTACACGTTTTGATACATCAAGGTTAATGTCTTTTTCGCGTAATCCATTCGCTACTGCGCCAGGATCCGTGCCGCCGTGTCCGGGGTCAAGTGTAATAAAACGATTGTTGGCTGCAACTGGAACAGCTTTTGCCAAGTAGGCTTTATGAACATAGCCAGTCAAGCTGCCGCTCATGCCGTAAACCCAATCACCGTTGTAGCCGTAAATGCGGAAGGGTGCGCCGGTGTTCAGTTTGCCGACAGCTGAATAGCTTGTGCTTGGTCCAGTGCGGACATTCAGGCTATTGACAGTAACCGTCAAGTTATCAACCGCTACATTCTTATACGTTACTTTAAAGTTAGAGTTAAGGGCGCGGGCCAGGAAGATAGCGAATTCCCCGCGGATCAATTTTGAATTTGGAGAATAAGTTCCGGTGCCTGTACCGTTTGAAACACCGGCAGTTGCAATTTTGTTGACTGCAGTATAAAGACTTGCTGAACTAGAGTCGGTTTTAATGTCTGTAAAGAAGACATTGCCGGTTTTAGAGTAGTTGAACGCGCGGCTTAAAAGGAAAGCCATTTCTCCGCGGGTCATTGTATCGTAAGGACGGAACGTGCCGTCTGAATTTCCTGTGATGATTCCTTTATCAACAGCTGATTGAATGTATCCTGAGCTATAACGTTTTGGATCCACATCTGAAAATTTTGTTGTGCGAGGTGTGCTGCCCAAATTCACTGCCCGGCCGATTAAGACAGCGGCTTGCTCGCGAGTTACTGCCTGCTCGGGTCCGAATGATGTCTTAGTAATTCCGTTAATCAGGCCTCTATTCCATAAATACAAAATTTCTTCATCAGATGATGAAACATCTTTGAAAGGATTGCCTGCGGCGGATGCAGATTGTATACCAAAGCTTGAGATCACAAAAACAGCAGCAACTAGAAACAGGATCATTTTCGAAAATACATTTTTCATGAGATTGTCATTTCCTCCTAGTGATTTCTATCTGTAGTGATAATAGCAGATATTTATTCAAATAAATGTCTTTTTTTTATAAATAAGAAAATAGTATGGTTTAAAAGTTGTATTTTTGGATTGTGATTTTAGAGCTAATACTTAGTACCTATAAAAATGTTAAAAATAACAGAGTAGTCCAAAAATTAAACAGAAAAAACGTAAATAATAAAAATATGTCTTTACTTACTTAAGTAGTCTAATGGTACACTCATATAGGACAAGTAATTACTTATCCATTTAAAAATGGTTAAATATAGATATTAAGAAGTATAGTATGCCCAGCTGAAATGTTTTAAAGTTATCATTACATTCGCGGCATCAAATTCTTAGTGTTGTGAACAGTAAAATTTTGTCTAATTTATAAGAGGGGGATTTATTAAGATATGAAAAAATTACTATTTGGTTTTATGGCAATACTGATGGTGTTTTCGGCTTTCACTCCAGAGACTGCAAAAGCAGCAGATGATTTGACCGGTCACACTTATGAGGCTGAAATAAGAGAGTTGATGAAACTGGGGGTCATTACCGGATATAATGATGGAACCATCCGTCCTAATCAACAAGTAACACGCGCTGAATTCGCGAAAATGGTGGTTCAATCCTTTGAACTTGCTCCGCCTGTAGAAAGCGCATCAGTTGAGAACGCTGGGTTTGCTGCGGCAGCAACTGCCGCGACTGTGAACTTCAAGGATGTTCTTCCTGGAGACTGGTTTTACAATTCCATTTCCACTGCTGTAGATGCCGGTATCATAAAAGGCTATCTGGACAATACATTCAGACCGAATGAGCTGATCAACCGTGAACAAATGTCGACTATGGTATCACGGGCACTAAAAGCTAAAGGCATCGTGATCAATGTTTCTGAAACCAAAGCAATGGATTTTATAGATGAAACTGAAATAAGAGCTGAACATAAAGACGACGTTCGTATTCTGTCCCACCTGGGAATCATTACAGGAAATCAAGACAAAACCTTTAAACCGAAAGACGGTTCAACCAGATGGATGGTGGCGATAGTCATGTTGAGAGCGAGAGAGCAAGTTTTCCCGCCAAAAAACTTAGAGTTCCAGGCATCTTCAGTAGCGGCAGATAAGACCACTGTCGTCAAACAGTTTGATACGTTTGATCAAGCGAAAGAATATGCCTTGAAAAATTCAAAGGTTCAGGCTGTTGAACGCAGCAACCAGATTCTTTGGATGAATAAAGGAATTGTTACAACAAATGCCTTTACGGAAATTTATCCGACAGAAAGCCTGAAGGCCGGAAGCAGTACATTCCGTCCTTACGTACCAGCAAACACCGAATTGAAGTTTCTGGACGCGACAGCGACTACGGTCAAAGTGGAACTTGCCGGAAAAGTCGGCTATGTCAGTTCAAAAGTGGTTCGGTTAATTCCGGAAGTGATGCAAAAAGGCCAGTCTTATTATGAAGTATCCGGAGGCAGCCTGGTTCATAAACTCTATAACCACTCCACTGGAAGCTATTCATCGACAGGCATCATCGGCAAAGCGCCAAAAGAATTTGTCAGCGGCATGAGATACTATAGCTGGGACGGTTCTACGTTTACAAACGCATCTGGTGCTAAAGTGGCGGACAGCCATCAATATTTCAACATGTTGCCGCTTCAGTCTGCCACCAACTATACGGCTGCGGAACTGGACAGCTACTTGAAAGATAAATTTCCGTACTATAACCAGACAGCAAACGGCAAGAAATGGACTGTCAGTCCGCTTGTCGGATCCGGTAAGTTCTTTAAGGAAATGGAAAAGACTCACAAGATCAATGCGCTATACCTGATGTCTCACGCTATCCACGAAAGTGGCTGGGGAACCAGTAAAATTGCTCAAGACAAGCGCAATCTATTTGGCTACGGCGCAGTAGACGGTGACGCTTATAACCGTGCATATTCCTATGCTACATTCAGAGAATCGATTGAAGACGCGGCTATCCGCATCAACAAGGGCTACCAAGTTCCGACTGGCGGCTATTACAACGGATCCATTCTTGGGAATAAAGGCATCGGCATGAACGTCCGTTATGCATCGGATGCTTTCTGGGGAGAAAAAATTGCGGGACATATGTTCCGCGCAGATAGTCACCTTGGCAATAAAGACTTGAACAAGCACAAACTTGGCTACACAACGACAGCTCCACTGAATTTCAGAAAAGATGCAAGCACAAACTTTGCTTCCATCTATACATTGAAAACGGCAGGGGTTCCAGTCCTTATCAACAATGAAACAAAAGCGTCCAACGGAGCATTATGGTATGAAGTGGCATCTGAAGACAAAGCCTATACGAAAGCTTATGTCCACGGCGACTACATCAAAATGCTGCCGGTTGCGCAGTAACATAATTTACACAATCTTAATGGAAGAACCCCGTATTCAAGCAGTCATAGCTTGAACACGGGGTTCTTCTTTATGTTATACTAGCCTAAGATATTTTGCCCTAAAGAGGAGATTAACCATGACTTCAAAATTCGTCCACATACTGGGAGTGCCATTCATCAACACATCCCAGACAGATTTTATCAACACTTTGCAAGGCCATGTCGAAAGACAGGAAAAGACATTTGTCGTTACAGCCAACCCGGAAATCGTTATGCATTCCTTAGAAGACGAGCAGTATAAACAGACATTGGCAAAAGCTCAATACATAACAGCCGACGGCATTGGCATCGTCAAAGCGGCTGCAATCGTCGGAAAACCGCTTCCTGAGCGCGTCAGCGGCTACGATTTGATGCTCGACTTGCTTGAAGTGGCAGACAAAAACCACTCCAGCATCTTTTTTCTTGGAGCAGCTGAAGAAGTGCTTCAGGAAACCGTTAAGAAAGCCAAACAGAACTACCCAGGCATCAAAGTTGCCGGAAGCCATAACGGCTTTTTTGACTGGAATGACCATCTGTTGCCGCAGCAGATTAAAAATGCGGCTCCGGACATCGTCTTTGTGGCTCTCGGGTTCCCGAGGCAGGAACAATGGATCGGCGCCCATATTGATGAATTCGATAAAGGAATCTTTATCGGCATCGGCGGCAGTTTTGATGTCTTTTCCGGAACCGTCAAACGCGCACCGGAACTCTGGCAGAAGATGAACCTGGAATGGTTCTACCGGCTGGTCAAACAGCCTTCCAGATGGAAACGCATGCTGGTGCTGCCTAAATTCGCAGCGACTGTGATCGGACGAAAGGCTTTACGCAAGTAATGAAAAATACCTTAATCAAAAGTACATTAATTTTATCAATTGCAGCATTGCTTTCTAAAATACTCGGCAGCTTATTCCGGATTCCGCTTCAAAATATCGCGGGAGATGAAGTGCTGGGAATCTTCACTTTGGTGTATCCGATCTATATGGTCGCGTTGACCTTGTCCGTTGCCGGCATCCCGATTGCCATTTCCAAGCTGATTGCGGAAGCCCGGGCCAAAAACGACCAGCAGCAAGTCAAGAATATCTTTTTTACTTCCGGTATTCTGGCGCTGTTTTTCGGAGTTACAAGCTTTCTGGTCATCTACAGCTTTTCCCACCAAATTGCAGCGGTGCTGGGCGGCGAAACAACGCGCCTTTCCTTGATCGTCGTATCCTGCACCTTGCTGGTCGCACCCTATATGGCTGTATATCGCGGTTATTTTCAAGGACATCAAGACATGACCCCCACTGCGGTGTCTCAAGTCATCGAACAATTTATCCGTGTCGGCCTGATCTTGCTGATCGCCGTGTATATGGTGAATCGCTTCTACAGCGATGAGCAGGTAGCCGGAGGCATCATGATCGGCTCTATCATCGGGGCAATCGGCTCATTTATCTATCTGCGGATTCTCTATAACCGTTCGTCGGTGAGAGTCGACAAGCAATTGCCTTACAAACTGTCGAATTTCAAATCGACGGCTAAGAACATTTTGATGATTTCAATTCCCATCTGCATCGGTGCAATCACAATGGCTTTGTTAAACTTGGTTGATTCCGTTACGATCCCGACAGCACTGAAAATGCACGGGGAAGCTACAGAAGACATCAATTCGCTTTACGGCATCTACGGCAGAGGACTGGCGCTTGTTCAAATCGTTACGGTTTTTGCAAGTTCAGTCATTTTGCCCTTGATTCCATCCATTTCAGCGAAATTGGCACAGAACGACAAGATAGGATCGACTAAATTGATCGAAAGCACTTTTTTCCTGACGTATTTATTATCGGTGCCGGCCGCCGTTGGCTTGGTCGTCCTCACTTTGCCAATCAATCTAGGCCTGTTCACCGATTTGCAGGGAAGTACAGTGCTGGCCATCGTATCGTTCAGTTCGCTGTTCACCTCCTTGACCGTACTCGGTACAGGTGTGTTGCAGGGGATCAATAAAGCCCGTCTCGGTGCCTGGATTATCGTCATCGGAGTTTTGATTAAATTGGTTTTAAATTTTGTCCTGGTCAATTTATACGGTTTGGAAGGCGCAGCCATTTCGACAGCAGTCATCTATTTAATTCTGTTTGTCTTGAATGCTATTGCCATCCGCAAATATACAGGGTTTAACTATTTTCCGAAAAAAACCGGTACAATTATCTTCGCTTCACTTGTCATGGGGGCAGCCATTTGGCTGCCAAGTTACCTATTGGATTTTGAAGAGCTGTCCCGAATGGCAGCTCTATTGTATGTAGGAGCGGCAGTAGCAGCCGGCGGCATCATCTACTTTGTCCTATTGCTGGTGACAAAAGCAGTGGACCAAAGCGTATTGCAGCGCATTCCTGTCATAAATAGATTCATCGCCAAGAAATAACGCCTGCTATCCAGGCCAAACCAAGAAAAGTTAAGGGTGTGTACTTACGTGAAGAAAGTGTTAATCGGAATCCTCCTTGCCGCCTTGCTATTGACCATTCCATCAGTAGTCCAGCGCATACAAATAGAAGAATCGAATAAGAAAATCGAAACCATTGTTCCCTACAAACTGACGACGCCTTGGCTGATCGAAGACCCTGAACTGACGCCGGAAATGATACTGGCGGATTTCAAGAACGCAGGCATCCAAAGTGTCAGCCTTGAACCGGATACCATCAGCTCGTTGGAAAGAAAAGGGTTGATTACTGCTGTCAGTACCTCCCGTATGCGGGAACATCTTTTACTGACGCGGCAAGATTCATTGGAAGATCCTTTTGATCAACCAGGATTATTTATCCATTCAAACGGCTCTTTTAATTTCGAAGAAAGTACAGCAGAACTATTTGAAGAAATATATACCATCACTGTTAGTGGTGTAGAATACGTCTACATTCCAGGAGCAGCAAGCACGATCTTATCGACACCAATCGGCTATGACCCCGAAGTTATTGCATCGATTCTCGATGCCGGCCTGACAGTAGTGCCGCGGCTCAGCAACTATTCGGACGAAGCTCAACTTGAACGGATGATCGATGAACTTCTTTCTATTAAACAATCCGGCATCAACAAAGTGCTGTTTAACGGTGTTGCTGTTCCAGCGGCTTCCGATCCAGTTCGGCTGAAGGAGTTCGGCGCCCAGCTGAAAAATGCAGGCTACGGCTTGATGAGCATCGAGTTTGCCAATCAACAAGGGTTAAATCAACTCGCTTATGTCAATGACCTGAACCTGGTGCGTCTCCATAGCCTGGCTGTTGCTGACGGCAATATCGGAGAAAGTGCAGAAAAAATTGTCCGTGCTGCAAAAGAACGCAATATGCGGGCATTTTTCCTCAACGTAACCCCGGGGGAATATGAAGAGGCATTGCCTGTCCTACAAGAGCTTCAAGCGGAAGTAAATGAAACTCTGCCAGACAGTTTTGTTCGAGGAGAATCGCGTACTTTTGAAAGTTATAGCGTGCCGTTATGGCAAACCATCGTAGCATTGCTCGGTTCTATCGCCTTTCTGACACTGGCGGCCCAATCAGTCTTTAAAAATAAAAAACTGACACTCGCTGCTTTAATCGGTTCGACCGTGTTTGCCCTTATTTATCTAGTGACCGGACAAAGCATGGTACTCAAGGCGTTCGGTTTGGCCATCGCCATCACCACGCCAATCTGGGCAGTCTTATTGAAGAAACAACCGGAGAAAAAATGGTACCTGATCAGATCTTACGTACAGGCTCTTGGCATTTCAGCCATCGGCATATGGCTGATCGTCGTCTTGCTGAACGGCAATCAATACTTGCTCGGCATCGACTTGTTCCGAGGGGTATCATTAATCTATATCGTTCCGATTGCGTTTATTACACTTTATGCAGTCTGGGGGAATATCAAAAATCTTTTGAACATGCATGTGATTTACTGGCATGTGGTGGTCATTGCCGTAATAGCGGGCATCGCTTTGTATTACTACAGCCGTACAGGGAATGCTGGGGAAGTATCTTCAATTGAGCTTCAAGTCAGATCATTACTGGAACAAATTCTATATGTAAGACCAAGAACAAAAGAATTCCTGATCGGCTTTCCATTATTCATCTTGGCGCTCCATGTAGCGAAAAGTTATCCGAAAGCATACTACTTCTTGCTTATTCCAGGAGTCATCGGGTTTCTGTCCTTAGTGAATACATTTACTCATCTTCACATTCCGCTATTGATTTCATTGCTTAGAAGTGGTTATAGTATAGTTTTCGGGTTTATAATAGGACTTGTCCTAATCTGGCTATATGAAAAAGTATGGAAGAAAATGGCCAATATCATCAGAATGAGGTGGCAGGAGTGAGAGTTGTTTTATCAGGATATTATGGTTTTGACAATGTTGGAGATGAAGCAATTCTCTACGCCATTATCCATTCCCTAAGAGAGTATTACCCAGGAATCGAAATTTACGTTCTATCAAATAAGCCGGAAAAAACGGCTGAAACCTACCGTGTCAAAGCCATCAACAGATGGAGTTTGAAAGAAGTGCGTGCAGCGATCAAATCTTCGGATGGTTTAATCAGCGGAGGCGGCAGTTTGCTGCAGGATGAAACCGGACGGAAAAGCATCCCTTATTACGCAGGTGTCATGAAGATTGCCCAGCAATTGAAAAAGCCTGTATTCGTCTATGCGCAGGGAATGGGGCCCATCAACAGCAAAGTCAATCAAATGATCGTCAAGCATGTATTGAACGCAGTGACCCTATTGACGGTGCGCGATCAGCAGTCTAAACAGCTTTTGGAGAAAATCGGCGTTCGTTCTCAAATTGACCTGGTGCCGGATCCAGTGATGGGCCTCGATGCCAGCGATTTTCACAGCAGCTGGCTCCAGCAGCAGAACTTCCAGAACAAAGTCATCAGCGTATCGGTCCGTGACTGGGCCAACGACGTTTATGCCTTCCATGAAATCGCAGCTGGACTTGATCAATTAGTAAATAAAGGGTACGAAATCGTCTTTGTTCCGATGCACGGCAAACACGATTTCAAAACCTCCCAACAAGTTGAAGAGATGATGAAAACCAAGGCATATGTTGCACCACACGACAGCACAATCCAAGAGAAAATGGCCATTATCAAAGAGTCAGATGTTCTGTTTGGCATGCGCCTGCACGCCTTGATCTTTGCAGCTGTCGGCTATACGCCTTTTGTAGCTTTGTCATACGATCCGAAAATCGACTCTTTCGCAGAAATCGTCGGCCAACCCGTTCTCGGCCACGTCGAGACGAAAGATTGGGACCAAGCCGATTTGGTGAAAGCCATCGAGAATATCTTTACCGACTATCCGAATGAGATGGAAAAAATAAAAAAAGAGGTCACACCTCTCCAGAAAAGCGCCAACGAAACAGCTCGCGCAGTCATCAATTCCATTGAATCTTCATCTGCCAGCCCAGCACCACTGGCATACTCAGCAAAACCAAAAGAAAAAATCCGCTAATCAAACAGGCTGTCTAAAAGGGTACCCACCTTTTAGACAGCCTGTTTTTATATTAAAGAGCAAGGAACTTATGAGAAGGTGAAAAAATCAATCGAAGAGCAAGGAGAACGTTAAACCTTCAGTTAAATTAGTCGCCGCCTTTCGCTCTTTCTTTTGAATAATGATATATAAAAATTCATATCAACAAAGGAAGCGTGAAATCATTCTACAGAAAACAAAACATTTTGCACAGCCTCCTTTACACTAAGCGAAGGCGCGTGCCCCATCGCGCCAAGCAATTCCAAAACCGACTTACCTTACCTACCAGACACAAGTAGGAATACTCTTTAACTAACCCAACACCCAGCTGAGCTGCGTCAACGGAGGGGACGGAGCCGTAAGACTGGCAAGCGAAGCGCAAGCCTGGCTTATGGCGGGAGTCCCCTCCAAAGCAGGCGAAGCGCTTGTAAAACCACACGAAAACTACTTCGTTATTTCCAGCGAAGGCGCGTGCTCCACCGCCGCCAAGCGATTCCAGAACCGCCTCTAAGTATCAAGAAACACAAGTATAAACTCTAACTACTAACCCAACACCCAGCTGAGCTGCGTCAACGGAGGGGACGGAGCCGTAAGACTGGCAAGCGAAGGGCAGTCTGCCTTATGGCGGGAGTCCTCTCCAAAGCAGGCGAAGCGCTTATAGAACCCCCAAAAAACTACTTCATTACAAAAAAATACAAAATCAAAAAAAAGACACCCCTCAAAAGGGATGCCTCTCACTTGCTATACTTTTGCTTCTTCTGTCTCTTTCGCTTTCCGGGCTTTATTCCACACCCGGTTGCCTTGGCCGAAGAAAATCCAGCTATGCGGCACAAACTCGAAGAACAGGCGGACGACCAGCCAACTGCTGAAGAACGTAATCAACAGCGTGATCAGCTGCCATGTATGGAAGATGATCGGTTCGCCGCTTGATACCAGCGCTCTTAAAATCATTAGGAAAAATGGATGGATCAAGTACATGCCGAACGACACAGCTCCAATTTCAAACATGAATTTTTTAATGCGCGGCAGATTCCAGGTCTCCAGGAAATGGACGAAAATGAAAATCACCGCGGCTGCCAGGAGGGCATGCATGCTCCAGCCAAACTCGATCCATTTGCTGTTGCCCGTCCATTGGTCGGTTCGGATATCATAATAGATGCCGACATAGAAATAAATCATATAGAGATACGCCGCCACAATCAATGCAATGACAGGCCATACCTTCCGCCAATTGCCAATCCAAGCGGCGACTTTTTCATAATAGATGCCAAGGAAGGCGCCAAAGAAATAGAACATGATATACGTCAAAGCCACAGAAGCTTTAGATGGCACCTGCAAATAAGCAGAATTCAACAGCACCCAAGACCATTGGATAACAAAGCCGAGCGGAATCGCGTATCTTCGAATAAAGGCAAACTTTTTGAACAGGTATAAAAGGAACGGAAACATCAGGTAGAACTGCACACTGACAAAGACAAAATACAGATGAGTATGTGCTTTGCCTGTTGCCAGGGCCCCCATAAAATTCTCAAACAACATGGGAATGTCCGCAAAATTGTTGTTCAGATAGGCCTTAAGAAAAAAATAGAAAGCAGAAAAGACGATATAGGGAACCAAAATGTACAGGAGGCGTTTCTTATAGAATTTCTGCAGCAATTGAACCGTCAGATCCCGGTGGTAATATGTATAAAAGAGCACAAAGCTGCTCAGGAAAATAAAGACAGGTGTTCCGATTTTCCCGGCAATATTAAAGAAATTATAAATGATGAAGGGGAAGGAGTCCGTATTAGTTGAAACGGCGCCGGTGGAAGACGAATGCACCGCAAATACTCCAAAGAGGGCAAGAACCCGAGCGTATTGAACCTCATTCAAATGCTTTCTGTTTAGTGGATTCATAATTCACCGTTCTTTCTGCATAATATGAGCTGTTTTAAAAAAGCACCATTACTATGGTACCATGTTTCTCGACACTATAGCTTAACGGAATGCATACATTATTTTTTCGTAAAGTTTGTAAAGAGAATGTGATGAAATTGCTTTAGTTATAATTTTGCTATTGTTGAAAAAATTTCGACATGCTACACTGAAAATGAATGAGGTCGCTCGGAAAATGGATGTTTTTCCTGAATTTGCACTTCCATTTAACTAGGTCATAATATCCATGCAGTTTTTGGGCGCGACGGTTCAAAAAAATTAAAGGATGGTGTCGGATGAAAGGAAAAATGTTTAAATCAGCAGTTGCGGTTGCGTTAACTGCAAGTGTAGTGGGTGCTCAGTCGCCTGCAACAGCAGAAGCAGCAGAAGGGGATTTTGAACTGACGATCATGCACACGAACGATACGCATGCGAATTTGGACAAAATTGCAAACCGCGCAACACTCGTGAAGCAGATTCGCGCAGAAAAACCGAATAATTTATTGCTTGATGCAGGGGATGTTTTTTCTGGAACGCTGTACTTCAATACGTTTGAAGGGCAGGCGGATTTGCCATTCATGAATTTGATGAAATATGATGCCATGACTTTCGGGAACCATGAATTTGATTTAGGATCAAGCGAACGCGGCCATCAGTCTCTTGCTGATTTTGTTGAAGGTGCAGAATTTCCATTCGTCGCAGCAAACGTCGATTTTGCCGGTGATGAGATTATGGCTGGCTACCAAAACAAAGTTTATACAGCCGATTACAATAACGGCGAAATCTACAATGGTGTGATCAAGGAAATTGACGGCGAAAAAGTCGGGATTTTCGGATTGACTACGGCAGAAACAGCTTCTATTTCAAGTCCGGGAGAAATCACTTTCTCCAATTATATCGAAGCAGCACAGGAAGCCGTTGAAGCATTTGAAGCAGAAGGCATCAACAAAATCGTTGCGTTGACGCATATCGGCTTTGACGATTCAGCTGAATTCGATAACGATCGCTTGCTTGCAGAAGCGGTTGAAGGCATTGACGTTATTGTCGGGGGGCACACCCATGCAAAACTGGAAACACCATTTGTCTTTGATGGAAACACAGACCCGACAGTGATCGTACAGGCAAACGAATACAATAAATTCCTGGGTCAATTGGATGTAACATTCAACGCAGAAGGCGTCATCACTTCGCATACAGGTAAATTGCATGACGTCAACGCAGAAGGCATCGTTGCAGATGCAGAAGCTGCTGAACTTCTTGCACCATATGCAGCAGATGTTGAAGAAGTGAAGAACCAGTCAACGGGCGCTACCGCTGAAGTCTTTCTGAATGGCGGACGCAATGAAGGTGGGGTCCGTACTTCTGAAACAAATCTTGGCAACTTGATTACTGACGGCATGCTTGCGACAGCAAAAACAATTGATCCAAACACAGTCATTGCTGTTCAAAACGGCGGCGGTATTCGTGCATCGATCAACGTTGGCGATATCACAGTTGGAGAAGTTTTGACAACTATGCCATTCGGCAACGCATTGGCGATTATGAACTTGACAGGTGCCGAGCTGAAGACAGCACTTGAACACAGCGTTCGTCAGTTCCCGGCTGAAAACGGCGGTTTCCTGCACGTTTCAGGATTGGAATTCTCGTTTGATCAGTCAAAACCGGCAGGATCACGCGTGACATCGGTCAATGTGGTAACGGGCAATGTCCGTGCGGCACTTGAGGAAAACAGAACGTACAAAGTGGCTACCAACACATTCACAGCTAAAGGCGGCGACGGGTTTACATCATTCGAAGCAGCTTATAAAGATGGCCGTGTCAGTGAGCCTGGAAACATCGACTATCAAATGTTCATCGACTACATTGCTTCATTGGAAACTGTAAAACCAGAACTTGAAAACCGCATCAACCCAACGATTCCATTCAAAGACATGACCATGAATCGCTGGTCGTATCCGTATGTGAAAGATGCTTTCCACAGAGGCTTGATCAACGGGACAGCGCTGGATACTTTCTCACCAACACGTGAATTGACGCGCTGGGAAGCTGCGACACTTATCTATCGCTTAATGGGTCTGGAATCTGCTGAAGCTTCAGCTTCGCCATTTACTGATATTTCGGATCTTCCAACAGCTCGCCAGCAAGAAATCAATGCTGTATTTGCTGAAGGCTATATCACAGGGAAGACAGCAACGAAATTCAACCCGAGAGAAAAAATCTCCCGTGCGCATTTTGCCTTGCTGTTGAACCGCGTCTATGAAAAAGTGAACGGCGATTACACAGTTGACGAATACGCTAAGTATTCCGATTATGGCAAACACACTGCTGAAACAAAAGAAGCCATCACGCTTTTAGATGATCTTGGAATTGTCGAAGGCTACAACGGCAAATTCATGCCGTCTAAATTCACATCACGTGAAGAAACGGCTAAGATGCTTTCATTGTTTGCACCGCATACAACGAAATAAGTATGACCTCAACCCTTTACTGGCCAGCTTGGCAGTAAAGGGTTTTTTCTATCACATCTATACAAATGCGACTGAGCCTGCACGTATTATTTTTCAGCGAAGTCAGTTACCAAAGCTAAGCTATTCAAAAGAACAGTGAATATTTTACATTTGTTAAAATTTTATAAGGAAATTGATAGAAAATTTACAAAAAATATATAAAGCGCTTCCAGTTTTCGCGTATAATAAAAATGCATCAAAAATACGAAACAGGAGTGAAGAATTTGTCCAGACATGTATTCAGTAAAATTCTTTTAAGCCTTGTCTTGGCTTTGTCTGTGGTGCTGCCATATACGGCAACGTCGGCAAATGCTGCAGAACCGATTACGGTGGCTGACGCGATTGCCAATAACTCGGGCTCAGCAACAGTGAAAGGCTTTGTTGTAGGAACAGCCAGCAGTGGAAGCAGTTACGATCAGACAGCACCTTTTACAGTTGCCACCAATCTTGGCCTTGCCGATTCTCCGGATGAAACAGATCCAACGAAGATTCTACCTGTCCAATTGCCATCAGGATCTGTTCGTGCAGGCTTGAACTTGGTAGACAACCCAACAAACTTTAGAGCGGAAGTAACGATTACAGGAAATTTGGAAGCCTATTTCCAAGTTCCAGGCCTTAAATCACCAACTGCTTTTACAATAGTATTTGAAGGCGAAGCGCCACCCGAAGCAACTGTCGTTGATTCATTGGCAGAAGCACGCACAATGGCGGGCGAACTGATCCAAGTTGAAGCAACGGTTACAACCGGAACAGGATTCTGGGGCGGAAACGCATTTTACGCACAAGACGGAACAGCTGGAATCTATGTTTATACATCCAGCGCAGCCGTTGCACCGGGAGACATCGTCCGGTTGACAGGTACAGTTTCTGAATACAGCGGCGAATTGCAGCTTCAGCCGAATACAATGGAAGTTTTGTCTTCGGACAATGAACTGCCTGCAGTCCAGACCGTAACGCCAGCAGGTGTCAATGAAGACACACAAGGCGAGCGCGTTGAACTGCAGAACGTCACCATCACGGGATTAAAATCCGTAAACGATTACGGAACGTTCGAGTTTTCGGCAAAGGCTGAAAATGGCGAAGCAATCACTATTCGCAACGATAACCGCAACGGACTGACATTTGATCAGTTTACGAAGCAATACAAAGAAGGCGATTTGATTCATGTAAACGGAATCGCTTCGAAATTCAATAGCTCTTATCAAGTGAAAACACTTGGCTTCGAAAGCTTTGAACTTGTCAACAAACCAGCAGTCTACACAGACACTTTCCCGGGCGTCGTTTCGGAAAATGCTGAAATCACCTTGGCTTCAGGCTGGGAAAATGCCAGCATCTACTACACGCTTGACGGCTCAGCACCAACAGCTGCAAGCACAGAATACACAGCACCAATTGTTTTGACAGAAGACACAGTGATCAAAGCCATTGCGGTCGCTGACGAAACATCTGAAATATTTACATTCAATTACACCGTCCTGAAAACTGCGGATTTGAGAATTCGTGATCTTCAGGGATATGACCATTATTCAGATTACGAAGGCGTAGCCGTCAATGAAATCGTTGGCGTTGTTACACACCTTTACAACTCAGCAAACTTTGTTATTCAGGATACCGAGCCGGATAATGACTTGACCACTTCAGAAGCAATCATGGTCAATAAAGCTTCCAACGGACTGCAAGTCGGTGACCTGGTAACGGTCAGCGGTACAGTGGAAGAGCATTTCCAGGAAGGCTATTCGGACATGAGGCAAAATGATTTGCCGATTACACGCATCCGTGCAACAGAAGCAGTCAAGACAGGAACTGCACCACTTCCGGAGCCGATCATTATCGGTGAAGATGTGTCCCCGCCTACGAAAATTATCGACAATGACGGATTAACGGAATTCAATCCCGAAGAAAACGGTATCGACTTCTGGGAATCATTGGAGTTGATGCGCGTTGGAGTAGCGGATGCACAAGTTGTTGGACCGCAGAATTACGGTGAAGTCATCGTCGTTTCGAAAAACGCAACCAATAACGATTTCCATAAACAAGGCGGAATCTTGATTGCGGAAGACGACTACAACCCTGAACGCATCATCCTTGATTTCGATAACGAGAACTATGTCGCGAAAGCCGGAGATACTTTTAACGGAACCCCAGTTGGCGTTTTAGGCTACGGCTTTGGCAATTACAAACTGTGGGCAGAAGAAAGCGACATCCCTGAACTTGTAGACGGCGGAACGGAGCCGGAACAAACGTGGATCGTCAACGAAGAAGACAAATTGACAGTGGCTGCTTACAATGTAGAGAACTTCTCTGCAGACCCAAGCCATACTTCTGATGCAAAAGCACAGCGCATCGCAGAATCATTTGTGAACGACTTAAACTCACCGGACGTTATTGTGATGGTCGAAGTGCAGGACAGCGATGGTCCAATCACTTCAGGCAACAGTGACGCAACGGCAAGTTACGAACGCTTGATCAACGGCATCAAAGCAGCAGGCGGCCCAACTTATGCTTGGACGGACATTGCCCCTGAATACAACAAAGACGGCGGACAGCCAGGCGGGAATATCCGCGTCGGCTATCTTTACAACCCTGAGCGCGTAAGCCTTTCAGAAGGAACAAAAGGAACGGCCACACAAGACAACTCATGGATCGACGGCGAACTTGCCTTGAATCCAGGACGCGTCCAGCCAATCCCGATGCCGAACACACGCAAACCGATCGCTGCACAATTCGAATTCCAAGGTGAACAAGTCGTCGTCATCGGCGCCCACCTGAACTCTAAAGGCGGAGATCAGCCACTATTCGGCAAAAACCAGCCGCCGCTTCTTGGCTCTGAAGCAGAGCGCATCGAGCTGGCAAAAGCCATCAACGGCTTTATCGAAGAAGGACTTGAGCAAGATCCAGACCTCAACGTCATCGTTGCAGGCGACATGAACGATTTTGAATTTACACCAGCTCTTGCCGCATTGAAAGGCGATATTCTGACGAATAAAGTCGAAGACGTGCCGTTAGAAGACCGTTTCTCTTATTATTACCAAGGCAACTCACAGGTTCTTGACCACCTCTTGGTAACCAATAACCTGGCAGACCGCACGGAATTGGACATGGTCCATATCAATGCGATGTTTATGGAAGAGCACGGCCGTGCATCGGATCACGATCCATTGCTGGCACAAATCGCATTTGAAAAAGATGCAACTCCGGAAGTGCCAGAAGTTCCAGAGAAGAAATTCCCATTCACGGATGTCAGTGACAAAGCTTGGTCATACCCATACATTAAAGATTTGTTTAACAGAGACTTGATCAAAGGGAAATCCGAAAAAATCTATGCACCAAAAGAAAACTTGACGCGTATGCAGGCGGTAACGATCCTGACACGCATCATGGAATTGGAAATCAAAGGAACTGAGAAATCGCCATTTACGGATATCTCAAACATTCCACCAATTCACCGCAATGAAATCAATGCAGCCTATCAAGCGGGCATCATCAACGGAGTGACGGCAACGAACTTCAAGCCGCTAGATTACATCACCCGTGCCCAGTTTGCATTGATGCTGAACCGCGTGTACGAATTGGAGAACGAAGAGTATCAAGTCGACAATTACGCACCATTCAGCGATTACGGCAAATTCAACAAAGAAACAAAAGAAGCCATCACGATGCTTTACGACTTGGAAATTGTAGAAGGCTACAACGGCAAATACATGCCAGCCAAGTACACGACACGCGAAGAAACAGCGAAGATGTTCTCACTCTTCCGTCCATTCGTAGCTAAATAAAATAAGGTTTTCTAGCAGCCCGATCAGATTTTCTGATCGGGCTGTTTTTATGTTTTTTAAAATAAAAATGAATGGATAGAGAGTAAGAATCTCAATATTGTATGCGGGTCTATAAGTCGCTTCGGCCGCTCTGGAGTGAGTTCCCACAATAAGCCGGACCGCGCTTCGCTTGTCAGTCTTATTGCTCCACCCACTCCGTTGACGCACCTCAGCTGGATGATGTTTTTATAAACCAAATTGATATCTGCATACTGCAATAAGTAGGGAGCGGTTCTAAAGCCGCTCGGCAGCGATAGTGCACGCGCCTTTGCTGAGGTATTAAATGAGAGGAAGAATGAAAAAAAAGTTCTATCTCATTCTTTTAGACTTAATATAGTGATCTCTTATTTCACATTTTATTAATAGATGAAACTTAAAGAAAGAGCGAAAGGCGGCGACTCCCGCGGGAAAGCGGAGTGATGAGACCCCGCAGGAGCTTGCGACGAGGAGGCTCAGCGCTTCGCCCGCAGGAAAGCGTCCGTCTGCAGCGAATTCTCTTTCCAAAACGATTATTCTCTATATAATTTTAGTTTTCAAAAAATATTTTTTTAATTCGACAAACTAAATAATATCAAGGGTTATCTAGTAAAAAACTCTTAAATAACACCCAATTACATGAAAAATCACCCAATTAAGATTTGCATGAATGAAAAAATATGGTAAATTTAAGTTGTTGTGCAATTATAAAAATTCTCTATAATTGCGAATTAGAATCGAAGGGGGAAAAGAATTGACCAAGTTAAAACCGATTTTATTGCTGGTGATGGTCTTCATGATGACATTCAGCTCAGCTGTTTTTGGCCTCACCGGGGTCTCGGCAGCCGTGAATTCATCAACTGTACCGAACGTGGAATTGAAAAAAGGGGAACTGGAAGTACCGGAGAAATTCGTTAACCCAGAAGACCCGGAAAAAGAAGTACGTGTGATCATCGAGCTTGAAAAAGCACCGGCGATTGAAAACGCTACCGAAAAAGGCGTGCTTTACAAAAACTTACCTGAAAAACAAAAGGAAACATTGGAAGCTGCAGTCGTAACGGGTCAGGAATCCGTTCAGCTGTCAATCGCTTCAATTGCTCCACGCATTACATACCTTGAAAACTTCACGACGGTGTTCAACGGATTCTCCGCTGAAGTCGAAGCGGGCCAAGTTGAGGACATCGCGAAATTGAACGGTGTCAAAGCGGTCTATGAGTCGACTGAGTATCAGCGTCCTGAAGCTCAGCCGGAAATGAAATACTCGAAAGAATTGGTTCAGGCGCAACAAGCTTGGACAGATTACGGCTACCGCGGCGAAGGATTGGTTGTCGGTGTCATTGACACAGGAATCGACCCAAGCCACAAAGACATGGTCTTGACAGACAACACAACGGGCGACATCACGAAATCCGATGTAGCGGCGCTGGTTGCTGACAAGTCTATAGAAAACGGTAAATTCTTCACTCCGAAAGTGCCATTCGGCTACAACTACATGGACGGCAACGAAGAAATTCTTGACCTTGGACCAGAAGTATCTATGCACGGCATGCACGTTGCCGGAACAGTAGGCGCTAATGGAAACGAAGAAAACGGCGGCATTAAAGGGGTTGCACCGGAAGCGCAGCTATTAGCGCTGAAAGTATTCGGCAACGACCCGCTTTACCCGTCGACTTACGGCGATATCTACATCAAAGCGATCGATGATTCGATCAAATTGGGTGCAGACGTCATCAATATGTCTTTAGGCTCAACTGCAGGATTTGTGGATTCCTCAAACCCTGAACAAAAAGCAGTTGAAAGAGCGACGAACAACGGCATCCTGGTTTCCATTTCTGCAGGGAACTCAGATATGTTCGGATCGGGTTATGCGTATCCGCTTCCAGACAACCAGGATTACGGGTTGACAGGATCACCAAGCACGTCAATCGATTCATTTGGCGTAGCGTCATTTGAAAACGACATCATTACGGCGAAGAGCTTTGCTTACCAAGTGGACGGCGCACAAGCCGGACGCGGCATGTATTTGCTGGCCAATGATGCAGACCCTGAGAATTTGCCAAATGAAAGCTACGAAGTCGTGTACGCAGGCCTCGGGAAACCATCTGATTACACAGGCAAGAAAATGGCTGGTAAATTTGCATTGGTGTCACGCGGCGAAATTGGCTTTGTTGAAAAAGGCTTAGCAGCACAAGCGGCTGGCGCAGTCGGCGTCATCGTTCACAACAACACGACTGGCACGATCAGCATGGCATCAGATCCGGCGATCAAGATTCCATTTATGTCAGCGTTGCAAGCAGACGGCTTGGAAATGAAAGCTCAATTGGATGCAGGCAAAAAAGTCTCTGTTTCATTTGACGGCGCATTCCTTGAAACACCAAACCCAAGCAAAGGCAAAATGAGCAGCTTTACTTCTTGGGGACCAACGCCGAACCTTGATTTCAAACCTGAAATCACAGCGCCGGGCGGCAATATCTTCTCGACTTTGAACGATGATACGTATGGCTTGATGAGCGGTACGTCAATGGCGGCTCCTCACGTTTCAGGCGGAACGGCATTAATGTTCCAGCGCATCGAAGAGCTTGGCCTGCAAGGCCGTGAGCGCGTTCAATTCGCGAAAAACTTGATGATGAACACAGCAGATCCTGTGGAATTCAGAAAAGATGAATTTGTATCTCCACGCCGTCAAGGTGCTGGGTTGATGCAATTGCATGATGCTTTATCGACAGACGTAATGCTGACGAATAAAGCGACAGGCGATGCAAAAGTGGCCTTAAAAGAAATTGCAGGTGATAAATTCACGTTTACATTGGAAGCTGAAAACTTCTCTGACGAAGCGGCAACTTATGCTGTGGATGTAAATGTTCAAACAGACAACACTACAAAATTAGGCGAAAAAGTAATTACTGCACCAAATAATACAGGTTCATTTGTGGTAACAAAAGATGTAACAGTAAATGCTCCCAAAACGGTTACCGTACCGGCAAATGGAACAGCAGAAGTGGCAGTAACGGTCGACGTGTCAGCACTTAAAGGCATGCCGGAATATGCAGCTTTCACAAACGGATTCTTTGTTGACGGTTTTGTCACCTTGACGGATGAAAACGAAGAAGTGACTGGCAACACAGAATTGGTCGTTCCTTACTTCGGCTTTAACGGCGGATGGGACGATGCCAGCATCTTTGATGATTTTGCATGGGAAAAAGATTCCTATTACGGAATCACGCAATTAGCGGACGATAAAGGAAATGATATTACAGGCGGTACACACGCCGGCAAATTCGTTCCCGAACGCTTCGCATTTTCACCGAACGGCAATGGACTGCAGGACATGGCTATACCTGTTTATTCATTGCTCAGAAACGCCAAGCAATTTGAAGTCAATGTATTGGATGCAACGGGCAAGAAATTGCGTACCATCCGTACAGCTTCAAACCTGACGAAACATTATTCAACCACTTCATATTACACATTCAACCCGCTTAACGGCTGGGATGGAATGATTGACGGCAAGCCAGCGAAAGATGGCAACTACCAGATCGAGCTGCGCGCAGTCATTGATTACCCGAATGCAGAATGGCAGTCCATCACTTTCCCGATTATCGTGGACACGGTAGCACCGGAAGCTGCAGCAACTTATGACGCTGCAAGCAAAACAGTAAATGTAGCGAAATTTGCGGATAACGCTTCAGGCGCTGGCGCGGATCGTTGGGAAGTATTCGTCAACGGCAAAGAAGTGACGGAGAACGAAACAACTCCGGCAGATGAATCTCTTGCACCAACAACCACTTCTTACAAAGTGGAAGCTCCCGTAAAAACAGGCGACAAATTGACAGCGGTCTTCTACGACATTGCTGGCAATACAACAGAAGTAAACCTTACAGCTGCATCGAAAGATGAAACAACAGTACCGGTCATCTTCTTTACAGAACCGCAAACCTTGAATATTTACGATAAAAAAGAAGTCCTGGTTTCTGGTCGTGTAGAAGACGATTCGAAAGTGGTTTCCTTGACAGTCAATGGTGTCAAAGCGAAAGAATTTGACGGCACCAACTTCAAGCACACTGTAACATTGAAAGACGGCTCTCAATACGTAACCGTCAAAGCAGTGGACGAGTTCGGCAACGAATCGGAAATTCGCCGTCAAATCCTGGTCGATACAACGCCAGCGGTCATCACGTTAGTGGATGCACCGAAAACAGTAGGCGCCAACACATCTGAAGTCGAAGTGACATTCAATGTCAAAGACAATATGGATGAAATCGCAGCTTATGTAAACGGCAGCGAAGTCTTCAAAAAAGAAATGTCTGAGCCATACGGCAAAGCAAGCTTTAACCAAAACATCAAAACCAAAGTGCCAGTCAAGAAAATTGGCGCGAATGAATACACCTTGTCGGTGACAGATGCAGCCGGCCATGTCACTGAAAAGAAATTCACCATCACCAAAGAAACAAAAGTAACATTTACCGATATCCAGACACATTGGGCAAAAACCCAAATTGAAGCACTGGCTTCACAAGGGATCATCAAAGGGAAGACGGATACACTGTTTGCACCAAAAGCAGATTTGACACGCGCTGAATTCGCAGCCTTGCTGGTCCGTACACTTGAATTGCCATTGAAAGACTACGAAGGCACATTCACAGATGCAGACCCAAGCAACACGTGGGCTTCAAAAGAAATCGAAGCCGCTGCCCGTGCAGGCATTGTTCTCGGATTGCCGAATAACAAATTCGATCCGAAAGCACCGATCTCCCGCCAGGACACAGCCGTGATGATCATGCGTGCTGTAGAATATCAGGAAGCGTCATTGCTTGAAGGCCTGGACACAACACACAAATTTGCGGACAACGCAAAAATTAAAGCATACGCAAGCGAATCCGTTCAGCAAGCATATGCACTTGGCCTCATCACTGGCCGCGATAACAACATCTTTGATCCATTAGCAAAAATCACTCGAGCTGAAACAGCGGCTGTCCTTTACCGCGCACTCGAAAAGATGGAGCTGCTGGACTAACACATTATATAGAAGAAACTTTTACGTTTCTTCTGTAAACAGCAACAGGCAAGCAATCAGAATTTTGATTGCTTGCCTGTTTTTTTATTTGGAAGTCAGTAATGAGAGGGGGAGAAATCGCTGCAGGCAGGCGATTTTAGAACCGCATCCTGCAATATTACAACATGCAGATATCGATCTGCATATAAAACATCACCCAGCTGAGGCGCGTCAACGGAGTGGGTGGAGCAATAAGACTGACAAGCAAAGCGCGGTCCGGCTTATTGCGGGAACCCACTCCAGAGCGGCCGAAGCGATTTACAAGCTCTCAAAAACTTCCTCACCATCCGAGCGAAGGCACGTGCACTGTCGCGGCCGAGCGCTTTTAGAACCACTCCCACATATTCATAACATAAAAGTATTGATTCCCCATAAAACACCAACGTCCAGCTGAGGCGCGTCAACGGAGTGGGTGGAGCAATAAGACTGACAAGCAAAGCGCGGTTCGGCTTATTGCGGGAACCTCCTCCAGAGCGACCGAAGCGATTTACAAGCTCTCAAAAACTCCCTCACCATCCGAGCTAAGGCACGTGCACTGTCGCTGCCGAGCCCTTATAGAACCTACTAAAGTAAAATCCATAAAAAGGAAAAAAGGAGAGACTCTAAAAACCCGAATTACCTAAAAAATTCGAAGAAAAATAACAAATAAGATAGCTTTGGAACCATGGACTTTTGGTTGATTAACTGGAAAAATGAAGTTGACTTAATTTTTTGATTATTTAGATAGGTATTTAAGGAAGAGGAGGAACAAGTATGAAAAAATTGTTAGTGTTTTTCGGGATTTTATTATTATTAATGAGCAGCCTGGGCGGATTCAGTAGCTCCCAGGCAGTAGCAGCGCCAGAGCCGGAAGTGAAGCTGGCGCAGACTTTGCTCAAACCGGAATCGCCGAAAGAGAAAGTGCGGGTCATTATTGAGCTGAAAGAAGAACCTACGATTGAAGCAGCAACGAAAAAAGGGATGCTCTATAAAGAGTTGCCGGAAAACGAGAAACAGCAAATTGAAGCGGCTGCTATAGCGAAGCAGGAAACGGTGCAAACGGCGATTACCAACGTGGCACCGGCGATCGATTACCTGCAAACTTTTACAGCGGTCTTTAACGGCTTCTCTGCGGAAGTCGAAGCGGGGCAAGTAGCGGAAATTGCAAAGCTGCCGAGTGTCAAGGCAGTATACGAAGCGACCGAGTATAAACGTCCTGAAGTAAAACCGACAATGAAGTATTCAAAAGAACTGGTTCAGGCGCAAGAAGCTTGGCGCGATTATGGGTTTAAAGGAGAAGGCATGATTGTGGGGGTCATTGATACGGGCATCGACCCGAGCCATAAGGACATGGTGCTGACCAACAATACGACAGCTTCTTTGACACAGGCGGAAGTGGAAGCATTTATTTCCGACAGTGCGATTGAAGAAGGCAAGTTCTTTACACCGAAAGTGCCGTTTGGCTACAACTACATGGATGCCAATACGGAAATCCGCGACATCGCACCGGGTGCATCGATGCACGGCATGCACGTAGCGGGTACAATCGGCGCCAATGGCAATGAAGAAAACGGCGGCATCAAAGGGGTGGCTCCGGAAACGCAGCTGCTCGCACTGAAGGTATTCGGCAACGATGCTTATTACGCATCAACGTTCGGAGACATTTACATCAAGGCGATTGACGATTCCATCAAACTGGGGGCTGACGTCATCAATATGTCTCTCGGTGCCACAGCGGGATTTGTCGATACCTCAAGTCCTGAACAGCAGGCGGTGGAACGGGCGACAAACAACGGCATTTTGGTCGCCATTTCTGCGGGTAATGAAGATCTGCGGGGCTCAGGCTTCCTGGCACCGTTTGCGGAAAACCAGGATTACGGGCTGATCGGTTCTCCGGGAATCGCTGTGGATTCGATGGGCGTGGCTTCATTTGAAAACACGATGATTACAACCAACAGTTTCGCTTATCAAGTAGACGGGGTACAGGCGGGACGTGCACTGTACCTGCTGGCAAATGATGTAGAGCCCGAAAGCCTGCCAGCCGATTCCTATGCAGTCGTCGATGCGGGGCTTGGGCAGCCGGCTGATTTTGAAGGAAAAGATGTGACTGGAAAATTTGCGTTGATTGCGCGCGGTACGATTCCGTTTACGGAAAAAGCGTTAGCGGCTCAAGCGGCAGGTGCAGCAGGTGTCATTATCTACAATAATACGAGCGGACCGGTTAATATGGAGTCTGATCCATTCATCACCATTCCGTTCATGTCGACCCTTCAAGCAGACGGGCTGGCAATGAAAGCGGCGCTTGATGGCGGCAAAGAGGTCACAGTCGTCTTTGATGGAGTGAAATTGGAAACGCCAAACCCGAACGCTGGGAAGATGAGTGAATTCACTTCATGGGGACCAACGCCAAACCTTGATTTCAAACCGGAAATCACAGCACCGGGCGGCAACATCTTTTCGACTTTTAATAACGATGAATACGGATTGATGAGCGGCACATCGATGGCGGCCCCGCATGTGGCCGGCGGAACAGCATTGGTGTTCCAGCGCATCAACGAGCTCGGTCTTGAAGGAAGAGATCGTGTGGAATTCGCGAAAAATCTGATGATGAATACGGCTAACCCTGTTGAACTGGTAGCTGGCCAATACGTTTCTCCGCGCCGCCAAGGGGCCGGATTGATGAAGTTGCATGATGCGCTGTCAACTGACGTGATGCTGACAGATCAGAATACGGGCGATGCCAAAGTGGCTTTGAAGGAAATTCAGGATAACCGCATGACACTGACGCTGCAGGCAGAAAACTTCTCGGATACCGCCGCGACGTACGCTGTAGCGGTCAACGTTCAAACCGATTATGTCATTAAGCACCCGGAGCGGCAGATTGATATTACCGACCCGAACCGCTCGGGCTCAAGAGTGGTGACCGATTTGGTCAACATCTCTGCACCTGATACGGTGACGGTACCGGCAAACGGCTCTGCAGAAATCCAGGTGACAATTGATGCTTCAACTTTACAGGGACGTCCTGAATTTGCGGCGTTCACCAACGGTTACTTTGTTGACGGGTTTATTACCTTAACGGACAGCAATGAAGGGGTGACCGGCAATACGCCGCTTGTCGTTCCGTATTTCGGCTTTAACGGCGAATGGGACAAAGCCCCGATTTTTGATGACGTGGCATGGGATCCGGGCACAGTTTACGCCTCGACATTCCTAACTGACGATTTCGGGATGATCATCACCGGCGGCAGCCACCAACAAGGCTATGTTCCGGAGCGCTTTGCCTTTTCTCCAAATGGCGACGGCACCCGGGAATCGGTCATTCCGGTGTTCTCGCTGCTGCGGAACGCCAAACAGCTGGAGGTAAATGTATTGGATGCTGACGGCAATAAGCTACGGACTTTGCAGACCAGCAAAAACCTGGTGAAGAATTTCTCTGCTGAGTTTCCTTATTATTACGACCTGCTCAACGAGTGGAACGGGGAAGTGCTCGGCAAAACAGTAGAAGATGGCAAGTATCAGCTTCAGATGCGAGCCGTCATTGATTATCCGGATGCCGAATGGCAGTCGCTGACCATGCCGATCCTGGTCGATACAGTGGCGCCCCAAGCGACGGCTGCATTGAATGCGGAAACCAAGACCGTAACGGTGACCAGTTTTGAAGATAACGCGGGAGGCGGAGGTGCGGACCGCTGGGAAGTGTTCCTGAACGATGTCGAGCTGACCGAAAATCAGGAGACCTTTGAAGACGAGTCGCTCGCACCGGGCACTACCAGTTACGTCGTGCCGGTCGATATTAAAGCAGGTGACATGCTAAAAGCGGTATTCCATGACACGGCCGGCAACAAAACCGAAGTTCCGCTGACAGGCGGGGTAGCCGACACGGAAAAACCGGCTGTATCCATCATTTCGCCCGGGCTCTTTGAAGTGCTGAGCACGAAGCGAGTGGATGTATTCGGCAGTGTCGAAGACAAATCACGCATTGTCTCCGTGACAGTCAACGGCGAAAAAGCCGATCGCTTTGACGGCTGGTTTTTCCAGCATTCCTTAACGCTGGAAGACGGCCGCAATGACATCTTTGCCAAAGCGATAGACGAAGCCGGCAACGAGCTCGAAGTACGAAGCCAAGTCTTGATTGATACTCAGCCAGCTACACTCGAACTGCGGGACGTGCCGGAAACGGTCGGAGCGGATCAGGCTAGTGCTGAAGTGACATTCAACGTAACTGACAATATGGACGCCATCAAAGTCTATTTGACCGACAGTGAGGTCTACAGTCAAGAGATGACCGAGCCATACGGCGAAGGTACATTCGATGAAGACATCACCATCACTGTTCCTCTCGAAAATCCGGGCGAAAACGAGTTCACCTTGAAAGTCGTCGACGCAGCGGGGCACATCACAGAAGAAGCGTTCACGATCACGAAAGAACAATAGTCCAAAAGCCGGGAGCATATTCCCGGCTTTTTTTATTTGGCAAGTGTTTGAGTGCTTTTGAATTGTTTGGGTGCCTGGCACCCAAACAATTCAAAAAAAATATTTGAAGCCCAATTGGTCAAATTTTAGAAAAAGTGATGGTGAAAAGTCATTTTTGCACGTTTTTCCCTAAGCAAAACTAAGTTATTGCCTTTTTGCAACAATTGACGAAGATATGCGTTCTTTCTACTATAGGGAGGAGACTGAAGAAGGAGTGTGATAAAGTGGGAAGAAACCGACGCATTTGGAATCCGAACGCCTATGAACATGTCGTAATGAGAGGCAACAACAGGCAACCAATTTTTCAAGAAGAGGCGGATAAAGCAGCTTTTTTAAGGGTATTGACTTATGCTCACAGCAAATACCCCTTTACGATTCTGGCATATTGCCTAATGACCAATCATTATCACTTATTGGTGCGATCGCCTGAAGTGCCGTTGGGAAAGTTGATGGCGATCATCAACAAACGATACAGTGATTATTACAAGAAGAAATACACATACACCGGCTATTTCTACGAAAGCCGCTACTACTCCGACAAAGCCATCACCCCTAAAAGCATTCTTGCCATCAGCCGCTACATCCACAGAAACCCCATCAATACCACTAAACCGATGGTGAACGACATGAAGGATTATCCGCACAGCTCCTACCGGTTATACGCAGAGTCACCTTATTCTCCATATGAATTCCTCGACTTAACTTATCTGCCTACAATTTTACACCCCCCATACTCCAGCTGCCTAGCGGATTATTTGCTGTATTGTGAAAAGAGAGATCTTCTGGAGATTGGACAAGAAGATTAGGCAATTGAATTGAGCGAGAATTGAGTGCGTGACTGGCACCCAAACAATATAATATATAATAGAAGCAAAAGGGATAAACTGGATAAAGAAATAGGGCCGGCTTTACGGCGGCTCTGCCTGTACCAGAAGAAATTGTTTTAGTGCCAGGCACTCAAACATTACCAAACAAAATACCCAAACAATACATCCAGCACAAAAAAGGCGGGGGTTAGATGAAAAAAGTTGTACTGCTATCGATGGCTGCTTTCGTTACAATCGTTATTGGGATAATTGCCTGGGCCTTCATCAGTCCTTTCCTCAATTCCCAAAGCGAACACCGGGATACTGAACAATTTATCGAAGAGAAGTACGGAATAGACGTCGAAATCATTAGCACCCCCGAGCGGGACCCTTTTGTAGGAGATAGTGGCTATCGAATGGCTCCCAAAGGACGGGAAGAGTTGGTCTTTACCGTCGAGGTATCGGTCGAGAACTATGCCACCATTTACCGGGATGATTACAAGGTGGTTCTTGGAACATACGAGGCACGGCAACAGGTGGAAGAATTAATGCCGCAAATCGAGGCGCTCGGATTCTCTGCTCCTGCTGATCGGGAAATGATGAGTCATATCTTGAAAGATATCCGAACAAACGAAGCGGTCCGCTGGCTGGTTCTGGAGACCGAAACCAACTACGAGACCCTCGAACTGGCTGAGGTCGAACCCGTAAAACAACTCTTGGATCTGCAGCAAGAAAACGGAATCGACATCAACAGAATCAGCCTTGTCAGTAAACAAGTAGAGGCAGGCTTTACACTGGAACTTCCCGAACTGGATAAGGAAGATCAAAATGTCGAAGAGCTTCATGCTTTCATTATTCGAAAAAATCCGTACCTAGTCGACGAAGAGATGATCACCAATTCGCAGGATGCGGCCACTCAAGCAAAAACAGACCGCTTTCGCTTTTTCAACGAAAAGGATGACCATTGGATGACTTGCCAAAAAGTCAATGCACGGAGCAAATGCATTAGTTTAAGAGCAACAGTTACTTTCAACGAAGGCCAGTTGAGCAAACAGAATCCGTATCTGAAAGAAGACTTGGAAGCAATATTCGGCTTTTTCGAAGTTATGGAACCCGCTCCTGTTAATGTAGACTTGTTGTTAACGGATGCTGCCTGGGAAAAAGACCCGATTTATCTGTCGTCGAGTGAGCGAGAAAGCTACGCATCAACCGAAGAGTTGATCGATGAGCTGCTGCGGGAATAAGGGTCGAATTGTGTGGAAATTGTGTGCGTGCCAGGCACCAAACCCATACACCCAGTTAGAAAAATACAAAAAGGGGGTATTAGATGAAGAAAGTCGTCCTGCTGTCCATGACTGCGTTCATCGCAGTCATACTCGGAATCATTGCTTGGGTGTTCGTCAGCTATTTTATCAACTCCCAAGCCGAAGACCGCAACGCTAAAGAGTTTATCGAAGAAAAATACGGAATGGAAGTTAAAATCGTCGACGAAAAGCCAGCCGACTTCGTGGACTTTCACACCTACCAGATGGCTCCTACAGAACAAGAAGACGTGGTCTTTACCGTCGAGGTGTCTGAGGAGAACTATTCCACCATTTACCGGGACGATTACAAAGCTGTACGCAAGGAGCATGAACTTCATCAGCAAGTGGAGAAGCTGATGCCGCAAATTGAGAGAATTGGATTCTCAGCATCTTCACCCGATGAACGGGTAGAGCATGTCGTGAAAGACATGAGGACAGGTGAGGCGGTCCATTGGCTGAATCTGAAGACGGACAAAAGCTATGAAACCATCGAACGTGCTGAAATCGAGGAACTGAAAAGCCTACTGGATCTGCAGCGGGAAAACAACATCGATGTCCAAAAAATCATTATCGAAAGCAAAAGAGAAGAGCATTTCGTGGTACTGGATATGCGCGAAATGGGAGAAGTCCAGAGTATCGAAGACGTGGAGAAGTATGTCATTGGCAGCGATCTAAGATTAGCAGGCGAAAGAATGCAAGCCAAATGGCAAGACGCGGCCGCGCAAGCTGAAACGGAACGCTTCCGTTTTCACGACCAATGGAACGATCAATGGATCAGCTGCCATCAAGTCAATGACGCCGGCGATTGCGTCAACCTCTTAGCGAATGTCACGTTCTCGCCCGGCGAGCTCAGCAGGCAAAATCCGCACCTCGAGGAAGACTTGGACGCCATCTTCAATTTCTTTGACAGCATCGAGCCCAAGCTGATGACCGTTGACCTGGTAATGGTCGACCCGGAGCGGGAAGGAGACCCCGTCCGCTTCTTTTTAAAAGAACGCAAAAATTATGAATCGACCCAACAATTGATCGATGATCTCGTAAAGGAATAGAAAGACTTCGGTAAAGTGAAACCATTCGCAAGACGAGCCGTCTATAATGGAAACCAGAACGTAAAAGTGAGCTGATCGCAATGACCCGAAAACCATCGCCTAAAATCAATAAGAACAATCGAATTATCGCCGCGTTGTCGGCTGTGTTGCTGCTGATGATCGCATTGGGCGTTTATTTGCTGCTGGGTTCGGAAAATCCAGCTCCTGAGGCAGAACCGCAATCATCCGAAACGGAGGAAACAGCTTCACAACTCCCGGAAGTTGAAACGGCCACCGAACTGGCTTCCATGATCGCCAATGCCAAAACGCATGTCTATACCCTCTACACAGACCTGGAGCAGGGCTCAGGCTTTCTCATCAACACAGAAGGCGATATCTTGACGAATGCCCACGTAGTCCTGGATGCGTCCTATATTACCGTCAAAAACAGCGACGGCCAGGAATTCAACGGCAACATCATCGGCATATCCGACACCCAAGATCTGGCGATTGTCCGTGTGAACGAACTCGCCGGCAAAGAGCCGTTGGAAATTGAAATGGTGCCCGTCGATATCGGTACGCCAGTCGTCGCCATCGGCAGCCCTGGCGATCAAAGCAATACAGCCACCACCGGCGAAATCACCGCCACCGATCTTGATTTTGTCGACCAATTCGAATACACCGGCCTCTACGAAATGAACGCAGAAATCGCCCAAGGCTCCAGCGGCGGTCCGCTCATCGCAGCCGACACTGGGAAAATCCTCGGCATCAATTCCATCATCCTCGAGGAAAAACCGGGATCCGGCTACGCTATCCCGCTCTACAGCGTCTGGGATCAACTAACCGAATGGGTGGAAAATCCGATTCCCATTGAAGAAGAGGAAATCGTGCTGCAGGATGTCAAAGATGCCTATTTCGCAGACGATTTGCTAGAAGACTTTATTGCAGCCTATTACGAATTAATCCCGTATTCGCTCAACGATGCGGAATCCTCTTATTACCTGTCCTATATCCTGCCGGGCAGCGAAGCGGTAGGGGAAGCTACCGAGTTGGTCGAAGAATACGCCAGCGAAGGCCGCATCTATGACACCGTCGAACCGGCCATTACCGCTGTGGAAATCAATGAAAACAGCGCAACCGTCGAAGCTGAAGCCCAGTTCACCTACCACGAAGAAGTGAGCGGCGAGTCGTCAACCATTTCCCACGAAGGCGTCTACACCGTCGTGATTGACGAATACGGAGACTATCAAATTGAAAATATCGTGAATGAATAAAAGGCAGGCTCATAGGAGCTTGCCTTTTTAATGTGTAAATACAGTTTTGAAAGAGTTTAGTTCCTATTCCTAACGAAGCTATGCAAACAGCTTCTATTATAGAGGCATGTATTTCATGAAAAAGGGGAAGGAGATAAAAGTAATAATGACGCACAGCAACAAAAATTAACCCTAGCAAGTATCCGATTTGTCATTCTCTAAGCTCATCGTCTAAATTCAATCCGGCTACTTTATTCAACTTTTCCCGAATTCGTTTAACTGCATTACAGTTAGGGTCCCAATAGGCATAAAAGAAAGAGCGGAAAGCGTCCACCTGCAGCGAATTTTTCTCTGGCACCGTCTGTCTGCAAGCCAATTCTCACCCCGTTACTAAATAAAAACCAAAATAAAAAGGGGACCAGCGAAGGTCTGCTTTCAGCAGACATTCGGGTCACCCTTTGGGAATACCTATTTGATTAGAAACGTTTGAAGCTGTGGAATTTTTTGCCCCAGTATGGATCGTTCATGCTCTTAACTTCAGCTTTCGCTCCGCCAGAGTGTACGAACTGGTTGTTGCCGATGTAAATCCCAACGTGTGAGATCCCAGCGCGGTACGTGTTAGCAAAGAATACCAAGTCGCCTGGTTGTGGGCTGCTGACAGTGTATGTTTCAGCGAATTGTGAAGTCGTCGTACGTGAAACGCTCTTGCCGGCTTGTTTGTATGCGTATTGAACAAATCCGCTGCAGTCAAATCCTGCACGCGTTGTGCCGCCGAATTTGTAAGGAATGCCTTTTAGAGACAATGCTGCTGATACAACTGATGAAGAAGATGCTGTTTTTACAGAAGCTTTTTTAACAGTAGTAGAAGTAAGCAATGTGCTCAATACCCATCCTGATTTACCGTTGACTTTCACTTTGTACCAAGTCGATTTGCCGACTTTCTTTTGATGAGTAGCTGTAGCGATTGATCCTTTTTTAGCCATTGTAACAACTTTGTATTTAGTTCCCGCATCTGCGCGGACGTTTGAGTTGTATTTCATTTTGAATGTGCCTGATTTAGCAGTTGCTTTGCTTGCTGCAACCTGCTCAACAGTCGATTCAGATGTTTCGTATGATGTAGGTGCGTTATCTTGTGTAGTTTGTGCTTGTACGTCCGTGGTTGAGTTAGCAAATAGCAATGATCCGGCTGCGAGTAAAGTAAAGACTAGTTTTTTCATTGTTGTTGGTTCCTCCAATATTTTTATTATCCAAGTATATGAATTAATAATATTTTGCTCTGTCATTTACTATATAGACAGAGCATCGTAAAAACAACGTCAATTCAATTGCAGTTATATTACAGTTGTATAACAAAAAGAATTCAAGCTCCAAAACCCTAATATAGCAGGCTTTTTAAGAGGCGAAAAAAAGTTAAAAAAGGTTTATTTCTTTGAAAAAAGGGTTTTAATTTAAAAAATAGGGATTTTAGTTACGATTAATCTCCTAATAAATCCAAAATTTAAAATGTTTCCAGCTTTATTTTAGCTATGCAAGATAAAAAAATACAAAGTTACCTTAGACGATATCGCAAAAAGCCATCTAGCATGGATTTTACACAATTATTTATCAAAAAAATAAGATACTATCTTAATAATGAGAAAACTTAGATTACAATAACATTTGTTAGGTGCGATTTTGACAGAAAACCGTCAACTTCTTACAATAAAATAAATTAGAAAATTCAGAAAGTTGGTGAAGGCGATGAAAAAGATTCTTTCCATTGATGGCGGAGGTGTGCGAGGCATCATTCCTGCCATGCTGCTCGCGGAAATTGAAGCGCAGACCGGAAAGCCGGTTGCTGAACTGTTTGACTTAGTTGTCGGGGCTTCAACTGGAGGCATCCTGGCACTCGGGCTGGTTGCGCCAGACAGAAAAATTCCCGAACAACCCCGCTATACAGCAGACCAGCTTCTTGGATTTTATTTAGAAGAGTCGCATGAAATTTTTGATAAAACGTTTTTTTATAAAATCACCCGCGGTATTTTCGCGCGGCGCTACCATGCGCGCGCCCTGGAAAAAGCTTTAAAGAAATACTTCGGGCACACCATGCTTTCCGAAGCGTTAAAAGATGTCGTCATTCCCAGCTATGAAATCCACGGGCGCTATACAGCCTTTTTCAAGAGCCGCGACGTCCACACGAAAAAAATTGAAAAAGATGTATTAATGAGAGATGTGGCACGCGCCGGCTCGGCAGCACCGACTTATTTTGTACCGAAAAAGATCAAAGCTTATCCAGATGCCACTTTTATCGACGGCGGCGTTTTTGCCAATAACCCGGCCATGTGTGCCTATGCTGAAGCTAAAGAGATTTTTCCTGATGAGGACGATCTGCTCATCGTGTCGCTCGGTACGGGAAATCCGCAGCTGACCATCAAATTCGGCAACTTCAGAAACTGGGGGCTGCTCGGCTGGGCACGTCCGCTCTGGTACATCCTCATGGACGGCAGCTCGGATGTGGTCGACTATCAATTGAGATATGTCTTGCCGGAAAGAGAAGAAGTAAAACGCTATTACCGCTTCCAGATCGAGTTGCTGCAAAAAGGCACAGAAAAACTCGACGACGGTTCTGAGGAAAACCTCAATGCCCTCGTTGAACTCGGCCAACAGCTCCTCGACGAACAGCGCGAAGACATCCGCAGACTCTGCCGGCAGTTGCTGGAATAAAGTCTGTCATACAGTTGTAATCATTTCGTAGTGGCTCAATTCCCGGCGACAAGCTAAACTAATAAAGGCATTATGTTTGGGGCGACGATTTTTATCGAGTTTTGCATATTTTTAAATTGCCAAATTGAATAAAACGTGAAAAGTCATAAAGACTTGCAGCCGAAAGCGAAGCCGGTTCGCCATCTTATAACAACAAACAGAACATTAAATTTACCTATAGATAAGAAGGAGTTGCCCAAATGACCAGAAGATATGACTATATGGATTGGCTGCGGGTCTTGTCGATTTTCGTAGTTGTCGGCATCCATGTAGTATCAAAAATCATCAACAATACGACCACCGACGACTGGATCTGGCAGTTTGCCAATGTCTTTGATGCCGGCCTGCGCTGGTGCGTACCGATTTTCTTCATGCTCAGCGGTGCTTTGCTGCTGACGCGTGATAAAGAAGAAAGCGTTTGGGAATTCCTGCGCAAGCGGTTGGCGAAAGTCGTCATCCCACTCATTTTCTGGAGTTTCATCTACACGCTGTACAACATCTACCAGCTGGGCGAATCGTATACCGCGTATGAAATCCTCGTGCAGTTCCTGACAGACGACATCTATTACCACTTGTGGTTTTTATACACCATCACCGCCCTGTATCTCATGGCCCCATTTTTGAAGCTGCTGGTCACTCACATGGACAAGAAAACCTTCCAAGCCTTCTTGCTGTTCTGGATAGTCTTTTCCTGTTTCCTGCCGTTCCTGCCGAGATTCTTCGACTTTGAACTCGCCATTACACCGGGACTATTCGAACCCTATATCGGCTATTTCCTGCTCGGCGCTTATCTCGTGCTGTACCCGGTGCCGAGAAAATACTTATGGCCTCTCGGTGGACTTGCCATCATCGGCTATTTCGTTACCTTATGGGGCACCTACTATTTGAACGTCGGGCTGCCAGCCGACGAATTCGATGCTTTCTTCTATGAGCATTACCGTCCGAACGCCTTGTTCATCACGCTATTTATTTTCGTTGGATTCCAGCATATGGCGAAAAGGATCAAACCGAATCCGCTGATCACACGCATCAGCACCGCCACATTCGGCATCTACGTCATCCATCCGCTCATCCAAGTATATTTGAATAAATTCTTTGGGCTGAACGAAACCACATTCAACCCGATCATCAGTGTGCCGCTCGTCTGGATCATCATCTTCGCCATCTCTTTCGGAATCATCCTGGCAATGCAAAAACTGCCAATCGTCAACCGATTAGTACCATAGGAAAAAAGCCCGTCTTCTTATTGAGAAGACGGGCTTTTGTGAATTTGCAATGGGGATGTGAGAGAGGCAATAGATTTTTTGTTGTTCTACAAACGCTTCGGCCGCTTTGGAGTGGGTTCCCACAACAAGCCAGGCCAGCTCTGCTTGCCCGTCTCATCGCTCCACCCACTCCGGCTACGCGCCTCAGCTAAATCACTGTTATATACCTAAAGCTTCTATAAGTGTTTGAGGTAATTAACTAGATTGGGTTCTTGACCCTCTCGGCAGCGAAAGTGCACGCGCCTTCGTTTGGTAAAGAGGAAGAAGAGATATTTTCGTGAATGAAGAATTGAAGTGGTAAATGCTAAACCATTAAGTATTGCTCGCTCTAAGTAAAAGCGATCCCATCAAACTCAAAATTAACAACAAGAAGAACCCTTAGAGAAAGAGCGGAAGGCGGCGACTCCTGCGGGGAAAGCATGAGCCGGAGCCACTGGACTGAGCAAAGCGAAGGAAGCGGCAGAGGCCATGCCCGCGGAAAGCGTCCGCCTGCAGCGATTTCTTTATCCGGATACATCTACACAATTTTACAAACTCCACTCACTATCTTTACAAAAATTAGGTCTCTGCTCACATTCCATTTCGGAAGCCGAAGGGTATACTGGAATTGTTCCGCAATTCTAATTACGAGGAGATGGACTAATGACGATTCAGAAAAAGCTTACAGCCGTGACGGCAGCCTCCGTCTTGGCAATAAGCAGCTTGGTGGCTGCAGGACCTGCACTGGCGGCTCCTGACGCATCCGCAAAAGCAGTCTCAGAAAAAGGTCAAGGCAACGGCAAAGGAAACGGCTGGGGCAAAGGTGGAAATCCGAAGAACGCACACGAAGTCTCGCTGCAGATTCTGGGCACCTCCGATCTTCACACCAATTTCGTCAATTACGATTACTACCAGGACAAAATCTCAAACTCACTCGGTCTTGCCAAAACCGGTTTGTTGATTGAACAAGCACGCGAAGAAAACAGCAACACCTTGCTCTTCGACAATGGAGACCTCATCCAAGGGACACCGTTTGGCGGCTATAAAGTTTCAGTCGATCCACTGGAAGACGATGAACTGCATCCAGCATACGCGGCACTCGAATCATTGGATTTCGATGCCTCCACACTCGGCAACCATGAATTCAACTTTGGTCTTGATTACTTGGACAACGCACTCGAAGAAGCGCCGTTCCCGGTGCTGAACGCCAACGTCTATGACGCAGAAACCGGCGAAAACCGCTACACGCCTTACACCATCATCGACAAAGGAGTCGTTGACAGCAAAGGCAGAAAACACACCATCCAAGTCGGCGTCATCGGTGTCGTGGCACCTCAGATTATGAAATGGGACCGCGCCAACCTCGAAGGGAAAGTCGTTGCGGAAGATGCAGTGGAAACCGTCGAGAAATTCCTTCCTGAAGTCGAAGGAGCGGGGGCCGACGTGGTTGTCGTCCTGTCGCATTCTGGGATGGGCGATGAAACCCACGAAGTCGGGGAAGAAGACATTACCTATCAGCTGACGGAAGTGGAAGGCGTTGACGCCATCATCACGGGGCACAACCACGACGTGTTCCCAGGCTCATATTCAGAACTAGCCAACGTCGACCAGGAAAATGGCTTGATCAACGGCACACCTGTGGTGATGCCTGGTAAATTCGGCAGCCATTTGGGTGTCATTGACCTGACACTCGTGAAAAAAGGCAACGACTGGAACGTCACGGACGAACAGGCAGAACTTCGCGCCATTGATTCAACGACTGATGAAGTAGCAGAACAAGTGGTTGAAGCTGTCAAAGAAGCGCACGAAGGAACAATCGAATACGTGCGCAGCCCAGTCGGCGAAACAACTGCCCCGATCAACAGCTACTTCTCATTAGTGAAAGACGATCCATACATCCAAATCGTCAACAACGCGCAAAGCTGGTACGTGGATCAAAAGAGAGCCGGTACAGCCAATGCAGAACTGCCGCTCTTATCAGCAGCGGCTCCGTTTAAAGCAGGAGGGCGCAACGGCGGCGATTATTACACCAATATCGAAACGGGCCAAATCGCCATCAAGAACGTAGCGGACCTGTATGTCTTTGACAACACGGTATTCGCCTTGAAGCTGACAGGTGCGGACTTGAAAGAATGGCTCGAGATGTCAGCCGGACAATTCCTGCAAGTGGACCCGGCAGCAACAGGCGAGCAGCAGCTCATCAATCCGGATTTCCGTACCTATAACTTTGATGTCATTGACGGCGTCACCTACGAAATTGACATCACGCAGCCGGCGAAATACGATGCAGACGGCAACACGGTCAATGAAACAGCCAGCCGCATCCAGAACCTTTCTTATGAAGGAACGGCAGTCGCAGCTGACCAGGAATTCCTGGTAGTGACGAACAACTACCGCGCAAGCGGCAACTTCCCGGGTGTCCGGAACGCTACAGAAACAATCGACTATGCGTATGAAAACCGCCAAGTCATCCAGGATTACATGGAGGAACTCGGCACAATCGATCCCTCTGCTGATGGCAACTGGTCATTCGCACCGATCACAGGCGACCCAAGCCTCGTATTCGAAACTTCAGCAGCAGCCCAGAGCCTGATTCCCGCAGACAGCGGCATCAGCTACCTGGAAGCAGCAGCAAACGGTTTCGCTAAATACGGAATCACGATTCAGTAAAAGCAGCAAGCATCCTGAAAAGGGTGCTTGTTTTTTTTGTGGATAATACTAGCTTCTACAGTCGCCGCGACTTGAATTTTCGCAAATTCAGCCTACCGTTTCTTAGTAAATAAAAGACTCCGTAAAAACCACTTTCTTCTATAGAAGAAAGACCAGCTTCTTCTTGTCAAGGAAGCTTAAGGAAGAAACACTTTTCCAATGCATTGTCGCAAACCAGCTGTCCAAATGGCCTCCGCTATTATCTTGTCTCCCTAAAGTGATTTTTATCATCCACCCTCCAAAATGCATTAAAAGCTGAATGCTCTATTAGACCTAAAAAGCCATACAAGAATAAAAAAGTATATGCCAACTAAAGGTGTTAACATTAAATATCTTCCATTTTAACGTATAATCCTGACTACTTCGAAAAAATATGTATCTAAAGACTGGTAAATTTTATAATTAGTAATGCAAATTATCCATTTCTGTTGTATAATAATTAAATATTTAGAAAACAAGAACTTTTAACCTAATTTTAACTCTACTAATCTATTATAGAAAACATTCGTAGGATAAAAGATTTATATAGGTTATGATTTAAAGTGACCAATGCACCCTATATCTTCAAAAATCTAGTGAGCGAGGTGAAGGACAGTGAGCGCCAAGACAATACTTGTCACAGGAGGCCACGGATTTATCGGCTCCAATATGATCCGTTATTACTTAAACAAATACCCGGGCTATCAAATTATTAACATTGACTACAACACAGAAGCAGCCAGTCCGGCTAATATTGACTGTCCGGAAGTATCAGCGCGCTATTCATTCCACCGCGTCGATATCCGCAATGCGTACGCCATTAACCACTTATTCGAGCTCTATGAAATAACCGATATCCTCCACTTTGCGGCAGAAACGCGCGACATCGACAGTGTCGGAGAGATTCGCTTGTATGAACAAACCAATGTACTGGGCACCTTGAATTTGCTGCAGGCCGCACAAGACAACTGGATGAAAAAAGAACATCAACCCAAAACAGCTTATGCCACGTCACGCTTTCACCACATTACTTTGGCAGACACCAAAGATGACAGCTTATACAGCTTCAGCAAAACAAAGACCGATGCACTGGTGTTGGAATTCCATGAAAAATACGGCTTGGAGGTTGTCACTACCGCAAGCCCGAAAGTTTTTGGACCGATGCAGAAGGAAAGCGAGCAGATTCCGACTTGCATCCGACAAGTGCTGAACGGTGAATCCATAATTGTTGAGAAAGAAGAACAGCTGCGCGATTGGCTTTTTGTCGGCGACTTATGCGAAGCAATCGATACGGTTTTTCATTTAGGAGAAGCTGGTAAGCTTTACGCAACAGGTTCTACCGCAAGCCTCACGGACGGAGAACTGATGCAGGAAGTTGCTTCACTGCAAACGGATTTCCCGGGAAATACAGAAGCTGTTGATCAACCGAAAAAGATAGAATCACACGCCTTTAAGGCAAGCAGATCTCAAATTCCTGGATTTGAACCATTCACATCTCTAGAAACAGCCTTAAAGATCACCATTGACTGGTACAGCAAAAAATACAAATACGCAAGCCTGTAAAGGCCATTCCATCAGATGAGGTGAACAGATGATTACATTCAGTAATGACCATTTTTTCGAATTCGAAAAGCCTGCTCGTCCCGTCAAATCGATTGCACTTATCCACAAGAATATGAAACCAGGCGGCGTAGAGATGTTGATTGTCCGTATGGCCAAATGGCTGAGCGCGCGCGATTACAAAGTGACGTTGTTCTTGTTCAGCAGCGGCGGACCTTTGTTGCGTCAATTGGAAACCGTTAAAAACGTAACCATTGTAGTCGATGAAGATTCAAGCGATCCTTCAGTGAATCTCTGGCTCGTCACCAAAATGCTGCAAATGCGTTTAGACGATAAGTTCGATCTTGTTTATTCGTTCGATCCGAAATCTTTTTTATTGTCGTATTTGTTGCCGGCTAATAAACGGATGTCTGGTGTCTATCATCCGGAAAGCTATAAAAAAGAGCGCATGAGCTCGGTCATCAAAACCTTAAAAGTGATCGATCCAAAATTCTACAAAAAGTTGATGTTCATGAACCCTTCCATTAAGAAGGTTACGGAAGAGGCCATAGGGGAGCCGCTAAACGACACGATTTTCCCGCTGCCTTTAGACTTTTGTCCACCATCCGTCAACTTAAGCAACTTCCAGTCACGCCGCATCGTCTCTATTGGGCAGTTGGCGCATTTCAAAACCTACAATTACTACATGGTCGATATCATGGAAAAGCTGATTGAGATCGATCCATCCTTTACATACCATATATACGGAACGGGGCAAGGGGAAGACACGCTGCGCGAGAAAATCGCTGCGTCTCCATCGCGTGACCACATCTTCATGCACGGCGCCATTACGTATGAGGGGAAGAAAAATGCCTTGCAGGATACGTTTTGTTTTGTCGGCATGGGAGTGCCATTGATTGAAGCGGCAGGCTGCGGAATTCCAGCCATCACCGCTAAAATAAACGACCGTTTCGGATTGACAGAGGGCTTCTTGGATCAATTGCCGCCTTACGAAAGCGGAGATTCGTTCTCGGAGCATAGTGATCTGTTCAGCGTACAGTCTCAAATTGAGAAATTGTTGCTGAATGAGATTGAATATCTCAAAGTTTCCAAACAAGGCCGGATAAAAGCCCATACCGAATTCGAAAGCAACCAGGTTATGGAAAAATTCATCAAAGAAGCAGAAATGAAGACGGCTGCGTTCAGATTGCATTGAGCTCCATTCAATGCATTAGCGATTTAAATTACTGAAATTTCAAATAATATGTATATGTAGTCTGAATATCATAAATTTATAAAAATAAACATGCCATTTAGACTAGTAATATCGACTTACTAGGACTATAATAGATATATGAGCAGGGGGAAGATACGCAAGACCTATATAAATTCAATGGGAAGTGAGATGAAGGCCTTATGATGAAATATGACTCTTATAGAGAGAAAATAGAGCAGCAGCATAACAAAGCCTTAGTGGAAGTCATTAAAGACTTTTACATCGAACAGGACTTGGGCCCATCCGTGAGCGCCAAAAACCTGGGAATACCAAGACGAGTCTTTATGCACTTTGTCCAAGCATACGGGTTGAGAAAACTGAAGTTCGAGAATTACAAAAAAAAAATGATCTTTTTGCCGGAACGTCAGATGGCCCGGTAAAATAAGCATTGCGCAAAACCCCATTCCTGATCACAGGAATGGGGTTTTGTTTTGGGTAGGGTTTAGAAAGTAATGATAGAAGAGGAGTAGGGGAAAGAAATCGCTCCAGGTGGACGCTTTCCGTGGGCACGGCCTCTGTCGCTTCCCTTGCTCCTGCGATCACGTCGCAAAGTGAAAAACCTTTGCTGCGCTCAGTCCAGTGGCTCGGCCTCGTGCTGCTCCCGCAGGAAGCGAGCCGGGCTGTGCCTGACTCGTTTGCGACGAAGCAGCGCAGCGATGCAGGAGCATATCTTTGCCCTTCGCCGCCGTGCGCCATTTCTTTATGTTTTCTCATTTTAAAAGTAAGATCAAGAAAGTGCAGTGTTCTAAAGGGGGAAAAGTAATCAAGGCGTTCTCTCTTTAAGCGAAGGCGCGTGCACCACCGCGTCAAGCGGTTCCAGAACAACTCTCCTATTATTCCTTCATAAAAGTATGGGAATAAGTTTATAAAACCATCACTCAGCTGAGGCGCGTAAAGGGAGGGGACGGAGCGATAAGACTGGCAAGTGAAGCGCTGCCCGGCTTATCGCGGGAGTCCACTCCAAAGCGGCCGAAGCGATTATAGAATAACTCGAACACTTTCGAAAAAGAAAAAGCGCAATCCCTTTACAGGACTGCGCTCACCTATCTTACATCTCCAAATGCTCTTTCAAAGTCGTTTTGATCTCTGCCAATTCAGCATCATCCATCATGTAATACCAGATGCCGTTAATGGTTTCTCCGTAGCCATCTTCAACCATCAGTTGATCAACCGTACCAATCGCATCACGGTAATTCGATTGGACGTCCATCATTTCATCAAACGTCATATTTGTGCGGACGTTGTCACCGAGGGCGGTGAAGATGTCCTTGTAGTTTAGCAGGCTGTTGACTGATGCGCCTTCTTTCATGATGGCTTGAATCACTTGTTTCTGGCGGTTTTGACGACCAAAGTCACCTTCCGGATCCTGCTTGCGCATGCGGACATACCCCAATGCTTCTTCGCCATCCAATTCAATCGTGCCTTCAGCATATCCATCAAACGCTCTTGTGTTGTTCACTTCCACACCGCCGACTGCATCGACAATGTCTTTAAAGCCTTCCATATTCACTTGCATCACGTAATCAATCGGAATATCAAGTAAGTTTTCCACGGTAGCCATCGACATTTCAATGCCGCCAAATGCATAAGCGTGGTTAATCTTATCCATTGTGCCGCGACCGATAATCTCGGTATACGTATCACGCGGAATCGATACCATCTTTGTCGATTTCTCTGCTGGGTTAACGGTCATGACAACGACTGTATCCGAACGACCGCGGTCGTCTTCGCGTTCATCGACGCCCAACAACAAGACGGAGAAGGGATCTTCTTGATTCAAGTCGATTGCTTGGTCCGTTGCGCGTTTTTCCGAAGCTTCGCGATCGATTGGTTCGTGCATTTCATCCAATGTATTGGTGAAGCTATTGTAGATTGTAAACAAATAGATGCCAAGACCGATGACGATCAATGCAAGAATCCCAACAATCCACGGCCATTTTTTCTTCTTGTTCTTTTTCTCTCTTCTTCCCATTATAAAAATTCCCCTTTTAGTCAGCGATAAAAAACGCTTCTAATTCTTCTGCCCATAATCCAGCGCCATTGTCATTTGGTAATCCATCTTCCGTTAAATAATTCTTCAACTCGACATCGTCTGTATCCGGCCATGCAGACCAGTGGTCAATATAAGCATAACCATTGTTCGCGGCAAATTCATCCAATGCAGTGACCTGGGCTAAGTAATAGCCAGCACCGTAAATCGGCTGCGGAGGATGGAGGACAAGTACCGCATCATCTACTTCGGCAGTCATCGCTGCATCAAACGCTTTGATGTGCTCACGCTCCTGTTCGATGGCAATACGGTCATTGTTCATCAAGGTCATTGGCTCGAGCAACACCAAATCATATCCGGCAGACAAGTCGACATTTACCAGAAATTCAGATGTCCTTGATACTGAAACGATATCCACTTCAATAAAGTTTCCGTATGTTTCTTCTATAGAAGACTTTAATTGCGCTGCATAACCAGGTTGCCCCGATTCAAGTGCCGCAGAACCGGCAATCAGCATCTTCAGGCTCTCACCTTCGCTTCTATCTAAAACTAGCTGCTGGACTTGCTCGTCCATATTGGCAGTCAGTTCTTCAATGTTCACAGAAGTTTCATTCGTCGTTTTTGTTTCTGTAGCAGAAGCCTCTTCTTT
This sequence comes from Planococcus sp. CPCC 101016, assembly GCF_007859295.1. GTDB lineage: Bacteria > Bacillota > Bacilli > Bacillales_A > Planococcaceae > Planococcus. The sequence goes on from NZ_VOHB01000002.1 coordinate 906,483, forward strand.
AGTGTTATCGGCACCCTGTGAATTCGCTTCCTCAGGCTTCTCCAACACATTCTCAAGCTTGTGCTGCCAAGTTAAATAACTAAATACTAGTGCAATGATACAAATAATAACAGCAAATACTGCTCCAATTTTATATAATTTCATCGTATACTCCTTTCAAAAAACACCCATACTTACAAATAAAGATAGCATAAATCATTCTAATAGCCTATAAATCTTTTTAAAATTGGAAGTTCTTTCGGCTCTTTCCTATGCTATACTATTTTATGTTGTTTATGAATCAAAAATGATAAGAAATTGAAAATAAAAGGAGATAATCACTACATGGAAGAAACCATCAGTTTACAAGACCTGTTTAAAACGCTGAAAAAACGGGCTGGGCTAATTGCTCTTATGACTCTATTAGCCATTACCATCGCAGGAGTTGTATCGTTTTTAGTCCTCACTCCAATGTATGAGACTTCCACACAGATCCTGGTCAACCAGGAAGCGTCGGATGCTGCCCAATTGACGAACCAGAACATCCAAACCGACCTTCAATTGATCAATACATATTCAGTCATCATCAAAAGTCCAGCGATTTTAGATGAAGTGTCAAGTCAGTTAAACCTTGATATGACCGTCGAGCAGCTGAACAATAAAATCACCGTCGCTACCGCTGAAAATTCTCAGGTGGTTAATGTTACGGTTCAAGACGAAGATCCGGCGCAGGCAGTAGAAATTGCCAATACGACAGCTCAAGTTTTTGAAGGCGAAATTATGGATTTGATGAACGTCGACAACGTTTCAATCTTATCGCCGGCTGTATTAAAAGAAAATCCATCACCGGTTGCACCAAATCCAATGCTGAATATGGCGATTGCCGCAGTCATCGGATTGATGCTTGGAGTAGGAATCGCATTCTTGCTTGAATACTTGGATACATCGATTAAGACACAAGAAGACATTGAAGAAATTCTGGGTATTCCTTTACTCGGAGTCATTTCACCTATTAAAGAAGAAGCAAAATTAGAACAATCGACAACATCAAGCAGAAGGGCGGGATAACACAATGGCGAGAAAGAAAAAAGTCCTGCAGGAAACTGCACGTAAACTCATCGCATTTACAACACCGCGTTCGTTCGTATCGGAACAATTCCGTACCTTGCGTACAAACATAAACTTTTCATCACCGGATGCAGAAATCCGTACCCTTGTTGTCACTTCAGCAGCACCTTCGGAAGGAAAGTCGACAACTTCGGCAAACCTCGCAGTTGTTTTCGCACAGGAAGGCAAAAAAGTATTGCTGGTGGACGCCGATATGCGCAAACCTACGACGCATTATACATTCCGTATGGGGAATACGGTTGGTTTGTCTAGTGTATTAACACGTCAAAATGCTATCCAAGAAGTTATCCGCCCAACGGCAGTTGAGCGTTTGGATCTGATGACATGCGGACCAATTCCGCCAAATCCAGCTGAGCTATTGGCTTCCAAGTCCATGACAGCCTTGATTGAGCAGTTGAAAGAGGTTTATGACCTAGTCATCTTCGATGCGCCGCCTGTTCTTTCTGTAACGGATGGACAAATCTTGGCGAATAAATGCGAAGGCACCATTCTAGTGGTTAGCTCAGGAAATACCGAAAAAGAAATGGCGTTAAAAGCAAAAGAAGCCATTGACTCTTCAAATAGCCGACTAATTGGTGCGGTGTTGAATAATTACGCTCTGGCAAAAGACAGCTATTACTATCAATATTACGGAAATACAGAGTAAAAAGGGCTTCCTTTTTACTTTTTTTTAAGCATCAAAGGAGGATGACACAATGATCGACACGCACGCCCATATCCTGCCCGGACTCGACGACGGAGCAGAAACGATGGAACAGACAAAACGGATGCTTGAAAAAGCAGTCGAAGAACAATTGACTGGCATTATTACCACACCTCACGCCTTTCACCCGAACTTCAATACCAACCTCGCAGCCTTAAATAGACAATTGGAGCTGGTCAATAGCTATATTGCACAAGAGCAGCTGCCGATTAAGATATATAGCGGACAAGAATGCCGTCTAAGTGAGAAATTGCCCGAGAAGCTGGCTGCAAAAGAAGCATTGACGATGGCAGGTTCTCGTTACGTACTATTGGAGTTGCCGTCATCTGGAATTCCTGCATATACGGTACCCATTATCCAGCAATTGATTACCCGTAACTATGTACCGATCATCGCGCATGCTGAGCGCAACCAAGGAATTATTGAAAAGCCTGAACGCTTGAAGAAGCTGTTACTGCATGGTGCGCTGGCTCAAGTTACAGCAGGGTCCGTTGCGGGCAGTTTCGGTAAAGCGATTCAACGCACAGCAATGAGTCTGATTGATGCGAATTTGATTCATGTTTACGGGTCAGACGTACATAGCTTAGACAAGCGACCATTCCTTTTTAACGAAGGTCTCGATTACTTAGAAAAGAAGAATCAGCACGAAATGGTCGATATTTTCTTGGAGAACAATGATCGTATCCTGTTGGATGATCATTTACATGTATTAGAGCCAGAAGACATCCGTAAAGGTAAATGGTGGAATATATTTGCATAAAAAACAATAAAAAAGTATTATTTTGTTTCAAAAATCCTATCATTTCCATTTCATAGTATGTTAGAATGAGAAAAGATTTTTACCCATATATGAATAAAGTATTGGATATCGAAAGGATTGACCTCTATTGTCTTTGAAAAACCGTGTCTCATTACTCTTAATAGTCGATTCATTTATCGTTTTTTTCTCTGTATTTGTCGGCTATTACGTGCTGTATCCCTACAATGCCGTATTACAAAACAAATTTCTTCTAGCAAGTGCGTTGACAATCTTCATCGCACACCACGCTTTGGCCATGTATTACGGTCTGTACCGAAAAGTCTGGGAGTATGCTTCGATTGGGGAATTAACTTCCATTTTCAAAGCAGTCAGCTGGTCAATACTAGTGATTGGATTGGTGCAGTATCTATACCGTGGAGATGTTCTGTTTCGTGCATTGGCTATTACCTGGATGCTTCATCTCATCCTAATTGGAGGATCACGCCTGTCTTGGCGCTTGTTTCGCGACAAGAAAATCAAACATAAGAATTCTGACTTAAAGCGCACCTTGATAGTCGGAGCAGGAAAAGCTGGAACTTTAGTGGCGCGCCAATTACTGACGAATCCCGAAAACGGCTTACTGCCGGTCTTGTATGTTGACGATGACAAGAACAAACAAGGTCTTGATATTTATGGGGTACGGGTGATACACGGAAATACAATAAACGTTGCCGACATCGCGAAGGATAATCTGATCGACACCATTATCATCGCGATTCCGTCGCTCGGTAAACAGGAAACAGCTGAGCTGATCAAAACCTGTATGGACTCGGGTATTCGTACACAGACGATTCCGATGATTGAAGACATCATGACAGGTAAAGTATCGGTGACAGATATCCAGGACGTTAAGATTGAAGACCTATTGGGTCGCGACGAAGTTAAGTTAGATATGGACAAAATCGCGAATCAGTTAACCAGTAAAACAATTCTTGTTACAGGTGCCGGGGGTTCGATAGGATCAGAAATATCCCGACAAATTGTACGATTTGGGCCGAAGAAGTTATTGCTTTTAGGACATGGTGAAAATTCAATCTATCTGATTGATATGGAGCTCCGGCAAAAACTGTCTCCTGATACAGAAATTATTCCAATCATCGCGGATGTCCAAGATCGCGAACGCATAATTGACATCATGAATACATATAAACCAGATGTGGTCTACCATGCAGCAGCGCATAAACATGTCCCCTTAATGGAAGGAAATCCGATGGAAGCAGTCAAAAACAATGTCTACGGAACGAAGAACGTAGCGGAAGCCGCTCATCTAAGTGGTGTAGGTAATTTCGTTATGGTTTCGACTGATAAAGCAGTAAATCCACCGAACGTCATGGGCGCAACAAAACGCTTTGCTGAAATGATTGTTCAAAATCTCGCGAAGCGGAGCGATACAAAATTCGCAGCGGTACGATTTGGTAATGTTCTGGGATCTCGTGGATCAGTAATTCCTCTATTTAAGAAACAAATTGCGGCAGGCGGTCCTGTTACTGTAACAGATCCGCGCATGACTCGTTACTTCATGACGATTCCAGAAGCTTCGAGACTTGTTATTCAAGCGGGGACCTTAGCTGAAGGTGGAGAAGTATTTGTCTTGGATATGGGCGAGCCTGTTAAGATTGTTGACTTGGCTCAGAACCTGATCCGTTTGTCTGGCTATGCAGAAGGCGAGATTGGCATCAATTTTTCAGGTATTCGTCCTGGAGAGAAGTTGTTTGAAGAATTGTTGAATGACAACGAGATTCAAACCGAGCAGGTATTTCCGAAGATTTATATTGGGAAGGCGAATCCGGTAAGTGAAGGCGAGTTGACTTATTTGCTGGATAAGTTGCCTGATATGCGGAATGATGAGGTTAAGGAAGTATTGGTTTCTTTAGCTAATAGAAAGAATATTGATTTAAGAGATAAAGAGTTACTGAAAGTAAGTAATTAATAGAAGAGATAATTTCCAAATAAACTAGATGGATAGGTTGAGGAAGGATGCAAGAAAATGGCAGAGCGGATTTTTCTTTCATCGCCACATATGAGCGATGAAGGCTATGAGCAGCATTATGTAAAAGAAGCATTCGATACTAATTGGATTGCGCCTCTTGGTACAAATGTAAACGAATTTGAAAATGAATTAGCAGCTAAAGTAGGTTCGAAAGCTGCAGCAGCACTGTCTTCCGGTACCTCAGCTATTCACTTAGCTTTAAAAGCAGCGGGAGTCAAAAAAGACGACATCGTTTTTTGTTCAACATTGACGTTCTCGGCAACAGCGAATCCAATTATCTATCAAAATGCCATTCCGGTTTTTATCGATAGTGATTATGAGACATGGAATATGTCACCGAAAGCATTAGAAGAGGCTTTTGAAAAGTATCCTCAAGTTAAAGCTGTATTGTTAGTCCATCTATATGGTTTATCGGCAGATATGGATCAAATTATAGCACTTTGTAAAAAATATAATGTTGCATTGATTGAAGATGCGGCGGAATCGCTGGGAACTTATTATAAAGGTCAACACACAGGAACATTTGGGGACTACGGAATCTTCTCTTTTAATGGCAATAAGATCATCACCACTTCAGGTGGTGGGATGCTTGTATCCAACAATGAAGAGCGTATTTCAAAAGTTAGATTCTGGGCTACACAATCTAGAGACCAAGCGAGACATTACCAACATAGCGAATTAGGTTTTAATTATCGAATGAGCAATGTGGTTGCGGGTATCGGTAGAGGTCAGCTTAAAGTGTTGGATGATCGAGTGGCGAAGAAAAATTATATATACAATTTTTATAAGAGTAACCTTAGTGACCTTGAAGGTGTAGAATTCATGCCGGGCAATGATTGGGACAAACCGAATTACTGGTTGAGCGCCATGACATTGACTGGTAAGGTTCGTCCGGTTGAAGTAATGGATGCTCTTGAAAAAGTGAATATTGAGTCACGACCTGTTTGGAAGCCAATGCATATGCAGCCTTACTTTGAGAAGTATGACTTTGTCGGGACGGATGTCTCTGAAAAATTGTTTAAGAATGGAATTTGTTTACCGAGTGATACGAAAATTACGGATGAGCAGTTAGAAAGAGTAATAAAGATTATTCGAGAGTTGTGGGAATAAGTATGAACGGAACAAATGGTGGGATATACAAACAATTTTTGAAACGTCCAATGGATTTTATTCTTTCTTTAATAGCAATTATCGTTCTTAGTCCAGTGTTCTTTATTGTGGCGGTTCTTGTTCGGACAAAATTAGGAAGTCCAGTGCTATTTAAACAAGAACGACCAGGATTGAACGAAAAAATTTTTTCAATGTATAAGTTTCGATCGATGACTGATCAAAGAGATTCAAAGGGAAACTTATTACCTGACAGTATTCGTTTGACCAAGTTTGGTAAGTTCTTAAGATCGACTTCCTTAGATGAACTGCCAGGCCTTTTAAACATTTTAAGGGGCGATATGTCCATTATCGGACCAAGACCTTTATTAGTTCAATACTTGCCATTGTACAATGAGTTTCAAAAACACCGTCATGATGTTAGACCTGGCTTGTCAGGATTAGCACAGGTAAATGGTCGTAATGCAATTAGCTGGGAAGAAAAGTTCAAACTCGATGTAAAATACGTTAACAAAGTTAGCTTTATAGGCGATTGGAAAATTATATTTCTTACATTGAAAAAAGTATTTATTCGAGAAGGTATTAGTTCGGATACTACTGTTACTATGGAAGCTTTTAAAGGGAATGATACGTATGAACAAAGTTGAGAAAGAAAAACTTCTTATAATTGGTGCTAGCGGCCACGGGAAAGTAGTAGCTGATATAGCCTTTAAGATGAATAAATGGCAACGTATTGCTTTTTTAGATGATGATGAGACTCTGAAAAAATCCCTTAGTCTTGATGTGATAGGAAACTCAAAAGATTTGAAGACATATGTTGATGAATGGGATATCTTTGTGGCTATAGGTAGCAATTCCACAAGAGAGAAAATTCAAGAAGCATTAAATGATTTAGCAGCAACTATACCAGTATTAATTCACCCACAAGCCGTTATTGGAGAAGAAGTCGAAATAGCGAAAGGTACAGTAGTGATGGGGGGTGTAATTATTAACTCTTCAACTAAAATCGGAAGAGGTTGCATCATTAATACTGGATCTACTATAGATCATGATAATTTTATTGAGGATTTTGTTCATATCTCTCCGGGGGTTCATTTAGCTGGGACGGTAAAAGTAGGCAGTCGCTGTTGGTTAGGAATAGGTAGTATTGTTAGCAACAATATATCTTTACACAGAGATTCCAAAATCGGTGCAGGTGCAGTAATGGTGAAAGATACGATAGAATCTGGTCTATATATTGGGGTTCCGGCAAGGAGAGCATAGAATATGAAAAAAAATGTATGGATATGGAATCATTATGCAACAAATATGTTTAAAGACCAAGCAGGCCGACATTATTGGTTTGCGGAAAATTTAAAGAACGAAGGATATAACCCTACTATTTTCTGCGCATCAACAATACATAATTCTGATGAAAGTATTGATACCGGAAATCAAAAGTACTTAAGTAAAAATTCCGGAGAGATACCTTTTGTTTTTATCAAAACACCTAAATACGGAAATGACGGAAAAAAAAGAGTATTGAACATGTTTACGTTTTACAAGAATCTTTTCGTAGTTGCAAAAGAATATGCTGAGAAATATGGAAAACCAGATGTAATTTTAGCTTCGAGTGTCCATCCTTTGACTATGGTAGCGGGTATAAAGATAGCGAAAAAATTTGGTATACCTTGTATTTGTGAGGTAAGAGATTTATGGCCAGAAAGCATAGTAGCATATGGTGTATTAAGTAGAAAAAACCCTTTTATAAAAGCTTTATATCAAGGTGAAAAGTGGATTTATCAGAATGCTGACTCTGTAATTATGACTTGGGAAGGCGGAAAAGATTATATAGTTGATAAGGGCTGGAAAGAGGAAATCGATTTAAAAAAAGTTAGTCATATAAGTAACGGTGTAATAATAGATACTTTTGATAAAAATAGTTTGGAGAATAAAATAAGTGACTCGGATTTGGATAGCCAAAAATTTAGAAATATAGTTTATGCAGGATCTATAAGAAAAGTAAACAATATTGGAATGCTTTTAGATGCAGCTAAGATTATTCAGTCCGAAGGAATAGAAGATATCAAAATACTCATCTATGGTTCAGGCGATGAAAGTGAAATGTTAAAACAGAGATGTGAAATAGAAAATATAAATAACGTTATTTTTAAAGGTAGAGTTGAAAAAAAATATATTCCAGCAATTTTAAAGAAGTCACATGCTAATATTTTACATAATTCTAGCACTTCATTAGATAAATACGGTCAAAGTCAAAATAAGTTTTTTGAATATTTAGCTGCTGGAAAACCTATAATTCAAACCTATTCTACCGGTTACAGTATTTGTGAGAGTACTAAATGCGGAATAAGTGCTATTAAACAGAGTCCTGAAGACATTGCCAAAGCAATTATTAGACTTTTCGAAAGTGAAGTTGGCAGCCATGAAATGGGTAATAATGCAAGAAAAGTAGCTTACACTTATGATTTTAAAGTATTAACTAAAAAGCTTGTTGAGGTAATTGAAAACATATAAAAAGGGGATATAAGAATGAAATTATTTGAAGAAATTATAAAAAATAAAGAAAAAATAGCTGTTATTGGTTTAGGTTATGTGGGTATGCCAATAGCAGTTGCATTTGCAAAAAAAGTAAAAGTAATTGGATTCGATTTAAATACTAGTAAAATTGATTTATATAGATCAGGAATCGATCCAACAAATGAAATTGGTAATGAGGCTATTAAGCATGCAAAAGTCGATTTTACGTCAGATGAGGTGAAATTAAGAGAAGCTAAGTTTTTTATTGTAGCAGTCCCTACTCCTATTAATTCAGATAAAACTCCAGACTTAGCACCTGTAGAAGGGGCAAGTAAAATTATTGGACGAAACCTTAGCAAAGGTTCCATAGTGGTATATGAATCAACAGTATACCCCGGGGTTACTGAAGATATATGTATTCCGATTTTAGAAAAAGAGTCCGGACTAAAGTGCGGAACTGATTTTAGTGTAGGTTATTCCCCAGAGCGTATTAACCCGGGTGATAAAGTACATACTTTAGAAAAAATAATTAAAATTGTTTCAGGAATTAATAAAGAAAGTTTAGAAGAAATCGCCAAAGTATATGAACTTGTCATTGAAGCTGGAGTACATAGAGCAAGTTCTATAAAAGTAGCAGAAGCAGCTAAGGTTGTGGAGAATAGTCAACGTGACATAAATATTGCATTTATGAATGAACTTGCTATGGTTTTTGATCGTATGAATATTGATACTAATGAAGTGATAGAAGCGATGAACACTAAATGGAATGCTTTAAAATTCTATCCAGGCTTAGTTGGGGGACACTGTATAGGTGTAGATCCATATTATTTTATATATGAAGCTGAGAAGTTAGGATATCATAGTCAAATTATACTGTCTGGTCGAAAAATTAATGATGGTATGGGGAAATTTATAGCAGAGGCCACTATAAAAAAATTAATACTTGCAAACAAAGTTGTAAAAAAAGCAAAAGTAGTAATATTAGGACTTACATTTAAAGAAAACACTCCAGATACAAGAAATTCTAAAGTAATAGATATTATTGAGAATTTAAGAGAATATGGAATAGATCCGATTATAGTGGATTCTGAAGCAGATCCAAAAGAAGCTAAAAGAGAATACGATATTGAATTAACTAATTTTAATGATGTCAAAGATGCTGATTGCTTAATTTTAGCTGTGGCACATAATGTGTTCAAAGAAATTTCACTTACTAAACTGGATTCTCTGTATGGAAAAATGGAAAAAGAAGAAAAAGTACTCATTGATATAAAAAGTATATTAGATGAAGAAGAAATTATAGACAGAGGCTATAGTTACTGGAGATTGTAGAATATTAAAAGGAGGGCTGGTTAAAATAAAAATTCTACATGTAAATTCCTACTTTAATGGAAGCCTTTTTTATAAAAACTTATATGAAAAACAAATTCAAAAGAAGATGGATATAGAAGTCTTTGTTCCGATAGCGAAAAATGATAAGGAAAACATTTCTAATCATGGGAAATATATAACGGTAAGCCCTAACTTCAAAAAAATAGATAGATTTTTTTATCATATAAAACATTATAAGATTCACAAGAATCTTCAAAAAAAATATGATGTAGAAAATTTTTCTCTAATACATGCTCATTCTCTTTTTTCTAATGGATATATAGCAATGAAGATGAAAAAAAAGTATAGTTTGCCTTACATTGTAGCTGTGCGAAATACAGATGTGAATATATTCTTTAAAAAAGTAATTTACTTAAGAAAAACTGGGGTTAGTATATTATTACACGCACAAAAAATCATATTTTTATCAGAAGCTTATAGAGAGGTTGTTATTGAAAAGTATATTCCCGAACTTAAAAAAGAGGAAGTGAGAAAAAAATCCGTTGTGATTCCGAATGGAATAGATGATTTTTGGATAAATAACTTAGGGAGTAACAGAAGTTTAGAAAAAAACTTTAATCTCAAATTACTATATGTTGGTGAAATCAATGAAAATAAAAATATAACAAGTACACTTCAGGCTATAGAGTTGCTAAAACAAAAAGGTTTCTCAATTGAATTTACTATAGTAGGAAAAATTACAGACGAAAATATTTATAAAAAAATTACAGAAAAATCTTATGTGAATTACATAACGCCTCTCAAAAAGGAGGAGTTATTACATGTATATAGAAGTCACGATATATTTATCATGCCTTCATTAAAAGAAACCTTTGGATTAGTATATGCTGAAGCTATGAGTCAAGGGTTGCCAATTATTTATACAGAAGAACAAGGATTTGATAGACAATTCGAAAATGGTTTTATAGGATACTCAGTAAACCCGCTCGATTCTAAAAATATTGCCGAAAAAGTTCTTGAAATTATAGATAAATACAATTATTTGTCTATTAATTGTGTGTCGAGTATTGATAAGTTTAATTGGTCTAATATTGAAGGTACATACAATGAAATTTATACTAGTGTAGTGTCGGAAAAGGAAGATATAAATGAATGATTACACGATAAACTTAAACAAAGTGACACTTTTTTTCGTTCTTTTCTTATCAATACTTCCATTTTTAAATATAGGTTCTTTTGGAGTACCCGTATTGTATTTATTAACACCAATTGGAATGTTTATATTATTAATTCTTCTACTAGGAAAAATTGCAATTCCGTATGTGTTAAAGCCAATTTTAATTATTTGTGGAATGATAGTTTTAGAAGTTTTTCTTTCAGCTTTCTACGGTTCAGTTTCAGCCTTTGGGACTTTTAAATTCCCGACAGATTCTATTCAGTATATTGTGCGCTTTTTGTTTTTAATTTCATTTTCGATAATATTTTATAAGAATAAAGTAGATGCTAAAGTTTTTATTAAATACTTTTTAATAGTCGCAAACATAGGTATGTTGATAGGTGTTTTACAGTGGATACCTTGGGCAGGAAGGTTATTTCTTGTAGAAATGTATCCTTTCACAAAAGTAGATATTCAGTTAGCTCATCTAGATAGATCCTTGCATGCAATAAGAGTTCATGGAATAGCACAATTTGCCACAGCAAATGGTGGACTAGCCACTTTCTTTTTTATATTTGCATATTCTGTATATAAATACTCTAGTCATTACAAACTACTTTCAATTTCTCTGATATTTCTTTCTATCTTAAATATAGTCACCAGCCAAGCCAGAGCAGGGATGTTAGCTCTTGTATTTGCTGTAATTTTATTATATTTGATAGATGTCTATATTTATAAAAAAAGTTTTAAACCTACTATATACTTTTCTGTTTTGATAATAGTCGTCTACGCTTTTGGATATTCTTTGTACCAAGCAGGGAACGAATTTGTTGAAACTATAGTATTTAGATGGACTGAGTTATTTAAAACAAATGGCGGTGAAAGAACAGATCAAATAGAATATGGAATTAGTTTATTAGATAGCCCCATGGATTATTTATTTGGATTATCTAAAGTATTTCAAAGCCAAGGAGATTTAAATTTTTTCATTGAAGTAGAACCAGTAAATATACTAGTTCTTTATGGAGCAATAGGATTTTTCTTTCAATATTCTTTAATATTATTTATTTCAATGTATTTCCTGAAAAACATCAAGAGAAACATAAATAATAAAGAAGTTCTAGTATTAATCATAGCTTCTTTAGTAGGTCTTTTAAGTTATCAAGTTTTTTCTACAGGATACTATTTTTATAGAGAAATAAGAGTTGGCCTATTTCCATGGATTTTAATGGGTGTGGCAATTGGAGTTAACGAAATGTATAAAAAAGAAGAGATATCTGCGAATCAAAAAAAAATTAATTTTAAATCCTAAGAGAGTTTTGTAGTAGATAGGAGAAATAAAGCATGCGTAGTAATATTATTATATTCTCACATAATACACATAGTTTTTTAAAAAATGAAATAATTTATGCAGCTAATACATTTAAAAAAGTCATATTTATATCACCCTATAACGAAGAATTAAAAGAAACTATTAATGGCTTTTCGAATGTGGAATACTTATCTTATAACAGTATAACTTTACGAAATAGTTTATTGAAATCTATAAAAAAAGTTACAAACAAATATGTCCTAATTGAATTATTCGAGGGAATTCGAAGTGGATTATTTACAAAGTCATATCTGAAGAGAGTATTAAGTTTTTTGGCATTTCAAAAAATGTTTGATGATTTTTTAGAAAAAAAAATTAAAGTTTCTAAAGAGGATTCAAAAAATTGGGTTTTTTATTCTGCATGGTATTATGGAACGGCCTTTGCAATGGCGTTATCCAAAAAAAAATTACCTGATATCAAAGTAATTTCATTGGCCCACTCTTTCGAAATTGATAGAGAAAAAAATCTCTATACAAACTTACTGTTTAGAAAGCTATATCACCCCCTATTGGATCAAGTTAGCTTTATTAGCAGAAACGTATTCGAAATGTATAAGACAGATGTAGTAAATCCTTTAAAACTTACTTTAGAAAATATAAATATTAACTATTTAGGAACAAAAAAATTATTAAAAGGAAAAAGTGTGGCTTCGGCAGATAACAAGTTAAGAATTGTATCATGCTCTCACCTAGTTCCGATAAAAAGAATAGACATGATATTTAGAACTTTAGATGATATGACTGGGATTGAAATTGTATGGACTCATATTGGAGACGGCACTGAGATGGAAAAGGTTAAGAAGCTAGTTAGCTCAAAAAAAAATTCTAAACTGCAAGTAAACTTACTCGGATCTATAGAAAACAAAAAAATTCATGAGTTTTATATAAATAATCCTGTTGATATATTTATTAATACTAGTGCATCTGAAGGGATACCAGTAACTATAATGGAGGCACTTGCTTATGGAATACCAGTAGTCGCTACTGATGTAGGAGGAAATTCTGAAATTGTAAAGAGTGACTTTGGGAAAATTATCAGTAAAAACCCGAATCTTTCAGAAATTGAGGAAGCCATTATTTCTATTAATAATCTTTCAATTGAGAAAAAGGATAATATGAGGTTAAGTGCATCAGAATTCTATCAAAGTAATTTTAACTCGGATAAAATAAGAAAAGATTTCTTTGAAATCTTGAGTGCAGATTAATGTAAGAAAACAGTTCTTAAAATACAAAAAAATATTCAACTAAATTTAAGTGAAGATAGGAGAAACAATGAAAATATTAATTGAAAACACCGTTCCATTAAATAATGGTGATGCAGCTTTGATTTTTTCAGTAGGTGAAAAATTTGAAGAGAGGGGGCATGAAGTTTATTATAGTGTTCCTCACTTAAAGAAAATCAAGGAAATATATCCAGAAAAAAACTGGATTCAATCCTTTTTACCATTAAGAGTAATTAAAATCCCAGTAGTTGGACTAATTATATTAAGTATGTTGTTGATCTCATCAAAAGAACATAGAAATTTTGATGCAATAATCTCAGCGCCAGGAGGATATATCAATAGCTACTACAGCTTTAAAAGACGTCTTCAATTAATGACTTTATATAAATTTTTATTAAGGAAGAAAATTTATATGTATTCTCAATCTATAGGACCTTTTAAAGGGAAAGACTCAAAAATATTTGCTAAATATGTTAAACACTTTAATTTATTTTATGTAAGAGATGACATTTCTATGAATAGAACTTTGGAGTTAGGAAACTTTAAGAATTTGTATCAAACAAAAGATGCTGCATTTTTATTAGAAACTATTGATTATTCCAAAATCAAGAACAATAAAGTTGCAATTTCAGTTAGAGAGTGGAAATTCGATGATAGAAGTGAGAAAGTTTATTTTGATTTAATCAAGAGCATTGTAAATTATTTTTATGAAAACGGATATGAAATTACTTTCCTATCAACTTGTCAAGGAGAGCCTATGTATAAAGATGATTCTATAATAGCAAAGAAAATCTACAGTGAACTGGATAAAAAAATTCAAAATAGTGTAAAAGTGGATGATAGCTTTTATAACTTACAGGATCTTAGAAAAAGACTAACAAATTTTGATTTTGTAGTTGGAACACGTTTACATATGTGTATATTATCATGGTTATCTGGTACTCCTGCACTTAACATTTCTTATGAGGAAAAAGGAAAAGAGAGTTACAAATACTTAAATATCGAGAAATATTCGATAGATTATAACCATTCTGGAGAAATTGATACAGTTTTAAGTAACTTTGTAAACGAAAGAAAATTTTCAGAAGTATTTAAAAAAATCAATTATGTACAAAAAGAATCGAATGAGAACTTTAATAAGTTATATACAGATATTAAGGAGTAAATGCCGTAGTTCAGTAAGATTTCCAGTGTAAACTACTACTCTCTAAAACATTATATTAATAAAACAGAATGAAAGTTGTAAATGTTAAGGAGATAAAATGAATAGTTATAAGAAACTTTTAAATAATTCTTTGATCTTCGCAGTTGGAAGTTTAGGTGTGAAATTAATATCTTTATTTCTTCTTCCATTATATACATTTTATTTGACGCCTAGCCAATTCGGCACTGTAGATTTAATGACCGTAACGGCAACTCTTGTCATTCCCATTTTTACTTTAAGCATTAGTAACTCTATTTTAAGATTTGTAATGGATAAAAACTATGATAAAGAGTCAGTTTTAATCAATTCTTTATTTGTGAGCGCTTTAGGTATATTTGTTTTAATACTAAGTTATCCGCTTATAATATTAATTTTTCCATTTAAAGAATATATTGAGTATTACTACATTTTTTTAGTGGTGCAAATCTTAAATAGTTTACTAGCACAATATGTTAGGGCAAATGGCAGTGTTAAATTATTTGCAATAAATGGGATTGTTACATCGCTACTTCTATTAGTAAGTAATGTGCTTTTTTTAGTAATCTTAGAAATGTCAATTAAAGGATATTTATTAAGTTTTATTACAGCATTTACTTTAAGCAGTGTCTTTATCTTTTTTTACGGGAATATCAAAAAAGATATCAATGTCAAAAAATTTAATAAACCACTTTTAAAAGAAATGTTAATTTTTAGCATCCCCTTAATTCCTAATGCACTAATGTGGTGGATTATGGGGGTATCCGATCGTTATTTAATTACGTATTATATGGGTTTGAGTTCAGTAGGTTTGTACGCAGTAGCGGTAAGAATACCAAGTATTTTAAATATTATTAACTCAGTTTTTTTTCAAGCTTGGCAGATGTCAGCAATTGAAGAAGCTGATTCTAAAGAGAAATCTCTATTTTATACAACAGTATTTAATGTTTTTTCGCTTACAATGCTTATTATGACATCTCTAATACTTCTATTCTTGAAGTTACTAATGGGATTAATTGTTTCAGATGCTTTCTTCGAAGCTTGGAGGTATGTTCCTTTTTTACTTCTTGGAGTTGTTTTTTCTAGTTTTTCTGGGTTTTTAGGTACTAACTATATAGCATCGAAAAAAACTGCGGGAGTTCTTAAGACTTCAATAATAGGTGGACTATTGAATATAACTTTAAACATAATTCTAATTCCAATATTGGGTATTAACGGAGCAGCTATAGCGACGATGATAAGCTTCTTTATAGTTTGGGTATTGAGAATTAGAGATACTAAGAAATTTGTAGAAATAAAACTAAATACATTCAAACTTTCCTTTACAATTTCATTAATTTTCCTCCAAATATTTATCATGTATTGTAATATTAATCAAGGTGATTTATTGGAGTTATTTATATTTATTATAATTGTCTTAATTAACTATAAAGAAATAGTTTTGTTACTTAATAAAGTAAAGAAGAAAGTATTGAAAAAATAAATTTATTTTTTTATTATAACTAAATTATTATTTAAAGATGGGACAATTCTTGAAACTTTAAGTTTAATTTAGTTGAATTATAAGTTTATAAAATACACGTTTAATAACCTAGAAAAGTTACAATATATAGAATCATAGAAGTTTTAAAAGATAAAATAATAGTTAAAACAATTTCAACTTAAGTTTCTTCCTATACTATCTACTACCGTAAAGTAGTTACTGGAGTTTTTTTGAATCTTCGAATAAAAAATATGAAGTTTATAATGAGTGTTATATATAATAAGTAGTAAAAAAAGCTTTAGCTTAGTTGTAAAACTAAGTAGTCTTGAGAAGTTAGATTACGAGAGGTGCAAATATGCGAGTGAAAAAAGCCATCATTCCTGCTGCAGATCTAGGAATTCGATTCTAACCAGCTAAAAAAGCAATGCCGAAAGAAATGTTGCCAATCGTCGATAAACAGCGGTTCAGTAAAGAATTGAAGAAGCTATTGCTTCTGGTATTGAATACATTATCATCGTGACCGGAAAAGGCAAGCGTGCTATTGAAGTTTACTTTAATCATACATTTGAGTTGGAAAATACACTCGTGATAAAAGGTAAACAAGAAATGCTAGATTCTGTTTTAGAAACTTCTATAGTAGAAATTCACTTTATTCGTCAGAAGCAACCGCTTGGCTTGGGCTATGCAATTTGGTCTGCATGTAAGTTTATCGGTAACGAGCCTTTCACTGTATTATTAGGGGATGATATTGTTGAAAATGATGACATGCCTGGCTTAATTGATGGGTCAGAACGAAAAGACAGGTAAAAGTGTTATTGGCGTAAGGCAAGTAACTGAAAAAGATCAGGAAAGATATGTTATTATTGATCCTGTTCCGTTGAAGGGAAATTGATTTAGGTTAGAAGATTTGTCGGAAAAACAACTCATAGAACTTCTCCATCCAATTACGCCATCATTGGTCGCTATATTTTAACTCCAGAATTATTCAAATACTTAGGAGAACATCAGATTGGGGCTCATGGGGAAATTCAATTGACCGATGCTGTCCAGAAGTTGAATGAAGTCCAGCGCGTTTTTGCATGTGAATTTGAAGGACAGCGTTTTGATGTTGGGGAGAAATTCGGATTTATCGAAACAACGATAGAGTTTGCTCTAAAACGTTCGGAACTTAAAGATCAGTTATTAGTATTATTTGAGAGAAAATTGGCGGAGCAGAAAGTTTTTATTAGACAGTAAAGAAATATCTTTAATTGAAATCTACTTTAACTTATTGACTAATTACGGTTTAATGGTCACTTTAATAGATCAGGTGTATCCGATATTGTAATCTTATTCTTAAAAAGTAGACAACTTTATTCAAGGTGATTGTTTATTAAGCTACCTTGGTACGATATTCAATCGGATTCAGCTGTCTTAATTTTTGAGTTACTTGTGATTTTAATGCCATGTGTATTTACTACTTCTATCACACTGCTCTTACACGTAACTACCTGCCGGTAAAAAGGCCTTGATTTATGAGTACAGCCAACGAGATGAGCCAATTATGCCATATTTTGATCCGAGTCGGACGGATTTCAGAGCTACTTGAGACAACAAGAGAGCCACTACCTGACGGTAGTGACTTTTTTTACCGTAAGCGCGTCCAATGGCGAACACATTCTAATAGAAGATTCTTCATTAGACACTCTTTCCAGAAATTCAATTCTGGAAAGAGTTTTTTTCAAAAGAAAAGAGAAAGAATTGTATTGGACAGCCCAAATCAGCAAATATCGGCAAAGCGGAAAAACGTTGGTGCAGTGGTGTAAATAGAACAAAATCAAAATCCGCGCGATGAAATATTGGCTGCGTAAGCAGTCGTCGGTATCCAGAGAGCCGGCAGAGACCGCTTGGGTCTCCTGTCTGGTGGAAGAACCAGTGAAAGACGCCATTACGTTGAGAATAAAAAATGTGGAAATCGAGGTGATGAGTGGCTTCCAGGACGAACTGTTACTGAAGTTCTTTCGGACACTTGACCAATTATGATGAACGGCCGAATCATCGAGCAGTTGTATCTGGCTGCTGGATCGACGGACTGGCGGTCATCGTCCAGGAACTGTTTCAGCTTGATCCTTTTTCCTTGTCTCACTTTATTGGGTCAGTTCAAGTGCCGGATGCTTATTTTGCTTGGCTACGTGAACAAAAAGAAACTGTTGACCTCAATCAGCAACCGGTAAAGCAATCACTTATTCGTTGAATCAATGCTACAAGCTTACAAAATTTATGAAAGAAGGACATATGGAGATCGACAACAATCGCGCCGAACGGTCGATTAAGCCATTCTTCATCGGTCGAAAGATTTGGCTGTTTGCCGTTTCGACGAGCGGAGCGAATTCTAGTGCCATCATCTACAGTCTCGAAGAAACCACCAAAGAGAATGGCTTGAATCCATTTTTATACCTTCAATTTCTTTTTGAAGAACTTCCCAAGCCGGACATGACGGCTGAACGGGACATCCATCATCTCATGCCCTGGTCGAAGGTACTTCCGAAAGGTTGTTATATCCAAAAGAAAGTGTCTTTCCGACAAAAAAACGGAAAGGCATTTTCTTTTCTAAGAAACAGCGTGTTCACTATTTGACCCTTACGTATCAAATAAAGAAAATGTTTTGGAATTTCCAATAACTTATATCAATTTTTTCAGAAAAGTTTCACTTGTTAAAAAACATATGAAATATAAATGTACGTTATTACTTTTAAAGAAAAAAAGGGATATTATTTTCGATAAAATGAATCAAGATAACTAAAAAAATATTTTTATTATGGTAAAAAGTCATTTTAATAAAAACTAAAAATTTTAAAATTTTAATATATTGTTAAAAAAAAGAGACTTTAGTATTTTTTTTGTAAAAAAAATAATGTGCATTTTACATTATTTTTTTAAAAAACAAAAAAATTAATATTTTTTTATAGATATATAAAATATAATTATAGAAAAATACAACTAAAGGAGCATTAAAAATATGAAAAAACTAATTTATAAAAATTTATGGGTATTTTTTTCTATTTTTTTGTTATATTTTATAATGTTTTTCTCGGTTGAAGTGAAAGCTGAACAGACTGTAAATGTAATGGACTTTGGTGCTAAAGGAAATAACCTTACGGATGATACAAAAGCATTTCAAGATGCCATTAATTTTCAAAGCAAAGCCGGAGGAGGAACTGTAAAGGTTCCGGAAGGTATATATCTGATAAATACTAATAACTCGGTAGTACTGAAAAGTAATATTACTTTAGACTTTGAAAAAAACTCTATTTTAAAAGCTATTGCAAATGATAGAGACCATTATGAAGTTATCAGAATAATTGATGTCGAAAATGTAAAAATTTTGGGTGAACTAAAAATACAAGGTGACAGGGATTACCACCTAGGGGAAACTGGCGAATGGGGATTTGGTATAAGTATAAGAGGGGCAAAAAATATTACCATCGAGAATCCACATATATCTAACTGCTGGGGAGATGGAATTTATATAGGAAGTTCATTAGAAGCAAAATTTAGTGAAAATATACAGATATTAAATCCAACTTTAATTAATAATCGTAGGCAAGGTATTTCTATAATATCTGCAAAGAATTTAGAAATTGTCAATGCTAATATTTCAAATACAAGTGGAACTTTACCAGAAAGTGGTATAGACATTGAACCGAATACTCCCGAAGAACTTTTGCAGAACATACGGATTACTAATTTGACAACAAAAGATAATGCACAGTATGGTTTTAAAATATTTTTAAGAAATCTAAAGTTAAGTGAAAATCCAGTAAGTATTGAAGTAGATTCTATCGCTAATATCACAGATGGGATTGCTGTAAAAGAAATTGAAGGCGTAAAAGGAACAATATTAATAGGAGGATACTATTATTTGTCTGATAGAGAAATAATATCAAAGCCATTAGCAAATATACCAACAAGTACATCAACAACCATAACAGGAACTGCGTTGGCTGGATCTTCAATTAGTGTTAAAGCTGGAACAACAGTAATTGGAACCGCTAAAACGACAGGCAGTGGGAATTACACAATTCCAATACCAACTCAAAAAGCAGGAACTATTATATCTGTAACAGCAAAAGATGCAGCTGGAAATGTAAGCAAAGAAACAAAAGTAACTGTAGTAGCTGAAAAGTTCTCTGATTTAGAGTTTAGTAATTGGTTTTATGATGAAATACTATATCTAATAGAAAAAAATATAGTCCAAGGATTTCCAAATGGAAGCTTTCAACCAAATAAAAATACGACACGTGCTGAAGCAGCAAAGATGCTTGCGACTGCATTGAAGATACCAGCATCGAATAAAAAAACTGAATATTCAGATTTATCAAGTGATCATTGGGCAAGTAGTGATATTGCTGCAGTAACATCTGCAGGCTTGTTCAATGGTTATGCTGATGGAACTTTCAAGCCAAATAAAAATATTACTCGAGCTGAAATGGCGAAGGTTTTGGCATTAGCATATAATCTAGGAGCAACTAATGAACAAGTATATAAAGACGTACCATCCACCCATTGGGCATCTAAATCAGTTTCAGGAATTACCCAAAACGGCATCGCTACTGGATATCCAGATAATACTTTCAGACCTAGTGCAGCTACTTCAAGAGCGGAGTTTTCAGTCTTCCTTGCGAGAGCTTTAAATAATGAGTTCAAGTAAAAAGAAGTTAGTTACATGAAGAGTGTAAAAGAGTGCAGTTAAACTTCATAATGTCTATAAAAAAGAAAGTAGCTAGAACAGATCAGTCTATTTACGCTAGAATAGACACCATATCCTCTATCTTCAGATACTTAGGAGAGTATCAATTAGACGCAGGCGGTGAAATCCAACCGACCGAAGCCATCTGGAAGTTGAAAAAAATATTGAGTTAACTATGATACGTTTGGATCTAAGAAATCAGTTGTTGGAGTTCCTCGAGAAGAAGCTTAGGAGTTACTTTCGTAAGTAAGAATTGAGATGTAAGTTTATCAGACAGCCAAATAACGCTAGCATATTTTCATATGCTAGCGTTATTTTTATATTCAAATTAAAGATTTTGTTAGTTTTAATCAATTCTTAAATATAAAATAAAAAGAGGTATAACATAACGTTATAACGTTATGTTTACAGAATATTAATACTATGTTATCTTGAACTTATAAAAGTACAGAAGAAACAACGGCAGAGCAGAAAAGGTGAAAACAATGGATAACCGAACGGTGCTACAAAATATAAAAATGCTTGATGACAAACAGGTTGATCTTGTCATTGAGCAAGGAAAAATCGCTGAGATTACTGAGGCTGGCAAAGGTCAAGGCGCTGCTATAGATTGCACTGGGATGCACGTATCCAGTGGCTGGATTGATTTGCATGTGCATGCCTTTCCTGAGTTCAAACCGTACGGGGACGACATCGATGAAATCGGTGTGAAGCAAGGAGTCACGACGATTGTCGATGCGGGCAGTACAGGCGCGAATCGTATCGGGGAGCTGGCATCAAATAGCCGAACCGCAAAAACAAATGTCTTTGCTTTTTTAAATATCTCGAAGATCGGCTTGGAACGAGTGGATGAGCTTTCAAAATTGAAATGGATCGACCGGCAGGCAGTGATGGAAGCGTCTCAGGCTCATGGAGAAATGATTGTCGGGTTGAAGGCGCGCATCAGCCAATCGGTGGTGGGTGACAATGGCATTGAGCCGCTGCGGATCGCACGAGAACTTTCAGACGCGACCTCAAAGCCTCTGATGGTGCACATCGGTTCTGCTCCTCCGAAAATTGAAGAGGTCATGCCGCTCCTGCAAAAGAACGACGTCATTACCCATTATTTGAACGGAAAAAAAAATAACTTGTTTGATGAACAAGGGAAGCCGCTTCAAGTGCTGCATGACGCCATCGCAAGAGGCGTCCATTTGGATGTCGGCCACGGAACGGCGAGTTTCTCGTTCAGAGTAGCGGAAGCCGCCAAAGCAAATGGCATCCATTTTGATACCATCAGTACCGATATTTACAAAGCCAATCGCTTGAATGGTCCGGTTTATGGCATGGCGAATCTGTTAACGAAGTTTCTTTCGTTGGGCTATTCGTTGGAAGACGTCATTGACGGGGTGACGGTTAACGCAGCCAAGTGGCTCGGGAAACCGGAGCTTGGCCGCATTCAAGTTGGGGAACCGGCGAACTTAACTTTATTTTCTCTTAAAGACGAACCGATTAAACTGACGGATTCGGTAGGGCAAGAGCGAATGTCAACAACCACCATACAAGCAGAGGGGGTATTTATAAATGGCGAATACATTAAGTGCTAAATACGGATTGAAGCGTGTCATTAATGCAAGCGGCCGCATGACGATTCTTGGAACGGCCACTTCATCCGATACGGTGATGGAGGCCATGAAAAACGGCGGACAAAATTATGTGGAAGTAGCGGACCTGGTCGACAAAGCGGGGCAGCACATCGCGCGCCTCTTAGGTTCAGAAGATGCTGTTGTCGTAAATTCTGCATCCAGCGGCATCGCGTTATCGATTGCGGCGCTGGTGACAAAAGGAAATCGCAGCAAAAGCGAACGCATTCATCAGGAACAGCTGCCAAACAATGAAATTATCTTGCTGAAAGGCCATAACGTGCAATACGGCGCACCAATCGAAACGATGATTTATTTGGGCGGCGGGAAACTGGTTGAAGTGGGCTATGCCAATGAAGGCAAGTCGTACCATATAGAAGATGCGATTTCTGAAAAAACGGCTGCGATTGTTTACGTCAAATCTCATCATGCCGTACAAAAAAACATGATTTCAGTAGAAGAAGCTTGGGAAGTGGCAAAGCGCAATGGGATTCCATTGATTGTCGATGCTGCGGCAGAAGAAGACCTTCAGAAATACATTAGCTGTTCAGACCTCGCCATTTTTAGTGGAGCAAAAGCCATCGAAGGGCCGACGTCCGGAATTGTAGCTGGTAAAAAGCAATACATCGACTGGTTGAAAGTTCAATTCAATTGCATCGGCAGAAGCATGAAAGTCGGGAAAGAAACAACGTTCGGGCTGCTTCAGGCACTTGATGAATACGGCGCAAAAGAAGATACCAGCGTACAGGAAAAAGAAGTGTTGAATTCATTGCTTTCATTAGATGAGCTGAAGGGCGTTTCGGTAAGAATTGTTCAAGACGAAGCCGGCCGCAGTATTTTTCGTGCTCGAATTCAAATTGACGCGAGTGAAGTAAACACGAACGCCATACAAGTCGCAGAAGCATTGCGCGAAGGTGATATCGCGGTCTACACACGAGACTACGGAGTAAGGGAAGGGTTTTTCGATATTGATCCACGCCCGCTCAGCGGCGACGATATCCACGTAATCGAATCCCGAATACGCGAAATCATAGGAGGCAACTAGCATGTCAAATATTTCAAAACGTTTTTATAAAAACCGGGTCGCGCTCAATGTGCTGGCCAACAGTATTGAAAATGCGAAAGACATCTTCGAAGCAGCGGAAGGCTATGTTGTGGTGGGTGTGCTTTCAAAAAATTACCCAACGGTCGAACAAGCGGTGACGGCGATGAAAGCATACGGACAGGAAATCGATGAAGCGGTATCGATCGGCTTGGGTGCCGGAGATAACCGTCAAGCAGCGGTCGTTGCGGACATCGCGAAATATTATCCGGGCAGCCATATCAATCAAGTGTTTCCGGCAGTTGGAGTGACGCGTGGAAATCTGGACGGAAAAGAAAGCTGGATCAATAGCTTGGTGTCTCCAACAGGAAAGGTTGGCTACATCAACATTTCAACCGGACCGATCAGCGCAGCGCAAAGCGAACAGGCCATCGTGCCAATCAAAACAGCCATTGCGCTCGTTCAGGATATGGGCGGAAACGCGTTAAAGTATTTCCCGATGAAAGGCTTGAGTACGGAAGAGGAATTCCGTGCAGTTGCACAAGCTTGTGGGGAAGCAGGATTTGCTTTGGAGCCTACCGGGGGCATTGATAAAGAAAACTTCGAAGCGA
Source organism: Planococcus sp. CPCC 101016 (assembly GCF_007859295.1). Classification (GTDB taxonomy): domain Bacteria; phylum Bacillota; class Bacilli; order Bacillales_A; family Planococcaceae; genus Planococcus. The sequence goes on from NZ_VOHB01000002.1 coordinate 930,453, forward strand.
TTGTACGCATTGCGCTGGAAGCAAATGTCCCGAAAATAATTCCTCATGTCTATTCGTCCATTATCGATAAGGAGTCAGGAGACACCAATATCGAGGACGTCAAGGAATTGCTGGGAACGATCAAACAATTGGTTGATGAGTATGAGTAAAAAAATCGCTGCTTTCGGCGAAGTGATGATGCGGCTGCAAGTTCCCGGGTTTGAATTGCTCACGCAAGCGAACACCTTAAATTATTCGTTTTCCGGAACCGGCGTCAATGTCGTCTCGGCACTGGCCAATTACGGTCATGAAGGCTACCTGGTGTCTGTATTGCCAGCCAACCCACTTGGCGATGCGGCAGCAAGTTATCTTGGGAAGCTTGGAATTTTAAAGAAGTTTATTGCTCGAAACGGTGATTACCTCGGCCATTATTTCCTGGAAACGGGATTTGGTTTCCGGCCGAGCCGCGTGACGTATTCGAACCGGCTGGAAAGCAGCTTTAATACAGCACCGGAAGCGATATACGATTTCGCGAAAATCGCAGAAGACGTCGATGTTGTCCATTTTTGCGGCATCACTTTGGCGATGAATGACGCGGCCAGAAACAATATCCAGAACTTTGCGCGCGCCGTGAAAGACAATAATGGAGTAGTGGTTTTTGACTGCAATTACCGGCCGGCGCTTTGGGGCGAAGGTGGGTACGAAAAAGCAAAGCCTTATTACGAAGCGTTATTGTCTTCGGCAGATATCGTCTTGATGAACGAAAAGGATGCGCTGCATGTGCTTGGCATGAAAACGGACAAAACGGGTCGCCAGGAACAGCTGGAAGAATTGATTCCAGTGGTCGCTGAAAAGTATTCCATTCAGGTGATTGCAGGAACGCACCGGACGATCAATGAAGACCAAACGCATTCCTTGCAAGGATTCCTTTATAAAAACGACACATTCACTTTTTCTGAAACGCTGACGTTTACAGTGCATGACCGAATTGGGGCAGGGGATGCGTTTACGAGCGGAATTATCCACGGTGAAATGGAAGGGTTTTCAAGTGAAGAGACGATTGCTTTTGCGGTTACAGCAGGAGCATTGAAACATACAACCGTAGGCGATACGCCGGTGTTATTGGATAAGGACATTTTTGAATCGATGTCAGTAAAAGGAGGGGATATTAAACGATGATGAACTTATCGAAACGAAAAGGTCCTTTGTATCTGCAGATCAAAAACATTTTAAAAGACCGGATTTCCCACGGTGTTTACGCGCTGAACGACAACATTCCTCCTGAGCCTCAGTTGGAAAAAGAGTTTGAAGTCAGCAAAATCACCATTCGCAATGCCATCAACGAGCTGGTCCAGGAAGGCTATCTTGAAAAAAAGAGCGGCAAAGGGACGAAAGTCATCCGCAATACGATCACGTCTAAGCTCTCTAAGGGTAAGCGCTTTACGGAAATCCTGGTCGGGTCCGGCCATAAAATCCATAAGCAATTGATCCAAGCAGAAATTGTTGAAAACGAACAGGGTACGGAAACCTACGAGTTATTCGGCAAGCATTGCCTGCGGATTGAACGGCTTTATCATTTCAACGATGTTCCGTATATCCACTTTACGCATTATTTGACGACGCGTATGGAAGAAATGGAACTGGGCGATTTGGATAAGCAGTCGCTGTACGGACTGGTTGAAGAAGAAGGAATTTCCTTGGAGAAGTTCCGGGATGAGTTTGCAGCTGTATCGGCACCGCCTGCTATTGCCAAGATATTGGGGATAGACGAAGGAGCACCAGTCTTAAAACGGATGCGCTACGCCTATGACGAGGCAGGAAATATCATTGAAAACAGTGTGGGCTATTACAATACCGAGATGCAGAATTACGTTGTGAATTACGACATCTAAAGATCGAGACTAATGGGGATTGGTTTGGAAATTCATGCTTTACATACTAAAGGGGGAATAATGATGGTAGAAAATCAAGGCGTGTATATTGGCGTTTTTATTGCAGTGACGGCTTTAATGATTTTGGTTGGTGTGTGGGCTTCACGGAAAGTGAAAAGTGGGGACGACTTCCTCATGGGCGGACGGAATTTGCCGCTGCCGCTATTGATCGGAACAACAGTCGCGACACTTGTCGGTACAGGATCCAGTATGGGGGCCGTCGGATTCGCTTACAGCAACGGCTGGGCTGGAGCGTTGTACGGTTTGGGTGGATCAATCGGAATCTTTGCGCTCTTGCTGCTATTTGCCAACGTCCGTAAGTATAATTTCACGACGTTTTCCGAAGAACTGTCGTTTTATTTCGGCGAAAGCAAATTGTTCAGAGGCGTCACAGCCATTCTGTTGTACTTGGCAGCTGTCGGCTGGCTCGGTGCCCACATTATGGGGGGCAGCTTGTACTTATCGTGGATCACAGGCATGGATTTGTTTACAGCTAAAATTGTAACGGCGCTTGGTTTTGCGGTTTATACCATGATCGGCGGTTACTTGGCGGTTGTTTACACGGATACGATTCAAGGATTTATTTTATTCTCAGGCTTTATCATGCTTGCGGTCTTGTCATTGTTCAAGGTGGGCGGTTATGAGACGATGTCTGCGCGAATTCCGAACGAGATGGTTTCATTCCTGGGAGTTGAAGTACTGGGCATCATTCCGGCTATCTCCTTAATTGTCGTCATCGCGATTGGTGTGTTAGCGGCGCCGTCGTATCGGCACCGTATCTACACCAGTAAAAACACACTGACCTTGAAAAAAGCGTTAGTGATTTCAGGTATTTTATTTGCTTGCTTTTCATTGTTCCCATCGATTATCGGGATGGCAACACAAATCATGAACCCGGATCTCGAACCGGGGTATGCATTCCCTTACCTAGCCACTGAAGTCTTCCCGGTATGGGTCGGTGCCATTATTTTGACAGCTGGGTTAAGTGCAACCATGTCTTCAGGAAGCTCCGACTTTATCGCAGGCGTTACCATTCTAGTGACGGATGTTTACCAAGTGGCTCTTGGGAAAGCAGTGCCAAGAGAAAAGCTGAAGATGTACTCTCGAATCGCCCTTCTTGTAACTTTGACGTTAGCGTTCGTAGGGACGATGGGTGCAACAAATATCATCAGCTACATTACCAACTTTATCTCAACCATTATGGCTGGATTGTTTGCCGCAGCCGTTATCGGAAAGTTTTGGCCGCGTGCCACTTGGCAAGGAGGCTTAGCATGTCTGCTCGGCGGATCAATCACTTCATTTATCGTGCTGAGCAGCACATCGCTTATGGAACTGTTCGGAAATCCAGTGCTGCCGGCTTTGACGGTAGCGTTCCTAGCCGGAATCATTGTCAGTCTCGTCACGCCTGCTAGCATCGTGACAAAAGAAGAGTCGTTGAAGAGACTCGAAAAGAAGAGAGAACGTGAACAAGCGGTTGCGGTTGATCCGTTGACGGGTGTTGAAAAGTAAATAGAGTGATTTATAGGAGAGAGGGGCAGCTTTTGGCTGCTTCTTTTTTTATTAGGGTGAGGTAGGAGCGATAAAATAAATAGATGAAAGCGTATATCTGTGAGGCGACTCGTAGGTATACGCTTTTTATGTGTCATTAATTATCTAGTGGAAGTGCTGAAACTTTTATGCTGTACTATATATTTATAATTAGGTATAAAGTATACTATTTAAGGAAATATAAAACACTTATAAAAAGACTTAGTAATCTGAAGGAGATAGTGAAGTGAAAAAGAGTTTGAAGGTTTCATCTATATTACTAAGTGCGGTATTGCTGTCCAATGGTTTGGGAGCTAATGTATATGCCGAAGGTAAAGAACCACTCGTTACACAGGAAGTAGAAACAGATCAAGTGATTGTTACGTTTAAAGAAGAATTGAAAAGTGAACCGGAAGAATTGGATATCGTAAGTGTAAAGACAGTGGAGACTGAAGAAATTGCTACGTTAAAAGTTCCTGAAGGAGAAACAGTTGAAACTTACACGAAAGAACTGGAGGCAAGGACGGATGTTAAAAGAGTGGAACCGGATTACTTGGTTCAACTCACACATACACCGAATGATCCTTATTTTAATTATTTTCAATACCATCATGACAATATAGAAACGGAAAGAGCTTGGGACAAAACAAAGGGATCTTCCGATGTGGTTGTAGCGGTATTGGATTCTGGATTTGATTTAAATCATCAGGATTTAACAAACCAAATCATCTCCGCTTACAGTACTTCATCCACTGGTTTTAGTGTGGATGATCATGGCACTCATGTTGCTGGAATCATCGGAAGTTCAATTGATAATTATGCGTTTGGAGCCGGAGTTGCACCTGAAACGAGTATTATGGCGATCGATGTTTTTGAAGGAGAATTTGCTTATACGACGGATGTGGTAGAAGGAATTTATACGGCTGTCAGTGCTGGGGCAGATATTATCAATATGAGCCTCGGCAGCTATGAGTCTAGTTATTATTACAATAATGCGATTCAGTATGCTTATCAGAATGGAGTAGTCATTGTCGCAGCGGCTGGGAATGATGCCACTACCCGTACTCATTACCCATCTTCATATGACAACGTAATTTCTGTGGGGTCGACAACCTCATATGATGGCTCCTCTTCTTTTTCGAATTATGGTTATGATATAGACATTGTAGCTCCAGGTTCCGGAATTTATTCAACCTTGCCGTACGGCAGCTTTGGCAGCATGAACGGGACATCGATGGCATCGCCTGTTGTAGCCGGTGTAGCGGCCTTGGTTTTAGCAAATGAACCCCAGTTAACGAATGACCAAGTAGTGAACCGGTTGTTAACCACCACAAAAGATTTAGGGAGTTATGGCAAAGACTATATTTATGGCAATGGTCTTGTCAATGCCAGACAAGCTTTGAAAATCATGGACATCCCTTCTCCGACTGTGAATGATATTCAAGATGACTCCACCAGTGTTTCCGGCTATCTTCCATTTGAGATTGAAAACGGAAAAGTTATTATTCGTGACCAGTCAGGGAATGTTATTGGTTCAGGGGACGGATATTCTAGTTATTCGTATTTTGATATCGCGATTCCTAAACAACCCGGTGGAAGTAAGTTAACGGTTTCCGTTATGGATTCTTATGGCAATGAAAGTGAAGGCATAGAAATCTCGGTCTTGGACGGGACAGCACCAGAAAAACCGGACATAGACACAATTACAGATCAATCTACATCCATCACTGGGGGAGCAGAACCAGGTGCAGAAGTAATAATTTCTGAAAGTGGGCAGTCTCTTTATAGCTCTTGGGTAGATGAGAATGGATTTATCAATGTTCCAATCACTCCGATAAAAGCTGATACAAAACTATCGATCGTTGTAAGTGATGCGGCAGGAAATACCAGTGAGCCCGCAGAAGTGACGGTTAAAGACGTAACGGCACCTTCAAAACCAAAAGCCAATGCAGTAACAGAAGAAGCTGTTCGAGTAACCGGAACGGCAGAGGCCGGATCGACTGTGACGGTGAAATCGAAAGAAGGCCTACTAGGTGAAGCTTTGACTGCAAGTAATGGCATATATTCAATCGCTATTGCCAAACAAAAGGCAGGAGTAGTTTTGTTTGTAAATTCAACGGATAAAGCAGGCAATACAAGTGCTGCAACTGAGCTGACCGTTAAAGATTCGAGTATACCAACTGCGCCTGTCGTCAATTCAGTAACAGACAAAATGACACAAGTGACTGGGTCTGCAGAAGCAGGTGCTACGGTATCGGTTAAAGCAAATGGAAATCAAATTGGGACAGCAGTTTCAGGAACTGATAGTCAATTCACTGTAACAATCGCTAAGCAGAAGGCTGGTACAATTTTGACGGTGACAGCAACTGATCAATATGATAATGCCAGTGCGGCCACAGAAGTCACCGTTAAAGATGTAACAGCTCCAACAGTTCCTGCAGTAGACAAGGTGAAAGAAACATCGATCGCTGTAACTGGAACTGGAGAAGTAAACGCGCTGGTAACAGTGAAAAATGGAGCAACCGTTTTAGGCACGGCAACAGTTGACCGTAACGGCATGTATGCCGTGGCTATTGCTAAGCAGAAAGTTGGAACAGTCCTTTCTGTAATTGCGACAGACCAAGCTGGAAACAGCAGCGCAGCAAAAGAAGTGACTGTAACGGATGGAACTGCGCCAGCGATTACATTGAAAAACAAAGTAACCCACCACTCCACACGCGTCATCGGGACAGCGGAAGCTGCTGCTCAAGTTGTCGTGAAGAACGGAACGACCACAATCGGCAAGGCAACGTCCGATGCCAAAGGTGAATATGAAGTGAAAATCGGGAAGCAAAAAGTCGGAACGAAGTTGTCCATCGTTGCGACGGATGTTGCTGGAAACAGCAGTGCAGCCATTCCGGTTACGGTCGTAGACGGCAACTACCCGGATTTGAAAGTCGTTCACTGGGCGTTGGATGAAATCATGTACTTAGCCGACGACCAGATTATCGGTGGCTATCCAGATGGCGGCTTCCAACCTGAGAAGAATACGACACGCGCCGAAGCAGCGAAGATGCTGGCATTGGCGTTGGACTTGAAGATTGAAGATGTTTCATCTGGCTATAAAGATGTGCCAGACAAGCATTGGGGCAAAAATTACATTGCGGCTGTTTCTAAAGCCGGTTTGTTTACGGGGAATCCGGACGGCACATTTGCGCCGAACGATGTGCTGAAGCGTGCGGAGATGGCGAAAGTGATCAGCATTGCTTATGAGTTGAAGGCAAGTGATAAGAATCATTTCAGCGACGTGAAGTCAGGATATTGGGCAAAAGGGTATATTTCGGGACTTTATGAAAATGGCATTACGACTGGTTACCCGGATAAGACTTTCCATCCGTTAGAGCCGACTACTAGAGCAGAGTATTCGGTGTTTCTGGCACGGGCGATGAATGAAGGTTTTAGATAAATAAATTTTATAAGATTACCAAGTATTTTAATGCCAATATAATATTTTAAAGAGAATGAGGTTACTAATTGTGGTAAAAAGACTAGGGTTTAAAAAAATTATAGTTCTATTTACAGTTATTTTAATGATATTTCAACTATTTTCAGGAATTGGTTCGGTATACGCTGTGGGAGATTCCACTGCACCTACCGTAAGTAATATTGAATTGAGTCCGAGCAATGTTGTAACTGGAGGAAAAGTAAAAGTGACAGCCGAGGTGACAGATGATATATCGGGAGTAAAAAATGTAGCTGTCTACTTTAAATCCCCATCAAAAAGCAGTTCGTCGTACAGCCCCCTGTATTACAACGAAACTTCAGGATTATATGAAGGCACTCTTACAGTAGACAAGTATGCGGAAGAAGGTAAGTGGACTTTATACTTCATAGGAGTCGGGGATAAGGCAGGGAATGACAAAAATTATCAGCCAAACGAACTTCCAAATGAAATCTTTTATCAAGTTACTAATGAATTGGGAGACAAGGCACCGCCTGTTATAGAGAGTATTGAAGTATCTGAACAAGAAGTAGGTGCAGGAGAAGTAGTAAAGGTAAAGGCCAATGTGACAGATGATATATCGGGAGTAAAAAATGTAGCTGTCTACTTTAAATCCCCATCAAAAAGCAGTTCGTCGTACAGCCCCCTGTATTACAACGAAACTTCAGGATTATATGAAGGCACTCTTACAGTAGACAAGTATGCGGAAGAAGGTAAGTGGACTTTATACTTCATAGGAGTCGGGGATAAGGCAGGGAATGACAAAAATTATCAGCCATATGAATTAACACAAGTCAGTAAGACTAACAGTTATGTAGTAGTATATAAACCAAGTGATTTAGATTCTCCAGAATTAAACGATCCTCAGTTACCGTATGCAATAACTACGAAAAACGAAACTTTAAGCAACAGAATTATCGAAAAAGATTTATATATAGGCCCTAATTCGACGATTTCGATTGACGGGAATGTAACCATAACCGGAAACGTATATGTATACGGTACCCTCATTAGTCATGGCGGACTAACAATCCAAGGCAGTCTTAATGCTAAAACAGTAACATATGGTTCCAATACTTCTGTATCTCCGGGTGCAGTAAGATTTGTTGGGGGACAAAATTCAATTCCTTCAACAATCGTCTCGAATCAAGCTTATAAGGTTCCATTTACAATCAAAAACAAAGAGTTAACAAATGAAACTGGAACAGCGATATTAGAAGGTAAAACATTGCCTTTCTTGGATGTTTCATTACAAGAAAATCCAATTTCACTGGGGGTGGATGGATCTTTTACCACTACAGCCGAAGATATAACTTCTGAAGGTCTTCAATTCAACTTAAGAGACGTTTTCGGAAACAATATGAAAAAAGACCTCGCAGTAAAAGATGTTTTGCCACCTGCAGAGGTTGTAGGACTTACTGTTTCAAAAACAACTCATAATGAAGCCCAAGTGAGTTGGAACGCAAGTACTGATAGTGACTTAAAAAAATATGCCTTATATTTGAATGGGGAGTTAGTAAGTACACTTCCTCCTGCTGATACTGCATACTTATTCGGAAGCCTTAAGGAAGGTACAGTATATGAAGTGGCTATAGCTGCAATTGACATAGCTGGCAATGAAAGTGAAGTCGTTAAAGCAAATGCGACTACGCTACTTTCAAAACCAAGCGTAGATCCGGTAAGTGATAAATCGCTTGTTGTAACTGGACAGTCTTCTCCTGGCACTACGGTAACAGTTTACAAAGGAGAGTCTATTATTGGTTCAGGAAAAACGGATCTTACTGGGAAATTCATTATTGAAATTCCAGCTCAAAAAGCGGGAACCGAACTAACTGTCACTGCAAGCAACGAAGCTGGCATTGACAGTAAGCAGCTCGTCATTACAGTTGAAGACATAACGGCTCCTGCCAAACCAGCGGTCAATGCTGTTTCCGACAAAGATTTAGCAGTTAGTGGAACAGCTGAAGCAAATACAGCAATTGCTGTAAAAGCTGGAGATAAGGTAGTAGGTGAAGGAACAACTGATGAGCTTGGGAAGTTCTCTATAGCTATTGCAAAACAGCAAGCAGGCATAAAACTGTCTGTGACTGCAACTGATTCAGCAGGTAATATTAGCGAAGCAAAAGAAATTACAGTAAGTGATCTTACAGCTCCGCAAAAACCGGCTGTAGATAAAGTAACTGATAAAACCATTTCAATTACAGGTACAGCGGAAGCTGGATCAGTGGTATCAGTTAAAGCGGGTACTAGTGAAATTGGTAAAGCGACAGTAAATCTAGAGGGCAAATATGCTATCAATATTCAAAAACAACAAGCTGGAACAATCTTGAAAGTAACAGCAACTGATAAAGCAGGGAATATTAGCCAGGCAGCCCAAGTAACCGTTTTGGATGCGACTGCACCTGCTGTGCCAACTGTAGAAGAAGTGACGGACAAATCAACAATTGTAAAAGGATCTGCAGAAGCAGGTTCATTAATTAGTATTAAAGTTGAGGGAACAGAAATTGGTAAAGCAACAACAAGTGGTGACGGGAATTTCAACGTTACGATTTCGAAGCAAAAAGCTGGAACAAAACTAAGTGTAACTGCGACGGACGCAGCTGGAAATGTCAGTGGGGTAAAAGCGGTTACTGTCTTAGATGCGACAGCACCTGCTGCTCCGACAGTTGATAAAGTTACAGACAAGTCAACAGTTATAACTGGTTCAGGCGAAGTGAATGCTTTGATTACCATTAAAGCTGGAAGTACGGAACTTGGAAAAGCCGCCGTTACTTCAGACGGTAAATATAAAGTGACTATCGCTGTACAAAAAGTAGGTACAAAAATTCAAGTCACAGCAACAGATACATCTGGTAATACGAGTACAGTAAAAGAAGTGACTGTAACGGATGGAACAGCACCAGCAGTTCCGACGGTTAACGAAGTAACAGACAAATCAACGACTATTACCGGAACAGCCGAAGTGGCTGCTCATATTTCGGTTAAAGCAGGCAGTACTGAAGTAGGGACAGCAACGGTTGATGCTGAAGGCAATTACTCGATCGCCATCGTGAAGCAGAAAGCTGGTACCAAGCTGTCAGTAACCGCAAAAGATGCAGCTGGTAATGTTAGTGAAGTTAAAGAAGTGATTGTTCTGGATGTTACAGCTCCAAGCACACCAACAGTAAGCAAAGTAACAGATCAATCGACAGCTGTTACAGGTGCAGCAGAAGCAGCATCACAAGTTGCTGTTAAGGTTGGAAGTAAAGAAGTGGGCAAAGCAACTGTAAATGCAGACGGTACTTATTCTGTAACAATTCCAAAACAGAAAGCTGGAACGGTTTTAGCTGTTACTGCGACAGATAAAGCAGGGAATATCAGCGACGTGACAGAAGTAACTGTGGTTGACGGCACACCTCCATCAATAGAATTGACGAGCAAAGTGACGCATCACTCGACACGTATCATCGGAACAGCGGAAGCAACTTCAAAAATTATCGTCAAAGCTGGAACGAAAGCCATCGGTATGGCTACGGCCGATGCAAAAGGGCAATATGAAGTGAAAATCGGGAAGCAAAAAGTCGGAACGAAATTGTCTATCGTAGCGACGGATGCGGCTGGAAACAGCAGCAAGGCGATTCCAGTTACTGTGGTAGATGGCAACTATCCGGACTTGAAAGTGAAGCACTGGGCTTTAGACGAGATCATGTATCTGGCCGATGATCAAATCATCGGTGGCTATCCAGACGGCGGCTTCCAGCCTGAGAAGAATACATCACGCGCCGAAGCGGCGAAGATGTTGGCATTGGCGTTGGACTTGAAGATTGAAGATGTTTCATCTGGCTATAAAGATGTGCCGGATAAGCATTGGGGCAAAAATTACATTGCGGCTGTTTCTAAAGCAGGTTTGTTTACGGGGAATCCGGACGGCACATTTGCGCCGAACGATGTGCTGAAGCGTTCGGAGATGGCGAAAGTGATCAGCATTGCCTATGAATTGAAGGCAAGTGACAAGAATCATTTCAGCGACGTGAAGTCGGGGTATTGGGCGAAAGGATATATCTCCGGGTTATACGAAAACGGCATTACGACCGGCTATCCGGATAAGACTTTTCATCCTTTAGAACCGACTACTAGAGCAGAGTATTCGGTGTTCTTGGCACGGGCAATAAATAAGCAATTTCGTTAATAGGAATTCAAAGATAACAGCAAAAAGCTCATTCCAGATTTTTGGAATGGGCTTTCTTATTAATTTGTAAAGAAAATTGAAGAAGAGCAATAACAGAAAGAAACAAATCATTTGAAATCACGATGCAGTGTCTAATGTTAATAATTTTACTTATGAGTGGTTCTCTGATGTCCGAAGTGGTTCTCAAACGTGTCTGCCATAATTCTATTTCATGGCACGACTGGTTCTCGAGTTTTTCCTTCTTCAATGGAGGAGGAATATATATTTAAGGTGCGTCCAAGCAAAGAAAAAATAGTTTACTCAATTGATTTTAATTTATTGTGTTATAGCTAATAAGTGGATATTTATTATATTTCTTTAAATAGTAGTCAAAAAACCATAGTTATTTGTAAATGTTTTGAAGTATAATGGGTATAGAATTATTTATTCTCATTTTTTCTAGAATATTATTTTAATTGATAGGAGGCTATTATGGATTTTCTTAAAGCAGCATATCCACAATCTACAATAACAAGTGTATTGAACAATAATGGCATTAATCTGAACGGCACTATTGCTATGCCATGGCCAGGGGATCAACTAATCCTGTTGGATTCGACTGGAAATGCGCTTGGTTATATAGCTCAAAATCAAATGGGTGGCATAACGGTCACAGATGCGCATATGGGTGTACAGAGTGTTTCGGCCGAACTACCTGGTGGTGGACAATCCATCATGGATGCTACTTACAATCAGCAAGCTTTTACAGTTGAAAATACTGCAGTAGCTGATATGACTTATACAAATGATTTTCAATTGGAGAGTATGTCTTTTGACAGCTCGACTGGGGAAACTGCCTATTACTCAAGTGATATGGAATTATTAGGTATTACGGAACAACTGGGAGATTCAACGCAATATTACTTCAATGGCTCATTAAATGAAAACAGTCTTCCCACTTTAACGGAATATGTAAGTGGAACCTTCGCCCATGGATCTGATGCAGCTTCAGTACTGGGCGGAGAATTGCTAATGGATTTTGATATGGATTCTTTAGATGCAGGATTAGGGATTTTTGAATGGTTATAAAATCTAAGGAAAAGTGATGAAGAATGAGATGAATAACAAGGGGTACAGTAAGGCTCTAAATGAACAAGTACAGAAACTTAAGATCACAATTAGCGAGGATATAAATCAGAACATTAATCAACAATTGCAGGAGCTGGCGAAAAAGGATGCGGCAAAAGATCTTGAGAAGATTAAAAATGCTATAGATAAACGAATTTTTAATCGCTTGAGTTCCATAGATAGGCAATTGAATGATAAAAAAACTACCCATGATTCACGGAAAAGTTTAGTTAGAGAACTTTCAGTTCTGATTCAACCGAAAACTGTTTTGGCTGAATTAAACAGTGTCTTAACTGTAGCGAATACATGGAAAAATTACAGTGATTTTTATGAAAAAGTCTCGAAGAATTCAATGTTTTCATCGATTCTAAAGAGATATAAGGCAGACAGCAAAGTTTTCACCTATTACCAGCAGGGACTATTGGAAAATACGAATGATTTATTAAAGACTCTTGAAACCCATGGTCAGCAACTACAAAGCTATAATCAGGTAATGCAGGAAATTGCGGCAGAAAGAGGCGAAAAGCAATTACTGAATTTGGGTGTTGGCTTAGTAGGAGCAGTGATTGCAGGACCGTTGGGAGGGATAGTTGGAAGGAAAATATCCCAAGCGATGACCAGCGATGAAGACAGGATAAATTATTCTGGTGGTTTGGTTGATAAAACCTGGGACCAGGTTTACGCCTCTTACCAGAAACTATTAACGAAACTGGGAAGTGAATACTTCAATATATACTTCTCACTTTACGGTGGCTTTGCGCAAAGGATAAATAGCGATTTGAATAAGTTTGGCTATGAAGCCGAAGCTTTCGACGGGGAAGCGATGTGTTTTTCATTTACGATAAAAGCGTCTGAAGTGAAAAAGGTTGATGTCTGGTTGCAGAAGAATACCCAGACGCTGGAAGAAGCTTTCCGTAGAAACCAGCATCCCTTCAGTCAGGATCTGTTTCAAAAAATGGAATCATATGTTAAAAGCAATGTTCCTTTTGGCGAAGTTTCAATAGACGGCGAGAAAGTGAAAGACACAATTTCTGCTCTCAAGTTCAATTATATGTTGGCCTTTATCGAAAAGGAATTCTGGCAGAAAAAGAACGATGCTGAAGCATTAAAGCAATACATGCTGTTATTGGAGAAGATGCCGGTACAAATTGAAACCTCACCTGCTTTCGCGGACATCCAGCTTCCATCCATGCAGGTAATCGTTTCGCGCATGATTCACTTATCCGTTACAAAATTTAAAGAAACCAAAAAATCGGTATTCAATTCTTTCCATCACTATCATTCGCTTCAAGAAGATGCGAAACCAAGTTCTGTTCAAATGATGAAGGTGTTTGAACTATACAATGGTTATACGACAAACAAAAAACGGATTTCATTAAAATTGAGTGATGTAAGTTATAAAGCGTTGCATTCGATTTATATGAAAGTTATTAAGGAAAGAGAATATTCAAAAGATGTCTTTTCAAAGCATCTGAAAAAGAAACTTTATAGAACGAAAACAAAACTAAAGCCTCTGTTCAGTTTCTATGATAGCTACAGGGAGGCATTTCTAAGATTTAAAATCATTCAGCCAAGGTATATTGTCTCTTTCTTGGTGGCTTTATCTCTTATGATGAACTGGGCATCATTTACTTCAGCGGGGAAATTCCTGCCGGGAGCAGACGGACTCTATTTTAATTTTATTGAAAACAAAACGTTCGATACGCAATTGGATGATTATGCTCTGAACAAAGCAGTGATCGCAGACAATAAACCGCGGATTCTGCAGCTATTGTCATTGGGAGTAGACCCAAACTTAGTATTGGATGAAGGGAAAACTCTATTGGAAAAGGCGGTTCTTGAAAAAGCAGGCTTGGCTTACATTGAAAACTTATTGACCTTAGGAGCTGATCCGAATATACGAAGCGGTAAAGTACCTTTAATCTATTTTGCTATTAACACTAAGGATGAGCAATTAGTAAAACTTTTGTTATCCTTTGGAATGGAGCCATTCGTTGAAGGGGAAAATGGTTACGATGCTTTGGTTTATATTGATTCACTAGGGACTTCAAATCAGTACTATGACATTATGATGCTATTACTGGATGAATATGAAAAAATGGATGGCTATGCAGTGGAAGGGACCATGCTTAAAAAAACCCTTGCTGAAAATGATTTGACTGCTTTAGAGAAAATGTTCGAATTGGGAGCAGATGCAAATGATTTAATTGATGAAAAGCCTCTTCTTTTTCACGCAGTTGACTCTGGTGCATCAAAAGAGATCTTTGAGTTCCTTTTTGATAGAGGAGCAAAAATTAATTCTACTGATCATGATGAAAAAAATATACTATTATATTTAACTGATCATCAAAACAAAACAATCTCACTATATAAATACTTTTTGGAAAAAGGTGGATACATCGATGCACAAGACTCCTCGGGTAATTCACCTTTGCTCATAGCAGCAAAAGAAAAAGATAACGCTATAATTAATTTATTGCTGAAGTCGGGAGCAAATCCAAATCTTGAAAATAAACAAGATTATACCGCATTGGAGTATGCAATGGAATATGAAGAACTCGACTCAATTGAAAAATTGCTTCCTTTAACTGAAATAAAAGAGGAAGATTATCTAAAATGGTTGGAAGCTGCAGTTACTGATCAGAATGTGGAATTTGTAAATTTACTGCTTGAATTGGACTCTGTACCTGAAATCATTGAAAAAGAAAAACAAAACCTACTATATATATCAGTTGAAAATGAAGACAGTGAAACTTTACTTTCTTTATTGAATCATGGAATTGATATGAACTTTTTAAATGAAGATAAACTTTCTCCATTAGAATATGCACAGGAAAATGAGTTTGAGAAAATTACTCAAATTTTGTTAGAGGGTGGAGCAATAAAGAATTTAGGGCATTTGGCCAAATTTGAGGGTTACTGGGAATCAGATGAGAATACTATTGCATATATTTATGCAGTAGATAATCACTATATTTGGGAAGAGTATAGTGCAGGAGAGTCTTTGCAGTATAGTATTAGCGATGAATTAGAATTTGTAAAAAACGACGAAGTTCATAGCCTAATAATGTCTAAACACCTTGGAGCAGAATTCAACTTTGATGAAATTAGTTTGGAAACCGAATTTAATAGCTATTTCAATTATAGTAGAATTGAGGAAGATGTATTTGAAACTATGTTAGAAGAGCAAAAAACTGAAAAAAAGGAAAAAGAAGCTTTATTGGCAAAGGAGGAAATTGAGGAAAGAAAGATAGAGAAGGAAGAAAATAGGAAAATAGAACTTATGCAACTTCATGAGCCTTTGGTAGGAGGATGGGTTACTGAAGAAGAAGGAAAAGATAAAGAAGAAATTTTTATCAACATAAGTAGCGAAGATGAGGAAATATTTATAGTAGTAGAAGGTTTAACATATACTTATGCAGTCGCTCTTGATATGAATACTACAACAGTTGATGGGAATGTTTTGCATTTTGGTGACTCTGATTACAACGGGAAGCTTGCGGATAAGGATACATTGCAATTTTACAAAGAAGTACACAAAAGTTCTAGCATATACAAAAGAATAGAGTGATATGTTAAATAATAAATAAAGGAAATCTGTATCGAAATCAATCCTACTAGAGTTCAGTCGATTTCACCATGAGATTTTTTTGGAATTTTTTATAATCATGGTTGATCGACATATAAGAGTATTTATAAACAGTAGAGCATGGTATTGGTAAAGAAAGATTCTATTTATTAGATAGTATGTCAGATTAGGTGTAACACTTCATCCACGGGCGCTTCGTTTACTATTCGCCATTTTATTAAATATCCTTACTTGTGAACGGTAATATTAATTTTGTTCAATAATTTGCTATGAACGTTGTCATCTTCAATGAAATAAAAATAAATCGCGCCACTGTGTCAGAGAGACTTCAGTTTATGCCTGAAAATTTCCTGCATCTTCTCTATATTTATCGGAAAATATAAATCGTTATAAAAGAGTGTGACACCAGGGGAATTTGTGGTCTGTTGGAACCCTCTAATTTTGTTCGCAATCAAATTCTAATTCGAAAAATGTAGTTTCTTTAACACGGAAGCGCCGATCTACCGGAATTATAGGGTCCGACAAATTGTGTTTAAAGCAAAAAACGAAACGGTTCTGACGCCACAACACAATGCCGCATGGGAAAACTCTTTGGAGTATTCCCATGCGGCTTTTCATGCTTATCTATATAGATGTTAGGATAGCCCCTTGTTTCAACCTTCTTAATGAATAGTCCCAGGGCTGTGCATAGTAGTCGCCTTTTTTGTGCGAATGTTGCTATACTATTTTTGTTCTCACACTACATCTTCAAAAGGAGAAAAAGATGCCTGAAGAATTTATGGATAAGTGGTTCAACAAGATAAAACCGCAATGGAAAACGGCATTTTATGCAGCCGCTTTCTTCGGTTTACTGACACATCTATATATTTTAACGAATTATTTGCCTCATCATGATGGCATTATTCGCATCTATACTCCTCAAAATGGATTTTTAATGGGTCGCTTTTTTCTGACGCCGTTTAATGGAATAGGTTCTTTTTTTGATCTGCCCGTGATCAATGGCGTCCTCTCCATTCTTTTTTTGGCACTGACGGCAGTTGCTCTGACCGAGCTGTTTCAGTTGAAAAAGAAAATCTCCATCATTCTGACAGCTGGTTTGCTCACTGCTTTTCCGGCCATCACCTCGACCATGTCCTATATGTACACAGCTACTGGTTATATGGCCGCATCATTCGTTACTGTACTGGCACTTCTCATCACCTGGAGATCTAAATACGGCTTTCTGCCGGGCGCTTTTTTGTTGTATCTGGCAGTCGGTGTCTACCAGGCAAACTTCCCTTTCCTCCTGACAATGGCTACTCTATTTTTTATCAATGAAATTCTGTTCTTTCAAAGCAGCCTGAGAAATCTTCTTCACTCGATTTTCCGTTTCATGTTGATGGCATTTATTGGCATGGGCCTTTATTTCCTGACATACAAGCTCTATACAAGCTTTTTCTCAGACGGGTTAAACGACTACCAGGGAGTAGATGAAATCGGCACGAGTTCAGCAGGCTTGCTGGAGACCATTCTGCTCATTTTAGAGAGGATGGTTGAGTTTTTCTTCAGAGGCTTAGCATCTGATTTTCCGGTAAATTTATTTGAAGTCCTGAATGTTCTGCTCTTCATCTTGATAGCAGTCGCCATTGTCGCAGCGATCATCGAAAACCGGCACCATCAGAAGAGGGGGATGCTGATCCTGGCCATTTCTCTAACTGTCACTCTGCCGCTCTCTGCATTCAGCCTATACTTTATCAATCCGGACATCTGGTATCACATGCTGATGGTTTTATCAGTGATCAGTTTTTATCTATTGCCTGTCTTGATTTATGACAAATTGACTGTTCCGGGTGGATTAACGAAATTCACTTCATGGAGTACGGTGATTCTCCTTGGTTTCATTATCTTGAATTTTGCAATCATCGCCAACATCGCATACTTGAATATGAACTTGAAATTCGAGAAGTCACAGGCCGTGACTTCTCGGATCGTCGACAGAGTGGAGCAGACGGAGGGGTTCGATAAAGATATCCCGGTTGCAATTTATGGCACGGTTCCTATCGATTCGGAAGTTTCCGATACCATCGGCCAGAAAATTCCCGAAGTGACGGGGCCCATGCAGCCAATCCTATTAAGAGATGCACGGCATTTCGAATCAATGATGAATAATTTTCTTGGTGCTTCTTTTAAAGTCATTACTGAAGAAGAAGAACTGTTGGAGATAAGCCAAAGTGAAACCTATGAAGACATGGGTATCTGGCCGGCAGCCTCATCTGTCCAAATGGTCGACGGCGTGCTCATCATTAAATTGGAGGAATAGGCTCGTCACTGGAATGAATAATTTAATGAAATAAGATTCAATGTTTATAAGACAGCCGTATTTCGTAACCATAAAGGTTATTTAATACGGCTTTTGTGTCTTTACTTGAAAAAGTAAATAGTCATTGTAACGGACAAAAGTAAGATTCGAGAATTACTGGAATCATACAAAAAGCTGGCATGAGCGCGGTGCAATACCGTGCGCATGCCAGCTAATTAGTTGCATAGTTAAAATTGTGGGTTCAAGGGATCACTACCTAATGATAGCAATCCGGGAGTTCTTTTTAATGGATGTTATTCAGTAAGCTGCGGCCAGCCATTTTCCCATACCAGCTGACGAATCTGCATACGAATGACTCCATTTGCGTTCGCGTCATAATAATGGTGAAGTAAATAATCTCTTCCTTTGTCAAAGATAACATCTTGTCCTCCTGGACCGTGCTGATTGCCTTCATTGGCAAGAAGAATTGTACCTCCTCCTTCTGTAAGAGGAACACCATTCTGATCATAGTAAGGACCAGCTACATTGTCTGCACGGCCTACAGCAATTTTATAAGTGCTGTCTAAACCATTGCAGCAACGGTCCCATGAAGTGAATAAGTAATAGTAGCCGTCCTTTTCATAAATAGTTGGAGCTTCAATTGGGTTATGTTCTACTCCTGGACGATTTGCGAGCGTCTGCACTTCGCCTTCTGCTTCTGTCATAGAACTTAACTTCTGCAGCTTAATACCGCTAAAGTGAGAGCCGAACGTAATCCACCATTCGCCTTTGTCTTTAAACACGTGCGGATCAATTGCGTTATAGTCAACGGTTCCTTGAGAAGAAGTGAGTACCGGACCATGATCTTCCCATGAATTAGGGTCTGCAGGCGTTTTAGAGCTTGCAACTCCGATCGCTGAGTTGTTGGTTCCGAAAGCAGAAACTGCATAGTATAAGTAAAACGTACCTTGAGATTTCACTACTTGTGGTGCCCATAGGTGGGCGGTGCCATAATCTTTTACCCATTCAGGGGATGGAATTTCTCCTACTGATTTCCATGGATTCGCCATGCTGTTGTTTGCAGTGCGAATATAAATTCCTCCAGGGTTTGATGTATTGCGAAGAATGCCGGTAGAAAATACAATGTATTGATTTCCGTCACGAATGATGGCCGGATCGTGTGCGGGGTCATCTATTTTTCCTTCCACATAATCACCAATAGCCCCCTGCATTGGAATTTTTCCCTCTGCCGGGGGATTTCCTTTTGATGATTGACCAGGAGCCGCAAGAGCACTAACAGATAAAACCAGTGACAATACAATTGCTGTGACAATAGTTATCCATTTCGTCATGTTATTCCTCCTTTTTTATAATAAAAAAATATCGTACAGATAATAGGTTAACTAACTTATACGGACGTGTCAACGCTTACATTTATAATATTCTAAATAGTACGTACAAATCTACAATTAATTTCTTAGATAGATAAAGTTGAAATTAGTGATCAAAAAGAGATAGACTAAGCGTTTATGGATTGATTTTGTATAAGAAGAGAATGTTTACTAGTGAATTAACAGTAGATATATTAGGCATGCGAAATTAAATGGGATAAATCAATACCAATCAGTTTATCCAAAGTGGAGAATCGGTTCTCGTCTTATTGAGTCAGACTCTAGTCATGGCTGAGTTTGGTGATCTGAAAAGATAAACCCGTTATTTTTATCGATGAATATGGTTTCTTAAGTAAGTTGTGATCTTGTTCCAAAGATTGCTCTGTTTAGCCAGGAAGCTTAAAATTGGACTGACGATTCAGCAATTTTTATTACTGTCAAAATATTATAACTACTCTAAATATATTTAGGTATACTAATTATTATAAGTTTTTCTCAATAAAGGAGAGGTAGCTGAACAAGTAGTGAGCAGTTTTGTCAGGTAGGAGAATAGTTAAAGTGCTATTCCTGTATTGATTGTTGTCCTGACTATGGTGAAAGTAACAACAGCTAACCAACAAAAAGAAAAGGCGGTTTTAGAATGAATACGAAAAAACGAATTCAAGCGTTGCGAGAAAAGATGGAAAGCCAAGGGATTGAAGTTTCCATTGTCATGAATTTTGAGAATCAGTATTATTTCAGTGGATTAAAAGCCCTCACGTATTCACGGCCGATTGTCCTGGTGATTGATCGACAGGAAACCGCGTTGATTATTCCGTCTTTGGAAGAAGATCACAGCAAAGAAAAAGCCGATGTCGACCGCCTGTATGTCTATCATGAAACGAAATTGCGTGCAGGGGAAGGGGGTTCGCATCTTGAACACCTGGCTGGGATCATGCGTACGTATCCAACCGGAACAAAAGTGGGGGTAGAGTTTTCATCCTTCCCTGTGAAACTTGAGCGGCTGCTGGAAGAACAAGCTTTTCAACTGGTCAACCTGGATCAGCCGATTGCGGAAATGCGTTACATAAAAGACCAAGAAGAAATTGACATGATTACCGAATCCGGCCGTTTGGTCAGTTTGGCAGTGGAAAGTTCCATTGGCAACGTCAAAGCGGGCATGACAGAAATGGAATTTGATCAGTTTGGCACCAACGCGTTGTTTACAGAGGTGGCGAGAAAACATCCCGATGCTACCTTGGATTATTTCGCGATGTCGCCTTCCGGTCTGGCGCGCACCAATATGCCGCATGTCTTTTCCAATACCCGAGTATTGGAGGAGCAAGACATCCTGATTCACAGCCGCCAAGTTGGATTGAACGGGTACCGTGCAGAATGCGAAAGAACCTTTTTTATCGGCCAGCCGACGGAACGGCAAAAGGAACTCTTTCACTTGATTCGTGAAGCGCAGCTCGTCGCGTTGGATTTCATCAAAGTAGGCGTTACAGCAAAAGAAGTGAACGAAGTGGCCCGCAAGATTTTTGAGAAAGGCGGCGTAGAAGAATACATGAATCACCGAACCGGACATGGAATTGGCATCGGTCTGCACGAAGAGCCTTCTTTGCGCTATGACAACGATCTCGTCTTGCAGGAAGGAATGGTCTTTTGTGTAGAACCCGGGCTCTACATTCCAGATGTCGGCGGTTTCAGGCATTCCGATACCGTTGTTCTGACGGAGAACGGCACAAACTTGATCACTCATTATCCAAACGATTTGGAGAGCTTGATTATTGATGATCGAGTGGGGAAGTCGAGTAAATAAAGTGTGTTGTCAAAAATAATTGGAAATTTAAAATCTCATTCCTATCCGGAGTGAGATTTTTTGATGATAAAATTTGGATAAAATTAGTAATTTATTATAATATAGTATATAATTGATTTATTAAACAAGCTAATAGTGAGACGGGGAGAGAATATGACTGAAAAAATGAAAACACGAGTTAAAAAGCTTACTTTTATTGCGGCAGCTGCATTGCTGTTCTTTATTTTCACGGCATCGCCGTCTTTGGCCGCTTCGTCATTTTCGGATGTTTCGAAAAGTTATTGGGCGCATGCTGAGATTACGGAGTTGGCGGATAAAGGCGTCATCAATGGGCATACGGACGGGACTTTCCGTCCGCATGATTCTGTGACGCGTGCACAGAGTGCCATGATGATTGTACGGGCTTTGAACATTCCAACTGCAGATCGGCCAGATCCGAATTTCAAGGATGTCACGCCTAAAACTTCAGGCTATGCGGAAATTGCAGCACTTGTTGACCTGGGCGTGTTCGCGAAAGATGAGAAATTCAATCCGACACAGCCAGCGACCCGTGCGCAAGTGGCGAAGATTCTGGTAGAGGCATTCGATCTGAAAGGATCGGGTTCAGGAATCAAGGTGTTTACAGATGTACCGGCAACTCAGTGGTATTATTCTTACGTCGATACATTGGTTCATAACGGCATTACCACCGGTACCACGAAAACAACATTCAGTCCAAATCAAAACGTTGACCGCGTACAGATGGCGGTCTTCATTTACCGCATTCAGAATGCAGAAGGTCCGACTTCACCGGGAATTCCAGCCGGAGAGTCGGCAATGATGACGGAAGTGCTGAACCTGGTCAATCAGGAACGAGCAAAAGTCGGCGCGCCTGCAGTTAAGCTGCAGAAAGGTTTACAAGATGCGGCAATGCTCAAATCGAAAGACATGGCTGACAAGAATTATTTCAGCCACCAATCCCCGACATACGGCAGTCCATTTGACTTGATTAAGTCGCGCGGCATTTCCTACACGGCTGCAGGCGAGAATATCGCTGCCGGTCAACGAAGCGCTGAAAGCGTCATGACCTCATGGATGAATAGCCCGGGCCATAAAGCGAATATCTTGAACAAGGATTATACGCATTTAGGTGTTGGCATCTATAAAGGCGGCTCGTACGGCATTTACCATACGCAATTGTTTATACGGCAATAGAAAGTGAGAACCCACTTCAGGGATGAAGTGGGTTTTTTCGTTTGCTTAGTTCCAATTGTGTGGGTGCCTGGCACCAGAAAATAATCTGCCGAAACACTGTTGCCTGATGAAAATCTGTTTTAAACTGAAGAAAGGAGGCGAACGCCATGACAAAGAAAATGTTTGCAAGCGACAATAATTCAGGGATCCACCCTGCCATTTTAGAAGCAATTGCACAGGCGAATGACGGACATGTTCCAGCCTACGGAAGCGACCTTTATACGGACGCGGCCATAAAAAAATTCAAAGAACATTTCGGAGAAGACTGCGAAGTGGCATTTGTCTTTAATGGAACGGGTGCCAATGTGACAGGACTGAAAGCGATGGTGCATTCGCATCAGGCAATTATCTGCACGGACGGCGCTCATATTAATGCCGATGAAGGCGGTGCAGCTGAAGGGTTTATTGGCAGTAAACTGCTGACGGCCCCTTCAGCGGATGGCAAACTAACTGTAAGCCAGATCGAGCAGCACTTGCACCATATCGGCAACCAGCAGCGAAGTCAGCCAAAAGCCGTGTCCATTTCCCAATGCACGGAACTCGGAACCGTTTATACGATTGATGAAATTAAAAAGATCACTCGTTTTGCCCATGACAACGGACTATATGTACATATGGACGGTGCGAGGCTGAGCAATGCAGCAGCTTATCTCGGTTGCAGTTTTGCCGAAATGACAGTGGATGCAGGGATTGACATGCTGGCGTTTGGCGGAACCAAAAACGGTTTGATGATGGGTGAAGCGGTCGTGTGTTTCAACAAAAAAGTGGCGTCCGAGATCAAATACATCCGAAAACAGGGCATGCAGCTGGGTTCTAAAATGCGCTTTATCGCTGCGCAATTCGACCGGTTATTAACAGAAAACCTGTGGCTGGATAATGCCAAGCACGCCAACCAAATGGCGCAGCTGCTTGCAGAAAGCTTGGTGAAATTCCCGGACATTTCACTTTCCCAGCCAGTCGAGTCAAACGCGGTCTTCGCGTCATTGCCAAAATCGAATATCGAACACCTTCAAAAAACCCATTCATTTGCAATATGGAATGATGAAAAAAATGAAATTCGGCTTGTCACTTCTTTCGATACCGCAAAAGAAGACATCGAAGCCTTTCTTGCGGATGTTCAGAAAAGCTTTTCCTAAATAAGTAACCTTCGGCAGTTTCCAGTTCTGCCGGGGGTTATTTTTGACTGACATGGAAATTTACCTGCAAAGCATAAAAATAATTCTATATGCTTTTGGCAATACATAATAATTACATGAAAAAGAAATGCGGTTTAAATATTTTGGAGAACGGGAAGTTTTATACAAATGACCTTGCATAAGGAGGAACTTTTATGAAGCAAAATATCGGCACGTACAACTCAATGATCCGCATTGCCGGCGGCCTGACGCTGCTTGCTTATTCGACGGCGAAGATGTCTCGTGAAGGCACGTCCGGTGCGCAGATGGGACTGGCTTTTGTCGGCGCACAGAAAGTCGCAGAAGGCATCACCTATTATTGTCCGCTTTCAGATGCACTGAATCTGGAAGGTTCGAAGTTTTTGAAATGAGAAAGACCGTCTCTGGCGAAATCCGGAGACGTTTTTTTCTGTCCATTTACTTTTCTGAAAAACCGCTTTCTTAGGAATGAAGAAACAACAGCTGGAGAGCCCCAGCTGCTGTTTTTCGGTAACACTATCAATGGCCGGTAGAAAGTTTCCGTACAAAATCATCCAACGTATCACCGTTCAAGATCATGAAGCGGGGAAGCTCATAGCGGTTGTCCTTGTCAGTACTTATGCCCCCCTCTATTGTGAATGCGCCTTTAAATCCAAGATTTTCAAGGACTGAAAGCGTGTCGGCATTGTAAGCTCCGTATGGATAAGCGAAAACATTTATCCTTTTGCCAGTAAGAGAATTGAGCGCCGCCGTCGCATCATTAATTTCGTCGTATTGTTGGTCGTAGCTCAGGTGGTCGAGAGACGGATGGGTGGCTGTATGGTTTTGGATATCGATGCCATTCTTCATGACGGTGGTGATTTCTTCTGCAGTCATGCTCCAGCTGTCGTTTACCCAATCAGAAACCGTAAACTGGGTTGCTTTTAAATCGTATTTGTCCAGGATTGGGAAGGCGTTCGGATAAAAATCGCTGGTACTGTCATCAAATGTGATCAGGATCGGTTTAGCCGGCATAGCCGCTTTTCCATCCAAAATTCTGAAGTACTGTCTGAGGGTCAATGAACGGTAGCCGTTTTCCTTCAAGTAAACCATTTGTTCCTCAAATTCTTCTACGCTGTACTGATACAGGTTATTGGGGTCGGGATTATGAGAAATAACATGATAATTCACGACGGGAATTTCAATGTCAGTTGATTTTTCAGCTGCCGATGTGTGAGTGCTGAACCCCATTAAGATCAGGGAAACAAGAAGCAGGGAAACTACCAGTAATTTTTTCATGAAAATCATCCTTTCCAAATTGAGCTTGTTTTCACTGTAAAGCGTATGGCAGGTATGGAGGTAAAACGTCTACTGCTTTGCAAGTTATTGCCCAGCCCTCCTTTTTTATTGTCGTCTGCAAATCGGTTCGGAGAAGTAAAGAAAATGCAAACTCTATCCAGTTTGTATACGCGTACATTATAACACCCTTACCAGCTTGTTTAACATTTAATATAGTGATTTTTCAGATTTTTCTGTTTACTTTATTTGTAGAGTACTTTGTTGTGCCTCTATGACCGGAAAGACTCCGTTTATTAAAGAAATAGGCAAAGACAAAATGCCATCTTCACTGAAATCAACTGATTTTGAAAAGTGTTTTCGCGTATTTATTGAGATTGGTAAATATTCATAATTGTTTGGTTCGCAGGGGCCGTTTGGGAACGGCTAGATGATGAATTCACTCTTTTCTGTCCATTTCCCTGTATGATAAAACAAAGACGAAAGGGGGAAAATTATGAATATTCATTCTGTCGAGCACGAAATGCTATGGGAAGTGAAAACAGGCGATGAACCGATTTATTCGACTCCTGTGTTTGCAGTTTTCAGCAACGGCAAGCGAGTGGTCATCTACCAATCCTGGGACTGGTACATCTATGTCCGGGAAGTGGAGACGGGTGAATTGGTTTGGAGGTACCTGTTTGGTGAGTCGAATTACGGCCGGCCGCAAGCAGCCGATGTGAACGGTGACGGGCGGATTGAAGTTTTCGGCGCATCTCATGATGGGCATGTCTATTGCCTGAACGAAGAAGGCGAGAGGGTCTGGTTCCACTCGAATCTGTATGCTCGGGAAGGAGGCGGCAAGGTCACCTGGGCAAATGAATGGGGGATAGCGGATTCCACGAAGAGCTGGGTGGAGAACTCCTTCATGCGGGTAGATGGAGACCATGCCAATCTGGTGATTACTTCCGGCAAGGGAAAAGGGCAGGTACGTAAGATAAGCGGAGTTGAAACGGATACGGTTTGGATCGAGGAAGAGTTTACAATCTGGCCTGACGAAACCTCGACTTACGAAATTCAGCCTTTTCACGAATCCGATACATATTACCAGCATGCCGGCCAGCTGATGGAAGAGCCGGACGGTTGGTATTTATACACCACCAGCTTTGACAATCAATGCGTAAAGCTTAAAGCGGACACGGGAGAATTGATGTGGCGGTTCAGTGCACTGGAGCAGAACGAACCATTTCCGACAATCGTGGATATTGATGGGGATGGCAAATTGGAATGTCTTTTCAACAGCATTGATGAATATGTGTATTGTCTGGACGCGGAAACCGGGAAGCTGAAATGGAAGAATAACGTCGGGTTCGGCGTTGATTGTTTTGGGAGCTGTGCCGATATGGACGGTGACGGCGTCTCCGAATACATCATAAATGGCCGGGGCGGAAGAACACTCTATTTAGACGGTGTAACAGGCGAGACGAAATACAAGTCTACGGACTGGTCGGTTTGGGCGACGAGTGAAACGAATTCGAGAGCGACTGTATTCGATTATGAACCGGACAAAAAAGCGGTGGTGTTCGGTGGATTAGCTGGATTTGTGTATTGTTTGGACGGCCAGGCAAATACCATTTGGCGAACCCACTTAGTTGCGAATATGAGAGGATCGACCACTATCCTGGATATCAATTCAGACGGGGAGCATGAAATTCTGGTCCCTGATATGATGGGGACCCTCACGATTCTGAACAAGCACGGAAAAGAAATCGGCCAAGTCAACATGAAAGGCGGAATCGAAGGGACGCCATTGGTCGGGGATTTGGACGGAGATGGCAAGATTGAAGTATTCCTGACGAGCCTTGACGGCTACGCGAGCATGTTCAGGTTCATTTGAGAAATCTGCATAGAAAAAATGCCACCTTCGAAATCAACTGATTTCGAAGGTGGCATTTTTGTATTATATACGATTGGCAAGGGGCCCTAAATCTTCATTCATAGGGCTGTTTACTTTCTAGCCGAAGTCTGACCTTCTTCCAGGTAAGGCATCACGACATCATGGAACGTTGTCTGATTCACAATGATCCGGTTGATGAGAAAATCATCATCGACTGGCTGGATGACTTGAGGAGCTAAAATATAGGCAGCTTCAAGTCCCTGCTCTTCTACTATACGCCTGACCGTTTTATTGGAATTGCCATAAGGATAAGCAAAACTTTTAACAGTGATGTCCAGCTCCGACTCGATTAGATCCACGCTTTTTTTCAGGTCTTCCCTAAATCTGTCCGCTTGTTCCGGTAGTAGAAAGACAGGCGTATCGTCTTCGAATCGATGCATGTCATAGGTATGCGAGCCGAAATCAGCTAAGCCGCTTTCTTTCATGTCCCGCAGTTGATCCCAGGAGGTCATCTCGAGGTTGCTGAAGTCTTCTGCTCCGACATGCCCGGCAATTAGGAACAGGGTGAAAGGAACGTCCGCTTCTTCTAAAATAGGAAAGGCGTTTTCATAAACCGAGGTGTCGACATCGTCAAATGAAATCCATACGCATTTTTCAGGAAACACATTGTCAGCTTTTGCTTGCAATAATTCTTCTTCCGTCAAAAATACCGCACCGGCTGCTTTCAATGTGTCGATTTGCTCTTTAAACTCACTTTGCAGGACGCTGTATTGCACAAGTTCTTTAGACTGCAGGATGGCTCGGGCAGATTTAATCAGCAGGGTATCGTCCAGCACCCGGTGATAATTCAATCCCATGCAACCATTTTCCAGCAACTTTTTTGGAAATGACATCGCCGGTTTATCCGATGAAATGGCCTCGATGAAAAGCTCTTTCCGTGAGATGAAAAATAGGCTGACCAATGCGATGACAGCAAACCAAATAACCAACTTTTTAATCATAACTTTTCACCTCCAAGAGGAGCAATCGGGTTTGTATCAAAAACGCTATAATCTTCCCTCTGCAGTTTCTCGATCGTCTCTATATCCAGTAATCCTAATGCTTTGAGATCTTCGTTGCAGACGGGAGCGGGATAGCTTCGTCTTTTTAATGCACCGAATTTTTTTTTATTGTATAGGCGGTTTATATAAAGCAACGCGTATGAGAGAAGGAAAACAGCAATGGCGACAATAACCAGATTGCGGATATCCTGATTGATCGTATTCAGTGAAGAATTTATGATTTTTGTCAAAGTAGTATTAAACCCAAAAGTGGCCAATAGGAAAAACAGGACCACTACCAAGCCGTATAACCAAAAAAACAAGGAAAGAACGAAATCAATGCAAGCGCGAAACCAGGACCGGTTGCCTACGATCAGGAAGCTTTTTTCTTCATACCTCGGTCTGGACTGTTCCATACAGCGTAACCTCCTTTCAGACGGGATGAAATGGATCGGGGCACGGCTGCCATGACGACGAACGTGTTAACCATCCAATAGAGGGCGGGATACCAGGCTGCCCAGAAATAGTATTTAAATACACGGTTGTATCGGGAATCGATTAAGAGTGCAACGAATAATTGAATCAGGCTGATGAACACCAGAACAAAGGAACTGAGTGTAAACCAAAGGAACATATCCTGCAGCGTGTCGGCCGTAAACAGCAATAACAGCGTGACGGAAAGCCAACAGAAAGCCCACAGGATACTGGCGCATTGCTCGAGGTAAATAGGCCAGATTCTCCGCTGTTTCCAGCTGAACAAGACTCTCCAATGGCGAAGAATGACTTCCTGGCCGCCCTGTGCCCAACGGACGCGCTGTTTCCAAAGTCCGGATAAAGTTTCCGGTACAAGCATCCAGCAGATGGCCCGGGGTTCATAACGGATATCCCAAAATCGCTTTTGGAGTTTCCAGCTGATCGCAATGTCATCCGTAATCATATCGCGGTCCCATAAGCCGACATCCACAAGCGCTTTTTTGCGGAAAGCGACCACGACTCCAGAGACAGTCATTACTTTCCCAAGCAGCCTCTGTGTCCGCTTAATCGCTCCGATGATCGAAGAATATTCGACCAGCTGCATCCGGCTAAGCAGGTTATTGCGGTTGCGGATAGCGGGATTGCCGGTCACAGCTCCAAGTCTTTCTCCACCTTTGAAGAAGTGGCGGATCAAATAATAAGGAGCGGTATCAGCAAGTAGGGCATCCGAGTCGACGCAAATAAGGTACTCGGCTCTGCTTGCGAATAAGCCGACTTGCAGAGCATTCGCTTTGCCGCGATTTTCATGCAGCTGAATGGCTCTGACAGTATCGTATTGCTCTGACAATCTTTTGATTATTTCAGCGGTCCTATCTTTCGAGCCATCGTTGATTAGAATGATTTCTTTTTTGGGATAAGAAAGTCCGGTAAGGTTGCGGACGGTTTCTTCAACGGTCTCCTCTTCGTTATAGCATGGCACCAGTATACTGATCATGGGCCAATCGACTTCCTCAATGTTTAAAGAATCAACTTTGGACTCTTTGGTTCTAAGGAAAAGGAGGGAGCCGGCCATCCAAAAAAGGGCCATCGCAAAGGGATATGCAAAAACAAATGCCGTTATGAAAATATAAGGGCCGGAAAAAAGTTGAGAAAATCCCATTAGTATACCTCCTATCTGAATTTTTTAAACATTTAAATTACGATGTCACAACTATAACCAAGGGGGTAAAAAGAGTCAATGATTTTACCGAAAAAACAGGAAACATACAGAGTGGTAAGTTTAAATACCTATTTTTAGTTATGTGAATTACATATTATTATCTTTGATATTAATATTTTATTTTAGCTGGTGGCTGCTTATGGCAACTGCCATAGAGCAAGTAGACAGTTAAAGTCTTCAGCAACCTTATTTTCCGTTTTGTAAAAATGATCGGGACATTACTTCACCATGTGCATTTCATGTATTGCTGCACGAACTTTGTCTTCTTCTGAAACCCGTTTCCAGGGAAAGTTCCAAAGTCAAAATTCCATTTGCTTAAAAAGTGGGTCGGATCTTTATTGGGTGTTTCAACTGGGACTATCCGTTGCCTGATAGGATCTGGATTTGTAGAAGCGCCGCGATAAATTTATATTTGTTAACGGGATATTAAGAAAGTTGGATGAGCTCATCGAGGACTCTCTAAAACTACAATGATCGCTGCTGTTAAGGTGGGGCACTCTGCAGTTGCAGGCAACTACTTAAGCATAGGAAATAATCCAAGCTTGAAAGTACAAATTGCATGAGGGCATTTTAATGAGTTCAGCAATACATATAATAAAAAAACGTAAATATTCTAAATAATCTTCCTTTTTGACGCAATAATGGTTTATAATCAGCTTATTGATGAAATATGATTAAAAATTATTAAATAAATAAGTTAGGTTAGGTAATAATAACTATATATATCCATGTAAATATATTCATTTTTTACGAAAACTGTGTATAAAGTCTCTTATTATGGAAAATTTAAGTACTTATAGATTCATTGAAAGATGTGAGGCAATACTTCCTCTTAATATAAAAACGATGCGATGAAGGTGATATTGAAAAAGAAGTTGAAAGCAATATAACCAATTACCGGAATTAGAGACGCCAAAAGGGAGTGTCAGCCTAATGAACATGCTACTAATCGGTAGAGTTGGCTATATCGGTTCTCAGACATCCATCGGCTTGCTGTAAGAAGGACGTCCAGTAATGATTACTGGTGACTTCTGCAGCGGTAAGCATGGAACAAATGACCATATCATGCAGCGTACAGATGGAGAAGTGGATTTTTATAAGAATGATGTAACGGATGCACAAGTGGTTGAGAAGGTTTTCAGCAGTTGTGAGGATGACTGGATAAATAGACTTGAGATGGAAGGGACGAAGGGACTCGATAAGGCATTCGGATAATGACGAACTTACCGGAGGAATTGCGACGTTATTTATAAGCTGAAAATAACTATTCTGCAGAGAGAGCCTTTTAGCTGATTTTTATTATGAATTTAAATTTATTTAATTGGATAAAGGGCAATTTCAGGATCAAAATGCAGCATTGGATTTGTGATCCAAGCAATCTAGGGAGGCAGTGGCAATGGGTATAGTAAAAGATAAGGCGTTTAAAAATAGAGGATATATGAAATATGAAAAATCTGTGAGCAAAGATATTTCCTATAATCAGATGTTTCAAGTCATGATAGAGAATGCATCTGTCAGCATGTATGTGTTAAAAGGAGAAGATTTTTTATATGTGAATCAAAAGCTTTGTGACATGACCGGTTATTCAGAAGAAGAATTCACCAGCGGAGAAGTGACAGTGAAAAAGTTGGCTCATCCAGACGACATGTCGATTGTGAAAGAGAATACCAGGAAAAGGGTGGAGAACAAAGGGGCGAGTATTCGTTGCCGGGTGAGGATGTATAGAAAGAGCGGAGAGTTGCTGCACATCGAGCTTCAATCGACCAGTTTTCTTCAAGGTGGAGCGATAATTTCATATGGTTCGGTAGTAGATGTGACCGCAGAAGTCGCCTCAAGCGTATTGCTGCAGGAAAGTGAAGAGCGGGCGAGATCTCTTTTCCACAATAATCCGGATGCTCTTTTCCATTTTGATTTATCCGGAAACTTCCTGGATGCGAACACGGGATGTGAGGAGCTGACCGGTTTCGGGAGGGATGAATTGATGGACATGTCGTTTGCCCCTCTTGTTGCCCCGGAAGATTTACAGATTGCTGTCGAATATTTTGAGGAAGCTGCAAGAGGAATTTCGAACAGCCATGAAATCACCATTATCCGGAAAGATGGGCAGCGCAGAAATATCGAAATCACTAAATTTGCTATGAATTCCGGTGGAAAAACAAGAGGCGTCTATGGCATAGCAAAAGATATTACACAAAAAGTTGAGCATAAAACGCTGATGGAAAAACTTGTTTTCTATGATTCGTTGACCAAGTTACCGAATCGCAAATTATTCGAAGATCGGCTGGAACAGGTGTTAAACCATTCAAAAGAGCAAGAAAACCGGCCAGCTGTGCTGTTTTTGGATTTGGACCGCTTTAAATTCATTAACGACTCGCTGGGTCACCACCTGGGAGACGAATTCTTAAAAATCGTTTCACACCTGTTGGAAGAAAATGTACGGGTTACAGATACAGTCGGAAGGTTTGCGGGAGACGAATTTGCGATTTTGCTGCCGAATATCACTGAAGATGAAGCTGTACTGCTGGCAAAAAGGCTCAACACGATATTGGCGCAGCCATTTGACGTCAAAGGCCATTCCGTCACCGTGTCTGCAAGCATCGGAATTGCTTTCAGCAACGGAGAAGAGGAAAACATAGACCAACTGATCAAAAAAGCGGATACTGCCATGTATTATACGAAAAAACTGGGTAAAAACAATTACACGGTCTATACCGAAGAACTGGATCAAAAAGCAGTTTACAAGCTGAGAATTGAAAAAGATTTAAAAAACGCAATCGCCAATGATGAATTTTCTCTTCACTATCAGCCGATCACCAATTTGAAGACAAAGGAAATCAATGCGGTGGAAGCGTTGATCCGTTGGAATCACCCTCTCCTGGGTATGATCCCGCCAGGCCATTTTATCCCGATTTCTGAAGAAAGCGGACAGATTGTGCCGATCGGCAAGTGGGCGCTGCAAGCAGCCTGCTTCCAAAACAAGAAATGGCAAGAGCAGGGGGTTCCGCCTTTTAAAGTTTGTGTGAACATTTCAGCCATCCAGCTGCAGCATCCCAACTTTATCAAGACAGTTAAGGAAGTGTTGGAAGAGACGGGTCTTGCTGCGGAATGGCTGGAACTCGAAGTGGCAGAGGGCATTCTCTTGGGAGACATAGTAAAATTACAGGAAAGCTTATGGGATCTGAAGAAATTAGGTGTTTCTATTTCCATCGATAATTTCGGAACCGGTTTAACCTCGCTCAGCTACTTAAGAAAGTTTTCGTTCGACCAAGTCAAGATTGATCGCAGTTTCATCAGCGACATCAGCGAGGATTCCGATCAAAAGGCCATTACCTCTACAATCATTTCACTGGCTCATAAATTTAATATGAACGTAGTTGCTGGTGGAATTGAAGACGAGGCGCAGTTGGAATTTCTACAAAGTGAAAATTGCGATAGTGGGCAAGGTTATTATATCAGCCATCCGCTGCCGGCGGAAATGCATGAGCTGGTAAAGGATTCGCAAAGAGCATGAAATTTGGCCTGTCCTTGCCTTTTGTTCACATGGTGTCCAAGTCAGATTATCCAAGGCAAATGCATGATGAAACTGCCACAATCAGGAATTC
The DNA here is from genome assembly GCF_007859295.1 of Planococcus sp. CPCC 101016. GTDB lineage: Bacteria > Bacillota > Bacilli > Bacillales_A > Planococcaceae > Planococcus. The sequence goes on from NZ_VOHB01000002.1 coordinate 963,578, forward strand.
CAAAGGTGTCCAAATACGGAGTCGACATAGCTGGAGGAATTCTTGGACAGCTAGTTTGGCTGAAGCAAGGACTATAAAAATACGGTGAAACGATTGTTCAGCAAGAGCAGTGAAAATTACTGCTCTTGCTTTTTAATTGCGTTAATAAAGATCGGCCTTAGTTTTGTAATGCTGGCGACGATGCGGATTGTGTGGGTGCCTGGCACCCACACATCTTTTTTTTATGTGAGATATGTAGCAGTTCACTCATATCGCGTTTATTCTTTTTTGACAGGGGAAAAAAGATAACATCTTATAAATAATTATGGAAAATATTACAAATAAAGAAAGGGAGAAATTTTATGTTGGATATTCATCCGCTCTTATTGGTGGTTATCATTTTCAGTATCAGTCTCAGTTTTGTCACCCTGGCGACAATCAGGATGATACTGACATTGAAAGGCTATCAATATTCAGCTGCGGCGCTGTCGATTTTGGAAGTGATCATTAACATCCTGGGTCTGGGGCTGGTACTGGATAATATTGCGAATGTACAGAATTTATTGGCCTATGCGCTTGGTTTTGCATCGGGAGTTGTCGTCGGTTCCAAGATCGAAGACAAACTGAGTCTCGGATATGTGACAGCGAATATCATTTCTCAGGACAACAGCGGGAGGCTGGCTGTGCAATTGCGGGAAAAAGGCTATGGGGTGACGGACTGGGAGGCGAACGGTTTTGAAGGTAAGCGCAGTTCGATGCAGGTCCTCATGCCTAAAAAGCAAGAAGTGACTCTGTACCGGACCGTCAAAGAACTGGATCCGCATGCGTTCATTGTGGCATATGACGCCAAAACGATTTACGGCGGGTTCTGGATACGCGCCATCAAAAAACGGAATATCGCTAGGTAAATTGTGCGGGAATTGTGTGGGTGACTGGCACCCGCTGGAAGAACCGCAAAAAATAATTATTTTAGTATTTTACTATCCCTAAATGTTTCGTGCAGAGAACCCATCTCCTAGTTGATTTGCCCTTTTGTTACTGAGATTTTCTAATAAATTTTCCTGATTTCTGTTTAAAACGGTTCTGGCTGGGGAAATATTTCATATCTTGAAATAACTTAGGGGGAAAGCAGTTGGAACGTTTTTTACAGGGGATTGCTGATTTTTCAGCATGGTTATGGGGAATTCCGCTCATCGCCATGCTGTTGATATCGGGTCTTTATATGACAGTTAAACTTGGATTTTTTCAATTCCGTTATTTTGGTTACATCGTTGGACAAACGTTCGGCAGCGTCTTTAAAAAGCCGAAAGGAGAGGGAACCGTTACGCCTTTTCAGGCGTTGACGTCTGCTCTTTCTTCTACCATCGGAGCAGCCAATATTGTCGGTGTTCCAGCAGCGATCATGTTCGGTGGACCGGGAGCTATTTTTTGGATGTGGGTGATTGCGTTGATTGGCATGGCGCTCAAATTTGCTGAAAGCGTACTTGCTGTCGAGTACCGTGAGAAAAACGCCACTGGGGAGTTTGTTGGTGGGCCCATGTATTACATGACGAAAGGTTTGAACATGAAGTGGCTGGGCATTTGGTTTTCGTTCGCCTTGATGATTGAATTGATTCCAAGCATCATGGTTCAAGGGAATTCCATCGCCAATACGGTAGAATCGACCTTCCAAATTCCTTCATTGTGGACGGGGATTGCGACTGCCGTTCTTGTCTCAATTGTTGTATTCGGTGGCATCAAGCGAATCGGCAAAGTCACTGAAATTTTAGTTCCGTTTATGGCATTGGTTTATGTCGGCGGGGCCTTGTTGATTCTATTCATGAATATTAGTGCAGTTCCTGAATTCTTTATGCTGATTTTTAACAACGCATTTTCTCCTGCCCCGGTTATGGGCGGTTTTGCAGGTGCAGCCATTGTGGAAGTCATTCGTTGGGGATTTGCCCGTGGCCTTTATTCAAACGAGGCTGGACTCGGTACGGCACCGATTGCACATGCAGCTGCCATGACTGACCATCCTGTTCGTCAAGGATTCTGGGCAGTCATTGGTGTGGTCGTCGATACCTTGATCGTCTGTACGGCAACGGCTTTTGTCATTTTATCTTCAGGTGTTTGGACGGGAGAAGGCGCGATGGAAAATTCCTCGGCGTTGACGAGCCTTGCCTTTGAATCTTATTTCGGCGAACTCGGCGCTATTCTCGTTACCGTCTCATTGATTTTCTTTGTTCTCTCAACGATCCTTGTCGTTATTTTCTACGGCGCCAAGCAGGCTGAGTTCCTGTTCGGCATGAAAGCGTCTTATGGCATGCAAGTGGTTTACATCCTTGCCGTCATTTTAGGCGCGGTAGGTGCAGCAGAAGTGATCTGGGGATTCCTCGACATCATGTTGGCGGCCATCCTCATTCCGAACGTCATCGCCATCCTGCTGTTAAGCAAGAAAGTGAAAGCATTGACCACAGAGTTTTTCACGTCGGATCGGTATTATAAAAAAGATCAAAAAGAGAAAAGAAGAAACAAAGAGAAAAAAGCAGCGAGAGCGGGTTATGATTCTTAATTGTGTGGGTGCCAGGCACCCACACAATTTCTTTGAATGCTCCTCGTTTTTCATCCATAATAGAAGATAGCTAGTCACAAAGTTTGGAAAGGGTCAGGTGAATCGATGGATAGCATTATTTTTGATTTGGATGGAACGCTTTGGGATTCTCGGGAAGTTCTTGTCGAGGCTTGGAATCAGGTATTAAAGGAAAACGACGTGCAACGTGAATTGACAAAAGACGATGTCAAAAGCGTAATGGGGCTGCAGCAGCAAGAAATCGGGCAAACTTTGTTTCCGGAGTTGTCCAGTGACCAACAGCAGGACTTGTTGCGTCAGTTTTCTACAGCTGAGTGCAAACAGCTGCGGGTTCAAGGCGGGCAGTTGTTTGAAGAATTAGAGACGGTATTAAAAGAGTTGGAAAAGCACTATCAATTGTTTATCGTCAGCAATTGCCAGGAAGGCTATATCGAAAGCTTTTATGCCTACCATGAGTTGGATAAGCATTTCCGTGATTTCGAAAATCCGGGAAGAACGGGGCTGACTAAAGGCGAAAACATCCAACTGGTGATGGAGCGAAATGGTTTGAAAAACCCCGTATACGTGGGGGATACAGAAGGGGATCACAAAGCTGCGAAATCGGCAGGAGTTCCTTTTGTTTACGCCGCTTATGGTTTCGGGGAAGTTAGCGGATATGATCATTCGATCGACAAGCTTGAGGATCTCTTGGAGTTGTTTGTTAAGTAGCAGGTCAAATACCCAGGAATGGTTTTCTATTAATGAAGCATAGGCACAATAAATGCCACATCTAGAAACCCGAAAGGTTTTTGATGTGGCATTTTTTATGTTCGGCGTTTGCACCAATTCAATTCATTAAGAACTTTTAACTTGGTCTTGCTTGATGACTTTCCGCGCTGTATGCTTGGCGCCCCATTCGTGCATGGCCTCAAGGACCGGCTCGAGGCTCCGGCCATATTCGGTCATGGAATACTCGACTTTCGGCGGGACTTGGGCATAGACTTCGCGTTGGATGATGTCTTCGTCTTCCAGTTCGCGCAATTGCTTGGTCAGCATTTTTTGTGTGATGCCGGGCATTTGCCGTTTCAATTCGCTGAAGCGTTTCGTGCCTTCCTGCAACAGGTATAAAAGGATGACGGGCTTCCATTTACCGACAATGATGCCCAATGCATCGTCTACTTGGCAGTTTTCTGGTTTCTTTTCCAAGCTCATTCCCCCCCCTTGGTATCTTTTTGTATACTATACCACTTTGAAGTGCGTACTTATCAATAAATGCTTTATTGCTTATACTGATACGAGAGGCAAGAATAGAAAGGTGGATCCACTGATGGAAAAATACCGCATCAACCCGGACAACGGGATCGAATTTGGGATCTATACGCTGGGAGATCACCTCCCGAATCCCGCTACCGGAGAACGAATCTCTGTAAAAGAACGGATTCATGAGATTATTGAGTATGCCGTGCTTGCTGAACAAGCAGGCGTTGACTTTTTTAGTGTAGGCGAAAGCCATCAGGAATATTTTGCGACGCAAGCGCATGCCGTCGTACTTTCGGCCATTGCGCAGGCGACTTCAAAAATCAAGATCGCCAGTTCTTCGACCATCATCAGCACTTCAGATCCGGTTCGCGTTTACGAGAACTTTGCGACGCTTGATTTGATTTCCGATGGACGCGCAGAAATTGTCGCAGGACGTGCTTCACGTATTGGATTGTATGAGTTGCTTGGGTACAATCTCCGCAATTACGAAGAGTTATTTGAAGAGAAATTCGATCTTCTTCGGTTGATCAATGAAAACGAAATCGTCAACTGGAGCGGCGAGTTCCGTGCGCCGCTGCGCGATGCGCAGGTTCTTCCGCGTCCGGTCAATGGCTCGATGCCGATTTGGCGCGCAGTGGGCGGTACGCCAGCCAGTGCGATGAAAGCGGGATACGCAGGTGTGCCAATGTTCATGGCTCATCTAGGCGGTGCTGCGTCGCAATTCAAACGCACAGTGGACAGCTACCGGGAAGCCGCAAGAGCAGGCGGGCATAATCCGGACGAACTGCCGATCGCAACCGCAGGCTTTTTCTACGCAGCAGAAAATTCCCAGCAGGCATTAAAGGAATTATACCCTCACATTAATGAAGGTATGAAGAAAACCAATGGCGGCGGATTTCCGAAGCAGCTTTTCGCGCAAGGCGTGGACCCGCATAACATCATGAACATCGGCAGCCCGCAGCAGATCATTGAGAAAATCCTGTATCAGCATGAAGTATTCAACCACCAGCGCTACATTGCCCAGATCGACTTTGGCGGCATGCCGATGGACAACATCAAGAAAAACTTGGAATTGATCGGCACGGAAATTTTGCCGGCAATCAAAAAATACACAGCCAAAAAATGAGGAGGAAGTGGAATGAAGATTGTTGGTTTATCCGGTTCCCAAATCGGCTCCAAAACAAGAATCGCCATTGACGCAACGCTTAAGGTGATTGCAGAAAAGTACCCGGAAGTGGAAACGACCTTGATGGATCTGGCTGACTATAAGATGGAATTCAGCGACGGCCGCAATTACCTGGACTACGAAGGCGACACCGGTTATGTGACAAAGACTTTGATGGAAGCGGATGCTATCGTCATTGGCACACCGATTTTCCAGGCGTCGATACCGGCCAGTTTGAAGAACATTTTTGACTTGCTGCCGGTCAATGCTTTCCGCGACAAAGTCGTCAGCATGCTCGTAACAGCTGGGTCCGCCAAACATTATATGGTCGCCGATACCCAGTTAAAGCCGATTTTGGCTTATATGAAGGCGCAGATGGTGCAAACCTTTGTATTTATTGTAGAAGAAGATTTCTACCAGAAAGAAATCATCAACCACGATGTGCTGTTCCGCCTGGAACGTCTTGCAGAAGACACGGTGGTGTTGACGGAAACCTTTGCGAAAATTCGCGAGGAAAAAGAAGCGGCATATGATTTTTAAGAGAATTGCATAGAATGATGGAATGAGAGAGCAGCTAAATGTTTAGCTGCTCTCTTTTTTAATTTGAATATTTAGATAACTTAATCTATGATGAAAGTAGTTCTTTAAATCTAGTTAAATTAAATAATTGATTTATTTTAAATTATTAATTAGGTTAAATGAACTGTTTATTTGGAATTTGAATTACAAATATGAGCTTATCTTCTTATATGTCAAAAAGAAGTAGAGCAAAAGGAGAAATGAGGTGATGCGAAAAATAACCTTGCTGGCCATTTTGCTTATTCTCACAGCCATCGGTGTTTTGCTTTTCTGGTTGATTGTCGGGGAGGGGTTGGCCTTTTTACAGGTAGGTGTAAACAGCAAGCTGCGCGTAAGGTGAAGTATTTAGAAGAGGGAGGGGAAAAGATGCTTAGAAAGATCAGCGCTTTATGCATGGCAGTTTTGCTATTCGGCTTGTTGCTGCCGACCGCACCGCCGGTTTCCGCTGCGGTATTTGGAGACGTGAAAAATTTTAAGCAAGAAATTCAGTACCTGACAGACCGGAAAATCATCAATGGTCATCCGGATGGAACCTACAGGCCGGAAGATCCCATTTTGCGTGTACAGGCGGTCATGATGATTATGCGTGAAATGGGGCTGGAGATGGATAAGATTCCGGATCCGGGCTTTCGGGATATTAAAAAAGGCGACATGGGCTATGAAGATGTGGCCGCTGCCTCTTATTATGGCTTGATCGAAGGAAAAGGAAATCAGCAATTCGATCCGAAAGGGCATATGACACGCGGCGAAATGTCGAAAGTGCTGGCGCTTGCCTATGAACTGGCCGGCATGTACCCGACAGGCTTTAAAGATGTGACGGAAAAGCAATGGACCTATCCCTATATCTCCGCTTTGGCAGCGCATCACATCACCAACGGCTACCCCGACGGCACGTTCCGTTCCGGAGTAACGATCAACCGGGAACAATTTGCCGGATTTTTAGCCCGAATTCTGAAGCCGGAATTCAAACCCGTTTCTCCTGGCATGCCTGATTCGTTTTTGGATGAAATCATTGATGTGGAAATGCTGGATGTCGTCCAGCATCCGGAAAAGCCGGTGTTCTACATATTGGACGGGCTGACGAACAGCCTGGTGTCCTTTAATTACGAAACCTCTGAAATGACGAACGCCGGATTGCCGTACAGGGCGGAAAGCCTCGCATACGCCAACGGCAAAGTTTATGTGACGCAGCATAAAATGAACCACGAATACCATACCGGCGACCGGAAAGAAGAAGGCGCATATGCCATTTTTGATGCCGAGTCATTGGAAATGGTGAAGCTGTGGCATTTGGAAATGGACCCGTATGACATCGAAGCCAATAATGAAGGACAGGTGTTCATTTCCGGAGGTTCCAATCAACATACCAAGCTTACGAGTTATGATTCGAAAACCGGTGCCATTTTGTCTCAGCAAACGCTTTACATGGAGGCGCGCATCGCGTTGACGCCGGATCAGAAAAACTTGCTGGTCATTTCAACGGCACTTTCTCCGCGGAACGTCTCGACGTTTCCAATCTTGGGCGGTCTGCTGCAGCTAGAAATCCGTTCGCCGTACCACGGGGACTACGCGATGACGCCGGACATCGGTTTGACGCCAGACGGCAAATATATACTGAATGGGTACGGCAGCATGTTCAGCGCCAACACGATGAGGTATTTGGGCACACTGGACCGGTCGTTTACTGCATTCGCGGTGGATGTCGGTTCCGGCGAACTGCATACTTCATTTGATGCCAATTTGATTCAAACCTATGATTATCCCTCTCTGATCAGCAAGGATCAGCTTGTGACCTACGGAAAAATCAACAAGCTCTTTTACAACAAGCAAAGAGACGAGTTGGTCGCATTGACGACGGTGAGGTTTGGAAAGTCTACGTATCCTTATTTGGGGATTGAGACGATTGATGTAGGGAAATAGATAGGCGGGCCGGCAGAGGGATTCTTCTGCTGGTTTTTTTTGTGCGTGGAAAAGGGGGCATGCGGGTTGGAGATGTGAACACCCGGGTTTAGACGGTGAACACCCGGGTTGAAACAGAAAACACCCGGGTTGAAACAACGAACACCCGGGTTGAAAAAGAGATGCTTGTTTACTAAAAGAAAACCTCCAAGTGAGATATCAAGAGATCAATTTAAAAAATGAAGTCTATGTAATACTTATTTCCTGTAAATACCATCTATTTTAATACTTTTTTAACTATTATCTGTATAAAATTAGTTTTATTTGATATGATAAATGGCAATGCTAGTATCAAAATGATACAAAAATCACTAGTTGAGCAGTCTCGGGAGGCAAAGGCAATGGGCAAGGTAGAGAACGTGGATGTTGAAGATAAAAGCCTTCTGAATAATGAAGAATTTCAAGAAGAAGAAATTTCCTATAAGCAAATGTTTGAAGTGATGGTGCAAAATGCGTCTGTCAGCATGTATGTGTTAAAAGGGGATGGCTTTTCATACGTGAACCGTCATTTCCGCGAATTGAGCGGATACACGGAAGAAGAACTTATTAGTGGAAAAGTAACGATCAAAGAATTGATTCATCCGGAAGATTTGCCGGTGGTGGAACAGAACATCCAAAAAAGAATGGCAAACAAAGAAGCCACCAGCCGATACCAGGTGAGAATGTATAAAAAAGACGGAGAATTGATTTACATCGAAATCCAATCGACCAATTTTATGGTGGAGGGAAAGATGATTTTATATGGCACGGTATTTGATGTGACGGCAGAAGTCACTTCGAGTTTATTGCTGAAGGAAAGTGAAGAGCGGTCGCGTTCCCTTTTCCACAACAATCCGGATGCTATTTTCAGTTTTGATTTAGACGGAAATTTCCTCGATGCCAATCCAGGATGCGAGCAGCTGACTGGTTTTCAGAAACAGGAGCTGGTGAACATGTCGTTTGCCCCTATTATTGCCCCTATTATTGCCCCTGAAGATTTGGAAATCGCTATCGAATATTTCGGGAAAGCAACGACAGGGATTTCGAACAGCCATGAAATCTCCATTATCCGGAAAGATGGACAACGGAGAAATATTGAAATCACCAAATTCGCCATGAATTCCGGTGGAGAAATCAAAGGCGTTTACGGAATTGCCAAAGACATTACAGAGAAAATCGAACATCGGAAACTGATGGAAGAGCTGGTTTTCTATGACTCGCTGACCAAATTGCCGAATCGCAAATTGTTTGAAGACCGGTTGGCGCAAGTATTAAGACGTTCGATAGAACAAGAAAACCGGCCAACTGTGCTCTTTTTGGATTTGGACCGCTTTAAGTTTATCAATGACTCTTTGGGCCATCACATGGGAGACGAATTTTTGAAAATCGTTTCGAACCGCTTAAAGGAAAATATCCGGTTTTCAGATACAGTCGGAAGATTTGCGGGAGACGAGTTTGCGATTTTATTGCCAAGCGCTACCGAAGAAGAAGCGGTGTTGCTGGCTAAACGGCTCAATACGGTTTTGGCACAGCCATTCGACGTGATGGGCCATTCCATCGCAGTGTCTGCAAGCATCGGAATTGCTTTCAGCAGCGGGAAAGGGGAAAGCATCGACCACCTGATCCGAAAAGCGGATACGGCGATGTACTATACGAAGAAACTAGGGAAAAACAATTACACGGTTTACACCGAAGAACTGGATCAAAAGACGGTCTATAAGCTGACCATCGAAAAAGATTTGAAAGAAGCCATCACCAATAATGAATTATTCCTTCATTACCAGCCGATCAATGATTTGAAAACAAATGAAATCAATGGGATGGAAGCGCTGATCCGCTGGAATCACCCCGTACTCGGAGTCGTCCCGCCAGATCATTTCATTCCGATTTCTGAAGAAAGCGGACAGATTGTGCCGATTGGCAAATGGGTGCTGCAAAAAGCCTGTTCCCAAAACAAAGCTTGGCAGGAGCAAGGGATTCCGCCATTTAAAATTTGTGTAAACATCTCGACCATCCAGCTGCAACACCCTAATTTTGTGGATGCGGTCAAGGAAGTGCTCGAAGATACGGGTCTTGCGGCGGAGTGGCTGGAACTCGAAGTGACGGAAAGCATTCTGTTGGAAGACACCGTGACATTGCAGGAAAGCCTGTGTAACTTAAAGAAACTGGGAGTGTCCATTTCCATTGATGATTTCGGAACGGGTTACACCTCACTCAGCTATTTGAGGCAGTTTTCGTTTGACCGGGTCAAAATCGACCGCAGTTTTATCAATGACATCAGCAAGGACTACAACCGCAAAGCCATCACGTCCACCATCATTTCGCTGGCCCATAAATTAAACATGAGCGTGGTCGCCGAAGGAATTGAAGACGACACGCAATTGGCCTTTTTGAAAAGCGAAAACTGCGATAGCGGACAAGGGTATTATTTCAGTCGTCCGTTGCCGGCGGAAATGCATCAATTGGTTAGAGGAGCGCGGAAAGTTTAGTATTTAGGGGACGATTCCGGTTGAAAAGGTGAACACCCGGGTTGAAACAGCGAACACCCGGGTTAGAAAGGTGAACACCCGGGTTGAAACAACGAACATCCGGGTTGAAAAAATCCAACTAATAAAACCGCACATAAAAGACATCCCGTGGAAGTTTTCCAACTTCCACGGGATGTCTTTTCTACTTTCTTTATTTCTTCTCCAACGCAATCACAAATCCTAAATACATCAACGCATTGCGTGCTTTAAATGTGTTGGACATAGCCATGCGTTCGAGTTCCACTTGGGTCATTTGGTGCTTACGCAGTTCGCCGGTTTGGGCGATTTCTTCTTTTTTGGTGATGACTTGCACGAAGCTTCGTTCCATCTGGTCGCGCAGCAGCAAGGCGCGGACAGTGGCAATGTTCTGCGTCTGGGATTGCTCGTAGCCGAAGATTTCTTTTGACAGCCAGAACAAAGCTTTCAGCGCACCGTTTTTGGTGTCGCGGATAAACGGCTTGAGCGCATTTTTCGGCTGCTCGTCTTCGAACCAGATACGCTGCATGCCGGCGCGCGGATCTTTCATGTCGAGCTGGTAATACTGGCTGACGAACTGGGCGGTTTTCGTGAACAGCGAGAACGACTGGCGGTAAACGGTCTTCAGTTGCTCGTTGCGTTCGGTGCCTGGTTCCTGCTCGAGTGCTTCGAAGAGTTTCCAGCGCAGTGCCGTAAATTCTGCGACCATCGAGTCCATGAAGGTTTCGAGGAATAAACCGTGTTCTTTATCGTCGCCTTTGTGGCGGTAATTCAGAGTATCAACTTTCATCGTTCCTTCCGGATCGACTTCATTGTTGTCATTCAGCAACAAGCGGTGCTTGGCACACCAGTCGCGGTAATCGCGTTCGCGGCCTTCGAAAAAGTTTGGCTTGTAGCCGCCTGTGATGTCGATTGGCCCGATTTCTTCGAGCATTTTCACTGCCAGCTTCAGGCGGTCTTCATACAAAGCGCGTCCGTTGGTGTTGCTGATCTTTTCTACGCCGTCGCGGATTAGGTCACGGGCTAAGTGAAGCGCTTCGGCTTTTTGGTCTTTATCGCGCAGGAACGTGGAATAAAAAATCAGTCCCCAGCCACGTTCAGCGTCTTTGCGTTCGTAGGACGGATCTTTTTCAGCTTCCGTCATTTGTTCCAAAACGTCCAGGCCGTCAAGAGAGCGTCCTACATATATCAAGACTTCTGCATAGTTCAGGCAGATTTGATTCCATATAGTCGGCGGCACTTTGCCGCGGAACTGTGCGTGAAGGCTTTCAAATAAAAACAGCTGGCGCTGCTTCATCGGGCTGTTCCACTCTTTTTGCAGTTGATGCTGAACACCCAGCTGGCTGCATTCTAAAAGAATTGCCAGTGGATAGGCAGCCTGTCCTTCCAAGCGCTTCTTCAAGTGTTCAATCACTTCTCTGAGTTTTTCCGGCTCAGTCCGAGACTTCTGAAATTCCTGCAGCAGCAATTGTGCTGCCTGGTATACTTCCTTCAAATCAAATTGCCCGTAATCATCGGATTGGGCAATGTCGTGTAATGTCGCCATGGGTAAACCTCCTTGAATAATTGCTTCTTTCTTTATTGTAACGAACTGGAAGGAAAGGGTCACGCATTGTTGTCGGAATTTTTAGGGATTAGGTAATTGTGTGGGTGCCAGGCACGCACACAATTCAACACGAATTATATTCTGAATATTTAGTAAATAACTGATGTAAAACTAACTTTCAGCTGTTAAAATGGGGGCAAGAAGTGAAACAAAACGAGTGGAGGAGTGACGATTGTGAAGAAGTTTATGGTTCCTTTTGTCCTGCTGTTGTCTTTGTTCCTGGTCCTGCCTGTTGCCGCTGCAGCTCCTGATCTGCCGGAAGACCATTTATTTTATGAGGAAATCACGTATTTGATGGAGAAAGGAGTAGTCACCGGCTACCCGGATGGTACGGTCCGCCCGGATGTAGCAGTGTCACGGGCTGAAGCGGCTGTGATGATTGCCCGCTTGAAGGGACTGGATGGTACGAAGCGGGCAACGCCGTTTCGTGACGTGCCGGCTGGCCATTATGCTAGTGGCTTCGTTGCGGCCGCTGCCGAAGCTGGCTATATCAAGGGCTACGGGGACGGCACTTTCCGTCCGAATGCCCCGATTATCCGCGGAGACATGGCTTTGATTGTGGAGCGGGTCTTTAATCTGGCTTTCACGTTCAATAGTTCATTTACGGATGTGCCAGAAAATGCGTATTACACTGGTGCCATCAGCAAGATCTTGGCGGCGAACATCACCATCGGTTATCCGGACAATACGTTCCGGCCGCGCCAGGAAGTGACGCGCGGCCAGTATTCTGCCTTTTTGGCACGGGCTTTGGAGCCGAGGTTCAAAAATGATGCGGTCATCGAAGACTCTTACCAAAAAGACAAAACCAAAGCTTACACGTATCGAATGTCTGACGGGACGACCGCTGTTCACCGGTTTGTCGATGTGCCGGACCGCGGAGGACTGAGCTACGGATTTATGTGGACAGTCGAAGTGGATGGCGATAGCTACGAATACCTGGAGCTTGAAAATCACCAGCTCTTTGCGTTCGGCTATCCGTATTCCGAGTACGATGTCGCGCTTGTTTACCCGGTTCGCCTCGGCAAGACTTTCAATACGGGATTAGGTGACGAAACCATTCTTCACACGATCACCGGCGTCAATAAAACGGTTGAAACAGAGTATAAAACTTTTACAAATGCGACAGAAGTTACGGTGCAGAGTGGCTTAAAGTACTACATGGCAGAAGGCTTCTCTACAATAAAATCAATAAATGCTCAAGGAATAGTTGAAAGTGAGTTAATTAGTGTTGAATAATGGGTATTGTGTGAGAGTGAAGGAGTGTAGGCATGAAAAAAACATTAAAATTTATGATGATTGTACTATCTTTATTTCTGGTATTTTCGGTAGCGAAACCAGCACAAGCCGCTACGGATTTGCCCGAGAGCCATCCGTTTTATGAAGAAATTACTTATTTGATGGATAAAGGCGTGGTAACCGGTTATCCGGATGGCGAAATTCGTCCAGATCAAATTGTGACCCGAGCTGAGGCTGCGGTGATGATTGGCCGTGTTAAAGGGCTGGATAAAACTCAAAAAACGACGCCATTCAAAGATGTACCGATCGGGCATTACGCCAGCGGGTATATTGCAGAAGCGGCTGAAGCCGGCTATCTCAAAGGTTACCTTAACGGCACTTACCGTCCGGAAGAACCGGTTTCCCGTGGCGACATGGCTTTGATTATCGAGCGGGTCTTTGATTTGAATTTCATTTACTTCCATGACATCAAAGATGTGCCGTACGTCACCTATTATTACGAGGCCATCTGCCGGTTGCTCGCAGCAAACATTGCCATCGGTTACCCAGACGGCACATTCCGTCCAAAGCTCGAAGTGACGCGCAGCCAATTCTCAGCGTTTTTGGCGCGAGCGTTGGAACCGGAATTCAAAAACAAAGCGTCGATTGCCAACTCCTACAAACGGGATAAAACTAAAACCTACACGTACTTGAGACACGAAAGAGGCACAAGCGTGGACCGATACGTCAAAGTTCCAGGAACTGACGGAGGAGAAGATCAATTTGTCTGGGAAACCCAAATCGGGGAAGAGCGATACCCAGAGCAGGAATACGAAACCTATAAGGAATTCGCCATCGGCTATCCGTATTCATTCCAAAATGCGCATCTCGTTTACCCGATCGAAGTCGGCAAATCCTTTGTCGCAGGCTATAATCCGGATCCGGTGTACTACACCATCACGGGCGTCGATCAAACGGTCGAAACCGAATACAAGACATTCACCAACGCCGTGGAAATCACCACGGATGATGGCGGGAAGTATTATATGGTAGAAGGTTATGCAGTGGTGAAATGGATTCAAGCAGATGGAACGATTTACTCAGAGTTGAAGAGTGTGGAATAAAGGTGGAATTATGTGAGTGCCTAAATTGTGCGGGTGCCTGGCACCCGCACAATTCAAAGAAAACAGCCAGCTTCGGCAAGAAGCTGGCTGTTTTTGTTTTATATAAGTCAGTCATAGAGTTAATTATTGTGTGGGTGCCAGGCACCCACACAATAAGACACAATTCACCTGAGTTGCATATTTCCTAAAACGGGTTTATATTATATGAGTCATCAATCATTGATGTATCAACTAATTAATCATCACAAACTAACAGATGAAAAAGGAGTACTTACACCATGCAAACTATACAGAAAACAAATGATTTCAACGAAATTGTAAACGGACGCCGCTCTATTAAGCAGTACGATCCGACGGTTAAAATCAGCCGGGAAGAGATGAGTGAAATTCTTGCTCAAGCTTCGAAAGCCCCGTCTTCGATCAATATGCAGCCGTGGCGTTTTCTGGTTATCGACAGCGCCGAAGGAAAAGAAAAACTGGCGCCACTTGCCTCGTTCAACAAGGACAAAGTGATGAGCTCATCTGCAGTCATCGCTGTTTTCGGCGATCGCCAGAACTTCGACTATGCCGAAGAAATCTACGGCAAAGCGGTAGAACATGGCTATATGCCTGAAGAAGTGAAGGAATTCCAACTGAATTATTTCAAACCTTTGTACGAAGGAATCTCCGATGAACAAATGAAGGATATCATCCTGCTTGATTCAGGTTTGGTCTCGAAGCAGCTGATGCTGGTGGCTCGCGCTTACGGCTACGACACGAACCCGATTGGCGGTTATGACAAAGAGCAGATTGCCGAAGCTTTCGGCTTGGAAAAAGAACGCTATATTCCGGTGATGCTCATTTCCATCGGCAAAGCGATGAATGAAGGCTTTCAATCGTACCGTTTGCCTGTCGATGCCATTACAACGTGGAGCTGAGATAAAGCCGGCTTAAGTTGAGTATTCAGGAGTTATGTATTATATTTGACTGGTCAATGAATAGCGGGCATGGCTATAAATTGGCTCTAACCAGTAAGGAGGTCAATTGATGTCTTGTTCATTTTCAAAGCAGGAACACATCCTGCAGCAATTCAAAGGGCTTACGAATCAAATCAGCCCAAAGTTTGAACGATGCACAGGCATTAGTGCATCGCGCTATGAATTGCTGTCCCAGCTTTATAAAACAGATGAAATCAACCAGTCGACACTTCAAAAAGCGGTCAATATAGACGGCGCGGCAATTACCCGCCATCTTAAACAATTGGAAGCAAACGGGATGGTCGCCAGACGCAGAAGCGCTTCCGATAACCGGGTGATTTTCGTCAGCCTGACAGAAGAAGGGCGGAAGCAGATTGTTGAATACCGAAAAGAAAATGAAGGATTCGTCAAACAAATGCTTCACGATTTTTCACCCGAAGAAGTAGATGCCTTGTCTGACATGCTTACCCGCATGCAAACAAATATTAGTGAATATTGATTCACAAAAATAGAAGTCAAAGGATGGTTGATTCGAATTATGATGATTATTCACGCACACCTTCAAGTAAAAGTAGACCAGGAGCAAGCCTTTTTAAAAGAAGCGAAAACGCTGGTGGAAGCATCAAGAGCGGAAGCAGGCAACATCAGCTACGATTTGATGAAGTCGACTGAAAAAGACGGCCACTTTACAATGGTCGAAGTCTGGAAAGATGCCGAATCCATTGACGCTCACAACAAGAGCGAACATTTCACAGCTTTCGGCCAGAAAGCATCAGCCTTCATGGCCGCGCCAATGGACCTGAAAGTGTTCAGCGGAGAGCCTGTACAACTTTAATATCATTACTCATTTATCGCCGCGTTGCTTCTATATGAAAGCAGCGCGGCGATTTTTTTAGATGAAGAAAGTAGTGAATTTTATTAATGAATAGGGAAATTAGACTAGTCATTGTGTATCAATGGACATATAATAAACAGAAGGAAATCAATTAGAGTTTCTAAGTGCTTATTTTACAGTGCTAAGTGTCGTCTTGTTTTACGTTCTGAAGATGTATAGCACATATAGATAGAAAAGATTGAAGGGAAGAAACCCGTGAAAGCTAAGTACATACCGGTAATCCTGTGGGGGCTATGCATCCTGCTGGCCACCAACAATTATAATTTTCAGTCCCTGCTGTTCGCCCAGGATATAAACTTCAATATTCGCCTGATCCCTAATTTTTCAGATCTGTTCATCACAAACGATATTCATTTGGACAGCAAAACCTATGTGTTTCAAAAGGTCGGCCATGCCTTGTCTTTTGGCATCCTGTTTCTCTTGCTGGCGAGAAGCATTGGGGATAACGTTAAAGCCATCATTCTATGCGGCTTGTTTGCTTTTTTCACGGAAGTTCTGCAGCTGTTCTTTGAGCGAAGCGGGAGATTGTCCGATGTGCTGATCGACATCGGAGGCGTTTACCTGGCTTACCGTCTGAGCATGACTGTAAAAGCGCAAGGTGGGGTAGTTCCAGCTTTTTGGCATACGGTCCAAAAGATAGCCGGTGCATTTGCGGACGAAAAGCCGCGCTGACCAGAATTGTACTACTACCGCCGTCTCTTAACCTTAATGGAAGAGGCGGCGGTTTTCTGTTACGAATTAAAGAATCACCAGCTCTTATATTTACATAGAAAATATAATTCTCAATACCCTTAAATTTGTATTGCGTCCTATAATTTTCCACTATATAATAAATCAACCACATATACATGGGGCAATGGGAGAGGCGGGAATAGAAGGATATGAGAGCGACAGAGATAAAGACAGCGCAACAAGTAGTCGAGGCGATCCGGCAGTTATGGGCAGGACGTTCGATTCGGGAATTGCGTCATTTTTTAGGGGAACTGGACACGGAAGAAGATTTTTACCGCTTGATTCAATTAACGGATCAGGCGGATTTATATACGTACAGCCATCTGTTGGCAATACAAGCGCATAAACGTTTCGGATCATTGCGGACTTTTGCTTGGCAATGTTCCCGACTGATGGAGACCGGGCGCAGTTTAGAAGCGGAAGAACGGATGATGGGCAGGCTGCAGGGCATCGCGTCCATCAATGATTCCACAGAAGAACTGGCGTATGCGCATCAATTGCTGCTGCGGGTATTCGCACAGTTGAACCGGCTGCCGGAAGCAAAAGCGCAGCTTGAGCGCTACGCGGAATTAAAAGGCTTTGTGTGGCCGGACCTGGAAGGTTTTTATTACATTCACAGCGGCGAATGGCAAGAAGCGGAACGGGTGTTGGAAAAAGCGGTGGACGGGGAAATCACCGAACGCAGCCAGCAAGTGCGGCTTCTTTATGCAGACGTTTTGTCAATGACCGGCCGCCCGACAGAAGCGCTAACTGTCCTTGAAGAAGGCAATAATTTGGTGCCTGGCGACTGGACATACCGGGCGGATTTGATCCGGACAAACTTCTTCCTCGGCCGCTACGAAGAAACGCTGCAATTGATGCAGCAATACAATGAAGAAAACCCGTATCATGTCCACCACAAAGGTTGGACTTACATGGCTGCGGAATGCTTGTATAAACTCGAACGCTGGGAAGAGCTGAAAAACTGGCTCAGCCGCCACCAGGAGCTGTTGGAAAAGACCATATATGGCAAAGCGGAAATCCGGCAGGACGCCAAGCGCCGCGAACTGCGATTGACGCCAAACATCCAGAAACTGAATTATTGCGTGCCGGCGTCCCTTGCTTTAATGCTCGAAGCCTATGGCATGAAAAAAGGGCAGGATGAAATCGCGGAGCATGTCTTTGATGTAACAGGCTCGGATTTACTGATGACAATGTCGTATATGGAGTCGCTCGGATTCACGGCGCGTTATTTCAGAGGCACGATCGAAGTCTATAAGCAGCTGATTGATGCCGGCATTCCGGTACTGCTCAGCATGATGATCGAAAGCAGCTCGCATGTCCAAGTGGTAATTGGCTATGATGACCGGCTGCAGGCGCTGATTATCCAGGATCCGAATGACCTCGGGCCGTTTTTAATGTCCTACGCGGATGCTGCCGATGCCTACAAGCTGACCGATTCGTTGAGCATGGTGTTTTTATTGCCGGAACAGCAAGGCATGCTGACACTGTTGGACATCAAAGAGCATGACTTTTTCAGTGAATTGTTCTCGATTTGGAGCGCTTCAGAAAAAAGTAAAGATAACAATCTCGCAGTTGATTTCTTGAAGGCGCATCCGGATGAGCGATACGGTGCGGTAATCGGGTTGGTCACGCAGTTTTCAGAAGAGGGCAAAGCGCTTCACGCGGTGTGGCTGGAAAACCTTCATCAGGACCTGGGGGCAGAAGATCCGGAAGTGGCGCTGCTTGCAGCGCACATGCATTTCCAAAAAGAAGAAAACGAAGAGGCGCTTCAAAACCTCGCACTTGTCAAAGAAAAGAACAGTCCGTATGCGCTGTTTTTAAAAGCGGCGATTTTGATGAACCGCAATCAATACCTGAAGGCCATTCCGCTGCTGAAGCGGTCAATCGAGCTGGATCATTATCAGCCGATGGCATATAGCCATTTGGCGCGCTGCTACTTGGAGACTGGCAAAATCTATCAGGCCTTCAAATGGTCGAGCATCGCGCTTGAGCAGGAGCCGACGGATGTCTTTGCCCGAATTACGCACAGCCTGATTCAGTATGAGTCGGGTGCTTATGAACAAGCGCTCGTGCGTTTCCGCGAATTGTCGGAAGAACAGCCGGAAGACGGTTATTTCATTTACGAAACAGGCCGTTGTCTGCTGGCGCTTGGCCAGGAAAAAGAGGCCATCGCAGCGTTTGAGCGGGCAAAAGACATCGACTCAAAGGAACCGTACGCTTATTTGCGCATCGCTGAAACCCATCTCGAGGCGAAAAGTTGGCAGCAGGCAGAAGCTGTTATTCGCAAAGGAATCGATAAATGCGAGAAGACCGACGTGCTGCATCAGTACTTGGGCCATATCGCGCTGGAGCAGGAGCAGTTCAAGGAAGCAGAAGCTGAATACCGCAAATCGCTCGAGTTGGATCCAAAGGATTTATTCACCGTGACGCATATCGCCCATGCGCTGCTCAAGCAGCAGAAAGTTCAGGAAGTGAGCGATTTGATCACGCACTATGCAGAGTTTGGAGACACCGATTATTTCATTCGGACGGCTGCGATGCTGTGGCAGGAATCTCCGGATGATGCCGGGAAAGTGTTGGCGCTGGACTTGCTGGAAAACGGCATGGCGCGCGAGGCGCTCGAACTCCACGAATTAACAGAGCAGTATGCAGAGTTCGGTGAAGCACCGCAGTTCAGGAGCCGTCTGATGGATACCTTTAAACGTCTGCGTGCAGAAAGTGCGGATTCATTGTTGCTGTGCTTTGAAGGTGAATTATATGAACTGGAAGATCATCAGCGTTTTGCGCAGATCCTCTACAGCCAGGCTGTAGAAAAAAATAACCTCTACTTGGCGCATTACAAGCTTGGCCTGCTTTCGGAACAAGCGGGCAACTGGGATGAAGCCTTGGCGCATCATACGAAATGCGCTAGCGCGGATTCTGGTTTCACTGCAGCTCACGAAGGAATGATGCGCTGCCATATTGCACTTGAAGACACCAAACGCGCCTTTACGGCAGCTTTGCATGTACTGGAAAATGAACCCTTGCCGCTGGATTTGGGTGAGCTGTTTGAGCTGGTTGGAAACGACACGCAGTTGAATGCTGTTGCTCAAGTGCTGGAAAAAGTGTCAGCGCAGGTGCCGGAAGAATGGCTGCTGTCGGCACAAGCCCATATGGCGGAGAAAAAAGGCGACGTTTCAGAAGCTGAGTCTTTATTCCAGCGGGCCCAAGCGGTTAACGGGGCATTGCCTTCCCGTTACCAGCATATGCAGTTTTGCGCGCGGCAAGGAGATTTGAAGCGTGCGGTGATGATGCTGGAAAGACTGATTTCCGAGCACCCGGACGAAGAAGGGTTCTATGCGGAGTATGTCCGCTTGCTGGTGGAAATGCGCAAAAGCGGTGAGCTTCAGAAGCGCCTGAAAAAATGGGTCGATGGCGAGGAGCTGGCAATGGCGCAAACCTACAGTGCGGATCAATTGGCCGAGTGGGTAGACGTCGAAGAAGAGGAAGAGCCGAAGGGCTTTTTCAGAAAGCTGCGGGACAAATCACGTCGCCTCATGATGATTTCAAACGTCATCACGCTTTACACAGAGGCAGCCAAGAACTTCAAGGACAGCGAAGTGCCTGTGATGCATTTGGCCGAATTTTATATGAGCCGCGGCATGGCAGACGATGCCGCAGACGAGCTGGAGCCATTCGTTAAACGCACCGGCCATTTCGGCGCTGCCAAGTTCCTGCTGCAGGCCACGTTGGAAGAAGCCAACGACAAAGAGTCTGAGAAGCGGCTGAACAAAGCCATTCGGCAAGCTCAGGATCTCCATGAGCAGCAGCCATCCGATTTTGAAATTGTGTTATGGCAGGGCGATATGGCGGCGGTTCAAGGGGAATTCGACCAAGCCGAAACCTACTACAAACAGGCCATCAGCTTGCACCCTTACCACAGTGAAAACTACGTCCATTTGATGCGTCTTTATGCGGAGCAGCGGCCGGAAAAAACACGGAGCTTCGAAAGCCTGTTGCCGGAAGAACTGCTGGTCAACGAATGGATTCGCCTGTCTCTTGCGATGATGTACATCACTACGGGGGATTATGCCGAAGCTACTAATCGCTTGCTTGCCTTGCAGGCAGACGAGCCGGACTATTTGCCGGCACATTACGAACTCGCCCGTGCGGTCATGGCAGCGGGCCAGTCCGCTCGCGCCAAGGAACTTCTGACTGAACTGTTTGAGCGAGACGGCGGAGATCAATTTATCATGCCCGCCTTGCACGAGGAATTATTTGAAGACATTTTGGATGAAGTTTTAGCAGTCGGAGTTTGATCTAGCTTTTAAATAAAAGCAGCGCCATTTTTGAAATCATTGGATTTCAGAGGTGGCGTTTGTTTTGTCTGGACCAGTAATTCAGTATTCAATTTCTTGATTCCCAAAAAAATGGTTGAAAACGATACACGAATTCTTCATACTTAGGTAGGAATATAGTCTTAAGGAAAATGAACCCAGTCCGATTTTAAGGAGTTGTTACACATGAAAAGCTTGTTTAAAACAATAGCAATTAGTTTTAGCGTGATTGCGTTGCTGGCAGCCGGCGGCTATTATTTTGTCATGCAGCATTCTTCACCCAATGATGAAATAACTTCCGTAGCTGAAGAAATCGAAAGCCGCGAAGTACAGGACGCCTCAGATGAAGAGAGCGTAACCCAGGCAAGTCAGGCCACAACCGGTGAA
Source organism: Planococcus sp. CPCC 101016 (assembly GCF_007859295.1). Lineage (GTDB taxonomy): Bacteria > Bacillota > Bacilli > Bacillales_A > Planococcaceae > Planococcus. The sequence continues at coordinate 984,785 of NZ_VOHB01000002.1, forward strand.
GCCGATCTAGAGGAATGGAAGCTGCAAGTGCATCTTCATCAGATGACCCATCAGAAAGTCGAAGCTGCGAAAAAAATAGGTGCAGTCGAAATGACTGCTGACAATATTGAGAATTTGCTGACCATCGTGGAGGCCAATGAAAACCATTACGAACATAGCGATTTTTATAAATCTACCTTAACTGCATGGCAACAAGGTGATTTTTCCAATGCCGTCCACGTTCATAACACCATTTGGGAATGGCATGATGGCAATGTCGGAAGAGCAACTGGGCTGATGAGCGCTGAACAGGAACAGCGTTTTGTAGAAGATACGTTTAGGTGAGTGGAAAGTTTGAGTAGGTGGAATGCTGAAGAATCTTTCAAATAGAAAAAAGCTACCTCAATTTTTCGAATTGGGATAGCTTTTTTTCTTGTTTTACCCTCTGGCTGATTTGTAATTATTGTACTCGGGCACTACAGAGCGGTCGACGTATAGATGGAAGAACCATTCTCCCGCTGATAAAACCAAAGCCGAAACTAGCCCCGGCGTGACCATTTCGATGTTTTGTCCGGTCAATAGCCAACCAATCAGCCAAATGGCAAGGAACGCCATGATGAAATCAGAAAACGTTGCAATCGTGTTGCGCGTTGATTGGTTTTCTGGTTTGCCGGCATTCAGGAAAATCATAATGTCGCCCATCGCGTATGACAAAGCCGTCAGTGCTAAACTGATCAGCATAGTATCAACGAACGGGACATCAAAAAGCAAGGTTAAGACAATTAATAAGACTGCGGCCACCATAACGAATTTAAGTGCAAGTGCAAGTAGATGTCTCAAAGGCTTCTCCTCCTTGTATAAATTCTAGTTATCAGAAATTTACCCGTTTTTTACTGGGAGTATGCCAATATTTGAAAATAACAGTATGGAGAATAGCTTCATCACTATCCAAAAAACATCCGGAAGGCCAAAATAGTGGTCTTCCGGATGTCTATGTGTGGATTAGCGTACATTCATTTCATTCGGGTGAGCGCCTTTGCGGCGGTCTTTGTTAAGTCCATCGATTTCATTAACTTCGGATTCCGTCAATTCGAAATCAAATACATCAAAGTTTTCCTCAATGCGTGACGGCGTAACAGATTTCGGGATAACAATCGTCCCGTTTTGCAGGTGCCAGCGCAAGACCACTTGAGCCGGTGATTTTCCTTTGGCTTCAGCGATTTTCTGGATGGTTTCATCCTGCAAGACTTCGCCGCCCTGGTCAAGCGGGCTCCAGGCTTCAACAAAAATATCATGCTTGGCACAGAACTCTTTCAATTCGTTTTGTGCCAGGTAAGGATGGCATTCTACCTGGTTCAAGACCGGTGGAATTTCACATTCAGCAAGCAAACGCTCAAGATGCTCGATTTCAAAGTTGCAGACACCGATCGCTTTCACGCGGCCGTCTTTATAAAGTTGTTCCATCGCTTTATAAGTTTCAATATACGTATCAAATTGCGGAGTCGGCCAGTGGATCAAGTACAGGTCGACATAGTCGAGGCCGAGGCGTTCCAAGCTTTCATCAAATGCACGCAAAGTTGCGTCATATCCTTGGTCGCTATTCCAGACTTTCGTCGTGATGAACAAATCTTCGCGCGGCACAGAAGTTTCTTTTAATGCTTTGCCGACGCCTTTTTCATTCTTGTAGATCATCGCTGTATCGATGGACGTATAGCCCGTCTCAAGCGCTTTCGCTACAGCATCCGTCGCCTTGTCGTCTTCAACTTGCCAGACGCCAAAGCCGAGCTGTGGCATTTTTAACCCATTATTCAATGTAATAAAATCCATTTAGCATTTCTCCTTTTGAATTAATTCTTCATCATCACTAGATTATAGCTTTACCCTTTAGTTCGCAACTCTAAGCATTTTTTTGAAGGAATCCCTGTGCCAGTGTCGAAATAGTTTTTTGAGAGGAGTTGAAAGCCATGAGCATGCAAAAAATTGTAGAAGCGGATTTGGTGCGCGATGAGTATGGCAACTACTACAAAGTGGTCGGCACTCACAGAGACGAGGAAAAGCTGACGGCTCTTGAAGTCTCAAATCTATATTTCGAAAAATCCTTCGAAGCCAGCACCCACAACCTGGACGACAACTATCAAGAAAAGCCTTTCGGCGTCTATATCCAGGACCAAGTCAATGCCTACATCGAAGGCATCCAAAACAACGAACGGCCGATCTACGGCATCCGCGACTTGATGGTCAACCGCATCAGTGTATACGCAGTCGACATCACCAAGCCGCATCCAAAACGGAATCAGACCGTGTAAGCAGGACATCAAGCCATCGCCGGACTCTTTGTGAGTCCGGCGATGGCTTTTTTTATGGGGTGGAAAGTATTTTAGAGGGAGTAGCAAGTATATGTGATCGTATGGAAAGTATGTAGAAGGAAATAGAAAGTATTTAGCCGCAAACAGAAAGTATATCCAGTTAATTGGAAGAAAAGAACCGCTTAGAAGGCCTGATTTCAAAAATACGATCCATTCGAGTCGAAATACAGTCCAATAAACACGAAATACAATCCATTGTGAAACAAATACATTCCATAATGAAAGAAATACGATCCATAAGCGGAAAGCGCAGACCTGCGCTTTCCTTGGGTTGGGCATTCAGTGTTTTACAGCTCCAAGTACGATGATTAGTTCGTCCGGCAACGGGTAAAGTATAGCAACTACGTACCAGGAGGGATTCATCATGACTAGAAATGACGCAGACGGAAGCAATCGGAATCACCAGGCAGACGGCGAAGAATCGACGTTCGACAAAGTCGTCAAAAAAACAAGTGAGATGCTGAGCGGCAGCGACGAAGGCTGGGAATCCGCCGGCAAAAATGATACACGCGAAGTAACTGACACTCAGAACGCCCCAGATGAAGGAGCAGGAGACGTACCGACAGAAGACAAAGTCATCCGCGATCCACAAACAGGTGAAGAAACGTTTGTGAAGAATGATAATAAGAAATGGTCTCGAAAAACAGACTAAAGAAAGCCCATTCCTCTGTTTGGAATGGGTTTTCTGTGTTCATTTATGATAAACTTTTTCTATAGGAAATTAATAGAATATTTAATTTTTAATTGAAAAATATAGTTTATTCGGCAGAAGGGGAGAGATGGCAATGGTCAATAAAATAGAGCGGATCCAACAGGAAGCCTTGCAGCGGTATTTGGCATTTGAAGAAGAACGCAGAGAAGAAAGGCGCGCGGCAACACCGAAGGAACGGATGATGACGCGGTCGAGCATTATCAACCATCATGACAATTTGGCGATGGAACGCATCATTAACCAAAGCGACTTGTTTCCGATTGCGCATTTGCAGGCGGGATTGAATGTCAGTAAATCGGTCTGCCGCATCTCGATTCGCAGCCGTTCCGGTCAATTGCAAAGCTACGGTACCGGATTTTTGGTCGCGCCCAATTTATTGCTGACCAATAACCATGTACTTGAAACGGCGGAAGCAGCGATGTATGCAGTAGCGGAATTCAATTATGAAGACGATGTCGACTTTATGCCGCTCGAAATCATCAGCTTCCGGCTGGATCCGGAAGCGCTTTTCATTACCGACAAGGCGCTCGATTTCACTTTGGTAGCGGTTGAAGAAACCAACCTGCATGCTATCCCGTTGGCGGATTTTGGTTATTTGCCGCTGCTGCCGAAGCCTGGGAAAATCCTGGAAGGCGAATACGTGTCCATCATCCAGCATCCGAATGGCGGCCCAAAAGCGATCACCATCCGTGAAAACGAAGTCAAATTCATTTCTTCTGATTTTGTCCATTACGTCAGTGATACAGAACCGGGTTCTTCAGGTTCGCCGGTATTCAACGATCAATGGGTGGTCGTGGCGCTGCATCATGCGGGCATTCCGGATCCGAAAGACAGCAGCAAGTGGATTGCCAATGAAGGCATCCGCATCAGCTCGATCATCCGTCATCTCATCCAAATCCGGAGCGCCTTGGAAAATGAACGCTCGCGTGAACTAGTGGATCAGCTGCTCGCTGTCGTCATGCCTGGATCGGTTTCAGAGCCGATGGAAGTAGGCGTTTTAGCAGAAGACTGGTACGCGGACGCTTCAGGCTATGATCCTGTGTTTCTGGGCAGCGAGTTCGAAGTGCCGCTGCCGGCTTTGGGAGAAGTGCTGCTTCGAGATGCGGCACAGACGACTGATGGCAAAACGGTCCTTGAATACACGCATTTCTCGATTGCTATGAGCAAGTCGCGGCGGCTGGCGTTCTATACTGCCGTCAACATCGACGGCAATCAGCTGGTGGACGTTAAGCGCGGCAACGACCGCTGGTATTTCGACCCGCGGATTGACGAAGCTTATCAGATCGGACCCGAGTTCTACAAATCCAACGACATTGACCGCGGTCACCTGGTGCGCCGGCGTGATCCGAATTGGGGGATCGATGCGGTAAAGGCCAATGAGCATACTTTCCATTTCACTAATTGTTCGCCGCAGCATAAGAATTTTAACCAAAAAGCATGGCTCGATTTGGAAGATTACCTGCTGGACAATGCCCGCGATCAGGAAATGAAGATTTCGGTCTTCACGGGTCCGGTATTCCGTGATGACGACATCACTTACCGAGATGCGCAGATTCCGGATCAATTCTGGAAAGTTGCGGTGATGCTCAAAGAGGGAGCTTCGCTTTCGGCTACAGCATATCTGCAGACCCAGGAAGATTTGATTGGCGGGAATCTGGAATTCGTGTACGGCCAATTTGCGACTTATCAAGTGCCGATTGCACAAATCGAAGAGCTGACGGGGCTTGATTTCGGAGAGCTTCGAAACCATGATCCGCTGGCGGAAGGGCAAGTGGCCAAAGTGCAAAGTGCGGAGGATATCCGTGTATGAAAACGATTCTGGAACTTGAAAATGTGACACGCCGAAGAGACGATAAACTGCTGTTGAAAGATGTCAATTGGCGGGTCCAAAGAGGTGAGCATTGGGTATTATATGGCTTGAATGGAGCTGGCAAAACCTCGCTGCTGGATCTGATCAACGCCTATTTCTTTCCAACAGAAGGAAAAGTCACGGTGCTCGGCTTGGAATTTGGCAAAACGTATTTGGCCGAAAAGCTGCGCAGCCAAATCGGTTTCGTATCTGCATCGGTTCAGCAGAAATTGCCGACCTATGACAATGCCTATGAAGTGGTGCTGAGCGGAGCGTTTGCTTCGCTTGGCCTGTATCAGGAAACGACAGAAGAAATCGACCAAAAAGGCGTGGAGATTTTGCGAGATCTCGGTTGTCTTGATTACGCCAACCGAAATTACCATACCTTGTCACAAGGCGAAAAGCAGCGTGTGCTGATCGGCCGCGCGTTAATGGCCGATCCGGAGTTGCTCATACTCGACGAACCGACAGCAGGCCTCGACTTTATTGCCCGAGAAGAGCTGCTCGAGTCGATCGCAACCATTGCCCAAAAACCGGATGGTCCAACTATCATCTACGTCACTCATCATATAGAAGAAATTTTGCCGGAATTCAATAAAACCTTATTGCTGAAAGCAGGCGAAGTCTTTGCATCCGGCGACACCGCCGAGCTCATCACCAGTGAACGGCTTTCCGATTTCTTCGACATGCCGGTAAACGTCGTCTGGAGCAACGGGCGTCCGTTGCTGTCAAAAGCCAAAAGCTGACTGGATAAGGATGGGGTCCCAAGCAAAACCCGCTTGGGACCGAAAATGCTACTTTAAGCGGAAAGCGCAGACCTGCGCTTTCCTTGTTTTAGGCATACAGTCAGTTTTCGGTCTTTGGCATGTATTTTACCTCGGTTGGACAGTATTTTCTTTCAACAGACAGTATTTGCAGAGATTTGGACTGTATATCGCCTGACTTGGACTGTATATCCATTTAGAGGAAAAAAGAGAGTGAAAACTAATTTTATTGCCGGAATATGCTACGTCAACGAACTAAACCTTGCCTGCCAAGAAGTCCTCTTGCCGGAGCGAGGTTTTATTCGGTTAGAAATGATTTTAAAAATATCTGAACTATCTGTCAACTATGATAAACTGTCGATAGACAGCCCAGATTCTCACATGTTTAAAATCACTCGAATGGGAGGACTTGCTATGGCAGACGGCATTCACAAGATTTTAGAGGAACGAGGGATTCAGGTACCGGAGGCGCATCAGCAAATGCTGGCGCAGCAGATGCAAGCGGTACAGCAATTGCGTGAGACGGTGGACAATTCACAGCTGAAGGATTTCGATATGGCGCTGACGCATGTGCCGGGAGGTGAGCGGCCATGAATGAAGAATTGGCAGCGCAATCGATTGGAGAATTGGCACCGAAGCTGCGCGACAAGCAAGTATCGCCGGTTGAATTAACAGAGGCGATACTCTCGAATGTCGATGCTTACGACAGCGACATCAACGCTTTTATTCGCGTGCAAAAAGAACAGGCGCTGGAATCAGCGAGGCAGGCGGAGCAGGAAATCCAAAGCGGCAATTACCGCGGCTTCCTGCACGGCATTCCGATGGCGCTAAAGGATATTTTGTATTTCAAGGACGAGCCGGCGACGATGGGTTCGAAAATCCATGAAGGGTTTATTGCCGATTTTGATGCGACTGTTGTTTCAAAACTTAAACTATCGGGCGTGACCTTTCACGGCAAGCTCAATATGCACGAGTATGCCTGGGGCGCGACAACGACCAATCCGCATTACGGCGCCTGCAAAAATCCATGGGACCTCAGCAAAATTCCGGGCGGCTCGAGTGGCGGTTCGGGAGCGGCAGTGGCGGCGAATATGTCGATTGCCTCGCTTGGTACGGACACCGGCGGTTCGATCCGAATTCCGGCATCAAGCTGCGGCATCATCGGCCTGAAGCCGACCCACGGCCGCATCAGCAAGTACGGCTGTTTTCCGCTGTCATGGACCCTTGATCATATCGGTCCGATGACAAAAACCGTTTTTGACGCCGCGCTCCTTTTAGAGGTGCTCGGCGGCTACGATCCGAAAGACCCGACCTCAATCGACCGTCCGACTCAGAACTATTCCGGAGGGTTAAATGAAGACGTCAAAGGGCTCGTCATCGGCATCGAAGAAAGCTATTTTTTCAAGAATGTCGACAACCGTGTCAATGAAGCGGTGCAGAATGCACTTCAGCAGCTCGAGAAGCTGGGTGCGCGGATCGAACCCGTACGGATTCCGTCGCTTGCGCAGGCAGAATTTGCAGAACTTGTCACCATCACGACCGAAGCAAGCGCTGTTCATCATGACAACCTCGTCAAACAGCCGGAGAAATTTGGCGAGGATGTCCGCTTTCTGCTGGAAGTGGGCGAGTTGATGTCCGGCGTTGATTACGTGCAGGCTCAACAGATTCGCCGCAAGCTGGATCTCGATTTTGCGGCGGCGTTTGAAAAAGTGGACGTGCTTATTTCGCCCACGCTGCCGTTCCTGTCCCCGCCAATCGGTGACAGCACTGTCGACATCAACGGCCAGGCGCTGAGCTTTTTGGATGAAGTCATCCGCTTTACCGGACCCGGCAACCTCACCGGCTTGCCGGCACTCAGCATTCCGTGTGGCGTCCGCGACGGCTTGCCGATTGGCCTTCAGATTATGGGTCCTGCTTTCCAGGAGGAAAAAGTTTTACACGTTGCCTATGCGATTGAGAAGCTAGAGCTTATGAAAGGCCAGAAGCCAAGTATGAAGGCGATCGGTTAACTCGTTGCGGGTGGAATGCGATTGATAGTCGCAGGAATACGATTCACAGCGAATAAAACACGTTCCACAGCACAGTAAATACGTTTCTGAAGCGGAAAGCGCAGGCTTGCGCTTTCCTGGTTTTGGGCATTTAAAGGGTTTTTTTGTTTTGGAAAGTAATTTACTCCTAATAGAAAGTATTTATGCTTAAACAGTAAGTAACTGCAGCAAAAGTGAAAGTATTTAACTGAACACAGAAAGTATATCCATTTAACTGGAAAAATATCGTTGTTTCTACTCTGAAAACAAGAGGAAAAGGTGATGACAAGTGGCAAACACACATAAGTTTCCGGAAGAGCGCGTACATTACACTTGGGATAAGGACCCGCAGCCGGTGCTGACAATCGACAGCGGGGATCAGGTGGATTTCTCTACAAGGGAAGTGGCGGACGATCAATTCAATAAAGATTCCACCACAGAAGATATTGCTACACTTGACTGGGCGAAAGTGTACCCGCTCGCAGGGCCGGTAGAAATCCGAGGCGCAGAACCAGGAGACACGCTGGAAGTGGAAATCCTCGATTTAACGCCCGGCACCTGGGGATGGATGGCGATTCTGCCGGGACTCGGCCTGTTGCCGGAAGAATTTTCGGATGCCTATTTACGAACCTTTGATTTGAGCGATGGTGAATCTATTCATTTTAGCGAAAATATCAAAGTACCAATCACCCCATTTCTTGGGACTATGGGTGTAGGCCCAGCAAATGCAGAAGGCCAAGCCATCATGCCGCCCGGAACTTTTGGCGGCAATATGGATACGCGGCAACTGACCATTGGTACAAAACTCTACTTGCCGGTGCAGGTGAAGGGTGCCATGTTCAGTTGTGGAGATGCCCATGCTGCACAAGGTGATGGGGAAGTCTGTGTAACAGCACTCGAATGCCCGATGCAAGTATCCCTGAAATTCCGCCTCATTAAAGGGAAATCAATTCCGGCCCCGCAATTCCAGACTGCCGGAGCGCTGACGCCAAAAGTTGATCACAAAGGATTCTACGGCACAACCGGCGTGGGGCCTGACTTGATGGAAGGCGCACGCGACGCCATCCGCGCCATGGTGGATCACATTTCCGAAAATTATGGCCTTGAGCCGAAAGATGCCTACTTATTGTGCAGCTTGTGCGTCGACCTGAAAATCTCTGAGATCGTCGACGCTGGTCAATATGTGGTCAGTGCTTTACTGCCGCTCGCGGTTTTTCAAGAAAAGGAATAAAGGAAGGAACGCTGTCCAAACAGGCAGCGTTCTTTTTCCTATTTCAAAAAAAACTTACATAAGTTATCTCAATTATCTGTATTCTTAATGAATAGGGTGATAAAATAGTAGCAGGTTCATAAGTAATTAGAATAATGTAATAAATTACTATAACATTCTGATTAAGGAAGAGGTCCTCTGGATGAAAGACATTTACTTTGAAAAAGATTATGGGCGTTTGTATGAAAAAATTGAAAATGGCAAATGCGAGGAATTTATCCTGAATCATGCATTGGGGACAGTACGGCATTTATTCATCAAGCGTGAAATTCCGATGAAGCTGGATGATCGAGTCTTCTATGATCTGATGACGCCTTACGGATACGGCGGTCCGCACATCGTTTCGGGGAAACCAGAAGACAAAGAGGAGTTGGTGGCTGTTTTCCAGCAGGAATTTGGAGAATATTGCCTGGAAAATGGCATTGTTTCCGAGTTTGTCCGTTTTCACCCGATTCTGAAGAACCATTTGGATTTCAGCACGTGCTACGAACTCATTTTCAAGCGCCATACCATCCAGACCGATCTGGCAAATTCGGCTGATCCCATACTTACAGAATATTCGGCTTCCTGCAGAAGGGACATACGGCATGCCTTAAAAGCTGGTGTAGAATTTCGCGTTATCGACCATCCGGAAAACCTGAAGAACTTCAAGGAATTGTACACGTCCACTATGCAGCGCAATAGCGCTGATGCAGTTTATTATTTTGATGATGAATACTTTCAGAACTGCATCGATTGGCTTGGCAATTACTTAGTAGTTGTCGAAGTGACTTATCAGGGCAGCATTATCGGCATGAGCCTGAATTTTGTTTGCGGCGATTATATCCACGTTCATCTTACGGGTACGCTGAAGGAATATCATCAGTTGGCACCAGCTTACGTTCTGCAGTATGCCCTCGTACTGTGGGGGAAAGAGCAGGGCAAGCAATTGATTCATCACGGAGGCGGCCGGACTGGTGAGCCGGACGACAAGCTGTATCTTTTTAAGAAAAAATTTGGACGCAATGAAGAATTTGAGTATTTTAATGGCCGGAAAATCTGGAATCCGGAAGTGTATGGCAGGCTGTGCCAAGTTGTCGCTGCACCGATGGATACCGATCAGTTCCCGGCTTATCGCAACTGCGAATCCAAAGTGACGAACGGATAATAAATGCAAGAGGCTTTTAGTGGAATAACAGCAGGTTGAATAAGGTAAGGAAAAAACAATCAAATAAAATACAATAAAAGGAGGGAAATGATGGTAACTTCAGTGCCAGACATTTATTTTTTGCCTGAATGGGGCAAGTTTTTTGAGACAAAGGAACAAGACGGCAAGGTGCATTATTTTGAGGTGAAGCATGAGTGGGGGCATGTGTTTTATCAATTCATCGTCCGGCCCATACCTGTCCAAATGGAAGGTCCGACTTATTATGATGCAATCACGCCTTATGGTTTCAGCGGACCGATCATCTTGTCGGTTGAGCCTGAGAAAAAACAGCAGCTGGTGGAGCATTTTGACAAAGAGTTTCAGAAATACTGCGATGAACATCGAATCGTCACGGAATATGTCCGGTTTAATCCTTGGCTGAAGAATCGGCAAGATTTCGAGCAGCTTTATGAATTCCGCGACAATGGCCATACGCTGTATATCGATTTGACGGGTGAGGACTTTTTCATGGAACAATTCGCTTCCGTTACCCGCAGACAAGTGCGAAAAGCTTGGAAAAATAATGTGGAAATTGAAATCGATTATACCGGAGAGAGCGTGTGCGAATTTCACCGCTTGTATATGCTGACTGTACAAAAAAATCAAATCGCGCCATACTACTTGTTTTCGGAAGAATCACTGCGCAGTTCATTCGAAAAATTCAAAGGCAAGCAATTTCTGATTTCCGCTAAGCATGAAGGGCGCTATATTTCGTCTTCGTTAATGATTCACCATGGCGATTATCTTCATTACCATTTGGCGGCAAACGATCCTGAATTTTATTCCTTAGCGGGCAATAGCCTGGTTATATATGAAGCCTGCCGATGGGCAGTGGAGCATGGCAAGAAGCAATTGCATTTGGGCGGTGCCGGCAGCGATGAAAATCTTTACCGTTTCAAGCGCAACTTCACCAAAACCGAGCCGCTGCAGCTATTGATGGGAAAACGAATCCTTAATCAGCAGGCTTATGATCAATTGGTCGAAGCAAAACGCCAAAGTGAAGGCATTCAATATCCAGGGTATTTCCCATTGTACCGAGGCTAGCGGACGTATGTGCAAGGTGAGGTGCGGTCCGAAGGCCATAAGGTACGGTCAACAACAATTAAGATGCGGTCAGCCGCTTACAGCTGGGGTTCGAACGCTTGGAGGAGGGCTGATATGAAGGAAATCGGTGGATATTTTGGCATGGAAGACTTGGTCAGCAAGGAGTTTTACAGCGATTTGCTGGCTCTAAACAGTGGCAGCAATGCCTTGCTTTATTTATTGAAAGCGCGCAAAATAAAAAAATTGTATATTCCTTATTATTTATGCGACTCGGTCAGCATTTTGCTGCGGCATCACGGTTACGAATTTGAATATTATCATGTAGACCAAGAGTTTCAGCCAATTTTTGATAAAGAGCTGGAGCAGGGGGAATACTTGTATATCGTTAATTTATACGGGCAATTTACACAGGAAAAGACGCTGGCGCTGCAGAAGCATTACGGTCAACTGATTTTGGATCACAGTCAGGCTTTTTTCCAAAAGCCGCTGGAAGGCATTGATACGATCTATTCCTGCCGCAAATTCTTCGGCGTGCCGGACGGTTCTTATTTGGCGACCGATGCGGTGCTCCACGAAACGATCGAGCAGGACATTTCTAAAGATCGCATGGCGCATATTCTGGGGCGCTACGAAGGCACGGCGAGTGAATATTATGCTGATTTTCGCAACAGCAATGATATCCTAGGCGAGGTGCCGCTGCGGACGATGTCGAAATTGACGCACAATCTGATGGGGGCCGTCGATTACGAAAAAGCCGGCCGGATTCGAAATGAAAACTATGCTTATTTGGAAAAGCAGTTTGATGAAGCCAATCCACTGAAGCTGACTATGCCGGAAGGCGCGTTCGCTTATCCTTTATTGGTGGAGGATGGCATACCCGTCAGAAACCTGCTTGCCGAACAGAAAATCTACATTCCGCTGCTGTGGCCTAATGTACTCGATGAATGTCCGGAAGAAAGCATTGAATACCAATACGCGGCGAACATTCTTCCCTTGCCGTGCGACCAGCGCTACGGAATTGAAGACATGGCATATCTTGTGGAAATGGTGAAAAAGCAATTGGATTAGAAAGAACGATACACTAAAAACGCTTTGAAAACCTGACAGGTTTTCAGAGCGTTTTTAGTGTATTTTAAGCAACTGCAGTGTCACTTATTCACATCTCAGCGTTGCTTGTTTCAAACTTTTATTCCATTCTTCACTCAAACCAATAACCGTTGAATGTTTCTTTGAATGCCCGGTAAGACAATAGGCTGGCTTCGTAGTTGAACTGTGCCAGCAAGTCGCCTTCAAGACTGTATTCTTCCAAAGTTTTGGCCATTCCGCTGTTGACGACGATGGAGTCGCCGGTCAATTGGGCGTTGCTGACGATGGAAGAATACGGAACGTCGAATTCTTGGACCAGGTCGTAGCTGCGGTTATTTTCGTCTACCAGGTATTTGGTGAACTTGGAGCGGTCTTGGTCGTTCGCTTCAAAAGTCTGGCTGGTTTCACGGATGACCGCGCCAGTGTAATCCGGACGGCTTTCGTACCACCAGTAATTGTTATTGTACATATACAGGTAATATTGGCCTTCCGGCAAGCTGTCGTCGGCTGCATACGTGACGGAATGCTGGCCGGCCTGGCTCGGAAATTCGCTGGATTTCTGAAGACGCAGATTTTCGCCTTCAGTGCCAGCCCAGACGTCCTGGATGCCGATCAAGTAATTGATGGTCGGCTGTGTATAAATATTATCGACTTTGATGATGGTCGAGTTTTCACGCGCACTCAGAAACAGCGAGTTGCCAACCAAATCGATGGAGTTGAAGTGAAGCCAATCCCAGACGCTTTTGCCGTCCATTTCCACAGGCTTCGTCGTTTGCTTATAGCCATTCAGCAATTCAGTGAAATCAATAAGCAGCTTTTGTTCGCCGGTGTTCAAGTCAATGCTCATCACCATGTCTTCGACGGTATCTTTCGCTGAGTCAGATACCAATGCCAGAACCTGGCCCTCGTCGTTGATGACAAAGTCATGGTGCATGACATATCCGTTAAGTTCATACGTATCGGTGATTTTTCCGAGCGGGTTCATGCGGGCGAGCTTTTGATCGGTGGTGGTGAAAACCATTGAATCTTCATAAGCCACCATCCGGTCCATGCGGTAATCTTCTGAAATGATTTCCGCGCGCAAAGTGCCGTCGTTATCAAACAGGAAGGTATAGCCATTGTAATTGTTGACGCCCATTAGCACGAACAAGCCGTCAGCGAGTTCCGTATTGCCGGATGCTGCCGTTTGTTCCATGGCGATCGGGTAGCCGGAAGTGGTTTCCGGTGCCGTCACTTTAAATGAATACTCATCCGCGCGTGTGCCTTCTTCATTCGTATAAGTCACCGACACGGTGTTTTCCTTGCCCGACACAAGTCCAATTAGCTGATACTCCGCCAGTGCTGCTTCGGCATTTGCGTCTTTGGCGGTACGCTTGAAATCAGCCGTGCCTTCTGCAGAAATCGTGTAGGTCAACTTGCCGGCATCAGCTGAGTTGAAATAAAGGTAAAGGCCCGTTGTATTGGTGCCGAACGGATTGATCACCGCAAGCGGTTCATCGACCGAATGGTTTTCTTCTTCTTTCAAGTCATCCAGTTCCTGCTGCAGCTGCTCAACAGCTTTTTTTTCATAGGCAGAGTTGGCAGCACTCACCCGCGTATCCAGATATGCCAGCTCCTGTACCGGGACATCTATTTCTCCGTGATCTTTGATTTTCAGTTCATCGCTGCAGCTGGAAAGAAAAGCAGTAACAATTAGCAGCATAACAGGCAACCCAATATTTTGTTTCATTATGTAATCCTCCATTAATTGTTGATAATCAATAAACCTTAGTAACTTTACCATAAAAACGATGGTAATTTCAATTTAATGATGGATTTTTGTTATTTTAAATGATGGAATTAAAAGGGTTTTTGCTCTGCATGGCGAATGATTGGGGAACCCAACAAAAAGGAGTGTTTCAAATGGCAGAAGAAAACAAGGTACAGCCGGGCTCGATTATTTCAGCAGATTTAACCGTCCATCATGCAGAAACCGTCCGTGATTTCTACAAGGAAATCATCGGCTGGCAGCACAGCGATTTTCGGATGGGGGATTATGACGATTACATGATGAATACCCCAGACGGCAACCCCGCTGCAGGCATTTGCCATCAAGCCGGACCCAATGAAGGCCTTCCACAGCTTTGGATTGTCTATTTTGCCGTCACCGACTTGAAGCAAAGCTTGGAAATGTGCCAACAACGCGGCGGCATCATACACCGCGAACCGGAAGGACCCGTCACTTCCGGCAGCTATGCCATCATCGAATACCCGGCCGGCGCTTTCTGCGGATTAAGCCAAATTTAAGACAGATGCCCAATAAAAAAGCGGAAAGCGCTGGCCTGCGCTTTCCATGTTTTGGGCATCCAGCGCGGTTCGGATCGTATTAAGCCGAGTTTGGAGGGTATTTGCTCCAGTTTGGACTGTATTCTAGTTATCTCGGACTGTATATCCATTTAACTGTGAGAGGTTAAGTGCTATTTTAGAAATAATGCTGATATACAATCCATTCCGAGAAGACCTGGCTAACAGCAATAAAAGTGCACCTCTTTAGAAGCTCAAATCTTCAATTGCCGCACCCTTGCAAGTGCTTACTCGTGAATGTGAACGCCTATCGCCTTTATTTAAAATCCGTGTTACAAAATACTTATAATGTTTCCGATATATGGTATGATGCAGAATAGGTCTGCTATACGGAAACGATATTAATATATTAACTCACTCGACAATTTATGAGATTTGTCCGGTCGATTCTGTATGAAATGTCAATTATCAGCCGACCGGGATTTAACAGAATTTCATCAATTGGGGGTTTTATTATTTTTACAATAGGATTTGTCATCAGTCATAAAAACAATGAAAAACGGAGAGCGCTTTTGCCGAAGGACATGCCGACCATTAAGAACATTGAGCAGCTGTATTTTGAAATCGGTTACGGCGAGGCACTCGGCTATTCGGATGCGGAGTACGAAGTATCCGGTGCTCAATTCGTATCGCGTGAACGAGTGCTCGAATGTGACGCCATCGTTGACGTGAAATTGGGCAATGCGGATTATTTTGGCCAATTGACGCCAGGCAAACTATTGATCGGCTGGGCGCACGCGGTTCAGGACATTGAATTTACAGATTCAGTTTTAGCAGGGGACCACACAGTGGTTGCTTGGGAGGAAATGTTCGAAGATGGCCGCTATATCTTCTATCGCAACCGGGAAGTGGCAGGGGAGGCTGCGATTCTTCAAGCTTACCAATATTGCGGCAAAATGCCGTACGAAACAAAAGTAGCGGTTCTTGGAAATGGCCACACGACCAAAGGGGCGTTGCGCATTCTTCACGGCTTGGGCGCCGATGTCGATGTCTACGGCCGCAAACTGGAATCTCTTTTTATCAAAAATATGAATAATTACGATGTTCTCGTCAATTGCGTCATGTGGGACACAACACGCACCGACCGCATCATTTACAAAGAAGACCTGAAGCGTTTGAAAAAAGGCGCGATGATTATCGATGTCAGCTGTGACCCGAACATGGAAATCGAGACCTCCCGTCCGTCGACCATTGATGATCCCGTCTATACAGTGGATGGCATCATCCATTACACGGTGGACAACACGCCGGCGATGTTCCCGCACACCGTTACGAAAGTGCTGAGCGAAGGATTCTCGCCAATGGTCGATAACTTTGTCGAAGGCAACTGGACCGACATGATCCGCAATTCCGTGGTCATCGAAAACGGCCACATCATCGACCACCACATCAAAGAGTTCAGAGAAGCCAGAAACCTATTGGTGAAGTAATAAAATAAAGAGTCTCTTCTTATGAAATCATGGATTTCACGAGAGGAGACTCTTTTTATGGAAGGATTTACTGCTTGAACAGTTCCGTTGTGAAATACACTTTAAATTTATCAAACAGGTAAGCCTGTCCCATTGTATTCGGATGCATGGAATTTTGCATCAGCTTGCTTTGTGAAATGTTCTTGGCGTGAATATCATCAGCCATCACCTGATAAAAATCAAAAAAATGAAGCTCTTCTTGAGCCGCTAGTTCACGGCTGGCTTGCATATAGGCCAGCATTTTAATGTTTTGATCGACGGAGGTTGTCGGGTTGGGTGTTCGGATCAGCACTTCTGTTTCTCCAGAAGCCGTAATTTCCTCCACAATCAATTGATAGTTTTTAGCATACTCTTCAACTGGTATCTTCCAACCGCCAAGCGCGTCATTCAGCCCAGCAGAAATCACCACCAGATCAGGAGAGTGACTCAAGACATCGCTTGCTATCCGGTCTTTTATATGGGAGATGGTATTGGCGTTCATACCGGCATTGACCAGTTTCACTTGGCCGGGATATTTGTCTGCAAACCACTTGTCCAACAAGTTTACGTGATTCGGATTGCCGTCAGGAAGCGATTCAGGAGACGTGACATAATCACCAAGAAACACAATGGTGAGGGATTCTCCCGCTGCAAGCTTCTTTGAAAAATTGGCAGGCACCGGCACTTCGGCTGCGGCAATTTGAATCTCCTCCGTTTCAGGCAGTAAAGCGGTTGGTTCTGCAATTTCGATGGTTTTTAAATTTCTTTCTCCAGCGATGACAATAAAAATAAGGGCTATACATAGTATGTAGATTAATTTTTTTAGCATCGTAATACCTACCTTTCATTTTTAAATTAATACCATATTACCATAAAATTGAGTTAATTTATCTAAAATTTCAGTTATTTTGTGAGTATTCAGACTCAAAAGCACTTCCCTGGCTATATACCCGGTTTCAAAGCACCGATGTGGGGAATAATATAACAATTGTATAACGGTCATGGAAATAAAGGAGGCGCTGCATATGAAGCAGATTGGGAATAAGTTAAAGAGTTTAAGAGAAGAAAATCAGTTGAGCGTCGATGATTTGGCCTTGGCTTTAGGCTTTGCGAAAACGGTGATTTGGGGCTATGAAAGCGGCAAAAAGCAAGTAAGTGTTTCTCATCTGGAATTGCTGGCCGATTATTATAAAGTGTCCGTCGACTTTTTACTGGAGCGGGAGCAGGCATCTAATGTACTCGATCTTCAGCAAATTCCTGATCTGGCTTCAGTCAAGCTGGTGGTGGATGATCAGCCGATTAACGAAGAAGAACTGGCGGAAGTCACTTCTTATCTGCAAGTCAAACGCCGGCTGAAAGAAGAAGGCGCGCAAAAGCAGGCAGCAAAATAATAAAGACAGGTGGGCATCCAATGAACTTATGGATGTCCGTTTTTTGCTTTATGGTCAGTAAAGTCTTTCGGGGAATAAAATCATTCCTTCTTTTGAGCCTGCCGAGCCCTATGGATAGTATTATGCTTAGTTTGGACAGTATTTATCGATTTTTAGATAGTATTTCGACCTGATTGGACAGTATTTATCGACATTCAGACAGTATATCCAATTAACTGGAAAAAATCCGCGGAATCACCCGGAAATCAATGTTTATTCTTCGCAGACCCTCCTTTATAGCAGCAATCAGCTCAATAGCATTCTGCTGCTTCTCGACTTCTCGTTTCTGAGCGGATAAAATTACTTAAAATAGATCCAAGGGAGAGATCGGCATGGAAAAAGCAGCGCAGCAGCAGTGGAATGCGGATTTATACGACACGAGCCATTCGTTTGTTTCAAAGTACGGAAATGAATTAATAGAATTACTGGAATTCCAAAAAGGTGAAAAGATTCTTGACTTGGGTTGCGGTACAGGCGATTTAGCCAAGCAGTTGGCGGATGCGGGAGTAGAAGTGGTCGGTATCGACAGCTCCATGGATATGATTCGGCAAGCCAATCAAAAATACCCAGAAGTTTCCTTTCAGATAGGGGACGCCACGGCACTGGATTTCCACGAAGAATTTGATGCCGTGTTTTCAAATGCGGTTCTTCACTGGATCAAAGAACCTGAGAAAGCCCTGGATTCTGTTTATGAAAGTTTGAAAACAGGCGGCCGCTTTGTCGCCGATTTCGGCGGCATAGGAAATGTGCAGACGATCACGGACGAGATGATCGAACAAATAAAGCAAGCGGGATTCGAGTTTACGAAACAGCAGTTTCCTTGGTATTTTCCGAGTATCGGCGAATATACAGCATTGATGGAAAACGCTGGATTCCATGTTCTCTTTGCCCAGCATTATGATCGTCCGACATTATTGAAAGGTGAGCAGGGCTTGTCAAATTGGATGAGTATGTTTGGCGCTCTTTTCTTTGAGGGCATTTCTGAAAATGAAATAACCGCCATCAAGAAGCGAGTTGAAACCAATCTGCGCAATCAATTATACAAGGACGGAAATTGGACTGCCGACTATAAACGGATTCAAGTGCTCGGCAAAAAAATGGACAAAGAGAATTAGTTCTCAGTTTTTTTGCAGGTATCCCGGAGTTTCTTCACATCTTTAAGGCCAGCAGCCGGTGGATGTTCCGGCTGCTTTTTTACGGAGTTATTGCTGCTCGACAAATATACATAAAGCCTCCATATCCATTATCGTTTGAAAAAGAGGGGGAAAGGGAAATAGGTAAGTTGCAGAAAGTTACATATTGGAGGAGATAGGAATGTCGGCAGCAGTGGCGACGGTTTTATTGTGCATCGGCTATTTGGTGTTCACGATTGATAAAAAACAAGAGAACTTTCCTGTGCCGGTCGTGCTTGTGCTGATCGGCATTGGTTTGTCATTTATTCCTTATTTCAGTGATGTGGAAGTGACAGAAACGCTGATTTATGACGTCTTCCTGCCAGGCCTGTTATTTGTATCGGCCTATCAGTTTTCAACAGCGGCTTTGCGGAAAAATGCCGGCATCATCGGATTGTTGAGTACAGCGGGGCTTGGGTTGACAATTGCGCTTGTCGGGCTTGCGATCTACTGGCTCAGTGGCTGGTTCTTTTCCGTTTCGCTCGCAGGTGCATTGGTGATTGCAGCGATTTTGGCACCGACCGATCCAGCATCGGTTGTATCCATTTTGAAAAAATCATCTCCTGACAAAAGCATCGCAGATATTGTCGACGGTGAATCGATGATCAATGACGGAACCAGTATCGTCTTATTTACGGTTCTGTCGGGCATGTATCTTGAATCGAACTCACTCGATGTGTTGTCCATTATTGGGGAATTCATTTACGTTTCGGCAGGCGGGGTGGCGCTTGGCGTCGCGGTCGGCTGGCTGTTGAGCAAGGCTGTACATATTACGCATCACCGAGATTATCAAGTCATGTTGAGCATCATACTGGCTTATGGCGCTTTCCAGTTAGCTGAGAGTTTCGGCTTTTCAGGGGTTTTGGCGACTGTATCTGCCGGCATCATGCTGTCTTGGGAATTTTCCCATGCCAATAAAGAAGATCATTACCGCGAATCGCTGTCCGGATTTTGGAGCGTGGTGGAACCATCGCTGTTATCGTTGCTGTTTTTGCTGATCGGCATTGAAGCGACAGAACATCTGGAATGGAGCAATTGGATTTTCGCGTTGATAATTTTATTTGCTAGCATCGCTATCCGATTCTTTATTGTCGGCGGGACATTTAAAGCACTGGCTGGACGAAAACACGAAGCGATTTGGAAAAAGTCGCTGCTCATCTCCTGGTCCGGCATCCGCGGCTCGATGTCGGTGTTCCTATTGCTGCAACTTGGAACCTTGGCAGAGGGAAGTGTGGCGGACGAGTTGATATCCATCACTTTTTCCGTTGTCATCCTTTCCTTAATCATCCAAAGCCTTGGAATTCATCCTTTATCAAAAATGTTGAACAGCAATTAAAACCACAAAACCGCCCCTGTTTGGAAGTCGAACTTCCAGCAGGGGCGGTCAAGTTAAGCTTTTATATATAATTCTTCGATCTTTTCAGGCAGCAACGATTTATTAAAATAATAGCCTTGAGCCTAGTTGAAATAACATTGCATTGATGTTCAGTGCAATAAAAGCAGAGACCGCAACGACGGTAATGGAAAGGAAATGCAGAATAGGATCGCAGCTTCTTAATAGAAGTTTGCTTGAAATTTTAATTTCCTGTTAATAGAACTGTGTTAAATATTTTATTTTGATATATACTGGCTACAAACAGCAGTTTTTGTAAATCATATTAGAAGGTTTCCAACAATTAGCTTTTCTCTAAAAAAATGTTATTATTAAACAATAGACACACAGAAAATAGGAATGAGAAGGTGAAGAGATGCAAGTTAAAAAAGCGATAATTCCCGCTGCGGGTCTTGGAACTCGATTTCTGCCAGCGACAAAAGCTATGCCAAAAGAAATGCTGCCAATTGTCGATAAGCCAACGATCCAATACATAGTGGAGGAAGCGATCGCCTCCGGAATTGAAGACATTATCATCGTGACAGGCAAAGGTAAACGAGCCATCGAGGACCATTTCGATCATGCCTTTGAATTGGAAGACACTTTGTTTAAAAAAGGCAAAATCGATATGCTGGATTCCGTCCTTGAGACCTCCAATGTGGAAATCCATTATATCCGTCAAAAAGAACCGCTCGGTCTTGGTCATGCTATCTGGTCTGCCCGCCGTTTTATCGGCAACGAGCCGTTCGCTGTTTTGCTTGGCGATGACATTGTGGAAAACGACGAACCGTGTTTGGCCCAATTGATGAAGCAAAATGAGTTGACGGGCAAGAGTGTAATTGGTGTTCAACAGGTACCGGAAGAGGAAACACATCGCTATGGCATCATCGATCCGGTCTCAATCGACGGTAAATTGATCAAAGTCGATAAATTTGTCGAAAAACCGGCAGCGGGTACAGCACCTTCCAATTATGCCATTATGGGCCGTTACATCTTGACTCCTGAAATTTTCGACTTTTTAGGCCAGCATCAACTTGGCGCGGGCGGCGAAATACAGTTGACGGATGCGATTCAAATGCTGAATGAAGTTCAGTCGGTGTATGCTTACGAGTTTGATGGACATCGTTTTGACGTAGGCGAGAAATTTGGATTTATCGAGACGACCATCGAATTTGCTTTGAAGCGCCCTGAGTTGAGAGACCGGTTATTAAAGCTGTTTGAGGATAAATTAAAGGAATCGTATATTAACGAAAAATAAGTGCATAATTTGAAAAGACCGAACCGCTTCAGCCAACTTGGCGAAGCGGCTTTTTCAATTCGCAGCAGTTTATCAGCATGGGTAAATAATGATACACTAGACAAAGTCGGACTCGGGAAATCGTTTTTAGTTAAAATGAATTCGCTGCACAAGCAGAGGGATTGTCCTTCGTCTGGTCGCTTTGAGCTTTCTATTTTAATTATAGCTAAAAATAATTAGAGCTTGTTAAGGGGAAGAATACATAAACGTATGGGGCAGCCGGTGTTCTGCATAATGAACTTCTTTCTATTAATATAGATCTTCTGCTGATAGCGGAATCACATGTCATTATGTGCTGTAGAGCATCGTTAGAAAAAATATCAATCTTCACGATCAACAACAATAGAAATGAGTGTTTAGGGTGGATAAAATATTAAGTTTTAAAAAAATAGCCGTTTGGCTGCTGACGCTGTTTTTCATGGCGGGATTGCCGCTGGTGACGCTGTATGCCAGTGAACAGCTGATCCGGGAAGTGGTGACTTTGCCCCTGCGGGAGTGGATGTCGGAGTTTCCGGAACGCTTTATGGTGAATGTGCTGCTGGTATTGGCGCTTTTCAACCTGCTGTATCTGTTGCCGAGAAAATGGTTCATGTTCACGAGTCTCTTGATGAGCGGGCTTTTGATTGTTTTTGCTTATGCCAATAAAGTTAAAATGGAACTGCGCAGTTCGCCGATTTCCGTCGGTGACTTTGCTTTGCTTAAGGAACTTGGTGGACTCGAACAGCCGATTGGTGTCAATACACCGCTTTTAGTTGGTATTGGATTGGCCTTTGTCGTGCTGACTGTGCTCATTTTCTTTGGAATACCGAAATTGAAGGAGAACTGGTTCATCAAAATTGGTGTTTTTCTGATTTCTGTATTGTTCCTGGTGATGCTGTGGACCGATAAGCCGGCTTCGCCGATGGAGAAGGCGCAATTCGAAAATACGTGGTGGAAGCTGGAGCTGGCTTTGATGCGCAATGGCGTCTTCGGGAATTTTGTCATGTTGGCCAAGCAGTCCAATATAGAACCGCCTGATGGGTTCTCTGCAAAAAACATGAAAGGTCTCGCGGAAAAATACGAGCCGGCTGAAAGAACTGCTGAAGAAAAGCCAAATGTTATTTTCCTGATGAGCGAATCGTTTATTGATCCTTATTCTTTCGGCGAAGAGTATTTTGCCGAAGATCCAATACCGAACTTCCACCGTCTATATGAGGAATCGCTGCATGGCGGCATGTACTCATCTGAATTTGGCGGAGGTACGGCCAATGTGGAATTTGAAGCGTTGACCGGTTTCAGCATGCAATTTATGCCGGCCAATTTTGTCCCTTACCAATTGTATGTGACTCAACCCTTGCCATCTGCTGCATATGCTTTTAGAGAAGCGGATTACGAGACGACGGCGATTCATTCTTATTACGGCTGGTTTTATCAGCGCGAATCGGTTTATCGCCAACTCGGCTTTAACCGATTCATCTCAGGGGAATTCATGGACCTGGATCATTCCAATGACGCCGGAAAAGGATTTCCAAAAGACAAGCATATCACCAATTCGATTATGGCAACTTTGGACGAAACAGAAGGCCCTGATTTTATTCACGCAGTGGCAGCAGAAGGCCATATGCCGTATCACAAGACCGAACAATCGGAATTTCTGAAGTCTGATACCTTGCCTGACGATACTCGGCAATACTTAAATAATTTCACTGAGAAAATGCATAGCATCGACCGGGAGCTCGGCCGCATGGTGGAATTGATTGAAGCGCGTGATGAACCTGCTATCGTCGTGTTTTTTGGAGACCATTACCCGTCTTTCCCGGATAACGAAGCGGTCTACGGAACGGAGGGTACGCAAGTCGCCAACGATCTGCTGGGGGATTACGATGATTTTATTGCCACCCATAAAGTGCCTTATTTCATCTGGAAATCCGATGGCAATAAACCCGCAGAACTGGACGTAACACCAAACCAATTCAGTGCACTCGCACTTGAGATGGCCGGCGTTCAAGGAACTACGGTCACGGCCATACTTGACGAAATGCGTGAGCAGGGGAATGCGGTGATTCCATATAACCAATGGCAGTCGCAGATGGGCAGTCAAACTCAGGAAATGAAAGATTTGCAGATGATTCAATACGATTTGCTGCATGGCAAACGCTATTCGGAATATTTGATGCCGGAGCTGGTCAGAACGCCGTCCCCGGATTATCATCTGGGACTGTATCCTGAAATGAATGCGCAGAAAGTTGTCGAGACGCCCGAATCGTACGAACTTTATATTGAAGGCGCGCCGAGATTTTCTGAAGTCCTCATTGATGGAAAACCAATCGCCGCAGAATGGCAGACAGTTGAGCAGGGCTTGGCCGTATTCAGCGTTCCAAAACAGCAAGTGGAAAGAGATGCTGAAATTCAAGTGGTGGTTTATAATTCCAGAGACGCTGTGTTACGAGAGACAAATGTATTTACAATCGAAGAAACTGTTGAAACGAGCAGACAGTAAAAGCAGCGGCCAAGTTTTTCTTGGCCGCTGCTTTTTAATAGGATTCAATTACTTCGATCAGTTTTTTTCCGGAATACGCCCCGTCAGCCGTGATACGCTTTAATTCGAAAGGCGCTGAGCTTTGGGTATTCACGCCGCTGCTTACGGTGAAGGCAAGTTTGTAGCCTGCTTTTTCTGCCAAGCGAATTGTGTCCTCAGAATAATCACCGTAAGAATAGCTGATGGCTGTGACTTCGGTTCCCAGGTTTTCTTCAATGGCATTTTTCGATGCCATAAAATCAGTATAGATCCGGTCTTCAAATTCTTTCTGCGTTTCCAGTCCCTTGTCAATTTGTGTAGGACTGGCAATTACTCCTCGATTTTGTCCTTTGGTATTTAACTGTTTTGAATGCGAATCCCATGTGTGGCTCTGGATGCTGATGGTTCCCGCCATTTCCCGGGCCTGCTGCCAGGAAATCTTCTCATACTCATCAGCTGTAAACCCATCGTTTTCAAAAATACGGCTGGCGATGACGTAGACGCTTGCTTTCATGTCAAGTTCTTTCAGGACGGGAAAGGCTTCTGTGTAATTGCTGATATAGCCATCATCAAAGGTGATGAGGATCGGTTTTTTCGGAAGAGCGCTAGTTTGTTCAACGTAATTCAGTAATTCGTTTTCGGTTATGCACGTATATCCGGCTGATTTCAAAGCCAGCATATGTTCTTTAAACCGTGCTGGATCAATGCTGATGGTGTCATTTCGACCAGGTATCAAAATGTGGTACATCAATACCGGAACTTCCAGAGCAGCGATATCGTTGCTCACCTCAATAATTTCAGGAGAGGTAATGGAAATGACATTGGACTGGTCGCCCCAAACGATCTCTTGACCGAAGTTCTCGGAGAGGAAACCCAGCGGAATCAATGTTCTGCCATCAATGATGATGGGTGGAGCAGCAATTGTTATGGCTTTTCCATTGATTACAGCGGTATTTTTTCCAACCGTCAACTCGATGGTGTCAGAGCCGAATTTCGTTGTTATTTTTTTGGATTTGTCCTCCCACTCGACTGAAGCGCCCAGTGCTGTAATTGTCTGGCGAATCGGCACCATCACTCGGCTGTTTTGACTAACAGGTGGAATGTCATATTCCACTACGCTGCCATCCTGATAAACCAGGATGGCAGCGTTTTTTTCTACTTGAAAACTGTAAAACCAGAAGCCGATGCCAGCTAGAAATAAAATACATAAAACAACTGCGAATTTTTTCATTTTACAACACCGGTATGCATATATATAACTAGTCCTCTCTTTAGTTAAATAGTCATGTAAAATGAGTATCTTCTAATAATTGTATATTGTCAACAAGAAAATAGGTATTTATAGGTATATTCATTTTAAATAACTAATCCTTTTAACCTTCATAAAAGGATGGAAATTCAATCTTAAGACTATGAGTGAGTTCTCCTGACGATAAGGCAATCTCAAATAATAGGGTTGAATCTGGTCATTGTTACGAGTTCCCCTGAGCACTGAAGAGAGTAGATAGGTCATTTACGGTATGTCGTAAATGAAGAATAATTAAAATAATCTAAAAAATCTGTTTTTAGTGGTAGATAATTTGTAGGACTATGATAAACTATCTAAATAAAGAATGGAATTGTAAACAGATGGAAATTCGTATGTGATAAGTCTGCCTTTGCTTCTAAGAAAGCTTGGGTATAAAAGGAGGCATCTTCGAGGTGCATGATATTTATTTTGAAAGAAATTACGGTCGACTTTATGAACAAATCGAACGGGGCCGGTGTGAGATATTTGAATTCCACCATCCGTTGGGAAACGTCCGCCATATGTTTATCAAACGTCTCATTCCTGTGTGCATCAACGAAGAAGCATACTATGATCTGAGTACACCTTACGGCTATGGGGGCCCTGTCATCACCGATTGCGAAGAAGTGCATAAATGCCAGTTAGTTCAAAACTTCCACGATGCTTTTGAAGCATACTGCCAAAAAGAGAACATCATTTGTGAGTTTGTCCGGTTCCATCCTTTGTTGACGAATGCCCAGGATTTTCGTAGCTGCTATGAATTGACATTCCGCCGTTATACGACGGGGACCAATTTAAAGGACTATGACAATCCAGTGAAATCGGAATTTTCCAAGTCCAAGCAAAAAAGCATCCGGAAAGCTTTAGAGGCGGGAGTAGACTATCAAGTAACAATGAATCCTTCTAGCCTGGAAGAATTCAAGCAAATCTATTACGCGACTATGAAACGGAAAAATGCCGATTCTATTTATTATTTTAACGACGAGTATTTCGATGATCTCCTGAAGTATTTCGGTGAGCATATTGTTCTTGTGAAAGTGCTTTATAAGGGAAAAGCCATTGCGATGGGGCTGAATCTGATCTATGGGAAAATCATTCATATTCACCTTTCTGGAACTTTAGATGAATATCATCATTTATCCTCTGCTTTTGTGATGCGCTATGCATTGGCCTTATGGGGGAAAGAACACGGACTGGATTTGATTCACGAGGGCGGAGGCATAACAGGAGAAATTGATGATCCATTGTATTTGTTTAAAAAGCAGTTCGGAAAAAATACGGAATTCACGTTCTATGTCAGCTACAAAATCTGGAACCGAAAGATTTACGAGTTGCTGTGCAAGACAGTAGGAACAGAAATGCATGCCGACTTGTTCCCGGCATACCGCTCAACAGCCACAGTTCGAGACCAGGTAGGCATGAAAAATCAGTAAAGTTTTTCAAAACGAAAGTCTGCGTTCCATAGCAGGCTTTTTTGTTGCAGATTCTACTGGACGGTCTTACGAAGCCTATGGAAGTGCCGTACTAAAAGCTAGGATGTACGTGCTGTACTTTTACCTTACTACTCGTTCAGTGATTCAAAAAGCCAGCTTCCGCTTTACCGACAGGATGCTATAATGGAGCTTAGTGGATAGAAGACGACTTTGACAGTAAAGGATTTGTGATATGACTGTATATAAAAGTATTTCATGGATAGCGGCCTTCTGCTGGATGGCTGTTATTTTTTATCTTTCTCATCAACCGGGCTCTGCTTCGAGCGATTTGAGCTCAGGCATCGTAGCAACGCTATTGAATTTTATTGATCAGGTAGCGCCATCTTTGGAGTTTGACGTTGAGAGCTTCCATACCTTTGTCCGAAAGAATGCTCACTTTATCGCCTATTTACTATTGAGCTTGTTAAGTTTAAATGCCTGGAGAAGCAGCGGGTTGCGTGGACTGAAACAACTGGTCTTAGGATTTGGCATGTGTGTATTGTTTGCAGTGACGGATGAAATCCATCAATTATTCATTGAAGGACGGAGCGGAGAAACTAGAGATGTATTGATTGACAGTGCAGGAGCTGCGTTAGGAGCTGTAATTTATCTAGCTTTGGATAAAATATGGTGCTTAAAAGGTCGAAAAGACAGGAAAAAGCAGATAAAGACAGAATTCTGACAAACCGTTCTAACTGTATTGAATCAATAGATGGGTTAGGTTTCAATTTATTGGTACATATGAAGCTAGTAAATACCGAAAATTTAGCGTAAGATGGTATGAATCAACAGAATAATGGAATTGTAAGGAGTAGAACATTTATGACAGCAATCGGGTTATACAGCAAGAGGTGGACCGTATGTGGGCGATAATAACGGGCGGTTTTATGTTCACTATGGCCATTCTTTTTTCTTTAGGCAAAGCGAGTTCAAAAAGAGAAGATGTTGCCCAAAATCATCGGGAAGAATTGCTTGCGCGCAGTAAAGACAGCGGAGCAGAAGCGATAATAATCGAACCGTCAAAACCGGAACCGATCGAACAGCATCAAAAAAATAATGAAAGCAAAACACCACATCCCTCGGAGCAGCTCTGAGAATGTGGTGTTTTTTAGTACTAATTTCCCTATTAAACCTTTATAATTGAATTTTCAGACATCAAACTGTTATTTTAAGCCTATATTATGTATGATAATAGATAAGATTATTTTGGATCGAAGGAGGTGATTGGCATGAAAGCAAAAACATTTGGTTCTATTCTGCTAATACTTTTAGGTATTGCTGGATTTAGTTTTCTCTTTTTGATGGTTGAAAAAATGACTCAAGGAGATGATGCAAAAGACAGCAGCGAAAGTTACAGTGCCAATCTGGATGAAGCTGTTGACAAGACAACAGAAATTCAAAAAGCCATTGACGATACACCGGCCGGAGGGACGCTTGAAATACCGCCAGGCGTTTACAAGCTTAGCAAGAACCCCGATCTTAAAGCAGTAACCGGATACGGCGACAGCTATTTTGCCCTGAAAATTTCAAAGCCGATCACGATTCTGATGGAAGAAGTGATATTCCAAACGGATACAGATGATGAATATGGGGTGTTTTGGGTCAATGAAACTGAAGATGTGCACTTAAAAGGCGGATTTTTGATGGGAGAGCGTTTGCCGGAAGATGGCTACCTGACTTCCCATATCGCCATACTGTTTCTCTATACGGACAATAGCACGATCGAAGACACTTATATGAAAAACTTTTCCCAAGGCGTGCACCTAAACCATTCTGATCACAATATTGTCCGAAAAGTAACTTCGGAATTCAATTACGGATCGGGAATCATCATCTTTGATTCAAACCAAAACCTCATTGATTCTTGTGTCGTGCGAAATTCTGGTGACGGTCATTTATCTTTGTATGGAGGTGGCGAAGATAACCATGTGCTCAATTGCATGGTTACTGAAGACCGCCCAGGCTACGACGATCAGCAGGGAATCACAGTGGAAAGTGAAACCGGCAGCTTAATTGAAAACAACACGGTCAGTGGATTCTATTATGGCATCGATGTTAAAAATGCTTCGGAGTCCAATGTCATCGAATCGAATATTGTCTTCAACAATGAATACAATATCGCTGTACGCGGCGGCGATGGCGGCGAAAATCTCCAGCTGCCAAGCTATGACACGCAAATCCTGAACAATATGGCTGTAGATCCGCGGGATAAATCTTCCTATGGAATTTATGTCGACGCTGGTGATGGCCATGTTGTTATCGGCAATACCGTGAACATCGGCAATTTGGTCCTGCCGGAAGAAGACATGGCAGTATATGAAAGCCAAAACTATTTTGTGCCGGAAGAAGACTGAACACGTTTCCTGCTGAGCCGCAAGCAAGGGCTTCGTGGAGACGTGTTTTTTGTGTCAATCACTGTGCGGCACGAGGTGCGGAAAAGAGAGAGCGAGGTGCGGAAATCGCCCTTTGAGGTGCGGACTTTGCGGTTTGGGGTGCGGTTAAAGCAGCTCGAGGTGCGGTATAGGGTAAATAAGGTGCGGTCTGCAGTTTTTAATAAAATAAATCCTCCGGAAAAATTTCTGCTAATGGTACAATTGGTAGTATTCGTATCTTTTAACAGACAAAGGAGGAAAAAAGATTTATGGCAATATTAGTTTGCGGCGGCGCAGGATACATTGGCAGCCATACCGTCAAGGAATTGGCGGATGCATACGAAGTAGTGGTACTGGACAATTTGACAACCGGTTTCGAACACTTGATCGATGACCGGGCGACATTCGTCAAAGGCGACTTAGGTGACCGGGCAGTATTGGATAAAATTTTTACTACATACAGCATCGATGCAGTATTCCATTTTGCGGCCAATAGCTTGGTTGGCGAATCGGTGGAAAATCCGCTGAAGTATTACCGCAATAACGTCAGTGCAACTTTAGTGCTGTTAGAGAAGATGATTGAGCATGGCATCAAGCGCTTCATCTTTTCTTCAACAGCCGCCACTTATGGCATACCGGATAGTGATTTGATTACGGAAGAAACTGCCACCAAGCCAATCAATCCATATGGACGTTCGAAGCTGATGGTCGAGCAGGTTTTGGCGGACATTGCACGTGTTCATGACTTTCAATATGTCGTGCTGCGCTATTTCAATGCTGCAGGCGCCCATGAATCAGGAGAAATCGGAGAAAGCCATGATCCTGAATCGCATTTGATTCCTATCGTTTTGCAGCACCTTCTTGGACAGCGCCCGAAAATTTCTGTATTCGGAACAGATTACGAGACGGCTGATGGTACGTGTGTCCGGGATTATATTCACGTGACAGATCTAGCGCGTGCCCATATCCTGTCCTATGAAGGAATGGCCAATGGCAAAATTGCTAATGAAACCTATAACCTGGGCAACGGAGCAGGCTATTCAGTCAATCAAATCATTGAAACCTGCCAACAAATATCGGGAAGACAGGCTGTCGTTGAATACGCTGCAAGACGCGCAGGAGATCCAGCTACTTTAGTTGCTTCTTCCGATAAAATTGGTGGAGCTTTAGGCTGGACCCCCGCTTATGATTTACACGCTATTATTTCCAGTGCTTGGTCCTGGCATTCAAAACAGCAATAATTCATAAAACTTCTTGAGTCGCTTTAGCACTCAAGGAGTTTTTCTTATTTTATTGTTTCAGCTCTTGCATTAAATCAAATTTAAAACAGGAAATTACTTGAAATGATAATTTACTATTAAATTTTTGTAAACTAAATATTATTTTCGAAATAATACGAATTATCTATATTTATAACTTATTTTTGTGATAGAATGTTAAAAAGATGGCGGAAGTGAGTATAAAGTATCAGTTTTGCTCATTATTCGTTCTCTTTCACCCTTTTAGGCAAATCCATTCCCTTTTGTCGCTATGATGCGTTGAATTTAAATTATAGAGGAGTGACTCTCATGCCAACTACCCCAATGGTCAGCATTGTCTGCACCAGCTACAATCACGGCGATTATCTTGCGGAAGCAATCAACAGCTTCCTGATGCAAAAAACTGATTTTGAAGTTGAAATTCTAATTTACGATGATGCCTCAACCGATCATAGCCCTCGAGTGATCAAACAGTACGAAAACCAATACCCCACTCTGATTAAGCCTATTTATCAAACCCAAAATCAATATTCAAAAGGTGTCCGCGTTGAACTATTCAATCACAACAGAGCTGCTGGAAAATACATTGCTGTCTGTGAAGGTGATGATTACTGGACAGACCCTTATAAATTGCAAAAGCAGGTCGATTATATGGAAGCCCATCCTGCCTGCAGCATGACTGTCCATGCAGCGGACCGGGTTCTCTCTGATAAGAAGAAAGTTCTTTCCACTGTTAGACCTGAACGCCGCAATACGATTTTGTCTGTTGAACGTGTAATAGAAGGCGGAGGAGATCTGGTTGCCACAAATACGATGGTGTATTCAAAAGAGAAAGTTCAACTATTAGCGCCGTTTTACTTGAATGCGGTGGTGGGCGATTACCCACTGGTCATCTTGGCTGCACTTCGTGGGACAGTCGATTATTTGGATGAGAACATGTCGGCATACCGGGTAGGGATCGAGAGTTCGTGGACCGAGCGTGAACTGGCGACCAGCATGAAACGAATCAATCATTATCATGATATGGAAAAAATGTTCGATGAAATCAATGAGTATACCAATTACAGATACAATAACGCACTAACTAAAGCGAAACGCGGCTATCAGTTTTCGCTTTTATGGGAGCAAGGAAAATTTAACGAAGCGAAACGGGGAGAGTACCGGGAAGTCTATCTAGAGCTTGGAAAAAAGCGGCGTGTGTTGCTTGAAGTAAAGCGCTTTTTCCCGAATCTGACAGATAGTATACGAAAAGTGAGATGGAAATTAATCCAGTAAGTACGACTGTATATAAGGCAGAAGACTGGGGGATAGGAGACCGTTAAATGGAACCACAACCTTCATTAAAAAAGAAGACAATTGGCGGTCTGCTGTGGAGCTTCGGTGATTTGATCGGCAATCAGGGCATCCAGTTCCTCATCCAGATCATTTTGGCACGCATGCTGCTGCCTGAACATTTTGGGCTGATTGGAATGATCCTTGTATTTATTGCGCTGTCCAATTCGATTGTTGACAGCGGTTTTACTCAAGCTTTGATACGGGAACGCAATGCCACACAGACGGATTATTCGACCGTTTTTTATTTTAATCTATTAATATCTGTACTCATTTACTTGCTTTTGTTCGCTGCGGCACCGGCCATCAGTAATTTTTTCGGTGAACCGCAGCTGGTATCGCTGGTGAGGGCATTATCTCTTGGAATTATCATCAATTCGTTAGCCATCATTCCTAAAGCGATGTTCGCTAAAGAAGTGAATTTCAAAGCACAGGCAAAAATTAATCTGAGCTCCAGTATATTATCAGGATTTATCGCAGTGGGACTAGCGATGACAGGGTATGGCGTATGGAGTCTGGTAATGCGGCAATTATCGATGAACGCCATCCAGTCCTTGCTTTTCACTTTGTCTAAAAAATGGATTCCTTCATTGGTTTTCAGTATTGTTTCGTTTAAGCGCTTATTCGGTTTTGGTTGGAAACTGCTCGTGTCAGGATTGATTGATACTTTCTATACGAATGTCTATTTTCTCATTATCGGCAGACAGTATTCCGCGACTCAGCTCGGTTATTACACAAATGCTTCCCGTTTCAGTGAAATCGTCTCACAGAATTTGGCTGCGACAATCCTGCGGGTGACCTACCCAGTTCTCAGCAGTATCCAAGACGAGCATGAGCGATTAAAGCAGTCTTATAGAAAGATTACTAAGCTTGCAGCATTTCTCATTTTTCCTGTAATGGTAGGCATGGCTGCAGTAGGAGAGCCTTTGGTGCTTCTGGTATTTGGCGAAAAATGGACGCCTATGGTCCCTTATTTCCAATTGCTGTCGATTGCCGGGATGCTGTATCCGATTTTGGCGTTGGATTTGAGTATCTTTCAGGTGAAAGGACGGTCCGATCTGTATCTGCTATTGGAAATCATCAATAAACTATCGTTGACTGTCTTGCTTTTCCTGGCAGTATGGCTAGAATTAGGCGTCACCGGATTGATCGGCGCTGCTATTTTGAATACCTACTTGGAGTTCTTCGTCAACAGCCATTTTTCCAAGCGGGAAGTAGCTTATCCAGCTACAGAAAAACTGCGCGATTTGCTGCCGGTTTACTTGCTGTCGTTCGGAATGGGGACTGCCGTGTGGCTGCTTGGCGGAATGTTGGAGACAAGCACTTTCATCCAATTACTGCTGCAAATTGCTGCTGGAATCCTGTTTTACCTAGTCGCTTGCCGACTCGCGAATATCACAGAATTGAAAACGGTCTATGGATTGATAGTGCCTCTCCTAAAAAGAATTAAATAAGTTACCCTTCGATCAGCCGGTGAAGGTTTCATTTCAAAATAAAAACAAACGGAAAGCAGTAAAACTGCTTTCCGTTTCAGACTGTAGACAAAGTCTAACCAAAATGAATAGAGGTGCATATCCCCAACCGGTCCGGCCACTTCGCGTTCCGTGGGCTCAGCTTCAGCCTCCTCGTCACTGCGTTCCTGCGGGGTCTTCAGCTTTCGCAGATTCCACAGGAGTCTTCGTGGCCAGACCGGTTGGAACGTGTTGCTTTAATCAAAGGAAGAAGCCGCTAGTCAGTTCCTCCCAGCAAACCTGGTCACCCTTGACGCAAGAATCCGGAGCGCAAGGCGGCGACTCCAGCGGGAAAGCGAAGTGCCGAAATCCACTCGGACGTCAGGCCGAGTTAGTTCGGCGCGAGCCCGCGGAACGCGTCCGCCTGGAGCGCTGGATTCGATATCAATACGATGAAATAAGTAGTTATTCGTTGGATGAACTATTTATTCTTTTGTCTACAAGCTCAAACTGCTTTCCGTTTGTTCAAGTTGAGATTCCTTCCTGCCGATATGCCGGAAAAAAGTCAGTATTGGAATCGGAGTCTGTCAGGTCGGTTAATTGCCGGTAGATTTCTTCATTCCAGATTTTATAGCCAATGTAATAGCTGAATTCCGTATTCTTGCCAAACTTCTTTTTGAAGAGATAAAGCGAGTCATCAGGTGCGGTAGTAAGTCCGCCGCCGGAATGAATCAGTTCAACTCCGCGTTCTTTTGCCCATAAGACAATCGCATAAGTCATCACGTAGACAGGGGACAGGTGGTTGTACTCAGAAAGGCTGCCTGACAGATGGGTGTGTATGACCGGACCGGAGCGGAAATGCAGTTCTGCACCAATAACTTGGGACTCATACAAAGCTTCCACTAAGATGAGCTCTTCCCCAAAGTGTTCTAGGCAATTGGAAAAGTACGTATCATCAAAAAAATAAAGAGGATCTGCGCCGATTCGTTCCATCGTTTTCAAATAGATGTCTTTAAATTGATCTAAATTGTCAGGGTTTGCTGTTACCCGATAAGTTACACCTTCCCGTAAAGCTTTCCGGATTTTCTTCCGTGTGGAGCTGGAGAATTCCTCCTGCACCGGATTTTTAAACCCTTTTAATGTAATGCCTGTGGTATGGCGCCTGAAGTGAACTTCGTAACAGGACGTGAAATCCTTTGCATTGCCTTTGAGTGGATGAAAGCGGACAAATTCACTGACGATGTTGTGCTCTATGCAATAAGCGTTGAAGGCTTTGCAAAACCGGGCGACCAATTCTTTCTTTTGCCCCTTCACAAACAGCTCAGTTATGGTAGGTCCGCCATAGCCATAGGGAGTAGTGAGGTCATAATATTCCGTGTTTTGATGCTGGATAGGAATCTTTCTTTTGATGAATTGATGATAAATAGTCCCAAGTTCGTCTATAAAATTAAAACTTCCACAAACTCCATCTTCAATGGATTCATAAAGTCGGCAGTAATTTTTATTTGAGTACAAATCATTCAAAGGAACCCCTCCTTATATGTTGCAACTGATTTTATGTTGCGAGCCCCATAATAATACAGCCCATTAGCACCTAGAGGAAATAAAAAGAAAGAAGCGATAAATTCTTCGCTTCCTCCTCTGTCTAAAGACTGGAATGATCAATTTGATACTTTCTCCAGTTTCTTTTGTCGGTAAGCAGGGAAGAACTCTGTTTTCCTGCTTACTTTGACTTGTTCGCACAAGGCGTCATAAACAGAGTCGTTCCATATTTTAAAGCCGAAATAATATTCGAATTCCGTATTTTTTCCGAATTGCTTTTTGAATAAAAATAAGCTATCTTCGGGATCTTGAGTGCGTCCGCCGCCGTCATGGATTAGCGATATGCCATTGTCTTTACCCCATAAAGCAAGTGCATACTGCAATACATAAGCGGGAGACAAGTGATGATATTCTTTTAATGTCCCGGAGAGATGGGTATGGATCAAGTCGTTGTAAAAGAAGCTCAACCCCATTCCGATAATTTCATCTTCGTAACTGACTTCGGTCAGCAAAATGTTAGCGCCAAAATAACGGAGACAATCAGAAAAATATTCATCATCGAAATAGTAGATGTCGGCTGCTTTGTTGCGATCCATCGTTGAGTAGTAAATGCGTTTAAAATCTTTTAAATCTGGTGGGTTAATGGTGATGGAGAATGAAACACCGCTCTTGAGGGCTTTACGTATATTTCTTCTGCAGGATTTAGAAAACTCATTCTGCACCGGATCATTGTACGCCTGCAAATTCGTTCCTGTTGTATTCCTCCTATGTATGATTTCATAGCAGGATTTAAAATCTTGAGCGTTTGAAAAAACAGGATGGAACCGGACCGATTCACTGACGATGCGATTTTCCTGGCAATAGCTCTGGAATGATTCTTGAAAAAGCTTCGCCAACGCTTCTTTGTTTTCTTCAGAAACACCACTCATCAATGGTCCGCCGTAGCCATAAGGTGTTACCAGGTCAAAATAGGATTCTCCCTCAATTTTGACAGGAATCTCTTTTTTAATAAATTGATGGTAGACCGTTCCGATGGTATGGGTAAATTCAAAAACCTCGCAGTTTCCTCCTTCAATTTTCTCGTATAGCCTGCCATACTTTTTTTCGAAAAATAAATCACGCACATGCATACCTCTTTTCTTTGTGAAGGATAAATAAGTTATGTAATATAACTAAATTTTCTAATAAATTGATACTCATAATGATTATAGCGGAAATAATAGGGAAATGCGAGGACAAATCCAACTTTATTATCCAACTAATTGGAAGAAGCCATGAATAATGGGATAGAATAAGGAGGTAACTGGGTAATATTTAAAAATAAATAGTATTCAGAAATATGTGCATTTTTAGAATTATTGACTTATACTGAATGTATGTAAGTTAATCAAAGTGTTGAAAGGTCAATATGGTACTGATTAAAGGGGAGAATGTCAAAGATGACCAATAAAATGACTCGTTGGTTTTTATATTTTTTAGGAATCTACGGATTAACCCTTGTTTTTTTTATGGGAAAGGATTTTTTGTTTTCTGAAGAACAGATAGATGCAAAAACACAATTTGGAGCAGAAGGTGACGGCATGACTGATGATACGCAGGCCATTCAAACGGCAATTGATGAAACCCCGATTGGCGAAACTTTACGTATTCCGGCGGGTCTTTATAAATTAAGCAAGAATCCGGATTTTAAAGCAATTACCGGATACGGTGAAAGTTATTTCGCTTTAAAAATATCAAAGCCAATCACTATAATTATGGACCAGGCAATTTTTCAGACGGAAGCGGATGGTCAATATGGTGTGTTTTGGGTTACCGATACAGCAGATGTGCATTTGAAAGGTGGTTTCTTGATCGGTGATAAAATGCCTGAGAGTGGATCGCTGGTTTCTAATATCGCTATTTTGTTGCAAGACAGCCAAAAAAGTTCAATTGAGAATGTTTATACCAAAAATCATTCCCAAGGAATCCATCTTCATCATGCCAATGATAATCTTATACGAAATGTGACCAGTGAATTCAATTACGGTTCCGGCATCATCAACTTTGCATCGGATTATAATACGATTGAATCTTGTATTGTCAGAAATTCCGGAGATGGACACCTGTCTTTATTCGGAGGCGGTAAACAAAATCTCGTTAAAGGATGCGTTGTAACAGAAGATCGCAAAGGGTTTACAGATCAGCAGGGCATTACAGTGGAAAGTGAAAAGAACAGCATTATTGAAAAAAATACAGTGAGCGGCTTCTATTATGGAATTGATATCAAAAACGGAGCAGACTCGAATACAATCAAAGGCAACTTGACCTATAACAATGAATACAATATTGCGGTGCGGCCAGGTGATGGGGGTAATAACTTGATGACGCCGAGCCATAATATCAGTATCATCAATAATTTGGCTCTCAATCCTCGTGAAGGTTCAGAGCGGGGAATTTATATTAATATCGGAGACGGACACGTTATCCGCGGGAATACGGTGGAAGAGAATAACCTCATTCTGCGGGATAAAGAATTGAGAGTCAGGTATCAGAAAGCTAACTTTCAAATTTCAGATAAGTAAAAAACAGAAATTTACACCAATGTAAATTTGTTGTCAATTTATCTGAATAATACATTTAATCTTGTTTTCTGTGCTAGAATATGAAAAACAACAGGAATGTAGCTGCATCATTTAACGAAATCTCTATAAAGGGATTTGAGTTGTGCATGATAACTGATGACAAAAACTTACTTAATCGAAGAGGAGTCTGTAATTTATGGCAAAAGAGATAATGGTGAGTATCGAGTGTACCAGCTATAACCACGAAGATTTTATAGCTGAAGCCTTGGACAGCATGCTGATGCAGCGAACAAACTTTGCTTATGAGATCCTGATCCATGATGATGCATCTACTGACGGGACAGCGGACATTATAAGAAGGTATGAACAAAAATATCCGGAAATCATCAAACCGATCTATCAGACAGAAAATCAATATTCAAAAGGTGTCCTTGTAGAGTTATTCAATCACGAACGAGCAAGAGGCAAATACATGGCTATTTGTGAAGGTGATGATTATTGGACGGATTCAAATAAATTGCAGAAACAAGTGGATTACATGGAAGCTCATCCGGAATGCAGCATGTGTGTGCATGCAGCTGAACGGGTCTCTGCTATAACCAAAAAAACGGTTTCCGCCATCCGGCCGAGTCATAAAAACAGAATCTTTTCAGTAGAAGAAGTGATTGAAGGTGGAGGTGACTTGTTCGCTACAAATTCAATTGTCTATTCCCGAGAAAAGATGCCCGAGATGCCGGAATTTTATTTGAATGCAACAATTGGTGACTATCCATTGGTCATCTGTGGTGCGTTAAATGGAACAGTTTATTATATAGATGAAAACATGGCAGCTTACCGCGTAGAGGTCAAGGGATCTTGGACTGCCGTTCAGGTCTCTGACGTCTCCAAAAAGCAGGAACATCTGCAGGAAGTCGCAGCGATGTTGGATGAGATAAATGTCTATACCAACTACAAATATGATCATGTCATCAGCCGAACAAAGAGGCGGGATCGTTTTTATATTTTGCTTAAGCAGCTGCGGATAAAAGAGACCTTGAAAAGAGGGTATCGCCAGTTTTACATGAAACCCGAATTCTTCAGAAGGGTTTTTAAAAGAATTACCATTTGAAAGTGATGGAATTATAAAATGACAAAGACAGTTTCAAAGCTCAGTAACAAGAGCTTTTTGGAACTGTTTTTTTGTTTTCTTGTGTTAAATCGACGTTTTTAAAAGATAAATTGGCATAGAGGAAATTTGCCGATTCTATAAGTAGAAATTACCAGTCAGTTAGCAAGATTGTCCTATAAAAGCTTTTGAAAAAATGCTTTGATGATTTTTACAAGAAATAGGAAGGATATAACAATTACATAAGACATCTTACGCGGAATTTTGACGAAAGAATGCTTCATTTATCTTTTTGGCCATAGATAGTGGAATAATTTGCATAATAAAAATAAAAAAATAATCTAAATTATCTGTTATTTATGACTTATAGTATGTTAGAATGAAAATTAAGAATGAGAAATAAGCACAAAGTAGCGTATCTGAAATGGAGGTTAATTTATTTTTTTAAAAAAAGATGTCATATACCTATATTTTTTATGGGAGCATTAAACTGAATTGAACTTTCTGAACATTAAGACGTTATATAGGTTGATCTGCAGTAAAAGTTTTTTTCGTTAGGAGCCGGCAGATGAAACAGGAAAATTCATTGAAGAAAAAAACGATCAGCGGCTTGCTTTGGAGCTTCGGGGATATGATGGGCAACCAAGGGGTCCAGTTCATTATCCAAATCATCTTGGCGCGTCTATTGGCACCTGAAGATTTCGGAATAATCGGAATGATACTGGTGTTTGTGGCACTTTCGAATTCCCTAGTCGATAGCGGCTTTACGCAAGCGTTGATTCGTGATCAAAAAGCCAACCAAACCGATTATTCGACAGTTTTCTATTTTAACTTGGCTGTATCCATCTTTATTTATGGAGTGCTGTTCTTATCGGCGCCGCTCATCAGCAACTTCTTTGATGAAGCACAATTGACTTCAATTGTCAGAGTGCTGGCCTTAGGTGTCATCATCAATGCATTCTCAATCATTCCAAGAGCGATGTTCACCAAAGAAGTAGACTTCAAAGTGCAGGCGAAAGTCAATATGGCAGCAAGTGTGCTTTCTGGAGCAGTGGCAGTCGCAATGGCGCTGATTGGCTTCGGTGTATGGAGTCTTGTGGTTCGAATGCTGGCATTGAATGGAGTTCAAGCTCTAATGCTGATGTTCTACAGAAGGTGGCGGCCCTCACTGGTTTTCAGCACAGTGTCGTTCAAGCGGTTATTCGGTTTTGGATGGAAGCTGCTCGTTTCAGGGCTGATTGATACGGCTTATAACAATGTTTATTACCTCATTATTGGAAAGCAATATACTGCCGCATCTCTCGGATATTATACGAACGCTGCGAAATTCAGCGATGTCGCAACACAGACTTTAACTGCAACTATTCAACGAGTGACGTATCCGGTATTGAGCGGAATCCAAGACCAGGAAGAAAGGTTGAAGAATAGCTTCAAAAAAGTCATCAAGCTTTCGGGGTTTCTGATCTTTCCGATTATGGTGGGAGTGGCAGCAGTCGCAGAACCGTTGATTTACTTGATTTTTGGTGAAAAGTGGATGACCATGGTCCCTTATTTCCAACTTTTGTGCATCGCCGGCATGTTGTATCCGATCCATGCCTTAAATTTAAATATCCTCCAGGTAAAAGGCCGCTCTGATTTATTTTTGTATCTGGAAATTATTAAGACCATCGTTCCGACCGTACTGATTTTCCTTGTCATCTGGATGGATTGGGGGCTCACTGCTTTAGTCGCGACCGTTGTACTTGATTCACACATTTCCTTGTTCATCAATATTTACTTTTCAGGGCGGGAGATTTCGTATAGCGTCAAAGAACAGATTCGGGACTTGCTGCCAATTTATGCAATTTCCCTTGGAATGGGAGCTGCAGTTTATGGACTTGGCCAACTTGTTTCTTTTCCAGCGGCTTTGACCATCCTTGTGCAAATCGGAATTGGAATAGTGCTCTATATTGGGATATCCAAACTGTTGAAAATTGAAGAATTCGATACGGTCTATGATTTGCTGGTACCTGTAATAAAAAAGATAAAACCCGCTAAGACGGGCTGATTCATGGAAAAAAGTTTTGTATCTTGGGAGGGAATGTAATGGCTAAAACTTTTGAACAACCGATTTATGTGACGCGCCCATTATTACCGGATATTTCAGCTGTCACTGAACGCATGAAGACGGTATGGGACAGCAGACAGTTGACAAATTTTGGAGCGCAACACGATGAATTGAGCAGTCAGCTAAAAGAATACCTGGAAGTTGACCACATCTCCATGTTCTCTAATGGGACCTTGGCATTGCTGCTTGGCTTAAGAGCTTTAAATCTGACAGGCGAAGTCATTACGACACCTTTTACATTTCCTGCAACTGTACAGGCGTTGGATTGGAACAACCTAACACCGGTGTTTTGCGATATTGATCCGGTTAATTTTAATATCGACGCCGATAAAATCGAAGCGCTGATCACTGAAAAGACAAGCGCCATTCTGGGTGTCCATGTTTTTGGCAATCCGTGCGACGTCGAAAAGATCCAGGCGATTGCTGATAAGCATAAGCTGAAAGTGATTTACGACGGCGCCCATGCATTTGGTTCCAAAATACACGGCGTTCCCATTAGCAGCTTCGGTGATATGACAATGTTCAGTTTCCACGCAACGAAGTTGTTCAACACAGTTGAAGGAGGGGCCTTGACCTACAGCGACCCATCTCTCGACAGGCAATTGGATTTGTTGCGAAATTTTGGAATTGTTAATTCTGAGGAAGTGGCATTGTCCGGGCTGAACGCTAAGCTGAATGAAATCCAAGCAGGGGTCGGTATCGAAGTGCTCAAAGTGGTGGAAGAAGAACGCAGTAAGCGCCACGCCATCAAAAGAGCATATGAAAAGAATTTAGCGGACATTGAAGGCATTCGGGTTTTGACGACTCTTGAAGATAAGTCCAGCAGTTATCAGTATTTTGTCATTGAAATCGATGAAGCGATATTTGGGCAGTCGAGAGACACGGTGCACCAAGAACTCCAGAAATACAATGTGTTTGCGAGAAAGTATTTCTATCCTTTGTGCAGTGATTTTGAATGGTACGGCGAGTTGCCGTCTGCGCGCCCGGAAAATCTTCCGAATGCACAAAAGGCTGTTCAACAGGTGTTGGCACTACCATATTACGGTGACCTGCCGATCGAATCAGTCGAAGCGATCTGCGGCATTATCCGCGAACTTCATGTGACACAAAAAAGCCTATCTCAAATTTAAGAAATGAGGGATCCATGATGAAAGGAATTATTTTAGCTGGTGGAACGGGATCACGCCTTTACCCGTTAACTAAATCGATTTCAAAACAAATGCTGCCTGTATACGATAAACCGATGATTTATTATCCGCTGTCCGTCCTTATGCTTGCGGGAATCAAGGAAATCCTCATCATCTCAACGCCAAGAGACATTTCTGGATTTCTAAGTTTACTCGGCAATGGACAAAAACTTGGCATCAAACTGGAATATGCAATTCAGGAAGAGCCAAATGGATTGGCCGAAGCGTTTACGATTGGTGAAAGCTTTATCGGTGATTCGCCAGTGGCGCTGATTCTCGGAGACAATGTTTTTTACGGATCGGATTTTGGGAGCCGCCTGCAAGAGTCGGCAGAACTGACAAAGGGCAGCATCATCTTCGGCTGTCATGTAGCCGATCCGAGAGCTTACGGTGTTGTTGAAGTAGACGAGGAATTAAACGTCGTCTCCATCGAAGAAAAGCCGGAACATCCAAAGTCCTCCTATGCAGTTCCAGGCCTTTATTTCTTTGACAACCAAGTGGTTGAAATTGCTAAAGGAGTAGCGCCTTCACCGCGTGGGGAAAAGGAAATTACCTCCGTAGTCGATGAATACTTGAAGCGCGGCGAACTGCAGGTCAATGTCATGGGCCGTGGCTTGGCTTGGCTCGATACTGGGACGCACGAAGCCTTGCTGGAAGCTTCTAATTTCGTGGAAGCTATCCAAAAACGCCAAGGTTTGTATGTTGCCTGTATTGAAGAAATTGCTTATCGAAGAGGCTATATCAGCCAAGCGCAATTGATTGAATTGGCGCAGCCGTTGAAGAAAACGGATTACGGTCAATATATGTTGGATATTGCGGCTGAAAAATCGCTTTTGCCGAATAACTTATAAAGGGGCGCCTCCATGGAAAATGTACTTGTAACCGGCGGAGCAGGCTTTATTGGAGGGAATTTTGTCCAATACATGGCTGATAAGTATCCGCAATATCATATATACAATTTGGATTTTTTGACTTATGCAGGAGACCTAACGAAGCATCAAAAAATTGAAAACAAACAGAATTACAGCTTTGTCCATATCGATATCGCTGACCGGCAAACGGTCAGCGAATTGTTTGAACAGGTCGATTTCGCTTATGTTATCCATTTTGCGGCAGAAAGCCATGTCGACCGGTCCATCACGGATCCAGAAATCTTTATCCGGACCAATGTCTTGGGGACGCAAGTACTGCTAGATGCAGCCAAGCGAGCGAATATTAAAAAGTTTGTCCATGTCTCAACTGATGAAGTTTACGGAGAACTGGATTTTGATCCGGCAACTTTCTTCACAGAAGAAACACCGCTTCAGCCGAACAGTCCTTACAGTGCCAGCAAAGCATCATCGGATCTTTTAGTGAGGGCGTATTACGAAACTTACGGCTTGCCGGTAAATATCACCCGCTGTTCGAATAACTACGGACCTTATCATTTTCCTGAGAAGCTGATTCCATTGACCATTTCCCGGGTGTTGAACGATCAGAAAGTGCCGGTTTATGGCGATGGAAAAAATGTCCGTGACTGGCTGCATGTGTTGGACCATTGTGCGGCGATTGATCTGGTGATGCATAGTGGCGAAATTGGTGAAGTCTACAATATTGGCGGCCATAACGAACAGACAAATCTTGAAGTGGTGCGCACCATTATCCGCGCGCTGGGTAAATCGGAAAACTTGATCGAATTTGTTGAAGATCGCTTAGGGCATGATAAGCGATATGCGATCGATCCGACAAAAATTGAGCAATTGGGCTGGCGGCCTGTCTATGATTTTGAAGCGGGAATCGCCCAGACCGTTGACTGGTTTCTTGAAAACAAGGAATGGTGGGAGCAAATCATTAGCGGCGAATACCAGCAGTATTTTGATAAACAGTATGCGCGCAAATGACGAAATGCGCATTGTCATGTATGCCGGTGGATAAGGGGGAATTAGGTGATGGCGATTCAGCCGACAGTCAGTGAATATATAAGGGCTTCGTATCCGAAAAACCAGGCAGTAAAAATCCTGGAATACAATGCTGAAACCAGCAATCTGAAAAATCAGTTAGCAGCTTGGGGCTACGATAACTTTCTGGGTATCTGTACAACAAGAAAGCCAGAAGGCAACCGGGATCCCGATTTGTATTATACAAATGAAAAGACCATAAGCTATAAAAACAATGCTGAAGTGCTGATTTTGAACAAAGCTGATTTTATGGATCTAAAGAATGCGTTTCATTCTTCAGCTGATCTGATTCTTTTTATTCCAGCTAAAGTCATCGATCGTGCAAGCTTTCTGCCTTTATGGGCTTATAAATTAGCCCGGAAGAAAAAGTGGGAATTTCGCTTTGAAACCTTTTCTGGCAACTCTGAAGAAACCCGGACTGGCATCGTTTTCAGGCGGAGCCACCGAAAGGAAAAAGCGGCTCGGCAATATTTATCGCCAGAACTTGGACTTGAACGTTTTTTTGGAATTTTAAATGAACGAAAACTGAACTATGTTATATTGCGCTGGTTTGATGAACTTCCTTTCTTGGAACTTGACGAAGACGTGGATCTGTTGATATCAGATGATCACATTGAAACTGTGCGTGATTTGCTTAACGAAAAAGTCGGTATTTTGCCTTTTGATATTTACAGCGTAAGCGGACTGCCGGGCAGCAATTTTAACAATATCGCTTATTATCCGCCCTACATCGCTGAAACGATATTGGATCAACGCGAACGATGGAGCAGCAAGTATTTCGTTCCGTCCAAGCGTCATTATTTTCTCAGCCTGATGTATCACGCGGTCTACCACAAAGGTGAAAAATCTGGCATTCCAGCCAAATCAGGTGGGACCGTAAAGAAGATTCCGCATGATCATGACTATCCTGGAATTCTTCAAAGCCTGGCCAAAGAGACGAATACTCAACTGGATGAAGTCAGCTTGGAATACTTTCATCAATTTTTGGAAGAGGAA
Organism: Planococcus sp. CPCC 101016; assembly: GCF_007859295.1. Taxonomy (GTDB): domain Bacteria; phylum Bacillota; class Bacilli; order Bacillales_A; family Planococcaceae; genus Planococcus. The sequence goes on from NZ_VOHB01000002.1 coordinate 1,029,236, forward strand.
GGCTGGGCTCCTTCTACCGACACGATCCGGAAATTGATTGGTGTCAGCGGCGATTGGCTGGAATCTACTATCAAATCGAGTGAACATAATTTTGAAAAAGACGGGGAACTGATGGTTTTTGTTGTACGGGAATGGGCGGAAGAACGCCAATTGACCGACAAAATCATCGACTGGTTCGAACGCAACGGTTTATGCCTGATCCGGGCGGTCAAACTCGACGAAGAGCAGAAAAGAAACGCGGCTCAGAGCATGAGAGGCGGAAATTGGGGGCAGGGTCCATGGCCGGTAAGCGGAGGCAAGCCATCCACTTTGCTGATCATGTATGACTACCATCCAAAACCGCTGAATGCAAAAATGAAGAAAAAATATCCGCATGTCTCGAACGAACATTATTTATTGAAAGAGCAGCTGCGTTCAGAAATCAATTTCACTTTATCGAAGGAAGAACGCGCCAATCCCCTTCACAGTGCGGATGACGAAATAGAGGCTTTAGACTATATTGCTGCAGTTGCACCAGACCTCCTGCAAGAAATCAATGCCATTATCACTGAGTGGGATGAAGCTTACCGGACTGACGAAAAAGTGATAGCCGATGTTTCTGAGAAAAAGCGGCGAGCCAAAGTGGAAGTGATTGAATACCGGGGAAGAAAAGCTGTTAAAAAAACCTATAAGGCCGGCAAGGAACGGTTTCTTGAACGTGAGAAATTTGTTTATGGGGAATTGAGCAAGGAGTGCGAGTTTATTCCGAAACTCATCGATAGTGGGGAGAATTACATTATCATTCCTTATTTGAAAACAAATAGGCTGAAGGAAAGCTGGCATATCAAAAAGCAGATCTTAAAACGAAAGCATAAACAGGAAATTTTCAGTATCAATGAATTTTTCTATAACAAAGGCTATGCGCTGATTGATTTCCATCCGGGGAATATACTGCTGACATCGGAAGGGCTCAAAGTCATTGATTTCGAGTTTCTCTATCGATACGAGCAGCAACCGCCTAACGTTAGAGAATCATTTGACTTGAATGGATTTCCGGAAGATTTTCCGGAAGATAAACCGTACGGCATCTTTCCGAAGCAGCGCCGGAATATGTGGAAAAAGATTTTATACTAAATGTGATTAGAGGAATGGCTTATGGCGTCTTTAAAAAAACAAGCAGCAAATAGCGTGAAGCTCACTTCAATTTCAATGCTGGTAACCAGTGTTCTGCAAATTGCCCAGCTTCTGATTCTGGGGAGAGTGCTGGGACCGGAGATATTCGGGCTGATTGCCTTGGTGCAGATTGTTATTCAGTTTTCACAACTGTTCCTGGAAATGGGAATAACGGACGCCATTATCCAAAAAGAGAAAGTTACCAAAATTGAGTTATCCAGCTTGTATTGGTTTTCGCTCTTTGTCGGGCTGGTCCTATTCGTCGTCTTATTGCTCTCGGCTCCTTTGATTGCCTTCCTGTTTGATGAAACGAGTCTGACTGCCATGATTCAAGTAGTTGGCATCAGTTTTCTGATTTTGCCCTTCGGTCTGCAGTTTCAGACGCTTGCGACGAAAAAATTGGAGTTCGCACAAATTACGAAGAACGAAATTTTGGCGACGGCCATTGGGGTCCTGCTGACTATTTATTTGGCGGCTTTCACCGGTCTTGGCGCTTGGTCATTGGTGTATGGGCATATTGTTACCTCCTTTTTCAGAAGCATCCCTTGGATGATCAGCGGATACCGCGATCCTGAAACCAGACCGCAAGCCATTTTTTCCTGGCCTTCGATCAAAGGATTCGTCACTTTCGGCATGTACCGCCTTGGCTCAACAAGCATCAATTATTTCACAACGAAAATCGATCAAATGATCATCGGGATTACGCTGGGTTCTGTGGCGCTTGGTTATTACAGTATGGCAATGAACTTAATCATGCAGCCGGTTCAAAAGCTGAATTCCATGATCAACCGGGTGGCATTTCCGGTATTTTCGAAAATTCAATTGGACTCAAGTAAATTGCGCAAGGCTTACTTGCTGATTACGAATATGCTGAGCAGCTTTAATGCTCCGTTATTGGCTGGTGTGATTGTGCTGGCTCCTTATGCTGTGCCGCTTTTGCTGGGAGATGAATGGGAGCGGAGCGTCATCATCATTCAAATTCTCTGTCTGTATGGATTGTTCAAAGCCTTGGGAAATCCGAGCGGGAGTTTATTCATAGCGGTAGGAAAAGTGAGATGGAGCTTTTATTGGCAATTATTTCAGTTGGCCATCATTCCGCTCGTCGTATTCCTTGCCAGCTTGTCAGGTGAAATAGTAATTGTAGCAGCGGCGGTCGGTTTGCTGAGGGTATCATTGTTCTATCTCAGCTATTTCGTGCGAATCCGACAGATTATCGGCGACAGCTTAGGTGAGTTGACACTGTCAATCGCTCAGCCGATAGGCAACTCAGCCATTATGCTCGCTATCTTGTATCTTATTAATACCCAGCTGTCAGGTATCGGAACGATTGGCATCATAATTATTGACGCAGCCATTGGCATGCTGATCTATGGGTTGCTGGTGTTTCTGAACCAACGCGAACTGGTGGTGGAGATGAGAGGTTTTTTTCAAAAAAGAACGGTAGTTAAAGAGGGGTGAACAGGGAGGAATTGCTTCGCTGCTCGCATCTTTCACTGAAATTGAAGTGGGAGAGTAAGATTTTTTCACAAAGCAACCAACATTAGGTAGGCGCTTCATTAAATAGTAAACTTTGTCATATAAAATATTAAATAATCAAAATTATCTGTAATATATAGACTATTGTATGGTAGAATAAGAAAATAAAATCGAACATTAAGTATATAGTCTTAGGTCTAAGGGTTATTTTTGGTTTTATTTTTAACTTATCCATACATGGGCACGAAAAGACACCAGCATCCATGGATTTAGACATGGCAGAAGCTGAAAAAAGGTGGGGTATTTATGAACTTAGACTCGAAAATTTACGTAGCTGGACACCGGGGTCTGGTAGGCTCTGCAATTGTGCGGAATTTACAGGATAACGGCTATAACAATCTTGTGTTTCGGAGCAGTCAGGAGCTCGACTTAACAAAACGAGATCAAGTAGATGCATTTTTTGAAGAAGAGCATCCGGACTATGTTTTTCTGGCTGCTGCTAAAGTAGGCGGCATTATCGCAAACAATGACTTTCCTGCAGAGTTCATCCGGGATAACCTGATGATCCAAACGAATGTTATCGATGCAGCTTATCAAAATGGAGTTCAGAAATTATTGTTTCTCGGCAGTACGTGCATCTATCCGAAGCTGGCGGCACAGCCGATGAGAGAGGATTCATTATTGACCGGCGAGCTCGAGCCGACCAATGAACCTTATGCGATTGCAAAAATTGCCGGCATCAAAATGTGTCAGTCTTATAACCGCCAATACGGCACAAATTTCATTTCCATCATGCCGACCAATCTTTATGGTCCCAATGACAATTTCGACTTAAATAGTTCACATGTTCTGCCGGCATTGATCCGGAAATTTCATGAAGCTAAATTGAACAATGCACCAACAGTGGAAGTGTGGGGGACAGGAAAGCCAAAACGGGAATTTCTTTATTCTGATGATTTGGCCGATGCTGCGATTTATTTAATGAACACCTACAGTGGAAATGATTTAGTCAATATTGGCATGGGAAAAGATATTTCCATTAAAGAACTGGCAGAAAAGATAGGCAGAGCTGTAGATTATGAAGGGGAAATTGTCTTTAACACTTCGAAACCTGATGGCGCTCCACGAAAATTGGTTGACGTCAGCCGACTGAAAAGCCTTGGCTGGGAAGCGAAGATTCCATTGGATGACGGCTTGGAAATGGCGTATAAATGGTTTTTAGAAAACGTAGAAGAAAATAAGATGTTGACCAATTGAGGGGGAAGATTATGAAAAAGGCATTGATTACAGGAGTTAACGGACAAGATGGTTCGTTTTTATCGGATTTCTTATTGGAGAAAGGCTATGAAGTTCATGGCATCATTCGCAGAAGCTCGAGCTTCAATACGAGCCGGATTGAGCATCTCTATATTGAAGAGTTGAAATCGAGTGAGAATTTTTATATCCATTATGGAGATATGACAGATACCTCTAACATTATCCGGCTGATCAATGAAATCAAACCGGATGAAATTTACAACCTGGCAGCCATGTCACATGTAAAGGTGTCATTCGAGACGCCTGAATATACGGCAGATGTGGATGGCGTCGGAACTTTACGCATTTTGGAAGCGGTCCGTATTTTGGGATTGGAGAAAAAGACACGCATCTATCAGGCTTCTACATCGGAACTTTATGGCAAGGTGCAAGAGGTTCCGCAAAGAGAAACCACGCCTTTTTATCCGCGCTCCCCTTATGGTGTAGCAAAACTATACGGCTACTGGATCACGAAAAACTATCGTGAATCTTATGATATGTTTGCAGTTAATGGCATTCTTTTCAATCACGAATCAGAGCGCCGCGGAGAAACATTCGTCACGCGCAAAATCACAATGGCGGTCGCACGGATTGCCAATGGAAAACAGGACAAGCTATTATTGGGCAACCTCGATGCTAAACGAGACTGGGGCTATGCCAAAGATTATGTGGAGTGCATGTGGTTGATCCTTCAACATGAAACACCAGAGGATTTTGTGATCGCCACAGGGGAAATGCATACAGTCCGCGAATTTGCTACATTGGCCTTCAAACATGCTGGAATCGAAGTAGAGTGGCAGGGAGAAGGAATTGACGAGAAAGGCATCAACGCGAAAACGGGCGAGGTCGTCGTTGAAGTGAATCCGGAATTTTTCCGTTTAGCGGAAGTCGAACAGTTATTGGGTGATCCTTCAAAAGCGAAAAAACTGCTCGGGTGGAATCCGACTTCTACATCGTTTGAAGAACTCGTGGAGATTATGGTTGCCCATGATTGCAATTTATTGAAGGAAGAAAGAAGCGCCATAACTGAGTACTGATCAAAGCGGGTTCCTTATCGGGTGGGGGGGAAAATCTATTGGTGACCTTAAATGATAAAGTCAGTGTCATTATTCCGACGTATAATCGTTCGGAATTGCTGAAAAAGGCGGTGAAAAGCCTGAAAAACCAAAGTCATCAGAATTTCGAGATCATCATCATTGATGATTTTTCGACGGATGATACGGCTCAGGTCGTGGAAGAGATGGATGATGAGCGAATCATCTATCTCAAGCACGACATCAATAAAGGTGGATCGGAAGCCAGAAATACTGGAATCAGAAGAGCCACAGGGGATTTTATCGGTTTTTTGGATTCGGATGACCAATGGCTTCCGGATAAACTGGAAAAGCAGCTCAAGCAATTTGAAGGAAAGCCGGATGTTGGCGTGATCTATACGGGGGTACAAGTAATTAACGAAAACAATCAGCCTACACGTAAAATTGTCCCGGAATACAAAGGGGAAATTTTGTCTAAGTTGTTCGAGTCCAATTGTATCGATACAACTTCATCGGTATTGGTAAAAAAGGAAGTATTGGATCAAGTGCAAGGTTTTGATGCCAGTTTGCCGAGCTGCCAAGATTGGGATCTGTACATACGATTGGCGCAGGTGACCAAATTCGATTTTGTCAAAGAAAGCATGGTGTTGTTTTATCACCACAGCGGTGAACGCATCACCACTAATAAAAAGTCGGTTCTCAATGGTCATTTAAGTATTTTTGAAAAATACAAAGAATTAGCCAGGAAACAGCGGAAGTCAACTTTTCACCGTTTTATTTTAACCATTTGGAAAGTAATTTTTCGAACCGGAATTATCGCACAAAACAAAGAAACGATTCGGCTATCCAGAGAAGTATTAGCTGAAGGTTTCAAGGATAACCGGATATCATTTAAGTTTATGTTCTATTACTTATCTACTTTTCTTCATTTGAGGATCTTGTCCTATCTTTATACACAGTCCAAGAAAAACAACAAAAAGTCCCACCTATTATCCGCGGCTACGCCTTCCTGAAAAGTGGGCTCGGGACAGGCTGGCATTTGGCTGTCGGAGAAGGAAATCATAAATAAAGGAATGAGACGATGGAAAAGCATATTGAAGCCGATGATCGATTTGAAAGAATCCTGTTTATCATCGTCAATTTACTAACTGGGATTTCAGTGATCTATTACCTGCTTCGTGCAGGGCAGGTTTTCAATGCCAATGATCCATGGAACCTATTCATTTTAATTATTTTTTCCTTTAAATTCATTATGGACATATACATCTTTAAAATTGGATTTGCCACTTTTTCGCTGGTACTGCTGTTTCTGCCGATCGTCAGTATTTTAGGTTTTGGCCCGATTGGGGAGGTGCAGCCATTATTCAATGATCGAACCCACCTAATTGAAAAGCATTTTTATACCCTAGCTTTCGGCGCCTTGTTTTTCTACTATATCTGGTCGGTTCTGCTTTGGTTAACGAATAAAACTTACCGGAATTACGATGCCAAGATGCTGGCGCTTTATTCAGGAACGGTCAAAAGCTTATTGGCCACCTGGATTTTCAGTGCGTTAGCCATAGTTTCTTCCATCATCTATCTACCGGATCTGCCAGGAAAAGCCTACCATGACATGTCGCCGAGCCTGCTTCCGGGAAATGCCTGGAACTCGGTTGTCGTCATATCTTATTTCTTTGTTTTGATGGGCGTCAAAGGCAGTGCTATTCGGAAATTTGCGCTTCTGTTTGTGCCATTTTGGCTGTTATCCCACTATGCCCGAGTCGATATTTTAGGGCTGCTGCTGATTTTGTATCTTCTTTTGACAGTTACAAAAAAAGCTGGTGTCATAAAATCGAAATTCTCATTTAAAAAAGCAGCATTAATTGCCGGGGGATTATTGGTCTTTTCTTATCTGGGGTTGGTCAGGCATTCCGGTCTGGTATTTGATATGGAAGCCATTCTGGATTCCGTGTCGATTCTGATCAATTATCCAACTGTACAAGACCTTGTTTATTCAACAGCTGCTGCGATTGAAGTGACTCATACTTACACCAACTATTACACGCTGATCGATTATATTCCGCAGCTGATTCCTTCTTTCTTTGGCATCGAAGCCCAAAGTCCGCAGGCGGCCCATCTGGTCGCTTCACTCATCCATACGAATTATGGTTTGTTTGTCTATGGAGAATACTATTTAAATTTTGAAATCATCGGCCTGATTATGGCTCCTTTTATGACTTATGCGGTTATTTTCGTGCCTGCGCTGCTATTGAAGAAGGTCTTTGGTAATTTTGGAATGGCTCTGGGCTATTATTGGATCGTCCTGACCATTGCCAGGGTATTCTGGTACGGCTATATCTATTATATTAAGCCGTTGGTTATCATTATGCCGATTTTCATCATCATGTACCTCATCATTGCGTCATTTGAAAAAGAATTAATGGACAAGCCGGCATTAAAAACCACTGATCCGCATTAACAAGGATTGGTTCACATATGGGGTTCGCTGCTTGCTTGAGAAGTTCAGAGCGAGTTGATGTCAAATTATGAGAGGTGATTCAGTGTGACTGGAAGAAAAAAGGGGAATTTGATTTTTGTCGGGCCCTTGCCGCCTCCTATACTCGGAGAGAGCATCGCTCTTCAATCTTTGTATAAAGCCGAGAAACTTCACGAGCATTATCATGTGAAAAAAATTAACTTGAGTCGGAAGGATTTTGAACATCCTGGGGCTCTATCTTTTGATAAACTGCTGACGGATTCCTTTGCAATTCTTTATTCAGCGTATCTGTCGCTTTTCATGAAGAAGCCTATTTTGTATATTTCCATTTCCCAGACGAAGATGGGGTTGCTCCGGGATTGTATGATGATTCAGGCGTGCAAGATACTGGGGCGGGGCAAAGTGGTGACGCATTTGCACGGAAATAACTTAGGAGGGACTATTGACTCGACTTCTGGAATTGTACGTAAATTCATTGTCAATTCATTGAAGAAGATTGATGTCGGAATTGTGTTAGGAGGGAAGTTGACGCCTAATTACCGAGGATACGTCAATCGGGTGGAAGTAGTATCCAATGGCATACCTGCAGACTTCATTCTCAAAGATGAAGTTGGCCAAGGCAAGAAAAAGGGACCTATCTCTCTTTTGTATTTAAGCAATCTGATGTTTGAAAAAGGCTATGTGGAACTGATCAAGGCAACGACTGCTTTAGTGAAAGAAGGGCATAATCTACGTCTGGACCTGGTTGGAGGCATCCAAAACCAAAACGAATTCCAAGAAGTAAAGCGCTATATTGAAACAAACGAAATGGAGCAGCGCATCCAATATCATGGCCTGAAGCAAGGAGAAGAGAAAAAGCGCTTTTTCCTTGAATCGGATATGATGGCCCTGCCGACCAAATACAAGGTCGAAGGCCAGCCAATGTCCATTATTGAAGGAATGGCGGCAGGTCTGCCGATCATTTCTTCAGATCGTGGAATTATCGCGGAATTAATCAAAGATTGCGGTGTTATCATCGAACCGACTGTTGAAGGGGTCAAAGCCGCCATTAAAGATTTAGTGACTGATGATGCAGAACGCATGCGCCTCGGAAGGATGAGTCGGGATACATTTGAAGAGTTTTATACCGAAGACAAGTACACAGATTCTTTGATTGCCATTTTCGACGAACTTTAAATGGAGACTGCACATATTGCTGTGTATTCACTAGGAAAGGAAGGCTCACATGCTACGCAAAAAAAAGATCACTTTTGTTATCAATTACTTTTATCCCGACCTTGCAGCGACCAGCCAATTGATGACGGAACTTACTGGTCGCCTTCAAAATGAATTCGACATTACGGTCATTGCAGCACAGCCCGGATATGCAGGAGAAAATCACGGCAGTAAGAAACTTTTCGAAGAGGGCTATTTGGAGAGCATTAAAGTGGTGCGGATCAAATTGCCTGAAGTGGATAAAAACTCTAAGGTCAGTCGGATAAAGTATATCTCATCTTATTTTTTATTGGCCAATATCGCTTTGCTTAAGGAAAAAGGAACGGATGTCATTTTTACCATCTCGCAGCCTCCGGTATTGGGCGGACTGATCGGAACCATCGGCAAACTGCTGAAGCGTTCACGTCATATTTACAGCGTCCATGACTTTAATCCTGAGCAGGCAGCCGCAGTAGCTTATACGAATAATCAAGCTGTTTTTAAGATTGCCAAAGCTGTTGATAAACTGAATTGCAGTTATGCAGATCAGGTATTATTGGTTGGTGAAGATATGGCTGAAACCTTAAAGGGACGTTTTGAAGGCAAAACTGTACCGAGCCATACCGTTATCAGCAATTGGACAGATGAGAATGCTATCGTGCCGCTTGAAAAAGATGAGCCGGCTATACAGGAGTTTCTGAAAGCGCATGGCTTACAGGACAAATTCATTGTCATGTATTCTGGGAATCTTGGACTATATTATGATCTTGAAAACCTGATTCAAGTGTCGAAACAATTCGTGGATCAGCCTGATATTGTCTTCCTGTTCATTGGGGAGGGCGCCGTCAAGCAGCGGATTCAGGAATACGCAGATAAAAATAATCTTGAGAATGTCATGTTCCTGCCGTACCAGCCAAAAGAGTTTCTTAAGTATTCTCTAAATGCGGCAGATGTCCATTTGGTCGTTAATCAGAAAGGCATAAAGGGTGTATCTGTACCGAGTAAAATTTATGGCGTTATGGCCGCTGGTAAGCCGGTTCTAGGGGTCCTCGAACAGGGCAGCGAAGTGCAGCGCCTTATTTTTGAAAGTGGAGCAGGTGTTGTCATTGAGCCTCAGAATTATCAAGGAGTCGTCCATGCAATTAATTACCTGAAGAGCTTGGATCCGGAAGAACTTAGAGAAATGGGGCTGAAAGGTCGCGTTTATCTAGAAGAAAATCTGACAAGGGATACATCCATCAATAAGTATCGCCATGTTCTCCAGTCGGTAGCGGGTGCACCTGAGCTGAAGACTTCTTATCAGGTTGAGAGCCGTCCCTGAATGAATGGATATGTATGTTGAAGGACATAGCATGCAGTGTCTCGCGAAGTTGATAGCCTGCCGGTCTGATCCACTGGCTGTAATTCAAAAAAAATAGTTGGGTACTTCCCCTTTTTCTGGAATCTTCTGGTTCCAGAAAAAGGGGTTTTTTTACAGCAAAATTTTCTCTTTGTACTATAAATGACTTAAATTTCTAAAAAATTAGAAAAATAAAATAACTTTTACCACTTGATTTAACAAGGCACGGGATATAAAATAGGTAAATATATCTGATATTTCTAATTAATTAGAAAATAATATTGAATTATTAGGTATTTATATATATAATACGAGTAGACCTTTTTAGAAAAGTGTGAAAATTTGATTATTTAGTTTTTATAGGGGATATAAAATACCTATAAGAGAATGAAGGGTTTATTCCATTTCCAAATTTAGTGAGTATAACGGATTATCAACCAATTGTAAGTGCAGGTGGAGAAGGAGGACGTAATATGAGATTAGTATTGTTGTCAGGTGGATCGGGGAAACGTTTATGGCCGCTTTCAAATGATGCGAGATCAAAACAGTTCCTTAAAGTGCTAAGTGACGAGGATGGCAATAAAGTTTCAATGGTTCAACGGGTTTGGAAGCAAATCGAAGAAACGGGTATGGCTGAGAATTCTATCATTGCCACCAGCAGCTCTCAGGTAGATATGATCAAAACCCAGTTAGGCCAGGATGTACATGTGGTCACTGAACCGGAAAGAAGAGATACTTTCCCGGCGATTGCACTGGCTGCGGTCTATCTGTATTCTGTCCAGAAATGCGGGCTGGATGAAGTGGTCGGAATGCTGCCGGTAGATCCTTATGTTGAAAACCGATTTTTCGGACGTGTCCAGGATTTGGAGAAAGCATTGCTTGCTTCAGGTGCAGATTTAGCTTTGATGGGTGTTAAACCAACTTATCCTTCTGCAAAATATGGCTATATCATTCCGGATGACAAATCGGACGATTCCTATTTGACAGTCGATTACTTTAAAGAAAAGCCGACAGAACAGCAGGCGGAAGAATTGATTGAAAAAAATGCCTTGTGGAATTGTGGTGTTTTCGCGTTTAAATTGGGCTTTATTATCGATTTGCTGAAAGAAAGGGGAATGCCGATTGAATATTCTCAGCTGCTCAGAAATTACCATCGCTTGCCTAAGAACAGTTTTGATTATGAAGTAGTCGAACGTGCAAAACATATCGTTTCATTGCCATATGATGGCTATTGGAAGGATCTGGGCACCTGGAATACGCTGACGGATGAAATGGCGGTTCAAATAACAGGCAAAGGGATTATCGGCAAAGGGGTTGAAAATTCCCATATCGTCAACGAACTTGATATCCCTATTACTTTGCTCGGGTTGGATAATGTGGTAGTGGCGGCGAGTCCGGACGGAATTTTAGTGACGGACAAAGATGCCAGCACGAAGGTGAAGGAATATGTTGAAGGCTTCAATAGCCGGCCGATGTATGAAGAACGCCGTTGGGGCTGGTACCGGGTACTGGAGTATACGAAGTATACGGAAGGCAATGAAGTTTTAATCAAACGGCTAGGCATAAACGCTGGAAAAAACCTTAGCTATCAGATGCATTACAAGCGCAGTGAGGTATGGACGATTGTCAAAGGCGAAGGGATATTCGTTTTTAATGATCAGTTAAGCCATGTCAGAACAGGAGATGTCATCCATATCCCGTTGGGAGCTAAACACACGCTGAAAGCAACAACCAATATGGAAATTATCGAAGTTCAAACTGGCAGTGAACTGATCGAAGAAGACATTTTCCGCACTTCAAATGAATGGGAAGAAATTGAAGCAATCTGCAAAGTTAAATTAACTGCTCGCCACGGTTAACGGCGGGGAAAACAATGTAATCGTAAGTTGCTTGTCATTTCCATGGTAGGAGGAGAGCTTATGTACAAGGAACCTGTTTTTTTAAAGCCGGTTTTTCAAGAACGAATATGGGGCGGAGGTAAGCTTCAGGAATTATTCAATTATGATATTCCTTCTCAGACCACGGGTGAAGCGTGGGTCATATCCGCACATGAAAATGGACCATCCATTGTCATGAATGGCGAACTGCAGGGGAAGAGCTTAGTGGATGTTTGGCGAAATTACCCTCAGTTATTCGGTTTTGAAACAACTGACAGCGACTTTCCGTTGTTGGTGAAAATCCTTGACGCCAACGACCAGTTATCTGTTCAGGTGCATCCGGATGATCATTATGCAAAAGAGCTTGCCCAAAAGCCGTATGGCAAAACGGAATGCTGGTATATTCTGGATTGTGAAGAAAATGCTGAAATTATTATTGGACATCAAGCGCAGTCGCGGGAAGAATTCCAGCAGCTGGTGACCAAAGGGGAATGGCAAAAACTGTTCCAGAGCATTAAAGTGAAAAAAGGTGATTTTGTATACGTACCAAGCGGTACTTTGCATTCCATTGGCAAAGGCATTGTGATTTTGGAGACGCAGCAAAGTTCCGATATTACATTTCGTCTTTACGATTATGACCGTGTTGATCCCAAAGGCAAAAAGCGTGAATTGCATTTGGAAGAAGCGATGGCAGTAATGACCTGTCCGCATCAGCAAGTTATACAAGACAACCTGAAACAGCAGTTGAATAACCTGGAGTCGACACGGCTGATAGAAGGTGAATACTTCACCGTTTATCATTGGATACTTGGTGGGAAAGTAGAAGTTCCTTTGACGACTGGATTCTTGTTAGTCAGCGTCATCAATGGATCGGGTCAGATTGTGACTGAGGAAAGTGTATCCACTGTTAAAAAAGGTGATAATTTTATCGTGCCAGCAACCATCGGAGAGTATTTTATTGATGGAAATCTGGAAATGATTGTTTCTCATACCTAAATATGATTTAAATTATCAGAATATTAGAATATATAAAAACGGTTATTTCGTTCTTTTGAATAGGGTATTATTGGGTATTTGTAACTATTAAACCCTTTTTATTCAAAAATTCTCAATAGTTAAACTATATTTTGAGGACTATCGATGTTACAATGGGACAATATTTGGAGATTAGGTTACAAAAGAACCTGTTTTATGAAATTAAATAGGTTTGTCCCCGTATAAAAGATAGGAACCAATAACCCGAAAACTTAAAAGGGTGGGTGGATTTTATGGGAAAAAAAGTAACCAAGGCAATTATTCCAGCAGCTGGGTTGGGGACTCGGTTTCTGCCGGTAACAAAAGCTATGCCAAAAGAGATGCTGCCGATCGTAGACAAACCGACAATTCAATACATCGTTGAAGAAGCAATCGCTTCGGGCATCGAAGACATCATCATTGTTACCGGAAAAGGAAAGCGTGCGATTGAAGATCATTTCGATAAGAATTTTGAGCTCGAAGACAATCTGTTCAAAAAGGGCAAGTTTGAACTTCTTGAAAAAGTCCAGCAAACCTCTAATGTGGAAATCCATTATATCCGCCAAAAAGAGCCAAAGGGTTTAGGACATGCAGTCTGGAGCGCACGCAAGTTTATTGGAAATGAACCTTTTGCAGTGCTCTTAGGGGATGATATTGTGAGAGCCGAAAAACCGTGCTTAAAGCAATTGATTGACCAGTACGACAAAATGCAATCATCCATTATTGGTGTTCAGCAGGTTCCTGACTATGAAACGCACAGATACGGCATTATTGATCCGAGTGCAGTTGATGGACGCTGTTACCAAGTCAGCAATTTTGTAGAAAAACCTAAACCAGGAACAGCTCCTTCAAATCTTGCGATTATGGGACGTTATATTCTGGATCCTGATATCTTCGATTTTCTGGGTACGCAGAGTGCCGGAGCTGGTGGGGAAATTCAATTGACAGATGCTATTCAAAAACTTAACGAAGTAAAGAGCGTCTACGCTTACGACTTTGAAGGCAAACGCTACGATGTGGGTGAAATGCTCGGCTTCCTGCGGACAACCATTGAATTCGCTTTGGACAGCCCGGAGTTTGGTAAAGATGTAGAAGGCATCATCAAAGAATTAATGGCTGAAAAATCAGCTGCACCATTATTTTAGTTTGGGGGCTTCCGTATGAATATAGCGGTAATCGGAACTGGATACGTCGGATTAGTAACGGGTGTGAGTTTGTCTGAAATTGGCCATCAAGTAATTTGTATAGATGTCAACGAGGATAAGGTAGCAAAAATGAAGCAAGGAATCTCTCCAATCTATGAACCTGGCCTCAGTGAACTAATGACAAAGAATATCAAAGAACAGCGCTTGAATTTCACTACTATCCATCAAGAAGGGCTCCGGCGGGCAGATGTAATTTATATTGCTGTTGGAACTCCGGAAAACAAAAATGGTTCTGCTGATTTGTCCTTTATTTCACAAGCGGCACAGGATATTGCTGAAAATGTCGAACGCGATGTCATTGTTGTTACGAAAAGTACGGTTCCTGTCGGAACGAATGCGATGATTAAAGAAATCATCCAAGCTCATTTAATAAATGATCTACAGATTGAAGTCGTCTCAAATCCTGAATTTTTAAAAGAAGGTTCTGCCATTCATGACTCGTTCCATGGTGACCGGATTGTCATTGGGGCAGACAGCGAGCATGCATTCAGCATAATTGAAAAGATCAACGAACCATTCGGAGTTCCTATTTTTAAGACGGACATCAAAAGTGCTGAAATGATCAAGTATGCGTCGAATGCATTTTTAGCGACAAAAATCAGCTTCATCAACGAAATTTCCAATATATGCGAGCTATTGGGTGCAAATATAGAAAACGTATCTACGGGAATGGGTCTGGATCAGCGAATTGGCAGCCAGTTCCTGAAAGCGGGAATCGGCTATGGAGGATCTTGTTTTCCAAAAGATACAAAAGCCTTGATACAAATTGCGGGGAATGTCCAATATGAGTTTGAGTTGCTGAAAGGCGTAGTAAATGTCAATAAAAAGCAGCAAGGGATACTGATCAGCAAATTGAACGACTGTCTCCCAGAAATTGCCGGTAAAAAAATTGCTGTATTGGGTCTTGCTTTCAAACCCAATACAGACGATATGCGGGAATCGGCATCTATCCTGATTACCGAAGAATTGGTTAAGCAGGGGGCAGAAGTCATTGCATATGATCCGATTGCAATGAACAATGCAAAATCGATTCTGAATCCGCTGGTTCAATATGCTGAATCAATTGAAGAAACAATTGAAAACAGTGATGCTGCTCTCATATTGACTGATTGGGATGAATTCAAGAATATTGAGCTGACAATGTTCAGCAAGATGAAAAAGCCACTCGTTATCGATGGAAGAAATTGTTTTGCAGTAGAGTCCATGGAGAACAATGGAATCGAATATCATTCGATCGGCCGACCTCCTGCAGTCAAGGTGATTGAAGCAGCACCCATCTGATTAATAACGGGAATTAAAGATGAAAGTGGTGATTCAAATGTCAGTGTCCGCTCCTGAAAAAGAAAAAATGAACGTAAATACAAGGTACAGTGAAATGGTGTTCGAAAGTGTGAAGACAAATACCAGCAATGGCTATTTGTATACGAAACGCTTTTTGGACATTGCCGGTTCATTAGTGGGTTTAATTGCGTTGGTCCCCTTGTTATTAATAGTCAGCCTGTTGATAAAATTAGAAGATCCTCAAGGACCGATATTTTTTAAACAGAAAAGAGTTGGCAAAAACGGCAAGACTTTCGATATGTACAAGTTCCGCTCCATGGTCTGTAATGCAGAAGATTTGAAAGCCTCTTTGCTACAGCAAAATGAAGCATCAGGTCCAGTATTCAAGATCAAAAGCGATCCGAGAATTACAAAAATCGGAAAATTCATCAGAAAAACGAGCATTGATGAATTGCCTCAGCTGGTCAATGTATTGAATGGCGATATGAGTATCGTTGGTCCGAGACCTGCATTGCCTGACGAAGTAGCTCAATACACAAATTACGAAAAACAGCGCATTAGTGTAACTCCGGGATTGACTTGTTTTTGGCAAGTTAACGGAAGAAGCAATATCAGCTTTCAGGAGTGGGTCGAAATGGACTTAGATTACATCCGCAATCGAAATACGATGATGGATATAAAATTGATTTTCAAGACGATTCTCGTACTGTTTGGTTCGAAAGACGCGTATTGACGGAAAGCAGAGCATTTCTAATTTGATTAGGTGCTGCTCAAGCATTCATTGGCTGGGACACGGATAATCGGCGCACGGTGCTTACATAAGTTGATCGCCGATGACAACGGGCCTTAAGAAAATCTGGGACATCAATCATTCGAATTGATGTCCCATAGCTCAGTAGATGAGCGAATAGGATTCGGGTATCTTATGTCCAGAGCTGCCGCTCAATAAAATATATGCATATCCAATAGGAAGGAGGGGTGGCGAAATGATAGAAACCATCAGCCTGCGTGAAATATATGGAATTTTAAAGAATCGGATTCGTTTGATTCTGGCTATAACCATCATGTTCATGATCATCACGGCATTAATATCGTATTACCTGATTACCCCAACTTATCAAACGTCTACTCAACTCCTGATCAGCCAACAACAGAATGAAGCAGGGCTGGACACTCAAAGTATCGAAACTGATTTGCAATTGGTCGCTACATACAGTGAAATCATTCAAAGCCCGGTCATACTTGAGCAAGTAATCAGCCAACTAGGGTTGGAAATGTCCTACGAAGAGTTACAGAACAAAATTTCCATTGAAATTGCCGAGAGTTCTCAACTTCTGACGGTTGTGGTGGAGGACGAAGACCTTGCCGCAGCAGTTGAAATTGCGAATCGAACAGCTGAAGTTTTTGAAGCGGAAATCATGGAATTGATGAATGTCGATAATGTTTCGATTTTATCACCGGCTGTTGCCATGGAGACTCAAACACCGGTATCGCCAAATCCTCCACTGAATATTTTACTGGGTGCAATTGTCGGTCTAGGGGTTGGAGCAGCCACCGCATTGATTCTGCGTTATTTGGATACAACCCTGAGAGCTGAAAAGGATATTCAGGATGTTTTGGGGATTCCAGTGCTTGGAGCTATTTCGCCTATGAATGAAGAAGAAGACATTCCGGCAAATGAGCCGATTGCCTTTAAACGCAGGGAGGCATGAATGAATGGTTAAAAAGAAGAACAAACCCGAAGTGAAAAATAGAAAACTGATAGCATTCACAAACCCGAAATCTCGGGTGTCAGAACAGTTCAGAACCTTGCGGACGAATATACATTTCACTTCTCCTGATGGAGATATTCGGTCGCTGGTCGTTACTTCCGCTTCTCATTCAGAAGGCAAATCAACAACGGCTTCCAATTTAGCGATTGTTTTTGCGCAGGAAGGGAAACGTGTCTTGTTCATCGATGCCGATATGAGAAAACCAACCATGCATAACACGTTTAAAATCAGCAATGCGCGAGGGCTATCAAATGTATTAGCCCGTCAAATTGCGTTAAAAGTAGCGATTCAATCAGCTGAAATTGAAAATCTCGATCTTTTGCCATGCGGTCCTATTCCGCCGAATCCTGCAGAATTGTTAAGCTCTCACAATATGGATCTTCTTTTTGAACAGGCATTGGATGCATATGATTTGCTGATTTTCGATACCCCTCCGGTCCTTTCTGTAACAGATGGTGTGATTTTAGCAAATCGGTGTGAAGGCACGATTTTAGTAGTGAATTCCGGAAAGACAGAAAAAGAACATGCGATTAGAGCGAAAGAAGCGATTACCGCTTCAACAAAAAGCCGTTTGCTTGGAGCGGTGCTCAATAATGTCAAAGTTCAAAAAGATGATGCGTATACAGATTATTATGGTACGGAAGGACAATAGGAGATGGAATAGAAAAAAGTTCAATCAGGCAGCTGATTGAACTTTTTTATTGGCTTATTCTGAACGTTCCTGCAAGTTGATCGGCCGAATGGTTCCCCAGCTTGAAACATCGATGGTTACCTGCAGATCACGTGCTGATTCGAGCAAGGGTCCTTGTCCTTGCTCTACATAAAATTGCTCCAATTGAGGAGCTGTGACGCTGCCGCCATAAATGGAACCTTCAATGGCCCCAAAAAATGGTTCGTTTTCTATCCGGTCAATAACTGCATATCCGTCGTCAGCTTCTTTTAGAGTAAAGTAAACGGAGCTGTCATCTGTAATGGAGTTCGACTTCAAATCGGGATATTGCAGCAAGACATATTCTCCGTAAAACGGATCAAAAGGGTCAAAAGGTTCAGCTCGTAAAATGTATTGTTCGCCAAACCAAGATGCTGCGTAATAGCTCATTAGCAGAATTACGACAACTGCAGTTTGGACGATTGGGAAAAGCCATGTTTTCATAACTTCGCACCTTCTTTCCTGCGGTTAATCCACCAGGCCATAGCTGACAGCAGGAACAGAAGCAATGCACCAATCAGGAAGAAGAGCGACATATCGAGCCGTTCCCATGCATAAATAATATAGATGACGAATTGAACAATGATAAAGTAGACAAAGCCCAGTCCTAAAGGTTCGTTCTGACGCTGTGCTAAAATCAAGTAGGCTAACCCTGCCAATTCGGCAACTACCGCCAGACCGATAGCCGTTTCCTCGTAAAGCAGCAAACCAATTGCTCCGGGCACTGCCACCCAGGTGATGGAGCGGAATTTGAAAAAGCTAAGTGCGAATATGCCAATGCCTGCGAATGCCAGAGCAATGGCTTCTGCCATATGGCTTTCATCAATTATGCTAATGAAGGTTTGTCCGCGAACCGCTAAATATACTACTAGCAACATGCCTGCTGCTATCAAATAAAGCGGCCGGATGGTTCGCTGTTTATTTTCCGGAACGATCAGTAGGAGGAGGACAAGCGCGAACAAGGTCCAGATTGGCCATAGCGAACTGTCATAGTCCACTAGCCCCCATAGCATGAATCCCGAAGCGAATAGCAGGATCCAACTAAAGGCCACAGGTGCAAAACTTTTACTGAAGTAGAACCAGGCTGCAGTAATGATTACAAAGATCCCCCATTCCGTCCATCCGATATCAGGCAGGAACGAAATCAAGACGGCTCCACCGAAGAGAAAAGCGATGACCGAATAAATGAGGTTTCGCCAGTAAAAGTAATGAGCTAGCGATGCCAGGAACATAGCCCAAGGCAAAAGAGAGTTTGCCAAAGGGAAATGGAAAGTCTGCGCAGCTGTCAATAAAGTCGCGCCGAACATCGCAAGACCGATAACCCTGAAAAGAAGCGGATGGCCAACTGCTTTCTTCTGTGAGAAATGAGCAATGCTGTAAAAGAGCCACATCAAGCCGAGCATCAGCAGCACTTTTGCCAAGTCGGGTATAGCCTGCCAATTGGCTGCGATAAAGCTGAAAACAGCCAGCGAAAAGAAAATCAATCCGACTATCAGAAGCAAGGGCAGCTTCCTCGGAGTAGGCTGACGCTTTTCAAAAGCTAGGATTCGTTCGGCTGTTTCTGAATCCATTAATCCAGCTTCTTGCCATTGTCTCAGTTTTTGGTCGGTGTTCATCGCTACGCCTCCTTCTGCTATTTCCTCCATTATATCCGGAATTTGCCAAATGATATAGACAAAATTACATATAGAAAAAGAACAAGCCAAACAGCGGAAAATAGATCCGTGTTTGGCTTGTTCTTATTTTTGGAGTTTCACTACGACCACATCATCGATGACCCGAACAGAATCTTTCGAAGGCCAAGCCTCCATTTCCGCAAACCATTCTGAGGCTGCGATTTCTTGGCGCTCAGGCTCAGAAATAAATTGGTAATTAACACCAAAATGATCTTTCATCATCGCGCTGTAATGGTAAGGAAGCGGTATAATACTATCACCTAAAGGACCGGTCATTCTCGGGATATTCTCAGGAATGACTCTTGTGCTCAAAGATGAACCCAGTTGAACACGGCCGATTAATGCCAGTTTCGATTCGGAGGTGACACCTTCGGTTTGTTCAACTCTGCTGATCAGACGGTTAACGAATGCTGTTGATTTTTCATACTTTAGCTCCATATTCAAATACGAAATATTAGAAATGATGGAGAAGTTGAAAGCTACCACAAATACAATTACAACTGAAGTCCATGAAAATGCTTTGGCAGCAAAGTTTGGTTTGGTGAGATGCTCGTAGAAAAGAACCGGCAGCATGTAAAAGCTGACCAGAGCCATCACCATCAGCATATGGTAAACAACATCGGATGAAACAAAGTATAAAATATAAGCAGATAGAGGCATTAGCAATAGCAATGCAATGGCAATCACTGTCATTGGAATATTGGTGAAGATGTGATTCTGAATCGTCAACAGAATAAAACCAACGGCAATAAGCAGGAATATGGCGACATTTAACCATTCAAACAAATTAATCGGTGAGTCTGTGATGAATCCCCGGAAAAAGAAGAGCGTGAAGGAATCAAAGACTTGCTCAAAGCGATCGAAGATGGAACCACTGCTGTCACCCACTGAATCCAAGCCTTGATAGCTTGAAATATTGCCCGCAAAAAAGCTGGTGTATAGTTTGAAGTTGATGGCGTATAAAGCCATTCCAATTATGCCTAACCCGAAAAAGCGAAGCGTATAGCTTTTTAATTGCTGGAAAGTAATCTTTCTGCCTACAATTTCAGTGACCAAAAAGATGATCATCAATGTTGACAGGAATGGTAAGTTAGCTTGATAGACTCCAACTCCTAAGTAGAAAATGACAGAACCCGGAACAAATCCGTATTTATAGGTTTTGGTGATAAGCAAGGCAAGCACTGTCAGCAAGGAGCCGAGCATATAGCCATCTGCAGTGAACATATAAGAAAAAGTTGAAGCGATAGTAGGGAACGTGATGATCAATCCGCTGATTGCAACAATCGAAAAGATCTTTTTCAATTGGAACAGTTCAGTCAGAATCACAGCCGTCAAAGCCAGATAAAGAATAGACAAAGTTCCATTAATCCATGGCAAGTCAAAATAGGAGCTTATTCCGCTGAATGGAGACAGGAAGAAGCGGCCGAGATTGCCTTTCAGCTGTGGACTGTGCATGTTTACAAGACTGTCGTGATTGGGAAGGATGTTTGTGAAAACAAACATATGGCATAAGAAACCGATAATGGCGGCCGATAGAAAAGCAGTTTTCCATTGTGGCTTGATTGCTAGTTTCCATTTCAGTAAAAATTGTTCAGGCATTTTCAATTTGCTCCTCGTATACGTTAGTAATCTCAGTAGTATTTGGCTGATAAATTCCATTTCTAATAATAACAAACTTTGTTTTGGAAAAATAGGGCGTTTCTTTAGTCTCTATGAGCTGAGCGGCTGGATATGCTATAATTCTCGTTAATCAGAACTAAATGAACGGAAGGTGAAACATGAATGAAGTTAATAACAATCCTCATTCCTGCTTATAACGAAGAGGAAGTTTTAGAAACCTTGCTAGAGCGTTTGCTGCTGGTAACGACACAAATATCAAATTACAAATTCGAGTTTCTGTTTGTCAATGATGGCAGCAGGGACCGGACACTCGACATGTTGAAGGATATGGCTAAACTTCATCCACAGATTGCCTACATTAATCTATCCCGAAATTTTGGGAAAGAAGTTGCAATGCTGGCAGGTATTGACCATGTCAATGGAGATGCGGTCATCATCATCGATGCAGACCTGCAGGACCCGCCGGAAATGATTCCCGAAATGATTTCATACTGGGAACAGGGATATGACGACGTGTTCGCGAAACGCAACAGCCGTGCCGGGGAAACCTGGTTTAAAAAATGGTCCTCCAATTCGTATTACAATATTTTGGACAAGGTTTCCAATATTCCGATCCAAAACAATACAGGGGACTTCCGTCTATTGGACCGAAAATGCATCGAAGCATTAAAAAAAATCCGTGAATCCCAGCGTTACACCAAAGGGATGTTCAGCTGGATCGGTTTTAATAAGAAAGAAATTTTGTTTGACCGGGATCCGCGAGCAGCAGGAACAACAAAATGGAATTATCCGAAGTTGGTGAATCTGGCAATTGACGGCATCACGTCTTCTACCGTTTTACCGCTCAGAATATCCTCTTTTCTTGGTATTCTCGTATCAATTTTTGCCTTGATGTATATGTTGTTCCTTTTCTTCCGGACATTGATTTTCAACGATTCGATTCCAGGTTATCCGTCCATGATGTCCGTTATTTTGTTTCTGGGAGGCGTCCAATTGATTTCTTTGGGAATCATTGGTGAATATTTGGGCAAAATCTTTATTGAAACAAAAGGGCGGCCAGTTTACCTGATCCAGGAATACTATTCCAACTATCGCCAATACGAATCGCAGCAACTTGAAGAAGAAAAAGTCTATTTGAAAAAGTAAAGTATAATCCTGTCAATTCAAGCGAAAAGCTTGTGTTGACGGGATTTTTTGTTGGGTATTTCATAAAGATAAAGGGAAAAGAAGGGGCGGCAGCGAATTAATGAAAGATATCATAAATGAAAATTATCTTAGAGATTCGAAAACCGAATTATTGTCTGGAAAGCTGATTTATAATCGGTCGGAAAGGGAAAAGAGGAAGAGGGAAGTCTTTAGGGCTGACCATTTGAAGGGTGGCTGAACAAATGATTATTGATCCGTTGAACATGACAGCAAAACAAAACTATAAACTATTGATAGGCAGTGTCGTGCCGCGGCCGATCGCTTGGGTGTCGACCATGTCCTCGGATGGGATAGCAAATCTGGCACCTTTCAGTTTTTTTACGGTCGTGTCACGTAATCCACCGATGCTGGCGTTTTCTGTTGGAGAAGGTGTAGAGGGGCGTGCGGGTACTGTCAAAGACACGCTTCAAAATATCCGGGAAAACAAAGAGTTTGTCATCAATATCGTATCTGCGACACTGGCCAATGAAATGGCGAAAAGCGGCGAACATGTACCCCGTGAAATCGATGAATTCGACTATGCGAATTTGACTGCAGCAGAATCGATTGAAGTTTCTGTGCCGCGTGTTCTGGAAGCGCCCGTCAATATGGAATGCAAATTGCACGATATCATTCAACTGGGTGACGACCATCTCATTATCGGCAAATTGGTAAAGTTCCACGTTAAAGACGAACTTTATCAAAACGGCCGAATCAATCTAGAAAAGCTGGCGCCTATTGGCCGTTTGGCCGGAAATTATGCGCCGGTGGAAACTATTTTTTCATTGCCGATTGACCATTTGGATGAAATTTTGAAATCTCCTGTGGATAAAACGGAAAAACCGTAATCTATTGCTGATGCCGCCTTGGTTTATTCATTTGAATAACGGAGAGCGGCTTTTATTTTATAAAATAGAAGGAAGGGGTGTTTTGATGGACTTGGATATAGAAAAAGTCAGCTTTCGTCGATTACGGCGTGAACATTTGCCGCAGCTCTATGAGTGGATTACAAAAGAGCCGCCTGCCACCCGGTTTTGGGGCTATAGGCAAGGTTCTACGTATGGCCAGTTTGCCCAGGAATTTACGGATAGCATTAAAGGCAAAGATCCCGTAAAGCCCTATATCATTTTTTATGAAGAAACATCGATTGGTTACATCCAGACTTACCACTGGAGCGATTATCCCGGCTGCGAAAAATATGAGGAACTGCAAAAAGCTGCTGGGCTGGATGTGTTGATAGGTGCCAAAAACTTTCGCAATAAAGGGCTTGGTTCGCGTGTTCTCTGCAAATTCCTGAAAGAAATCATTTTTAAGGATTCAAAAACCCAATTTTGTGTTACCGATCCGGATGTCCGCAATACAGTGGCGATCCGTGCTTATGAAAAAACGGGCTTCCGCAAGACGCGGCAGGTCGATGAAATTTTAGATGAGCCACGTCCGGTCATGCTAATGCGTGTTGGCCGTAAAGAAGTGAAATAAGAAAACCGTTTGCCCAGAGAAATCTGCTGGGTAAACGGTTTTTTTCTCCTGTTTGAATAGTGGATGGGCACTTATCAGGGAAAAGGACATTTTTTATTGACGCAGGTTTTTTTCACTTTCCGCTATGGCCAAGTCGATTGCATCCATCGGTTTGTCAATCATCTGTCCATGACCGACTGCCAGCAGCTGAGGATTCAGTTCGCGGATTTTCCGCGCGCTTTCTAGAGCCGTCTGTTTGTCCCAAGTCGCGAAGGCGGGAAATGGAAACAAGACTTTGAACGTTCCGGAAACTGCGATGCCGCCCCGCGTCTGGAAGGCGTCTCCCGCAATGAGAAACCGGTTGCGTGTGTTGAATAACGAAATAGAACCGGGAGTGTGTCCAGGTGTATTCACTACTTTCAAGGAGCCTACATGATCATTTTCTTCCAACAAACGGTCTGGCTGTGTCTTAATATTTTTGGGAACTCCGCCTTTAATCGCTGAATCGGGTTCGCCGGGAAGCAGGCTGGTGTCGCCCGCTAACAGCCGGGCGTCGCGCGATGACATACTGACAACGGCATCCGGCCATTCGCGTTTAATAGCATCCAACGCTCCGATGTGGTCACTATGGGCATGTGTGATGATGATTTGAGTTAAAGGCTTCTTCATGACTCGGATGGACAATAAAATCTGTTTTGCATTAAAGCCAAGGGCAGCATCGACCAATGTCAATTCCGTTTCCTCGTCAATCACATAGCAGTTTACCGGGAAAAATCGGGGCATGAACGTCAATTGATAGACAGGTCCTTTTTTCGTCATCTGCACAGCCAATCAGCTCCTTATGGATGATGTTTTGTAAGTCACTTCCAGTTTACTCTGTTTATAAAGGTTGGAAAAGGTGTTTCGCAAGTAAATGAAGGCAAATGGACAGTATTTATTCCTTAACGGACAGTATTTCGTCAGTTTGGACAGTATTCTAGTGAAATCGGACAATATGTCCAAATAAATGGTAAAAATTCTGCCGATAAGACAAAAATGTGGAAGGTTCGCGCTCAATTCATCAAAAGGAAATTTTGTATATTCATTTTTTATTGCCATGCAAAGACTTTTTATAACCAGCTCTTTATAATAAAACATAGGGGCTTTAACATGAAATATTTTGCAGTATCATTGCCGATGAAAGATGCTGACAAGAGCCAGAAATTTCGCCCTTAGCATCTGGAGTTTTTGAAAAATATGGGGAAGAATGAACAAGTTGCAGCCAATGGCAAGTTTACAGATGGTTCCAGAGGGTTGGTCATTTACAGAGTCGAATCAGTTGAAGCTTGTGAAGCATTGGTTAAAGAAGACCTATATGTGGCAAAAGGCGCCAGGCGATGCGAAATCTTTGAATGGGAATCAGTTTGAGCGGATAATGTTACATTAAGAATGAAGGAGATTATTTGAGGAGGAAATCCGGTGCATGAGTTACAAGGCGTCTTGCCTGTTTTGCGCAATATGAAAGAATTTGAACGCTTGCTCAATAGCGATCACGAATACATTATTTTTTTAGAAATCCGATTGGCTCAGCTGAAGCAATTGGTGACGGTTGCGAAAAAAGCTAAGAAAAAAGTGATCCTGCATGTGGATTTGATTCAGGGACTGAAGACGGATGCTTATGGATTCGAGTATTTGGTCAGGGAAGTCAAACCCGATGGCATCGTTTCAACACGCAGCAATGTCATCGCTTTGGCAAAGAAAAATCATTTGCTGACGATACAGCGCCTATTTTTGCTTGATAGTCAGGCTCTTGAGCATAATATTAAGCTGATTAATCAAGTAACGCCGGATTATATCGAAATTTTGCCGGGAATTATTCCTTCGGTCATTAAAGAAGTATTCGACAAGACTGGCATCCCGGTAATTGCAGGTGGATTGATTCGCACGAAAGAAGATATTCAACTGGCTTACGACGGCGGGGCAAAAGCGATTTCAACATCTCAGCCTGAACTTTGGGAAATATAAAATGTTGACAGCGTTTTCATAAACTGGTAACTTAGTATTTACAAGTTAAGAACTGTGTTGGAGAAATGGAGACCCACACTGAAATGAGCGCTTCTTTAGGAGAAGTGGCTCGGTTCAGCGTGGGTCTTTTTGCGTTTTCTGAAAAATGGTTCTTAACCGAATAGCAAAGAGGTGCAAACAATGACGGAATTTTTAGCGGAACTAATCGGCACGATGATTTTAATCATTTTTGGAGCCGGCGTAGTTGCAGGAGTAGTGTTAAAGGATTCAAAAGCAGAAAACAGCGGCTGGATCGTCGTTACGATTGCATGGGGATTAGCTGTGACGATGGGGGTTTATGCAGTAGGCAGTTTTTCAGGAGCTCACTTGAATCCGGCAGTTACACTCGGATTTGCTGCAGTAGGAGATTTTCCTTGGGCTAAAGTGCCGGTTTACATCACCGCGCAAATTCTTGGGGCCATCATCGGTGCAGCAATTGTCTTCTTCAATTACCTGCCGCATTGGGAGCGCACCAAGGAATCAGAAACGAAGCTTGCTGTATTCGCAACAATTCCTGCGATCCGCAGACCTTTCTCCAATTTGGTCAGTGAGATTATTGGAACTGCGGTATTGGTTATGGGTCTCTTGTTTATCGGAGCCAACGAATTTACAGAAGGCTTGAATCCATTGATAGTCGGTGCGTTGATTATCGCAATTGGGATGTCGCTTGGCGGCACAACAGGCTATGCCATCAACCCGGCTCGCGACCTCGGCCCCCGCATTGCACATGCATTGCTGCCAATTCCCGGCAAAGGCAGTTCAGACTGGTCTTACGCCTGGGTGCCGATTGTCGGACCTATTTTTGGCGGTGTATACGGAGCCGTATTTTATAAAGCATTGTTCACAGGTGCTTACGGGTTGCCGTTCTGGATCATGAGTGTCGCCTTGTTCCTGGTTTTATTCGGTGCTGCAAGTGTAGAATTAAGAAAAGAGCGGACAACCGCTGATAAATTAGAAGAAAAAATCGTTTCATAACCCATTGGAGGAGATTGTTTTGAGCAAAGATTATATGTTATCCATAGACCAGGGCACAACCAGTTCACGTGCCGTATTATTGAACCATAAAGGTGAAATCGTCGAAACCGGGCAGCAGGAGTTTCAGCAATTCTTCCCGAAACCGGGCTGGGTAGAGCACGATGCCAATGAAATCTGGACCTCGGTGCTGGCTTGTATCGCTGAAGTGCTGCGGAAATCGGATATCGACCCAAGCCAGATTGCCGGCATCGGCATTACCAACCAGCGTGAAACAACAGTCGTTTGGGATCGCAACACAGGCAAGCCGATCTACAAAGCCATCGTTTGGCAGTCGCGTCAGACAGACGGCATTTGCAATGACTTGAAAGAGCAGGGATTGAATGAATTATTCCGCAAGAAAACAGGTCTACTGATCGATGCTTATTTCTCTGGAACGAAAGTAAAATGGATTCTTGATAATGTCGAAGGCGCCCGCGAAAAAGCGGACAATGGCGATTTGATGTTTGGAACGGTTGATTCGTGGCTTGTTTATAAATTGTCAGGCGGTAAAACACACATTACCGATTACAGCAACGCGTCCCGTACCTTGATGTACAATATTTATGATTTGGAATGGGATCAGGAATTGTTGGATATCCTGACAGTGCCGAAAAGCATGCTGCCTGAAGTACGCCAGTCATCCGAAGTATATGCCAACACCATCGATTATCATTTCTTCGGCCACGAAGTGCCGATTGCCGGAATTGCCGGTGACCAGCAAGCTGCATTATTCGGCCAGGCTTGTTTTGAAAAAGGCATGGCGAAGAACACATATGGTACAGGCTGCTTCATGTTGATGAACACGGGTGAAGAAGGCGTTGTATCAGAGCACGGCCTATTGACGACATTGGCATGGGGCGTTGACGGCAAAGTCGAATATGCGCTTGAAGGCAGTATCTTTGTCGCCGGTTCAGCTATTCAATGGCTGCGTGACGGATTGCAGATCATTGAAAATGCACCGGAAAGTGAAGACTACGCGATGCAAGTTGAATCTACAGAAGGCGTCTATATGGTTCCGGCTTTTGTTGGTCTTGGAACGCCATACTGGGATACCGATGCACGCGGTGCTGTCTTCGGTCTGACACGCGGCACGACAAAAGCTCATTTCATCCGCGCGACACTTGAGGCGCTCGCATACCAGACAAAAGACGTCGTAGATGTTATGATAGAAGATGCAGGGATCGAATTGAAGACCTTGCGCGTTGATGGCGGAGCAGTCGGCAATGATTTGCTGATGCAGTTCCAAAGCGACATTCTGGATGTTCCCGTAGAACGTCCGGTGATTCAGGAAACGACAGCACTTGGCGCAGCTTATTTAGCAGGTCTCGCAGTCGGATTCTGGAAAGACAAAGAAGAGATCGCCAAGCAATGGCAGATTGACAAGACCTTTACACGCGACATGCCTAATGAAAAAAGCGAAGAGCTTTACGAAGGCTGGAAAAACGCGGTAGCGGCAACACGTTCATTTAAACCAGTGAAATAACCTACAAGTTAATAACGAGAGATAAACGGCCGGAGACAATGAGAGACCAAGCCAGTTTTGCAGAATAAATTCTGCAGCTGTGCCTTGTTCTCTCTTTTTATATGGAAAAATGCGATACAGGTGGATCAGAAAAGTCTTGAAAGAAGAATGGTGTGAATTTTTACAAGACAGGGAAGTAGAGTGGAAGCGCTGCATGCTTCAAAAAGTATTTACGTATTCTCTAATTCATACAGAAAAAGGAGCAAATCAACTTATGAAATTTTCAAGTTTAAACAGAAACGAACGATATGAACAAATGAAACAGACTCAACTGGATGTCCTTGTTATTGGAGGCGGCATTACAGGGGCGGGCATTGCACTTGACGCAGCCGTGCGCGGCATGGATGTAGCTGTTGTGGAAATGCAGGATTTTGCAGCAGGTACGAGCAGCCGTTCAACTAAATTGGTTCACGGCGGCTTGCGCTACCTAAAGCAATTTGAAATTAAAATGGTCGCCGAAGTCGGCAAGGAACGCGAAATCGTTTATGAAAATGGACCGCACGTAACGACTCCGGAATGGATGCTTCTGCCGTTTTATAAAGGCGGAACGTTCGGACCGTTAAGTACGAATGTCGGTCTTCGCGTCTATGACTTTTTGGCAGGCGTTAAAAAAGGCGAGCGCCGCAAAATGTTAAGCAAGGAAGAAACATTGCGCCGCGAACCGCTATTGAAGAAAAAAGACATCAAAGGCGGCGGCTATTACGTGGAATACAAAACCGACGATGCCCGCCTGACGATGGAAGTTATGAAAAAAGCCGTTGAAAAAGGCGCTTTGGCGATGAACTACGCAAAAGTGAAAGGTTTTATTTACGACAATGGCAAAACGGTCGGCATTCAAGTGGAAGACCAAATTGATGGCAAGATCAACGAACTGTATGCAAAAAAAATCGTCAATGCAGCAGGACCATGGGTTGATACATTGCGCGACAAAGACCATTCGAAATTCGGCAAGACGCTTCAGCTGACAAAAGGCATTCACTTAGTCTTTGACGGCCTCCGCTTCCCGTTAAAACAGGCAATTTATTTCGATATGCCGGACCGCCGGATGGCATTTGCCATTCCGCGCGAAGGCAAAGTCTATGTAGGCACGACGGACACGGTATACAAGCAGGACATCGCACATCCTACGATGACACTGGAGGACCGCAACTATGTCTTGAAAGCAGTTGACTTCATGTTCCCTGAAGTAGCCATCACAGAGGCGGATATCGAATCCAGCTGGGCCGGCTTGCGTCCGCTGATCCACGAAGAAGGCAAAGATCCATCCGAGATTTCACGGAAAGATGAAATCTTTGTATCGGATTCCGGTTTGATTTCGATTGCGGGCGGCAAATTGACTGGCTACCGCAAGATGGGTGAACACATTACCGATCTGGTAGCAGAGCAATTGAAAAAAGAAGAAGGCGTCACCTACCCGAAAAGTTCGACGAAGCGTTTGCCGATTTCCGGCGGCGAAGTGGGCGGGTCGAAAGGCTTTGAAACGTTCATGGCCGACCGCATCCATCAAGCTAAAGGCTTGGGGTTGACACCTGACATCATGCGGATGCTTGTCAACCGCTATGGGGCAAATGTGGACAAAGTTCTTCACTTCTATACAACCGGATTAGAAGAAGCGGCGCGTGCTGGGCTTAATCAATTGGTCTACGCGATGCTGCGCTATTCGATGGAATATGAAGCGTCCTATAAACCGATTGATTTCTTTATTCGCCGTACCGGTGCCCTATACTTTGATATTCACTGGGTACATGCCCATAAAGAAGCGGTCATCGCATACCTGGGCAGCGTGCTTGGGTGGACTGGCGAACAGGCAGCAGCTTACCGCGCTGAATTGGATGGGTTGCTGTATGAAGCAAAACATCCGGTTGAAGTTTCTTCTCAAAGCTCAAACTAATTTAAATCAATCCCATCTTCACTCATTTATTTGATTGCAGATGGGATTTTTATATGCGCTTTTCTTCAGATTGTGCAGCAGTGATTCGTGTTATAGTAAACAATAAAATGCAATTATTCTGACAGAGACAGGGGCTCAATTATGAACAGCAATGAACTATTGGAAACTTATGAAGAATCCACGCAACAATTGGCAGGACATGGACCGAGAAACGTAGCTGTTTTAAAAACGGCTTTTAGATCAATCGATGGAGAAGTGAAAAGTGATAAATATGGCAGCGGTGCTGTCATTGAGGATTTCCAGGGGCAGATGGCTGAGTTTTTAGGGAAGGAAGCGGCGGTCTTTTTCCCAAGCGGAACCATGGCCCAGCAAATCGCTTTGCGGATTTGGTGTGACGAAAAAGGCGTTAAGAAAGTAGCGTATCATCCATTGAGCCATCTCGAAATCCATGAAGAAGACGGATTGAAAGAATTGCATGGCATCCAAACGATCCTTTTGGCTGACAAAGAACGAGTCATTGAATTGGAAGATGTAACGTCCATGGATGATGACATAGCCTGTTTGTTATTGGAATTGCCGCAGCGGGAGATCGGTGGTCAACTGCCGAGTTTTGAAACGCTCCGTCAGATTTCAGCTTATTGCCGCCAAAAAGGCATAAAGCTTCATTTGGATGGTGCACGTATTTTAGAATGCCTCCCTTATTACGAAAAATCAGTCAAAGAAGTGTGTGCTTTATTTGATTCGGTATATTTATCCATGTATAAAGGGATTGGCGGAATCGCAGGAGCTGTTTTAGCAGGTGATGAAAAATTCATGGCACAATCAAAAATTTGGAAAAAGCGGCACGGGGGAGACTTGATTTCGTTGTACCCGTATATTTTGAGCGCCGAAACTTACTTCGCACAACGCAAAGACCGGATGGCAGAATACTACCAGCACGCAGTTGAACTGGCAGCTTTCTTCAATTCCTGTAAAGGAATTTCAACTGTACCGCATATTCCGGTTACGAACATGTTCCATGTCCACTTCCAGGAAGCGCCGGACCGGATTGCGCCTGTACTGATTCAAGCCCAACAAATTATGGACATCGGGATTACAGGGTATTTAAAAGCTGAAAAATCGGGTTGTATGTTTGAGGTCAGCATTGGAGACCAATACAAATTGATTCCTAGAGGAAAAGTGGCAGTGACATTTGAATGGTTAGCTGAAAAAATGAAAAGTTTATAAAAAGTACACGTCTGTTCAAAAAGTTTATTTATGACTTTATGGGCAGATTTTTTTGATTAGAAATAATTGATTCATCTGACAGTAAGAAATAATCCCTAAAAGAGTAGCATTTATTTTCCATAAAGTATATTATAATAGAATATTCAGATATTTTAAGGTTGGTGATGATATGAAGTTTTCAAGGGAGAAAAGTATTTGGCAAGTACTGGCGATAAGTGGATTACTCAGCGCACTCGCTTTTCTAACCCATGTAATTATGGGAGGCATTTTTTTGGAGGGCTATAGCCATGTTCGGCAAACAATTAGCGAATTGACTGGCAATGGGGCACCAAAGGCAGAGATGCTACTAATGTTTAAAATGATTTATTGGATTTTCGCTGTGGTTTTTTCAGTTACAGTATTTGTGCTTTTCGGTAAGTATCAAGTCCATCAAATTGCTCGGTTTGGAGCGCTTTTGCTGGTTGCTATGCATTCAATTTCATTAATCGGTTATAGCCTATTTCCGTTAGAGCAGGGAGGAGCCGTGCTTACCTTTGGAAACTTGGTACACTTGGCGATAACAGCCATCGTGATGATTATTACAGTGGGGGCCTTGTTTTCTATCGGTTATGGCTTATGGCTGACAAAGAATTTCAGGAGCATCGGCCTGTTTACGCTTTTTTGTGGCCTTATAATCGTTTTGGCAGGGGTGGCGGCACCGATTGTCCTAAATAATAACTTGCCGTATGCAGGATTAGTCGAGCGCTTTAATATTTTCACTTTGCAGCTATGGGTTTTCGTGCTATCTCTCTATCTTTATAGGTTGCCTAAAATTATGGAGATGGGTATAAAACACATCGGCCTGATGGAAATCTATAAAGAACGCTAAAATGCCGGACAAGGAAATCATCCTGTCCGGCATTTTTGTGGATTATTGAATTTTTTCTGCAATAGGAGCATTGCGGTCCTTAAAGATGAATTTCTTGCTGAAAATGTAATTGGCCACAAGCACGATGACATTGGCTAAAATTTTGGAAATCGTCCCGTTGATGCTAAGTATTCCGACCAATACCATCATGGTACCCAAGTCCATGAAGAATGACAGAACCCGGAATCCAAAAAAGGAGCCCATCTCTGCAAAACGGTCGCGCCAATTGGTGGTGACGCTTTTAAAAACATAGCGTTTGTTGACAAAAAAAGCGAAGACGACAGCGAACAGCCAGGCGATAGTTGTGGAAATCCGGTAATCGAGCCCGAACAATTCTTCGCAAATCCAATAGACGACAATATTGACGACAGTGGTCCAGCCGCCCATGATGAGGTACATAAGAATGCTGCGCCAGTCTTTTGTTAAAAGTTTCTTCATGGTATTCCCCGTTCTTTCCAGAAATTTGATGACTTCCTCTGTTTGGAATTTCTCTTTATTTAGTCGATCTTAAAGTGCGGATAAATAGGAAAGCCGCCCCGAGAAGACTGATGATGGATATCAATAAACCGGATAGAAATCCTTCCGGTCTATATTTTAACGCAATAGCGTGCTCACCGGAAGGGGCAAGTATTCCAGTGTAAGCAGAGTGGACAGGAAAAGTATCTACCGGCTGTCCATCAATGCTTGCTTTCCAGCCCTCTGAATAAGGAATTGACAAAAATAAGACGGCTTCCTCCTCTGCATTGTAATGGCCGTTAATAGTATTATTGCCGTACTCAATGTCCTGTAGGCTATTGTTTTGATAAGCTGTGACAATTTCTTCATATGCCCCATAATCAACAGCGGTTACTTGAATATCCTTCAATAGAAATTCTCCCGGTTGGATGGTTAGTTGAATAGTGTCGGTTTCTGAATCCATTCCGAAGCGGAACAATACCTGGTTTTTCGCTTCAAGGTAATTGTATTGATCAATCACATAGCGGTTGGAACGCATATTTTTTTGAAGGACATGGCTGGACCCTAGATTATTGGCTGCTTGAATAGTGAGACCTTCATTTTCGGTATAAGGGAGGACATCAGCATAAACAGTCAGTTCGGAAAGTGCGTGCGGCTGGACAGGGATATTTATCTGGATTGGCGTTTCAGAAGCTATCCATATTCCATCAGACCGATATTCTACTTGCGTATTGTCATCGAATACGGCATTTTCTAAAGAACCAATTGTCTGAGAAGCTGTTGCTTCAGCCGGCTTCAGGCCAGATTGCTCAAAAACCTGATCCGGCAAAACGGCGTTTCTTAAAATCTTTTCATCCAGCAATGGATCCGAAGGCTCGCCAAGTGAAGATAACGGCAATGCTGATTCGTATAAAAAACCGATTGGCAGAAAGAATTGATTTTCTTCAATAACGGTATTTCCTTCTTCATAAACGGTTTCGTAGCCATATAGGTTGTAGGGACCCGCGAAAGAAACCGTATATTTATTGTTCAGCAGAGTAGTTAAAAAAGTGCTGGAAGGAAAGCCGTTGATGACATTCAGTCGACGGTTGCCGGCAGTCGCTAAATAATCCATTTCAAACCGTTGAAGGTTCCAATCCAATAAGGACTGATAGGCGATATAGGAACGATAGCCAAAGCTCATAGAAGCATTGTATCCAAGGATGCCCGGATAATTGATTAGGATGCGGTAAAGATCGGAATCGTCTTGAATTGGTGCAAGTCCGTCTTTTATTTCTTGATTGTCAAAGTAAGTTCTGTAATGCTCCTCATTCATCAATGGCAACACTCCCCAAACACCTTTATGGGTCTCTGCGAAATCCTCGCCATCCGATTGAGCGATCAGGTCTGTCATTAAACTGTGCGGAAGCAGGAAACTATAGGCAATGACAGCAGAAGCAGCAAGGGTAAACAACGGAAATTGAATCCGCTGTTTGGTGAAGAAATGGCCTGCGGCAAATAGAACGGCAAATGCTATAGGTAGAAATTTGATCCACTCCGCATAATGGGTAAACGGATTGTTCTCTAACCACAAATAGAAGAGAAGCGATATGAAAATCAGCAATATGCTGTTTTTGACCTGTTTGAAGCGGATGTCATGTAAAGCACGGGCTCCCAGAATAATAAAGAAAAGATTAAAGATGAAAAAGGCTCTGAATTCGAACGGCGAGCTGAACCCGGCAATCAATAAATGAAGGTTTTGCACCATCAATATGGCAACCAGTAAAATACCTGCAACTCCGTATATCCAAAATCTCTTTTTAGAGCCATTGATAAATAAGAGCGGTAGGACCAGGAGCGGCAAAAAATTGATGCCTCCTTGCCACAGCAACTTTTGAATCACTTCAGCGGGAAGCAGCAAGACGTCGATAATCGGCTGTCCGGTTCGGTGAAGTGCATTAGACTGCAACAGACTGAAGACCGACGGCAAAAAAATAATCATAGCAGTGCCGAGAGCGAGCAAGTAAAGAAGCGATAATTTGAGGTGAAAAAGCAAAAATGCTTTTCCTGTTTTTTGGGTATGCTCGGCAGTAAAGTACCGGAACACGCTGTACATAAACAGGCCAAGAGTGATCATAAACAAAAAGTAAAAATTGCTGATGCTGGCCAGAACGAGGACTGTGAACAGCAGAACCGGTTTTCGCTGAGACAAAAAGCGTTCGTAGCCCAGCAGGATAAATGGAAAATATACAGTTGCGTTCATAAAGAAATAATGGGTGTAAAAATGATCGAAATTGAACAAGGCAAATCCATACGCGATGCCTGCCACCAATGCAATGTTTCGGTTGATGCCCAGTTTTTTCAGCAATAAATAAGTACCTAAGCAGATCAGAAAAATCTTGAAAAGCGTCATTGGAATGAATGATGCGGGAAACCAGGCTTTTGGCAGGAGCAGCAGTGGCCAGATAAAGATGTCGCCAAGCATGTAGTAGCCGAAATCATTCCAAAAGCTTCCGCCGGGACCGTAGTTCCAGGACCAGAATGGCATTTCTCCGCTTCTGACGAGATCATGGAACAAATTAAAGAAATGGACATACTGATTGAACGTATCACCAGCCAAGGAGATAAAGAAATAGCCGTTGGCTGGTATTCTATAAAAAATCAGCACTCCCATGATAAGGACCAGAAGGGCTAAAAGGATGACATGAAAATCGAATTTCTTTGCCATGAAAAAGACACCTCATTCAGCGGTTTAATAGGAAATGGATTAGGTATAAATATACAGGAAACCCGCTCATTTATCAGCAGTTACCGGCAGAATACATAGTATTTTATTGCACCATCCAAAGAAATCGGGGCATATAGGCTGTTGTTAAGAAATAATTCATGTATTTTAGCACATACTTACATATTCTCCTGCCAGAATGGGTAAAGAAGTATATTGAACGGCAACTGCATGGTTGCCAGGCTGAAACTGGAGGATGAGCAGATGAGAAAAATGAACCGGGGAATGATTACCTCATTAGGTGCAATTGGAGTGGCACAGGCGTTAAAGATTGTCACACATAAAACAGTAACAGGAGAATGGGATTGGAGGCAGGCCTTTACAACAGGCGGCATGCCAAGTTCCCACTCAGCGGGAGTATCAGCACTGGCTTCATACGTAGCTGCTAATAAAGGAGCACGTCACACAGAGACAGCATTGGCCATCGTATTTGGCGTTATTGTCATGTACGATGCACAGGGCATCCGCCGCCATACAGGAGAGATTGCAAGGCTGGTCAACGATTTAGAAGACAGTTTTGTGAAGTTTTCCGGTGAATTTCCAAGTTTTGAATTTATTCAACGTGAAAAAGAATTAAAGGAATTACTCGGTCACCAGCCAGTTGAGGTGGTTGCCGGAGCTGCTTTCGGGACAGTTTTAGGATTGATTTCAGCAGCGATTGAAAATCGTGTGCGTGAAATTGAAGAAAAAGAGGGCAAATCTAAAGCTCAGTTGCCATATGATGGACGCAGCCGCAGATTAACAAGAGCCCATTAAAAAATACAGCCGCCCCAAGGGGGTGGCTGTATTTTTTTTCCGTCCGGAAGATGAGTTGAAAAACACGACCGCACCTCAAACGGCAAAGACCGCACCTCAAAGCGAGCTAACCGCACCTCAAACGGCAAAGACCGCACCTCAAAGCGAGCTAACCGCACCCCGAACAACAAAGACCACACCTCATCATTCAAAAAGGAAGGCGCGCAGCCTTTCTCCAGTCACATCATCTTTTCCAAAGCCATTTTGGCTTCAATGGAAGTTTGGGAATCGACTTGGATGCGATTGATGACGCGTCCTTCCAGTAATTCCTCCATCGCCCATGTCAGGTGGGGCAAATCGATGCGGTTCATCGTCAGGCACGGACACATATACGGATTGAGCGAGACGATGTCGAGCTCCGGATGATCGGCAATCAGGCGGTTGACCAAATTCATCTCGGTGCCGATTGCCCATTTGGATCCAGCTTCGGCTGCCTCGATCATGTCGATGATGTATTTTGTCGAGCCGGAGAAATCCGATTGGCTGACCACTTCATAAGTACATTCCGGATGGACTAGGATGCGGCGATCGGGTTCATTCGTCCGCAGATTGTCGATATGCTTCGGCAGGAAATTCATATGGACGGAACAATGGCCTTTCCAAAGAATGACACGCACATCTTCTACCGGGCATTGCGCTTCAAGCTTTTGCTTGATCGGATCCCAAATGGCCATCTGTTCGAGTGGGATGCCCAGTTTGACCGCCGTGTTCCGGCCGAGATGCTGATCCGGCAAAAACAGCATGCGCTCTTTTTGCGTCAATGCCCAGCGCACCATCGGCTCGGCATTTGACGAGGTCACGGTTGCGCCGCCATTGCGTCCGACAAAAGCTTTGATGGCGGCTGTAGAATTGACATAAGTCAAAGGGACGATCGTGTCGCCGAACAATTCCTGCAACTGTGTCCAGGCGCGTTCAGTCTGATCGATATTGGCCATATCCGCCATGGAACAACCGGCACGCATATCGGGCAGAATGACTGCTTGATCGGTTTCTGTCAGGATGTCCGCAGTTTCCGCCATAAAATGAACGCCGCAGAAGATGATGTATTCAGCTGTCTGGTTTCCGGCAATTTGTGACAATTGAAGCGAATCGCCGGTGACGTCGGCGTATTTAATGACTTCGTCTTTCTGGTAATGATGGCCGAGAATATACAAGCGATTGCCAAGTTCAGCACGTGCACGCTCTGCACGTTCATGCAATTCTTTAGTGGTCGCTTGCAAGAAAGCATCGGGCATAGCGTCTGTCTGTTGCAGTTCCTTCAAAAATGAAGTCATTAATGGATGGCCTCCTTATGTGAGATAGCTAAATTCATGCTGATGTCCAGGTTGTGTACGCTATGGGTCAGCGCACCAATGGAAATTACATCAACTCCTGTATGCCGGTAAGCAGCAAGCTTTTTCAGATCAATGCCTCCGGAAGCTTCGGTGCGGATCGTTTCCGGAACGAGCTGCACCCAGTCTGCAATAGTTTGGGGTGTCTGGTTGTCGAACATGATGACATCAGGCCGCGCTGAAACTGCTTCCTGCAACTCAGCCAAACTTTCGACTTCGACTTCGATCATGGTCATGTGTCCTAGCGCGGACCGAACTTTTTGGATAGCCTGTTTGATGGACCCGGCTGCTGCGATGTGATTGTCTTTTAACATGACTGCATCATACAGACCGTTCCGGTGATTAAAACCTCCGCCGACACGCACCGCGTATTTTTCGAACATCCGTAGTCCAGGGGTGGTCTTTCGGGTATCGACAATGCGGGTATGAGAAGAACCCAAAGCCTCGACGCAATGAGCGGTCAAGGTTGCAATGGCACTCATGCGCTGCACCAGATTCAACAGCACACGCTCTCCTGCCAATAAAGTAGCAACAGGACCGTAAATACGGGCAATCGCTTCACCGGCAGCCACAAACTCTCCATCTTTAACAAGAAGATCGACGGTGATACTTGGATCCAATAAATGATAGCCCCATTGGAAGCATTCAAGACCCGCCACAATGCCATCTTGTTTCAAGCGAACAATTGCTTCCCCTCGATCGGACGGGGTGAATAAAACAGAAGACACATCACGATCTCCAATATCCTCCAATAAAAAAAGTTTAATTGCTTCTTCGGCCTTCAATCGATTCATAACACGGTCTCCTTTTGATATATTTTCCGTTCTCCAATGGCTACGCCATCAAGCGAAAGTTCAACTGTTTTCCCTGTCCATTGTTCTGACGGCCGGGGTGCATCGGAGCGGTAATGGGCACCCCGGCTTTCATCACGATACAGCGCAGCTTCGGCAATCAAACTGCTGGCCGTGTAGCGATGGATTTCCTTGATCTGCTGACCGGAATAGTGATGCAAATCAAATCGCACCAAAGGAAAATCCGATGTGAATTTCCTCAATGCGTCTACCTCCCTTAAGATGCCGACTTGCTGGGTCATGCGCAATTGCAAATTGGCTGGGAGGGAAAACTCCTTTATCGGCATATGTAATGCAAAACGGGATTCTTGGTAGGCGAATCCATAAGTTTGGATTCTGGTCGCCAGACGCTTGGCAAACACCAAGCTTTCAAGCAAAGAATTGCTGGCGAGCCGGTTTGCGCCATGAACGCCGGTCGAGGCAATTTCTCCGATCGCATAGAGGCGGGAGATATTTGTTTCGCCCCATTCATTGGTCTGGACGCCACCCATGTGAAAATGAGCTCCAGGCCTAACAGGAATCACTTGTTTTTCAGGGGCTATAAGGTGCGTGCCCAGGTTTTTATGGATGGAAGGGAACTTCGCATGGAAATCCTGAATGTGCCTTGCATCAAGAAACACGGGGCCTTTCTGCTGCCAATGCCATTCAATTGCGCGAGCGACCATGTCCCGCGGCGCGAGTTCCATCGATGGATGAACGCCTTCCATGATGCGCTTGCCAACTGAATCGACCAAATAAGCACCTTCCCCACGAACCGCCTCGGAAATCAATCCACATGATTTGCCTTTGAGAGTGAAAACAGTTGGATGGAATTGGACGAATTCCAGATCTTCAAGTATGGCTCCTGCATGAAATGCCAATGATAAACCGTCTCCTGTCGCAACAGGGGAGTTGGAAGTTTGGCTGTACAATTTTCCGATACCGCCGGTTGCCAGCACAGTATGATGAGCTTGAATAACTGAACGTTTGCCGAAAGCGTCTTCGACACAGATACCTATGCACTCGCCTTTATTCATAGCCAGCTCTAGTGCCGTATGAAAAGGCATAAGCTTAATGCGGTTTTCGGTCTTAATTCTTAAATACTGCAGCAGCATTTTGCCGGTCTGATCACCGCCTGCATGCAGAATCCTTCTCGCAGAATGTGCAGCTTCTTGTCCGAGCATAGGCAAGCCAGCTGGATCTGCATCGAAAGGCAAGCCCTGTGACAACAGACTTTCCATTAATGTCTTGCCTTCCTGGACCAGAAATTCGACCCGGTCGGGAGCTGCATGGTTGGCTGCAGCGGATCGTGTATCAGCAGCATGGTCCGCGGTCTGATCACCGGGACCGATGCTGGCAGCAATGCCCCCCTGTGCAAGAGCAGTATTGCTTGAAAAGGGATCTTCTTTCGTGAGGACAACGACGGAAAGAGACTGCGGAAGAGAATGCGCCAGCATCAGTCCGGCAGCGCCTCCGCCAATAATACAAACATCAACCATAAGTTTACACCAACTTTACATGTGTCTTGACACTATTAATGACATAAAGATAGAGTGATTACAAGATTAAAATCCAGTTTGAAAAGGAAATGATGAAAAAATGGTGATTTATTTGGATTATGCAGCTACATCTCCTATGCGGCAATCGGCTATTGATGCCTATGCAGAAACAGCCGCACAGGTTTTTGGAAATACACAGAGCCTGCATGATGCAGGTTCCGTTGCTTTCAATCTGTTAAAGGGATGCCGGCAAATGTGGGGAGGGTTTCTCAATGTGCGTGCGGAAGGTGTGTACTTTACAGGCAATGCCTCTGAAGGAAATCAATTGGCGATCCGCTCGCTTCTTCGGGGCAGAGGGCCTGAACAGCGGGAAATCGTAACGACGAAACTCGAGCATGCTTCCGTTCTGACCGCTTTGCACGAACTGGAGAAGGAAGGATATCAAATCTGCTATGTGCCGGTAAATTCAGATGGGATCCTTGATTTTAAACAGTATCAAAAGCTGGTGACAGACCGAACAGCGTTAATCGCAATCCAACTTGTCAATTCGGAAATGGGGGCAATTCAACCCGTAATGGAATGTGCAGCGTATGCGAAAGAAAAAGCTGTGCCTTTTCATTGCGATATTGTTCAGGGTTTTGGAAAAATCCCTGTAGACCTGTCCTTACTGGGGGTTAGTTCTGCTGTTTGTTCGGGTCATAAAGTCGGTGGACCGAAAGGAGTGGGCATTGTATGGATTGATCCGAGTGTTCACTGGGAATCGGTTTATGAAGGAACTACTCATCAAGAAGGCTTCCGTGCTGGAACAGTGGATTTGCCTGGAATAGCGTCAGCAACAATTGCGGCAAAAGAGGCAGTAGCTGAGCAGAAAGCAGCGGAGGCGCATGCTGAAAGTCTGCAGCGTTATTTCATGGAACTGCTTCCAGAAGAAGTTGAGCTGACAGGAGATAAAGCGAAAAAATCACCTTTCATACAAGGCATGCTCTTGCCTCACGTAGAAGGGCAGTGGATGATGCTTGAATGCAATCGACAGCAGATTGCGATCTCTACAGGAACGGCCTGTAAAATCGGTGCAGGGGAAGCAATGTCCGCCATGAGCGCTATGGGCATTGAAAAGGATGTTGCCCGAAAATTTATCCGGATTTCATTTTCCAAAAAAACAACTGAGCAGGATCTCCATGCTTTCCTGCAAGTGGTTCAAAAATCGATGAGTAAATCGTTGTATTAAAATTGGTTTGTAAAGCGAAGATTAAGAAATTATAAAGACTCCTGAAAAAGGGATTACGGCGTTCGAAAGATGGTATAAGCTGAATGAAACGCCTAATCATTTTGAAGGAGGAAGATCATTTGAAGACTTCGTTTTTGAAAATGTCTGTTCCTGTTCTCGCCCTTGGATTTGTTTTGACGACGCATATGGACACAGCGGCCAATATGGCAATGACAACCCCAGCATCTGAAGGACAAAAGCCATCTTATGTACCGGGAGCAGGAGTTATAGAGAGATTAGG
This sequence comes from Planococcus sp. CPCC 101016, assembly GCF_007859295.1. Taxonomy (GTDB): domain Bacteria; phylum Bacillota; class Bacilli; order Bacillales_A; family Planococcaceae; genus Planococcus. The sequence continues at coordinate 1,070,787 of NZ_VOHB01000002.1, forward strand.
CCCCTACGAGAAACAAATAGCCGACCTGGAAGAAGACCTCGAAGCATTGCTTGCAGATTTGGATGATGAAGAAACGATCAGCTTCGAGCAATACCAGCAGTATCAATCGAGTTTGGATGAATTGATTCAAGAACTGAATATCCTGTCTCAGGAAATAGAAGCGGATTCCCCGATTGTAACCAACAATTTCGAAGATTTATTGACGGTTCAAAAAAAGTTATACGATATTGACGTAAAATAGATGTCCGCAGTTAACTATAATAAAAAAAGCCGCAACTGTAATTAAACAGTTGTGGCTTTTTGGCATCAATTTTTTGCGGCAGCAAATTCATGGGCAGTTTCTTTAGGGTTCGACCCATATTTATTGCTTCCTGATTCGCTGTCCAGTAATGTGAGGACGAACAAAGCGATCCAGCCAAGTAAAGGAATCAAAGCTAGTAGGATCCACCAGCCTGTACGGCCGATATCATGAAGTCTGCGAACGGTAACCGATAAGCTCGGAATTAAAACTAAGAGAGAGAAAATAGTTGTTAAAATGCCGATGTCCGGATCAATTACCAGTCCAGTTGCATACTCGACAATTGCCAAGACGATACTGATGATGAACACCCACAAAGTAAATATCCAAAATTCTTTGCGGCGTGACCGATCGCTGAAATTAAAAGCCTTTTTAAATACATCCAAAAATTCCTTCATCTTACATCTCCTAAAATATAGTATTTTACTAATACTATTATATCTTTATAAATCAAGAAATTAAACTGTTTATTTAAGAATATTTTACATTTTCGTGCTAAAGTTAACTGCTAATATGCTATCTATGATAAAATTATCTTCTGAATAGATAGATTTATTACAAATGCGAAGAGTTCATGACATCTTGCAACCCTGAGTAGTTGTTTGACGTTATAAGGTTTATAATGGAAGAAATTAAGGGGATTTATGCTAGTCCATCAGGAGGTATAAACATGACGTGTAATAAATGTGGAACAGAAAATGAAGAAGGCGCGAAATTTTGCAAAAATTGCGGGCATTCGTTAATGCAAAGAAGAAGCAAGAAACAAAAAAAACGTAATTTTATTTATGCAATCGTACTGGTTTTGACATTGCTCGGTGTTGGAATCGGTTCTGCACAATTAATGGATGATGAGAAAGAACAGGCGGAGCCGCCAAAAGAAGAGCAGCAAGTTGAAAAAGAAACTGAACCAGTGGAGCCGGAAGTAAAAGAAGAGCCTGAGGAAGAGCCTGAAATCGAACCAGGTAAAGTGGAAAAGATTGAAGAACCTGAAGAGACGGTTCCAGCCGAAGATGAGACAGCAGGTACTGTAACAAAAGTGGAAAACGTAGTGCCGCCTTCCGAGCAGCCGGAAAAAGTGGAACCGAAGAAAAAAGAGAAAACGGCCATTATCAAAGAAGCCCAGCAAAAAGTCTATACTGTTTTGACAGAAGGCGGACAAGGCTCAGGATTCTTGTTCTCTGATACAGGCATGGTTGTCACCAATGCCCATGCTGTTGCAGGATTTACAGATGTTGTAGTCCGTAATATCAATGGTCAGGACCACCCTGGTACAGTTGTCGGCATTTCCGATGAATCCGATATTGCGTTGATCCATGTAGAAGCATTCGAAGGGATCACGCCTTTGGAAGTTGAGATGGAAGCAACGGATGTAGGAACTGAAGTTATTGCACTTGGCAGTCCAGCAGGGATGGAAAATACCGCGTCAATGGGATATCTGACAGGAATTGACCGTGACTTCTACCAGGAATTCACCTACGAAAATATTTATCAGATTGACGCGAAAATTGCACCGGGAAGCAGTGGTGGCCCATTAGTCGACGCAACAACCGGCAAAGTCATCGGCATTAACTCGCTAGTTATCGAAGAAGGCGATTCAATTGGCTTCTCGATTCCGATATATTCGATGTACGACCAATTGTCTCAGTGGGTTACAAACCCGATGTCAGCAGAAGAAGTCGCAGCTTTATTTAAAGTCTATGACGATTTCAGCGGCTACGAAGACGAAGATTATGAATACGATATTGATCTGGAAATGAAATTCAATGAAACCAACTTGAGTGAATTTATCGGTGATTTCCGTTATTACTACGAAACATCACTAAAAGAAGAAGACTTTTTCTATGTCCAGAATCTGTTGGTATATCAGAGTGACATCTACAATGGCATTTCCGAGTACATTACAGATATTGCAGGCAAGGGAATGGAGTTCAACTTTACGAAGCTCGAGATTTCAGGAATTGAAATTTTTGAGGACCACGCAATCGTTCATACGGAAGAAGCATTCGATCTTAAAGATGCAGCCGGAGAATGGTCAGTTCAGGAACGCAGCAAAACCTATACGATTGTTATGGACGAATACGGTTTTTACTATGTTTCCGATATTATTAACAAAGAATAACATCTGCTCAACTTAAAGCCGTCTTGTGAATCGATTGATTTCACAAGACGGCTTTTTTTTATATAAAAAGAATGATTAAGTCACATGTTTTGGTGGTAAATCGCAGTACATACAGTATAATAGAATCAATTACAATTATCTAAATATTCCAATTTATAAAAAACTTTAAAAAGAGGGATGTATATGGCGGTGCTCGTAACTGGGGGAGCAGGATTTATTGGCAGCCACGCTACTGTGGAATTGCTTGAAAATGGTTATAAAGTTGTGGTGGTGGATAATCTATCGAATAGCCAAATGGCTTCAATAGACCGCATAAAAGAAATGACCGGCAAGGAATTGGCTTTTCATCAAGTGGATCTACTGGATTATCAGGCTTTGGATGATGTTTTTTCCAAGTATGATATTTCAGCTGTGATGCATTTTGCCGGGTACAAAGCTGTAGGGCAATCAGTTGAAATGCCGCTTAGCTATTATAATAATAACATCACCGGCTCATTAACGCTGTGCGAGATCATGTTGAAACATGGTGTGCAGAAACTTGTTTTCAGTTCTTCTGCAACGGTTTACGGCCATCCCGAACGTGTGCCGATTGAAGAGTCGTTTTCCTTATCTGCTACTAATCCTTATGGACGCACCAAATTAATGATTGAAGAAATATTACGGGATTTGGCTGTTTCAAATCCTTCTTTCCGCATAGCGATTTTGCGTTATTTTAATCCGATCGGAGCGCATCCAAGCGGCAAACTGGGTGAAGATCCCCGAGGAATCCCAAATAACCTGATTCCTTTCATTACACAAGTAGCAATTGGGAAACGGCAGGAGCTGCAAGTATTCGGAGGAGATTACGATACCAGCGATGGCACTGGTGTACGTGATTACATCCATGTTATGGATTTGGTGAAGGGACATATTAAAGCGCTGGAATACCTGGAAGCACATGAAGGGGTGGAAACCTTTAATTTGGGGACAGGAATTGGCTATAGTGTATTGGATATTGTTCGCAGCTTCAATGAAGTGACAGGAAAAGAAATCCCTTATAAAATTACTGATAGAAGACCCGGTGATATTGGGGTTTGCTACGCCAATCCTAAAAAAGCGAAGACTTTGCTGGGATGGCAAGCCGAAAAAAATTTAAAAGAGATGTGTCGGGACTCCTGGAACTGGCAGGTTCAAAATCCCGATGGCTTCAATTAAACAGACCATCATTTTTGCAGGGTGCAGAGGGGTAGACTAATGTTTGATATTTATAAGGAAATGTGGAAGCGCCGAAAAATGATTCAGGCCCTTTCCATCCAGGAAATAAAAAGAGAATACGCAGGAACCCTTTTGGGATTTGTGTGGGGCCTCGCCAATCCGCTGATGCGAATTGCGGTTTTCTGGTTTGTTTTCAGTATAGGAGCAAGAGCTGGCGGCCCGGTCGATGGAGCTCCTTATTTTGCCTGGCTGGCGATTGGCATGGCCGCATGGTTTCTTCTTAATGACGGCTTTCGGCTTACACAAAAATCATTTCGAAGCAAAAGATCCATTATTAAGAATACACCTTTCCCGGTTGCCATATTGCCGGCCGTGCAGATCCTTTTTTCGTATTATATCCACTTGATCCTGTTGGCAGTGGTTTTCGTTTTGACGGCTTTATCACTTCAAACCGTCTCTCTCTATAATTTCCAGCTGATTTACTATGATTTTGCAGCGCTTATGCTGCTGTTGGGGATAGGTTCGATAACAGCTCCCTTGGTCGCGGTCAGCAAGGATTTTGGACGGTTTCTCGATACCATTCTGGTTTTCCTTTTCTGGATGACCCCAATTTTTTGGTCAGCTGATAATCTGGGCAGATTCGAGTGGATCATCAAGCTTAATCCGTTCCATTACATTGTCCAAGGTTACCGGGATTCTTTTTTCTATGACATTGGATTTTGGGAGCAGCCGGTGTATACCTTCTATTTTTGGGTCCTCGTATTTATTTTCTTCTTGTTGGGCAATTACTTGCATAAGCGAATGAAGCCGATATTCCTTGATACTTTGTAAGTTTTATTCTTGAAAGGCGGATCATGATGGATGTAGCAGTGAGTGTTAAAGATATCACAAAAAAATACAGTTTATATAAGGATCCATGGGGTCCGATCAAAGAAGTGGTCACCCGCAAGAAACTGCATAAAGATTTTTTTGCGCTGATGGGCGTGACAATTGAATTCCCTAAAGGGGAATCCATTGGCATCCTCGGGAAAAACGGCTCTGGTAAATCAACTTTGCTGAAAATCATCACAGGCATCACAGAACCGACTTCAGGGAAGGTGGATGTCCATGGGTCCATCGTGTTTCTTGATGTTAGTTCAGGCATTGATTCGGAATTAAGCGGCTACGACAATATTTTCATGAAAGGCACACTTCTGGGCTATTCAAAACAGGAAATGCTGGCGAAAATCGACGACATTATCGAGTTTTCAGAGCTGGGAGAATTTATTGGCCAGCCTGTAAAGAACTACTCTTCCGGAATGAAAGCCAAACTGGGATTTGCGATCTCAGTCAATGTAGATCCTGATATTTTAATCGTCGATGAAGCATTGGCGGTGGGGGACTCATCTTTCCAAAAAAAATGCATGGAAAAAATGAATGACTTTAAGCTTCAGGGAAAAACGATTATTTTTGTAAGCCATGATAATCATGCGGTCGAATCTTTTTGTTCAAAAGCTGCCTGGATCCATCAGGGAGAACTTATAACGTATGGCGATGCCAAATTCGTCGGCTCCATGTATGCGGAGTTTATGAGTGGAAGAAAACCGATTGAATCCATCCAGGCGGAAATTCAGTATGAGCATGCCATTGAACAGGTGCACTATGGAACGACAGAAGACGGCTTTAACCTTCAATTAAACGGGTTTGTTCGGGACCAGCAAATGGTCGATGTTCAAGGGCGCTTCCAGCTGGCTATACGGGATAACCGGACCGGGGAAACCGTCATGAAGGATTTGGAACCGGCAAGTAAAGGATTTACGGTCAGTTTCAGCGAAACAGAGTTTCCTTTGTTTTTCAAGCCGGGGAAATTCAATTTCTGGCTGCGTGAAGAAATGGAAAACAAAAAAGCAGTGGAGTTTTCCATTTGGGCAGGAAAGGCTGACATCAGAGAGCAGCAAAGCAAGGGAGCCGATCATTTTCAATACCAGTTCAAAGTTCAGCAAAACAGCCTGGAATTGGCGATTGAAAATATCGGAAAAGTGGAGCAGCAAGTTAACAGGATTTGGGTCGAAGACGAGTTGCTCCATATCGAAGGAGTCGCTTTTGTTCGAGGCTATGAAACAAAATTTGAAAATGACGTCTTGATGAAGTTTTATTTGACGGATCTCAGCAGTTTTGAACGCTGCGTGTTTCCTGTCGAAGTCAGTGAAACAGAAGAAATCACAGAAAATCCGGCTTATAATCCGCAAGGGAAAGTCTATAATTTTTCCCGCTTCAAAGTGGTGCTGGATATGGCAGAACTTGAGCCTGGAAGGTATGAAAGCCATTTGAGCTACCGGATGGCAAATGCGCCGCACCATCGGTTTTTGAATCTGGTCTGGGCATCAAAACTGAATGAATACCCGAGAGAGCCTTATTCTACAGAAACCTATACGGCTGATATCCAAACCGCGAACAAGTATCTGCGGCTCGAGAAGACGGCTAAATCATAATATAAACCGCTGAAGGCCAATCTATTCACAAGGAGTAATCATATGGAGCGAAAGAATATCGTTTTTCTAATCAATGAATTCAATAGCCATGGCGGTGCGCAACGGGTGGCTTCTATTTTGACGGAAGAATTTATGAAAGATGGTCATCATGTCTCCATTTTAAGTGTCAATGAACAGAAAAATGCTCCCAGTTATTTTTCGGAAGATGTTCCTGTAAAGCTCATCCACAAAGACAATTATCGGCCTCCTGCACCAATCGAGCTTTCTTCGAACTTGAAGCAGTGGCGGTTGATGAAAGTGTCAAAAGATCTGAAGCGCCGCTATCGTCTGCAGAAGCAGCGCAATAATGTGAAAAAGTTTTTTGAGGATTTCGGAGATGAAGAAGTGTATGTCATTGCGATTCAAGTTTATGGCATGCAATGGATGCAGCCGGTGCTTTATAAAAGAAACATCAAATTCATCGGCCAAAGCCATGAAAGTGTAGCAGCCGCTAAAAGTTCCCAGCGCTACAAACGGATACTGAGCCATTACCGCCAAGTTTCGAAGTTTCTTCTTCTGACACAAAAAGATGAAGAGCATTTTAAAGAGGCTGGGTTTACGAATACAGGAGTAATGTACAATCCCTCACCTTTTCGTCATTTCACCCCTCCAGAGACATTGTATCAGCATAAAAAAATCGTTTCCTCCGGAAGATTGGTAGCAGGCAAAGGTTTTGATGTCTTGATCGAGTCTTTTGCATCCGTGGCAGATACGCTGCCAGGATGGACACTTCATATTTATGGAGAAGGGCCAGCAGAAGGATCGCTCCAAAATCTCATTCGCATATTCGATCTGGAAGAGCGGGTCTTTTTGGAAGGGCAGACTGAAGACATTGAGGCTTCTTTAAGAGAAGCCAGTCTCTTTGTCCTGTCTTCAAAAGCAGAAGGCCTTCCTATGTCGTTGATAGAAGCACAGTCATGCGGTTTGCCATGTGTTTCCACTGATTGTGCTCCAGGCATTCGTGAAATCTTAACGGAGTATGAAGATAGCCTGATTGCACCTGTTGGAGATGTCCATCTAATAGGGCGGCATATAAAACGCTTGGCGGATAATCCAGAGCTGTTTTATTCCTATAGCAGGAAGGCTTATGAAAACAGCCTGAAGTTTGATAAGAAAGTCATCAAACAGCAATGGTATGAACTTTTTGAAGAGTTGGGAGGGCAACGAGATGGTCAATCGTAAAGATATGCAGCAGCCGCCGAAACTCTCTGTAGTCGTCATTGCCTTCAATAACGAATTGTACATAGAAGAAGCACTGCAATCGTTGCAAGAACAAACTTATGCCAATTTGGAAGTTGTAGTCGTCAACGATTTTTCAAGCGACCGGACAGGAGAACTGATTGATCGCTTTGTGGAAGGGAAGCCCAATTTTAAAGCTATTCATCTCCCTGAAAACAGCGGAGGCTGCAGTACGCCGCGGAATACCGGAATTGCCAATTCAACCGGCGAATACTTGATGTTCTTGGATGGAGACGATTGGTACACAGTGACGGCCTGTGAAAAAATGGTGGAAGCAATGGATCGCACCGATTCGGACTTTGTGGCAGGCCAAGTGATTCGCACTAATAATTACGAAATTTGGTACCACAAGCAATTGTATTCGACTGAACGCACCAACTTGAATATCCGGGAATTTATGGGGATGTTATTCGACAGTTTATCTGTCAATAAAATCTACAAACGATCGTTTCTGGATGCTCACCAGCTGCGGTTCCCCGAAGGCATCCATTATGAAGATATCGTTTTCACAGGAAAAGCTTATTTTCTTGCCGAATCATTCAGTATTATTCCGGAGCCGGTCTACTACTGGCGAGTGGTGGAAAACAGCGATGTGAAATCGATCACCAATCGGCGCTTTGAATTTGATAATTTTCAAAACCGCATCGTGGCCCACCGTTATTTCGACCAATTTCTGAGAGAAAGCGGAGCTTCGCTTTATCAAAAAGAAAAAAACAATAAATTTCTACGGCACGATCTAAAACTTTATACCAATGACTATCTCCTTTTTGATGAGGAATACAAAGAAAAGTTCCATGCACTGATCTATGACTATTTGCATGAAACAATGGACGAGTATGCGTTTTTGAACCTGGCGGAAAAGGATCGGATTCTCTACTACTTGCTGTACATCGGGGACCGTGCCGCATTTGATGATTACATTGCTTATATTAATGGATACGAAACGGTGGCCAACCGAATCCAAACAGTCGGAAGCCAGTATTATTTCAGTGCTTCCTCAACAGATGCTCACCATCAAAAATTCTTAAAAATGCAAGGTCCATTAATTACTTATCGCATTTCAACCATTCATTTGGATGAAAAAATTTTTTCATTCAAGGCGGATGTAAACATCAACTCAATTGATGATGATAGCATTACGTCCTTTTGGATGCTGCGAAACAGACAGACAGGAGCTACGCTCGTCTCAGAGAAAATGGAAGATGGAACAATCAGCTTCCATGTGGAAAACATGACGGAAGGCAATTACTATCTTTCCTTGTATGTAAATCATATGGGCAATCTCCACAAAGTATTAGTCAAGAAGTCTGAAATAAGCGAGTTGCCAAATATCGAAGTGAAAACGGGCAGCTTATCGAAAAGCATTTACATCAACCAAAAAAATTCCTTCTCTATCCGGGTTCAGCCATTGAAAAACATTGATCAAGTCAAATGGAGGTTAAAGCAAAGAAGAGCGGCGCAGTCTGCTAAAAAACCACAGTCCAAAGAGTCCGCTTTCCAAAAATGGGCGAAGCGCTGGATTCCCAAATTGCCGGTCCGCTCCAATTGGGTCTTGTTTGAAAGCCATATGGGCAAACAATACAGCGACAGCCCCAAGTATATATATGAGCAGTTAGTGAAAACAGACCGCAACTTTAAATACATCTGGTCTTTCCAGGACCCTGAAATTGTGGATTTGCCAGGTCCAGCCATAAAGGTGAAGAGAAACAGCCTGAAGCATCTTTATTACCTGAATCGTGCAAAGTATTGGGTCGACAATCAGGGAATGGCTCACCTTGCGGATAAGAAAGAACAGCAAGTTTATGTGCAAACCTGGCATGGCACTCCGCTGAAAAGAATGGGTTATGACCAGAAGAAGCTGCCAACTAACCAGGAACTTGCCAAGTTAAAGAAGCAAACCGACGTATGGGATTACTTGGTTTCTCCTAATCGATACACAAGCAAAGTGCTGAAGAGGGGATTCAGGTATGGCGGTGAAATTCTGGAGACAGGCTATCCGAGAAATGATCTGCTGATCAGCCAACCCCCGGAAATTCTGGAAAAGGCACGTATGCACCTAGGCGTATCTTCTGAAAAACGGGTCATCCTGTTCGCGCCGACATTTAGGGATTGGGATCCAAATTCATTCCAGCGTGTGCTGGATGACGTCCAGATTTTAAGTAAAGAGATCGGAGAAGACACTGTGCTTGTCCTTCGGCTCCATTACTTATTGTCAGATAAGATTGCCCAATTTGAATTGCCTCCGAACATTATAGATGCTTCGAATTATCAGGACATTCAAGAACTCTATTTAGTGGCCGACATGCTAATCACGGATTATTCGTCTGTCATGTTCGATTATGCGCTGCTGAAGCGGCCGATTTTACTGTATTGCTACGATTTGGATGAATATATTACTCGGCGTGGCATGTACTTCGACTTTGCTGACAAGGCACCTGGACCTGTCTGTGAAACGATAGATGAATTGCTCAATTACGTAACCCATCCTGAAAGACTCACTGAATATCGGGAAGCTTTGGACCAATTTGTTGAGGAGTTCGGAAGCTTGGAGGATGGAAAAGCTTCCGCTAAAGTGATTGAGAGTGTGTTTAGACAAAGATAAAGGGGGAAGAGTATGGCAATTCTCGTTTCTATCGTTATTCCTGTGTATAACGCAATTCCGTATTTAGAAGCTTGTTTGGAATCAGTTGCCATGCAGACCTATAAGAATCTTGAAGTAGTGGCAATCAATGATGGATCAACCGACTTAAGTGAAGAGACGCTTCAGCGATTTGCCCAAAACGACAAGCGTTTTCGGGTCTACTCACAGGACAATCACGGCTTGGGATACACGCGTAATCGCGGCATCTCTTTAAGCAGCGGGAGCTATATTTTCTTTTTGGATTCGGATGACATCATTCCGCCTAAAGCCATCCGTTCGCTGGTGGAAGCGGCAGAGGAAAGCGGGGCTGATTATGCGGTAGGCAAAGTGATCCGCTTCGACAAAGAGCGGCAGTATGCACCTCCCCGCCATGTGGAATTTGGTTTGTACCAGGAGAAAAAGTTAACGACGCTGCAGGAAAACCCGGAACTTCTCCAAGACAGCATAGCCTGCAATAAACTGTGGAAAAGGGAATTGCTCACTGATAACGGGATAAGATTCATAGAAGGAAAGTATTATGAAGACTTGTCTGTAACTTTAAAAGCGGCTGTCCTGGCAAAAAAAATTCAAGTCATTGATGAAGTCGTCTATAAATGGCGCATACGCGAAGGAGAACTTAAGCCGTCTATAACCCAACAGCAAATGAAACTGGAAAACACTGCGCACCGCCTTGAAGCCCTGACTGAAAATCGTCAGTGGCTGATTGCGACGAATAGGCCGCAGCAAATCATCGATGAGCACGATCTCAAAGGCTTACTGGACGTCATGCGCCTGCATGTTCTTAAGTTTTCCCTTATTATTGAACAGGAAAAGGATCAGTGGAAAAATCTAGTGTTGTCTTATCTAAGAAATATTCCACCCACTGTTGCCTCAAAATTACCCGATAAAGAAAAGTTGCTATACCAATTGCTGATGACCGAGAAAGATGAGGACCTGATGGGGGTTTCGCAGCTGCTCACGAATACAGAAAAGTCGCCAATTGTAAAACAGGAAAATGGCCTCTTTGTCTTTCAGGGAAGCGATGCGGAATACGATGTCACGAAATTCAATAAACCCAAGGTCGTTGTGGAAAATATCGAGAAGCAGGAAAGTTATTGGAATCTGTCTGGAACGGTATGGATTCCTAAAGCTTCGCAACCGCTAAAGGGGAACTTGTATGCCAGAGACAGAAAAACCAATCGGGAATTGCTAGTAGCCAGCCTCGAACTGGATCAAGCTGTTGAAGGGCAAGTCTATCCGTATGAAGAACAGACGTTCACAATCGAGCTGAATAGTAAACCGATGGCAGAAGCAAGTAAAGATACAACCTTTGATTTCTATTTCAGGCTGGATCAGTTTACCCGCTCGCCAAGAACCAGGGTACGGCTGCATTCCACATCCGACACTGCTGAACCTCTAAAAGTGGACAAGCAGATAATTACTCTTTACCGAACTAATTATGGAAATTTAAGTTCTACAATATCGAAACCACAGCGTCTAAAATCGTTGATTAAGAAATTTTTGCCATTAGAAAAACAATAAAAAAAGCACTTCCTTTGAGGAAGTGCTTTCGAAAGACTGTCGATTGAATTCACAGTCTTTTTTTTTCTGGTTTTTTACAAAAGAATTTAAGCAAGCAAAGTCTTATTGTTCATAATTTACATTCTGAGACCTCTTATCAAATGAGGCTTTATTTGAAGCTGCTGGCTCTAAATATTTTATTTTTCCAGTGAAGTGTCGTGTGAGTCCACTTTGATATAATAAGAACGCAACTCCGATGCAGGAAGAGATGGTGAGAAAAGCCATAATCGCTACATAAGCAAAGAAGTTATCGCCAAACGTCATTGAAAGTTTAGCGAAGTAAGGAAGAAAAACCATATGGGTTAAGTAGATAAAAAATGAAAAATTACTTATCATTACCAAGGTTTGATTGTCATAATTGAATTTACGAATTAACGCTACTAAAAGGAAGAACATACTCACAGAATACAGCAACATATCATATCGTTCACTTGAAATTCTTGTATAGTCCATTTCCAAATAATTATACATTATAATACCAAAACTGATAAGAGTCATCAAAACAGGCACCCATATCTTGTCTGTTAAAAATGTGATAAGTTGTTCATAGTATTGACCAATATAAAATGCGACAATAAAATAAAACAGCCACATAAAGATGTGTGTTTTGTACCAAAGTGGATAGTCAGTCAATATGAGATTTTGATAGAAGTTGACATGCACAAAACAGTATACATGTGCAAAAGAGATGGCGAACGAAATAAGTATAGGTCCAAGAGGATTAACCCGCGCCAAGTATTTTCCAATAAGCCAATGAAGAATGTAAAATTGGAAGATGACAATGACGAAAAATCCATACCATTGGCCTAATACTACCTTCTGGAAAGCAACTTCAATAAAAGAAGAAAAATCTTTATCAGAACCTCTGTAACTAACTATCAATCCAATCAATATGTAAGGCAATAAAATATACTTTATCCGTTTTAAGAAAAAGCCATTTTTTAATCCATTTGGGTAATTTTTAGACAGTAGAGTTTCGGATAATAATATGAATATAGGAGTAGAACAAAGTAAAGCAAATCTTAACCAAAGAATGTACTGATCATATGCAGCTTGGTCCACCTCTACATTTCTTAAGTAATTCGATATTGAGTGTGTAACCACGATAGAAAGGCACATGATGGCTCTAATAATATTAATTTCATTTAAATTTTTCACGTAATTTCTCCAATTAGCAAACCGATACTCGAAGCAGTAAGGTTATTTCTTTATTTGATAAAGCAAGTAAGCGTATTACCTGTTCACATTATTACAGTATAATTACTCTTTTTCGAACTGTCTATGCTTTTTTTAATTGACAGAAATTACAAGAATGATAACATTACATAAGATATTGTAATAATAAAACTGTTTGGGAGATAAATGGATATGATTTTAAAAAAGTTTTCAAGCAAATTGAAAAAAAGATTGGTAAAGCGAGTAGAAATAAAAAAATACTATTTTAAAGAGCAAAGTTTACTCTTCGAATTCAAATTGTCCAATTTTTTTACGTTAAAAAAGAACATCAAGGCAGAATTTGTATTCAATGAGGAAAGCCATCAATTAAGTTATGAACTAACGAACAACAGTGATTTGGTGGTTACGATACCGCAACAGCTGCTTGGGTTGGTTACTTCGAGTTCGAGCATGCAATTGACCATCAATAATAAGAAAATCTGGATTACTGAACATGATATGTATAAAGCAGGTGATTTTCAGGAAGCTCTACTAATAGGGAATAAGTTCTTATCAACGAAAGTGAAAAGAAATATCATTATAAACAATCGGTTTGCTGATTTTTACTTTATGGAGAATTCGATTGATTCACGAGTCCAGTCTGTTCAATACGATGTTCTAACCCTTTCTTTAAATGTACCGGATATAAAAATAGACAAGGATGCAAAAGTTGAACTGTATGCTTTTAATAACTTTCAATTCCGCATCTTGACAGGCACAAAAGATATGGAAAATGACACTGTTGTGCTCAAGGACTTTTCCGAAATGGCAGCAGGGTTGTGGAGGTTATTTATTCATGTTGATAATAAACTTTATCCACTGAATTTAGTAGAACCGTTTGACGACTCATTTAGCTCTTACCATCATCAGCTGAAGATCCTTAGTCGGAAATCCATCTTTTATTTAGAATTGATTCCACATTCGATGGAAATTGAGACTCTTTTTATTGAAGAAAAACAAAATTATGAGCACTCTTTGTCGTTTTCCCTTTCCAGTGAAAATACAGGATTTGAATATTCGCTTCAAGTAGATGAACCAAAAAGTGGAATGCTCAGGTCTTATCCATTAGTACGCAAAGATGGACAATTGCAAACATTTTTACCAATGGAAGATATGCTTGAAAACCTTTTTGTAAAACGTTTTTTCCTTGTTGAGCATAGTGAAGAACCTAAAGTTTATAGATTCAGATTAGATAAGCAACTACTCCATAACACCACCACACATTACAAGGTCGTATCGAATTCCCAATTTGTTAAATTGAGATTTTATCGCCGTAAAGATTTATCACTTGGCTTGGCAATGACTCAAGCTAAGCTGAAGAAAGCAATTTACGAAGTAAAAGATTTTCAGATAGAAGGGGTAATTGGTTCCATTGAAGAGTTTATTGGATCTAAAGCTTATCTGATGATTGAAGATCGTTTGTCTCAAGATTCACTTCAAGTCCCTATTACAGGTGAATTTTCTGTTGATTTTAATAGTTTGGATTTGATTGGAATCAAAAGCAAAGATAAAACGGTTCTTGACCTTTTCGTGGTTATTGAAAACCGTGCGGGTGAAATCATCCGTAAAGAAAAAATTAGATATAATAAAGCTCATTATAAAAAAGACAATTATTACAGCTACAAAAAGCAGTTTGATGAACAAGGCAACGAACACCATTTTATGATCACAACTACTCCTTTTAATAATGTGAAAGTAGAGTCATTTACCGTCAGAAGCCATATACAGATTCCCGAAGATATGGATACAAAAGATGAAAATATTTGGCTGATGGGTGAACGTACAAATACTGCTCAAGATAATGGGATTGTCTTTTTCAAATGGCTGCAGAAAAATACATCTATCGAATCCTATTATGTAATAGAAGAAGACAGTTCAGATTATGAGCATATCAAGCACCTTCCGAATGTATTAATTTTTGGTTCAGACAGACATTTTGAAGTGGCCTTCAAAGCAAAAGTGCTGCTTGGCACTCATGATTTAGAAAATATTTTGCCTTATAAACCGGCAAAAGGCTTTTTCGGATACGAAGAAACTGTGAAAATTTTCCTTCAACATGGTGTATTGGGGCGTAAAAACGTTGAATATCATAAAAAAAATTACGATATGCCGTTTGATTTATTTATTGTCAGCTCGGATCCTGAAAAGCAAGTCATTGTCATGGATGAGATGGGTTATGAGGATCACGAAGTAGCAGCAACTGGTCTGGCGCGTTTTGATAACCTGATTCAGGTTAATCCTCCAAGAGACATTTTATTGATGCCGACCTGGCGTGATTGGATTAATACAGATGAACAGTTTTTGAAGAGTGAGTATTTCCTTGCATATGCCAATTTAATTCAAAATGAAAAATTACTTGGATTGCTTGAAGAATATAATGTGAATATAAACTTTTATCCTCATTACCGGGCACAAGATTATTTCCAAAGTGAAATAGATAACATGCACGATCGCATAAAATTCATTCCACTCGGGTCACAGACTGTTCAGCAACTATTAATTGATCATGCTTTGCTGATTACGGATTATAGCAGCGTAAGTTTTGACTTTACTTTGCTTAACAAGCCCGTTGTTTATTATCATTTTGATGTGGAACGTTTTTTCCGAAAAGGAATTTTACGTCCAATCGAAGAAACTTTTATAGGCGGCATAGGCTCTTATGAAGAAGAGCTTGTAACAATAATTGAGGATAGAATTAAAAGCAACTTCGCTAATTTTGAGTATGAAATTACGGGTATTATTAAACATCAAGACCAGCAAAACAGCTTAAGAATTTATAATGAAGTTCAAAAATTAATAGAAACTAAAGAAGTTTCAAAAGTATAGAAATTTTGTTCGAACTTTTATTGGCAATAAGTTAAACATAACAAAAAGAGCAGCGAGATTTATACTCACTGCTCTTTTTGTTGTAATTTTATTCGCTAGCAACTAAGTCAGCTACCAGTATATAACGGTCAGGTGCATATCCGACATAATCAAACGGATAGCAGGTAGAAACAGTTAAAGTGGCACGTGGTTTTGGAACAATGACGGTGCGATCATCTTCATCTACAATCCGTACTTGACGGACTTTGTAGGTGAAGGTTCCAGAAAAAGTTTTGACAATCAGGATATCGCCTTTGCCAACTTCGCCAAGCTCACGAAATACCGTGTCGCGATGGCCCGATAATACCGAATTGTCATTTTCGCCAGGCATTACGCTTTGAGCGAAATGCCCTACACCTTTTTCCAATTCGGCTTCATCGGTGCCATGTATAATTGGCAAACTGGCTTCTAGCTTAGGAATGATCAGCTCCCCCATTAAGTCGCCAATTTCAGGAGTTTCAGGATACTCAGAATTGGTCTCTGATTTAATGGCTTCCTGCTTTTCCGGATTCTCAGGAATTTCGATGGCCGGAGATTCCTGTTTACTGCTGAATTCTTTTGCTTCGACATTGCCGGTTTTATAAAGCATATAGCCTTTTAAGAAAGTGGCTGTGCTGGTAGTACTGAACCATAGGCCGGACAAGATAAGGACAAGAGATAAAGAAAGAAGAAGCGGTTTTTTGCTTCTTCTTTTTTCATTATTATTTTTCATCATTAGTTTTCTTCAGCTCGAAAACGGCGGAATAGAACAATACCAGCTGCAAGCAAAACTAATCCAAAAATCGCATTTGTTGCAAAATCAGAAGCTGTAGCCGGTAATTTTCCACCTGTTACAGTCTGAGTAGTAGTTGGAGAAGTTTGATTGCTTGGAGAAGTTTGATTGTTTGGAGCAGTCGGCGTAATTGCAGCCGGTTTTTCTGCTACAGGAGCTGTAATGACTTTTTCTACTGTATCCAAGCTGTTGCCTGTATCTACAATCAAATCAGAACCGAACATATCAGCAGTTAAAAGAATATCAGCTAAGAATACATCTTTCAGGTTGTAGATTTCAATCAGAAGATCTGCACCGTCAGTCGATTCAAGCGTCATAAGAGTGGCTAATGAAACAGGTGTTTTCTGGCCGTCTTTTACAAAGAAATAAGTTGTTTTCAGTTCAAGCAAGTCAATCATGTCGTTGTAAATATCCATAAGTTCGGCAATCTGCTCGGCAGTCAGTTCGTCAGCAGTTTCAAAATCGCCGATCGCCATCATGCGGTCGCTTAGTTGTGTCAATTTTTGTTCGAAAGCAGGATCTTCGTAATCCAATGTTTCCAAATGGGCGATTAATCTTTCGATTTCTTCTTCAGTCAAACCCAATTCAGTAAAAAGACCATCGACATCAATTTCGTATTCACCCATCTCTTGATAGAAAAGAAGGCTAGACTCTAAATCTTCAATGTACTCATAGTAGGAAAGGGAGTCGTCGTAATCCTGCAAAAACGATTCCAGCTCTTTTTCCGAAGCAAAGCCGTACTCATCCATAAGCTCCTTCAGGTTAGTGGCATCGATTGGCGTTCCTACAAAGTCTTCTAAATAGAATGCGATGTAGAATTCAAGGTCTTCGATGAAAATCAGGTAGATGCCATCAAGAACATCTTGCCCGTACTCAAGGTCCCCGTATTCATAAAGCAATTGATTCATTTCTGTACGTGTCAGGTTATGCTTACTAGCTAAAGCTTGAACATTTTTTTCAGTTAATGGTGTACCTAGCTCATCAACCGTATCATAGTCGTTCAACGACCAGTCCTTGCTCTCCAAATAGTCGAGATAAGCTTGTTTTTCCCACTTGATCTCCGTTAAAAACTGATCGAATTTCGCATCGTCCGATTTAATGGCAAATGCTGAGAACGGCATTGCACTGAGGGCGAATCCTAAAACTAACAAAAATACGGCTAAACGTTTCATTTTTTTCCTCCTGAGTATAATAAATGGAATATCTAGAATATTATAGTCTTGGTTTACATTTATTAACATAGGTATTTATATTCATATAACTTGAATTTTAAAGGGAATTGAAAAATATTAATGAAATGTGGTTTTCAGCTTCAAGCCAGCGCAATTTATTAGCTGGGTAATTCGGCTTTTCTTCACTATAGAAAAGGGATAGGAGGTTCTGAAATTTCGTTAAAATGGTATGATGGAAGAAACAATAGAGCCTAAACAAAAGGAGGTTCTTTTCGATGTCTGTTAGAAAAGCGATTATTCCAGCTGCAGGTCTTGGAACACGTTTTTTACCAGCCACTAAAGCCATGCCGAAAGAAATGCTGCCAATTGTGGACAAGCCAACCATTCAGTACATTGTGGAAGAAGCCATAGCCTCCGGAATTGAAAGCATTATTATCGTCACTGGAAAAGGAAAACGGGCAATCGAAGATCATTTTGATCATGCACATGAATTGGAAGCTGCTTTGCTGGAAAAAGGGAAATTGGAAATGCTGGAGACGGTCCTTCAAACCTCGAAGCTGGAAATTCATTATATCCGGCAAAAGCACCCGCTTGGTTTGGGGCATGCCATTTGGTCGGCTCGCAACTTTATTGGTGACGAAGCTTTTGCGGTATTGTTGGGCGATGACATTGTAGTAAACGAGGAACCATGTCTGGCTCAGTTAATCAATCAGTTTGAAAAAATCGGGAAATCCATTATTGGAGTTCAACAGGTTCCAATAGAAGAAACTTATCGTTATGGAATCATCGATCCGATTTCGATGGATGGCCAACTGATGAAAGTAAAAAATTTCGTTGAGAAGCCGGCAATGGGAAGCGCGCCTTCCAATTATGCTATCATGGGACGCTATATTCTGACTCCTGAAATTTTCGGGTTTTTAGGTGAGCATCAATTAGGCGCGGGTGGAGAAATTCAACTTACAGATTCTATCCAGAAACTAAACGAAATACAGAAAGTTTTTGCTTTTGAGTTTGAAGGGCGCAGATACGATGTAGGAGAAAAATACGGTTTTATCGAAACAACGATAGACTTTGCCTTGAAGCGTCCCGAGCTCAAAGAACCCTTATTAAAGCTTTTTGAAAAAATTTTACGTGAGGAAGCAAGGCGGCACGGGGTATAGAACTATAGTGAATTGAACTGCATAAAACTGCCAGCGGAACCTACGTTCCAGTATACTGATAAAAAACGAAGGCATGGGAGGTCAACATGATGGAAACCATTCTGGCAATATGCATCGGGTTGGCATTAAGTGCAACAGTGGGTTTTAGGATTTTTACACCTTTGTTAATTACAGGGTTGTTTGTCCATTTAGACTGGCTGACACTTTCGGAAGGATTCAGCTGGATTGGCAGCACTCCAGCGATCATCGCATTTGCCGCAGCCACCCTTTTTGAAGTCGCGGTCAATTACATTCCGGCTGTAGGTTCGTTTATGAAAATGATTGCAACTCCCATTGCCGCATTGGCTGGTATTCTGCTGACCGCTTCTTTTATTGGGGACATGAGTCCCTTTTTGGAATGGAGCATTGCCATCATCGGCGGAGGAGGGGTAGCTACTACTTCACATGCGACGATTACAGCTGTTAAAGGAGTTAGTGAAACTGCTTTGTTGAGTCCGGCCGTTTCTGCAGCAGAAGATGCTGCTGCAACATTTGTGCCTATTTTGATATTCATCGCCCCAATTTTGTCCATTCTTTTCTTGCTCACTATGGGGTTCATGATTTTTAAGTTATACCGCAGATTTCTATACAGGCCCAAAGCCATATAAAAAAGAGCTGAAATTGACTTTCAGCTCTTTTTTATATGGAGTTAAATGCATCTCTGATTTTTGCTTTCGGCTTACCGACTATCTGGGAATCACCAGCACTTGTCCGACACGAATCGAGTTGACGTTGGAAATTTTATTGGCAGCAGCGATTTTGGCAACGGTAGTGTTATAGGTACGTGCAATGCTATACAAAGTATCTCCTGCTTTAACGGTATATTTAACGGAAACGGCAGGAGGGGGTGCAGTGGTTTTTCCAGGAATCGTCAATACCTGGCCAACACGGATCAAGTTGTAGTTGGTGATATTGTTGGCTTTGGCTAATGCTGATACAGTCACATTGTATTTACGTGCAATGCTGTAAAGGGTGTCTCCTGCTTTAACGGTATATTTGACAGAAGCGGCAGGAGGCGGTGTAGTGGTTTTTCCAGGAATCGTCAACACTTGGCCGACATGGATCAAATTGTAATTGGTAATATTGTTGGCTTTGGCCAATGCGGATACGGTCACATTGTATTTTTTCGCGATGCTATAGAGCGTGTCTCCTGCTTTAACGGTATATTTGGTTCCGCTTACGGGTGCGGCAGGCAATTTCAATAATTCGGAGACAGTAACAAATTTGTAGCCTTGTGCTTTCAACTTGCTGATCATACCTGGCAGTGCACCTGGAGTTCCGGATGCTCCTGCGCCTGTGTGCATTAAAATGATTGATCCTGGGACAATGTTGTTCATAACCTTATTGGTGATCTGTGTAGAGGAAACGCCTTTCCAGTCAACAGTGTCGATATTCCACTGTATGGTATGGGTATATTCTGCATCACCAACAGCTTTAAGAACGGATGCATTGGAAGAACCGAATGGCGGTCTGAAAATCGGTTTGGTCGATTTTCCTGTTATATCCTTAATGGTTGCTTCTGTAGTATCAAGTTCAGCTTTTATTTTAGCTGCGCTCAACTTCACAAAGTCAGGATGGGAGTATGAGTGGTTGCCGAGCTGGTGGCCTTTGTTCGAAATGTTCTTAATCCAGGAAGGATGGTTTTTTGCTCCTGAACCAGTTAAAAAGAACGTAGCTTTCACATTATTCGCAGAGAGGACATCCAGAATTTTGTTAATGTTCGTTCCATCTGAACCGTCGTCGAAAGTGAGGGCGACTACTTTGCTGGTCGTATTGCCTTTTGTAATATATGTGGAGCTTGCTGCTTGCGACTGGCTAGAGAAAGAAAAGACAGTAAACAGGACTAGCAAAATGGCTGCTGAAACTTTAATCCATTTAAAAAGCATTTTTCTCACCCCTTTATTTTGTGCGCTGAGCCAAGCCAGCGTATGTATACGGGGAAAGGGAATTAAAATAAACTAGCAAAGGATTAAAAACGGCGTAAATTTTATACACCTATTATACCACGACCATAAGCAATTAGCTCTATAAAAACTGAAAATTAAGAAAATATTTACGTCGAGTAACTTGAAAAGTTTCATTAGCAGAAGACATAAAAAGCCAGCATTCCCTAAACGGGTTTGCTGGCTAATATTCTATAAGTCTTTTGGATCGTAGATGACGGTAATAAGCTGACTTGTGCTTTGGCCAGCAGAATAAGTATTCCAGTGATTCCGGAACTTATCGATTTTTTCATGGTCGATCGCAGGATCTAAAATATGCTCTATTACTTCACTTGTAGTCTTTACGATAGGACCAGGAAAATAGAGGCTGTTTTGTGCCCAAATCCCTTGGGTTTTGCCGTAATCTTCGAGATCGTAAGCGAAGAAGATCATTTTCTTTCCAAGCAGCGAAAACTCTACCGGAATGGACGAATAATCAGTGATTAATATATCACTGACAATCAGCAAATCGCTGAGATGTGGGTAGTCAGTGACCAATAAAACCCGTGGATGTTCAATGAAATTAGTGACTTCCTGGACAGAAGGATGAAGTCTTATCAATAGAACGTAGTCATCATCCAATTTGTTCAGAAATTCTGTAATGTCCAACTTCACTTTCATGCTATGTAATGAACTTTTACGGAAAGTAGGTGCGTATAAAATAATATTTTTTCCGGCAATGACTGGATAAAGTTCCTTTAACTTGGCATTGGCTTTTTCTTTTGCAGCGGAATCAAAGTAAAAATCTGTTTGAGGTACCCCCGTATAGATGAAATGACTTTGATCAACATGGAAAGATTCAGAAAAAATGTCTGCCATTTGCTGTGACCCGACAGGAATAAATTGAAAGCGATCATATACCTGTTGAAATCTCAATTTTGCCCGTTCGCTTCTTGCAGAAGTTTCGGGGTCGCTCCAGCCAAATTTCTTAATAGCTCCAGCCGCATGCCATAATTGAATACATTTAACTTCTTTCCGGAATTTTATAACGGAAAGGGCACCCGCATAATTATCGACAAAAACATATTTCGAAGTAGCCAAATGATAGATGGATAAAAAAGTATCCAATACATTAGACGTTTCAAAGCTGTAAATCTTCTTGTTATCAGTGGGAACAGCTGTAAAATCGATTTTGCATTTGGCCTGGTTGATGAAGATGATTTGGTGCTGCTTCGCTTTAGACAATTCTTTCGCGATAAAAAACGCATTGTCGCCAAAAGATGATAGAAAAACCGTTTTGTTTTTAATGGGAAGAAGTTTGAACAGGGCAAATAAGATCTTAAATAAGAAAAGATAGATGGAGATTCCAAATTCTTTAATCATTGGTTATTATAAAGGTCTGTTTTGATTTTTGTAGTCGAAATACCTTCTGTACGCGGCAAGTAAAGAACTTCACAGTAGTCCATCAGTTCATCGAATTTGCCTTCCCAGTCAGAGCCCATTATAAATAGATCCACGTTATTGTTTTGGATGTCCGCCACTTTTTGACCCCAATTGTGTTCCGGAATTACTTCGTCGACGTATTTTATGGATTCTAATATAAGCTTGCGTTCTTCATAAGAATGATAGGCAGCTTTTCCTTTAATCGCATTGAACTCATCAGATGATAAGCCGACAATCAAGTAGTCGCCTTTCTCTTTTGCCCGTTTCAATATGTTTATATGGCCATGATGTATCAAGTCGAAGGTCCCGTAAGTTATTACTTTCTTCATACTATATTCACTCCAAAAATGCTTATTTTCGATTTTTTTCACAATATGCTATGATACCATCTTATATGTTATCATGTGTAATAGCTATTGAAAATATGGGTATGTATGAGGTATTAGACGCCTTCATAAAGGAAAAGATGCATTTTGAAGATACATAAGCTATTCTGAAATTCAGTATAAAATAAAAAGGGATAGAATTCCATTTTACCATGAAGTCGAATTCTGACAAATCCACTTTTCGAGAAAGAAGTAAGGTGAATAATTTGAGCTTGGTCCAAAAAGTTAAAGGTTTAAAAAATAGCAGTTATACGAGAAGAATTTTTAGGGCTGTATTCGTCATTCTTGGAAAACTACCAAAGAAGAGAAAGTTAGTGGTGTTTGAAAGCTTTCATGCAAAGCAGTTTAGCGACAATCCCCGTGCCATCTACGAATACATGAAAGAACATTACCCAGAATACAGACTTTTATGGAGTGTGGATAAAAGCGCGATCAACTTGTTTGAAGAATTTAAAGTGCCGTATATCCGCAGATTCACCATTCCGTGGTTCTGGACATTTCCAAGAGCGGAGTATTGGGTAAATAATGTCAGACTGCCGCGATGGATGCCAAAGCCCAAAGGAACTGTTTACCTCCAAACATGGCATGGCACACCTTTAAAAAAGCTGGGGCTTGATATTGAAGAAATTCATATGCCAAATACCGAAACCGAATCTTATAAACAGAATTTTATGCTGGAATCTGAGAAATGGGATTACCTGATTTCTCCAAATTCGTATTCGACAGAGGTTTTTAAACGTGCTTTCCATTATAATGGAAAAGTCATCGAATCTGGATATCCACGTAATGATGTACTGACGAGCCACTCGGATACCTTGATCAGCACGATTAAGAAAAACCTTGGAATTGCTGAAGAGAAAAAAGTTATGCTTTATGCACCTACTTGGAGAGACAATGAATTCTATCAAAAAGGAAAGTATAAGTTTGAATTTCAGTTTGATCTGAAAAACTGGAAGAAAGAATTTGGCGACGAATGGGTGCTGTTGTCCCGCATGCATTATTTGGTTGCTGAAAACTTTGATTTCTCAGCATATGAGGGTATGGTATATGATGTATCGCTTTATCCGGATATTCGCGATCTTTACTTAGCTTCTGATCTACTGATCACGGATTATTCCTCTGTCTTTTTTGACTACGCAATTTTAAATCGGCCGATTGTTTTCTTTATGTATGATTTAGAGTCTTATCGTGATCAGCTGCGCGGCTTCTATATCGATATCGAAAATGATGCACCGGGCCCTATTGTGCAGACAGAAAGCGAACTATTCCAGTCAATTCATACGATATTGGAAAATAATGTTCAATCGAATTCCGCTTTCTTAGAATTTAAAGATCGCTTTTCTTCACTTGAAGATGGCAAGGCAACTGAACGGGTAATAAAAGCCTTTCTAAAGTAAATGATTTAAATTACATGTTAGACAGCAGAACTTTTGCTGATTATTTAATGAGATAAAAGTCAGTAAGTGAGGATACCTATGAAATCAGCTATGATAGTTCTTAAAGAGCAAGTGAAATTCTTTTATTTGGTTAAAAGATTATCTGTTTATGAATTGCGCAGTTTAACACGAGGCAACTACCTGGGAGCGGCTTGGGAGATTATTAATCCAGCTATTCAAATTCTTATTTACTGGTTTGTTTTTGGTTTTGGGATACGACAGCGGGAAGCCATTGGTGATATTCCGTATTTCCAGTGGATGTTCGCTGGCATTCTTGTGTGGTTCTTTATCAATAACAGCATAATGAAATCTTCCAAGTCGATTTACAGCAAAATCAGGATGCTCTCCAAAATGAATTTTCCGATGAGCGTCATACCGAATTATACAATCTTTGCACAGTTTTACCCCCATCTGGTATTATTAGCTGTCGGAATGGTATTCCTGCAATTTCTGGGGTACCCGGTTTCCATCTATTATTTGCAGTTGCCGATTTACATTATCGGACTGCTGCTGTTTTTGTTCAGTTTTTCTCTAATTACGTCTACTTTGTCGACCATTATTAGAGACGTACAGATGCTGCTGCAATCGGTTATGCGTATGCTGTTGTATCTGTCTCCGATATTATGGCCGCCGACTTTGCTGCCGGATTCATGGCAACCCTATATGAAGCTTAATCCCTTTTATTATGTAATAGAAGGATACCGTTACTCGCTGCTTGGGGAAGGGTGGTATTTTCTCGAAAATCCCATTTATACTTTGTATTTTATTGGGATCGTCGCAATTACGTTCCTTGTAGGCGCGTATCTTCACGTGAAATTTAGAAGTCAGTTCATCGACTTTTTATAAAAATTGGAAGTGAAACTTTTGGGTAATTCAGTGGAAGTCAAAAATGTCTCTAAGCGTTATAAATTATATAAGAAACAATCAGAACGGATTCTTGATTTGTTGGTTCCCTATAAAGAATATGGAGAGGATTTTTTCGCTCTTCAGAATGTCTCTTTTGATGTGGAACGGGGTTCGATTGTTGGACTCGTCGGCATCAATGGATCTGGAAAATCGACTTTGGCCAATATTATCGCCGGGGTTATTCCAGCAACGAGTGGCCAAGTGACAAGTGATGGCAATGTCGCCTTGATTGCGGTGAATGCCGGACTTGATGGCAAGTTGTCCGGGCGCGAGAATATCGAGCTCAAGTTATTGATGCTTGGATTTTCCAAAAAGGAAATCGCGGCTATGGAAAATGAAATCATCGAGTTCGCTGAACTGGAAAAGTTCATTGACCAGCCAGTGAAAACTTATTCCAGCGGAATGAAATCGCGTTTGGGCTTTTCGATCTCTGTCCGTGTAAATCCCGATATTCTCATAGTAGATGAAGCCTTATCCGTAGGCGATAAAGCATTTTCTGAAAAAAGCTTGGATAAAATGATGGAATTCAAGGAAAAAGGAAAGACCATGTTTTTTGTCAGCCACTCGATTTCACAGATGAAAAAGTTCTGTGATCAGATTTTGTGGCTGGAATTTGGCGTAGTCAAGGAGTATGGAGCCACTAAAGAAGTCATTACTAAATACGAATCTTTTTTGGAAGAATACAAAGCCTTATCTAAAACCGACAAAAAGAAATATCGGAACCGGGCACTCAATCGGCAATCCAAGAAAAATGAAGAACCTGCAGAAATCCTATAAGGAACTGCAGGTTTTTTCTGTTTATTGAATAGTAAAAGAAGAAATTTTTCTTTGATTGAATTACAGTAGATAAAAGGGGGCAATAAAATGAGAAATGCACTAGCGAAAGAAAAATTAGTAGCGACCTTCTCGATCGTTGCTGCAGATCCGGAAACGGGAGAAGTCGGAGTAGCGGTTCAATCGAAGTTTTTGGCAGTAGGGTCAGTTGTTCCATGGGCTAAAGCGAATGTGGGAGCGGTGGCAACTCAATCGTGGGCGAATACAGCTTATGGACCGCAAGGACTTGAGATGCTGGAGAAGGGTTTATCAGCGGAAGAGGTAATTGATAAACTGATTGCTGACGATCCCGGCAGAAGTTTGAGGCAAGTTGCTGTTATCAGCTCATCTGGTGAAGCAAGTGCTTTTACGGGCCACGAATGCTACGACTGGGCGGGGCATAAAATAGGGAAGCATCATTCCTGTCAGGGCAATATTCTGGTCAGTGAGAAAACCGTCAGTGAAATGAGCAAAACTTTTGAAGAATCGGAAGGTCCATTGGCCGAACGAATGCTAAAAGCCATCGCAGCCGCTCAACACGCAGGAGGGGACAGCAGAGGCAAACAGTCGGCCGCTGTTTATGTGGTGCAGGAAGGCGCGGGGTATGGCGGCTATAACGACGTCAAAGTTGATTTGCGCGTCGATGATCATCCAGAGCCAATCGAGGAATTGCAGCGGCTTTATGAGTTGCATAAAATGTATGCAGCGCCATCAGAAGAAAAACTCGCTATTGAAGAAGATGTGTTGGCCACGGTCGTTGAACAGTTGGTGAAAATTGATTTATTGGCATCTGTTGGTCACGACAACTATGACGCAGAAGTAAAAGAAGCCTTGAAAACTTTTGTGCTGCGTGAAAACTTTGATGACCACTGGTCAGAAGAAGCATTAATTGATGAATCTGTGCTTGAATATTTAAAGAAGCAATAATAGGAAGGCCGGTTCAGTTGAACCGGCCTTTTATTTTTGTGAGGTGCGGTTAAGGTGCATCGAGATGCGCTTTATGCCGTTTGAGGTGCGGTTAGGAGTCGACGAGGTGCGCACTTTGCCATTTGAGGTGCGGTTATGGCCAAAGGAGGTGCGGTTAACAATAAAATACACAAAAAAGGCAGCTCAATTAAGAGCTGCCTGAATTTCATTCAATACATGGTTTAGTTTACTTGTTTTTTACGGAATTTCGACACGACTTCATAGACAATCGGTACAATGACCAAGGTCAGTAAAGTAGAGCTGATCAATCCGCCGATCACCGTGATGCCGAGGCCTTGTGAAATCAATCCGCCGCCTCCGCCTTCTGCGCCAATGGCAAGCGGGATAAGCGCGCCGATTGTAGCTAAGGCTGTCATCAGGATAGGGCGCAGACGTGTAACGCCGCCTTCTAGAAGAGCTTCACGCGTGCTAAGTCCTGCTTTTTCCATGTGGATCACACGGTCAATCAGGACGATGGCATTGGTGACAACGATACCAATCAGCATCAATACCCCGATCAACGCATTAACACTTAATGCTTCTCCCGTAATCCATAAAGCTACCAGTACCCCAATCACCGTGAATGGCAACGAGAACAGGATGGAGAATGGAGCAAGAGCGCCGCCGAAAGTTACGACCAGTACAAAGTAAACAATCGCAATAGCTGCAAGCATCGCAAGGCCAAGCTGGGTAAACGATTCATTGATCTGTTCTGTAACTCCGCCATGGTCTGTTGTCACACCAGTTGGCAGGTCAATGTCTGCTACCTGCTCGTCAATATCTGCTGTGATTTCCGCCGCATTATTGCCTTTGACATCTGCTGTCAATGAAGCAAACATCTGGCCGTCTCGACGGTTGATGGTATCCGGCGATTTGCCTTCTTCCACTTCCATGACATCACCGACGGTTACAGTGGTGCCAAGTGCTGTCGGAATTTCTATATTTGTTACATCATCAATTCCGGCATATTCGGTTTCTTCGGTTTCAATATAAACATTTATCTCTTTGTCTTCATGAGTTACTGATGTTAATATTGGAGCCTCACCGGTTCCGCTTAAAGCCATCCCGATTTGAGCGGCAGTCAAGCCGCTTTCGCTTAAGCTTTCCTGGCTGGCGACTAGTGTGAATTGATCATAAGCTTCAGTCAGGCTGGATTCGGTATTTTCCAAGCCATCGTGGTCTTCCATAAATGGCTGGATTTCATCAATTGCTGTTTGAATATCTTCAACATTGTCGCCATAAACGAACATTTCCAGACCGCTTGCTCCCATAGCAGCGAAATCCATACTTGCCCATTCCCCAGACTCTGTAGAGTTATTCAAGTCTTCAATCAGTTTTGTACTTTCATCGCTGAACGCTTCAAAGTCGTCATCATATTCAATATAGAACAATGCGGAATTATCGCCACCGCCGCCCATTGCCGCCATCGGATTGCCACCGCCAAGCGAGTATTGATAAGAAGTAACGCCTTCGCGTCCGTCTATAGCACCTTCTGCATCAAGTGCAATGGCTTCTACGTCTTCACGTGTTTGGCCGGGTTCAGGACTGTAAGTAGCCATAACCATTTTTTGCTCTTCTTCAGGCAGGAAGCTGACGCCAATGATAGGAATCAGGAACAAACTTGCCGCAAGGACTACCGAAGCTCCTCCGAAAGTGATGATTTTATGGTTCAGTGACCACTCGAGTATGCGTTTATAACTTGCTGCCATTTTTCCTGGCTTATGTTCTTTTTGTGTGGATTTGGCAGTTCCTAGCTTATTCAATTGCTTGCGGTACATCAAATGTGCCATCATCGGAACGATGGTAACTGCGACTAGTAAAGAGGCTGACAGTGCAAAAACGACCGCCAAAGCAAAAGGTAGGAACAATTCGCCGATTTGTCCGCTGACCAATGCAAGCGGCAGGAATACCGCTATCGTGACGACGGTGGAGGAGAAAATTGGCAGGAACATTTCGCGTGTCGCTTCACGGATCAATTCCTTGCCACGCAATTTTTCGCCTGGCAAAGCCATCCGGCGGTAAATGTTTTCAATGACCACGATCGAGTCATCGATGACCCGTCCTATTGCGACCGTCAATGCGCCGAGTGTCATAATGTTCAAGGTAATATCCATTTGATTTAATAGGAAAATCGCCATCAATAACGATAACGGGATGGAGATGATCGAAATTAGTGTTGTCTTAAAGCTGCGCAGGAATAGCAAAATAATCACTACGGCAAATAAAATACCGAATAGGGCTTTGCTCAGCATTGTTTCAACGGATTTCTCGATAGGCTCACCTTGATCAAATGTGGACGCAATCGTCAAACCGTAATTTTCTTCGACATCTGCCGCAATGTCTTTGACTGCATTAACGACTTCAACCGTATTGGCATCGGGAGATTTAACGATTGAAATACCGATTGATTCTTCACCATTTGTCCGTGAAATCGATTCCGCTTCACTAACCACTTCAATATCAGCAAGTTCGCTCAGTGCGACTGTTGGGATGGCAGTCGGAGCAGCAGCCGGTATTTCGGCAGATGGCTCTTGAGCAGCCGGTGCTTCAGCAGCCGGTGCTTCAGTTGCTGGCATTTGTGCTGCAGGATCTTCTTCCGCCCCTGCAGCATCAGGCGCATTCGTTGGAGCGGCTGGTGCAGTTTGAGGGATTGCTGGAATCTGAAGATTTTTCAGATCATCAACAGTAGTTACATCTCCGTCGATCACCAGGTTTTTAAGTTCTCCATCAAAATCCGTTAAACCTAATGGGAATGTCAGGTTCGAACCTTGAATCAATTGCTGGATTGTCTGTTCGGTCAAGCCGTATTGAGACAAGGCTTCCTGGTCGAAAGACATGGTGACTTTCTGTACACGCTGTCCTGAAACCTGGGCATCAGATAAGCCGTCCACCCCTTCTAGAGCTGGCAGTACATTGTCTTCAACGCTGGCAGTCAATTCTTCAAGTGAAGTACCTGCGTTGCTGATGCTTAATGTCAGAACAGGGAAGGCGTCCAAACTGATGCGGGAAACTTCCGGCTCGTTTGCGGCTTCAGGAATTGAAATTTGAGACAATGCATCTTCCAACTCACGGGTCGCTTCGTCCATATCGACTTCAAAGTCGTATTGGACTTGAATCGTAGAGGCATTAGCCATTGAAGTTGAAGTCAATAACTCGACGCCATTCATGTTTTGGATGCGCTGTTCCATGGGGATGGTTACTTCTTCCATGATTTCATCAGGTGCAGCGCCAGGATATGTAGTGACTACGGTAACAGCGGGCAAGGTAATGCTTGGAATGGATTCCTGTTTCATTGTAAGACCAGCATACAGTCCAGCTACGACAACCATAATGGTCAAAATCCAAATTGCGAACTTGTTGTTTAAGGAAAAATCAATTATTTTCTTCAAGTTTCTGACTCCTTTTAATTAAATAAAATTTTCAAGATATGCTACTTCATTTTTAATTGAGGAGTGTTGCTTTAAGTAGAGAAGCAAAGCTTCAATCAAAAAATCCTTTTTTTCTTTTTTGCTGACTTCCTCTTTCAACAATTCAAGGGAAGCAAGCAGTTTTTCAGGTTTACTTTCTGAAGCATTGATTTTTTCAGCGATCTGCTGGAAGCTGTCTTCCATGGTAGCCGCTTTTGTACGTGCTTCGGCTAATACAGGTTCCATAGTGTTTAAATTTTCCACGACTGCATCGATGGTAGCCGTGATGAAATTAACCAATCTGGAGATTTGTACTGTTTTTTTCTCAATGACCAGCGTGATGATGTATTGCTGCATCAAACCCTCAAGTACTGTCACTAAGTCGGGAAGAAACGGCTCGATAGCTGTTCCATAAGTATCCAAAAGAATGGTCTTATGCAACGTGATGGTGGATTGCCGAAGATCTGTAAATAAAAATTTCAGCTTTTCGCTTTCACTGAGTGTGAAATCCTTGAATACCATCATGAAAAACTCCTGATTGGAGAGTGTCCGTTCAATCTCGATCGCTAATTTTTTTTTGAAGACATCTTTGGTATCGGAATCTGGGGCATGCTGTGAGTTTGAGATTTCCGCAGTAATTTCTTCGTGGTACTGTTTTAAAATTTCGATGAACATATTTTCCTTCGAATCAAAATGTTTATAAAAAGCTCCTTTGGAAATACCAACAGCCTGTGCCACTTCCTGAACAGAAGTTTGATGAAAACCTTTCAACGAAAACAAGTGCACAGCCTGCTTCATTATTTCATTTCTTTTATCCATTAAAATCCTCCTAAACCACGT
Source organism: Planococcus sp. CPCC 101016 (assembly GCF_007859295.1). GTDB lineage: Bacteria > Bacillota > Bacilli > Bacillales_A > Planococcaceae > Planococcus. The sequence continues at coordinate 1,101,690 of NZ_VOHB01000002.1, forward strand.
GGTCACTTAATGTGACCGTTCAGTCACTTAATTAGATTATAGTTTGTATTAAGCAAAGTCAATTTGAAGAGACTGGGATTATGTGACAATCTCATGACTGCTTTTTGATTATTTGGTACATCTGCAGTTGTTGGAGAAAATGGCCATCTTTACAGTAGTTTTCAGAATGAACTGGACGATTTAAAGGAATGTGCCGGCGGGTATAGAATAATAGTCAGTATTCGGTATGATTCGTTCGAAGAGGAGAGGATTGGATGGTGCAAAGATATATCAGTGAACCCTTTGTAGAAGAACGGATAGAACAACCTTATGTTGGTATTGCCATTCTGGCGGGAATATCGGAATGGGATGAGGTCAATGGACTAGTAGGAGAGATTTTTGACTGGCTGAAGGCTAAACAGATCAAACCGGCAGGTGCACCATTTTTTCGTTATTGGTGTATGGGAGATTCGGAAGGCAAGTACAAAATGGAAGTGGGTGTTCCAGTCAAACGGATGGTGACAGGTGACCATCGTGTGGTTGCCAGCTATATACCAAGCGGTTCTTATTTGACTGCAATGCATAAAGGACATCCTGATAAACTGGAAAAATCCCTTGAGGAGCTGGAACAATGGGCTATACAGGAAGAGTTGGACATTGATAAGCGGTGGGAAGGAGAAGACGAAATTTGGAACGGCCGTTTTGAATTTTACGTAACCGATCCCGGAACAGAACCCGATCTAAATAACTGGGCAATCGAAATCGCTTTTCTGCTGATGAGAGACGACGCAGCTTAAAAGAAAAGCGGAAGCGCCCGGGTAGCTCTGCCGGGCATAAGACGATCTGGCGAAGCGGCGTGTTTCCAAGCCGCACAGCCAGAGTGGCTTATGACCCAAAGAGCTGGGCGCTGGAGCTGGACATAAAGAAAAGCGCAGGCGCCCGTGCAGCTCTGCCGGGCATAAGACGATCTGGCGAAGCGGCGTATTTTCAGCCGCACAGCCAGAGTGGCTTATGATCCAAAGAGCTGGGCGCAGAAGCTGGACAAAAAGAAAAGCGGAAGCGCCCGTGCAGCTCTGCCTTATAAGAAAAAGACACCTCTCTCTGCACTGGTTTATATACCAATGCAGAGAGAGGTGTCTTTACTTGTGGGCTCAGAATTTATTTCGTTCGCGAACGCTGGAATAAAAATAGATCATTTCATACATACGGCCGCGCTGCTTTTGCAGGATGCCGATAGAAACATTGACTTCTGCCGAGACATTAAACTCATCAAATAGGATTCGGGTCCTGTTTGGGGTGATGGTTTCCAGGCGGTAATGGTGGTTGAAAATCCAAACGCAGTCAGGGTTGTCCGGAGACTTTGTGGGATAGGCGGCCAAGCCGTCTTCTGAGATGAGAAGTGTTGTTTTTTTATGCTGTTTAAGATTATGCCGTGTGGCTTTTACACGGCCTTCGTATGTCGATGCGAACATCATGCATGCCTTGTCAATCAATGTCAGAACCGAATCGCGCGAGTAATACTCTCCGGACTTGGTGATGATTCTGGACTTTCTTTCCGTTTCAAAATAATTCTCTACAAACAATACGGATCGATCTATTAAATTCTCATCATTCTTCTTCACTAGCACAAGCTCCCCTTTCTCATCACATGAAAATTCTACCATTCGCTACTATACGAGGCAATCTATTTTTAGAAAACTGAAACTCTTTTGACAATTGAGAGGTACATAGAGTCTGTTTCCTCTAGGCAAACAGAATTTTTACTGTAACGTACGGCTCAAATCCAAATTCGCTGCTTTCATTTTCACCCCTTATTCTGAACGTACCCGGGAATCAACGAACGTTCAGAAGGATAAGACAATGAAAGATTTCGAAGAAGTGGCTGCACAGTATGCACCGATGATTTCAGCGATAATCCGCAAACTCCATATCTACCGTGATTATGACACCTTCCGTCAAGTTGGAAATATCGCGCTATGGCAAGCGTGGCAGCGTTTTGAAGACGTGAAAGGAAACTTCACTCCTTTTGCTTATCGCAGCATTCAAGGAGCGATGCTCGACGAATTGAAGCGTGAAACCAAAAGGAATGATCAAATCACTCTTAGCAAGACGACAATAGTAGAGGAAGTCAAAGAAGAACCGGCTGAAAGTCTCCCGGAATGGCTGGAAGTAAATAAATTAACTGACCAAGAGAAATGGCTGTTGGAAGCCCTTTATGTCAAGGGCTGCAGTCTTATCGAATTAGCTGTTGCTGAAAATATTTCACTTGCCGGTATGAAAAAAAGGCGGGAACGGCTCTTGAAAAAATTAAAAGATACGACACACCACCCATTCAAAGAATAGGTGATAGCGATGCGGAAATAAAACCGCTGCAAAAAAAGGTGGTAGGGAACAAATTCGGATTGTATAATGAATGACGCAGCAGAAAGAAATGGGGATGACTTAGATGGAAGCAATGATGACAGGCATGATCAACAATATCTTTTTCATCATATTTCCGATCATCGTCTATCAAATGCTGGCAACAGCCGGCCAACGAAATTTTTTCGTTAGCCATCGCGTTACAATGACGGTCCTTTTTTCAATATCAATCATACTTTGCATGTTGTTTCCCTATCAATTTTTAACGGACGATTACATTTTTGATCTACGCCAAGTACCGATGATTGTAGGAGCTTTATACGGTGGTCCATTAGTGTCGGCCATGCTGTTTCTTGTTTCTTCAGTTGGTCGCTTTCTTATCGGTGGAGATGGAATGTATATTGCTATCCTCAATCAGTTTGTAATTGCAGCAGGAGTCCCATTCCTGCGACCTTTATATATGCGCATGAAACGTCTTGGGAAAATCGCTCTGGTGTTCTGCGTTTCAATCGCTTCGCTATTCTTCAATATGTTTGCAGGAGCTTTCTTCTTCGGGGACCCGATCCACGACATCATCGGGATATGGGTGATGCTGATGATCAATCAAGGAACGATCATCGTATTGACGGCTTTACTAATTGAGCATATGCAAAGACAGGAGTATATGTATAATTCCTTGTTGAAACATGAAAAAATGGAGACAGTCAGCCATTTTGCTGCAGCGGTATCGCATGAACTGCGGAACCCTCTGCAGAGCATCAAAGGGTTTATTCAACTTATGAAAGAATACGATTACAGTCGGGAGAAACAAGTGGAGTTTCACAACCTAATCTTAAAAGAAATCGATTCCGCAGAAGACTTAATCGATGACTACCTCATTTATGCAAAACCGACTTATGGGCAGCTTGAGCCGATCTTGGTTGCTCCGGAAGTTCGACATGTGCTCAAAATAATGGCCCCTTACGCAATGGGAAAAGATGTAGAAGTTCATTTTTTTGAAATGGATGAGACTGCTGAAATTCTGGTTGACCGCCAAAAGTTCCAACAGGCACTGGTCAATATCGTTCGAAATGGCATAGAAGCGATGCCAGACGGTGGATTATTGTCGATTGCAGTGAAATCGTCTCCTGCAAAAGTATGGGTGGAAGTGACCGATAAAGGTGTTGGAATGACAAAAGAAGAAATCAGGCGTTTGGGTGAGCCTTATTTTTCGAATAAAATCAAAGGCACAGGCCTTGGCATGATGGTCACGTACAGCATCATCAGCCAAATGAACGGTCTCATTCTGGTGGATTCCGAAAAAGGAAAAGGATCCGAATTTACGCTAGAGTTCCCCAATATTGCAGCCTTGGAAAAAAGATAAAACAGCAGTCTCCGCGGAGACTGCTGTTTTATTTATGCATTAGTTGACGGATAAACGGGAGAACCGATTGTTCTTTGAGCTTGGCTTCGAACATGATGTCTGCATCTGTTCCATTTAATAAGGTCAATAACTCTTGAAAATCCGATTCAGACACCAATTCATGGTGGCGAAGATCTGTGTATCCTTCTTTGCCGGTGCTGATGTGGATTTTGGGGATGCCGTAGCCTTCCCAGGTTTTCAGAATCTCGGCAAAGTCGACCGGTTCGCCATCGTTATTGCAATTGTGATGATGGATGTCAAAACATATCGGCACTCCGCAAAGTTTGTGGACATCCAAAACATCCCTGACGGTAAAGGTCTTGTCGTCATTTTCCAAACGGAGGCGCTGGCGAATGCTCGGAGACAGTGCCAAGTAAGCGTCTGCGAATCGTTGTTTTGCTGCTTCTTTGTCTCCATAAGCGCCACCGGTATGAAGGATAATATCAGAACCGCCAAGCAAATGCATCAGCTTGTCGTGGTATTCAAGGTCTTCAATGGATTTCCGGACGACTTCAGGTTTGGGAGAATTGATGACCGTGTATTGGCCGGGATGCACAGATACCCGCATTCCATGTGCTTCAACAAAAGAGCGGATTTCATTTGTAATGGCCAATACATCGGGATCTTCCCACCAGATCCAATCGTTTATGGGGTGGGTTGATAGCGGAACAATTGAACTGGATGCCCGGTAAAAATAAATGTCATTTTCCAAGTTCCACCGGATGATTTCTAGTGTCGTCTCAAAATTTTTCATGGTGAGTTCTTTTATCTTTCCTGTGCCTTCTGCTTCAGCAGTCGCCACGCGCAAAGTTCTAAATACTGTTTTCAATTCAGTGTTCATACATGCATAGCCTAATCTCATGTTGTTTCAACTCCTTGTTATTCGTATACCCTTCCAGCCCTGATTGCATTCCTCTTGTCAGGGTATATTATATAGTAATCATCCACTGAGGAGGAGTTTCAATGACTGCAGAAATTATTCAGACAGATCAAGGGTATTTGGCAACATTTGATAGACAAGTGGCTCATGAACCGGAAAAGGTTTGGCAGATGCTGACGGACAATCAAAAAATACAACAATGGTTTGCTGGCTTACAGATAGAAGAGCCGCGAGAAGGGGGCTATTTAACATTTGATATGGGCCACGAAAAAGTTGAAAAACTGGCGATTACAGATTTTGAAGAGAAAAAACGTCTCGGCTTTGAATGGGGCGAAGACCATGTGCTATTCGAATTGATACCTGAAGAAGGGGTGACCCGACTGCGTCTATTAGAGACCCTTACAGCCCTGACTGACCACACGCCTAAAGATTTGGCTGGCTGGCATGTGTGCTTGGATGTTCTTGAAGCTATTCTGAATAAGAAGGGGATTGAACGCACACTGGAATGGGAACATTGGTACCCGGAATACAAACGCTTAGTTGATAGCATGAGAGTTTAGGAATCGATCACTCTGGGAAATAAGCTGATTTTTTGTTTGATTAAATTTACCGGTGTATATGAAAAATAGCGGGCGTTCGTAAAGGTCTAGGGCCTCTTACGAACGTTTTCTGCTGGTTATAGGAAAATGAAAATAATAGCCTGCAAATGACAAGTGTTTCTTTTTCAGAAGCAGTTAAGCAACCAGTTTTAATCCCACAGCAGCACCCAAAACCATCGAAATAAAGAATATTCGTTTCCAGTCTTTGGATTCATTGTAAAATAACATGCCCAAAATGGCTCCACCAGAGGCTCCGATTCCTGTCCAAATAGCGTACGCAGTTCCCATGGGCAAAGTTTTCATGGCAAAAGCCAAAAAGGCAAAACTCGCCCCAAATCCAAGAACCAGCAGAACCAGGGCTTTCCAACTGCGATCTTGGTGCAATTTATTAATCATCGCCACTCCCAGCATTTCAAATATTCCTGCCATTATCAACGAAATCCACGCCATTATGCTTCGCCTCCTTCTTTAATTGCGTCAGGGGTGACCAGCTTTAAACCCATTACTCCAATTAAAAGTACGCCGACCAATATCAATTTTTCAATGTTTAAAGGCTCGTTGAAAATGACAATTTCGGAAAGAACAGTGCCTGCTGTTCCAAGTCCAACAAAGACTGCATAAACGGTTCCAACCGGCAATTTTCTTCCTGCCATGATCATTACAGAAAAACTGATGATAATCGCCAACACAGTGGCCGTCCATTCTATAAAATTATCCGCATGTTTTAAGCCAATGACCCACATAACTTCAAATACAGCTGCAATAACTACAGCTAGCCAAGTTGCATTCATGTGCATATTCCTCCTTGTTTCTATACGTAAAAATAAAAAAGCCCGGGAGAACTGTAAAAACAGTTTCTCCCAGGCTTTTGTCCTTCCGTGACACAGCTAAGCTGTGAGTTTTCTCTCGGACCAGACCAGCGTTGAGACTGCGGAACCCTAGAAAACATTTTATTATTCTATTACTTACAAGCTTAAGGTATTTTTTCTATAAATTCAACGCAAACGGATTAGAGCTGACTGAGGGGCATCACTTGTTGAACGGCTGTGGATGCTATTCTCGCCGCTAAAAGGATTCATATGGTATAGGAATAATAATTTTTCTAATTACATAAGTTCTCATTTTTTATCGGCAAACCAGTTTTCCAAAGCTGTATTGATTTTTCGCATGACTTCAATTTGTGTATCGCTGGAATTGACTTTATGAACCCAAAGAAAAGCTTCCATTTCTTTAGCGGGTAAATGTTCAAGCAGCAAAACTTCCCGGCAGAAATCAGGTGTTTCTTTTCCGGAAATCAGCTTTATTGTATAGAGAGATGTAGTTTTAACCGTTTTATCTACTTGGTAGTTTTCATCGAATCCTTCTACGTCCTGGATTCGTACAAATTCACTTTCTTTCTCTTTTGGTGATGGCAATTAAAACACTCCTTTAAAAATTGCTCTTCCTCTGCTTTTTTAGATGATACATCAGCTGCCACTTTTACGCACGTCTTTTATAAAAGCACCTAGTTGACATTTCAAAACGGCTATCTATATGATGCTGATGCAGAAGTCGAAACATATTAATTAGGAAAGTCAAAAACCTTGATAAAGACTAGTAGACAAGAGTGGAGGACAAATCAGTCGAACAAAATACAATAAAGGAGCCCGGCAATCCTCTGCATCAGGGTTGCCGGGCTATTGACTGTTCAGTTTTTATTCCGGTGTGGATTTTCCTTGTTCGATCTTGAATTCATAAAAGTTGTCTTCCTTGAATTGACCCTTCTCATAATTTCTTTCAGCAAAAGTGAGAGTGCCGTCGTGGGAAACGAGAACAACGGTTGCAGAACGCGTACCATAATCCGGTGTTTTGATGAACATAGGAGAAAGCATGCGTTCAAGGTCCAAACCGACTCCTGTATCAGGAAGGTGTGTATCGGGGGCCTGTTCAGCGTTCGACAGTATCAAAAAGATTTCCTCGAGGTCGGGCTTATCCGTCTGAGACATATAAGAAAAAAGTTTTTCCTTTCCTTTTGTCACTTTCGGCCAGGGTGTATTCAGGAAGTGGTTGCTGAGTCCGTGGGTGCCTGGTGGTATATCATAGGATTCGTCCTGGATGTTGTTGTAGTAAACCAACTTTTCGGAGTCTCCTAAAATAATATTGAACCCCGCAAATTGACTCGGATCGATTGATTTTAAATAATCGGTGGGAGAGTTTGTGCCGGCCAAAAAGTCTCTGACAACAGCTCCTCTGGATAGACGACCTGATTCCAGATTGGTCGGATCTCTAAAGTTTGTCAAAGCAGCTATTCTGCCCTGCTTTGTAACCCCAAGCCACGTACCCATTCCGGTCAAGTCCCGGCCAGCCAAAATATATGGCTCGTCGTCCCAGAAATGGGCAGGAGCAGCGGGACGGCCATAGAATTCATCCCGATTGGCAGCAACAATTAATTTATAGTTTGGATGGTTCCGAAATTGCAGATTGATTAGGCACATGCTTTTTCCCCTTTTTGTTTTCATTATATACAATGAACTGTTCAGTTGATAGAAAGAGGTGCTGCGATGTGGAAGGTTTATTTAGTGTTCTGCTTCTATAGGCGCATGCCTTTCTTATAGTTTGCCATAAGCAGAGTTCTTATTTTTTTGGGACGTTGTAGCACCACTGGGTTGACTGGGGCATTGCGGTCTTTTGGTTCATCAATACAAAATCATCGATAAAATTCGGGATTATAGATAGGTCAAAAGTTTCAATGAAAACTATTTTCTGCTACACTATTATAAGAGTTTTTCTCGGAAGTGAATCAACAGTGAAGTGATCAGGAGGACCGGCCATGATGAACGAAGCAGTTTCATTATCTTATGCACGAGTGTTAGCGGAAGGTATTAAAGAAATGGTTTTTGTTGTGAAAGTTAACGAAGATTATTCATTTGCTTATGAATTTCTTAACAATGCAGCAATAAATAAAACTTCCTTAAGCTCTGATTCAATCGGGAAGACGTTCAATGAAATATATTCTACGAAAATGGCTGAATTTCTCAATGAAAAGTATGGAGAGGTACTCAGTGAAAGACAAAGTACAAGTTATGAAGATGCATTTTATTCTAAAGCGAATCGATTGTTTTATTCAAAGACTCAGCTAACACCGCTCTTAGACGATGCAGAAAAATGCACTCATATTGTCGGTGTTGTACAAGATATCACGGAGGAAAAAATCGCGCGACTGGAAAATGAAGGGATTCGTCAGCGATTGGAAGAAAGCAGGGCGCGCTACCGGCCGCTATTTGATAGCAATATGGCTGCTATATTTACACTTGACTCGAAAGGTTCAATTACAGGAGGCAATGCTGCTGGACAAAAGCTTAGTGGATTTTTAATGAGGGAACTTGCAGGAAAGAACTTTATTGATTCGCTTGTCATAGAAGATAGAGAACAAGCCAGTGAACATTTTCAATCAGCACTAGCTGGTGAATTTACTGACCGACGCATGCAACTTGTTTCAAAATCAGGTGCGGTTCTAACATGTTTAGTCAAATTCATCCCAATTAATTCGAATGAGAAAAACATTGGGTTTTATATGATTATCAATGACATGACGGAATTGGATAGAGTGGCTAGCCTCTATCAGGAAGGGGCAGAGAATTTTCGGATTATCGCTGAAAATGTTCATGATGTTATTATATTGATGGATCATAATAAAAAATACTTATATATATCCCCTTCATCCGAAAACATTTACGGTTTTAAAGCAGAACATATTGTCGAACAAGAAGCTTTTTACAATGTTCACCCGGAAGATGTGGCTATTATTGAAAAAGCTTTTGATCAATCAGCAAAAAATGCAGCTCCTTATCTGGTACAGCTTCGCCTTCTTCATAAGGAGAGAGGATGGATTTGGTCTGAAATTACCGGTACTCCAGTTTTTGGTGAAGATAAGAAATTCAATCATATGGTGATGGTGGCCCGAGACATTTCACTCCAAAAAGAGTATGAAAGCCAGTTAAAGCATTTTGCTTATTTCGATTCTTTAACGGATTTGCCGAATCGCCGTTATTTTCAAGAGTATGCCAAAATGCATTTGGAACAGACCAACAAGAACGAAAAAAGTTTGGCGGTGCTGATTCTGGATATTGATGACTTCAAGGAAATTAATGATCAATGGGGGCATGAGATCGGTGATGCCGTCATCCAGGAATTCGGTCATCGGCTAAATGACTGTATGTCCGGAGAGAATATAGCTGCACGTCTCGGAGGAGATGAATTTGTCATCTTGCTGGCTGATACCGAAAATAAAGAACAAGTAGCAGAAATTGCAGATATGATTTATCAAGTGATGAAAAAGCCGATTGAAGTACAGGGGCTGTCACTGAACGTTTCCATCAGTATGGGTATTGCACTTGCGCCGGCTGAACAGGTTTCAGTTTCAGTCATGATGAAACGTGCTGATTTGGCGATGTATAAAGCAAAACAACAGGAAAAAAATTCATTTCAAGTTAGTCCGACATGAGCAGAAGCTGCTCATGTTTTATTTCGAACGGATAAAACCTCTCACCTGAATCTGGCTGAGAGGTTTTTGATTAGAAATAATAAAGCTTTGCCTATAGAAAAATAAATGGAAAAAATAGTAGGTAATAGGTAGTATTTGAATTTTCAGATATAAAATAAGTTTTCTTTTCCTATGAAAAATGTTATGATTCAATTAAATCATAAAGCCTATTCAAAATACATAAAATGGATATATTAGTAATCATATATACCTTTATTCTTCTATCCATTAGCAAAATATTGTTTCAGAGTTTTAATCGTTAGTTAACTAATTGAGGTGAGGAAATGAAAAGATCCTATCGAAAAACTTCTATTCTTATTAGGATTTGCTGTCTTTTTTGGATTTCTTTCCTTTTCTTCAATATTGATAAGCCGGCTGCAGTTAATGATGGCAACAAACCCATTTTCTTAAATGAAGAAGTGGATGAAATTCCGCTTACAACTAATCTGCGCATTCTGAAAGATGCAGAAGGGACACTTGAAATAGAGGATCTGCTGAAGCCTCCGCTTAATTGGAACTTTGTTTCAAACGAAAAGGGAATTCCAAATGTGGGATTATCCTCCGATGTGTATTGGTTAAGCTTTACTGTCCAAGACCAATCCGAGGATCGGGAATGGCTTTTGGAAGTGGACAATCCTTTTCTGGATAAAGTCATTCTCTATTCTCCAGATGATTTTGGCGAGTTTTCAGCTGTTCAACTGGATAGCACTTCCTCAGATGCCGGTGAATCTTCCTTTTATTATCAGCCAGTATTTCAACTGTTGCCTTTAAAAGAGGGCGAAAGCACATTTTTTGTGAGAGTGGAATCGCAAGAGGCGATGCATCTTCCTTTGACGATTTGGGAAGACGAAGCTTTTGACGCGAAGACACGGCAGACAACTGCAATCATCGGTTTATTCGGCGGACTGAGCCTGCTGTTTTTGGCATGCTGCATCTATTGGTTTTTCCGTTATCGCCAAATCAGCTTCTTTTATCTCTTGCTATTGGCTATATCAGTTATTGCTGTTTCTTCAACATGGACTAACCTGAACTTAGCCTATATTTGGCCAGAACTCGGCTGGCTATTCAGGCAAACTGTATGGGCATTCTTTGGAATAGCAGGCGTTCTTATATTGTGGATAAACAAAAAACTTTTATCAGAAAATCTTCAATGGCAAAAGTTGTCTGGACTTAGTAAAACTTTAGCTGCCTTTATCTTTTTTTCAAGTATGCTTTCTTTCTTTTTCGAGACAATTGCAGGTTTGTTTCTGTTTTTAGCTGTTTTGTTGTCGCTTGCCTTATCATTCGGCATGTCATTATCCGTATGGCAAAAAGGAGTACCCTATGCCGCATCCTATTGCCTAGCTTTGTTGTTGTTGGTAACTGCGTACTTGTTTTCATTTTTGACTGCCGCAGCTGTCTTGCCCTATGTAGAAGTTCTGCAATTTGGACTATATCTGACCAGTGGCATGGTTCTTCTTCTTATTGCCAAAGCATTGCTTGCAAAAGAAAAAGTGAATGTTGAAAAGAATGAACAGCTGGCTCGCCAGGAGAAAGATCGACAGCTAAATGAGATTGAAATTTTGAAAAATGCCAATAAGCGAAAAGATGAACTACTGGCGTATACATCCAATGGCTTGCGTACGCCTCTTTATGGCATGATCGGAATTGCAGAATCACTTCAGGAATCTGCTGCAGGAAAAATGTCGCCTTTAATATCAAATCAATTAAATGAGCTGGTGGCCAGCGGGAAGAATATGGCACATCTAGTCAATGATATTCTAGATTCTTCAAAAACCATGCAGGCACCTTTGCCTCTTCATGTAGAACCGATTGCGGTTGATGAGTTGTGCGATACTGTTCTCTCTCTGTGCCGCCCGCTATTGCGGAAAGAGTCGGTCAAGCTTTACCACACGGTTCCGGCATCGCTGCCAAAAGTGCTGGCAGATCCGGAACGGCTTCAGCAAATTTTATGCAACCTGATCGAAAATTCCATCAAATATACCAATCAAGGTGAGATTACTGTATCGGCCATTCAATTAAACGAGCAGTTGGAAATATCAGTGACTGACACTGGTGCAGGCATACAAGAAAACCGAATTCCTGTGTTATTTCAGTGGAATGATGGGGTCGAGAAGCTTCGGGAAAATAAAGGCTTAGGATTGAAAATCGCCAAAAATCTAGTTGAGCTTCAAGGCGGCTCGATGAAAGTGCGTTCACATGTAGGAACAGGTTCAACTTTCAGTTTCACTTTACCGATTCATGAAGACGAGTTGATGACGAATTCCCCTGCTGGCTTTGAATCGGAGATTAAGGAATTGACCGCTTCCCAATTGGCCGACTCCATGTTGAAACAGCGGTCCACTAAAAGAAATCTGCATATCCTGGTCATCGAATCGGAAGAAGTTAACCGTCTTGTTCTGTTGCGCCAGTTGCTATCTGCAGGCTATCAGGCTTTTGGAGCAAAGAGTGGGAATACAGCGATTCAATTGATGGGATCTAAACCAGTGGATTTGATTGTAGTAAGCAGCAGCTTAACGGACATGACGGGAGATGAATTATGCCGGCGTATCCGTCTGGATTATACACTGACAGAACTGCCCATCCTCATGCTGTCTCATACAGATGGAATGCGTGAGAAAAAAGAAGCTTTTACAGCAGGAGCTAATGATTATTTGCTTAAACCTTGTGACAAAGAGGAGTTTTTATTGCGCATTGGAACATTAGCAGATATGCGCAGCTTGACGCAGGAAATCACCAACTTGAACTATTTTCTTGAGCGTAACGTCAAAGAGCGGACAATGGCACTAGAAATCACCAATATGAATTTGCTGACGGTCAATGATGAAATTCAGGAAATTGAGAAGTCGAGAAATGAGATGCTATCAGCGATTTCACATGAGTTGGGAACGCCGATTACGCTAATCCACAGTTATATACAGGCTGTTAAAGAAAGCTTGATTGAGGAAAATAACCCTCGATATTTGGATATGATCCATAAAAAGCTGCTGCTTCTTGAACGACTCACAGAAGATCTTGTGGAGTTGACGAAATACAAATCTGGTAACATGACCTTGCGTTTTGAGGAAAAGGAGCTGAAGGCTTGGTTGGGGCGTCTTAAAGATTCCATGGCTTCTGATGTGTCTCAGAGCGGACGGACCTTTGAATTCCTTGGAACCGACAATCCGGATGACATCAATGACGCGTTGCTGGCTATTGACTTAGATCGTCTTGATCAAGTTATTTCCAACATTCAGTGGAATGCCATCAAGCATACTTCTTCTGAAGAAGGAATGATCATGCTGTCTGCGAAAATAATGGCTAAAAATAACGAAGATGCTTTATTGAGCGAAGAAGAGTTTGATGGAGAACTGGTGATCCGAATCTCTGACAATGGCTGCGGAATCAATAAAGAGGCGTTGCCTCATATTTTTGATCGCTTTTATAAAGTAGACAGTTCTGCTGGTTATAAAGGAAGCGGACTAGGCTTAGCCATTGCAAAAGAAATCATTTTGGCGCATAAAGGACAAATATGGGCCGATAGCACAGAAGGTAAAGGAAGCGTCTTTATCATTGTATTACCATTGATTTTTCATTGATGGACAGGAGGAAAACAGATGAATGCTGCCACCGTAATGATTGTAGAAGATGATGATGGAATCCGTGAATTGATGCGTTTGTTTCTCCTAAAGAAAGGTTATAGCATTCTTCAGGCTGAAGATGGTTTTCAAGCCCTTGAACTATTGGAACGGGAAAAGCCGGATCTTATCTTACTGGATGTTGAAATGCCGGGATTGAACGGATTGGAAGTGTGTGAGAAAATCCGCTTGAAAACCACTTTGCCGATTTTGTTCGTCAGCTATCGGAAAGAGTTGGTTTATAAAATTCAAGGACTCGAAGCGGGAGGCGATGATTATATCACCAAGCCTTTTGATTTTAATGAGCTTGAAGCCCGCATCCGTGCGATTCTTCGAAGAAACGGCTGGAAGAGCGGTGAGGAAGACCAACTGACTATCTTGAAATACAACGATTTGCACATACATGTAGATGCCCGCGAACTCTATATTGCAGGGAATCCAGTGAAACTTTACCATAAAGAGTTTCAGTTATTGCTGCTGCTTGCACAGACGCCAAATCGGGTATGGACCGCTGAACAATTGTATGATCAAGTATGGGGCTATTATTCTGAAGGTGATTTGCAGACCGTCAAAGTGCATATCAGTAATTTACGGAGAAAAATCGAACCAGATCCAGCCAACCCACGCTTTATCCAGACAGTGCGGGGCTTTGGCTACAAATTCATATTAGAGTAAAAAGCATTCGGCTTGCATAAGCCGAATGCTTTTTTTTGCGTTGACACATCAGTTGGCTTAAGTTCTTTTCGCTTGTAGGTTTGTGGACGAAACAATTAAAGAAAGATGATCGCCAAACAGGAGCAGTTTCAAAAGATGATAAAAGCAAGGGGAAAGTAAAATTTGGAATCCTTCTATAAAGTTTTCTCTTTTATTGGAATTTTTAGATTATTTAACGTCTTTTTAACCTTCACCTTCTAAGATATGAATTATGAAGGATAAACCTTAGGAGGATTCTATTATGGAAAGTACATTTAATCTGAATAAATTTCTGAAAGCGATGAAGAAGAGAAAAGCATTAATCATTCTGGTCACTTTGGCTTTCATTGTTTTCAGCGCTGTAGCAAGCTATACCATTATGAAACCAGTTTATCAGGCAACCACTCAAATTCTAATTAACCAAAACACAACGGGCAGCCAGAACTTCGAAAGTTTGGATATTGATACCAATCTTCAGCTAATTGGAACGTATAACGTCATCATTAAAAGTCCGGCAATTTTGGGTAATGTAATCGAAGAATTGGAATTGAATGACTCGGTGGCATCATTGACGGAACGGATTACCGTTAACAATATTGAAAGCTCACAAGTGGTCAGCTTGTCCGTTGAAGATTCTTCCATGGAACAGGCAGTGCTGATTGCGAATACAACGGCACAAGTTTTCCAGAGAGAAATTCAGCAAATGATGAAAGTTGATAATGTCAGTATTTTGGCTGCAGCGGAAGCGGGAACAGCTGCTAAGCCGATTCGTCCCGATCCGATTTTCAACATGGCCATTGGTGCAATTGTCGGTTTGGTTTTTGGGGTAGGTATTACCCTGATATTGGAACAATTGAATACTACAGTCCGTACTGAAGAAGATATTGAAGAAATGGCAGGGCTTCAAATATTGGGTGTCGTCAGTCCGGTCGACAGCAAGTTGAAAATGGAAAAACCGTTAAATCTAACAAACAGATTGGAGAAGGATATACATGGGGACAATGAAAAAGACAAAGCGGTTAATGCCGCGAAAATTGGTGGCTCGTACTAATCCACAATCAATTGCGGCTGAACAATATCGGACCATTCGAACGAATATCAACTTTTCGACTCCAGGTCTGGACTCGAAAGTTATCTTATTCACATCTGCTTCGAAAGAAGAAGGGAAGTCGACGACTGCAGCAAACATGGCTATTGTCTTTGCTGAAACCGGTAAAAAAGTATTGCTGATCGATGCGGATATGCGGCGTCCCACTTTGTATCGGACTTTTCAACTGGGCAATAATATGGGGCTGTCGAATTTATTGTTGAGAAAAGGGAAATTGAAACAAACAGTGAAAGCGAGCGGCATTCAGAATCTGGATTTGCTGATGAGTGGGCAGATTCCTCCAAATCCTGCTGAATTGCTGGAGTCTGATGCTTTGGATGAATTGATGGGAGAAATGCGAGAATTGTATGATTACGTCCTTTTCGATTCACCGCCAATCCTATCCGTTACTGATTCCAAAATTCTTGCCCATAAATGTGATGGGACGGTATTGGTGGTCAATACTGGTAAATCTGAAAAGATAAGTGTTGAAAAAGCGCGAGACTCTCTAGCAACTGCAAAAGCGTTCATCTTGGGCGTTGTCTTGAATAATTACCCAATGAATAAAGAAAATTATTATTATCATAATTACAACAATTAATTCAGCAGATTTAGCAGGAAAGGAAGACAAGGGATGAAGATGGATAAACAACGACTACTCGGAATTTTTCATCGCTCTCTTATGCCTTTTCTTCCAATTTTTCGCCATTTCCGTACTTTTGTTTTGGTTGGATTTGAAAATATTGAAGAAAAAATTGAATATGCAGTCTTACAAAAGGCTCCGCATTTGACGGGAAAAACTGTCATGGTAACAGGGGCTGGCGGGCTGGTCGGTTCTGAAATTAGCCATCAGCTTCTTCAGTTTCAACCTTCCCGGATTATATTGATTGGACATGGACCACAATCGATCTCTTCGATTGAGCAGCAACTGCAGAATTTGTTGGAAAGGCATATAGAAATCATTCCTATTATCCTGAATGTCCAAGATAAGAAAAGGCTTTTCGAAATCGTTGGAAGGCATAAGCCTGATATCATTTACCATACTACCGGGAAGCAGCAGAGGTATTTTACGGAAGAAATAGCAGTCGAGTCGTTATATGGGAATGTCTTTGGCACAAAAAATCTTGCTGAAGCTGCAAGACGCTATGATGTCAACACCTTTGTCATGGTTTCTTCGGAGCAGGCAACAAAGCCCCGTAATCTTACGGAAGCCGTTGCCCGACTGGCAGAAATGATTGTGGAGAGCGTCTCGTTGAATAGTACGACCCGTTTCAAAATTATTCGTTTACCTGAAAATTTAGCTGCTCACAATCAACTGAAAAAATCACACCGTTTGTTTGAACAAGCTGCACCAATCGTCGACGCAGCACAAACTGTTCTTCAAGCAGGGAGCCTAAAGGCAGCATCGGTCAGTGAAAACATGATTTCAAAAAGTGGTTCAGCAAACCAAGGGGATTTTCAAAAGCAGGCAGCGCTCAGCCAATTGGAGCTGGCACGTCTCTTAAAACAGTTAAAAACAACTCCAGAGAATAAGGCTCGGGAATTGATTATTTCTATAGTAAAGCAATAAAGAATGAAAGGGTGTCAGTAAATGGGAGCAGAAAGATATCATAATGAATTTCATTATGGAGAGGACATACATGGGTTTGAAAGAGATCTGCCGTTTCAGAATGATGATATGATCGAGCAGCATCCTTTCTTAAACAAAATCTATCCATATGCCCTCAATACCATCCATCTTGTGACTTATTGCGAGAACAATACAATTTCATTACTGTCTGGCAGTCTGGAAATTGGGACTGTTGAGAGTGTTACCGGATATGCAGATGAAATCGGCGGTATTTCATGTGGATTAGATCATCAAGGGAATCTGAAATCGTATGCCTATGATTTAAATACATTGGAGAAAATCGACAAGCATCCTCAAACTCGTTTCGTTTTTGCAGGAAGCAAAATCCCGCACTTCGGTCGCCTCAAGTCTTTTGCGATTAACTTACATATCCAAAACAAAGTCAATGATGTGGTTTCATGGAAATTCGCCTTAAATTCAAAGGGGCAGGCCATTTTAATTACTTCTCTGACAGAAAAGGAAAATTTACTATAAAGATTTTCCAAGTTGAATGAAAAGACTGGCACAATATTTTCTTCTCAATTAAAAATCCTTTAGTTGGAAAGCCAGGAAAAGATCGATGTTCCTGGCTTTCTGCATAAGCTATTTCAGAAATTGAGAGAACGCATCAATTATTCGTTTTATCTTTTCAGCGGACTATTGGCCAAAAGATGTTAACAGCGAAAAGACGGTTGAGGCAATCCAGAAGCTTCGTTCAGGAAAGTGGAAAAAGGGGGATAATCATCACCATGTTGCAGAATCTAAAAATAGCAGTAGTGGGGCTGGGGTACGTCGGATTGCCCGTAGCGGTAGCCTTCAACCAAAAATATCCCGTCATCGGCTACGACATAAGCAAAGAGAGAATACAGGCGCTAATGCTGGGAATGGATAAGACAAATGAAGTGAGCCGGGAGGAACTGAAGCGATCGACTATCGTTTTTACGACGGATCCATCAGATTTGAAAGAGGCCGGTTTCATCATCATTACTGTTCCCACTTCTATAGACAAAGAAAATCTGCCAGATATATCTGCATTGGAACAAGCCAGCAGATATGTCGGAGAATACATGAAAAAAGGGGCAGTAGTGGTCTATGAATCAACCGTAGCCACAGGGATGACAGAAGAAATCTGCATCCCTCTATTGGAGAAGTACTCAGGCTTCGAGAGCGGCAAGGAATTTTTTGTCGGCTATTCGCCTGCTAGGATTCTTCCAGGGGACAAAAAAAACAGCTTCACTAAAATGAAAAAAGTGGTAGCAGGACAAAACAAAGAAGTCACAGAATTTCTGGCGCTTGTTTATGGCAGTGTCGTTGCGGGAGGGATTCATGAAGCTCCCTCCATTCGTGTCGCTGAAACAGCGAAGCTGATTGAGAACATTCAGCGGGACATAAACGTGGCATTGGTCAATGAGTTGGCGCTAATTTGCGAGCGATTAAAAATTGATACACAGGAAGTACTTGAAACAGCAGGAAGCAAACGTGATTTTATCAAGGCGTATCCGGATTTAGTCGGGGGAGAAGGAATTGAATTGGCGTCCTTTTATTTGGCAAACAAATCAGAAATGGTCGGTCATAATTCTGAAGTGATTTTGTCGGGGCGCAATATCAATGATGGCATGGGCAGGTTTATAGCGCAGTCCCTGATCAAAAAGATGGTCCATGATAAGATCAGTTTACCAGATGGACGCGTCACTGTTTTGGGGCTTTCCTTTAAAGAAGATGTCCCCGATCTTCGCAATTCAAAAGTAATTGATATTGTACAGGAGCTGAAAGAATACGGCATGGAAGTCCAGTTGGCAGATCCCTATGCTTCTGTGGAAGAGGCAAAACGCTATTACGAATTGAACGTCCAAGCCCATCAACAGCTGAAGCCGGCACACGCAGTCATTCTTGCAGTTCCACATAAACCTTATAAAGAGGCAGGCTGGAAGCAGTTTGAAAGCTTGTTGATTGGCCAGCAAGGAATTGTCTTCGATGTAAAAGGCGCTCTCGATGCAACAAAAAAGCCGGATAACATTCAGTTATGGCGTTTGTAACAGACTTAAAGCATAAGCTTCTCTTTAGTTGAATAGATGAATTTAACCTATCTGCTTCTAGCCGATAGGTTTTTTCGATCAGGTAAAATGCTGACAATTAACGGCTTTGCGATTGATAAAATGAAACTGGCCAGGATATTTGAATGTACTGTTATTTTAAAGAGGCGGGGGGGTATGGAAAAGTATAGAACTAAAGGAGGGCGAAGTTATGGAAATTGTAGCAAAGAGGGATTTGCTGAAGGATCGATACGGGAATTATTATATGGTGTCTTATGCTTCCAAGAAGTCGTTGACGATTGTCAATGCGGCCATGTATCATGCGTTCAACCAAACACTGAACGAAGAGCTGGTGTCTAAGGTAAAAGCGAAATACCCGAACGACGTCGCCTGCGGGAAGTACTTTGCCGACTTAGTCCATGAACAAGTGGAACAAATGGACAGTCCCGAAAACTCTGGTAAAATCTACGACATTGAAGAAGTGAAAAAAGAGTATGATCTTCACATGAAGCCACTTTACGACGACTCATTTCATCTATAGAGATAGGGGTGTGTCAATTGATTGCTGTCTGGTTAATAGAACGGTAACGCCACTTCCTTAGTAGAGGAGGATGAATATGCCCAGAATCGTTATATACAGTTTAGCGCTGCTATTATTGATGGGAGCATGCGGCAATGAAGATCCGGAAGTACAGATTCCGCCAGGCTCGGACACCAATGTGACTGCGGATGATCCAGAGCGTGCAGAAGAGGCAGTCGATGAACCAGCCGCAGAAGAGGAGGAAGCGACTGTAGATCCATACGACTATTTTATGCCTGACGGTTCTACAGCTGCATTTCTTGGTGAAGGCAATGAATATGCGAGTTTTATGCTTCGGACAGTTTATCTGGATGGAGAGCATGTAGCTGTCTACGAGGACAATGGCGGAACAGTGATGTTGAAAGTCTATAGGCTGAGCGAAGAGACAATAGACTTGGTAATGGAGCAAGGCGAATTTTACGAGGATTACAGCGCTACAGCAGAAGAACTTGAAGCATTAGAGCCGATCCGGACGTATTTGACGTTTCCATTGGAAATCGGAACTGTCATCGGAGAACGAACAGTTATCGAAACAGATGCAGCAGTTGAGACACCTTTCGAAAATTTCGAGCAAGTGACAGTCCTTGAAAGTGAAGGCGAAAAAGGTTCCATAGTCAAGACGTATTTTGCTGAAGGGTATGGCGAGGTAAAGCGCGAATTTCAGATGCAGGAAGAAGGGCAAGAGGAATTCGTAGTGACGTCCGTCTTGGAAGAGCTTGAAACAGAATAAAGAAGAGAGCCTGCCATAGGAATGGCAGGCTGAGACTGTAGAAGAAGTCTGCCCAAAATGTATAGCGGTGCATAATCCCCAACCGGTCCGGGCACTTCGCTTTCCGCGGGCTCAGCTTCAGCCAATGCCTTTCCTGCGCGAGCCCGCGGAAAGCGCCCGCCTGAAGCGCAGGATCCGTTATAAACATAATGAAATGTTTAATGACATCAATATACTTTTGTCTACAAGCTCAGCCTGCCCTAGAAATAGGCAGGCTTTTTAGTGGGCAAAAAACAACGGATGTCAGACAGTGGAATTTAGTGTAAGCTAGTATTCAATGATAGTGGAAAAGGATTGAACCGAATGAAACCTACAATTAATGCAAAGGATGTCGCGAAGCTGGCAGGGGTTTCGCAATCTTCTGTTTCCAGAGTTTATTTTGAAGGAGCTAAAGTTTCGGAACGAACACGCAAAAAAGTTTTGGCCGCAGCTGAAGAGCTGGGCTATCGGCCCAATGAGTTTGCCAGAAGCTTGATCACAAGCCGAACGAAAATTATTGGATTGGTGATGAAAGGTGTAGAAAATCCTTTTTATCCCCAAGTATTGACGCAATTCACCTCTTCGTTTAAAAAATGCGGGTACAGTGTATTGTTCGTCCATACCAATAACGATGAAATTCAAAAAGAGGACGTCGAAACTTTATTGAATTACAATGTTGCAGGTGTCGTCATTACAGATGCTACCATGTCGTTGACTGTAGCAGAAAGCTTCAAGGCACATCACATTCCTTTAGTCTTTTTTAACCGTAAATTAAACCTTTCTGATTTCTATTCGGTATGCTGCAACAACTTGAATGCCGGGCGTGCAATAGCTGAATACTTGATTACGGAAGGTTCAACGGATATGGCATACATATCTGGGAATGAAAACACCTCAACTAGTCTGGAGCGCGAAAAAGGTTTTGGTGAAGTGTTGGAGCAGCACAACTTGAGTTACGCGAAACATATTTCAGATTATACGTATGAAGGTGGATATGGCACAGCACTTTCCATAATCGAAAGTGGAAAACTGCCTTCTGCTTTTTTTGTTGCGAATGATATTATGGCAATGGGTGTTTTGGATGCACTGCGGAAAAAGGCAGTTCAAGTGCCGGAACAGGTCAAAGTTATTGGCTTTGACAATATCGATATGGCATCGTGGCCTGCCTATGAACTGACGACATGGGAGCAGCCGATTGAAAAAATGGTTGAAGAAACAGTAAATTATTTATTAGCAGAAATTGCTGAATATACAGGAACCGCAAAGGTTTTGGAAGTGGAAGGCACATTTATTGAGCGGAAAACGACTTAATAAGTGTTGACTTTCACGAAATATTCGCATATTCTCTAAATAGTTTCACTTTTGCATACGTATTCAAAATAAGAAAATGGAGGAATCGAATATGATGAAAGTCTTAAAAGCAGGTAAATCTCAGGAAGAAGTAAGCGCTAACGATTCAAAGGTTTCGAGCATTGTAGCTGAAGCATTAAAAAATGTAGAAGAACGCGGTGATCAAGCAGTACGTGAACTTTCGGAGAAATTCGATAAATGGGCACCTGACTCTTTTCGTTTGTCTAGCGAACAGATAAATGAAATCGTTTCCAAAGTTCCTGATAGTGTCATTGACGATATTAAGTTTGCTCAAAAGAATATCCGTGAGTTTGCGGAAGCGCAGTTAGCGTCGATGCATGAAATCGAAGTTGAAAATATTCCGGGTGTCATTCTTGGGCACAAGAATATTCCGGTCAACAGCGTAGGATGCTATATTCCGGGTGGGCGCTATCCAATGGTTGCTTCAGCGCACATGAGTGTCTTGACTGCCAAAGTTGCCGGTGTTAAACGTGTAATCGCTTGCACACCGCCGATCAACGGAGAAATCCCAAATGCAACAATTGCAGCGATGGCACTTGCTGGAGCTGATGAAATTTATTTGCTTGGTGGCATTCAGGCGATGGCAGCGATGGCGATCGGTACTGAAACGATCGAATCGGTCGATATGATCGTTGGGCCAGGGAACGCCTTCGTCGCTGAAGCAAAACGTCAGTTATACGGCCGCGTCGGAATTGATTTATTTGCCGGCCCTACCGAAACTCTGGTTGTAGCAGATCATACTGCGGATGCAGAAATGGTGGCAACGGATCTGTTGGGACAAGGAGAACATGGCCCAACCTCGCCTGGAGCTTTGATTACAACATCAGAAGAACTGGCGAATGAAACCGTAAAAGAGATTGAACGACAATTACAAACATTGCCGACTGCAGATGTCGCACGAGTTTCATGGGAAGACTACGGTCAGATCCTATTGGTCGATTCCATTGAAGAGGCGCGAATCGAAGCGGATCGCCTGGCATTTGAACATGTTGAAATTTTGACGGAAAATCCGGATTACTTCCTGGAAAACATGACAAATTACGGCTGCCTGTTCCTCGGACCAGAAACGAATGTTGCTTACGGTGATAAAGTGATCGGCACCAATCATACCTTGCCAACTAAAGGCGCAGCGCGTTACACCGGCGGCTTATGGGTAGGTAAATTCATCAAAACCGTCACGTATCAAAAAGTGACACCAGAAGCGAGTGCCTATATCGGAGAATATGCAGCGCGCTTATGCCAGCTTGAGAATTTTGCAGGACACGCAGAACAGGCGCTCCTGCGTGTGAGAAGATACGGCAATAAATAATCTAGATATAGTAGATGAGCGGATTATCCGCAGGAAGTACACTTTTATTAACTAGAATGAAGTCAACATATTTTACTTGAGGGGTATGGGGGTAGTGTAAATGCTTGGCATGATTGGAATGTTTGGCGGATTGCTGTTATTGATTTACTTGACGATGCGCGGAATGAACTTGCTCATCGCAGCACCGTTGACTGCTTTGTTTGTAGCTGTACTGAATGGACTGCCTTTGTTTCCCCAGCTTGCTGAAGAAGGGGCGGCCAATTTTTTAACGAATTACATGACTGGATTTACAGGGTTCATCGCATCCTGGTATTTAATGTTCCTGACAGGAGCGATTTTCGGTAAAGTGATGGAAGACAGCGGGGCAGCTGACAGTGTTTCGAAATGGATCGTCAGCAAAATCGGAATGAAGCGAGCAGCTTTGGCAGTAGTCATCGCTTGTGCAGTTTTGACTTATGGCGGTGTCAGCTTGTTCGTCGTGGCGTTTTCTGTTTATCCAATGGCGCTCAGCCTTTTCAAGCAGGCTGACTTGCCGCGGCGCTTTATTCCGGCGGCACTGGCTTTCGGGTCGACGACTTTCACGATGACCTCTGCTGGATCACCGGAAATCCAAAACTGGATTCCGATTGAATTTTTAGGGACGTCCCCTTATGCAGGATGGGAAGTCAGTTTGATTGTCGCAATCTTCATGATGGTCTTCGGTTATTGGTGGCTGAAGAAAATGATTGGTAAAGCGGTTTCAAAAGGAGAGCATTTTGTTTCCAGAAAAACGGATCCTTCTGCAGAAAGCCGAAAAGAACTGCCGAATCCACTTTTGAGTATGATTCCGCTTGTCATCGTATTGATCATTTCGTATATTTTCCACGATTCACTTGGAACCTCGGCGTTAATTATCGCGTTGAGCGGCGGTATTTTAAGCACTTACTTAATCAATCGAAAATACTTCGAGAATCTTGGCAAAGCCTTTAGTGACGGCGCTATGGGAGCGGTCATTGCAATCGCTAATACGGCGGCTGTAGTAGGCTTTGGTGGAGTTGTCAGAGCAACACCTTCTTTTGAAGCAGCAGTTGATGTAATGACTGGAATTCCCGGCAGCCCATTGATCGGCGGCGCTTTAGCGGTAGCGGTCATTGCTGGACTAACCGGTTCCTCTTCAGGCGGACAAGCGATTGCCTTGCCGTTGCTGGCGCCTCATTACTTGGACATGGGCGTCGATCCCGAAGCCCTGCACCGGACAGTTTCTATTTCTTCCGGATCCCTGGATTCATTGCCGCAAGGCGGCTATGTGGTCACGACAATCCGTTCCATTGCAGGTGAAACGCATCGCGACGCGTATCCAGCATTCGGAGCATTATCAGTTGTCGTGCCATTGCTTGGCGCCGTGTTAGCAGTTGTATTATTCTCACTCGGATTATAAGATGAAGCTACCCAACAAACGCTGAAAAAAAGAGTTTGTTGGGCGGCTTTCGTTATACAGTCAAAAACGGAGAGGTGCAGATAATGGAAAAAATTTCGATTATTGGAGCAGGTACGATGGGGCATTCAATTGCCTTATCCGCAGCATGGTCCGGCCAAGTTGTAAATGTATACGGCATTAATGAGCAGGATATTGAAAATGCTGACAGAGGCTTACATAATAAACTCAAGGTAATGGCTGATAATGAGCTATTTAGCATGAAACAGGCTATGGAAATCAGAAAAAGCATTACGCTGACCACTTCACTAGAAGAAGCGATTGCGGATTCGACTTTTATCATCGAAGTCGTACCTGAAATTCTGGACTTGAAAAAAGACTTATACAAGCGATTGGAAAATGTAATTGGAGACGAAGTGATCATCGCCAGCAACACTTCCGGTTTTAAGCCGAGTTTATTGGCCGAAGGCATGAAGCACCCTGAGCGTTTTGTTGTCACTCATTTTTGGAATCCGGGGCACCTCATTCCATTAGTGGAAGTAGTTAAAGGCGAGCATACAGAAGAAGAAACCGTCTTGCGGGCTATGGAAGTGCTGAAAGCGATGAAGAAGAAACCGATTGTGCTCAATAAGGAGATTCCAGGGTTTATCGGCAACCGTCTGCAATACGCTTTGTTCCGTGAAGCCCAGGCGCTGTTGGATGCAGGAGCTGCTTCAAAAGAAGATATCGATGCAGCCGTAACATACAGCATTGGGCGTAGGCTGCCTGTAACTGGACCTCTTATGACAGCCGATATGGGAGGGCTTGACGTCTTTTCCGCAATCTCGGATTATTTGTTCGAGGACTTGTCAACAGACCAACGCTCCGGCGAAACTTTGTCAAAACTCGTTGAAGAAAACAAATTGGGCGACAAAAGCGGCGAAGGGTTTTATTCATGGGAGCCTGCCGTTTCAGCGGAGTTGAATAACGAGCGGGAACAGACCTTAATCCATTTCCTGAAGAATGATTTGAAAGCGGGTGCGTCTGAATGAACAACTATTTCTCCGAGTTGGAAAATAAAACGGTGGTTGTCACAGGAGGCAGCAGAGGAATCGGCAAAGATATAGCGAGGACTTTTGCGAAATTGAATGCCAATGTGGTGATTTCAGGCAGAAATAGAGCGGTTCTTGACTCGGCTTTACAAGATTTGAAGAGTTACAACCCACGATGTATTGCTGTTTCTGGAGACTTGAGCGATATCGTCCAAGTCCGGAAACTGATCGACACAGCAGCGTCTGAATTTGGAACCGTCGATGTATTAATTAATAATGCCGGCGTTAATATCGCTAAACCGGCAATGGAAGTGACAGAAGAGGATTGGGATACTGTACTGGATTTGAATTTGAAAACAGCATTTTTTGCAAGCCAAGCGGCAGCCAAGTACATGCTTGAACAACAAAGCGGGCGCATCATTAACATTGCTTCCCAAATGGCATTTGTCGGCTATGTGAAGCGTGCTGCTTATTGTTCAAGTAAAGGCGGTCTCGTACAGTTGACGAAAGCATTAGCTGTGGAATGGGCAAAACAAGGCATTCGCGTCAACGCAGTGGCGCCGACTTTTATTGAAACCGAGCTGACTGCGCGCATGTTTGATGACAAAGAATTTAAAAAAGATGTCGACAGCAGAATCTTGCTGGACGGTTTATCGCAGCCGGAAGATATCTCTGGTGCGGTTTTGTATTTGGCTTCCAACCTGGCTAATTTTGTAACCGGTGAAACCATCAAAGTTGATGGTGGCTGGACAGCAATCTAACGAAGCTGGAAAAGAATCGGTCCAAGTTCAACTAATAGAATAACTTTATTGCTTTATCCGCCTAAAGTCTGAATAATTACAGAATTGATTGAAAACTCTTTCAATTATTCAAATACCCTTTATAATGAACAATTATGAACTAAAGGGAGATGAGGCAAATGTCTAAGCTGAAACAGGACTCGTTGCAATTGCATCAGACGCATCAAGGGAAATTGGAGATTCGATCAAAAGTAGCGTTGGAAAATGAAAGGGATCTAAGCCTCGCTTATTCTCCAGGAGTAGCTGAACCTTGCAGAGAAATCGCTGCGGATCCGTCAAAGGTCCACGACTACACGATGAAAAGCAATATGGTCGCGGTTATCACAGACGGGACAGCTGTCTTGGGACTTGGAAATATAGGTCCGCTCGCAGCGTTGCCGGTAATGGAAGGAAAAGCGGTGCTGTTCAAGGAATTTGCCGGGGTGGATGCATTCCCGATTTGTTTGGATACTACAGACGCAGAAACCATCATCCAAACGGTCAAATTGCTTGAACCTGGTTTTGGCGGCGTCAATCTTGAGGATATTTCAGCCCCGACTTGCTTCATAGTAGAAGAGCGCCTGAAAAAAGAAATGGGCATTCCTGTATTTCATGATGATCAGCATGGCACCGCCATCGTTACGCTGGCTGGTTTGATCAATGCACTGAAATTGGTCGGCAAGGACGTACAGGAAACCAAAATTGTCGTAAACGGTGCGGGTGCTGCAGGAATCGCTATTGTCAAACTGCTGAGCAAATTCGGTTTCGGCCATTTGATTATGTGCGATACCAAGGGTGCCATTTATAAAGGACGCAAAAATGGCATGAATCCATTTAAAGAAGAAGTGGCTGAAATGAGCAATTACGAGCGCAAAGAAGGCCTACTTGCAGACGTAATTCAAGGAGCAGATGTCTTTATCGGAGTTTCTGCAGAAGGCGCCTTGAGCGAAGAGATGGTTCAAACCATGAACAGCGATGCGATTATCTTCGCCATGGCCAACCCGAATCCTGAAATCCTTCCGCATTTAGCCAAGCAGGCTGGAGCAAGAGTCGTCGGTACGGGACGCTCTGATTTTCCGAACCAGGTCAATAATGTCTTAGCTTTCCCAGGCCTCTTTAGAGGTGCATTGGATGTACTGGCTACGGATATCAACGATGCGATGAAAATCGCGGCAGTTGAAGCAATCGCAAGCTTGCTAGAGACCGATGAGCTTCATGAAGACTATGTCATACCTAAACCATTTGATTTACGCGTAGCTTCGGCTGTTGCAGCAGCAGTAGCAAAAGCTGCCGTAGAAACTGGCGTTGCCCGCAAAGCGATCGAAACGGATAATTCGAAGCAACAAGCGGCAAGTTTATCGGCAGTCGGTGAAAATAACAATATATAATAGAAGAAACCCATTCAGCTATAATTGCTGGATGGGTTTGTTAGTTAGCTGAACTTCTGCAAATTCGCCTGAGCGACTATAAATTCTCTCGAATTCTTTCGAATTTCTGTGAACGGCCATAAATGATTATAAACGATCAAAAATGTATAAAGCACACAGCCGTAGACAGTAAAAATCCCTTTGCAGTTCACATTGCAAAGGGGTTTTTCATAGCCAGTATCTGAAATCCTTCAGAAATTTCAACTTTTTGCTTCCATGCGTTAGACTTTTTTAATTGGCGATGCTTAAGCCGTTTCGACGAGCTACTTGAGCTAGTGCTTGTGTAAGGTCCTGAACTAGATCATCCGGATGTTCAAGTCCTACGGAATAGCGCAGCAAACCGTCTGTGATTCCACGTTTTTCACGTTCTTCGGCAGGCATAGAGCCATGGGACATCGTTGCCGGATATGACAGGATCGACTCCACTGCACCGAGGCTGACCGCAAATACCGGGATTCGAAGATGCTCGACGAAAACACGTGCTGATTTTTTATCAGCTAAACGGAAAGACAGGACCGCTCCCGCGCTTTTCGCCTGGCGTTCGTGAATCGGATTGCCGGGGTGGAATGAAAATCCTGGATAATAGACTTCTTCGATTAACGGGTGATTATGCAAGTATTCCGCAATAACGCGGGCCGATTCAGAAGACTGCCCCAAACGAGCGCCTAAAGTCTTGATGCCCTGAATCAGCAAGTAAGAATCCTGTGCACCAAGAACCGAACCGAACGTATTTTGAATAAAACCAAGGCGGTTTCCGAGCTCTTCATCTTTCGTAACGGCAAGACCAGCTACGACATCGCTATGTCCTGACAGGAACTTTGTCGCACTGTGAAGGACAATATCCGCTCCAAGCGCCAGTGGATTCTGGTAAAGCGGCGTCATGAACGTGTTATCGACAAAAGTTAGACAGCCATTAGCTTTCGCTAGTTTTGCGGCAATTTCAATATCAGTGATGTTCATTGTCGGATTCGAAGGTGTTTCCAAGTAAACCACTTTTGTGTTCGGCTGAATGGCATTGGCCATTGCGTTAAGGTCAGTCATATTAACAAATGTATATTCAATATTGAACTTATCCAAAACCTCCGTAATAAAACGGTAAGTTCCTCCATAGACGTCTTCTGACACTAAGACATGGTCGCCTGAAGACAACAGCATGAAAGCGGAAGAAATGGCAGCCATTCCTGAAGAAAAGGCGAATCCGCGTTTGCCGCCCTCCAGGTTCGCAATGGTTTCTTCCAAGGCAAGACGCGTTGGATTTCCAGAGCGGCTATAATCAAATGGTCCAAATGAATCCAGGCTTTGCTGGTGGAATGTAGAAGATAAATAGATCGGTACGTTTACAGCCCCTGTTAATGGATCAACTCCGGTAGAGTGAATAAACTTGGTTTCTATACGATCAGTCATATTCAACAACCTCCTTCTTCAATTTCGAAAATGCCTGTGTCAAATCAGCGATTAAGTCTTCAGCGAGTTCGACGCCGACGGAGAAGCGCAATAGGCGGTTACAGACGCCGCGTTTAGTCCGTTCTTCAAAAGGAATATCTGCATGGGTTTGTGTGGCAGGATAGGTAATGAAACTTTCAACGCCGCCTAAGCTCTCCGCAAAAGTGATGAGCTTGATGTTTTCCAGGAATGGGCCAACCCATTCTTCTTCTTGCAGCCGGAATGACAACATCCCGCCCATTCCGGGGTACAGTACATCTGATATGGCCGGTTGCTGCGACAAAAATTCAACGATGGCTTTTGCATTTGCTTCATGCTGCCTCATCCGCAGCGGCAAAGTCTTTAGTCCGCGGATCAATAGCCATGAATCAAAAGGTGATAGTACTGCACCAACCGAGTTATGGAAGAATGAAAGCCTTTCACAGATGCTTTCGCCTTTAGCAGCAACAAGGCCGGCAAGGACATCATTATGGCCGCCGATGTATTTGGTGGCGCTGTGGATGACAATATCCGCTCCCAGTTCAATCGGCTGCTGGAAGTAAGGCGTCAGGAATGTGTTGTCGACAATCAATAGAAGATTATGCTTTTTGGCTAATGCTGCATATTCCACAAGATCAATTTCCTGCATTAACGGATTGGTTGGCGTTTCAATGAAAAGCGCCCGTGTATTTAATGTTATTTTTTCTTCTGTATCCTGAACGTCTTTAAACTCTGCATATTTGGGATGAATATTATAAGCGGCTGCGAAATGGTCGAGGAGGCGATATGTCCCGCCATAAATGTCCTCAGGTACCAATAATTCGTCACCCGGTCGGAAGAGGGACAAAACTAATTGGATGGCAGCCATTCCAGAACTGCAGGCATATGCGGCATCCGCACCTTCAAGCTCCGCAAATCCTTCTTCGAGCACTGAGCGCGTCGGATTTTTTGTGCGGGTATAATCATAGCCTGTCGATTGTCCAAGTCCTTGGTGTTCATAGGCCGTTGATAAGTATATAGGTGGATTCACAGCTCCTGTCGCGGAGTCGCTGCGATTACCCAATTGAACCAATAAAGTTTCCAAACTGTGTTTTGTCATTTCACTCATCCTCTCAACAATAAAACAGGGGCTTTCTTCAAAAAGAAGAAAGCCCCTGACTAGAAATGCATTCTTCTCATCTTTTAGGCGCAGCCTATTGGAATTAGCACCGTGTCTTCGTCAGACTGGTTGCTGAGACTTCACAGGGCCAAATCCCTCCGTCTCTCTAGATAAGAAATATCTTATTAAATTTATCTTGTTTCTGTTTCGATGTTTTTAATCTTAAATCATTTGGCTAAAGAAAGCAAGGATGAAAATTAAATAGTTGAAATAAAAAGATAATAGATAGGAACGCTGTCAGCAAGCGATGGTCCTGCTGGAAGCAAATGGAACTGTACCGAGCTATTCTTTTAATTCGTCTGCCGAAGTGCTATAATCATTGAATGAAATTTGTATGCAAAGGGGAAAACGAATGTATATTGTCACCTCTACGGTGGTTGTTCCGCCTGAAAAAACCGAGGAAGTTATCGGTATTTATCAAAAACGTTCACGTCGTGTGGATTTAGCTGAAGGCTTTCATTTATTCAGGCTCATTCAAAACACGAAAAAGAAAAACGAATTGACTGTCCACATGGAATGGCATACAAAAGCGGCTTACATGGCTTGGGTAAAGAGCCAGGAGTTTAAGGAAATTCATGATCTGGAAAAAAACTATCCGGACCAGGAGTTGGCAAAAATCATTCCAACCGTCCGGCAATACGAAGTGGTGGCCGAATGAGGATAGATGTCAAAAATAAAGTCGCTTCTGAAACCGCTAAAAGTATTTATGCAGCCTATCCAACCCTCTGGGATCGTTTTGGAGAGCGAGGGTTTATGCATACAGAAAAAGATAATCATCATCACCTGGACCATCTGGAAACTGCTTTTTCGCTTAATGACGAAAAGGTATTTATCGATTACACGATTTGGCTGGAAACCGTCCTGACAAGCCGTAATGTTGAAACGGCATTAATCATCGATAATTTTGAACGCTTACAAAAGATCCTTCCGGGGAATATAGAGAAGGATGAAGAAGTCTTTATGATGCGGTGTTTAACGAAAGCCATTGCGGTGTTGAGCCCTTCATAAGGTTAAGGAGGGTAACATGAATAAAAAATCACAAGAGCTGTCCGATTTATTTTTAGCTGGTGATGAAAAGCAAGCGTTGGATCTGGTGCAAACGTATTTGGAAAATCATACAAAAAATGAACTTTATCAATTAGTGCTGACTCCAGCAATGTATCGGATTGGAGAGCTTTGGGAAAAGAATATCATCACAGTGGCTGACGAACATTTGGCTACCGCTATCTGCGATTTTGTGGTATCGGTAACAGATGTTCGTCGGCCGGTAAAAAATATATCTGAAAAGAAAGTGATGGTCTTAGGTCCAGAAGGGGAAGACCATTATATCGGTTTGAAGATGGTCGCCTCTTTATTCAAGGAAAATGGCTGGGAAGTTCAGTACTTGGGGCCCAATTTACCGCTTGATGCTGCAATCGACTCTGCGAACCGGTGGAAGCCCGATGTCATCGCCTTATCGGCTGCGTTAGCCTATCGTCTGCCTGTTCTGAAGAAATACGCACAGTCTTTCATCGAACTTGATTTTAAGCCCTCTGTTATTTTGGGAGGACGTGCTGTTGCCATGGCAAATTGGTCTGCTTCTGAATCTGAAGGCATGATCATCGTAAAAGAATTGGATCAGCTAAAAGAATGGATCCATACTGGAAAGGAACCAGACAATGACTTCAGTATCTCATTTGGATGAATGGCCGCTTCCGGCTTTTAAGTTGAATAGCAAGCTGGCGATTATGGAGCGCTCGGAAGAAGCGAAAAAGTTAGTAGGCGACCGTGTCTTTTTCCTTGAACTGCTTGACGAAGGAAGTAGGAAAAAAGCACGTGAATTTCTTTCGGGCAATCAGTCTGCCGGGCCACTTGAATTGAATTTCATTTCACTCGCTGATGAATTGTTCCTGGGAGACGTTTATAGCAAGTGGGACAGTGACTCCAACTTGAACATCGTGTTGGTGCCGAAGGATAATCGTCTACTGGAGATAACGAGCCAATTGCTCAGCCTTCGAACGCGTCTTCAGGAAACCGATTATGACCTGCTTCTTGAAAAAGAGCGGACAGAAGACTTGCTTGAGCAGGTTCGAAAACTATCTGCTCCTTGTATAGATCTTGGGAAAAAACATATCCTGATACCGTTATTCGGAGATTTGGATCCCCGCAAGATTGAAGTGATCCGCTTTCAAATCCTGAACCAGGTTTACGAGACCGGCGCCGAAACAGTCATTATGGATCTGACGGCAATGGACCAACTTGAACAAGACGGCGTCGATTATTTAAAATCATTGATGCAGACATTCAAAGTTATGGGAATCCAGGGAATCATGACAGGAATGAAGCCGCAGCATGCAAAGCAGTTGCATCATCTTGAACTAGGTTTGGGCCTGTATTTTGTAAGCTCGCTGCAGACAGTTCTGGCTTCACGGAAGCTACTTTTATAAAGTGTGTGAAAAAGCCGAAGCAGGTTGCTTCGGCTTTTTGTGTTTATCAGACTACCAGACCTATATGGGCGCTTGCGCTTTTCTAATTGTCCAGACTCCAGCAGCCAGCTCTTTGGGTCATAAGCCACTCTGACTGTGCGGCTGAAAACATGCCGCTTCGCCAGATCGTCTTACCCTGTCAGAGCTGAACAGGCACTTCCACTTTTCTCTATTGTCTAGCTCCAACGGCCAGCTCCTCGGGTCATAAGCCACCCTGACTATGCGGAAAAGGACGCCGCTTCGTCAGGGCGTCTTATGCCTGTCGGAGCTGAACGGCCGTTTCCGCTTTTCGTGCTATGAGCAGGAAAAAGGACGTTTTTGGCAAACATCGCTACAATGGAATGGATAGGAGTGGAAATAGACATGGAAATTAAGAAGTTTGAAAATATACCGTTGGCTGTTCTTGATTTGGCACCGATCAATGAAGGGGCAGAAACAGCGCAGGCGTTTAGAAATAGTGTGGAATTGGCACAGCATGTTGAAAAGTTAGGGTTTAATCGCTACTGGCTGGCTGAACATCATAATATGCCGGGCATCGGCAGTTCTGCAACATCTGTTCTTATTGGGCATATTGCGGGTGCGACGGAGTCCATCCGTGTAGGTTCAGGGGGCATCATGCTGCCAAATCATGCACCGCTTGTTATTGCTGAGCAGTTCGGTACGCTGGAAACAATCTACCCAGGGCGCATCGATTTAGGATTAGGACGTGCACCAGGAAGCGATCAGGCAACCGCTTATGCGTTGCGCCGCACTTTGCAGAGCAGTGGAGATGATTTCCCTCAGCAAGTAGCTGAGCTGGAAAACTACTTTTCGGAAAATCCGGTTGGCCGTGTACGGGCTTATCCTGGAACCAATTTGAAGATACCGCTATGGTTATTGGGATCGAGCGGATTCAGTGCGCAGCTTGCGGCACTCAAAGGTTTGCCGTTTTCATTCGCCAGTCATTTTGCTCCGGACTATATGATGCAGGCGCTGCAACTGTACCATCAGAATTTCAAACCGTCTCCAGCCTTGGCTTCGCCTTATGCCATGCTTGGTGTCAACATCATTGCTGCGGATACACAAGAACGCGCTGAGTGGTTGGCAACTTCCTCACAGCAGCAGATGTTTTCGTTGATGAGAGGAGAGCCGACAACCTTTAAAGCGCCCATCGACAACTTGGAAGAAGTTTGGACAGATCGCGAAATCGCAATTTTCCGTGAGAAATTAGATTCCGAATCGATGATTGTCGGTACACCGGATGTCGTCAAACAAAAGCTGAAAAACTTTATTCAAAAAACACGTGCTAATGAAGTCATTATCAACTCACCAATCTTCCATCAGGAAGATCGCCTGCGTTCGTACGACTTTGTAGCAGAAATGATGAACTAAGCAAACCCCCATTCTCAGAATGGGGGTTTTTCTCATATAAAAATCGCCTCTCCAGTTACGAGAGGCGATAATTAATTGTGCGCTAGTGAAGATCTTTTGCTTTTTCTTCTTCACGCTGGCGTTCTTTTGGAATCTCGTCTTCTTCATAGGCTGCATAATCAGGTGCACCTTCGCCAATCATATTCAGAACCGCATTGAAATCGTCATCTAAACGAAGTTCAGCTTCTCGTGGATCGAGTACTTTGCGTTCCATTATGACCAACCTCCTTCTTGTATAATCAGCAGCCCTATGACAATGAAGGTGGGAATCCTATCTCAACTTAATTATACAGACTATTCCGTTAAATATAAAGCGAAGCTGCTTGAAAACCAAAACGTTTTTATAGGGGAAAATAGTACTTGGAATAATGCTAACCCCCGTTGAAGCATAGGCTTCAACGGGGGTTAAAATTACTGCTGATTAATTTCTGCATTTAAAATCATAGAATCAAAGAACAGGGAAGGCGAGGTTTCATCCCATTCAAGGGAAGTGAGATCAGCCGTCCGTTTATCAATATAGCCATAAGCAAGTTCAGTTCGGGGATCGTCGGTCAATTCAAGTTTAACATAAGGTCCTTCAGGCGTTAGCCAGTTTAATTGAGACAACCGGTTTTCAAGAGAAAAGGCGATCCATTCATCTTCTGCTTCATCTGTTGCAAACAATGGTTCCTGAGCAGTCATCAGCCATGTGTGACTCGTATGTTTGGGAGGCAGCCACAGGTTCTTCGCCAGCACCCCTTGTTCGGCAGTGAACTCCGATATCTCATGGCGCAGTTCCCGGACCCATTCGCCGTTGCCGAGCTGAAGACTTCGGGATATATAGACATTGCCGATGAGAATTTCGCTGTTTTGGGTTGTAAAGACCCCGTAAGGATTGGTGGTAGGATCTGGACCGTATACCGCTTCATCGAGCCTAACAGTCGATTCTGGATTCCAGGATTTATATTCGGCGTCCTCCAGATTGTTGACGTTCATTGAAAACGTATAGGGGATCCAGCTTGTATTTTTGATTTCTTCAAAGATAAAGGATGTTCCATTTTCAAGCGATCGGTTGATAAGTGTATACGTACCCACATTCAACCCGAGCAAAGTCATCTGGTAAACCTGTGTAAGATCCGAACCGCTGTTATTTACTTCAGGTTCGCTGAGTGTAATAAAAGTCGGTTTTTCTACCGTTAATAACACATTGTTTTCCGAATAAAGTTCAACTTCGTTTTTTAGGAACATGACGGCTGTAAAGACGATCAGCGACATGAAAAATACGACTCCTGTTAAAATAATAATTTTTCTAAACACAATTTCCACCTCTGATTTCTGCATGTTTGCCAAGTTTGATTATAACATGGTCAGAAGGGGAGTAAGCTTTCTACATTTGAGCATCAAATGAACAAATCCGAATGGAAGAAGGTTGTGGGACGAAAAAACAGGCCTCCAAAGGAAGCCTGTTATAATACTTTATCCAGAAAATCTTTGGCCCGTTCAGTTTTAGGGTTGCTGAAGAACTCGACCGGTTGGCCTTCTTCTACGAGTACACCATGGTCCAAAAACAGTACACGGTCCGCGACTTCACGGGCAAAGCCCATTTCATGCGTCACGACAACCATTGTCATACCGGATTTTGCTAAATCTTTCATAACATCGAGTACTTCTTTGACCATTTCGGGATCAAGTGCTGATGTCGGTTCATCAAATAGCATCAGTTCAGGTTCCATAGCCAAGGCACGCGCAATGGCCACACGCTGTTTCTGGCCGCCTGACAGGCTGTTTGGATAGGCCTTTTCTTTTTCAGACAGCCCGACGCGTTCTAACAGGAGACGGGCTTTCATTTCAGCTTCCGTTTTTTTAACGCCTTTTGCCTTCATAGGAGCATATGTCAGATTTTCAAGTACCGTCAAGTGAGGGAATAAATGAAAATGCTGAAACACCATGCCAATCTGCTGGCGAATCTTGTGGATGGTTTTCTTAGAAGCCGTTAAGTTCTTGCCATTGATTTCAATAGAGCCCGATGTCGGGACTTCCAATAGATTCAAGCAGCGCAAGAAAGTTGATTTCCCTGAACCGGAAGGGCCGATAATTGACACTACTTCCCCTTTGGCAACAGTGGTGGAGATATCGCTAAGCACTTCATTGGTGCCGAATTTTTTATACAAGTTCTGTACCTTAATCACTTTGTTTCAGCCTCCGTTCAAATACTCTGCCAATCATCGTTAAGCCCATGACCAGACACCAGTAGATGACACCGACAAATAACAAAGGTTCGAAGTTGCGGAACAAATCGGCGCCTACCACTTGTGCACGTCTCATCAGATCGAGGTAACCGATCGTCGAAACGATGGCGGATTCTTTTGTTAAAGTGATGAACTCATTCATTAGTGCTGGCAAGATATTTTTAAGGGCCTGAGGCAAAATGATGTCTTTCATCATCGCGCGATAAGGTACACCAAGAGCCTGTGCCGCTTCCATCTGTCCTTTATCGACCGCCTGGATTCCGGCACGGATGATTTCGGATATGTAGGCGGATGAATTCAGTCCAAAAGCCAGAATTGCCGACAGGAAGGGCGAGATGTCATATCCAGTCAACTGAGGAATGGAGTAATAGATAATCATCAATTGCAGAATCAACGGTGTCCCTCTAAATACCGAAGTATAAGCATCGGCGAACCATCTTAATGGTTTGATGCTGCCAATTTTGAATAAAGCCAGTAAGGTTCCGAGAATCGATCCCAAAATGATGGCAAAGAATACAAATTTTAAAGTGACCCATATCCCTTCTAACATGAAAGGGATATAGGGGACTATTTGTGAAAAATCCAGGTTCATAGGTTACAACTCTTTTCTAAAGGTAAGTTTACTCTTCTTCAGTCAGCCATTTTTCTTTCAATTCATCCAGCTTGCCGCTTTCTTCCATTTCAGCAAGTACGCCATTGACATCATCCACAAGGTCACTGCCTTTCGGGAAAGCGACAGCCATGCCAGGGGAAGCAGTTGTCGGGTCATCAAATGCACCCAAATCCTGTGATTCGATATAGCCAAGTGCAACTTGCTTGTCCATATAAGCCGCATCGATGCGACCAGACAAGATTTCCTGGATCAACGCTCCGGAATCGTCCAACGCTTTTAATTCAAAATTAATGCCTTCGTCTGCAATAATGCTCTTCGCGCCTTCTTCTTGGATGGTGCCAAGCTGAACACCGACAGTTTTTCCTTCCAATGATTCAAGAGTGGTGAGTTCTGAATCTTTAGGTGTAACGAACATTTCACCGGAATGGTTGTATTCAGTGGAGAAATCAACGTTTTCTTTACGGGATTCAGTTGCGGACATGCCAGCGATGACCATATCAACACGGTCGTTCTGTAAAGCGCCGATCAAGCCGTCAAATTTCATATCGGTAATTTTTAGCTCATAGCCGAGTTCGTCTGCAATGTGGTTCGCTAAATCGATGTCGAAGCCGACAATTTCGCCTTCTGGATTACGTGATTCGAAAGGTGCAAACTCAGCGGATGTACCCATTTCCAATACTTCTTTTTCTTCTGAGGATCCTGATTCGCCTTCACTCGAGCTGTCACTGCCGCAAGCTCCTAATAGTAATGCAGATGATGCCAATAAAGTGATGAATAGTTTATTTTTAATCATGTATGTTTCCCCCTAATGTATGTATCTTTATTCATTAAAATGAATTTTAACACAATAAAAAGAATTTGAGAAGAGTTTTTAAAGAGGGATCAAAAGTTTATATATTCTGATTTTTTTAAGTGGATTAATCTAAGGTTATTCAAGTCAATGGGAAAGGGGAGTGCGATTGCGTATAATACAGATAGGAGGCGATGAGATTGAAAAAATTACTTTTGACCGGATTTGAACCGTTTTTGGATTATACAGTCAATCCAACAATGAAAATAGTAGAAGAATTAGATGGAACAACAGTCGGTAATTACCGCATCGTTGGAAAGATAATGGCTGTAGACTTCAATTCTTCAGGAGCGGCTTTGCTGCGATTCATCGATGACGAAGAGCCGGATGCGGTGATTTCTCTTGGTCTTGCAGCTGGGCGCTATAAGATCACGCCGGAACGGATTGCCATCAATGTTAAAGATGGAGATGTTGATAATGAAGGCCATAAACCAGTTGATGAACCAATCCGTGAAGAAGGGGAGCCCGCTTATCTGTCTGCACTTCCTATCCGGAGAATGGTCGACAGTTTGATTGCTCATGGATTGCCAGCGGACATTTCCAATACGGCCGGTGCATATCTATGCAATAACGTCATGTACGAAGGCTTGCATTACGCGAAAAAGAATAAGCCTGACCTGCCTACAGGCTT
This sequence comes from Planococcus sp. CPCC 101016, assembly GCF_007859295.1. Lineage (GTDB taxonomy): Bacteria > Bacillota > Bacilli > Bacillales_A > Planococcaceae > Planococcus. The sequence goes on from NZ_VOHB01000002.1 coordinate 1,139,909, forward strand.
TATCCACATTCCAGCATCGCATGAACTGGCTATCCAGCATGGTCGAATTCCAAGCTGGTCCCACGAGGATTTACTAAGAGGGGTTCGGATTTGTATCGAAACATTGGATTAAGCGCGAAAAAGCGAATCGCAGTGGCGATTCGCTTTTCATATGGTTAAATGATTTCCCAGTTTCTTTCAGCAGCAACGGTCCGCAGCCGGGGTTCAGGTTGTACGGCAACTGGATGGCCGACAAGTTCGAGAACTGGCAAATCCGAATGGCTGTCGCCATAAGCATAGCTATTGGCCCAGTCAATGTCTTGTCCTTTGAGTGCTTCTTTAATTTTCATCGTTTTCAGAGGGCCTTGGATATGCGAAATGGGAGTTCGATGATCTAATATATTGTCTTTGTAGAGAATTTCAGTTCCGATGATGGTCTTAATCGGCAACTGTTTAGTGACGGCGTGAAGAAGCGGAGTGAAAGCTCCTGATACCAGCATGACGTAATCGTTATTAGCGACATGGTTTTTCAGGCGTTCTACAACAGTCGGATTCATATCACTATGCATCCGGTCGGCAATCTCGCCGAAATACTGTTCAAGTTCAGCCTGCGTAAAAGTTTCCAATGCAGATAAGTATGCCTGAACAGAGCGTTCACGCATTTTTCGTTCCGGGTAAATTTTCAGTTTATGGCCAATGTAAGGCGGCATGATGGCACGGTAAAATTGACGGTAACGTCTGCTGTGTTCGGGATGATTCTTCAAATGTTCCATCATCAGCTGGAAGGTTTCCTTCGAATACAAGGTTCCATCAAAATCAAATATAGCTACGCGCAAGGCGATCAACTCCGGTTTCTCAATTTTTTCTGCTGCTTCCATCATAGCGGATATGGGCGTCCTCTTCCAGCAGATGGCAGCTGAAGGTTTAAGCGTTTTTGCTTGAAGGGTATAGAAATAGAAATGAGTGAATATGTCACAGGAGGTTTTACAATGGAAAAGCAGCGCATCACAGTCGGCTATGTTGAATTAACACAGGAAGAGTCGGACCGGCTGTTTCAGGAAGTGAAAAAAGACAAAGACATCGAAAACTATAGTGAGCTTCAGGGCCTGATGGAAGATTTTGATTCGGTTATCATCGAACCTGATGCACAGCCGCTCGCAGAAATTCTTGATGGAGATGAAGCACCAACCGAAACACAACAAGGCGGCACCCGCTATATTGAAGTTTTTAATAAACTTGAAGAAGATACCCGTTATCGTTTTGAATCATCGGATCAAAATTAAGATCAGCCGTCCAAGCTTTTACTTGGGCGTTTTTTTCGTAATAGCAACTTTAATTGTCTATATTTGAGTAATTATAAAAACTGACGAGGTTTTATTAAAAGTAGCTATTCACTAAGCTTTTCAAGAAAGCTTCGGCAATTTCCATAAAAAAAGGGAAAAGGGATGACCTGTACAATACAGGTCATCCCTTGAGCTTGTAGACAAAAGAATAAATAGTTCATCCAACGAATAACTACTTATTTCATCGTATTGATATCGAATCCAGCGCTCCAGGCGGACGCGTTCCGCGGGCTCGCGCCGAACTAACTCGTCCTGACGTCCGAGTGGATTTCGGCACTTCGCTTTCCCGCTGGAGTCGCCGCCTTGCGCTCCGGATTCTTGCGTCAAGGGTGACCAGGTTTGCTGGGACTATTTTTTCTGGAACTGACTAGCGGCTTCTTCCTTTGATTAAAGCAACATGTTCCAACCGGTCTGGCCACGAAGACTCCTGTGGAATCAGCGAAAGCTGAAGACCCCGCAGGAACGCAGTGACGAGGAGGCTGAAGCTGAGCCCACGGAACGCGAAGTGGCCGGACCGGTTGGGGATATGCACCTCTATTCATTTTGGTTAGACTTTGTCTACAGTCTGAGGGGATGACCTGTACAATACAGGTCATCCCCTTTTTTATTTCTACTCTTCTTTATTTCCAATGCAGCGCTCGCATTCGTAAATAATGGATTCGCGTTGTTCCTTGATTTCGCACCCGCATTCCCGGCATTCCTTTTTTGAACGTGCTGCGTGAGTCTGCATGTTTTTCATCATGATCGCCTCCAATGGTTTAGTTTAGTATTTCATACCCAGGCAGTGTCAGGAATTCAGCAAAGTCACTTTGCAGGGTAAGGCGTGTAAATAACTCGCGGGCTTCCACGTAATTTCCGGATGAGTATCTCGCTTCGCCAACTGCCTGTTGAATCTTAGTAGTCTCTTCTTCCATAACTTCATTGAATAATGAAACATCGATTTTTCGGCCGTCTTCCAAAATCCCTTTCGGATGGCGAATCCATTGCCACACTTGAGAGCGGGAGATTTCAGCAGTTGCGGCATCCTCCATCAAGTTATTGATGGGTGCTGCGCCGTTTCCAGACAACCAGGAAGCGATGTATTGGATACCGACTGAAATGTTGGATCGAAGGCCTTCTTCTGTAATCGTGCCCTCCGGAACTTTAACCAATTCTGCAGCAGTCACTTGGACATCTTCCCGTTTCTTGTCGATCTGGTTAGGTGTTGGCATGTGTTCATCAAATTGTTCCATGGCGATCGCGACCATCCCTGGGTGTGCAACCCATGTGCCGTCGTGGCCGTCCATTGCTTCGCGGCGCTTGTCTTCGGCAACTTTTTGGAATGCAGCTGAGTTGGCTTCATAATTTCCTTTGACTGGAATCTGTGCTGCCATGCCGCCGAGAGCCGGCGCATTGCGCTTATGGCATGTTTTGATGCACAGCTGGGTATAGGCGCGCATAAATGGAACGGTCATTGTCACTTGTGAACGATCCGGGAAAATGTATTCCGGCAGGTTGCGCATTCGTTTGATGACACTAAAGATATAATCCCATCGTCCGCAATTCAAACCAGCAGAATGATCACGCAATTCATATAGAATTTCATCCATTTCAAATGCGGCTAGAATTGTCTCTATTAATACCGTCGCTCGTATCGAACTTTGTGGAATGCCCAGCTCGTCTTGAGCAAAAACGAAAACGTCGTTCCAGAGGCGAGCCTCCAAATGGCTTTCCATTTTTGGAAGGTAGAAATAAGGGCCAGTGCCGCGGTCTATCAATTCCTTAGCGTTGTGGAAAAAGTACAATCCGAAGTCGACCAGGCTGCCGGAAATCGGCTGTCCGTTAATGAGAATGTTCTTTTCCGTCAAGTGCCAACCGCGTGGACGCACCATTAATACTGCTGTTTTTTCATTCAATGCATATTTCTTTCCTGTTTCTGGAATTTCAAAATCAATCTGGCGCCGGACTGCATCGCGTAAGTTCACTTGGCCATCAATGACATTAAACCAATTAGGAGCAGTGGCGTCTTCCAGATCTGCCATGAACATCTTGGCTCCGGAATTTAATGCGTTGATCAGCATTTTCCGGTTGGTTGGACCTGTAATTTCAACGCGGCGATCCTTCATGTCTTCAGGAAGAGGGGCGATCGTCCAATTATTTTTTCGGATATGCTTGGTTTCAGGAAGAAAGTCGAGCTTCTTGCCGCCATCAATTTCCATTTGGCGTGCTTGGCGTTTCTCCAGCAGTCGCACTCGGCGTTTGTCGAAAGTTGTATGCAGTTTTTCAATAAACTCCAGAGCCTCTGGAGTTAAAATCGTATCCATTCCTGGAATTTCTTCACCTTTAATAGCGATAGTGGACTTGGTTAACAAAGCAATCATCCTTTCTAAGAAAAAAATTAAGTCTACTGTATTAATACAGTTTGTTTTGTTGTATATTAATATATAACAGTAACTTCTAACTGTCTTACAAACAGGATGGAATAGATTATACAGCGACAAAAGCAGTTATGGAGCGATAAAAGTGGCTTCTTTTAGGGGATTCTGCTTTCTAATTGAAAGACAGATGATCTACAGCCCTGTTAAGCAGGAAAGCCACATTTGGAAGGGGAGTCGGGGTATGGAGAACAAAATCGTGGAGCAGATGGGTTTTATTATTGGGGATTGGATTCCAAAAGAGGCATCGGTTGCCATAGCTATTGGAGATAGTTATATCTACTATAAAGCAGGGGTCCACGATCTGCAGATTCGAGGGGGGCAGCCGGTTTTGCCAGGCAGTATCGCTGCACGTGCGAAAAAGGAAAAGCAGCGCATTGAGATGTTTGTTGAAGAGTCGATTCTTGGAACCGCTTATTATGGCATTGGTTATCCCATTATACTTGGGGATAAAGAAGGGGTGTTGGTGGTCATCCTGCCACCTGATTACTTGGTGCGTCAAAAGCAGCCGATCCGATTTCTAACAGGCAAAATCGATGAAGCATGGCGTCCAGTTCCAATCGATCTGGTTTCCCATATCGAGAGCAGCCAGAAGAAAACCTGGTTTTATACGGATCAGGAAACTTATTGCTCTATTCATACCTTGAAAAATCTAAAGCATCAATTGCCCGATATTTTCCTGCCGATTCACCGTTCCTACATTGTGAACATTAATTATATAGAAGAGATCTCTCGTGATATTGCATCCAATTATCAATTGACCCTAAGAGACGGTTCGACTTTGCCGGTCAGCCAAAATTACGCGGCTAGTATTAGAGAACGACTAGGATTTTAAGTGACTTATATTGCATAACAAAAGCAGCTGGACATAAAATCCAGCTGCTTTTGTTATGCAAATATTTTTCCGGGATTCATCAGGTTGTTTGGATCCAGCATGCGCTTCATGTTTTTCATGACTGCAACAGCAGCACCGTGTTCAGCATCCTGGTATTTCATTTTGCCAAGGCCCACGCCGTGCTCACCCGTACATGTACCTTCAAGTTCAATGGCGCGGTAAGCAAGTTTTTCGTTGATCTGTTCAGCAGCGAGCTGCTGGTTTGGATCTTTTGCGTCATAGGAGATTGAAGTATGGAAATTGCCGTCGCCAATATGTCCCAAAACTCCGCCCTCCAATCCGCTTTCAGCGATGAGTTCACGGGCATAATCAATCAATTCGGGGAGCTTTGAAATGGGCACGCAGACATCGCCCCCTGTAATTGTCATCCCCGCCTGGTGCCGGTAGGCATAAGCCATTTCATGACGGGCTTTCCAAATCATAGCCCGTTCTTCTGAATCTGCTGCTACACGCCAGTTCTCACAATTCATATCGGTTAACAGTTCCTCTGCCAGTGCGGCTTCTTCTTCAGCCGCACGCTTCATACCGGCAAATTCAAAGAAGAGAGAATGCTTTTCGGGCAATCCATAGCCGCCATAAACATTTACTTTCCCGATGCTGTAAGCATCGACAAACTCCATACGTTGGATAGGAATACCACTCAGCAAAATCATATGAGCCGCTTCAGCGCATTGATGTGGAGTTTCAAATGTGCAGCTGGCAGCAATCGTGTGTTCAGGGATTCCGTGAAGCTTCAACGTGATTTCTGTAATGACGCCCAGCGTTCCTTCTGAACCTGTAAATAAACCGGTCAAGTGATAGCCCGAAGATGATTTTTTTGCTTTTGTTCCGGTATGCAAAATGGTGCCGTCTGCCAGTACTACCTCCAAATCAACAATTTGATCGCGCATGACGCCATAGCGGACCGCTGTTGTTCCGCTGGCATTATTGGCTGTCATCCCGCCGATTGTGGCATCTGCACCGGGATCGATCGGAAATTGCAGGCCGTGTCGATTGATGATGCTGTTCAGTTGTAGTCGAGTGATTCCAGGCTGTACAGTCACTAATAGATCTTCAGGTGAAAATTTCACCACTTGGTTCATGCGTTCAAAGTTGATGGAGATTCCACCGTTCAATGGAATGGCTTGTCCTTCAAGTCCAGACCCAATACCGAATGGTGTGATAGGTATGGAAGCCTCGCGGGCAACCTGCATAATGGCTAGTATGTCTTCAGTCGATTCAGGAAAGCAGACAATTTCAGGTTCTGAAGGTGGATGGTCGGATTCGTCGTGGCTATGTCTGTATAATTCACTAATGCTCGTTGAACATTGATCTGTTTTTAATACATCCTGTAATTGTGAAATCCAGTTTTGCGTCATATAAATATAGCTCCTTTAAGTAGTATGCCACTGTAGATATGTGGTGGTTTAGTATAAATTCAAATGAGGTAAAGAAAGTAAAAAATCAAATAGGAGGTACTATGAAAAAAATTATCGGATTTGCGCTGGTTTTACTGTTGTTGCTTTCGGCTTGTGGACGCCCCAATGATCAATCCACTTCAACATCGCCTGGAGAAGAGGAAGAAACTTATACTATCCGAATGGCTTATTTGGTGCCTGAAGAGCATTCGGCCCATATCCAATCTTTAAAGTTCAAAGAAAAGCTGGAAGAAGAATCAAACGGCCGGCTGACTGTGGAATTATATCCAAATGGACAATTATATGGCTCGGATCGTGAAGCGATTGAAGCTGTACAGCTAGGGAACTTGGAAATGACCATTCCGGCAGTAGCTCCTTTGGCTTCATTTAATGAAAAATTTCTGGTGTTTGATTTGCCGTTTTTGTTTAACAATTATGACGCTGCCTACAGTGCGTTGGATGGCGAATTGGGCCAGGAATTGCTGGACAGTCTGGAACAAAACGATTTAAAAGGTCTGGTATTTGGTGAAAATGGGTTCCGGCACGTGTCGAATAATGAGAAGCCGATCGAATCACCAGAAGACATGGCAGGACTGAAGTTGCGGACTTTGGAAAATCCACTGCATACCGATACGTTCAAAGCCTTTGGCGCCAATGCTTCGCCTTTTGCGTTCGGAGAATTGTACACAGCTCTTCAGCAGGGAACGTACGACGCAATGGAATGTCCGATTTCACTATACTATACGAATAAATTCTATGAAGTCCAGGATTACCTGACATTGACAGGACATGTCTATGCAGCCGCAATCGTTCTCGCCAACAATGATTTCTACAATAGTCTGCCGTCTGATCTACAGGAATTGGTTGTGGAAGCTTCGGAAGAATTTCGGGATGAGCAACGGACACTGGCGCAACAGCAAGATGTGGAATTTCTTGAGCAGTTGAAAGCTGAAGGCATGCAGGTAAATGATTTAACCGCTGAACAGCGAGATGAGTTTCGTCAGGCTGCACAATCCGTTTACGACAAATACGAAAGCCAGATTGGAAAAGATTTAATTGATCGAGCTTTAGCGGCAAATGAATAAAAGAGGCTAAAACCAAGAACAGTTTCTTGGTTTTTTTCTCTGTTTTCAGATGCATTAGTCTTTCGCACATAAATGCTAAAAAATAGTTGCAGTCCAAGCTTGACGTTTCTTTCTGAATCGAATTGTTAGAAAATTTGGATTATCCCTATACAAATTTATCTGTGTATTCTATACTTTCTGTATACAGTATACACTGTATGAACTATTTATGTAGAGGGGAGGAATTATGGAGAAGATCAAAAAACAAGCCACGTTGGCGGATCAGGCCTACGAGTATATTAAGAAAATGATCATTACAGGAAAATTGAAACCGGGTCAGGAGTTGCCGGAAGAAAAGCTGGCTCTAGAACTTGGCATCAGTCGGACGCCTCTGAGGGAGGCTTTAAAAAGACTGGCTGTTGATGCGCTTATCGAATTAAGAAAACCAAAGCCTGCCGTAGTAGCAGCCTTTACTTTCCAAGACGTCAAAGAAATCATGGAGCTTCGCAGGTTATTGGAAATCCATGGACTTGAAAATCTGTCGAAGGCAGATCAACAGCCTGTCATGCAACAAATCAAGCGAAATGTGGACCGCCAATTTCAAGCCGTACAGGCAAAGAATGTTGTGGAGTTTATGGATCTGGACCAGGAATTCCATTCTTATCTGTACCAGAACCACGAAAATAACCGCTTGAAGGAAATGATAAAAGGCATCAACAGTGGAGGAAGCCGGGCATTTTTATTATTATCTGACACCGCTGTCGACAGCGCAAAAAAAGCCTATGAAGAGCATCTATCCATTTTACATGCAATTGAAGAAGGCGATATAAGCAAAGCCAAACAGCAGTTGAGTACTCATTTGGACAATATCGAAAGCCGGCTGCTGAAATACATCAAACAGGAGGAACTATGAAAAAATTACTTGGACTATTTCTTATCTCACTATTTATTCTGTCAGCCTGCGGAAGACCGGACAGTGGAACCACAACAACAGAAGATGGCGGAACTGGGGAAGATACCTATACAATCCGTCTTGCACACTTAGTGCCGGAAGAACAATCCTCTCATATTGCGGCCGAGGCTTTTAAAGAAAAACTGGAATCAGAATCAGATGGCCGTTTAAAGGTTGAGTTATATCCGAATGGCCAGCTATACGGTTCTGACAGGGAAGCAATTGAAGCGGTTCAGTTAGGAAATGTTGAAATGACGATTCCAGCTGTAGCAGCAATGGCATCATTCAACGAAAAATTCCAAGTGTTCGATTTGCCATTTCTCTTTAATAACAATGAAGCGGCTTACCGTGCATTGGATGGGGAACTCGGCCAGGAACTGATGGCTGATCTTGAAAACAATGGCATGAAAGGTCTGGTTTTCGGAGAAAATGGATTCCGCCATGTTTCCAATAACCGCGGACCAATTGAATCTCCACAAGACATGGAAGGATTGAAAATGCGGACATTGGAAAGTCCGTTGCATACCGATACGTTTAACGCTTTTGGCGCAAACGCTTCACCATTTGCATTCGGTGAACTTTATACAGCGCTCCAGCAAGGCACTTACGATGCTATGGATTGTCCGATTTCCCTTTACTACACCAACAAATTTTATGAAGTACAGGATTACTTAACGTTGACAGGACATGTATACGCAGCTACTGCGTTGCTGGTGAACAATGATTTTTATAACAGCCTTCCGGAAGACCTTCAAACTATTATCACAGAAGCTTCTGAAGAATTCCGTACAGAACAGCGCGAATTGGCTCAAGAGCAGGACGGCGAATTCCTCGCCCAGTTGGAAGAAGAAGGCATGCAGGTCAATGATTTGACAGATGAGCAGCGCAACGAATTCCGTGAAGCGGCAGAATCTGTCTATACGAAATACGAAGATCAAATTGGAAGAGATGTAATCGACCGGGCACTAGCGGCCAATGAAGAATAAACTAAAAGACAGTTGAAGAATCAAGGAAGAAATTCCTTGATTTTTCATTTTCTGCAGCTTTTATTCCGCTGAGACAAAAAACGCAGCAGATTGAAGTTTTTACGAAAGGAAGTGCAACAATGATCAAGAAGTTTGAGAAGGCGGAAGAAGCCTTTCTGGTCCTGACCTTGGTAGTTATGGTGGCTTTAATCTTTGGACAAGTTGTTGGACGCTATGTTTTTTCCAACGCTCCAAGCTGGACAGAAGAAATGGCTCGTTATATCCATATTTTCCAAGTGTGGATTGGAGCGAGCTATGCTGTTAAATTGCGTGAACATATTCGTGTGGAGGCTTTTATCACACGATTTAAAGGTTTGCCAAGAAAGATTTTGGAAACGATTACGTTAGTGATTTGGTTTGCAATGGCTTTATTCCTTGCCTATTTTGGAACAGATCTTGTACTGAGCAGTATTTCCAACGGCCAAGTCACTCCGGCGATGCAATTGCCGATGTGGATTCCCTTTTTAGCGATTCCGCTGGGTGGGATCGGGATGTGCATCAGGTTGATCCAGCAGTTGATCAAAATCTGGCAGGGCGATTACGAGATGCATAAAGGAGGGGACCTTCCGGTATGACAATAGCTCTGTTATTCGGTACATTATTTGTTTGTCTACTGATCGGTGTGCCGATTGCGATTGCATTGGGGGTCTCAGCTTTGACCGCCATTTATTTCGGTACGACTTTACCGCTGAGCATTATCACTCAAAAAGCGTTTACTTCCCTGGATTCGTTTCCATTGCTTGCTATTCCATTCTTTATGCTAGCGGGAATTCTCATGGGTAAAGGCGGTGTATCTAAGCGGCTGTTGGCATTCGCTTCGGCTTTGGTCGGGTGGATGACCGGTGGACTTGGCATGGTGACCATTGTAGCTTGTATGTTTTTTGCAGCGATATCCGGTTCAGGTCCAGCGACTGTCGCAGCTATAGGCGGTTTTATGATTCCAGCAATGATCGCGCGCAATTATGACGGCGGATTCGCTTCAGCTGTTGCTGCATCGGCAGGTTCTATTGGCGTTATTATTCCACCGAGTATTCCGTTTGTATTGTATGGGGTTATTGGCGGTGTTTCAGTCGGAAGCATGTTCTTAGCAGGCATTATCCCCGGTTTGATCATTGGAGCTGGTTTGCTGTTGACCGCGTATATCATTTCCAAAAAACGGGGCTATAAGCCTGAGCCCGGAGAAGCGTCAAGCTTTGAATTCAAGGATGTCCTGAAAACCTTCTGGGAGGCGAAGTGGGCATTGCTGATTCCAGTCATTATTCTTGGCGGAATTTATGGCGGAATCTTTTCTCCGACAGAAGCCGCCGTTGTAGCCGTAGTGTATGCTATAATTATCGGCAAATTCGTTTATAAGGAATTATCCTGGAAGGGGCTTTATGAAAGCTTCAGGCAGGCAATCGTTATCAATGCCACAACCATGATCATCATCGGCTTATCGGTGTCATTTGCTTACTTCATGACGATTGAACAGATACCAGGTGAAATCTCCGATTACTTGACGGCCTTATCGACCAATCCATTGGTGATTCTGCTGGCGATCAATCTACTGTTGCTGGTAGTGGGGATGTTCATCGATACCATATCTGCATTAGTTGTCCTAACACCGATACTGTTGCCGATTGTCGTGACGGTGGGTGTGGATCCGGTTCATTTTGGCGTTATTCTCGTGGCCAACCTGGCAATCGGTTTTGTTACACCTCCGCTTGGCGTCAATCTGTTTGTGGCTTCGAGCGTCGGCGGTGTCCGCTTTGAACGCATCGCTTTTGCGGTGCTGCCGTTCCTATTGTCGATGATTGTCTGCTTGCTGATCATTACCTTCATTCCTGCCTTGTCATTATGGCTACCGGGACTTTACGAATAACGAAGATTTTCACTTATAGAAAGGTTGTCACTGCATGAGCATTTCTATCAACAGCCGGATCGAGTCGATTCAAATTTCAGGCATCCGCCAGTTTTCAAATCAATTAATCGATTATCCGGAAGCTATTAATTTAACAATCGGACAGCCTGATTTCCCAACCCCTGAAGCTGTTAAACAAGCAGCAATTGAAGCGATCCGAAACGATCAAACAAGTTATACGCATAATGCGGGATCACTCGAACTGCGAGCAGAAATCGCTTCTTTTTTCAAGGATACGTATGAGCTGGATTTCGATCACAAAACAGAAATTATTGTCACCAATGGTGCCAGTGAAGGATTGGATTCCCTCTTTCGTGCCATTTTGGAAGAAGGAGATGAAGTTATTTTACCGGCGCCGGCTTATCCGGGATATGAGCCCATTATCAAGCTTTGCGGAGGCAAAGTAGTGTATCTGGACACTTCAGACACCGGCTTCCAGCCCGATCCACGGCGTCTGGAAAACTTAATCACTGAACGCACAAAAGCGGTTCTGATGAATTTCCCCTCCAATCCAACAGGTGTCACGATGGAGTCTGCTCAGCTCGAAAAAGTTGCATCAGTACTTGAGAAGCATGAGGTCTTTATCGTCACCGATGAAATTTATAGTGAAAATTCATATGGGGAGAAGCACTCCACTTTTGCCCGCTTTGACGAATTGCGCAATCGTACTTTCCTGGTTCATGGCCTTTCGAAGTCGCATTCGATGACAGGTTGGAGAATCGGTTTTGTTCTGGGGCCTGAAATGTACATGAAGCATGTGTTGAAAGTGCATCAGTACAATGCGATTTGTGCTTCTGTTCCAGGTCAATTCGCTGCGCTCGAAGCGATGAAGAATCAGCGTCACATTCCTGCTGAAATGAATAAACAATACATTTTGAGAAGAAATTTTGTGTATGGCCGCTTAACAGAGATGGGCATTGACGTAGTTCTGCCAAAAGGCGCCTTTTACATTTTTCCATCCATTGAGAAGTTCGGTATGACCTCTTTGGAGTTCGCTGAGCGTCTATTGAAAGAAGGAGGCGTAGCAGCAGTGCCTGGCTCTGCTTTCACAACTTACGGTGAAGGATTTGTCCGAATTTCTTATGCTTATAGTATGTCGGTGCTTGAAGAAGGTATGGACCGATTGGAAAAATTCATCAATACATTGACTGGATTTAAGAAATAGACGATTAGTGGACTGCTATACGGGTAAAGTTTCTTATATGAAAAGGAGCTGAACACGATGTCAAATCCACAATTCTATCGATTTGAAGACGATGGGGCAATTCCGAATAATCCTTCACTGGAAGTGATTTTGTATCCTGCTGCTTTTGCAAAGAAAACGGAAGAAATTGAAGCGGCATTCAATAGCCACGATTGGACAAACAGTTGGACCGGCGGAGTTTTTGAATATCACCATTACCACAGCAACACACATGAAGTTTTAGGAGTGCGCAGCGGGTCCGCAACCCTGCAGATTGGCGGGGAGCAAGGGGAAACCTTGTCGGTAACAGCCGGTGATGTCGTGTTGCTGCCAGCAGGAACAGGACATAAAAAGCTGGAAGCTAGTGATGATTTTCAAATTGTCGGTGCTTATCCCGGCGGCGTATCCTACAACCTGAAGACAGGAGAACCAGGGGAACGCCCGTATGTTCTGGAGGATATTCAAAATACCCCTCTCCCAAAAACAGATCCTGTCTATGGCGATAACGGGCCTGTTATTGAAAAATGGACATAAAACACATAAAAGCCCTTTGCCAGGTCCCTGGCGAAGGGCTTTCGAGTTTTGAAGGTTATAATCCATCAAAACCCTTGAGTGTTTTATCCGTTACTCGTAGTAGCCTTCAGTCGATTTTCGGAAAGTCTTAAACTGATCGGCATCATGGCCGAACCAGACATCCGAATTGGTTTCTTTTGAGATTCTGCGGATTTTTTCGACGGCAGAAGTATAACCGACAGAATCGTACAGAATACCAGGCGGTTTGATGGGGGGACCAAAACTTTCAGCTGTGTAAATGGCATCGGATGCAAGAATGATTCCACCGGTTTCAGGCAATTGAATCTGCAAGCCGAGCATTCCCCATGCGTGGCCGCTGCCAAAGTTCAGGATTTTAATTCCTTCAGCAAGCTGCAAGCCGTCTTCTGTCCGCTTAACGGTCTGCCATTGAAGGTTGTTTTTAATCCAGGCATCAATGTCGCCCCAGATATAGGCACCTTCTTTCATGTTCCGGGCATAAGTCTGCAGAGCACCGTTAAGCTCATCTTCATGGACGATGATGGTGGCATTGGTGAATAGCTCAAGGCAGCCGGCATGATCCAAATGCAAGTGGGAAGCAACTACATACTTGATGTCTTCCGGGCGAACGTTCAATTCCTCCAGCCGGTGATGCAAATAGCATTCTTCCGGCATGTCAATCGGAAACAGGGATTGTGTCACTTTCCCCCAGCGGCCTTCTGCACCCATCGAGTTTGGGTTACAGGCCGTGTCGAACAGGATTTTTCCTTCCGGATGATCAATCAATACCGTGTAGACCGGAAATGTCACCATTTCACTCGGCGGATTCGGATTCTGCGCACTTGCCGGGTTGTGCATCGAAATCATGTAATTCTTGTCCATGCTTAAAGTGCCGTTGTCCATTACATACAGCTTCGGGTTTGGCTTGATAATACCAGTCATCAATTTTCCCCCTCTCAGAATACTTCCATAATATCACAATTTTCAGATAATGATACACGGTAATTAAAAAACTCTTGAGCGGTTAAGCTCAAGAGTCTATAGATGGGGCTATTGATTAATGAACCATAGCCGGTTCAAAGAATTCCTTATATAATTCATTCAATATCTTTTGTTCATCTTCTTTTAAGATGCCAAATACCAAACTCACTTCTGAAGAACCCTGATTGATCATTTCAATATTGACACCGGTTCTTGCAAAGGCATTAGCGGCCCGGGCAGTAAGGCCTTTTGTATTGTTCATGCCTTCGCCTACAAGGACAACCATTGAAAAATCACTTCGGATATGGACATCGTCAGCCTGAAGTTCTGATTTCACCCGCTCAATAATGCGTTGTTCTTTATCGGCAGTCAATTGATGGCTGCGCAGGATGACAGAAAGGTTATCAATCCCGGATGGAATATGTTCGTATGAAATTTCTTCGTCTTCTAATATTTGCAGCAACTTGCGGCCAAACCCGATCTCGCGATTCATTAAGTATTTGCTGACGTAGAGTGTCGAGAAGCCGCTGTCTGCTGAGATACCTGTAACGGGACGAAGCGAATGATCACGTTCTGCGACAATCATGGTTCCAGGTGCAGCGGGGTTATTGGTATTGCGGATACATAAAGGAACAGCTGCTTTAAAGACGGGCATCAATGCTTCATCGTGCAAAACAGCAAATCCCGCATATGAAAGCTCGCGCATTTCCCGGTAAGTCATCTGCTCAATTTCGGCAGGATTATTCACCACTCGGGGATTGGCCGCGAACACACAATCTACATCGGTAAAATTCTCATACAACTCCGCTTTGACTGCAGCTGCAAGAATCGAACCGGTAATGTCTGAGCCCCCGCGTTCAAATGTCCGCAATAGCCCTTCTTTTGTATAACCGAAAAAGCCGGGGAAGACCGTGATGGTTTCTTTATGACGCAGTTCTGCCAATCTGTCATAGGCTTCAGGAAGCGCCTGAGCCCGTTCCGGCAAGTCATTTACAAACAACCCAGCATCCAGCGGGTTCACATAGTCTGCAGCCAGACCGATAGAAGTCAGGTAAGCGGCAATCAATTTTGCAGAATTGTCTTCACCGCTTGCTTTGATTGAGTCTGCAAAAAGAGGGGGAGAACTTTTATCTGCTTGGAGACGGTTTAAGAGGTCTGTTTCGATGACTTGTTTAATGTCATTGCCCAGTCCCAATTCATCAGCGATTTCCGAATATCTTCCCACGACTTTTGCAAGGGCAGTGTCTGTCGGTTCCTCACGGAGCGCTGCTGCCGATAAATCAATTAGTAAATCTGTTACTTTTACATCTCCATCAAATCTCTTGCCGGGAGCAGAGACGACGACAATCTTGCGCGAAGGCTCCGCTTTGACGATTGCTGCCACTTTTTTTATCTGTTGTGCACTAGCTACTGAAGTACCGCCGAATTTGCTCACTTTCATCCAATCAAGTCCCATCTTTTTTAATAGTCTGTAAAAGGGTTGTTTTAACTAAGATATAATACTATAATGTCCCTATGACAAAAACAGCTGTTTTTTCACAGTGTACACACCATGGGAGGAATCGTCAATGAAAAATGAAATTTCAATCGGATTATTAGGCCTTGGAACGGTGGGCAGCGGAGTTGCTAAAATCATCCAGCAGCATCAGCAGGATTTGCATCATAAATTAGGTGCCCAAGTTTCAATCAGGAAAGTGCTGGTCAGAAATGCTAATAAAGACCGGATTTCCAGTTTAGATCCGAGTGTTTTCACGACGGATATAGAAGAAATTTTGAATGATTCTTCTCTCGATATCATTGTCGAAGTGATGGGCGGCATCGATGGTGCTAAATCGGCTATCGAAAAAGCGCTCAGATCAGGCAAACAAGTGGTTACCGCCAATAAAGATGTTATGGCTGAATATGGCCATGAGCTATTGAAGTTGGCAGACGCTGAAAAATGCGACCTTTTCTATGAAGCAAGTGTTGCCGGTGGTGTACCGATTATTCGGACATTGGAAGACGGACTTGCTTCTGACCGCATCTCCAGTCTGATGGGGATTGTCAATGGCACAACAAATTTCATCATGACAAAAATGAAAAAAGAGAATATGACATATGATGATGCATTGGCTGAAGCGACAAAACTGGGTTACGCCGAAGCAGATCCGTCTTCGGACGTGGATGGACTGGATGCAGCTCGGAAGATGGTTATCTTGTCTTCACTGGCCTTCTCGACAGAAGTACACCTGGATGATGTGCTTGTCAGAGGAATGAAAGATATCCGCGACGGCGATCTTGAACTTGCGAATAAGTTTGGTTATACCATGAAAATGGTTGGCTCTTCAACTAAAGATGAAGATGGCATCGAAGTATCGGTGGAACCGATCTTCCTGGCAAACTCGCATCCCTTAGCTTCGGTCAACAATGAATTCAACGCTGTCTACATATATGGTGAAGCAGTTGGTGAAACGATGCTCTATGGCCCTGGAGCAGGTTCACTTCCGACTGCAACTTCAGTTGTTTCAGATATTATCGCAGCGTGCCGCAATCTGCAGCTTGGCGTCAACGGAAAACGTGCACATGCTGCACAGCACGAGCGTGTCATTAAACCTGAATCTAAACGTTTTGCAAAATATTGCCATCGTTTGCTGGTAAATGATGAAGTTGGCGTCCTGTCAAAAATGACAGCTGTCTACAGCAAACACGGTGCCAGCATCCAATCTGTAATGCAGTCCCCGGCAGATAGCGAGGACAAAGCTGAACTGGTGCTCCTTACGCATCAGATTTCAAGACAGCAGCATTTGGATGTATTAAATGAATTAAAAGGAACGGCGAGCGTCATCAGCCATTACCGCATAGAAGGGGAGGAAACAGCATGAGATGGCAAGGATTGATTGAGGAACATAAGGAATGGCTTCCGGTTACAGAAAATACACCTTCACTGACGTTGCAAGAAGGCAATACGCCATTAGTGCACCTGGAAAGATTATCGAAAGAATGGGGCATAGACCTCTACGTAAAACTAGAAGGGGCAAACCCGACCGGCTCTTTTAAAGACCGCGGAATGGTTATGGCTGTCGCTAAAGCAAAAGAAGAAGGAAAAACAGTTTTAGTTTGTGCATCTACGGGCAATACTTCTGCTTCTGCGGCTGCGTATGGTGCAAGAGCGGGGATGCGGACCATCGTCGTTATTCCGGAAGGGCGCATCGCACTTGGGAAACTGGCCCAGGCAAAAATGTATGGAGCGGAAATTCTTGAAATCAAAGGAAATTTTGATGAAGCTCTTCAAATGGTCCGGGAAGTTGGGCAGGAAGCAGGCATTGCACTTGTCAATTCCGTCAATCCATACCGGCTGGAAGGACAGAAAACGATCGCTTTTGAAGTGATTGACCAATTGGGGCAAGTCCCGGATATTTTTGCATTGCCAGTCGGCAATGCCGGCAATATCTCAGCATCATGGAAAGGCTTTACGGAATATGCGGAACGTACCGGTGAAAAACGCCCGGCGCTTCTTGGCGTCCAGGCAGCTGGAGCCGCACCAATCGTTAACAATGAAGTCGTGAAAAATCCAGAGACAGTGGCAACTGCTATCCGCATCGGCAATCCAGCAAGCTGGCAGTTGGCACTCGATGCCTTGGATCAATCAAATGGAACGATTCTGGCAGCTACCGATGAAGAAATCCTGAAAGCTTATCAGCTTTTGGCTTCAACTGAGGGAATATTTGCTGAACCGGCGTCTTGTGCTTCTATCGCGGGCATCAAAAAGCAAGTGGAAAGTGGAGCACTGAAAAAAGGATCGAAGGTGGTTGCAGTACTGACAGGCAACGGGCTAAAAGATCCTGAAACAGCAATTTCAGTGAATCAGCACAAAGCACTTCTTGTGCCAGAAGATATGGAACGTTTTTGGGAGGATCTAAAAAAAGGAGTGAAGATATGAGCTATAAAGAATTCTCTGTGACTGTTCCTGCTTCAACAGCCAATTTGGGCCCAGGATTTGATTCGATTGGTCTGGCATTGGACCTTCATATGTTCGTTCATGTTTCGCCGGCTGATGAATGGCTGGTTGAATACAAAGATCAAGGTTATCAGCAGATTACCAGCGGCACTGACAACTTAATTGTCGCTACTGCACAAGCCGTTGCAGATAAGTACAGTCATCCACTGCCAAGTGCGAAATTAGTGGTGGAAACAGAGATTCCGTTAAGCAGAGGCCTTGGCAGCAGTGCATCCGCAATTGCTGCCGGCATTGAAATTGCGGATCGATTGATTGGCTTAAACCTGCCGATGAAAGAGAAGTTGAGAATTGGAACGGAAATGGAAGGGCATCCGGACAATATTTCTGCGTCACTTCTTGGCGGTCTGACAATTTCCTATTTTGACGAAGAGGATTTGGAAATAGTTCATGTTCCTCAAGTGGAGATCGGGGTAGTCATTCTGGTTCCTCCAACTGAATTCTTAACTGCGGAATCACGCAATCTGCTGCCCGAGGCTTTGCCGCATGCAACAGCGATTCGAGGCAGTGCTTCAGGCAATGTCATGTCCGCTGCATTGGCAAGAGGAGATTGGCAGACTGCAGGGCGTATGATGCAGAAAGACACTTTCCATGAGCCATACCGTAAAGCCAGATTTCCTGATTTTGATGCGATTCAAGAAAGCTGCCATGAACTTGGCGTGTTTGGTACGGCGATCAGCGGTGCAGGCCCTTCATTGTTTATTGCAGTAGAAAAAGGACAGGAACAAGCCATAGCTGAACAATTGGCAGAGAAGTTTCCGCATTATGAATGCTTGGTCACCAGACCTTCTTCCAAAGGCATCAAAACATGCGAAACAGTTGTGTAAAACAAATCGAAAAGAAGCGGTCCGGAATTTTCCGGGCCGCTTCTTTTGGTATTTATATTTTTATAGAAATGTATTTGGTTTCCAAGAATGCTTCCAGGCCTTCTTGTCCACCTTCACGTCCAACACCACTTTCCTTCATTCCGCCGAACGGTGCCTGCGCTGTGGAAGGGGCTCCATCGTTCCAGCCAACAATTCCGTAGTCCAGGTTTTCGGATAAGTAAGTGCCGCGGGACATGCTTTCAGTAAAGAAGTATGCCGCTAATCCAAAACGCGTATCATTCGCCAATTTTACGGCTTCTTCATCGGTTTCAAAAGACATAATAGGTGCTACAGGACCAAAGGTTTCTTCGTTCATGACGAGCATATCCGAAGTGGCATTGACTAAAACAGTCGGATTATAGAAGTAGGCATTGTTCTCTGAACGGCCGTCTCCTCCAACCAATACTTTGGCGCCTTTTTCAACGGCATCATTGACATGGTTTTCGACTTTTTCATAACCGTCCTTGTCGACCAATGGCCCAATCTGAACACCTTCATCCAATCCGTTGCCGACCTTCAGATTCCCTGCAGCTTGTTGAAGTTTCTGGGAAAATTCCTCGACAATGCTTTGCTGTACGTATATGCGGTTGCCGCAGACGCATGTCTGGCCGGCATTACGGAATTTCGATGCCATGACGCCTTCAACTGCAAGATCCATATCTGCATCTTCCAGAACGATGATGGGTGCATGGCCGCCCAATTCAAGTGACAGGTTTAACATAGTTTCGGAAGCCTGCTTCATCAATTCTTTGCCAATCTCAGTCGATCCGGTAAACGTCAGCTTGCGCACATCGGGATGACTGGTAAAAACCTTACCGATTTTACTTGCGCTGCCGGTCACCAGATTAATCACGCCTTTAGGAAACCCGGCTTCTATTGCAAGTTCATACATTTTAACAGCAGTTAAGGGAGTCATTTTTGCGGGCTTGGCGACGAATGTACATCCTGCTGCCAAAGCCGGAGCCATTTTTCTGGCCATCATGGCGGCAGGGAAGTTCCATGGCGTGATGGATACTACAACGCCTACCGGCTGTTTATTGATTTGGATGCGTTTGCCGTCTTTGCTTGCTGGAATTGTCCGACCATACATGCGCTTGCCTTCTTCGGCGAACCAGGAGACAAACGATGCAGAATACTCAATCTCCCCAATAGCTTCAGCCAAAGGCTTGCCCATTTCTTTTGTTAGAATTTCACCGATTTCTTCTTTATGCTCAAGCAGCAAATCGTGCCACTTCATCAGAAGCTCAGCGCGATGATAAGCTGTCGTTTTTGACCATTCGGGAAATGCGGCAGCGGCAGCTTCAATTGCAGCGGTCGCTTCGTTTTCGCCCCCGTTTGGCACTGTACCGACAATGTCACCCGTTGCCGGATTTGTCACCTCAATTTTTCCATCGCCTGTATCGATCCATTCACTATTAATATAATGTCTGCCATCCATTTTTTTGAAGTCCTCCTTTAAGATTGCGTGTATCCTAATAAATACCTCTTATGGAGCACAGGTAAACGTTCGGGAAAAGTGAGCGAATTGTATTTTCTTCATTTTTCGTCAAAAAGACAAAAGCGAATAATGACAATAATTTATAAATCAAGGCAGCTGGAGGGAAAATGAATGAAAATTCATTTAAACGTTATTTCAAAATAGTCAATTTATTCTATTTATACTAGTGCGATATTGTGCTACTATTGCAACATTATAAAATCTTTAGCATAAAGCTACAGATTCAATAGCTATTCCATTTTATTGGGTAACACGATTCTGCTTTTGAAATTGGATCTTCTGATCGTTAAAGCTCGTTAGAATCAGTAAAAGGAAAAGTCTCTATTGGTTGAAATTGCTTTTTAGCTGCTATTGGAAAAAGAGGAGGAAATTAGCATGGCCCAAATGCTCGCGTTAACCATTTTAATCTTTGTATTATTTATTGGCGAGGCAATTTCAACTCGTACAAAAGCTTGGATTCCTTCGATATTTGTCAGTGGAGTGCTGTTCCTTCTGGGATATTGGACATTCTTCCCGCCAGAAATTGTAGAGATTGCAGGTATACCACCGGCAGTAGCCGTTATGCTCATTTATTTACTAATTACGAATATGGGAACTTTATTGTCTCTTGAAGAATTAAAAAATCAGTGGAGAACGATTCTAATTGCCATATCTGGCATTTTAGGAATTATTGCTGCCTTATTCAGTATCGGAATTTTGTTGTTTGATTTTAATACAGTTGTAGTAGCTATTCCTCCTTTAGTTGGTGGACTGGTATCCGCATTGATCATGTCTGAGGGTGCAGCTGCAGCCGGACTTCCGACGCTGGCAGTCTTTGCCATAGTGATTTACGTAGTGCAGGGGTTTGCGGGATATCCGCTTACATCAATTATGTTGAAAAAAGAAGGCCAAAACTTGCTGAACAAATACCGAAACAATGAATTGACAGCTAAACAATTGCCTGGTGAACAACAAGGAACGACAGGCAAAGCAGTCAAGGAACCGCGCATGTTCGCCAATATGCCGGATAAATACAACACGGACTTTTTCAAGTTTTTCCGCTTAGCATTCGTCGGATACCTGGCTTACCTGACATCAACTGTCGCTGCTCCAGTAGTGGAAATTAGCCCGTTCGTACTGTGTTTGTTATTTGGTGTTATTGGGCGCAGCATCGGGTTTCTTGAACGTCATCCACTGCAAAAAGCGAACGGTTTCGGATTCGCAATCATGGGTTTATTGCTTTACATTTTCGATGGCTTAAAAAATGCCACCCCAAGTATGATGCTGGAGATCCTTTATCCGCTTATCGGCTGTATCCTCATCGGTGTAGTGGGGATGTATATCTTTTCATTCATCATCGGCAAACTTCTTAAAGTCAGCAAAGAAATGGCATTTGCCGTTTCATTGACGGCTCTGTACGGATTCCCGGCAGATTACATCATTACTGTGGAAGTCATCAATTCATTGACCAAAGACGAAGAAGAACGGCAAGTCCTGACTAGCCATATGTTGCCGCCAATGCTAGTAGCAGGGTTTATTACGGTTACCATCGTCTCTGTTATATTGGCAGGTATATTCGTCGGTTTCTTGTAAAAAGAAAACGCCGAATAGGCAATCGTAACAAATCGGCCTGAAAATAAAAGAAAGACTAAACCGAAAGGAAGTCACTCATGATCAACCAAACCATAAAAAAGAACATACAAGAAAATAGCGAAGAAATGATTCGAATTCGGCGCAAGCTTCACAGCGAACCAGAGCTGTCGTGGGAGGAATATCAAACTTCCCAATTTGTCTATGATTATTTAACCGGACTGGGTATCGAAGCGCGTATGACAGAGCCAACCGGCGTCATCGGAGAATTAAAAGGTGGAGAAGAAGGAAAGACTGTAGCACTTCGTGCTGACATGGACGCTTTATCTGTTGAGGAATTGAATGCAGAGTTGCCTTATAAGTCAAAAGAACTTGGGAAGATGCATGCTTGTGGACACGATGCACATACCTCCATGCTCTTGGCTGCAGCTAAAGCATTAGCGGATGTAAAAGAAGAAATTCCAGGGAATGTCCGTTTTATTTTTCAGCCAGCAGAAGAAGTTGCGACTGGCGCGAAAGCGATGGTGGCCCAAGGTGCAGTAGAAGGGGTTGACGATGTATTCGGCATTCATATCTGGTCACAAAGTTCTACAGGCACTGTAGCCTGCAGTCCAGGTGCTTCATTTGCCTCTGCCGATATTTTCAAGGTGCATTTTAAAGGACAGGGCGGGCATGGGGCTATGCCGCAAGCGTGCATTGATGCGGCTATAATTGCTTCTTCCTTCGTCATGAATGTTCAATCGGTTGTATCGCGTACCATCGATCCGCAACAAGGAGCAGTAGTGACTGTCGGCAAAATGGTTGTTGGAACCCGTTTTAATGTTATAGCTGAAAATGCAGAAATCGAAGGTACAGTGAGATGCTTCGATCCTGCAATTCGCGATCATATAGAAAAACAGCTCAAGATTTATGCTGATCATACAGCGGCAATTTATGGCGGTACAGCAGAAGTCGACTATATCAGAGGCACACAGGCGGTTATTAATGGCGCGGAAAGTGCGCAATTAGTTCAGCAAGTGGCAATTGAAGCATTTGGTGAACAGTCCGTTTACGAGGAAAAGCCAACCATGGGTGGCGAGGATTTTTCTTTCTACTTGGACGAAGTTCCGGGCAGTTTTGCATTAGTTGGGAGCGGGAATCCTGAAAAAGATACACAGTGGGCTCATCATCATGGCAAGTTCAACATCGATGAAGAAGCGTTGGCAACTGGAGCGGAGCTTTATGCGCAATACGCGTGGTCCTTTTTAACTAAATGAGCTTATAGAAAGACCAGTCAAACTCAAGGAGGAACTTATGCCAGCAAGTAGTGAAAACCCATTATACGAAGAGTTATTAAAAGAGTATGACAACAGTCTTGATTATTCAGGCATTAATGGAGAACGCATCGCGAGCCGATTGTTTCAATTATCAAAGATTGGCTTTGTGCAAGTAGGCGGAGTAAAAAGGCCAGGTTTTTCAGAAGAAGAAAAAGCTGCAAAAGAATTGGTGAAAAAATGGATGGTTGAAGCAGGATTAACGGTTTCAGAAGACGGAGCCGGCAACATTACAGCGCGATTGGAAGGTCGGAGCAAGAGAGCGGCCATTGCATCAGGATCTCATGTTGACAGTGTTCCGAATGGCGGAAACTTTGATGGTCCTCTGGGTGTTCTGTCAGCATTAGAGGTGGCAGAATCTTGGAAAGAAACTGGATATGTTCCTGAGAAACCTTATGAAGTTATTGTCTTTTCTGATGAAGAAGGATCCCGGTTCAATAGCGGATTAACTGGCAGCCAGGCGATGACGGGTGCAATATCAGAGCAGGAAATGGAGCAGCTTCGGGATTACAACGGTGAAACTTTGGAACAGGTGTTGCAACATTACGGCAGTAATTTAGATGATTTCAAAGCTGCAAAAAGAGATTTATCTGAATTGGAATTGTTTGTGGAAGTGCATATTGAGCAAGGAAAGAAGTTGGAAAAAGCGAATCAGCCAGTTGGAATCGTCAGCGGAATTGCTGGACCTGCCTGGTTGGAAGTGGAGTTTGTAGGAGAAGCGGGCCACGCAGGGAATACGCCTATGGTAGGAAGAAAAGATTCTTTAGTAACGGCTGCAGAATTCCTTCAGTCAATTCCTGAATTTCCAAAAGCGGTCAGTGATACTGCAGTAGCGACGGTTGGGAAGTTGGATGTTTTCCCAAATGGAGCGAATGTCATTCCTGAGAAAGTAAAAATGCTTGTTGATATTCGGGATATAAAGGAAGAGCCGAGAGACCGGCTCATCGATCAGCTAATCGAACAGGCAGAAAATATTGCTCTTAAAAACAATATCCACTTAAACGTCAAACTGAACACACGCATTCAACCAGTACCAATTGCTGAAGATCTTCAACAATATTTAGCTGCCTCCTTAGAGAAGTTCGGAATTTCCCCAACTTACATCCCAAGCGGCGCAGGGCACGATGCGATGAATCTCGGACGTTTTATTCCAGTGGCTATGCTCTTTGTCAGAAGCAAAGATGGCATAAGCCATAATCCGAAAGAATGGTCTTCCTTGAATGACTGTGTAACAGGAATTCATGTATTGAAAGATTTTATCGAAAACGCAATGAAACGATAAACTGAAGATCAATTAATCAAATAAGAACAGGGGAAGAGTATTCTTTCCTTGTTTTTTGTTGTCGGAAATGTGATTGAAAGGGATAAGTGGTTTTGATAATATACATATAATGGTTATCGTTATTTAATTTTGGAATTATCAGTATTAATTGAAATAGTGTGTATATTTTTAAATAGAAAGGGTATAGATAGTATAAGAACGTAGCGCTAGGCTGCAATTTTTGGAGGTGGTTAGATGAAAGTAATGGAAAATAGAGTGCATAATAAAACAAGAGCTTTTTCGGAAGAGAGAATCTTGAACGAATGCCGGGAATATTTTTCATCAGAAACTGAAAAAACAGCAGAAATTGGAGAAAGATTTATGCAGTACTTCCTGAAAAATGCTTCTTCAGAAGGTGTTCTTTTTAAGACAATTAAAGAAATTACAGCAGATATTAATATTTCACATCAAACGTTAACGAAAGTTTTAAAAGCGCTTGAATCGAAGGAAATCATATACCGGAGAAATGGTATTATCGGTTTGTGGAAAGATTAACGGTGAAAGCATCCCTCAGCAAAATGAGGGATGTTTTTTTTTGCCTAAAATCTAAGCGGGATCAAATAGTTTTACTAAACCCAGAGGTATAAAAATTAAAAATGACCATGATTGAAAAATGATAGGGCTTGAGTAGTTTCATTAAAACTCCTTAAATGGGTTTAATGAACTAATTTTAAGGATATAAATATAAAAAGTTTTATTTTAATGGACTAAGGACTTATGTATTTGAAGAATAAATTAAAAAATATCTATAAAAGTGTAGATTGAACCAATAAAATATGATATAAATGAACTATAATAATCTGAATTTTTAGAAATAATTGCAAAAAACCCATCTGTTTTCAAACGAAGGAGGAGAGTCTGATGAATAATAAAAAAGCAGGACAGGTTTTATCGATAAATTTGAAAAAACGAATATCTTATACAGTCGGCCTCATCCTTTTTTTAATGCTGGCAGTATGGTTTGTTTTTGTATTTATTGTTAGTCCAAAATACCAGGCATCCAGCCAGCTACTCATTGAGGAAACAGCGCAGAGAAGTCCACACTTAACAGCAGAAGGCAACCGGATCGATTCACAGACTGTAGCAGCTTATGCAGCTTTTATTAAAAGTCCGGAAGTACTGGAACAAGTACGACAGAATTTAGGATTGCAAATTTCCATAAGTGACCTTCGGAAGCAAATGACGGTGAGTTCTACAAATAATTCGCCGGTTCTAACTGTCATTGTTTCTTCTGACACCAGTCAACAAGCGGTAGAAATTGCCGACGAAACAGCATTTGTCTTTCAAAATGAAGTAAGAAATTCATTAAAGGCGGATCGTGTCAGTATTATTTCGCCAGCTGCATTGGAAGATCCAGTTAAAAAAGATTTATTTTTTGGTCTGATGATGGCCGCGATTTCAGGTTTTATTCTAAGCATTTTTACGGCAATTGTTATTAATGCGGCTAAAACTGCAGCCAATGCTAAAAATAGAGAGATACGAAAAAAAGAGAATCAATTGCAGACAGTGTTTAAGTGATTTTCTAGGTGAAGCAGGGGTGGAATGTATGTATGAATTAATATCAATACAACAGCACAGTCGTTGGCAAAAGATTCTCGATCTTTTACAAATATCGGATATATATTATACCAGTCAATATTTTTTAGGTGCTTTAAAATTGGATCCGGGAGAAGCGCTGCTTTTTTATTACAAAGACGAAGACGGAGAAGTTGCATACCCTTTTATAAAAAGGCAAATAAGCGATGAAGAAACTCCTTATTTTGACGTTACCACTCCTTTTGGTTATGGGGGGCCCATTTTAAAAACTGTAAAGAACCAAGCGAATCTGGCAGCTAATTTCAGAAAAGCGTTTGTTGAATATTGCCAGAATGAAAAGGTCATCGCTGAATATATACGTTTTCATCCTCTGAAAGAAAATGCCAAATTTTTTAAAGATCATCTGAAAATTTCTCCACTGTATGAAACTTTCACAATAAAACTAAAAGATTATTTCACTTCAAGAAAAAAAATGCAAGCATCTCCTGAAGAAGAGGAGAATGACTCGGGATTAGTGATAAAAAAACTTGGGACAGTTCGTCATATGTTTGAATTCTTAGTATTGTATTACTCCGCTGCCAGAAGAAGAGAAGAGGCAGATAGTTATTATTTCTTCACAAACGATTACTTTGAAACATTAATCAGTTCAATGGGACCCAACCTGCATTTATTTGGCGCTTATCAAGAAAATAAGCTGGTCTCAGCATGCTATATTCTCGCGATGGGCGATACGATTTACTACCATCTAGAAGGCAGTTTATCTGAAGTGGACAGTGAAAAAACCATGAGGACCCTTTTGTTGAAGGTTGCTGAATGGGGAGAGGAAAATTATTACGCCTATTTCCATCTAGGTGGGGATTTTCGAGGAGAAACAAATAGGGAGAGACAGATGAAAAGGGGCATTGCGAATTGTGAACCTGCCATCTTTTCAATCGGACAGCAAATTCATAATCATCAGATCTACAACAATATGCTGCCATTAGAAGAAGAAGATATTAAACGGAGATATCGAAATGTCTGAAATTCAATTACTTATAGATGAGCATAAAATCAAAATTATTCCAGGGAGGTATAATGATGAGATACATGCAATATAAAGGTGTGGTAGAAAGAGAATATAAAAAGTCTTTAAGAAAAATCATGTATGAGATTTGTGTAGTAGAAGGGTTGAATGCTTCCCTTGGAGCTAAAAAATTAGGGGTGGCAAAAGAGGTTTTTGTGTTTTGGAGGAATTTTTATCGCTTGGACAAGAATCAGCAATTATTCGATCAAGCAGTTAATAATCTGGAGCAGATGAAGTTCCTTTATTTGAATGAAGCAAAAAGTATAGACATATCGAGACCTTTGCATCATGTAGATGAACAGTCGCTTCAAGGTCTTGAAGAACAAATTGACCGTATGGTAGAGTATTATAAATGTGTACATGCTGAAAGTGGCGGGTTGGCGACAGAAACCGGTAAACTGCCATTATATGAGTTTGTACAGGAACTGCTTGAGGATTATAAATCCGGAAGATTACTGGATGAAGTTCAGAATCAGCGGGAAAAAGCCTGAGCAGAATTCTAATAGAGTGGATGAAATGGATGCATACGTTTACTGAAAAAGCTTTAACCGTTATAAGGGAAATTCCTCCAGGGAAAATCATGACTTATGGACAAGTGGCAGCGATGGCTGGGAGCCCCAGGGCTGCGAGGCAAGTAACTCGAATACTTCATAGCATGAGTAGCAAGTACAATTTACCTTGGCATCGAATTGTGAATATCCATGGACAAATTGCCGTTATGGATGAAGAGTCCCGGTTCTCCCAGCGGAAATTACTGCTGGATGAGGGTGTAGAAGTGGATCAGAACGATCGAATTGATTTAACTCGTTTTCGCTATGATCCAAAGGAAGAAGAAAAAAATAAAATTGACTAAAAAAACCCTGTGTAAGGGTTTTTTTAGTTTTCATTTAGAATGTCGCATTTGCTTTCGTTATACTCTTAAGTAGAATTGCAGGATAATGCTATGCAACTAAAATGTTTATTAATCTGATTCTACAGGGTATATAGAATAATGGACAATTTGATCAAGTGGAAATGAGGAAATAAAATGACAGTAAAAGATAAGCCGGTAATTGGCATAACAGCACGTGTAGAAGAAGATCAGACATACTCATTAGACCCGGTATATGGCAGAGCCATCTTGCAGGCTGGAGGATTGCCGTTGATTGTACCTATCGTAGATAAAGAAGACATCCCATTGCTATGCGAGCGATTGGACGGGCTGATTGTCACGGGGGGAGGAGATATTAATCCAACCTTATACGGCGAAGAGCCGCACCTGCGCCTTGGAGCAGTGTATCCTGGCAGTGATGAATATGAAAAGGAGCTGATTTTGAAGTTCCTTGATTTAGATAAACCGTTTATCGGTATGTGCCGTGGTCTTCAGATGTTCAATATTTCATTGGGTGGAACCAACTACCAGGATTTAGAATCCCAGTTTGAAGGAGATTTACATCAGCATAAACAAATGGCTATGCGGACACACCGTACGCATTCGGTGATTTTAGAAGATGAAAGTTTATTGTACGATATTATGCAAGAGAAGAAATTCAATGTAAACTCTTTCCACCATCAAGGTGTTAAAGATGTTTCAGATCAATTAAAAGTTTCAGCCTATGCTGCTGATGGATTGGTGGAAGCATTGGAGAGCAAAAATCATCAATTCGCCATGGGGATTCAATGGCATCCCGAAGAATTCGCTCTACAAGGAGACGACGCTTCAATGAATATATTCAAGCGTTTTGTCGATGAGTGCTTAGTGGACAAAAAACAAAATCAATAAAAATGCGAAAAAGACCATGAGATTTTAATAATCCGAATGGTCTTTTTTGTTGTCTTGAAATAATAGAAGAGTGTGAAGGCTGATTTGAAGGTGGTAATCATTGATGATTTTAATTATAAAAAGCCTGCCGCTACATAAGATAAGCGACAGGCTTTTGGTGATTGATACTATTATTAAACTTGCTGATTTTTAACGGACCAAGGTTCAGGGACACGATCTCTAACTGCAACCTGCTTAGCAGACCAAGGTTCTGGCACGCGATCTCTAACGGCAAGCTGTTTTACAGACCAAGGTTCTGGCACACGGTCATTAACGGCAAGCTGTTTAACGGACCAAGGTTCAGGAACACGATCGGCAAGCTGTTTAACGGACCAAGGTTCAGGAACACGATCAGCAAGCTGTTTAACGGACCAAGGTTCAGGAACACGATCAGCAAGCTGTTTAACGGACCAAGGCTCAGGAACGCGATCGGCAACCTGATTAACGGACCAAGGCTCAGGAACACGGTCATTAACGGCAAAGCTTGTATCGTTATTTGGAGCTAAAATTCCTGTAGTTAAAAGTATGGATGCAAAAGATACTATAAATAATTTTCTCATTTTCCCACTCCTCATTTGACAGTCATTAAATCTTTATAGCATTGTTTTGATTCGTTGAAAGTAATTGCAGCTTTTTCAAATTCACCTCGCTTGAAATATGTTTTGCCTAGTAAATCTAGGTAATAACCTTTTTCGAATAAATTGCCGTTTTGATCTAATATAGGGAGTAAGAGATTGCAGTAATGTTCAAACTCCTTATCATTACCCTTAATTAATTGAACTAATCCTTTAAACTCATAAAGAATTTCTCTAAAAGCTTTGTTGGTAGGAGATTCTAAAACAGGGTTAATTCCTTCAATCAGAATTTCTGCTTTTGCAACTAAAATAGTTGCTTCTTCTAAATCATCTAGCTCTAAATTACACTTTATGAGTATACAGTATGCTGAAAGTAAATCAGACATATACTCTTTTGGAATAAACTCTAGTGAATTTGTTATATGCAGCTTGGCTGATTCATAATCTTGAAAATGGAAGTAAAAATATCCGTAGTTGTATTCTGTTGTAAACTTCAGAATATCAATGTCAAGTTTTTTTCCGATCGCTAATGCGTTTTTAAGGTGATCTTTAGCGGTTGTGAAATTGCCAATTCTCCGCTCATTAATGGCTAAATTCAAATGGCACTCAACAATCCTTTTTGGAATAAATTCTTGTTGATAAATTTTTAATGCAAGATGACTATACTTGTTAGCTATATTGGTTTCACGACATTGTGTAGCTGATATTCCGATAGAATAATACAAATCCCCTATTTCAGAACCGTGAATTGTATCAGGTGCAATTCTTTCAGCGATAAGATAGGTTTTCAAGGCTTTTTCGAAATCATTGAGAATGTAATTATAGTTTCCATTATACTTATGAAAAAGATAAAACTGTTCCTGGTTCATGAATTCTTTGAACCGGTCCATTTCCTTGATTTTCTCTTCGGCGCTGTCCAAATCTCCTGTAATAATAAAGTACCTGATTTGCTGGATACAATACTCCAGTTCAACGTCCTCGTCAGCATGCAACAAGGGATGATCCTGGATATCCGCATACTGCTCCATGATTTTCGCTTTGTTTTGCGGATGCAACAAGGAGTTCTTAAAGTTTTTTACAAGAACTTTTCCAATTGGATTGTCTTTAGGCGCTAAAGGAACAGCTAACTTTTTGCACAAAGCTTCCAAATCTTTGAGTCCTGGATCTTTTAGGCCATTTTCAATTTTCTTCAGTTCTCTGGGAGACATTATGCCAGAGGCTAATTCTTCTAAACTGATTTTCTGTTTTAAACGATGGTATTTCAAACGCATTCCCGTGTCCATTACTGCTCTCCTTTCCTTTTGCAAGGGCAGTACTTCTGTCATCCATGTAGGAGAGTTGTTTTCCGCCTTTGTCGGGTCCTCCGAAAAGTAAGAAGAAAATAGATCGCCAAGTACGATAATTGCCGCCTCCACATCCCGTAATTTACTTTGTGTTAATATCTTTAATACATGATATCATCAATTTTCGAAATAAACTGCTTTTTTATAATGGATTTATTAAAAAAGAGAAAAAAGGTAAAATATGCTTACTACGGTAAATGTTGAGTAAAAATTTTTACAAAAAAGCTATTTTAATAGGTTTATAGTACTATAAAAGATTAGGCAAGTATATATGCTGCTTGATTCGAATCATTAAACTTGTTCTTAAAAATGGAAGTGAAAAACTTATCTAATGTTTTAAAAGCTTGTATCGTGGATGCAAACAAGCGGATTTTGGACTCATATGAACGAAGGATGTTAGGTGTATAGCTGTTATGGGTAAAGATAGATACATTATTCTATCAAATTTACGGAGGTTTTTACATGAGTTCGGATAAAGCAATTTTAGCAGTAGTATTTTCGGAAGCCGATTTGGTAAAGAAAATTGAAGAATTAAAAAAATCCGGCTATAAAGAGCAGGAACTTCATATTATGGCAACAGATACTGAGCGCTTCAATAATCTTGCAGTTGACAAGAATGAAGTGAATACATTTACTGATAAATTTAAAGGATTCGTTTCAGGGGATAGTGGCGTTCGTGAAGGGGTCAAATCTTTGAATCTTTCAGCAACGGAAACAGAGCGTTATACAGCGGATCTTGCAAAAGGCGGAATTCTGCTTTATAAAGATGATAGCGAAGAGACTATACTCGACAAGATTTCCAGTAATGAAGTCAGTGCAGATCAAGAGAATCCGAATGAACAGCAAAGAAAACAATTCATTAATTCAGTTGATAATAATTTCGATGAGCAGGAAGATCGGTTTGCCCGCGGAGAAACTTTCATGCAAGAACCTACTATAGTTCAGGACGAACGGCATAATTCATTTACTACTCAGGAAAAGCCAGAGGTTGAAAAGGCTAGAGGCGGCTCTAGCGAAGCAGAAAAGCATAGCCAAAGCGACAAGAAATACAAGTGAAACTTGCTGGTCACCCAGCAAGTTTTTTTAGTCTTAATTTGATAAGCGGCTGTAAGGGTTCGGTGTGTCTTTTAAATCCCTTAGGTTTTAGCGGTCTATAGGAGAGGGTAAACAAAAGTAACACAGTATACAGGAGGTTTTATCATAATGAGATCAGGAAATCGTGAATTCGAAATCGTATACAGCAAACAAGAAATGGAAACGGCTATACAATCATTAAAAACTAAAGGATACAGAGAAGAAGATATCCATGTAATGGCTAATGATAAAAGAATGGTAGAAACTGCAGGTAATGAGGGGGTCCAAGCGGATCAAGCCAACTCTTTTTCAAATCGCTTTAAATCTTTTTTAGGTGGAAAAGATGTTGTCAGAAAAGAATTGGATCGCTTCAATCTGAATAAAGACAGAGCAGATGACTACGAGCGCGAAATCGAAAAAGGTGCAGTTCTTTTATATACGGATGGAGAGGCTATCTCACCTGAAGACGAACACTTCTCATCTTTAGATGATTCAAATGAGCCGATGGATTTTGAAGGAAGTACTGGTCAAACATCAGGA
This sequence comes from Planococcus sp. CPCC 101016, assembly GCF_007859295.1. GTDB lineage: Bacteria > Bacillota > Bacilli > Bacillales_A > Planococcaceae > Planococcus. The sequence goes on from NZ_VOHB01000002.1 coordinate 1,172,066, forward strand.
GACAAAGTTGTTCATCGCAACGATCAGGGCAATGAGCATTCTGATGGAATTTACGCACGTGAAGTTTCGAGAGAAGATCAACACGCCCGAGCTGGCAAGAATGATCGCTTGCAGGATTCCCGGCTGAAAGGTGATGAAATTCACCCCACTGGCGGATTGAATAAAGATGAGGGATCTGTCCGGGAGAAAGAATTGGATCACGAACCAGGTCTTCAAACGAAAGAAGGCGAAGATAATCTACTGCGGGAAGCTGGAGTAAATCGTCGTCAAGACGAACCTTCACCTGGAGTAGATCCGAATTTAGGGCCGGCGCCATTTGGCCGAGACTCTGAAGAAGAGCATTTGCTTAAAGAGGAACGGAGAGAGGACTCGGACAAACCGAGAAATCCCCGTGATCACTATGATACAACTCAAAAAAGAAGTAAAGATGATACACCGCCGCCAACCCAGAGACTATTCTAAATAATAAGGAGCCTCCCCGATAAGGGAGGCTCCTTATTATTTTTCAATGCTTAACACGTGCGATTGCCACGCCTATTAAAGTCCCAATGATAGCGGGAAGAATCCATCCAATTCCCTGTTCAAATAACAGCAGATGACGGAAAATCGAATCGACCTGTTCAAAAACAATGCCAGCTGAACGCAAAGCATCAAAAATACTGACGATTGCGGTTAATCCAAGAGCAATCATATAAACAAAAGGTTTTCTGTAAAATATACGATCGAAAAATGATAAAACCACAAGGACAATCGCAACTGGATAAATTGCTAATAATACAGGAAGCGATATGGCGATCAATTGAGTCAATCCTACATTTGCAATAACGGCAGAAAAGGCAGCAAAAAATAGAACGTAGACAATGTAAGAGACCTTTGGATAAATTTTATGAAAGAATTGGGCGGTAGCGGAAACAAGTCCAATGGAGGTCGTCAAACAAGCAAAGGTTATTGCTGCAGATAAGATAATTCCTCCAATTTCTCCATATAAAACACGTGAAGCCAGAGCAATAATGATACCGCCGTTATCCTGTAACCCAATTGCTTCAACACTGGTTGCTCCGATATAGCTTAGAGACAAATAGACAGCAGATAAACCGATGGCTGCAATAAACCCTGCGTAAGCGGTAGCTTTCAAAATGGTTCTTGTGTCCGTAACGCCTTTGCTTCTAATGGATTGAATAATAACAATTCCAAAAACCAAAGCAGCAATGGCATCCATTGTAAGATAGCCCTGTAAAAAACTTTCGAAAAATGCTTCAGTATCATAATTTCCAACAGGAGAATTTATTGGCCCCATTGGCGTTAGAAAACTCTTCAATGCCAGTAATCCAATTACTACTATTAAAAGAGGGGTCAATACTTTGCCAATCCTATCGACTAGTTTTGTTGGATTCATTGCAAACAATATTGTGATGGTAAAGAAAATAATGGTGAAAATTGTCAAGGACCAGAAGGATTCAGCGAAATCTACTGGCAGAAAAGGTGCTGTCCCAATTTCAAAAGCGACTGTAGCCGTACGTGGAATTCCAAAGAAAGGGCCAATAGCCAAATAAACTATTAATGTAAATATGATTCCGAAAATAGGGTGGACGCGTCCGGCAATAGATTGAAGGTCTCCGCCTGCTTTTGCGATTGCCAGGATGCCCAATAAAGGAAGGCCTACTCCCGTAAGTAAAAACCCAATTATAGCAATAATCAATTGATCACCAGCGAGCTGACCTAAATAAGGTGGAAAGATAATATTCCCTGCCCCCAGAAACAAAGCAAAAAGCATAAGTCCTAAAGTAAGAATATCTGTTTTTGTAAGCGCCTTCTTTATCATGACAAACTCCTTAATAAATAACATTTACACACGAACTTACATTATAACCGAATTCTTTAATTTTTGAAAACATTAAAAATCCAAAAGAAAAACCCGGTCAAGAGACCGGGGTACAATCATTTCTTAGTATTATTCTTAAAATCGCCAATTTTATCTTGGATATTACCTTTAGCTTTATCCATTTTTCCTTCGTTTTGCTTATTCGGATCATTGGTGGCATTACCGATTTGATCTTTTAGCTCACCTTTTCCTTTGTTTACCGCACCTTTTAATTTATCTGAGAAGCCTTCTTTTTCACTCATGAATAGTTCCTCCTTTGAATTTATCGCTTACCACTATAATTACCTTCTGTAAGGAAAACTAAACATCATGGCATTAGTTTCGTCTGCAAGGGAGGTTTAACAAAGTTTTTTTAGCGGTATCTTTAATAGTAATACATAAATCTTCTTGGCTTAGCCGGTTCAATGTTTGAAGAGGAGTATAAATATTTTGAGCCACACCAAATCGTACTTCGGTATGCTGATCCATCGATAAATCGACAAGCAATCCTTCACAGTTAATGATTTTGGCAAGCTCTGCGCGTGATCGATAATCCATCTTCAATACGGCTGCTTCATCCCGAGGCGTCCAGACTGTCTTGAGAGAATAGAAGTCAAGCGATTCATCCATTAAGGTTACACCCCTAAGAAATAGTTGAAAACTCTTTTATTTTATTTAATATATCATATTTTGAACAATATAGTAATTAAAAATACTTAAATAGGAGTGGGAAAATGAAGGTTTTAATGCTTGGAGGCACGTCTTTTGTAGGGAGACATATGGTGGAGAAGCTGCTGGAAAACGGGCATGAAGTAGTTTTGTTCAATCGAGGAAAAAGCAATCCGAATGCCTTTCCCAACCTTAGAAAAATTATAGGAGATCGAAGAAAAGATGCTTCAAAACTGGCGGAAGAAAGATGGGATGCGGTAATTGATACTTCTGCATATACACCTTCTGACTTGCAGCCGGTACTTCAACATATTAAAACCGATCATTATACATTTATTTCTACGATTTCTGTGTATGACGACTACAAGGGTGGACCAGTCAGTGAAACTTCGTCTGTTTTTCAACACGAAGTCCAGGGAGACAAAGTTACCGGTGAAACCTATGGCCCTTTAAAAGTGATGTGCGAAAAGCTGATTAAAGAAAGTATAGGGGACAAGGCGTTAATCATCCGTCCAGGTATAGTTATAGGACCACAAGATCCGACAGACCGCTTTACATATTGGGCAATGAAGTTAAATGGGGAAGGTAATGTTCTAATACCAGGCAGTAAAGAAAGAAAAGTGCAGTGGATCGATGCCAGAGATTTAGCTGCTTTTACCGTTTCCCAATTAGAAAGAAAACAGACAGGCGTCTACAATGTTGTTGCTGATCCAGTTTCAATGGAAGAATTCGTATTACAGACGACCTTCGGACAGCCTGATACTGTATGGGCGGATGAGCAATATCTCTTGGAAAGAGGAGTGCAAGCTTTCGAGTTGCCGTTTTGGATGCCCCACTCAGAAGATTATCCTGAAGGCTTCATTTTGGTTGCTAATGAAGAAGCTAAAGGTACAGGGCTGACTTTCCGTCCTCTTAAACAGTCTGCAAAAGACACTCTTGAATGGGTTGAGAAGGAAGAAGATTTTCAATTGAAGGCTGGAATAAGTCGAGAAAAAGAGAAAAGTTTATTGGAAAAAATCAAAAAATAAAAGGAAATATGTATTTATTTTGCTAGTAGAATGCGAACTAAAACTTATCTCAACAAAACTCGTACTTGTCGAAACTTTATACTAAAAGAGTCGTCCAATTGATGAGAGCTTTGGATATAAGCCAGATTTTTCTTTATTTATCAATTAGTCATGCTATAATACAAGTGGAAATGTATGTATTAAAGTTTTTAAGGAGGAAAGATATGCTATACCTCACGATGGTTCTGGCATTCATCGCTTCAATTTTACTGACTCCGATAGTTAAACGCATCGCTTTTCGCGTGGGAGCAGTTGACCGTCCAAATTATCGAAAAGTTCATGCGAGAATAATGCCGCGTTTAGGCGGATTGGCCATTTTTGGTTCATTTTTAATCGCTTATTTCATATTAACTCCACAAGATCCGATTTCTAATGCCATCGAAGCCGCATATATCCCCATTGAGGCAGCCATAATCATTGGTGCTCTTTTGATCATTGTTACCGGTGTACTGGATGATATGTACGAAATTAGCGCTAAAGCAAAATTAATTGGACAATTAGTTGCTGCAGGAATTGTGGTTGTCGGTGGCGGACTTGAAATTTCGTTCATCAACTTACCATTTGGCGGCGTACTAGATTTTGGTTATTTGAGTATTCCCCTGACAATCCTTTGGATAGTCGGTATTACTAACGCCATCAACCTCATTGATGGTCTGGATGGACTAGCGGCCGGTGTATCTACTGTTGCCTTGCTGACTTTGGCGGCTATGGCCTTTATTATGGGTGATGTCTACGTCATGTCGATGGCAGCTCTGTTAGCAGCCAGTACTTCAGGATTTTTGGTTTATAACTTTCATCCTGCAAAAATCTTCATGGGTGACACAGGCGCTCTATTTCTAGGATTTATGATATCAGTCTTGGCATTGATGGGCTTTAAGAACGTTACAATTGTAGCTTTGATTATCCCAATCATTATGCTGGGCGTCCCGATATCCGACACATTCTTTGCTATTGTTCGTCGTGTGCGTGAAAAGAAATCCATTTCAGAAGCAGATAAATCCCATTTGCACCATTGCTTGCTGAATATCGGCTTTTCACATAGCCAAACTGTTTTGATCATTTATGGAATTGCAGCTTTATTTGGTCTAGCGGCACTCTTATTCTCTCAAGCGACTTTATGGGGAGGAATTTTGCTGATCAGCGTCATGTTGGTAGCAATCGAACTTTTTGTAGAAGTTGTGGGATTAGCTGGGAAGAACTACCGCCCACTTTTAAATTTAGTGCGAATGATTAGCAAATAAAAAGATTGAACTTGAAGCTTGCGCTTTTAGTTCAATCTTTTTATTTTGCAAAAAATATAGGTAAGGATTAAAAGTCTTTTTTGGGCGCCACGTGTAAAATTTGATATGTTACAGGCGACAAAGAAAAACACCACAGTTCTTTCACTGTGGTGTTTCATTTTCTTCAATTGGGTAGTCTGCAACTTTTTGTTCAGAACCATTATCCGTTAAGTTTGAAGTATCTGGTTTCAAACCCAGATGACTTTGGAGGATATCTTGTATCTCCAATAGTGATTCTTCTTTTAACTTCCAGTAATAAATACCGGTGGACATATCATCGTAACCATCGAGCGTTATGGTTTCTACATCAGGTTTCCCATTCTTGGCGTATTCGAAAAGCTCTTTCATGTCCTGGAAAGTCATATCTGTTTTCATATTATCTCCAACAGCTTCAAAAACATCTCCATATTTGCTGATTGATCCGACCGATAAGGCACGATTCATGATAGATTCTAAAATCATCTGTTGGCGTTTGCCTCGTTCAATATCATTGTCATAATGACGAGTTCTTGCAAGGGCAAGTGATTCGCTGCCATTTAAAAACTGTATGCCTTCTTTTAATTCAACCGCACCTTGTGAATCATTTTCATCTTGTTCCACAATATCGTATGGCACTTCGACTTTTATTCCACCGAGGGCATCCACCACATCAATAAATGCATCAAAGTTCATACGCAGGTAATAATTAACTGGTACATCCAATAATTCTTCTACACTCTCAATGGTCGAGTTCGGACCATTATATGAGTAGGCGTGAGTAATTTTGTCTTCGTATCCTCCGTCGGGAATATACGTATACGTATCTCGAGGGATGCTCACTAACTTAATCGACTTATCTTCATTGTTTAAAGTGGCTAAAACGAGGGCGTCAGATCGTATATTGTCGTCGCTTTGACCACGTTCCTCACTATCATCAACTCCGATGAATAGGATGGATATATTATCTGTAAGGGGTTCGACTGTTTCAGTATCGTTGCCGGCGGATTCAAAAGCGTTATCCGCTGCTGATTCCGCTTTTTTAACTAGGTAAACTCCATAAGCAGAAACGCAGATGAGCAGAGAAACCGCTAAGGTGGCAATTACTTTCAGGATGGTTCGTTTCCGGCTCGATTTGGTTTTCCGATAAACTTTTCGGTTCATATTAGTTGCTCCTCTATAGATTATGGGCCAACCGAGTATTTATGTCGGATTAATCCAATCTTTGATTAGTATTGGCTACACGTGCAAGTGGACAGGTTCTCAATAAATATATTTGTTTTTTCTTAGCTGTTGATATTATACAGTGTATTTTGAAATGCGTAAATAAAAAGAACTATAACAACTTAAATTCGAGAAACTCGCTGTCTTCTATACTGATCTTAGCTTGGCCGTTCGTCAGTTCATTTATCCAGTTAGTGAACTCCTGCTCTTTTTCAACAGGTACATAGATATACAAATCCACGCCATCTGTATAGTCAAGGTGATCTAATGGGAATGCAGACTGGCGGATTTCATTTTCCAGTTTGCCGAGCCAGGTATAATCAATGGAAGTTTTCATCAAGTGATGCAATTTTCTTTCGACGATACCGGAAGCGGCGAGAGCTTCCGACGCAGCTTTTCCATAGGCTCGTATCAAGCCTCCGCCTCCTAATTTTATGCCGCCATAATAGCGGGTAACGACCAGTACGGTATCTTTAAGTCCTTTTTTCTTCAAGACTTCGAGCATTGGAAATCCAGCTGTACCACTTGGTTCGCCGTCATCATTCGCTTTCTGGATGGAGTCATGTTCGCCAATCAGATAAGCCGAACAATTATGGGTTGCCGTCCGGTGACGCAGTTTTATTGAATCAATAAACTCAATTGCCTGCTGTTCAGTTTCTGCCCGCGCAGCATGTCCAATGAACCTAGATTTTTGGATAAGTATTTCTGCACTGGCAGAATCGCCTACAGTTGTGTAATTTTCTCGCAATTTAACGCCTCCTGTTGTAAAATGAAATCAGATAATTTGTAATGTATCTTTAATATGGTCTTGCTTATAAAGTGATATACTTATTAAAGCCGACAAGGTATAAAGAAGTAAGGATTTTACCTGGATACAGTCAGTATAGCTAAGGCGGTTTTGAAATGGCAAAGAAAATCGGTGGGAAAACACCTGATTCTATTTTTAATGAAATGCTGGCAGGAATAGAACAGGCAAAACAAGATATTTTCGTCATTAGTGAAGAAAGTCGCCAAAGTTATGAAAAGATGAAAGATGAACTTGAAGATGTCCGCTTAAATATCGCACGAGTTATTGAAGCTGGAGATCTTCTTGAAGAGAAAACGCGTGCGGCTCGTCGACGGTTGGCGGAAGTTTCTCAATTTTTCAACTCTTTTACAGAAAGTCAGGTTCGCCAAGTATACGAGCAGGCAAATGACCTTCAAGTACAATTATCACTTAATCGAAACGAAGAAAAAAAGTATCGGCAGAAGCGTGACAAATTGCAGCGCCGACTTCAACTCTTACTGCAAACGATTGAACGGGCTGAGAGCCTAGTCAACAAAATTAATGTAACAAGCAGTTATTTGACTTCAGATTTTGAAAATGTTGATGAAGCCATCGGTAAGAACAAGTCAAGTCAAGATTATAGCCTTCGCATCATTGAAGCGCAAGAGGAAGAAAGAAAGCGCCTCTCCAGGGAAATTCATGATGGCCCTGCGCAAATGATGGCGAATGTCCTGCTTCGTTCGGATTTAATTGAAAGAACGTATCGTGAAAAAGGACCGGAATTAGCTTTTCACGAAATCACCTCTTTAAAGGACATGGTCAGACAGGCACTTACCGAAGTAAGAAGAATCATATACGATTTGCGGCCCATGGCGTTGGATGACCTCGGTTTGGTACCTACCCTAAAGAAGTACATTGATACAATTGAGGAATACAATAAAGGCATTAGAATGGAATTCCAGTCGATGGGAAAAGAAGTGCGCTTGCCGAATAAATATGAAACCACTATTTTCCGTCTGGTACAAGAAGGAATTTCAAATGCGATACGCCATGGCAAATCGTCTGAGATTAAAGTTGAAATGGAATGGCTAAGAGAACTTGTTAAAATTACAGTAACAGATAACGGAACTGGTTTTGATCAAGGAATTGTAAAAAACCAGTCATTCGGATTGGCGGGGATGAAAGAAAGAATCGAATTGGTTGAAGGCGATTTTTTCATCAATTCATCACCCGGGAACGGTACAGTCTTAATGTTTGATATACCTTTTAAAAAGGGTATGTAAGATAGGGTATTCGAGGAGGACGACATAATGACAAAAATAATTATTGTTGACGATCATCAATTATTTCGTGAAGGTGTAAAAAGAATTCTAGATTTTGAAAGTTCATTTGAAGTCGTTGCTGAAGGCGGAGACGGCAACGAAGTCATCAAATTATATGAAGAAAATAGACCTGATGTGGTATTGATGGATATCAATATGCCACAAAAAAATGGTGTAGAGGCTACAGGAGAATTGATTGAGAAATTCCCTGATGCGAAAGTCATTATGCTGTCCATCCACGATGATGAATCTTATGTGACGCATGCCTTGAAAACAGGTGCTTTAGGTTACATGCTGAAAGAAATGGATGCAGATGCAATTATTCAGGCGATTAAAGTAGTAGCAAAAGGCGGCTCTTATTTGCACCCTAAAGTCACGCGCAATCTAGTAATGGAATTCCGTCGTTTGAGCGAACGTGAAAACAAAGGGTCTTTCCATCAAACAGAAATTCGCCGTCCGTATCATCTTTTGACGAAACGTGAAAGTGAAGTTCTCCAATTATTGACAGATGGCCAAAGCAATCGCGTCATTGGAGAAACTTTGTTTATCTCTGAAAAAACGGTTAAAAACCACGTGTCGAGCATCTTGCAGAAAATGCAGGTAAATGACCGTACACAGGCAGTTGTGACCGCCATCAAAAACGGATGGGTTGAAGTAAGATAAAATAAAAGACGGTAGATCTGCTAGTTTGCAGATCCACCGTCTTTTTTGTTTGCTTTCTATTCTTCAAGAAGTCGCAGCAGTTCAGCTAACCGTTGAAAACGGGCGCCTCCGCATTTCTATGTCCAGACTCCGGCGCCCAGCTCTTCGGGTCATAAGCCAACCCGGCTTTGCGGCAAAAAGTGCCGCTTTGCCGGTCTGTCTTATGCCTGTCAGAGCTACATGGGCGCCTGCGCATTTCTGTGTCCAGACTCCGGCGCCCAGCTCTTCGGGTCATAAGCCAACCCGGCTTTGCGGCAAAAAGTGCCGCTTTGCCGGTCTGTCTTATGCCTGTCAGAGCTACATGGGCGCCTGCGCATTTCTGTGTCCAGACTCCGGCGCCCAGCTCTTCGGGTCATAAGCCAACCCGGCTTTGCGGCAAAAAGTGCCGCTTTGCCGGTCTGTCTTATGCCTGTCAGAGCTACATGGCTGCCTGCGCTTTTCTTTTATAATCGATCGTAGCAGTATTGGTAGATGGCTGCTGTTGCTAGGCAATCGCCTAATGCATCGTGAGCATCGTGTTCCAGTTTTAAAAAGGCAGTCAATGTGGTCAATTTGTGATTAGGTGTTTGGGTAATGGCTCTTCTGGCCAACTTGACTGTATCGATGACTGTGTACTCGGGAATCGGTGTGATCTCTTCGAGAGCATACAAGAATCCCATATCGAAAGGGGCATTATGTGCAATGATTGGCAAGCCTTCGATAAAAGCAATCAGTTCATGCGCAACTTCTTCAATAACCGGCGCATTCTGTACATCTTTGTTGGTGATGCCTGTGATTCGTGTAATCGTGCTGGAAATGGGGCATTCCGGGTTGACCATCAAATACATAGTTTCCATGCGTTCGTGATTGATGTATTTAACAGCTCCGATTTGAATGATCTTATCGCTTCCTGCGCGCAATCCAGTGGTTTCAAAATCCAGGACTACGTAATTATCCACTTTCTGCATACTCGATTTGTATTTTTTAGGCCGAGCGGGCTGCTTACGGCTCCACTGTGGGCGTGTTTCCCTCATTTTTTGTTCCAGTATCTGTCTGGCATCTCTTTTCTCCATGAGATCCCTCCTTTATTTGTATCTACTAGTGTACCGCAAAAATGAAAAAAATTCCGTTTTGACAGTTGACACAGTTTCTTCATTGTATTCACCCACTGCCTATGGCAAAATGAAGCGCAGGAGGAATGCATGATGAAAAAAATGATTATCGCGGCAGGGCTTGTTTTGGTACTCGCTGCCTGTTCAGATTCCGAAGAACCTTCAGTTAATGAAAATACAGTCGAAGATGGCAATGCAGCAAGCGAGAATAATGCAGTTGACCATGGCATCGAGGAAAATAAAGATGAAAAAGTTGGGTTCACTGTAGATGATGAAGGAAATGTCATAGAAGCGGATGTGCCTGAAGAAAAAGCTAAAGAATTATTGGCCGCTTACGAAGAGTATGTAGCAGCATTCAATTCAGAAGACATTGACCGCTACATGAAGACCATTGCTCAGGAACCGGATGGTTTTGACCGTGAAGAAGATCAGGCAGCGTTGACAAAAGCTTTTGAAACCTACGATAGCCAATACGAAACAAGTAACGAAACCATCGTAAAGTATGAAGAGGACCGTGCAGAAGTGTTTGCGGTACTTAATGTGAAAATGAAGGCCGCAAATTCAAATGACGCTGTCGAACAGACTGGCCGTCAAGTTGTTGTCTTTAAAAAAGAAAATGATGAGTGGAAAGTTACCAGCGTCCATTTTATCGGCAATCAATAATAGATTTCCCGTCATATGCGGGAAATTTTTTTATTGTCTTCTTCCTATTATGTCTTTTCTAAGTCTTCTTTTTTGGTAAACTAGCAATGGAGGCTGATTAATCAATGAAAACCGCAATTGTAACAGACAGTACATCTTATTTACCCGAAAAAACACGTGAACTAATGGGGATTCATATGGTTTCGCTGGAAGTGACATTTGGAAACGAGTCTTTCAAAGAAGCCGAAATGACAGAAACAGAATTTTATCAAAAAGCGAAAGAGGAATTTCCGAAAACTTCACAGCCGCCTCTGGGAGAATTCGTTGCTCTCTACAATAAATTAGCAACTCATCATGAGGAAATTGTCTCTATTCATTTATCAAGTGGAATAAGCGGAACCTATGCAGGTTCACAGCAGGCCGCTGAAATGGTCGATGGCGTAAAAGTCTATTCTTTTGATTCCGAGCTTACCTGTGCGTTGCAAGGCTTTTATACGATAAAGGCTGCCAAACTGGCTGAAGAAGGAGCAAAAGCTGAAACCATTTTAGCGGAGCTGCATGAAATGAAAAAGTCGTTGCGCGCCTATTTTATGGTGGAAGACTTAAAGCATCTGCAACGTGGAGGACGGTTATCCAGTGCACAAGCTTTGGTCGGCGGCATGCTGCAAATCAAGCCGATTTTGCATTTTCAGGAAAAAGTCATTGTTCCGTTCGAGAAAATTCGGACGCGAAAAAAAGCGATGAACCGGATTGTTGATTTATTGAAAGCGGATCTGAAAGATGGGCAGAAGCGGCAGGCAACCATTATCCATGCCAATCGTCCAGAAGAAGCGGTAAATTGGCAAAAAGAACTGGAAGCGACTTGTCCTGAAGTAGATTTTGAAATCTCTTATTTTGGACCGGTTATTGGAACACATTTGGGAGAAGGAGCAATGGGTCTTGGTTGGGTGAAAAAATAAGCCGGCTGGGGCTTTTTCTCTATCGAAAGGTGGATGCAAATGAAAGAAATTGAAGAATTTTTAACTGGCCGAATGTGGCTTAGAAATTTTACACCTTTTCCAAAAGAGCAGCTGGACGATGCAATCTTAACTGGAAAGGTGAGGGTCAGTCCAGGTATTATTGATGGAAAGCAATGTGCCCGCTGCCTTGAAAAATCCTCACAAAAAATTGTTCCCTTTTTCTGCGCCGCATGCCAGTCAGTCTGTCATTATTGCCGGCATTGTATCAAGATGGGACGCATTAGTTCCTGTACGGAATTAATCACTTGGGCATTTCCTTCAACTATTACTCCTCAGAGCCATTCATTCTTTTGGAATGGCAGCCTCACACCAATGCAGGAACGAGCTTCCCAGGAAGTTCAGCAAAGCCTCTCACAAGACAAAGATCATCTAGTTTATGCTGTATGTGGAGCCGGGAAAACCGAACTGCTTTTTCCTGCAATATACGGTGCTTTAAAGAAAGGGTTGCGCGTTTGCATAGCCGCCCCCAGAACAGATGTCGTGTTGGAGCTTTCGCCGCGCTTGCGTGCAGTGTTTCCCAGCACTACGATTCATAGTTTATATGGAAATTCTCCCGAACAATCTGGTTTTGCACCATTGGTCATCGCAACTACACATCAACTGTATCGATTTAAAGATGCCTTCGATGTGATGATAGTAGATGAAGTGGATGCCTTTCCGTATTCCTATGATCCAGCTTTAAGAAGAGCTGTCTCAAAAGCGAAGAAAGAGATGGCACCGATTATTTATGTATCGGCAACTCCTTCAAATCAGCTACTGAAACAAGTGCCGAATAGTTCACAGCTGTTTCGTCGATTTCACGGTTTTCCTTTGCCGGTTCCTCAATTTCGATCCTTATGGGGATATGAAAAAGATTTCTCAAAGGGAAAGATTCCCGCGAAATTGATTGATTGGGTAGATGACAAAATAAATAAAGAACAACCATTTCTCGTGTTTTTCCCAACAATTGAATTGATTGAAAAGGCTATAGGGTTATTTAAGCAAAGACATCCGGCGATTGAAGCAGTCCATTCAAAAGATGCGGATAGAAAAGAAAAAGTTATGAAGTTGCGCCAAGGTCAAATTCCAGGGGTTCTGACATCGACTATTCTGGAGCGCGGCATTACCATACCGAATGTACAAGTGGCGGTGGTGGGCGCCGATCAGCCTATTTTCGATGCTGCCGCATTGATTCAAATTTCGGGAAGATCGGGCAGGGCTGTAGATTATCCGAGTGGTGAAGTTGTGTTTTTTCATAATGGAATCGTTTGGCAAATGGATAAAGCAATAAAACTGATCCGCTCCTATAATAAGGGGGCTAGAGGGTGAATTGCTATTTATGTGATCAAGGTATGTCCACACAAGTAAGCTGGCGGAGTATTTTTTTTAACGAGCTGCAGGAAGTAGTTTGCCTGCGCTGCCGTGCTGGCTTCGAACCTGCTGTACCAGGCTGCCCGATCTGCAGCGCACCTGGAGAAGGTAAATGCGCCGATTGCTGCGAATGGGAAACGACTGAGTATGCCGGTTTGATTGATGCCGGTAAAAGTCTATATCGATACAATACGGCAATGAAAGAATATCTTCATCAATATAAATTTTTAAAAGATATCGTATTGTCCCAAGTTTTTGCAGCAGACCTGAGAGAAGCGCTCTACAAACAACAAACGATGATCGTGCCTATCCCAATGAATGGCAATAAGCTGAAAGAGCGCACTTTTCCTCAAGTTGATCGGCTCCTCGATTCGGCAGCTCTTCCTTATACACACCTCCTTGAGAAAAAAGAGATTGGGCTGGGCGGTAAATCCAAATCTGATCGAATGGCATTGCAGGATATTTTCTGGTGGAATGGACACCCGGTGCCGGAAAAAGTATTGCTGTTTGATGATTTATATACGACGGGCAGTACCATGCGCCTGGCAGCTCAAGTTTTAAAGGACCAAGGTGTCAAAGAGATTAAGATTCTATCGCTTATTCGTGCCTAGTCAAAAATTTAAAATGGATGAACAATAGGAGGAACAGCCATGTTTTATAAACGCTCAGAAAGCTTTCGGTATACTTTTGGGACTCCGCCCGAAATACGTTTGCGCATAATGGATACAATCCATAAGCAATTTTTGTCGCCGAACATATATGGCTTACTGTTGGATATATCACCTAAAGGAGCAAAAGTATTTTCCGAGAAGGAATGGGTGATGGGAGAAGAGAATGTAAGTCTGGAATTTGTGCTGAATCATGAAACGATTACAGCAGAAGCCACCATCGTTTGGAAGCAGCAATACGAAGAAGGGTGGCTGTATGGCATAGATTTCAATCAAAATTCCATTAAGGAAATGCTCATTTTAAGTGAAATTCGAGAATTGAAAGAAATAGAAATGAATTGAAAAAACCGGCGGATGCCGGTTTTTTGTTTGTTAAGCAATAATTGTTTAGGTGTTCAGCCTTTTTCCCGTGTGCGGAGCATTTTATGCCCGTCGAATCTCCACGGGCGCTTCCGCTTTTCTCTTTTTAGACTCCGGCAGCCAGCTCTTCGGGTCATAAGCCAACCCAACTATGTGGCAAAAGGACGCCACTTCGCTGGTTCGTCTTATGCCCGTCAGAGCTACACGGCTGCCTTCGCTTTTCTTGATGTCCAGACTCCAGCGGCCAGGTCCTAGGGTCATAAGTCACCCTAGCTGTGCGGCTGAAAACATGCCGCTTCGCCAGTGCGTCTTATGCCCGTCGGACCTACACAGCCGTTTCCACTTTTCTTTAGTGCTCGTAAATCATTTTTCTGGTCATGCCGCCGTCGATATTCAGGCATTCTGCAGTGATGAACGAGTTTTGGGGGTTGCTTAGGAACAGGCAGGCACGCGCGATATCGGCTGTTTCTCCAACGCGGCGGCTCCAGTGCTGTTGGTGATCGACTTCACGTAAGTCTTCCTTATCCCCTGTATGAATCCAACCTGGTGCGATTGAGTTGACGCGTATTCCTTGTTCACTGAAAGTGGCTGCAAGTGAATGGGTCAAGGCATAAATTCCGCCTTTAGACGCTGAATAAGTTTCAGTATTGGGTTCAGACATAAATGCACGCGTTGAGGTCATATTGATGATGGAACGGATGTCCTCAGTCATGTAGCGTGCTGCTTCCCTGCTGCAAATAAAGACGCTTTTCAAATTGGTATCCAGCACATGATTCCATTCCTTTTCATCCACTTCCCAGATGGATTTGAAGGTTGAGATTCCGGCATTATTAATCAGTGTGTGGATAGCGCCGTAATCGTCATTAATTTTTTTGAATACAGTAATGACTTCATCGAAATTTCCAACGTCGCATTTTCGGTATTCCACACCTTCCAGCTCAACTGGTTCGACATCTAATCCGATGACACGAGCGTTTTCAGCGGCAAAATGTTCGGCGATGCTTTTTCCGATGCCTTGGGATGCACCGGTTACTATGACTGTTTTATTCGTGAACATGAACTTCAACTCCTTGTAACAATCTTTACCTGAATTCAATGATCTTAAAACTTTTTGGGTTTTAAGAAGGAAAGACAAGGGAACATGTAGAAGAGTACAGATAGCACATATAGAAGGAGGAGTTAACATGTTGCAATTTAACATCAGAGGCGAAAATATTGAGGTAACTCCCGCAATACGTGACCACATTGAAAAGAAAGTCGAAAAGATTGAACGATATTTCACAGACGGTGCTAATGCTACCGCAATGGTCAACTTGAAATCATACAATCACAGCCAAACAAAAGTGGAAGTTACGATACCAATGAAAAATCTGACATTACGCGCCGAAGAGCGGCATGATGATATGTACGCAGCAATCGATCTGATCGTTAGCAAATTGGAGCGACAAATTCGCAAATACAAAACAAAAGTAAACCGCAAATTCCGTGAGCGCGATGGCATGGGTCTTGCATTTGCTACTGCCGAGAATGATACACGTGTTCAAAATGAGGCAGAAGAAGAGGACGAGGATTTCACAATCGTTCGTACCAAACAGTTTGACCTGAAACCGATGGATGAAGAAGAAGCTGTTTTGCAGATGAATATGCTTGGACATAACTTTTTTGTCTTTACAGATGCGGAGTCTAATGAGACGAACATCGTCTACAAACGAAAAGACGGAAGCTACGGCTTGATTGAAACTTCTGCACAATAAAACATAAAACCTTATAGTTCTTATCATCAAGCCTCTCCAAGCGAGAGGCTTTTTATTTGCACAAAATTTGCGGAAATCGGAAGTCTTTATTTACTTGTATCCTAAAATTCCTTTCAAGGTCTCTGCCTAGTGAATAGCTGGCGTCATTATTTGCACGCATTTGGGCGCAGTGTTAAAATGAATAGTGAGATTTTTTTGAAACGACTAATGATGATTTGGGTAAGAACGTTCTTTGAGCGGAAACGCTTAATAGGGCATTATAAAAGCTAAAGCGATCATCCGGTATGTTTGATGCCGGCGGACACTTACGCAGGGAGCGGTAAAATTATGCTAGGAGTATTGAATAAAGTATTTGATCCGAATAAACGGGATTTGAAACGATTAGAAAAAGTGGCGGATCGAGTAGAGGCACTGGCTTCAGATTTTGCGGCTTTGACTGATGAAGCGTTGAAAGCGAAAACTGAAGAATTTGTAGAGCGCCATGCCAAAGGCGAAGCGCTCAATGACTTGCTGCCAGAGGCTTTTGCAACAATTCGTGAAGCATCGAAACGTGTACTTGGCTTGTACCCATTCCGCGTACAGATCATGGGTGCAGTCTCCCTTCATGAAGGGAATATCTCTGAGATGAAGACAGGGGAAGGTAAAACTTTGACTTCCACTTTGTCTGTATATTTGAATGCCATTAGCAAAAAAGGTGTGCATGTAGTCACAGTCAACGAATATTTGGCAAGTCGTGACGCTTTGGAAATGGGCCAGTTGTATGAATGGCTTGGTTTGTCTGTCGGCTTGAATTTAAATAGTTTGACCAAAGACGAAAAACGTGCGGCTTATCAGGCTGACATTACGTATAGTACGAATAACGAGCTGGGCTTCGATTACCTGCGCGACAATATGGTGCTCTATAAAGAAGATATGGTTCAACGCCCATTGAATTACGCCGTAATCGATGAAGTCGATTCTATCTTGATCGATGAAGCGCGGACGCCATTGATCATTTCAGGGCAGGCAGCTAAAGCGGCTCAACTGTATCAACAGTCAAATGCCTTCGCGCGTCTGTTGACGAAGGACACAGATTACACCTACGATGAGACGACTAAAGGCGTAGTTCTGACGGAAGAAGGCATCGAGAAAGTCGAAAAAGCATTCGGCATTGATAACCTTTTTGATATCAGCCATGTTCGCTTAAACCATACAATCAATCAATCCTTGAAGGCATACGTTACGATGCACAAAGATGTGGATTATGTTGTACAAGAAGGGGAAGTTGTTATTGTCGATCAGTTTACAGGCCGCCTAATGAAAGGCCGCCGGTATTCAGATGGACTACATCAGGCGATTGAAGCCAAAGAAGGCCTCGAAATCCAAAATGAATCAATGACAATGGCGACAATCACTTTCCAGAATTATTTCCGGATGTACGATAAATTATCCGGTATGACAGGGACAGCGAAAACCGAGGAAGAAGAATTCCGCAATATTTACAATATGTACGTTATTGTCATTCCAACAAACAAACCGATTATCCGTGAAGACCATGTTGATTTAATTTATTCTACTACTGCCGGTAAATACAAAGCTGTAGGAGATGATATTGCAGAACGCCATGCCAAAGGACAGCCGGTGCTGGTCGGTACTGTAGCGATTGAAACATCAGAAATCATCTCAGACTATCTGACGAAAAAAGGCATCAAGCATTCGGTATTAAATGCGAAAAACCATGCGCATGAAGCGGAAATCATTTTAAATGCAGGACAAAAAGGTGCTGTGACGATTGCTACCAATATGGCAGGCCGTGGAACAGACATCAAGCTCGGTGAAGGTGTCATCGAAGCTGGAGGTCTTGCAGTCATCGGTACTGAACGCCACGAATCTCGTCGGATCGATAATCAGCTGCGTGGACGTTCAGGACGTCAAGGCGACCCGGGTGTCACTCAATTCTACCTTTCCCTTGAAGATGAATTGATGCGCCGTTTCGGATCGGATGCCATGCGCAATATGATGGGCAAACTGGGAATGGACGATTCACAGCCTTTGCAATCAAAAATGGTGACGCGCTCTGTGGAGTCGGCTCAAAAACGAGTGGAAGGCAATAACTTCGATGCTCGTAAACGCCTGCTGCAATACGATGATGTGCTTCGTCAGCAACGGGAAATTATTTATAAAGAGCGTATGGAAGTTCTTGAAACTGAAAATATGCGTGCGTTGGTTGAAAACATGATCAATAGTTCAATTGAGCGGATGGTCTACACGCATACAGCTGAGGAAAAGCAGGATGACTGGCATTTGAAATCACTTTCTGAATTGATTTCTGCGAATCTTCTTCCTGAAAACACTGTGACCGAAGCAGATCTTCAAGGGAAATCCCAGGAAGAGCTGATTACATTCATTAAAGCAGCTGTAACTGAGCGTTACGATGCAAAAGAAGTAGAAATGACACCGGATCGGATGCGCGAATTCGAGAAAGTTGTTCTTCTCCGTTCCATTGACACAAAATGGATTGATCATATTGATGCAATGGATCAGCTGCGACAAGGGATTCACTTGCGTGCTTATGGACAGAACGATCCTCTTCGCGAATACCAAAGTGAAGGCTTTGCAATGTTCGAAGCTATGGTTGAAGCCATTGAGGAAGACGTAGCGAAGTATTCGATGAAAGCTGAAATCCGCAACAACCTTGAACGTGAAGAAGTTGCAAAAGGCCAAGCAGTCAATCCGAAAGAAGACGGACCGGCTCCGAAAAAGAAAAAAGTGCCTGTCCGCAAAGATATGGAAGTTGGCCGCAATGACCTTTGTCCATGCGGCAGCGGTAAGAAATTCAAGAACTGTCATGGTACAGCTTCATAAGAATGTGTGAAAGTACCGAAGAGCTTTTGCTCTTCGGTGTTATTTTGAGGAGGAACATATAATGATGGAATTAGCAGACATCCGTAATCAGCTCGACAAATCAGCCAGTAAATTGGCGGACTTTAGGGGGTCTCTTTGACTTAGAAAACAAAGAAGCCCGCATACAGGAATTAGATGAAATGATGTTGGATCCTGAGTTTTGGAATGACCAGGAATCAGCGCAAACGGTCATTTCAGAATTGAATGGATTAAAGGAAATCGTTAATACGTATTACGGTTTCGTTGAAACACAGGAAAGCATGGAAATGTCTTTGGAACTTTTAAGAGAAGAAGACGATGAGGAATTGCATGAAGATGTTGATAATGAGATGAAGGAATTCAACTCCCAGTTAGCTGATTATGAACTGACGATGCTGCTCAGCGAACCTTATGACAAAAATAACGCGATTTTGGAATTGCATCCCGGTGCAGGCGGCACAGAGTCTCAGGATTGGTGCTCAATGCTATTGCGCATGTACACCAGGTGGGCAGAAAAACGCGGCTTTAAAGTGGAGACGTTGGATTATCAGGCTGGAGACGAAGCCGGAGTTAAGTCTGTAACGCTTGGAATACGCGGACATAATGCCTATGGCTACTTGAAGGCTGAAAAAGGCGTTCATCGTTTAGTCCGCATATCGCCTTTTGATTCATCCGGACGCCGACATACGTCGTTTGTTTCCTGCGAAGTAATGCCGGAATTTACGGGCGAGATTGAAATTGAAATCCGCACCGAAGACTTGAAAATTGATACGTACCGGGCAAGTGGTGCCGGAGGACAGCATATCAATACGACCGATTCCGCTGTTCGTATTACCCACCTTCCAACGGGTGCTGTCGTGACATGCCAGCAGGAGCGTTCACAAATCAAGAACCGCGAAAAAGCGATGCAAATGCTGAAAGCGAAATTGTATGCGTTGAAGATCGAAGAGGAAGAAGCACGTCTTCTTGAAATTCGTGGGGAGCAAAAGGAAATTGGCTGGGGAAGTCAGATTCGTTCTTATGTGTTCCATCCGTATTCAATGGTCAAAGACCACCGCACCAATTATGAAACAGGAAATTTAGGCGCTGTTATGGATGGAGACATTGATGGATTCATCAATTCTCTATTGCGTTCCAAAATGGAATAGGGAAGCGAAAGATCAATGTTTTCCATTCATCTGCTTTACAAATACGTCCCGAAAGCTTAAACGCTGGCGGGGCGTTTTTATTGTGGCTGTTTACAGCCGGCTTGCTTTATCTGGATGAAGTTCACAAAGCCTTAAGCGTTTGGTATACTCTGACAGGGTTTAACCGAACATAAGAGAGAAGAGGAAGAAGAACATATGACTAAAAAGAATCGACGCATCCGTAAAGATCCACATCCGTTGCTGACATTGTTTGTGGATTATGCCAGCGTTATCATTGGATCAGCGATTGTAGCCATTTCCTTTAACGTATTTTTATTGCCGAACGAAGTGGCATCGGGTGGAGTAAGTGGCATCAGTACCATACTGAAAGGTTTATTCGAATGGAAGCCAGCGTTCGTCCAATGGGCTTTTAATATTCCTTTGTTTATTGCCGGTTTGATATTATTAGGGAAAAATTTCGGTATTAAGACGGCTGTAGGAACGGTCTTTTTGCCTTTGGTCGTATTCTTGACCGAATCGTGGGAGCCGTGGACGCGAGATCCTTTGCTGGGTGCTTTGTTCGGTGGCATAATGGTCGGACTTGGCCTGGGTATTGTCTTTCGAGGAAAAGCATCTACGGGGGGAACGGACCTTGCTGCACAGATCATTACAAAATTTACCGGTCTGACACTTGGTACCAGTGTTGCAATGATCGATGGATTTATCGTTTTAGCGGCGGCATTGGTATTTGATATTGAGAAAGGGCTTTATGCATTAATCGGCTTATACGTTACGACAAAGACCATTGATCTTGTCCAAGTTGGGTTCGGTCAATCAAAACTGGTTTACATTATCACTACTAAACAAATGGAAATCAGAGACGCCATATATGAAGAAGTTGACCGGGGAGTAACGGAACTGGCAGCCACCGGCGGCTATTCAGGAACTGAAAAACCCTTATTGATGGTGGTCATCCCCCAAACGGAATTTACAAGACTGAAACAGTTGGTTAAATTTATTGACCCATCAGCATTTGTGATCGTTTCAGATGCTTCTGAAGTATTAGGAGAAGGTTTTAAACGGCCATAACATTGGTATACACTAATAAGGAAAAGATAATTCATAAGAGGAGGTCACCAAATGAAAAAGCAATTGATGGCGACGCTGTTTGGCGCGACGCTTTTATTAGGAGCATGTGGCGGCGGAGAAGAAACAACAGAACCTTCAGCACCACCTGCTGAGAGCGGCGGAGAAACGGCTGGAGTTGATGCTGAACAAGTGGTTCAACAAAATTGTATTTCCTGTCATGGTGAAAACTTGGAGGGCGCAGGTAATTTTCCTGCTTTGAATGATGTGGGTTCCCGCCTGTCCCAGGAAGAGATTCGTGCTGTCATAGATAACGGAAAAGGAGCAATGCCCGCCGATATTATTGAAGGCGAAGAAGCGGATGCGGTAGCCGAATACTTAGCAAATATGCAATAAACCTGCGAATCAGCAGGTTTATTTTTTTTGTCAGATTATAACGTAAATTAGTACTTATTTGTTTATGAAAAGGGATTATATGTAACTTATTTATGTTATTGATAGCTATGATTTTAATATTTCTTATAGTTCAGACTATTCAGATTGAATTTTAAATGATACAGAAATGTAATAAAAATATATGTTTAAGGTGTTATAATGAGTTTGCTGCAAAATTCTATGGAAATAATGTTGGCATAAGCCAATTACTAATAGGTGGGTAATAAAGATGATTCAAATGAAAAACGTCTACAAAAAGTATCCGAATGGAATTGTCGCCTTGAACGGTCTTAATGTTGAAATCGACCAAGGAGAATTCGTATATATCGTAGGCCCGAGTGGTGCAGGGAAATCGACATTCATCAAAATGATGTATCGTGAAGAACGGCCATCCTCTGGTCAAATGTTCGTGGATGATATAGATATAGCAACTTTAAAGAATCGCAAAGTCCCAATGCTGCGCCGTCAGATTGGTGTTGTGTTTCAGGATTTTAAATTGCTGAATAAGCTGAATGTCTATGAAAATGTAGCATTTGCGCTTGAAGTGATTGAAGAAAAACCAGCTGCTATCAAAAAGCGTGTTATGGAAGTATTGGACCTGGTAGGTTTAAAGCATAAAGCGAAAATGTTTCCAACGGAATTATCCGGAGGGGAACAGCAACGCGTATCCATCGCACGGTCTATCGTTAACATGCCAAAAGTGATGATTGCAGATGAGCCAACAGGAAATCTGGATCCAGAGACTGCATGGGACATCATGAACTTGTTTGAACGGATCAATAAAGCGGGCACGACCATTATCATGGCTACCCACAATCAACAAATCGTTAATACGCGGAGACATCGTGTAATTGCAATAGAAGGCGGATTAATTGTCCGTGATGTAGCTGGAGGTGATTACGGCTATGAAGGCTAGAACACTAACCCGCCATTTTAAAGAGAGCTTTAAAAGTATCGGACGCAATAGCTGGATGACCTTCGCATCCGTCAGTGCAGTTACCGTAACCCTACTGTTAGTCGGTGTATTTGTTCTCATTATGATGAACTTGAACAAAGTAGCAGATGATCTTGAGAACGATGTCGAAATCAAAGTATTCGTTTCATTGGATGCTACAGAAGAAACGATTCAAAATCTGGAGTCTCAAATTATTGAAATGCCAGGTGTCGAATCCACCAATTTCTCCACAAAAGAAGAAGAACTGACCGACTTGGTCCTTGATTTTGGGGATGAGTTGAGCTTATTCGAACAAAGCAATCCATTGTTCGATGTTTTTTATGTAAAAGCAGTTGAACCGCAGCAAACTGAAAAAATAGCCACTGATATTGCTGCTCTAGAAAATATAGAAGATGTAAAATACGGAGAAGGCAAAATAGAGAAGCTCTTTAACGTTCTTAATGCCGGAAGAAATGTAGGATTGATCTTGATCTTAGCGTTATTGTTCACAGCTATGTTCCTGATCTCAAATACGATTCGTATTACAATTGTCGCAAGACGCCGCGAGATTGAGATCATGAAATTAGTGGGTGCTACAAACTGGTTCGTCCGCATTCCATTTATTCTGGAAGGCATGTGGCTGGGAATCATGGGCTCCATCATTCCAATTGGCCTGGTTGCATTGCTTTACAGCAAAATTACCGAGTTTGCCCAACCCCGTTTGAGTGGAGAACTGTTCCAGCTTTTGGAATTCACTCCGTTCATCTATCAGGTAAGTGCCCTGATCTTATTAATGGGCGTATTTATCGGTATTTGGGGAAGCTTCATGTCAATTAGAAAATTTTTACGTGTTTAATATAGATTTATAGACGGCCTGTAAGTACGATAAAGAGACTACAGGCTGTACATATTAAATAGAACAAACAGAGACAGATAGAAAAAGAGCGTAAAGCCGAAAGGGGATCACGAACTTGAATTCGAAATGGATGTTGACTGGTGTTTCATCTGTATTAGCACTAACTTTGTTGATGCCTACCGCAAATGCTGATACATTAAGTGAATTACAGCAAGAAAAGCAAAAAACAGAACAAAAACAAAATGAATTAAATTCTGGCATCAGTGAAAAATCCGTGGAAATGAACCAAAACCAATCAACGCTTGAAAGCATCATGGCTAAAATCCAGGAACTGGAGAATCAGATGCAGGAGACCCAGTCTAAAATTAATGGGGTCCAAGGAGAGATTGATCAGACAATCGTCGAAATCGATGAACTGAAGAAATCCATAGAAGAATTGGAAAGAAAAATTGCTGAACGGACAGAGTTGCTTCAGGAACGTGCACGTGCCATTCAACTGAGCGGCGGCTCTGTGGATTACATAGACGTATTACTGGGTGCCAACAGTTTTGTTGACTTCATTGACCGTTTTTCGGCAGTGAACACGTTAATTGATGCAGATCGTGAAATCATGAATGAACAAGCAGAAGATAAAAAATTGCTAGGTGAGAAAAAAGCACAAGTTGAAACAAAACTTGCTCAGCAGGAAGAGCGCCGTGCAGAACTTGTTGATCTTAAAACCTCGTTGGACGGACAGAAAGCTAAGCAGTCCGGACTTGTAAAAGATCTGAAAGCAGAGCAAGAACGCTTGGCCAAAGAAAAGACGACACTTGTTCAACAGCGCGATGAAGCGATAGATGTAAGTGCGGAACTGGAAACAAAAATCGCCAACGAACAAGCCCGTCTTGCAGAATTGGCGAGAAAAGCTGAAGAAGAGCGACTGCGCAAATTAGCTGCAGAACGGGCAGCAGCAGAAAAAGCAGCGGCGGAAAAAGCGGCAGCTGAGCGTGTAGCCGCTGAACGAGCGGCTGCAGAGCGTGCAGCAGCGGAGAAAGTGGCAGCAGACAAAGCAGCATCACAAAAAGCGGCGAGCAACTCTGAAGCCTCAAGTGCTCCTGTTGCATCAAGTACTCCAGCCCCGGCTCCAACACCGGCTCCGGCATATAGTGCACCTGAACCAGCAGTTTCAGTCAATGCAAGCTCTGGGTTTATCCGTCCAGCGGCAGGTCGTTATACTTCTAAATTCGGCTGGCGTGATATCGGTTCTGGACCGGAGTTCCACCAGGGCGTAGATATTGCCAACAGCAAAGGCACAGCGATTGTGGCAGCAGCGAATGGGTTTGTATCTTATGCTGGATCAATGGGAGGATACGGCAATGTCGTTATCATTACCCACTCCATTAACGGTCAAACGCATGCGACTGTATACGCACATTTGAATTCGATTGGTGTATCAGTCGGCCAACAAGTATCACAAGGACAAAACATTGGGGGAATGGGGAATACCGGACGTTCATTCGGTGATCACCTGCATTTCGAAATCCATGTGGGCCCTTGGAACGGCGGTCGGACAAACGCAGTAAATCCAGCCAGCTATGTTTCATTATAAATTCAAGACAGCCGGCCTTAGTGCCGGCTGTTTTTTTAGACTCCCGCTATTCTGTCACATTTTTTAATAAACTTAGTGGAACAAGTAGACTTATTTATCGTATGATGAAGGTTGAATGGAGTGGATAACAGATGCCTAAAAAGATACTCGGCTTGTTGATGCTTGCTGTTATGATTGCACTCGTCATAATAGGTGCCGTGAAAAATAATATGGCGGATTCTAAAGCGCTCGATAACATGGCTCTTGGCAGTGACGTGGATTTTCTCCCAACAGCTGAAGGGTTGGCTAAAGGAGAAAAGGCTCCTGATTTTCAGTTGACTACCTTAAATGGCGAAGAGGTGGCACTGTCTGATTATCAAGGACAAAAAGTATTGCTTAATTTCTGGGCAACTTGGTGCCCTCCGTGTAGAGCAGAAATGCCTCATATGCAAACCTATTTTGAAGAGCAGGCCGAAGATGAGAATGTCGTAATTCTTGCAGTCAATTTAACGACTAAAGATAAAGGACTTGGGAAAATCGAGGAATTTGTAGAGGAATTCGCATTGGAGTTTCCGATTCCAATGGATGTTGAAGGAGACGTGGGTTCCACCTATCAGGCGGTTTCCATTCCCACTTCCTATATGATCGATACAAAAGGGCGTATTCAAAATAAAGTGGTGGGTCCAATGGATGAATCCATGATGGAACAATTAGTCGAAGAAATGGAATAGGAGATGGGATAATGGCGTCAATTGAAACAAAATCAGTGCATACTGCAACAATGAAGGAGCGGACCATTCAATCGAAGGTCATGCCGCTTTACCAGACTTCCGCGTTTTCATTTTCTTCATTGGAAGAGCTTGAAGGCTATTATGAAGGAAATGGCACTTATCTCTACTCACGCACTGCCAATCCGAATACAGATGCCCTGGGACAAACCGTAGCGGATTTGGAGAAGGCGCCAAAAGGTGTTTCAGCATCTTCAGGAACTTCGGCAATTCTAGCGGGAATTTTGTCAGTTGTAAAGGCTGGGGATCATATTTTAGCTGCTCAAGATGTTTATGGCGGTACTTTTCATTTATTGAAGGAAGAACTTATCCTGATGGGGGTCCAGGTTCATTTTGCCGATTTTTCGAATATCAGCAAAATTGAACAACTATTGATCGATACACCCGAAATTAAATTGGTATTCAGTGAATCGATTACCAATCCGTTTCTGCGTATGGAAGATATAGAAGTTCTCTGCCAACTGAAACGACATTACGATGTTCGGGTTATGATCGACAACACCTTTGCGACACCGTATACCATGACGCCTTATTCG
The DNA here is from genome assembly GCF_007859295.1 of Planococcus sp. CPCC 101016. Classification (GTDB taxonomy): domain Bacteria; phylum Bacillota; class Bacilli; order Bacillales_A; family Planococcaceae; genus Planococcus. Next base: position 1,198,008 of record NZ_VOHB01000002.1, read on the forward strand.
CTTGGCGCAGATTTAGTTGCTCACAGCGCGACTAAGTATCTTGGCGGCCATAGCGACGTCACAGCCGGTGTTTTGGTAGGAGATGCACACTTAATCGATATTGCTGAAAAACGTGTCGTCAATTTAGGGTTGAACTTAAGTCCTTTCGAAGCATGGTTAACAATTCGAGGAATCAAAACGTTGGCTCTTCGAATGAAAACACAGACAGAAAATGCTCAGGCCATTGCTGCCTTTTTAGAAGGGAAAGCGCGAGTCTGGTATCCGGGCGTCGGAGCAATTGTGTCTTTTGAATTGCCTGAAGCAATCGAGGTATCGCAATTCTTTTCGTCACTCGGATGGATTAAAATTGTGCCGACTCTGGCTGGTGTCGAAACGACAGTATCGTATCCATACGGAACGTCGCACCGGGCATTATCAGCAGAAGAAAAAGAGAAAATTGGTGTAACACGTCAAGTGATCCGGTTGTCTGCCGGTATTGAAGGCATCGAAGATATTTTGGAACAATTGGGCGGCGCATTCGTTTAACTGAAAAAGAAGTGCAGAAAGCCGGTTTTCTTTGGTACAATGAGAGATAACGTCAATAGCCGGTGATAGGATGGTGTAAGTACAGTGATAATGGATTTAATGTTAGCGATTGGGAGATTTTTTGTAAATCCGGTTTTATACATCGCATTGCTTGCCGCAGTGCTTTTGGGATATTATCGAGTAAAGAAAGAACGAAGAATTTTTAGGATTCGGATTGTTTATGGATTGACCGAGTTTAAACGGCTGATTAAGGATGGCTGGCTATATGCTTTAGTCTTTTCCGTATTGTTCACAGGAATCGGGCTGGTTGTACCGATGCATTGGCTGATTGCTTTAAGCCTCGTATCCATTGTTTTAATGGCTACAACTTTTTATCCGGCAGGCTCGTTTATCTATTTGGCTGCAGCAGCTGTTGGGTTAAGCTGGTTATTTAATGCCAATGGCTGGTCGCTGAATTTTGGATTTTTTGAATTTGAAGGTGCAGCTTTTGCGTATCAATGGCTGATTCCTGTAGCACTTATTGCTGGGGCACTGGTTTTCGCGGAAGGCAAGATGATTGATAAAGCAGCAGCAGAAGCTGCTTCGCCACGGCTGCATAAATCGGGACGCGGATTGAAAGCCGCTGCATACATCTCAAAACGCTTATGGCTGTTGCCGATTTTATTGGTTGTACCTGGCGCGTTGCTTGATTCATATGCGCCCTACTGGCCCCAATTGTCAATCGGTGAAACCAGCTTTTCGCTGATTCTTTTCCCGTTCGTTTTTGGTTTCCAAGGACGTTCACAACGGACATTGCCGGTTTATCTTTATCCATTGATCGGTAAAGCTGTTTCCACTTTGGGTGTCAGCATTGTGGTTGTCGGTTTGGCTGCTTTATTATGGCAGCCATTGGCAGCTATAGCGCTGATAGTTGGAGTAATCGGACGTATAGCAATCACGGTCCATTTTGCATTGAAGGAACGCAGCGGCAATTACGCCGTAACACCTCAATCCCAAGGCGTGATGATTGTAGACGTTCTGCCAGGTTCTCCTGCTGATAAAATGGGCTTATTGCGCGGAGAAGTCATCCGCAAAGTAAACGGCATCGCTATTTCCAACGAATCGGAATTGTATGAAGCGATTCAAGTCAATGCGGCCCATTGCCGTCTGGAAGTGCTGGACCACAACTTGGAAGTGCGTTTGCGCCAACATGTTATTTTCCGTCATGATCACCATCGCCTTGGATTATTAGTGGTCAATTAAGGAGCTAACCAAATGGAATCAATGGTAACGAAATTTTTTCTGTCTCTGCTGGTGCCGGGACTGCTCGTCATTCTGTTTACGAGAGTCACCTTTAACCACATTGTTGCATTGATTTTGACTGTGGCACTTATGGCGGCAGCTGTTTATGCGGGTTACACCCACACTTGGCTGCTGTTCATCGCGAATGCGGCATCTCTTACTGTCGGATTCTGGTATTCCACAAATATGTTCAATCGCAGAAAAAAAGCCGAAGCTCATGAGAATGAGTAACGGCTTTTTTTCTGTTTGAGGAAGTATAAATGTTTGTTCGTTCTTTGTGTGCTGAACGTTCACGCTCTTCATATAAACAAGCTGAAAACTGCCAGTACGGCAATGGAACCGAGTACGACTATCATGACGTTGGCGCCTGTAAACGCAATGCCGAATGCGGCAATAGCGCCGATAACTCCAAACCAGATATTTTCTTGTATAAAAAAGATGGCAGGAAAAATCAGCGCTCCCAAAACGGCGTATGGAATATTTCTAAGAACATTCTGAACCACTGCCGGCAATTCCCGGCCCTCCAAAAATGTCAGCGGAATGGCGCGGGGAATATAGGTCACCACTGCCATGCCAAGTATCATCCACCAATACCACGAACCCATTATGCTTTCACACCTTTCCGTGAAATCCATTCAATAAAAATAGCGGAAGCCAAAGTTGAGACCATAATCGCCCATCCCGTAGACAGCCATTCAGTAAAATAAAAGAGGGAATTGATCAATCCTGCAATGACTGCCAAGCTGACAACTTTCCGGTTGCCCCGCATGGAAGGAACCAAAAGTCCGACAAACATGGCATAGAGTGCAATCGACATGGAAGCCTGTAGAAACTGAGGCAGATTAGCACCAAGCAAATGGCCAATTGCAGTAAAAACAATCCAGCTGCCATATGCGATAAGAATAACCCCTGCAGCAAAAGCCGTAGTCAATTTATGGCCTTTTTGAGTGGCCAATACTGAAAATGTTTCATCAGTGATTCCGAAAGCATACAACGCTTTTTTCCAACGGTCATCGGGCTGCATCTTTTCGTTGAGGGAAGCCGTCATAAGGAAATGGCGGATGTTGACAACGAAAGTGTTCAGTACAACCACCGCAGGGGCAACGCCAGCGGTGATGAGGGTCAAGGAAATGTATTGGGCGGCTCCTGCAAAAACAAAGATGCTCATCGCTGTTGCTTCGATTAGGGAAAGTCCTGTGGTTTTGGCCAATAAACCAAAGGTCAACGCTATTGGGAAATAACCGATGGCTATGCTGGTCCCAGCCTTTATCCCAGCAGAAAAATCACGTCGATCCATTTTTCACGCTCCTTATGTATAAGTATTTCCTTTTCCAAACTCAGTGAAAGAGTGTAAAGTAATTATAATAGCATATCATAAAAAATTTTTATTTTTGAATAGCATTTTAAATATTATATATTTTAAAGGACTGAGCCTATGTCGGAATTTTTTTCCATGGAGAATATTGTTGAATTGACCCAATCCTACCGGGCTTTTGGTCCATTGATCGGTTTTCTATTGCCGTTTATTGAAGCTTTCCTCCCGTTCCTGCCATTGTTCGTCTTTGTCTTTGCCAATGCAACGGCCTATGGGCTTTGGTTAGGTTTCCTATTGTCATGGAGCGGTTCAGTAATAGGTGCGTATGCCGTATTTTTATTAATCCGCAAATATGGACGGGCACGTTTTATGAACTTCATGACACGCCATGAAAAAGTGCAGAAGCTGATTCATTGGGTGGAAAGGAACGGATTTGGTCCACTGTTCCTGTTGCTGTGTCTGCCGTTTACGCCTTCTGCTTTAGTAAATTTGGTAGCAGGCTTATCGAATATTCGCAGACATTATTATTTATTGACTGTCATGGCAGGAAAGTTCGTTATGGTCTTCACCATTTCCTTTGTGGGGTATGACTTGCGGGCCCTTTTTACTCAGCCGGTTCGGACAGCCATTGTTATCTTGGTGATCATCCTGCTGTACATTATCGGGAAAATCTTAGAAAAGCGCTTAAATAAAAAAGTCGAAGCAGAATTCCGTCTTGCAAATGAAGAGCGGAAAAAGCAGCGGCAATAACGATTTATAGAATTGGCAATCAATTTATAGAAAAGGTATAATTAGAACAAACGTTCTTATTTGAAGGGGTGATCATGTGTCTTTACGCATTGTATATGGCAGAGCGGGATCAGGGAAAACCCGTTTTGTCCAGGAAGAGATAGTGGACGAGTTAAAGCGACAGGCGGATGGAGATCCGATTTTTCTCATTGTGCCCGATCAAATGTCGTTTTCTACCGAGTATCGCCTTTCTGCGGCATATGGCATGAATGGCATGATCCGTGCGCAGGCAGTTACTTTTAAACGGTTGGCTTGGCGTGTTCTGCAGGAAGTAGGGGGCATCAGCAGGAAAGAAGTGGATACGTTCGGCTACCGCATGTTGATTCGCAGTCTGCTTGAAGAACATCGTGAAGAGTTTCAGTTGTTTCGCAGAGCGGCCGGTAAAAGAGGCTTTACAGACCAGGTCGAACAATTGGTGAAAGAATTTGCCCGCTACTGTGTAGATTGTGGAGAATTGAACTCAATCCGTTCTTCCTTGGCTGGAGCCGGAGCACCAAAAACGCTGCTCGACAAAGCAGGGGATCTGGAACTGATCTTGACCGAAATCGAAAACAGGTTGGGTAAAGTCTTTGTAGATTCTGAAGGCCACCTGGCTTTGTTGAGTGAGAAAATTCCATACTCAGAGTTGATCAAATCCGCGACAATTTATATCGATGGTTTTGTTACTTTCACAGCAAGAGAGTATGAAATCCTCTTTGAATTGATGAGGCATGCCAAATCGGTGACAATTGCGTTGCCGATGGACAACCACACAAACCCGAACGATGAACAAGCTCTATTCTATCAGTCCGCCAATACAGCTCGCCGGTTAAGTGAACAAGCTGCAAAAGAGGGAATCGATGTTGACCATCCGGTTCATCTCGCAGATCCGCGCAGATTTACGAATCCGGAATTGGAGCATGTAGAGCGGCATTTTGACGATTACCCGACCAGAAAAATTCAAGGCCAGAGAAATGTCTCCCTGGTAGAGTCTTCGAATAGAAGAGCTGAAATGCATGCAGTGGCTCGAAGCATCAGAGATCAAGTGAGAAAAGGACTTCGTTACAATGAAATCGCAATCCTGTATCGCCAGCCTGAAATTTATGATGAATTGATCAATACCATTTTACCGCAATACGATATTCCTTATTTCATTAGCCAAAAAAAATCAATGCTGCATCATCCCCTTATTGAATTCAGCCGCTCAGTCCTTGAAGCAGCAGTCTCCAATTATTCCTATGAATCTGTCTTCCGGGCAGTGAAGACGGATTTGTTCTTTCCGCAGGGACCTGTCTCCAAATGGCGGGAGCGAAGCGATTTGCTGGAAAACTTCGTTATTGCCAATGGCATATACGGGGAACGGTGGTTTGAGGAAAAACGTTGGTTCTATAAAAAATACAGGGGCCTGGAATTCCATACGTCGATCCAGACGGATGAAGAACTTGCTGCACAAATGGAACTACATGCTGTCCGGGATTTAATCCGAGAACCTTTAGCTGAGTTGCAGGAACAACTAAAACTCGGAAAAACAGGAAGAGATATAGCGGAAGCACTATTCCTGTTCGTGGAGAAAATGAATGTCTATGCGAAGATACAAGATTTAAAAGAACGGGAAGAAAAAGAACATCGCTTGTTGGCTGCTACAGAACATGAACAGGCCTGGAACCAATGGGTGGGGGTCCTGGATCAGTTCGTGCTGATGTTCGGAGAAAAGGAAGTCGATTTGGCGACGGCAGTGAAAATCCTGGATGAAGGATTCGAAACGCTGGAATTTTCCCGTATTCCGCCTTCTCTGGACCAAATCACCGTATCTAAAATCGATTTGGCGCGCTTGATGGATATCAAATCAGTTTTTGTCATCGGAGCCAATGACGGGGTGCTGCCAAAACGGATAGAGCCGGAAGGGATTTTAACCGATACGGACCGGGAGTGGTTTGCACAGATCGGTTTTGAACTGGCCCCCACTTCAAAAATGCGGTTAATGGATGAAACGTATATGGTGTACCGGGCATTTACTTCCGCTTCAGATTTGCTGACGGTATCATTTCCGATCGCAGATGAAGAAGGAAAGGCTTTACTGCCATCTCTATACATCCAAAAATTGAAGGATATGCTGTCAATCGATACCGTTTCTGCCGTCATCGATCCCGAGGAGTTGTTAACTACATCTCCAATGGCTTATATTTCCCATCCGCGGGCAACACTTGCTTACCTGACCTCACAGATTCGGGGCGGTGACTTATCAGCCGAGTGGCGTGCCGTTTTGAATTATTATGATGAAGACCCGTTTTGGTCTTCTGTTATCAAACGCATTCTAGCGCCCATCAAACCCAATATAGCGGATACGCTGCGTCAAGATATTGCCGAACCTCTATATGGGACACCGATATCTTCCAGTGTGTCACGCGTTGAAACTTATTACGGCTGTCCATTTGCGCATTATGTTGCCTACGGCCTGCGTCTGGAAGAGCGAAGCCATTACAAGTTGGCTGCTCCAGCTATGGGCGACCTCTTCCATGCAGCGATTAAATGGATATCGGACGAAGTTCTGAGACTCGGTGTATCGTGGTCATCCCTAACGCGAACACAATGCCAAAACTTGGCGAAAGAAGCCATAGAGCAGTTGTCGCCTTATTTCGTCAATCATATTTTGATCAGTTCCCATCGCTACCGCTATATCCAGCATAAACTGGAAGGGATCATTCGGCAGACTGCATTTATGCTCAGTAAGCATGCCAAAGTATCCGGGTTTGTGCCGGTTGCATTGGAAGTCGGTTTTGGACCGAAAGAAACGATTCCGCCACTTGATATTCCTTTAAAAAACGGTGGTAAAATGAATGTGCGCGGCCGGATTGACCGGATTGATTCGACTGAAATCCATGGCAAGCCGTATTTGCGTGTCGTTGATTACAAATCATCGAAACAAGGACTCGATCTAAGCAATGTCTATCATGGCTTGTCTCTCCAGACGTTTACGTATCTGGATGTGGCACTGACCCACTCTGACCGTTGGCTTGGGGAGGAGGCGGAACCTGCTGGTGTGCTTTATTTCCATATGCATAATCCAATGCTGAAGCTGACGAAACTAATGACAGCGGAAGAATTGGAAGAAGAAATGGCCAAGTCTTTTAAAATGAACGGCTTGGTCGTGGAAGATCCTGAAGTCATCCAGGCAATGGATGAAGGAATCGATGGCTATTCGAATGTCATACCAGTCAGACTCAATAAAAGCGGCACTGTGTCCGCTTCCCAATCGAAAACGGTAGTTAAAGAAGATATGCAAGCCATACGCCGATTTGTGCGTAGCAAGCATCAAAATGCCGGTAATGGCATTCTGGAAGGCAATACAAGTATCACGCCTTATAAAGTGAAAGAAGATACACCCTGCCAATTCTGTTCTTACCGTTCTGTATGCCAATTTGATCCGGCAGATCCGGAACAAAGTTATCGTAAACTACCGGCTCTTTCACCGGATAAAGCAGTAGAATTGATCAGAAAGGAGACGGCCGAAGATGATACCGAAAAAACCGATTGATGCCACGTGGACTGATGAGCAATGGCTGGCAATTTGGGCAAAAGGACAGGACATGCTCGTGTCAGCAGCAGCCGGCTCAGGGAAAACAGCTGTCCTGATCAATCGGATGATTGAAAAGGTGTTAGCTGAAGAAGATGCCATTTCAGTGGATGAATTGTTGGTCGTTACTTTCACCAATGCATCAGCTGCAGAAATGCGTCACCGGATGTCCAATGCGCTTGAAAAAGCCGTTGCTGAAAATCCTGATTCAACCCATTTAAGAAAACAATTGCGCCTGATCAATAAAGCCCAAATTTCCACGCTGCATTCTTTCTGTCTGCAGGTAGTAAAACAATATGCTTATTTGCTTGAAATTGATCCTGGTTTTCGGATAGCCGGTGATACAGAAGCGGCTTTGCTTCGGGATGATGTCCTCGAAGCGGTGCTTGAAACCGCTTATGAAGGAGAAGGAGCAGATGCGGTATACCGGCTGGCGGACAGCTTCACTTCCGACCGCAGCGACCAGGCGATGGAAGTGCTGCTAAGTAAGCTTTATGATTATTCGCGTGTTCATCCCGACCCGGAAGGATGGCTGCAGCAGGTACCAGCGTTATATGACGTACCCGAATCTGCGGCCATCGACGATCTGCCGTTTATCGGTGATTTGAAATTGACGATACGCCATGCTTTAGAAGAAGCGCTGCAATTGACGCTTGAAGGACAACAATTGGCTTTGCAGCCCGATGGACCGGCCATGCTTGAGGGTACTTTCAAGACCGATGCCGAAGTGATCCTAGCGGCGATCTCTTCATTGGAAGCTTCCTGGGATAGTCTCTATGCTTTTTCAAAATCATTCAAGTTCGAAAAAGCTGCGACTATCCGGAAGGATTCCTGCGATCCTGAGATTGCAGAAGAAGCGAAGGCAATACGCAATGAAGTGAAGAAGATCGTCACTGGTCTGTTTGATGCCTATTTTACGCGTTCACCGAAGAGGCTTCTCGATGAAATGCGTGAAATGGCACCGTTGATGAAAACTTTAGTTGAGCTGACACAGCTGTTTGCCGATCAATATAAAACGCTGAAGATCGACCGGGCGTTGGTCGATTTCTCTGATCTGGAGCATTATGCCCTAGAAATTTTATCGGATGATGGCAAACCTTCAGCTATTGCTAAAGAATACCAAGATCAGTTTAAGGAAGTATTGGTGGATGAGTATCAGGACACCAATTTGCTGCAGGAAACCATTTTGAATCTTGTGAAGTCCGGAGATGAATACGACGGAAATCTGTTCATGGTGGGTGACGTCAAGCAATCGATTTATCGCTTCCGGCTCGCTGAACCAATGCTTTTTTTAGGAAAGTATTCCCGGTTCCGCCATGATGCGGAGAATACGGGTCTGCGCATCGATTTGAATGCAAATTTCAGAAGCCGTAAAGAAATACTGGACGGCACCAATTATATTTTCTCGCAGATTATGGGAGAACGGGTAGGGGAAATTGACTACGACGAAGCGGCTGCATTAAAAGCAAAAGCTCCTTATCCTGAACAGCAAATTCCGATTGAACTCGCTTTAATACATGAACCGGATACTGAAGAAGAAGCAGCAGATGAAGATCTGGTGAAATCCCAGTGGGAAGCACGATATATCGCCAATAAAATTAAAGAAATGATGGAGCAGGAAGTGCTTGTGCACGATCCCTGGACACAACAGCAACGGAAACTGGAATACCGGGATATTGTCGTCCTGATGCGTTCCATGACATGGTCAGGAGACTTTGTGGACGAATTCAAAATGGCTGGGATTCCTTTGTATGCTGAATTGACCGGCGGTTACTTTGATGCACTTGAAGTGATGATCATGCTCAATACCTTGCGTGTCATCGACAATCCTTATCAGGACATTCCACTTGCTTCGGTTTTGCGTGCGCCGTTTATTGGCTTGAAAGAAAATGAGTTGGCTGAGATTCGTTTAGCTGCTCCTCAAGCGTCGTTTTACGAAGCAGTGAAAACCTTTATGCGTGCTGGTACAGGAATTGATCCAGCCGCCGCTGAAAAACTGCAGCGTTTTGTGCTTCAGTTGGAAGGATGGAGAAACCAAGCACGCCGGGGGTCACTGGCGGAGTTGATTTGGCAGGTTTATCTGGATACGAATTATTATGAAATGGCCGGAGCTATGACCAATGGCAAGCAGCGCCAAGCCAATTTAAGGGCTTTGCATGACCGTGCGCTGGAATATGAAAAAACTTCTTTCCGTGGACTGTTCCGCTTTTTGCGTTTTATCGATCGCATGCGTGAGCGCGGCGATGACCTAGGAACCGCCAAATCGCTCAGTGAAAAAGAAAATGTCGTGCGGCTCATGACAGTCCATAAATCAAAAGGACTTGAGTTTCCCGTGGTTTTCTTTGCCGGTACGGGCCGTTCTTTTAATGAAATGGATTTTAGAAAGTCATATCTGTTCGACCAGGACTATGGGTTGGCCGTCAAGGCGGTCAATCCGGATACACGGATTGAATATACCTCTCTGCCATTCCTTGCTGTTAAAGAAATGAAGCAGCTGCAGATGAAAGCGGAAGAGATGCGGGTATTGTATGTAGCGATGACACGGGCAAAAGAACGACTGTATTTGACGGCTTCAGTAAAAGAAATCGATAAGCTCTTTGAAAAGTGGAAAGTCGGAACACGTGATGTCCGTCTGCCCGACTTCATGCGATCGCGTGCAAAAGGTTACTTGGATTGGATTGGTCCGGCCGTGGCGAGACATCCAGATGCTGCTGATCACCTAAATCTTAATGGCAATGTTCTCGCGCATTCCTCTCGCTTCCATATCGAAATCATTGAATCCCCGTCTTTGCTTCAAGGTGCAGTGAATTTGGAAGAATTACTGAAAGTGGATGATTTGGACGAAGATTATCAGCAGCTGGTCAATGAGCGCTTCAATTACCAATATCCGCACCAGCGGACTGTTGAAAAACGTTCTAAGCAATCCGTAACCGAAATGAAAAGGCTGCAGATGCTGCAGCGTCTGGATGAGCCCGAATCTTTCATTCAAACGGCAAAATCCGAAAGACCTTTGTTGCTGCATCGTCCCGATTTCATGATGGACAAGCGCTTATCAGCAGCTGATGTAGGAACAGCAGTGCACGCAGTCATGCAGCACATTCCATTGGACCGTACGATGAATGCCGCAGAAATAAAAGAATTCATCGAGACGCTGGTTGGGATGGAAGTTCTTTCGGCAGATGAAGGAAAAGCGGTAAAGGTGAAAGAGATAGAATACTTTTACGCCAGTGACACGGCAGCCCGTCTTCGTTCGGCGAAAAGTATTAAGCGGGAAGTTCCGTTCACATACGCTAAAGCGGATGAAGATGGAGATCATCAGATCATCCAAGGAATCGTCGATTGCCTGTTCGAAGAACAAGACGGATGGGTTCTGCTCGATTACAAGACGGATCGGGTGTCACATCTCAGTGAAGTTGAATCGGAAATGGCTGAGCGCTATGGTGTCCAGTTGTCTGTCTACCAGGAAGCCGTGGAGGCGATCCTGCATATCCCGATAAAAGAAAGATTGCTGTTTTTGTTTGCGGCCAGCAAAGAAGTGATTATCTAGGAGGAGTATTTTGAACATAGAGCCGGTTTCTTTAAATGAACGAGTACAAGCCATAGATTTGATGAGAGGGTTTGCGTTATTTGGTATATTGATCATCAATATGCTGGCTTTCCATTCACCTTTATCCTATATCGATCCCTATAAATGGTTTGATGGAAAGATCAATGAAGGAATCTACTTATTCATCGATGTATTCATCCAAGCCAGTTTCTACCCATTGTTTGCAATGTTGTTCGGCTATGGACTCGGCATGCAATTCCTGCGTGCAGAAGCCAAAAATCAGCCTTTCATGCCGCTAGCTCTTAAACGTTTACTCGTTCTGCTGCTGTTCGGCATCATCCATGCTTTTTTGATTTGGTATGGAGATATTTTGATCACATACGCTATCATGGGATTTTTGCTGCTCGGCATGATCCGGCTCCCGTCGAGCTGGCTTATGGCGTTTGCCGGCATCATTTATGCCGTTCCGCATTTGTTGCTATTGGGCATCATGTTCATAGCAGCTGCAGCTGATCCGAATATTTACGTAGGCTATATGGAAATAGAGAATTCAATTCAATCTTACCAGTCAGGAAGTTTCGCGGAAATCTTTAGCCAGCGATTGACTGATTGGACCTATAGCAATAATTTGGTCAACTACATTATTCTAATTGCTACTATCCTGCCATTCCTGATGATCGGAGCGGCCGCTGCAAAATGGCGGCTGATCGAACAGACGCAGGAAAAGCGTAAGTTGTGGCTGATTTTGGCCATTGTTCCATTGTTGATCGGTCTGCTTCTGAAATCCGGACCTTTTTTAATTGACCCGAACTACGCTTTTGTTTATTTACAGGATATTTTCGGAGGGCCGCTTGTAGCTGTTGGCTATGCGGCTATCATTGCTTTGCTGGCTCAGAAAACAAGCATGCAGAAGTTGCTTTCTCCCATTGCCAAGGTGGGGCGTATGTCATTGACGACCTATATTACACAATCCGTATTGGCGACTCTAATTTTCTATTCTTACGGTTTTGGGTTATATGGACAAGTGGATTTGCTGACAGGAACATTGATAGCCATCGGAATTTTTGTGATTCAGCTGATTTTTGCTGAACTTTGGTTTGAAAAATTCTCAAGAGGTCCACTTGAAATTGTCTGGAGAAAATGGACATATGGAAATAAATTCGAAAAAACTAACAATTCAAAACTCTGAATGTGTATAATGAATTCAATCAAAGAAAAGGAGTGTTTGACGAATGAAGCTGTTATCATTTCGCTATGAAGGAAAAGAAGGGTTTGGACCGAAAGTTAAAAAGGAAGAAGCTGTTTGGGATCTGATCGCTATTCAACAGCAATTAGAGGTCTTGCCTGCTTTCCCTGAAAAATTGATTGAGGGAATCCCGCAAGGAATGGAGTTTGTTGAACAAATTCGTAAATTAACGGAAGCCGCAGTCCAATCTGACCGCTCTGAGGAATTCAAACACTCTTTTTCAGAAATTGAATGGTTAGCCCCAATTTCAAGAACACCTAAAAATATTATCTGCATCGGTAAGAATTATGCAGATCACGCAAAAGAAATGGGCGGAGAGGCTCCTGTAGATTTGGTGGTTTTCACCAAGTCGCCTACTTGTATTTCCGCAGACGGAGCAACAGTTCCTGTTCACAGTGACGTGACCGATTCCTATGATTACGAAGGGGAACTGGCTGTGATTATTGGGAAGGCCGGCCATAAAATTCCGAAGCAGATGGCTTATGATTATGTTTTTGGCTACACCATCGCCAATGATTTAACGGCACGGGATCTTCAGAGTAAGCATCAGCAATACTTTCTTGGAAAAAGTCTGTCTGGATCATGTCCATTAGGGCCATATATCGTGACAAAAGATGAAATTCCACAATCGCAGAACCTATCGATTGTGACAAAAGTGAATGATGAAGTTCGCCAGAATGGCAATACAGAGAATATGATCCGCCGTGTGGATGACCTCGTAGCGGAAGTGTCGAAGTACGTGGCGCTTGAACCAGGTGATGTTCTGCTCACAGGTACACCCGCTGGCGTCGGAAAAGGGTTTAATCCACCGAAGTTCTTGAAAGCAGGGGATACTGTTAAAGTATCAATTGAATCCATCGGAACCCTCGTCACATATTTGTCATAAGATCTGCACCCTTTTTCTCCTCTGGTTTGTGATAAACTGGAAAGGACTTTATTAGAAGAGGTGAGCTTTTGAGCATTTTTACAGAAACTACACATTTACACATTACGACATGGGTCATTGCCGTCATTTTATTCTTGGTTGCAGCATTCATGCAGCGTGACAGCAAAGGCCGAAAAATCCTGCACATGGTCTTGAGATTATTCTACGTCTTGATCATCATTACAGGTCTAACTTTGTTCATCGAATGGTCTGCTTCAGATCCGATGCTATACGGCATCAAATTCCTATTGGGCGTATTGACAATCGGAATGATGGAAATGGTCTTGGTCCGTTCGAAAAAACAAAAACCGGTTACCATGTTCTGGGCATTGTTTGCAGTTTTCCTATTTGCTACGATGTTTGTCGGATTTATGCTTCCAATCGGATTGGAATTCTTTTAAGTTAAAAAAGGCAGGTGCTTTCAGCACCTGTCTTTTTTTCGTCTTAGCGGGATTGCTGCTTGCGCTTTTCTAATGATTTTCACAGTTTAGACGAAACTCGGAGAAGACATTCGGGAAACGTCAACTTAACATAGCGGCGGTAGCTGGAGTTTGATAAAATGAATCGGGTGGAATGCAATAACAACCTCATTGAAGGAGGATTTTAGATTGAAGGTAAAATGGATTATAAGCATTATAACAAGCGTGCTGTTGCTGACACTCGTCAATCCAGCCTTTGCTGCAGACGAACGGGAACTTAAAGATGAGCTCATCTATGATACGCTGGTTGACCGTTATTTCAATAAAAAGATTGATAATGATTATGAAGTGAATGCATTAGACCCCGCTGCTTTCAATGGCGGTGATTTTGATGGCATGGCCAGTGAATTATTATTTGTGAAAGAAATGGGATTTACTGCCCTTTCAATAGGACCTGTATTTTCGACTGGTACATATGACGGAAAAAGTGTGCTGGATTATACTGAATTCGAGCGCCATTTCGGAACGGATGAAGAATTTGCGGCGTTAGTGGCTGAAATTCATGATCAGAAAATGAAAGTGATTGTGGATATTCCAACTCAGCAAGTAAATGAAAATCACGTATGGGCAAATGACAACCCAGAGTGGTTCACAGAAAACGAAAATGGCAGCCTAGCTCTGGATACAGCTAATCCGGAAGTGCAGCAAGCTCTAATCTCAACCTTTACAGATTTCATCGAAACGTATGAAATTGATGGTTTCCGGCTGCAAAATTCAGATCAGTTGGACCCTTCATTTGTCAGTCGTTTTTCTGAAGCCATAAAAAACGTGCGAAACAGCTATATTCTAAGCGACCGGGAAATGGGAGATGTACCTGGATTTGATGCAGTGGTTCTCCCAGGTGTAGAAGAAACTTTGCGCGAGGGTTATAAGAATTTTGATCAGGACCTGACCGAGGTCTCCTCTATAATGGAACAAAGTGAAGGTAAGATTATTCAAGTTGACTCGTTAACAGGCTCGCGTTTTACAGCAGATGTTGTAGAGGCCAGTGGATTTCCGCCGACCCGATGGAAGCTGCTATTGACCCAACTGCTGACCATGCCTGGAATTCCGGTTGTTCAATACGGTTCAGAATCAGCAATGAATGGCACAAAACTGCCTGAATCGCACCAAATTCTGGATATGGCAGTAGACAAAGAGCTGGTCGAGCATATCACGAATTTGACTTCATTGCGAAATTCATCTGAGGCATTGCGAACAGGTGAATTGGAAGTCCTTCATGACGAGGATGACTGGCTTGTCTATAAACGTTCGAATGATGAAGAGACCTGGATCATCGCTATTAATAACTCTTCTTCGACAAAGAATATTAGTTTGTCGGCTGACGTTATTGGCGAAGGACAGGAATTGCGTGGTTTGTTTGAAAGTGACATTGTCCGTCAGGAAGACAGCGGGGAATATCGTGTGACGCAGGACCGTGAAATTGCGGAAGTTTTCCATGTTACGGAAGAAACCAAACTTAACTCTGCTTACATTGCCACTCTTGTCATCATGTATCTTGTGTTTATGCTGTTCCTTTGGATTGTATGGCGCAAAGGCAAACAGCGAAAAGCAGATGCAGCAAAACAAAGAGCCAGTGAAAAAACTGTATAATCGTTTGGACACGAAAACAGGAAGAGAAAGCGGTATGCTTTTCTCTTCCTGTTTTTAATTTGGCATTATTTATGGATGGCCTTATAGCCAATCATGTTGATTGGATCTTTAGGTGAAGAGTAGGGCGGGGCATAGCAAAGCTCCAGCGCTTGTAAATCGTCAACTGTCAATCCGCCGTAAATGGCCGTAACGATTACATCTATTCGCTTATCTACTCCTTTGCCCCCAATGCATTGCGCTCCCAGAATCTTTCGGGTCAGCGGATCGTAATGGACTTTCAATGTAATTTTAGCATGGTCAGGATAGTAACCGGCATTCGAGTTTCCAATATGAGTGACTGTCGCAGCGGACAGCTTCTTGTCTTTGATGGTATGTTCGTTCAACCCGGTCATGGCAGCAGTCAACGAGAAGATTTTTAAAACAGATGTACCAAGCAAACCTTTTTTACCTAAGGCGTTGCCAGTCAAGTGCCGTGCAACGATAAAGGCCTGCCGGTGGGCTGGCCAAGCAAGTGGCACTCTTTTGGGATCTCCTGTTACCATGTCGAAATTCTCAGAAGCATCGCCAATGGCATAAATTGACGGGTCAGTTGTCTGCATATATTCATTGGTTTGGATGCCGCCGGTTTCCCCAATTTTCAGGCCTGCTTGTAGGGCAAGCTCCGTATTGGGCCTCAAGCCGATGCTCATAATAATGAAATCGGCTTGCAGCTCAATGCCATTCGATAAGCTGACGGTCTTGCCTTCAGTTTTTTTGATCGTCGTACCAGTGAGCAATTTGACGCCTTGAAGCGCCAATTCTTTCTCAATGATCAGCGAGATATCAGAATCCAAAATGGACATGATGGTCGGTGATTTATGAACCAATGTCACATCCAGGCCAATATTTTTCAGATTTTCAGCCATTTCAAGGCCAATGAATCCTCCTCCTGATACCAAGCATCTTTCGGGCTTTTCAGACTTAATAAACTGATCAATCCGCTGCATGTCCTCAAAATTCCGCAAAGTGAAAACTTTTGAGGAATCGAGCCCTTCGACTTTTGGGACGATGGCGGAACCGCCAGGAGCCAGAATCAACGAATCATAAGACTCCTGAAATTGTTCATCAGTTTCCATATTCCGGACTAGAACTGTCTTAGCTTCTCTGTCGATCTTCAGCACTTCATGTCGCAACTTAACATCGACGTCACGCTTTGCCTTAAATTTTTCGGGGGTTGTCATAATAATGGATTGTTCATCTTCAATCACATCGCCAATGACATATGGCGTTCCGCATGCCGCATAAGACATGGTTGAATCGCGGTCGAATACAACAATACTTGCATCCGGATCGTAATACCGAATTTGTCCAGCGGCTGTAGCACCGCCGCCAACTGCGCCAATAATGACTATTTTTTTCATAAGCAGCTCAGCTCTTTCCTTATTCAATTTTGTTGAAGAAGAATAAAGCCAAAGTTCCAGGTCCTGTGTGCGCTGCAATGACAGAGCCAATCATATGGACTTCGACCTTTTGGGGATGGAAGTTTTCCTCAATTTCCTGTTTTAGGACATTGGCAAACTCTTCATCATCGCCATGGCTGATGGCAATGGTTTGCTGATCAAATTGGGACCCGCGTTCTTCCATTAATTCAATCATGCGTTTTACGACTTTCTTGCGTCCGCGCAATTTTTCGATCGGCACCAATTTGCCGTCTTCTACATGTAGCAAGGGTTTAATATTCAGTAGACCGCCTACAAAAGCACTTCCTTTGGAAATGCGCCCGCCTTTGGCCATATAATCGAGGTCTTCCACCGTAAAGAGGCTTTCCAGATGTTCAGCCATAAAATGTGTTTTCTCGATAATTTTTTCCAGGGGATGTCCTGCATTACGCATTTTTGCGGCTTCTTGTACTAAAAGACCATAGCCGAGCGAAGCGGCTTTCGAGTCGAATATCGTCAGCTTTAAATCAGGATAGTCTTCTCGAACCTGGTCTGCCACCATAACTGCTGTACTGTAAGTACCGGAAAGTTCAGAAGAAAAGGCGATGTAATAACCTTCATCGCCATCTTTTGCAAGCTGTTCAAAAGCAGACAACATTTCCTCGGGTGAAACCTGGGACGTCTTAGGATGGTTGCCCGCACGGATGGTATCAAATACTTTAATAGATTGAATCCCTCTTATGTCTTCGTAGTCCTGGTCTCCAATGTGAACGCGAAGTGGAAATAAAACAACATCTTCGTTTTCAAAAAAATCCTTTGGCAGGTCTGATGCACTGTCAGCAAATAATCTCATACTTTATCCCCCTTTTTACTTACAGTTTCAATCGGTCAATCAGCAGTTCGGCGATGCCGTCTTCATTATTGTTTAAGGTAATTTCATTGGCAATAGTTTTCAGCGGGTCGATGGCATTGCCCATAGCTACGCCGACTCCTGCAAAATCAATCATTTCCAGATCATTGTCCTCGTCTCCAAAAGCGATAATGTTTTCTCTCGGAATGCCAAGTGATTTGGACACGCGATCTAGTCCGACAGCTTTGCTCATGCCGCTTTTAACAATCTCAATAACATGCCAAGGAGCTCCCCAACGACGGTGGTCAATCACTTCAGCGTGAACAGAGGACAGGTGATCATGAATTTCCTGTACCCGTTCATAGGGGGCGTGGATCAAAATAGATGTCGGGTCAGTCTTTAAGTAATTCCGTAAATCTCCAGTTGTAATGTTAGGGTCGCCGAATCGGAAAATATCCATTAACTTTTCATCATGATGATGGACATAGACATCATCCAACACTTCAGCCACAATATTATGGAAATCATAATCATGCATAGACTCAACCACTTCGTGAACGACGTCCAACCCGATTGGTGTATGGTGCATTCCCCAATGCTGATTTTGTGGATGGTGAACAAATGCACCGTTAAAGTTAACGATAGGTGTCGTCAATCCCAATTCTTTATAATAGGTTTCACTTGAGCGGTATGGACGGCCGGTGGCGATCATCACCTCATGTCCTGCTTCAAGTGCTTTATTTAAAGTTAGTTTGGTTTTAGGTGAAATGACTTTCTGATCGGTTAATAATGTTCCATCCAAATCAAGAACGATTAAATGCTGTTTCATAAATAGCCGACTCCTTTCTATATAGTACTAGTGTAGCGATAATGCAAGGGTTTCGTCAAAAAATCTTAAGCAAATCAAAATACTTTTATTGGAAACCGGTTGGTGTTTGCCGGATAACCTGAACATTGGTAGGATTAATCATGAAGGAAGTGACATCAAATGAGAGTTGAACGACAAATATGGGGGCATATTCCATTGCTTCATATAACTCCGAACGAAGACATAGAGGCACCATTGCCAACAGTAATTTTCTTTCATGGCCATATGAGTGCCAAGGAACACAATCTCCATTACGCCTATCAATTGGCTGAAAAAGGACTGCGTGTAATATTGCCGGACGCGCATCTTCACGGGGAACGAAGTGAAGGACTGGATGGAGTTCAAATAAGTTTGCGTTTTTGGGAAATCGTACTGACGTCAATTGAGGAACTGTCGTTTTTGCATGAAGAAATACATAAGCAAGGTCTGGCAGTTGGAGAGCCCGGAGTAGGCGGCACTTCCATGGGCGGAATTACCACTCTGGGAGCGATGGCCGTTTATCCATGGATCAGAGCGGCTGCAGTTATGATGGGCGCGGGAAATTACGTGGAATTGGCACAGGCTCAAATGACCCAATATGAATCGAGAGGTTTCCAGTTGCCAATCAGCTTAGAGGAACGTCAGCAGATGCTTTCGACCTTGGCTATGTTCGACAGCGAACGGAACTTGACGAAATTTAATGGGAGACCGGTTTATTTCTGGCATGGAGAACAGGATGTGACGGTCCCGTTTGAACCAACTTATCGGCTGTTCAAAGACTTGAAGAAACAATACGAAGCCGTTCCAGACAACATAGTCTTTAAGCGGGAAAGAGAAGTAGGACATGCAGTGAATCGAAGCGGAATGCTTGAAGCTACTGAATGGCTGGCTAAACATCTTGCCGAGTAAGCGTGTCAATTTCATTTCCGAAGAAAGTTTGTTAAGATGGTACTACTAGTAAAAAGGAGGGATTCTGAATGGATCAAGATATGAAAGACAGCATGATGGGCGCCTTAGAAACGGTAATCGATCCTGAACTGGGAGTCGATATTGTCAATCTGGGCCTTGTTTACGATGTAATGGTTACAGAAGATGGTTTTGCAGTGGTTACGATGACCTTAACATCAATGGGTTGCCCTATGGGACCTCAAATTGTGGAAATGGTTAAATCTGCGTTGTATGAGCTACCTGAAGTGGAAGAAGTCGATGTAAAAATCGTCTGGCAGCCGGTATGGGGCAAAGACCATATGTCACGTTACGCAAAAATGGCGCTAGGCGTCCGTTAATCAATAGTCGAAAAGCCTTGCTGGAATTTATTCCGGCAAGGCTTTTTTAATACTTGTTAAACATACTATTTGAATAAATTTTACTTTGCTTTGATCTTATGCAAACCATATTCGCTAAAACATATGTCTCTGAGTGCTAAGCGAGCTTTGCGGCGAAGTGACGTGTCCAAGTGTGAGACTTCGAAAAGCCATATGCGGACGAGCCGACCATAGAAAGCGTCTGACTAGAGCGTTTTCTTAAAACTTGATCTTTTAATGGTTTAGAACATAAGGTTGAAACCTCAAATACTTGGACCATAATAATTGCTTATTGCTGAAATTTTGACTATAATTTAATTAGTCAAAGATAGTCAAACTAATTGAGAGGTGTGGTTATTTATGGTTCAATTCCCGAATAACACAGAACAAAAATCCCCATTGGAACAGTTTGGCCGCAATATGGTAGAACAGGCGCAATCAGGGAAAATGGATCCGGTCATCGGAAGAGATCAGGAAATCCGCAATGTCATCCGCATTTTATCGCGAAAAACAAAAAATAATCCAGTGCTGATCGGTGAGCCGGGCGTCGGTAAAACAGCAATTGTCGAAGGGTTAGCACAGCGCATCGTCCGGAATGATGTACCGGAAGGCTTAAAAAACCGTACAATATATGAACTCGATATGAGTGCCTTGATTGCTGGCGCTAAGTACCGCGGTGAGTTCGAGGAACGTTTAAAAAGTGTTTTAAAACAGGTTAAAGACAGTGAAGGGCAGATCATCCTATTTATTGATGAAATTCATACCATTGTTGGAGCCGGCAAAACCGAAGGGGCAATGGACGCAGGCAATATGCTGAAGCCGATGCTTGCCCGGGGTGAATTATACTGTATCGGAGCGACCACATTGGACGAGTACCGGATGCATATTGAAAAAGATCCAGCTTTGGAACGCCGTTTCCAACAGGTCATGGTACGTGAGCCTTCGGTGGAAGATACGGTTTCCATTTTGCGCGGTTTGAAAGAACGCTTTGAACTGCATCACGCAGTTCGGATTCATGACCGGGCAATTGTAGCTGCCGCTGCTATGTCAGACCGTTACATCACAGAACGCTTCCTGCCCGACAAGGCGATCGATCTGATTGATGAGGCTTGTGCAATGATCCGAACAGAAATTGACTCAATGCCGCAAGAGCTTGATGAAGTGACACGTCGCCTCATGCAGCTTGAAATCGAAGAACAGGCTTTGATGAAAGAAAAAGATGCAGCCAGCAAAACTCGGCTGGACACTTTACGTGAAGAAATTAACGCTTTACGAGAGTCTTCCGCTGGTATGAAAAATCAATGGACAGAAGAAAAAGCGTCGCTGAAAAAAATCCAGGAAAAACGAGAGCAGTTGGATCAATTCCGCCGCCAGTTGGAGGATGCTGAAAATCGGTACGATTTAAATGCTGCAGCTGTACTGCAGCATGGCAAAATACCAGAACTGGAAAAAGAATTGCTGAAGCTGGAAGCGAATCTGGAAAAAGAAGGCGCTGAACGTTTGCTGCGCGAAGAAGTGACTGAAGAAGAAGTTGCAGGAATTGTGGCGAGATGGACTGGAATTCCGGTAACGAAATTGGTGGAAGGCGAGCGTGAGAAATTACTGCGCTTAGGCGAAACCTTAAAAGAACGCGTAATTGGACAGGATCAGGCAGTTGAACTGGTGACAGAAGCAGTGTGGAGAGCCCGTGCGGGAATTAAAGACGAGAGAAAACCGATCGGTTCCTTCATTTTCCTTGGTCCGACAGGTGTCGGTAAAACGGAACTGGCCAAGTCATTGGCTGCCAACCTGTTTGATTCGGAAGACCATTTTATTCGGATTGATATGTCCGAATACATGGAAAAACACAGCGTTTCACGTTTGGTAGGAGCACCTCCTGGATATATCGGCTACGAAGAAGGCGGACAATTAACAGAAGCAGTTCGCCGCAATCCGTACTCAGTCGTGCTGCTTGATGAAATTGAAAAAGCACATCCGGATGTCGCCAATATCCTGTTGCAGATACTGGATGATGGGCGCATTACCGACAGTCAAGGACGGCTGGTCAATTTCTCAAACACGGTCGTGATCATGACCTCGAATATCGGGTCGGCGTACATTAGCGATACAAGCAGCGAACACGACATCGAAGACATTGTCATGAGTGAACTGCGCAAGCATTTCAAACCGGAGCTGTTGAACCGCATCGACGATATCGTCATTTTCCATGCGCTTAACAACACCCATTTCTATGGCATCGCCAAGAAAATGATTGCCGAACTGGCAGCGCGCATCAGTCAGCAGCAAATCAAGTTGACTGTGGACGATTCAGTCATCCGCTATATTGTAGAAGCCGGGACTGATCCAGTATTCGGAGCACGTCCATTAAAACGGTTTATTCAGCGCAATATTGAAACCAATATTGCACGCGAATTAATCAAAGGTGGAATTATCGCCAACTCTGAACTGGAATTGACGATGGACGACAACAAGCAAATTGTTATAAATAAAAAAGAAGCGTAAGCCGAATTCTGGCTTACGCTTCTTTTTTATTAATGTTTTTCAGCAGCTGGACGATCAGGAATGATCGCTGACATGGCAAAGATCAAAATTGAAACCCCAATAGAAATGTAAACGCCGATCATGAAGTCGAAAGGAACGTTTTGAACTGCACTTACCACGTAGTTAACCAATGTAATCAATAAGAATGACCATAAAAATGTTCCAATATATTGCATCTAGTTTCACCTCTACATAGAATATCTAGCTTAATCATAGCATAAGCCTTAACAGACAGAAAGAAAGATTCCAGATAATGAAGATTTTTTGTCGTAAATATGTCAGTTAGTTGAAATTAGCTAGTGGATGCCGTATTATTAATACCAGGTACTAATATATGATGACAATTGAAATGAGGGATATACAATGAATGCTGGAATAATCGGGATGGGCAGATGCCTACCTGAAGATAGGTTAACGAACTTTCAATTAGAGCAGCGCATGGATACGAGTGACGAATGGATCCGAACGATGACAGGCATCGAGGAACGCCGGATTGCTACAGACGATCAGGACACTTCTGACATGGCACGTGAAGCTGCACAAAAAGCGATTGAAGACGCCGGCATAGATCCAGCTGAAATTGGGTTGATCTTAGTGGCGACAGTTACACCTGACCAGCCTTTTCCGTCAATGGCATGTGTGATTCAGCAGGAAATTGGTGCTGTTAATGCTGCAGCCATGGATATTTCAGCTGCATGTGCAGGTTTCATGTACGGAGTTATTACTGCAAAACAATTCATCGATTCTGATGTTTATAAATATGTGTTGGTTGTGGGAGTTGAAAAACTTTCGAAAATCACCAATTGGGAAGACCGCAACACCGCTGTTCTTTTCGGTGATGGTGCCGGAGCTGCAGTAGTGGGGAAAGTGTCAGAAGGAAGAGGGATTCTTTCATTTGAACTTGGCGCCGATGGAACTGGCGGCAAACATCTTTATCAGGACGAGAAAGATCATCTACAGATGAACGGTAGAGAAGTATTCAAATTTGCCGTACGCCAAATGGGTGAATCAGCCATTAATGTAATTGAAAAAGCGGGATTGCAAAAAGAAGACGTTGATTTCTTGATTCCGCATCAGGCAAATATCCGTATTATGGAAGCGTCCAGAGAACGATTGGGCCTTCCAGTAGAAAAAATGTCGAAAACAATTCAAAAATACGGCAACACCTCAGCAGCATCAATTCCAATTTCTCTTGTTGAAGACATTGAGGAAGGCCGAATTAATGACGATGATATCATCGTTATGGTCGGTTTTGGCGGTGGCTTAACATGGGGCGCAATTGCTATGAAGTGGGGCAAATAATCAGGTATGCGAAAGGAAGAAGATAGAATGGAAAATCGCCGTGTAGTTATTACAGGAATAGGTGCAGTAACACCTTTAGGCAATAATATTGAAACAACATGGGAAGCTATCAAAAGCGGTAAGTCCGGAGTCGGTCCTTTAACCAGATTGGATGCAGATTTGTATTCGGCCAAAGTTGCTGCAGAAGTAAATGATTTTTCTATTGAAGAGTATGTTGAAAAGAAAGATGCACGAAAAATGGATCGCTTTACGCATTACGCATTAGCGGCATCCATCATGGCAATGAAAGATGCTGATATCGAGCTTGACGACGATACTGCGTTGCGTACAGGCGTATGGATCGGTTCGGGCATCGGAGGTATGGAGACGATCGAAAGCCAGATGAACGTGTTGAACACAAGAGGCGTTCGCCGTATCAGCCCATTCTTAATTCCAATGATCATTCCGGATATGGCATCTGGACAAGTATCGATTTACTTTGGTGCTAAAGCCATTAACTCTTGTTCTGTCACAGCCTGTGCTTCAGGCACGAACTCGATTGGCGACGCTTTTAAAGTCATTCAGCGTGGAGATGCTGACGTCATGATTTCAGGCGGAGCGGAAGCGCCAATAACTCAGTTATCCGTAGCTGGATTTACAGCCAATACCGCATTGACAACAAATACCGATGCAGCTACAGCTTCTCGTCCATTTGACAAAAACCGTGATGGTTTTGTCATCGGTGAAGGAGCGGGAATCGTTATCCTTGAAGAGTATGAACACGCAAAAGCACGCGGTGCTAAAATCTATGCAGAAGTTGTCGGGTACGGATCTACTGGAGACGCTCATCATATTACAGCTCCAGCAGAAGGCGGAGAAGGTGCAGCCCGTGCAATGGCGCAAGCTTTAGCAGACGCTGGTGTAGAAACAACAGAAGTTGGCTATATCAATGCCCATGGAACAAGTACACCGTATAACGACCTATACGAGACGATGGCTGTGAAAACTGTATTCGGTGAGCATGCCTATAAATTAGGGATGAGCTCGACCAAATCGATGACAGGCCATTTGCTTGGAGCTGCCGGTGGAGTTGAAGCAATTTTTACTGCTTTGGCTTTACAGGAAGGAATTATGCCTCCAACAACAAATTATGAAACACCGGACGAAGAATGTGATTTGGATTATGTTCCAAATGAAGCAAGAAAAGCAGACCTGAAATTTGCGATGAGCAATTCACTTGGGTTCGGCGGGCATAACGCATCACTCGTATTTAAAAAAGTATAATCATTTTCAGGAAATAGCCATCTGCGGTTAAACGACGCAGGTGGCTATTTTATTTCTTATGCTTAAATATAAGGGAATAATACCAGATTTTTATAAAAATTGAAAAAGCTTTCCGGTTTTTGTATATCTTATGGTATTCTAACTACACAGAGCAATAATGTTTAATTATTTGGATGTACAATACAAGTTATATGAATAGTATTTACTAGTGAATTTTTAATTAAAAATTAAAAATTATACCTATTAAAATTATCTGCAGGAACTATTGGTATGGCTGAGTTTTGAATGTAAAAAGTCTATTCCGAATAAGAACACTATTCATAAAATTAAAAAGAATTATTGTTTTTGTAATTTTTTTGTAATAAAATTAATATAACAAACTATTATGCGAAAAAAACATGAATGACGCTAGGAAATGTATAAAAGGTCCGCTTATTGTTTTTAGTTTTTTTTTATAGTTAAAAGTCAGAAAATTGAAAACGAGTTGACGTATTAAAGACTCCGGATCAAGCATTAGACAACTTTAGAACAGATTCATTTTGAGGAGGATAAATGTGAATGATGTTTTGCTGAATATAAAAAATCTAAAAACGTCTTTTAGAATTAAAGATGATTATTACGCTGCGGTCGATGATGTTTCATTAACAGTCAGAAAAAATGAAGTGTTGGCGATTGTGGGCGAATCCGGTTCCGGGAAAAGTGCATTTGCATTTTCTATTATGGGACTTCATACAAGAGCTAAAATTGAAGGGGAAATTGATTACAAAGGCATTGATTTGGCAAAAACAAACGCCAATCAGATGAGGAAATTACGTGGCAATGAAATGGGGATGATCTTTCAGGATGCTCTTTCAGCATTAAACCCCTTAATGGTGGTAGGGGCTCAAATCGATGAAGCAATTTTTCTGCACAATCCGAAAAGCTCTAAGAGCCTGCGAAAAAAGCAGGTCATCAATCTGCTGAATCAGGTTGGCATACCACGGCCCGAAAAAACATACCATCAGTACCCGCATGAGCTGTCAGGCGGAATGCGCCAGCGCATAGTCATCGCTATGGCAATATCGAATCAGCCTGAATTGCTGATTGCGGATGAACCGACGACGGCTCTGGATGTGACGATTCAATCGCAGATCCTGGATTTGATAAAAGAACTGAAGGACACCATTCATGCCGGAATTATTCTGATTACCCACGATTTAGGGGTGGTGGCGGAAATGGCAGACAGAGTGGCGGTCATGTACGCAGGACAAATTGTTGAGATTGCCGATGTGTATACCTTAATGGAAAATCCTCAGCATCCGTATACACGTTCTCTCTTAAATTCGATACCGACATTAAACGATGTGAAAGAAGACCTTCATGTTATAGAAGGGGTTGTGCCATCGCTTCAGAAACTGCCGAGAAGCGGCTGCCGATTCTCGGCGCGAATTCCTTGGATCGACGAATCTGCACATGAAGCTTCACCGGAACTCCATGAAATCAGTCCTGGCCATTTTGTGCGATGCACATGCTATAAGGACTTTTACTTCCCAGAACAAGCCGAGGAGGAGCGCAATTATGTCGCTAATTGAAGTTGAAAACTTGAAAGTTCACTTTCCGGTGCGCGGAGGCGTCTTTCAAACAGTTAAAGATCACGTTCGGGCAGTAGACGGCGTTTCGTTCTCTATTGAACAAGGCCAAACATATGGACTTGTTGGAGAGTCGGGATCAGGAAAAACGACTACGGGCCGTGCAATTATAGGGTTGAATGATATTACTTCAGGAAAAGTGATGTTTGAAGGCAAAGATTTGGCATCCGTCAGTAAAAAAGAGTATATAGATGTACGAAAAGATATCCAAATGATTTTTCAGGATCCATTTTCATCGTTGAATCCCAAAAAAAGAGTGGCCGATATAGTAGCAGAACCGCTTCGCAATTATGAAAATCTATCCGCCACGGAAGAGCGGAGACGTGTTCAGGAATTAATGGAACTCGTTGGGCTCAGTCCAGAAGCCATTTATAAATACCCGCATGAGTTTTCCGGGGGACAGAGGCAGCGGATCGGCATCGCCCGGGCTATTGCATTAAATCCTAAACTAATTATTGCGGATGAACCGGTATCTGCCCTGGACGTTTCCGTTCAGGCTCAGGTATTGAATTTCATGCGTGAAATCCAAAAAGAACTGAACTTAACGTATTTATTCATCAGCCATGACCTAGGCATCATCCGGCACATGTGTGATCATATCGGCATCATGTATAAAGGACGATATGTTGAACATGGAACTGCTGAAGAAATTTTTACCAACCCGCAGCATATTTATACAAAACGTTTGATTGCAGCAATTCCAGACAGCAATCCACGCAATCGGGAAATGCATTACGAAAACCGCAAATTGGTGAAAGCCGAATATGACAGGCTTGAAAACGACTTTTTTGATGACGAAGGTTTGCCTTTCTCGTTAAAATCAATTTCAGCTACCCATCAAGTAGCTTTGCCCGAGAGAGGTTGAATGGTATGTGGAAATTAATTGTACGCAGAACACTTATAACAATCCCACAAATTTTACTCCTAAGCGTTTTAGTATTCATATTGGCTCAGGCCATGCCAGGCGATGCATTGACCGGCCTGATCGATCCGAATATCGATCCCGCTACCATCGAAGCGATGCGCGAGCGGCTTGGATTGAATAATCCATGGTATGTGCAATATTTCGACTGGATCAAAGGTGTGATTCAAGGCGATTTCGGCCAGTCATTCCGCTTTAAAATGCCAGTTTCTGAATTGATCGGTGATCGTATGATCAATACTCTATGGTTATCATTAGCAACTTTGATCCTGACATACTTAATCGCGATTCCATTGGGAATCATCAGCGGGCGCTTCAATGATACGTGGTTGGACCGCGTCATCACTGGTTACACCTATATCGGTTTTGCGGCACCATTGTTCATTTTTGCATTGATCATGCTGTTTGTTTTTGGATTCCAGCTGAGCTGGTTCCCGACAAGCGGAAGTGTATCCCCAGGTACTGAGCCAGGAACCTTCGCCTATTTCATAAGTAAAGTAAATCATTTATTATTGCCGGCGCTGTCTATGGCGTTGATCACGACGGTTTCCACTGTCCAGTATTTAAGAAGTGAGATCATTGATACTAAACAGAAGGATTTCATCGTAACAGCACGCGCTAAAGGCGCTTCTGAATCACGTGTATACAACCGCCACGTGCTGCGGAATTCGCTGCTTCCAATTGCAGCATTTTTCGGCTACGAAATTACAGGATTGATCGGCGGCACTATTTTTATCGAAAACATTTTTGGGTATCCGGGAATGGGTGAATTATTCCTTTCCTCCATCAGCCTGCGTGATTACAGCGTAATGACGGCACTTGTTCTGTTGTTCGGACTGGCTGCGATTCTTGGAGCTTTGTTATCTGATATCATTCTGAGTTTGGTTGATCCACGTATTCGGATTAAATAATAAATGACAATTTAGAGGTGTAAATATGAGAATTGATAAAGACAGTGGAGCACAGATTCCCGATATGGACATAGGAAAAAGCCCATCCGGATTCAGTATATTACTAAGAGAGTTGATACGGGACAAAATTGCATTCGGCTCACTGCTGTTCCTTTTCCTGATCGTTGCCGGTGTATTCGGAACTTCGATAATTCTTGATCAAAATGAAATTGTCAAAGTTGATCTTTTCGCTCTTTATGAGCAGCCATCTTCAATGTATTGGCTGGGCACTGATTATGGCGGCCGGGATATTTTTGGGCAATTGATCATCGGTACACGCAATTCTTTGGCTATCGGTATTTTGGTTACCTTGTTGACTGGAATCATTGGCATATTAGTCGGATTGATTTCGGGGTATTACGGCGGTACGGTGGATAATATTTTCATGCGTTTTGTAGATTTCTTCATGGTCTTGCCAACATTAATGATTGTCATTGCATTTGTTACAGCTGTTCCAGGATACAGCATTGTGTCCTTCTCGCTGATCATGACAGCCTTCCTATGGATGGGGATTGCACGGCTGATCCGTTCAAAAGCGTTGCAGGAAAAAGAATTGGATTATGTCAAGGCTTCCAAGACCTTGGGAACATCCGATTTTAAAATCATGTTTTTTCAAGTACTGCCAAATCTAAGTTCGATCATCATCGTTACGATGACGTTAAATTTGGCGGCCAACATTGGAATTGAATCCGGCTTATCCTTTCTGGGATTCGGTTTTCCGGAATCGACTCCAAGTTTAGGGACCTTGATCAGTTATGCAAGAAATCCTCAAACCTTGGAATTGAGATGGTGGATCTGGTTACCTGCGTCAATTCTGATTTTAGTGTTGATGCTTAGTATAAATAATGTCGGGCAAGCTTTAAAACGCGCTACTGATGCCCGGCAGCGTAGAGGGTAACAAAAAAGCAGGGCAAAAGGGGGAACAGAGTTCGACGGCAGACGGAAAGAACTTTATTCACGTACAGCAGCAGCCTGAAAGAGCTTTATACAAGAGAAAAGAGGAGGAAACAGAGAATGGCGAAAAACAAATGGTCCAGATATTTAGCCTTGCCGATGTTGTCTTTTGTTATGGTTTTGTCAGCTTGTACCGGCGATGACACAGCTACAGAAGAGGGCGGCGGAGAAACTGCAACTGACGGCGGGCAGGAATTAGAAAATGGCGGCATGTATTCAATCGAAGATTTCAGTAATGTAAAAACAAATGAAGGGGAAGCCATTGATGGCGGAACTATAACATTTGGTTTAGTATCAGATACAGTATTTGAAGGAACCTTAAACTGGAATTTCTACTCGGGTGCACCGGATGCAGAAATATTGAATTGGTTTGATGAAGGCTTGTTAACTTGGGATGAAAACTATGTTTACACCAATGACGGAGCGGCGACATACGAAGTTTCTGAAGACGGCCGTACATTTACTTTCACAATTGGCGACAATGTCAATTGGCATGACGGCGAACCAGTTACTGCAGAAGACTGGCTGTTTGCGCACGAAGTAATCGGCAACCCTGATTATGACGGCCCACGTTACAACTCTGACTTTACCAATATTGAAGGAATGGAAGAGTACAATAGTGGAGCAGCTGATACGATTTCCGGTATTGAAGTTATCGATGATAAAACCTTGTCGATTACGTATATCGAGTCTACACCTTCTCTATTGACAGGAAGCATCTGGTCTTACCCACTGGCTAAGCACATTTTTGGTGATATGGCAGTTGCTGATATTTCATCTTCACCTGAAGTGCGTCAAAATCCAATCGGTTTTGGACCATTCAAAGTGGATAGCATCATACCTGGAGAGTCTGTGACTCTTTCTAAAAACGAAGATTACTGGCGCGGCGAACCTAAGCTTGATGGCGTAACCATCAAAGTTATCGGTACTGCAACAGTGGTTCAGGAACTTGAAACTGGCGGTGTTGATTTGGTCAGCGATTTCCCAGTCGACCAATTCCCGGATAATGCAGAAATGTCAAACGTTGAATATTTAGGAACCATTGATCGTGCCTACACGTATATTGGCTTTAAGCTAGGAACATGGGATGCAGAAAACAATCGAGTAGATTACAACCCGGAAGCTAAAATGGGCGATGTAGAACTTCGTCAGGCAATGTGGCATGCAGTGGACAATACAGCTGTCGGCGAACGCTTCTATAATGGCTTGCGTTGGAATGCAACTACATTGATTCCGCCATCCCATCCCGAGTTCCATGATGACAGCAATGAAGGCAGAGCGTATGATCCAGAAGCAGCGAAGCAACTGTTAGATGATGCGGGCTACGCAGATACTGATGGAGATGGCTTGCGTGAAGATCCAGAAGGCAATCCGCTTGAAATTAACTTTATCTCAATGACTGGCGGCGACATCGCAGAACCGCTGGCGCAGTATTACGTTCAGTCTTGGGAAGCAGTTGGTTTGAAAGTGAATTTGGAAATGGTTGAATTCAATTCGTTCTACGACCGTGTTGGTAACGGTGGAGAAGATGATCCGAATGTAGATGTGTATCAGGCAGCATGGGGCGTCGGTATTGACGTAGATCCTTCAGGACTTTACAGCGCTGACACATTATACAACTTCGCACGTTGGGAAAATGAAGAAAATGAGCGTCTACTTGAAGAAGGGCGTTCTGAAAAAGCATTTGACCTTGCGTACCGCCAGGAAGTTTACAACGAATGGCAGCAATTGATGGTCGATGAAGTGCCGGTATTCCCGACTCTTTACCGTGCTTTACTCAGCCCAGTCAATGATCGTGTACTAAACTATGCAATCGGTGATGGCACTGGTGTTTACCTATCAGACCTTGCAGTTAATGCTGAATCACCAGTTACTGCAGAATAAGCATTAAAAAGAAAAGGAGCTGCGAATTTGCAGCTCCTTTTTCGTTTGCGCAAAATGTTGTGGTTTTGGAAATTAGAATAAAAAGTTAAGAAATCGTAAGCGGAAAGAATTTATACTATGTCGAAAAATTTGGTGATTCTTCTAAAAAAGATAATTTAAAATTCGTCTAATTAAAATGTGTTAAATAATCAAAAAAGTGATAGTAAAAATTGTAAATAAGCGTATAATAAAATCATACATATTGACTAGATATATTAACCATACATATTACTACATTAAAAGGAGGAGAAGTAGTGAAAGTTATCCGTTTATGGGGATTTTGGATTCTGCTGGCAGGATTAGTTGTAATTCTTTCTAGTTGTACTGGCGAAAGTGCATCTGAACAAGGCTCAACAGAAAACAGTGGAGAACCCGCAGATATGAAAGGTGGAGGAGAAAGTTCAGAAGCAGATTCAGTACAAGAATTGAATTTAATAGAAGCATCGGAATTGCCTACTATGGACTCTGCTTTAGCGGAAGATGTCACTTCATTTATCGTTTTGGATAATGTGAATGAAGGTTTGTTCCGCCTCAATAAAGAAAGTATAGCTGAGCCCGCACTCGCAGAAAGTGAACCGGAAATAAGTGAAGATGGTTTGACTTACACATTTAAGCTGCGAGAATCTAAATGGTCAGATGGCAGTCCACTAACAGCTGAGGATTTCGTTTATTCCTGGCAACGGGCAGTAGAACCGGCAACAGGATCGCCTTATGGTCCGTATATGATGTCTGGGACTATTTTGAACGCTGACCAAATTGCTGCAGGAGAGATGGACAATTCGGAGCTTGGCATTAAAGCAATTGATGAAATGACCTTAGAAGTGACTTTAGAACGCCCGATTCCATATTTTATGTCGTTAATGGCTTTTCCAACATTTTTCCCTCAGAAAGAAGAATACGTCAATGGAAAAGGAGAAGATTTTGCCTCTAATTCTGAAAATGTACTTTATAACGGTCCTTTTGTTTTAAACAATTGGGACGGAACAGGTATGACGTGGACGCTGGAAAAGAACCTTGAATACTGGGATGAAGAAAACGTCACACTTGAGACGATCAATGTTGATGTAGTAAAAGAAACAACTACAGCAGTCAATTTATATAATTCGGGCGAGAAGGACATGGCTTTATTAGCAGGAGAAATGGCTATTCAAAATGCTGATAACCCTGAAGTTGTGAAATA
Source organism: Planococcus sp. CPCC 101016 (assembly GCF_007859295.1). Lineage (GTDB taxonomy): Bacteria > Bacillota > Bacilli > Bacillales_A > Planococcaceae > Planococcus. Next base: position 1,230,343 of record NZ_VOHB01000002.1, read on the forward strand.
TTTAAGTCCCTATATTTTCTATTTAAAATTCAATCAGGAGCGAAATGGAGAGGCAACCGTTTTCGCCAATGAGAATATCCGTAAAGCAATAGCTATGGCATACAACAAACAGGATTTAGTTGATATTGTCCTAGCTGACGGTTCACTTCCGGCAAACTACCTTGTGCCGAAAGAATTTTCATACAATGATAACAAAGAGGATTTCCGAGAAATTAATGGAGACATGCTTGAACATGACGTGGAAGAAGCAAAAAAATTATGGGAAATTGGAAAAGAAGAGGAAGGATTTACTGATATTACATTGGAGTTATTGGGTGATGATCAGGAAATCGCGAAGAATATGGATGCGTATATGAAAGCGCAGTTAGAACAGAACCTAGAAGGTTTGACTGTGAACTTAAAAGCGGTTCCTTTCTCGGTTCGCCTTGAGCTTGATGAAGCACAGGACTATGATTTTGAAGTGTTTGGCTGGGCCCCTGATTATCAAGATCCGATGACGTTCATCGACCTCTATGTTTCAGGTTCGCCGCAAAATTTAATGTCATACTCAAATGAGGAGTTTGATAGCTTGATTGAAAAAGCGAATGGAGAGTTGGCCAGTGACTTACCGGCTCGCTGGGAAGCAATGGCAGAAGCGGAAAGAATTCTGATCGAAGAAGATGCGGCAATAGCTCCAATTTTTCAACAGGGAACAATGATGCTGCAAAAACCTTACGTAAAAGATGTGATTAAACATCCATTCGGTGGTGATTACAGTTACAAATGGGCGTATATTTCCGGAAAAGAATAGCTAAAAGGGCTGCAATCACTGCAGCCCTTTTTGTTTATCTTCTTTTACGCCCAAGACCCATGGCATTTTCCATTTTCTTTAATGTCTTGTTCGCTAAGTTGTTGGCTTTTTCAGCTCCGGCATCGAGAATTTTATCCAATTCCTCAGAATTTAGAAGTGCAGCGTAGCGCTCCTGGATCGGTGCTAGATGTTCGGTTACGGCTTTAGCGACAGAAGCTTTAAAATCTCCATAACCGGATCCCTCGTATTTGGCAACCAGGCTGTCAATGCTTTCGCCGGTCAAAGCCGCTTCAATAGTAAGCAAATTCGCCACACCCGGTTTGTTGATCGGATCGTAGCTGACCACTCCTTCAGAGTCGGTTACAGCGCTCTTGATTTTCTTTTCAATTGTTTTTAAATCATCCAATAAGGTTATGATGGCTTTCTTATTGGTATCGGACTTGCTCATTTTTTTTGTTGGATCCTGAAGCGACATGATGCGAGCTCCATTTTTAGGAACACGGATGTCAGGGATGGTGAAGATATCATTGTATTTTCGATTAAACCTTTCTGCTAAATCACGCGTCAGTTCAATATGCTGTTTCTGATCATCGCCGACAGGCACGACATCGGTTTGGTACAGCAAGATATCTGCAGCCATCAAAGGGGGATAGGTTAACAATCCGGCCAAGACGGAAGCATTTTTTGCCGATTTATCTTTATACTGAGTCATGCGTTCGAGTTCGCCGATAGTCGATACGCATTGCAGCATCCATCCTGCCTGGGCGTGAGCCGGCACTTCTGATTGAATAAAAAGAGTAACTTTATCTGGATCTATTCCGACAGCCAGATAGAGCGCCGCTAATGCTTTAATATTCTTACGAAGTTCCAAGCGGTCTTGGGGCATCGTAATGGCATGCTGATCTACGATGCAAAAAATGCAATCATATTCATCTTGCAACTCAGTGAATTGTTTGAAAGCACCTATGTAATTTCCGAGTGTTACCGTACCGGTAGGCTGAACGCCTGAAAAGATTTTCTTCATCCATATTCCTCCTCAAATTAAAAAACACAGCACACATCCCCCAAAAAAGGGACGAATGATGTGTTTTTCCGCGGTACCACCCTAGTTGCCGTCACCGGCCACTCTTCTTCATAACGTGAAGAACACGGAATCAGCTACTAACCATTCACTGATTCAGCTCAAAAGTCCATTCAATGCAGATCTTCATCTGTTTCCACCAACCACAGACTCTCTCTATAGAAGGAACTGCATTTACTACTCTTTATCATCGCTCATTTTATATCCTATTATTATAATACATAACCAATTTGGGAAGCAATATTAGAGGTTATAAATCACTAGGCAAATACCCATAATCAGCAAGGTGATAGTTCCAGTAACAAGCAATAAGGAACTGGAAAAGCCTAAAGCCTCTGAAGGAGGTCGCATTTCGTCTCCTTCCAATGTCGATTTCAGTTTGAATGCCTTCCTCATGCTAATTGTAAATATATCAAATACTCCAGTACGGACGACAAAAACCCATAAACCAAAAAATAACAGAATGCCTCCATAAACAAATGAGTTGTTAATATATGACAACAAAGAAAAATCATCTGCACGCAAAAATATAGTAATAAAAATCATTAACTGAATAATCCCTAAAGAAATGACAATCCTTTTCAAACTTTGCACCTCGATTCTTATCAATTGTAGAAGAAAGTTAGAAAAAAATCAAAAAAATCTTCATTTATCTTAGACGCCGAGAACGCTTACAAATCCAATATTCATGCGGTATCCTGTAATATGAATGTAACGGAATTGTTACAAGAGTGTAAAAATTTCCAAAAAAAGTTCTGTACAAGAAATAATTATTATGTATAATTAGCAGTGTACCAATTTTTCAGAAAATTCGAGGGGGTCAATTTAGTGAAGAACAGCAAGATTTTTTGGCTACTTAGCCTAGTTTTAGTTCTAAGTGCATTTCTAGCAGCATGTGGTGGCGGCAACGAAAGTGACACTAGTACTGAAACTCCAGATGACACAGGAAGCACAGAACCAGCTGGGGAATTAGACTCAGAACAAGTACTGAACATAATGGAAAGCGCTGAAATTCCTACCATGGATATTTCTTTAGCTGAGGATGCAGTCGCATTCAATATTTTCAACAATGTTAACGAAGGCCTATTCCGCTTGAACGAAGAAAACATTGCTGAACCAGCACTTGCTGATGGAGAGCCTGAAGTCAGCGAAGACGGCTTGACTTACACTTTCAAGTTACGTGATTCTAACTGGTCTGATGGTACACCAGTTACTGCTAATGATTTTGTTTACTCTTGGCAACGTTCAATTGATCCTGCTACTGGTTCTCCTTACGGAGCTTACATGATGGCTGGCTCAATTGTAAATGCAACTGAAATTGCTGCAGGCGATATGGAACCAACTGAACTTGGCGTTACTGCTGTAGACGATAGCACTCTTGAAGTAAAACTTGAGCGTCCAGTACCTTACTTTATGTCGTTAATGTCTTTCCCAACTTTCTACCCACAGAACGAAGCTTTCATTTCTGAAAAAGGCGATGCTTATGCTTCTAACTCTGAAAACTTGATTTTCAACGGACCATTTACTCTTACTGATTGGGACGGCACTGGCTTGACTTGGAAAATGCAAAAAAATCCTGAGTATTGGGATGCTGAAACTGTAAAACTTGAAACAATAAACGTAGATGTTGTAAAAGAGCCTGCTACTGCAGTCAACCTATACAACTCTGGTGAAAAAGATCGCGCTGGTTTAAGCGGTGAATTTGCAATGCAATATGCAAATGACGAAAACCTGGTTACTGAATTGGAACCTACTGTTTTCTACTTCAAATTTAACCAAGAGCGCAACGGTGAAGAAAATGCACTTAAAAACGTTAACATCCGTAAAGCAATCGCAAAAGGATTTAACAAACAAGATCTAGTTGATGTAGTATTAGCAAACGGTTCTTTACCAGCTAACTATTTAGTACCGACTGATTTTGCTTTCGATGAAAGCAACACTGATTTCCGTGACGTTAATGGAGATTTGATCGAGTTTAACGCTGAAGAAGCTGCAGAACTTTTCGCAACTGGTATGGAAGAATTGGGAGTAGAAGAAGTTACTCTTGAAATCCTAGGTGGAGACACTGAAACTGCTAAAAATATGGATGCTTATTTGAAAGAACAACTTGAAACAAATCTTGAAGGTTTGACAATCAACCTTAAAGCAGTACCTTTCGCAGTTCGTTTAGAACTTGACGAAGCTCAGGACTATGACATCCAAACTGCTGGATGGGGACCAGATTATCAGGATCCTATGACATTCATTGATTTGTTTGTAACTGGATCTGCTCAGAACAAAATGTCTTACTCTAACCCAGAGTATGATGCATTAGTTGAATCAGCTAAAGGCGAATTGGCAACAGATCCTGCTGCACGTTGGGAAGCAATGGCACAGGCTGAAAAAATCCTTCTGGAAGATGACGCAGCAATCGCGCCAATCTATCAGCGCGGTTTGATGTCTCTTCAACAGCCTTACGTAAACAACATTATCAAACACCCATTTGGTGGAGATTACAGCTACAAGTGGGCATACATTTCGGGTAAAGAATAAGTTAATCCCGCTACTGTGAAAACAAAATAGAAAGAGAGTATATCGGATTTTCAGATCGATATACTCTCTTTTCTAATGTAAAGGAATTAACCGAAAATTGACCATTTTCTGCTAACTATTGAATATTACAGGTTCGTGTTCGAATGAATCGTACTTGTCAAATAGAATTATTTTGGAGGTGCACTATGGCGAAGTATATTGGCAAGCGTTTAATTTATATGGTGATCACTTTAGCGCTGATTGCTACATTTACCTTTTTCTTGATGAAAGTTTTACCAGGATCCCCCGTCGCTTCCGCAGATAAATTATCTCCAGAACAAAGGGCAGTTGTAGAAGCTAGATATGGGTTGAATGAGCCGCTTCCGGTTCAGTATTTCAATTACATGTTTGGTTTAGTGCAAGGTGATTTAGGAATTTCCATTAACCAGTTTAAAGGAGCCAACGTTACGGATGTTATTTTAAGCCGGATGGGTCCTTCAGCTCAAATTGGTTTCCAAGGAATGTTGTTGGGAACTGTTCTAGGAATTCTCCTGGGTATGATTGCTGCGTTGAGGCAGAATACCTGGGTTGATTACACCAGCACATTTGTAGCAATTGTCGGAATATCGATTCCTTCTTTCGTTTTTGCCTCATTGCTGCAATATTGGTTCGGCTTAAAATGGGGCCTGTTCCCAGTAGCTTTATGGAAAGACGGCTTTATGTCGAGCGTGCTTCCATCCATCGCATTGGCTATGTTCCCGCTTGCTACAGCCGCTCGTTTTATCCGTACAGAAATGATTGAAGTCCTTGGCTCGGATTACATTACATTAGCGAAAGCTAAAGGTGCGAGCGGATCAGAGATTGCATTCAAACATGCATTCCGTAATGCATTGATTCCGTTAATCACGGTTCTTGGTCCTATGGCTGTATCTATTCTTACAGGATCTCTAGTCGTGGAACAGATCTTTGCAATACCGGGTATCGGGGAACAATTCGTTAAATCAATCATGGTCAGTGATTTCTCTATCATTATGGGAACTACGATCTTCTTCTCTGTTTTCTTGATTGTGATTATCCTATTGGTAGATATATTGTATGGCGTCATTGATCCTCGTATTCGTCTTTCAGGAGGTAAAAGTTAATGACTCAAAAAATTGATAAAATTCCCGAATTGCCGGCAGGGTCGTTCGAGCGAATTACATTGGATTCCCATCAGGCTGAACGCATCACGAAACCAAGCGTTAGCTTCTGGCAAGATGCTTGGTATCGTATTCGTAAAAATAAAGGTGCCTTGTTCAGTTTAATTTTGTTTGGCTTAATCGTAATCATGGCATTTCTAGGACCGATCATCAGTCCATATGAACCAAACACACAAACGATCACTCATGCCAATTTGCCACCTAAAATTCCGGTTATAGAAAACCTCGGGATTCTCGATGGAGTCGGTACATTGGGCGGTCAAGAAGTAGACTTATACGAAATGAAGAATGTTGAAGTCAACTATTGGTTTGGAACTGATGGACTGGGACGCGACATGTTTTCACGTGTATGGAAAGGTACCCAAGTATCTTTGTTCATTGCTTTCGTGGCAGCGGCGATCGATATGTTGATTGGTGTCATTTATGGAGGGATTTCGGGATACTTTGGCGGACGTGTGGATGACTTCATGCAGCGGATCGTCGAAATTTTAACGGGTATTCCTAACCTTGTAGTCGTAATCTTATTCATTTTAATCATGGATCCCGGAATATTGGCCATCATCATCGCATTGACCATAACTGGGTGGACTGGCATGTCCAGGGTTGTTCGTGGACAAGTTCTTAAATATAAGAGCCAGGAATTCGTTTTGGCTGCACGCACATTAGGAGCAAGCGACAGCCGCATCATATGGAAGCATTTAATGCCGAACGTATTAGGTGTTATCATCATCAATACGATGTTCACGATTCCAAGTGCAATTTTCTTCGAAGCTTTCTTGAGCTTTATCGGACTGGGGCTGCAGGCTCCGGATGCTTCGCTCGGAACATTGATCAATGATGGATATTCGTTAATTCAATTTTCACCGCATATTTTAGCTTTCCCTGCTGTTTTATTGAGTTTGATTATGATTGCATTCAACTTGATCGGTGATGGACTTCGTGATGCCCTCGATCCGAAGATGAAAGATTAAGGAGGAAAGTTGATAATGGAGAAAATTCTACAAGTAAAAGATCTTGAGCTTTCCTTTAACACCCAAGGCGGGGAAGTTAAAGCGATACGCGGGGTTAACTTTGATCTATATAAAGGTGAAACTTTAGCAATCGTGGGAGAGTCGGGTTCAGGTAAATCTGTTACGACAAAATCCATTATGCGTTTGCTGCCTGAAAGTTCAGCAGAATTCAAAAGTGGTGAAATTTTATTCGGCGGTCGCGATTTGACGAAGTTAAGCGACAGAGAAATGCAAAAGATCCGCGGAAAAGAAATTTCAATGATTTTCCAGGATCCGATGACGTCTTTAAACCCGACCATGCCGATTGGCCGACAATTGACTGAGCCGCTACTGAAGCACCAAAAGATCAGTAACAGTGAAGCAAAGAAAGTTGCGATCGACTTGCTCCGCCTTGTTGGTATGCCGAAACCGGAATTGCGAATGAAACAATATCCTCACCAATTTTCAGGCGGACAGCGCCAGCGGATCGTTATTGCTATTTCATTGGCATGCAATCCGAAAGTTTTGATTGCAGATGAGCCAACAACTGCACTTGATGTTACAATTCAGGCACAGATTCTTGAGTTAATGAAAGACTTGCAGAAAAAAATCGATACATCGATTATCTTCATCACGCACGATTTGGGTGTTGTAGCAAACGTAGCCGATCGTGTAGCGGTTATGTACGGTGGAAAAATCGTTGAAATCGGTACTGTGGATGAAATTTTCTACAACCCGCAGCATCCATATACATGGGGCTTGTTAAGCTCCATGCCATCATTGGATACAGAAGATGCGAAATTGTATGCTATTCCTGGCACACCGCCTGATTTATTGGACCCACCTAAGGGAGATGCTTTTGCCCTGCGAAGCGAGTATGCATTGAAAATTGATATGGAGCAAAATCCACCATTCTTTAAGGTCAGTGATACACATTCAGCTGCTACATGGTTGCTTCATCCGGATGCACCACAAGTAGAACCGCCTTTAACTGTCATCGAACGTATGAAGAAATTCCCGGGAAGCAGATATTATGAAGGGGGCGCGGTATAATGGCTGAAAAATTACTCGAAATTAAAAACCTGAAACAGTACTTCAATATCGGGAAAACAAATGAAGTCCGCGCAGTAGATGATATCAGTTTTGATATTTACAAAGGTGAAACTTTAGGATTGGTAGGCGAGTCCGGTTGTGGGAAATCAACGACTGGCCGTTCCATCATCCGTTTATATGATGCTACGGACGGTGATGTTTTCTACGAGGGTGAAAATGTTCATGGCAAAAAATCGAAACAGGATCTAAAAAAATTCAACCGTAAAATGCAGATGATCTTTCAAGATCCATATGCTTCTTTAAATCAGCGGATGAAAGTAATGGATATCATTGCTGAAGGCATTGATATTCACGGCTTGGCAAAAAACCAGGCCGAACGCAAAAAAATGGTTTATGATTTATTGGAAACGGTTGGTTTGAATAAAGAACACGCCAACCGCTACCCGCATGAGTTCTCAGGCGGTCAGCGCCAGCGTCTGGGTATTGCCCGTGCTTTAGCTGTAGATCCGGATTTTATCATTGCTGATGAGCCGATCTCTGCATTGGACGTGTCTATTCAAGCGCAGGTTGTTAATCTGTTGAAGGAACTTCAAGTAGAGAAAGGTTTAACTTTCCTGTTCATTGCCCACGATTTGTCCATGGTTAAATACATTTCAGATCGTATCGGTGTTATGTATTTCGGGAAATTAGTGGAATTGGCACCAGCTGAAGAGCTGTACAACAATCCATTGCATCCTTACACACAATCATTGCTGTCAGCAATTCCATTGCCAGACCCGAACTACGAGCGCAACCGGGTCCGTAAATCTTACGACCCTGCAGTCCATGACTATAATAAAGCTGACGATGTTCGGATGAGAGAAATCAGTCCTGGCCATTTTGTTCAATGTTCAGAACGTGAATTTGAATCCATCAAAGCGGCTTCAGTAAGCAATTGATAAAAGAACGGTGTCCTACTTGGACATCGTTCTTTTTATTAGCCTGATATTTTCGTTATCCACTGCGAAAAGCTTTTATTGATTAATGAACGTCGAATGCAACTAATCGGTATTCTGGCGTATTTCTTATTTCAATTAGTCAGATAAATGATAGAATGGAAGAACAATGGATAAAGAAATTGTTCCTTTAATAAGGATTCTTACTCCACGTGAACAGTAAGTTGAAAAGAGGATTTTATGATCAGTAGAATTTTCATCGGGTGAAGTGGAACGAGGAACATACTGGTCGACAAATCTGGATAAAGGGGTGCGGTAGGATGAAAAAGTCATGGAAATGGGCATTGATGTGTGCCACAAGTATTAGTTTGGTAAGTGCAGGAAATGTATTTGCAGCTGAAGAAGACAAAGCTCCCAATTTTACAGAGCGCGCTTTTCATACAGTTGAAGTTGATTCGCAAGTATTAGCATCATCGCAATTGTTTAAATTTGATTCAGGTCTGGAATTCAACTATCCGGATGCTGTTCGAGGAATTTTTGTCACAGCGCATTCTGCTGGAGGAGAACGATTTGATTCGTTGATTAATCTTATAGATACGACAGAATTGAATGCCATGGTCATTGACATAAAGGAAGATTTTGGCCACTTGACATACATACCGGGAGAAGACTCATCGCTAGCTGAGCTGGGCATGGGGCAGCCGTTAATAAAAGATCCTCGGGCGATGCTGGAAAAACTAGAGGAAAAAGAGATTTATCCGATTGCGCGCGTGGTGGTTTTCAAAGACACTGTACTCGCGGAAAGCAGACCTGACTTGACGTTTATGGACGGAGATCAAGTTTGGAAAAATAATCGTGGAGAATCATTTGTTAATCCATTTCTTCAAGAAGTGTGGGACCATAATGTCCAAATCGCTATCGAAGCAGCAAAACTTGGGTTTAAGGAAATTCAATTTGACTATGTCCGCTTTCCTGAAGGGTTTGAAAACCGTGCAGATGATTTGAGCTACTCGATGGGCGACTATGAAAAGGCCGAAGCCGATTCTGTACAGCAAAGAGTAGAAGCAGTAACTGATTTTGTTGCCTATGCAAAAGAACAGTTGGAACCTTATGGAGTAGAAGTTTCTGTAGACATTTTTGGTTATGCTGCTACTTTGCCGGAAGCTCCAGGCATTGGACAGAATTTCTCTAAGATCTCTGAAAATGTGGATGTTATTTCGTCTATGATTTATCCAAGTCACTGGACATCTTACTTTGGAATCGCCAAACCGGATCTGGAACCTTACAAACTGGTTGCTGAATACGCCAAAGTAGAGAACCAGGTATTGGCCGGTTTAGAAAATCCGCCTGTCTCACGGCCATGGCTGCAGGATTTTACGGCAAGCTATCTGGGAGCTGGAAACTACAAGCGTTATGGCAAAGCAGAAGTTGAAGCACAAATAAAAGCTTTGAATGACCAAGGCATAGATGAATTCCTTCTATGGAATGCAGGCAATTCCTATTCGCAAGGTGTAGATTACACACCTTAATTTCACTAATCCTCCTCTAATTGCCAGTGAGATTTCTTTTCAGAAATTTTTAAAAGAATCAGCTCATGCTGTAGAAGGACGGTAGTAATGTAAGTTTAGGCAGGATTCAAAGTGGATACTCCATAATATCAAATCAATCTTTTAGTTTAGAGCTTTATATGAAACTATTTCTATTCTGAAACGTAGTATATAAGTGTAGAAGTTATTTTCAAAAAGATGGTGTAACTGAGAATAAAAAAGTTTTGTTTGGAAGTTTACGACAAAAGAAAAAGGGGTAAAATTAAGTTATACAGCTATGAAAGTATAATGAATATATAGCTAATATGTGACAGAAAGCTCGTTTTCTAATTTTTTTATTGAGATACACTATCAAATCGACTCCATACATTGTATAATGAATGTAGAGCCTCTAAACTATAATGATTCTAATTTGAGAAATGAACGAAACCAAATTTTCATGAATCCGAAAGGAAGTGCTCCACTATGATGGTTACATTATTCACTTCTCCGAGCTGTACGTCTTGCAGAAAAGCGAAAGCTTGGCTTGAGGAACACGATATTCCATATACAGAACGAAACATTTTTTCTGAACCATTGACTATCAGTGAAATCAAAGAAATCTTACGCATGACTGAAGACGGAACAGATGAAATCATCTCTACCCGTTCTAAAATATTCCAAAAATTAAATGTGGATGTTGAAAGTTTACCACTTCAGCGTTTATATGAATTAATTCAAGAGCATCCAGGATTACTGCGACGCCCGATCATTATGGATGAAAAACGCCTGCAGGTTGGTTACAACGAAGATGAAATCCGTCGATTCCTCCCACGTAAAGTTAGAGCCTATCAATTGCTTGAAGCTCAGCGAATGGTAAACTAACAATAAGTACTCTAGCTGTCCGGTCTTTATGGTATTTCATAAGAGATCTTCGGACAGCTTTTCTTTATCCTAAATTAGTTGCATAAATCAGTTAAGTGAATTAAACTCTATGTACTTGTAACTTGTCTTTGGTGATAGGCATAAACTTTTTCTTTATTAATAAAAAAAGTTATACTTGGTAAAAGCAATACAGCACGGCTCTGAGGAATGTTCTCTTAGTCCAAACCGTAAAGGAGAGGTGTAAAATGGAAATAGAACGTATCAACGATAACACAGTTAAATTTTACATTTCCTATCTCGACGTTGAAGAGCGAGGGTTTAGCCGTGACGAAATCTGGTTCAACAGAGATAAGAGCGAAGAACTTTTTTGGGAAATGATGGATGAAGTTAATGAAGAAGCCGATTTCGTAATGGAAGGCCCGCTTTGGATCCAAGTCCAGGCTATGGATAAAGGTCTTGAAGTCACAGTAACACGTGCTCAGTTAACTAAAGATGGGCAGAAGCTTGATATGCCTGATGATATAGAAGAACGCCGCAAAATGTTCGCAAGTGAAGATACTGTTACTCCGGAATTTGATGAATTTGAACCGGTTTTTGATGAACCTGATATTAAGAAACTTGAATATACATTTGTCTTCTCAGAAGTGGAAGAGCTGTTACCGATTGCGAGACGTTTAATGTACGTACCGATCGAATCAGCGGTTTATCATTTTGAGAATAAATATTACCTTTATACAAGTTTTGATGAAATCCTTCATTCTGAAGAAGACATCAAAAACAATGTGAGTATCATCACTGAATATCTACGGATTTCACCCGTTACGGTTCACCGTCTTGAAGAATACGGTAAACCGATTTTCAAAGAAGATGCGCTCTCAAATGTTCTACATTATTTTGGCTAAGATCTCCTTTACAGGAGATCTTTTTTTATTGCCATGTTCTCTTTAATTCCATAGACTGGGAGAAAGGAGAGTGATTAGCATAATAGTGGCCAAGACAAAGCAACAGGAATTATTTTATCTAACTGGAAAGTACGATCGAGAAGAGCTTCGGAAAATTCGTTTGCATGAGCAGTTTTTCTGTCCTACCTGCCATGCTCCGCTGCTAATGAAAATCGGAGAAATCAACATCCCTCATTTTGCGCATAAGACCCTTTCTGCCTGCGACAAATTCAGCGAACCTGAATCCTCTTTACACCTGCAAGGAAAACTTCATCTGTATCATTTCTTCCACCAGTTAAACTTCAAAGTTGAATTAGAGAAATATTTTTCAATGACTCGCCAGCGCGTTGACCTTTTGGTCGATGGGCACTACGCCCTTGAATTTCAATGCAGCGCGATTCCGGTGCTACAGCTTAATGAGCGATCGAACGGCTATCGGCAGCTCAACATGAAGCCGATTTGGTTAAAGGGCTTGAAAGAGCCATGTCTTGAAGAAATTGGGCTGCTGCACCTGAAATCATATGAAATTGCTATGCGGCAAAGCCAGGGAGGAGTTTCCTTTATCCTGCTATTCTATCCGCCAGGGAATCGCTTTTATTATCATTCGAATTTGTTCTATATCAGCTCAAATCGATGGATAGGCAAAACCAAATCAATTCAGGCGACAAAGCAGGTTTTTCCTTTTGCAGTACCCAAACAGCTGTCCAAAGAAGAATTCAATAAGGTGCTCGGAATTTTTCGGCATTCAAAACGGCGATTTATCCGCAATCAGTTGTATACGGAAAATCGAGTGAAAAATACTTTCTGCCGGCTGTGCTATGAGTTGCGATTGGATGCAGCGAATGTTCCCGACCTTTTCGGAATTCCTTGGCTCCGTGCCGAATGCTTAAAACAGCATCCAATAATTTGGCAGCTTCAAGCAGTTGTAGCCTGGGAGAAAGGCATATCTATAGGTGCGCTGATCGCTTCCGGAAGAATGACCTTAGCCGATCCGAGTCTGGCTGATGAGGCAGAGGCTATGGTGACAGACTATCTGCAGCTTTATTTGTCTGCCAAAGAAAAAACTCTTACAGATTCCAGCTTTTTGGATATTGTCTATGATAACTATTGCAAAACCGTTCGAAAATTGAGAAAATAGGGTGTAGTTCGTTTCCCGAAAGAATGGGACAGAGGAGGAAGTTAAATGGTTAACAAAGTATTAACAAGAGAAGAAGTTCCGACAGAACTGACGTGGAAATTAGAAGATATATTTGAAACTGATGAGCTTTGGGAAAAAGAGTTTGTGGAAGTCGCAGCTCTGGGCGATAAAGCGGAATCCTATCAAGGCAAGCTGCAGGAAAGCGCTGAAGCTTTATACGAAGTACTGGTTTACAAAGATGAATTGACCGAGCGTCTGAGACGTCTCTATACGTATTCGCATATGCGCTATGACCAAGACACCACCAATTCGAAATACCAAGCGATGGACAGCCGCGTGAAATCTTTGTTCGCAAAGGTATCAGCGGGCTTATCCTTCCTGACTCCTGAAATTTTGGCATTGGAAGAATCTGTGCTGAACCAATACGTAGCAAGTCACCAGGGCTTGAGTTTGTATAAACAGGCGCTTGAGGAATTGAATTCATTGCGTCCGCATGTGTTGCCTGCAGAGCAGGAGTCTCTGCTCGCCCAAATGTCTGAAGTGAGCCGTGCTTCTTCAGAAACATTCGGCATGCTGAACAATGCAGATCTTGAATTTCCGGAGATAGAAGATGAGTCAGGCGAAAAAGTTCAAATTACGCATGGCAATTATATCCGTTTCCTCGAAAGCAAAGATCGCCGTGTCCGTGAAGATGCATTCAAAGCAGTCTATGCGACGTACGGCAAATTCCGGAATACTTTTGCTTCTACTTTATCAGGCAATATCAAACGCGATAACGTCGATGCACGGATTCGGAAATTTGAATCGGCGCGCCAAGCAGCTTTAGCAGATGATCATATCCCGGAAGCGGTATATGATAATTTGGTAGAGACTGTTAATAACAACCTTCACCTTCTCCATCGCTACGCAGCGTTGCGTAAGGAAGTACTAGGAATCGATAAAGTTCATATGTGGGACATGCATACGCCTTTAGTCAAAGAAGTGAAGATGGAAATTCCTTATGAAAAAGCCACAGGAATCATGTTGAAAGGGCTTGAAGCATTGGGAGAGGAATATGTAGGCATTGTCAAAGAAGGCATTGATAACCGCTGGGTGGATGTTAAAGAGAACAAAGGGAAGCGCAGTGGAGCCTATTCGTCTGGAGCCTATGGAACCAATCCATACATTCTGATGAACTGGCAGGATAACGTAGACAATCTGTTTACATTAGCGCATGAGTTTGGACATAGTGTCCACAGCTATTACACACGCGCAAATCAGCCTTACATTTACGGTGATTACTCAATCTTTGTGGCTGAAGTGGCTTCTACTACGAATGAAGCTTTGCTCAATGAATACATGGTAAACTCCACTGAAGACGATCAGGAACGCATTTACCTGTTGAATCACTGGCTTGACGGGTTCCGAGGCACCGTATTCCGCCAAACGATGTTCGCTGAATTCGAACACTTGATGCACAAAATGGATCAGGACGGGGAAGCACTCACAGCAGATCGTCTGACAGAAGTCTATTATGAGCTGAACCAAAAATACTTTGGCCCGGACGTAGCGGTCGATGAAGAAATCGGCTTGGAATGGGCACGAATTCCACACTTCTATTATAATTATTACGTTTTCCAATATGCCACAGGCTTTAGCGCAGCTACTGCATTGAGCAAAGGCATTCTTGAAGAAGGACAGCCTGCAGTAGACCGCTACATCAATGAGTTCCTAAAGGCTGGCAGCTCAGATTACCCGATTGAAGTGCTGAAAAAAGCCGGTGTCGATATGACGCAATCAAAAGCGGTTGAAGAGGCCTGCAAAGTTTTTGAACAAAAACTCAACGAACTTGAGAAACTATTGCTAAATAAATAAGAGAGAAGAAGAAGCTGATATAGCTACTCAGCTTCTTTCTTTTTATTATTTCAAAATAACATGTTCTAATCAAAGATATTTATTTTCTAAATTGATTATGACGAATTTGTGAAAGTCTTTGTGAATTATTGCATTAACTATTATCCCGTGATAAGATTAAGTTGTGAAATAAATCACATACAAACATACACCCCTTTGTTTGAGCGTGAACATTTCTCCCATCCCCTTTGTGTAATATAGAAAGGCGCCTTCCGGACGTGGAAGGCGCCTTTCGCTTTGGTTCCAGAAAAGCGGAAGCAGTCGTGTAGATTCGACGGGTATAACTGAATATATTATTATTATTATTATTCCATTAAATTGGAAATACTTTCAGATTGCGTACAAATACTTTCTGTTTAAGGAAAAATACTTTCCATAGACGCCAAAATACTTGCCAATAAATCGTGAATACTTGCTAAAGCCAGTAATACATCAAAAAAATAACCTGTCTCCCAAAAGGGAGGCAGGTTATTTTACTTTCCACAAGGTTTCTTTCGGCATGCAAATGCGTTCGAGTTTTTGTTGAAGAACTTGTTTTTTTAACTCGCATTCTGCGGTTTGCTCAGAAATATTGTATATAGAAGCAATTTCTCTAGTTGCCATAGTTGAGTATTTAGTAAAGAGATCGTCCAAGGAAGGTGGGGTTTGCCGATTCAGGCTTTCTTCGCCCATCATTTCCTGTAGAATCGTTTGGTAAACATCATATGAATAAAGGCCAGATACTTTAACACCTTCGTCTTCAATACATTCATTGAAAAAAACGATACTTGGTACTTCGTTGATTTCCATCTCGCGGGTAATCTGTAAATCGCATTGAAAAGCTTTCGCGGTATGTACAGAATGGAAATCCAACTTGAATTCTTCCTGATCCAGTTCTGCTTCTTCCGCGATTTCCAATAGGACGCTGTAAGAAGAAACGTCTTTTGACTGAAGGAACAGATGCTCCTGCAGTTTGTGTAAGAACCGGTTTCCGGATCGCTTTCCTTGAAGCTCCGCAGCCTTTATGGCAACGGAGGGCAATACAGGATGAGTTAAGTTATCGGTATCGATATTTGCTGAAAGTGTTGCTTTGTTTAAGTTGAATAGTTGCGTACTCAAGACAACTCTCATAGAAAAATAATGGCCGTACTCAATTTGTAATTTTCGGATGACTGCCTGCAGCTCCCAGCATTCCGGATTCAGGGGATCTACGAAAACATACAGTTCCATTGGTTTGAAAGAATTCGCAGGTTCGCGAATTTCTTGGGCCAAATCTAGATTGCTCACTCCAACTCCTCCTCACTATCAGACTCATTGATCATATGATGTGCAGTTAAAACAAGTCGATTGTATAAGGTTTCGCGAAATTTCCCACTTAACCCTACTTCGTCCATTGCTTCACTCATGCACTCAAGCCAAGCCTGAGCTCTAGCAGGTGTAATTGCGAACGGGCTGTGTCTTGCTCTTAATCTTGGGTGTCCATGTTCTTCTGAGTATATATTGGGTCCACCTAAATATTGGGTTAAGAATTGTTTTTGTTTACGGGCCGTTTCTGAAAGGTCATCTGGAAAAATAGGCTGCAGCTTTGGATGTGCCGCTACGCGAGTATAAAATGCATCGACTAACTGAGATAATGTTTCCGCACCAATCTCTTCATACGGAATAATCGGTTTTCCAGTCATTATCGTGTCTCCTTTGCTTTAGCTGTAAATTCATTCTAACAACGCAGCACGAATATCTCAACCAAATCGATTGAGGAGATGGGAGATATTGGATTTATAATCTATTGGTCTTCGGAATGTGCCGCTGCAGATTGCATGAAACGTGCGATTTTTTTGTTTGCGGGACGTTCTTGGATTTTGTGCTGGTCAAGGAACTCAAGGAATCGTTTATGTCCTGCTTCAGCATCCGACACTTCAAATTCCAACTCAAAATCTTCTTGACCATTGTATTCTGAATGGTCGATTACGAGCAAGCCATCGAGGTACTCGAATTCGACACGGTGTGTGGTCAGTGTGCCAATCTGTTTGAGTTCAGGGAGTGATACATCCATTGTCTGAAGAGCTTCTGCTACTTCAGTAGCTTCAAATGTATTCAATTCAAGCATACGACGTGCCTGTTCACGGGTCAATTGATCCGTGATTTCATAATGGCCAACAGTTGCAGGGATCTTCAGGGTGCATTCAAATCGCCCGTTTTTTTGCCGGATGCGTAGGGCACTCTTTTGTCTTTTTAGCTCAAAGTCGGCTGTATCGAAATAATGATTGTGCTGTGTGACGGGGTTGATATGGAAATCGGCAAATTCTTTCAGCAAATGTGCATACTCTTCTTTTGTCAGCATATTTTTAAATTCAATTTCAAGTTCTTTTGACATGTTGAACACCTCTCTAGTAACTTCATTATCGGATAGTTTAGTGCAAACTGCAACGAATGGCAGAGCTGTGGTAAAATATCATTATTAAGAAGTCAGAAAGGAAGTATCGATTTGCATAAATTAGTGGCAGTAAACAGAACCCATATGACTGAAAATGAAATTGAGTTCTTTATTGATGAAATCGAACCGGCAGAATCAATTGAAGCGTCGGGTCAAATGCTTACGGATTCCGACAATCAGGCGTTTGTCTATTTGCTGGATACGGGTACTGAATATATATATGTTCAATTTGACATACATACATGGCCGGCGTTGACCAAAGCGCTGCAGCTGAAAAAAGTTCCGCTTCTGACATGGGGCAAACAAATCATGCCGCTTGCGGATTTCCATGAAGAGCTATGGATGCTGGTGGAAAACATAGAAGGCAATGACAATTACGGTGAAGCTTTCCGCACCGCTGTAGAACAGGCATTTCATGAGGCACTTGCTTCACGATCTTGAAAGAAGTGAGGAGGACCGGAGATGGGTCAATGGAATCGATTTTTAGCACCATATAAACAGGCAGTGGACGAATTAAAAATAAAATTCAAAGGGATGCGAAGCCAGTTTGAGAACGACAATACAAATTCACCGATCGAATTTGTAACGGGCCGAGTCAAACCTTTAGCCAGCATCTACGATAAAACCCTTGAAAAAGGCATTCCATTTGAGCCTTCCGAAGAACTTGCCCATCAATTGCAGGACATTGCGGGAATCCGGATGATGTGTCAATTTGTCGGAGATATCGAAACCGTAGTTGGTTTGCTCAGACAGCGCAAGGACTTACGGATTGTAGAAGAAAAAGACTACATCTCCCACGAAAAGCAGAGTGGCTATCGATCTTACCACGTTATTGTGGAGTATCCGGTCCAAACGATCAATGGGGAACAGCTGATTTTGGCGGAAATCCAAATCCGTACCCTGGCAATGAATTTTTGGGCTTCGATTGAGCATTCGTTGAATTACAAATATAAAGGTGTTTTTCCGGAAGAGATCAAGAACCGGCTTCAGCGTGCAGCGGAAGCCGCATTCCAATTGGATGAAGAAATGTCACAGATTCGGGACGAAATTCAGGAAGCGCAAGCTTATTTTACTGAATTCAAGGAATCACCCGGTACACATTTTCGAACCGATAGAGAGGGAGGCCGATCATAACGATGAAATTTTATATCATATCCAGAAGCGACAAATTATCCAATGAATTAATGGCCACTGCGAGGAATTACTTAGAGGATTTTGGAATGGAATGGAACGAAGAAGAACCAGATGTCGTCCTATCGATTGGCGGCGATGGGACTTTGCTTCATGCATTCCATAAATACAGCGAGAAGCTGGCGGATGTTGCCTTTGTCGGAATACATACAGGCCATCTAGGCTTTTATGCCGACTGGAAGCCGATTGAAATTGAAAAGCTGGTCTTGTCCATTGCCAAAAAGGAATACGAAGTAATCGAGTATCCTTTGCTGGAAGTCAGCATCCACTACCAAAATCTAGATGAGCCGGCTGTTTATCTGGCTTTGAATGAATCGACTGTAAAATCACCGGACGTCACGCTGGTGATGGATGTCTTTTTGAATGAAAGCCATTTCGAACGCTTTAGAGGAGATGGCCTGTGCATGTCTACTCCTTCGGGGAGTACTGCCTATAATAAAGCATTGGGCGGAGCAATCATTCACCCTTCACTTCAAGCGATGCAATTGACAGAGATGGCATCCATCAACAACCGGGTATTCCGGACAGTCGGATCGCCACTGGTTCTGCCGGGACATCACAGATGTGCTTTGCGTCCGGTAAAAGCACCTGACTTCATGGTCACTGTCGATCATCTGCAGCTGCTTCATAAAGACGTGAAATCGATCGAGTACAAAGTTGCCAATGAAAAAGTCCGCTTCGCGAGGTTCCGTGCTTTCCCATTCTGGCAGCGTGTCCACGATTCCTTTATCGATAGCGAGCTTTCGGATTGAACGCCATGAATCCTTTTCAGTTAACGTATACTGCTGAAGGTTCGAGTCTGCTGCGCGAAGCACTCGGGAAATGGGGCATCTCCAAACGGACATTAGCTTCCGTTAAATATGGCGGTGGGCAGATTTTAGTAAACGGTGCAGAAGTAACGGTCAGGCATACCTTGAAAAAAGGTGATGCTGTGACCGTTATTTTTCCGAATGAAGAGCATGGAAAAGGGTTGGCTGCTGAGGACGGCGACTTGGAAATCGTTTATGAGGATGAGGCATTGCTGATTGTTGAAAAGCCGCCTTTGCAAAATACCATTCCATCGCGAGAGCATCCTTTTGGCAGCCTGGCCAATATTGTCGCCAAGCATTTCAATGACCATGGCATTCCTTCCACCCTGCATATTGCGACGCGGCTGGACCGGGATACTTCAGGACTGGTCTGCATTGCAAAAAACCGCCATATCCATCATATGATCTCGCTGCAGCAGCAGGAGAAAAAGATGAAACGGCGGTATGAGGCGCTGGTCCATGGCCAGCTGGATGAAGATAAATTTACGATAACGGCTCCAATCGGCCGAAAAAATACGAGCATCATCGAACGGGAAGTCCGTGAAGACGGACAATTCGCAGAAACCGAAGTGCGGGTGCTCAAAAGGCTTCCAGGCTTTACGCATATCATGCTGCAACTGAATACCGGCAGAACCCATCAAATTCGTGTTCATTTAGCTCATATCGGCCATCCATTGGTTGGAGATGATCTGTATGGCGGCCAAAGGAATCTAGTGGGACGCCAGGCGCTTCATTGTACAGAATTGGAATTGATCCATCCGGTTTCTGGAGACAAGTTGTTTTTCAGCTCTTCATTAAATGAAGATATGCAGTCGCTGATTTAACTGTAGATATGGAAGCGGTCGGGCTGATAAGGCTGCAGGGAAGGAACTGAGACAAGTTCTTTTTCAGGAAAGCGAAAGGCAGTCAACGCGCCGCCAAAAACGCAGCCGGTATCGATATTAACCGTCCGGTTGACAAAATAGGGCTCAGCAGTCGGCGTATGGCCATATACCACCCATTTTTTTCCTCTGTAAGATTTAGCCCAGTCACGCCGGACCGGACGGCCATCGGCATGGAACCTACCGGTGATATCGCCGTACAGCACAAATACCGCAATGCCTTTGCTCAGCGGTTTTCCGATCATTTCAGCCTTTAATCCGGCATGTGCAACAATCAAGTCATTTTCAAGCTGTTGGTAATGCGGCAGCTGTTCATAAAAGTGAATATAACGTTTTCGAAATTGCTGTTGTTCCTGTTTGGGCAGTTGCTTCCATTCGGCTACAGTCATTTCCAATCCATGCGCCAGCTGAACATTATGTCCTTTAAAATAACGGAAAAGTTTATTGCAATGATTTCCAGGGGAATAGTAAAGGATGCCTTCATCCTGGAGGGCAAACAATAAGCGCAGGACTTTCAATGACTCAGGCCCACGATCCATCGCATCACCGACAAAAGCAAGTTTTCTGTTGTCCGGATGAATAAAGATAGCGTCTTTTTTCTGATAGCCTAACCGTTCGATGAGCTGGATAAGCTCTTGGTAGCATCCGTGAATGTCGCCGATAATATCATATTT
The DNA here is from genome assembly GCF_007859295.1 of Planococcus sp. CPCC 101016. Classification (GTDB taxonomy): domain Bacteria; phylum Bacillota; class Bacilli; order Bacillales_A; family Planococcaceae; genus Planococcus. The sequence continues at coordinate 1,251,252 of NZ_VOHB01000002.1, forward strand.
CATAATCCACACCTCTTTATTGAAAAATTACTATACATAGCCATAGTCTAACGTATAGACTACTATAGCAAGCAAACAGAATCTTCGAAAGGAGGGAGTATACATGATGGAAGAAAAAGTAGTACGTGATGAAGAAATGAATGATGCATTGTTCACAGAATTGCTTATTCGCGGAGACGTCAAGGAATTCCGCGATGAGTTTCTAGCACACCATCCATACGACCAGGCAAGTTTTTATGAAAAGGCGGATTCCGAAACCAGGCAATTGCTGTATCAGTATCTCTCTCCTAAAGAGATGGCGGATATTTTTGAAGCTATTGAATTGGATGACGACGAATACGAAGATCTATTCCAAGAGATGGATGCCCGTTACGCTTCTGATCTACTCTCCTATATGTACACAGATGACGCGGTGGATGTCTTAAACGAATTGAATAAAGAACAGGTCGCCAGTTATTTGACGATTATGGACAAAGAGTCAGCTCAGCAAATCAAAGACTTGCTGCATTACGAAGAGTATACCGCCGGTTCCATCATGACCACGGAATTTGTGGCCATACCGAAAAATTCCACGGTCCGTTCAGCGATGAACATTTTACGCAATGCGGCACCAAATGCTGAAACCATCTACTATGTATTTGTGGTTGATGACGATAAGAAACTTTCAGGAATTGTGACCTTGAGAGATCTAATTCTTGCAGAAGAAGATACCTTGATCAGCTCAATCATGAATGAACGGGTCGTCAGTGTATCTGTCAGCGAAGACCAAGAAGAAGTCGCCCGGATGATTAAAGACTATGATTTCCTGGCATTGCCGGTTGTCGATTTTCAAAACCATCTGCTCGGCATCATTACAGTCGATGACATCATCGACGTATTGGAAGAAGAAGCGTCAGACGATTATTCCAAACTGGCCGCTGTCTCCGATATGGATACTTTTGACAAAGGGCCATTGACTGCTGCTAAAAAACGGCTGCCTTGGCTGATTCTGTTGACCTTCCTCGGCATGTTGACGGCCAATCTGATGGGAATGTTTGAAGCGACACTGGACCAGGTGGCATTGCTTGCTGTATTTATTCCGCTTATTGCAGGAATGGCAGGAAATAGTGGAACGCAGGCTTTGGCCGTAGCTGTTCGAGGAATTGCAACAGGCGACATCGAAGAGGAAAGTAAAACAAAACTTCTGTTCCGAGAAGCTGGAACAGGACTGATTACCGGTATCGTCTGCGGCATCGTTGTGGTCGGCCTCGTGTATTTCTGGAAAGGCGAATTGCTGATCGGCGTGCTGGTCGGAACGGCCGTCATGAGCTCTATTTTTGTAGCGACTTTAGCCGGTTCATTCATCCCTTTATTGATCCACCGGATGAAGATCGATCCAGCGGTTGCTTCCGGACCTTTTATCACTACCTTGAATGACATTATTTCAATTTTAATTTATTTAGGCTTAGCAACTACATTCCTAAGCCGGCTCTAGAAAAGTGCGAATTGCACTTTTCTTTTTTGTGAGGTATTATTAGTACCAGGTAATAATAACAGACGCAGGAGGAATGGACATGTCAATATCATTAGAAGGAAAGACTTATGTCATTATGGGAGTAGCCAACAAGCGCAGCATTGCTTGGGGCATTGCACGTTCTTTAGATCAATCCGGAGCAAACCTGATTTTCACTTACGCAGGTGAGCGCTTTGAAAAATCGGTCCGTGATTTGGTAGCAACGCTCGACGGCAACCACGAATTGATTTTGCCATGTGACGTGACAAACGACGAAGCAGTAGCGGAATGCTTCACTGCTATTAAAGAACAGGTAGGTACGATTCACGGACTTGCACATTGCATCGCGTTTGCAAAAGGCGAGGAATTGTCCGGCGATTTTTCGGATACATCAAGAGATGGTTTCCTATTGGCGCACAACATCAGCGCCTATTCACTGACAAGCATCGCAAAAAATGCGAAGCCGTTGATGGCTGAAGGCGGAAGCATTGTCGCATTGACGTATATTGGCGGCGAACGCGTAATGCCGAACTACAATGTCATGGGTGTTGCAAAAGCTTCACTTGAAATGTCCGTGCGTTATTTAGCGGCTGATCTTGGAAGACACGGCATTCGTGTCAATGCAATTTCTTCAGGCCCGATCCGTACACTGTCTTCAAAAGGTGTCAGCGATTTCAACTCCATTCTTCATGAAATTGAAGAAAGAGCACCATTGCGCCGCAATACGACACCGGAAGAAGTGGGCGATACAGCCGCTTTTCTTTTCAGTGATATGTCACGCGGGATTACGGGAGAAGTTATCCACGTAGACAGCGGGTTCCATATTCTTTAAGAAGCATAAAAAAGCAGATCGACCGATAACTCGGCTGATCTGCTTTTTTTGTTGCTTAAATTATCCAGCAATGACTTTTTCCATCGACTTGTGGGGGATGCCCGCGTCCATGAATTCATCTGATGTGACATCATAACCAAGCTTTTCATAGAAGGAAAGCGCATGGGTTTGAGCATTCAGTTTGAGTCTGAAAATGCCGTGGGTCCGTGCATATTCCTCCATTTCATTCATCATCATCACGCCAATCTGCTGGCCGCGATACTCGGAAAGCACACATACGCGTTCCACTTTGCCGAGACCTGTTTCGACTTCCCGGATGCGTCCGGCAGCAATCGGCTGAGTCAGCTGGTAACCGACAAAATGAATCGCACTGTCATCGTATTCATCCATTTCAATATGGATGGGAACCTGTTGTTCTTCCACAAAAACTTTTCTGCGGACGTCAAAAGCCTGTTCTTTTTCCATTTGATTTTCAGCGATTTTTACTTTCAGCACTTATTGATCATCTCCAGTTAATCTGAATGTCTCGTATACCGTCCATGAACCATCTTCCAATTGATAGAGCAGGTGCATGCGGTCAATTATTTCTTCATGGTCGATGCCTGCCATCTTCAACTGCCCAAATACATCGGCGTGTTCTGTATCGGACAGTTTTTGTCCGATTGTGATATGCGGTACGAAAGAATGCTTCGGCATGCCACCGAAGAAATCTGAATGCAAGTCTTCGTGTAAAGCAGCGATTTCGGCATTCGGTTCCACCTTGAAGTATAAGGTGTTGGTTACAGGGGAAAACGTGCTGACCCGTGTGGTGTGCAGTTTAAACGGTTGATGGCGCTTTGCGATGTTATGCATTTCAGCCGCGATATCTTTAATTGTTGATGCGTCCGCCTCGAATGGTTCTTTTAACGTCATATGAGGGGTGATGAGCTCATAATGCGGATCATATCGTTTTCGATACGAATTGGCGAGATCCTGCAATTTTTTTGAGGGAAAAGCTGCAACTCCATATTTCATCCTAACGACCTCCTTGTCTGTGATAACCATTCATAGTAATGCTGTAATTATGCCTTGGAGCATCTTCGATCCTTACATGCCGAAGTTCTGAATAAGCGCACGCCGTAAATCGGGCTGCCAATGCTTCCAAGTATGGTCTCCTTCAAATTCTTCATAAAAGATCGAAAACCCTTTATTTTTCATTAAATTATTTAATTTTCGATTTGGTTCGACAAAATCTTCGGTTCCGCCTGAACTTAGTTTTACAGCGGTTTCTTGTTTTCCAATAACATGATAAACCGTAAAAGAGTTGGCTGATTTAAAAGCTTCCACTGCTGTCAGCATTTCGGTTCCGACTTTCGGCGACTGAAGGATAACACGGCCGAAAATGTTCGGGTATTTCAGTGCCGCCATCAGGGATACGGTCGCAGCCAGCGAATCACCGATTAATGCGCGTCCCATGCCTACTTGATAGGTCGGGTATTTTTCATCCAGGTAAGGCACCAGTTCATGTGCCAAAAAGCGCAAATAGGCACTGTGCTGTTCACCGGTTGGTTCGTATTTTTTATTTCGATCAGCCACACTCTTATAAGGAACACCTACCACAATAATGTTTTCGATTTCCTGTTTTTCCAATAGCTCATCCACGACACGTGGAATTCGACCTAATTGAAAATAGTCTTTGCCATCAGACGCGATGACCAGTGTGTATTTGTATAAGGGTGAGAAATTGGAAGGAAGATAGACAAGCAATTGCATGTCTTCTTGGAGTTCCTTGCTGTAGATGGATAAATCTTCTACCTTTCCAGTCGTCATTGATATACCTCCTCTAGGATTCTGTAAGAAAATTGTACCATAATGAATGTACAAGGTATAATGAGAAAAGAACACCAACTAATTAGAGGGAAGGGGTTTTTAAGATGGATGGTGCAAGATACAGAGTTCACTCAGATGATGTTACAAAAGCGACGCATGAAGCATTAGAGCGCAGAGGAGTCACAAATGAAGACATAGCCAAAATCGTTTTGGATATGCAGCTTCCTTTTAACGAAGGGCTTAAAATCGAGCATTGCATGGAATCGGTAGAAAGTGTTTTGCGTAAGCGCGAAATGCAGCATGCCCTTTTAGTAGGGATTGAATTAGACGAATTGGCAGAGCAGGGGAAACTGTCCCGTCCACTCCAACAGATTGTAGGATCTGATGAAGGACTCTTTGGCGTTGATGAAATGATCGGATTAGGTGCGGTCTTAACTTATGGCAGTATCGCCGTGACCACATTTGGCCATTTGGACAAAAATAAAACGGGCATTATTCATAAATTGGATACCAAATACGGCGGCCAGGTTCATACTTTCCTGGATGATTTAGTGGCAAGTATTGCTGCATGTGCGTCGGCACGCATTGCTCACCGGACGCGTGACCTTGAAGAGCAGGGCAAAACCTTTGAAGATTTGGCTCCGGAAGACACGACTCCTGAAACACATGTAGAGGGTGCTGAAACATAAAGAGTTTTCTCAATGTTCTCTCTGTAAGCGGTTGTATTTGCAGAATGCATTGAAACTAGTAAGAAAGCCATGGTATTATGAAAATGAAACATGTAAAAAAGTTGAACAAAGGGAGGTCACTTTATGTTGAAGAAGAAATTTGGTTTGTTTGCTGCGGTAACACTGGCAGGATCTGTATTTTTAGCAGGTTGTGGAGATGACGCAGCTACAGAACCCGCAGGCGAGGGCGGCGGGGCTTCTGATCCCGAATTCCTAAGCATCTTGACAGGCGGAACGACAGGAACATATTATCCACTTGGCGGCGCAATGGCGACAATCATTGAAAACGAAACAGGCTTGGATACAACTGCTGAAGTTTCACAGGCTTCTGCTGCAAACATGACGGCACTTGCTGATGGAGCGGCACAGATCGCATTCGTTCAAACGGATACAGCCTTCTATGCGGCTGAAGGATCAAATATGTTTGAAGGCGAAGTAATCGATACCGTCTCTGCTATTGGAGCACTTTATCCGGAAACGATTCAATTAGTTACAACTGCGAATTCCGGTATTGCTTCATTTGATGATTTAGCAGGGAAAAGCATCTCTGTTGGTGCTCCTGGATCCGGAACTTATATTAACGCTGAACAATTATTGGAAATCCATGGCATGACAATGGACGATATTGATGCACAGAATCTTGATTTTGGTGAGTCGCAGGAAAGCCTGCAGTCAGGTCAAATTGATGCGGCATTCATCACTGCCGGAACTCCAACAGGCGCAGTTGAAAGTCTTGGCGCTACTTCTGACGTTGTAATTGTTCCAGTAGAGCAGGACAAGGCGGACGAGCTGATCGAGAAATATCCATACTACGCTCATGACGTTGTACCTTCTGGCATTTACGGATTGACTGAAGAAGTTCCAACGGTTTCTGTGTTGGCGATGTTAGTTGTCCAGAATGATCTTTCTGAAGACCTTGTTTATGACATCACAAAAGCGATCTATGAAAACACAGATCAAATCCAGCACGCAAAAGCTGACTTTATCAAAGCTGAAACTGCTCTTGACGGAATTGGAATCGATATCCACCCTGGAGCACAAAAATATTTCGACGAAGTAAATTAATCGAATAAGCGATTAACTGACGGTAAAGCGGAAGCTCTGCCGTCAGTTATTTGTTTTGCAGATGGAGGAGAATGGACTATGCGGTCTTTCCGGATACAAAAGCTTCTTCCTTTAGCGGTTTCCCTCATCCTAATCAGCTCCTTAATCGCATTCACCCCTTACCAAAAGAATTATGTGTTTATCGATAATGAGACTGACGATTTAGCGGCTTATGTTCCGGTCGAAAGCCGGTTTTTCCAAATTATATATACCCATTCGATCCACCTGTCAGAAGTTATTGAAAGCTACAAAATAGTAGACGGCGACGCTTTGATGATGACAGAACTGGAATACGAAGATTTTAACATTGGCATGCCTTCAAATGCAGGAGAAGGAGAGACCTTTGTCGAACAAGACGGTAAATACTTCATCAAAAATATGACAAGGGAAATTCCTGAGTTCCGGCTGTTTGTGGGAGATGTTGATGCGGGTTTGTCATTTAGCACCAGTGGGCAACAGATGGATTTGAAAAAAACGCTTGAAAGAGGTAAGTCGTATACTTTTCGGGTAGAACGCTTATCCCTATTTCAATTAAGAGAAGGAGTGAGAATTGATGAGCGATAAGTTGCCTCCAGAAGAACGTGAACAGCAAAAGCTTCCACCAGAGGATGAATCCTACGTCTCAGAAGAAAAGCAGAAGGAAATTTTACAGAGATATGATCCTGAATCCAATACACGCGATTTAAGCGGAATCATCAAGCATGTGGTCTTTTTCGGATTACTGGCATTTTCCATATTCCAGCTTTATACAGCCATCTTTGGGCAATATACAGCCTATATTCAGCGGTCGGTTCACTTAGGATTTGCGCTGTCTTTAATCTATCTATTATTCCCTGCCAGAAAACGTAAAGGCAACCGGCTTAAGGTCGCCTGGTACGATTACATCCTAGCCTTGCTGTCAATTGGCGTAGCTGCCTATTGGCCGATCATGTACGACGATTTGGTATTCCGTCTCGGGCGGGTCACTGAATTAGATCTGATCGTCGGGGTGTTAGCGGTCCTGCTGACTCTTGAAGCAACACGGCGGGCAGTAGGAATGCCGATTACAGTCATTGCCAGCTTATTTTTAGCATATGCCTTTTTCGGACCTTACTTCCCAGGATTCCTGCGCCACCGAGGACAGGATCTGGATTCGGTTATCCAGCTGATGTTTTATACCACCGATGGAATATTGGGGACACCGATCGGCGTATCGGCAACCTTTATCTTCACCTTCTTGTTATTCGGTTCCTTCCTGGTGAAAACAGGAGTCGGTCAGTATTTCAATGATTTAGCTGTATCACTAGCCGGTAATTTGACAGGTGGTCCGGCAAAAGTGGCGATTTTCTCCAGTGCCTTGCAAGGGACCATTTCTGGGAGCTCTGTTGCCAATGTTGTGACCTCGGGTTCTTATACAATCCCGATGATGAAAAAACTCGGCTATAAAAAAGAATTTGCCGGCGGTGTAGAAGCAGCAGCTTCTACCGGCGGACAATTGATGCCGCCGATCATGGGGGCAGCAGCCTTCCTGATGGTGGAGTTTATCGGAGGAGTGACTTACTGGGAAATTGCTAAAGCGGCTGCAATACCGGCTCTTTTGTATTTCACAGGTGTTTGGATCATGACCCATTTCGAAGCAAAGCGGATTGGCTTGAAGGGACTATCGCCGGAAGAAATGCCGGATCGCAAAGAAGTCCTGAAAAAGATCTACTTGTTATTGCCGATTGTTGCGATTATCTTCTTCCTGTTGATCGGAATTCCGACAATGCAGGCCGCACTTTACGGAATTTTACTGACGATTTTTGTCAGTGCTTTCAATAAAGAGACGCGTTTGAATTTCAAAGATATTATTTTGGCACTGGTTGATGGTGCCCGCACTGCACTGGCTGTTGCAGCAGCAACAGCGGCGGCTGGGATTATCGTCGGGGTAGTTGTTAAAACTGGACTCGGCTTGAGTCTGGCAAACGGATTGGTTTCCGCTTCAGGTGGGAATATCCTGTTAACATTGTTCTTCACGATGCTGGCAGCAATTGTCCTTGGTATGGGTTCACCGACAACTGCCAACTACGTCATTACGTCTACGATAGCAGCGCCTGCTATCATCACGTTGTTGATGATAGATGAACCGGTTGGAGCAGCGGTGCCACTTGTAGTTGCTTTATCTGCCCATTTGTTCGTCTTCTATTTCGGCATCATTGCCGATATTACACCGCCTGTTGCGCTGGCTGCTTTTGCGGCATCAGGCATTTCAGGCGGCGAGCCGATACGGACCGGGTTCACTGCCGCAAAACTGGCGATAGCGGCGTTCATCATTCCGTATATGTTCGTTTTGTCACCGGCTCTTCTGATGATCGACACGACCTGGCCTGAGCTGATTTGGGTATTGATTACTGCCCTTACCGGTATGATTGCTATCGGAGCAGGACTGATCGGTTATTGGTACCGGAAGCTTAACTGGATCGAGCGCGTCCTGACATTTGCAACTGGGTTGGCCTTGATTTATCCAGAAGGCTTTTCTGATACGATTGGGGCGATTGCGTTTGTAATCCTCTTCGGGATCCAATGGTTGGCACGCGATAAAAAACCTGCTAAAACCGCAGAAGCATAAAAACACAAAACCGGCCGGGCTGATGCCCGGCCGGTTTTGTGTTTTTTAATTGCAAGTACCAGAAAAACGAAAAAAGCCATCACCCGAAGGCGATGACTTTCTCAAAGCAAACTTTGTTCCTAAAGCTTGCAGTGGGTTTGGCACCCAATGATTCCTACTGAGCTGAAACTTCTGCATGGTTGAAATCTTAGCAGGACTTCAGTGCTCTCATAAGAATGATGGATGTCTAACTTCTTACTTGTCTAATCATATAGTGCCTTCAATGAAATGTAAAGTTGTTAGAAAATTTGACGAATCACAAGTGGAAGCCAATTTGTTTTTACGAGGAGATTGTATTGTTGTCTATAGTAACATGTCAGCAATTCAGTGAAGTTGCTTTCATAAAGCCACCTCCAAAGGTGTTCAGCTCTGCTGAATGGAGGTGGCTATTTTTTATTTTCTTAAAAAGGATTGCCGCTGCTGCATTCGTGGTATAGAATAAGAACATACGTTCCCTTTTCGAGAGGTGGTAATGATGAGAGTACCTGAATTGCCAGAACGTTATATATTCTGTATCGATATGCGTGGTTTTTACGCCAGTGTTTCAGCGGTGGAGCTGGGGTTGGATCCATTGGAAGCTTGCTTGGCGGTTGTTGGAAACCAGGAGCGAAAAGGCAGCGTCGTCTTAGCAGCGTCACCGATGATGAAAAAGCGGTTTGGTGTAAAAACCGGCACGCGGCTTTTTGAAATTCCCAATCATCAGGACATTTTGCTGATCGAGCCGAAAATGAAGCTGTATTTGCAGAAGTCCATGGCTATTACTGAATTGCTGGGAACTTATGTGCCGAAAGAGTCGATTCATATCTACAGTGTGGATGAGAGTTTTATCGAGCTTACAGGCACCGAAAAACTATGGGGGGCTCCTGAAGAAACCATGCGCCGCATTCAACAGGAGCTGCTGGATTGCTTTAAATTGCCTTCTTCCGTAGGGGGAGGGCCGAATATGCTGATGGCGAAGCTGGCTCTGGATCTAGAAGCAAAAGAAACAGGATTTGCGTATTGGACTTATGGAGATGTGGCAAAGAAACTATGGCCTGTGAAGCCCTTAAGCAGAATGTGGGGCATCGGATCCCGGACAGAAAAGACTTTGAACAGCATGGGCATTTATTCTGTTGGGGATTTGGCATGTGCAGATATCTCCATTCTGGAAAACCAATTTGGCATTTTGGGCAATCAACTGCATCAGCATGCCAATGGCATCGATCTGTCGGATATGGGATCTCCTTTGATCGAGGGACAGGTCAGCTACGGCAAAGGCCAAATTTTGTACCGTGATTACATAGAAGAAAAAGACATCATGACGATTATTTTGGAGATGTGTGAAGACGTGGCGATGCGAACACGTCAAGCCCGCCGAGCGGGTCGGACTATCCACTTGAGCATCGTCTATAGCAAGACAGCTTTCGGAGGCGGCTTTTCCCGCTCGCGATCCATTGACGAAGCAACCAATGACACGCTAAAGATGTACCAGGTGTGCCTGAGCATTTTCCGCGAGCATTTTCAGCACAAACCCGTTCGGCAGATTTCGCTTGCCATCAGCAACCTGGAAGAGGAATCATCGATGCAGCTAAGCCTCTTTGATGAAAGGAAATTTGAAAATAGAAAACTGGGGGAGGCGATGGACACTATCCGGAAAAGATATGGCTACTCGGCAATTTACCGGGGCATTTCCGGAACGCAAGCCGGCACTGCCATAGCACGGACAAAGTTGATCGGCGGACACAATAAAGAATAAGGGGTGGGTCCAATGAAACGCAATAAATATTTAAAGACAGTAGGCGACATCAAAGACCGTGGACGGATCAAGTGGACAGCCTTAATGCTGCCAGAGCACGTCGAAATGATCCGGGAGTGGTACGAAAAAGACGAACAAGTACCAAAGCCGGACCTGAACGAATTTGACCTGCAGCTGATCCAGGAAGAAATGGAAATTGCATTGAAGCGCCAATGTGAAGTTATTATCCAAAGTTGGAAAGCTGGGGTGATTTATGAACACAGAGGGATCATCGAAGGCATGGATGCCAGGAACCGGATGCTCATCTATGGAAATTTTGCAGAAAAGCACAGGCTGCCGATAGATGAAGTGGTATCGATTATAACGGTTGATTGAAAAATAGAAAGCAGATTACAAGAGAATTTTTTAAAAAAGGGATGATTAAATGAAGCAGCTAAATTCATATTTCTTTGGTGAAGAGAGTATAAGCTTTCAAGATGGATTTTATTTCTACGGCACTATTCTACTGAGTACACTAGTATTGTTTCTACTATAATGCTGCATTTGCCGTTTTTTGGCTCGCTATCCACTGTTGGATAATAAATATACGTACTAAAAAACCACGTAACCTTATTGGCTACGTGGTTTTTTCAGGCTATCGAGAAACTTTAGAAAACCGTGTTTTCCGAAGCGCCCGCTCGCTTTCCGTGGGCTCGCGTCTAAGCCTCCTCAGTCGCTACGCTCCTTGCGGGGTCTCGGCCGTCTCGCTAGTCCACAGGAGTCGAGCAGACACTTCTCCAAACACTAGAATCGCTCATGTGTTTTTTATGAGGTGAAAATGTCCATTCTCATAACTAATCGAAAGTTATCAACTTATTTAAAACAATGAAAAATCCACACAGCCTCGTAGGCTGTGTGGATTTTTTACATTACGCTATATGATTCCTACTGGGCTCGAACCAGCGACCTCTACCCTGTCAAGGTAGCGGCTACTTCACGATAGTCCTTCAGAAGTCCACCGTTAGTCCAAACCGTTAGTCTCATGCAGTTATAAGCAACGGTCCTTTTCAATTAATTAAAATTATAACGTATAGCACCGTAACCCTGCAATGTAAAAAGGTGATAATCTGTATCTGCACTATTAAGAACGAGAAATCAGTAGGGGCAATTGCAAAATTTAAATAGAAAGAGTTTCAATATCTTGTAAGGATGTAAACCGCTTGTATACCTTTAAACTCTCTAAAAATTATTGGGGTTCCCTTATAACGGTACTCCAATAATTCATTTATGGCTTTATTAACTGTGGTTTTAGATAAGCCAGATCTTTTTGCAATTTCCCTTTGAGAAGCAGAGATAATTCCTTCTTTTTCTGCAAATGAACATAAACAAAGTAGCACCATTAAATTTGTAGGTTTCAGTTCTGCTGCTATTCTCTCGGAAAAAAATGAACTACTAATATTCAAGTAGCAATTCCTTTTTGTTTCTTTAGAATTAAATGATTCGATAAATATTGTATTAAACATATTGCCTCTCCTTTAGCATTTTATTTTAGGGAATATGGCCTTTCATATTAATAACGTGGTAACTCGTAAAAACAGACATTGTAACAAGAACTTTAGAAAAAAATTTAAGTTTTTATATCTAGTAGTCGTTCAGTGCAATGGTTTAAATTTTAACGTATATTAAAATTACTCCATTTGTCTTGGATTTTCTCTATAACCCGTTTAGCCTGTTGGCGATATTTTAGGCTTAGTTCCTCACAAACATCATCAAGGGTCGTCTTGCAGTCTCTAATCAACAACTTAGCTACTTTTCTTTCTGATTCATTAAGATTCTGTTCAATCCATATATTTATAATAGCCTCAGATTCAACGCGATATTTTTCTGCTACTAATTCATCCTTATTTTGAAAATCTCCATTCATAGAAGTTGCCTTATGAAAATGGGTCCGGCTATTTATCCGCTTCTTTGTCAATCCTTCTACACGCAATAAATCTTTACATGATTGTATTAATCCATGGTTTAAATGTTCAAATAAATAATAATTAGAATCCCAAGAATAATTTTCAATAATAATCCATGCCCTTTCATATAGAACCGATTGAAAGTCATTTAGAGTAAGGCGACTATTTTTCCTCCAGGCGTTATAAAAAGTATTTCCGATCCTGTTAATCATGCTTACTACAGTTACATGTTCGAGAATATGATTCAAGGCTAGTTCGTTATTTTCCAATCTTTTATATGCGTATTTCTTCCAAACGTTTTCTAAGTTAATAATGGCGTTTTTCTTTTTATAATTTTCAATTCTCTCTTTTTTAGATTCCTGCTGTATTTGTTGCTTACTTTTCTTCACTGTAATCATTCTTATTCTCCTCTAAATTTTCATGTTATTAGTGTTACAAAACTATGGAAACTGTCGTATTAAAGTACGTCTTATAAGACAGGAATCATTCCCTAGCTAGCATCACTCACATTAATAACGAGATAAGATTAGAAAACAGACCGATTAAAAGTAGAAAAGAAAAAGAAAGAAATAAAGCATATATTTTTGGTGGAAATTGTTCTTGTAAGATCAATAAAGGTTTCTTCTATAGCAATTTATATAAAAGAAGGAATTTAATATATTAAAGGCGGAAACATAAAGGATTTATGTACGGGAAGTAAGCGATATTAAAAAATTGCACAAAAAAAAGCATTACATTTGAGGGGAATTTGGCCTCATATGTCATGCATGAAAAGAAAATTTACAATAAAAAAGTGATTGTATATGTGTTGATTTAGTTAGAAGATGTCATACACTGACATGCTGATGATACATAATTAAAGAGTCTTCATATCGAGAATACGACGATTAAACTAAATAATAGTAACGTTTGATTTTGGAATAGATTTAAAGGTTTAATAAACAATATATTCTTATTGACGACAACTTAGGATTAACTTATGATTAACATAAGCAATACATAAGATATAAGAAAAGAGGGATATTCGTTGGAAGAAAAAAATCTATACAGTTCTTATTATACAAAATCTGAATTTATAACTGACTACATGATTAAGCAGTTAGATTTTGATGAAGCCCATTCTATTTTAGAACCTTCTGCTGGTGACGGGGTGTTTATAGATGCGTTATTAGCCAAACATCCTCAAGTGGACATCACTGCTTACGATTTAAATCCTCAAGCAATACAAATATTAGAAGATAAATATAAGGATTTTTCAAATGTTAAAACTGTAGAAGGCGATACACTTTTAGATTCGGAACTTGATATTAAAGTAATGATGAACGGGGATTACGATAGAATCATTGGCAATCCTCCTTATGGTGCTTGGCAAGATTATGAAAAACGTGCAAATTTAAAAAATCTATATCCTGGTTTTTATGTAAAAGAAACCTATGCTTTATTTCTATTGCGTTGTATTTCTTTATTGAAAGAGAATGGAAAATTAAGCTTTATTATCCCGGATACCTTTATGAATCTACATATGCACAATAAGCTAAGAGAATATATACTACTCAATACAAAAATTCTTGAAATTTTAATGATTCCTTCAAAATTCTTCCCAGGAGTAAATTTTGGTTATTCAAATCTAACTATTATTACCGTAGAAAAATCTTCAAAAAATAAAGCACTTTCAAATACTATTAGAATTATAAACGGATTAAAAAAAGTCGCGAATATAGAAGATATAACAAACAGTACAAATCTTGAAAAATATAACGTAATTGACATACCTCAAAAAGAAGTTTTTGAATCAATTGATATGGCCTTTTTGATAAAAGCTGGTAGTGAAATTAGAGGATTAATAAATGGTTCTACTTTAACTTTAGGTGATCTGGCTGATTGTGTTACAGGTCTCTACACCGGTAATAATAAAGCATATTTTAAAGCATTGAACACTAAAGTAAGAAACCCTACAAAATGCGAAATAGTGGATGAAAATCTTGTGGAGTATGATTATTTAAGACACAATAACCTACTTGATGGAATTGAGGGAGATAAACATTTTATTCCTGTTACAAAAGGAAATGCAGAAATGTATCAAAGAAAAAACGAATGGTTTATTGATTGGGGAAAAGAAGCTATAAATCATTATAGAACTGATAAAAAAGCAAGATTACAAAATGCCAAATACTACTTTAAAAAAGGTATTGCAGTACCGATGGTTAAATCTAGCAAAATTAAAGCTAACTTAATAAACAATCAAGTGTTCGATCAATCAGTAGTAGGTATATTTCCGAAAGAAGAAAAATACATTTATTTTCTGCTAGCCCTTCTTAATTCTGAAATAGTCAATACTATTATTCAAACGATCAACCATACGGCAAACAACTCTGCAAATTACCTAAAAAAAATTCCTGTAGTATTACCTAATAATGAAAATGATATTGAACGTGTCAACTCACTTGTTGAAGATATGTTTCGTCATATTGAACGAACAAATACCATCGATTTAGAAATTCAAAAAGAACTTGATAATTTTTTTAATGCCTTATATCACTCAGAAAAATTACCAACTCAGGTACTGATCTAGTTTTGCATTAGTTAAATAATCAATAGTGTCTTTGTCTAGGTCATTTTTCCAATCAATATTAGTTCTAATCCAAACTTTTAATGGAAAGCCAGTAAGTTCTTCGATTTTATCATAAGTTTCTTGGCCGCAAAAAACATTCCATTGATCAGAATTTTTAAGGGTTTGAAGATAATGATTATTATCCTTTTCTTCAGCCCTTACTAAAATAATATTTTCATAAGCTGGATCTAATTTTTTAAAAATGCTACCTACCATTAACAATCTATTAGTGTTGCCTTTTTCATTGGAGTTGAACCCGCTTTTAAAGTCTACATTATATTTCACACCATTTTTCTCGAAATGCAAATCACTTTTAAGTTTGATACCTCCTGAACTAACTAATTCCCAGATTAATTCTAAGTACGTGTCTAACTCAGTTTTCTGTTCTGTAGATAAATTTAGAGTACCAATAAAATTGTTCAAATTTCTCGACAAATGAATTTTAGCTTCATCGAAAGTTGGAGGAATTGTAACTGCTATGCCTTCTTCAGATGTAAATGTCCAGCAAAGCTTACAGAAAGGTTCCCATAGTTCGCCAATTCTTCGAGTGAAAGCCATATATTCATAAGGACTGATGCGGTTTCTAAATTCAATCATTACAATATACATGCAGTAGTGAACCAATAAAATTTTATCTAACTTTTGATTGTTAGTTAATTCAAGGTTTTCGATGAGTGGATCTATTAATTCTAATGCTACTTTCTTTATTCCATTATTCAGATGCTTAGTTGGATCTTTTTTGTGTTTTACTTCATCATAAATTTTTGAAACTTTTGTTCTAAATGAACTTAATACGTCTTCTTTTGTGTAGTTGAATGTCTGCATAGCTTAGATCGTCTCCTTTTTTCTTCTAAAATTTAACGCTATTACTTTATAAATCTACCATATCATGTAAATTCGCACTATATAATTAGAGAGAAACTTAGGTTTTACTACTTCTTTAAATAAATATATTAGCTACAGACAATATAAAAATGAGGAGAGGATCTATAATGATTTCTTTAAATATATTCTTAAAAGAACGAAATAAACAACCTGAATTTATTTTTGGTTCCACCAAAGAAAATAGGAAAGCTAGTGCCCTATGTACGGCAATAGAAGAAGAATTTGCTGATTATATTATTGAAGGTCGGCCGGAAGATCAGCCTTTTATTTACCTTTCTGTGTCACCTATTAGAGAACAAAACAGTGGAATTGCGGCAAGCATAGTTCCTGCAAATCTTAATTTTAAAGTAAATATACAAGAAACACTTATTAGTTTTATAAAACAAGATATGTGAAGCCGGAAGGCTTCTTTTTTTATATTCGATAAGTGTCATAACTTAACAGTATTGAAACCGTTTTGGCGATCGTGTAGTATCAAGGAATAGAGAGGTGTCATAACTTATAGTCATAAATGAGACAGAAAAAGGAGTTTTTGCTGATGAAATATGGATATTGTCGCGTTTCTACGGCAGGCCAATCTACAAACGGAAATTCTATGGAAGTACAAGAAGCAGCGGTTAAAAGTGCGGGGGCGGAAATAGTCTTTAAAGATGTTTACACGGGGACTAAAACGGATCGGCCAAAGTTTGCCGAACTGCTTTCTTTATTAGAGGAAGGAGACTCTTTAATAGTCACTAAGTTAGATCGGTTCGCCCGATCAACCCTAGAAGGAACTAAGGTTATTAAAGATCTGTTTGTAAGAGGTGTGACCGTGAATATTTTAAATTTGGGCGTCATAGAAAATACGCCAAATGGCCGGTTGATCTTCAATATCTTTATGAGTTTCGCGGAGTTTGAACGGGATATGATAGTTGAACGCACCCAGGAAGGAAAAGCGATCGCCAAGCAGCGTCCCGACTTTAGAGAAGGCCGCCCTAATAAGTTCAATAAAAGTCAGATAGATCATGCCCTAGAGTTGCTGGAATCACACTCTTATACTGAAGTTGAAAATATGACGGGAATCTCTAAAAGTACATTGATCCGTGCTAGAAGAAAAGCTACTGCCAAAAGTTAAAGCTTATCTCAAAGGAGGGACCACCGGCCGCACAAGCACAAAGGGTATACAGCATACTCAAAGAAGGCCAAGTAATAGCACCCAAGCCAGACCGGCCCACGTAGCAAGCTACAAGGTAACCCAGGCAAGGCAAAGCAGGTCAAGCCAAGAGACAAGCAGTAGGTAGGCAGCCCGCCCGCCAAGCGGCCCCGATAGAACCTAGGCTAATCCCCATTAATACCCCACCTCAACAACGCCGCTGCCAGGCAACCATTGTACAAAATCACCCCGGTACACGGGGGGGGGATGGGGGGGCAAAAGTTAGGAAAAGAGGTTCAAGAAATTTTTACAATGTTATTTTATCTTTGTTAACTAATAGTTATCTTCTATAGTTTTTGGGGATATGTTACCATAATTCCAGGATAAATAGGAGGCAAAGAAATGAATAATGAACTAATGAAAGTTTTTAACGAATATAATAATCAAGTGGTACTACCCTTTAAACCAACAGAAAATACTTTAGCTAAGTTTTTCTTATATGAAGTACCTAAATTAATTTCAGGTCAAGTTCCGTTAGACAATAATATATATAAAGTTCAAGCTTCTGTTGGACAAGGTAATTGGACTGAAACACCTTGGATTAGTATATTTGATCGCGATATTACTGAAACAGCAACAAAAGGATTTTATATTGTTTTCTTGTTCCGTAAGGATATGAAAGGCGTTTATCTCTCCCTAAATCAAGGGACTACTTACGTAAGTAAGAAATATAACAAAAGAAAACCTCGAGAAAAAATGAAGGAAGTAGCAGTTAAGCTAAGAAGTTTGTTAGATATTTCATCTGTAGCATTTCCTGAAAAAGAAATAGATTTGGTATCAAATACAGGTAATGCGAAAAATTATATGGCTGCACATATTTGCGGTAAGTATTATTCTTCAAGCAATCTACCTACAAGTAATGAATTATTCAATGATATAAGAGAACTTATTAAAGTCTATGATCAATTAAAGATTGCAATAGGATTGCGAAATCTAGATGAGTTTATGGACTATCTTTTAACCATTGATGAAGTTGAAGATACACAATTCCAAACAGATGTTCAATTAACTAATGCAGCAAATACACCGAAGCGGCCGCAAGTAATTCCACCACAATTAAATAATAAGGAAAGAAAAGGATGGAAGAGAAATCCTGCTATTGCAAAAGAAGCCCTTCAACAAACAGCATATTCTTGTGAAGTAAATAATGACCATAAAACTTTTATTTCAAATGTTTCAGGAGAGAATTTCGTAGAAGCACATCATCTTATTCCTATGAATAGTCAAGGAAGCTTTAAATGGAGTTTGGACGTCCCAGGTAATATCGTATCAATTTGTCCTAATTGTCATAGACAAGTTCATCATGCAAAGAAGGCTGAAAAAGACCTTGTTCTTGAGAAGTTATATAACTCAAAAAAAGCAAGCTTAAATGAATTTGGCATAGACATTACATTAGAAGACCTAAAAAAAATATATTCTTAGAATTAGAATATGGAGAGGGTGCTTATGATTACAAGTGAGAGAAGAAAGAATTGGTTAATAGAAATAAAAGCTGCGTTGGTTGAATTAGGAGGACAGGGGACGTTAAAAGATATATATAATAGAATCGAGGAAAGAAGTAACTTAGATCTAACTATTTTTACAGATTGGAAATCACAAATTAGAAATACTATGTATCGTCATTCGAGTGATTGTGAAATATTTAAAGGTAAAATTGGTGACGAAACTGATATTTTTTACTCTATAGAAGGAAAAGGAAATGGTTTTTGGGGTATTAGAGATTTCACTCCTTTTGGAACTAACGTGGAACTAACTGAAGACGATATGGGATTTGTTGAAGGGAAAAAAATGCTTAGGCAGCATATTTTAAGAGAACGCGATCCAAAAGTTATTAAGCTAGCTAAAGAAAAGTTTAAGTTTGAGAATGATGGACGATTATTTTGTGAGGTTTGCGGATTTGACTTTTATCAAAAATATGGTGATTTAGGGGAAGACTATATTGAAGGGCACCATATAAATCCTTTATCAATGACAGATGATGAACAAGAGACAAAGATTCAGGATATAGCTATGGTTTGTTCAAATTGTCATCGAATGCTGCACAGAAGAAGACCGTGGTTAACAAAAGAAAAACTTCAACTATTGTTGAGTAAATGAAGAACGGGTAATTAAATTCTTTTACTACATAACTATTAAAGATTAATTTTAGCTTGCTGGAGTTGCAAAAACTTAAAAAGAAATAGAAAAATAAAAAGCATTGGCTATTCACCAATGCAATAATTTATCTTAATATTTTTCTTTTCTCTTCTAATTTTCCTTTTAATAGGTTTATGGGTGAAAATTGGTTGTGTTGATTTTTCAAAGCAGTATTGGAAAGATGGGTATAACGTAAAACCATTCTTAAATCTTTATGCCCCAAAATCATCTGTAGATGCCTTATATCCCCTCCAGCTTCGAGAAATATAGTAGCACCTGTATGTCTAAATAGATGAGGATGAACACGTTTATTAATAGCAGCTTGTTTTGCAAATTCTTTTAACCTTTTTCTAAAATGATTTGCATCTAAACGTGCACCGTAATTTGCTAGAAAAACGTGTTCGTTATTGAACTCCTCAGTTTCTTTAATTAAATCTCTTAATAAATCTAGGGTGTTTTTTTGAACAGGAATTATCCTTGTTCGACGACTTTTAGAAGTTTCTGATCGAATGGTTATAATTTCTGACTGGAAGTCAATATCATTACGTGTAAGTGAAAGTGCTTCGTTAATCCTTAGAAAAGCATCAGTTAATAAATTCATTAACACATAATCTCTAAAGTCACTGTAGCGGCGTTGATTTGGTACATTTAACAACCTTTTTAGTTCATCAATTGTTAAGATATTTACCGCTTCATCATTTTCTACAACTTTTTTTATTAAAACCATAGGGTCTGTCTGAATAAATTTCTCGTTTAATAAGAAGCTAAACATAGTTCTTAATGTTTTTAGCCGGGTGTTCACTGTTATAGGAGACAGGCCTAAAGTTTTCTCAGAATCGTTTTTAAATTTATGGCCTTCAAAACGAACTTTCTCATTCAACATATAATTGATGTATTGACGTAGTATTTCTACTGTTACGTTGTCTATGCTACTTTCAATACCTCTTGCTTCTAAAAACTCCAAAAAGAAATTGAAATTAACTTTATAACTTTCTAAAGTTCGTAAGGTACGCCCCTCCGCAGTTTTTGCTTCATAAAACTTCATAAATAAACTGCTTAACGATTGTACATTTTGAACAGCAGTGCGTACATTTTTTACACGTTTTCCTACTCTTTGAGACATAAAAAATCCCCTTTCAAATTGTTTAACTGAAAAGGGACCGTCTTAAAACTTTATAACTATCCGCTACCATGTTTAAAACAGCACCGGTAGACTGCAATAAGTCCACGGTAAGTCCACGGATAGTCACCGTAAATAAAAAACGCCAGAAGCAGCATAATAACTGCATTCTAGCGTCGATATGATTCCTACTGGGCTCGAACCAGCGACCTCTACCCTGTCAAGGTAGCGCTCTCCCAGCTGAGCTAAGGAATCTCAATTTCCAGGACAAATATAATTATATCCTGTCCAAAGAAAAAGTCAATAGTTATTCGGAAAGAATAATAATGCCTTATTTCAGGCGCAGCCGCCTATTGGCCAACGCCTCTGAAACCGGCATCTCTTGCTTCTTGTTCAGTGCAAAACCATTCTTCCGGATTGGTTTGTTCGTAGGAGGAATCGCTTGGCAGGTGGTAGATTTTGTTGCCGCTTCGGTTGATATTGCCTTTGATGTCGCAATCACCGTTGGCTGGAGTTTGATTGGAAGGACTCGCATTACCGGCAGGCTGTTGGCCATAAGCTTCGGAGTCGAATCCCCGGTCAGTGGAATAGTTTTCATATTGCCAAATACCCGTTCCGCTTTCTTCGGCAATTTGTTCCGCCTTTTCAAAATCATCGAGGTAGCGCGTGTTTGGAGGGAAGACATAAGCGACTCGGGCCAGGCCAGCCTCCAACAACTGCTCCTGCACACTTTCGCCATCCACGTAAATGTAGGCAAGTAAGCGGTCGTAATCGTCAAAACGGTCGCCAACATCGAATTCGATCGATACATCGCCCGATTCAATCAACCGTTTGTTCTCTTCCGTAGCTTCTTTGCCAAGAGGCTGTTCACCAAGGCGCGGATGATTGGTTTCTGGCGTATCCATCAATAGATAGCGCACGGTCACTTCTTTGCCTTCGTACATGATTTTGATGGTATCGCCGTCGATGACCTGTGTCACTTCCACATCAATTTGATCGGTTGTACCGGCTGTGTCAGTCGATTCCAACATCCCGCAGCCTGATAGAAAGAACAAGGCCAGCAGTAATATAAATTTAAGTCTCATAAGTTCCCCTTTCATTTCTTCATCATTATATGAACAAATGGTCTGCCTGGCAATCAGGTAACAGTTTGCGGTCTTTTTCAGTGAGGACATTCTTCAAAATCTGCATAATAAAACGCCTTTTCAATCGACAATTGAACAAGGCGTTTTTATGTACTACAGCGGCAGAAGTTGTCTTTAGGCTTCAGCAATTAAAGTGCCGTCTCCTTAATAGATGACGCTTCATCATAATATAAAAAGGATTCTTCAGTGATGCTTTCCAGCTTTTCTTTATTGACACCAACTTCTAATTCTCCTGTGAAGATAGGCTCCCACCAATTTGTCTGTTCATTCATTTTACTTCCTCCTCAAAAGTGTAATGGTATTGTTTGACTATTCTATACCCCTAAAGGTTACACTAATAAACAAACAATGAAAAAAAGCCGAAAGGCCCTCAAAGGAGAGATTCTTTATGATTTCAATAGGCATCATTGGAGCAGGAATTGTTGGAGAACGTATTATTAAACAGATTCAGCAAGAAAGCCAAGTGGAAATAAAGACCGTCTACGATCAACAGACAGAACGCCTCACAGAAATTAGCGAAGCTTACGGAATTCCGATGGCGAAATCAGTGGAAGAAGTACTGCATTCGGATATTAACTGGGTCTACATAGCAACACCACCTGCTTTTCATGCGGAAATTGCTGAACTGGCGGCCAGTGCGGGCATCAATATCTTATGTGAAAAACCTTTGGCACATAATGTGGAAGACGGCGAATCGATGGCAGCATCCGTGCAGGATAACCGCGTACAAACTGCTATGCATTTTCCGTTAATGTATAAACCGGCAGTCCGGGAAATGGCCCAGCGCATTAAGAGTGGCCATATCGGGAAAGTGGTCCGCATCGAACTGCAAACCTTTTTCCCGGATTGGCCAAGACTTTGGCAGCAGAATCCGTGGATCGGCTCAAGAAGCCAAGGAGGCTTTATTCGAGAAGTCTTTCCTCATTACTTCCAATTGATGAACCGGCTTTTTGGTGAGTTGGTATTCACTTCCCATCACACCAGCTATCCTGAAGACGCCGAGAAATGCGAAACTGGACTAATCGCTCATGGACTTACTGACAAACACATTCCTTTCTTGGTGACTGGAATTAGCGGCATTGGCCAAAAGGAATTATTGCAGTTCAAGGTTTATGGTGAGCAAGGAGTTCTAACTTTAGAAAATTGGTCAGATCTTTATGAGTCGGTAAAAGGCGAAGATCGCAAGTTGATCAATGATTTTGAAGATGTACCATCACTTTTCGAAGAAATGAACAATAGCTCGACGCTTTTGGTCAATTTTGAAGAGGGCTTGGTTATTCAACGCTACATCGATCATTTGTTAACTGAATAAGTGTTCATTTTTTGAATCTGACACCTTAATTGATATAATGAAGAAACTTGGAGGAGGTTGGAAAATGAATTTTACGGCAACGGATGTAGAGCATATGATTGAAGAACAACGTTCTTATTTTTATACAGGCGATACTAAATCAACGAAATTTCGGGTCGAGCAATTGCACCGGTTAAAAAGCGTGATTCAATCCTATAAAACAGAAGTGATTGATGCATTAAAGAAAGATTTAGGGAAAAGTGAATTTGAAGCTTACGCAACTGAAGTTGGTTTTGTGCTCGACAGCATCAGCAGCATGGCAAAGAACCTGGAAGACTGGATGAAGCCGGAGCAAGTTAAAACACCGATTCATCTGCAGCCTGCCAAAAGTTTCGTCATTCGTGAACCATACGGCTCCGTGTTGATTATCGGACCATTCAACTATCCATTCCAATTGGTGATGGAGCCTTTGATTGGTGCTATCATCGGAGGGAATTGTGCAGTGGTCAAGCCTTCTGAAGCGACGCCTCACGTGGCGAGAGTCATTCGCACCATCATTGAAGAAGCATTTCCTTCCTACTACATTCGTGTAGTTGAAGGTGAAAAAGAAGAAGTGACGGCGTTGATCCATGCGTCATTCGATTATATCTTTTTTACAGGCAGCGTAAATGTCGGAAAAGTCATCATGAAAGCGGCATCGGAGCGCTTAACACCGATTACCTTGGAACTCGGCGGAAAAAGTCCTGCGATTGTGGACCAGACCGCTAATCTTGACTTGGCGGCAAAACGGATTGCCTGGGGGAAACTGATGAATACGGGTCAAACTTGTGTAGCGCCTGATTATGTTTGTGTACACGAATCAGTTAAAGAAGAGTTTTTGAAAAAGTTAACGAAAACGATACAGAAGTTTTATGGAAAAGACGCACAAAAAAGTCCTGATTTCGGGCGCATCGTCAATACCCAGCATTTTGACCGGTTAGCAGAAATTATCCAAAAAGAATCGGGCCAGGTGATTTACGGTGGCGGCATGGACCGGGATGATCTTTACATCGAACCGACAATTTTGGATCGGGTCAGCTGGGACAGTCCTTCAATGGAAGATGAAATTTTCGGGCCGATTTTGCCGATTATCAGCTATACGGATCTGCCGCGTCTGCTTGGCCAAATCCGTCAATTGCCGAAGCCTTTATCCGCTTACCTGTTCTCGGAAAATGACCGCGTGATTCGGTTCTTCTTAGATCAATTGCCATTTGGAGGCGGCTGCATCAACGATACGGTTTCTCACGTAGGAAGTTCTTATTTGCCGTTTGGAGGGATTGGGACATCCGGAGTGAATTCCTACCATGGCAAGGCAAGTTTTGAAACGTTCACGCATGCCAAATCAATCTTGAAGAAATCAACCAAACTATCGACAAACCTGGTCTTTCCGCCTTATAAAAACAAAGCGAAATGGATCAAAACCGTATTAAAATAAGCGGCCTTCGGGTTGCTTTTTTTAATTGGGCGCTTGCGCTTTTCTTAGTGTCCAGGCTCCAGCGCCCAGCTCTTCGGGTCATAAGTCAACCCAGTTG
This sequence comes from Planococcus sp. CPCC 101016, assembly GCF_007859295.1. Classification (GTDB taxonomy): domain Bacteria; phylum Bacillota; class Bacilli; order Bacillales_A; family Planococcaceae; genus Planococcus. The sequence goes on from NZ_VOHB01000002.1 coordinate 1,275,472, forward strand.
TGTGGTTGAAAATACACCACTTCGCTGGTCTGCCTTATGCCCGTCAGAGCTACCCGGGCGCTTGCGCTTTTCTTTTTTCTGCTATGATAATGGGTAAGAGGTGATGACGATGGCGGAACGTATTTTAATTGTGGAAGATGAAAAAAGCATTGCGCGTGTACTGGAATTGGAATTGAAATTTGAAGGATATGAAACAGGGGTGGCCCATACCGGCTCTGAGGGATTGATTCAATTCCGGGAAGAGGAATGGGATTTGGTGCTGCTCGATTTGATGCTGCCGGAAATTCACGGTTTGGACGTATTGAAGCGCATTCGTTCCGCTAATACGCTGATTCCAGTCATTTTACTGACTGCCAAAAATGAGGTTAAAGACAAAGTGGCCGGATTGGATTTGGGTGCGAATGATTATGTCACCAAACCATTTGAAATCGAAGAACTGCTGGCAAGAATTCGTGCCTGTCTGCGCTTGTCTAATGGCCATGGCAATTCAGAACTGCATCGTTTTCATGAACTGGAGATGAACGAGAGCACACGCGACGTTAAACGCAATGGACGAATGATTGAACTGACACCGCGTGAATTTGATCTGCTTTTATATTTGATTAAAAATCCACAGCAGGTGCTCAGCCGTGAACAGGTGCTGAACGCTGTCTGGGGATACGATTATTATGGCGATACCAATGTCATCGATGTCTATATCCGCTATTTGCGGAAGAAAGTGGATGCCGGCGAAAGTTCAACTTACATCCAGACGGTTCGCGGAGTGGGCTATGTATTAAAGGAGCAGGATCATGAAGCTGAAAAATAAAATTCATATTTCTTCTACTTTACTGATGCTTGTCGTTTTGGTGGTGTTGGCTTTCGTCATTTATTTTTCATTCAGCCAATTGACTTACTCAACGGAAGTCAATCAGCTTCAGGCAGAAACCAGCTCGCTGGTAGCTGAATTCAATGAAACCGAAACGGCAGATCCAAGGACTGTGCTGCGCGCTTATGTGCCTGTCAATGGACTTATAAAAGTGACTACAGCTGAAGGTGAACAATTGTCGGCTATTCAAACGCCGTCAGTGACTGTAGAAATCCCCGGTGAATTAGAAGGGCAATCTGGAACTGTGAAAGTGGATGGAGAGCGTTTTGCTTATGTCAAAGCGCCGCTTATTTGGACAGACGGGCAAGTGGCAGAGTTGACAGTTGTCCAATCTTTGCAGGAAACGACGAATAACTTAAATACGCTTCGTCTCGTGCTGATAGCGGGAACTTTATTGTCGATGATTCCTGTCATCATTTCCAGTGTCGTGCTGGGGAAAATCGTAACATTGCCGATCACCAATCTGACGAATACTATGACACGCATCCAGCGCAACGGCAAATTTGAAAAGCTGCCGATAGAAGGCCAGTCGCAGGATGAACTGACGCAGATGGGCAATACCTTCAATGAAATGATGGGCTTGTTGGAGGAAAACTATTCCAAGCAAGAGGAGTTCGTTTCCAATGCTTCGCATGAGCTGAAAACTCCGCTGACGGTGATTGGCAGTTATGCAAAGCTGTTGCAGCGACAGGGAATGGACGATGAAAAAATTGCTGAGGAGAGTATAGGGGCCATTCGTGCGGAAACCGAACGGATGAAGGCATTGATTGAACAATTATTGCATATTGCCCGTCGAAGTGAATCACAAGTGGAATGGACAAATGTGGATGCGCTGGAGTTGTTGAAAGAAACACTTACGGCAATGAACACATCCTATAATCGTGAATTCAATTTAATCACAACCGAACAGACCTTGCCGGTTATTACAGACACTGCGAAGTTTAAACAACTCTTGTATATTCTGCTGGATAATGCCAGAAAATACAGCTCTGACAAAGTTGAAGTGCTGGCCAGGAAAAATGGCGATACGGTCATTCAGATTCGTGATACGGGAATCGGTATTCCAAAAGAAGCGATTCCTTACGTTTTTGACCGATTTTATCGGGTGGATAAAGCAAGAAGCCGTGAAACAGGTGGATTTGGTCTGGGTTTATCGTTAGCTAAGCAGCTGGCCAATTCTTTGAATGTGCAAATTGAACTGGAAAGCATCGAGCAGCTGGGGACTACAGTGTCCATCATTTTCTCAGAGAATTTTAATGTTGCTGATGTACACTCAAAGCAGGAGGGATTGTGATGCGAAAATGGATTTTGATGGCGTCAGCCACAACTTTGCTTGGAGTGTTAGTCCTGGTATTTCTTTTATTTCCGCGTTCTTCACAAGATATCACCGCAGATCAGGCCGATGAAGCTGTAGTAAGCCTGTATGGCGGAGAAGTTGAACAAATCACAGAATCCGGAGATGTGTATCAAGTGGAGTTTCAACGGCCAGATGGACGGTATCGGGCACTTGTCAATCGGAATAACGGACAAGTAGAGACGATGGAGTTAATTGAAAAAACAGAGCCCGCTAAAGAATGGACGGAACAGCAGGCGGAAGAAATTGCTTTAGAGCAGGCAGCCGGCACCATTGATGCTATTAACTACAACAAAGAAGAGAATGAATACGAAGTCAAAGTTAAAGATGAATCGCAATTGTCGAAGATTATTATCTCTGCTGCGACAGGAGAAGTACGGAAAATCAGTCAAGAGCCGATTGAACCGGCAGTGCCAGTAGAAGAATCAGAGCCTGAGCGCATCATTACACGTGACGAAGCAATCAAGCTGGCTAAAGGTACATTGGATGGAGAAGTGCAGGAAGCTGAGTTTGTGGAAACAGCCGATGGCGGATATTACTTGGTGGAAATTGAAAACGAACAGACCGAACAGGAGGCAACCATTCAGATTCATGCCATTCGCGGCGATACGATGACAGTCGAGTGGGATGACTGACTCTGAGAATACTATCATGGATTTCTCATCAAATTCTCATAAAGCCTTAATGTTCTCCTCATATGGGAAGGTTATTGTAAGAGTAACAACAAATGAGGAGGAGAAATTACATGAAGAAATTAATTTACATTCCAGTGGCAGCAGGGGTTTTAGCATTTGGGGGCATCGTATTTGCAAACTCGGAAACACCGGCACCAGATTCATCATCTAAATCAGGAACGGTGACTAATGAAGTCCAGACAGGATCGGCTTCTGAAAAAATGCTGAGCTTTGAAGAAATTTCATCAAAGGCATTGGATTTAGCAAATGGCCGTATCACCGATATCGAATTGGACAAAGATGACAGAAGACCTCATTACGAAGTCGATGTGGATTTTGATGGTTATGAATATGATTTTGAATTTGATGCTTATACAGGAGAAATATTAAAGCAAAAGCGTGAAAAAGACAGAAATGATGATGGGGAACAATTCAGCGAAATAGCCTCTTCTTCACCAGCTGCTGCAAGCGATTCAACCGGCAAAACTAAAGGATTGATCGGTTCTGACAAAGCCATCGAAGCGGCATTAGCAGTAGTAAATGGAACTGTCGAAGGATTCGAGCTTGAAACTGATGATGGTCTTGCTTACTACGAAATTGAAATTAAGGACGGCCGCTCCGAACATGAAGTGGATGTCAATGCCAAAGACGGCTCTATCCTGAAAGTCGATTCGGATAATGACGACGATGACGACAACGATGACGATTGGGATTAATGAAAATTAGGGAATTTAATAAACAGTCAAAGTAAAAAGACAGAAAGAGAAAAATCATTCGATTTTTCTCTTTCTGTCTTATATTTGTTCCAATGGCAACAGGATTTTGGCAGTGGTTCCTTCCCCGACTGTGCTTGATAGGGTGAGAGTGCCTTTATGCTCCTGAACGATTTTTTGGGAAACGATTAATCCTAATCCTGTGCCGCTGGTTTTGGTTGTGAAAAAAGGTTCAAAAACAGCTGCTAAATCCTTTTCGGAGATTCCGATTCCCGAATCTTCAAAGCTGATGGAAAATGTAGAATCGTCTTCAGGTTTCAGCAATATTCGAATTTCTCCGGGTTGTTCCATCGATTCAACCGCATTTTTCAATAAATTGATGAAAACTTGCTTTAAATGATGTTCTTCACCGTTAACCTGAAAGTCCTCTGTCCAATCTTTTGTCAACTTAATGCCATTCAAATTGAGTTCAGAACCAAACAATAGCAGAATATCGTCCAATGCACGCTGTACACTGAAAACTTTCAATGCAGCAGCCTGTGGTTTGGCCAAAACCAAAAACTCACTGATGATCAAATTGATCCGGTCCATCTCTGATTGAATCAATGCGGTATATTCAGGAAACAGATGCTTCGGATCATGATGCATTATTTGGACAAATCCCGATATGACCGTCATGGGATTCCTGATTTCATGGGCAACACCTGCAGCAATCTCCCCTGCAAGCTTCAGCTTTTCGGATTGCAGAATCAGTTTTTCTGATTCTTTCTGGTAGCTGATGTCCCTGGATATAATAGAAGTGGCTACCACTTCTTGGGACTGGTCAAAGATAGGAGACAAGGTGATTTGTGCATGAAAGCGAGAGCCATCTTTTCGGACATCTATGGTTTCCAGCAGGGAATAGCTTTTTCCTTGTTGGACTTTCTTTGTGCGCATTTCAGCAGCTGCTTTCATATCCTGTGGATAAAGCGGCAAGGTTTTGCCAATGCATTCTTCAGCAGTCCAGCCGTAAAGCTCTTCGAAGGCAGGGTTAACTGCGATAATCTGATTGTTCGAATCAAACACAGCAATGGCATCTTTAGCGGTTTCAAAAAACAATTGCAGATAGCCTTCTTTTGACAACAGGGCTTTTTCCATTGATGCATTTTTTAGTTCCAGCTGCTTCCAATACCGACTGAAATAAATGCTATCCAATAAAGTGATCGACAGCACAGCGATAAAAAAGAGAATAATGGATAATTGGATATAAGGCAAAGCAGCTCTTTCAGAGAACCGGTCAAATACAATCAAAAGAAGCGAAAATTCAACAGCAGTAACAAGTGCCAGGATGACGATCGGTTTCGTATCGTTGTATAAGGCGGACGCAATGATCGGCACCACAAAGAAGACAAGCGTGATGGATGACAGGGATTCAAAATTCAATATAAAGACATACACGTTCATGGCAAAAAGAACGGTGTATTGAAGGGCTCGGTTGTTGACTTTAGCGGCATACAATACAAGCAGCAGCAGATAGGAAAAAATGCCGAAAAGCGGGGAAATGACGGCTGCATTCATTTCCACCAATTGATTGAGAGAAAAATGAAAAATGCCTGCAAATCCATACAAATGGATAAACAGTTGACTTCTTTTGCGGTTGATAAAGGTACTTTCCATTGGACACCTCTGGATTCATGCTTTTAAACTATACTAAGCTAATTTATACTTGAAAAATTTGATTTTTTATGAAAGAGGCCGATTAGGGCTAAAGCGGAGTAGAAAGATAAATGCTTAAGTTCAACTTATACTATAATACTATAAGACAGGACTGTCCGAACATCTTTCATTTTGATATGATTATAAGATCAAGGAGTGATAGTAATGACTTACCAGTGGAATCAAAACGAAACGATCGATTTATTAAAAGAGCTAGTGGAAATTCCAAGTCCGTCCGGCTACACTATGGACGTTATGTTGAAAATTCGTACCTTGCTCACGCAGTGGAATGTTGAGCACAAGACGACTCATAAAGGGGCCGTGATCGCCACGATCCAAGGGGAAAATCAGCAGCAGCATCGTCTGCTGACTGCACATGTCGATACTTTGGGTGCTATGGTGAAAGAAATCAAACCGAGCGGACGACTAAAATTGTCATTGGTCGGCGGTTTTAAATTCAATGCCATCGAAGGTGAAAATTGCCTCATACATAAAGCGGACGGTTCAACCGTTTCCGGAACAATCCTGCTTCACCAGACAACGGTACATGTCTATAAAGACGCCGGTTCGGCTGAACGCAATGCTGATAATATGGAAGTGCGCTTGGATGAAAAAGCCTTTTCACAAGAAGAGGTAAGAAGTCTGGGCATCGAAGTGGGAGATTTCGTCTCTTTCCAGCCGAGATTCGAAGCGACGGCCTCGGGGTACATTAAATCCCGCCATTTGGATGACAAGGCAAGCACCGCCTTGCTGCTTCAATTAGTGAAGCATTTCAGTGAAACGGATGAACGGCTGCCATATACGACCCATTTTTATATTTCCAATAACGAAGAAATCGGTTATGGCGGCAATGCCAGCATTCCAGCGGAAACCCAGGAATACATTGCCGTAGATATGGGTGCTATTGGAGACGGACAAGAATCAGATGAGTATACAGTGTCCATCTGTGCAAAAGATTCAAGCGGCCCTTATCACTATGGATTGACCCGCCACTTGATATCTCTGGCAAAAGATCATACCATCGATTACAAAGTCGATATCTATCCTTATTATGGATCAGATGCATCAGCGGCAATCAGCGCTGGCCATGATGTTAAGCATGCGTTATTCGGCCCTGGCATTGAAGCTTCCCATTCATACGAACGCACCCACACAGATTCATTAAAGGCAGCAGCAGCTTTGCTCCATGCATATGTGCTGTCTCCATTGGTTTCATAAGAGTTAGGAGAGGATTTTCATGAACAGCAAAGAATTACTTGCGGCAATTCCGCATCATCAGATTAAAGGCGCTTTGCCTGAAAACATTGAGCACCTGACAATTGACTCCCGTGATATTAAAGCGGATTCGATGTTTGTCTGCATCACTGGCTATACAGTGGATGGCCATAATTTTGCTCAGCAGGCAGCGGATCAAGGTGCTTCTGTGATCGTAGCTGAAAAGCCGTTGACCATTGATAATGCGACAGTTATCACTGTAGAAAGCACTTCGCGAACGCTCGGCCTGTTAGCTGCCAAGTTTTACGATTATCCTTCGAAGCTTCTTCATATGATTGGCGTCACTGGCACCAACGGCAAAACAAGCGTAGCGGGAATTTTGCATGCCATGCTCATGGAGCTGGGTGAGAAATCGGCATTGACGGGTACAATCGGATTCAACTTGAATGGCCAATTGCATCCATCGGCCAATACCACTAACGATACCTTGACGACTCAGCAAATGATCGCACATGCGCGAGATGAAGATTGCTCTCACATGACGATGGAAGTTTCGTCGCATGGCTTGGTTCTCGGACGTTTAGCTGGAGTAGAGTTCGATACTGCGATATTTACCAATCTGACACACGATCATTTGGATTTTCATGGAACGATGGCAGAGTACGGCCATGCCAAGGGTTTATTGTTCTCGCAGCTTGGTCAGGATTTAGCCAATCAAAAACAGGCAATTTTAAATGCGGATGATCCTTGGTCAAGTGAGTTAGCGAAAATGACTCCTCATCCGGTCTATACCTATGGCATTCAGAATGATGCGCAGTTCAAGGCGAAAGACATTCAGTTGACGCATGAAGGAACTACTTTCACACTCGACTGCACTGACGGGCAGTTCGGGGTGTCGATGAAATTGCTTGGCGAATTCAATGTTTCCAACGCATTGGCAGCAATTGCAGCCTTATATGCGGAAGGTTACAGACTGGATGAAATTCTTAAAGCATTGGCAGCAATTGCGCCGGTGGAAGGACGGATGCAGAAAGTGGAGCTTGAAGCACCACTTTCCGTTTTCATTGATTATGCGCATACACCTGATGCCATTGAAAAAGCGATTCATGCCGTTCAGGATTTTAAAAAGAACCGCATCATCTTCCTGGTCGGTACAGGGGGCAACCGCGATAAAACAAAGCGCCCCATTATGGCTGAAAAAGCATCGGTTGCAGATTACGTTGTTTTGACGACAGATGATCCGCGCGATGAAAGTTATGAAAGTATTTTAGGAGATCTGCAGGCCGGAATGACTCATGACAACTTTGCCTGCATTGGTGATCGGGAAGAAGCGGTGAAACATGCCGTCCAACAAGCTGAAGCTGGAGACATCATCATTCTTGCCGGAAAAGGCCATGAAGATTACCAGATTATCGGCAGCACTAAATATCCGCATAGCGACAAAGAGATTGCGGTACAGGAAGCATTGAAAAAGTTTCAGTGAAAAAGGAGCCTTTGGGGCTTCTTTTTTCTGTAGAGGTTAAAATTCCTTGTTTTTTTCGGCACCCTTCTCTAATATGAAGAGAGTAGATTAAAGGAGCGTATAAACATGTCAGACCAATTAAAGAATGAAATTCAAAATAGAAGAACTTTCGCCATCATTTCTCACCCGGATGCTGGTAAAACAACCTTAACAGAAAAATTGCTGTTATTTGGTGGAGCAATCCGTGACGCAGGAACAGTTAAAGGAAAGAAAAGCGGCAAATTCGCGACATCTGACTGGATGGAAATTGAAAAGCAGCGCGGTATTTCTGTAACTTCTTCCGTTATGCAATTTGATTATGCAGGGCACCGTGTCAATATTCTAGATACTCCTGGACACCAGGACTTCAGTGAAGATACCTACCGCACATTGATGGCCGTCGACAGTGCCGTCATGATTATCGATGTTGCCAAAGGAATTGAAGCACAGACCGTCAAGCTGTTCAAAGTCTGTAAAATGCGCGGCATTCCAATTTTCACGTTTATCAATAAAATGGACCGCCAAGGAAAAGAGCCGCTTGAATTGATGGAAGAGCTGGAAGAAGTTCTTGGCATTCAATCTTACGCGATGAACTGGCCGATTGGCATGGGGAAAGAGTTTTTGGGGATTTACGACCGCTTCAATAAACGCGTTGAACCATTCCGTTCAGAAGGAGATCGTTTCCTTGAACTGGATGAACAAGGCAAGTTGATTGAAGACCATGAAATGAAAAAGACTTCCTATTATACACAGGCAATGGATGATATCGAATTGCTGGACGAAGCAGGCAATGAATTTTCAATTGACCGAGTGAAAAAAGGTGAATTGACGCCGGTATTCTTCGGAAGTGCTCTGGCAAACTTCGGAGTGGAAACCTTCCTTGAAACGTACTTGCAATTTGCACCTTCACCACAGCCGCGTGATACGCAGGAAAAAGAAGAAATCAATCCGATCGATATGCCGTTTTCCGGCTTCATTTTCAAAATCCAGGCCAATATGAATCCGGCTCACCGCGACCGCATTGCTTTTGTGCGCATTGTATCGGGTAAGTTTGAGCGTGGAATGAATGTAACATTGGCACGTACCGGCAAAAATATCAAATTATCACAGACCACTCAATTTCTTGCGGATGACCGGGAAATGGTCAATGAAGCCGTCGCTGGAGATATTATCGGCCTTCACGATGTGGGGAATTATCAAATTGGAGATACCATAACCAGCGGCAAGAAGTTCCAATTTGAAAAACTGCCGCAGTTTACTCCTGAGCTTTTCGTTAAAGTGACGGCGAAAAACGTCATGAAACAAAAGCATTTTCATAAAGGAATCCTTCAACTCGTACAAGAAGGCGCAATCCAGTACTACAAAACATTGCATTTGGAAGAAGTCATTCTCGGCGCAGTCGGACAGCTTCAATTTGAAGTGTTCGAACACCGGATGAAAAATGAATACAATGTAGATGTACGGATGGAGCCGGTTGGTTCCAAGATTGCACGCTGGATTGAAAATGAAGAAGATGTTAAAGAATCAATGTCAAGCGGACGTTCCATGCTGGTCCGTGACCGTTTTGATAATTACGTCTTTTTATTTGAGAATGAGTTTGCGACAAGATGGTTCCAGGATAAAAATCCTGAAATTCGTTTGTACAGTTTGCTTTAAAATCCAAAACCTGCCATTGGCAGGTTTTTTTAATTTCTTCAAAAAAGTGGCAGATAAGTGAACAAGCTCTATATAGTTTGCGGTTGTAGAAGTTTTTTCTTATGATATAAAGACAGGGCAAAGAGAGGGTTTGAAAAAATGAAAATAAGTGATTTTTCGATAAGAAGACCTGTATTTACACTGGTCATTATGTTTTTGATTATTATTCTGGGAGCGGTATCATTTTCACGTATTCCTATAACCCTTATACCCGAACTTAATCCGCCGATCGGCGTGGTGGTGACCAATTATCCAGGTGCCAGCCCTACGGAAGTAAGCGAAAAAGTGACCAAACCGCTGGAGGCGAATTTGGCAACATTGCCTGGAATCAAATCGATTCAATCGAATAGCCAGGAAGGAACGAATTTTATTGTCTTGGAATTTGATTGGTCGACGGATATTGATGATGTCCAATCGGATATCATGCAGCGAATTGACCAAACGCCGATTCCTGACGATTCAAATGACCCTCGTTTCTTGAAGTTTGATCCTTCTCAATTCCCAATTCTTCAGCTGGCTTTGCGTTCCAGTGACCCGGATGCTGATGTGCGGGTCGTTGCTGAAGAGCTGGAAACAGAACTCCGCCAGACGGATGGAGTAGCCAGCGTCAATATTTCCGGTTCTTTAATAGAAGAAATTCAAATCGAATTGGATCAGGCAGAGCTTGAAGAACGGGGTCTGCAGCAATCTGATGTTGTACAGCTGATTCAGGCAAATAACATTTCATTGCCAGGCGAACCAATTGAGACCGAAGACGGCCGCAATTTGACAACCCGGATTATCAGCACTTTAACGAGTGTAGAGGAAATACGAGATTTGACTTTGACGATTGACCCCATAAATGGCGACAATGTCACAATTGCGGATATCGCTGAGGTGAATGTCAGCGAACGCCAAAGCAACAGTGAAACTCGGGCCAACGAAGAACCTGCCGTCCTGCTGTCTGCCTTACAGGAATCACAGGCCAATACAGCAGAAGTTTCAGACGCTTTTCAGGAAAGACTGGACGAACTGCTAAGCGAAGAGCGGTTTGAGGGAGTCCAGGCCGATATACTGTTTGATCAAGGGGATTACGTCAAACTGGCCATCAACAACATTGGCCAAACGCTGATCTTAGGCGGAATCTTTGCCATGCTCGTCTTATTTTTCTTTCTTCGCGGCATTAAGAGCCCGATCATTATTGGTGTGGCGATTCCCTATTCAGTCATTGTTACGTTTGTTTTAATGTTTTTTGCGGATTTCGCTTTGAACATCTTGACCTTAGGTGCATTAGCTTTAGGAATCGGGATGTTAGTCGATAACGCGATTGTTGTTATTGAAAATATCGAACGGCATTTAGCGATGGGCAAGAATTCGAAAAAAGCTGCTTCTGAAGGTGCAAAAGAGGTTTCGGGTGCAATTATTGCTTCTACTCTTACCACTGTCGCAGTTTTCATTCCCGTTATTTTTATTTCAGGTTTAATCGGAGAAATTTTCTTTGAATTTGCCTTAACGATTTCATTCAGTCTTTTTGCCTCGCTGGCCGTTGCCTTAACGGTCATACCGATGATGGCTTCAAAACTGCTTGGCAAACCGGGCAGTAAACCGAAAGTGCAAAAAGATACCTCAAAAAGTGTCAGAGCATTTGAAGGTTCAGTAGCTTGGGCATTGCGTCATAGAATCATCGTACTCTTTACGGCACTAGTTTTATTGGTTGCGGGTGCTTTTGGCGTTATGCAAGTCGGTACAGAATTTATTCCGGCAACGGATGAGGGCTTTGTGAGTGTTTCTGTCGAGCTTGAGAATGGCTCTTCAAGAACTGCGACGGATGAAGTAGTCAATCTGATAGAAGAGGAACTGAAGCTTGAAGAGGATGTTGACGTCTATGTCAGTCTCATCGGTTCGACTCAGCAGGGACAGGCGCAAGGTTCAGCAGAATCGAATACAGCTGAAATTTATGTGAAGCTGGTGGACTTGGCAGAACGGGACCGTTCCGTCTTTGAATTTGTGGATGAAGTACAGCCGCAAGTTTTGGAAACGATAGGAGAACGCGCCTTGGTCAGCTTTAATCTTCAGACGGCTGCCGGTTCATCGCCAAATACATTGTCGTTTACTGTAACGGACACAGATCGATTGCGTTTGGACGATGCAGTTGCTGATATTGAACGAGTCTTAACAGAGCTTCCGGAAGTAACCGAACTGACAAATGACCGTCAGGAAACCATTGACGAGATCCAGATGACCATTGACCGTGAAGCAGCTACCGAATATGGGTTGCCTCCGGCTCAGATTGCCCAATCCGTCAATAATATTACACGCGGAGTTTTGGCAACTCAAGTATTGACGGAAACTGATGAAGTTCTCAGCGTTTATGTAGCCTATGAAGAAGAGGAAAGAAACAGTCTTGAAAAGTTGCGAGCTTTATCGCTGCGGACACCTGCAGGAGAATTCGTGGAGCTTCAAGAATTAGCTGATATCGAAGTCGCTCAAGGTCCGGTCAGTATTCAACGGGTAGATCAAGCTGATAGTGTAACTTTTACGCTACAGCACCCATCGAATATCACACTTGGCGATATGTCAGATGAGGTTGATGCTGCCATTGAAGATCTAGGCTTGGATGAAAACACCAGAATTTCATTTGGCGGAGACCGGGAACTATTGGACAACTCCATCAACGATATGATGCTAGCTGTCGCGCTTGCTATTGTACTGGTTTATATTGTCATGGCTGCACAATTTGAATCTTTCAAGTATCCACTCGTCATCATGTTCACAGTACCTTTGATGGCAATTGGTGTAGCAATTGCACTGTTTGTTACCCAGACGCCAATTAGCATCACAGCAATCATCGGGTTGCTGGTTCTGGTAGGAATTGTCGTCAACAATGGGATTGTGCTTGTTGACTACATCAATCAGCGGAAAGAGTCCGGTATGGGTTCATATGATGCAATCATCACATCTGTTCATGACCGGCGCCGTCCAATTTTAATGACGGCTCTGACAACCATATTAGGTCTGCTTCCTCTGGCAATTGGAATTGGAGAAGGTACTGAAATCAATCAGCCGATGGGGATTACCGTCATTGGCGGACTCATCAGTTCAACGTTGTTGTCTCTTTACATTGTGCCGATTGTCTATAGCCTGTTTGATAGACAAACAAGAAGAATGAACAAAAAGTAAGCCTTTGGGTTTACTTTTTTCTTTTGCTGCATATTATTGGAAAATTTAGTATGATGATAGAAAAGGGGCTGATGCTATGACAGAAGTGGTGTTTACGGGATTCCCTGGATTTATTGCCAGTCAATTAGTTCAGAAACATGCTCAGCAAAGTGAAGCAATTTCAGTAATTATCCTGTCATCGGAACGTTCAAAAGCGGAAAAGGAAGCCAAACGGATTGAAAAAGAAACGGATTGCCGTCCGATCAAACTAATTGAAGGTGATATCACCAAAAAGGGTCTAGGACTTGCAGATATCGATAAAAATTATTTGGAAGAAAAAGAAGTGACGTTCTGGCACCTGGCTGCCATTTATGACTTGGCAGTACCAAGGAATTTGGCATGGAAAGTTAATGTGGAGGGAACCCGTAATGTGAACAAATTCATTTCGGAATTGCCTGACCTGAAGCGCTATGTCTATTTCAGTACTGCTTATGTAGCCGGCAATAGAGAAGGAACCATTTATGAAGATGAGTTGAAACGTCCACAAGCCTTTAAGAACTACTATGAAGAAACTAAATTTGAAGCGGAATTGCTTGTGGATATGATGAAAGAAACAGTGCCGGTTACAATTATTCGCCCGGGTATAGTCCGCGGCCATTCTGTCACAGGTGAAACGATCAAGTTTGACGGTCCTTATTTTTTCCTTAATATGATTGATCGACTCAAGTTCTTGCCAATCGTGCCATTCATTGGACGTTCCAAATCCCTTATAAATGTCGTGCCGATTGATTATATTTTAAACGCCTCTATTTATCTCAGTAAATCAGAATCAGCAGTTGGACAAACCGTTCATCTGACAGATCCCAATCCACATCCAGTGGAAGAAGTTTATCGCAGCATGGTAAAATCAATGACGGGTAAAAATCCGAAAGGGCGATTGCCCCATGGCCTGGCTAAATTATCTTTATCCATTGCTCCAGTAAGAAAGAGGCTTGGAGTTGAAAAAGAAACTTTGGCTTACTTGACGTGGTCAGCTGATTTTGACACTCAAAACGCGCAAAAGCTGTTAGCAGGGAGTGGCATAGACTGTGCCGATTTTCTAGAAACGATGCCGTCTATGGTTCAGTTTTACAATTTGCATAAAAAAGACAAAAATTTTCAAATCTCTATTGATTAAACTTCCCTAAGGAAAACAAAAGTGCTATACTCATATTACAAATCAATACACTTTGACTTTTGTCAAAGGGGAGTAGCTATGGGGAAACCTATTTCACAGTCGTCAAGACATGGTTAGTAGCCATCGGTTGTGATAGCAAACGAATTATTTTGCTTAGCGAGACCTTTGCCTTTATTTAGGCAGGGGTCTTTTTTGTGGGCAAAAATAGGAGGAGAAAGCAGAATGGAAGCAGTTTTATTGGAGTATGCCTGGGTCCTGTTAGTGTTAGTAGGACTTGAAGGGTTGTTGGCTGCAGATAATGCAGTAGTAATGGCAGTAATGGTTAAGCATTTACCGAAGGCTCAACAGAAAAAAGCGTTATTTTATGGATTAGTAGGGGCTTTCGTCTTCCGCTTTGCAGCGTTATTCATGATTACGCTGTTGGTTAATATTTGGCAGATCCAAGCACTTGGAGCGGCTTATTTATTGTTCATCTCAATCAAGAGCATATATGATCAGCGCAAAGGAGAGACCGACGAAATCCTTGAAGGCGTTGATGCAAAACCTGAGAAAAAAGGTTCTAGCTTCTGGATGACAGTATTGAAAGTTGAATTGGCTGATATTGCATTTGCCATCGATTCAATGCTGGCAGCCGTGGCTTTAGCTGTAACGTTGCCACATTTGAATGTCTTCGGTATGGACGACATTGGCGGCATCAACTCTGGGCAATTTATGGTTATGCTTGCCGGTGGATTGATCGGTGTTATCATCATGCGATTTGCTGCACATAAATTCGTGCAATTGCTTGAAAAATATCCACAACTCGAAACAGCTGCGTTTGTTATCGTTGGTTGGGTTGGAGTGAAATTATTGGTCATGACATTATCTCACGAAAATGTTGGCGTCTTGCCGCATGACTTTCCACATTCAACTCCATGGACACTTGTCTTCTGGTCAGTGTTGCTTGGAATTGTGATTGTGGGTGGAATTTTGGGAGTTAAGCAGAACAAAGAACAGGCTAAGGAACAGGAAGCTAAGTAAAGTTTTATTCTTCCAAAGAACACAGAATAAAAGGTGCATTGAATCCATTTCAATGCACCTTTTTTCTGTATTTCTTTAACATGAGTTTATATAAAAAACGATTAACTACCGACAAAAGAATTGATTTTTAAACGAATATTGGTAAGGACAGAAAAACCTGCCTCTTTTAAATTGAATCCTTCAAAGTTACAATCAAATAGGCAGTGACTTTGAGAAGAGGTGAATGGTGTGCTTTTATCTACATTAAGCGGGAGATTTGAACGCAAAGAGAAATCAAATGCTGAAATAACGGTATTGCAGGCCCAAGGCGGAGACGAGCAGGCATTGCATGATTTGCTTTTTTCCTATTCACCTTTTATGAAAAAAACGGCTTCTCAAGTATGCAAGCGATTTATCGACGACCACGATGACGAATACAGTGTCGCGCTCTCTGCATTTAATGAAGCAGTACAAAAATACGATAAAGCCAACAATGCATCATTCCTGACATTTGCTCACATGGTTATACGCAGACGCATCATTGATTTTATACGCAAGGAAAGCCGGATGGACGAATTCAGCCATGATTTCATGCCGGCATCGGAGCCGGAAACGCATAATGGCATTGCTGATCAAGCAGCATCTCTAGCATACAACACCAAACAGCAAGACCAGAAAAGACGCGAGGAAATTGCACTATATGAAGAAATGCTGCAAGAGTTCAGTTTATCGTTTCAACTATTGGTGAAAGTCTCGCCAGTTCATCAGGATGCACGCAACACTTCTATCCAGATTGCACAGATGGTAGCTGAAACCGATGAATACAAACAATATTTAATGGAAAAGAAGAAGCTGCCGATTAAAGAAATTGAAAAGTTGGTGAAGGTTTCGCGCAAAACGATTGAACGAAATCGAAAATACATAATTGCAATGGCACTTTTACAGATGAGCGATTTGTATTTTTTGAAAGATTATTTGAAGGGGCGGTTAAACTGATGCGGAGACAAGTAGGAATATGCATTGAATTGAAACATGACCGCTCGATTTTTTTGATGAAAAATGGTCGTATTGTTAAAGGAACGCCTGTCGGCAACCCCTCAATAGGAGAAGAAACCTCTTTTTATCCCCTCGAAAAAAAGCCGGCTAATCGCTGGCAGCCGATACTGGCTCCTCTAGTAGCTGCAACTGCAGCTATTATGTTGTTTATGTCTGTCTTGGTATTCCCGACTGAAGAGGCATTCGGTTATGTCCAGGTTCAAATCAATCCTGGTATCGAGCTTGGCATCAATGATCAATACGAGGTCGTTTCCATACGTGAATTGAACAATGACGGATAT
The DNA here is from genome assembly GCF_007859295.1 of Planococcus sp. CPCC 101016. GTDB lineage: Bacteria > Bacillota > Bacilli > Bacillales_A > Planococcaceae > Planococcus. Next base: position 1,291,838 of record NZ_VOHB01000002.1, read on the forward strand.
GACTTGATTCATCAATTAGGCGACTGGGAAGGCGACTCCCTACACGCTGTTTTAAATCGGGTATTTGATTTAGCGGTCACGGAACAGACGACACAAGTGACAGTAACGGCAATTGAAGAAGATGGCAGTAAACTCGATCAATCTGTAAAAAAAGTTGTCATGGCAGTTTCTTCGGATGTGAAAAACCAAGAATTTGCAATCCAGATGAAAGAAGCTACGAAGAAACAATGGCGCGAATCGAAAGAAAACCAGGTGCCTGTTGGACATATGATAAAAAAGGCCGAAATTTTGAAGGTGCAGAAGCCATCTCAAGTACAGGATTCAGAAAAAGAAGTACCACTGCTGCCTGCTCCAATTGAAAATCAAGCGAGGATTGAACAAATTAAACAAAGCAACAGCGAAGAAAAAAACAGCAACTCAGAAAAAAGTGTAAACACTCCAGCAGCTGATAAGAAAGCAGTTCCTCCAACAGTGGAGAAAAAATCGATTTCTCCTGCAGCTGAAACAAAAAAAGACGATCGCCCTGCAAAGTCAGAAGCACAGCAAAGCAACCAGAAACAAAACAATCAGAAACAAGACAGCCAGAAGCAGAACAATCAGAAGCAAAATAATAAGAATGAAGCACCTTCAACTAAGCCTCAAAAGGCTCCAATAAAAGAGCAGGAAAAAGGTAAGCCGACAAAGTCTGCTCCTAAAGAAAAGCCTGCTGTGAAAAAAGAAAAGAACCAACCGGAGAAAAAAGAAAAGAGCCAACTAGAGAAAAAAGAAAACAACCAGCCTGAGAAAGAGAAACAAGGAAATGGCGAAGCTCCGGGACAGCAAAAGAAAAATGATACGCCTGCGGCAAGAAGTGATTCAAGTAATAAAGAAAAATCTCAGAAATCGCCGGAAAGTATTCAACCCGATCAAAGTAAAAAGAATGAACGCCAAAAACTTGAAAGAAAAGAAAATATTCCGGATCAGGAGAACAAGCAAGGGAAGAAAGAAAAAGAGTAGAAGTATAGCTTCTGCTCTTTTTCTGTTTCTCTGCTGGTTGTACTTGAAACAAGTTTTCAATTTTCATTAGAGTAAAAAGGAAGAATCTGCATGCCGTTTCTTCAGGGAAAGAAGAACGGATCACGAATCCAAGTTGCTGAGAGTGCCTTTATAAGCAAGAATGAAATGAATTCTATGATCCATCTTAAAGAGATTTTCGATTTCTCTTTCCTTTTGACTGTTCTTTTCATAGAATGGGAAGAGAGTAATACGCTGAAGGGAATCAATGTCCTATGAATAAATCATTTCAAAAAGTACGAAATCTCACTCCTGCACAGGCGATTGTTTCGTATTATTTCGTGGCAATTGCCGTCTCTTTCTTGCTATTGAGATTGCCGAATGTTCACAAACCAGGCATGACCATCCCTTTGATTGACAGTCTCTTCACTGCAGTAAGTGCAGTAAGTGTAACTGGCTTGACGGTTATCAATGTTGTAGAAACCTATACTGTCTTCGGTATCGTCGTTCTAATGGTCATTTTGCAGCTGGGCGGTATTGGAATTATGTCTATCGGTACGTTTTTCTGGCTGCTGGTCGGCAAGCGCATCGGATTGCGTGAACGGCAACTGATCATGGTTGACCATAACCAATCGAGTATGTCAGGTGTAGTAAAACTGATTCGTGAAATTGTAAAGATATTGCTGCTTATAGAAGCTGTTGGCGCGCTCATTCTGACCATCTATTTTACACAGTATTTTCCTACATTCCAGGAAGCTCTGCTTCACGGAGTTTTCGGTGCAGTAACCGCAACGACAAATGGTGGGTTCGACATTACAGGGGAATCTTTAGTGCCCTATTTCAATGATTATTTTGTGCAAATCATCAATATGATCCTCATCATTTTGGGTGCTATCGGTTTCCCAGTGTTGATTGAAGTGAAAGAATTTTTGTCGAACAAACAAAAGTATTTCCGTTTTTCTTTGTTTACCAAAATCACAACAAGCATATTTGCAATATTGCTGGCTGTGGGAGCAATAGGCATTCTGCTGCTGGAATCGTTCAGGGCTTTTAAAGGGATGAGTTGGCACGAGTCTGCTTTCGCCGCTATCTTTCATTCGGTTTCATCTCGTTCCGGTGGTCTGGTCACTGTAGATATTACACAATTCAGTGACGCGACGAACGTGTTTATGAGTGCTTTAATGTTCATTGGGGCTTCGCCGAGTTCGGCAGGAGGAGGGATTCGGACAACCACCCTGGCCATCGCCCTTCTGTTTTTGATTAATTTTGCGCGGGGAAAAAATACGATCCAAATATTCAAGCGTGAAATTGAACTCATTGATGTCTTCCGATCTTTTGCTGTTATTTTTCTAGCCTTTTCAATGGTTCTTCTGGCAACCATTGCATTGCTCATCACAGAGCCTCAAGCAACAATTGTTGAAGTACTATTTGAAATTACTTCTGCGTTTGGAACTTGTGGAATGTCCTTGGGGCTAACAGATGATTTGTCAGTTATCGGGAAAATCATTGTCATGGCATTAATGTTCGTCGGTCGTGTCGGATTGATTTCATTCCTCTTTACGATTGGCGGCAAAACAGATCCGACCAAGTTCCATTACCCGAAAGAACGTGTAATCATTGGGTAAAAGAATAGATGAATCCCAGAAGATGTTATTTTTGTGGAAAAAGACTATAATTAGTGTAATGCAGCTTAAACAGTGGAAAGAGTGAATAGGATGAATGAAGATATTAAACAATCACTGAAATTATTTATAGTGCTGTCACGTGCGCATAAAGCAATTACGGAACAGACTAATCATTTTTTTCAGGCAAGCGGAGTAAATCCTACTGAATTTGCCGTTTTGGAGCTGCTTTATCATAAAGGCAAACAGCCGCTTCAAAAAATAGGAGGCAAAATCCTATTGGCGAGTGGTTCCATCACGTACGTAATCGATAAGCTTGAAAAAAGAGGCTACATTTCGCGCGTCAATTGCCCAAGCGATCGCCGTGTAACCTATGCGGAAATTTCGGAGCAAGGCAAAGAATTTATGGCGGAAATTTTTCCGGAGCACGAAAAGAAATTGCACGAATTGACGGACGCACTTACAAGTGAAGAAAAAGAACAAGCTATTGAATTGATGAAGAAATTGGGCTTGTCGATAAAAGACCTTTCTTATTGATCGAAATAAAAGGCCATCCAAGCGGATGGCCTTTTTGTATGGCTGAACAAGTGGAGAAGACCACTTGTTATTTATTGTTCAGGTAATTCGATGGTTTTACCCATAGCTATAAAGTCTTCAGTAGCATTAAGGGCACTATCATCAAATATTGTCAGACGCACCAGGAGGTTCTCTTTTTCATAGACGATACCCGTTACAGTACCTTCTGTACTCGGCACTTCGTAGGCTGATGCTTGTTTAAAATCAGATCCGTCGAAATTGGTTGCTTCAGCAGGTTCTTCATCTGGATTAACTGCTGCCAAAGTTTGTTTCATGCTCTCTTCAAGAGAAGTGAAATCGGCTTCCTCAGGTGTGAAAGTTTCGATGCGCATAAAGACAGCCGAATTATCTTCTGCATATAATGCATCTTTTTTCGGTTCTTCTGCCGTTAGGGCATAACCGTCTAATAGATAAAGTTCGTAATTCTGCTCTTCGCTTTGAGTTAATGTGCCAGGCGGATCACTTTCTTCTGAATCTTCACCAGCACTGGCATCCTCTTCAGTTCCTTCGGTGACTTCTTCAGCAGGCGTGCTGTCATCTGTCTCTTCATCGACGACTTCTTCTACAGCCTCTTCAGGCGCATTGCCGATATCTTCCTCAGCAGTATTTGGAGATCCGCATGCTGTTAGCAGTGCGCCAACCGTTAAAATGGATGATAATAAAAATAATTGCTTCTTCATAAAAAAATTCCTCCCTATCGGTTTGTCTAGTAGACGTTTGAAAGGAAGGAACGTTTCATGATTAAATAGGCAAAGGCAAGATCAAGAACAGCAGGACGATCATGACCAGGTGAGTGACGATGATGAGCGGCAAACTTTTTTTCCATTCGTAGAGCAATCCAAGAATCAACCCTGCCACGATCCCAGCGGCTACACCGGGCCAAAATCCACTTAACGCTAATGCAAAACCGAAAAGAACGGAACTGCTTATAACTGCCAATGGGGTGGAAACATAAAGTTTCAATTTCTGTTGGACCAAGCCCCTCCAAAATATTTCTTCACCCGGTACAATGATAAACATCAAAAGGAGATAATGCCAAATCGAGATAGGAGCAAATGCCGATAAAAAGGATTCAACAGATCCGGTTATATTTATCGGTGTCATGAGCAGCAATTGAAATCCGGCAGCAATGAATCCGTAAAGAATTGTACCGTAACCCAAACCGTAAGCCAAAGATTTCCAAGTGGCAAGTTCATCAAATATCTTAACGAATATAATAGCGATAGACATTAAAATCAGCATCGCAAATGTGTACATATACCAAAATATGGCGGTGTTTTCAAAGGCTAAATTGTATAAGTAGAAAGCCAATGGCAACATCACTATTAAAGGATGCTGCTTAAAAAAGTTAATCATGTAAATCCTCCTAAAAATTGAGGCCGCACCCATGTGATTGGCAACTGCAAGGACAAAGATGTCCGGCTCGTTTTCTTGCTGTATACTAGTATTTAGCGCGGATTTTAAAATCTGCAATAAATGATGCCATATTAAGATATGGCTAACCCAATAATGATCGTCCGTCTAGTATTATAACAGAAGGCATTCTTAAAACTAAGGCAAAAGGAGAACAATTCATGACTGACTATAACCAGCAACTCGAAGATTTGAAAAATGGGAAAATCGAATCCATCACAATCGAAAAAGAAAATTTTCTGAATTTCCGTACCGTGCTAATTGCGCGTGAGGATTTTAAGCATTTTAGAGGTACGGCCTACCATCATGGAACGACAGTCTATACGTACACAGAAGAACCGTCGAAATAAAAAATCGCCATGAAAGCGGAGGAGATACAGTGGGGACGTTTGCGCAGGTCAAAGCACAGTTAAATGAGTTGGTGGTCGGCAGAGAAAAAGAGATTGATTTCATGCTGATCGCATTAATTCAAGGGGGACATGTATTGCTTGAAAGTGTACCGGGTTCAGGCAAAACATGGATGGCCAAAGCATTTGCAGGTTCATTTGCAGGCCAATTTCAGCGAATTCAATTTACGCCGGATGTTTTGCCGTCAGATGTGACTGGCATTCGTTTCTTTAATCCAAAAAATCAGGAATTTGAATTGCGTACAGGCCCCGTACAAACCAATTTGCTGTTGGCAGATGAAATCAACCGAGCAACACCACGGACGCAGTCTAGTTTGCTGGAATCGATGGAAGAAAAACAGGCTACTATAGACGGGGAGACAGTACAATTGCCAGATCCTTTTATCGTGATTGCAACACAAAATCCTGTGGAGTCGCAGCAGGGAACATTTCCGCTTCCTGCTGCACAACTGGACCGTTTTTTATTCCGCTTAGAAATCGGCTATCCCGCACATGAAGAAGAATTGGCTATTATCCGAAATTTCCGAGATAACGTCTCCCATAAAAAAGAAATTTTGCCTGTCGCATCAGTCGAAGACGTCAGGAACTGGCAGTTCGAAGCTGGAAAGGTAGCGGTTCACGAAGATATCGAATTGTACATCCTAGCACTTGTCCGTGCAACACGAGAGCATCCATTGATTGAACTTGGTTTAAGTTCCCGCGCGGCCCTGGCACTTGTTCATGCAGCTCAAGGAAGAGCATATATCGAGGGACGCAATTTCGTGACGCCCGATGACGTCAAATACATACTCGAACCTGTAGCTGTTCATCGCTTGATGCTGACAGCCGAAGGAATGCTCGTTCAAGAACCATCAGCTGTTTTACGCGAAATTTCAAATTCTGTGCCTTCACCGGTTGAGGCATTCTAGATGATGTGGATACGCCATGATTACGATACCAAAAACACGACATGGATTTTAGGGTTTTTGTTTGCCTTGTTTTTCATGGCTATGGCATTTTTGCAGTTTACGGCTGCCGCTGTAATTGTTTTTATGGCAGCAGTAATAGGTCTGCAGAAGCTTTACTTTAATCGTGTCGGTGAAAACCTGATCTTTCAAAACGATCGAATACGAAAACGCGTGCTTTATGGAGGAGATTCTTCTTGGAAACTGATTTTCCAGAATCAAGGCTTGCCTATTTGGGGCGGTCAATTGAAAATATGGTTTCATGATGCGGTGGAACCTCAAGGCCAACAGATTGCGAGTTATGGAAATTTGGTCGAATTAGACCTGCCTTTTGCCATCGGCAGAAATCAGACGATAGAAATTGATATACCCGTTACTGGAAAAAAAAGAGGCAGATCACGAATCAATAAAATGGAAATAACGATTCCTCATCCATTCGGAGAAGGGAGCGTAATGTTGGAGTACCAGCCAAAGATTCTTCACGAGCAGCTGGTATTTCCTAAGCTCCGGAAACATCCTTTCCGTTATGCGCCATCACGCCATAAACCGGGCCAATTCAACTTGCAGCATTCTTTATATGATGATCCGTTTCAGCCAATCGGCACGCGTGATTATGTGTCAACTGATCAATTCAATCAAATTCATTGGAAAGCCAGTATCAGGATGCAAAATTACCAAACAAAAATCTTTTCGCAAGTTGCCAATGAATCGATGCTTTTTGCATTAAATATTTCCACCCTTTACGGCACTATTTACAATATGGAAGAGCGAATTGAAGAATTGGCTTCGTATATCGAGAATTGCTACAGTGCCGGAGTGCCTTATGCAGTTGCCATCAATATCCGCTCAGCTGGAAAAACGCCTTATTTATATTTGCCTGCAGGGCAAGGTCAGAAGCAGCGCCAACAGGCATTAGAATTATTGTCGATCATCTCTAAAGATAGCCCGACGCTACCGTATCGTTCTATGTTGGGTCATTTGGATATGCATACTGTCCTGCCGTATACGACTTATCTGCTGACCGATGAGCCGGAACAAGCAATCCAATTTATTCAAAAATGGAGGAGCCAGACAGAGTTAACTGTAATCGGGGGCAAAAAGGAAGGTGAGCCGGCATGAAATCAATGATTGTAGCCGCTTTCCATTTTATGCTCGATGCTTTAATCATCTCTTTAGTTCTGGTGTTTTTTTTCAACGAATTAGCATTAGCACTAGTTTGGAGTTGGCTCCTGATTACATTGCTGATTTCTATTATTGCTTACTTTGTTTTCATTAAGCAAAGTTATCAATTGGCATGGGCAATCGGAATTTCTGTGATGGCTGCTGGAGGCATGTGGTCAGCGGGAGTTGGATTGGGGCTGGCCTTGATTTTGGGTATGCTCTTTCTCTATCTGCTCCATAAACATTATTCGGCCAACTATGAAAAAATTAATCAGGACCATCATTTCTTGATGAAATTTATACTGGTATTCAGTCTTTGCTGGGTAGTTCTTTTAATAAACCCGAATCCGCAAACCAGCCAATTGCTTTTTATCATTGCACCTTTGGCTATTCTGTTTTATGTGGCTGGCCGTCTGCTGTCCGGTTATTTTCTTTCGCGGAAGGACGGTGTCCGATTCAGCCAGGTTGCCAAAGTTTTTGGGATTATAGCCAGTGTTCCGGCAGTAGCAGCCATCTGTACTTTCTTTTTCGCGGATGAAGTCCGAAAATTGGCTGGTTTGATTGTGGGCGGAGCTATACAGGTTCTTTTCTGGCCATTAGCATTGTTGCTGGAACAAATCACTGAATTTCTTTCGGGCTTATCGACGGAGGAAGAAATGCAGGAAACCATTGACAAACTGGGTCCAGAGGAATCGTCAGCCGCTAACGATTCTGCAATAACACAAACAACGTCCGCCGATTTCCCGGTTGAAGTCTTGCTCGCTATCGTAGTGCTGACATGCGCTGTTGCACTAGTGCTATGGCTGAGAAAAGTGAAACCCGAAGCTGCACTGCCTGAAAAAGAAAGCAGCGTGACAATCGCCCGACATAATCATCCGTCTGCACAACAATTGGTTCAAACGCCAGTTTCACTATACAGCCAGACAATGGATTTGCATCAAATCAGGGAAGTTTTCCGGGAGTTTGAGCATGCCGCAAAAGAGCATGGAATGGAGCGGGAGAATTACGAGACGGTCCGGGAATGGATGGCCCGAATGCAGTGGGATGTGACAGAATCTTTTTACACCACCTATGATCAAGTGCGATACGGGGACAAACCATTGCCTGAAATGCAAACAATCCAATTTATAAATGAAATTAAAAAAATAAAAGGTAAATATTTAAAAGAAAATGTTTAAAGTCATTTCAGGAGGGGGATAGTATACTTGAACACAGCAACATTCTCATTTCCCCCTTTTGTGGTCGGTCCGTTTACGGATCGGCTTCTTTTTTTGTTTAAAAGCTGCAGGAGGGCTTAGGCTTTTCTATTGTTCAGACTCCGGCAGCCAGATTCTAGGGTCATAAGCCACACCAGCTGTGCGGCTGAAGGAACGCCGCTTCGCCAGCGCGTCTTATGCCCGTCGAATCTACACGGCAGCCTCCGCTTTTCTGTATTGTTCAGACTCCGGCAGCCAGATTCTAGGGTCATAAGCCACTCTAGCTGTGCGGCTGAAGGAACGCCGCTTCGCCAGCGCGTCTTATGCCCGTCGAATCTATACGGCAGCCTTCGCTTATCTGTATTGTCCAGACTCCGGCAGCCAGATTCTAGGGTCATAAGCCACACCAGCTGTGCGGCTGAAGGAACGCCGCTTCGCCAGTGCGTCTTATGCCCGTCGAATCTACACGGCAGCCTCCGCTTTTCTGATTTTTATTTACATAAGTGAATATCCTGAAGATTTTTGCTAAACTGAAGATATATACAAAAGGAGGAAATACATATGAAGCTCGGATTTATTGGAACGGGAGTCATGGGCAATAGCCTGGTCAAACACTTACTGGATGATGAGCATGAAGTCTCTATTTACACAAGAACAGCTAAAAAAGCGGAGAACTTGGTTGAAGCAGGAGCTGTGCTTGTAGATTCACCACAGCAAGTAGCTGAAAACTGTGAAATCATTTTCACGATGGTCGGCTATCCGTCAGATGTTGAAGAGGTTTATTTTGGTGAGGCAGGCCTCATTGAGCATGCAAAAACGGGTTCTGTATTGGTTGACATGACAACCTCCAAACCGAACCTGGCTCAAAGAATTTTTGAAGCCGCTGCCAAAAAAGGGCTTCACGCATTGGATGCTCCGGTGTCTGGTGGGGATATTGGTGCAAGAAACGGCGTGTTATCCATTATGGTTGGCGGAGAGAAGGATATATTCAAGCAAATATCTCCGATTCTCAATCTGTTTGGTGAAAACATTGTGTTCCAAGGTCCTGCAGGTTCGGGGCAGCACACCAAAATGTGCAACCAAATCAACATAGCGAGCAACATGATTGGCGTATGCGAATCGCTCATATATGCAGAAAAAGCCGGGTTGGATCCTGAGCGAGTGCTGCGGTCCATTTCATCAGGTGCAGCCGGATCTTGGTCTCTTTCGAACTTAGCGCCAAAAATGATTAACGACGATTTTCGACCGGGCTTTTACATTAAGCATTTTATAAAAGACATGAAAATTGCGGCAGAAGAAGCTGAAAACTGGGGATTGAATCTGCCGGGGCTTCGCTTGTCATTAAGTATGTATGAAGAGTTAGCGGCGAAGGGCTATGGAGATAATGGCACACAAAGCTTAATTCAGCAGTATAAAGCATAAGAAAAGCCGGAAATCTGTAACGATTTCCGGCTGTTGATCCAATCAATCAAAATATGATTTCTTCGGTGAATAAAAACGGTCAACTTGCCTAGGCTGGTAGGTTTTAGTGAAATTGGAAACAGCCGCTTCTTTTTTCTGAGGTTCCAACCCGGTCAGCACCCGTAAAATTTCTTTTGCCACTTTTAAATTCATTCGGCTTGGAGGATTGCGATATGTGTCATCCAGATGCCCTAAATGTTCAAGTGATGAGAAATCTTCTTTTTTCGGGAGCATATGAAAATAGTAATTGCCGCATTTTACGAGGACTGAAGATTGTTGTTGACTTTTCTGAGGGTTTTTACTGAAGTGCAAGCCGATTTTTTGTGCACGTTGTTGTTCAATCATGGAATTTAAAGCTTCTTTTTTTAGAGCATATAAATACTGATTGTCAGGGGCAGTTTTTGCGTGCCGATTAACAGTGAAAATGGCTTGCGCGATATCTGAATCTGATTTGGAAGATGGCATGAACTCATTCCTTTCATACAAAATAGTGATTAGTTCGACTTTATCATATCAAAATTTATAGGTACTGTATACCAAAGGGCATATGCTTTAAAAGGGGAAAGCGGCTGGTGTGTAGAACTGTAGTAAATAGGGTGAAAAAAGGAAATACCTTTTACATCGCTTCACCTAAAGTCTGTTTTTTTTCGATCTGTTCACTTAGGATAAGCTGTATCGTTAGAGGCAGATGAAACATGGTGATTCAAGGTTTACAGTCTAATTCAAAGGGGATGTTTGAATGTTTGCTGATCAAACGATTATTGTTACAGGTGGATCAAGCGGAATGGGGCTGCATATGGCCAAGAAATTTGCTTCCGAGGGAGCAAACGTCGTCATAACCGGACGAGATATGGAAAAACTCAACGAAGCTGTGAAAGCGATTTCAGGAGAACGCGGTTCAGTCGAAGTGTTCCAAATGGATGTCCGGGAACCAGAGCATGCCAAAGCTATGGTGAAATTCGCTCATGATAAGTTTGGAAGAGTGGATGGCTTGGTCAACAATGCAGCTGGCAACTTTATCGTCCACGCTGAAAAATTATCACCGAATGGTTGGAAATCAGTTATTGATATCGTCTTAAACGGCACTTTTTTCTGTTCTCATGCAGTGGGCAATTACTGGATTGAAAACGGAACAAAAGGCAATATCTTAAATATGCTTGCCACTTATGCCTGGAATGCAGGAGCAGGCGTGGCGCATTCGGCTGCTGCCAAAGCAGGTGTTATGTCATTGACACGAACATTGGCTGTTGAATGGGGAACGCAATTTGGAATTCGGGTTAATGGGATTGCGCCTGGACCCATCGAGCGGACTGGCGGAGCCGATAAACTTTGGGAATCCGAGAAAGCAGCGAAGCGCACGTTGGAATCGATTCCTTTGGGGAGGCTCGGAAAACCGGAAGAAGTGGCGGAACTTGCGGCCTTTATCATGTCGGAGAAGGCTGCCTATATGAACGGAGAAATCGTCACTTTGGACGGGGGCCAATGGCTGAACAAATTTCCTTTTTAAGTAATTTTACACAGCAATAAATTAGTTTCAGAAATCTTGATGTGTTATGATGAAATCTGAATGGTGGCATCTAATACAGGCGATGCAAAAGGAGTAGAGTACATGATTTCATTACCAAGCAGAGATTTTCTTGATACACCAATCGAAGAATATATCATTTCTTCCGAAAAAGTTGCACATGTTCAGATGGGTAACAGTGCTGAACATGCATTGCTCGTTCTGACGAAGACGGGTTATTCAGCAATTCCGGTTTTGGATTCGAAATACCGCTTTTGCGGTTTGATCAATGCACAACGGATTACTGATGCAATTCTTGGAATGGATCATATAGAATACGAGCGGCTTTCTGATATCCGAGTAGAAGATATCATGGAAAAAGATCTGCCTTTAATCCACATCAACGAGCGTTTTCAAAAAGCGCTTGATATGGTCATCAATCAAAACTTTCTTTGCGTCATTGACGACGAAGAAATGTTTATGGGGATATTGACGCGGCGTGTTGTTTTGAAACAGCTAAAAAAGCAAATTTATCAATTGAAAAGATAAACACCGCAATAACGGAGAAGGTCTCATCCCAGAGGCCTTTTTTTCTGTCATTGGAAAAGAGGTTGTGTAATGGATAAAACAAAAAGGCCATTGGTTCTGGCTGCTGTCATGTTGGCGATGTTTGTCAGTGCTGTCGAAGCAACTATTGTATCGACAGCTATGCCAAGCATTGCCTCTGAACTGGGCGGGTTTTCTAAATACAGCTGGGTATTCTCTGCCTATTTATTGATGAGCACGGTAACGGTCTTATTATACGGGAAATTATCGGATATATTTGGGCGTAAGCGCATATTTGCTGTTGGTATGTCCTTGTTCCTGCTCGGCTCCTTATTATGCGGGTTCGCCAATTCAATAGATGAACTCATTTTTTATCGATTTGTTCAGGGAATGGGCGCGGGCGCAGTAATGCCGATAGCGACGACAATTGTCGGAGACATCTACTCACGGGAGGAACGCGCGAAAATTCAAGGTTATTTATCAAGTGTCTGGGGGATATCAGCAGTTACCGGACCGGCGATTGGGGGGATTCTTGTCGCAACCATCGGCTGGGAATATGTATTCTGGCTGAATTTGCCATTGGGAGTTGTCTCGCTGATTGGGGTACTATTATTTTTGAAAGAACCGGTGAATACGAAGAAACCGGTAATAGATTATAAAGGAGCCGCTTTATTGACGGCAGCTTTATCGACAATGCTGTATTTCCTTGTAGAAGGAGGCGTCTCATTTGATTGGCTGTCAGGCAAAGCCCTGATTCTGTTGGTTGCCAGCACCCTGTTTTTTGTACTATTTATTTTGGTGGAGAAAAAAGCCATTGATCCGATGATGCCTTTTGAAATTTGGCGAAATAAGACGATTCTTTACGCGAATTTGGTGTCATTGGCAACGGGTGTCATTTTAATCAGCATCTCCAGCTATTTGCCAACTTATGTAACCGGAGTGATGGAGCAGCCTGCAGCAATTGCCGGCTTCACTTTGACAGCTATGTCCATTGGCTGGCCATTGGCTGCCTTTTTCTCAGGCAGGCTACTTTTGAAAATCGGTTATTTCAAAACCTCTTTGGCTGGGGGCGCGTTCCTGGTAATGGGAACCTTATTATTTGTTTTGATGCAGCCAGGCTTCGGTCCTTTATGGGCTGCCATGTCCAGTTTTTTTATTGGCCTTGGAATGGGCTTGACGAGTACGGCTTTTATTGTTTCCATCCAAGCAGCTGTCTCCTATGAACTACGTGGCTCTGCTACTGCTTCGAATATGTTCATGCGGAACTTGGGCAGTACAATTGGCGTGGCTTTGCTTGGAAGTATCCTCAACAGTTCATTATTGAGTTACTTTGCTGCCAATAATCAAAATTATACCTTAAGCTCCATCAATGATTTGCTGAGTGTGGATAGCCGTGCCGGCATTTCAGCCGAAGCGCTGGGAGTTCTGCAGCAGGCCTTGTCTGGAGCGCTTCAAAACGTCTACTTGGTCACCGCATTTTTCGCGCTCCTCAGCTTTATCTTGATCTTTGGGCTTCGCGGACAAAAAGGAGTGAAGAGCAGTGTCAAATGAAGAACTAATCATCAAAGTATTGGCCGAAGAAGGCAATATGAGAAAAGCGGCTGAACGTTTATTTTTGTCACAACCGGCTTTATCGCAGCGTCTGCAATCTATTGAAAAAGACTGGGGTCAACAATTGTTTATTCGTTCACAAAAAGGTTTGTCTCCAACACCTGCTGGGGAATTGGTCATTCAATATGCAATCGAAACGATCCAACGGAAAGAGGAAGTTTTCGAAGTGCTGCATACCATGACTTCTAAAGTGCATGGAACCTTAAAAATCGCGTGTGCCACGATTATCGGACAAAACTGGCTGCCAAAAGTACTGAAAGATTTTGTGACGCTATATCCAGAAGCGAAAATACAATTGATCACAGGCTGGAGCTCGGAAATTGTCCGTTCACTTTATGAGGGGGAAGCTCATATTGGAATTGTTCGCGGCCATACAGACTGGAAAGGAACAAAAAAGCATCTATTCAAAGACACACTGTATTTAGTAGATAAGGAGATTCGTTCGCTCGAAGAGCTTTTTCAAACAGAACGGCCATTTATCCAATTTAAAAGTGATTCGAATTATTATGAGGAAATTCAGCAATGGTGGCAAAAGCATTTTGCTTCCAATCCGAAACGGCAAATTACGGTGGACCAGATTGAAACGTGTAAGCAAATGGCTGTCAACGGAATCGGGTATGCCATCCTGCCGTCTATTACGCTGACAGGCAGTGAAGACGTGCATATGATGGCATTGACGAATAATAAAGAAGAGCTTGAATTGACACGGGATACTTGGCTGATCGGCTATGAATCAGCTTTCCAGCTACGCCAAGTAGAGGCATTTGTCGATATAGTCGAAAAACATGCCGCTTTATTAAGGTGAAGCGGATGAATTTTTATGCGGAATCAGATATAATAACAGCATCACTTAATAGAAAGAGGTTTTTATTGATGAAACAGATGGATGCAAACGAAATAATCTCGTACATACAGAATGCGAAAAAGTCGACACCGGTAAAAGCATACATAAAAGGCCAAGGCGTGGCTGATTTAGATTATGGTGCAGATTCTAAAGTATTCGGCGAAGGCAGTTCAGTCACTGTATTCGGCGAATGGACGGATATTCAGCAGGCATTGGAAGCGAATGCTTCTGTCATCGAAGACTCTGTCGTTGAAAATGACCGCAGAAATTCAGCAATCCCATTATTAGATATGAAAAATATCAACAGCCGCATTGAACCTGGTGCATTTATTCGTGAAAATGTAGAAATCGGCAATAATTGTATCATTATGATGGGTGCTGTTATCAATATCGGTTCTGTAATCGGAGACGGTACAATGATCGATATGGGCGTTGTTATGGGCGGCCGTGCGACAGTCGGCAAAAACTGCCACATCGGAGCAGGTGCTGTACTTGCAGGTGTAATCGAGCCGGCATCAGCCACTCCTGTCATCATCGAAGACGACGTAATGATTGGTGCTAATGCAGTAATCCTTGAAGGCGTTCGCGTCGGTAAAGGCGCAGTGGTAGCAGCAGGCGCCATCGTTATCGAAGACGTACCTGAAAACTCAGTAGTGGGTGGAACTCCAGCACGCGTATTGAAATTGATGGACGCGAAAACACGTGCTAAAACAGAAATCAAGCAAGAATTGCGCCAGCTGTAATCGGTGAATGCAATGGAATTAGTAAAAATCAGAAGAGATCTTCACCAAATTCCAGAAATTGGCTTTCAGGAATTTAAAACACAGGCTTATTTGCTGGGAACGATTGCTAAGCTGCCGCAAGAGCGCTTGGAAGTAGTGGAGTGGCGAACGGGGATCGCCGTTAAAGTCCTCGGCAGTAATCCGACAAAGCGAATCGGCTGGAGAACGGATATTGATGCTTTGCCGATTACCGAAGAGACAGGACTTTCTTATGAATCGGTTCATCCAGGATTTATGCATGCCTGCGGACACGATATCCATATGACCATCGCCCTTGGTTTGCTTGAAGCATTGATCGAAACTCCAATTAAAGACGATGCCGTAATCCTATTCCAACCAGCAGAAGAAGGACCAGGTGGAGCATTGCCATTTCGTGAATGGCTAAAAAATGACAAACCGGATTTTTTGCCAGATGTGATTTGTGCATTGCATATTGCACCTGAACTTCCGGTCGGCACAGTCGGCACACGCCCTGGCTTATTATTCGCCAACACTTCGGAGTTGTTTATTGATCTTCACGGCAAAGGCGGACATGCCGCTTTTCCTCATTTGACAGAAGACATGGCTGTAGCGGCAGCTTCTTTACTGATGCAGCTGCAGACCATCGTCAGCCGCAATGTCAATCCGATGGACTCAGCGGTGCTGACAGTCGGCAAGCTGAGTGCCGGAACGGTTCAGAATATTATCGCTGAGCACGCCCGGCTTGAAGGGACGATCCGTACGTTGAATAGTGAATCGATGATTCACATGAAAAAACGGATTGAAGCAATTTGCAGGGCAGTTGAAGAAGCCTATAACTGCCGCGTCAGTATTGATTATGGTTCAAGTTACCTCGAGGTTAAGAATGATGAGAAGCTGGCCGATTTGTTTCTGCAATACGCCAGCAAAATTGAAGGTATAAAGGCTATCGAGAGTAAAGCGGCGATGACAGGCGAAGATTTCGGTTATTTCACCGAGCAGCTGCCGGGAATGATGTTCTGGGCAGGCGTTTCTTCAGCCCATGGATTGCACCACTCGAAATTGGAGCCGGATGAAAAAATCCTGCACTTTATGCCGAATTTTATTCACAAATTCTTTTCTGGATTGTAAGAACGGACAGCTTATGCTGCCCGTTCTTTTTTTGTGAAATAAGGGAGATAAACTAGGTTTTTCTTGTGAGAAGATGGAACTATTTAACTTAGCCAGCGTACTAATAAAGAGACGAGTAAAAGGGGGATCATCATGTATAAACGCTTGCTGGCATTTTTTGCTTTAGTATTGCTTATCAGTTTGTTTTTAATGCCGCAGGCATCTTTGGCGGCGCCACAAATCACCGTGGATTCCAGTGCCGGTTTTCAAAATAAGGTGAAGTATGAAAAAGGCCTGCCGCTGCAATTCACTGTGACCAATCAAGGCTCAGCGTTCTCAGGGGACCTGGTGGTCAGTTATTCGGAAACATATACTCTCGGAGCCGGTTTGGCTATGCCAATCGAACTTGCTGAAGGAGAGACTAAGACGCTTCAAATTTCAGCATCTGGCTTATCGGATATGTATTATACGGGTGGACCTGGAGACCAAAGCATCTTCTTATTCGAAGGCGGTTGGGAGGAAGGCAAATCGATCGCTTTTAAGGGTAAAAAAATTATTCAACCCAACTATCATTCACCTGGCGCTTTGTTTATCGCCAGCTTGACGGATAATCAGGATCGGCTGATGCCTTTAAAGCAACTGGCTGTTCCAGCTAGTGAAGGCATCGAAATTATCCATCTCAACCAACTGAAAAATTTTACGTTGCCAACCGAGGCGCAGGCTTGGGACATGATCGATTATTTGGTCATTGATGAATTTGCTTATAGTGATTTGCCGGAGTCTACGCAACAGGCAATCCTGCAATGGGTGCAACAAGGAGGGAATGTTGTTACCGGCTCCACTGGAAATCTGGAAGCAGAGCTTGGAAATTTAAGCGAATACCTGCCTTTGGATTTGGGAAATGCTATTGAAGTTTCAGTTCCGGGGTTAGAAAATCCAATTCCCGCTTATCAAGCTGCAGTTAAGGAAGGAGCGGCTGTGAAGTTGCAGAACGATGGCCAAATTTTGGCGGCAACCCAGCCAATTGGTGCCGGAAGTTTAACGCAAATGAGCTTTTCACTGGGAGATGAAACTGTCTCAAGCCAGAAAGGCTATAGCCAAATGGTATCGAATTTTTTTCCAGTAAGGTCGAATTACAATAATTCAATGGGCGGCCAATCAATTCTCGATTTTATGAGTTATGAAGTGGGCGATGTCAATGAGCTATTCGAAAGCTTCCAAGTATCTAAACCTTTCATTCTGGCAATCATTTTCATCTATATCCTATTGATTGTTCCTGTGCTCTATATCGTATTGAAGAAAAAGGACCGACGGGAATACGCTTGGTTTATCATCCCTGCAGTCGCTTTGCTGACTTCGATCGGCCTATTTGCTTTTGGCGCCAAAGACCGCATCGGCAATCCGCAAATTCAACAAACTGGTTTTTTTGAAGTGGATGCCGATAAAGGACTGAACGGGTATTATGTCAATTCATTATTGTCAAACCGCGGTGGAAATTACCAATTCACTGCGCCATCATCCACTACCATGATCTACCGCATGGGCAGTGAGTTTTCAGAAACTCAGCCTTATCTCTCAGCAATGGTGGAAAAAGGAGCTGCCAGCAATCAGATGACGCTGCGTGACATGCGTTATTGGTCAGTTGAATCCATCATGGGACAGTCGTATATAGAAAACAGCGGTAATTTCAGCGTTGATTTAGGTGTGGCTGATGAAAAAATCACCGGAACTATCCGCAATGATTTTCCATTTACAGTTGAAGATGTTTCAATTTGGTCAGGAACACGCATATTGGACTTGGGTGATTTAAATCCGGGAGAAGAGCTAGCGGTTGATGAAACCATTCAGTCTGATATTTTATCTCCTGCAGCAGCTGTGGGGCAATCCTACAGCTATATGCCGATTGCTGATTTGGAAGAACTGGACAAGGCGCGCCGCCAAACATTGCTTTCCACTTCATTTGAGCAAATGTCACAAAATGGCAAAACTCCCTATGTGATTGCTTATACACAGGATGCAATCGTGCCTATTACTCTTGAAAATCAGCGTGCTTCAGTAGACTCGGTCCACTTGATTGCCCAAAGCTTCAAACCGGAACTGACCCTGAGTGGAGATGTCACCTTGAATACCGACACCTTCGGAATGGAGCTGGTAGGCGCCAGTACTAACGCTTATTTTGAGAACATTTCACAGGATCCTTATCTGTATTACTTGGAAAACGGAGAATACGATATGACCTATACATTGCCGGAAGATATTAAAAAAAATACATCATCCTGGAGCGAACTGTCTGTCACTACCCCTGGGCAAAGTCTGGAAGTCTCCATTCTGAATCATGAAAGTGGCAAGTATGAAGAAATCACACAATCCAGCGAGAAATTCACCGATACGGCAAAAAAATACGTGAGTCCTGAAGGTGCCGTTAAGTTTAAATTAACCATGTCGGGAAATTCAGGGAATCCTGAAATTGTTGTGCCGAAAGTCAAATTGAAAGGAGTGATTACCCCGTGATTGAAACAATCGGATTAACCAAAAAATACGGCTCTTTTTATGCATTGCAGGACTTGAATCTGGTTGTGGAGGACAGCACCGTATTTGGCTTTGTCGGTGCCAACGGTGCAGGGAAATCAACGACTTTTTCGATTTTGGCTACGCTTCTTCAGCCGACAGCAGGGGACGCGTTCATCAATGGCATCAGTGTTACCAAAAACCCGCAGGAAGTACGCAGGCAAATCGGCTATATGCCCGATTTCTTCGGTGTTTATGATCAATTAAAGACAGAGGAGTATTTGGATTTTTATGGAGCCAGCTACGGCATCAAGCCGAAAGAGCGGGCAGTATTAATTCCAAAACTGTTGGAATTGGTCAATCTGGAGCATAAACGCTACGACTACGTAGACTTGCTGTCGCGCGGGATGAAGCAACGGCTATGCCTGGCCCGCGCGTTGATCCATGATCCTAACATTCTTATTTTGGATGAACCGGCTTCCGGACTTGATCCGCGGGCTAGGGTTGAAATGCGCGATATCCTTAGAGAACTGAAAGCGATGGGCAAAACCATATTGATTTCTTCCCATATCCTTCCGGAGCTGGCTGAAATGTGTGACAGCATCGGGGTCATCGACAATGGAAAGTTGATTGCACAAGGATCTGTACACGACATTCAAGCGCAGCTGCAAAGTGAAAAAGTGCTTCGTGTCAAAGTGGCAGGTGATACACAAGCAATTATTCCATTTTTTGAAATGGATCCTTTTGTTTCGCAGATTGAAGATCAGCGCGAAAAAAATGTCATTCAGTTTTTCTATCGAGGAACAGAAGAAGAACAGATGAGACTGCTGCAGCGGGCAATTGAACAAAAGATACCGATCCTGTCGTTTGCAGAAGAAGAGACAGACTTGGAGGATGTCTTTATGGCGATCACAAAAGGAGTGGAAATTGGATGAAAACCTTGGTTACCAATCCGGTACTGATCAAAGAACTTAAATTGCGTTTCCGCAACCTGAAAAGCTTCACAGGCATCCTGTTCTATTTGATTGCAATGAGCATTTTCGTTTTCGGCTTCATCTTTTTGGCAACTTCTTTGACAGGAAGTGGATTTTTCCGTCCCGATGAAAGTTTTATGCTGTTCAGCATCATGACTTATATTCAACTAGGTCTTATTTTATTCATCACGCCGGCATTAACAGCGGGTACGGTCAGCTCTGAACGTGAAAAGCAGACCTTGAATATTTTACTGACGACATCTCAGACGTCTTTCCAAATCATATTCGGAAAGATGACGTCGTCCATCGCATTTCTATTGCTGATGATTGTTTCTGGGTTGCCTATTTACAGTTTGGTATTCTTGTATGGCGGGGTTTCACCGAGTCAGTTGTTTTTCATCTTTCTGTTCTATTTATTGACTTTGCTGGCTATCGCCAGTATCGGCGTGATGCTTTCCACCTTAATCCGGAAAACTATTGTTGCCATCATTGCAACCTATGGAGCGATGATATTTATGGCAGGGGTGACAGCATTTTTCCTGCTGATATCGATTCAGGTTTCTCAAATGGGTTCTGGAGCCCCCTCTATGTCACCTATGGCGCATTTTTGGGCGACCATCAATCCGCCGGCCGTTATGTTGACTTTGTTGCAGCCGCCCATGCAAGACCAGTTGCAAAGCCTAACGATGGTTCCGATTCCGCTATGGGTCGGCTACACAATTTTCTATCTGCTCCTATCAGTTGCCTGCATTTTTCTGGCAGTCAAAAAGTTGCGCGTCAATATGAATAAATACAAATAAGGAGGGATTTCCATGAACAATCGTGATATTTACAGGTATGTCAGAAAAACTGGACTGCTGTTAAAATTGCTCCATTTCAGCCGCAGTTTGCAGTTTGCTTTGTTTGCAGGCCTAACTTCAGCTGCAGTCCTCCTGATGGTGTCACGCTTGTTCGTGCTTCCTTATTATGAATTTTATGCATATGCAGCCGGATTTGCCGCTGTCTTGAGCTGGATTTTATTGTCCATAAAAGATTTGCCCAATAGACAGCAGGCAGTGCAGGAACTGGACCGTTTCACACCTCACAATCAATTACTGACTGTTTGGAAGCTGACTGAGAAAAATGCACTGGCAGAAGATTTGATCACTAAAACTGCACAAACCATTCCTTATAGTTATCAATTATTTAGGAAGGAGCGGAAAGCGTGGCTGCGTCCGAAATGGTTGGTAGGGGTAGTGATCAGCGGTGCACTGGTGTTATTGCTGGTGATTTTTCCGAGCAGTTTGCAGAATGAGGCAAATGATGTTGAAAAAGAGCTTGAGTTAGCGGAAGACATCAAAAAAGAAGTTGAAAAAATAAAAGCTACAGCAGAAACGGAACTAGTCAAAAAAGAATTGGATGCGTTAAAGACCTTCTTAGAAAAAAAAGAAGATCCAGAAGCATTATTGAAAGAAGTGGTTAAAAAACAGAAAGAACTGGATTTAAAAAAGCGGCAATTGGCAGAAGAAAAGAGCACTGATGCGGAAGCGATAAACAAAGACTTAGAAAAAGCTTCCGATCAATTGGCAGAACAGGCGGGGAAAACCCAGACGGCTTTGAGTAATATGGGCAAGCCTGTCGCATTCCCATTGCAGCAAACCATCGCCAATCGTCAGCAATCCAGCGAGGAGGACTCAACTGGTTCAGCGGCTGGTCAAGCTTCCGAAGCTGATGGTGAAGCCGGTGATTCCACTGCTGGCGACCAGTCTTCAAGCGGTGGAGAAAATCCAGAAGAAGCAAATGATACAGCGAACAATCAAGGGCAAGGACAAGGACAGGGTCAAGGCCAAGGACAAGGACAAGGACAAGGACAAGGACAGGATCAAGGCCAAGGACAAGGACAAGGAGAAGGACAAGGACAAGGACAAGGGCAAGGGCAAGGACAGGGTCAAGGTCAAGGCCAAGGCCAAGGACAAGGGCAAGGGCAAGGACAAGGCGGTGGAGCTGGAAAAGGCAAAGGAAGCCGAGATTTGTTGACTGTGCCATCCAGAATCGGTGGTGAAGGGGAAACCGCAGTCGACAATGGTGAAATTGGTGAAGGCCAAGCGGCAGGAGAGCAGAAAGGACCTGTTCCAGCAACAAAAGGAAGTGTACAGCCTTATGCGGATGTTGTAGGTGATTATTCAGCATCTTATTTTTCTAGTGTCGATCGCCTGCAATTACCGCCTGATCTCCAAACGATAGTAGAGCAGTATTTTACGGATATTGAAAACGATGAATAGAAAAGAGGAATTTTATGACCTATACAACAGATCAATTTACAGATATGAGTCAATTGCTTGAGGAAGTCAGGGCTGAAATCGGACGCTTTATTGTCGGTCAGGAAAATGCAGTAGAGTTTTCCTTATATGCCATATTGGCGGATGGACATGCTTTACTGGAAGGGCTTCCTGGGCTTGGAAAAACGATGCTGATCCGCACCGTTTCGGATGTTCTTGATTTATCGTTTTCAAGAATCCAATTTACGCCTGATTTGATGCCGTCTGATATAACAGGAACAAGCCTGATTGAGCGCGATGCAGAAGGGCGCCAACAGTTTACCTTCCGAGAAGGACCGATTTTTCATCAAATGGTGTTGGCCGATGAAATCAACCGGGCTACCCCCAAAACCCAAAGTGCACTGCTAGAAGCGATGGGGGAAAAAACGGTCACCATTCTTGGTGATACCAAAAAGATGGCGAGGCCCTTCTTTGTTTTGGCGACACAAAATCCAATTGAAATGGAAGGGACATACCCCTTGCCTGAAGCACAAATGGACCGATTTTTATGCAAAATCCTTGTTTCCTATCCAAACCGCCAAGAGCTAGCTGAAATCAGCCGGCGGACGACAGGAGCTGAAACCATCAGCCTCAGCAAAAAAATGAATACTGCCAGCCTGATTGAGGCGCAGCAGATGGTCAAAGAGGTATTAATGGCAGAAGACATTCTTATGGTAGCTGTGGATATTATTCAAAATACCCACCCTGAACATTCAGAGCACGAGCAGATTCAGCAGTTTGTTCAGTACGGCAGCGGTCCGCGCGGATTACAGAGTCTGATAAAGCTGGCTAAAGCACGTGCTTTGATGGAAGGGCGATATCACGTGTCGATAGGTGATTTAAAATATGTGGCTAAACCAGTATTGCGTCATCGCTTGTTATTGAATTATGAAGCTGAAGCTATTGGAAAAGAAGCGGATGAATTGATCGATCTGGTTCTCAGCACGGCAGGAAAAGGCGTTCTGAAATGAGCTCATTAAAGCTTCCTGCCGATTGGGGATTACGCCTCAGCCGCTATGCCATTGGCACAAAAGCAAAAATCAGAGGACATCACAAAGGCTCCCATCGGTCGATGCGGTTCGGCAGTTCACTGGATTTTTCTGATTTTCGTGAATATCATCCAGGAGATGATGTCCGCCACATTGATTGGAACGTTTACGCCCGGACCGAGCGCGTCTATATTAAACGTTTTTTGGATGAGCAGGAAATGCGCATTCACATACTCCTCGATAGCTCCAAATCAATGAACAATAAATGGCTGTTCGCCAAACAGCTGGCATATTCTCTAGGATTGATGGTATTGGCAAGTGATGATCGTCTGACGGTATCAGCGGGCCAAAAAGCGGTGCCTTTCCGAAAGAAAGGGAAGTCGGCCAGGAAGCTGTTTGAGCATTTCATGTCTTCGGTTTTGGAACCGGCCACTTTGTCTTTTGCCAAACAAGCAAGCTTCCATGCAGCAAAAGATTCTACGGTTCTATTCATCGTTTCAGATGGCCTTGAGCCGTTGAAAGACTGGCAAGTGTTTTTCAGACAGGCTCCAGCGTATGCGCACGATATTCGCTTTATCCACATCAGTACAGAAGAAGAGCGGACTCCTTCTTACAAAGGAGACTTTCGCTTTATTGATGACGAAACCGAGCAGGTTCTGAATGTCACAGTAACAGAAGAAGCGCTCCGTACGTACCGGCACCAAAGTGAACTTCACACAAAAGGGCTGGAATCACTTTGTCGAACATATGGCATCGCCTATTTGCCAGTGCGTGTGGAGGATGGAATGGAGCAAGTGTTATTTCAGCAAATGGTTCGAAAAAATTGGATTAAATGAGGTGAAGCGGCATGGGGGCATCAAATTGGGGAATGATCTGGACAGCAGTTATGCCGCTGGCTGTGATCCTCTATTATTTCTTTAGAAAAAAATACAAGGATCAGCGGGTATCGTCGACCCTATTCTGGCAGGAGCGAATGAAAGAGCTGCAGGCATCACCTTATTTGAAAAAACTGCAGCATCATTTATTGTTCTATCTGCAATTGGCGGCGTTATTGTTGTGTGTTCTGGGGTTGTTGGGACCGTTTAGCGAGTCGGAAACACTTGCTGGCAATGACTTTATTTTTGTAGTGGATACGTCTGCGACAATGCTTGCGGGTTCACCTTCTCATTTTAAAATGCATCAACAGGAGATGAAAAACCTGGTGGAACAAGCCGGCGGCAAGCCGGTCACTATCATTACAACTGGCCATAGTCCAAACGTGGTGGTTCGGCAAGAACAGAATATAGCGGTTGTCGAAAAAGCAATCGATCAATTAGCAATAAGTTATGAAAATGCCGAGATGGAACAGACGATTTTATTTGCGGATACACTGGCTGACAGTGATTCTACTGTCATCCACATTTTTACTGATGTGTTGGACAGGGCGGTGCTGGCCCATAAAACAGGCCAAAGCTACCGCGTTCACGGTTTTGATGAAACGCTGCGCAATGTTTCCATCCGCCAATTCGGCATTTCGGAAACAGCAGAAGGATCCAGAGGCATTGTGCAGCTGGTGAACAATAGCGAGGAGTCATTGCCGGCCACCGTCCGCTTGTCATCAGCAAATACGGAAAAATCAGTTGAAGTGGAGCTGGAGCCTACAGAGGAATTGCTCATTCCTTTTGAAGAGCTGCCGAATGAAAAACTCTGGCAGGCGATTGTTGAAGTAGATGACGATTATCTAGCTGATAACACGATGGCGACTTATTCAGCGCCTCCGGGTAATGCGGTAGTGATTGACTCAGCTTTGCACGAATTGATCGCCAGTGGCTACCAGTCGACCGGTCTGGAAGTTCAATTGGCGGAATCCGGCCAACTTCAGCCGGATTCGGGAGTACCGCTTGTCACCAACCAAAGCGAGTTGCTGGATGGCCGTACACCGATTCTATTGTTTGGGCGAAATGATGAAAACACGTTTGAAGTATCAGGGCAAGTCGAAACGCAAGCGAATCCGCTTTTCTCTTATGCATCATTAGAGGAAGTCTATGTTTCACAGCTTTATCCGCCTTTTGAAAGTTTTGAAACGATAGCTGAAATTGACGGTCATCCGTTTATCCAACTATCTCCAAAAGGAGATATTGTGGTGCTGACGGACGTTCAATTGACTGACTGGCCACTTTATCCTTCCTTTCCTTTGTTCTTACGGTCCGCCATGGACAGTTTAGCGGGGGATGCGGAATTTCTTGGGTTCTTTCAGCCCAATGAGCATCGCTCCGTCTCTTTGGCTTCGGAGACTGGGGAATGGGAGATTTTTAAAGACGGTGTCTATAGCCATTCCTACATTGAGGGAAGCGGTCCATTTGTTGCCCCCACTGAGCCAGGAATTTATGAAGTGGTCGGGGAAAATCAGACGATGGCCATGATTGTTCAGTTGGCCAGCGAAGAAAAAACACTTTTAGCCGGTTCAAGCTATACCATGGGACAAGCGGAAGCTGCGCAAGAGACAGTCCGTTTTTCGTTTGTGCCATTTATCATCTTGTTGATCTTGTTGCTGGTCGCTTTGGAATGGGAGGTGTACCGCCGTGGAATTGCGACTCGATAATTCCTTGTGGCTGCTATTGCTTCTTCCTACACTCGTTTATTTCGGCTGGTTTGGATTGAAGAATTTTAGAGACAGTTCCAAATTGCAAAAAATTGTTTTTCTTCTTCGGATAGCAGTTGTCGCTTTATTAATTTTTGCGTTAGCCTCGCCATCCCTTCTTCGTCCCGTTAAAGAAGAACAGGTCATTTTCCTGATGGATCGTTCTGCTTCTCTTAAAGGAATGGAGACTGAAATGACACTGGCGGTAGAAAATGCATTGAGCTCAAAAAAAGATCATCAATCGGTTGCTGTCTATACATTTGCAGAAGACTTTCTCAGTCTGTTGCCGATGACGAAAGAGCCGCAGACCTTGCCGGCGGAATTAGCGGCCGGGCAAAACGGACACACGAACATCGCGCGTGCATTGGAACTCGCCTCGAATAGCGGGAATACGGATCTTGCTACAAGATTAGTGCTCCTGACTGATGGCAATGAAACTCAATCCTCCGCCATTGAAAGCCTAAACCGGCTCGAGTCCGAGCGGCTGCAGGTCGATGTGTGGCCAATTGAACAATCGGTGCAGAACGATCTCGCCGTTAGCCGCTTCGAAACACCGTCGCGCGCATTTTTGGGAGAAGCTCAATCTTTTTCTGTTACGATCGATTCAGATACAGAAACCGAGGCAAAATTGATTTTTTCTGCTAATGATCGTGATTTGGATACGAAAGAAATCGAATTGTCGGAAGGTCAAAATGTCTTCAATTATTCATACCCGGCAACTTCAGAAGGCTTATTGAAATACGAAGTTCGTGTCGAAACTGCTGATGATGCTTTTCTCGAAAACAACTCATTGGCAAGCATTACCGAAGTTTCTGGAAGTCCGGAAGTGCTGGTGGTCAATGGTGGTGAACCTAGTCCGATTCCGGGTTTATTGGATACGGAAAATTTACGGGTAACTGAGCTTTCGTCTGCCCAGTTGCCAAGCAGTTTATCCGCCATTCTTCGTTATGACTCTATTATTTTCGATAACGTATCAGGTACAGCTGTCGGAGAGCAGCAGATGACGATTATCGAACAGGCCGTACAGCAATTTGGCGTGGGATTCATGATGGTCGGCGGCGAACAAAGCTTCGGGCTCGGGGGCTATTTCAAAACGCCGATTGAACGGTTGCTGCCGGTCGAAATGGAGGTCAAAGGCAAACATGAACTGCCGTCTCTTGGCTTAATGATTGTTATGGATCGTTCGGGAAGTATGTTGGGCATGAAAATGGAATTGGCCAAAGAAGCCGCAGCCCGATCTGTCGAACTTCTGCGTCCAGACGACACTTTAGGTGTCATCGCTTTTGATGATCGACCATGGGAGATTTTGCCGACTGCCAAAGTGTCCGATCCGCAGGCGGCTGTGGACAAGATTCTCGCAATAACTCCGGGAGGCGGAACTGAAATCTATCGCTCATTGGAGCAAGCCTATTCGGAACTGGAGGACCTGGAACTGCAGCGGAAGCACATTATCTTGCTGACAGATGGCCAATCTGCCACTTCCAGTGATTACGATGCGTTAATTGAAAATGGCAAAGACAAGAATATCACTTTGTCCACCGTATCTATTGGTCAAGATGCCGACCGAAATCTGCTGGAGCAGCTGGCCGATACTGGCAGTGGTAGATTTTATGATGTGATTGACGCTACGACAATTCCTGCGATTTTGTCACGGGAAACCATTATGATGTCACGGACGTATATTGTCGATAAACCCTTTACACCCATCGTCTACAGCAGCAGATGGGATGATTTATTTGATGAAGGAATTCCGCAACTCAATTCTTATATTGCCACGACTGCAAAAAGTACTGCTTCAGTGGCATTGGAAAGTGAGGAAGGGGATCCGGTATTAGCCAGCTGGAATTATGGCCTTGGTAAAACTGTCGCTTATACATCGGGCAGCGGAGCGTGGAGCGGAGACTTCCAGAGTTGGAGCCGATGGCCGGATTTCTGGAATCGCAGTGCTGCTCAATTATTGCCTGCTTATGAAGAAATTCCGTACTCGGTGACCCGGAAAGAACAGGGCGTCTATACGGTAGAAGATCCTACACAAAGTTCGGCGATTCTTACTGTAGCGGCGGTTGATGAACAGGGGAACGAAGTTCCCTTGCAGACAGAACCGTTGGCTCCTGGAAAAGTGGATGTCAAGCTGGATGCAGAACCTGGTCTGATTTTTTTCAGCATCAGCAATGAAAACGGAGCAGCTTACAAAACAGGCTTGACGATCCCTTACGGAGATGAGTACCAAACTGCTGCTGCGAACATGCCATTGATGACAACGCTGGCTGAGCGGACTGGTGGACAAGTATTGGGGACGCTGGATGAAGCATTCCGGGATATGACTTATACTAGCGGCACTGTGCGCCCCATTCAGCTGTTTTTATTGTTAGCTGCTATGGTCTTGTTTTTCTTAGACATTACGCTTCGGCGCTTCGGACTGCCGAAACCTGCATTAAAAAGAAAAGCCACAAAAGAAGAGCCTTCTTCTCCTGCGGCAGTTGACCAATTAATAAAAGCGAAAAAGAGAAGCTGACTCTTTTTCGCTTTTTCTTTCTTATGGAGTTAAAACAACTAGACGCTTTTTCAACTGCGGCTGGTGGCCAAAAGCTGCTGCTTGCGCATCGACCAGGTGTTGGCAATGATAAAGCAGGTGATCAGGATTGCAGTTCCTAATATATAAGGATAGCTCATATTAATATCGAAAAGGATGCCGGCAAGCGCAGGTCCAATCATATTGCCCAGGCTCATATAAGCATTGTTCATGCCTGCTGCAAACCCTTGCTGATCGCCTGCCAGTTTGGAAATTAAGGTATTGATGGCCGGCCGAAGTAGGGAAGCGGCCGTAAAGAAGACTGCTGAAACCAACATGATAGCCCAAAAAGAACTGACAAACAAGATGCTGATCATTGCGCCTGCTGACACCAGCAGGTTGACCAATATGACTCTCATCTCACCAAAACGCTTGAACAGCTTATCAATGACAAAGGTCTGGACAACGACGCCCACAAAACCGCCAATCGTGATTAGAATCGCAATTTCCTTAGGAGTGAATCCGAATTTCTTATCGGCATATAAGGCGATGGTCGATTGGAAGTTGGACAAACCGAAAGCGAAGATAAACATAACTAGTAACATGACAAAATAAGGCGTATAAGTCGACCGTTTCATTTGCTGCAGCAGATTTTCCGATTTTGAATC
Organism: Planococcus sp. CPCC 101016; assembly: GCF_007859295.1. Lineage (GTDB taxonomy): Bacteria > Bacillota > Bacilli > Bacillales_A > Planococcaceae > Planococcus. The sequence goes on from NZ_VOHB01000002.1 coordinate 1,320,534, forward strand.
AGCCGCCTGAATAGTGGGCGCGACATTGGGCAATACGGTAAAGGAAATGAACGCTGCAATCAATGCAACTGCAGTAGCCACGTAAAATGGAAACTGGATGCTGACTTCCGCCAAAAATCCGCCAATTCCAGGTCCGATCATAAAGCCGAGGGACATAGAGGCGCCAAGCCAACCCATGCCTTTTCCGCGTTCTTCAAAGGTCGTAATATCCGCTACAAATGCCATCATCGGTGGAATCAGGAAAGCAGCACCAAGTCCACTGAAGAAGCGGGCAACGTAGAGTATCCATAGATGAGAAGCAAGTCCGAATGCGAGCTGGGACAATCCGAACACAATCAGTCCAAAAATGATCAACTTTTTGCGACCGTATTTATCGGAAAGCTGACCCGACAAAGGAGAAAATAGAAATTGAGCTAATGCAAAGGTGGCAATCAATGTACCGAGCGCCTGACCCGCTACACCGAATGTATCCAAATAGGCGGGCATAATCGGAATGATCAATCCGATGCCGCTCATGGCAATGAACATATTGAACATCAGGACATAGAGTGCGAATTTATTTGATTTTACGGCCATAAAGAGACCTTCTTTCATTGTTATTTCGTAAGGCTAAATTTTAGACTATAGAATCTACATACTATACCCCAAATCCCACAAAAAAAACAGGCAAAAGTTCTGCCTGTCATTTTTCCATATCCATTTTAAATTCCAGAAATAATTCGTTGTACGTACCAAGCATTTCAAGACCTAAATTTTCATAGACTTCCAGGCGCTCCCGCAGCTCTTCCGGGGGGTAAAAGCGTTCATCTTCCGTCACCTCAGGATCCATTAACGCAATGGCCTGCTCATTCGGGGTAGAGTATCCGACATAATCCGCATTTTGGGCAGCGACTTCTGGATCCAACATAAAGTTGATGAATGCATGAGCCCCTTCCACATTGCCGGCTGTCTTCGGAATGATCATATTATCAAACCACAAATTCGATCCTTCTTCCGGCACCGAGTAATCAATGTCTTCATTGATCCACATCATGTCTGCTGCCTGTCCGGACCAAGTTACCGCGACAGCTGCCTCTTCGCGGCGCATCATTTCAACAATTTCGTCTCCGATGATGGCTTTGACATTGGGACCCATCGTTTTCAGTTTATTTGTGGCTTCACGCAATTCGCCCATATCGGTTGAATTCAATGAATAGCCCAGGCTGTTCAACCCCATGCCGATGACTTCCCGTGCACTATCGACCAATATCACTTCCTGTTCAAGGCTGGAATTCCACAAATCGTCCCAGCTCTCGAAAGTCTGGCCTTCCAGCAAGGTCGGATTAAAGGCAATGCCAACCGTGCCCCAAAAATAAGGAACCGAGTATTCGTTTCCCGGATCAAATGGAAGATCAAGAAAATAGGGATCGATGTTTCCGAGGTTCGGAATCAAGGCGTGGTCTATCGGTTGTAGCAGGTCAGTTTCTTTCATTTTTTCAATGGCATATTCGGAAGGCATCGCTACATCATAAGTGGTGCCACCCTGTTCAATTTTGGTCATCATCGATTCGTTTGAATCAAATGTTTCATACACCACAGATATATTGGTTTCTTCTTCAAATTGTTCAATCAGTTCAGGGTCGATGTACTCGCCCCAGTTATAAACGGAAATACTGCCTCCGCCAACAGTCGTCGAACTTTTTTGCAAAGCATTAACTGCATATAAGAGAATACTCGAGACGAGCAGAATAGCTAAAGCAGCTCTGATAATTTCTTTCATAATTTGGCTCCTCCTGTTCCGGGGGATTGTCCTGCCCGTTGATTAAAGAAGTAATAGCCAAGGACCAAGCCAAGGGTCACCACGAATATCAAGGCAGAAAGAGCATTGATGGTCAAAGTGATTCCAGCGCGGGCCATTGAGTAAATTTCAATGGACAAAGTTGAAAAACCATTTCCGGTGACGAAAAAAGTGACTGCGAAATCATCCAGAGAGTAGGTTAATGCAAGAAAAAATCCAGCAAATATGCCTGGCTTAATGTAAGGAATGATGACACGTGTTAAAATATCCCGTTTAGATGCCCCCAAATCCGTAGCTGCATCAATCAATGAACTGCTCATTTCCTGAAGCTTCGGCAAGACCATGATTACCACAATCGGAATGCTGAAGGCGATGTGGGAAATCAGAACAGAGGCAAAACCAAGTTTGACGCCAATCATGGTGAACAGGATCAAGAATGATGCACCGATGATGACATCCGGGCTGACAATTAGGATCGTATTCAATGACAGGACTGCGTTGCGTGTTCTGCGATTCCGCAAAAAAACGATGCCAATTGCGCCAAGAACACCGATTGCCGTCGAAAAAAGAGAAGACAACAAAGCAATGATCACCGTATTCATCAAAATGATCAGAAGGCGGGTATCGTTAAAAACAGCTCCGTAATGTTCTAAAGTAAATCCTTCAAAACTCGACATCGTGCCTCCGCTGTTGAATGAATAAAAAATCAAATAGAAAATCGGCGCATACAGAATGGCAAAGACGAGTGCCAAATAAAGTTTTGCTGGCTTACCTAGTTTTGCCATTATACGCGCCTCCTTTTTCTTTCTGTCCAGTCAGCATCATGATGATGATCATGAACAGGATCAAGAACACAGCGATGGTTGATCCCATTCCCCAGTTCTGTGTCACGAGAAATTGCTGCTCGATTGCAGTACCGAGTGTGATGACTTTGTTTCCAGCTATCAGCCGTGTGATGACAAAAAGAGACAGGGCTGGGATAAAGACTGCCTGCACGCCTGATTTGACACCGTTAAGGGCCATCGGAAAAATAACCCGTTTGAAAGTGGTGAAAGACGAAGCACCCAGGTCGCGGGAAGCGTCAATCAAAGCAGGATTGATTTTATCCAATGAATTGAAAATCGGCAATACCATAAATGGAATGAAAATATAAACAGAAACAAAGATAAAGCTGAAATCCGTGAAAAGAATTTGCCACGGGCCAGTGCCGAGTGTCTGCAATAGTTTGTTAGCGGGACCATACAATCCGAATATCCCAATAAAGGCATAAGCTTTCAGTAATAGATTGATCCACGAAGGAATGATGATCAAAAGCAGCCAGAGCTGTTTATGCTGGGTTTTAGTCAGCCAATAAGCTGTCGGGTACGCGATTAAAATTGTAATCAACGTAATCAGGAAAGCATACCAGAATGAACTTAAAGTCATTCGCAAATAAACGGATGAGAAGAAATTCTGATAATTTTCCAGTGTAAAGGTACCGGTCAAGTCCAAAAACGAAAAATAGAAAATCAGCGCAATCGGTGCAATGACAAATAAAGCGATCCATATATAGTAAGGGACCAGATATAATGGGCGCGACGGGTTATCTTTCATTGACAGTCGCTCCATATGACTCCAGCCTTGCGTCAAATGCTTCTTCCGATTCATTCAGGCGCATGACATGAATTGCTTCAGGTGAAAACGACAAACCGATTTCAGAACCGACCTCCACTTTTTTTGTGGAATGGACGAGCCATTCATTTCCCACCTCATCGATTGTCGATATTTCAAAATGGACACCTCTGAACAGTTGGGTATCAACTGTAACCTGCATTTTGCCTGTGCCGCTTGCGGTAATCTCCAAATCTTCCGGACGGATGACGATCTCCACCTGTTCGTGAGGAGTCAATCCAGCATCCACGCATTCAAAATCCTTATTGGCAAAACGTACTTTGTAATCTGCAATCATTTCACCGCTGACGATATTTGATTCTCCAATAAAATCAGCAACAAAACGGTTGATTGGTTCGTCGTAAATATCCATAGGAGTTCCGCTTTGTTGAATTTTTCCAGCGTTCATAACGAAAATTTCGTCCGACATAGCAAGTGCCTCTTCCTGATCATGTGTGACAAAAACAAAAGTTTTGCCAAGGCGTTGCTGCAGTTCACGCAGCTCATACTGCATTTCTGTCCGTAATTTCAGATCTAAAGCGGAAAGGGGCTCATCAAGCAAAATAACTTCGGGATCATTGACAATCGCACGGGCAATGGCGACACGCTGACGTTGTCCGCCGGACATTTCTGTAATCTCCCGTTTTTCATAATTCTGCAAATTGACGAAAGCCAGAGCTTCTCTTACACGCCGGTCGATTTCCAGACCTTTGATTTTTTTGATGCGAAGTCCGAAGGCTATGTTTTCAAATACGTTCAGGTGAGGGAACAAGGCATAGTCCTGAAACACCGTATTGACCTGACGCTGATTCGCCGGAACTTTATTCACTTTTTTTCCTTCTATAAAGATATCACCGCTGCTAGGTTCAGAAAAACCGGCGATAATCCGTAGAATGGTTGTTTTTCCACAACCGGATGGGCCAAGAAGCGTGTAAAACTTTCCTTTTTCAAGTTCAAAACTGACATTGTCCAAGACATTGCCTGCTCCTTCAAATGTCTGCGTGACATTTTCAAAGCGTATAATGGGTGTATCGGTCATAAGATCCCTCCTGAATTATAAATACGAATGTGTGGTGACGATAATCATTTCGGATATTCCATCATGATCATTGATTAATTGGTGATGGTCGGATGCCTCGAAATAAATGGAATCCCCGGCAGCAGCCGTATATCGGTGATCGCCGATAGTGAGAAGGACCCTTCCTTCCATAATATAAATGAAAGTTTCAGCGGATGAAGGTTCGAATTTTTTGAAATGTCCATTCGCCTGTAAAGTTAAAAAGACTGGCTCCATTTCTTTCTCATTGGATGTTGGGATTAGCCATTCCACTTCATATCCTGCTTCTTCATCAATATGAGCGGTATGATCAGTAGTGGAATAAACGACTTTAACATCATGCTCATCGGCAAAAAACTCTTTCGGAGTAGTTCCCAGCACTTCCAGTAAAGAAAAGAAAGTTTCAATGGAAGGTGAGTTCATATTCCGTTCAAGCTGAGAAATGAAGCCTTTGCTCAAATCTGTCCTTTTTCCAAGCTCTTCCTGAGTCATTCCGTTTTTTAATCGAAGGCGTTTAATTTTTGTTCCGATGTCCATCAGAATTCTCCTCGATTCTTTATAAATGGCTAGCTGCTTAAAGTTTAGTTAAAATATACTTTTAGTTTACTCAGAGCATATATTCATTATACGAGAAGGCTAATATATTTCAAGGCGAAAATTATTTTCAATAAGGGATTGTTATCTATTGCAATTTACCGGCAGTTTTTACTATCATAGAGAAAGTGTGAAATTAATAATGAGTTATGTAACTTCAACTAAACCAATATAAACATTTAGATGAGCGATTATAAAAAAACGATAAAAACGAAAAACAATTCCCATGCCATTTGAGGAAAGTGATGAAGCAGGGTTCCTGCTGATTCAAGCAATTCCCATTTGTACAGCTCGACCAAAACTCTAGGAGTGATCAATGTGAACGGCAAAATGAATTTCTTTCTTGATCCAAAAAATCGGGTCATTCAAAAACCTTCAATTATGAATTATAAACAAGACCAACAAGGTTTATACCTTGTAGCCGATAAGCGGTTTATCAACTGGATGGATGTGCACACATACTGCCATACCTGTTTATCAGCTTTGACTTTCGATGATGAATTTGATGCAAGTTACTGCTCCAGCTGCAACGAATGGCGTGAAGAACCTTGCACGGACATTAGCTGCGAGTATTGTGAAAATAGACCGAAGCGCCCATTGGATCCCCGCCGATAAGCGGGGTTTTTTATTGGATTCAAATTGCGTAATACACTCGAGCGTGCAGATTCCTTTTTTTATTTGCGTAAACCCTGATTTCCGAGAAGGATGAGGGAGCAAAGTTAATATACGGCTGATTTTCATAGGGCAGGCAAAGGTTTGTCGGAACTCTACAAATGGCATTTTTTAGTTTAGCGCAACTATGTTAAAATAAAGCCACTTGAATATTTGGAGGATGAATATGAAAAAGGAATTTGTAGTCATTGGGCTTGGCCGCTTTGGCGGCAGCATTGTACGTGAATTAATTGAGCAGGATGCGGACGTAATGGCAATTGATAAGGACTCGGAACGAGTAGATGAATTCTCTGCTATTGCGACACAAGCGGTTGTTGCAGACACCACAGACGAGACAGTACTGAAATCTTTGGGCATCCGGAATTTTGAGCATGTCATTGTAGCGATAGGTGAAAATATTCAAGCCAGTATTTTAACGACCTTGATGCTGAAAGAAATCGGCGTAAAGAAAATTACCGTAAAAGCGCAAAATGACTACCATGCCAAAGTATTGAATAAAATCGGCGCAGATAAAGTGGTCCACCCGGAACGTGATATGGGAATACGAATTGCCCATAATATCCTTTCTAATAACGTACTGGATTATTTGGAGCTGTCTGATGAACATTCCATAATGGAAATCAAGGCGAACCACAAGCTCGCCGGTTATACATTGATCGGCCTCGACATTCGAGCACGCTATGGCATCAACATTGTGGCTATAAAAAGAGGGGAAGATATTATTGTATCTCCTCAAGCGGACATGGAAATCGAGCAGGAAGACATATTGATTATTATCGGTTCCGATGCAGACATCAATCGCTTTGAGAAAAAAATGATGAATTAAAAAAAACACTGTCGGCTAGTTTTCGGCAGCAGAGAAGTCCTGTGGGAGAAATCAGTTCCAGTACAGGGCTCTCTTTTTATTAGATGAGAAAATAACAAAAAAGGTGCATCGGATTTCAATCCGATGCACCTTTTTGACAGCCAATAAAGGCATTAGTATTAAACTTCCATAATCACTGGCAAAATCATAGGACGGCGTTTTGTTTTCTCATACAAATACGGTCCAAGAACGTCAGAAATATCATTTTTCAATTCTGCCCATTCTGTATTTTTGCTATGAATTTTTTTGTTGAGATGGCGATTCAGCATTTGCTGTGCCTCGTAAATCATTGTCCCAGACTCTCGCATATAAACAAAACCGCGAGAAATGATATCTGGTCCCGAGACCATCTTATTCTTCTGCATATCAACACTTACGACTACGATAACCAAACCTTCTTCAGAAAGTACACGGCGGTCACGCAGGACGATGTTGCCGATATCGCCGATGCCACTGCCGTCGATGTAAACATCACCAGAAGGGATGCGTCCTGCAACAGAAGCTTCGTCCTGCCCAAGAGCAAGAACTTCACCGTTCTCCATGATAAATGTGTTTTCGAGTGGAACATCACATTCCACTGCCAAACCTGCATGAGTTTTTAACATACGGTACTCACCGTGTATCGGCATGAAGAATTTCGGTTTGATCAAACGAAGCATCAATTTATTTTCTGGCTCAGAGCCGTGACCGGATGTATGGATGTTGTTAAGTGATCCATGAATTACATCTGCGCCGGCACGGAATAATAAGTTGATCGTCCGATTGACGCTGCTCGTATTGCCCGGAATTGGGGAAGACGAGAAAACAACTGTATCATTTGGCTGAATCTGGATTTGGCGGTGAGTTCCGCTGGCGATTCTGGAAAGAGCAGCCATCGGTTCACCTTGTGAACCTGTGCAAAGAATTAAGACTTCGTTTGCAGGCAAGCGATTCAAAGTTTGAGTATCTACGAATGCATCTTCCGGAGCGTTAATGTAACCAAGCTCACGGCCGATTGTCATGGCATTGTCCATGCTGCGTCCAAAGACAGCAATCTTACGTCCTTGTGCGACTGCTTCATCGGTCACTTGCTGCAGGCGATAGATATTCGAAGCAAATGTCGCGAAAATCAAACGGCCATCAACTTTTCTCATAATATCTTTGATCGAATCGCCGACTTTCCGCTCTGACATCGTGAAGTCAGGAACTTCTGCATTGGTGCTGTCGGAAAGAAGACACAATACGCCTTCGCTTCCGATCTGAGCCATTTTCAACAAGTTGGCAGGTTCGCCTACTGGAGTGAAATCAAATTTGAAATCTCCTGTATGGACAATATTGCCGGGTGGAGTTTTTACCACAACACCAAACGCATCTGGAATACTGTGGGTGGTGCGGAAAAAGCTGACGGCTGTCTTACGGAACTTGATCACGTCTTCTTCTTCGATTTCCGTCATCTTCGTTTGACGCAATAAACCGTGTTCTTCCAATTTTTTGCGCAAAAGGCCAAGAGCCAATTTTCCACCGTAGACAGGAATATTAATCTTTTTAAGCAAGTAAGGAATACCGCCAATATGATCTTCATGGCCATGAGTAATAAAAAGGCCTTTGATCTTATCAACATTTTTTACTAAGTATGTGTAATCCGGAATAACATAATCGATTCCGAGCAAATCGTCTTCCGGGAATTTAATGCCTGCATCAATAAGGATGATTTCATCCTGGAATTGGACACCATACGTGTTTTTGCCGATTTCACCCAGTCCGCCTAGGGCGAAAACAGCTGTTTGGTCGTTCTTAACGAATTTCATCGTTATTCGATGCTCTCAACTTCATAATTTTGGCTCGCTTGTTCATACTCGAGGTGATTGCCTTCTAGCAATTGAACAAGTTCAATATTGTAGTTGCGGTCTTTTAAGTGGTGTCGGACTTCGCGCTCGGATGCTGCTTCCACATAAAGAGTTTGAGTATTTTCACGAACTGGTACTTCAAAACGGTTTTCTTGGTAGTATACTTTAAAAATCATTGTTTGCTCTCCTTTTTCCACGCTCAAATAAATGCACTTCCTTTATATTATCATGTCATTGTACTAAAATAAAGAATAGCCCTCCTTATTTATAAAGAAGGGCTAAAACGTTTATGCAATTTTCTTTTTGTTCATGATGCCATTGAGCTGTCTGAGAAGCTTTCTTTTCAAACGTTTCAGCATGGCTAACCACTCCTTATGGCAAGTATACTGCGTTTTCTGATAATTGTAAAGGAATCGGTCCCTATATGTGGGCCTTATCACACAGATTGGAGACTACAAAATGCCTAAATTATTATTACTGGATATTGATGGAACTTTATTGGATTCACACAAGAAATTGCCAGCTTCTGCAAAAGAAGCATTACAACAAGCTCGCTTAAATGGCCACGATTTGGCAATTGCTACTGGACGCGGCCCATTTATGATTACAAAAATTTTGGAAGAACTGAATATTGATACTTATATAACATTCAATGGACAGTATATCGCCCATAAAGGGCAAGCTATCCATAAACAGGCGATTGATTCGGATCTGCTTAATAAAATTTTTGAGTTTGCTGATCAGCGTAATCATCCGATCGTTTTCATGAATGAAATGAAAATGGTTTCTTCTATTGATTTTCATCCTGACATCGATGAAAGCATCAAGACTTTGAAAATGCCGCATCCAGAAGTGGAAAAAGATTTTTATTTGAACAATGATATTTACCAGGCATTGGTGTTCTGCGAAAAGGAAGAAGAACAGCAATACCATGATGCGTTTAAGCAAGTGGATTTTGTCCGGTGGCATCGGGTATCGTGTGACATCACACCAAAAGGCGGAACGAAGGCAAGCGGGATCAAACATTTGATTAAAGCTACCGGCCATTCAATTGATGACACGATTGCTTTCGGCGATGGCTTGAACGATTTGCAGATGATGGACATTGCAGGATATAGTGTGGCGATGGAGAATGGTCACGAAGAAACAAAAAAACGTGCATCATATGTGACAGAACACGTAGATAATGATGGCTTGGCAAAAGCTTTCAAGCATTTGAAATTGATTTAAAAAAAGAGACTCAGCTTAATCAGCTGAGTCTCTTTCAATTGCAATGGCATTTTCAATTTCCGCGAACGGGTTTTTCGAATCAATGTGGTCAAAAAACATGATGCCATTCAAGTGGTCAAGCTCATGCTGAAAAGCAATTGCAGGAAGACCTTTTAAACGCATTTTAATTTCTTCTCCATCTAAATTGAATGCTTTGATGGTGATTCGTGCGTATCTTGGTACATAACCCGGAATGGCACGGTCTACAGACAAGCAGCCTTCTCCGGCCGCCAGGTAAGCTTTTTCGACCGAATGGCTGACAATTTTCGGGTTGATTGCGATTAAGCTGAGGTTTTCTCCCGTACTTTCATCAAAATGCAGGGCGAAAATTCGCTTTGCTTCATTTACCTGAGGTGCGGCAATTCCGACTCCAGGGCGCAAATCATATTTTTCAGCCAGTTCATCATCCTGGCTATTTATTACATATTCTAAAAGGTCCTCACCCAGCTTCCGATCTTCTTCAGAAAGTGGGAATTTCACTTCTTCTGAGCGTTTTCTGAGTGTAGGATGACCTTCACGTATAATGTCTTTCATTCGTATCAAGTGATTTCATCCTTTCAATTGGCTTGCTATAAAGTCTAGTATAGCGCAAATCAGTAAGTTTGAAAAAAGAAAAAGCTGTCTAGATGGAGTTGTGTTTTCTGCATTCACATACTATAGTTAATTCATGGTAATTAAGGGGTGAATTAGATGAAAAAAGTGGGGTTAGCCGTCAGCTTTGCGGTTCTTCTATTATTAGCTGCCTGTTCAGGAACAGGCATTCGAGAAGATTTGGATCAGGTATTGAACGATACCTTTGACGCAGAAGAAGATTACCGCGCAGTGCAGGATGATCTGGAAGAACGTGAAAAAGCAGAACAACAATTGTTTGAAGAGATTATGGCATTGACACAAGAACAGCAGGATCAAGTAGCTGAGCAAGCAGAAGAAGCGATTGCTTCGGCAGATGAACGCCTCGAATTCCTGCAAACCGAGAAAGAGTCGATGCAATCGGCTGAAGAGAATTTTGCCGATATCGATGGAGTGATCGAAGCGGCTGAAGAAGAATCTGTGAAGGCAGATTTGGAAGCGTTAAAAGCAAAAATGCAGGAACGTTTTGCAGCTCATGATGAATTTGCGAATGCCTACGAAGAGTTAATCAGCCAACAGAAGGAACTGTATGAAATGCTTAAAGATGAAGAAAGCAACTTACAGATGCTTCAGGAAAAAGCTGCAGAAGTAAACGAACAAAACGAGCAAGTGCAGCAAGCTGTTACAGAGTTCAATCAGTTAACCCAACAGGTTAATGAAGTGAAAGATCAAACGGTAGAAACTTTAAATGAAAGCGAAGAATAGGCGGCCTTTATGGCCGCTTTTTCTGTGCTATAAAAGAAGAGGGATATCAATTCTGTATTATAATACAGGGATAGAAATTAACTAATACAGTTTAGAAAATTTGAATTATCTCGCAATTACTATTGTCCAAAAATGTTAGGTTCTCTATGATTGACCGAGTTATTCTTGTAACGTATACTAAAAGGGAATGCGAAATTGTATCATAAATTATATGTAATTATTTTAATACAGATAAAAAGGAGAGTTGCTTTTATGGCTGCGAAAAAATTACAGCAGTTCGATCCAGTGGAAACGCTTAACGCAATCGAAGAAAAGTTTGAAATGGTTCAGATACTGAACGAAGAAGGCGAAATCGTAAACGAAGAGGCAGATCCGAAACTTTCGGATGAAGATCTTCAAGAATTGATGAACCGGATGGTGTACACCCGAATCCTAGATCAGCGTTCAATTTCGTTGAACCGTCAGGGACGTCTTGGCTTCTACGCTCCAACAGCAGGGCAGGAAGCTTCTCAATTGGCTTCTCACTTTGCCTTGTCGAAAGAAGATTTCATTTTGCCGGGCTATCGTGACGTTCCGCAATTGATTTGGCACGGATGGCCGCTTCATCAGGCATTCTTGTTCTCCCGCGGACATTTCATGGGGAACCAAATGGCTGAAGGCTTGAACGTTCTGCCTCCACAAATCATCATCGGTGCTCAGTTCATCCAAGCTACCGGTGTTGCCCTTGGTATGCAAAAACGCAAAAAAGAAGCAGTTGCTGTGACTTACACAGGCGACGGCGGTTCTTCGCAGGGTGATTTCTATGAAGGAATCAACTTTGCAGGTGCATTCCGCGCACCAGCTATTTTCATCGTGCAGAATAACCAATATGCAATTTCAACGCCTCGTGAACTTCAGACTTCAGCAAAAACTATTGCTCAAAAAGCAGTTTCTGCCGGAATTCCAGGAGTTCTTGTAGACGGTATGGATCCACTAGCAGTTTACGCAGTTACTCGTGATGCGCGCGAACGTGCGATTAAAGGCGACGGACCGACATTGATCGAAACACTTTGCTACCGTTACGGACCTCATACGATGGCCGGTGATGATCCAACACGCTACCGTACTTCAGATATCGACAGCGAATGGGAAAAGAAAGATCCGCTTGTCCGTTTCCGTAAATACCTGGAAGCTAAAGGCATCTGGGATGAATCGAAAGAAAATGAAGTAATTGAAAGAGCTAAAGAAGAAATTAAAGCAGCAATCAAAAAAGCTGACGGCGCTCCAAAACAGAAAGTATCAGACCTGTTGGAGATTATGTACGAAGACGTGCCGTTTAATGTTCAGGAACAGTTGGATATTTATAAAGCAAAGGAGTCGAAGTAAGCCATGGCACAATTAACAATGATCCAAGCGATTACCGACGCTCTGAAAACAGAGATGAAGAACGATGAAAACGTTCTTGTTTTCGGTGAAGATGTAGGAAATAACGGCGGTGTATTCCGTGCAACAGAAGGTCTTCAAAAAGAATTTGGAGAAGACCGCGTATTTGATACGCCTTTGGCAGAGTCAGGAATCGGCGGCTTGGCCATCGGTTTGGCTTTGCAGGGATACCGTCCAGTTCCGGAAATTCAGTTTTTCGGATTTGTCTTTGAAGTAATGGATTCGATCAGCGGACAGATGGCGCGTATGCGTTTCCGCAGCGGCGGCAGCTTGAGCTCACCCGTAACAATCCGCTCTCCATTCGGCGGCGGCGTTCATACACCTGAAATGCATGCCGATTCATTAGAAGGATTAATGGCAGCACAGCCTGGCTTGAAAGTAGTTATTCCTTCAACACCTTACGATGCAAAAGGCTTGTTGATTTCAGCCATTCGCGATAACGACCCAGTCATCTTCCTTGAGCACATGAAGCTTTACCGTTCATTCCGCCAGGAAGTGCCGGAAGAAGAGTATACGATTCCTCTTGGCAAAGCTGATGTAAAACGTGAAGGCAAGGACTTGACCATCGTTGCTTATGGCGCCATGGTTCAGGAAAGCATCAAAGCAGCAGAAGAACTTGAAAAAGAAAATTATTCGGTTGAAGTGGTCGATCTTCGCACGATCCAACCGCTTGATATTGAAACAATTATTGCTTCAGTAGAAAAAACAGGACGCGCAATGGTTGTTCAGGAAGCTCAAAAACAAGCAGGAATTGCAGCAGGCGTCGTAGCTGAAATTACGGACCGCGCAATCCTTACATTAGAAGCGCCTGTTCTTCGCGTTACTGCACCAGACTCTGTCTTCCCATTCTCGCAAGCCGAGCAAGTTTGGCTGCCGAATTCGAAGGATATAGTAGAAACAGCGAAGAAAGTACTTACGTTTTAATTAGACAGAACCGAAAGGGTGATATATATGGCTTTTGAATTTCGTTTACCGGATATCGGTGAAGGTATCCATGAAGGTGAAATTGTAAAATGGTTTGTAAAAGCGGGAGATACAATCGAAGAAGACGATATTCTTGTTGAAGTACAAAATGACAAGGCCGTCGTCGAGATTCCCTCACCGGTTTCAGGAACAGTTGAAGAGGTATTGGTTGAAGAAGGAACCGTTGCTGTAGTGGGCGATATTTTGGTCCGCATCGATGCGCCTGACGCTGAAGAAATGAACTTCAAAGGAGATCATGGCGACAAACAAGAAGCCGCTCCTGAAGTGAAAGAAGAAACAGAAGAGCTAGTGCAATCCGGTACTGCTGAAGCAGGCCAGGACGTTGACAAAGCACCTGCTAAAGAAGAAGAGCCGAAAGAACAGACGGGCGCTGGAGCTCAGCCGCAAGCTGATGCAACAGAAGAATCTGATCCGAACGCACGCGTCATCTCGATGCCGTCTGTCCGCAAATTTGCACGCGACAACGACGTTAACATTAAACAAGTGACAGGTTCAGGCAATAATGGCCGGGTACTAAAAGAAGACGTAGAAGCCTTCATGAATGGCGACCAGAAAACGGCAACTGCTGCAGCTTCTGAAGAAGCACCGCAGGAAGCAGCAGAGGAAACTACTGATAAAGCGGCAGCTGCACCAAAAGCACCAGCAGCGCCTGAAGGTGAATTCCCTGAAACTCGCGAGAAGATTTCCGGTATCCGAAAAGCGATTGCTAAAGCGATGGTTCATTCAAAACATACCGCTCCTCACGTAACGTTGATGGACGAAGTGGATGTCACGGAATTGGTTGCTCACCGCAAAAAATTCAAGGACATTGCAGCAGAAAAAGAAATCAAGCTTACTTATTTGCCGTATGTGGTAAAAGCTTTGGTTAGCACATTGCGTGAATTCCCAGCCTTGAACACATCATTTGATGATGAAACAAGTGAAATTATTCAGAAGCATTACTTTAATATCGGTATTGCAGCTGATACTGAAAAAGGTTTGATGGTTCCAGTCATCAAAAACGCAGACCGCAAGTCGGTATTTGCAATTTCTGATGAAATCAACGGCCTAGCTACAAAAGCACGTGATGGCAAATTATCTGCAGCTGAAATGAAGGGTGCTTCATGCTCGATTACAAACATTGGTTCTGCCGGTGGACAATGGTTTACACCGGTCATCAATCATCCGGAAGTTGCCATTCTCGGAATTGGCCGAATTGCGGAGAAGCCAGTAATTAAAAATGGTGAAATTGTGGCGGCACCTGTGTTAGCATTATCATTGAGCTTCGATCACCGAATGATCGATGGTGCAACGGCACAGCATGCATTAAATCATATTAAACGTTTATTAAGTCAACCTGAATTACTATTAATGGAGGCGTAAAACTTATGGTAGTAGGAGATTTCCCAATCGAAACAGACACGCTCGTAATCGGCTCAGGCCCTGGCGGTTATGTTGCAGCTATTCGTGCAGCACAAACTGGCCAAAAAGTAACAATCGTTGAAAAGGAATATATTGGCGGCGTTTGTTTGAATGTCGGTTGTATCCCTTCGAAAGCGATGATTTCTGTTGGGCACCGTTTTGAGGAAGCTCAGCATTCAGAAGACATGGGAATTGTCGCAAAAGAAGTTTCGCTCAACTTTGAAAAAGCACAAGCGTTCAAAGATGGCGTCGTGAAGAAATTGACTGGCGGCGTTGAGTCTCTTCTAAAAGGCAATAAAGTCGAAATTTTACGCGGTGAAGCTTATTTCGTTGATGAAAACACTGTACGCATCATGGATGATAATTCTGCACAGACGTATAAATTCAAAAATGCAATTATCGCAACAGGATCACGTCCTGTAGAAATCCCGACTTTTAAATTTACAAAACGCGTGATTAATTCAACTGGAGCTTTGGCACTCACTGAGCTTCCTAAAAAACTTGTCGTTATCGGCGGCGGGTATATCGGTACAGAGCTTGGTACTGCATTTGCAAATATGGGTTCTGAAGTAACGATCCTTGAAGGCGCTCCGGATATCCTTGCTGGATTTGAAAAGCAAATGACAGCCATCGTCAAAAAAGGATTGAAGAAAAAAGGCGTTGAAGTTATCACTAAAGCATCTGCTAAAGGTGTAGAAGAATCTGATTCAGGAGTTAAAGTATCATACGAAGCAGGCGGAGAAGAAAAAACGCTTGAAGCTGACTATGTACTAGTAACTGTTGGCCGTCGTCCAAATACAGACGAGATGGGCCTTGAAGAATTGAACTTGAACATGTCTGACCGTGGCTTGATCGAAGTCGACAAACAATGCCGCACAAACATCTCCAACATTTATGCAATCGGTGATGTGGTAGCTGGCCTTCAATTGGCTCATAAAGCTTCATATGAAGGTAAAGTTGCTGCAGAAGCAATTGCAGGCGAAAAGTCTGAAGTTGATTATATGGCTATTCCGGCGGTCTGCTTTACAGATCCGGAACTTGCTAGCGTTGGCTTGTCTGAAGAACAGGCAAAAGAAGAAGGATTCGAAGCTGCGGCTGCGAAATTCCCATTCGCTGCAAACGGCCGTGCTCTTTCCTTAAACGCAACTGAAGGATTCGTGAAACTGGTTTCACGTAAATCTGACGGCTTGCTGTTAGGTGCACAAATTGTTGGAGCAGGCGCATCAGACATGATCGCTGAGCTTGGTCTTGCTATCGAAGCAGGAATGACAGTGGAAGATATCGCAATGACAATTCATGCTCACCCAACACTTGCTGAAATTACAATGGAAGCTGCAGAAGTAGCTCTTGGAACACCAATTCATATTGTTAAATAATTAAGTAGAAGTCGCTTATGGCGGCTTCTTTTTTTTGGAAACTATCAGATGGTCATGGTAAGATTTGTTTAGAAAAGAGGTGTTTGTGTTGATACATAGAAAATGGATAGCTTTTGCAGCTGTCACGTTATTATTAACAGCATGTACAGATCAAAATACTGCTACTTCAGACGAGAAAGAACCGGCAGAAGAACAGGCAGTAAGCAAAGAAGAGCAAGAAACCGAGGAAGTTAAAAAAGAAGAAGCTGCGAAAGAAGAAGCGGAAGCGGAGGAAAAGCCAGAAGAAGTTGCGGCGGCCGACCCCCAATACCGCATCAATTCGGCTAATTGGTCCGCACAACCGATAACAGATGCTTCGGAAAAAGTAGTGCTGGTGACGATCGATGATGCACCTGATAAACATGCGATGGAGATGGCGGAAACCTTAAAAAGCCAAAATGTGCCTGCAATCTTTTTCGTCAATGGCCACTTCTTGGATACGGATGAAGAAAAGCAACAGTTGAAAAAAATTCACGAGATGGGCTTTGCAATTGGCAATCATACCAATAGCCATCCAAACTTAAGGGATTTGACCGAGGAGCAGCAAACAGATGAAATTCTACAGCTGAATGAGACCATTGAACAAATTATCGGAGAAAAGCCGAAATTTTTCCGGGCACCGCATGGAGCAAATACGGATTTCAGCAAACAGCTTGTCCAAGATCAGGGAATGGTCCTCATGAATTGGACTTACGGATATGATTGGGAACAGCAGTATCAGAATGCCCAATCATTGACGAATATCATGATCAATACGGAATTCTTGAACAATGGAGCCAATCTATTAATGCACGACCGTGAATGGACGTCAGAAGCACTTCCAGACATCATCCAAGGGCTAAAGGACAAAGGCTACGGCTTTGTAGACCCGGAAGCTATAGAAGGCATATAAAAACGATCCGCAGGCAATCTGCGGATCGTTTTTTCAACTTGTAAGAAAAACTTGAAAACTTCAAGCACTCTCACCTATCTTTTTTATCTTATCGCTTGCTGCTCTTTGATGACGCGCAGCATCTGCAACGTATCATCTTCAGGCCCTTGTACAGGCAAACCGGCAGCTACGTTCATATGGATATAATTGATATTTTCTTCTGTGATAATTTCACCAGGAATAAAAATAGGAATGCCTGGAGGGTAGACCATAATGAATTCAGCCGAAATGCGGCCGACAGCATCATTAATTGACACGACTTCAGTTGTCGCATAGAAAGCATCGCGCGGTGTCATGGCAAGCTTAGGTATATCCGGCAGCAAGACAACCGGTTCAATGACAGCAGCCTCGCTATCCAATGCTTCACTCATGCGTTGAAGAGCGTTAATAAGCAAATTCAATTCTTTGCGCGTATCGCCGATCGTGACAAGGCACAAGATATTATATAAATCGGAAAGCTCTATTTCAATATTGGCGTTTTCTCTTAGCCATTCTTCAGCTTGGTGGCCAGTAATGCCCAAGTTCTTCACGCTAATCAATAGTTTTGTCGGGTCCATGTCAAAAGTGGCCGAGGAATTCAGCAATTCCTTGCCGACACAATGCAAGTGAGGTATTTTATTGATGCGTTTTCGGGCGTCCTGCGCCAACCGAATAGCCTGGTCAATCAAGTCATAGCCGTGAATCGCCAACTGGCGGCGCGCTGTATCAAGTGAAGCCAGAATCGGATATGACGTTGATGTAGTGGTTAACATGGATAAAGTGGACTGAACGCGTTTTGGCGATACAAGTCCTTCCCTTACATTTAATACGGAACTTTGGGTCATAGATCCTCCTAGCTTATGGACAGAAGTGGCTGCCATATCGGCTCCTGCAGCCATGGCTGAAACAGGTAACGATTTATGAAAATGAATATGGACGCCATGTGCTTCGTCCACCAGAACAGGCACGCTGCGTGAATGTGCAATGTCAACAATCCGTTTCAAGTCAGCAGCTACGCCGAAATATGTTGGATTGATGACCAGTACCGCTTTAGCATCGGGATATTCGCTCAATGCTTTTTCGACCGCTTCTGCAGAGATGCCGTGCGAGATGCCAAGTTCAGGATCTACTTCCGGATGGATGAAAACAGGAATGGCACCTGCAAAGACGATAGCGGACATGATAGACTTATGGACATTTCGAGGCACCAAAATTTTGTCGTTGGGACCGACCACGCTCAAGATCATCGTCATGATGGCGCCGCTTGTGCCTTGTACGGAAAAGAATGTATAGTCTGCGCCAAATGCTTCGGCAGCTAGCTCCTGTGCATCTTTAATGGCGCCTTTTGGAGAATGCAAATCGTCCAGAGGAGCGATATTGATCAAATCGATGGATAGAACATTATCGCCGACAAATTCCCGAAAAGCGGGATCGACGCCTTGGCCTTTTTTATGGCCTGGTATGTGGAATTGGATCGGGTGCCGGTTTCGATGCTTTAAAAGCGCATCAAATAACGGAGTTTCTAATTGAGACAATGATAAGCCCACCTCACTAAATAAAATGAAAACAAAAAGAATTATAGCATGATGCTAACCGCTATAGTATAAAAATAAAAGGATTTAACCTTATGAAAGCGAATACATGATATACAGAGATAAAAAGGAGTGAGTTCATGGAATTTAAGACGAGAGTGACTGAGTTATTAGAAATCCGCTATCCCATAATTCAGGGAGGCTTAGCTTATTTAGCCTATGCAGAACTGGCAGCTGCTGTTTCAAATGCCGGCGGGCTCGGACAAATCACTGCAATGAGTCTGTCCACCCCTGAAGAACTTCGGGAAGAAATTCGAAAAGTAAGAAAATTGACGGATAAGCCTTTTGGTGTTAATTTTGCGATCGGCGATCACGGCCGTGCATTTTCTCATATGCTGGATGTAGCGATTGAAGAAAAAGTTTCGGTCGTCTCCATGACTGGGGGGAATCCGACACCGATATTCGAACAGTTAAAAGGGACGGATATCAAGAAGCTGGTGCTGGTGGCTGCCAGAAGACAAGCTCAAAAAGCAGAGAGCTTGGGAGCTGACGCTGTAATGGTGGTAGGCCATGAAGGCGGCGGCCATTTAGGCCGTGATGACATCGGGACAATGGTATTGATCCCGCAAGTGGTTGATGCCGTAAAAATACCGGTGATTGCATCAGGCGGAATCGGGGATGGGCGTGGATGGATGGCTGCTCATGCGCTGGGAGCTGAAGGGATTGAAATGGGCACACGCTTTATTGCGACCAAAGAATGTGTCCACGCATCTGATGCTTATAAAGAACAGTTAATCAACAGCACGGAGAACGATACAGTCATCATTAAGCGCAGCATTGGCGCTCCTGCGCGGACATTGCGCAGCAACTGGACTGATCGGATTTTAGAGATTGAGAGCCAGACACCTACCTATGAAGCTTTAAAAGAATACATTAGCGGTGAAGCCAATAAGCGTTTCATTTATAATGGAGAAAAGGACCAGGGCTTTGGCTGGGCTGGACAAGTGACGGGATTGATCAAAGATGTACCAACAGTCCAGGAACTGATTGAGGATATGGTCAATCAGGCTTATGAAATCCGAAAGAAATGGTCTATCACTGAATGAAAAGAGGGATGAAGAATGGATTATTCCTATCCATTTTCAATTGAATGGTCGACGGAAGAAATTATTGATGTCGTAAGTTTTTTTGAAGGAATCGAAATGGCTTATGAAAAGGGTATCAACAGACAAGAATTGATGACGCGTTACCGAAAATTTAAGCAGGTCGTTCCTGCCATATCGGAGGAAAAAACGTACTTCCGCGAATTTGAGGAAGAAAGCGGATACGCCAGTTTTCCGGTCATTAAAGCGATGAAAGCCGGGAACGGCAATGACATCATCAAAATGAATAAAAAGTGACAAAAAGAACCTGCAGCCTTTAGCGGCTGACAGGTTCTTTTATCGGTTGAAGCAAAGTATGGTAAACAGGCAGCAAAGCAGAAAACGTTTCTTCTGCAAATTGCAGAAACTGTTCCTTATTTAAACGGGAGGCCTGTTCTTTCTTTAAATGGCGGCCGATAACGAATTCACCTTTTTTCACATCACGCAAGCGGATCAGTAATTTCTCTAGACCTTCCTCACCCAATTCAATCAAGGCGTCGGACTGAGGTTTCATATGATCTCCCGAAGCGACAAAATCGTCCGGTAATTGGCTGAGTACATCAGACTGCAGCAGATTATTAGCCATTGCAGTTTTATTCGGTGCTTCGTAAATTACCGCCAATATGACAAAAACATGGCTTTCCCACATGCCGATTTGAAAATGGGGAACAGCTTTGTATCCTCTTTTATAAGGAGCAAAAGCCACCCAACTGTCATTTGGTGGATTCACGGTTCTTCGCATATGCTTGGCGACATGCGGAAAAAACTCATCTCCGGTTTTTCCAGAGAAAAAAGATGAGAATTCAGTGCCCAGTTCCTCGAACTTCGGACGGACATATTCGGTTAATGCAGACATCCTGGCATCAAGGCCAGGAGTGTTGAAAACTTCGAAATCTTGCTCACTCCAATAAGGCGTCAAATAAATATCCTCCTTTAATTTAGGTATACAGGTTTCATTTTAACGAAGTTTGGGAAAAAAGAATATAAATACGATTTTGCCAATGGATTTCATTTGAATAAAGTGGTATTATAATAATTGTAACACGATTAGTCAGAATTTTCGGAGTATGATGAGAAAGGGGTGCTCATTATGAAACAGATGATTCAGATAATCCGCAAAGCGGATGTAGAGAAGGAATACGTACATGTATTAAAATTAGAACTAGATTATGAACTCGCTTCATTGTATGATGCCATGCAACAGAAAGACGATCATCAAATATCTAAAAGCAAGCAGCGGCTTCAAGAGATACACGTAGAACTGGAGGCCCTTCATGCGCTCTAATCCTTCTATACATTAAAGGCATCTGCTGAAGTAAGACAGCAGATGCCTTTTTCGTTATACTGAAACAAATGAGGAGGGATACCTATATGGATTTACACGCTATGGATCTGTACATAAAATCGTTGATTAAAGAAGCGGGGCATCGAATCCGCAATTCTTTTTTAACGGATATCACCATCGAATCAAAATCGAATGCCAATGATTTGGTCACAAACATTGATAAGGAAATTGAGCAATTCTTTATTGCTCGAATCCGCAAAGATTTTCCGGAGCATCGAATTTTCGGAGAAGAAGGATTTGGGGATGACATCCAAAGTTCAGAAGGTGTTATTTGGATGCTAGATCCGATTGACGGTACCATGAATTTCGTTCACCAAAAACGCAATTTTGCCATTTCACTCGGTGTGTTTCAAGATGGTGTGGGTCAGCTGGGCTATATTTACGATGTCGTGAATGATGATCTATACCACGGCGTCAAAGACAACGGAGCCTATTATAATGATGAGCAGTTAAAGCCGTTGATGGAAACAGCAATTTCGGAATCAATCGTTGCGATGAATGCAACATGGGCAGTTCCGAATCGTTACCTGGATCACGAAGGAACTATTCAGTTGATTCGTGATGTCCGAGGAATGCGCTCTTACGGTTCAGCAGCTCTCGAGCTTGCCTACTTGGCAAGCGGACGTGTCGATGCCTATATCTCCATGAGACTCTCGCCCTGGGATATTGCCGGCGGAATGGTCATAGCACAGGAAGTAGGAGCGGTGACAACGAATTTTAAAGGCGAACCTGCTAATCTATTGGAGCAGGATACTTTTATAGCAGCCAATCCCGCCATCCACCAGGAACTTTTAGAAAAATATATACGGTTCAAGTAAAAAAAGATGCGGAATTCCGCATCTTTTTTTATAATTATAATAATCCGGCTTCCCGCATCTCTTTTTTCTTCTTGAACCCCATGCCCATGATGAGACACAATGCCAAAATCGCCGCTAAAATGCCCGGTACACTACGCAGGCCAACAGCCAAGCCGATTCCGACCATCGCTAATATTGCTGCCAGGGAATACAGTACAAAAATCCATTTGGTGTTTTTTATCATGCTTATCAATCGAATTTCCTCCTGTAGCTTACTGCCTGAAATAAAATCTTAGGGTTTTACACCTATATGTGCTATACTAGCACAGTTATAGACATGAAAAAAGAATATTGGAGTGAAAACATGACTAACTTACGTAACGACTTAAGAAACATTGCAATTATTGCCCACGTTGACCATGGCAAAACGACTTTAGTGGATCAACTTCTACAACAATCCGGAACTTTCCGTTCAAATGAACACGTTGATGAACGTGCCATGGACTCGAATGATATTGAAAGAGAACGCGGAATCACAATTCTCGCGAAAAATACTGCAATCCAGTACAAAGACGCAAAAATTAACATTTTGGATACTCCTGGACACGCAGATTTCGGCGGAGAAGTGGAACGTATCATGAAAATGGTTGATGGTGTTCTTTTAGTAGTTGATGCTTATGAAGGCTGTATGCCACAAACACGTTTTGTTTTGAAAAAAGCTCTTGAGCAAAACTTGAAACCAATCGTTGTTGTTAACAAAATTGACCGTGACTTCGCACGTCCTGAAGAAGTGGTTGACGAAGTCATCGAATTGTTCATCGAGCTGGAAGCAAATGACGACCAATTGGAATTCCCAGTTATCTTTGCCTCAGGTATGAATGGAACAGCCAGCCTTTCAGCTGATCCTGCTGATCAGGAAGAAAACATGCAGGTCATTTATGATGCGATCATGGACCACGTACCAGCACCAATCGATAACAGAGATGAGCCACTTCAGTTCCAGGTTGCTCTACTTGACTACAATGACTATGTTGGACGTATTGGTATCGGCCGCGTATTCCGCGGGACGATCGAAGTTGGACAATCTGTAGCATTGATGAAACTTGACGGAACTGTGAAAAATTTCCGAGTAACTAAAATTCATGGTTTCATGGGACTTAAACGCATTGAAATCCAAAAAGCTGAAGCTGGCGATTTGATTGCTGTCTCAGGTATGGAAGATATCAATGTAGGGGAAACCGTATGTCCTGCAAATCATCAAGAAGCATTGCCGATCCTGCGCATCGATGAGCCAACCTTGCAAATGACTTTCCTTGTCAACAACAGCCCATTTGCTGGTAAAGAAGGTAAGTGGATCACGTCAAGAAAAATTCAGGAACGCCTGGATGCTCAATTGGAAACAGACGTTTCCTTGCGTGTAGATCCAACAGATTCGCCTGATGCTTGGGTTGTTTCTGGACGCGGAGAGCTACATTTGTCGATTTTGATCGAAAACATGCGCCGTGAAGGATTTGAAATTCAAGTTTCAAAACCTGAAGTTATTGTACGTATGGTTGACGGAGTTCGCTGTGAACCAGTAGAACGCGTTCAAGTAGATGTACCAGAAGAATATACAGGAAACATCATCGAATCATTGGGTGAGCGTAAAGGCGAAATGCTGGATATGATCAATAACGGAAGCGGACAAGTCCGTATGGTATTTAATGTACCGGCTCGTGGATTGATCGGTTACACAACTGAATTCCTGACACAGACTCGTGGGTACGGAATCATTAACCATACATTCGACAGCTACCAGCCAGTTGCTTCTGGCCGTGTTGGCGGACGTCGCCAAGGTGTATTGGTTTCTATGGAGCGCGGAAAAGTTTCGACTTACGGCTTAATGGGGATTGAAGACCGTGGAACTTCATTTGTTGAAGTCGGTGCTGAAATCTATGAAGGAATGATCGTCGGTGAACATAACCGCGATAGCGATCTGACCGTAAACATCGTAAAAATCAAAGCTGCAACAAACATCCGTTCAGCTAACAAAGATCAGACAACGACAATGAAAAAAGCACGTTTGATGAGTCTTGAAGAAGCGCTTGAGTACTTGAATGATGATGAGTATTGCGAAATCACACCACAAACGATTCGTTTGCGTAAAAAAATTCTTGATAAAAATGAACGTGAACGTATGGCTAAGAAAAAGAAAGTTGCCATCGAAGAATAAGTGAATAGGAAGGATGTATAGCCCGTGGACGATCAAGCTTTTGTCTATGACAATATGTATCCGGTAGCCCGAATTCTATACCAGAGTCTGCCGAGTTTTGAAGCGGCAGGATACGCATTATTTGCGGTTATTTTCCTGCTCTCGGCATTCGTTTATAAATTAGGGTTTGCTAAAAAGTTATCACTTGGAAAAAATGCAATGATTGGCCTGTTTCTGGCAGTCGGCGGTTTAGGGCTTACGTTTCTTGCCTTCTTCCTGCCGATTGTAGAAGGGCTTGTTATTGCGGCGCTCATACTGATTCTTTATAAAATCCGCCTATGGCGCGAAAAACGCGAAAACGCTGTATCTCATTGAGATACAGCGTTTTTGCGTTCAAAGGTTTTGTATAGAATCGGTAACAGCAAAGAATAAGTGAGATGGGCGAAAACCCAATAAAGAAAGGCTCCCCAATCAGTAACAGCTGGAACATTGGCTTCAACTGCTAACCAAGACAATAGGAAAAAGAGAAATGGGAAAGGCACTGAAAGCAACAAGCTGATGATTACCAATTGGCCAAATGAGTAATTGCGCCGTTTCGATATATATACAAATACCACTCCAATAATCAACGAGATGCTCATGTGAAAAATGAATTCTGTGACCTCGGACCACTGCACATTTCCGATTATCGGAATAAAATCAACATTCAATAGTAGGGTATATACTTGTTCGCCAGTGACGGATTGAATCCACTTTAGTAAAAGCCCTAAAATCAATCCACTCCAGAAGCCGATCCAGATGCCTTTTAAGAGCTTCATCAGAAGTCATCCTCAATGCTGCGGGAACTGCGGTAAAAGCGGAAAGAACCGGTTGCTAAGCGTTCTTTGGTCCTTTCTGTGATTCGGTCATGGCATTCATTGCACATATGGGTGTGGATAGGTCTATTGCGCAGGCGTTTGGCCTGCAGTGTGTCATCCACTAATTCCTCAATCTTATCGCAGATTACGCATTGTACACGCATGGTGAATCACTCCTATTCAAATCGGATGGCTTGGATATCAGTAATCGGATTTTCCTGGTTGGAACCATCCGGAAGAAGAACGTGTACAGGACCGTCTTCTTTAAGGGGTTGGCCTTTTTCGCTGAATTTGAAGATTAATTGTTCAGCGTGTTCAATCGGAAACTCGAATTCGCCGTGTAAGGTTTCAAAAACTACACGTTTTGTGTGTTCATAAGGTTCTGCATTCCATAGAAATGGCTTAAACACGATGCCGAATGTTCCTGTAAGCATTTCTTTTTTTTCTTTGCTCTTATAGGTTTTTTCTGAATTCAAGGTCGGCGGAACTGTATTGCCTTCCATGATTTCACGGGACCAATGTTCACCCATCCCGCGCTTGTATTCTTCAAGTTCGTCTTTTTCGATTCGCTCTTCCTGAAAATACGTTTCCAAATTCAATTTACGATCATCAAAAATCCATACTGTTGGATCTAATATCAGTTTAAATTTCACTTCACCTTTAAAAGGTACGATAAATTCCATGGGTAAACCCTCCATTTAAATAATCACTCTCTTAACAGTATACCTTTTTGTGTCAAGTTGCTAAAGGGATTCATCTCTTTCGTCATAGAGGCTTGCATTTTCCCTCCTTAAAAGATACACTTTAAACAGGAAAATAGAGAAGAAAACTCATAAAATGGGGGAGTCCTCATGGAACATACAGAAGAACAAACATACCATCTAAAGGCTTTAGAACTCCTCAAAGCTGATGCAGAAAAAATCGAGCAATTGATCAAGGTGCAAATGGATCATCTGACGTTGCCATCTTGTCCTTTATATGAAGAGGTGCTTGACACCCAAATGTTCGGTCTTTCACGCGAAATCGACTTTGCGGTTAAGCTGGGACTCATCGAACGTGAGGCTGGAAAAAATTTAATGGATACGCTGGAAAAGAAACTTTCTATTCTACATGAAGCGTATACAAATAAATGATCTAAAACTCAAACGAATTTTGTTTGAGTTTTTTTTACAATGTAATAAGTAAAGAGTTTTATTGTCTATATTCCAGTGCTCAGATTCGAGGATCATAAGCCATTCTGGCTGTGAGGCTGGGAACATGCGACTTCGCCAGTACGTCTTATGCCCGTCGAGGGTTAGCAGGATGAGGATCAGCTAACCGCTGCAGGAGGAAGTCGCGTTTTAGGTTAGCTTCTGCTTTCCTTATTGTCCAGCTCCAGCAGCCAGCCCTTCGAGTCGCTTCAGTTTTTCCAGCAATGGCTGAAGAACGCCATTGCCGTTAAAACTTCCAGCGCTTGTCGGGGCTACAAGGCTGCTTCTGCTTTTCTTCTTATCCAGCTCCAGCGCCCAGATTCGAGGGTCATAAGCCACTCTGGCTGTGCGGCTGAAGAAACGCCGCTTCGACAGTGCGTCTTATGCCCGTCAAATCTAACAGGGCGCTTTCGCTTTTATTAACAATCCATCAAACAAAACGAGGTATGAAAATGAAATCTTACATCAAGAAATACGCAAAGTTTTTCGACTATCCTTTATTCTTTACTTATTTGGCCTTAACGATATTCGGCTTGATCATGATTTACAGTTCAAGCATGGCTTGGTCGGTCAATTATTATGGCTCTGAGCCCAACCGCTTTTACATACAGCAATTAATAAACTTAGCAATTGCGTTCCCTATGTTTGCTATTGGAGCTGTGTTTCCGTATAAGCATTTTAAAAAACGCTGGATGATGGTTACAATTCTAGCGGTAGTCTTTTCCGGACTGATCGCTGTTCACTTTGTCGGTTTTGCAGCCGGTGGTGCAAGAAGCTGGATCAGCGTCGGTTTTGCCAACATCCAGCCTTCTGAAGTGGCGAAAGTCGGCATGATTCTCTATTTGGCCGGTGTTTTTTCAAATAAATACAATAACGGCACAATCAATAAATTAAATGAATCCATTATACCGCCAGTGATAATTTTGACGCTGGTATTGTTTTCGGTATTCCTTGAACCGGATCTAGGGTCGATGCTGATCATTGGCGCAGTCGGATTATCTGTCATGTCCGCAAGCGGGGTCCGTCTAAAACCATTTATCCGGCTTGCAACTGTCTTTGTAGCAGCGGCTTCGGTCATTATCGTACCTTTTATGATTTTTGCCGGTGATTTAATTTTCACTGAAAAACGTCTCGGCCGTCTGGATGCTTTCTTTAATCCATTTTCAGATGAATTAGGATTCGGTTTTCAAATTGTCAACGGATATCTGGCTATCGGATCCGGGGGCTTAAGTGGGTTAGGGCTTGGACAATCCATTCAAAAATTAGGTTATCTGCCGGAACCCCATACCGATTTCATCATGTCGGTCATCGCTGAGGAGCTCGGTGTACTTGGTGTAGTCTTTGTTTTGGGCGGTTTAGGATTTATTGTGCTTCGGGGACTTTGGATTGCCATGACGACCCATGACCCGTTGGCTAGAATGCTTGCAGCGGGGGTTTCCAGCATGATTGGAATTCAATCTTTTGTGAATTTGGGCGGCTTGACCGGCATTATTCCGTTAACTGGAGTAACACTTCCATTTATAAGCTATGGCGGAACGTCTGTAATTTTGTTATCTTTAGCTATGGGAGTATTAATGAATGTTTCCATGTTCAACAAATACGAAAAAACGAAAAAGTAAAGGGTGTGCTGCGGTGTGAAGGAGATTAACAAAATCTTGGTGGCCAACCGCGGAGAAATCGCTATTCGGGTTTTCCGCGCTTGTACAGAACTGAAAATTCAAACAGTTGCAATTTACTCTCAGGAAGACAGTGGTTCATATCACCGCTATAAAGCGGATGAATCCTATTTAGTGGGGAAAGGCAAAAAACCAATCGATGCATATTTGGATATTGAAGACATCATCCGCATCGCAAAAGATTCAAACGTGGACGCAATTCATCCGGGTTATGGTTTCTTGTCTGAAAACGTCCATTTTGCAAGGCGCTGTGAAGAAGAAGGGATCGTCTTTATCGGCCCGACCTCTCAGCACTTGGATATGTTCGGCGATAAAGTAAAAGCGCGGACGCAAGCAATTAACGCGGGTATTCCCGTAATACCTGGAACAGATGGTCCAGTAGAGTCATTGGAAGAAGTTGAAGAGTTCAGCAGAACAGCAGGGTTTCCGTTAATGATCAAAGCATCTCTTGGCGGCGGAGGACGCGGTATGCGAATCGTCAGATCCCAGGAAGAATTGGCTTCTTCATATGAACGGGCTAAGTCTGAGGCGAAAGCTGCTTTTGGATCAGATGAAATGTATGTCGAAAAATTCGTCGAGAAGCCAAAGCATATTGAAGTCCAGATTCTGGGTGATTCAGACGGAAATGTCATCCATTTATACGAAAGAGATTGTTCGATTCAGCGCCGTCATCAAAAAGTCGTAGAAATCGCTCCTTCCAATTCAATCAGTAATGAATTGCGCAATGAAATTTGTGATGCCGCAGTAAAATTGATGAAAAACATTAACTACATAAATGCCGGCACAGTCGAATTTCTTGTAGCCAATGATGAATTTTACTTTATTGAGGTAAATCCACGCATACAGGTGGAACATACAATTACAGAAATGATTACAGGAATTGATATTGTCCATTCACAGATTCATATTGCCAGAGGGCATATGATACATAGTGAAGAAGTGGGAATTCCACAGCAAAGTGAAATACCCCTATTCGGTTTTGCAATCCAATCCCGTGTAACTACGGAAGATCCTTTGAACGATTTCATGCCGGATGCGGGAAAATTGATGGTTTACCGCTCGGGTGGTGGATTCGGGGTGCGTTTGGATGCAGGTAACGGCTTCCAGGGAGCTGTCATATCACCTTATTATGATTCGCTTTTGGTCAAGGTTTCAACTTGGGCAGTAACGTTCAAAGAAGCAGCTGCTAAAATGGACCGCAACCTCCAGGAATTCCGTATTCGCGGAATCAAAACTAATATTCCTTTCCTTGAAAATGTAGTGAAACATAAGAACTTCATTAAAGGTGAATTTGATACAAGCTTTATCGATACAACTCCAGAATTGTTCATATTCCCAGTTCGGAAAGACCGGGGGACGAAGTTATTGAGCTATATCGGCAATGTAACGGTCAATGGCTTCCCTGGAATTGAAAAGAAAAATAAACCGATTTATGCAGCTCCGCGGAAACCGGAAGTGGATCTTTTATCTCAAGCACCAATCGGTACGAAGCAAATCTTTGATCAGCAGGGTGCCGAAGGGTTAACAAAATGGATTCATGAACAAAAAGACGTGTTATTGACCGATACAACATTCCGCGATGCACACCAATCGCTATTGGCTACCCGCGTCCGTTCACACGACTTATTTGAAATTGCGAAAGAAACAGCACGTTTGCAAAATGATCTATTTTCATTGGAAATGTGGGGAGGCGCAACTTTTGACGTATCCTACAGATTCTTGAAAGAAGATCCATGGGAACGCCTGATCAAACTTCGCAAGGAAATTCCGAATGTATTGTTCCAAATGCTGTTCCGTGGGGCTAATGCTGTTGGATACAAAAATTATCCGGATAATGTCATTCGTGAATTCGTTCGTAAATCCGGCGATGCGGGAATCGACGTATTCCGTATCTTCGATAGCTTGAACTGGATCAAAGGAATGGAAGTAGCGATTGATGAAGTTCGCCAGTCAGGTAAAATCGCAGAAGCAGCGATTTGCTACACTGGAGATATTCTGGACCCGAGCCGTGACAAATATACGGTTCAATATTACAAGGATATGGCAAAAGAATTAGAAGCGGCAGGTGCTCATATTTTGGCCATCAAAGATATGGCTGGCCTCTTGAAGCCTGAAGCAGCGTATCGTTTGGTATCCGAATTAAAAGATACCGTTTCATTGCCAATCCATCTTCATACACATGATACGAGCGGCAATGGCATCTACTTGTATTCAAAAGCTATTGAAGCTGGTGTGGATATCGTCGATACGGCTCTCGGATCGATGGCAGGTCTAACATCGCAGCCTAGCGCCAATTCGCTTTACTATGCGACAAGCGGCACTGGACGCCAAGTCAGAGCGGATGTTAACGGGCTTGAAAAATTGTCCCATTATTGGGAAGATGTCCGCAAATACTATGTCGACTTTGAAAGTGGCATGAACAGTCCTCATTCTGAGGTCTATGTTCACGAAATGCCGGGCGGGCAGTACAGCAATCTTCAGCAACAGTCAAAATCTGTAGGTCTTGGAATGCGTTGGGAAGAAGTTAAAGCCATGTATTCTCGTGTCAATTTATTATTTGGGGATGTAGTAAAAGTTACACCTTCTTCGAAAGTAGTAGGAGACATGGCATTGTTTATGGTCCAAAATGAATTGGATGAAAAAACGGTGATTTCCCGCGGGAAAACAATTGATTTCCCAGAATCAGTCATTGAATTTTTTGAGGGATATATTGGCCAGCCTCATGGCGGTTTTCCGGAAGAACTTCAGAAAGTCATCTTAAAAGAGCGTAAGCCAATTACGGTCCGTCCTGGTGAACTTTTGGAACCGGTAGATTTTGATGAAATTCAAAAGACCTTGTATGATAAACTGGAGCGCCCGGTAACAAGTCATGAGATTCTTGCTTATGCGCTTTACCCGAAAGTGTTCGAGGAATATACAGCCACGAATGTCCAGTTTGGTAATGTGTCTGTTCTCGATACCTTAACCTTCTTATATGGAATGAGATTAGGCGAAGAAATTGAAGTGGAAATCGAAAAAGGCAAAACCTTAATGGTTAAAATGGTATCGATCGGTGAACCGCAAAAAGACGGAACACGCATCATCTACTTTGAGTTGAATGGTCAACCTCGTGAAGTCAGCATTCAAGACATGACCGTGGAAACAGACAGTTCAGCTAAACCGAAAGCAAATCCTACAAATGAAAGCCATATTGCGGCGACCATGCCTGGTACTGTGTTAAAAGTGCTTACAGAAAAAGGGGCAAAAGTAAACCGTGGAGATCATTTGCTGGTAACTGAAGCAATGAAGATGGAAACAACTGTGCAAGCTCCGTTCGATGGAACAATTCAGGATATCCATGTAGTTGCCAACGACGGCATTTCTACAGGCGACCTGTTGATTGAACTGGAGAAAAAATAAGAAAAAGGGCTGGCGCCTTTGCGCCAGCCCTTTTTCTTATGAAGATTTTTTAATTCGGCTGCGAGAAACGAGCAGCACCATGTAACAAAGTAAACCGAATAGCATGGAAATCAGCAATGAATGCAGCAAAGCTACAAACAAGTTCAGTTTTGTCAAGACAACCAGCATGCCGGTTGTCGCTTGAAGCAAGACAATGATGAAAGCGATTGTCCAGCCCCAGTAGATGACGCGCTGATCTTTGTAATGCTTGATGGCATGCCAAGCGATATATCCTAGCCATATAACGATCAACCCGGCTGCAGTACGATGACCCATTTGGACCCATTCGTACATATTGCTCGGCAACGCAAAATTGTCGTTTCGGCATAACGGCCAATCTGAACAAATCAGACTTGACTTCGTATGGCGAACCAGGGCACCGGTGTAAACAACAATATAGGAATACAAGGTAACACCTAAGGTATGGAAGCGTAATTTTTTGCCGATTCGCAACCGGTCGGCATCAAATTTACGATCCACTTCAAAAATCAATAGTGTCAAAAGCAGTATGGAAGCGAACGACAGGAGGGAAATTCCGAAATGAAGAGCTAAGATGAAATCACCTTGTCCCCAAAGAACCTGTGCTGCGCCAATTAATGCCTGCAGTATCAAAAAGAATACGGCCATGATTGCCAAAAACTTGGTTTCTCGTACATGTCCGAATCTTCTCCAAGCCCAAACAGCCAAAACGACAATCAATATGCCGACGACTCCGGTAACAAGCCGGTGGGAAAATTCAATTAAGACTTCAGTTGTAATATTATCTGGAATCAGTTTGCCATTACAATCGGGCCAATTACGGCCGCAACCTAATCCGCTATCGGTCTTAGTGACAAGCGCGCCGCCCAAAAGAATCAATAACATACCTATGGTAGCCGCAACGGCAAACCATTTTATATATCTATTCTGCTGCAAAATACCACCTACTTTTTCTATAGAAAACTTTTCAACGTCCATCTACCTGCATACTCGATAATAGCGAATGTTTCTTGAAAATACAACGAGAAATCAACAATAGTGGAAACTTTCAAGATTTGGACATAATAAATGGAGCTTCACAAACTGTTCAAAAACTATTATTTTTCTATCTTAAAATAGTGTGATCGTTGAGGTATGATAGGAGGTGGATATTTGTGAGACCAATTGCGTGAAAATCATCTCTTTTATCAGGAAATTTCAGTTATATGTAGAAAAAAAGCTGGAATTTAGATATAGTTATGGTTAGCGGAATATGCTTACAACTTTGAAAGGAGGGACTTATATGTCAAACGGCCGGGCAATGTCTGCAGAGACACATGCAGCACCGGAAGCGACGACATTCCTGAAAGACTTTTTGGCACTTATAAAAATTGGAATCGTTAACTCCAATTTGATTACTGTCTTTACAGGATTGTGGCTCGCATTCCAGTTTTCAGACAGACATTTTCTGAACGAGCTGGACATCCTTGTCTATACCATAGTTGGTTCTGCACTGATCATTGCGGGTTCTGCAGCTATGAATAACTATATTGATACGGATATAGACCCCTTGATGGAAAGTAAGAAAGCACGTCCGACAGTGACAGGAAGATTCAAGCCATCGGCTGTATTGGCACTAGCTGTTTCTTTCATCGTTATAGGCGAATTGTTTTTGTTTTCCGCTTCTGTATCAGCTGGTGTATTGGGGATTGCCGGAGTTTTAGCTTATGTCGTCTTATATTCCATGTGGTCAAAAAGACGCCATGTCAGCAATACGATTGTGGGGAGCATCTCTGGTGCAATTCCGCCGCTAATCGGATGGGCTGCCGTGGAACCGGCACTCGGTATGGGTGCTTGGGCATTATTCCTGATTATGTTCATTTGGCAGCCACCGCATTTTTATGCTTTGGCTATGAAACGAACGGAAGAGTATCGGGCAGCAGGTATTCCGATGCTACCGGTAATTAAAGGTTTTCACCGAACCAAAAAATCGATGCTTGCATGGGTTGTAATGCTTTTCCCTCTGCCATTCCTGTTAATGGAACTCGGGACAGGCTTCATCATCTTAGCGACACTTTTGAATATCGGCTGGCTTGTACTCGCCATTCGTGGATTTAAAGTGACTGATGACTTGAAATGGGCGAAGACGATGTTCATTTATTCATTGAACTATATGACCATCCTATTTGTTTCAATGATCATTTTTGCTGTCTTCATCTAATGACCATTTCTAAAGAGAAACTATTTAAATGAGAGAGGGGTATGAAAAGCTATGATGAAAGGAATAAAAAAATGGCGGCTTTTCGCATTGATGACCGCATTATTGGTTTTTCTTGCGGGATGTGGACGCGAAGAAATTTCGACCTTAATACCAGCAGGCGAAGTTGCCCAAGATCAATTTAACTTATTGATTTTATCATCAATCGTTATGCTATTTGTCATTATTGTTGTATCGATTATTTTCGTTTTAGCAATCGTGAAGTTCCGCCGTTCTAAAATGGGGGAAGACATGATTCCCGAACAGGTTGAAGGAAGTGCAAGACTGGAATTTTTATGGACAGCTGTACCGATTGTCCTTCTTTTGATTCTTGCTGTTCCAACTGTGTATTCAACATTCGATTTGGCTGACGTTTCAACGATGGACGTACAGGCAGAGGATGGCACTTCAACTCACTTGACAGTCAATGTAACTGGAAAACTTTACTGGTGGGAATTTGAATACCCTGAACAGGGAATTGTAACTGCACAGGAATTGGTCGTACCGACTGATGAACGCGTTTACTTTAACTTGATTTCAGCAGACATCAAACACTCTTTTTGGATTCCATCCGTTGGCGGTAAATTGGACGTCAACCCTGAAAACGTCAACACTTTCTACTTAACATTCAACCAGGAATCATCGGAACTTGATGACGGTGTATTCTATGGTAAATGTGCTGAACTTTGCGGACCTTCGCACGCTTTGATGGATTTCAAAGTGAAAACAGTGGACCGTGAAGAGTTTGATCAATGGGTTACTGCGATGCAGTCTGAAGAACCGCCTGTTGCTGAAGGCGATCTTGCTCAGCAAGGTGAAGAATTGTTTGGACCTGATGGCTTAGCCTGTATCCAATGCCACGCCATTTCTGGTTCTGGCGGTACAGGAGGAATCGGACCTAACTTGGCAACATTCGGTGACCGCAACCGCGTTGCAGGATACTTAGAACATAACGAAGAGAATCTTAAAAACTGGATTCAAGATCCACAGGAATACAAGCCAGGCAACTTAATGCCTGATGCGTCTTCATTAAACAACGGTGAAGAATTGTCAGAACAAGAACTCGATGCTCTTGCAGCTTATCTAATGGGCTTAACAGTTGAAGAGTAGAAAAAAAGCTTAAAAAAGGGAGGTATACAGTGTGAGTTCTATTGCTCAAAAAAAGGGCTTCGGCGCTACAATTTGGGACTTCATGACGACGGTCGACCATAAGAAGATCGCTATCCTCTATCTCATCTCAGGTGGTTTCTTCTTCCTGGTTGGTGGTATAGAAGCAATGATGATCCGTATCCAGTTGGCGAAAGCAGGAAATGATTTCCTGAGTGCTGGACTATATAACGAAATTATTACAATGCACGGTACTACTATGATTTTCTTGGCGTCAATGCCGATACTACTGGCTTTCATGAACGCTATTATGCCTTTGCAAATCGGGGCGCGTGATGTAGCATTCCCATTCTTGAATTCACTAGGTTTCTGGCTATTCTTCTTTGGTGGTATTTTCTTGAACCTTTCTTGGTTCATGGGAGGCGCGCCGGATGCAGGTTGGACGAACTATGCTTCGTTGGCACTTGCATCAGAAGGGCACGGAATTGACTTCTATACATTGGGATTAACAATTTCCGGTTTTGGTACCTTGATCGCAGGTATTAACTTCCTGGTTACGATCATCAATATGCGTGCACCGGGTATGACTTATATGAGAATGCCATTGTTCACATGGACAACTTTTGTTGCTTCTGCTTTGATCTTATTGGCGTTCCCACCACTTACAGTCGGACTTTTCTTCATGGTTTTTGACCGTTTGTTCGGTGCTAGTTTCTTTGCAGTTGAAATGGGCGGTAACACGATCATTTGGGAGCATTTATTCTGGATTTTCGGCCACCCCGAAGTTTACATTTTGATTTTGCCGGCTTTCGGTATTTTCTCCGAAATCTTTGCAATCTTCTCTCGTAAACGTCTTTTCGGATACACTGCACTTGTTTTCGCAACAATTCTAATTGGTTTCTACGGATTCATGGTATGGGCTCACCATATGTTCACAGTCGGCTTAGGGCCAACAGCTAATGCTGTATTCGCTCTTGCCACAATGATCATTGCTGTCCCAACAGGAATTAAGATCTTCAACTGGTTGTTAACGATTTGGGGAGGAAGCATTTCCTTTACAACTCCAATGATCTATGCTGTAGCTTTCATTCCGTCATTCGTTGCGGGTGGGGTTACAGGTGTAATGCAGGCGATTGCGCCTTTGGATTACCAATTGCACGATTCTTACTTTATCGTAGCTCACTTCCACTACGTTATCGTTGGTGGTGTTGTACTAGCGATCCTTGCAGGTACACATTTATACTGGCCAAAAATGTTCGGAACGATGCTTAGTGAAAAACTTGGAAAATGGACTTTCTGGTTCTTCTTCATCGGATTCCATTTGACTTTCTTTATCCAGCATTTCCTAGGATTAATGGGTATGCCTCGCCGCGTCTACACGTTCGGAGCTGATCAAGGATGGGATCTATTCAATGCCATCAGTTCAGCCGGCGCTATCTTCATGGCGATCGGTGTCATCATTCTTCTAGTCAACGTTGTAATGACTACTATTAAAAATGAGCGCGTTGGCAACGACCCATGGGGCGACGGCCGTACATTAGAATGGGCAATCCCATCTCCACCGCCATTTTATAACTTTGCACAAACTCCATTAGTTCGTGGTCTTGATTCTTTCTGGATCGAAAAAATGGAAGGCAACAAAAAAGGAATGATTTTTGCAGAACCACTCGGAGATATCCATATGCCGAATAATTCCTTTATTCCTTTTGTAATGTCTCTTGGTATGTTCGTTGCATCATTCGGAGCTTTGTACTTCCTGGATGGCGACAAGCCATGGGCATTAGCAGTATTGGTCATCGGTTTATTGATCACATTCGGTTCGATGCTCGTTCGTTCATTGAAAGATGATTTAGGTTTCCACATTACGAAAGCAGAATTACTGAAAGATGCGAAAGGAGGCAACACCGATGGACATTAATCAACGATATACTCCTCAATCTTGGCCGGAACATCCTGAGACGGCAACGATGGAAGGGAAAAATAAGTTTATTGGCTTCTGGTTGCTTCTTGCTGCGGAGACAGTAACATTTGCTTCGCTTTTCGCAACATACCTTGCATTAAAAGATAAAGGGCCAAGCGGCATGGAATTTTCTGCCGCTGGACTTTTTGAACTGCCGCTTGTCTTTGCAATGACAATGATTCTTTTGACATCTTCATTGACTAGTGTCTACGCTATGTATCATATGAAAAATCATAACTTTAAAGCGATGCAGGCTTGGTTAGGAATTACAGTCCTGCTTGGTGCAACTTTCCTTGGCTTGGAGATTTATGAGTTTAACCACTATGTCCACTTAGGATTCGGTTATACGAACAGTGCATTCAGTTCTGCGTTTTATACATTAGTTGGAACGCACGGTGCTCACGTACTTTTTGGACTTAGCTGGTTTATTGCATTGATGCTCCGCAACGCAAAACGTGGATTGAATATGTACAATGCACCTAAATTCTATCTTGCTTCGTTATACTGGCATTTCATTGACGTCGTATGGGTATTCATCTTTACTGTCGTCTATTTGATGGGAGTGATCGGATAATGGCACACGATACACATATTCATGTAAGATCGAAAGCAGAATTCGAATATGCGAAGAAAAAAAGAGCGGATGAGATGCGAGGCCATTTAGCAACTTTTGCAATTATGATCTTTTTGACATTAATTGCTTTTACAATGGTTGCTGCTGGATTTTCAGCTTACCTAATCGTCCCAATCATCCTTTTGTTGGCTGGAATTCAAGTCATTCTTCAACTTTACTATTTCATGCACATGAGCGGTAAAGGACATGGCATGGTCGCGTTCTTCATGTTCTGTGGTATGTTCGTAGCTTTCATCACAGTTCTTGCATTAGTAACAATTGTTTGGTGGTAGGCTTCCTGTAAAACCCCTTACCTTTCGAGGTAAGGGGTTTTATCTTTTCACTATTCCTGAATAAACAAACCTTCTGCCGTTTTGCAGATAGGATTTAGAACGTTCTTCAAATAAGGCGCTTCTGCATTTCGGATTGTCCAGACTTCAGCGCCCAGATTCTAGGGTTTTAAGCCACTCTGACTAAGCGGCTGGAGAAATGCCGCTACGCCAGAGCGTCCTATGCCCGTCGAATCTATACGGGCGCTTCCGCATTTCGGATTGTCTAGACTTCAGCGCCCAGATTCTAGGGTTTTAAGCCACTCTGACTAAGCGGCTGGAGAAATGCCGCTACGCGAGAGCGTCCTATGCCTGTCGAATCTATGACGGGCACAGAAGCATTTCAGATTGTTCATAGTTCGTTCATTGATATAGTTTGCAAGCCGCTATATAATGAGGGTACTTGAGGAAAAGGAGGTCCCGTTACATGCCGATCAGTATCTTCGGGTTTCAAGCATTATGGAGTCCCGTCTACTTAGCAGTCCTTGTTATGGTGACGATTCTATATTTTTTAATCACTATAAAATGGCGCGGAAAGTTTAAAGGCAACCAGCCGCTTAGCATACGAGAAGCTGCACTATTTGTATCAGGCATCGTCCTGCTTTATATTATCAAAGGTTCGCCTGTGGATTTATACGGACATATCCTGTTTACCATGCACATGGTTCAGATGGCGTTATTACTTTTACTAATACCGCCATTATTGATTATGGGGATCCCGACATATCTTTGGAGAGCGTTCATTGACTTGCCGGTAATCAAACCACTCTTTCTTTTCTTTACAAAACCAATGCTTGCATTAATCTTGTTCGGAATGGTTTTTTCGTTTTACCATATCCCTATGGTTTTTGATTTCGTGAAACAAGATGCTTTGATTCATGGTGCCGTCAATATCATACTGTTTACATCTGCTATTTTCTATTGGTGGCCAGTCGTTAATAATTTGGAAGGCATGCACAAATTCCATGGTTTGAGTAAACTGGCGTATTTATTCGGTCTTAGTGTTCTAATGACGCCTGCGTGCGCATTGATCATCTTCAGCGGTAACCCTTTTTACGCGACCTATACGGACGGAGAAGCATGGCTGCA
Source organism: Planococcus sp. CPCC 101016 (assembly GCF_007859295.1). Lineage (GTDB taxonomy): Bacteria > Bacillota > Bacilli > Bacillales_A > Planococcaceae > Planococcus. The sequence goes on from NZ_VOHB01000002.1 coordinate 1,359,192, forward strand.
GGCAATGGCATTATGTGTCCCTGCTGGAACACTGTCACAATTGAACCTATCAGGTCCTGAACTGTTCTCTACCATGTCAGCGATAGAAGATCAGCGTACCGGTGGAATTACCATGAAAGTTCTTCAGGAGCTTGTTTTTACCGTATTCCTATGGTTGGTGTTCTATGAATGGCTGCGAAATGAAACAGACAATGCTGATGAAATTACGGCAAAAGTTTTGCAGGATCGCAAAGATATGGCTTATCACAGACATAATGCTTAATGAATCACAAAGGAGAATAATTTAAATGAATTTGCCGCTATTGCCGACTATCAGTACTTTTTTTATCGTTTTAAGCGCAATTTTGGTAGCAATTGGCTGGAACTTGGTCCGTCGCCGCAAAATTGAAGCTCATAAGAAAGTGATGGTGGGAGCAGGTGCTGCGGCCCTGACTTTCTTCATCATCTACATGTCCCGTACCATCTTCGTCGGAAATACCGCGTTTGGCGGCCCTGACGAATTAAAGCTCTTTTATACCATTTTCTTGATTTTTCATATTACATTAGCAACTACAGGTGGAATCATGGGTCTCATTACCATCTACTGGGGTTGGAAAAATCAATTGCTGAAGCACCGTAAGATTGGACCGATTACCAGTGTCATTTGGTTCTTTACTGCTATAACCGGTGTAATGGTCTATTTGCTGCTTTATGTTTTCTACGAAGGCGGTCATACAACTTCTGTATTTAAAGCTATTTTAGGCGGATAAAAAAAGAACCCAAGTTATTGGGTTCTTTTTTTTATACTTTAAAATCAATTTTGATCATTCCGGCTTCACGTGCTGATGTAAAGAGGATGACGATCAATGGTCCGACAAAGAATCCGAGAAAGCCGATTAATTGTAGGCCGATGAACATAGCGATTAACGTCGCTAGAGGTGAAAGGCCGATTTGAGTGCCCATGACCTTCGGTTCTACTGTCCGTCGAATAATCAACAGCACAAGCGCCAGTATAGCCAATTGTGTTCCTTGGACGATATCCCCTGTTATGAATTCGTATACAAACCATGGCGTTAAAACGATGATCGATCCCAATATTGGAATAAAATCAATAATCCAAATCACCAACGACATGACAAATGCATACTCCGGTGTGATAAAGGCTAAAGAAACGAGCGAGACGATAAATATAATGCAGCTGACCAGGAACTGCGCTTTCAAAAAGCCGAAAATTACTTTATTCAATCGAGCAAACATAAAACGCACTTTTTCGGCTGTTGAATCCTTCAACCGGTTAAATAGCATGATTTTCAAATCAGGCAAATCCAGCATGAACAAGAACAATGCAATCAAGAATACAATAAAGCTCACCAGGAAAGAGGGGATGCCAGTCAACAAATTGGAGACGGTATCGTAATTGACTATTGTCAGTATCCAACTGCGGATCCCTTCCATAAAGCCAGCAAGTTCGGTTTCAAATGAAGAAACCACTTCGACCGGCATATCTTCCGTTGATCGGAAGAAAAACCGCTGGAATTCATCCCACATAACGGATAAAGTGTTGATGTATTCAGGGACCATTTTAGAAAATTGAATGATCTGCCCAATCAATTGTGTAACGATCCAATACAGCAGGCCGGAAACTACTACCAAGAAAAGTATGAAAACCGATATTACAGCAGACTTCCTATGCCATTTGAACCTTTTATGTATAAAATTTACAATTGGTTCTAAAAAAATAGCTGTGATCAAAGCGATGATCAAAGGGATGGAAACCGGCAATATGTAAATCGAAATTAAAATTAAGACCGCAATGACAACAGCGATCGTTATTGTCTTTTTCGTCAACCACTTCACTGATTGAATCCTCCTTATGAAGTTGAAATTATTATGGTTGTTTAAAAAAACCGCAGTTCAATTACTGAACTGCGGGATTTTTATACACTGATTTCGAAAGCTTGGATTTCCTTTTTGATGGATTCCAATAAACCGATACACGTTTTAACTAAGTGTTCCGGGAATTCTTCATCTTCACCATATTCAACACCATGCGGATAGTAATGTTTGCCAAGTGCTGGCTTCATGACGCGCATAGTGGCATCATTTGAATCGACGTCACCGTCAGTAGCATATGCGAATACACGTAAGTAATAAGTGCCTTCACGTATGATGAATTTGCGGTCGTATGTGACACGCTCGTAATCCCACTGGCCTTCTTTAGTTAAGCCATGTTTGTTCATGATGCTTTCAAGTAATGCGATATCTACGTGAATGTTTTCAAGTCCTGTATTTTCAAAATACATAGGATCTCTCCTCCTCTATAACAAAAAAGACTACATGCTCCTTTAATAATAGATCATATTTTAAGTTGTTGCAATGGCTAGATTGTGTCAGTGTAGAGGCGGCTGTTATAATAATGAGAATACAATAGTAAAGGAGCTGTTCGATTGAAAGACTTGCTGCGCATAATGATTTTTCTATCGATAGTCCTTATCGGTTTATTTTATTTGGATCCAACCATTAGTGAAAATGACGTGCTGGAAGCCCCGCGGACAGTAGATCCATTGCCAAGCGAAGAAATAACAGATGATTCCTTGGACATCGACCGCCCAGCAACGGGTATTTCAACTTATATAGGCAAATCCAGTGAAGAATGGATTGGAGCCTACGGAGAACCTATACGGATAGAACCGTCTGCCTTTGGCTATGACTGGTGGATCTATAACGCCAGCTACGCACACTTTATGATGACGGGGGTCAAAGATGGCAAAGTGGTCCAAGTATATACAGCAGGTGTCGCTGCAGATGCAGCTCCCTATAAGATAGGGCAGAACCTTGATGACTTATATCGCTTTACAATTTTGGAAAATGAGGTAACCGTTAAATACGGCGAAACGATCTATACCTTCAATGTAACTGCTGAAGATATGGACAAGCGTATCCTGGTTAAATTTGATGGCGTCTATGCTCAGCTTTATATCGATTCTTTAGATCGGGCATTAGAAGCAGTCCGGTTCATGGATGCCGAGACCCTAGTTCGCCATCAGCCCTATGACATGATGTTTTCTGGTGAATTAATGCCGATAGAGATGCCTTCTTCGAAAATGCAGCAATCAATTGATGACGCAAATGCTAAGCAGATTGTCGATTTAGTGAATGTTTATCGTCTTCATCATCAAACAAAGCCTTTAAACCTTAATCCGCCGACAAGCGCAGTTGCAGCTGCGAACAGTGAAGACATGGCTAAGCAAAATTTTTCATCCGAAGAACTGGAATTTAAAGATTTGCATGCACGCCTGGAAGAGGGCAATATCGCCTTTGAACAGGCAGCCGTTAATACAGCCGCACGCTATTTTGATGCAGCCGAAACTGTCCATGGATGGATCAATTCAGATGTCCACCGGAAGACGCTGCTGAGTGATCAGTACAACCAGACGGGCGTTGGAGTGTTCGGGAAATATTATACTCAGATCTTTCTTGAAAAAGAGCCTGTTATTGCTTCACCGCAATAACAGGCTCTGTCTTTTTAGGTACGATAAAAAAAGAACCTGTGGCGGTTGCAATATGCTTGCCGTCGTCTTGAAAGATATTTCCTTCAAGGACCATGGTGTGTCTGCCGCTGCGGATAATTTGTGCTTTTGCGGTTATTTTTTCTTCATCTGCTACAGTGAGGTAATGTATGGTAAGATTTGTGGTCACAGCGCCGAATCCAGTGGGACACTGACTGTTTGCAAGAGTTCCCATCGCTGTGTCTAGTAGAACAGCAAGAATACCGCCATGCGGAATATTTACATTATTATGGATGAACGGAGTATTAGGAATAGACACATGGGAAGACTCTTCATCGGTAACCCGTGTCATGTTCAGCCCAGCACTCAAATAAGTAGTAAATTCACCTTGTTGTTTTTTCTCGAAATTTTTCAGATAGTCGGTTAGAATCTCAAGGTCTTCGGTACTGGCGTTTTTAATAAGGCGGGTAAATTGATCGGTTAAACTATTCATGTTGACAATCCCTTCAAGTCTGTAGTGAAATACAAAAATATCTGCTATGATTAAAAGCGTAAAGGAGGAAAATGCTATGATTATGACCTATGAATGGGCTGAAATAACTGACTTTGCAGATGAGTTAAGCCAAATGATCCTACAATCGGAGCAAGCTGATCTTTACAAGGAAGCTTATGCCTCTGTCTATAACGATAAAAATCTTGCCAATGAAATACTTGCATTTGCCAGATTAAAAGAGCAATACGAAGAAGTACAGCGGTTTGGAAAATACCATCCCGAATATTCTCGAGTGATGAAGCAGATACGTGTCGATAAACGCCGTTTGGACCTGAATGAGAAAGTGGCCAACCTGCGTTTAGCTGAAAATGAACTGCAGGATCTCATGGATCAGGTAAGTTTTATAATTGGCAGATCGGTATCAGAGGCAGTTAAAATTCCCTCCACCAATCCGTTTTTCTCATCGGATTCCTCCTGCGGGGGAAGCTGTGGCACTGGCGGAGGATGCTCTTGTTCAGCGTGACAGATTAAACTCAAAATATATCCATAAAAAAAGTGCAACGTTTTCGTTGCACTTTTTTTATGTCCATTATTCTTCCAGTTCTGAGAGGAGTGCCAACGCCAAATCAGGACGATCAGTTATGATGCCTTTTGCTCCCGCATTAATTAATGCACGCATAGCTTCCGGCTCATCAATGATCCAATAATGTACGGGTATATTCAAATTCTCCAAGAATGCGATAAAGCGCGGGGAATCCAATCGAAATACAGATGACTTAACGGGAATCTGGAAAACATCTGCCCGCGGCTGATACAAATGGCCAAATTGGCTGTTATAGGAAGTATATGCTTTTCTGACTTCGTTTTCACCTGCGCCGATAGCTACCCGGTTTTGGGCATACAAGTTGAAGCGGTCGATTTGTTCATCATAAAAAGAAGTTACAGCCACCCGATCTTGAACGCCAAGTGAGTCGATCAGCCGCCATAGCTTCGAAGGCACTAAACTGCCTTCATATGTTTCAGGGTCGTCCTTGATGTCGATATTGATATACATCTGTGGAAATTTTTCAATCAGTTCACGCAACAGTACGACTCTTTCATTTTTTCCGCGGTACGAATGTTGACCTTCAGTATCGATAAAATGATAGCCAAGATCGAAGGCTTTTAACTGTTCAAGAGACATATCGGCTACTCTTCCAGCTCCATCTGTTGTCCGGTCAATAAATTCATCATGAAAAACCAAAATTTCTTCATCACTTGTCATCCGGATATCAATTTCAAAACCGTGGACGCCAAGTTCAGCTGACCGGTTAAATGCAGCTAAAGTGTTTTCAGGTGCCAATTTGGCGCCGCCGCGATGTGCAAGAACAATAGGTCGTTCATAATTCAATACCTCTTTGGCTGGGCGCTGCTGTGGATTCGCCAAGGCTTTAGAGCCAGCCCAAGCAGCTGCCCCGACGGCAGCGGCAGCTAAGCCGATTTTTGTCTTTTTTCCCATATTCTGTTTTACCTCCCTGAAATTCTGTAATAAAAACAGTATAGCGAATTGAATGTTGTCCTGTCAGTTTATTCGGTTGCGGCTTTTTTCTTTCCTATGGTATTCTAGAAGCTAAGAAAAGAGGGATACTTATGCATGATCGCCAAGGCCTCATTGTCTATGTGCATCATTTGAAACAAGCTAAATCGCTGCGGAAATTCGGACATGTCCACTATATTTCCCGTAAGTTGAAATATGTAGTCCTTTACATGGATCAGGATATCATCGAAACCACCAAGACGAAGTTAAATAAATTACCTTATGTAAAACAGGTGCTTGAATCCTACCGCCCATTCCTAAAAACAGAATATGAAAATGCCAAACCAGATAAAGCGAAGGAATACGATTATAAAATCGGCCTTTGATTATTGCATAGGCGGAATATAATGATTTAATCTCAAAACTGAAATCAGGTGGCTATGGTAGAATTTTCTATCTGCGTACACTGACGAGTGTTTGACTTCCATCTTGATCGGGCTATGTCCAAGCGTTGCAACGGCCTGTTCAAAAACTTCCAAACGCTTGGAATTGACTGGAATTCCTTCGCGGCATAGATAAATCGGCATGAAATTACCTTCTGAAGCTGGTTTGAATACAGCCGCCAGCGAAAGGACATTCTGGCCCTGAGGATTCGTGGAAATAAATACAAATCCATGCATAAAGCGTTGTTGGTTGCTTGTGATGAGTTCACGGAGCTCATAAATATCTCCGTACCCTTCTCCGAGTTCAATAAAACGTTGAATCATCATTTCACGTCCTTTCCAGTCTTCATTTTACCATTATGTAACTAAAATGCATCAAGAAAATCATTTAAGTTAGAGGCGATAATATGCGTGTTGTAGCAGGCTCTGTTAAAGGAATTCCATTGAAAGCGGTGCCTGGCAATTCGACCAGACCGACAACAGACAAAGTAAAAGAATCCATATTTAATATGATTGGTCCGTTTTTTGACGGCGGGTATGCACTGGATCTTTTTGCTGGGAGCGGCGGACTTGGCATTGAAGCCCTTAGCCGCGGCATCGATCAGGTTATCTTCACAGATAAAGACCGGCGGGCTGTCGAAACGATTCAAGCCAATCTGGAAAAAACACGCTTGACTGACCGTGCTGAAGTTTATCGGGCAGATGCAGAGCGTGCAGTGAAAGCCATCAAGAAAAACGGTGTACAGGCAAGACTGCTCTTCCTGGATCCTCCTTATCATATGAAAAAATCCTATGACTTGATGGATAAAGCGGGAGAATTGGAAATTGTTACGAAAGATGCGATTATAGTTTGTGAACACGATCGGGATGTGGAACTTCCCGGTCGAACCAAGTACTTTGAACGTTACAAAAAAGAGCTTTACGGAGGCACAATTATTTCAATTTACCGCTATCTGGGGGAAGAGGGAGAACGCATTGACTAAAATTGCTGTAGTTCCAGGGAGTTTCGACCCGATTACAATGGGCCATCTGGATATTATTAAACGAGCCTCAACTATTTTTGACGAAGTAAAAGTGGTTGTGATGAATAATTCTTCGAAAAACCCATTATTCGATGTTGATGAACGAATGGATTTGATAGCGGAAGTGACGCAATCCATTCCAAACGTCAAAGTGGATTCATTTTCCGGTTTACTGATCGATTACTCGGTAGAAGTCAAAGCCAACGCCATCATCCGAGGATTACGCGCTGTAAGTGATTTTGAATACGAAATGCAGATCACCTCGATGAATCGATTTTTAAATGAAAACATAGAAACGCTATTTATGGTTTCAAATAACCAGTATTCATTCCTTAGTTCAAGCATTGTCAAAGAAGTGGCGAAATACAAAGGAAACATTACAGGTCTGGTTCCTGAAGCTGTTGAAAAAGCTCTTTATTTAAAATTTCAATAAGTCACGAATCTCGTGGCTTTTTCTTTTGTGAAATTTAAAGGGAGCCTAAGATTTCACACGATGAAAGGAAGAACAGCATGAAAAACAAACGATTATTCATTTTCGTCATCGTGATGGCGCTTGTCGTCTTTTTGTCTTCTTATCGATTGGATGCTTATATCACCAAACCCGGAGGCGCTTACGAATTGTCGCCGCTGGTGGAAGTGGCCGGGGGCGATAAAGATGATCAAGGAAGCCTTAGTTTGATGACGGTCTCCATGCTGACAGCGACTCCTGCTCTGTATGTCTGGGCAAAAATTCAGGATGGTTATAAGTTTTTGCCACCAGAACAAGTTCGAAGCCCTCATGAGAGCGACGAAGAATACAATGTGCGCCAGTTAAAGCTGATGTCTGATTCACAGGTCAATGCTCTTCAGATTGCATTTGAACAAGCAGATCTGCCCTACGAGATTAACAACAATGGTGTCTTTGTCTTGAATGTACTGACAGGGGGAGCGGCAGATGGTATTTTGTCTCCGGGAGACCGTGTTTTGGAAGTGGACGGCAACAACTTTACTGAAATGCAGGAACTCATCGATTACTTAAGCGAAAAAGAAGATGGTGAAACGGTGGAAGTACTTTATGAGCGGAAAGAGCGTGAAATCAGTACTGACATCAAGTTGGCTCCACTGCCAACGAATCCAGAACGGGTTGGCTTGGGAATTTCATTTGTAGAGGATAAAAGCATCGAAACGACACCTAAAGTGGATATCGATTCCGATACAATAGGTGGTCCCTCAGCCGGACTGATGTTCACGCTTGAAATTCTCAATCAATTAGTGGATGACGATATAACAAAAGGCTATAACATAGCCGGCACCGGCACGATGGAAAGCGATGGTTCTGTTGGTAGAATCGGCGGGATTGATCAAAAGATTATGGCAGCTGATTCTGCAGACATCGATATTTTCTTCGCGCCAAGCGAACCGGTGGAGGGCGGAGGCGACAGCAATTATGCAGTCGCTGTTGAAACCGCAGAAAAAATTGGGACAACGATGGAAATTGTTCCCGTGGAAACCATCGAAGACGCTATGAGTTTCCTTGAAGAACTTCAGCCCCAATAAATGGGCGGCATCGTGTATTCTTTCTTCAAATCAATTGAGCCCATTCCCTGCAAGTACATCGCAGTGGCATGAATATCAAGTTGTCCCATCGTGTCGTTCAAGTCGGCTGCACGGCTTACCACGGGAAGCTTGATATTCTTTTTTTTATGATTTAAATATCTTCTTCCGATACCCGACATGCCGAGAAGCCTGATGTAGCTTGGGGAGTCAAAAGAACGCAGTTGCTCCCACGTAAAGCCTGTATAAATATGCGTCAGCATTCGTTGAATGCGTGTACGTGTAAAACGTTTTGACTTGATCAGTGAAATAAAGGCTTCGAAGTCGTCTGCTCTTTTCGCTGACTGGTAAATTAGATTTTCGATGCCTTCTGTTATTTCGGCGAAGCGTTTCAGGTTTTCTGGACCTTCCCTCAAGACCGTAAAGCGAAGCAAAGGATAAAACTGCTCCCAACTGCCAAAACCGCCATATTGCTTCTCTACTTTCTTTAATGAAGCAATTGAAGCTTCGGGCATATAAGAGGACAGATCTTCGACAGATTCCCCTTTGAAAAAAGCATTGCGAATGCCGCTGGCGCTGGCAATCGGCAGCCCTGCTTCAATCGGATCATGGAAATTAGCCCCGATTCGTTGGATGGTCAGTGGTTCCATGGATGAGCCCGCCTTGTGTGCGGCTTCTATATAATGGAATCCCAAAATGTTATTAGGCTGTGTTAAATCAGCGAAATCCTGTTGAGTGCCGATAAGGGACTGGTACGCATTGTTTAAGGCTTTGGGGTAGCTGATGCCAGTCTGAATGGCTTCATGGATAAGACGCTGGTAATCAACGGAACGCTCAGTCAACAATTGATGCGAATTCACAAAAGGACCAATCGATCCCTGTTCACTGCCGAAGCAAAAAGAATCACAGCCGAGTGCATCAAGCAGCGCAATCCCGCCTTTAGCAAAATCGGAAGCTTGCGCCGTCGCATAAACATATGGAAGTTCGATCACAAGGTCTATCCCAGCAGCGAGCGCCATTTGTGTGCGTGCCCATTTATCAGCAAATGCAGGTTCTCCGCGCTGCAGAAACTGGCCGCTCATTACCGCAATGACCAGATCCGCATTTGACTCCGCACGTGCCTGCTTTGCGTGATGGAGATGGCCATTGTGGAAAGGGTTGTATTCAACAATAATTCCTACAGCTTTCAATCCGATCACCTCTTTGGTAGAATTAACTTAAGTATACCGATGTTTGAAATAGTGTGACAAGATTTTTTCTTGACATCTTTTTCTGTGCATTATATAATCAACTTTGTTGTCTTGAGGTGATTACTTATGAAAATAGCGATTCAACAGCTTCAAAAGCATCGCAGAGACGGACTGCCAATTGATCAAATCGTTCATTTGGATGCAGTGAAATTACGGAATAGCGATATTCGGGAAATTTCGCCTGTACATGTCACTGGACATTGCACAATTGGTTCGCAACAGTTAACGTGTCAACTCCATCTCGAAGGCATGCTCACGCTGCCTTGTGCCAGAACTTGGGAGGATGTTGAGTTTCCGATTAACGTCGATTCGGTTGAAGTCTTCGATTGGTCTGAAGAGGCCGGAGAAGACAAGCTTAGTGATGTTCACGCAGTAGAGACGGAGATCATTGATTTTCAGCCCATACTGGAAGAACTAGTTTTGCTTGAGATACCGATGCAGGTGTTTAAGGAAGACGCCGATCAAACCGTTATTAAAGGCGGAAATGATTGGTCGTATTCAACAGACGAAGAGTACGAAGCCGAGAAAGAAGCGGCACCACCAAAACCGGATCCAAGACTTGCTGATTTAGCAAAGTATTTTGATCAGTCAGATGAATAGAATTAGTGTAAGGAGGTGTCACCAATGGCTGTACCAGCTAGAAGAACGTCCAAAACCGCTAAAAGAAAGCGCCGTACGCATTTTAAATTGTCAGTGCCGGGCATGGTAATTTGCCCAAGCTGTGGCGAAAGTAAATTGGCTCACCACGTCTGCAAAGCATGTGGATCATACAAAGGGAAAGAAGTAGTAGCAAGCAAATAAAACAGTATTTGCTGCTGAAAGGCTATTGAGAGGCCATGGCTCTCGATAGCCTTTTTCTCTATACATAAGCAAGTGGCGGATTTGTTCCGTATGCAGGAAAACCAGCAGAAGAGAGGGATTCTATTGTCTTATACAATTAACCTTACTGATGGCATCATGACGTTCACGATTGATCGGCCCCATATCCGCAACGCCATCAACGATGAAGTGACAGCGGGTCTCGAAAAACTGGTGGAAAAGGCACGGCAGCCTTCTGTCCAGGCGGTCATCATCACAGCGTCGGGTAAACAGGCTTTTTGTTCAGGCGGTGATCTTTCCGTATTTCACGCCCTTCGAACAGAGGAACAGGCGTACGGTATGCTGAAACGAATGAGCGATGTGCTGTATTCGATCAAAACACTGCCCGTGCCGGTAGTTGCGGTGGTCAATGGCACTGCTGTCGGTGGAGGGTGTGAAATCGCTACAGCGTGTGATTATAGGCTCGTATGGGATCATGCGAAATGCGGATTCATTCAAGGCACCCTTGCCATTACCAGTGGCTGGGGCGGCGGCACATACCTAATGGAAACTCTGCAGCATGACAAAGCCTTAAAAATGCTCAGTGAAGCTAAAGTTTACACTGCTGCGGAGCTGCTGGAAATCGGTTGGGCATCTGCTATTGTTCACGACAACCAGGACATTGAAGCATTTTTCAGTTCAATGAAAAAAGTGCATCCCGATGTTCATCGTGCTTACAAGGAAATAGCAATGCGTACATGGGAGAAGACCGGCCTGCAGGAACGCGTCGAACAGGAAGTTAGAAGATGCGCCATCCTGTGGGAGAAAGATGCACACCACGAGGCAGTCGACAACTTTCTTAATAAAATAAAAAAATGAAATCCCTTTTCGAAGGGATTTTTTTATTTTGTTGAATCGAAAAAAAATTTAGTGCTTATGAAAAAAAGGCCTCCTTTTTCTGGTTCCGTTGCTCCGGGAATTGTGAAAAAGCCGCAGGACAAGAACTTTTGAAGCTTTGTAAAAACTTTTTCCTAGCAGTGCAGCTTATTGGGCGAGGCTTCTGCTAGGAGCTATGTCCAAGCCAATTTAAAGAATTGGATATCGCAGTTCGATCTTCTTTAAAAGAAATATTTCAAGGAATAGTTGAAATCGCTTACAAAATTCGTATATGCTATAGAAGGGAGAAAACATAGGGGGTATTTCAAATATGAAAAAAGTCCTGATTGCGAACCGGGGAGAGATCGCACGCCGAATTATTCGGACATGCGAGCGCCTTGGAATCGAAACGGTTGCTATTCATTCTGAGGCAGATGGGGATCTGCCTTACGTCAGTGAAGCGACTGAAGCTGTACTGATCGGTCCAAATCCGGTCGTACAGTCTTACTTGCAAAGTGAAAAAATTATTGAAGAAGCTAAAAAACGTGGTGTAGATGCTATCCATCCCGGATATGGTTTGTTATCGGAAAATGCCGATTTCGCACGCAAGGTGGCGGAAGCCGGAATGGTCTTCATCGGACCGTCGAGCGACATCATTGAAAAGATGGGGGACAAAATCGAATCTCGCAGAACCATGATTCAGGCTGAGGTACCGGTTGTTCCAGGTACAGAAGAAGGCGTGACGACGCTTGAAGAGGCATTGCAGGAGGCTGAAGAGATCGGCTATCCATTGATGTTGAAAGCCAGTGCTGGCGGCGGGGGAATCGGCATGGTGCGCTGTGAAAGTGAGCAAGCGCTCACTCAGCAGTTTGTTTCGATCAAAAATCGAGCCAAAGCCTATTTCGGAGACGATGTCGTTTATTTGGAAAAGTTTATTGGAGATGCTCGTCATATCGAAGTGCAAATTTTTGGTGATCATCATGGCAATCTTGTCCATTTATACGAACGCAATTGTTCGGTCCAGCGTCGTAACCAGAAAGTGATTGAAGAATCACCTTCACCGAATTTACCGCAGAAAGTGCGGGAGCAACTATGTTTAGCCGCACTGCAGGCTGCAAAAGCAGTTGATTATACGAATGCTGGAACTGTAGAGTTTATTGTCGATCCGGATAATAATTTTTATTTCCTTGAAATGAATACGCGTCTGCAGGTGGAACACCCTGTCACCGAAGAAGTGACAGGCTTTGATTTGGTTGAATGGCAATTGACTGTAGCTGCTGGTGGCAAACTGCCGGCTCAAGACAGCATACAAACTAAAGGCCATGCCATTGAGTACCGTGTTTATGCTGAAGATCCAAAGACTTTTTTTCCTTCGCCTGGAAAGCTGGAAAAGCTTCAGTGGGGAGAAGGAGCGCGCATTGAAACTGGGTATGAAGAAGGCAATCAAGTAACGCCTTTTTATGATCCGATGATTTCAAAAATCATCATTTACGGCACCGATCGTGTTGATGCATTATCCAAATCCCAGAGTTTTTTCAATCATGTTACAATTAATGGAGTAAAAACCAATATTTCGTTATTTAAAGAATTTATTAAGTCAGAAGAATTTATCTCTGGCGAATATGCTACAGCGGTATTGCCGCAATGGATGGAAAAAACAAAGGAGGAACATACATTATGAAAGAATTGAAAGCGTCTATGGCAGGAACTGTATTAAATGTATTGGCAGCTGAAGGAGAAGCAATAACGCCTGGGCAGGCCGTTTTAACAATCGAATCCATGAAAATGGAAATCCCGGTGGAAGCTGAATTTGGCGGAAAAGTGGAAAAAATTCACGTAGAAGTTGGCGGTTTTGTCAACGAAGGAGATCTATTACTAACTGTCGGTGAATAATTGACTTCAAGCAAAGGGGACAGTGAAATGACGAAAACGACTGAAACAACGGGGTACAACGAACGTCTCGAACAAAAGCTTGCAAAAATTTTTGCTGGGGGGCAGCAAAAATATCATGAAAAAATGAAAGAAAGCAATAAGCTTTTTGTCCGTGACCGGTTAAAACTATTGTTTGATGATGAAAATTATGCGGAAGACGGCCGCTTTGCTAATGTGGAAGCGGAAGACCTGCCTGCAGATGGTGTAGTGACGGCTATTGGTAAAATTAATGGGGAAACGGTCTGTGTAATGGCCAATGATTCAACGGTCAAAGCAGGGTCGTGGGGATCCCGTACTGTCGAAAAGATCATCCGCATCCAGGAAACTGCTGAAAAAATGCAGGTGCCTATGCTGTATCTTGTCGATTCGGCTGGAGCCCGCATTACAGATCAGCTTGACATGTTCCCGAATCGCAGAGGAGCAGGCAAAATTTTTCACAACCAGGTCAGAATGTCTGGCATGGTGCCGCAGGTATGTCTCTTATTCGGTCCTTCAGCTGCCGGAGGTGCTTATATTCCGGCGTTTTGTGACATCGTGATCATGGTAGACGGCAATGCCTCGATGTATCTTGGATCACCTCGAATGGCGGAAAAGGTCATCGGTGAAAAAGTGACGCTCGAAGAGATGGGCGGAGCCCGTATGCATTGTACAGTCAGCGGTGTCGGCGATGTATTGGTTGCGACAGAAGAAGAAGCCATTTCAGAAGCGCGCCGCTATTTGACGAATTTCCCATCAAATTTTGCCATCAAACCTGAAAAGATTGAAGCAAAAGCTGCAAAAGCAGGACGCTCGCTGGAAGCAATTATTCCGGAAAACCAGAACGCGCCATTTGACATGTATGAATTGATCGATCAATTGGTCGATGAAGGCAGTTTCTTCGATATCAAAAAGCTGTTCGCCGGTGAATTGATTACAGGGATTGCACGCATTGACGGGCAAGTGGTCGGTATTCTTGCCAACCAGCCGAAGGTCAAGGGCGGTGTCTTGTTCGGTGATTCAGCTGACAAAGGTGCGAAATTCATTAATCTTTGCGACGCCTTCTCGATTCCGTTGCTGTTTTTGGCCGACGTTCCGGGCTTCATGATCGGAACAAAAGTCGAGCGCGCTGGAATCATCCGCCACGGAGCTAAGTTTATCGCGGCTATGAGTTCGGCGACAGTCCCGAAAATTTCTGTCATTGTGCGCAAAGCTTACGGAGCCGGTCTTTATGCGATGGCGGGACCTGCCTTTGAACCGGATGTCTGCATCGCTTTGCCGACAGCACAGATTGCGGTGATGGGGCCTGAAGCAGCAGTAAATGCCGTCTATTCGAATAAAATCGAAGCGATTGAAGATCCGAAAGAACGTCTTCAGTATGTGCAGCAAAAACATCAGGAATACAAAGAGGAAATCGATATTTACCGTCTGGCATCCGAATTGATCGTCGATGAAATTGTGGCGCCTCATCAATTGCGTTCAGTGCTTTCCCAGCGTCTCTCTTTTTATGAAACAAAAGATTTGCCGTTGCCATATCGAAAACATCCGATTTATCCTGTATAATAAAGAATATTATTGGAAGTCTGCCTAATATGGGCAGGCTTCTTTTTTAAGAAAAATTGTGGCACTGTAAGGAGTGATACCGTGAAATATGCAATTATCGGAACTGGAGCGAATGGACTGCTGCCAGCCTATCTATTAAAAAAAGCGGGGCATGACGTGCAAGTAGTTGCGCAGAATAAAGAACAAGCCGCATTGCTTAACGACCAAGGAATTATTCATGAAGGAAATCGCCAGCAGATAAAAGCCTATACGAATGTTGAGCAAATCGACCCGGAGGCCATTATCATTCTAACAGTCAATTACGATGAGTTGCCGCCTATATTAAGGCTCTTGAAAATCCGCTGTGCAAGCAACAGAATCATTTTCCTGCAGCAGGGTATGCTTTTTTTGGAAAAGGCAAGAACCTTGTCACATCGTCATATTGCAGCCGCCATATTGGAAACAGATTGCGTCAAATTGAGTGATGCCGAGATCAGCTTCAGTAAAGCCACTCAAGTTACGTTCGGATTAGTCAAAGGGAATGCCGAAGAATTCCAGCCTATCCTTGAAACGGCTGCCTGGAAGGGAAGTTGGGTGGATAATCTGGAAGAACAGCTTTATGAAACCTTGCTTTTTAACAGCTTGATCGATCCATTGACAGCAGTAACGAAAACTCGCAACGGTGAACTGATCACCAATCCTCATGCCTACGAATTGTTCAGAAATCTTTACAATGAATTGTATTTGGCATTTCCTGAAATTGAATGGCTGCAGCCTATTGAAAAAGTGGCAGCAGTGTGTGCGGCAGAGCCTAATAGGGCATCGGCCATGTTAGCAGATCGATTGGCTGGGGATCCTATGGAAATTGATGGTCTAATGCTATATGTACTAAACCGCTCGAATCTGGATTTACCTTTATTCAAAGCTTTCTATCATCTATTAAAAACGGTTGAGGTAGAAAAATGACAATATTACATACAATAGGAACTGTCTTCCTCTATGTCCCATTTCTCTTATTTGTCTTTATTTATTTTATTTCACTAAAAAGAAAGAAAAGAAAAGCACTGGTTTTAGCATCTGACATCACAACGTTTTTATTGTTTTTTTCTGTACCGGCTTCTGTAGAATTTCTATGGGGCTATTCTGTGACGGCTTATATCTATTTTGTCGCTCTTGTACTGGCGATCATCCTATTAGTCATTGAGTGGAGAACCGCAAAGGAAATAGAAATCATTCCATTTTTCCGGAAACTTTGGAGAATCTACTTTTTGCTGTTAGCCGCTGCATATGCTCTCGTGTGGCTAGTCGGTCTTGTGATTGTTTTCATAAAATCAGTTTAGCAGGCGTATTTTTTTTCTTTAAGGGATGCGTTTGATATAGTAGATTTTAAATGTAAAGGGAAAAGGGGACTTTTTTTCATGAAGGTAGAGGAACAATACGTAGAACCAGCCAGTAAATTGATGAGTGATTATATAAATGGCAAATCCGAAATCCGTCAATATTTCTCATATGATCCGAAATTGCAGTCATTTGATGAGCGGGTGAAGAAACTTCAAAGCCATTCTGTCGACCGTCCTAAATTGGCAGGCATAATCCGTGATTATATGGCACGTCATGGATTGTCAGATGCAGCAAAAGAGAATTTAGCGAGTTTCGAAAAAGGTGCTCCAGTAGTTGTTACAGGTCAACAGGCTGGTTTATTAACAGGTCCCTTATATACGGTACATAAAGCAATTTCTGTCATTATACTGGCGAAACAGGCTTCAGCGCAGCTGCAAACGAAAGTGGTGCCGGTCTTTTGGATAGCCGGGGAAGACCACGATTTGGCTGAAATCAGTCATTTATACCGCGAAGTCAACGGACGGGTGGACAAATTGAATATCCCCCATGCCGAATACGGCAAACACTCAGCTTCTTCCGCAAAGCTCAATACATCGAAAATCGCTTCTTTTCTGGAAGAGTATTTCCGCAGCCTGCCCGAGACTGAGCATTCAAAAGAAATCCATGACTTAGCTTTTAATCTGCTGGAACACTCCATTTCCTTTACCGATTTTTTTGCTTCGCTTCTTCATTATTTCTTCCAGGAAGAAGGGCTGCTTTATATTGATGCAGCAGATCGTGAATTTCGCAACTACGAATCGCCGTATTTTAAGCAGATGATTGAACATGCAGCAGAAATCGCAGAAACAGTGTCAGCTACTGAAAGGCTGCTTGTTGAAGACGGATACTCTGCAGTGATCGGAGCAGAAGAGAATGCAGCCAATCTGTTTATTACGGTAAAAGGTGAAAGGTTGCTGTTGGAACGTCGGGATGATGAGTTTTTAGCTAGTAATGGCGCGATCCGCTATACGAAACAGCAGCTCTTGGACATAGCGCAAAAGAACCCTGAACTCTTGAGCAACAATGTAGTGACGCGCCCCTTGATGCAGGAAATGGTTTTTCCGGTTCTGGCTTTTGTTGGAGGACCGGGAGAAATTGCATATTGGGCCGCATTAAAAGGAGCATTTGAGCTATTTGATATGGAATTGCCGGTTATAATGCCGCGTTTAAGTCTCACTCTGGTGAACCGTCAAACTCAACGGTTGCTGAATAAGTATGAATTGGATGTCTCAGCTGTTTTGAATGATCATAAAATTACAGAGATAAGAAACGAATTGACGGAGTCAATCCGGGAACAGGAAGCCGAAGCGGTAATCGAAGAGCTTCAGAACCAGATGGAAGCAGCCTACGTCAAAATTGATCAGCAGTTTTCTTCCATTAGTAAAGGGCTGACACCGATAGTCGAAAAAAATCTGCAATTGCATATTAAGCAATTAAAGTTCTTGAAGAACAAGCTTCAGGATGAAGTAATGCTTCAAAACAGCATCGAGTTCGGCCACTACGATTCTATTGAAAACGAGCTATTGCCAAATGGAGGGTTTCAAGAACGTATTTACAGCCCCTTTGTCTACATGAATCAGTATGGTACAGAGCTTGTAAAAGATCTTTTGGCACTTCCGCTGCATTATGACAAAAATCATAAAATTATTTATTTTTAACCCTTAAAGCCTGCCTTCGCAGGCTTTTTTTATGTCAAAATAACTTGTTGAGATTTTTTATTGTAACAAACGTGAAATATTTCAAAAACAAGTGGTGACAAGTGGGGGATTGTGGTACATTTATTACAATAAGTGGGGTGAAGGGCATGTTCATGGGCGAATATCAACATAGCGTTGATGCAAAGGGACGGTTAATCATACCGGCTAAGTTTCGTGAACTATTGGGTGACAATTTTGTCATAACCAGAGGCCTAGATCAATGCTTATTTGGCTACACAATGGACGAATGGCAGAAAATTGAAGAAAAGCTGAAAGAGCTGCCGGTCACAAAAAAAGACGCTCGTGCTTTTACACGCTTCTTTTTTTCAGGTGCTACGGAAGTGGAACTTGATAAGCAGGGACGCGTCAATATACCGACGACATTAATTTCTTACGCGAAACTTGAAAAAGAATGCATTATTCTAGGTGTGTCCAACCGTTTTGAAATATGGGCAAAAGATTCATGGGAAAGCTATTTTGCAGCATCCGAAGATTCCTTTAATGAAATCGCGGAAAATTTAACTGATTTTGACTTTTAAAAGTGAACGGGGGGAATGGATTGTTCAATCACACCACGGTTTTACTGCATGAAACTGTCGATGGTCTGAACATTCGCCCTGACGGCATATACGTGGATTGCACGCTGGGCGGAGCAGGACACAGCGAATATTTGGTGCAGCAGTTATCTGACGAAGGTCATTTGTATTGTTTCGACCAAGACGCAACGGCACTGGCTCATGCTAGGGAAAAACTACAAGATTACTTACCTAGAATTACATTTATCCATGCTAACTTTAAATTTTTAAAAGAAGAATTGGAAAAGCATGGAGTAGAAAAAGTCGATGGCATTCTATACGACCTTGGCGTTTCTTCTCCACAATTGGATACACCGGAACGGGGCTTCAGTTATCACAATGATGCTCCTCTGGATATGCGGATGGACCAAAGCGCCGAGTTAAGCGCCTATCACGTAGTCAATGAATGGTCATTTGAAGATTTGGTGAGAATCTTTTATCGCTACGGCGAAGAGAAATTCTCTAAACAAATCGTTCGTAAAATTGAAGCTGCAAGAGAAAAGCATCCCATTGAAACAACCGGCCAACTGGTAGAATGCATCAAAGATGGCATTCCTGCTTTTGCTCGACGAAAGGGCGGCCACCCTGCAAAGCGTGTGTTCCAAGCGATTCGAATTGCAGTCAATGACGAGCTTGGTGCTGCAGAAACTTCTCTGCAGGATGCAATTGATCTATTGGCTATTGGAGGAAGAATTAGTGTCATCACCTTCCATTCACTTGAAGACCGGCTTTGTAAAGCGATATTCAAAGAAGCTTCGTCGCTTCCCGAGTTGCCGCCCAACTTACCGGTAATTCCAGAAGGAATGGAGCCAATCTTAAAATTAATTACTCGAAAACCAATCCTGCCTTCGGAAGAAGAGCTGGCGCATAACAATCGGTCAAGATCCGCAAAACTGCGGATTGCAGAAAAAATAAACGAATAAGGACGTGTTCAGATGGCGTTGAATGCAAGAACTGAAACCTATATCCAACAGCCGGCCGTTCCTCAAAATCCGAGTCGGCAGCCGGCAAGAAAAAAAAGTTTAATCACTAAAGGCGAAAAAATACTGTATTTATCTTTTGTAGCAGTCTGTATCATGTGTGCATTGCTGATTTTGCAGAATCAATCAACGATTCAGGCATCTACTCAAGAAATTCAAACAATTGAACAATCAGTCAATGAAAAAACGAAGCAAAATACAGATTTGTCGGTACAGGTAAGTGAGCTGTCTTCATATGAGCGCATTTGGGCAAAAGCAAAAGAACTTGGCCTTAAATTAAATGAGCAAAATGTAAAGGTAGTGCCTGGACAATGAAAAAAAAGTTTCGATTTCAAGGGGGAGCCTTTCTGCTGTTTTTGTTATTTGCAGGGCTCTTTTTCCTTTTATTGACTAGAATTGTGACCATCCAAGCGACAGGAAAAGTGGAAGGGCAAGAACTCGCTGCCAGAGCCGCAGCGAAGTATAGCCAAGAAGAAGTGCTGACTGCTGAACGCGGTCGCATCATTGACCGTAACGGAGAAGTAATTGCGGAAGATACATTGACCTATAAACTGGTTGCTGTACTTGATGAATCTGCAACTCAAAAAGCCAGTGATCCACGACATGTTGTGGATGTAGAAGAAACTGCTGAAAAATTGGCTGGCTATTTAGATGTCCCTGAAGAAAACATTTTGAAAACATTAAAACAGGGTGTGGAAAAAGACCGTTATCAGGTGGAGTTCGGTGCTGCTGGCCGCGAAATCAGCCACACGCAGATGCTTGAAATGAAAGAAGCCAACATTCCAGGTCTGTTGTTTGTCCGGGATTTGAAGAGATTGTATCCGAACGGTGTCTTTGCTTCTCATTTGATCGGCTATGCCATGAAAGAAGAGCTGAAGGACGGAGAAACTAAAACGACAGGAAGAATGGGGCTTGAATCCATACACAATGACGTATTAACAGGCCAAAACGGTAAGATTGAGTTTGATACTGACAAATGGGGCTTCCTGCTGCCAAACAGTGAATCTGCAGTTACTCCGGCAGTAAACGGCTCAGATGTCCAATTGACATTGGACAAAACCCTCCAGAACTTTTTGGAAGATGCTATGTCAGGCGTCCAGGAAGAATACGATCCGACACGGATGATTGCAGTAATTGCAGATCCGAAGACGGGAGAAATCTTGGCAATGTCGCAGCGTCCAACGTTTAACCCGAATACAAGGGAAGGTTTATCGGATAATTGGCTGAATGAAAGTGTCCAATTGACGATTGAGCCTGGATCTCCCATGAAAATGTTTACACTTGCTGCTGCAATCGAAGAAGGAAAATGGGATCCAAACGCCAGCTATAATTCCGGAACTTATACGCTGCTGGATAGTACAATCGGTGATCATAACAGCGGGCGCGGATGGGGAACTATTTCGTTCCTTGAAGGTTTCCAGCGTTCATCCAATGTCTCGATGGCTTACTTGTTGGAGCGCCTAGGTCCGGATACCTTTATGAACTATGTGGATGCTTTTGGATTTGGTGAACCGACAGGCATTGACTTGCCAAAAGAGGCATCAGGCAAAATACTTGATCAATACCCCATTAATAAATTAACAACGGCATATGGACAGGGATCGACTGTCACACCTATTCAAATGATCCAAGCTGCCTCTGCAATTGCCAATGGCGGCGTCATGATGAAGCCTTATGTCATTGATCAAATCAAAAATGCCGACACCGGTAAAGTTACGGTGGAGAGTGAACCTGAAGAAGCCGGACAGCCTATTTCAGCCGAAACAGCTGAAAAAGTCAAAGAAGTACTGGCTTCAACCGTCACTTCCGAAGTCGGTTCTGCTAGAGGATTCGCACTTCAGGATTATACAATAGCCGGCAAAACCGGTACTGCTCAAGTTCCAAAAGAAGGCGGCGGTTATCTGAAGGGAAGAAACAACTACCTTTTCTCCTTCCTTGGGATGGCTCCTGCAGACGATCCGGAACTCCTGATTTATATTGGCGTTCAACAGCCTAATTTGCCAGCTGATGAGTATGGTTCTGTACCGGTAGCAAAAATCTTTACTTCAGTTATGGAAAACAGTTTGAAGTATTTGAACATTGAACCGGAAAATATGGCGGTTGCAACGACTATGCCAGTGGAAGATTACACCGGCAAATCAGCAACTGAAAGCTCTGAAGAATTGGAAGGATTGGGTCTTGAAGCGGTAATCGCAGGAGAAGGTGGAGAAGTTGTCTCCCAATATCCAGCAGCAGGCGATACGGTGCTTGAAGGTGGACGAGTCTTTTTGAAGACATCGGGAGATACCACATTGCCTGATTTTACAGGATGGTCTAAGCGCGAGCTGCTCGCCTATCAATCTTTAAGCGACTTAGCACTTGAAATTGCCGGGCAAGGATATGTCTTGACGCAAAGTATTGAAGAAGGTGAAGTGGTGGCGAATAATGTGCCTGTAGTAATCGAGCTTCACCCACCTGAAATCTACTATCCTGCGCGAGCAGAAGCAGAAGAAAATGAACAACAAGAACAGATTGAGCAGGGAGCTTTGGAAGATATCGCTCCTGAAACCGATGCTGAAGAAACCGAGCTTGAAATACAAGCAGAAACAGAAATACAAATGGAAACAGAAACAGACGCGGAAACAGAAACACAAACAGACGCGGAAACAGAAATACAAACAGATGAAACAACCGACTAATCTCGTGTTTAAAGGAGCTCTCTAAATGAACGTTTATACAATTATGGGTCTCGGAATTGCTTTATTATTAACAGTTATACTGATGCCGATTTTTATTCCGCTGCTAAAACGGATGAAATTCGGACAGAGCATCCGAGAAGAAGGACCTGAATCTCACATGAAGAAAACCGGTACTCCTACCATGGGCGGCCTGGTTTTCTTGATTTCTATCATCATCACCGTCTTACTGGTTGCCTGGTTTGCCGATTTGTTAAACGCCAAAGTTCTGATTTTATTGTTGGTGCTTTTCGGATATGGACTAATCGGTTTCCTGGATGACTTTATCAAAGTTGTTTTAAAACGTAATCTGGGCTTGACGTCCTTACAGAAATTACTGGCTCAAATTGTCATAGCGGTCATTTCGTTCTTAGTTTTAAACAGTGTTGATTTTGAAACAGGTGTTAATATTCCCTTTACAGATATTTCAATTGAGTTATCATGGCTGTATGTGTTCTTTATTGTCTTTTGGTTGGTTGGATTTTCCAATGCAGTCAATTTGACGGATGGCCTTGACGGTCTGGTTGCCGGTACTGCCTCTATTGCATTTGCTGCATTTGGAACGTTGGCAATTTATCAAGATGAAATCGGAATAGCAATATTTACATTTTCCGTAACAGGTGGTTTGCTTGGATTTTTGATCTTTAATAAATATCCTGCAAAAGTCTTTATGGGCGACACAGGTTCACTGGCTTTGGGCGGCGCATTGGCTATGGTTTCGATCCTATTGAAACAAGAGCTGTTGTTGTTGCTGATTGGACTTGTCTTTGTCCTTGAAACAGCATCGGTCATTTTACAAGTAGGCAGTTTTAAACTGCGTCAAAAACGAATCTTTAAAATGAGCCCAATTCATCATCATTTCGAATTGAGCGGATGGTCAGAATGGAAAGTAGTACTTGTTTTCTGGTCAGTCGGTCTTATCAGTGCGGCAATCGCAGTCTTTTTGGAGGTAATGTAAATGAAAGAGGCTCCACAATTATATCAAAAGAAAGTCTTGGTCCTTGGGCTCGCGAAAAGCGGTTTTACAGCTGCCCGTATCTTGCATAAGCTTGGTGCATTCGTGACGGTCAATGATTCTAAGCCTTTTGAAGAGAATCCGGAAGCACAGGAATTATTGAATATGGGTGTTACCGTTATTTGCGGCAGACATCCTGAAGACTTATTGGATGAAGGTTTTGAACTGGTTGTCAAAAACCCGGGTATCCCTTACACCAATGTATTAATTGAATCAGCATTGCAGAAAAAAATTCCGGTCTGGACTGAAATTGAGCTGGCTTATTTGATCAGTGAAGCGCCATTTATCGGCATCACCGGTTCCAACGGAAAAACCACGACAACCACTTTATTGTTCCATATGCTAAATCAGGACAACAAGAAACCATTGATAGCCGGTAACATTGGAACGGTGGCAAGCGGAGTAGCAGAAAAAGCGAAAGCCGAAAATGTTATTGTGACCGAATTGTCTTCATTCCAACTGAAAGGCACCGTTTCTTTCCGGCCGGAAATCGCCATCATCACGAATTTGTATGAGGCACATTTGGATTATCATGGCACGATCGAAGACTACCGGGCTTCTAAGATGAAGTTGACTGAAAATCAGACAGTTGAAGATTATTTTATCTACAACGCGGACCAGCCCTTGTTAGTTAAACATGCGAAAAACTGTAAAGCGCAGCTGGTTCCATTCACACTGAAAGGACGCACAGCGACCAGCATCAGTGCAGACAATGAGTTTATTTACTGGCAAGGCGAAAAGCTGATTGAACGGTCAAAAATCATGTTAGGTGGGCAACACAATTTAGAAAACATATTAGCCGCTACAGCAGCTACTTTAATTAAAGGCGGAACTAAAGAAACGATTACACGTGTTCTGACTTCGTTTACAGGCGTCAAGCATCGCTCACAATTTATTGTTGAATGGCAAGGCCGTAAATTCTATAACGATTCAAAAGCCACCAACGCTTTAGCAACAAAGAGCGCATTGGAAGCTTTTCCTGAAAATATTATTTTGCTGGCCGGTGGTTTAGAGCGTAATCATTCTTTGGAAGAAATTCGTCCGTTTATGGACCGAGTCAAAGTATTGGTGACTTTCGGTGAGACAGCCCAACGGTTTACTGCGTTTGCAGAAGACTGTGGCGTACCGACAATTGTCCAGGCAGGTAGAATGGACGATGCGGTTAAGAAAGCAATCCGCCAGTCTTCCAGCGGCGATACGATCCTGTTATCACCTGCATGTGCAAGCTGGGATCAATACGATAGTTTTGAAATTCGAGGAGATGCTTTCATCACTGCAGTCCAGCAAATGACGGAAGCAAACGAATAAAAGATAAGGGGCAGCAATTATGGACAAAGTGATTGACATCGAAGAACGCATCCCGACGCTACGCGAGCGCCGGAAAAAAAGAACCAATCGCAAGTTCGTGGCACTGCTGTTCATTTTTCTCACTTTGCTTGCCATACTTTTATACAGTCAATCAAAGTACAGTGAAATCCGGACCATTACTATTGAAGGTGCTGTTTTATTTGAACAGGAAAGCTACCAGGCAGCAAGTGGATTAAACCTTGGAGACTCAATGTGGTCTTTTGATGCCAAAGCAGTTGCAGAGCAACTGGAAAAGCTTGAATGGGTAGAAGAAGCATCGGTCAAAAAAAATTGGTTGACTGGCGTCGAAATTAGTTTAAAGGAATATATTCAAATGGGGTATCTGGATCGCGGCAACAGCTACCAGATTGTCCTGTCGAATAACCTGGCTTTGGAACAGCCGGTTACTGAAGTGGATGGTCCAATTTACTCGAACTTTGAAAATGAAGAGAAACGGGAAAATTTGATTGACCAATTGCTTGAAGTTGATCCTGAAGTTCTTCAGCTGATTTCACAAGTAATTCTGGATCCGGAGCAGGATGACGCGGATTACGTAACTCTTTACATGAATGATGGAAATGAAGTTCGTGGCATTTTAAGCACCTTAGCTGAAAAAATGAACTATTACCCATCCGTCATCGCCCAATTAGAAGATGGCCAAAAAGGGGTAATCGATATGGAAGTGGGTATTTTCTTCCGCTCTTATGCAGATGTTTATGGCTTTGCGAAAGAAGGTGCCGAAGGTGAAGACTCCGAAGAAGAGTGAAAGAAAAAGTTTCAGTAAATCGATTGTTTTTTCACTGGTCTTTTTAGTGCTTGGATTTATTATGGCTTATTCCTATAGTTTATCGAGCGCCAATAAAGAAAGGGAAGGATTTACCGGGGGCGCTTTTTTTGAACAGGAAGAGCGTTACCGAAAAGAACTGATCGAACAACAAGAACGCAATAAAGATCTAAGAGATGAATTGCGAATAAAGCAGACTGAGGTTCAGGAATATGAAAAATCTTTCGCAGATGGTGAAAACCGCTATACCGAATATGCAACGGAATCAGAAGAGCTTCGCAGATACCTTGGTTTAGTGCCGGTTCAAGGAAGTGGATTAAAAGTGACGCTGCAGGATGGAGACTACAATCCTAATTCTGTTAATCCAAATGATTATATTGTGCATGAAAGCCATGTTTTCCAAGTGATCAATGAACTTTATATTTCGGGTGCTCAGGCCATTTCAATCAATGGCCAGCGTATCCATGGAAATTCGTATATTGTTTGTACGGGGCCGGTTATTACTGTAGATGGCGTACAATATCCAGCTCCTTTTATCATTGAAGCCATTGGCGAGCCGGAAGTCTTGTCTTCTTCCATGGAATTGACTGGTGGTATTATGGATCAACTGCTAAATGACAATATCATCGTCACTTTGGATGAAGGACAAATCATCGAAATGCCTGCTTTGCTGGCAGAATCATGAATAAGGGGGAATTGCGTGAAGAAAAGGATTCTTACCCGTTTTACGGTCATCATGTTCATTATCGGTCTGATGACGGCTATCCAGTATAATACAATCAATGAACCCCATATCCGTGACACACGGGACAGTTGGGAAATTAGACAGGAACTTGCGAGGGAAAAGCAGCTTCATTCACAATTGCTTTCGGAAATCGGTTCTCTGGATGAGACCCTGGATAAATACGGTGCAGCTGCAGACGCCAGTCCGGAACAAGCTTTGCGGGAAACAGCCGGTGAGCTGAGAAAGGCTGCCGGCCTTGCAGAGACGACAGGACCTGGAATTGAAATTTTTGTCGAACCGTCGTTGGAAGCGGTTGCGATGGGACTTGAAATTGAAGGGATCTCACCGGATCTGCTTATTCGGCTGGTCAATGAGATCAATCGTTACAATGGCCTGTACGTTTCGATCGACGGCAAACGAATTATCAATACGACGGCGATCAGAGATATAAACGGTCAAACAACTGTTAATACAAAACCAGTGCAAACACCGCCTTTTTCATTGAAAATCATCTCTGGATCGATGGAAGAATCAGAAAAGCTGTATAATCATTTGTTGGCGTCACGTATATTGGATGATTTTTATATCGATAATCTGACGCTGAACGTTTCAGAGCCGCAAAATGATATGATGATTGAGGCATACGACGGCACAATCGATACCAAACATCTTCAGGCTTCAGAGGGGGAATAGCGATGTGGCTGTCCATTTTAGGTTTAATACTCGGTATATCGCTAGGGCTTCTGACTGATATTCAAATCCCGCCGGAATATGCCAATTATTTGTCAATAGCCGTACTGGCATCACTTGATACGCTTTTTGGAGGAATCCGAGCGCATTTGCAGCAAGTTTATGACGATAAAGTATTTGTTTCCGGATTCTTCTTCAACATCGCTCTGGCAGCCGGTCTTGCTTTCCTTGGCGTTCATTTAGGAGTAGATTTGTACCTAGCGGCAATTTTTGCGTTCGGTGTTCGGCTATTCCAGAACATTGCGGTCATTCGGCGCATCATTTTGGCGAAATGGGCTGAAAAGAAAGAAGTTAGAGAGACAATTTGAGCAATTGAAGGAAATTTTTCTAAGTTTTGCGATTTTCTTAGACAAGGTGCATAATTTACAATAGAATATAAGTACAGCAGTTTAATAAGGAGGTGCCACGAATTGAGTCAATCAGAATTATACGTTAGTCTAGATATCGGTTCGTCATCCGTTAAAGTTTTAATCGGGGAAATGGCCAACAAGTCTTTGAATGTTATTGGCGTAGGAAACGTAAAATCTAATGGAATAAAAAAAGGTGCGATTGTTGACATAGATGCAACTGTGCAGTCCATTAAAAAAGCTGTTGATCAAGCAGAGCGCATGATCGGCAAGTCCATCCATGAAGTTGTTCTTGGAATCCCGGCAAACAAAGCGGTGCTTCAGCCTGTTAAGGGAATCGTAGCAGTGAATAGTGAAAACCGGGAAATTACGGATGACGATTTGGATCGTGTACTCGAAGCGGCTCAAGTCATGTCGATTCCACCGGAACGGGAATTGGTCAACATCATTCCTGAACAATACATCGTCGATCATTTGGGCGAAATTAAAGATCCGCGGGGCATGATTGGTATCCGTCTCGAAATGGATGGTACAATGGTGACAACTTCAAAAACAATTTTGCATAACGTACTGCGCTGTGTGGAAAGAGCGGGGCTTGAAATTCGTGATATTTACGTACAGCCACTCGCAGCTGGAAGTTACGCATTAACTGAAGACGAAAAAAATCATGGCACAGCATGTATCGATATCGGTGGAGGTTCTACTTCTATTGCCATCTTCCAAGAAGGCCACTTGACCGCTTCTTCTGTAATTCCAGTTGGAGGCGACCACGTTACAAAAGATTTGTCCATCATTTTAAAGACACCGACAGATCAAGCTGAAAAAATCAAACTTGAACATGGCCACGCATTTTTTGAAGATGCTTCAGAAGATGAAGTGTTTGAAGTTCCCGTCATTGGATCGGATTCAACTGAACAATATAACCAAAAATACATATCTGAAATAATCGGGGTTCGCCTGGAAGAACTTTTCGAACTGATTTTAGATGAGTTTTACCGTCTGGGTGTCCAAGACCTGCCAGGAGGAGTCGTTTTAACCGGCGGTATGGCTAAATTGGATGGACTCCCTGAACTTGCACGAAACATCCTGCAGACGCGTGTTCGTCTATTCACGCCTGAATTTATCGGCGTCCGGGAACCTCAATACACGACGGCAGTCGGCCTGATTCAATACGCATACATGGAAGATGTCTTCTATGGCCGCATTGGGAATGGTGGAGCTGTAGCAGGAACTGCGAAAATCGAACATCAAGAAGTACAACAGCCTAAGAAACAAAAGCAGCCAAAACAAAATTCCGAAGGTGTCGTAACTAAAGCCAAGAAGATGTTTGATCGATTCTTTGAATAAAATCAACATTGTATCTAGCTTGTAAGTAAAAGCTAAGCAATTTTAGGAGGAAAAGGAATGTTGGAATTTGATACAAATATTGACGCACTGGCCGTAATTAAAGTTATCGGTGTAGGCGGCGGCGGAAATAATGCTGTAAACCGCATGATCGAACACGGAGTACAAGGTGTAGAATTTATTGCAGTGAACACGGACGCTCAGGCTTTGAACCTTTCCAAAGCAGAAGTACGCCTGCAAATCGGCGGAAAATTGACACGCGGACTTGGTGCCGGAGCAAACCCTGACGTAGGGAAAAAAGCGGCAGAAGAAAGCAAAGAACAAATCGAAGAAGCTTTGCGCGGAGCAGATATGGTTTTCGTAACTGCAGGAATGGGCGGCGGTACAGGTACTGGTGCAGCTCCAGTTATTGCTGGAATTGCTAAAGAGCTTGGAGCGTTGACAGTTGGCGTAGTAACACGTCCATTCACTTTTGAAGGACGCAAACGTTCTACACAGGCAATCGGCGGTATTTCGACAATGAAAGAGTCGGTTGATACATTGATTGTCATTCCAAACGATCGTTTGCTTGAAATCGTCGACAAAAATACACCGATGCTTGAAGCATTCCGCGAAGCGGATAATGTTCTTCGCCAAGGGGTATCCGGTATTTCTGACTTGATCGCTGTCCCAGGATTGATCAACTTGGATTTTGCCGATGTAAAAACAATCATGTCAAACAAAGGTTCTGCATTAATGGGAATTGGAGTTTCTTCAGGAGAGAATCGCGCTTCCGAAGCTGCTAAAAAAGCTGTTTCAAGCCCATTGCTTGAAGTATCCGTTGACGGAGCAAAAGGCGTACTTATGAATATTACAGGCGGTTCAAACCTTAGCCTTTATGAAGTACAGGAAGCGGCTGACATCGTAGCTTCAGCATCTGATGAAGAAGTGAACATGATTTTCGGATCTGTCATCAATGATAATCTAAAGGACGAAATTATCGTAACTGTTATTGCTACTGGCTTTAACGAAGAGCAGCTTCAACCAAGAACGCCAAGAGGTTCTGGATTGAACTCGAGCCGAGTGCAATCGATCCAGCAACAGTCTCCGGCTCCTTCAATCCGTGATGCACGCCGTGAAGATCAACGCCGCGACGAGCAGCGCCGTGAAGAACAGCCGCCTTACTACAACCAGGAACCTCAAAGACAGGAAAAACATAACGACGATGCATTGGACATCCCAACGTTTTTACGCAATCGTCAAAAGAGACGTTAATCCGAACAGCTGCCGGTTGGGCAGCTGTTTTTTTAAGGAAGAGGCTTAATTGATAAATCAGCCAAAACTTGATACAATATATTGGACTTCTATAGAAAAGTTGTGAAAGCATGAAACCTATTAAACCGGTCTTTGAAGTAATTACAGAACAATTAAATGCCGTTAAGGAGAACATACACGTTATTGCAGTTACAAAACAAGTGGGCGTAGAGCGCACAATGGAAGCAATTCAGGCTGGAATCCGCCATTTAGGGGAAAACCGCCCGGAAGGTCTTGCGCAAAAACTTGAAGCAATTGATGAAGATGTATCCTGGCACTATATCGGCAATCTGCAAACTAGAAAAGTCAAAGATGTCATCAATGAGATTGATTACTTACATTCTTTGGACCGCTTGAGCTTAGCAAAAGAAATTCAAAAGCGTGCGAGCCGGCAAGTGAAATGTTTTGTCCAAATTAATGTTTCAGGTGAAGAGTCGAAAAGTGGGATTGCACCTGAGGAAACTTTGGATTTCATCGAATCACTGAAAGCATATGATAAAATCCAAGTTATCGGATTGATGACCATGGCACCTAATACAGACGATGAAAGCATTATTCGAAAAGCATTTAAAGGATTAAAAGTACTCCAACTCCAAGTATCAGAGAAACAATGGACACATGCACCCTGTACTGAATGCTCAATGGGCATGTCCAATGATTACTTAATTGCTGCTCAGGAAGGGGCAAGTTTTGTCCGGATCGGAACAGCTTTAGTCGGGTCGGAAAGTGAGGCAAAACAATGAGCATGAAAAACAAATTCAAGAATTTCTTTTATTTAGATGAATATGAAGAAGAACAAGTACAGGAACAGCCTGTGACACAACAAAAGCCAGCTCCGCGGTATGAAAAACCGGCTGCCATGCAAGAGCCGAAAAAAACACCGAAAGAACGGCGCCAGAAAGTGGAGGAGACCATTGTGCCTAATTTAGTCAGTTTGCAAAGTGCTGCAAAATCTTCAAAAGTCAGCTTGGCAGAACCCAGAGTCTATGCAGAAGCTCAGGATATTGCAGAGAGTTTGAAGAGCAAGCAGGCGGTAGTTGTAAATCTTCAGCGTATTGAAAAAGACCAGGGTCTAAGAATCATCGACTTTTTAAGTGGAACAGTTTATGCCCTTGGCGGAGATATTCAGCGCATCGGAACTGACATCTTCCTATGTGTACCAGACACTGTAGAAGTGGATGGCGCCATATCAGATTATTATTACGATGATCAACAATAAGAGGGGTGCCATAAAATAATATGATAGTTCTCGTAAATCTATTACTTTCTGCTATTAATATTTATTTCTATATCCTAATTATCAGTGTGTTCATGAGTTGGGTGCCGAGCATCAAAGAATCCAGCTTCGGGCAAATGATTTCCAGAATCACTGATCCTTACCTGGATATTTTCAGACGCTTTATTCCGCCGATTGGCATGATTGATATTTCGCCGATTGTTGCAATTTTTACTTTAAGTTTAGCAAGCCAAGGCATTGTTGTACTGGCTGGCTATCTCATTTAACTCAAAACCTCACGTGATGTGAGGTTTTTTTCTTGAAGATGTAATCACACGTGAAGGAGCATTTGTATGGAAGAGATATTTCAGCATTTCAGAAAAGAAGAGCAGCAGTTTATCGAGCAGGTATCAGGCTGGCTGCGTGAAGTGGAAGACCGCTATTCACCAAAACTGACAGACTTTCTGGACCCTCGCCAACGCTTTATCGTGGAGGCTGTGATGGGGTCAAGCGATGTACAAATGATGACTTCAGGCATGTTCAAAGAAGCTGAAAGGCAACGTGTGTTGTTGTATCCTTCCTACTTTGAGCCTCAGCAGGAAGATTTCAATATTACCGTATTCGAGCTCAAATATCCTTCGAAGTTTGTCAATTTGCGCCATCCCGATATTTTAGGGTCTTTGATGTCACTTGGACTTGATCGCAGTAAATTTGGTGATATCCGAATCGACAATGAACGTGTCCAATTGGCTGTTATGAACGAAATCAGTCCTTATCTGCAAAGTAATTTTGTTGGTGCCGCAAAAGTAAAGGTTCAATTGAACGAAGTGACAGCTGAAGAACAATTGATCGAGACGAGCGAGGAATGGATAGAAGAGTCGCATACGGTAAGTTCGATGAGGCTGGATACGGTTATGAGTTCGGTTTATAATATTTCCCGGCAGAAAGCGTCTGCGCTGATTCACGGAGGCAAAGTTAAAGTCAATTGGACTTTACAAGAGCAGCCTTCGTTTGAACTGCATGAATCGGATATGATATCTTCTAGAGGATATGGCCGTGTTCGATTGATTATGATCGAGGGTCGAACCAAAAAGGATAAAGTCCGGCTGCAGATCGGCCGTCTGGAAGCGAAAAACTAGGCAGCTTGGAAAAATTACGAAATAATACTGAAATTTCGAGTCATGAACTGTATAATAGGAAGATAAGATGACAAGTTAAGGAGAGGTTTACTCAATGCCATTATCCCCGTTAGATATACATAACAAAGAATTCAGCCGAGCATTCCGAGGATATCAGGAAGATGAAGTAAATGAATTCCTGGAACAAATCATGAGAGATTATGAGATTTTGCTAAAAGATAAGGCAGCTCTTGAAGAACGGTTGCGTACAACCGACGAACGAGTTGGCCATTTCAATACAATTGAGTCGACGTTGCAAAAATCGATTTTTGTGGCTCAAGAAGCTTCGGAAGAAGTACGACGCAATTCACAAAAAGAAGCGGAATTGATTATCAAGGAAGCTGAGAAAAATGCAGACCGCATCGTCAATGAATCATT
This sequence comes from Planococcus sp. CPCC 101016, assembly GCF_007859295.1. Classification (GTDB taxonomy): domain Bacteria; phylum Bacillota; class Bacilli; order Bacillales_A; family Planococcaceae; genus Planococcus. The sequence goes on from NZ_VOHB01000002.1 coordinate 1,391,783, forward strand.
GACGAAAGCACGCCGCATCGCAACAGAAATTGAAGAGCTTAAAAAACAATCCCGCATCTTTAAAAATCGCTTTAAAATGCTGGTCGAAGCCCAATTGGATTTGATCGAAACAGATGATTGGGAGACCTTGCTTGAATACGATATTGACACACAGAACCTTGAGAAGATCGAGAAGGACAAAGAAGAGTCGAACTCTTGACTCTGAGACTTTCTGCTTCTATAATTACGACATACAAAAAAACGCGCTGATAGAGACAGTATGCTATGCAGGACGGTAAAGCGAACCAGGGACAGTGTGAGCCTGGCACGAACGCATAGACGAAAATCACTCTTGAGCAGAATTGGTGAACGACAGTATCCAATTCCGTCTACACCACGTTACGGTGATCGAGTGGCAGCTATCTAGCTGCAACAAGGGTGGTACCGCGAGTCTAAGCTTCTCGTCCCTTTCCAGGGATGGGGGCTTTTTATTATGCCTACAGGAGGAATAGAGATGGAATACAAAGATACATTATTGATGCCAAAAACAGATTTTCCGATGCGCGGCAATTTGCCGAATCGGGAACCGGAAATGCAGCAAAAATGGGAAGACATGAATATTTATAAAAAAGTTTTAGATCGCACAGCAGGACGTCCTTTCTTCATTCTTCATGATGGACCTCCGTATGCGAACGGCGATTTGCATATGGGTCATGCGTTGAACAAAGTACTAAAAGATATGATCGTTCGTTCACGTTCGATGATGGGCTTCCATGCGCCATATGTTCCAGGCTGGGACACGCACGGCTTGCCGATTGAACAAGCTTTAACGAATAAAGGCGTGAACCGCAAAGAAATGTCTCTTGCAGAGTTCCGTAAACTATGTGAAGAATACGCGTATCAGCAAATCGACAGCCAGCGTTCTCAATTTAAACGTATCGGTGTCCGTGGCGATTGGGAAAATCCTTACGTAACATTAAAGCCGGCATACGAAGCTCGCCAAATTGAAGTATTCGGTAAAATGGCAAACAAAGGATACATCTATAAAGGACTGAAACCGGTTTATTGGTCGCCATCAAGTGAGTCATCACTTGCTGAAGCCGAAATCGAGTATCATGACAAAAAATCTCCTTCTATCTACGTGTCGTTCCCTGTCGTTGACGGCAAAGGCGTATTAGCTGAGGGCACAAACCTTGTGATTTGGACAACGACGCCTTGGACAATCCCTGCTAACCTCGGGATTTCTGTACACGCCAAGTTGGACTATGCGGAAGTTTCCGTAAACGGATCCCTGTATATCATTGCGCAAGAACTTTTGAAGGAAGTTGCCGAGCAATTGGGCTGGACAGATTTCGAAGTCGTTCGCGTATTAAAAGGTGCTGAAATGGAACATATTCTTGCAAAGCACCCATTATATGACCGGACTTCTCTAGTAATGCTTGGCGATCATGTAACAACTGATTCCGGTACAGGCTGTGTTCATACAGCACCAGGACATGGTGAAGATGACTTCCTGATTGGTAAAAAGTATGGATTGGATGTTTTGTGTCCGGTAGATGAACGCGGCGTCATGACAGATGAAGCACCTGGATTTGAAGGTGAGTTCTATGACAAAGCCAATAAATCAATTACAGAAGCACTGGACAACGCGGGTGCTCTTGAAAACCTTTCGTTTATCACTCACTCATATCCGCATGACTGGCGGACGAAAAAGCCGGTAATTTACCGTGCAACGGCTCAGTGGTTTGTTTCAATCGATGCATTCCGTGACCAAATTCTAAAAGCAATTAACGAAACTTCGTTCACGCCGGCATGGGGTGAAACGCGTCTATTCAATATGCTTCGCGACCGTGGAGATTGGAATATTTCACGCCAGCGCGTATGGGGCGTTCCGATCCCAGTATTTTATGCTGAAAACGGAGATCCGGTCATCACAGAAGAAACCATTGCCCATATTGCTGATTTGTTCCGTGATAATGGTTCGAATATCTGGTTTGAGCGTCCAGCAGCTGAATTATTGCCTCCTGGATTTACTCATCCGAGCAGCCCGAACGGCCTATTCACCAAAGAAATGGACATCATGGACGTCTGGTTTGATTCTGGTTCTTCTCACCAAGGCGTTCTTGTGGAACGTGAAGACCTGCAATACCCAGCTGATCTTTACTTGGAAGGGTCTGACCAATACCGAGGCTGGTTTAACTCATCACTTACAACGAGCGTCGCAATCAACGGCATCGCTCCGTATAAAGGCATCCTGAGCCACGGCTTTACGCTTGACGGAAATGGGCGCAAGATGAGCAAATCGCTTGGAAACGTCATTGTGCCGGCTAAAGTAATGAACCAAATGGGTGCTGATATCCTGCGCTTATGGGTCGCTTCAGTTGACTATACAGCAGACGTGCGGGTTTCTGACGAAAACTTCAAGCAAGTTTCAGAAGTTTACCGCAAAATCCGCAACACATTGAAATTCCTTCATGGAAACTTGGCTGACTTTAATGAGCAAGAACATCGCGTCGCATTTGAAGACATGCGCGAAATGGATCAATACATGGCGATGAAATTGCAGAAGATGGTAGAAACTGTGCGTAACGCATATGAAACCTATGAATTCTCAAGCATCTACCATGCATTGAACAATTACTGCGCCAACGATTTAAGTTCATTCTATCTGGATGTAGCGAAAGATGTCGTTTATATCGAAAGTGCGGATCATCCGCATCGTCGTGCGATGCAGACGGTTATGTTCGATTCGCTGATGGCGATCCTCAAATTGTCAGCGCCGATCATCCCGCACACCGCTGATGAATTGTGGTCATACTTGAGCTTTGTGGAGGAAGAAAGTGTTCAGTTGACTGACTTTCCAGAAGCAGTTTCGAATCCAGCATTCGATGGCCTTAACGAAAAATGGAGCCGATTCATGGATGTGCGTGATGATGTCTTAAAAGCGTTGGAAGAAGCGCGCGCAGCTAAAACCATCGGCAAATCATTGGAAGCGAAAGTGACCGTCTATGGCAACGGAGAGCTGGCAGTACTGCTTGCTTCAACTGATGAAAATCTTGCCCAATTGTTTATCGTATCCAAATACGAATACGGCGGCACTCAAGATCAGGCACCGGAACATGCTGTGAAGCTGAATGAAGTTTCGGTTACTGTTGAAAAAGCTGAAGGCGAAAAATGCGAACGCTGCTGGACGATTTCTGAGGAAATTGGCAAAAGCGAAGCGCATCCGGCATTATGCCCTCGCTGCGCAGGCGTTGTAGAAACACAATACGCTTAATCGAGCGGTGTTCACCACAGAAGGTCTGGAGAACCGGAAAACCGGTTTTTCAGACCTTTACTTTTTTCACCGCCATTGTGTTAAAATAGATTGACTGATGAATTGACGGAGGATACGGATGTTTATTTATTATGGAATCGCATTATTGATAATCGCAGTAGATCAATGGACAAAATGGCTGGTCCTTAAAAATATGGAGTTGGGTGAACGGATATCGGTAATCGACCCGTATCTCGGCTGGCTGTCGCATCGCAACCGCGGTGCTGCCTGGGGGATGCTGGAAGGACAGATGTGGCTGTTTGCTGTCATCACTGTGGCGGTCATTATCGGAATTCTTTATTACTTCCATAAACATGCAAAAGGACAGCCATTGTTCCAACTGAGCCTGATGGTTCTTTTAGGCGGAGCGATCGGCAATTTTATTGATCGCATGCTGCGCGGGGAAGTCGTCGATTTTGTCGATGTGCTGATTCCCGTGGTCAATTATGATTTCCCGATATTTAATGTTGCAGATGCTGCTTTGACAATTGGTGTCGTATTGATGATTATCTATATTATTTATGACGAAAAACAACAAAAGAAAAAGGTGTCTTAATGGAAGATTTAACGATTGAAATTACAGAAGAAATGGCCGGCGAACGAGTAGATAAAGCCGTGTCATCGATAGATGAAGACTGGTCGCGTTCACAGATCGCTAATTGGGTCAAAGAAGGCGCGGTAAAAGTCAACGGCATTACTGTGAAACCCAATTACAAAGTACGTTTGCAGGATATCATTATTGTCACGCCTCCAGAGCTTGTAGAGCTGGATGTCGTGCCGGAAGACCTGAATCTGGAGATTGTCTATGAAGACGAAGATGTCCTTGTAGTCAACAAACCGAAAGGGATGGTTGTGCATCCAGCTCCAGGACATGCCAAAGGGACATTAGTGAACGGCTTGATGCATCATTGCAAGGATCTTTCCGGAATCAATGGTGTGGTACGCCCTGGAATCGTCCATAGAATCGATAAAGATACATCCGGCTTATTGATGGTCGCGAAAAATGACGCTTCGCACACATCATTGGTCGATCAATTGGTGAAAAAGACGGTAACCCGTAAATACGTAGCACTTGTACATGGCCATATTCCCCACGACAAAGGCACAATTCAAGCGCCGATTGCCCGTGATCCAAAAGAGCGCCAGAACATGGCAATCGTTGACAAAGGAAAGCATGCAGTGACGCATTTTCGTGTATTGGAGCGCTTCGGCAATTTCACGCTTGTAGAATGCCGTCTGGAAACAGGAAGAACTCATCAAATCCGTGTCCACATGAAGTATATCGGCTACCCGCTTGTCGGCGATCCGAAATACGGACCGAAAAAAACGATGGATGTCGGCGGACAGGCGCTTCACGCGGAAGTCATTGGATTTGTACATCCAAAAACCAGTGAGTACATGGAGTTTTCTGCAGAGCCGCCTACTGAATTTGCAGAACTTCTGGAATCTCTTCGAGACAAGGATTGACAAACCGAAGCATCTATCTTTATACTTAAAAAAACGAATCGAATAATGAACACCTTTAATAACAGTCCAGAGAGGCTGAAAAGGTATTTACGCAAGCCGGAAGTCTGTCTTCCGTGCTGAATTTTTCTGCGCATCTATCCTCTTGCCTCTCTGGCAAGAGGTTTTTTATTTGCAGAAAAAGGAGCGGATCTCATGGTGGAAAAAGCAGATATTTTGGACGAACAAGCGATTAGCCGTGCCATCACACGTATCGCACATGAAATCATTGAGCGCAATAAAGGGATCGATGAATGCATATTGGTTGGCATCAAGACACGAGGCGCGTTTATCGCGAACCGACTGGCGGAGAAAATCGAAAAAATCGAAGGGCGTCCAATTATGAAAGGCGAACTCGATATCACTCTTTACAGGGACGACTTAAGCATCAAAACGAAAAACCAGGAGCCGCTGGTTCAGCAAGTGGACATCGAACACAGCATACTCGATAAAAAAGTCATCCTTGTGGATGATGTGCTTTATACAGGTCGGACGGTACGGGCTGCGATGGACGCAGTCATGGATCTTGGCCGGCCGTCACAGATCCAGTTGGCAGTGCTGATTGACCGGGGCCATCGGGAGTTGCCGATCCGAGCAGACTTTGTCGGAAAAAACATTCCGACTTCAAGTGATGAACGGATTGTTGTACAAATGGTCGAAAGCGACCAGGTAGACCGGGTAGCCATCCACGAATAGAGAGATAGAGACAGGGGAGAACGGAAATTGAGCGAAGCCATTTTAGATGTACATGATAAACCGAAAGCCGGGCAATGGATTTCATTAAGCCTGCAGCATATGTTTGCAATGTTTGGAGCAACGATTCTGGTGCCGCAGCTGGTTGGCTTGAGCCCAGCCATTGCGCTGTTAACCAGTGGAATTGCAACGATCATCTTTATCATCATTACCCAATTCAAAGTGCCTGCGTATTTGGGATCGTCATTCGCCTTTATTGTGCCAATCACGATTGCCACTGAAACCGGAGGCATCGGCTCAGCGATGATCGGCGCCATGTTTGTTTCATTGGTTTACGCCATCGTCGCCTTGGTCATCTGGAAAACAGGTTACCGCTGGCTGATGAAATTGCTTCCGCCGATAGTAGTCGGCCCGGTTATCATTGTTATCGGACTTGCTTTATCTGGAACAGCAGTGGATATGGCCATGAACATTCCGACAGCAAATGGTTCTGAATACAGCCTGATTCACTTCTCGGCAGCCATCGTTACGCTGCTGACAGCGATCATCTGCAACATCTATTTCAAGAATATCATCTCATTGATGCCCATCCTGATCGGTATCATCGTGGGATATGTTTACTCAGCAGCCATCGGCATTATCGATTTTACAGTCATCGGCGAAGCAAGCTGGTTCGCCGTACCGGAGTTTCTGATTCCCGGAGTGGATTATTCGTTCCAAGTTACTCCTACCTTGCTGTTCGTCATGGTACCGATTGCCATCGTAACGATTTCTGAACATATCGGACACCAGTTGGTGCTCGGCAAAATCGTAGATCGAAATTACATAAAAGATCCGGGTCTGCATCGCTCGATTCTGGGTGACGGCATCGGAACCTTTATTTCTTCACTGGTCGGCGGTCCGCCAAAGACCACATACGGTGAAAACATCGGCGTTCTGGCCATTACGAAAGTATTCTCGGTCTATGTCATTCTGGGAGCCGCAGTGTTCGCCATCGCCTTTTCGTTCTTTGGCAAGCTGATGGCAGTCATCGAAACGATTCCGACGGCTGTTCTTGGCGGGATTTCCATCCTGTTGTTCGGAATCATCGCTTCTTCGGGACTGCGCATGCTGGTGGACAATAATATCGACTTTGGCAACAACCGGAACTTGGTCATTTCCTCAGTCATTTTGGTCATCGGCATCGGCGGAGCCAAACTGGAGTTCAGTGAGTCCTTCTCGATAGAAGGAATGGCGCTGGCAGCTATTGTCGGAGTGATCCTGAACCTGGTGCTGCCAGGATTGAACAAAAAAGAATTAGATGACGGAACTGAATAATCACCTTTTAATGAATGTCCAGAGAGGCATGGAAAGGGTTGAAGACGGGGGATGCGCGATGCCCCTTTTTTCCTCACACCTTCCTGCCCCTGGGAAGGTGTTTTTTTGTCTGAAGGATGAAAGGATGAGATGATTTTGCCGAATTTACTGTCCATGAACAACTTAGAAAACAACACGATCATGAGTTTGTTGGAACGGGCTGGAGAGTTCCAGCGTGGAGAAAAGGCGCCAATCAATGGCACAGTCGTCAATCTGTTTTTTGAGCCAAGCACACGAACCAAAATGAGTTTTGAAATGGCTGAGCATCATATGGGCCTCGCAGTGCTGCCTTTTGAAACAGCCTTTTCCAGCATCTTAAAAGGCGAAACGCTCTATGACACGGTCAAAACGATGGAGGCAATCGGTGTGGATGCTGTGATTATCCGCCATGAAGAAGAAGAGTACTACCAGCAGCTGGAAGGCTGCAGCGTAGCGGTCATCAATGGCGGAGATGGCTCGGGGCAGCATCCGACACAGTCCTTGCTCGATCTCATGACCATTTATCAGGAGTTTGGACGCATTGAAGGTATCCATGTAACCATAGTGGGAGATATCGCACATAGCCGCGTAGCGAAATCGAATGCAGCTGCGCTCCAGCAATTGGGAGCTGAAGTGACATTCATCTGTCCCGAAGAATGGAGCGGAGAGTATGGATCCTCAGAACACTTGGATGACTTTATTGAAAAGACGGAAGTTGTGATGATGCTCAGAGTCCAGCATGAGCGGCATGCAGTATCAGCGCTCTTTTCAAAAGAAAACTACCATGAGCAATACGGCTTGACGGTTGAACGGGAAAAACGGATGAAAGACGGCGCCATCATTATGCATCCTGCACCGATCAATCGCGGTGTAGAAATTGCAGACTGTTTGGTTGAATGTGAACGTTCACGAATTTTTAAACAAATGACAAACGGAGTATTTGTCCGGATGGCGGTACTTGAATACGCATTGAAAGGGAGAGATTAACTTGAATTTATTCATTAAAAACGTAAACATGCTGCAAAACGGAGAATTGGCACCAACGAACATCCGCATTATGGACGGCAAGATCAACGAAATCGGTCAAGACTTAACGATTCAGAACGAAACAGAAATCGACGGCAAAGGCCGAATGATCGCACCAGGATTTGTTGACGTCCACGTTCATTTGCGTGAACCAGGCGGCGAGCAGAAAGAAACCATCGAAAGCGGAACAAAATCAGCGGCAAAAGGCGGCTTCACGACCATCTGTGCAATGCCGAACACGCGCCCTGTTCCGGATACGAAAGAAAATCTGCAGCTGGTCAACGGATTGATCGAAAAAAATGCGCTTATCCGGGTTTTGCCGTATGCTTCCATCACAATTAGAGAAGCAGGGAAAGAACGCACAAACTTGCAAGAGCTGAAAGAAAATGGCGCTTTTGCTTTCACTGATGACGGTGTCGGCATCCAAGAGGCAGGAATGATGTTCGAAACAATGCAGGACGCAGCGAAAATCGACATGACCGTTGTTGCCCATTGTGAAGACAACAGCTTGATTTATGATGGTGTCATGCACGAAGGAAAACGCAGCAAAGAGCTTGGATTGAAAGGCATCCCGTCGGTTGCAGAGTCGGTGCATATCGCGCGCGACATCTTGCTTGCTGAAGCGGCAGGGGCACACTATCATGTTTGCCACGTCAGCACGAAAGAGTCGGTTCGCGTAATTCGCGACGCCAAACGGGCAGGCGTTCGGGTAACGGCTGAAGTGACGCCGCACCACTTGCTTTTGTCAGAAGATGATATCCCAGCAGATGATGCGAACTACAAGATGAACCCGCCGCTCCGGGCCAAGGAAGACTGGCAGGCGCTCCATGAAGGTTTGATTGATGGCACTTTGGACTTTATTGCGACAGATCACGCACCGCACACAGAAGCAGAAAAAACGAATGGCATGAACGGTTCGATGTTCGGAATCGTTGGATTTGAAACAGCGTTTCCGCTGCTTTACAGCAAGTTTGTTGAAACAGGTACGTGGACGCTGGAGCAATTGATCGACTGGCTGACCATCAAACCGAGTAAAACTTTCAACTTGCCATACGGCACAGTGGAAATCGGACAAACTGCTGATTTGGTCCTGTTGGACTTGGAGAAAGAGCAGGAAATACAGACGGATTCGTTTTTATCGAAAGGCAGAAATACACCGTTTGACGGTTGGAAGTGTACAGGATGGCCGGTAATGACCATTTTCGGAGGAGAAATCGTATGGCAGGAGGAGAAAAATTGATGAAACGTTATTTGATCTTAGAAGACGGTACAATATTTGAAGGAACAGCATTCGGAAGCGAAGATGCTTCTGTGGGGGAAATCGTTTTTAATACAAGTATGACCGGCTATCAGGAAATTTTGTCGGATCCTTCCTACTGCGGACAGATAATTACGATGACTTATCCGCTGATCGGCAATTACGGCATCAACAGCGACGATTTTGAATCGATTGAACCGGCGGTCAAAGGAATGGTGGTTCGTGAAATCGCCGAATTTCCTTCTAACTTCAGAAATAATCTAACCTTGGACGAATTATTCAAAATCAAAGGCATACCGGGGATATCAGGCATCGATACACGTAAATTGACGCGCCTGATCCGCTCAAAAGGTTCCATTAAAGGGGTCCTAACGGCAGCAGGAGAAGACGTTCAAGTGGAGGCAGTGGTCAAGACGCTTCAAGAAACGGTTCTTCCAAGAAACCAGGTGGCGCAAGTTTCAACGGCTCGCCCTTATCCGAGTCCGGGCCGCGGCAAGCGTGTGGTGCTGATCGACTATGGCATGAAGCACGGTATTTTGCGCGAGCTTAACAACCGGGATTGCGATGTGATTGTCGTTCCTTATAACACCTCTTCAAAAGAAATTCTGGCCTGGGGACCTGATGGCGTCATGCTGTCGAACGGTCCGGGAGATCCGAAAGACGTTGAGGAATGTGTCGAGGTGGTGCGCGAATTGCTCGGAGAAGTACCGATTTTCGGTATCTGCCTGGGGCACCAATTATTCGCAAGAGCTTGCGGAGCGGATACCTTTAAACTGAAGTTCGGGCATCGCGGAGGCAACCATCCAGTGCGCGACTTGATCACCGGAAAAATTGAAATCACGTCTCAGAACCACGGCTACGCAGTGGATGAAGAAACGCTTCAGGGAACAAGGCTGAAAGTGACGCATAGCGCATTGAACGACGGAACAAACGAAGGGCTTGCCCATTTGGATTATCCGGCTTTCACGGTCCAGTATCATCCTGAATCTTCACCTGGACCAGAAGATTCGAACTATTTATTTGACCGCTTTATTGAAGTAATGAACGCAACTCGGAAGGAGCAACAACATGCCTAAAAGACAAGATATTCAAAGTATACTCGTAATCGGATCCGGACCCATCGTCATCGGACAAGCTGCTGAGTTTGACTATGCAGGCACACAAGCCTGCCTGGCGTTGAAAGAGGAAGGTTACCGCGTCATTCTGATCAACTCGAATCCTGCAACCATCATGACAGATACCGAAGTGGCAGATAAGGTTTATATCGAGCCAATTACCTTGGAATTCGTCAGCCGCATCCTTCGTAAAGAGCGTCCGGATGCACTGCTTCCGACACTTGGCGGCCAAACAGGGCTAAACATGGCGATCGAACTCGACGAGTCAGGCATATTGGACGAATTGAATATCGAAATTTTAGGCACCAAGCTTGAAGCGATTCATAAAGCGGAAGACCGTGACCTTTTCAGAACTTTGATGAACCAGCTCGGTGAACCCGTGCCGGATTCAGATATTATCCATAATATGGTGGAAGCAGAGAACTTCGTCGCGCGCGTCGGGTATCCGGTCATCGTCCGCCCTGCCTTCACACTAGGCGGCACAGGCGGCGGCATTTGCCATAATTACGAGCAGCTGCAGGAAATTGTTGCGAGCGGACTGAAATACAGCCCGGTCACGCAATGTCTATTGGAAAAATCGATTGCCGGATTTAAGGAAATTGAATACGAAGTGATGCGCGATAAAAACGATACGGCAATTGTTGTCTGCAACATGGAAAACATCGACCCGGTAGGCATCCATACAGGTGACTCGATTGTTGTGGCGCCAAGCCAAACTTTATCCGACCGTGAATACCAGATGCTGCGCAACGTATCGCTGAAAATCATCCGCGCTTTGAAGATTGAGGGCGGCTGCAACGTGCAGCTGGCATTGGATCCATTCAGCTTTAATTACTACATCATTGAAGTAAATCCGCGTGTCAGTCGGTCTTCTGCACTGGCTTCTAAAGCGACGGGCTACCCAATCGCTAAACTGGCTGCCAAAATTGCAGTCGGACTGACATTAGATGAAATGATGAACCCGGTCACTGGACGGACTTATGCGGCATTCGAACCGGCACTGGACTACGTCGTGACAAAAATTCCGCGTTGGCCGTTTGATAAATTCGAATCGGCAAAACGCAATTTAGGAACGCAGATGAAAGCAACCGGAGAAGTGATGGCCATGGGACGCACATTCGAAGAATCCATCCTAAAAGCTGTACGTTCACTGGAAACAGGCCAATTCCACCTGGAGCTGAAAAATGCCGATGCCATGAGCGATGAGTGGATTCAAAAACGGATCTGCCGGGCAGGAGATGAGCGTCTGTTCTTTATCGGAGAAGCGCTGCGCCGAGGCGTGACGATTGAAACCATCAACGAATGGAGCCAAATCGATTTATTCTTCCTGAAGAAATTTGAGAACATCGTCAAATACGAAGAGGTGCTGAAAGATGCACCGTACGACTACAATACAGCGAAACGAGCAAAACGTTTAGGCTTTGCAGACCGGACGATTGCGAAACTGTGGGAAACGACGGAACAGCAAGTTTATAACTGGCGCAAAGAACAAAAATTGATGCCGGTCTATAAGATGGTCGATACGTGCGCAGCAGAATTTGAATCCGAAACTCCTTATTTCTACGGCACTTACGAGGATGAAAATGAATCGGTGAAAACAGATAAAGAATCTGTCATCGTGCTTGGTTCAGGTCCGATCCGTATCGGACAAGGAGTAGAATTCGACTATGCAACTGTCCATTCCGTCTGGGCCATTAAAGAAGCGGGCTATGAAGCGATTATCGTCAATAATAATCCGGAAACTGTTTCTACGGATTTCTCAATTTCGGATAAATTGTATTTTGAACCGCTGACAATCGAAGATGTCATGCACATTGTCGACCTTGAACAGCCAAAAGGCGTTGTCGTCCAGTTCGGCGGCCAGACAGCCATCAACCTGGCAGAAAAATTGGAGCAGAACGGCGTCAAGATTCTGGGGACTTCGCTCGAAGATACAGACCGGGCAGAAAACCGCAATAAGTTTGAAGCGGCCCTGCATGAAATCGGCATTCCCCAGCCTTTAGGGAAAACAGCTGTAAATGCAGAAGAAGCGATCATTATTGCAGCTGACATCGGTTACCCAGTATTGGTCCGTCCTTCTTATGTACTTGGCGGACGCGCAATGGAAATTGTCTACAATGAAGAAGACTTGAAGCATTATATGGAGCATGCAGTGGAAGCAAGTCCGGAACATCCGGTGCTGGTCGACCGTTATCTGACAGGCATCGAAATCGAAGTGGATGCCATTTCAGACGGAAAACATGTACTGATTCCCGGAATCATGGAGCATATTGAACGCGCAGGCGTCCATTCGGGTGACTCGATTGCAGTGTATCCGACGCAAAATATCTCAACAGAACTTTTAGATACGCTGGTCGACTATACAACACGTCTGGCAAAAGGGCTGAACATCGTCGGCTTATTGAATATCCAGTATGTCATTTCAAAAGGTGAAGTGTTTGTTATTGAAGTCAATCCGCGCTCGAGCCGGACAGTGCCATTCATGAGCAAAATCACTTCCATTCCGATGGCCAATATCGCGACAAAAGCGATTTTGGGACAAAGCATCGTCGACCAAGGTTTTACACCGGGGCTTGCACCCATTTCAAAAGGCGTCTTTGTCAAAGTGCCGGTCTTCTCATTCGCGAAGCTTCGCCGGGTCGACATCACGCTTGGACCTGAAATGAAATCCACTGGCGAAGTCATGGGCAAAGATACGACGCTTGAAAAAGCACTATACAAAGGTTTGGCAGCAGCTGGCATGGAAGTCAAAGATCACGGTACAGTGCTGCTGACGGTAGCAGACAAAGACAAAGAAGAAGCAGTCGGCTTAGCGAAACGCTTTAAAGCAATCGGTTATCAGATCATGGCGACCGGAGGCACTGCAAAAGCTTTTGAAGAAGCAGGCATCATTGTTGCACCGATCGGCAAGATTGGATCAGAAGGCAAAACTTTGCTGGATGTCATCCAAAACGGCGATACGCAAATCGTCATCAATACTTTGACCAAAGGCAAGCAGCCCCAGCGCGATGGTTTCCGCATCCGCCGTGAATCTGTCGAGAACGGCATCCCATGCCTGACATCTCTGGATACAGCAGAAGCGATGCTGCGCGTCATCGAATCTATGACCTTCTCAGCTGAAGAAATGGGGGCAGGTATATGATCAAACAAGAACGCATGCAAGTCATCAAGCAGCAGGAGATCGCCAAGCATATCTTTGAATTGACTGTACAAGGCGAGTTGGCCAACGAGATGGCAGAACCGGGCCAATTCGTTCATATTCGTGTGGCAGACAGCTTTGAACCGCTGCTGCGCCGGCCGATATCAGTGGCATCCATCGATTTGGAAACTTCGCAATTCACTATGATTTACCGGGCTGAGGGCCGTGGCACAGGGTTGCTGGCAGAAAAGAAGCCAGGTGAAATGCTGGATGTCCTCGGACCTTTAGGCCACGGATTTCCAGTGGAAGAAGCACAGAAAAAAGCCTATTTGATCGGTGGAGGAATCGGTGTTCCGCCTTTATACGAACTAGCCAAACAATTAAACGCCCGAGGCATTGAAACCGTCCATATTCTTGGATTTGAAAGCAAGCAAGCTGTTTTCTATGAAGACAAGTTTCGTGAACTTGGCGACACACATATCGCTACAGTCGATGGTTCCCATGGTACCCAGGGCTTTGTAACGCATATTTTGAATGAACTGCCAACTGATTTTGATACGTACTTCAGCTGTGGGCCGACAGCGATGCTGGAAGCGGTGCAATGGGCATATCCGCAGAAAAAAGGCTTCCTATCGTATGAACAACGGATGGGTTGCGGCATCGGGGCATGCTTTGCATGCGTTTGCCGGACAACAAAAAGTGAGACGGATTATATCAAAGTGTGTTCAGATGGACCGGTATTTCCAGCAGGAGTGGTGATTTCATGACAGATTTAACAGTTAAACTTCCAGGACTCGACTTAAAAAATCCGATTATGCCGGCTTCCGGCTGCTTCGGTTTCGGCAAAGAGTATGCGCAGCTATATGACCTGTCGCAGCTTGGCGCCATCATGATCAAAGCGACGACCGTCGAAACACGCCTCGGCAATCCGACACCTCGGGTGGCAGAAACAGCATCCGGTATGCTGAACGCCATCGGTCTTCAGAATCCGGGCCTTGAAAAAGTGGCAGGACAGGAACTTCCTTGGCTGGAACAATACGATGTACCGATAATCGCCAATGTGGCAGGGACAACTACGGAAGATTATGTAGAAGTCGCCAAAGCCATTTCACAGGCATCGAACGTCCATGCACTTGAAATCAATATATCCTGTCCGAACGTCAAACTCGGAGGAATCACTTTCGGAACCGATCCGGATGTGGCCCGCGAGTTGACGCGTGCAGTGAAAGAAGTATCGTCAGTGCCCGTTTATATTAAGTTGTCACCGAATGTTACAGATATCGTCTCAATTGCGAAAGCGGTCGAAGAAGGCGGAGCGGATGGCATCACGATGATCAATACATTGCTCGGTATGCGAATGGACACTAAAACCGGTCGTCCAATTATCGCCAACATTACAGGCGGTCTATCTGGGCCTGCCATCAAACCTGTAGCTTTGCGGATGGTCTATGAAGTTAGCCAGCACACCAAGTTGCCGATCATTGGCATGGGCGGTATCACCAATGTGGATGATGTCATCGACTTTCTGTCAGCCGGTGCAAGTGCCATTGCAGTCGGAACCGCCAATTTCGTCAATCCTTTTGTATGTCCCGAAATCATTGGACAATTGCCGGAACGCTTGCACCAACTCGGATTTGATTCAGTAGAACAACTTGTCGGAAGGAGTCACCGTCTGTGAATAAACCTATCATCGCTTTAGATTTTGCATCGAAAAAACAAGTTGAGGAATTTCTGTCGCAGTTTTCTGAGCCGCTTTTTGTGAAAGTCGGCATGGAACTATACTTCCAGGAAGGACCAGAACTGCTGCGTTACATCAAGTCGCTTGGCCATGAAATTTTTCTGGATTTGAAATTACATGATATTCCGAATACGGTTGAATCCGCTATGAGAGGCTTGGCGAAACTGGGTGTGGATATGGTCAATGTTCATGCCGCGGGAGGTCTCGAGATGATGAAAGCAGCTAAACGTGGATTAGCGGACAGCGATACGAAACTTATCGCCGTGACTCAATTGACTTCCACCAGTGAAGAAGACATGCACGAAGATCAATTGGTCTATGTCAGTCTTGAAGAATCCGTACTGCACTACGCAAAACGGGCCATGCAGGCAGGACTGGACGGCGTCGTCTGCTCCGTGCTCGAAGCTGAGTCAATTGGTGAAGTATGCGGTCATGAGTTCCTGCGCGTAACGCCTGGAATTCGTCCAGCAGCGGTATCTAAAGATGACCAAAAACGAGTTGCGACGCCCGCCCAAGCACGGGCTCAAGGCTCTACGCACATTGTTGTTGGCCGAGCCATCACAAATGCCGGAGATCCGTTGGAAAGTTATAAGCAGATTGCAGCAGAATGGAGTGGGAATCTTGAAAAGTGAAATAGCAAACCATTTATTAACCATTGGAGCGGTGGAATTGCGTCCGCAGGAGCCATTCACATGGGCTTCAGGCGTCAAATCGCCCATTTACTGTGACAATCGGTTAACTATGTCTTATCCTGCAGTTCGTAAAGACATTGCGGCAGGTTTAGCGGAAACCATCAAAGAGTATTATCCGGAATGTGAAGTGGTGGCAGGAACGGCGACCGCAGGAATTCCACATGCTGCATGGGTCAGTGACCTGCTTGATTTGCCAATGATTTACGTACGCTCCAAAGCCAAGGAGCATGGCCAGACAAATATGATTGAAGGCAAGGTCGAACCGGGCAAAAAAGTGGTTGTAGTAGAGGATTTGATTTCGAAAGGCGGTTCGGTGCTCCAGGCATCTCAAGCCTTGGAAACAGCAGGATTTGAAGTGCTTGGAATTGTCGCCATATTCACTTATGATTTGCCCCAGTCGATTGAGGCAATCACTGGAGCAGGTTATACATTCCATACCTTGACGGATTTTCCTGCACTTGTTGAACAAGCATTGAGCAGTGGTGCCATCAGTGAAGAGGATATGCCGATGCTAGCGGATTGGCATGAAAAACTGAAAGCAGGAACTTTGTGAAACCGGCCACTTGGCCGGTTTTTATTTTGCAAAATGGTGCTCGTACAGTTGACTCTTTATATCCAAATGATTACAATAAAATTAACTAGTTGGTTATGCAAGGTAGTTATTTTTTTGAGCAACTATCATGTATTACCAAGTACTGGAGGGAGGAAAAGATATGGCTCTTAGAAGCCAATTGTTGAAAGGGGTTTTGGATGCTTGTGTAATGGCTGTAGTGGAAGAGCAACCGGTCTACGGCTATGAGTTGTCGCAGAAATTGCAGGGAATCGGTCTGCCGGATATCAGTGACGGCACCATTTATCCGGTGTTGCTGAGGCTTCAGAAAAATGGCTTTATCCGGGGAGAAATGAGGCCATCTGCGTCAGGGCCAAACCGCAAATATTATTTTTTGACTGATGAAGGAAAAGCGGAACTGGAACAAATTGCTTCTGAGTGGATTCAAATTGCACAACCAGTCAGCCAATTACTGAAAAGGGGTCGAGAAGATGAGAGAAACAACTGAATTGATCAAAGAAAATAACTACAAAAGAGACCTGCTGAACCCTGAAAATGAATATGTGTATGAGAATATGTTGTTGTATATTCGTACAGATCTTCGTATCGATGAACATGCGGCGGAAGAACTTTTAATGGATCTATTGGATCATCTTTTAGAGGCGCAGGAAAATGGCAAGAAAGCTGAAGACCTTTTTGGAAATTCTCCACGAGCTTATGCAGATGAACTGATTGCGAATTTGCCGAGCCAAAAACGGCGAAATGTCTTTTGGTTTACAGCTTCGACAATTACTGGCTTAGTGGGCTGGTTTGCGATTACGTATGGAATTGCAAATGTGCTTATTTCATTTTTTACAACGTGGGACAATGATATTGCCGTAGGCAGCATTTTATTGATTTTGTTATCTATCTGTTTAGTCGGCTCGATTGGCATCAAATTATTCTTCACAATTATTCGTTCGTCGGTCTTCAAACATAAAAATCAGCAGTGGAAAGTTTACCTGAAGGCAGGATTGTATGGCATGGCGGGAGTTGGTTTTATATTGGGCATCACTTTTCTTTTTGATGGAATCGGCCCTGTCATTCATGTTGAGTGGTGGGTTCTTCTGTTGATTGGCATCATGGTGTTAGCAATTAGCAAAAGCTTTAGTAGATTATCAAGTGACCAATAAAAACTTCCGGTATCAAGGTGGATTTTCTTTGGCTGTCCTGTATGATGAAATTAACAGGCCATTCGAACGAAAGGGGATTTGTATGACCATTCAGCAACCACAATTAAACAGTTGGATTAAAAAGTTTCCATTGTTGAGTGACATCATTGATTTGAAGCCGATAGTCTGGCTGAATCCACAGCTTCAAAAAATAGCCAACATGCAGCAACTCGCAGTGGACATAAAGGATATGGAGCATGCAGAGCTGCTTTGGCGTAGGTTTGCTCCTTATTTAGCGGCAGTATTTCCTGAAACGGCCGAAGCTGAGGGGATAGTAGAATCGCCTTTGCGAGAAATTCCTGAAATGAAAAAGCAGCTCATCGATCATTGGAATGAAGAAATTGAAGGCAGACTTTATTTGAAGTGCGACAATGAATTGCCGATTGCAGGTTCTATTAAAGCAAGGGGCGGTGTTTATGAAGTGCTGCATCATGCGGAAAAGTTGGCTATCGAAGCGGGGCTTCTGATAAAAGGGGAGTCATATAAGCAGTTTTTATCCGAACCTTTCAGGAACTTCTTCAGTCGTTATTCTATTGGTGTAGGGTCTACAGGAAATTTAGGACTCAGCATCGGCATCATCAGCGCCAAGCTCGGATTTCAAGTATCAGTCTATATGTCGGCGGATGCCAAGCAGTGGAAAAAAGAGTTGTTGCGTGAAAAAGGGGCGACGGTGGTGGAGTTTGAAGGGGATTTCAGTGAAGCAATCTCCGTAGGGCGCAAGGAAACACTTGAAAAACCAGATGCTTATTTTGTGGATGACGAGAAATCGAAACATTTATTTTTAGGTTATAGCGTCGCCGCTTTCCGACTCAAACAACAGTTGGAAGATGAGCATATCCAAGTAGATAGCGAGCACCCGCTTTATGTCTATCTTCCCTGTGGTGTGGGTGGCGCTCCGGGAGGCATTGCTTTTGGTCTGCGCCAGGTTTTCGGAGATTCGGTCCATTGCTTTTTCGTGGAACCGACTCATTCGCCGGCAGTACTGGTTGGTTTAATAACAGGCGAAAAACACAAAGTCAGTGTTCAGGATTTCGGCATCGATAATATCACTGAAGGCGATGGGCTGGCAGTTGGCAGGCCATCCAGCTTTGCTTCAGGCATCAGCGAAAAAACAGTAAGCGGCATTTACACATTGGAAGACCAGGATCTGTTTAAGCTATTGGCACTTTTGGCAGACAGTGAACGAATCTTTGTCGAGCCATCTGCCACTGCAGGATTGCTGGGTCCTCTTAAAATCCAAACAACTAAATATGCCGAAACCCATCGACTCCCAACGGCTGCTGCCACTCATATTGTCTGGGCAACAGGGGGTGCATTGGTACCGAAAGAAGAAATGGATGAATTTTATCAACGTGGAAAAGCTTATCTAGGGGGCTGAAAAAATGGAGTTGTCATGGGTTTTGATTATTATTGGTGTGTTTTTGACAACCGGCTATTTTTTTCAAAGCGCATCGGAAAAGCGGATCAATGCACTGGAAAGCAGAATCAGGCATGTCGAGAAGCAGCTAAAGCAAACAACGCAGGGGATGGAGCTAACAGAACCTGACGTCAATGAAGAATTGCGGGAACTTTTGGAAAAAGGGAAGATGATTGAAGCCGTTAAACGGACCCGGCAGGAATTCGGCTGGTCCCTGCTGGAAGCCAAGCAATACGTGGACGATCTGAAGGCTGGACAATAATGCAGCGATGTGAAATTTGCCAGACCTCATTTACATGGAAGCAGATCAGCAAATCGCTTTGGATGGCTTATAAACAGGTTGCTTGCCCGAATTGCGGAAGAGTCCATAAAGTCCGATTTCTTTCTAGGTTATTGGCCTCCTTACTAACAGTGGGCCCAGTGTTTGCTTATAGTTTTTTTTCTTATCCAACCAGCACCCAAGCACTTTTGTTTGGAGCGTTGGCCCTATTTCTGTTCATTTTTCTTTTGTTGCCATATTTGATGCAATACCGCCTGTCTTAAAAGATCCTTTCTCAGGATCTTTTTTTCTTTTTGCAGGATATTTTAGGCTTGCAGCGAATAATGCTGGTAACAAAACAAAAGGAAAGGAGGGGAATACATGGGTGTCCAAGCAAGTCATATTTTTGTGAATTTACCGGTGAAGAATCTGGATCAATCAAAAGCTTTTTTTCAAGAAATAGGATTCGAATTTGACGAACAGATGACGGATGAAAAAGGGGCCTGCATGATTGTCGGACCGACAATTTACGTAATGCTGTTGACGGAAGATTTTTTCAAAAGTTTTTCGAAAAGAGAGATAGCCGATACTGCTAGCAGTGCTGAAGTAATTACTGCTATTTCTGCAGATAGCAAGGCAGAGGTGGATGAATTGGTTAGCAATGCATTTAAAGCAGGCGGCCAACAAGCAAATGAAAAAATGGATGATGAATTTATGTACCTCAAGAGTTTCAAGGATCTGGACGGCCACATGTGGGAGGTCATCTATATGCCGCAGGATGAAACAGAATAGACAGAAAAAAGCATCCGGAGAATTTTTCCGGATGCTTTTTATAAGTAGTCAGCATAGCGTTTTTCAAGGTAATTTTGCAGAATAGTCATTACAGAGCAGATGGCCCAGTAAATGAGCGCTACCAAAATCAACATCGTCAATAAATCATATTCGCGCGCACCGACAATGCGTGCCTTTTGAAAAATCTCTGGTACCGTGATCATGGCAGCCAATGAAGAGGCTTTGATCAAGTCCAGATAGACATTTGATAAAGGCGGAACAGCGATCCGAACAGATTGCGGAAGGATGATGCGGCGCATTGTCTGCCAATAAGTCAATCCTAGAGCCGTGGAGGATTCCCACTGTCCTTTATCAACCGAGGCCAATGAAGAGCGGAATACCTCTGCGATATAAGCAGCACTATTGATGGTGAAGCCGATTAAAGCCGCCTGGACCGCTGTAAATTCGATGCCGATGACTGGCAGAGCAAAATACAGCAAGAAGAGGATGACAAGAATCGGAACCCCTCTCATAAAGGAAATATAAAGTCGGGCCGGAAATTGCAAGATCTGCAGTGGGGAAGTCCGCGCAAGTGACAGGAAAAAGCCGATAATCATACCGACGAACATACTGACAACAGATATCAGCAAAGTATAGCCAATGCCTTCTAGTACATATGGAAGCGATTCGATGGCTAAGGCCGGGTCAAAGAGCAGCCCCCATTCAATGTCGTTCATCAGACAACCTCCTGCTTAATTTTCTTCAATATCAGGTTTGACGGATACATCTGCACCACCGAAAAATTCTTCGGAGATTTCTGTGATGGTACCATCTTCGAGCATTTCTTCCAAGGCTTTATTTACATTTTCAGCGAGTTCGGTATTGTCTTTGCTCATGACAAGGCCAACTTCAGAAGGTGCGTACTTGATATCCGGGTGAATCGTGATGTTCAGTTCAGGAAAAGCCGCGACACCAAAAGTCGATAAATAATAATCATTCAAAATAACATCTGTGCGTCCGATCGAGACATCGCGCAAATACACTTCGTTCGTAGCGTTGTCATAAGTTACCTCTTCAGCACCGTACTCGCGTGCAATTTCCATGTAGATGGAGGTGGAAGCACCAGCAGCTTTTTTGCCGGCGAGATCATCCAGACTAGAGATACCAGATAAATCATCTTTTCTAACAACTGCTGTACCGTAGGAATATTTAATCGGCGTGGAAAAGATGAACTGCTCTGCCCGGTCTTCAGTAATCTCGATATCATTGGCGGCCATGTCAATTTGACCTGTATTGACACTTGTCAGCATTTCATCAAATCCGAGTTCAGTAAATTCGATATCAAGATCGAGGCGTTCGCCAAGCTCTCTCACTACTTCTACTTCAAATCCAGTCAATTCATCCGATTCTTCGTCTCGGAAAGAAGTAGCAAGCAAGGTACCGGAAGTCGCAACAGTCATTGATCCCTGTTCCTGGATTTCGTCCCATGCTGTTTTTGTTTCCGCAGTTTCGTTTTCCGCATTGCCGCATCCAGCCAGCATGGCAACAGTGATGGTGCCAGTTGCCATAAGCATTTTTTTCTTCGTAAAGTATGTATACACGTGTAATGCCTCCTTAATTTTAAGTCCTATAAGAACATAGCATTTACAGCAAGGTTGGGCAACGGGTTGAGCTTAACTTATAAGAAAACTCTTTCATTAATATAAAATTATTATGTAAACTTAATTTTTTTAAGAAGTATATTATTGCTTTTTGTCTTCAGCTGCGAAAGACAAATACTTGTTAAACAGAATTCGAGAATAAACAAAGTAAGGAAAACAGTTTCGCTTTCTCAAAAACAGTATTCACGCATGAAAAAACCGGAAAGCAAAAGCTTTCCGGTGGTGACAACTTATTTCTTTAACTTGATGACAAGTTCTTCGTCAGGTGTGACAAATACTGTTTTCTGCTCGAAATAAATAACGAATCCGGGCTTCGAACCATTCGGTTTTTTCACCTGGCGAACCTCGGTATAATCGACAGGCACGGAAGACGACTCGCGTGCTTTGCTGAAGTATGCTGCAATGGTTGCAGCTTCGAGTATGGTTTCTTCATCCGGATTGCTGTCGTGAATGATGACGTGAGAGCCTGGAATGTCTTTAGTGTGCAGCCATGTATCAGATTTAGACGCTACTTTGAACGTCACATAATCATTCTGTTTATTGTTTTTGCCGACAGAAATCGGTGTTCCGGCAGAAGATACATAGGATTCCACAGAAGGCTTTGTCGGTTTTTTCTTTTTCTTCGATTTCTGGGCCTTCATGAAGCCCTGCTCGGCCAGCTCTTCTCGGATTTCTTCAATATCGGAAATGCCCGCTTGCTGGACCTGTGACATCAAAGTTTCAAAATACTCGATATCTTCTTCTGTCTTATCAATCTGCTCTTGTGTTTTAACTACCGCTGTTTTCGCTTTCTGATAACGCGAATAATAGCGCTGTGAATTGTCAATCGGTGTTTTGCGTGGATCCAAGGTAATGGTCACTTTTTCATCATTGTAGTAATTGTCGACTTCAATTTCCTTCATGCCTTTGGTGATGCGGTGAAGGTTGGCCATAATCAATTCGCCATTCAATTGAAGAGTATCGCGCTTTTCTGCCTGATCCTGCTCTTTCTTTAACTTCTTCAGTTTCAGTTTCAGCTTGGAAATTTCATTTTGCAGCCATCTTTCCAAATCGCCGGCCTGCTGTTTAACACGGTCGCGTTCCGCTTTGGCATAATACATCCGGTCAAGCAGCTCGCTCAATGTCGGAAATTGCAGCCCGATTTCTTCAATATGTGTTAATGAAGTGGCGGAGAAAAAGCTTTTTCCTTCACGTTCGATATAATGGCCGGTCGGTTGGGGTTTCTGGAAATCGTTCAGGAATGCTTTGGTGGTTTCTGGTTTATTCTCGGAAGTTTCCAACCGAAATGCAAGTTCACGCGCATTGAGTGGAGAAAATCCAGAAAAACGACCGACAATTTCTGTCGGGTCGGTATTGGCTAACTCGTCGACTGCCTCGAACGGATCTTTCTTCTCCTGAGACGGTGGAAAAATGTAAGGCTGTCCCGGAAGAATAGTCCGGAAGGAGTTGACGCTCGGCGGCAAATGCTTCAAGCTATCGAGAATCATTGTTCGCTCTGCATCGATTAAAATAACATTGGAATGCCTCCCCATCATCTCAACGTGCAGTTCACGTTCAATGTCATCGCCAATTTCATTTTTTGCTTTGATCTTCAGCATGATCAGGCGATCCATTCCGTACTGGGAAATCTCCGTAATGACGCCGCCTTCGATATGCTTGCGCAGCAGCATGCAGAACATTGGAGGTTCCGATGGGTTGACGTTGGCCTCAGCTGTCAAATGAATCCGTGAATACGAAGGATGGATCGAAATCAATAATTTATGGTTCTTTCCTTGTGCACGTATATGTAGAAGAAGTTCAAGCTGGTTGGGCTGATGAACTTTTGAAATCCTGCCGGTGACCAGCTGTTGCAATTCGCCAGTCATCGATTTTGTGAATAATCCATCAAATGCCATTAAATATCCCTCTTTCAAATCGTTTTGTTCCATCTTATCATTTTCCCGGTGTATTATGATATAATAAGACAGTTAGTTAGAAAACGAAGAATAGCGATCAGTGACGAATGGCGGTGAAGGGTTTGGCGAAAAATGTGAAATTCATTTCACTTGGCGGCGGTAATGCAGTTTCGGTCAGCCGAATTGTGGCGGTCATCACACCAGATTCAGCACCAGCAAAGCGGCTGATCCAGGAATCGCGAAGCAAAGGGCTGCTGGTTGATGCGACCAGCGGGAAAAAAACCAGATCAATTTTTATTATGGACAGTGATCATGTGTTAATTTCTGCGGTATCTGCAGAGACAGCGCTTTTGCGTTTAGAAGAAAATGATGATGAGGCAAGTGAGGGATAAAATGAGAAACCAACGTGGACTGCTGATAGTCCTATCAGGGCCTTCGGGTGTTGGCAAAGGCACGGTAAGAAAAGAGCTGTTCTCACAGCCGGATACAAATTACGAATACTCCATCTCGATGACGACCAGAGCGCCACGGGAAGGGGAAGTTGATGAAGTCGATTATTTCTTCAAGACACGGAGTGAGTTTGAAGGATTAATCGAACAGGATCAGCTGCTCGAATATGCAGAATTCGTCGGGAATTATTACGGAACACCGCTTGAATATGTCAACAAGATGCGCGATGCGGGCCGTGATGTATTCCTAGAGATCGAAGTGCAGGGTGCTGCGCAGGTCCGTTCCAAAGTTCCAGATGGCCTGTTCATCTTTTTGGCTCCACCGAGTTTATCGGAGCTGGAAGAACGGCTGGTCGGCCGCGGGACGGAATCGGATGAAGTCATCGCTTCCCGATTGCAGGCGGCCCGCCAAGAGCTTGAAATGATGAACCTGTACGATTATGTAGTAGAAAACGATGAAGTTGAAAATGCCTGTGACCGAATCAATGCCATCATCATTGCAGAGCATTGCAAGCGTGAACGTGTTGAAAAACGATATTTTGATATGCTAAAGGAGAATGTCTGATGTTATACCCATCCGTTGATAAACTAAAAAGCCGAATTGATTCAAAATACTCGCTGGTTGCGCTTGCTTCAAAACGCGCCCGCCAATTGCACGAACACGGCGATGAAAAATTGGATTCTTACGTTTCAACTAAATCGGTCGGAAAAGCTTTGGAAGAAGTGGCTGCCGGCGCATTGACACAAGAAAAACAAGATGAATTTGCAGTATACGAAGATGAAATTTAACCATTAATCGCAACAGACGACTCCCAGAGCAAACTTGTTCTTTGGGAGTTTGTTGTTTAGAAAGGGTGTTTGAGTTGTTGGAGAATCGTAAAATCCTATTGTGTGTCAGCGGAGGGATTGCCGTCTATAAAGCTGTTGCACTCGTCAGCAAGCTGTCTCAGGCGGGGGCTTCCGTAAAAGTGATTATGACTAGATCAGCGCAGCAATTTGTCCAACCGCTGACGTTTCAAGTCATGTCCAGAAATGATGTCTACACAGATACATTTGATGAAAAGGATTCTTCTGTCATTGCCCATATCGATCTTGCAGATTGGGCAGATTTAATAATCGTGGCTCCCGGTACAGCAAATGTCATCGGCAAACTGGCGAATGGCATCGGTGATGATATGGTCACAACAACCTTACTTGCGGCAACAGCTCCTATTTGGATTGCGCCGGCAATGAATGTTCATATGTACGATCATCCCGCGGTAAAGCGTAATATTCAGCAGCTTCATGAAGACGGAATTCGCTTTATCGAACCGTCTGAAGGCTTCTTGGCTTGCGGCTATGTAGGAAAAGGCCGTTTAGAAGAACCGGAAAAAATTACAGAGCTGGTCAAAGGTTTTTTTGCGCTTGAGCATAAATTGATGGGCAAAAAAGTCGTTGTGACGGCAGGTCCGACACGAGAGCGAATTGATCCTGTACGGTTTCTGACAAATTTCTCCAGCGGCAAAATGGGCTATGCGATGGCCGGTGCTGCTGCAGAAATGGGCGCTGAAACCATTTTAATCAGTGGTCCGGTATCGTTGCCTGTGCCAACTGGGGTAACACGGATCCAGGTGGAAAGTGCAGAAGATATGCTGGCGGCAGTCGAAGCACATTTTGATACGGCAAACTACGTCATCAAAACAGCTGCAGTAGCAGATTACAGACCTAAAACAGTGGCTGATAAGAAAATGAAGAAACAAGAAGGCGGTTCGACAATTGCTCTTGAACGGACAGTTGATATCCTTCAATACCTTGGTGAGCACAAGAAAAACCAGGTATTGATTGGTTTTGCAGCTGAAACCAACGATGTTGGGCAATACGCTAAAGATAAATTGGCTCGTAAAAACGCGGATTACATTATTGCGAATGATGTAACAGAAGCACAGGCGGGATTTGAATCGGATACGAACCGGGTAACGGTTTACGGAAAAAACGATTTTGAGCAAGACTTTGAAATGATGTCCAAACAGCAATTGGCACGCCAATTACTTCAATTGATTATAGATAAGGAAGAGCCGCATGATAGCTGAAGTCATTGTTGACGTCGCTGCACATCCGATTGATCGCCCTTTTGATTATGCCATTCCACAAGAAGTGGAAGTGTTGGCAGAGCCGGGAATGCGTGTCAAAGTGCCGTTTGGCAACCGCAAAGTACTTGGGTTTATCACCAAAATCAAGTCGTTTTCAGAGTTTGACCCGAAACGCCTGAAACCAATCCATGAACTGATGGACGTAGTACCTGTATTAAATGAAGAACTATTGAAAATGGCCCAATGGATGAAAGAACAGACAGTATGCTTCGAAATTGACGCGCTGCAGGTCATGGTACCGGCAGCATTGCGCGCAAAATACGAAAAGCGCTTTGTGCTGAATGCGCCGCTTGAAGAAATTGCTGTCCCTTTACAGCCGTATTTTGAAAAACGGCCGTTTATTCGGCTGCAGGATGCAGTGGACATTTACGGTCCGTTGAAAAAAGAAATGAACAAAGGCACTATCATTGCCGACACAGATATCCAGCAGCAAACTGCAGTGAAAAAAGTCCGGATGATCCACATTGCTGACAGCATGGAAGCACTTGAAGCCATTGAAATTCGGGCCAACGCCAAACAGCAGATCAAGCTGATGGACTTTTTCTTGAAGAATGCGGGACGTGCAATTGAGTCTTCCCAATTGCAGAAAGAAGCCAGCGTTTCATTGCCCACTATCTATAGTCTGGTGGAAAAAGGTGCGGCTCAGATTTCCAATATGGAATCTTACCGGGATCCGAAACTGCTGACTGCGATTGAACAAAAATCTTCACTCCAACTAACGGGGGCGCAGCAGATCGCTTTTGATTCGATTGAAAAGGCATTGAATACACCGAAGACTTTTCTGCTCCATGGCATTACTGGAAGCGGAAAAACCGAGATTTACTTGCAGACAATCGACCAAGTTCTGAAGCAGGGCAAAGAAGCGATTATGCTGGTGCCTGAAATTTCACTTACGCCTCAAATGACTATCCGCTTTAAAGAGCGTTTCGGCGATCAAGTTGCAGTCCTGCATAGTGGATTATCAGCGGGTGAAAAGTACGACGAATGGCGAAAGATCCAACGGTCAGAAGTAAAAGTTGTTGTTGGCGCACGGTCGGCTATTTTTGCACCATTTCAGAACTTGGGCCTGATCATCCTCGATGAAGAGCATGAATCGAGCTATAAACAGGATGATTCTCCTCGCTATCATGCGCGCGACATGGCTATCTGGCGCAGTCAATATCATAATTGTCCAGTTATTCTCGGCAGTGCGACGCCTTCTTTGGAATCGTACGCTCGCGCACAAAAAGGCGTTTATGAATTATTGGTGTTGGAAAAACGGGCGAAAAATCAACCTTTGCCGGATGTCCATATTGTCGATATGCGTGAAGAACTGCGTACCGGTAACCGGTCCATGTTTTCGCTGCAATTAGCAGATGCCATCCGAGACCGATTGGACAAAAAACAGCAGACCGTGCTATTCCTCAATAAGCGCGGTTATTCATCTTTTGTACTGTGCCGTGATTGCGGAACTGTCATGCAATGTCCGAATTGTGATATTTCTTTAACGTACCACCGCTCAAGCGAAACCATGAAATGCCATTATTGCGGCTATGATGAGCGCGTGCCAAAAACCTGTCCGGAATGTGAAAGTGAGCATATCCGGTTTTTCGGAACCGGCACGCAAAAAGTGGAAGAAGAGTTGGCGAAAGTAGTACCAGAAGCACGAGTTTTGCGAATGGATGTTGATACGACCCGCAATAAAGGTGCACATGAAAAGATTCTATCCGCTTTTGGGGAAGGCAAGGCAGATATTCTGCTCGGCACACAAATGATCGCCAAAGGCTTGGATTTTCCGAACATCACTTTGGTTGGCGTGCTTTCTGCAGATACCACGCTCCATTTGCCGGATTTCCGGGCTGCAGAAAAGACCTATCAGCTATTAACCCAGGTCAGTGGCCGGGCAGGCCGTGACATTCTCCCGGGTACAGTTTTCGTCCAATCCTATACACCTGAACATTACGCCATTACGCTGGCAAAAGACCAATTGTATGAACCGTTTTATGAACAGGAAATGGCCATGCGCAGAGCAAGCGGCTATCCGCCGTATTACTATGTCGTCAATATTCAATTTACCCACGAAGACCTGATGACAGTGGCGGAATATGCAGATCAGACAGTCCGTTACCTGAAAAGCCACTTATCTCCCAACACCTTGATCATCGGACCTTCTGCGTCGCTCATTGCCCGTGTCAACAATAGATATCGCTATCAATGTTTGATAAAATACAAAAAAGAACCGAAACTGACCGATACGATGCAGCAATTGATCAAAATCCATCGTACCGAATGGCTGAAGAAAGGCGCCACGCTGTCGATTGATATGAATCCAACATCGGTCATGTAACAGAAATGAGGAAACGAATATGTCAATTCGAATGGTAGTTAAACACCCTAACGAAGTACTGGAGACAAAATGTCAGCCCGTAACAACTTTTGATAAGAACTTAACGGTTCTTTTGGACGATATGCACGAAACGATGATTGACTCGGATGGAGTCGGCATTGCGGCACCGCAAGTCGGCATTGCGGTCCGTGCCGCCATCGTTGATTTCCGTGAAGGCCAGGATCCGATTGAAATGATCAATCCAGAACTGGTGCTTTTTGAAGGCGTTGAAACCGATATAGAAGGATGCTTAAGTTTCCCGGGAATTTTCGGAGAAGTCGAACGCTACGACCATATCAAAATCAAAGCACAGGAACGTGATGGTTCGTGGTACGAATTGGAAGCGGAAGGTTACGAGGCTCGTGCAATCCAGCACGAAATGGATCATCTGGACGGCATCTTGTTCACGAGCAAAATCACCAAATACGTGACTCAGGAAGAATTGGATGAAATGATCCGCCAGCAGGAAGAAGAGGAGGAACAGGTTTGACCAAAATCATATTTATGGGTACGCCTGCCTTTTCCGTACCGATTCTGCGCATGCTCGTCGAAGAAGGCTACGAGATCATTTCTGTTGTGACGCAGCCGGACCGGCCAGTAGGACGCAAAAAAATAATGACGGCCACACCGGTCAAAGAAGAGGCAATACGCCTCGGCTTGCCGGTCTATCAGCCGGAAAAACTGAAAAACCCGGAAGAGCTGCAGCATGTGCTTGATATGGGAGCTGATTTGATTATTACCGCGGCTTTTGGTCAGATTTTGCCGAGTGCGGTGCTGGAAGCGCCAAAATTGGGTGCCATCAATGTCCATGCTTCATTGCTGCCCGCATACCGCGGAGGTGCACCAATTCATCAGGCTATTATAGATGGCCAAAAGGAAACGGGCGTTACAATTATGTACATGGTAGATCGGCTGGACGCGGGCGATATCATCTCGCAGGCAACAGTGCCGATTGAAGAGCAGGACCATACCGGCAGCATGTTCGATAAATTGAGCATTGCAGGACGTGATCTGTTGAAGGAAACTCTGCCATCGATCATTGATGGAACGAACGAACGCATTCCACAGGACGAACAATTGGTTACTTATGCCCGTAATATTTCACGTGAGCAGGAACGCATCGACTGGTCGAAATCAGCAGTGGACATCTACAACCAGGTTCGTGGACTTTACCCGTGGCCTGTCGCTTATACAACTCTCAACAACGCCAATATGAAAATCTGGTGGACAGAAAAAACTTCTTCAACTGCCAGCGGCCAAGCAACCGGCCAAGTGGTTGACGTGACTGATGATGCCATTTTGGTGCAGACCGGAGAAGGGGCTATTGCCATCACCGAACTGCAGCCAGCCGGAAAAAAACGCATGACGGCAAAAGAGTATTTAAAAGGACCTAAAATCCAGGCAGGAGATTTATTCGAATGAAAAACAAAAAACTTCAAGGCAATGTCCGCGACGCTGCATTTTCAATTTTGTGGGCAGTTGAGAACAAACAGGCTTACAGCAACCTATTGCTTCACCAAACCATTGAAAGTTTTGGCATCGCAGCTAAAAATAGAGGCTTATTGACAGAAATCACTTACGGTACCCTGCAGCACCAAATGACGCTCGACTATTACTTGGAACCTTACCTGAAAGGCAAAATAGAGCCTTGGGTCAAAGTCTTGCTAAGGCTGTCTCTGTATCAAATCGTCTACCTGGATCGTATTCCTGCTCATGCAGTTGTTCATGAAGCGGTTGAAATTGCCAAACGCCGTGGACATGGCGGAGTCGCTTCGGTGGTTAATGGTGTGCTGCGTTCTGTGCAGCGTAATGGTGTCCGGTCGTTCAATACAATCAGTGATCCATACGAAAAGATTTCCATCGAAACGAGCCATCCGATCTGGATGATCAGACGTTGGGCAGAACAGTTCGGGCTTGAAAAAACACGCGAGATGGCACTGGAAAACAATAAAACGCCCTCTCAAACAGTCCGGGTTAATACAGTGCGGGCAACTGTGGAAGAAGTCATTGAAATGCTTGAATCAGAGGATTTAGAAGCTGTACCAAGCAAAATAATCCCGGAATGTTTAATTGTCACAAACGGACAGCCAGCAAGAACGGCGACCTTTGAAAAAGGGTTTATTACCATCCAGGATGAGAGTTCCATGCTTCCGGCATACGCCTTGCAAGTTGAACCGAACATGACGGTGCTTGATATGTGTGCAGCGCCTGGCGGGAAAACAACTCATATTGCTGAAAAAATGAACAATAGCGGAACGCTTTATGCGCTTGATCTGCATCAGCATAAAGTAAAGCTCATCGAGGAAACAGCTAAACGGTTAGGCCATTCGGTCATCGAAACGGCAGTCGGTGACGGCAAACAAAGCGTCGAACGATTTGGCGAAGAGAAATTCGACCGCATATTGGTCGATGCTCCTTGCAGTGGGCTTGGCGTTATTAAGCGCAAACCCGATATCAAATACACGAAAAAAGAAGAAGATTTCGTCCGTTTGCAAGAAATTCAAATCGAATTGCTGGACCAGGCAGCCCGTTTATTAAAAGAAGACGGTGTTTTGGTCTACAGCACATGTACGGTAGATGCTATAGAAAATAGAGGCACAGCTGAACGGTTTCTGAAGGAACATCCTGAAATGGAAAAAATCCAGGCGTCATTGCCAGCAGCTATGGGCATTAAACATACCGGTTTTGTTCAAGTGTTTCCTCAGGATTATGGAAGTGATGGCTTTTTCATCGCAGCTTTCAAAAAGACGCAAAAAACAGCAACCGCGTAAAGCAGGCAAAGAATAGAATCGGGGTGTCATGATTTGTTTCAGTATGTAGTAGAAAGTGATACGGGTAAAATCCGTGAAGTGAACGAAGACAGCGTAGCTGTACTTAAGCGACCCGATGGGCTGATGCTGGCCGTGGTGGCAGATGGAATGGGCGGACATAAAGCGGGCGATGTAGCAAGCAAAATGACCGTCGATCAATTGAGCCATTATTTTCTAGAAGACTGTAACGCTGCTTTTGAGACCATTGAAAGCAAAAGAGAGTGGCTTTCCGAGCGCATACAGACCATCAATCGTCTGGTATTTGAGCATGCCTCAGTAAATCCCGAATGCAAAGGCATGGGCACTACCTTGATTGCAGCATTGATTGAAGGAAATGAAGGTCTTTTATGCCATATTGGGGATAGCCGTGCCTACCTGATAAACGGAGGCATTAAGCAGATTACTCGAGATCATTCCTATGTCAATGTGCTGGTGGACAGCGGTGAAATCAGCCAAGAAGAAGCTGAAGAACATCCAAAGAAAAACTGGATTGTCCGGGCGCTTGGTACAGAAGCTGAAATTGAACGAGAAATGATCCATTTTGCCTTTACAGAGGAATCGTATCTATTGATTTGTTCAGATGGGTTAAGCAATAAAATCCCGAAAGAAGAACTCGCTTCCATCGTTCGCTCAACTGCTCCTTTATCTCAAAAGGGTCTAGAGCTCGTGGCTATGGCCAACGATCTGGGAGGAGAAGATAATATTTCATTGATTCTTCTGTCCTCTGTGGATGAGGAGGTATAAGCATGTTGATTGGCAAAAGCATCAACGGCCGCTACAAGATCAAGGAATTGATCGGCGGCGGAGGCATGTCCAATGTATACTTGGCACATGACATGATATTGGATCGGGATATCGCCATCAAAATTTTGCGATACGACTTTTCCAATGAAGAGGAATTGCGCAGACGTTTCCAAAGAGAAGCGCTGTCAACTACCAGTCTAGCGCATCCGAACATCGTTAATATTTTTGATGTAGGTGAAGACGGTTCTGTACATTACCTGGTAATGGAATATGTACCGGGAAAAACCTTGAAAGAATACATAATCGAACATTCACCAGTAACGCCTGAACGGGCTGTTGAGATTATGAAACAACTGACTTCTGCTTTAGCGCATGCCCATCACAATCAGATTGTCCACCGGGATATTAAGCCGCAAAACATATTGATGGATGCTGAAGGCAATGTGAAAATATCTGATTTCGGCATAGCGATGGCTTTGAGTGCAACCTCATACACCCAGACGAATTCGGTGCTGGGCACTGTCCATTACCTATCGCCTGAGCAGGCGCGCGGCGGTATGGCCAATAAAAAATCCGATATTTACTCGCTTGGAATTGTCATGTACGAATTGATCACAGGAAAACTGCCGTTTTCAGGTGAATCGGCTGTGTCGATTGCGTTAAAACATCTGCAGACCGAAACACCGTCTTTGCGTGAAACAGTCCCAACTCTTCCGCAGAGCCTGGAAAATGTTGTCTTGAAAGCTACAGCAAAAAATATACAGCATCGTTATCAATCCGCTGATGAAATGGAAGCAGACCTTGCCACGGTTTTATTGCCGGAACGGCTGAATGAACCGAAATTCACAGTGCCGATTGACCAAGATGAAACAAGAGCCATGCCGGCGATCAAAGACGTAGCAGCTTATTCCAGTGTGGCAGAAACAAAAACAATGCCTCTGCCTTTAGACAAAACGCCTAAAGAGCAGAAACCCCCTGAGAAAAAGAAGAAAAAGAAGTGGCCCTGGATTCTGGGAATACTGGCTTTTCTATTGATTGGCGGACTGGTACTGGCCATTGCCTTCCCAGGACTATTTGAACCGAGACAAGTGGCTGTGCCGGACGTTTCAGAGATGGAACACAATGAAGCAATTGAAGAGTTGCAGGCAGCGGGCTTTGTCGCTGGGGAAGAAACTGAACAATATTCGGAGCAGGTAGAAGCGAATCACATCATTCGGACGATTCCTGAAGCCGGAAAAATGAGAGACCGTGAAACGGCAATTCAGCTGTTTGTCAGCCTAGGCAAAGAAACAATTGAAATGGAAGATTTTGTAGGTGAGACTTTAGAAGAAGCCACAGAAGCGCTGGAAGGCAGAGATTTTGCTTCGGTGGAATCTACCGAAGAGTTTTCCGAAGAACCAGAAGGCACCATTTTAAATCAGGAACCTTCGGCGGGAGAAGAAGTGATCATCAGCGAAACAGATGTAGAATTCATCGTCAGCAAAGGCAAGGATTTGCGCAGTGTTGAAAATCTGTCAGGCTTCACAGAAGAGAACCTCAACGATTATGCCCGTTCTTCCGGATTCAATATCCGAATTGTTTCAGAACAGGCATCAGATGAAGTGGAAGCGGGTAAAGTTATGTCACAGACACCTGCTGCAGGGGAACAGCTGGAGGCTGGCAGTACAATAGAAGTGACTCTCTCATCAGGGGTTGCAGAGCAGCCGATGAAGACTTATATCCACACAGTGGACATCCCTTACGAACCGGCTGAACCGGCTGAAGAAGGCGAAGAGCCAGTGGAACAGACCATCCAAGTTTATATCCAGGATAATACCCAGACTATGGTTGAACCTTTCGAGGAGTTTACCATTACCGAGGACCGGTCGCACCGCATTGAGTTGCAAATTGCCGAAGGCGAGAGCGCCTCATATCGGATTGTCCGTGATTCAACGATTATCCTGGAAGAGACATTCGACTATTCAAGTGTGGAATAATACAACAGCAAAAGGAGTGAAACAATGCCGAAAGGTCAAATCAGAAAAGCATTGAGCGGATTTTATTATGTATTGGATGAAGACGGCGAACGTTATATTCAATGCCGCGGGCGTGGAGTTTTCCGCAATCGTCAAATCACACCGCTCGTTGGGGACTATGTAGATTACAAAGCGGATAATAACGATCTGGAAGGTACCATTTTGCACGTCTATGACCGGAAGAATGAGCTGGTTCGTCCGCCAATCTCAAATGTAGACCAGGCCATCCTTGTATTTTCAGCAAAGCAGCCCGACTTTCATCCTTTATTATTGGACCGGTTTTTGACAGCAATTGAATCCTACTCAATTCAACCAATTATCTGTCTGACAAAAATGGATCTTCTGGCAGAATCAGAGAAAGAGGCAATCAATCGCTATATTGCGGATTATGAAAAAATCGGCTACGAAGTGATACCGACCTTTATCGACGATCCGGCATTAAAAGATCGGTTGATGCCCGTACTCGAAGGCAAAATCAGCGTTTTGGCAGGCCAATCCGGAGTCGGCAAATCGACGTTACTGAACACGATTCTGCCGTCTTTAGAGCTGAAAACAGACGATATTTCCAAGGCCTTGAACCGCGGCAAGCACACAACGCGTCATGTTGAACTGATTGCCGTCAACAATGGCCTGTTGGCAGATACTCCCGGCTTTAGTTCGTTCGACTTTGAAACGATCGAACGCGAAGAGTTGTCTGCTTGCTTTCCTGAGTTTGCTGCACGTTCCAATGCCTGCAAGTTCCGCGAGTGCCTGCATATGAATGAGCCGAAATGTGCGATCAAAGCAGCCGTTGAAGCCAATGAAATACCAGACTACCGTTACAAGCATTACCTGAAATTCCTGGAAGAAATTATAAGCCGAAAGCCGAGGTATTCAAATGATTAAAATTGCACCGTCTATTCTAGCAGCAGATTTTTCGAAGCTTGGTGAAGAAGTTTTGGAAGTGGAAAAAGCAGGAGCGGATTGGATTCATATCGACGTTATGGATGGCCATTTCGTACCGAATATTTCGTTCGGGGCAGTTGTTATGGATGCTGTGCGCCCTTTGACCAAATTGCCATTCGATGTTCATTTAATGATTGAAAATCCGGATCGCTATATTGAAGAATTTGCAAAAGCTGGTGCTGATTACATCACCGTCCACGTTGAAGCATGCCCCCATTTGCACCGGACCATTCAATTGATTCGTTCATTTGGCGTCAAACCGGGTGTCGTCTTGAATCCGCATACGCCGGTTGAAACAATTCAGCATGTCTTGGAAGACATCGATCTGGTCCTATTCATGACCGTTAACCCAGGATTCGGCGGACAAAAGTTCATTCATTCAGTCGTGCCGAAAGTTAAACAGCTTTCTGACATCATTAAAGAAAAAGGGCTGTCCATCGAAATTGAAATTGATGGCGGCATCAATGAAGAAACCATCGTACCATGTGCGGAAGCAGGAGCAACAGTCTTTGTAGCCGGTTCAGCGATCTACAGCAAAAAAGACCGGACACAGGCGCTTCAGGCAATCAGGAAAGCAGGAGAAGAGGCGATTTCTTGAACGTCATTCTAATCGCGGGAGGTCCGGCAGGTGAACTGCCGGATTTCTCTTTTTTTCCAGAAGCTTTGTATATAGGTGTCGATGCCGGAACACTGCTCCTGCTTGAAAAAGGAATCCAGCCAGTCACTGCTGTTGGTGATTTCGATTCGGTGACAGTTGAAGATTATGAAAAAATACTTGCCATTCTGCCTGAATTAGCGCCTTCACCA
This sequence comes from Planococcus sp. CPCC 101016, assembly GCF_007859295.1. Classification (GTDB taxonomy): domain Bacteria; phylum Bacillota; class Bacilli; order Bacillales_A; family Planococcaceae; genus Planococcus. Next base: position 1,427,605 of record NZ_VOHB01000002.1, read on the forward strand.
TCTGAAAAAGACCAGTCTGATACGGAACTGGGTCTTGAAGCAGCAATGGCCTATGAACCGGATCAGGTCATACTTGCTGGAGTGACAGGGGGAAGGCTCGATCATTATATGAGCACACTGCACATCATGTATCAATACCAGCAGAAGTTTCCAGCGACTCGTTTTGTTTTGTTGAATAACCAGAACCGTATCCGTTTTCTGAGAACAGGAACACATGTTATCGAAAAAGACGAACATTACCGCTACATCTCATTTTATCCGTTTGCGGAAGAAGTTGAAGGCCTGACGCTGACCGGGTTTAAATATCCTGTTACCAGCGAAACGATCCCCTTTGGCACTACGCGCTTTGTCAGCAATGAGTTGCTGGGACAAGGGAGTGTGAGCATTCAAAAAGGCTATTGCCTTTTGGTGGAAAGCTCGGATGCGTGAAAGCAGACCCAACAATAAAGAAACAGGCACCCAAAAGGAAAATCCTTTGTCGGTGCCTGTTTCTTTATTTAGATTTAACTACGGGGTTCATTATATGGAGCTTTTTGTGAAATAAGAATTGAAAAGAACACCGCATGCTGACACGCGCCGTTTGGGCAGCTATAGAGGAAATGAGGTGTTAAAGAACGGGTTCTCTATTCATAAGCTTTGTACCTATAACTCTTCTGTTGCAAACGAAAAAATGCCGGGCTGATTAGATCAGCACCGGCATTATCGATGAGCGATTATACGCGCTCAACTTTTCCTGATTTCATGGCTCTTGCAGAAACCCATACACGTTTCGGTTTACCGTCTACAAGGATGCGAACTTTTTGAAGGTTTGCTCCCCATGTACGTTTTGTCGAATTCATCGCGTGCGAACGGGCATTTCCGGCGCGAGCTTTACGTCCACTAATTGCACATACTTTAGGCATGTAAGTCCCTCCTCACAAGTGAAGCTGAAAATTATGATAGAATTTCAGTTCGTTTTTCGTTTCACATACTTTAATAATTTACCACAGACATATCCGGTTTGCAACTAAATTTAGAGGTCTTTAAAGAAAAAAACCTTTACACCCTAAAACGGCTGCTTTTCATCTATAAAGGTTTAAGGTAGAATGAAAAGAGTGAAATAGGACTCAAGGAGGAATTTTCAATGTCGATTGAATTAAAGAACGAATATGGTCAAATCGATATTTCCAATGATGTAATTGCCCAAATAGCAGGCGGCGCAGCAATCGAATGCTATGGTATTGTAGGCATGGCAACGAAACACCAAATACGCGACGGTCTGACGGACATACTTCGCAAAGAAAACTTTGCCAAAGGAGTTCTTGTACGTCAGGAAGATGAAGATTTGGTTGTAGACATGTATGTCATCATCAGCTATGGAACAAAAATTTCCGAAGTGGCTTATCAAGTCCAGTCCAAAGTAAAATATACCATTAACAAAACATTAGGCATGTCAGTAAAAGCGGTAAACATTTTTGTCCAGGGAGTTCGTGTAACGAACCCGTAGGAGGAGGAAGAATCGGTTATGAAGTCATTAAACGGAGTAAAGTTCGCGGAAATGGTGCAGATGGGATCCCATCATCTTTTTCAAAATGCGGATTATGTTGATGCATTAAATGTATTCCCGGTGCCTGATGGCGATACGGGAACAAATATGAATTTATCGATGACTTCTGGAGCAAAAGAAACAAAAGCTCAGGCAGAAGAACATATTGGCAAGACAGCCAGCGCCTTATCGAAAGGGTTGTTGATGGGGGCACGCGGAAATTCCGGTGTTATTCTTTCACAGCTCTTCAGAGGTTTTGGCAAATATATTGCATCAGAATCGGAATTGACAGCGCTTAAGTTTGCAGAAGCTCTTCAGCACGGAGTTGAGACAGCTTATAAGGCCGTTATGAAACCGGTCGAAGGAACAATTTTGACAGTGGCGAAGGATGCTGCTGCCAAAGGCATGGAAGTTTCAAAAACGGAAGAGGATATTATTGTTTGGTTCGAAGCTGTTGTCACAGAAGCAAAGGCCTCTTTGGAGCGGACGCCGGACCTCTTGCCGGTTCTAAAAGAAGTGGGTGTCGTCGATAGTGGCGGACAGGGCCTTGTGTATGTATACGAGGGATTCCTGGCTTCATTAAAAGGCGAAGAATTGCCAGAGAAACACGCGCATAATTCAATGACGGACCTGGTCAGCGCAGAACACCATAAAAATATAGCCAGTTTCATGGATACAGCCGAAATTGAATTTGGCTATTGCACGGAGTTTATGGTGAAATTCGAAAAAGGCAAAAAAGAGTTTAACGAAGCTTTGTTTCGTTCTGATTTAAGTGAGTATGGAGATTCGCTTTTGGTCATTGCCGATGATGAAATTGCAAAAATTCATATCCATTCAGAAGAGCCAGGAAAAGTGCTTACATATGGCCAGGATTACGGAAGCTTAATCAGCATGAAAATAGAAAATATGCGACAGCAGCATATCGATATTGTAGGTGAAGACTTCCAGAAAAATGCGCCAAAACAGGAAACTGTCCATCCCTATGCAGTAGTAACGGTTGCTATGGGCGAAGGAATTGCTGAACTGCTTCGCAGTATTGGTGCTTCTTACGTCATTGAAGGCGGCCAGACGATGAATCCGTCGACCGAAGACATCGTCAATGCTATTAAATCAATTGGTGCAGAACGCGTGCTGATCCTGCCGAATAATAAAAACATCATCATGGCAGCAGAGCAGGCGGCTGAGTTATTAGACATCGAAGCGGCTGTCGTTCCGACAAAAGATGTGCCTCAAGGCATGTCGGCATTGCTGGCCTTCAACCCGGGCGCTTCTGTACAGGACAATCAGTCTGCTATGACGAGTGCTTCAAAACACGTGAAATCCGGGTCGGTTACATTTGCGGTTCGCGATACATCAATTGATGGAATCGGCATTAAAAAAGATGATTTCATGGGGATTTCAGAAGGGAAGATTGTGGTTTCAGACAGCAGCCTGGAACGTGTAACTGAAGAACTGGCTAAAAAGCTGGTGGACAGTGACGCTGAAATCGTGACGATTTTATTTGGAGAAGATGTGACAGCAGAAGATGCTGAGAAATTAGGCGAATTTATCGAATCGCTTAACAGCGACGTTGAAGTGGAAATCCACAACGGCAAGCAGCCTTTGTATCCGTTTATCCTGGCTGTCGAATAGGTTTTCTTAACGTTTTATCAATATAACCAAAAAGCTAAGGCGCATACGGATGTATGCGCTTTTTTTATTTTTGTTTAATATGTCGAAATCATGTAAACTACTAGTATACGTAACCGAAAGTGAGGGGTTTGAGCCATGAAGTTCAAATCTGTTTTTGATATAATCGGCCCGGTCATGATCGGGCCATCTTCTTCGCATACTGCGGGAGCAGCCCGCATCGGAAGAGTAGCGAGAGATTTGTTTGGAAGACAGCCGGAATGGGCGAAAGTGCACCTTTATGGTTCTTTTGCAGAAACCTATAAGGGGCACAGCACAGATGTAGCCATCATCGGTGGTTTACTAGATTACGATACTTTTGATGAACGCATCAAAACTTCATTTGAGGAAGCACAAAAAGCGGGGATGTCTTACGAATTCATCCCGGAGACCGGTCATGTCGACCATCCGAATACTGCACGAATCGTCATTGGAGATAAAGACGCTGAAATGTCGATGATGGGAATATCAATTGGCGGCGGAAAAATAGAAATTACGGAGTTAAATGGTTTTCCGCTTCGTTTATCCGGAAATCACCCGGCCATTCTCGTCGTCCATGAAGACCGTTCAGGTTGTATTGCAAATGTCGCCAACTGCCTATACAAATACGATATCAATATTGGCCATATGGAAGTGTCGAGGAAAGAAAAAGGGCGTATGGCATTGATGGTCATCGAAGTGGATCAAAATGTGGATAAAGAAGTGATGGACGAATTGACAGAACTTCCGAATATCACACAGGTAACAAGAATCGCCGATTAAATTGGAGGGTATAACGATGGAAGCTCTATTCCGTAATGTAAGAGAATTGGTTGAACGGGCCGAAAAAGAACAGAAATTGATTTCTGAAATCATGATTGAACAGGAAATTCTCATGACGAACCGTTCACGTGAAGATATTATGATCCAGATGGACCGTAATTTGACGGTCATGGAAGAAGCAGTGGAAAAAGGGCTAAAAGGCGTTCATTCAGTTTCAGGTTTAACAGGTGGAGATGCCGTATTATTGCAGGCTTACCGGGAAAAAGGCAATACCCTTTCCGGAGATCTGCTTCTTGATGCCGTCAGCAAAGCAGTAGCGACCAATGAAGTCAACGCAGCGATGGGGACTATTTGTGCAACGCCGACAGCAGGATCTGCGGGCGTTGTGCCAGGTACTTTATTTGCTGTAAAAAATAAATTAAATCCGACAAGAGAGCAAATGATTCGTTACTTATTCACTGCTGGAGCTTTTGGGTTTGTAGTTGCCAATAATGCTTCGATTTCGGGTGCTGCCGGCGGTTGCCAGGCAGAAGTAGGATCGGCAGCTGGAATGGCATCAGCGGCTATTATTGAAATGGCTGGCGGTACTCCTCAGCAAAGTTCGGAAGCATTTGCCATCACGATGAAAAACATGCTTGGCCTCGTCTGCGATCCAGTGGCGGGATTAGTGGAAGTGCCTTGCGTGAAACGTAATGCGATGGGGGCAGCTAACGCAGTTGTAGCTGCAGACATGGCGTTAGCCGGTGTCACCAGCCGCATTCCGTGCGATGAAGTCATTGGCGCGATGTTTGAAATCGGCCAATCCATGCCGAGTGCGTTAAGAGAAACCGCAAAAGGCGGACTTGCCGCAACTCCTACTGGGAAATGGCTTGAGTCCAAAATTTTCGGAGGAGCAGTTGTTGGAAGTGGGCAGTAGAGATTCGGTCGCCACATTAAAAGGTGTAGGTAAGCAAGCTGCTGAAACCCTGCAGGAAATGAGAATTGAGACGATACATGACCTGATCATGACATTTCCGTATCGCCATGAAGATTTTCAATTAAAAGATCTGGCTGATACGCCTCATAATGAACGCGTTACAGTGGAGGGAAGGGTCGAAAGCGAGCCTTCCGTCCTTTTTTTAGGCAAGAAAAAATCCCGAACTCAAGTTCGGGTGTTGGTTGGCCGCCATTTGGTCAAAGCTATCTTTTTTAATCAACCATATGTCAAAGCCAAGCTGCATCTAGGAGAAATCATCACGTTGACTGGCAAATGGGACCGTGGCCGTCAAGTCATCACAGTATCAAGCCACTCGATTGGCCCACGCACAGATGGAGCGGATTTCGAACCAGTTTATAGCCTGAAGGGCAGCATCCATCAAAAAACTTTCCGTAAGCTGATGAGACAAGCCTTGGATTTGGCGAAAGAGGATGTAGAAGATTGCTTGCCGAAAAGTTTAATCGAAGCTTATCAATTAGCTCCGATACAACAAGCTCTGGAATGGGTTCACTTTCCTCCGGATGGTGAAGCGGTCAAACAGGCACGCAGGCGCTTTGTCTACGAGGAACTTTTGATTTTTCAATTAAAAATGCAAGCACTGCGCAAGAAAAACCGCGAGGAGGAAGGCGGCTCTTTCATTGATTACGACTTAGAGCGCTTGAAGGCATTCATCGATGACTTGCCTTTCGATTTGACCGCTGCACAAAAACGGGTGGTCAACGAGATTTGCAAGGATATGAAAGAGCCGTTCCGTATGAACCGTTTGTTGCAGGGAGATGTTGGTTCCGGTAAAACAGTAGTGGCAGCAATTGCTTTATATGCAGCTCACACTGCTGGTCTTCAGGGTGCTCTAATGGCGCCAACTGAGATTTTGGCTGAACAGCATGCCAATACGCTGGAGCAGTGGTTCCGTCCATTTTCGCTGAATATTGCGCTGTTGACAGGTTCAGTAAAAGGCAAAAAGCGGCAATTGATTTTGCAGCAACTGGCAGCAGGTGAAATTGATCTTTTGATCGGCACGCATGCATTGATCCAACCTGAAGTGCAATTCCATAAATTAGGACTCGTCATTACGGATGAACAACATCGTTTTGGTGTAGACCAGCGCCGTGTGCTAAAGGACAAGGGCTATAACCCCGATGTTCTGTTCATGACGGCGACACCGATTCCACGGACACTGGCGATTTCTGCCTTTGGTGAAATGGATGTATCGGTTATTGACGAGATGCCGGTCGGACGTAAAGAGATTGAAACTTATTGGATGAAAAAAGACATGTTCGGTAAAATTGTCGGTAGGATGGAAAAAGAGCTGGCTGCTGGCAGGCAGGCTTATGTCATCTGTCCGCTGATTGAGGAATCGGATAAACTGGATTATCAAAATGCGGTGGACCTGTTTCAGCAGCTGGCGATGTATTTCAAAGACCGGTTTACGGTCGGCTTAATGCATGGACGCCTGCATTCGGACGAAAAAGAACAGACCATGCGTGAGTTCACAGAAGGCAAGATTGATGTATTGGTATCAACGACTGTTGTAGAAGTTGGCGTCAATGTGCCAAATGCTTCGTTCATGCTCATTTATGATGCGGAACGTTTTGGTTTATCTCAGCTGCACCAATTACGGGGACGTGTCGGACGGGGCAGCGAGCAGTCCTATTGTGTCCTGTTGGCGGATCCAAAAACGGAAATCGGCAAGGAACGCATGGCGACGATGACCGAAACTAATGATGGCTTCGTACTGGCTGAAAAGGATCTGCAGCTGAGAGGTCCGGGTGACTTTTTCGGCCGTAAACAAAGCGGTATTCCGGAATTTAAAATGGCCGATCTGGTACATGATTACCGGGCACTCGAGGCTGCTAGAAAAGATGCCGAGAAACTGATCAGCAGTGAAGAATTCTGGCGTGCCGAAGATATGCGTTGCCTGCGGCAGCAAATAGAAGAGTCTGGTGTGTTATCGGGTGGAAGATTGGATTAAGAATGCAGGGATTATGATTTTCCTTGCATTCTTTTTTTGTTATTTATATACTCATATTAGTACCAAGTGCTAATAGCGGGCGGTGACATAGTGAAAAGACCGAAAAAACAGCGGCAACAGGCGTTAAAAGATTCGATAAAAGAGAATCCTTTTGTGACGGACGAAGAACTATCGAATGAATTTGACGTCAGTGTGCAAACAATCCGGCTGGATCGGATGGAGCTTGCCATTCCGGAACTGCGGGAACGCATTAAACATGTAGCCGTGAAGACATTTGAAGACGAAGTGAAGTCTCTGCCGATCGACGAAGTAATCGGAGAGATTATCGATATCGAACTGGACAAAAAAGCATTATCAATTTTCGATGTAAAACCGGAGCATGTCTTCCAGCGCAACAAGATAGCCAGAGGTCATCATTTATTCGCGCAAGCTAATTCTTTAGCGGTTGCAGTGATGAACGAAGAATTGGCATTGACCGTTAAATCGGAACTGCAGTTTTTGCGTCCGGTTACAGCCGGCCAGCGAGTCGTTGCAAAAGCGGAAGTGATTGAAAGCCATCCTGAAAAAAACAGGGCATTTGTAAAAGTGGTATCTTCAGTCGAACAATTGACGGTTTTTATCGGTACATTTGAAATGTATCGTATGACAGAGCAAAGTGAAGGTGACACAGAATGAAAATAGCTGTAGATGCGATGGGTGGAGACAACGCCCCGAAAGAAATTATCGCCGGAGTATATAAAGCATTGGAAGAGTTTGTGGATGTAGAAATCCAGCTTTTCGGACATCAGGAAAAGATGCAGGAATTCTTGAAGGAACATGAGCGCCTGACAATCGTCCATTGTGAGGAAGTCATTGAATCGGAAGATGACCCGGTCCGTTCAGTCAAGCGGAAAAAAGATGCTTCCATGGTCCGGATGGCGCAAGCGGTAAAAGATGGAGCGGCAGATGCTTGTGTATCTGCTGGCAATACAGGAGCGCTTATGTCAGCAGGACTGTTTATCGTGGGTCGTATCGAGGGAGTTGATCGTCCGGCACTGGCGCCAACTTTGCCGACCATTGACGGCAAAGGATTCGTTATGCTGGATATGGGAGCCAATGCAGAAGCCCGTCCTGAACATCTCGTGCAATATGCAATAATGGGAAGCATCTATGCCGAAAAAGTTCGTGGAATTCAAAAGCCGACAGTCGGCTTGTTGAATATTGGAACAGAAGAAAAAAAAGGCAATGATTTGACGAAAGCCGCTTTTCCTTTATTAAAAGAAGCGCCAGTCAATTTTATCGGCAATGTGGAATCGCGCGATTTGCTGAACGGCGTGGCCGATGTGGTCGTCACCGACGGCTTTACTGGAAATATGGTATTGAAGACGATCGAAGGTACGGCAATGAATGTCTTTTCGATGATTAAAGAGGTCTTTATGACTTCTGCCAAAACAAAAGTGGCGGCTTTTCTGGTCAAAGACAACATCAAGGGTCTGAAAGGTATGCTGGATTACAGCGAATACGGCGGAGCAGGACTGTTCGGCTTAAAGGCGCCAGTCATTAAAGCGCACGGATCGTCAAATGCTACCGCCTTATTCAATGCCATCCGCCAAACACGGACAATGGTGGAATACGATGTAACGGGCACAATATACAGTACGCTGAAAAAGGAGACAACAAATGAAGACTAAGATTGCATTTATCTATCCAGGCCAAGGATCGCAGACAGTCGGAATGGGCGAAAGCTTTTTGGCAGATGACACGAGCCGCAACTTCTTTGAAAGTGCAGATCAGGCACTCGACTTGAAATTGTCTAAACTGATGCTTGAAGGACCACAAGAAGAGTTGACACTTACTTATCATGCCCAACCGGCGTTATTGACAGTTAGTTCGATGATCACGGAAAGGTTGATTCGTGCTGGCATTAGACCCGATTATACAGCTGGTCACAGTCTTGGTGAATACAGCGCACTTGTGACTTCAAATGTGATGGAATTCCCAACAGCGGTCAATATTGTACATAAACGCGGGTTATTCATGAATACCGCATTTCCGGCAGGAGAAGGCACGATGGCAGCTATTCTCGGCATGGAAAGTGAAGAGCTGGAAAAAGTGACGAATGAAGTTACGGACACTACCGGTGTTGTTCAGTTGGCCAATTTAAACTGTCCAGGACAAATCGTGATTTCCGGAACAAAAGCAGGAGTTGAGCAAGCTTGCCTGGTCGCCAAAGAACGAGGCGCTAAACGGGCAATTCCTCTTGACGTCAGCGGTCCTTTTCATTCAGAACTCATGCGTTCGGCTTCGCAGGATTTAGCAAAAGAATTGAGCGGTGCTTTCCTATTGGACGCTAAAGTGCCGGTAATTTCCAATGTTACAGCTAAATCGGAAACCAACGCTACACAAATACAGGATCTTCTAGTCCGTCAGTTGTATTCACCGGTTCTGTGGGAACAGTCAGTACGTGAGATGATTGACCTTGGAGTGACGGTATTTGTCGAAATTGGACCTGGAAAAGTACTGAGTGGTCTTGTGAAGAAAATTGACCGTTCAGTGAAAACTTTGCCGGTCTATGACCTGGAGTCATTTGAAAAAGCGGTAGAGGAGTTGGCGAAATGAGTAAACTTACAGGGAAAACAGCTATCGTTACAGGAGCATCACGCGGAATCGGAGCTGAAATCGCCCGAAAATTTGCAGCAGACGGCGCAAAAGTCGTTGTCAATTATAGCGGCAGCCAGGAAAAAGCGGAAGCAGTCGTTGCTGACATCCAGGCAAATGGCGGAGAAGCAATCGCAGTCAAAGCTAATGTATCGGATGCTGAATCTGTTAAAGCGATGGTTGATGAAACGATGAAAACTTTCGGATCAGTGGATATTTTAGTGAACAATGCCGGCATCACCCGTGACAACCTGATGATGCGCATGAAAGACGATGAGTGGGATGATGTTATCAATACCAATTTAAAAGGCGTCTTCATTTGTACGAAGGCAGTAACACGCCAAATGATGAAGCAACGCGCTGGAAGAATTGTGAATATTGCTTCCATCGTTGGAGTCATGGGCAATGCCGGACAAGCCAACTACGTTGCGTCAAAAGCGGGTGTAATTGGCTTGACCAAGACGACTGCCCGTGAATTGGCGAGCCGGGGAATTACAGCAAATGCCGTAGCTCCAGGATTCATTACAACGGATATGACCGATCAATTGACGGAAGATGTACAAAAAGCGATGCTCGGACAAATTCCGCTCGGTCGTTTCGGTGCGCCTGAAGATGTTGCAAAAGCGGCATTGTTCCTGGCTTCTGATGACGCTTCCTACATGACAGGCCAAACACTTCATCTTGATGGCGGCATGGTCATGTAAGAAAGATTTTTGTATACTGATTTGAGGGGAGGTGACGACATTGTCAACAGTATTAGAGAGAGTAACTAAAGTAATCGTGGATCGTCTAGGTGTAGAAGAAAGCGAAGTGAAACTTGAAGCTTCATTTACCGGCGACCTAGGTGCAGATTCATTGGACGTAGTAGAATTGGTTATGGAACTTGAAGATGAATTCGATATGGAAATTTCTGACGAAGACGCTGAAAGCATGGCTACAGTAGGCGACGCAGTAACGTACATCGAAAAGAAACAAGCTTAATTGCGAAAAGCGGAAGCGGCCGTCTAGATTCGACGGGCATAAGACGCTACGGCGAAGCGGCATTTCTTCAGCCGCACAGCCGGGTTGGCTTATGACTCAAAGAGCTGGGTGCTGAAGCTAGACAGTCCAAAAAGCGGAAGTGATCGTTAAGACCCGACAGGCATAAGGCGCGTTGACGAAGCGGCGTGTTTCTGCCGCACAGTCAGCGCGACTTATGATCCCGAGGGGCTGATCGCTGAAGCTAGACACCAAGAAAAGCGGAAGCGATCAACAGATCCTTCTGCCAAACACAAGTACTTAAACAACCTTTGACGCACAATTGCTGTTATACTAAGCAGTTGTGCGTCAATTCTCTTTTTGCACAATAGCTGAAAAAAAGGTAAAATTGATGGAAGTACACAAAGGAAGGCAGATAAAAATGGCAATGAATAGAAAATCAAATCACCAAAAGCCGGGCGTCATTAAAGAAAACGCCAAAGCGGCATTTGACCAATTGCAAAAAGAGCTGAATGTTTCATTTAACAAACCTGCGTTGCTGTATCAAGCTTTCACGCATTCATCTTATGTGAATGAGCATCGAAGAAAACAATTTACCGATAACGAGCGTTTGGAATTCCTTGGGGATGCGGTATTGGAATTATCCGTTTCGCATTACCTGTACATGAAATATCCTGAAATGAGCGAAGGCGAATTGACGAAGCTGCGCGCAGCTATCGTTTGTGAGCCATCACTGGTTTTATTTGCCAACGAACTTGGTTTCGGCAAGTACATCCTCCTAGGTAAAGGAGAAGAGCTGACAGGCGGCAGAACACGTCCAGCTCTTTTAGCTGATGTTTTTGAATCTTATGTCGGCGCTCTTTACCTGGACCAAGGATTGGAACCTGTTGTCTCATTTTTGGAAGTTGTGTTATTTCCGAAAGTGGAAATCGGTGCTTTTTCGCATGTGATGGATTATAAGAGCCAATTGCAGGAATTGGTCCAACAGAAAAATAATGGAGCATTAAGTTATGAAATCATTGATGAGATCGGACCGGCACACAGCCGAGTATTTGTGACGCGTGTGTCATTAGCGGATAAAGAGCTCGGGGTCGGCAATGGCCGATCGAAAAAAGAAGCGGAACAGCAGGCAGCTCAGCTGGCAATCCGTAAATTGCAGGAAGCAGCGGAGGAGTAACAATGTTTTTGAAAAGATTGGAAGTTATGGGGTTCAAATCTTTTGCTGATCGGATCGGCATTGATTTTGTACCCGGAGTTACAGCCGTAGTCGGACCGAATGGCAGCGGTAAAAGCAATGTCACTGATGCCATCCGTTGGGTGCTCGGAGAACAATCAGCAAAATCACTGCGCGGAGCAAAGATGGAAGATGTTATTTTCTCCGGCAGTGATTCTCGTAAACCGTTGAATTTTGCGGAAGTCACATTAATTTTAGATAATACAGATGGCCGGGTCCCTCTCGATTACAGCGAAGTCAGCGTAACGAGAAGGGTTTTTCGCAGTGGCGAAAGTGCCTATCTTTTAAACAAGCAAAATTGTCGCTTAAAAGACATCACGGACCTGTTTATGGATTCCGGTCTAGGCAAAGAGGCCTTTTCCATCATTTCACAAGGCCGAGTGGACGAAATCTTGAATTCCAAGGCGGAAGAGCGCCGGTCGATTTTTGAAGAAGCCGCAGGTGTTTTGAAATACAAGCAGCGCAAGAAAAAAGCCGAAGTGAAATTAAATGAAACCGACGAAAACCTGAACCGGGTACTGGACATTCTTCATGAATTGGATGGTCGGATGGAGCCGCTTCAAATTCAGGCTTCCACTGCCCGGGATTATTTGGATATGAATGAACAGCTAAAGGATGCCGATATCGCCTTGTTGGCCCACGATGCAGGCAACCTCGAACAGGAGCTGAAGCAGCTGACAACTGACGCTGCGGCTCATACCGAGAAGGAACAGCAGTTATCGGCAGAAATTAATACAAAAGAACAGACGGTTGTTAAAACACGCCAGTCTTTGGCCGATTTAGATAGAAAAATAGACTTGGCGCAAAATGGACTCGTTGAAGCCAGTGCCGAGACAGAGAAATGGCAGGGACGCAAGCTGTTGATGTCCGAGAAGAAAAGCAATGCCCATCGCCAGGCGCAGCAGTTGCAGGACAATCTCAGTGCCGAAAAACAGGAAAACGATTTTTTGAGGAAAAAGCACAGCGAACAGCTGGTGCTGCTGGAAGAACGAAAAGTGGAACAGCAAACAATCCGAACGGCTATCAAGCAACTTGAAGAGCAGTTGAACCGTACCCCAGCAGATATTGACAATGAAATCGAAAATTGCAAATCAGTTTACATCGATTTGATGAACGAACAAGCGACAGTCAAAAACGAGTTGAAGAATATCGGTTTACAAGAACAGCAATTGTCAGAGTCGAGCGGGCGTATTGCGTCGCAGCGGAGAGACTTTAAAGCTGAATTAGCAAAGCTGGAAAATGAAAAAACACAGGCGGAAAAAAATGTGAAGGAAGTCCGAGCGTTGTTGGATGACAAACGCCAACAGTACAAAGACAGTGAGGTTTCTTACCAGCTGCAGAAAAAAGCTTTCGACCAGAAGCAGTCCATGCTGTTCCAGGCGTACCAGTCGCAGAAACAATTGGCGGCCCGTATTGACACACTTCAGGAACTGGAAGCCGACTTTTCTGGGTTTTTCCAAGGAGTCCGCGAAGTGCTGGTAGCACGTGAGAAAGGCCAGTTAACGGGTATCAGAGGGGCTGTTGCTGAAATTGCCCAAGTAGAAAAAAACTATGCAAAAGCAATTGAGACCGCTTTAGGGGCTTCGAGTCAGCACATTGTTACGGAAAATGAGCAGCATGCCAGAGAAGCCATCGATTTCCTGCGGAAAAAAAGAGCGGGCCGCTCGACCTTCCTGCCAATGACGGTCATGAAGCCGCGAAAGATTCCAGAGCATACATTGACTGCTGTGAGCAGACACCCGTCCTATATCAACATGGCTTATGAATTGGTCAATTACGATCCGCAATATCAAATGATCATTGAAAACCTGCTGGGTAATGTTATTATCGCTGAAGATCTTAAAGGTGCAAATGCGATTGCCAAAGCAACAGGCAACCGTTTCCGTGTCGTGACAGTAGAAGGAGATATCGTTAATGCCGGCGGATCAATGACAGGAGGCGCCAATAAGACACAAGCGTCTTTCTTTACTCGAAAAGCAGAGCTGGAACAATTGCTGGTACAGTCTGGAGAATTGAACGAGACGATTCTGACTGCCGAGAAAACCGTTCAGAAAGAACAAGCCGAAGTGAAAGCAGCTGAAGAATCGATTCAGATTTTACGTACAGAAGGCGAAAAATACCGGGATATGGAAGCCGAGAGTTCCATTATTCTGCGTGAAATTGAAGCGGTGTTAAAGACTACATTAGAGCGTTATCAACTTTTCGAAGCAGAGCAAAAAAATAAGGAATATGATTTGACGGCAATTACCGGACGAAAAGAAACAGCTTCTACAAGGCTCGCGAGCATCATTGAAGAGCTGAATGCCATTACAGTAAAAATTGATGAATTGACCTTATTCAAGCAGCAAAATGAATCAGCTCGTGATCAGGTTCTGGAGAAGTTAGCAGAACAGAAATCCTTGTTCGCTGTGACGAAAGAGCGGGTTATTCAATTGACAGACAGTGAAGCTGAGCTTTTTGAACGCTTTGAAAGAAGCAGCCGCAAGTTGCAGGAGCAGCAAAAAGAACTGCAGTGGATCCAGTCTGAGGAAGCAGCGAAAGTGTATTCCGACGAAGAAATTCTCCGGGAAATCGAGGCATGGTCCGCGAAAAAAATGCAGATGCTTCAAACTGTTACGCAAACGAAAGAGCAGAGGGCTAAGCAGCAGGACGGCTTAAATGAACTTGAGGAAAATCTGAAAGAGCAGCAACGCATCTATAAAGGGTATGTAGAAGCCGTAAGGATCTGTGAAGTCAAATCGACACGCTTGGAAGTCCAGATTCAAAGCTTCATCAACCAGCTTGAAACCAACTACCAATTGACACTCAAGCAGGCAAAAGAGTTTAAAATGGTGGATGAAGAAGCGGCTGTTCGAAGAAAAGTGAAGCTTTTGAAACAATCCATCGAGGAATTAGGGCCGGTCCACATCGGAGCTATCGAAGAATTCGAACATGTCTCCGATCGCCATGCCTTTTTAACAGAGCAGCGCAATGATCTAAACGAAGCAAAAGATACGTTGCGTACGTTGATCCGGGAAATGGATGGAGAAATGACCAGCCGTTTCGATGACACTTTCCATGCCATCCGGAAGCAGTTCCAATTGGCTTTCAAAGAACTGTTTGGCGGAGGCTCTGCAGATCTGGTACTTACAGATCCGAAAGATATGCTGCGCACGGGCGTTGAAATTATTGCCCAGCCGCCAGGAAAAAAGCTTCAGAACTTAAGTCTTTTATCAGGCGGAGAACGTGCACTAACCGCCATCGCTTTGTTATTTGCAATTTTGAATGTCCGTCCTGTACCATTCTGTGTCCTCGATGAAGTTGAAGCGGCGCTTGATGAATCAAATGTCGTGCGGTACAGTCAATACTTGAAGAAATTCAGCGAGGATACTCAATTCATCGTTATCACCCACCGAAAAGGGACGATGGAAGGTGCGGATGTTCTGTATGGCATCACCATGCAGGAATCCGGAATTTCGAAATTGGTTTCTGTAAAACTGGAAGAGAAAATATAAAAAAGGAGTGGTCACGTGAGTTTCTTTAAAAAATTAAAAGATAAGTTTGCCGGAAACACCGAGGCTGAAGAATCAACTGAAAAATATAAAGAGGGTTTAGCCAAAACGCGAACCGGCTTTACGTCGAAAATCAATGACCTAGTCGCGAAATACCGCAAAGTCGATGAAGACTTTTTCGAGGAATTGGAAGAAATCTTGCTGCAGGCGGATGTTGGATTCGAGACGGTCATTGAACTGATGGACGAACTGCGTTTTGAAGTGCAGCGTAAAAACGTCAAAGACACTTCAAACGTACAGTCCGTCATCTCTGAAAAGCTGGTTGATATTTACCAGGCAGGGGAAGAAGAAATCAATGAAATCAATTTTGTTGAAGGATTGACGGTAATTTTGATGGTAGGAGTCAACGGTGTAGGCAAAACCACTACGATTGGGAAATTGGCTCATCGTTTCAAGAATGAAGGCAAAACCGTCATGTTGGCTGCCGGAGATACGTTCCGCGCCGGGGCAATCGAACAATTGGATGTTTGGGGCCAGCGTGTAGGCGTTGACGTTATCAAACAAAGCGAAGGATCGGATCCAGCGGCAGTCATGTATGATGCAGTCCGTTCGGCCAAATCGCGCGGAGTGGATGTACTAATCTGCGATACAGCAGGACGCCTGCAGAACAAAGTCAATTTGATGAATGAATTGCAGAAAGTGCACCGTGTTATTTCGCGTGAAATTCCAGGGGCGCCGCACGAAGTCCTATTGGCTCTTGATGCGACAACCGGACAAAACGCCATGATTCAGGCGCAGACTTTCAAGGAAGTGACGGAAGTTACAGGCATTGTATTGACCAAGCTGGATGGAACAGCGAAAGGCGGAATCGTTTTGGCGATCCGCAATAAATTGAAGATTCCCGTTAAATTTGTCGGCCTTGGCGAAAAACTGGATGACCTGCAGCCGTTCGATGCACAGAAATATGTTTACGGTTTATTTGCTGAAGGCTTAGATAAAGAACAACAAATGGAAGACGCTGAATCAGACAAGTAAAATTACTTGACAGCTATTTATAATTTAAGTATTCTTAGCAGTAGAATGAGTGGGGTGAGCGTCAATGATGGGACTTGAAAAAACAACACGCATGAATTACTTGTTTGATTTCTATCAGGAGCTACTGACACCTAAGCAGCGAAGCTATATGATGCTGTATTATTTAGATGACCATTCACTAGGCGAAATTGCCGAGGAATACGACATCACCCGTCAGGCGGTTTACGATAATATCCGTCGTACGGAAGCGATGCTGGAAGAATATGAACGCAAATTGCAGCTGTTCGAGAAATTCCAGAAACGGCAGCAATTGGTTTCGTCATTTGAAAAACAGCCATTCACAGAAGAGCGCGTCCAGCAATTTCTGGGCGAACTGAAGGAATGGGACTAGGAGGCGGAAAGAATGGCATTTGAAGGATTATCCGAACGCCTGCAAGGCACCATGACAAAGATCAAGGGCAAAGGAAAAGTCAATGAAGCAGACGTTAAGGAAATGATGCGCGAAGTTCGCTTTGCCTTAATCGAAGCGGATGTCAACTTAAAAGTCGTTAAAGAATTCGTCAAGAAAGTCAGCGAACGCGCAATCGGCCAGGATGTTATGGACAGCCTTACACCAGGACAACAGGTTGTTAAAATTGTAAAAGATGAGCTGACTGAACTGATGGGCGGCGAAGAACGGAAAATCGAGTTTTCATCAAAACAGCCGACAGTCATCATGATGGTCGGTCTGCAAGGTGCCGGTAAAACGACCACTTCAGGAAAACTCGCTAACCTGCTGCGCCGCAAACACAACCGCAAACCATTATTGGTGGCAGCCGATGTATACCGTCCGGCAGCCATTCAGCAGCTTGAAACAATTGGCAAGCAGCTGTCTCTTCCTGTTTTCTCCAAAGGGACAGATATGTCTCCGGTGGAAATTGCCCGTCAGGCGATTGAGCATGCAAAAACCGAACATTTGGATACCGTCATCATCGATACAGCAGGTCGTCTGCATGTCGATGAGGCATTGATGCAAGAATTAAAGGATATCCGTGCACTTAAAGAGCCGGATGAAATCTTCCTTGTTGTTGATTCCATGACTGGTCAGGATGCAGTCAACGTAGCTCAGAACTTTGATGAAGCAATCGGTATCACTGGCGTCGTCCTTACGAAGCTGGATGGTGATACACGCGGTGGTGCAGCCCTTTCAATCCGTACGGTTACGCAAAAGCCGATTAAGTTTGTCGGGATGGGCGAGAAAATGGATGCATTAGAAGCTTTCCATCCGGAACGAATGGCGTCGCGTATTCTCGGAATGGGGGACATGCTGTCGCTGATTGAAAAAGCGCAGACAAATGTTGATGAAGAAAAAGCGAAAGAATTGGAAGAGAAGTTCAGAACCTCCACCTTTACTTTTGATGACTTCCTTGAACAGATGTCTCAAGTCAAACAGATGGGGCCATTGGATGAAATTCTGAAAATGCTCCCAGGCGCCAATAAGATCAAAGGAATCGAAAATGCAAAAGTGGACGAGAGCCAGATGGATCGTGTTGAAGCTATCATCTATTCGATGACGAAAAAAGAGAAAACTACGCCCGAAATTATTAATGCAAATCGTAAAAAACGAATTGCCAAAGGTTCAGGAACGACTATCCAAGACGTCAATCGGCTGTTAAAACAGTTCGAGGATATGAAGAAAATGATGAAACAAATGTCTGGCATGAACACGAAAAAAGGCAAAAAGAAAATGGGAATGCCGGGCCTGGACTCACTTTTCAAGTAAAATTTTAAGGTGTTAAGAAAAAATACTTTACAAACTATTTAAAGCTTGCTAATATAATATCTTGTGTGAAACTATTCGGAGGTGCTTTAAGAAATGGCAGTAAAAATTCGCTTGAAACGTATGGGAGCTAAAAAATCTCCTTTTTACCGTATTGTAGTAGCTGACTCACGTGCTCCACGTGACGGCCGTCAAATCCAGACAGTAGGTACTTACAACCCGCTGACAGTTCCAGCTGAAGTTAAAATCGACGAAGAATTAGTGTTGAAATGGCTTCATGATGGTGCAAAACCATCTGACACTGTACGCAACTTGTTTTCTCAAAAAGGCATTATGGAGAAATTCCATAACGAAAAACTAAACAAGTAAGGGAGATTTTCTTATGAAGCAGCTGATTGAGACCATTGTGAAACCGTTAGTTGATTATCCGGAAGAAGTTCGTGTCGAAACCGACGAAAACGCAAGCCGAATTGTCTACAAGCTTTCCGTGCATCCAGAGGATACAGGGAAAGTGATCGGAAAGCAGGGACGTGTAGCGAAAGCTGTCCGTTCAATTGTGTACTCAGCAGCAGGCAGTTATCATAAGAAGAAAACTTACCTCGATATTGTGGATTAAGAAGAAGGAAGGAGCCCTGGTTCCTTCCTTTTTTTTCAGAAAAAATAGCGACGAAAGGATGTTTGCTTGTGCAATGGTTTAATGTAGGGAAAATCGTCAATACCCACGGAATCCGTGGTGAAGTGCGTGTCTTGTCACGTACAGATTTTCCAGAAGAACGATTTGCAGTAGGGACGAAACTAGGGCTTTTCACGCCGGATGCGAAAAAGCCGATTATGGTGAAAATCGCCAGTCATCGTCAGCATAAGAACTTCGAATTAGTAACTTTTGAAGGCTATCCGAACATCAATGACGTAGAGCCGTTCAAAGAGTCTTATTTGAAAATCGCTGAACACGATTTGACCGACCTGGAAGACCATGCATATTATCATCATGAAATTTTGGGATGTGCAGTCTATACAACTGAAGGCCAGGAACTCGGAATCATCAGTGAAATTTTGGAGACTGGCGCCAACGATGTTTGGGAAGTGACGCCAAAAACGGGCAAGAAGCATTACATCCCTTATATCGAAGACATTGTAAAAGAAATTGATATTGATGAAAAGAAAGTGGTCATCGAAGTGATGGAAGGTTTGTTGTCTTGATGAATATAAATGTCTTATCGCTTTTCCCTCCTATGTTTGAAGGTGTTTTTCAGCATTCGATCATGAAGAAAGCACAAGAAAAAAATGCGGTTGCTTTAAATGTGGTGGATATCAGGGAATTTGCCGACAATAAGCGGCAAGTGGATGATTATCCTTTCGGAGGAGGAGCCGGTATGGTGCTTAAGCCGGAACCGATATTTAACGCTGTTGAAAGCTTGACTCAAAACAGCAAGCCGCGTGTCATTTTAATGTGTCCGCAAGGCGAACGCTTTACTCAGCAAAAAGCTGAAGAGCTGGCAAGTGAAGAGGAATTGGTTTTTATCTGCGGCCATTACGAAGGCTACGACGAACGGATCAGGGAACATCTTGTCACAGATGAGATTTCGATTGGAGATTTTGTACTGACTGGTGGAGAACTAGCAGCCATGACTGTGATCGACAGTGTCGTCAGACTGCTTCCAGGGGTGCTGGGCAATGCTGACTCCCCCGTTCGCGATTCATTCTCTACAGGCCTTCTAGAACACCCTCAATACACGCGTCCGGCTGATTACCGGGGCTGGAAGGTGCCAGAGGTGCTGACTTCGGGCAACCACGGGAAAGTCGATCAATGGCGTGAAGAACAAACATTGAAACGCACGCTTGAACGGCGTCCAGATCTGCTTGATAAGATCGAGCTGAACGATGCGCAGAGAAAAATAATCGCTCAATTGAAGAAACAAAAATAGAATACTGAATGCTCTTGCATCATGCGCCGTTTAGTGATATTATGGAAACTGTACTTTTATGCGAAGTACAGGATCACGATGTTCCGCTGCAACAGTTGAAATGGTGTAAGAGCGTCTGTAGAAGGAGAGAAAAGATAATGCAAAACATTATTACAGAAATCACTAAAGAACAGCTTCGTACGGATCTTCCAACGTTCCGTCCTGGAGATACTGTCCGTGTCCACGTTAAAGTTGTCGAGGGTACACGCGAACGTGTTCAGGTATACGAAGGAGTCGTAATCAGCCGTCGCGGAGGCGGAATCAGTGAATCATTCACTGTTCGCAAAATCTCTTACGGTGTTGGTGTTGAACGTACATTCCCTGTACACACGCCAAAAATTGCACAGCTTGAAGTTACCCGTCGTGGTAAAGTACGTCGTGCGAAATTGTACTACTTGCGTGATCTACGCGGTAAAGCAGCTCGTATCAAAGAAATTCGATAAGATTGCATTAATGGAGGAGGGCGCTTGCGCCCTCTTTCTTTTTGCTAAAAAGTTTATTTCCTTGTACAATTAAAGCAGTACGCATGGGGAGGAACACGCATGGAGACTGAAGTCAAGAAGAAGAATGAAATGTGGGAATGGTCGAAAGCTCTGTTGATCGCCTTCGGTTTAGCAGCAATTATTCGTTTCTTTTTATTCACGCCGATTGTCGTAGATGGAGAGTCGATGATGCCGACTTTGGAGCATGGAGATCGAATGATCGTCAATAAGATTGGTTACTCAGTCGGAGAGCCTGACCGTTTCGATATTATTGTATTTCATGCGCCGGAACAAAAGGATTATATCAAACGTATAATCGGGTTGCCGGGTGATCACGTCGCCTATGAAGACGACCAGTTGTATATAAATGGAGAAGCAGTGGAAGAACCTTATTTGGATATTTACAAGCAAGGAATTACCGGCACACTTACAGAGGATTTTGTTCTGGAGGATATTACCGGAGAAAGCACCATACCCGAGGGATCTGTATTTGTCATGGGCGATAATCGTCGACAAAGCAAAGACAGCCGCCATATCGGATTGGTCCCGACCGACGAAGTGATCGGAGATACGAGTTTCGTTTTTTGGCCTTTGGCTGAAGCGGGAATTGTTAATTAAGGAGTGGTTTTATGACGATACAATGGTTTCCTGGACACATGGCAAAAGCACGGAGACAAGTTACTGAAAAACTGAAATTGGTGGATATTATTTTTGAACTTGTTGACGCCAGGTTACCTTTATCTTCACGAAATCCGATGATCGATCAAGTGATTCAGCAAAAACCGCGTCTTATCATTTTGAATAAAATGGACATGGCAGATGAAGTTGAAACGAAAAAATGGATTCGTTATTTTGAGGATCAAGGTACC
The DNA here is from genome assembly GCF_007859295.1 of Planococcus sp. CPCC 101016. Lineage (GTDB taxonomy): Bacteria > Bacillota > Bacilli > Bacillales_A > Planococcaceae > Planococcus. The sequence goes on from NZ_VOHB01000002.1 coordinate 1,448,957, forward strand.
CGTGCAGTAGCAATCAATTCCCTTGAAGGCAGAGGGCTGCAGCTGGTGACAAAAGCATCAAAAGAAATACTTGAAGAAAAATGGGACCGGATGATTGCCAAAGGCATCAAACCTCGTGCCATTCGCGCCATGATTGTCGGAATTCCGAACGTCGGAAAATCGACCCTCATCAACCGCTTGTCGAAAAAGAGCCTGGCAAAGACCGGCAACATGCCAGGCGTCACGAAAGCGCAACAATGGATCAAAGTTGGCAAAGAAATTGAATTATTGGATACACCAGGTATTTTATGGCCGAAGTTTGAAGACCCAGAAACCGGCTTGAAGCTGGCAGTAACAGGAGCGATTAAAGATTCAGTCATCCAAATGCAGGATCTGGCTATCTATTCCCTGAAATTTTTGGAGGAGCGCTATCCGGAACGTATGAAAGAGCGCTACGGCATTGATCATGTAGATGAAGAAATCGTTAATACTTTTGATCATATCGGCAAAAAGCGAGGCTGTTACGACCAGCATGGCGAAGTCGACTATGAAACTACCGCTGAAGTAATTGTTCGGGATATCCGGAACCAGTATCTTGGCAAAGTGACGTTCGACTACAAAGATGAAATGATTGAAGAAGAGTGAAGGTTCGCTCCATTCAATATCCAGCTGTTCCTCGATTCTGAGGGACAGTTTTTTTGATGAATGTGAAAAAGAAAAAGCTGAACTTTGCTGCTGCATATTTAAACAATGTCCAAGAGTAATTGACGGTATTTATTGAAGGGAGACACTGAAGTGATGCAAACAACTACTGAGATAAAAGAACTGTTGAACGAGGCGACGGAATGGCAGTCCTGGATGGAGGACCTTCAAAGCGATTCGCGGAAGAGTGTCCAAACGCTATGGGCCTCTTGGCAGAGAAAGCAGAGGCTTCGGGAGGAGTTGCAGCATAACCATGGTCTGAAATTGCATTTCGATGCTGAATACAGATCCAACGAAGGCGACTTAGTGGCAGGCATCGACGAGGCAGGAAGAGGGCCGCTTGCAGGACCTGTCGTCACGGCAGCCGTAATCTTGCCGGCTGATTGTTCGAGCCTTGTCGGTCTTGACGACTCAAAGCAATTAAGCAAAGTAAAGCGCGACCAGTTTGCCGCTCTCATCAAGCAAATTGCTGTCAGTTATGCGGTCCATGTCCAGCCGCCTGAGGAGATTGACCGTTTGAATATCTATCAGGCAACCAGGATCTCGATGACAAAAGCCGCTCTGGCGCTGTCTCCAAAGCCCTCCGTTGTATTGGCAGACGCCATGATGCTGGAGTTGCCGATGGCTTGTGAATCCATTATCAAAGGCGATGCCAAGAGTTTGAGCATTGCGGCAGCTTCAATTTTAGCCAAGACCGGGAGAGATGCCATTATGGAAGAGTACGATGCTCAGTATCCGCAATACGGATTTAGTAAACATGCCGGTTATGGAACAAAAGACCATGTTGCAGCTCTTGAAAAATACGGTCCATGTGAAATTCATCGCAAGACATTCGAACCGGTCAAAACTCTTTTAACGCAAAATTCTCTATTTTAAACACATTAAGTTTATTAGAAAAGCTAACAACGGTGGACATTTTATGACAACTTTAATACAATGGTAGAGGTAATAAAATTACGATAGAGATGTTTGATTGGAGGATGACAGATGAATATCCATGAATATCAAGGAAAAGAACTCCTCAGACAATACGGCGTAGCAGTTTCTTACGGCACCGTTGCTTTTTCTCCGGAAGAAGCAGTAAAGGCAGCTAAAGAACTGAGTACGGATGTTGTCGTGGTAAAAGCACAAATCCACGCAGGTGGACGAGGCAAAGCCGGCGGTGTTAAAATCGCTAAAAACCTGGATGAAGTCCGTACATACGCAAAAGAACTGTTAGGTAAAGTTCTTGTGACTCACCAGACAGGTCCAGAAGGCAAAGAGATCAAACGCCTTTTGATCGAAGAAGGATCTGACATTAAGAAGGAATACTATGTTGGATTGGTGCTTGACCGCCAAACTTCACGTGTCACTCTTATGGGTTCTGAAGAAGGCGGAGTTGATATCGAGGAAGTTTCTGAGCAAACTCCTGAAAAAATCTTCAAGGAGATTATCGATCCAGTAATCGGTTTGACTGGTTTCCAGGCTCGCCGTATGGCTTTCAACATGAACATTCCGCCTAAGCTTGTCAACAAAGCAGCGAAATTCATGCTTGGCCTTTACACTGTATTCATCGAAAAAGATGCTTCAATCGTTGAAATCAACCCATTGGTTGAAACTGGCGATGGCAATATCCTAGCGCTTGACGCGAAATTTGATTTCGACGAAAACGCTCTTTACCGCCACAAAGACATTGTGGAACTTCGTGATTTCGACGAAGAGGATGCAAAAGAAATTGAAGCTTCCAAGTATGACTTGAGCTACATTTCTTTGGATGGGAACATCGGCTGTATGGTTAACGGCGCCGGACTTGCTATGGCAACGATGGATACGATCAACTACTACGGCGGAACACCCGCTAACTTCCTTGACGTTGGGGGCGGTGCTACCGCTGAGAAAGTAACGGAAGCTTTCAAAATCATTCTTTCTGATAAGAATGTAAAAGGAATTTTCGTTAACATTTTCGGCGGTATCATGAAGTGTGACATCATTGCGGAAGGCGTAATCCAAGCTGCTAAAGAAGTAAGCTTGAATGTGCCGCTTGTCGTCCGTCTTGAAGGAACAAATGTAGAAATCGGTAAAAAACTGCTTAATGAATCAGGTCTTAATATTGTGGCTGCTGGTACAATGGCAGACGGCGCTAAACAGATCGTAGAACTTGTAGGCTAAAGAAGGGCAGGGACAAAAATGAGTGTATACATTAACAAAGACACAAAAGTGCTTGTACAGGGAATTACAGGGTCAACTGCCCTTTTCCATACAAAGCAAATGCTTGAATACGGAACGAAAATCGTTGCGGGTGTAACACCAGGTAAAGGCGGAACTGAAGCTGAAGGCGTACCTGTCTTCAACACTGTAGAAGATGCAGTAAAAGCTACAGGGGCGAACGTATCTGTAATTTACGTACCGGCACCTTTCGCAGCTGACGCAATTCTTGAAGCTGTTGACGCTGGGCTTGATATGGCAATCTGCATCACTGAGCACATTCCTGTATTGGATATGGTTAAAGTGAAGCGTTACATGGAAGGCAAGAAAACACGTCTAGTTGGACCAAACTGCCCGGGCGTTATCACGCCGGACGAATGTAAAATCGGCATCATGCCTGGATACATTCATAAAAAAGGACATGTTGGCGTTGTTTCACGTTCAGGTACATTGACGTATGAAGCAACTCATCAATTGTCTGAAGAGGGAATTGGCCAGTCGACAGCTGTCGGCATTGGTGGAGACCCAGTAAACGGCACAAACTTTATCGACGTATTGAAGGAATTCAACGAAGATGAAGATACTTACGCAGTCGTAATGATCGGTGAAATCGGCGGAACAGCTGAAGAAGAAGCTGCTGAGTGGGTTAAAGCGAACATGACGAAACCTGTAGTAGGATTTATCGGTGGACAAACTGCACCTGAAGGAAAACGTATGGGCCATGCCGGTGCGATTATTTCTGGCGGTAAAGGGACAGCTGCTGATAAAATCAAAGCAATGAACGATGCAGGCATCGAAGTTGCAGACACTCCGTCTGTAATCGGCGAAACTTTGATCAAAGTGATCAGAGAACAAGGCTTGTACGACAAATGTAAAACTCATTAATACAAAATTAAGGCTCAAAACGCTGGTAAAACAGCGTTTTGAGCCTTTTTTTGGTTTTTGCTGGTGCTTCAACTTTAACATTTGATTTCGGAAATTCTCTCTAAGCTTTAGTAGGTTAATTTACTGAAAATACTCTTACTAGGATAAAAAACAGATCCATAGCAAACCAAATTCCAAAGGCTATATAGAAAAAGAAGATGCTAATATTTAATTTATTAAATCCTTTTTTGCTAAGCAAAATGACGAGGTATAAAAATAGCGTTATGTATAGAGGATGTTCCCAATAACCAGCCTGTAAGGAATATTTATAGACAAGATATGCAGCTGAGAGAAACCAAAATATTGCAGCGGCAAGGTGTATTTTTTGCGAAGTTTTCATTTCGTAGATCACTGCCTTCCATTGAGATAGGGGAATAAGAGCAACTAAATTTGATGATGACGGGTCAATAAGATCCTAAGCTCCTGGAAAGTGAACTTATTAGATAATTTTAAGTGATTCCTTTAAAACGGAAAAGTAGATGAAACGCAGTAAACAAAATGAACTGAGGGATTGTGAAAAAGCTCTACCAATGTATTTTCTCCCTTCAAGAAGTGAGTATCTATAGTTTAACATTGTTGAAAGTGGAGCAATGTGAATAAATACATGAATGGGTAGGCTTATTTACTATGAAGATAAACTGAGCCAGAGGAAGTGTAAAACGATTGTCCGTCCACTTGGCTTTATAAAAAGAATACGTAGGAGAATGCCAGTAGCATCTTAAAGGTTTACGATAGGTGTAAAACCCATTAATATAAAGAGAAGGTGCACTCTAGGCAGTGCATCTTATGATTGCCAAAATAGAATAGGAGGAACGAAATGAACAAAGAATTTACGGAGCGCTTGTTGGCACTGCATTATGTCTATCCGAAAAGCTTAAAAAAACTACTTCCGCTGCTGATTCAGGACCCCGATTTATCTACTCTTGAGCAGAAAACATCTTACGAGCTAATGATGCTCCTAGATATTAAAATGGATCAAGCAGCTAAACTGAAAACCTCTTATCGACAATCTCTGACATTCCCCTTAAGTGAAACCTACGCCAAGCATAAGATACTCCCCATATCTTATCAACACCCCTTATACCCTGGAAGTTTGCTGGAATTGATCGATCCACCTGCTGTTCTATACGCCAAAGGCGATCCTTCTTTATTAGCTGAACCCAAGAAGATAGCTATCATCGGTTCACGCAAAGCCTCTTCCTATTCACAAAAAGCCATGCAGAAAATCGTTCCCCCATTAATTGAAAATGGCTTTGTCATTGTCAGCGGTCTCGCAAAAGGGGCAGACACCATGGCTCATCAAATAGCGATCGATCTTGGAGGACGGACAATTGCTGTCACTGGCAGTGGATTTAGGCATCCATATCCAAAAGAAAACATAGCATTAAATAATATAATAGAAGAAAAACATTTAGTTTTAACCGAATATCCGCCTTATATGGAACCGCGAAAATGGAATTTTCCGATGAGAAACCGCATTATCAGTGGATTGTCCAGGGGAATAATTGTAACAGAAGCGCTGGTGAAAAGCGGAACTTTAAGCACGATCGAACATGCTCTTGATCATGGGAAAGATGTTTTTGCGGTACCTGGCGATATCGGATCCCTTTTATCTGAAGGACCGCATAAATTAATTTCAGAAGGCGCAAAACCGGTCTGGAACGGCTGGCAAGTGCTCGAAGAATACCAGCAAATGACAGCTGAAAAATAATGAAAAAAATGAAAAGCCTTGCATTAAGCTAAAATCTGTTATACATTTTGCAACAGGTAATTCTTTTAAGCAGTTTTGAGAAACCTCTATGAGGAGGAAAAAAGTTATGGCGGATTTTTTAGTGATTGTTGAATCGCCTGCAAAGGCTAAGACAATCGAACGGTATTTGGGTAAGAAATATAAAGTCCGTGCTTCACTTGGACATTTACGCGATTTGCCCCGGAGTCAAATGGGTGTAGACGTGGAAAACAATTACGAACCTCGTTATATTACGATAAGAGGAAAAGGACCGATATTACAGGATCTAAAAAAAGAAGCGAAAAAAGCCAAGAAAGTCTTTCTCGCGGCTGACCCTGACAGAGAAGGGGAAGCGATTGCATGGCATTTAGCTACAGCGTTAGGTATTGACCAATCTTCGGATTGCCGCGTGGTTTTTAATGAAATCACAAAAGATGCTATTAAAGAATCATTCAAGCATCCGCGCAAAATTGATATGGACCTGGTCGACGCACAGCAGGCACGACGGATTCTGGATCGGCTTGTAGGCTATAGCATCAGTCCCTTGCTTTGGAAAAAAGTTAAAAAGGGCTTATCAGCTGGACGGGTACAATCAGTGGCGCTTCGTTTAGTCATCGATCGGGAAAATGAAATCAAAAGTTTCGAACCAGAAGAATACTGGTCCATTACTGGAGAATTCGAAAAAGCTAAGAAGAAATTCGAAGCTTCGTTCTATGGCAATTCAAAAGAAAAAATGAAATTGCAGAATGAAGCAGACGTTAAAGCCGTAATGGCTTCAATGAAAGGCAAAGATTTTACTGTAAACCGCGTAGTGAAAAAAGAGAGAAAAAGAAATCCATCCCCTTCTTTTACAACTTCTTCACTCCAACAGGAAGCAGCCCGCAAATTAAACTTCCGAGCCAAAAAGACAATGATGCTTGCGCAACAATTGTATGAAGGTATTGCAGTAGGAAAAGAAGGCATCACAGGTTTGATTACGTATATGCGTACGGATTCTACACGAATCTCTGATACAGCTAAAAAAGACACAATCGATTTTATCGTTGAAAACTATGGTGAACAGTACGTGACGCAGAAAATTGCTGCCAAACAATCAGCAAAATCACAGGATGCCCATGAAGCTGTGCGTCCGACAAGTGTCTTGCGGACACCGGAATCGTTGAAAAGCATACTTTCGAGGGATCTTCACCGGCTGTACAAATTGATATGGGACCGTTTTGTAGCGAGTCAGATGTCACCGGCAATTCTGGATACAGTTATGGCAGAATTGCAAAACGGAGAAGCGGTATTCCGTGCAAACGGTTCACAAGTGAAATTTCCTGGATTCATGAAGCTGTATATCGAAGGTACAGATGACCAAAAAGAAGAGAAAGATAATATTTTGCCGGAAATGACCGAAGGTAATATTGTAAAAGCGGTTGAAGTCACCCCTAACCAGCATTTTACGCAGCCGCCTCCGCGCTTTACAGAGGCACGTCTAGTGCGGACACTTGAAGAGCTGGGAATAGGACGTCCATCAACTTACGCGCCCACACTGGATACCATTCAGAAGCGAGGGTATGTCACGTTGGATGCCAAACGTTTCATCCCAACCGAATTGGGTGAAATCGTCCATCAGTTGGTACTTGAATTTTTCCCGGACATTCTGAATATCGAGTTTACGGCTAAAATGGAGCATGATCTGGATACTGTCGAGGAAGGTGAAATCGATTGGCGTGCTATCATCGATGCATTTTATCTGGAATTTGAAAAAAATGTCGAAGTGGCTGAAGAGGAAATGGAGAAAGTACAGATCAAGGATGAGCCTGTTGGGGAAGATTGTGAATTATGCGGTTCACCGCTGGTTTATAAACTTGGACGATATGGTAAATTCATGGCTTGTAGCAATTTTCCGGAATGCCGGAATACAAAGGCCATCGTTAAGCATATCGGGGTTAAATGCCCAACCTGCAAAGAAGGCGAAATCGTTGAAAGAAAAAGCAAGAAGCGCCGCATATTCTATGGTTGCGAACGCTATCCGGAATGTGAATTCGTATCATGGGACAAGCCAATCGAACGTCCATGTCCGAAATGCAGCGAATTGCTGGTAGAGAAAAAAGTAAAAAAAGGCGTTCAAATCAATTGTACGAACTGCGATTACAAAGAAGAAGTTCAATAATCATATAGAGGTGTTTGAAAATGACGAAATATGTAAACGTAATTGGAGCAGGATTGGCAGGCAGCGAAGCTGCTTGGCAAATCGCAAAACGGGGAGTCAATGTTCGCTTGTACGAGATGCGTCCAGTAAAACAGACGCCGGCTCATCATACAGATAAATTTGCTGAACTGGTTTGCAGCAACTCACTTCGGGCGAATTCCCTGACCAATGCTGTAGGTGTCATCAAAGAAGAAATGCGGAAATTGGATTCTGTCATTATTGATTCAGCGGACCGGGCTTCTGTACCGGCTGGCGGCGCACTTGCAGTAGACCGACACGAGTTCGCAGGAGCAGTGACCGAGAAAGTCAGAAATCACCCACTTGTAGAAGTGATCAATGAAGAAGTGACGGAAATACCAGAAGGCATCACGATCATCGCAACCGGACCTTTAACATCGCCGGCACTTGCAGAAAAAGTTCGCCAATTGACTGGTGAAGAATACTTGTATTTTTATGACGCGGCAGCGCCGATTGTTGAAAAAGACAGCATCGATATGGACAAAGTGTATTTGAAATCCCGTTATGACAAAGGGGAAGCCGCTTACTTGAACTGCCCGATGACGGAAGAAGAGTTCAAGCGTTTCCATACAGCTCTAGTCGAAGCAGAAGTTGTGCCATTGAAGGAATTCGAAAAAGAAATTTATTTTGAAGGCTGTATGCCGGTTGAAGTCATGGCTGCCAGAGGCGAAAAAACCTTGACGTTCGGACCGATGAAACCAGTAGGATTGGAAGATCCGAAAACTGGTGAACGTCCGTACGCCGTAGTTCAGCTTCGCCAGGATGACGCAGCTGGAACATTGTATAACATTGTCGGTTTCCAAACGCACTTGAAATGGGGACCTCAAAAAGAAGTGCTTAAATTGATTCCAGGCTTGGAGAATGTGGAAATTGTACGTTATGGCGTCATGCACCGCAATACCTTCATCAACTCGCCGCGCGTATTGAAGCCGACGTATCAGCTGAAAGCTGACGCAAACATCTTCTTTGCCGGTCAGATGACAGGAGTTGAAGGCTATGTTGAGTCTGCAGGCAGCGGATTGCTGGCAGGAATCAATGCAGCGAAATTGGCTTTAGGAGAAGAATTGTTGGTATTCCCAGCTGAAACGGCTTTAGGCAGCATGGCACGATATATCACAGAAGCGGACAGCAAAAACTTCCAGCCGATGAACGTTAACTTCGGATTGTTTCCGGACCTTGGTGAGCGGATTCGTTCAAAACAGGAGCGTGCTGAAAAACACGCTGACCGTGCGTTAGCTTCAATTCAAAATTATATGAATACAGTGACTGTTTAATTGATAAAAGCCTCTAAATGTTGGTATAATTTAGAGGCTTTTGTGTTTGGTGAAAGGTGGAGCATAGATGGAGAAAGAGAAGATGCTTGAATCTTTTATGAGTTATATTCAATTGGAGAAAAATTATTCTGAACATACCGTCCACCATTATGCACATGATTTGGCGGATTTTTTTCTGTTTTTGAATGCAGAAGGCGTAGCTGATCTTAGAGAAGTAGAATATATACATGCAAGAAATTACGTGACCAAGTTATATGATGCTAAATTATCCAGAACTACTGTTTCCAGAAAAATTTCAGCAATCCGATCATTTTTCCGTTATGGCAATCGTGAGTTCGGGTTGAATGAAGCTGCATTCAGATCTTTATACCATCCGAAGAAAGAAGAGCGGCTCCCGCAATTCTTTTATGAAGAAGAGTTGGCTCAGCTTTTCAAGTCGGTTTTAGGTGATGATAAGCTGTCAATCCGCAATACAGCACTTTTGGAATTGCTCTATGCAACAGGCATGCGTGTCAGCGAATGCGTATCTATTCGTTTAGGAGATCTGGATCAAACCATGCAGATTGTCAAAGTGATGGGAAAAGGAAGAAAAGAAAGATACATTCCTTACGGCCAGTTCGCACAGGATGCTTTGGAACATTACATGGAAGATGCACGTCCTAAACTGATGAAGAATCAAAAACACGATTACCTGTTTGTGAATAGTCGGGGAGAGGCTGTAACTGATCGAGGTGTTCGTCATATTTTAAGCGAATGCATGAAGAAGGCCTCTGTCAACTCTTCTATTTATCCGCATATGATCCGCCATACATTTGCCACTCATCTCATCAATAACGGAGCCGATATTCGGACTGTCCAAGAACTGCTTGGACATTCTCATTTGAGTTCTACACAAGTCTATACGCATGTCACCAAAGAGCATTTACGAAACACTTATTTAAATTCACATCCGAGAGCTTAGAAAGGAGATTTTATCATGCAAGAATTCCATGCCACCACGATATTTGCAGTACAGCATAACGGCAAATGCGCAATGTCAGGCGATGGCCAAGTTACATTCGGCAACGCAGTAGTTATGAAACATACCGCGAGAAAAGTACGAAAACTATACAATGGCCAAGTTTTGACTGGATTTGCAGGATCAGTCGCAGATGCATTTACGCTTTTTGAAATGTTTGAAGGAAAGCTGACTGAGTATAACGGCAATCTTCAACGGGCGGCAGTTGAATTGGCAAAACAATGGCGTGGAGATAAAATGCTTCGCCAATTAGAAGCTATGCTGATTATCATGAACAAAGACGAATTGCTTCTGGTGTCAGGCACAGGAGAGGTCATTGAACCGGATGACGGAATTCTCGCAATCGGATCAGGCGGAAACTACGCGCTGGCAGCAGGCCGTGCGTTGAAAAAATATGCGGGGGACAATTTGACCGCCGCACAAATCGCTCAATCTGCATTGGAAACAGCAGCAGATATCTGTGTTTATACAAATCATCAAATCGTAGTGGAGGAATTGTCCTAATGAAAAATCAATCTGATTTAACGCCGAGACAAATTACTGACCACCTGGACCGCTATATTGTCGGCCAAAAAGAGGCCAAGCGTTCAATCGCCATTGCTTTGAGAAACCGTTACCGCAGAAGTCGGCTGGATGAAGAGATGCGCGGCGAAGTCATTCCGAAAAACATCTTGATGATTGGGCCAACAGGTGTCGGCAAGACAGAAATCGCTCGCAGGATCGCTAAATTGACGGGAGCACCTTTTATCAAAGTGGAAGCGACAAAATTTACGGAAGTGGGCTATGTCGGCCGGGATGTGGAATCCATGGTGCGGGATCTAGTTGAAGCCGCTGTACGGATCGTTAAAGATGAAAAATACGAAGCGGTCCAATTCCAGGCAGAATCTGCAGCCAATGAACGCATTGTGAAATTGTTGGCTCCATCCATGCGGAAAAAACAACCGAATCAAAATCCGCTGGAAATGCTGTTTGGCCAGAAGATGGAACAGGAAGAGGAAGAACCGACTGCGGAAGTGGAAGTTCGGGTTAAAAGAAGAGAAATTGCTGCAGACTTAAAAGCAGGAAAGCTTGAAGAAGAGTATATAACTGTAGAAGTAACGGAAAACACATTGTCTATGTTTGACGCTATGCAAGGGTCGGGAATGGAACAAATGGGTGCCAACATGCAGGATGCACTGTCATCCCTAATGCCGAAGAAAAAGAAAAAGCGGCGCCTTCAAGTAAAAGAAGCCCGCAGGCTCTTAACAACTGAAGAAGCAGCAAAATTAGTAGATGACGATGAAGTGGCACTTGAAGCAATTGATCGAGCTGAGCAGCACGGTATCATTTTCATCGATGAGATGGACAAAGTAGCGAGCAAGAACAGTTCCTCATCGGCTGATGTTTCCCGGGAAGGCGTGCAGCGTGATATTTTGCCGATCGTTGAAGGTTCGACAGTTTCTACCAAATACGGTGCAGTTAAAACGGATTACGTGCTGTTCGTGGCTGCGGGAGCGTTTCATATGTCGAAACCCTCTGACCTGATCCCAGAACTGCAAGGGCGTTTCCCGATTCGCGTAGAATTGCAAAAGCTGGAAGTGGAAGACTTTGTTAAAATTTTAACTGAACCAAAACATTCTTTAATAAATCAATACAAAGCCCTTCTCGAAACAGAGGGAGTTGTGGTACACTTCAATGATGCCTCAATAATCAGACTTGCAGAAATTGCATATGAAGTAAATCAGGACACAGACAACATCGGCGCGCGCAGGCTGCACACAATACTTGAGCGTCTGTTGGAAGATTTGTCTTTCGAAGCTTCCGAGATTTCTCCAGCGCAAATTGACATAACCCCTCAATATGTGAACGAAAAGCTCGAGAATGTGGCGAAAAACAAAGACTTGTCACAATTTATTCTGTAAAACAAGGCGAAATAGTTTCAATAAAGAGTAAAAACCTTTAGAATATTGAATAAACACGGTACGAATAATGTAGGAGGTTCATTTAAATGAATTTATTAGGAAAAACAAGACGAATTAACTCTATGCTGGAAGCAGCAGGCGGCAAAAAAGTAAACTTTAAAGATATGGCTGAAACTTTAAGCGAAGTAATTGAATGCAACGCATTCGTAGTAAGCCGTAAAGGTAAAGTGTTGGGTTACGCAATCAACCAGCAAATCGAAAACGAGCGAATGAAAGGGATGCTTGAAGAGCGTCAGTTCCCGCTTGAGTATACACAAAAACTTTCAAATATTACTGAAACGACTGAAAACCTGGACGTTAACAGTGAACACACGATCTTCCCTGTGGAAGAACGCGAATTGTTCAAAAACGGACTGACAACAATCGTACCAATCAACGGAGGCGGCGAACGTCTTGGTACACTTCTTCTTGGACGTGTAGACGCAGAATTCCATGACGATGATTTGATTCTTGGAGAATACGGCGCTACTGTTGTAGGGATGGAAATCCTTCGTGAAAAAGGCGACCGCATCGAAGAAGAAGCTCGCAGCAAAGCAGTTGTACAAATGGCGATTTCTTCACTTTCTTACAGTGAACTTGAAGCGATCGAACATATTTTTGAAGAACTTGATGGCAACGAAGGTTTGCTTGTCGCGTCTAAAATTGCTGATCGCGTCGGTATTACACGTTCGGTTATCGTTAACGCACTTCGTAAGCTTGAAAGCGCAGGCGTTATCGAGTCACGCTCTCTAGGAATGAAAGGGACATACATTAAAGTATTGAACACGAAATTCCTTGCAGAACTTGAACAATTGAAAATGAACTAATTAAGTTCGAAAGGTGCCGGGAATTTTCTCGGCACCTTTTTTTATGATAGCCATTTGCTTCCTAGCAGAACTAGCGCTACAATAGCAGTGCTTTGGTGAATGAAAGACCAATCAAAAAACGCTTAGTGTAGAGAATTGGGTCAACAGGTCCACATATTTTATAATTAAGGTAGAAAGTTGTTGCGGTCTTAAAGTAATGCGTGGTATAATTTCAAATGGTGTTAAATACACACGCATTTCGATTTGAGTCGTAGGTGCCCTAGTGGGTAACGGTTCAGAGAAGAAAAATGCGGAGGGAAAAAATAACCTATCAGGAGGAAACAAATCATGGCAGTAATCTCAATGAAACAATTGTTAGAAGCTGGTGTACACTTTGGTCACCAAACTCGCCGTTGGAACCCGAAAATGAAAAAATATATTTTTGTGGAACGTAACGGTATCTACATCATCGATCTTCAAAAAACAGTCCGCAAGTTGGAAGAAGCTTATAGCTTCATGAAACAAGTGGGCGAAGAAGGCGGTAAAGTACTTTTCGTTGGTACGAAGAAACAAGCTCAGGACGCTATCAAAGAAGAAGCAGAACGTTCTGGAAACTACTACATCAACCAACGTTGGTTGGGTGGAACACTTACTAACTTCGGTACAATCCAAAAACGTGTGAACCGTTTGAAACAAATCGAGCGCATGGAAGAAGATGGAACTTTCGAAGTTCTACCGAAAAAAGAAGTTGTTCAGTTGAAAAAACAACACGAACGCCTTGTTAAATTCCTTGGCGGTATCCGTGATATGAGTTCACTACCGGACGTAATGTTCGTAGTTGACCCACGTAAAGAACGCATTGCAGTTGCAGAAGCAATGAAATTGAACATTCCAATCGTTGGTATCGTTGATACGAACTGTGATCCGGATGAAATCGATTATGTTATTCCTGCAAACGACGATGCAATTCGCGCAGTTAAATTGCTAACTGGTAAAATGGCGGATGCTTTGCTTGAATCAAAACCGGAAGAAGAAGAAGAAACTCAAGCTGAATCTGCTGAGTAATTCGTAATTTACACAGGTGATAAGCGGCCAACCCCTCTTATCACCTTTTTTTGAGAAAATGGTTACAAATTATGAAGGAGGAATTTAATCATGGCAGTTACAGCACAAATGGTAAAAGAATTGCGCGCAAAAACAGGCGCAGGTATGATGGATTGCAAAAAAGCTTTAGTAGAGACAGACGGTAATTTGGAAGCGGCTATCGATTTCTTGCGTGAAAAAGGTCTTTCAAGCGCTTCTAAAAAAGCTGACCGCATTGCAGCTGAAGGGACTACTTCAATTCTTGTAAAAGATAACGAAGCAGTAATCTTTGAAGTAAACGCAGAAACTGACTTTGTTGCGAAAAACGAAGGCTTCCAAACACTTGTAAAAGAGTTGGGTGAGCACTTGATCACGACTAAACCTGCTACTATTGAAGAAGCTACTGCTTCAACAATGTCTAACGGCTTGACTGTTGCAGACCACATTTCAAACGCGATCGCTAAAATTGGTGAAAAAATCACTTTGCGCCGCTTTGAAGTACGCACAAAAACAGATGCAGACGCTTTCGGTCCTTACCTTCACATGGGTGGACGGATTTCAGTTCTTGTTGTTCTTGAGAACTCGACAGATTCAGATGCTGCGCGCGACATCGCTATGCACATCGCTGCATTGAACCCTAAATACATTTCACGCGACGAAGTTTCTGCTGAAGAAGTAGAACGCGAGCGCGGTGTATTGACTGAACAAGCATTGAACGAAGGCAAACCAGAGAAAATCGTTGCTAAAATGGTTGAAGGCCGCCTTGGTAAATACTTCGAAGACATCTGCTTGCTTGACCAAGCTTTTGTTAAGAACTCTGATCAAAAAGTTCGTGATTTTGCAGCTTCAACTGGTGGATCTGTTAAAGAATTCATCCGTTACGAAGTTGGAGAAGGCATCGAAAAACGTGAAGACAACTTTGCTGATGAAGTTATGAGCCAAGTTAACAAAAAATAAGTTTGTTTATTATATGATTCATCTTGGGGAACACGAGAATGTGTTCCCTATTTTTCAATAACTATGTAATGGAGGGTACCGATGAGTGTTCAGCAATATAAACGCATTGTATTAAAACTAAGTGGTGAAGCAATGGCGGGAGGACAAGGTTTCGGATTGTCCCCTGAAATTATCAAATCAGTAGCAAGCCAAGTAAAAGAAGTGGTGGAACTTGGAGTTGAAGTCGCAGTAGTTGTGGGCGGCGGCAATATCTGGAGAGGCAAAGTCGGCTCTGAGATGGGAATGGACCGAGCAACAGCTGATTATATGGGCATGCTGGCAACAGTCATGAACTCATTGGCTTTACAGGATTCTTTGGAAAAGCAAGACGTCGAAACACGCGTATTGTCATCCATTGAAATGCGTCAAGTAGCTGAGCCTTATATCCGCAGAAGAGCTATCCGCCATTTAGAGAAAAAGCGGGTTGTCATCTTTGCAGCAGGTACCGGAAATCCTTATTTCTCCACTGATACGACAGCAGCATTGCGCGCGGCGGAGATTGAAGCCGATGTCATTTTAATGGCGAAAAACAATGTTGATGGTGTTTACTCAGCTGATCCGAAGACCGATTCCGAAGCTGTGAAATATGAAGAACTTTCTTACTTCGAAGTAATTCAACAAGGCTTGCAAGTAATGGATTCGACTGCTTCTACACTTTGTATGGACAATGATATCCCACTCGTAGTATTCTCAATCATGGAAAATGGAAATATAAAACGGGCTGTACTCGGAGAAAAAATCGGGACAGTAGTGAGGAGAACATTATAATGCCGAAATCAGTGATGAATGACACGAAATCTAAAATGACCAATGCAATTCAAGCTTTTTCACGCGATTTATCTTCAATCCGTGCTGGACGTGCGACTCCATCAATTTTAGATAAATTGACGATCGATTATTACGGTTCTCCAACTCCAGTCAACCAGGTAGCTGGGATCTCCATTCCAGAAGCACGGTTGATCATGATTCAACCGTATGATAAATCAGTTCTTGGCGATATCGAAAAAGCGATCCTTAAATCTGACTTGGGCTTAAGCCCGTCAAATGACGGTTCAGTAATTCGCTTGGCAGTTCCAGCATTGACGGAAGAGCGCCGTAAAGATCTTGTGAAACAAGTTAAAAAAGAAGCGGAAGAAGCGAAAGTCGGAATCCGCAACATCCGTCGCGATGCCAACGATGAGTTCAAAAAGCTTGAGAAGAAAAGCGAAATCACAGTTGATGACTTGCGTGGCTATTCAGATGACGTTCAAAAATTGACAGACGATAACATCGCAAAAATCGATCAAATGGCTAAAGATAAAGAAAAAGAGATTATGGAAGTTTAATTCGAACTTCGTTTCATGTTGAGCGTCCTGTTAAGCAGGACGCTTTTTCATGCCAAAAATTAACGCAGTCTCTTTAAAGAAGCGCACAATGCCGTTTTTTTTGATATGATAAGCAATAGACATGCCGATTTGTAATAGGTGGAGGATTAATTATGTTTAATAAACTATTAAAACGAAATACTGATTTGGTCTTGGAAAATGGGGATCGCTCAGTTTTGATTTCGAACGAAGCAGTTCCGGCTCATATTGCGATCATCATGGACGGCAATGGACGTTGGGCAAAAAAACGTTCGCTTCCACGAGTTGCGGGTCATCACGAAGGAATGAAAACGGTCCGAAAAGTGACGAAGCTTGCCAACGAACTTGGGGTAAGTGTATTGACCTTGTATGCATTTTCCACTGAGAACTGGAAACGGCCAAAAATCGAGGTGGATTTTTTGATGCGTTTGCCCGAAGAGTTTCTAACGACTTTTCTTCCGGAATTAATAGAAGAAAACGTGCGGGTAGAGATGATGGGATATCACCATAATTTGCCTTTGCACACGCTCAGAGCTATAAAGAAAGCAAAAGAGGCAACGAAAGATAATACAGGGCTTGTCCTGAACTTCGCTTTGAATTACGGCAGCCGTGCAGAAATTGTTGACGCTGTAAAAGATATCGCAGCGCAAGTAGCTGCAGGAACATTGGATGTCTGTGATATCAACGAAGATCTTATTTCGGGAGGGCTCATGACCAAAGGTATGCCCGAACCGGATTTACTCATTCGCACAAGCGGAGAAGTCCGGTTGAGCAATTTTATGCTTTGGCAATTGGCCTACACGGAGTTTTGGTTCACGGAAACCTTATGGCCCGACTTTAACGAAGATTCCTTACTGGAAGCGATTGAAAATTACCAGAAGCGCAATCGCCGGTATGGAGGGTTGAAAGGAGACGAAGTGAAATGAAACAAAGGATTATAACGGGCGTCATCGCAGCGGCTCTTTTCATCCCTTTTGTCATCTATGGAGGCGTCCCGTTTATCTTGCTTGTTTATTTACTGGGCACAGTAGCATTGCAGGAGCTTTTGAAAATGAAGGGCCGGAGCTTGATGAGCATTCCCGGCCTTATTTCTCTATTGGCGCTTTATGCATTTATGCTGCCCGATCAATGGGCAGTCCAGATGTACGAATGGACGGGCTATGAAAAAATTGAGTTTGCATTTCTAGCCGTCATTCTCTTATTAATACATACAGTAATCGTGAAAAATAGTTTCACTTTTGATGATGCTGCCTTTGCTGTTCTAGGCACATTATATGTAGGCATCGGGTTCTATTATTTCATCGAAACACGCGAAGCGAGCCTTAGTTTCTTGATCTTTGCATTGCTTGTCGTCTGGTTTACCGATTCAGGTGCTTATTTCACCGGCCGCAAGATTGGAAAGCGGAAACTATGGCCAGAAATTTCACCCAATAAAACGGTTGAAGGGTTTATAGGAGGAATCATTTGGGCGATTGGAATCGCATTGATTTTTAATTACTTCATTCCATTAAATCATTCGATCTTCCTGATCATCATCGTAACCATTATCGCTTCTATTTTTGGACAAATGGGTGATTTGGTAGAATCTGCATTAAAACGTCATTTCAATGTAAAAGATTCGGGGTCAATTTTGCCGGGGCATGGTGGAATTTTGGATCGCTTTGACAGCATTTTGTTTGTAATGCCTTTGCTTCACTTACTACATTTCATCTAAGAGAGGAAATTGCTGAATGGTTAAGAAAATCATCCTGCTGGGTGCAACCGGTTCAATCGGTGTACAGACAGCTGATATTATCCGCGAACATCCGCAAGAATTTTCATTGATTGGATTTTCTGCCGGAAAAAATATGGACATCACCCGCAAATTGATCGCTGAGTTCAAACCTGAAATAGTTTGTGTCCAGCGAGCTGAAGATGCTAAAGCATTGAAAGTGGAGTTTCCGGCTGTCTCGTTTGTTACGGGAGCTGAAGGTCTCTCAGAGATTGCCGTCTACGATGCGGATATTCTGGTCAATGCAGTTCTTGGCAGTGTGGGTCTTGAACCGACGCTTGAAGCAATTAAGCTGGGCCGTACAATCGCAATAGCCAATAAAGAAACGTTGGTAACTGCCGGCCATCTGGTAATGGACAGTGCGAAGCATTACGGTGCGGTCATTCTCCCAGTTGACAGTGAACATTCAGCGCTATTTCAGTCATTGAATGGCGAAAAGATTGGCCAAGCCAGCCGGCTGATTTTGACGGCATCTGGCGGAAGCTTCCGTGATTTGACCCGCGAACAGTTGAAAAACGTTACCGTGCAAGATGCGTTGAACCATCCAAACTGGTCAATGGGATCGAAAATCACCATTGATTCCGCTACGATGGTCAACAAAGGCCTTGAGGTCATCGAAGCGCATGTTCTTTTTGATTTCGCGTATGCAGATATTGATGTAGTGCTCCACCGTGAAAGTATTATCCATTCCATGGTTGAATTTCACGATACCAGCGTCATGGCTCAGTTGGGAACGCCTGACATGCGGGTGCCGATCCAATATGCCTTATCTTATCCAGATCGCCTTCCACGGCCACAGGCAAAAAGATTGAATCTAGCGGAAATTGGAAAGTTGAATTTCCAGGAAATGGATTTCGGGCGTTTCCGTGCTTTGCAGCTGGCTTTTGATGCCGGTATTGCAGGAGGGACCATGACGACGGTTCTAAATGCTGCCAATGAGCAGGCTGTAGCTTTATTCCTTAACGAACAAATCAAATTCCTGCAAATTGAGGAAATGATCGAGCGCGCTATGGATCAGCATGAGGTCTTGGCTAATCCTGATCTTGAAACGATTTTGCATGTAGATGCTGAGACAAGAAAATCTGTAAAAAACATGCTAAAATAACTAAAGATCAAAACCGAATAAGTTTATCCCGCTTTAACGGTCAGTAGATCAACTAACACTCAATAGGACTGAAAAGTCGTGCTGAGCGAGTTTCTCTTTATAAAGGTGGGTTCAATATGGAAACAGTTATTTCGTTTATAATAATTTTCGGTGCTTTAGTATTTTTCCATGAATTTGGTCATTTTCTTTTTGCTAAGCGGTCCGGTATTCTTGTCCGTGAATTCGCAATTGGCATGGGACCAAAAATTTTAGGTATTACTAAAGGAGAAACTCTTTATACTTTGCGCTTGTTGCCCATAGGGGGCTATGTGCGCATGGCAGGCGAAGACATGGATACCATCCACCTTCAAGCAGGTCATCGCATTGGCGTTCTATTAAACAAAGAAGGCAAAGCCAAAAAAATTATCATGAACCAAAAGCATGTTTATCCGGATATTCTGTTTCTTGAAGTAGAGGAAGCGGATTTGGAAAAAGAACTGTGGATTAAAGGGTATGATGAAGAAGAAAAGCTGGTACGCATTGAAGTTGCACGTGATGCGGTGGTTGAGGAGAATGGCAGAGAGACCATTTTGGCTCCTTACGACAGACAGTTTGATTCAAAAACAGTTGGAAAGCGATTTATGACTATTTTTGCTGGACCGTTATTCAACTTCATCTTGGCTTTCCTAATCTTCACAGCACTTGGTATGATGCAAGGAATCCCAACTTTTGAACCGGTAATCACTGAAGTGACCGAAGAAAGTCCAGCAGCTGAAGCTGGAATGCAAAATGGCGATCTGGTTACTGAAATTGAAGGGAATCCGATCGGCACATGGGACGAACTGGTTGAATCGGTTCAGAATAATGCCGGCAATCCACTAGATTTCGAAGTAGAACGCAACGGAGAACCATTAAGTTTTACTATCACTCCTGAAGTATCAGAAGAATCACCGGAACCGGTCGGTGTAATCGGTGTCCTTTACCAAAGCCCAGTAGAAAAAGATTTCCTTGGATCATTTGTTTACGGCGCTGAACAGACTGTGTTTTGGTTCAAAGAGATCTTCCGTCTATTAGGAATGCTTGTAACTGGCCAATTTACAATTGATGCATTATCAGGTCCAGTGGGAATTTATAAGACCACTGAAGAAGTGGCGAAATATGGATTCTTTACCTTAATGAGTTGGGCAGGCATGCTCAGCATTAATCTCGGCATTATGAACTTGCTGCCGCTTCCGGCATTGGATGGTGGACGTCTGATGTTCTTCATACTTGAGGCGGTGCGCGGCAAACCGGTTGATCGGCAAAAAGAAGGAATGGTCCATTTTGTCGGCATCATGTTGCTTATGCTGTTGATGATCGTTGTCACCTGGAACGATATCCAAAAGTATTTCTTTTAATATAAACACTTAAGCATTACCGGACAGGCAATAATCATTGCCTGTCCTGAACTTTTAATTCATCAATAAAAATTCTATAGTCAGTTGAGGTGTATTCTGGAATGAAACAAACAGCAACTTTTATCCCTACTTTACGTGAAACTCCAGCCGATGCAGAAGTAAGATCGCATCAGCTATTACTACGGGCAGGATTTATTCGCCAAAATACTAGCGGCATCTATTCATTCCTTCCGCTTGGCAAACGTGTGCTTCAAAAAGTTGAAACCGTTATTCGTGAAGAAATGGAAGCTGCAAACAGTGTTGAAATCTTCATGCCCGCTCTTCAACAAGCAGAACTATGGCAAGAATCAGGGCGCTGGTATTCTTACGGCGACGAATTGATGCGTTTGAAAGACCGCAACGATAGAGAATTTGCTTTAGGAGCTACGCATGAAGAAGTTATCACTAGCCTGCTGCGTGATGAAATCAAATCCTATAAAAAGCTCCCTTTAAATCTGTTTCAGATCCAATCGAAATTTAGAGACGAAAAACGTCCGCGCTTTGGATTGTTGCGTGGCCGCGAATTCTTGATGAAAGATGCTTACTCATTCCATGCCACTTCTGAAAGTCTAGATGAGACTTATGATGTCATGATGCAGGCATACACCAATATCTTTACACGCCTTGGATTGAATTTCCGTGCAGTTATTGCAGATTCCGGTGCAATCGGAGGTAAAGATAACCATGAATTTATGGTGCTGTCTGAAATCGGAGAAGATACGATTGCATATTCTGACAGTTCTTCCTATGCAGCGAATATCGAAATGGCTGCGGTCAACGTATCTTATCCAGTGTCAGATGAAACTCCTGAAACGAGAGAAAAAGTGGAAACTCCAGGCAAGAACACCATTGCTGATGTAGCTAATTTCTTAGGAACTACTGCTGAGAAATGCATCAAAACTTTGGTTTTCAAAGCGGATGAAGAATTGGTCATCGTTTTGGCAAGAGGCGACCACGATATAAATGACGTCAAAGTGAAACATGCAACGGGTGCCAAAGTCGTAGAGATGGCGACAGCAGAAGAAGTACAGCAGTTATTATCATGTGACATCGGATCTCTTGGTCCGATTAGTTTGCCTGAAGATGTACGCATATTTGCCGATCATGCAGTTGAAAGCATAGTCAACGGAGTAACCGGCGCTAACGAAAATGGATTCCATTATAAGAATGTCACTCCTGGAAAAGACTTTACAGTTCCTGCCTATCACGATCTTCGCTTTATTCAGGAAGGCGACGCTTCTCCGGATGGTCAAGGGACTATTCAATTTGCCAAAGGCATTGAAGTGGGACATATTTTCAAATTAGGCACTACCTACAGCATTCCGCTTAAAGGGACGTTCCTGAATGATCAAGGCAAAGCAATGCCATATATCATGGGCTGCTATGGAATCGGCGTGTCTCGTGTATTGGCTGCAGTCGCTGAACAATTCCAGGACGACAACGGCTTCACGTGGCCGGATGTTGTTGCGCCTTATGAAGTGCACTTGGTTCCAGTCAATGTTAAAGATGATGCACAGCGTGAGCTAGGTGAAGAACTTTACTCTTTACTGAAATCAAATCGCTATGAAGTGCTGCTTGATGACCGCAAGGAACGTGCAGGCGTGAAATTTACAGATGCAGACTTAATCGGTTTGCCAATCCGCATCACCATTGGGAAGAAAGCTTCTGAAGGAATTCTTGAAGTCAAAATACGGCGGACAGGTGAAACTTTTGAATGGGCGCGTGAAGAATTGCTCCATCAATTGCAGCAGTTTTTTAAAAAATAACAGCAAAATCTGATATGATGAAAGGAAAGTACAACTGTACTTTCCTTTCTTTTTCTGCTTTCTTCTGGAAATGTCACTTTTAGTTCTTTGCTCAATAAACTGAACTAAAGAAGAAGTGTTGCTATTAAAAGGTAGAAGTGAATAACTCGCTCCAGGCGAACCTTGGTTTGCGGAGTAGCTGCAGAAGAACATATTTCATTTTTAACAAGTAAGTAAACTTATAAAGTGCTTAAATACCAGCACCCAGAAGTAATAAGCCCTTGCGCTTTTCTTAAATCACTACCACGAAGGGGATAATTATGACAAACCAGCAAGATTCTAAGATGCGATTTAAGTTGCTGCTTCAGCATCTCGACTTAACGGACGATGTACATATGCCCTTTTTCGAAGAGGCTGAACTGACTCGGATGACCGTCCATAAAAAAGAACGGTCCTGGAAATTTCTTGTGAAACTAAAGAATATCCTGCCGCTCGATTTGTACTTATTATTAAAAGAACGCTTATACAGCACGTTTTCACCGATTGCTTCCATACAGTTAAATATTGAGTCAACACAGGAGACAGCTCAAGAAGACCTGGTCTTGGCCTATTGGAAATATGCCGTTGAAGAACTGGCAGATATGGCTCCGCCTTTGCGTGAACGGCTGTTGTCTCAAGCGCCTATTTGGAACGGCAATAAATTGCTATTACAATGCAATCATGAACACGAAATGATGGCACTGAAATCAAAATACAGCGATAAATTAGCTGAAGTATACCGCCAGTTCGGTTTCCCTCACGTATCCATCGATTTTCAGTTGTCTGATGAAAATCAGGAAGCGGCACATGCAGCCTTTATGGCTGAACGCATGCGCGAAGAAGAGGAAATGGCGAAAAAAGCGCTGTCTGATATGAAAAAACGGGAAACAGATCGCAAAGAGAACGGCACGCCATCCGGACCATTCCAAATGGGTACAGCCATTAAGCCGGACGAAGCCATTTCAGAGATTAAATCCATTGTCGATGAAGAACGCCGTGTAACAATTGAAGGTTATGTATTTGATGCGGAAGTAAGAGAACTGCGGAGCGGACGTTCCTTGCTTACCGTTAAAATCACGGACTATACCGATTCCATTCTTGTGAAAATGTTCTCGCGTGACAAGGAAGATGCTGAATTGATGGCAAATGCCAAAAAAGGCATGTGGCTGAAAGCGCGCGGTTCAATCCAGACCGATACTTTTGTTCGCGACTTGGTGATGATGGCGCAGGATATGGTGGAAATCAAACCCGTGCTTCGCCAAGATACAGCCGAAGAGAAGCGAGTCGAGCTGCATCTGCATACGCCGATGAGCCAAATGGACGCAGTTTCGTCTGTCGAATCTCTTGTTAGCCAGGCAGCCAGATGGGGGCACCCGGCAATTGCGATTACAGATCACGCCGGTGTGCAATCATTCCCGGATGCTTATGCTGCCAGCAAGAAGCATGGCATTAAAGCGATTTTTGGCTTGGAAGCGAATTTAGTCGATGATGGGGTTCCGATTGCTTATGAAGAGCGCCATGTGTTATTGGAAGATGAAACTTTTGTGGTGTTTGACTTGGAAACGACGGGCTTGTCAGCAGTATACGACACCATTATCGAATTGGCGGCAGTGAAGATTAAAGGCGGCCAGATCATCGATAAATTTGAAAGCTTCGCGAATCCGCACCATGAGCTGTCATCTACAACGATTGATTTGACCGGAATAACTGATGATATGGTCAAGAATGCACCGGAAGTGGAAGAAGTGATCCGTAAATACCATGAGTGGGCAGGAGACCATATTATGGTTGCCCACAATGCTTCATTTGATATGGGCTTCTTGTATGTCTGCTACAAAAAATACGGCATTGATACGAAGCATGCTACCATTGATACATTGGAACTGGCGCGTATGTTACATCCGGAACTGAAAAATCACCGGTTGAATACCTTAGCCAAAAAGTTCGGCATTGAGCTGACCCAGCATCACCGGGCGATTTATGATACCGAAGCCACCTCATACTTACTGACGCATTTGTTAAAAGAAGCCGACCAAAAAGGCATTTTATATCACGATCAGATTAACGACTATGTCGGCAGCGGCGATGCCTATAAACGCTCACGGCCAACGCATTGTACGCTGCTTGCCCAAAATGACGAAGGGCTGAAAAACCTGTTTAAGCTGGTGTCTGCTTCGCATATCGATTATTTCTACCGGGTGCCGCGAATTCCGCGTTCACTGCTGCAAAGGCACCGAAAAGGGCTGCTGGTTGGTTCGGGCTGTGATAAAGGCGAAGTATTTGAAGCGGTTATGCAAAAATCGATGGAAGAAGTCGAAAAGACCGCTCAATTCTATGATTACATGGAAGTTCATCCTAAAGAGGTTTACTCTCATTTGATTGAACGGGAGATGATCCGGGATGAATGGAATTTAGAAGATATCATCCGTAAGTTAGTGAAAGTCAGCCGCAAATTGGAAATTCCTTTAGTTGCTACTGGAAATGTCCATTACTTGGACGAGACGGATGCGATTTTTCGTCAAGTACTGGTTGGCTCTCAAGGTGGAGCCAATCCGCTGAACCGTCACAAATTGCCTAAAGTGCATTTTAGAACGACCAATGAAATGCTGGATGCCTTCGACTTTTTAGGCGCTGAGACAGCACATGAACTCGTTGTGGAAAACTCGGTAAAAATTTCAGAGATGATTGATGTGGTTAAACCAATCAAAGATGAATTGTATACGCCGAAAATTGAAGGTGCCGATGAAGAAGTGCGGGAGTTGAGCTATAACATGGCTCATCAGATTTACGGTGCACCGTTGCCTGAAATTGTAGAAGCGCGTATTGAGAAAGAGTTGAAGTCTATCATCGGACATGGATTTGCAGTTATTTATTTGATTTCACATAAACTCGTAAAAAAATCCCTGGATGATGGTTACTTGGTTGGTTCTCGTGGATCGGTTGGATCTTCACTGGTTGCAACGCTGACTGAAATTACGGAAGTAAACCCGTTGCCACCGCATTACATTTGCAGAAAATGCAAGAAATCAGAGTTTTTTGATGATGGATCTGTTGGCTCCGGCTTTGATTTGAAAGACAAAAATTGCCCAGATTGTGATATTCCTTATCAAAAAGAAGGACAGGATATACCGTTTGAAACCTTCCTAGGATTTAAAGGCGACAAAGTTCCCGATATCGATTTGAACTTCAGTGGTGAATATCAGTCGAAAGCCCATAATTATACGAAAGAACTATTTGGGGAAGATAATGTTTTCCGGGCGGGTACGATTGGTACAGTGGCTGAAAAAACAGCTTATGGTTATGTTCGAGGCTACGCCAATGATCGTGACATGACCTTGCGAGGTGCAGAAATCGACCGTCTTGTGCAAGGTTGTTCAGGAGTTAAGCGCAGCACCGGACAGCATCCAGGAGGAATTATCGTTGTTCCGGACTATATGGACATTTATGACTTCTCACCGATTCAGTTCCCGGCGGATGCTCAGGATTCAGAATGGAAAACGACGCATTTTGATTTCCACTCGATCCACGATAATCTGTTGAAGCTGGATATACTCGGTCACGATGATCCAACCGTTATCCGCATGCTGCAGGATCTGTCAGGCATTGATCCGAAGACCATCCCAACTGATGATCCGGAAGTAATGAAAATTTTTGCAGGGCCAGAATCTCTCGGGGTAACCAAAGAGCAAATCGGCTGTAAAACCGGAACGCTCGGCATTCCGGAATTCGGTACACGCTTTGTCCGCCAAATGCTGGAGGAAACGAAACCGAATACGTTCTCCGAGCTGGTCCAGATTTCGGGACTATCCCATGGAACGGATGTCTGGCTGAGCAATGCGCAGGAATTGATTCAAAATGGAACGTGCCAGCTGTCCGATGTAATCGGCTGCCGGGATGACATCATGGTCTATCTGATTTACCAGGGACTTGAATCTTCATTGGCATTTAAAATTATGGAGTCTGTCCGTAAAGGGAAGGGTTTGACCCCAGAGTTTGAGGAAGCGATGAAGAAAGAGGGCGTACCGAACTGGTATATCGAATCCTGCAAGAAAATCAAGTACATGTTCCCGAAAGCACACGCTGCGGCATACGTACTGATGGCCGTGCGGATTGCCTATTTTAAAGTGCATTTCCCGGTTCTTTATTACGCCGCTTACTTTACGGTCCGTGCGGAAGATTTTGATGTTAATGCCATGGCAAAAGGATCGCATTCGATCCGTGCCAAAATCGATGAAATCAATGCCAAAGGATTGGAAGCTTCAACAAAAGAGAAAAATTTGTTAACGGTTATGGAATTGACGCTGGAAATGGTGGAACGCGGCTATACCTTCCAGAAGGTGGATCTGTATAAATCATCTGCCGACCAGTTTATCATTGACGGCAATAGCCTGATTCCTCCGTTCAATGCCATCCCAGGATTAGGTACCAACGCAGCGAAATCGATTGTAGCTGCCCGCGAGCATGGGGAATTCCTCTCTAAGGAAGATCTTCAGCAACGCGGACGCGTGTCGAAAACAATCATCGAATACATGGACGATCATGGGTGCCTGGAAGGGATGCCAGAAGCCAACCAGCTGTCCTTGTTCTAGTCAGTTGCACCATAGCGCTATTTGTGGTATTATTGTAGTAACATTTACTGATAGCTCTGTCGCAGAAGAGTGGGTTCTCCCGCTCTTTTCTGTTTGTTATGGCATAAAATTGGCGGGAGGCATGTATGAGCAAAATTACAGAACAAATCGAGAAGATAGTACAGCCCATCACCAGTGAATTAGCACTGGAACTTGTAGATGTGGAATTCTTAAAAGAAGGACGCAACTGGTTTTTACGGGTATATGTAGACAATCCGGAAGCGCCTATTGATATTGATCAATGTGCTTTGGTTAGTGAAAAGCTAAGTGAAATTCTGGATCAGCTAGATCCAATCGAACAAAACTATTTCCTGGAAGTTTCTTCACCGGGTGCAGAACGGCCATTGAAGAAGGAAAAAGATTACGAAAAAGCTATCGGTAAGTTTATTTACATCAAAACCTATGAGCCGGTTGAAGATGCGAAAGAGTTTGAAGGGTATTTAAAGTCTTATGATGATGAACAAGTAGAAATTGAAATCAAGATCAAAACACGCAGAAAAATAATCAACATCCCGAAAGATAAGATTGCAGTGATCCGTTTGGCCATTGATTTTTCTGTTAAACCTGATTGAAGAACCTGGGAGTGAATAAAATGAGCAGTGAGTTATTGGATGCTTTTGAAGTATTGGAGAAACAAAAGGGGATTTCGCGTGAAGTCCTGATTGAAGCGATAGAAGCTGCATTGGTAACGGCATACAAACGGAATTTTAACCAAGCACAGAATGTTCGTGTAGATTTAAACTTGAACACTGGAACAATGCTGGTCTATTCTCGTAAAGACGTTGTAGAGGCAGTCGAAGATGATCGCTTGCAGATTTCATTGGAAGATGCGCAAGTGATCAACCCGGCCTACGAGCTTGGGGATGTTGTTGAAGAAGAAGTGACGCCGCGCAACTTTGGGCGTATTGCTGCACAGACAGCGAAACAAGTAGTAACACAACGCGTACGTGAAGCCGAGCGAGGTCTGATTTTTGAAGAGTTCGTTGATCGTGCAGACGATATCGTCAACGGCATCGTCGAGCGGATGGATGCACGTAATTTGTATGTTGGCCTTGGCAAAGTAGAAGCTGTACTTCCGCAGACAGAGCAAATGCCGAATGAACATTACAAACCGCATGACCGTATCAAAGTGTATATTACAAAAGTGGAACGTACGACACGCGGACCTCAAGTCTTTGTGTCCCGTACACATCCAGGACTGCTTCGCCGTTTGTTTGAAAACGAAGTACCTGAAATCTACGATGGCATTGTTGAGATCAAGTCAATTGCACGTGAAGCAGGAGATCGTTCAAAAATCTCAGTTTTTGCTCACCGTGATGACATTGATCCTGTGGGTTCATGTGTCGGATCTAAAGGCGGCCGTGTTCAGACAATCGTCAATGAGTTGAGTGGAGAGAAAATTGACATCGTCGAATGGTCTGAAGAACCTGTCGTATTTGTCGCAAATGCACTAAGCCCATCCAAAGTATTGGATGTGCAGGTGAATGAAGAAGCGAAATCGACTACGGTTGTCGTTCCTGACTATCAATTATCTCTTGCAATTGGCAAGCGCGGACAAAATGCCCGCTTGGCTGCGAAATTGACAGGTTGGAAAATCGATATCAAGAGTGAAACAGATGCTCGGGAACTTGGGATCTATCCGAACCCGAATGCTGACATTGAATTAGTCGAATCCGGAGAAGAACTGGATGACTTTGATTTTTACGAAGAAAAAGAATAATGTAGAAAAGGTGATGTCCGTTGGCTCTGCAAAAGAAAATTCCATTACGGAAGTGTGTAGCTACAGGCGAGATGCATCCTAAAAAAGAAATGATCCGCGTTGTCCGTTCAAAAGAAGGCGAAGTATCTGTCGATTTGACGGGCAAAAAATCAGGACGCGGCGCATACCTTTCGAAATCGGAAGATGCCATCGCGACTGCGCGTAAAAAGAAAGTGCTGGATAAGCAATTGGAAGTTAAAATTCCAGACGAAATCTATGATGAGTTAACTCGCGTCGTTCTCAGAGAGCAGTTGAAATAATGACTAAACAAAAAATTCTTCAATTACTGGGATTGGCCACACGTGCGCGTATGACCATTTCCGGTGAAGAAATGACAGTAAACGAAGTTCGAAAAGGCAAAGCGAAATTAGTGATTGTCTCTGAAGATGCTTCAGATAATACCAGTAAAAAATTGCATGACAAATGCAAATCGTATGGAGTGGATTTGCACGTTTTTGGATCCCGTTTCGAGTTGGGACATGCGATAGGCAAAGAAGAGCGGGTAGTGATTGCAATCACCGATAAAGGGTTTGCGAAAAAAATAACCAGCTTATTCGAAGAAATTAATCGGGGGCGAGCAGATGACCAAAATTCGAGTACATGAGTATGCTAAGAAGGTAGACAAGCCAAGTAAAGAGATTATTAATGAGTTGTCTAAACATAATATTACGGTGCAAAACCATATGGCAACATTGGAAGACAATGCTGTATCGAAGTTAGACAGCATCTATAAGAGTGGTACAGCTGGACAGCGTCCACAAGCACAATCACGTCCGTCAAATCAAGGGCAATCGCGTCCATCTCAAGGCAGTCAGTCACGTCCATCAAGTCAAGGACAGTCACGTCCGTCACAAGGCGGCCAGTCACGTCCGTCAAGCCAAGGACAATCACGCCCATCACAAGGCGGCCAGTCACGCCCATCCGGTCAAAGCCAATCAAAACCAGCGGCAGCGCCGAGTCAAGGACAATCCCGTTCGCAAGGGAATGGCCAACGACCAACAGCACCAGCAAAATCAGGTTCGAACTTTACGCCAAAGGCAGCCAAACCTACAGCAGGTCCTGGCCAGCGTTCTTCAGGCCGTCCAGGTGGCGGAAACCGCAATGGCTTCCAAAACCGCAACCGTAAAGGAAAGCAACAGCAACCAGTGAATCCGTTGCCGCCAATGCCTAAAAAAGAAAAAGAATTGCCGGCTAAAATTACTTTCAGCGAGTCATTGACGGTAGCGGAACTTGCAAAAAAATTAGGGCGCGAGCCTTCTGAAATCATCAAAAAATTGTTTATGCTTGGTGTAATGGCTACCATTAACCAAGAATTGGATAAAGATGCAATCGAATTGATCTGTGCAGAGTACGAGGTTGAAGTTGAAGAAGAGATCTTAGTGGATAAAACGGATCTTGAAGTCTACTTTGAACCAGAAGATGAAAACCTGAACGAAGAACGTCCGCCAGTCGTTACGATTATGGGACACGTTGACCATGGTAAAACAACATTGCTGGATTCAATCCGCCATACGAAAGTAACTGCTGGAGAAGCAGGCGGCATTACGCAGCATATCGGTGCTTACCAGGTTGTCGATAATGGCAAGAAAATCACTTTCCTTGATACTCCGGGCCACGCAGCCTTTACTACGATGCGGGCACGTGGAGCAAAAGTGACAGACCTTGCAATTATTGTTGTTGCAGCAGATGACGGTGTTATGCCTCAAACGGTTGAAGCAATCAACCATGCTAAAGCAGCAGAAGTGCCGATCATCATCGCGGTCAACAAAATGGATAAGCCGAGTGCAAACCCTGATCGCGTAATGCAAGAATTGACAGAACATGGATTGGTTCCTGAAGCTTGGGGCGGCGAAACGATTTTCGTTCCGATTTCCGCTTTAAAAGGAGAAGGCATCGATTCATTGCTTGAAATGATCTTGCTTGTATCGGAAGTTGGGGAGTTAAAAGCCAACCCTGCACGCCGTGCAATTGGTACAGTTATTGAAGCCGAGCTTGACAAAGGCCGCGGTTCAGTAGCAACCCTTCTAGTACAAGACGGAACTTTAAAAGTGGGAGACCCGATTGTTGTCGGTAATACGTTCGGACGTGTCCGTGCTATGGTATCGGATATTGGCCGCCGTGTGAAAGAAGCGGGCCCATCTACGCCAGTTGAAATCACTGGTTTGAATGATGTACCTCAAGCTGGAGACCGTTTTGTTGTCTTCGAAGATGAAAAAACAGCTCGCCAAGTGGGCGAAACCCGTGCAACTTCAGCGCTTCAAGTCCAGCGTTCTGAAAAAACACGTGTCACGCTTGATAACTTGTTTGATCAATTGAAACAAGGCGAAATGAAAGAATTGAACTTGATCGTCAAAGCTGACGTTCAAGGAGCCGTTGAAGCCATGGCAGCATCTCTTCTTAAAATTGACGTAGAAGGTGTCAATGTGAAAATCATCCACACTGGCGCTGGCGCCATCACGGAATCTGATATTTCATTGGCTGCTGCATCAAATGCCATCGTTATCGGTTTTAACGTTCGTCCGGATGCTAATGCGAAACGTGCTGCTGAAGCTGAAGGCGTTGATATTCGCTTGCACCGCATCATCTACAAAGTGATTGAAGAAATTGAATTTGCTATGAAAGGCTTGCTTGACCCTGAATTCGAAGAGAAAATCATTGGCCAAGCTGAAGTCCGCAGTACGTTTAAAGTTTCTAAAGTCGGAACAATTGCCGGAAGTTATGTAACTGAAGGTAAAATTACTAGAGATAGCGGCGTCCGTGTAATCCGTGAAGGCATTGTTGTGTTCGAAGGCGAAATTGATACATTGAAACGCTTTAAAGACGATGCAAAAGAAGTAGCAAAAGGCTACGAATGCGGGATTACCGTTAAAAACTTCAACGACATGAAAGAAATGGACATCATTGAAGCGTACGTTATGGAAGAAATCGAACGTAAATGATCCTCTACATGGAATGCGAATTTTTCATTCCAACGGCCCATTCGTTAAAAGATAAGCGGGCAGTCGTGAAAAGCATGCTGACCCGCAGCAGACAAAAATTCAACGTTTCCGCAGCAGAGATTGAACACCAAAATGTTTGGCAGCGAACTCGCCTTGCCTTTGTAATCGTTTCTTCATCGAAAGAAATGGCAGATAAAGAAATGGCACAAGTTCTCTACTATTTGGAAAGCAATCCTGCATGGGAATGCTTGGAGATTGAAAAAGAATATTTGTAAGAACGAGGTGGATTAGCAATGACAATGCGCGCGAATCGTGTAGCTGAGCAGATGAAAAAAGAGCTCAGTGATATCATCAGCAGAAAACTGAAAGATCCACGTATCGGATTTGTCACTGTAACAGATGTTGAAGTTACAGGGGATCTCCAGCAGGCAACTGTATATATCAGCGTTTTAGGCGAAGACCACGCAAAAGAACAGACATTGCTTGGGTTAACGAAGTCAAAAGGATTCATCCGTTCCGAAATCGGACAGCGGATCCGTCTCCGTAAAACTCCTGAATTGTCTTTTGAAATCGATTCATCGGTTGCATACGGCAATCGCATCGATACCTTATTGCGTGATATTCAAGAACCAAAAGAAGATTAAAAATAAAGCCTGCTGTCTATCTCAGATAGCGGGCTTTTTTTTGCATCAAGCAAAGGAGCTATGGATTATGGCGCTGAACGGAATTTTACCATTATGGAAAGAAAAAGGAATGACCTCTCACGACTGTGTCTTTAAACTGAGAAAGATTCTTCAGACGAAAAAAGTCGGACATACCGGGACATTAGATCCCGAAGTGGATGGCGTATTGCCGATCTGTATCGGGAATACTACCAAAGTGGCTGAGTATATTACGGATCAAGGTAAGACCTATGAAGCCGAAGTGACCATCGGCTACTCAACAGAAACAGAAGATGCGACAGGTGAGACAGTCGACACGGATGCTTCTGATAAGAGTATTACACGTAATCAAGTTGCTGCGGTGCTGCTTCAGTTGACAGGAAATATCAAACAGATTCCACCAATGTATTCCGCAGTCAAAGTGAATGGGAAAAAGCTTTATGAATATGCACGACAGGGAATTGCTGTTGAGCGGCCCGAACGTATTGTGCGAATCGACTCAATCGAGTTGCTGGACGACGATCAGCAATGGACAGGGCAGAATATTAAATTCAATATCCGTATCCGCTGCGGCAAAGGAACTTATATTCGGACGCTGGCAGTGCAAATCGGTCAAGCCTTGGGATATCCTGCACATATGTCGAGGCTGACAAGGACAGAATCCGGTAAATTCAGCAAAAAGGATTGCGTAACACTTGCCGAAGTGGCCGAACTTGCTCAAAATGGAGTTATCGGTAACATTTTGAAACCGCTCAGCTACGGCTTAAGTGCGTTTCCTTTCATGGAAATTGAATCGAAACAGATTTTTGCTGTGAAAAATGGCCAAGTTTTGGCGCGTCATGCCATACTGGATCAGATGGGATTTGTGGTCCTGACGTATCAGGGAGTTCCTGTTGCACTTTATAAAAACCACCCTGAAAAAGCGGACAAGATGAAACCTGAAAAAATGTTCGGTTTTCCGACAGCGGACGAGGTGTAGTATGAAAATTATTCATTTAAGCTATCCGGTTCATTTAAAACCTGATTTCGAAACTGGGCCACTATCACTGGCGCTCGGGTTTTTTGACGGGGTACATAAAGGGCATCAGCGTGTCATAGGGGAAGCAATTGCTCAAGCCCAGAACAAAGGTATCAAGTCTGCGGTCATGACTTTCGATCCCCATCCTTCATTGGTGTTGGGAGGACGAAAGGAAGAAGTCTTTTACATTACGCCGATGCAGCAAAAAATGGAAATTCTGGACGAGATGGGTGTCGATTATTGCTTTATCGTTCGTTTTACGTCTGAGTTCGCCAAACTAACACCTGAACAGTTTATCGAATACTTCATTAAAGACCTTGGTGTTGTCCATGTCACTGCAGGATTTGATTTTTCCTTCGGCAGCAAAGGTAAAGGAGATATGGCTTTGATGAAGCAAATCGGTGAAGGCCAGTATGGCGTCACCGTCGTGGATAAGCTGGAAGATGGCGATGAAAAAATCAGTTCAACCCGTATCCGTGAATTACTGAAGCAAGGCGGAGTTGAAGAAGTGTGCCATTTATTGGGCAGGCCGTTCCGTGTATTGGGCACTGTAGTCAATGGAGATAAACGAGGCCGCACCATCGGCTTTCCGACAGCCAATGTAGAACCCGAGCTAGGTGCGGTTGTACCTAGCCGCGGCGTCTATGCAGTGAAGATCCAAGTGCAGGGGCAGTTCTACAACGGTGTCTGCAATATTGGCTACAAGCCGACTTTTAATAATCCGGATGTGAAAAAGCAGGTCATCGAAGTCCATATTCTGGACTTTGATAAATCCATTTACGGAGAAATTGTGGAAGTCGAATGGCATGAACGAATTCGTGATGAACAGAAATTTTCAGGAATTGATGAGTTGAAAGCACAGATTCAGCGTGACAAAGAGACGGCTGAGCAGTTTTTCGCCGGCATTAATTAGGCAGTGCAGTTGATTTTGAAAAAGCCTTATGCTATTATTTATGAGTACTGAATGTACAAACCGTTGCTTGGCAAATCGAATCACCAACGTTTGCTCAGTAATTGGGGATATCAGAAATTAGGAGGTGGAAACAGTATGGCAATTACACAAGAACGTAAAAATGAATTGATCAATGAATACAAAGTGCATGACACAGATACTGGGTCTGCAGAAATTCAAATCGCCATTCTTACAGAAGACATCAACAACTTGAATGAGCACTTACGTACTCACAAAAAAGATCATCACTCACGTCGTGGTCTATTCAAAATGGTTGGACGCCGTCGTAACTTGTTGAAATACCTTCGTGAAAACGACGTAGCTCGTTACCGCGAATTAATCGCAAGACTTGGCCTACGCCGATAATAGCAAACAGTAAAAGCGGGATTCGTCCCGCTTTTTCTTTATGGATAAAACTTTAATTTATCGCATCGCATCCTGGATGCTTTTTTGATACACTACTTATGGATACATATAGATAGAGAAACAAGGTAATAGAGAGGAGCTCGATATTATGGAGCAAACAAAAAAAGTCTACACACTTGATTGGGCAGGCCGTGAATTGCAAGTTGAGGTCGGCCAATTGGCAAAACAAGCAAACGGAGCAGCATTAATCCGTTATGGTGATACAGCAGTTCTTTCTACTGCAACCGCTTCAAAGACTCCGAAACCGTTGGACTTTTTCCCATTGACTGTCAACTACGAAGAGCGTCTTTACGCTGTCGGTAAAATTCCAGGCGGATTCATCAAACGCGAAGGACGCCCTTCTGAAAAAGCGACTTTGACAAGCCGTTTGATTGATCGTCCGATCCGTCCTTTATTCCCGGATGGTTTCCGTAACGAAGTTCAAGTTATTTCAATGGTCATGTCTGTAGATCAGGATTGTCCATCTGAAATGGCTGCTATGTTCGGTTCTTCACTAGCCTTGATGATTTCCGATATTCCGTTCGGTGGACCGATTGCCGGTGTCATCGTAGGATTGATTGACGGACAATACATCATCAACCCAACAAATGACCAGTTGGAGCAAAGTTCAATCAACTTGACGGTTGCAGGTACAAAAGATGCGATCAATATGGTTGAAGCAGGAGCGAAAGAAGTTTCTGAAGAAGTCATTTTGGAAGCAATCATGTTCGGCCATGAAGAAATCAAAAAGTTGATCGCTTTCCAGGAGCAGATTGCTGCAGAAGTCGGCAAAGAAAAAACCGAAATCCAGCTTTATGAATTGGATGCTGAATTGACAAGCTCACTTAAAGAAGCTGTAGAAGCTGACTTGAATGCTGCTGTCCAAATCAATGAAAAACAAGCGCGCAACGAAGCGATTGATGAAGTCAAAGCACGCGCGATGGCGGCATACGAGGAATCGGATGATGCAGTAAAAAAACAAGCTGGCCAGATTCTTGATAAAATGGTTAAAGATGAAGTGCGCCGCCTGATTACAGACGAAAAAATCCGTCCCGATGGCCGTGGTCCTTCTGAAATCCGTGCATTGTCTTCTGAAGTCGGCATCTTGAACCGTACACACGGTTCTGGTCTGTTCACTCGTGGGCAAACGCAGGCAATGAGTATCTGTACGCTAGGCGCATTAGGGGATGTTCAAATCATCGACGGCCTTGGCATCGAAGATACGAAACGCTTTATGCACCATTACAATTTCCCGTTATTCTCAGTTGGTGAAACCGGATTCCTTCGTGGACCTGGACGCCGTGAAATCGGCCACGGAGCACTCGGAGAACGTGCACTTGAAGCGGTTATTCCAAACGAAAAAGATTTCCCTTACACCATCCGCCTTGTTGCGGAAGTATTGGAGTCCAACGGTTCGACTTCGCAGGCAAGTATCTGTGCTTCAACGCTTGCGATGATGGATGCCGGTGTTCCATTATCAGCTCCAGTTGCGGGCATCGCAATGGGTCTGGTTAAAAAAGGCGATAACTATACCGTGCTCTCTGACATCCAAGGTATGGAAGATTATCTTGGCGATATGGACTTTAAAGTGGCGGGTACTGCCAAAGGCATCACCGCTCTTCAAATGGACATTAAAATTGACGGACTTTCTCGTGAAATCTTGGAAGAAGCATTGGCGCAGGCGCAAATCGGCCGTATCCACATCCTTGAATCGATGTTGGCGACAATTGCTGAACCAAGAACAACTCTTTCTAAATTTGCACCGAAAATCATTATGGTGAAGATCAACCCTGACAAGATCCGTGACGTTATCGGACCTGGCGGTAAAGTGATCAACAAAATCATCGATGAAACAGGCGTGAAGATCGATACAGAGCAAGACGGCACCATCTTTATTTCATCGGTTGACGAGGAAATGAACGCGAAAGCGAAAGCGATGATCGAAAACATCGTGCGTGAAGCGAAAGTCGGCGAGTATTACGAAGGCAAAGTGAAACGCATTGAGAAATTTGGCGCATTCGTTGAATTGTTCCCAGGCAAAGATGGACTTCTTCATATTTCTGAAATCCAGGAAGAGCGGACGAAAGAAGTGGAAGATGTGCTGAAGATGGACCAGGTTGTTCAAGTCAAAGTAATTGAAATTGACCGACAAGGCCGTGTAAACTTATCACGTAAGGTTGTTTTGAAAGAACAAAAAGAAGCAGCTGAAAAACAAAACCAAGAATAATTAACCGTAAAAATTGCCGACCTTGTCGGCAATTTTTTACTATGAGGAGGAACATGCACATGGTGACTACACAGACATGCAAAAATGGATTGCGCATTGTTTCTGAACATATCCCCCATTTTCACTCCGTGGCCGTAGGTGTCTTTGTCAACAACGGATCCCGCGATGAAGCGCCTGAAGAAAATGGAATTACCCATTTTATTGAACATATGCTGTTTAAAGGAACGGATTCTCGGACAGCCAAGGAAATCGCTCGGGAATTCGATCGCATCGGCGGCGACATCAATGCTTATACTTCAAAAGAATATACTTGCTACTATGCGAAGGTATTGGATCATCATGCAGAGCACGCAGTATCTGTATTGGCTGACATGCTATTTAATTCGCAGATGGATCCCGTGGAGTTCGACAAGGAACGCCAAGTCATCCTTGAAGAAATCAGCATGACGGAAGATATGCCTGACGACGATGTGCATGAACAATTATGGCGCGTAATGTACCCGCAAAACTCAATTGGTGCACCGATACTGGGAACTACTGAAACACTTGCAAGTTTTACACCAGAGAAGATCCGCGATTACATGGACCGGCATTACACGCCGTCTAATACAGTTGTTTCAGTGGCTGGCAATATTACACCCGCATTAATAGAGAAAATTGAAGCTTTATTCGGTGATTTCGAGAAGCCAGAAATTCCTAAGCAGTACGAACTGCCCGTTTTTACAGCTGGTTATTCGTTAAAGAATAAAGAAACGGAGCAAGGACACTTATGCCTGGGATTCCCTGGTTTGTCTCTAAATAATCCGGATATTTACAACATTACGGTTTTAAACAATATCATCGGAGGCTCAATGTCTTCAAGGCTGTTCCAGGAAATCAGGGAACAGCGAGGATTGGCTTACTCGATCTTCTCCTATCATTCGGCTTATTCCGATCACGGAACTTTGGCTATTTACGGAGGAACGTCGGATGAGCAGATGACTGAAATGCAGCAGGTGATTATGACTTTACTGAAGGAATTGAAAAATGGCGGCATTACAGAGCAAGAAGTCATGGATTCCAAAGAACAGTTGAAAGGGAATCTAATGCTTGGGCTTGAGAGCACCAGTGCACGGATGAGCCGCAACGGCAGACATGAATTATTGCTGGGTACGCATCAGTCCTACGATGAAGTGCTTCAGCAAATTGAACAAGTATCACTCGAAAAAGTATTGAATCTATTGGAAATACTCGTGGATTCACCAGCTGTTTCGATTATTCGTCCGAAAGAAGCTTCCTTGGTATAAGGGAGCTTTTTTTAGTTTTCATTCCTCTAGCAGGCTAAATTATGTTACAATAACTCAAATCATCATTGAAGGAGCGAATGTTGTGAAAACATATAATGTAGCGATAATGGGAGCAACCGGTGCAGTCGGCCAACAAATGAAAGAGCAATTGGAAAAACGGAATTTTCCGGTAAAAGACATTGTCTTTTTATCTTCCAGCCGATCTGCAGGAAAAGAAATCGATTTTAACGGCAAAACATTCACGGTTCAGGAAGCGAAACCAGAATCATTTGAAGGCATCGACATTGCGCTGTTCAGTGCAGGTGGAAGTGTTTCAGAAAAGTTTGCACCTGAAGCTGTCAAACGTGGTGCGGTCGTTATAGATAACACCAGTGCGTTTAGAATGGACAAAGAAGTGCCGCTGGTTGTTCCTGAAGTAAATAAAAGCGATCTTGGACTTCACAAAGGAATTATCGCCAATCCGAACTGTTCCACAATTCAAATGGTCTGCGCTTTGCAGCCGCTAAAAGAGCAGTTCGGCATGACAAAAATTGTCGTTTCTACTTATCAGGCCGTATCAGGAGCTGGTATTGACGCGATTAATGAATTGAAGACTCAATCTGGTGATTTTGACAATGCAAAAAATGCAGAAGCAAACATGCTGCCGGTCAAGTCGGCTGCACGGCATTACCCGATTGCGTTCAATGCCATTCCACAAATTGATCAATTCACCGATAATGGCTATACATTTGAAGAAATGAAGATGATCAATGAAACCAAGAAAATCATGCACGACGATTCTCTTGCTGTAGCAGCCACCTGCGTGCGCTTGCCAGTAGTCACAGGACATTCAGAATCCGTTTATGTGGAACTGGAAGAGACAGCGACTGTTGAGCAGATCAAACAAGCAATGGTGGATGCGCCAGGCGTCGAATTAATGGACGACCCATCAAATCAAGTTTACCCAATGCCATTGATGGCAGCTGGCCTGGATGAAGTTTTTGTTGGCCGTATTCGTCAGGACCTGGATAACCCAAATGGTTTTCACTTATGGGTAGTTTCAGATAATCTGGTCAAAGGCGCAGCATTGAACTCAGTGCAGATAGCAGAAGCTCTAATTGAAGAAAGCATCATTTAAATAGAGCAAAACCCTTAAAATAAACCGGCCATTGCGCGGGTTTATTTTTTTCTTTGGACTGTTTCCGGTGATTCCCGTATAATGAAGTCTATGGATGTGTACGGGTGAATTTTAGGAGGAAATAAATTGAGTAAAATTAAAAATGAAGTAATACGAGTTATCCCTTTAGGCGGCGTCGGCGAGATCGGCAAAGCTATGTACGTAGTAGAAATTGACGAAGACCTGTTTGTAGTAGACAGTGGATTGATGTTCCCGGAAGATGAGATGCTGGGCGTCGATATCGTCATTCCAGATATGACTTTCCTGGAAGAAAACAAGGACCGTGTCAAAGGAGTCTTCTTGACGCACGGCCACGAAGATGCAATTGGTTCAATCGCTTATTTATTGAAAAAGATCCAGGCTCCTGTATATGGATCGAAATTAACAATTGCATTAGCCAAAGAACATATTAAAGAGCAAGGTTCTTTAAAACATGTGAAATTCTTTGAAGTGACCAATAAGAGCCGTATGAATTTTGATAAAACACATGTGACGTTCTTCCATACGACACATAGTATTCCTGACGCACTTGGAATCGTCTTCCACACATCAGAAGGCGCCATTGTGCATACAGGCGAATTTAAATTTGATCAATCAGCTAAAGGAAGCTACAAGCCGGACATCGCGAAAATGGCGAAATTGGGTGAAGATGGCGTACTGATGCTGTTGTCTGATTCAACTGAAGCTGAACGTCCTGGCTATACTACGTCAGAAATCGTTGTTGCTGATCATATCTTGTCTGCGTTCTTGGCAGCAGAAGGTCGTGTACTTGTATCATTGTATTCATCTAACTTTATCCGCATCCAACAGGTATTCGACATCGCAGCAGCGACAGGCAAAAAAGTCGCAGTAGCTGGCAGAAGCCTGGAGAGCAGCTATGAAGTCGGTTTGCGCCTTGGCTATTTGACGGTTGACGAAGATACAGTCATTTCCTTGAAAGACCTGGAAAACTACCGCGATGACGAAGTGGTCATCATCGTTACGGGCAACCAGGGAGAGCCGCTTGAAGCATTGGATAAAATGGTCCGCAAGCAGCATAAAG
Source organism: Planococcus sp. CPCC 101016 (assembly GCF_007859295.1). Lineage (GTDB taxonomy): Bacteria > Bacillota > Bacilli > Bacillales_A > Planococcaceae > Planococcus. Next base: position 1,489,299 of record NZ_VOHB01000002.1, read on the forward strand.
ATGTTAAAATTAAAGAAACCGACACCGTATTGATTACATTCACACCATCACCCGGTATGGAAGTTCCTATGTTCCAAACGATGAACAAACTGGCAAAAGCCGGAGCAAACGTTTTGACTGCCAGCAAGAAAGTCCACGTATCAGGTCACGGCAGCCAGGAAGATTTAAAAATGATGCTGAATATGATGAAACCGAAGTATTTCATCCCTATCCAAGGTGAATACAAAATGCTGATTGCGCACTCTAAGTTGGCTCAACAAGTCGGTTTGCACAAATCCGAAATTTTTATAGCTGATAAAGGTGATATCGTCGAGTACAAAGGCGGCAAAGTACGCATGAGTGGACGCGTTACAGCAGGCAATGTGCTGATTGACGGAATCGGAATCGGCGACGTAGGAAATATCGTCTTGCGTGACCGTAAATTGCTGTCACAAGATGGGATTTTTATTGTGGTGGTCACATTGAACCGCAAAGAAAAGAAAATTGCTTCCGGTCCTGAAATGATTTCGCGCGGCTTTGTCTATGTCCGTGAATCAGAAGAGCTGATGGATGAATCCACTAAGCTTGTTCGCAAGGTCGTTGAAAAGTATGTCGCTAAAGACGCGTTCGAATGGAACAACATCAAACAGGAAATTCGTGATACATTGAATTCCTATCTGTTCCAGCAGACAAAGCGCCGTCCAATGATTATCCCGATTATTATGGAATACTAAGAAAAAAGCAAAAGGATTTCCATACCGATACAATCGGAGGGAATCCTTTTTCGATTATGGAGGAAATGAGGGATAGCTATGACCAGGGCTCGTGCAACAACGAAAGCAAAACCCAAAGCGAGAGCTAAAGCAAACACAAAAACAAAACCGAAAAACAAAAAAAGACAACCGATGCCGATGCTCGCTTATGAAGTGATTGGCTTGGTGTTATTAGGGATTTCCATTTTGATGGTGTTTCAATTAGGTGTAATCGGTAAGATGTTCTATAATATGGCTGAATTCTTGGCAGGCTATATGGCGTTTCTGGTGCCGCTGTCACTAGTCTATGTAGCGGTCTATGTAATGGTTAAACGGAAATGGCCGAAACCAAAGGTGAAAGTGGCAGTTGGCTCTGCATTCTTATTGATTGGTGCATTGCTGATTTGTCATTTGATTTGGGCGGCAGGCACGATATTGCCGATTACTTCATCCAATGTTATATCAGAAACTATTCGCACCACCCAGATGACGGGCACTATATGGAACAGCTATTTAGCAACTGGAGGTGGAATCGTCGGCGCCCTATTGTATTCATTGCTGCATGTGCTGTTCGATACAGCCGGCACTTGGATAGTCGCGATCATCTTGCTGTCCATCGGCGCCATCATTTTGACCGGGAAAGCCGCAGCGCCTTTCATTGCTGAAAAAATTCCAAGTGCACGTCCCGCAATCGATGCGTTGGTAAACCGTTTTAAACAGGAGAAACCGAAAAAGTTGAGGGCTCCCCGCAAAAAATCTGAACCTGAGCAAGTGCTGGAAATCAATGAATCGCTAGCCTATGAAGAGGAAGATGAGGAAGAGGACATTCTGTACCGTCCAAAGCAGGAAGAACCAATCATTTCGGCATTTACCGAAAACGTCAAACCAAAACAGGTAGAAGCATCTCCGGCTCCTGCCGCAGAATCGGCAGCAGAACCGGAGACTGGGGAAATTCAGTTGATGTCGACTGCTGAAGAACTGGAAAATGAGGAATACCAATTGCCGCCACTCAGCCTATTGACCCTTCCGCCGCATCACGACCAAAGCGGTGAATATTCAGGCATTCAGAAAAACGCGAAAAAGCTTGAAAAAACGTTCCAAAGCTTTGGCGTAAGAGCAAAAGTAACTCAAGTCCATTTGGGGCCAGCTGTAACCAAATACGAAGTATTGCCGGATACGGGTGTTAAAGTAAGCAAGATTGTCAGCCTTCACGATGATTTGGCATTGGCATTGGCAGCACGGGATATTCGAATCGAAGCGCCAATCCCGGGGAAATCCGCCATCGGCATCGAAGTGCCGAATTCAGAAGTATCGATTGTCAGCTTGCGCGAAGTGCTGGAGTCGGAAGAAAACAATCGTCCGGATGCTAAACTGCTGTTTGCTTTAGGAAGAGACGTAACTGGCCAGGCCGTCATGACACAATTAAACAAAATGCCTCATTTACTTGTCGCTGGTTCGACAGGGAGCGGAAAATCGGTCTGTATCAATGGCATCATTACCAGTATCATTATGCGTGCTAAGCCGCATGAAGTGAAAATGATGATGATTGATCCGAAGATGGTGGAACTGAATGTGTACAATGGCATTCCGCATCTATTGGCACCGGTTGTTACAGATCCGCGTAAAGCGGCACAGGCTTTAAAGAAGATTGTTTCAGAAATGGAAAGAAGATATGAACTCTTTTCGCATACCGGAACACGCAACATTGAAGGCTATAACGAATACGTTCGTGTCTTCAATGAAGAAAATGAAGACAAACATCCTAAATTGCCGTTTATCGTGGTAATTGTGGATGAATTGGCAGACTTAATGATGGTCGCTTCAAACGAAGTGGAAGATGCCATCACCCGACTGGCTCAGATGGCGCGTGCCGCGGGCATTCATTTGATCATTGCCACACAACGGCCAAGTGTCAACGTCATCACGGGCGTTATCAAAGCAAACATTCCGTCACGTATAGCCTTTGCTGTCTCATCTTCGATAGATTCACGGACTATTCTTGATATGGGCGGAGCAGAAAAATTGCTGGGCCGCGGAGATATGCTGTTCCTCGGAGCCGGCCAATCAAAACCGGTGCGAGTGCAAGGGGCGTTTCTGTCGGATTCCGAAGTCGAAAAAATTGTCGATTTTGTCATTGAACAGCAGAAAGCGCAGTACCAGGAAGACATGATTCCTAGCGAAGTCGATGATACAAAAATTGATGAAGAAACAGATGAAATCTATGATGAAGCTGTTCAATTGGTTACAGAAATGCAGACAGCATCAGTCTCCATGTTGCAGCGCCGCTTCCGAGTCGGCTATTCCCGGGCTGCCCGCATCATAGACCAAATGGAGCAGCGCGGGGTAGTTGGACCTTATGAAGGCAGTAAACCCCGGACTGTCTTAGTTCCAAAGCAGGAAGATTATTGAGCAATTGGGGTTTTTTTGTGACAAAATGATTAGTATCTTAGAAAATGAAGAAGCGAAAATTCGCTAAATTCGACAAATTGCTATTTATTTCATTTCTAATAAGTGGTATAGTAATTTTGATTAGTAGGAATGTTTTACATCAGATGTCTGATCTCTGTCATGGGTGGTGAATCGTATGACAATAAAATCGGATCATCGTGCTTTGTATCTTCAAGTGATTGATCGAATGAAACAGGATATTGCTGCGGGCGTCTACAAAGAAAAAGAGAAGTTGCCGTCCGAATTCGAGTTATCAAAGACACTGGGAGTCAGCCGTGCGACTTTGCGAGAAGCGCTTCGGCTGCTGGAAGAGGATAATATTATCGTCAGACGCCACGGAGTTGGAACATTCGTCAATTCAAAACCATTGTTTTCATCGGGTATTGAGCAATTGACGAGTGTTTCCGACATGATCCGTCAAGCAGGAATGGAACCTGGTGCCATCTATTTGAGCACATCAGAGAACCTTTCATCTGAGGAGGATATAAAACGCTTTCATTGCACTGGCGATGATACTGTCATAACTATTGAACGCGTTCGTACGGCAAACGGAGAGCCTGTCGTTTATTGCATCGACAAGGTACCTTCGGATTATTTGCCTGCAGATTTTTTGGGACGCACCGAAAGTTCTATTTTTACAGCGATTGAAGAATCAGGGGACATTCATATTTCCTATGCGGTGACATTTATCGATCCGACCGGTTACCATGAAGACGCTTCTCCAATCCTGGAATGTGAACCGGAAACAGCATTACTGGTATTAAAACAGCTCCATTACGATGAAGACGATCGATTGGTGCTTTATTCAAAGAATTATTTTAGAGCTGATAAATTCAGCTTTCATGTGGTTCGCAAACGCGTGTAAAACATCAAATTCCTGCTAATATCAAAAAACCTTGGGGGTTATTACATTGACAAAACGTAAATTTGGTCTAGGTTTATCATTGATGCTTGCTGCTGGTACTATGCTTGCTGCTTGCGGAAGCGAAGAAGATACTTCAACCGGCGAAACTGGCGGAGGAGAAGGTACAGAAGAAACTTCTGATTTCTCAGTTGCCATGGTTACAGATGTCGGCGGTGTGGATGATAAATCCTTCAACCAATCTGCTTGGGAAGGAATCCAGCAATTTGGTGAAGAAAATGGCCTTGAAAAGGGCGATGGCGGCTTTGATTACCTTCAATCTGCTTCAGATGCGGATTACAACACGAACTTAAACAACTTGATCCGACGTGATTTTGATGTGGTATTCGGTATCGGCTTCTTAATGGAAGGTGCCGTAGCGGAAATCGCTGAACAGCAGCCTGAAGCTCAAATTGCGATTATTGATGCGGTAGTTGACGCACCAAACGTTGCCAGCGTTCTGTTCAAAGAGCAAGAAGGTGCATTCCTTGCGGGTGTAGCAGCGGCTCTTATGACAGAAACTAATAAAATTGGATTTGTAGGCGGAATGGAAATTCCGGTAATTGAGCGTTTTGAAGCTGGATTCCTTGAAGGGGTTGCGACTGTAGACGATTCGATTGAAGTCGATGTTCAATACACAGGGGCTTTTGATAAAGCGGAATTAGGTAAAACAACTGCGAACCGCATGTACTCTGCTGGAGCGGATATCATTTTCCACGCTGCAGGCGGTACAGGCAACGGAGTATTCACTGAAGCAAAAGAACGTAAAGAAGCAGATCCAGAAGCAAACATCTGGGTTATCGGCGTAGATGCTGACCAATACGATGAAGGCCAGACTGGCGATGCCAACGTTACTTTGACTTCTGTATTGAAGCGTGTTGATACGGCTGTAAAAAATATTTCTGAACAAGCAATGGCAGGCGACTTCCCAGGCGGCGAAACCATCACTTATGGTTTATCTGATGAGGGTGTAGCTCTTGCAGATTCACGTGGAGCAATTCCTGAAGACAAAATGGCACAAATCGAAGAATACAAGCAACAAGTTGTTGATGGCGAAATTACTGTTCCAGAAACAGTAGAGTAAAAGTTAATTAGCAGCACGGTCATCATAAAGACCGGTCTAACCGGTCTTTATGATTTTTTTTGCCTATAAGCTGGAAATTAATAGATGAAAGGCTTTTGGAAACGGAAGCCTTTCCTGTATTAATTAATATATCAACAAAAAAGCTAGCAGTTTTTGGGGGAGTGACAACAGTGGAGTATGTAATCGAAATGCTGAATATCCGTAAAGAGTTCGGTACATTTGTCGCCAATGACAATATTACGCTGCAACTGCAAAAGGGAGAAATTCATGCATTATTAGGGGAAAATGGAGCAGGGAAATCAACTTTGATGAATGTTCTTTTCGGTTTGTACCAACCGGAAGGCGGAGAAATCCGAGTTCGTGGAAAAAAAGTTGATATTGCTAATCCTAATGTCGCCAATGATCTTGGAATCGGAATGGTCCATCAGCATTTTATGCTGGTTGAAAACTTTTCTGTTACCGAGAACATCATTTTGGGAAGTGAGCCAACTAAATACGGTATTACCAATAAAAAAGATGCAGCTAAAAAAGTTCAGGCTTTATCCGAGCAATACGGCTTGAATGTTGATCCTTATGCTATCATTGAGGACATTTCAGTTGGAATGCAACAGCGCGTAGAAATATTGAAGACCTTGTACCGCGGAGCTGAGATTTTGATTTTTGATGAGCCGACAGCTTCCTTGACGCCTCAGGAAATTACAGAATTGATTCAAATCATGAAGCGGTTGATTGCTGAAGGAAAATCTATTATTTTGATCACCCATAAGTTAAAAGAAATTATGGATGTATCCGACCGGGTAACAGTCATTCGCAAAGGACAGGGAATAGGAACAGTTATTACAGCTGAAACGAACCCGAATGATCTTGCCTCATTGATGGTGGGGAGGCAAGTGGAATTCACAACTGTAAAAGGCAAGGCTTTCCCAGGTGAAGAAATTTTAGATATAAAAGATTTAGTGGTTCAGGATTACCGGGGCGTAGAAAAAGTGAAAAGCTTGAATTTGAATGTCCGCAAAGGTGAAATTGTCGGAATTGCGGGAATCGATGGCAACGGACAATCCGAACTGATTGAAGCAATCACGGGGCTTCGCAAAGTGAAAAGCGGAACTATCTATATCAACGGGAAAGATGTCACCAATATGAAACCGCGTAAAGTGACAGAGTCCGGAGTTGGGCATATCCCACAGGATCGTCACAAGCATGGTTTAGTATTGGATTTTCCCATCGGCCATAATATTTCGCTGCAGACCTATTATACAAAACCAATCTCAAAATCAGGCATTATCGATTACAATAAAATCAATGAAAAAGCGTTGCAGATTATCAAGGACTTTGATGTGCGGACACAAGGGCCTACAGAACTGGCACGTTCCCTATCAGGAGGCAATCAGCAAAAAGCCATCATTGGCCGCGAAGTAGACCGCAATCCGGATCTTTTGATTGCAGCGCTGCCGACTCGCGGATTGGATGTCGGCGCTATTGAGTTCATCCATAGCCGCCTGATCGAACAACGCGACAATGGCAAAGCCGTACTGCTGATTTCCTTTGAACTGGACGAAGTCATGAATGTCTCAGACCGCATTGCGGTAATCCACGATGGTGAAATTGTAGACATTGTAACACCGGAAAACACCAGCGAGCAGGAATTGGGCTTGTTGATGGCGGGTCATACTGAACATAAAAAATCACAGGATTTGACGAAGAAAGGTGAGGATCAGCATGTCGAATAGAACGACCAATCTCCTGGTCCCCATCATTTCCGTAATTTTAGGACTGCTGGTTGGTGCGGTGATCATGCTGGTCAGTGGCTATAACCCACTTGAAGGCTATGCTGCTCTTTGGAACGGAATTTTTGGGGATATGTATACAATTGGTGAAACGATTCGCCAAATAACCCCTTATCTACTAGCGGGTCTAGCGGTCGCTTTTGCGTTCCGCTCAGGGCTTTTCAATATTGGAGTAGAAGGTCAATTGATTGTCGGTTGGTTTGCTGCAGCTTATGTAGGGGTTGCTGTAGAGTTGCCGAAAATCATCCACTTGCCGCTGGCAATCATAGCGGCAGCGGCAGCTGGCGCATTATGGGGCTTTGTACCAGGCCTCTTGAAAGCGAAATTCCATGTTCATGAAGTAATTGTAACCATCATGATGAACTACATCGCATTGCACGTAACAAACGCTTTGATTCGAACTGTTTCTGGAGGAGGAGATCGCACAGAAAGCATCTTTGCCAGTGCCTCTCTGCGTTCCGACTTTCTTGAAAACTTGACGGAATTCTCAAGGCTGCACTTAGGAATCATTCTTGCTCTAATTATGGTCGGAGTCATGTGGTTTATCCTTGAGAAAACGACACTCGGTTTTGAGCTGAAGGCGGTTGGCTTTAACAAAAACGCCTCACAATATTCAGGCATGAACGTCAATAAAAATATTATTTTGGCAATGGTCATTTCAGGAGCGTTTGCTGGATTGGGTGGAGCCATGGAAGCTCTCGGGACTTTTGAGTATGTTTCTTCCAAAGGCGGCTTTACCGGTATCGGATTTGACGGAATTGCGGTAGCCTTGCTTGGCATGAATACGCCGCTTGGTGTCATCTTTGGAGCAACTTTGTTCGGTTCCTTGAAATACGGAGCCTTGAACATGCCGAATGCTGCAGGTATTCCGATTGAAATCGTCGAAATCGTTATCGCAGTTATCATCTTCTTTGTGGCTTCAGGCTACATCATTCGCTTGCTGCTGCTCCGTGCGTCAGCTAAGAAGAAGGAGGCGAAGTAATATGAGTTTCCTTGATGTTCTATACTTCATCATTCCTTCAGCAATATTTTATGCTGCACCACTTATTTTAGTGGCGATTGGCGGCGTGTTCTCGGAAAAATCCGGAGTCGTCAACATCGGCCTTGAAGGGCTGATGGTCATCGGGGCTTTTGTCGGAATCTTGTTTAACTTACTGTTTGCCGATACGTTCGGCGCAGCTACACCATGGATCTCGCTGATAGCGGCTATGGTTGCTGCATTGCTGTTATCGCTGTTGCACGCTGTAGCTTCGATTTCATTCCGCGCCGACCAAGTGGTATCAGGTGTTGCGATTAACTTGTTAGCAGTAGCATTATCCTTATATCTCGTAAAAAGAATTTTTGATAAAGGTCAAACAGACTTTATTACAGAGCGCTTTTCACGCTATAATGTACCATTCCTATCAGACATTCCGTTTATCGGTCCATTGTTCTTCACGTCTGTCTACAATACATCGTTTTTTGCGATTGCAGTAGCGTTCGTTGCCTGGTTTGTCATCTACAAGACGCCGTTCGGCTTACGCCTTCGTTCTGTAGGTGAACATCCGATGGCTGCTGATACAATGGGAGTAAACGTAGCAAGAATGCGTTATATCGCTGTTATGATTTCGGGTGCATTAGCAGGAATTGGGGGAGCGATTTATGCGCAAACCATCACCAATGATTTTGGCCATGCGACAATCAATGGCCAGGGCTTCATGGCATTGGCCGCAATGATTTTCGGGAAATGGCATCCGCTTGGTGCCATGGGAGCAGCCTTATTCTTCGGATTTGCACAATCCTTGAGTATAGTAGGCTCATCTATTCCTTATATTCAGGAGATTCCAAACGTCTTCCTGCTGATATTGCCGTATGTTTTAACGATCTTTGCGCTTGCCGGATTTATTGGACGCGCCAATGCACCGTTGGCAAACGGAAAACCCTATATCAAAGGACAGCGATAAGCTGTTTAGAAGAGCCGTCACTGCGACGGCTCTTTTGTTTTAGGGACTAAAACGGGCACCTGCGCTTTTCTTTTGATCCAGCTCCAGCGGCCAGATTCTAGGGTCATAAACCCCACTGACTATGTGGCAAAGAGCGCCACTTCGTCAATGTTTCTTATCCCCGTCGAATCTAAACGGGCCGCTTTCGCTTTTCTTTATTTGCAATTAACGGAAAAAGTTCGGTATAGTTAGGACATGAACGACGAGAGGGGATTTCAAATGTTTGAAACCATCAACATTGCCAAAGGCGTTAATGTGCATGTCAATGAGACGACACAGTTTAAAACGATAAATTTTTCGATCAAATTTAAAGACAAATTAACGAAAGAAAAAGCATCTGCCCGATCAATTTTGGCGAACGTGCTGCAGCATAGCAACGAGGTTTATCCTTCGCATACTGCGCTTCGCATGGTATTGGACGACCTGTACGGCACATCCCTATACATAGATTCTTCAAAACGGGGCAATGAGCATGTCGTGACCTTGAATGTTGAAACAGTCAACGATCAATACCTTTCTGAAAAAGGAGTGCTCGAGAAAGTCTTGAACTTAATGTATATCGTTCTGTTCAAACCCAATTTTGAAAATGGCTTATTTAAAGATTCCATTTTCGCTCGTGAAAAAAATGCCATTATTCAGCGCATTGAATCTGTTTTTGATGAAAAGACGCGTTATGCACAGCAGCGTATGATGGAATTAGCGTTGCCGAACCACCCGGCTTCCATTACTTCGAACGGAACGATCGAAGACGTTCAAAACGTCACGAATGAACAATTAGTTGCTGAATACAAAGAAATGCTGACACAAAATGAAATCGAAATCTACGCGGTAGGCGATGTAAAACCAGAGATGATTGCTTCCTACATCCGTGAGTATTTCCATTTTAAAGACCGTGAAAAAACCATTGCAGCTCCTCCGATGGAGTTGGTAAAACCTGAGCAATCACGTGTTCTTGAATATGAAGACATGAAACAGGGCAAATTGCATATGGCATTCTTCACGCCTATTACCTTCCGAGATGAAAAATTTCCAGTTATGCAGTTGATGAATGGTGTTTTCGGTGGATATGCACATTCCAAGTTATTTGTGAATATCCGTGAAAAAGAGAGCATGGCATACTATGTATCAAGTTCTTTTGCTTCGCAATTTGGATTGATGTTCGTCTTGGCGGGAATCGATTCCAAGTTGGAAGAAAAAGCAGTGAGTCTAATTCTCGAGCAATTGGAAGAAGTCAAAAAAGCCAATATTTCCGATGTCGAGCTAGACCAAACGAAAGCATTATTAACCAATCAATTAAAAGAAGCTTTGGATTCAGCTCGTGGACAAATTGATATTTATGATCAATACATGGAATTGACTGAATCATTTGAGCCGGAATACATGATTAACAAATGGAAAAATGTTACGAAAGAAGACATTGCAGCTGCAGCTCAGGAACTGTCTTTGGAAATGACTTATTTTCTATCAGGCAAGGAGGATGAAAAAGATGCATAAAGTTGAGTTTGAACAGTTGGAAGAAACGCTTTTTCATGAAAAGCTGGATAATGGCCTGAATGTTTACATTCTGCCGAAAAAAGGATTCTCAAAAACCTTTGCCACTTTCACAACCAAATACGGTTCAATCGATAATCATTTTGTGCCTCTAGGCGAAACAGAGCCAGTTAAAGTACCGGATGGCATCGCTCATTTTCTTGAGCACAAAATGTTTGAAAAAGAAGAAGGGGACGTTTTCCAGGAGTTCAGCAAACAAGGAGCTTCAGCAAACGCCTTTACCTCGTTTACACGGACAGCCTATTTGTTCTCTGCTACCGGCGAAATCGATAAAAATGTCAAAACATTATTGGATTTCGTTCAAAGTCCTTATTTTACGGAAAAGACAGTAGAAAAGGAAAAAGGCATCATAGCCCAGGAAATTACCATGTACGACGATCAGCCGGATTGGCGTTTGTATTTCGGCATCATTGAAAACCTCTACAAAAATCATCCGGTGAAAATTGATATTGCCGGTACGGTAGAATCCATTCAGGACATCACTGCGGAGCATTTATATACGTGCTACAATACTTTCTATCATCCATCCAATATGGTTTTATTCATCGTTGGCAATGTAGACCCGGATCAAATGATGGAATTGGTGAAGGAAGATCAGGCTCAGAAATCATTTGAAGAACCGACAGAGATCAAGCGCATTTACCCGGACGAGCCTAAGGAAGTGGCGATTAAAGAACGGGTACTCGAAATGAGCGTCCAGAAGCCAAAAGTTTTCTATGGCATTAAACCGGAAAAACTGGATATGATCGGGCCTGACATGCTGAAGCATGAGCTTTCTGCTCAATTGGCCTATGAATTGCTGTTCGGCCGGACTTCTGATTTCTATCATCATGCTTATGAAAATGATTGGATCGATGAGTCTTATTCTTTTGATTATTCACTTGAAAACGGCTTTGGTTATGCGTTGATCGGCTCTGATACCCACAAGCCGGAAACCCTAATAAAGGAAATCAAACACACACTACAAAATGCTGTTGAAAAATGGCCGTTTGGACAAGAAGATCTCGATCGTGTACGCCGTAAGAAAATAGGGTTTTTCCTAAGAGCATTAAATTCACCAGAATACATCGCCAATCAATTCACCCATTACGCATTCAATGAAATGAATTTGTTTAATGTTGTACCTGTACTTGAAGAACTCGAGGTTGCTGATCTTCAAAACGCTTTTGCATTAGTCAGCAATGAATCCCAACATTCCATCTTTACAATCATGCCAACGAATAAGGATGCACAGTGAAACGGTTTGCTGTGCTGTTAGGTGCGTCAGGTGAAATAGGTGAAAGCATTGCGCTTCAATTAGCAGAGAGCGGCTGGTCGTTGTATCTTCACTGGAACACCAATCCAGTAGAACAGCTGGCAAAGCAACTAGCATTACATTACCCTGCACAGGAATTTATCCCGGTACAGGCCGATTTTACGATAGAAGGAAGCGCGCAGCAACTTGCTGAGAATGTTTATGATGCAGCTTGCGTTATCGTTGCCAGTGGCCAATCGCTTATGAAATTGCTGATTGATACTTCTGAACAAGACATGGAAGCATTGTGGCAAGTGCATGTGAAAAATCCAATTTCCGCAATCCGTTCGATTTCGCCATTTTTTCATCGCTATACAAAGTCATATGTAGTTTTTATTTCCTCTATTTGGGGAGAGACCGGTGCCTCTATGGAAACGATGTATTCTGCAGTAAAAGGTGCCCAATTGGCATTTGTCAAAGCCTATGCCAAAGAGATGGCACCGTCTGGAACCCGTGTTAATGCTATAACGCCAGGGTTCATTATGACGAAAATGAATGCGATCCTTTCTGCAGAAGAACTGCAGGAACTTGAAGAGGAAATTCCATTAGGGATAGGAACTCCTCAGGATATAGCAGATGCTGTCGATTTTTTGATTGGTGGAAGAGCGGATTACATGACCGGCCAAACACTGCGCATCAACGGCGGATGGCTGATATAATACTCTTTCTTTTCTTTTCCTGTAACTAAATGCCCCTTTTCCAATAAGGGCAAATCAGCTATCATATTAACTAAAGATTCCTTTGGAGAACCCATTTGGAGAAAGGTCGGGTATTGAATGAAAGAATGGTATTTTGAATACGAAATTCAAGTTAACCGTCCTGGTCTGCTTGGCGATATCGCTTCTCTACTGGGTATGTTGCGGGTTAATATCGTAACCATTAATGGGGTGGATCAAGGTCGCCGCGGAATGCTGCTGCGTGCTGAACATGACGTTCAGCTGGAGCGCTTTGAACAGATCCTGTCAACCATTGAGACGATTGCTGTGACGAAGTTCCGTGAACCGAAGCTGCGGGACATTTTGGCAGTCCGGCACGGCAGGTATATTCAGCGGGATGCGGATGACCGCAAAACATTCCGTTTTGTACGAGATGAATTGGGATTGCTGGTGGATTTTATGGCAGAGATCTTCAAACAGGAAGGTCATAAACTGGTGGGCCTTAGAGGAATGCCCCGCGTCGGGAAAACAGAGTCCATTGTGGCAGCAAGCGTCAGCGCCAATAAAAAATGGATTTTCCTGTCGTCGACCATGATCAAACAAACTGTTCGTAATCAATTGATGGGGGATGAGCATAACGCCAATAATATCTTCATCCTTGACGGCATTGTCACACGCCGCTCAAGCGATGAACGGCATATGCAATTAGTAAGGGAAATGATGCGCATGCCAACCATCAAAGTAGTGGAGCATCCTGATAAATTTGTCGAGCAATCTGAATACAGCATTGATGATTTTGATTATATTATCGAGTTGCGTCATCATCCGGAAGAAAAAATCACTTATGAAGTGCTCGAAAAAAACACGTTCATGGATGAAAAATCACAAGGGGATATGTTTGGGGACGGATTCAATTTCTAATAAGTAGGCAGGTGATCGTTTTGAGTGAGCTGGGTACTCGGCTGAAACAAGCCAGAATCGCCAAAGGGTATAGTTTGGAAGATTTACAGGACTTGACCAAAATACAGAAGCGTTATTTAGCTGGCATAGAAGATGGCAATCACAGCATGATGCCCGGCGTGTTCTATGTGCGCGCATTTATTAAGCAGTACGCTGCTGCAGTAGGGCTGAATGGGGAAGAATTGCTTGAACGATACAAAACGGAAATGCCGGCTAACGAACCTGTTGCTCAAAAACCAATGCCGAGTTCTCTTACTTCCAGAAGCCGTTCAGTATCCAGGACAGCTCCGAGTGAAGCATATGCTGAAATCATTCCTAAAGTGTTAGTTGCCTTGTTTATCGTTCTCATTCTTGCAGTCGTCTGGTATTTTTACAGTGCTTCGACAAATAGCGACTCAGCAAATGCACCTGTAACTGAAGGAGGGGGCGTTTCTTATGAAGAACCTTCCCCTTCTGTTCCTTCCGAACCGGAAGAAGCTGAAGAAGCCTTTCAGGAGTCTGAAGAAGAGCCAGCAGAAGAGTCGTCTGAACCTGAGACTGTTCTGTCAGTAGAAGAAACTCAGGGCGAGACCACCACTTATTTGTGGCAAGGGCCAGCAGAACGTCAATTGGAAATAGCCGCAAGCGGTCCTTCGTGGATTGCAGCTACAGACCAGAATCAACAGGAACTGACTTCTGGAGCGCGCATTATGCAAGCCAAAGAAACCGAGACAATCGATTTATCAGAAGTGGAATTTGTGCGTTTGCGCATTGGAGATTATTCAAATGTTACACTGACTTTGAATGATGAGTCGATTGAGTATACGCAGCAACTTCAACCCCAAAATATCGTTATTCAATTTACAGACGCCGAATAGCCATCTTTGGATGGCTATTTTTCTTGAAAGTTCGAAAGGAGAAACAATAATGAACATACCAAATCAGATTACCATCTCGAGGATTTTATTGATTCCTGTATTCATGGTGATCATGCTTGCCGGCTTTGACTGGGGAACAATGACGCTTTTCGGAGCTGAAATGCCTGTCACTCATTTTGTCGGGGGACTTATCTTTATCTTTGCATCATTAACTGATTGGGTGGATGGCTATTATGCCCGCAAATACAATCTGGTCACGACTTTTGGGAAGTTTTTGGATCCTTTAGCTGATAAACTTCTGGTTTCAGCCGCTTTAATCATTTTAGTCGAATTAGGATTTGCAGCTTCATGGATCGTTATCATTATTATTAGCCGTGAATTTGCAGTGACGGGACTGCGTTTAGTGCTTGCGGGTGAAGGTGAAGTTGTCGCTGCCGGAAATTTAGGTAAAATCAAAACAACTGCACAAATTCTGGCAATATCGACATTGCTGCTGCATAACACTATTTTTGCACTGGTCGGCTTGCCATTCGCAGAAATCATGCTCTATATCGCTTTGATCTTCACAATCTGGTCTGGATGGGATTACTTCTATGCCAACCGCCGCGCGTTAATGACTTCAAAATAGGTTTATAAAAAAGGGGATGCACAGATGAACGCAGAGATTATTGCGGTAGGTTCAGAATTATTATTAGGGCAAATCACTAATACGAATGCCCGTTTTCTATCTAATCATTTAGCGGAACTCGGCATCAATGTCTATTATCATACGGTAGTTGGAGATAATGCTGACCGCTTGGAGGACGCGATAAAAATCGCAGAAAACCGAGCCGACCTTATTTTATTCACAGGTGGACTGGGTCCAACCAAAGATGATCTGACGAAAGAGTCGATTGCCCGGCATCTGGGTACGACGCTCGAAATGAATCAGGAGGCGCTTGATTCGATTGTCGCTTTTTTTGAGCGTGCAGGGCGTCCCATGACTGAAAATAATAAAAAGCAGGCATTGGTACTGAGAGACAGCGATGTTCTCGTTAATCACAATGGCATGGCTCCAGGCATGATGTATAGAAAAGATGAGCGAGTGTACATACTATTGCCCGGACCGCCAAAAGAAATGGAGCCAATGTTCCAATTCGAAGCAAAGCCGAAGCTGGCCCATATGCTGAATAAAGCAGACGTTATCCTATCGCATGTTCTGCGTTTTTATGGCATTGGTGAAGCGGAACTCGAAGACCGCCTGCATCATATCCTAGATAAGCAGTCGAATCCGACGATTGCGCCGCTGGCTGCTGATGGTGAAGTGACATTGCGCATTACTGCGAAAACCAATACAACTGAAGAAGCATGGCAGTTAATCAACGCCACCAAAGATGAAATTTTGGATGTGGTGGGTCAATACCTCTATGGCTATGATAACGATTCACTGGCTTCCAAATCAGTTGAGTTGCTGAAGGAACAAGGCAAAACAATCTCTGCAGCAGAAAGTTTGACAGCTGGTCTTTTCCAGTCTGAATTGGCTTCTGTAGCAGGAGCAAGTGCCGTGCTTTCTGGAGGAGTTATTACTTATAATGAAGAAATGAAAGTTCACCAGTTGGGATTGTCCTCTGAACTGCTTGCAGAGTACGGTGTTGTCAGTGAACAGACAGCACTGGCGATGGCTGAGGCTGTTCGGGACAAGTTCAAGACTGATGTCAGTGTTTCACTGACAGGAGCAGCAGGTCCGGATGCCCACGGCGATCAACCTGCAGGTACGGTGTGGATTGGCATTGCTACTGAATCTGGATCCGAATCATACCGTCTTCAATTATCAGGTATGCGAAACACCAATCGTTTACGAGCTGTGAAATTGGCGCTGCACTACGTCATTCGCACCTTAACCGATGAAAATGCACGCAAAATTTAATTTTGCGTGTTTTTTTATGCCCAAAAACGGGGAATGCCCTATATAGGACATTTAAAATTCACATTTAAAAACGCAAACGCGAATAAACGTTCGCTTTTTTCTTGTGTATTTCTCAATAAGCTAGTATACTAGAAACAGATAGAAAATAGGTTTTCAATTAGAGGAGGATTTCTTTTGAGCGATCGTAAAGCAGCATTAGACATGGCGTTAAAACAAATAGAAAAGCAATTCGGTAAAGGTTCTGTCATGAAATTGGGAGAAAAAACCGACCGCAATATCTCATCCGTTTCCAGTGGTTCATTAGCATTGGATACAGCACTAGGAATAGGCGGATACCCGCGTGGTCGTGTAATCGAAGTATACGGTCCAGAAAGTTCAGGTAAAACAACAGTATCCCTTCACGCGATTGCAGAAGTACAAGCTACTGGCGGAACGGCTGCGTTCATCGATGCAGAGCATGCGTTGGATCCAGTCTATGCAAAAAACTTAGGCGTTAATATTGATGAATTGCTCTTGTCTCAACCAGACACAGGCGAGCAAGCATTGGAAATTTGTGAAGCACTTGTCCGTAGTGGAGCTGTTGACATTGTTGTTGTCGACTCCGTAGCGGCATTGGTTCCAAAAGCTGAAATCGAAGGAGAGATGGGCGACTCCCATATGGGATTGCAGGCACGTTTAATGTCCCAAGCTCTACGGAAATTATCAGGTATCATCAATAAATCAAACACCATCGTTATTTTCATTAACCAAATTCGTGAAAAAATTGGTGTTATGTTCGGTAACCCTGAAACGACTCCTGGCGGACGTGCGTTGAAGTTCTATTCATCTGTACGTTTGGAAGTGCGTCGTGCAGAAGCATTGAAATCTGGTACTGAGATTATTGGTAACAGAACGAAAATCAAAATTGTAAAAAACAAAGTGGCTCCGCCATTCCGTACTGCAGAAGTTGATATTATGTACGGAAAAGGGATTTCACGTGAAGGTGAAATCGTCGATATCGGTTCTGAACTGGAAATTATCCAAAAGAGCGGTTCTTGGTACTCATACAATGAAGAAAGAATTGGTCAAGGCCGCGAAAACGTTAAACAATTCCTTTTGAGCAATCCTGAAATTCGAAACGAAATTTCTAACAAAATCCGTGAGTCATATGGGATGGCAGCAGCATCCTATACAATTGCGGGCAATAAGGATGAGCCGGAAGACTTCAACCTTTTGCTTGACGAAGACGACGAATAAAAACAGCCGTTCATACATGGAAGCCGCTAAGCAGAAGCTTTGCGGCTTTTTTGTGGTTAACGAAGAACGGGGAGTTAGAATTTTGACAGGAGACTATGGACAGGAGGCAGCTTTCTTGTTTGCCTTCTGGCCGCTGGAAGTACACGATTGCTTCCGCTTTTCGTGATGTCCAGCTTCAATAGCTAAATTCTAGAGTCATAAGCCATTCTGGCTGTGCGGCAAAGAACGCCGCTTCGCCAGAATGGCTTATGCCCGTCGAATCTACACGGCTGCTTCCGCTTTTCGTGGGTTGACACGACATAAGTCCATCTATACAATTAAAATTGTATAATTTACTAATTATTAAATAGTTGCAGCAAAAAAGTTTTTATTTTTCATCTTTTTAAACTGAAGAAAATTCAATAGCAAGAGGAGGTGTCCGAATGGGTATTAATGAGTTCATCTTCGCTTTGCTTGGTATCATCGTCGGTGTAGTTGTTGGTTATTTTGCATTGAAAAAAGCAAACGATTCCAATATTGCAGGCGCTAAAAACTCTGCGGAGCAAATAGTCGAAGATGCGAAACGAGAAGCTGAAGCGCTGAAAAAAGAAGCCTTATTGGAAGCGAAAGACGAAAATCATAAATTGCGTACTGAAACAGAATCTGAAATTCGGGAACGCCGATCTGAACTACAAAGACAAGAGAATCGGTTGTTGCAGAGAGAAGAAAATTTAGATCGCAAGGATGATGCATTAAACAAAAGAGAAGCGGGTCTGGAACGTAAAGACGAAGCGCTCGCAGAAAAACAACAGCATATTGAACAGATGGAGAGCAAAGCTGAGGAGTTAGTCCGACAGCAACAGTCCGAAATGGAACGCATTTCATCTTTGACACGCGAAGAAGCGAAATCAATCATCCTGCAGGATGTTGAAAAAGAACTTTCAACGGACATTGCCGTAATGATGAAAGAATCCGAATCACGCGCGAAAGAAGAATCGGACAAAAAAGCGAAAAACATCTTGTCGTTGGCGATGCAGCGTTTTGCTGCAGATCATGTGGCGGAAACTACTGTATCAGTAGTCAATCTGCCTAACGACGAAATGAAAGGCCGTATCATTGGGCGTGAAGGACGTAATATCCGAACGCTTGAAACTTTGACAGGCATTGATTTAATTATCGATGATACGCCAGAAGCGGTTATACTATCAGGGTTTGATCCAATTCGCCGTGAAACAGCACGATTGGCTCTTGAAAAACTGGTATCCGATGGCCGCATCCATCCTGCCCGCATCGAAGAAATGGTTGAAAAGTCAAGACGTGAAGTGGATGAACAAATTCGTGAAATTGGTGAACAAACCACATTTGACGTAGGTGTACATAACCTGCACCCTGACTTGATCAAAATTCTTGGACGCCTCCGCTACCGTACAAGCTATGGACAAAATGTACTGAAACACTCTGTGGAAGTTGCATTCCTGTCAGGCTTGATGGCAGCGGAACTTGGAGAAGATGTGACACTGGCCCGACGTGCTGGCCTTCTGCATGATATCGGTAAAGCGATTGATCATGAAGTGGAAGGAAGCCACGTGGAAATCGGCGTGGAACTCGGAACCAAGTACAAGGAACACCCGGTTGTCATCAACAGTATTGCTTCTCACCACGGTGACACAGAAGCGACATCGATCATCTCGGTCATTGTTGCAGCAGCGGACGCATTGTCTGCAGCTCGTCCCGGGGCAAGAAGTGAAACACTGGAAAATTACATCCGCCGCTTAGAAAAACTTGAAGAAATTTCCGAATCGTATGAAGGTGTTGAGAAATCATTCGCCATTCAAGCGGGACGCGAAATTCGCATCATGGTTCGTCCTGAACAAATCGATGATATGACGGCCCATCGTCTGGCTCGCGATATTCGGAAACGGATTGAAGAAGAGCTGGATTATCCAGGACATATCAAAGTGACGGTTATCAGAGAAACCAGAGCAGTTGAATACGCAAAATAATAAGGGTAAGGCTTCGATGAATGTCTATTCAAAGAAGCCTTTTTCTTATGGAAAAAGGTGAGTTTATGAAAATTTTATTTATTGGAGATATAGTAGGATCAATCGGCAGAGATGCATTGGAATCGTATTTGCCTAGATTGAAAAGAAAATATTCACCGGATGTCATTATTGCCAACGGTGAAAATGCAGCAGCAGGACGCGGCATCACCAAAGCCATTTATCAGGATCTTTTGTTTATGGGCGTGGATATGGTGACAATGGGCAACCACACATGGGACCAGAAAGAAATTTTTGATTTTATTGATGAAGTCGATTATTTGATCCGCCCTGCGAATTTCTCGGAAGAAGCTCCAGGTCGTGGTATGGCAACTGTAACTAAAAATGGCCAGACTTTGTCTGTCATCAATTTGCATGGCCGTGTTTTCCTGCCGCCGCATGAAGACCCGTTTCAAAAGGCTGATGAGCTTATAGCGGAAGCCAAAGCGGTTTCTCCCCTAGTGTTTGTCGATTTCCATGCAGAAGCAACCAGTGAAAAAATTGCGATGGGCTGGCATTTGGACGGCCGCGCTTCTGTTGTAGTCGGAACGCATACGCATGTTCAGACTGCGGATGCGCGTATTTTGCCAGGCGGAACTGCATATATCTCGGACGTTGGGATGACCGGGCCATATGATGAAATATTGGGTATGAATAAAGATGCGGTACTGTACCGTTTCAAAACGAATATGCCGACGCGTTTTGAGGTACCGAAACGTGGACGATCTGTAGTCAGTGGATTTTTCACAGAAGTGGACGACCAAACGGGCAAAGCGACAGCTTACGAGCGGGTTTATATCAATGAAGATTATCCATTTCAAGGCTAAACTTCCGGCTTCTTGACGAAACTCCGACAATTGGTGCAGACGTCTTGTAGAAATCATCTGAATTTCAGTATAATAAGGTATCGGTTGAAAGGGGTTTTTTCATGAACGAAGAACAGCGATTGCAGTCAACTGGCGCAGCGGTGCCTTTCTCAGAAAAAAAGCCTGAAAAAGATTACAGCCAATATTTTCAGAGCGTCTATACACCTCCTTCCTTGAAGGATGCCAAAAAACGAGGCAAAGAAGCCGTCTCTTACTTTAATGACTTTAAGATTGATCCCCGTTTTGAAAAGATGGGCGATGGCCGAAAATTCTTCATCCGCACATTCGGCTGCCAAATGAATGAACATGACACAGAAGTAATCGCTGGAATTCTTATGCAGCTTGGCTATGAATCCACTGATTTAGTCAAAGAAGCTGATGTAGTTTTATTGAACACTTGTGCAATCCGTGAAAACGCTGAAAACAAAGTGTTTGGCGAACTTGGCCATTACAAGCTGTTAAAGCGCGAAAATCCTGGTTTGCTGATTGGCGTCTGCGGCTGCATGTCGCAGGAAGAATCGGTGGTCAATAAAATCCTGAAAACCTACGATCAAGTGGATATGATTTTTGGCACTCATAATATCCATCGACTGCCGGAGATTTTAAATGAAGCTTATTTATCGAAGGAACTGGTCATTGATGTTTGGTCTAAAGAAGGCGATGTTATTGAGAATCTGCCAAAAGTACGCAAGGGCAGCATCAAAGCCTGGGTGAATATTATGTACGGCTGTGACAAGTTCTGTACGTATTGCATTGTCCCTTATACGCGGGGCAAAGAGCGTTCACGCCGGCCCGAAGAGATTATACAGGAAGTACGCCAACTGGCAGCACAAGGCTATAAGGAAGTGACGCTTCTCGGTCAGAACGTCAATGCCTATGGCAAAGACTTTGATGACATCACGTACCGTTTAGGTGATTTGATGGAGGAACTGCGGAAAATCGACATTCCGCGCATCCGGTTTACCACCAGCCATCCACGAGATTTTGATGATCATTTAATTAGCGTGCTCGCGCAAGGCGGAAACCTTGTCGACCATATCCATTTACCTGTACAATCAGGTTCGACAGCAATGTTGAAAATCATGGCGCGGAAGTATACACGAGAGCATTACATTGAGCTTGTCCGGAAAATCAGGCAAGCAATTCCGAATGTTTCCTTGACGACGGACATTATTGTCGGCTTTCCAAATGAGACCGATGAACAGTTTGAAGAAACGCTGTCTTTGTTCAAGGAAATCGGTTATGAGATGGCTTTCACGTATATCTATTCTCCGCGAGAAGGTACGCCGGCAGCCAAAATAGAAGATAACGTGCCTATGGCCGTCAAGAAAGAGCGGCTTCAGCGTTTGAATGCCGTGGTCAATGAATATGCTGCTGCAGCAATGCAAGCCTATAAAGGCAAAACTGTCGAAGTACTTGTTGAAGGGGAAAGCAAGAAGAACCCGGATGTCTTATCAGGCCATACGCCTAAAAATAAACTCGTCAATTTTGTTGGTCCGAGAAACTTGATCGGCAAGATTGTCCAAGTCAGAATCACTGAAACTAAAACATGGTCTTTGAACGGTGAACTTATAGAAGTCGTATCAGGCCAAGAAATGGGTGTCTAAAAATGACGTATACAAAACAGGAAATCGTCGCAAAAGCGCGCGAAGTAGCAGATATGATTGCAGCAACAGAAGAAGTGGATTTCTTTAAACGTGCAGAAGCACAAATTAACGAAAATCAGCAAATTCGCGAAAAAATCGCCAGCCTGAAAAGTTTGCAGAAACAAGCAGTCAACTTCCAGGCATACGGCAAAGAACGTGCGCTGACATTGATTGAAGGCAAAATCGCCAAAATCGAAGAAGAAATTGATGCTGTACCGATTGTCCAGGAATTCAAACAATCCCAAAGCGACGTCAATTCTTTATTGCAGATGGTTTCAACAGCCATCGCGAACCAAGTAACCAACAACATCATCACTGAAACAGGCGGCGACTTGCTTCGCGGCGAAACCGGTTCAAAAGTCCGCAACGACACACCAGGAAGCTGCGATTAATAAGAAAAGCGGAGGTGCCCATGTAGCTTCGACAGGCTTAAGACTCCGAGAAGCTGGGCACCGGAGTCTGGACAAAGAAAAGCGGAAGCGATCGTCTAGACCCGACAGGCAAGAGGTGGCTCAAAGCCAGTTTGAGCCACCTCTTTGCGACGAAGCACAAAGTGCTGCAACGCTCTTCATGTTTCGAAGCTAGCGTAGCGATGCAGAAACAGGAGCAATAGGGTTTAGATAATCTATCGAAGTGGCGCTCTTTGCCACACAGCTGCGATGGCTTATGAACCGAAGAGCTTGGGCGCTGCAGCTAGGCAAACAAAAGCAGAAACAACTATAAGTGCTGAATAAAAGCATCAATCCAAAACTTTCCCTTCAGCATTAAACTGAAAGAGCCAAAGCTCTTTCAGTTTTTTCTTTTCCGTCTTGATTTTTGGTATAATGGAGAAACGACGAATCGATTTGAAAGAGGTTTTAAAATGGCACCGACACCGATGATGCAACAATATTTTCAAGTAAAGTCCGAATACTTGGACGCGTTTTTATTTTTCCGCATGGGCGATTTTTATGAGTTATTTTACGACGATGCCATCAACGCATCACAAATTTTGGAAATTACGCTGACGAGCCGTGGTGGAACTGGAGATGACCGAATTCCGATGTGCGGTGTTCCCCATCATGCAGCGAAAAATTACATCGATCAATTAATACTGAAAGGCCATAAGGTGGCAATCTGCGAACAAGTAGAAGATCCGAAAACGGCTAAAGGAGTCGTCAAGCGTGAAGTGGTGCGCCTTGTTACCCCAGGTACGCATACAGAAGGAAAGAGTGTCGATTCCAAATCGAATGTGTTTTTAGCGGCTGCTGATGAGCTCGCAGACGGTTTTGGATTGTCCTATATCGATATCAGTACGGGAGAAGCCACAGCGACATACATAATGGGAACGGAGAAAGCGCTGTTGCAGGAATTGCAATCCCTGAATATCCGCGAACTCGTGGTTTCAGAACAGTTATTTGTCTTGCTGACTGAAGAAGAGCAGGATCTGGTTCTATCCATTGAGACGATGGAAGATGCCTACCCTACAGCGCCAGCGCAAGTAGCTGCTTGCCCGGAAGATCTCCAGATGAGCTGCCACCGCTTGCTGACTTATATTGCCCGCACGCAAAAGCAATCACTCGACCATATCCAGGCATTTACTTATAAAGAAAACAATCAATTACTCAGCATTGATTTTCATTCGAAACGCAATTTGGAATTGCTGCAGTCAATTCGCGGCGCTGAAACGAAAGGGACGCTGCTTTGGCTCTTAGATGAGACTGTGACAGCAATGGGAAGCCGGAAGTTGAAACAATGGCTGCACCAGCCCCTTGCGAACAAACGGATGATCGAAGAACGCCAGCAAATGGTAGCAGCTTTGATCGATCAGTATTTCGTACGTGTAGAGCTTCAAGGGCTGTTGAAGGAAGTTTATGACCTAGAACGGTTATCCGGACGTATTGCCTTTGGCAGTGCCAGTGGACGCGACTTGGCGCAGCTTCGGAGTTCCTTGGAGAAAGTGCCGGCACTCATTGAAGAATTAGCCAATTCCGGAAGTCCGGCATTAGTTGAGTTCAGCGGAAAATTGGACCGGTGTATTGAGGTTTGCGATTTGCTGCAAGCCATTAGTGAAAATCCGCCTTTGTCTTCGAAAGAAGGCGGCGTTATTCGCGATGGATTCCATCAGCAATTGGATGAATACCGGGATGCCTCCCGAAACGGCAAAGACTGGATTGCAGAACTTGAACAAAAGGAACGTAAATTAACCGGCATCAAATCCTTGAAGATCGGCTATAATCGCATATTTGGCTATTATATTGAAATCTCTAAAGCCAATATGCATTTAGCGGATTTGGAGCGGTATGACCGAAAGCAAACCTTGGCAAACGCCGAACGCTATACGACTCCTGAACTGAAAGAAAAAGAAGCCTTGATCTTAACGGCTGAAGAAGAAAGCTTATCACTCGAATATGATTTGTTCGTAGCAATCAGAGACGAAGTGAAACAGTATATTTCACGTATTCAACGTTTGTCGTCTTCACTCAGTGGCTTGGATGTCTTTTTAAGTTTTGCCAATGTAGCGGAAAAATACCGTTTCGTGAAACCGGAGTTTAATGATTCAACCGAAATTTCCATCATCGAAGGGCGCCATCCGGTCGTTGAAAAAATGCTCAACAAGCAGCATTATGTACCAAATGACTGTGTGTTGGCAGAAGACAAGAACATGCTGTTGATTACGGGGCCGAATATGTCGGGTAAAAGTACGTATATGCGGCAAGTTGCGTTGACAATCGTACTAGCGCAAATCGGCAGTTACGTACCTGCTGAATCAGCTAATCTGCCGATTGTCGATCAAATATTCACGAGGATCGGAGCAGCGGATGACTTGGTCTCGGGACAAAGTACCTTCATGGTCGAGATGCTCGAGTCGCAATATGCGATTACCCATGCCACGAAGAACAGCTTATTGCTGTTTGACGAAATTGGACGCGGCACCTCGACGTACGACGGCATGGCACTTGCCCAGTCAATGATTGAATATATCCATAGGGAAATCGGTGCCAATACACTCTTTTCCACCCATTATCATGAATTGACGGCATTGGAAAATTCACTTGAAAAGCTGCACAATGTCCATGTGGCAGCAATGGAACAATCGGGCAAAGTGGTATTTCTCCACAAAGTAAAAAAAGGGCCAGCAGACAAAAGTTACGGGATTCATGTGGCCGAACTGGCTAATTTGCCGGAACCGATATTGGCACGTGCCCGTGAGTTGCTGAAAACCTTTGAAGAAGATAAAAAGCAACAGCCAAAAACAATTGAGCAATTATCGTTTTTTGACGATGCAGATGCCGAAAAAGATGAAATCCTGCAGACCATCAAAGACGTTCAAGTATCTACAATGACGCCGCTTCAAGCGCTGCAAATGCTGAATGATTTGCAGCAGAAGTTGACGGACAAAGTTAATCAGTAAGGAGTGAGACCATGGGCATCATTCGATTGATGGACGAACCTCTATCCAATAAAATAGCCGCTGGTGAAGTAGTAGAACGTCCAACTTCGGTCGTCAAGGAATTGGTGGAAAACGCTATCGATGCCGGCAGCACTGCTGTTGAAGTAATACTGATCGAAGCTGGACTGACATCCATTCAAATCATCGACAATGGTGCTGGAATGGATGCCGACGATGCGTTGCTATCGTTTTCCCGTCACGCCACTAGCAAAATAGCTAATGAACACGATTTATTCCGGATCCGGACGCTTGGATTCCGTGGAGAAGCACTGGCCAGTATAGCCTCGGTATCTAAAGTAACCTTGCATACATCAAACGGTACGAGTGGAACCTTTGTGCAGATGGAAGGCGGTCGTTTAACCGAACACCGTGCCGGTTCCTTAAGAAAAGGAACGGATATCAAAATCGACCAACTATTTTTCAATACCCCTGCGCGCTTGAAATATATGAAAACGCTGCAGACAGAATTGGGCCATACGATTGATTTATTGAACCGGTTTGCATTGAGCTATCCGGGCATCGCTTTTAAACTGACACATGACGGCAGAACCATTCTGCAAACCTCAGGCAGCGGGGAGATTAAACGCGTCCTTGCAGATATTTACGGGGTGGCGATCGCCAAAAAAATGATTCCGTTCGAAGGGCATTCGCATGATTACAAAGTGTCTGGCTTTGCTTCGCTTCCTGAAATCACCCGTGCCAATAAAAACTACATTTCCTTGTTCGTCAATGGCCGGTGGGTTAAGCATTACGCCATTGCCAACACGGTCCATAAGGCATACCATACTTTTTTGCCGCTCGAGCGGCAGCCGATCGTCGTTTTAAATATTGAAGGCGATCCTTACTTGACGGATGTCAATGTCCATCCGTCTAAGCAGCAAATCCGTCTGAGCAAAGAAAAAGAATTAATGGACTTGATTCATGAGACGATTCGGCGAACCATCAGTGCGGCCGTTCGTGCACCAATTATCGAAAAGCCGAAACCAATCAAACAGGCGCCGACTAAGCAATTGGATCTTTGGAAAAGCTCATTTACTGTCCACGAGCCCAAGCAGCCAATGCCCGAACAACCGGAGGTAGTAGAAGAGCCTGAATTGCCGCTGGAAAAAGAAGTTGAATTTGTTCAGCAGGACCCGGACCCGGTGCCGTTTGAAGAAGCGCAGCCGACTAGTGCAGAGCCTGAAGAAGACGACAGCCCTCAATTTCCCGAACTGGAAGTAGTGGGCCAAATCCATGGCACCTACATCGTGGCACAGAGCAACGATGGGTTTTACTTGATTGATCAGCATGCTGCACAAGAGCGTATCAAATACGAATATTTCCGGGAAAAAGTGGGGGATATCGACAGCAATGAACGGCAGTCGTTGTTATTGCCGTTGACTTTTCATTACAGTCGCGACGAAGCGCTGCGCTTAAAAGATAATTTGAGTACTTTATCTGACAGTGGCGTGTTTCTTGAAGAATTTGGGGATACTTCATTTATCGTCCGTGAATACCCAACGTGGTTTCCAAAAGGCTTTGAACAGGAAATTATTGAAGAGTTGATTGAACAGGTGCTGACTGAACGGAAAGTGGATGTTAAAAAGTTGCGTGAAGACGCAGCAATTATGATGAGTTGCAAGCGGTCCATCAAAGCCAATCATTTTCTGCAAAAGCATGATATGGAACGGCTGCTGACGGATCTGAAAGGAGCGGAACAGCCATTTACCTGTCCGCATGGCCGTCCGGTCATCATTCACTTTAAGACCTATGACGTTGAAAAAATGTTCAAACGGGTTATGAATTAAGCTTTAGATGTCTTATCTGGGGTATTAGTAAAGAATAGATACAATGACTTAGTATGGAGGGATGTTGAGAATGCAGGTAACCAAAGATTATATGCGCGTCTCAGATGGACATGAACTCTATTATGAGCGCTACGAACCGTCAAGCCCAATTGGCCATATCCATCTTATCCATGGAATGGCAGAACATATCGGACGCTATATGAAATTTGTCGATTATTTGGTTTCCCTGGGTTTTATCGTCTCTGCTCATGATCAGCGGGGCCATGGAAAAACTGCAGAACGCAACGGAATGTTGGGTTATTTCGCAGATAACGACGGCTTTGAACGAATAGTGGAGGATGCTCGTACAGTCATTAAGGAAGCGCAACAAGTGACCGGCAATCTGCCATTGATTTTATTTGGCCACAGCATGGGATCATTTGTTGCTCGCCGTTATATGCAGCTTTACAGCGAAGGCATCAGTCGAGTGGTTTTATCAGGCACGGGCGGGGACCCAGGAACTTCTGGCAGACTTGGGTTAG
Source organism: Planococcus sp. CPCC 101016 (assembly GCF_007859295.1). GTDB lineage: Bacteria > Bacillota > Bacilli > Bacillales_A > Planococcaceae > Planococcus. The sequence continues at coordinate 1,516,963 of NZ_VOHB01000002.1, forward strand.
CCCTAGCTATTGCATCTGCCAAAACACAAGGTAAACAGGAAATCAGTAAGACGCTCGGACAGCTGACTTTTGGCAGCTTCAATAAACCCTTTATGGGAGAAGGCTCCTCCTATGCTTGGCTCACAAGGGATAAAGAGGCGGTTGCTAAATACGAATCCGACCCATGGTGTGGTTTTGAATCAACCAACCAATTTTATGTCGACTTATTTTCAGGACTTGCTATTATTAATAAACCCGCAGAAGTCGACAAAATCCGAAAAGATTTACCGGTTCTGCTGATTAGCGGAGCGATGGACCCTGTAGGCGATTTCGGCAATGGTGTTTTCAGCTCAGCCAAGCAGTTTAATGACAAAGGGATGAGCAATGTCAAAGTCTATCTCGCTGAACAGGATCGGCACGAATTGCTCAATGAACTGGATAGCCAGCTTCATTATGAGCTGATTGGGAATTGGATGTGCGGCAATGATTGATGTAGTAGCCATTGTTGGGCCGACTGCGTCCGGCAAGACTGCATTAAGCCTTGAATTAGCCAGACGGTTGAACGGGGAGATCATCAATGGCGACTCAATGCAGATCTATCGTGATATGACGATCGGTACGGCAAAGATTTTACCAGAGGAAATGGACGGCATCCCACACCATCTATTGGATATCAAAGATCCGGAGGACAGCTTTTCAGTAGCGGAATACCAAAAGCTGGTCCGGGAAAAAATTGAGGAAATCCGCTTGCGCGGCAAGCTGCCGATACTTGTCGGAGGGACTGGCTTATACATCCAGGCAGTGCTCTTCGATTATCGCTTTACTGAGGGGCCTGTTGACCACCGGTTGAGAGATAGCTTGAATGAGGAGCTGGAGAAACACGGTTCCGAACACATGCATAAAAAACTGATGGAACTGGATCCCGAGTCTGATATCCACCCTAATAATACGCGCAGGGTCGTACGGGCAATTGAAATTCTGATGAGCGGGCAGGAAAAAGGCGACCGAAGCCTTGCTTTATCACCGATGTACAATGAAGTCATCATCGGGTTGGATATTCCAAGGGATATTCTATACGAACGCATCAATGAACGTGTGGATGTGATGATGGAACGAGGATTAGTGGAAGAAGTCCAATCGCTGAGACAAAGAGGGATCAAGGACGCACAGTCTATACAGGCTATTGGTTACAAAGAGATGTATAGCTATTTGGATGGACAGTGGACTTTGGAGGAAGCGGTTCAAAAACTTAAGCAGAACTCCCGAAAATACGCCAAAAGACAATTTACGTATTTTAAAAATAAACTGCCAATCTTCTGGGTCAATGCATTGGCGGATACTGAAAAGAATCTCCAGGAAATAACCGCCTTCTTGCAGGAAAATGACAGAAGCTGTCGAATTGATAGACTGACGGCAAATCAATCACAAGTAGAGAAATAGGGGGATTCACATGAAACCGATCAATATTCAAGATGTCTATTTAAACCAGCTTCGCAAAAACAATATCTATGTTACGGTCTTTCTACTAAACGGATTTCAATTAAAAGGAACTATTAAATCTTATGATAACTTCACCGTACTTGTCGAAACCGAAGGCAAGCAGCAATTGATCTACAAGCACGCTATTTCAACATTTTCACCTGCCAAAGCTGTAGCAATTGAACACGAAGAATAAGCTGCATTCCGGACTGCTGAGGCAGTCCGGTTTTTTCATGCTTCTTTATTGACAGTGGGCTTCCGGGAGTATAGCATTTTGACATGTATAGGATTTAAATTCAGGAGGCGTAACCATGAAAACAATCACAGCAGATGAGTTGCAACAACGAGTGGAAGCTGGAGAAGAATTAAACATCATCGACGTCCGTGAATTGGACGAAGTAGCTGTAGGAATGATTCCAGGTGCCCAGCACATTCCTCTTGGGGAAGTAGAAGAACGGGCAGGAGAACTAGAGGCTGGAAAAGAATACTATATGGTCTGCCGGGCAGGACGCCGGAGCGAGATGGCTTGTAGTATTTTAGAATCAAACAATATTGACACCGTCAATGTAGAAGGCGGCATGATGGCGTGGAACGGTGAAACAATCGCTTAATGAAGCGCAATAAAACAGACCACCCAATTTTTGTCTGGGTGGTCTGTTTTTATGATATTTGGATGGTGCGTGCCGGCAAGCGCCATTTAAAGGTGTAGGACAAAATTCGTAAAATGGTGATTAGGACGAATAGTGAATAAAGCATCAGATCAGAGCCGGCCAAACCGAAACTGATAAATAATCCGGCTAAGGCCGCCCAAACCGCATAAATTTCGGATTTTAACACAAGCGGTTTTCGACCGGCCAACAAATCACGGACGATTCCTCCGCCTGAACCTGTTAATACAGCTGCGACAACGACTGCAAAGAGCGGCAATTCAAGTTCAACAGCGTAGATGGCACCTTGAACAGCGAATGCCGATAACCCGATGGCGTCAAAGAAATAGCCCCAGCGATTCCAGTGGCCAAGCAATTTATGTGGAAATAGGAAAACGACTGTAATCGAGATGAGAGCAAGCTGCAACATGAATTCCTGTTCCCATAGCGCCGAAACGGGCACGCCAATTAATAAATTTCGGATGGCACCACCGCCAAAGGCCGTGACGACACCGAGAAGATAAACGCCGAAAATATCATATTCTTCTTCCATGGCGACAATAGCTCCAGACACTGCAAAAGCAATCGTGCCGATGGCGCTTAATACTTCCCAAGCCATAGCCCTATTCCCCCTTAACATACAACTCTATGAATTGTATCAGAATTTGACGCTATTTCAAGTCATGCCGCATAATAGAAAGAGAAGTTCAAGAGAATGGAGAATTACATGTTTACAATGATTAGAACAATAGAAGAAATAATACAACAGCAGCTTCAAATGGCTGATGAAACTGCCTATGTAAATCAGAAAAAAGTTTTAGAGGCTTTCCATAGCCAGCGCGTCAGTGACCACCATTTTAATCCTTCGACCGGCTATGGGTACGACGATGAAGGACGGGACACCCTTGAGCGTGTTTATGCCGATGTATTCAAAGCCGAAGCAGCTCTTGTCCGACCACAGATCATTTCAGGAACCCATGCCATCACCATTTCCTTATTTGGCGTCTTACGGCCGGGAGATGAATTGCTGTATCTGACAGGCAAACCATACGATACCTTGGATTCCATCGTCACTGGCGGCGAAAAAGACACGGGATCGCTGAAAGACTTCGGCATCAGCTATCAGCACGTGGATTTGGATAAGGAGAATAAAATCAGCTGGACAGCAGTTGAAAAAGCAATCAGTGGCAAGACGAAAGTGATTGCCATTCAACGGTCAAGAGGCTATGATACACGCCCTTCCTTTACGATAGAAGAAATCGGAGAAATGATTGCGTATATTCGCCGCCTGAAGCCGGAAGCAATTGTTTTTGTTGATAATTGCTATGGCGAATTTGTGGAAAAACAGGAGCCGATTGAAGTTGGAGCCGATTTGATTGCAGGCTCCCTGATTAAAAATCCAGGCGGTGGACTGGCCAAAATCGGTGGCTATATTGCCGGAAGAAAGGATTTAATCGAAAAATGCGGTTATCGCATGACTTCACCGGGTATAGGAGGAGAGGCAGGAGCTTCGCTTAATGCGCTGCCTGATATGTACCAGGGATTTTTCATGGCTCCGCATATTGTCTCCCAAGCATTAAAAGGGGCGATTTTCACTTCTGCTTTATTGGAGCAGGCTGGAATGAAGACAACGCCTCATTGGAGTGACAAGCGGACCGATTTGATTCAATCCGTGTCTTTTCAGACAGCAGAGCAAATGATCGCTTTTTGCCAAACCATTCAGGCGAGTTCGCCAGTGAATGCACAATTTGCTCCAGAACCTGCGTATATGCCAGGTTACGAAGACGATGTTATTATGGCAGCAGGGACATTTGTGCAAGGCTCCAGTATCGAGCTGACAGCTGATGGCCCGATTCGTCCGCCGTACACAGCATTTGTGCAGGGTGGCCTCACATATGAACATGTAAAAATTGCAGTATTGAACTCAGTAGATGCTTTAAAAAAAGTAAACTTAATTTAAATACAATTTCCCGTATTTATATGATACGGGAAATTTTTATGTCAGAAAACATAACATCTGTTTGACAAATTATCTGACATGGTTTATGCTGTGAAAGTAGTAATTATTTGAAATGGGTGAATCTTATGACGAACCGGGTGCGACGGACGATGCCGCTTCTTCCAATCAGCATAGTTATGCAGCTTACGGAATTGACAGCGAGACAAATCCGTTATTATGAAGAGCACAAGTTGATTAGCCCTGCCCGCACAGAAGGCAACAAACGCATGTTTTCGTTAAATGACGTCGATACTTTGCTTGAAATCAAGGATTATCTGGATCAAGGGCTTAATATCGCCGGCATCAAGAAAATATACGATTTAAGAGAGACTCCTCAAAACGAAAAGGCAGAGCCAAAAAACTTGAGCGATGCCGAACTGCGAAAACTGCTTCATGAAGAATTGAAGCACCAAGCCCGGCCATTAGAAAAGGGCGGCTTTAGACAAGGTGGTTTATCCCGTTTCTTTAATTGAGATGGGCTTACATACAACATTCATAGGAGAGTGAAGAGAACATGGGCAAGTATTCAAAAGAAGACATTCAACGATTAGTAAAAGAAGAGGACGTTAATTTCATCCGTCTGCAATTTACCGACATTCTTGGGGTCATTAAAAACGTTGAAATACCGACATCCCAATTGGACAAAGCACTCGATAACAAAATGATGTTTGATGGATCATCTATCGATGGATTTGTGCGCATCGAAGAATCTGATATGTATTTATTCCCAGACCTTGATACGTGGGTAGTATTCCCTTGGATCACAGGAAAAGGAAAAGTAGCCCGTTTGATTTGTGATATTTACAGCCCGGACGGCACACCGTTCGCTGGAGATCCACGTGCAAACTTAAAACGTATATTGAAAGAAATGGAAGAGCTCGGTTTCACTCATTTTAATCTTGGGCCAGAACCGGAATTCTTCTTGTTCAAACTTGATGAAAGAGGCGAACCATCTCTTGAATTGAATGACCACGGCGGTTACTTTGACTTGGCACCGATGGATCTTGGCGAAAACTGCCGACGCGACATCGTTCTTGAGCTGGAGGAAATGGGCTTTGAAATCGAAGCTTCTCACCACGAGGTAGCACCAGGGCAACACGAAATCGACTTCAAATACGCAGATGCGATTAAAGCATGTGACGATATCCAAACCTTTAAATTGGTTGTTAAAACAATTGCCCGTAAACACGGTCTTCATGCAACATTCATGCCGAAACCACTATTCGGTGTCAACGGTTCAGGAATGCATATGAATGTTTCCTTGTTTGATGGAGACCGCAATACATTCCTTGATGAAGACGGCGATTTGAAATTGAGTGAGACAGCTTACCAATTCATAGCTGGTATCATTGAACATGCTAAAGGCTTTACTGCTGTAACAAACCCGCTTGTAAACTCGTACAAACGTCTAGTGCCAGGTTACGAAGCACCTTGTTACATCGCCTGGTCAGGCCAAAACCGTAGCCCATTGATCCGTATTCCGGCATCACGCGGCTTGTCTACACGTGTTGAAGTGCGTTCAGTCGATCCAGCAGCTAATCCATACTTAGCAATGGCTGTTCTTTTAGGAGCAGGTCTTGACGGAATCAAGAGAAAATTGACTCCACCAAATGCAGTTGACCGCAACATCTATGCAATGAACAAAAGAGAGCGCGAAGCAGTCGGCATTGAAGACCTGCCAGGTACTTTGTATTCAGCTCTTGAGGAATTGCAGAATGATAAAGTCATGACTGAAGCATTGGGCGAACACATCTTGAATAACTTCGTCGAAGCGAAAGAAATTGAGTGGGACATGTTCCGCACAAGCGTACACCCGTGGGAGCGCGAGCAATACTTGAAAATGTATTAAGACAACTGAAAAACCGTTGGAGCTTTTTAGCTTCAACGGTTTTTTTCGGCTTCTATGCAAAGAATCGATAGGATCTGTAGTTATTGATTCTTTCGATCAAGATAATTCTGTATCACTTCTTGATCGGCTGTAGAAATGGTTTCCATTTTATTGATTGCTTCAATCACGGTAATTACTAATTCCTGTTGCGTCGGCTCTTTTTTGCTTGTGAAATAAGCTGAAATAGAGCTAGTAAACGTACCGATAATTCCTATTCCGATAATCATTAATAATACAGCTAAAAAACGGCCTATAGGAGTCGCGGGAGAAATGTCCCCATATCCGACTGTTGTCGTTGTAACAACTGCCCACCAAAGGGCATCTGAAAAGGTGTTAATATCCGGCTCCACCATAATAATTGGGATGGGTACCAAGAACAAAAGCACGGTAGTAACAACCAATAGTTTATCAAGGCCATTGGTGCGAAGAACCTGGTAAACCGGCTTGGTATACCGGGATCCAATTCCTAATAGACGGATAACCCGAAAGAAGCGCGCAAATCTGGCGGCTCTAAAAATGGAATCCAAAGGAAGGATGGCGATTAATTCCAGCGGGTGTGATTTGATATATGCCCATTTATTTTTTGATAATATTAATCTTGTCATGAAATCAATTACAAATATTCCCCAGATCATCCAATCAAACAGTAGGAATTGCTGTCTGTAATCAGAAAAAGCCAGGAATAGCGATGTAATGATTAAACAAGCCATACCCATTTCGTAAAAAAAGATGCTTTTTTTCATTTCAATCCCCATTCTTTATTTTTAAATCAATTACAATTTATTATTCCTAATTTCTCCAGTATACATAAAGCAAAGCTGCTTTTCCTTACTTAATCTAGTAAAACAAAGCAGGTGCCAGAAAGAATTACATTTATATTGAAGGGGCAGAAGTTTAAAGCCGCCTCATTATTACAGTAAGCGGTAAAAATAGGTAAAAGATTATTTCGTATATGCCCATTTAATATGAAGATAAGGGATAGGCAGTTCTGATTTTTTCAAAAGAAATGGTAAAGTATTAAAACATCTCTTAGGAGGTGTTTGTTTTTGGTATGGCGATATTACTTATAAAAAAAGTGTGAACTTCTTAGGTTATGTAGAAGACTGAATCGTTGGTCTTAAATGCAAAACTTACGATGATAAATATCAGCATTGAGGATAAAAATTATCTGCAGGAAATGGTTTACAGCCAACTTTTTAAGGTTATAATTAAGTGCAGCCAAGAAATTTAATAACTCATACTGAATTTTCCTTTGTATTAAACAAAAGGAGGATTTTGTGGGAGGGGATTAAATTGAGGAAAATTCAAGGACTTTCAAATCTGGTCGATTATTTGGAATCAGTAGATTATCCACTGGCTGCAGAGCAGATTACAGATTTAATGTCGAAAAGAAAGATTCCGCACCGCAAGGCCTATCAGGATATTGTGATTTTTAATTTAGATCACATCGACTGGTGGATTGCTGAGCAGCGGAAACGATGATGAATTAAAGAATATGCTTACTTAAAAGAGAGAGCCTTGAGTTGTTCTGCAAAGAACAATTATCAAGGTTCTTTCTTTTTATTGGTAACTTTATACACTTTTATCCGTCTACTGTTATAATAATCTAAAAACGGGGGGGAATGGCGATGCGCTTTCTAATGTCAATTATCATTTTCTTGATCTTTTTTTCATTTGCTGGAATTGGTGTATATATTGTAGGGCCGGATTTGTCGACGGATCGTTTGGTCGCAGAGGCAACTGAAAAATTGCGGAGCAATGGCCAAATGGAAAAAGTGGTGGAGTATGTAGAAAATGATCCTCAAATGCTTGAGTACATAGAAGAAGCCAGAGTGGCAGAAGAGGAAAGCCAGGCTTTGCCATTTCAAACGACGGGTGACGCTGCGGGTACAGTGATCAAAAAGGTCGGAATTACAGATTTAGCAAAAATGAAATCGGGAGTAGAAGATGGCACGATGTCGGCTGAAGAAGTAATAAAAAAACTGGAAGAGGATTTAAATGAAGAAGAACTGCTGGCTCTTAAAGTGATCATCTATAAGGAAATGTACAAACAGCAATAATACTTAAGGTATGGTAGACTGATTCTCGAAGACAAAGCAAATAGATTGAAGGAGGCCATTGCATGAAATCATTTCGAATAGAATTTAATTTTGATCAGGGAAATACGATTATCCACAACGTCCAGGCCGTGGACAAGGAATCGGCATTGAGCAAAATTCCTTCCAATGGTACTTATGAAATTGCTGATATGGAAACAGGCAATATTTTTCGCATTACAATCAATTTAGTTAAATATATTAAAGTCAGCGAATTGTAGAAGATTTCTTCTCAGTATGCTGTACTGGAGGTGCTGCTTGCGCAGCCCTTTTTTTAAGGCTTTTTTTAAGCGACCAATCTGACTGTGGAGGGATTTCATGAAATTTGAAGGTGCAAGCGCGTATGAAGAAAAAGACTTTTTGGCGAACTTCTTGAAAAGAAGAAACCGGGCGGAGAGTCCGAATAATAGCATCGAGAAGCCGGTGATATACGACTTGCTGGGAGCCTTGCAAAACCAGCGCATATTGGATTTGGGATGTGGAGATGCATTGTTTGGAAAAGAACTTATAGAGTCAGGTGTGCTCTTTTACCACGGAGTGGAAGGATCTGAGCAAATGAGCAAACTGGCATCAGCAAATTTAGCGGGTCTTGAAGCCTTAATCACTGTGTCTTCGATGGAAGCATTTGATTTTCCTGTAGAAGAATATGATATTGTGACGTCCCGAATGGCTATCCATTATCTTCCGGAAATCGATCAATTGTTACGTAATGTCCGCAACAGCTTAAAAGTTGGAGGGAAATTTGTTTTCAGTGTGCAGCACCCGCTGACTACATCCTCTTTTGCAAGTAAACAAGCGGGTGATAAAAGAAGCAATTGGCTTGTGGATGAATACTTTGAAGAAGGCGAACGGCAGGAACCCTGGATTGATAAAATAGTAGTCAAGCATCACCGGACCATCGAAAGCTATTTCTCAGCACTGACGAAAGCAGGGTTTTCGGTGACAGGCCTTCAAGAAGGCATGCCAAAGCCGCAATACTTTGATGATGAAAAAGAATTCGTTAGGAGAAAAAGAATCCCGGTGATACTGGCATTCAGCTGTATTAAAAATGAATAAGCTGTAATTTTTACAAAAAAAACACCGGGGAGAATTTTCCCCGGTGTTTTTGCTTAATGGATTTGGCGATAAACTCCAACGACTTTTCCAAGAATCGATACTTGGTCAACAATGATTGGATCCATTGATGAGTTTTCAGGCTGCAGGCGGAAGTAATTTTCTTCCCGGAAAAAACGTTTAACCGTTGCTTCGTCTTCGGCAGTCATAGCAACCACAATGTCTCCATTATTAGCAGTTTGCTGCTGTTTCACAATTACATAATCACCATTTAATATACCGGCTTCAATCATACTTTCACCCATAATCTCCAGCATGAAGATATGATCGTCTTCTGTGCCATAGCTTTGTGGAAGGGGGAAATATTCTTCAACGTTCTCAATTGCCGTTATTGGCATACCGGCAGTTACTTTACCAATCAACGGTACGTGCAATACTGGACTTTTATCGATAAGCGCTTCTTCAGTGCTGATAACTTCAATGGCTCTTGGTTTTGTAGGATCTCGGCGAATTAAGCCTTTGCTTTCAAGGCGTGCTAAATGGCCATGTACAGTGGAACTGGATGCCAGACCAACTGCCTCTCCGATTTCGCGTACGGATGGTGGGTAGCCTTTCAGGCGGACTTCTTCTTTTATGAATGTCAGTATATCTTCTTGGCGTTTGGACACTTTTTTCAACAGTTTCACCTCATTTGAGTAATTCTACTTGATTTCTACCAATAGTATACCAACTCGGGCAATGAAATGCAAACATAGGTTCGAATTTTATTCTTGACAAAAACACTTGTTCGCCTTATTATGAGAACATACATTCCGGACACTTATTCTTAGGAGGCGATTCATTTGACGATCATCCGAAAAAATTCATACCTAATCTTGTTTTTTGCTTTAATTATGGTGTTTACTTTTTATGCGATTCTGTCCCATAATACAAACAGTGCACAAATGAGCCAAGTTGAAATAGAAGAAGGCGACACACTTTGGACTTTAGCTGAATCATTCAGCGGCACAACTCCTCATCATGAATGGATAGAAAATATTATGAAGGAAAACAATCTTTCAACTTCAAAAATTATCGCTGGACAATCCCTGAAGATTCCCAGTGATCATTTGAAATTTGCTCCTGATGAGACCACTAAATTTGCAGGTGATTCTGAATGAAGAAAAATGCATTAATTTATTGCCGTGTCAGCACGACCAAAGATACGCAGGAATCTTCCCTTGAGAGACAGGAAGAAGAACTGATGAAGTTTGCGTTTGAACAATCCTATAAAGTCGACGCTGTTTTTTCCGATCAGCACAGCGGCTATGAAATGGACCGTGAGGGACTGTTGGAAATGCTGAACAGTATTAAGACTGAGCAAGTTGATGCTGTGTTTATCCAGGATGAAACGCGGTTAGGCAGAGGGCACGCTAGGATAGCGCTGTTGCATGTGATGAAAAAGTATGGTGTCGACGTGTACACCTTATCGGACCGGGGTCCAATTGCATTAAATGATATGGATGACATGGTACTCGAGATCCTAGCCATTGTAGAAGAGTATCAGCGCAAAATACATAATGCCAAAATTAAACGCGGCATGAAACGCGCTGTGGAAAATGGCTACAAACCAGAAAAAAACTTAAAAGGAAAAGGCAACCCAGATGGCCGTGAAAGGCTGGACCTTCCTATCGATCAGATTGTCAGCTTGAAGACGAATGGCCTGACTTTCAGTGAAATCGCTGTAACGTTGCAGGGATTTGGCTATCAGGCGAGCAAAGCAACAGTTCACCGCAGATATAAAGAGTATGAAAAATTAATGAAAGACTAAAACATTGCAGAAACCTTATATTTTTTGTACCATATGAATGGTAGAAAGGTGGATGTAAATGTTATCACCAGATAAATTAAATCGAATCAATGAACTATCACGCAAGTCGAAAACAGCAGGTCTGTCAAAGGAAGAGGCGAAAGAGCAATCCCTTTTGCGGCAGGAATATCTGCAGACTTTCCGTAAAACGATGCGTGGGACAATCGAAAATGTAACAGTAATTGACCCAAATGGGAATGATGTAACTCCTGATAAGGTCAAAAATATCCGAGAGAATAAGTATTTGAATTAAATACTTATTCTCTTTTTTATTGTATTCTTTTCTATTGTTGACTAAACTAGAAAGGGATTAACTATTTGTTTGAGAGAGGATGTTACTATGTCAACCCACGCAGATCAACTTGCAGTGACTACAATTCGTACACTTTCCATCGATGCAATCGAAAAAGCAAATTCTGGCCATCCAGGATTGCCGATGGGGGCAGCTCCAATGGCTTATACCTTGTGGACCAAACACATGAACCACAACCCGAAAAACCCGGATTGGTTTAACCGTGACCGCTTTGTGTTATCAGCAGGACATGGTTCCATGCTTCTATACAGCTTGCTTCATTTGAGTGGCTACGGTTTAGAAATGGATGAAATCAAAAACTTCCGTCAATGGGATTCAAAAACACCAGGACATCCAGAGTACGGCCACACTACAGGCGTTGAAGCGACTACTGGACCGCTAGGACAAGGTATCGGCATGGCAGTCGGTATGGCTATGGCTGAACGTCATTTAGCGGCTACATATAATAAAGATGGTATGAACATCATCGATCACCACACGTTCTCTTTATGCGGCGATGGCGATTTGATGGAAGGCGTTGCTGGAGAAGCGATTTCCCTTGCCGGCCATTTGCAATTGAACAAATTAGTTGTTTTGTATGACAGCAATGATATCTCATTAGATGGGCCACTTGGCAAAAGTTTCTCTGAGAATGTCCAAAAGCGTTTTGAATCATATGGCTGGAATTACTTGCGCGTAGACGACGGCAATGAGCTGGAAGATTTGTCTGAGAAAATCGCACAAGCAAAAGCATCTTCTGACAAGCCGACATTGATCGAAGTTAAAACGGTTATCGGCTACGGAGCTCCAAATAAATCCGGTAAAGCGGATGCACATGGCGCGCCGCTTGGCGAAGATGAAATGAAATTGGTTAAAGAATATTACGAGTGGACATTCGATAAAGATTTCCATGTGCCGGACGAAGTTTATGAAACGTTTGAACAAGCAACTGAAGAGCTTGGTGCAAAAGCAGAAGCAGAATGGAATGAACTGTATTCCCAGTACGAATCAGCACATCCGGAATTGGCTGAACAATTGCAGATGGCGATTCGCGGAGATCTTCCTGAAAACTTTGATGCAGAATTTCCGACTCATGAATTCGGTAAAAAACAGGCAACTCGTTCTTCTTCTGGCGAGATGATTAATGCAATCGCTAAAACGGTTCCTTCATTCTTCGGCGGTAGTGCTGACCTTGCTGGATCCAACAAAACAAATATTAAAGGCGCAGGCGATTTTGATGCTGAACATCCTGAAGGCCGCAATATCTGGTTCGGTGTCCGCGAATTCGCAATGGGCGCTGCTATGAATGGTATGGCACTTCACGGTGGCCTACATGTCTTCGGCGGAACTTTCTTCGTCTTCAGTGACTATGTCCGTCCAGCCATCCGTTTGGCAGCTCTGATGGGGCTTCCTGTAACATATGTCTTCACACATGACAGCGTAGCGGTTGGAGAAGATGGTCCGACTCATGAACCGGTTGAGCATCTGGCTTCTCTACGTGCAATGCCGAACTTGAGCGTTGTCCGTCCGGCTGATGCTAATGAAACGAAAGCGGCATGGCGTTTGGCTCTAACATCTAAAACGACACCGACCTTATTGGTCCTTTCGCGTCAAGACCTGCCAATCCTGGAAAACAGCGCAGAACTTGCTGAAACAGGCGTTGAAAAAGGAGCTTACGTCGTATCACCTGCTGAGAACCCGCAGGCTCTATTGCTGGCGACTGGCTCTGAAGTCAGCTTAGCTGTAGCTGCACAGAAACAATTGGCTGAAGAAGGCATTGAGGTATCTGTAGTTTCTATGCCGTCTTGGGATCGTTTTGAAAAACAAGATAAGGAATACAAGCAATCTGTAATTCCGAAATCTGTCAAGAAACGTCTTGCTATTGAAGTGGGTACTTCATTTGGGTGGGATCGTTACACAGGTGATGAAGGCGACATTCTTGCAATCGACCGCTTTGGGGCAAGTGCACCAGGCGACCGTATCATGGAAGAGTTCGGCTTCACAGCTGAAAATGTAGCAAACAAAGTAAAAAACTTAATAAACGAAAAATAAAATAAAAATGGAGGCATTCACTGCCTCCATTTTTTATATTTTAAGGAATATCCGGCAGAAGAAAACCTATAGCGTGAAGTTTCTTTTTATTATTTTCCTCCTTATGGTCACAATTCCTTTTTTATAGTATAATCCATTGTGGTGCACTACTTATTTACGCAACACGAAGGAGGTAACAAGAATGGATACATGGATTTGGATCGTAATCGTTATCGTGGCTTTACTCGCAGGTGTTGCACTTGGATTCTTTATCGCACGTCGATATATGATGAAATATTTGCAAGATAACCCACCGATCAATGAAGAAATGCTGCGAATCATGATGATGCAAATGGGACAAAAGCCGTCTCAGAAAAAAATCAATCAAATGATGTCTCAAATGAATAAAGCGTCAACTAAACCTGGCAAACCAGCTAAAAAATAAAAAGTACTCTGCGGAGTGCTTTTTTTATTTTGCTTTTTTAGCAATAAACCCATGAATAACGGGTATGATGCCAGTAAGAACCTGTTGAAGGCCATTATGTAAAAGTTTAAAATCTTTAATGCAATAAAGCGATGGCAAAACGATGTTTCCTTTAGAGAGTTCCAACCTATAGACAGAATATGGAGGAGGAATCTAGATGGCAGATAAGGATGAACTGATCTTCTATTTACCGGTCATTGAGGAAGATGAAAAGGAAGCTGGGAAGTTTCATTTGGAAAGCACTGATTTAAAAAAGGCGTTTCCTGTGTCGCTGGACAAGATACAAGATTTAGTAAAGGACATGACTGATTATAATTTGGATACCATCGAACTTCATGTCACCGGTATTGTAAAAAGCGGCCCCATCACTGAATTGTTTATCGGAGCAGAAGGACAGGCGGGCATGAAGCTCATCTTAAACAGAAAGAAAAATCCATAAGAAAAAGCACTCAGCGGAGTGCTTTTTCTTATTTTATACGAGTCGGGACAACCTCCACAGAGTTTTGATGCGTTTCTTGCTGCTTGGGTGTCAACAGTTCATATTTCATCAGAAACTCGGCCACTGTCTTTTCATACTCATCTGGATTCTTATTGAAAGACTGCGCATGAGAGCCTTCTTCAAAAAGCTTCAACTCTTTTGGACCTTGCTTTAATGCGTGTAGCTCTTCGCTCATTTTAGGCAAAACAAAATCGTCATGAATGCTGTGGATAAAAAGCACGGGTTTTTGAATATTTTGAACGGATTCTCTGGGTGACACAGTAGAGATAGAGTACCCATCGCGTATTTTCATAAAAAGACTGGCAAGGCGCAGAGCCAAGGTAGTACGCAGCGGTGTCGTGGTTTTCATGACATGGACAATCTGTTCATAAATATCGGAATAGGCACAATCAGAAATATAGAAATCTGCGGTGTCTTCCATTCCTGCGTAAAGAAGCGTTGTAGCGGCTCCCATCGATTCACCGTGAATGCCGTAAAATAGGTCTCCTCCGACATGTTGCTTTAATGCTTGGACTACGGCTTTCAAGTCGATTTTTTCGAAATGGCCGAAACTGGTTGTTTTTCCTCCGGAATCTCCGTGGCGCCGGTGATCATAGACGACCGAATTAAAGCCCATCCGCTCGAACATCCGCGCAAACTTAAATGAATTGACTTTGGTTTCAGTGACACCGTGGCAGATGATGACATAACGATTCGTGTCGTGAGGTTCAAGAAAAATAGCTTTAATCGGGTAGCCATTTTCAGATTCGATCCACTGTTCGCTCTTCGGTACATTGGCGTACCAAACTTCATCATAGCGTTTTGCGGTAGTTTCCCTTTCCAGAATCAGCTGTTCATCTTTTTTCTTTACGTACATCAGCCGATTGCTGGCTATAAACCCTGCGACTGTAGCTGATGCCGTCAGCACGCTTGAAATAATAGCGGATGTCCATATCAGTCTTTTCTTCATGGCTTCAACCCCTTAAGCCTTGGTTTTGTATAAAGTGTACATACCGGTAACAACCGGATTGGTGACATGTGGTTCAATTTTTTTGATCGCCTGGCATAGGAGATCTAAATCAATTCCTGTCTGAACATCCATTTGGTGAAGCATATTGACGACGTCCTCTGTTGCTACGTTTCCGGTAGCGCCAGGAGCGAACGGGCAGCCTCCAAGACCCCCTGCAGAAGCGTCAAAGCGTGTCACCCCGGCTTGCAGCGCTGCTGTAATATTGGCTAATGCCATTCGGCGGGTATCATGAAAATGTGCAGTCATTAATACCTCCGGAAAGGCTTCAATTAAATCACTGAATAAATCGTAGCTTTCCTTCGGATTCGCCATACCGATTGTATCGGCTACACTCAACTCGTCGACTCCCCATTCTACAAACTGACGGCAAAGCTCTAAAGTGGCTTCTGGTGATACAGCACCTTCGAATGGGCAATAAAATGCAGTGGAGATGCAGGCGCGTACGAAAACGCCTTGTTCTTTCAAATCAAGGATCAGAGGCTTCAGAGCTTCCATACTCTCCTCAGTTGTCTTGTTGATGTTTTTCTTATTGAAAGTATTGGAAACACCGACAAAGACCGCAAGAGACTGCGCACCAGATTCACGGGCGGCTTTAATGCCGCGTTCATTCGGTGTCAGGACAAATTGCCGGCCGGATTTGTGTGCGGAAGCGACTATTTCTTTGGCATCGGCCATTTGAGGCACCCATTTTGGTGACACGAACGAAGTTAATTCCATTTCCTGTATTCCGGCTTCCTGTAATGCTGCTATAAATTCAAGTTTGTTTTCTGTCTTCACAAGTTTTGATTCATTTTGCAGGCCATCCCGTGGCCCCACCTCGATTATCGTTGCATTGTTTGGTAAACTGAACATAGTATCCCCCCTGCTTTCCATTGTATATAGGGGAGGGATAAAAGAGCAACTAACAGACAATCACTCAAGGGGGAAAAGTACATGTCTCAAGAAATTGTAATTGTAAGCGCTGTCCGTACAGCGGTAGGTTCGTTCCAAGGAGCATTAAAAGATGTGCCGGCAACACAATTAGGGGCAATCGTCATTAAAGAGGCAATTGAACGTGCTGGGATACAAAGCGATCAGGTGTCTGAAGTCATTATGGGGAATGTACTTCAGGCCGGTCTTGGTCAAAATCCGGCGCGTCAAGCATCAATACATGCAGGTCTTCCGGAAACCGTTCCAGCAATGACTATCAACAAAGTTTGTGGGTCTGGATTAAAATCCATACAGTTGGCTTATCAGGCGATTTACGCTGGAGATGCGGATATTGTTGTAGCAGGAGGTATGGAGAATATGAGCCGAGCGCCTTATTTGATGGAAAATGCTCGCAGTGGTTTCCGTATGGGCGATCAGAAAGTTGTCGACAGTATGCTGGTGGATGGATTGATGTGTGCATTCAATGATTATCATATGGGTGTCACAGCGGAAAACTTATGTGACCGTTACGAGATTACCCGTGAAGAACAGGATAAATTTGCTGCACGTTCACAAGCGCGTGCAACAGCAGCAGTCGATTCCGGCAGATTCAATGATGAAATCGTACCGGTGGAAATTCCTCAGCGCAAAGGGGATCCGATGCTCTTCAAAGCAGATGAATATGTCAAGAGTGATTCAAATGAAGAACGGTTAGGAAAGCTGCGTCCAGCTTTCAAAAAAGAAGGCAGCGTAACTGCCGGAAATGCTTCAGGCATCAATGATGGGGCAGCAGCAGTGGTGGTCATGTCGAAAGCAAAAGCGGACGAGCTTGGCCTTACACCGCTGGCAACGGTAGTGGCAAACGGCAGTGCAGGCGTTGATCCGGCTGTCATGGGCATTGGCCCTGTAGAAGCAGTAAAAAATGCATTAAAAAAAGCTGATATGTCACTTGAAGATATTGAGTTGATTGAAGCGAATGAAGCGTTTGCTGCGCAATCAATTGCGGTTGACCGCGAACTGAAATTCAATCATGATATACTTAATGTCAACGGCGGAGCAATTGCAATTGGCCACCCGATTGGTGCAAGCGGAACGCGCATTTTTGTCACTTTGCTGCATGAAATGATCAAACGTGATGCCAAGACGGGTCTGGCGACTTTATGTATCGGCGGTGGACAGGGGATAGCAACAGTAATCAAACGTCCTTAAGGAGAGAGAAGTTATGGCTAAAAGAAAAGAAGAGTCCACTAGTGTTTTGTCTGAAGACATTTTGGCGAAACTGAAAGAAACGAAAAAAGAGTTACTGAAAGAAGAGCAAAAGCTCGAAGAAGAAAAAGAAGCCCAGCGCCTGTTTGAGCGTAAAGAACGCGAAAAGAACTTGTCATTTGCAGAATTGCTGGAGCGGCATGGAGATAAAGGCGATAAATTTTAATAGATGATGTGGATTCTGCATGGAACATCAGTTTTTCAAAAGCTTTGTCTTAACCCCAAACAACCAACTCAATTAAAAATGAGTTGGTTGTTTTTGTTTCGGAAAAAGAAGCTGTGGCTGTTAAAACTCGTTGACTTTAGTTGCCCCATATCTCGTTTTTAATACCAGAGAGAGAATGAAAATAATAAAAGCTAACAAAAGTGAGAGCGAAAGAGCGGATTGTTCGCCAAAATGGCTGATGACGTACGTATAAATGATGGGTGAAACAGCCGACAATAGAAAACCGGGCACCAATAGTTTCCCAACAAGTGTTCCATAGGTGTTATGGTCAAATAAAACCAACGGCAGTGTTCCTCTAGTAATGGTCATCAGCCCATTGCCAGCTCCAAAAAGAAATGCAAATAGCAAAGCCGCTGTGAGAAACTGACCACTGAACAGTCCGCCGATAAAGCCCAAAGGCAACAAGGCAGAAGCTAAAATTGTTAATGAAGTTGGATGAAGGCGAGCACCAAATAGCACTTCGCAGACACGGGCAAAGGATTGGCCGATTCCGCGAAGAGTTGAAATCCATACCGAAAGAGCGGCCGTAAGACCAAGGCCTGCCAGAATGGTGATCATGTGTGTTGACATGGCAGAATTCAAAAAGTTCAAAAGCGTAAAAATGAATGCGTATAAGCTGCCGGCGATTCGCTGTTCCTTGATTGTTGTGGCAGCCGGAAGTAATAAGGACATTTCAATAGTTTCAGATTTTTGATGTTCTTCAAATCGGCCTCTGGGAAGCGATAGATGAAGAGGAATGGTCAATAGGGCGAAGCCAGCATAAATCAAGAGAGCTGCCCGCCAACCAAAGGTTTCCCCTAAAAAGAAACCAATCGGCCAGAAAACGCTGGAGGCCAATCCGCCTAATAGGGTGATTTGAGAGATTGGACGCTTTGCATGTACGCCGCCTATACGCGCCAGCGTAGCAAAAGCGGCATCATAGAGGCTTAAGCGCATTGCAAATCCTAAGAGCATCCAAGAGGCATAATATACACCAATAGAATAAGAAACGGCGATTCCGCCACAGCCCAGTGCCAGTAGAACAGAACCGACAGTCATAACAACCCTGCCGCCGTGCCGATCGATTAAGCGGCCGGTAAGAGGTGAGGTAAAAGCCATGATTAACAGAGCGGCTGAAAATCCGCCAAAGACACTGGCTTCGCTCCAATCCAAATCTTCGGCAATTTGTACACCGAAAGCCGCTATGAGGTAATAAGAAATCCCCCAGCAGACCAATTGAGAAAGACCAAGTGAAATGACTGTTTGACGGGTGATCATAGCGGGTCTGCCTCCTTAGCACAAAAAGACTCTAAACTTATTTTTATTAATTCCATTATAGGGTTTTTAACGGTTTAGTTGTGCCAGTTGCTGTTAAAAAATTGTTATCTCATAAAAAAACAACAAGAAAAAAAGCCTGCAGTTGCAGGCTCTTTTTCCAAAGATTAGTGTTTCTCGTCGTATTCCAATGCTCTGTCCATAAAGACAGCGAATTCTGCTCTTGTTACATCCGCTGTTGGATTGAATTTTCCATCAGGGGAACCGACTGTGATTCCAGCGGCATAGAGCGCGTCGATAAATGGATCAGACCATCCGTTTTTGTCGACGTCCGGGAATTTGTGAGAACCATCCGCTTTAATTTCAAATGCTGTCACCAAAACCTTTGCCATTTCTTGGCGAGTCAGCTTGCTTTTCGGATTAAATAGATTGTTGTAGCCTTCGAAAATTCCAGCACGTTGAGTTGCAGTAATTTGGTCGAAATACACATGCGATTTGGGAACATCGATGAAAGCTTTAAACGGCAATTTGTTCTCTAATGTTAGGGCACGGTCGAACATAAGAGCAACGTGCATACGCTGAATCCCATCTCTCCACTTGAAGGTGCCGTCTGAATGCCCTTCGATCACGCCTTTCGCTGCCATCCGCTCAATTGCATCGTAAGCCCAATCTGGCTTTTCAGGTGTCACATCTGGGAACGTTGGAGTGCTTGGAACTGGATCAGGGTCCGGAGTTGGTTCCGGTTCTGTTGATCCTGTCGTAAATTGATAAATTGGCGACTTGTCGCTTTCACCGGCACTATTCGTCATGTTCATGTACCAGTGATATGTGGTGTTTTTGCTAAGGCCTTTCCATACGGCAGAAGCGGTCTCGCCGGATTTCAAATCTTTATCTTGACCTATCAATTGATTGGTATAGACATTCACTGCCATGTAATCTGTTTCGATTTGTCTTGGATTTTCTTTAGCTTTTACATCGGCTAAATCGAAGTTTGCTGTGAAGCTTTCTTTTGCTTGCTCGAATTGATCAAAATCATAATCGTTAAGATAAGGGGAGTAAGACACAAAATCCAATGTTTCGTCAGTTGGATCGAATGTCAGCATCTTCAGATACCCTTGTCCGCGGTCAGGAGCGGTATTTCCCTGATGATTTGCCAAAACTTCCAATACTTCGCGATCTGAGCCGTCTTCATTTTTTATTTGTTTCACTCGATAGTTTGCACCATGATGGTGTCCACTGAGTACCATCTTGACGTTTTCATTTGGATTGACAATTTCTCTGCTTACAACTCGAGCCTCATCAGTCACGTATTGAGCCAGCGAGTTGATGTTTTCATGCATGCCGACAATAGCGTTGCGGTTCGAATGCTCTTTCAGAACTTTATTTGCCCAAGCGACAGTTTCGGCTGATCCGTCTCTGCCAAAACCAAGGTAAAGGAAAATGAAGTCATGATCACCGAATGAGAACAAGTCATAGTGGTTTTGGTTCTCATCATTCATCGCTTCACCAAACCATGGCTTGTCTTTGAAACGATCGATTCCAGCATATCTAGCGAAAATTGTGTAATCATAGGTCTTGTTAAGCTTATCAATGACGACATCATGGTTTCCTGCCAGTACACCATATGGGATATTGGCTTCGTCCAGTCGATTCATGTTTTCATCGGCAACTTTCCACTGAGCCTCATCAAGTACTTCGTTGACTAGGTCGCCGGTATGCATGGCGTATTCGTAACTTCCTTTTTTATACTCTTCAATCATCCAATCAGTCATGGAAGTCCAGACTTCAGGGTAATCCTGTGCATAATATTGGGTATCGGTAAACCATACCATAGAAAAATCTTTGTCTTTAGAATCTGTAACCGTACCAGAATCGTGAACCATTGCCTGGACTTTGCCATCTTTGACGAATCTTTCAATTTCAATTTCGGCGGATAGGACAATCTTATCGTTATTCGCATTTCCCTGAGTTTGGCTTAAAGCTACCCAGTTTCCAGCTTTATAATCCCAAGCAGATAAGTTTGCTAAACCAGTCGATAGCGTTTTACCTTCCCAGTAGAGTTCAATCACATTGCCTGCAGCCAAATCCTTCGATACATCAACTACGAAGCGCTGGGAAGGAAAGCCGTTGCTGCTTTTAGTCACGGCTGTCTTGCCATCGTTAGCGGCCATAGCATCCATCTGCTCTTTTGTTAGAGGTGCAGCGTTTGTTTGGATCGGGACAGAGATTGGATTATCAGCCGAGTCATTTACAAAACCGGATATGCTGTTGCTGCCAGCAAAATCGTATGTAAATCCTTTTTTGAAATCAACCGTTTTAATGTCTGCTCCTGTCGAATCTTTAACTAGAGCCTCCAGCGTAGGGGTTAAACTGACATTTGTCGCATAGTCTGCCGGTTTAACGTTTGTAGGTTCCTCGAGGCTGCTTGCCGCCATTGGAGTCAAAGCACCTGTTAATACTAAAGCTACAGCGGCGGTAGTGGTGAAAATTTTCTTTATCATCTTTTGTCCTCCTTTGGTGGGCCTTACTTGTCATTTATGAAAACTCCCAAGTTCCCTTGAGAAATAAGCATAATAGACTAGTGGCGTAGGTAATAATATTCTTTATAAACATTATTGTTGAACCTATTTATTCATAATACCAAAAAAAAAATAAAAAACAACTTAATTTTCCATATTTTTAGAATATTTAATAATCATTTGTGTGTCATTTAGCTTATAGCCTTTAGACACACGCTTTGTAAACCGAAAGCCACAAAAAAAATTTGAGAAATATAAAAGCAGAGGTTTTGAATCAGAACAGATAGACGGTTACAATGAGTACTGATTCAATTTCTATTTATTAATTTCTAGAAATGAGGCGATTAGATTTGAGCCAGGAGAAAATGACAGCATTAGGATTCTATAAACCAGGTTCGAAAACAGCAGCACCAAATTTCGAGGCTGTTGAAATTGATAGACCAAAAGCGACGGGGAGAAATCTCCTGATTGAAGTGCGTGCCATCTCGGTCAATCCGACAGATTTACGGACCCGGGATGCTAAATCTCAAGATGATCCATCCTTAACCATTGTTGGCCGTGATGCTTCTGGGGTCGTATTAGAAGTGGGTGAAGACTGCAGTTTATTCAAGGTAGGCGATGAAGTTTTTTATGCAGGAACGAGCAATATTCCAGGCAGTTTAAGTGAAGTTCAGTTGGTTGATGAACGGATTGTTGGGAAAAAGCCAAAAAGAATCGGTTTTTCTGAAGCTGCCGCATTGCCTTTAACAAGTCTTACAGCTTCTGAAGCGCTTTTTGACCGGCTTGGGGTATCAAGAGAAGCAGCTGACAATAAAGAAAAGGTGATCCTGATCGTCGGAGCAGCCGGAGGCGTAGGATCAATTGCAACACAAATTGCTAAACTGGCAGGACTTACGGTTGTTGGGACGGCATCCCGCAAAGAATCCAGAGAGTGGGCACTGGATCATGGAGCAGATCATGTTATCAATCATCATGAAGCATTTGAACCGCAATTAGCTGAATTGGGGATTCGAGGAATGCATTATATTTTTTGTTTAACAAATGTGGATGATCATATGGAGAGCATGGCGACAAATATCCTGCCACAAGGTAAAATCTGCTCGATCTTGCCAGCGCAAAAACCGCTGCATCCTCAACTTTTTTTGAAATCTGTCACTTTTGTTTACGAACTGATGTACACACGTTCTGTGTTTCAGACAGAAGATATGGCTTCTCAGCATCTTATTTTGATGCAACTGGCTAATTGGGTGGATAGTGGGAAGATTCGTTCGACCATGACGAAAAAATTGTCCCCTCTAAGCCCGTTAACATTAACAGAGGCTTACGAAAATTTACTGACAGGGAAGACTATTGGTAAGATTGTGGTTGAAGGCCCGATAAAAAATAAAAATTGATTTTGTTTTATAGAATAGGTAAATGAATTGAGAAATGCATAAAAGGCAGGGGCTGCTCTTCTTCATGAGCCGTCCCTGCCTTTGATTTTAAAATTCTATTTTGGATCCAGTGAGAGACTTTACTCTCTGTGCTCCTGATAAATATCCTGGCGTGTAAGCGCTTTTGCCTCTTTGATTTGTTCGGAGGTAACTGGAGTTTCATATGCTTTAATAGTGGATTTGATTTGATCTGCCGAGCTGGCGCCTGCGACAACGGAGGCGATTGTATCGTGCTCCAGTACGTTTTGCAATGCTAAGGCGTGTAAGTTATCGTGAATTTCCAACAATTTCTCCAAGGTAACTTTCAAGTCAGCGGAACTATAGTTTAAGTAGCCATCCATTTTGTCTGCCCGTCGAAGTCCTTCGCCTGTCAATAAACCTTTTGCCAAGGTGCCTCGAGTGACCACCGACTTGCCGGCTTGGCCGATGACATCCAGCAGTTCTTCCGGACGTCGGTCCAATAAACTATATTGCATCATGATGGAGGCAACATTACTTTTGTCCAAAAACCGGTTGATGACATTGGGGCGGATCGAAGAGATGCCATAGGCACGGATCAATCCTTCTTTTTTCAACTCTTCAAAAGCATCGATGGTTTCTTCGGTATCGTCAGAAATCATCCCTCCGTGCAGTTGGTACAAGTCGATGTAATCCGTTTGCAGCCGTTTTAAACTCGAATGAATTTGTTGTTTAATATATGCTTTTGTCGGATTCCATTTCACCTCATCGGTGTCAACATCCCATTGATTGCCTACTTTGGTAGCTAAAACAATGTCTTGGCGCCGGCGCTTTAATGCTTCTCCGACCACTTCTTCATTTCTGCCCTTATTATACAAATCCGCAGTATCGAAATAATTGATGCCCTGGGCAATTGCTTCTTCAACAATTAAGCTTGCTTCTGCTGCATCTGTCGGCAACGACATGCAGCCCAGACCGATTTCACTTACCTCAATTCCACTGTTGCCTAATAAACTTTTTTTCATTTCTCCACCTCATTTAGTCTGTCGTATCTAATATGGTATACTTTTCCTCAGAGAAACCACAAATGAAAAGAGGATTCCAATGAAAAAATTTGAAGAAAAGACCATTCATTCCAATCGACTATATGAGGGGAAGATTATCAACTTGAAAGTTGATGATGTGTCACTTCCTAATGGACACACATCGAAACGGGAACTGATTGAACATCCAGGAGCCGTTGCCATCATCGCCATTACACCGGAAAATAAAATTATTATGGTCGAACAATACCGGAAAGCATTAGAGCGGTCTCTCGTAGAAATTCCTGCCGGGAAGTTAGAGCCGGGGGAAGCTCCTGAATATACCGCGATGCGTGAGTTGGAAGAAGAAACAGGGTATACAGCGGAGAAGCTGGTAAAAATACAAACTTTCGCCACTTCGCCTGGATTTGCAGATGAAGTCGTGCATTTGTTTGCGGCTGAAGGGTTGAGCAAAGCGACAAATGGTGCTGTCCTGGACGACGATGAATTTGTAGAATTGATGGAAGTGTCGATCGAGGAAGCGGAACAAATGGTCACAGATGAAAGAATCTATGACGCAAAAACTGCATTTGCTGTTTTGTGGGCAAAGCAGCGCATGTCAATTGAGAATTGAAACTGTTATCACTTTGTAACGATTCTAATTAAAGAACAGAGAGTATTGTTGTAATTGAGAACTCCCTTTTGATATAATAAAGGCAGTTTGAGGGAGGGCGTCGCATGGAAACCAGAATTGATCGGATTAAAAAGCAATTACACGCTGCGAGTTACAAATTGACGCCACAGCGTGAAGCGACAGTTCGAGTTTTGTTAGACCATGAAGAAGACCATTTAAGTGCAGAAGACGTCTATCTTTTAGTGAAAGACATCGCACCGGAAATCGGATTGGCTACTGTATACCGGACATTAGAACTTTTAACAGAATTGAAAATTGTCGACAAAATAAATTTTGGTGATGGCGTGTCGCGTTACGATTTGCGTCAAGAAGGCGCAGCACATTTTCACCATCACCTAGTCTGCCTTGAATGTGGAGCTGTGGATGAAATACAGGAAGACCTATTGGAAGATGTGGAGAATATAGTTGAGAAACGTTGGAATTTCCAAATTAAAGACCACCGTCTTACTTTCCATGGCATCTGCTGGCGCTGCAATGACAGCAGCTCCCAAAACCCATCAGAATAACTGATGCCAAAAGGACGGCCCATAACTGGCCGTCCTTTTTTAATGGAAAAATGGAAGTGCTATCAGGATATTGACCATTCACAAAAAGGAGGTAGACGCATGAATTTCGGCAAAGATGCACTCGACGATTACATCCATTTTCTGCGTGTCGAAAGACAGCTGGCGGACAATACGTTATCGTCATATGAACGGGATCTGAAAGCCTATCTGCAATATCTAAAAAAAGTGGAACAGCTGGAATCTCTAAGTAAAGTCGAACGTGTACATATATTGAATCATTTGCGCCATTTGAAAGAAACGACAAAAACATCACGAACGGTAGCACGGCATATTTCGTCAATCCGTTCTTTCCACCAATTCCTGATTCGCGAAAGAATAGTCGAAACCGATCCTACTGTTCATCTGGAAATGCCCCAAATGGACAAAAAGCTACCGAATATCCTGTCGATTGAAGAAGTGGATGCTTTAATACAAGCACCCGCCACCAATAAAGCAAACGGCTTGCGAGATCAGGCCATGCTTGAATTACTGTATGCCAGCGGAATGCGTGTCAGTGAGTGCATCAATCTGGATGTGGCAGATGTCCATTTGACGATGGGTTTTGTACGCTGCACCGGAAAAGGTGGAAAAGAGCGGATTATTCCTTTAGGAAAATCAGCATTGAAATCTTGCCAAATTTATTTGGAACGAGCACGGATTGATTTGTTGAAGAGTGGTGAGAAAACGGATGCCATGTTCATCAATCAGCGCGGTAAAAGGCTTACACGCCAAGGCTTCTGGAAATTGCTCAAGCAACACGCGCAAAAAGCTGGAATTCAGAAAGAGTTGACACCGCACACGCTGCGCCATTCTTTTGCTACGCATTTGCTTGAAAACGGGGCAGATATCCGTGCAGTGCAAGAAATGTTGGGCCATGCGGACATTTCTACAACTCAAATTTATACACATGTCAGCAAAACACGTTTAAAAGATGTTTATTCACAATTTCATCCACGCGCTTAAAAGAGGTCTGACTTCCGACAAGGGGAAGCAATGTGGTAAAATGAAAACGAAAATAAGGAGGAAGACTTATGACAATCAAACCATTCAAACGCGTTCATTTAGTAGTATTGGATTCAGTTGGCATCGGCGAAGCGCCGGACGCTGAAGCCTTTGGAGATACAGGTTCAGATACACTTGGCCATATTGCAGAAGCTGTAGGCGGACTCAATATGCCGAACATGGAAAAATTAGGCCTTGCCAACATCGTTCCTGTGAAAGGGCTTGCAGCTGAAGAAGTGCCAGCAGCTTATTACGGAAAATTGCAGGAAGCTTCAGTCGGAAAAGACACCATGACAGGCCATTGGGAAATCATGGGCTTGAATATCGACACGCCTTTCAAAGTCTATCCGGAAGGTTTCCCTGAAGAGTTGATCAAGCAACTGGAAGAAAAGACTGGCCGCAAGGTTTTGGGAAATAAACCCGCAAGCGGTACTGAAATTTTGGATGAACTTGGCCAGCAGCATATGGAGACGGGAGCAATTATTGTTTACACATCTGCTGATCCGGTTCTGCAGATTGCTGCACACGAAGAAATCGTTCCGTTGGAAGAGCTTTACCGTATTTGTGAAATTGCCCGCGAATTAACATTGGAGCCGGAATACCTGGTTGGCCGCGTCATAGCGCGTCCTTTCCTGGGACAGCCCGGAGCCTTCAAGCGGACATCGAACCGCCATGACTATGCCTTGGCGCCATTTGAACGGACCGTCATGAACGAGTTGAAGGATGGCGGAAAAGACGTCATCGCCATCGGGAAGATTGATGATATTTACAATGGTGCAGGTGTCACAAAAGCTCTGCGCACAAAAGATAATATGGATGGCATGGATAAACTTGTTCAAGTTGTAGGAGAAGATTTTATTGGATTAAGCTTCCTGAACCTTGTGGACTTTGATGCACTTTATGGCCATCGCAGAGATCCGAAAGGTTATGGGGACGCACTGGAGGCATTTGACCTTCGTTTGCCTGAAGTTTTGGAGAAGATGCAGCAAGACGATCTATTGATCATCACGGCCGACCATGGCAATGATCCAACATTCCCAGGTACGGATCATACGCGTGAATATGTTCCACTTTTGGCTTACTCTCCACGCTTCGCGAAAGGCGATCAACTGGAAACTGGAAAGACCTTCTCGGATATCGGCGCTACGATTGCTGACAACTTTTCAGTAGCCTTACCTAAATTCGGCAAAAGCTTTTTGAACCGCTTAAACGGATGATTGCAACTGGTTGTATAACGATGTAATAAGAAGTTAACTTGATCTAAAATTAAACTAAGAAGGCGGTAGTGTTCATGAGAATGGTAGATTTGATTGAAAAGAAAAGAGACGGCAATGAGTTATCGACTGAAGAGATAAAGTTTATCATTACGGGCTATACAAATGGAGATATTGAAGATTACCAGATGAGCGCTTTCTTAATGGCTGTTTATTTTCAAAATATGACTGAACGGGAACGTGCCGATTTAACATTGGCGATGGCTGAATCAGGCGACCAAATTGATCTTTCGGCAATCGAAGGCATAAAAGTCGATAAGCATTCTACAGGTGGTGTTGGCGACACGACTACCTTGGTTCTTGGTCCCTTAGTGGCTGCATGCGGCGTTCCGGTTGCAAAAATGAGCGGCCGTGGACTTGGCCACACCGGAGGAACCATCGATAAACTGGAAGCGATCGAAGGGTTTCATATTGAACTTTCAACGGAGGATTTCATCAAGCAGGTGAATGACCATAAATTAGCTGTTGTCGGCCAAAGCGGCAATTTAACGCCTGCAGACAAAAAATTGTATGCATTGCGTGATGTGACGGGTACTGTCAATAGCATTCCCTTGATTGCCAGCTCCATCATGAGCAAAAAAATCGCAGCTGGAGCCGATGCCATCGTTCTGGATGTGAAAATTGGTGAAGGTGCATTTATGAAGACTCCGGAAGATGCCAAGGAATTGGCGCACGCTATGGTGGGCATTGGCAATGCCACTGGCCGAAAAACGATGGCCATCATTTCCGATATGAGCCAGCCTTTAGGCTTCGCCATCGGCAATGCGTTGGAAGTCAAAGAAGCGATAGAAACGCTTCAAGGCAAAGGGCCAGAAGATTTGACGGAATTGTGTATGGTACTCGGCAGCCAAATGGTCGTCGTTGGCGGAAAGGCGGAAACGCTCGAAGAAGCACGCGGTATGCTTGAAGAAGTAATCGCAAATGGACAGGCTTTGGAAATCTTCAAGCAATTTATTGAAGATCAA
The DNA here is from genome assembly GCF_007859295.1 of Planococcus sp. CPCC 101016. GTDB lineage: Bacteria > Bacillota > Bacilli > Bacillales_A > Planococcaceae > Planococcus. The sequence goes on from NZ_VOHB01000002.1 coordinate 1,545,335, forward strand.
GGCGGCAATCCGGCGGTGGTGGATGATGTCACATTATTGCCACAAGCTAAATTCGTTACAGAAGTTCCTTCTAAAGAAGAAGGCTATATTTCATTCATGGAAGCAGATGAAATTGGAACTGCAGCCATGGTGCTGGGTGCAGGCAGAGCAACGAAAGATTCAGAAATTGATTTAGCGGTTGGCATTGTGCTTCACAAAAAAGTCGGAGACTTCGTCAAAGCTGGCGAGTCGATCGCGACAATTTACTCAAATACAGAAGAACTCGCAGAATGTTCTAAAATGATATATAATAGTATCGAATATACAAGTGAACCGGTTGAAAAAATCAAACTGATTTCAGCTTTGATAACCGATTGACAAAAAATCTTGCTGGGTAGCTGCTCAGCAAGATTTTTCACATACAGATATGATCAGGAGGGGCTTTTATTGCATTTATACGGCACACAAACAATCAATGAGCAAGGCCATTTGACGATTGGCGGCACCGATTCAGTAGAATTAGCTAAAACTTATGGGACACCTTTATACGTCTATGATATTCAGTTGTTCCGGGAACGCGCCAGAGCTTTTCAGCAAACCTTTAAAGAAGCGGGAATCGGCTATCAAGTCGCTTATGCCAGCAAAGCTTTTTCGACCATTGCAATCTACCAAGTAGCAGCAGAAGAGAACCTGTCATTGGATGTGGTTTCTGCTGGAGAACTTTACACAGCTATCAAAGCGGGATTCCCGGCAGAAAAAATTCACTTCCATGGCAATAACAAAAGTTTGGAAGAATTGCAGATGGCCTTTGAAGTCGGAATCGGCTGCATCGTCGTCGATAATTTCTACGAAATCGACTTATTAAAGAAACTTTCAGAGCAGTCCAAACGACCAATGAATATCCTGTTGCGTGTGACTCCTGGAATTGAAGCCCATACACACGATTACATCACGACCGGGCAGGAAGACTCGAAATTTGGTTTCGACTTGAAGAATGGCCAAGCGGACAATGCATTCCAGCAGACTTTTAACCATGAATATTTGAAATTGATGGGACTTCATTGCCATATCGGTTCCCAAATCTTCGATACGGGCGCATTTCAGCTTGCTGCTGAAAAACTGCTGCAAAAAATGGCGGGGTGGAAAGAGGAATTCGGCTATACATGTCCGGTATTGAACCTTGGCGGAGGCTTCGGCATCCGCTATACGGAAGAAGATGAACCACTTGAGCCAGCTGTTTACGTAAGACAGATGATTGAAACTGTTAAAAAGACTTCTGAGGCTTCTGGATACCCGATTCCAGAAATTTGGATAGAACCTGGCCGTTCATTGATTGGCGATGCTGGAACAACTCTTTATACGATTGGATCGATGAAAGAAGTGCCGGGAACACGCAAATATGCTGCAGTTGATGGAGGAATGTCGGATAACATCCGTCCTGCTTTGTACGGAGCAAAATACAGCTCTTTACTGGCCAATAAGGCTAACGCAGAACTGACCGAACAATACACAATTGCAGGGAAATGCTGTGAATCGGGAGACAAGTTGATCGAGCAAGCAAATCTGCCAGCTGCTGAACCTGGAGATCTTTTAAGTGTATTTTGTACAGGGGCTTACGGCTACGCGATGGCCAGCAATTACAACCGAATTGCGCGTCCGGCTGTAGTGTTTGTTGAAGAGGGAGTGCATCAGCTTGTTGTGAAACGTGAGACGAATGATGATTTGGTTAAACAAGATCTAACTTACTCACAGAAGGCTGTTCAGAAATGAAAAAAGGCAATATAGTTTTGCTGCTTTTTATGTTTGCAATGGCAATTGCCTGGGGAGTCGTCTACTGGGTCTTTTTTGCAGAAAATGTCACTGGCGGCTAAATAATGCTCTCTTGAGTTCTGAGGAGATCTATAGTAGTATGAGAAAAGCCGCTTTTAGACGAAAATGAGGGATTTAATTATGTTATTCAGATATAAAAAATCATTCGAGAAAATCGCTATGGGGCTGTTGTCATTCATGCCGAAAGAGCGAGAGTTAAAAAAACTGCAGCAAACCATGCATATCTATGAAGAAAATCCAGATTGGCAATTGTTCCTTTGGAAAAAAGGGGATGATTTTGTCGGGTTATTAGGTGTGGAAGTTGGCGAAGAATCCTATACGATCCATCATTTGTCGGTTAACCCATCGCACCGGGGAGACGGAATCGGCCATGAAATGGTGGATAAAATCCAAGATATCATGCAAGATCGGAAAATGCTTGCAACAGAAGAAACCGAAGCGTTTCTAAAAAAATGCCCAGTAAAAAAAGGCGGCCTTTGATCTAAAGGTTCCGCCTTTTTTTTTGTTCACGCAAGCTGATAATGGACGTACGGTCGCGCAACCTGTGCTTATGCATCAAATAATAAGGGTCCTGTTCTGTTAAAGGGTGTTCAGTGCAATAAGATTCCACGGCTTTTTTTAGTTCCTCTGAAATAACCGGGATTTCCTGGATGTAAAAAGGTTTGCGTTCTGTGACAGCTTCAATCGAATCGGTTAATATGCCAATCAGCTTTTCGTGATCAAATCCTTCGACCCAAACGCCTCCAGCAGCCAATTTGACTTTTGCTCTGATAAAAGAGCGCAAAGCCCCTGGATAATTGCTTCGGCGCCAATGATACATGCCGACTGCTAACTGGATCCAGCCGGTAAGGGGATGCATTTTATCTTTAGGAGCGATAGACTTCCAATATTCTTCGCCTACTTCGTGGCATTCAAAAAAATCTTTCTCATAATTAAAATTGATGATGTATTGAATAAACAGTGGATGTTGAAGTGGATGCATTTTGATCCCCTTTCTACTATAATAAAGGATAATTGCCCATTAATCGGGATGAATGAGTATTTTAACAGTCAGGTGGTACAGTCATGTCTTACGAAGTAAAAGTAGAGGCCTTTGAAGGCCCTCTTGATTTATTATTGCATTTAATCCACCGTTTGGAAATTGATATTTACGATATTCCTGTTTCACAGATTACTTCACAGTATATGGAACACATACGTGCGATGCAAGTTCTGGAATTAAATGAAGCGAGCGAGTATCTTGTCATGGCCGCCACTTTGCTGGCAATTAAGAGCAAAACGCTGCTTCCAGTCCATGAAGGGGAAATGGCTGAGCTTGAATACGAATTGGAAGAACAGGATCCACGGGAAGAACTAGTATCGCGCCTGGTTGAATACCGTAAATTTAAAGAGGCTTCCGAAAATCTAAAGGAACTGGAAAGCAATCGTTCCTTCATTTATACGAAAGCCCCTATGGATTTATCGGAAATTCAAGCGGCTATTCCTTATGATCAAGTGGATCTTGAAGTGAATGCATACGATATGCTTGGGGCTTTTCAGAAAATGCTGCGCCGGAAGCAATTAAAATCGCCTTTATCGGCGCGTATCGCAAGACAAGAAATTTCCATCAAGCATCAAATGACATCCATCGTCGACCAATTGAAGTTGTCAAAAGGCCGTACTTCTTTCAGCAATTTATTTCCTTCAGAAGACAAGACCGTGCTTGTCGTATCATTTTTATCGATTCTGGAGTTGATGAAACGGCAAGTAATTGGGGTTGAACAGGAAAAAAACTTTACTGACTTGATGGTGGAACTCAGAAAGGACAAGTGGGAATATGAAGACGAATCTTTCGAGTAAGATAGAGGCGCTGCTTTTTGTGGCTGGAGATGATGGACTGACGCTTAAGCAGCTTCAATTTTTGACGGAAGCGGACGATGACGAATTACAGGCTGGCATAAAAGAATTGGAAACACGCTACTCTGAATCTGTAAGCGGCATCTGCCTTAAGGAACTGGCAGGTGTCTTTCAGCTGGTGACCAAGCAGGAAGTAGCAGAAACCATTCAAAAACTGGTTGAAAATCCAACTGTCCAGGCGCTGTCTCAGGCATCGTTGGAAGTTTTAGCGATCATTGCCTATAAACAGCCGATTACTCGAGTGGAAGTTGAAGATCTTCGCGGAGTCAAAAGCGAAAAAGCCTTGCATACCTTGGCTGCTAAAGGCTTGGTTCAGGAAGCAGGGCGGGTTGAAGGAACAGGGCGGGCCATTTTGTATGGCACAACGAAAGAATTTTTGAATTACTTTGGCTTGAAAAATCTGGATGAGCTTCCGCCATTGCCTGAAGAAGCGGCAAATGATCTGGATGAAGATACAGATCTCTTCATGACCAATTTTCAGCAAACCTTCAAAGAAGAAGTGAAAGTCTAGTGTTTTTCTGGAAGACTGTGCCATTGACAGTCTTCTTTTCTTTTGAGCTTAGCGCTTTCGCTTTTCTGTGAAATGTGACATAATTCCGAGAGGAACGAACGGCATAACGAGTTATTGTAATACAGTTGCAGTACTTGGCTGGGCAAGGCCGGAGAACAGGCGCTTGCGCTTTTAGCCTGTCTGGCTTCAGCGCCTAGCCCCTCGGGGTCGTAAACAGAACCAACTATGCGGCAAAAGACGCCGCTCCGTTGATTCGGCTTACGCCTGTCGCGGCTGAACAGGCGCTTGCGCTTTTCGGCTTGTCCGGCTTCAGCTCCCGATTCTTTGGATTGGGTAGGCGCGTAGGCTTTTCGAAAAAATACTAATGAGGTGAACTTATTTATGGAAAGATTACAGAAAGTACTTGCACATGCGGGTGTGGCATCAAGACGTAAGTCAGAACAATTGATTCTGGACGGCAAAGTGAGAGTCAATGGGAAAACAGTAAAAGAATTAGGGATTAAAGTTTCAAGTACAGATAAGATCGAAGTGGAAGGCGTTCAGCTCGAAAAAGAGCAAAAAGTCTATTATTTACTGTATAAGCCGCGCGGTGTTATTTCTGCTGTTTCTGATGATAAAAATCGAAAAGTTGTAACGGACTTTTTTGGGGATATTGAAAAACGGATTTATCCTGTTGGGCGCTTGGATTATGATACATCCGGACTGTTGATTATGACCAATGACGGGGAGTTTGCAAATATGCTGACACACCCGAAGTTTGAAATTGATAAAACCTATGTCGCCCGCTTAAAAGGCATACCTGAAAGAGATGATTTGAAAAAATTGGAACGAGGCATCAAGCTCGAAGATGGTATGACGGCACCCGCTAAAGTTAAACTTCTGTCTGGTGACAAAAAGACTGGCAAAGCTATCGTGCAGATTACAATTCATGAAGGAAGAAACCGCCAAGTGCGCAGAATGTTTGAAGCAATCGGTTACCCAGTTCAAAAATTGAGCCGTGAACAATTTGCTTTTCTTACATTGCATGGCCTAAATGCAGGCGAATCGCGTGAGCTTTCTGCACACGAAGTCAAACTATTGCGCGTACTCGCAGAAACAGGCAAACGTGCCTAACGTTCACAAACACTTCAAAACTCCAGATTTGTGACTGTTTAAACTTTGTTATAATTGAGTTTGCATAATACCCTCGAAGGAGGAACAAGTATGGGTGAACAAACCAAACAAAAAAAGAGCAACAAGAAACAAAAAAGAGCTGTGATGAGAACGATCATTTTGACGCTTTTAGTAGCGGCCATTGGCTACACTATTTATAACAGCGCCACTGCCGAGGATGTCAGTATTCTTGAAGTAGGTGACAAAGCGCCTGATTTTGCCTTAGTCGATCTTGAGGGCAATACCCATAAATTATCGGATTATGAAGGCCAAGGAGTCTTTTTGAATTTCTGGGGAACATGGTGCAAACCGTGTGCAAAAGAAATGCCAGCCATGGATCGGCAATATGAAGCCTTCTCAAATGATGGCGTTCAAGTGCTTGCAGTAAACATTGCTCAATCAGATTTTGAAGTCCAATCTTTCGCTGATCAATACGGCTTGTCTTTTCCAGTAGTGATTGATAAAACAAAAAGTGTGATGACGGCCTATAATATCAGGCCTTTGCCAACCACTGTGCTTGTTAATCCGGAAGGAAACATCGAGCGCATCATTACGGGTGAAATGACGGAACAGGATATTGAAGGGTTTATGGAAGAAATCAAACCTGAATAAGGAGATTTTTTGGATGGAAAATTTACAATGTCAATGTGGTCATGTAAATCCGCCTGGTACGAAGCTCTGTGAGTCGTGCGGGCGGTCTTTGACTGAAAAAGAACAAAACAGCAAATTGGTGGACATGCGTTACGAAGGAACGGCCAGACGTTCTCAGACTTACAATAAATCCATTATCGACAAAATCTGGAATTTTTTTTCAAGTGTCAAAGTCGGCGTCAGTATCATAGTTGTTCTGCTGGTAGCTGCAGCGATTGGCACTATTTTGCCTCAGCAAGCTTTTGTGCCGGCAACTACAGAAACGGCTATCAAGGATTATTATGCAGATACTTATGGCAGCATTGGTCGTGCTTATCATTTTCTCGGTTTTCATGATTTGTACAGTTCCTATTGGTTTATCGCCCTAGTCGGGATGCTGGCAATTTCATTGGTCATTGCCAGTTTAGACCGTTTTGTTCCTCTTTATAAATCGTTGAAAAATCAACGGGTACTGCGTCATCCAAGCTTCATGGACAAACAGCGCATCTATGCCAACGGTCCTGGAACGGAAGATACGCTGCAAAAAGCGGAAACAAAATTAAAGGAATTGAAATACAAGGTACGGACAGAAAAGAATGGTTTGTTAGCCGAAAAAGGCCGTTTTTCCAGATGGGGCCCTTATGTCAACCACATTGGTTTGATTATCTTCTTATTTGGAGTCATGCTGCGCATGATTCCAGGATTCTATATAGATGAAAGCCTTTGGCTGCGGGAAGGCGAAACCAGAGCTATTCCTGAAGTGCCTGGCTATTATCTGGAAAGCAAGAATTTCGAACTGGAAAATTATACGGGTGAAGGCGGAGAGGAAATCTTTGGCGAAGCTTTGGATCGTGTCGGTACGGTTGCGAAAAATTACCAGACAGATGTTGTGCTGTATCAGACAGCAGAAGGTGCACTGCCGGGCGCTGCTGACGGTCAGGAAGTCGTTAAAGAATATCCAATCCGTGTCAATCAGCCATTGAAATTTGATGGCTATGCCATTTATCAGATGGATTACCGTTTGGACGAGTTAAGAGCGATGACTTTTGCTCTGACCAATAAAGAAACGGAAGAATCACTTGGTGAATTGACCATCGATTTGATTAATCCAGAAGATACGTATGAACTTGAAAGTGGCTCAACTGTTGAATTGCTGGGTTATTATCCGGATTTTTCTGGCTTTGAAAACGGAGAGCCGCAAACGGCCACACCATTGCCGAACAATCCAGGGTTTTTAGTGAAACTGACTACTTCTGAAACGCCTGAAGGAGAAACCAGCTTTATCACGATCCAGAACACAGTGGAGCCTTTAGGGGAAAACGAGTATAAATTATCTTTCCTAAGTGTGGAAACGCGTGATGTCTCGGGCCTCACTGTCCGGAAAGACAGCACTTTGCCGATTCTTGGACTTGGTGGTTTAATCTTCATGATCGGTGTAGCACAAGGCATGTACTTTAATCATCGCCGTTTCTGGATCCAGCAGAAGGCAGATGGCACGATCTTATTAGCTGGCCATACCAATAAAAACTGGTTCGGCTTGAAGAAAGACCTGGACCAAGTTGTTGACTATGCATCACTGCCTGCTTACACAGACCAGCAAGATGAAATCGACAAAGTAGAGAAAGCGGAAAAGGATGGTGAAGCATTGTCATGACATTAGCCGATATAAGTTCAAATCTTTTATATGTCGCCTTTATTGCTTACCTGATTGCGACCTTTGTTTTCGGAGGGGCAGTAAAAGGCAACAAAGAAGGTACATTTAAATCTGAAAAACGATGGGGCGCCGTTGCTATCACTATTACCTTAATCGGTTTTGCAGCGAATCTTGGTTATTTCTTTACAAGATGGGGCGCGACCGGACATGCGCCACTCAGCAACATGTTCGAATTTACGACTGCTTTTGGTATGACGCTGGTCGGCGGGTTTATTATTTTGTACTTCCTGTACAAAACACCGGTGCTCGGTATGATTGTATTGCCGGTTGCCTTATTGATCATCGCTTTTGCGAGCATGTTTCCAAGCGAAGTCAGCCCGTTAATTCCTGCACTTCAAACAAATTGGCTGGCGATACACGTAAGTACTGTCGTTATTGCAGAAGGTATACTTGCCATAAGCGCCGCCGCGGGTTTAATTTATCTGTTGAAAGTAGTAGATCTTAACAAAAAATCCAAGCAGCGTTTCTGGTTGGAAGCAATTATGTATTCTTTGGTGCTGGTTCTTGGTTTCGTAGTAGCCAGTACATTCTTCTCGGCAACGGGCTATGAAGCAGATTTCACGTATGTCGATAAAGAAGGTACAGAATCTGCCATCACTTATGCCATGCCTCCTATTTTTGGGATGAATGAGTATGTGGCTTTAACCGAAGATGCGATGACACCTCTTATTGAAACACCAGCACTTGTTCATGCTGGAAAATTGACGACTGTTCTTTGGTCGGTAATCGTCGGAACAATTCTTTATTGGTTGATTCGATTGATTTTCAGAAAACGCATTGCTGCGATCCTTAAACCGTTCGTTAAGAATGTAAACCTGCAATTGATGGATGAAATCGGATACCGCGCGATTATTATTGGTTTCCCGGTCTTCACATTAGGAGCATTGATTTTCGCCATGATTTGGGCTCAAATTGCCTGGTCCCGTTTCTGGGGCTGGGACCCGAAAGAAGTTTGGGCATTGATTACCTGGTTGTTCTATGCAGCATATCTGCACCTGCGTCTGGGCAAAGGATGGCAAGGTGAAAAATCTGCATGGCTGGCAGTTATCGGCTTTGTAATCATCATGTTTAATTTGGTGGCCGTGAACTTGATAATCGCCGGATTGCATTCCTACGCATAAAAAAGAAAAAGGCCTTTTCCGGCAACGGAAAAGGCCTTTCATTATTGTCTAAGCTGCAGCGCTTAAATTCGAGAGCATTAGCGCTTTTCTTTATTTTTGGTAAAGTTATCGGTACAATGATACATAACAGAAGAAAGTTGGAGGGGTTTGCATGTCTGAAGAGATTACGGTATTGGTAGTGGATGACGAAGAACGGATTCGGCGATTATTGAAAATGTACCTGGAGCGTGAAGGGTATTTAGTAGAAGAAGCTGAAAATGGTGTGCAGGCATTAGAAATGGCAATGGAAAAAGATTATCATTGTATCTTGTTGGATTTGATGATGCCTGAAAAAGATGGTGTAGAAGTCGCTACAGAACTGCGCGAAACGAAAATGACTCCAATTATTATGCTTACCGCAAAAGGAGAAGAAGCTAACCGAGTAGAAGGCTTTGAATCCGGAGCGGATGATTATATCGTCAAACCGTTTAGCCCGCGAGAAGTGGTGTTGCGTGTAAAAGCGATTTTACGTCGTTCATCTGCGTATTCCCCAATATCCAATTCAACCGTTTCTAAAGATCTGGTGGTCTTTCCCCATCTGACGATTGATCATGATGCCCATCGTGTCACTGCTGATGGTGTAGAAGTGAATTTAACCCCTAAGGAATATGAGTTGTTATACTTTTTAGCGAAAGCACCGGATAAGGTTTTTGATCGGGAGCATTTGCTGAAAGAAGTTTGGCATTATGACTTTTTTGGAGATTTACGGACAGTCGATACGCATGTCAAGCGGCTGCGTGAAAAATTGAACCGCGTATCTGAATCTGCAGCGAAGATGATCGTCACTGTATGGGGCGTAGGATACAAGTTCGAGGTCGGCAATGAATAGAATATGGAATAGTGTCGTCGGGAAGCTATGGATTACGATCCTGCTTCTCGTTTCCTTTGTCCTTTTTATTGTGACAGTTTTGCTTTTGGAGTTTCTTGGAAATTATCATAGTGAAACAGTGGAAGAAGCATTGAACAGCGAAGCGAATATGATCGCAAGAATTTTTAACGATCATGAGGAAGTAGCGAGTTCACTTGGAATTATTGAAGAAGTCATAGGACCCGAAACCAATGCCGTTATCGCTGAAGAACCTTATGATTCCAGTTATTATATTCACGATGGTTTGAATGGAGATGAAACGCGGGAGAAAATATTAAACGAACCTTCTTTCCAAAAAGTATTTGAAACGAGTGAAACCGTGATGAAGGAAATGCTGCTTCCTTCGTTAACCGAACCGAATCGTTTGGAATCCTATATTGTGCTGGCCAGTCCGCTTCAAACCGGGGAAGAACAGCACGGAGTTGTATTTATTTATCAATCGTTGGAAGTGATGGACCGGACCGCGGAGCGCACGACCAATATCGTTTTCTTATCTGCATTTATTGCTTTATTACTAACAACATTTTTCGCTTTCTTTTTGTCATCTCGAATTACGTCACCGCTCCGCAAAATGCGGGAAGGTGCATTTGAATTGGCAAAAGGCAATTTTGATACAAAAGTTAGAGCAGCTTCAAGCGACGAAATTGGCCAGTTGGCAACGGCGTTCAACCAGATGGGCCGCCAGTTGAAGCATCATGTCGAAGTGATCAACCAGGAAAAAGAACAATTATCAAGCATATTGACATCAATGGCGGATGCGGTAATCACCTTTAATCAGGATAAAACCATTTTATTGAGTAATCCGCCGGCAGAAAAATTATTGCAGCAATGGGTTTTTAAAAATGGTTCTACTGAGGCACAGCCGCTGCCTCCAGAAATGCTCCATATGCTCGATCATGTACTCAATTTTGAAGAAGAAATCGAAGAGGAATTGGAGATTGAAGGGGCTTATTACGCCATTAATTTCAGTCCTTTATACAGTGGCGAATCCGTTCGTGGAGCTGTAGCTGTTTTGCACAATATGACTGAACAGCACCGTCTTGAGAAGTTGAGAGAAGACTTCATTGCGAATGTTTCCCATGAATTGCGCACGCCAATCGCTATGCTCCAAGGTTATAGTGAAGCAATTTTGGATGATGTTGGAGCATCGGAGGAAGAGCGCCGTGAAATGACAAAAATCATCTATGAAGAATCTCAGCGAATGGGCAGGCTGGTCACGGATTTATTAAATCTGGCGCGGATGGAGTCTGGACATATGCGACTCTATAAAGAAATCGTTCAATTGAACAGTGCTATTGAACGGATGACGCTTAAGTTCGCCCAAATTGCTAAAGAAAACGGTGTTCAGCTGTCTTTTGAAACGACTATTGATGACTGGTCGGCCAGTGAGATAGATCAAGATCGGATTGAACAAGTCATGACCAATTTGATTGATAACGCGATTCGCCATACACCTGAAGGAGGGCAAGTGGTGGTTCGTGTCGAAAAACAACAAGAGTACGCTAAAATTTCAATCAACGATAATGGAGTGGGCATCTCAGAAAAAGACTTGGAGTATGTCTTTGAACGCTTTTATAAAGCGGATAAAGCCAGAACACTAGGCAAAGGTGGAACAGGGCTTGGATTGGCGATTGCCAGCAACATCATTCAGGCGCATGAAGGCAAAATCTATGCAGAGAGCACCATAGGGCAAGGAACTTCATTTGTCTTTTTGCTGCCATTGAAAAAAATGTAACTTTCTAAAGGTGAAGACGACTAATCCTAAGAACGGGGGGAGCATTTTGAATGACTCCGTTTTCCATCGGCTGTACGATGAATATCACCAGGATGTTTTTCAGTTTTTAATTTATCTGGTGAAAAACAGGCATCTGTCGGAAGACTTAATGCATGAAGTATACATTCGTGTTTTTCGGGCTTATGACCGCTTCGAAGGGAAAAGCTCTGAAAAAACATGGCTGTTTTCGATTGCGAAAAACGTAGCAATTGATCATTTCCGAAAAGCTGCAGTGCGCAAAAAGCACTCGATGGAGTTCTTTGATTGGGAAACGCAGCAGTTGGTTTCCACTGATCGAATTCCTGAAGAAGTGTCATTATTGAACGAAGATAAAATTCTTCTGTACAAAGCGCTCGATACCTGCACCGGGGATCAGAAAATGGTCATCATCATGCGGTTCTTCCAAGACTTATCAATAGCGGAAACCGCAGATGTTCTGGGCTGGACAGAGGGAAAAGTAAAGACGACGCAGCACCGTGCAATTAAATCTTTGCGTGAAAAATTAATAGCCAGGGAAGGGGGAGATGAAAATGCCGAATAACAAATGGACCGATGAATCCATCGAAGATTTGTTAAAGGATTTCCCCGCTATAAAAGACAACCGGTCAAAAGAAGAAGTCTATAACCGGCTGGTTCAAAAAGAAAAAGTTCAAAAACGATCGAAAAAATGGCTGCCTTTACTCGTAGCTGCATTGGCGTTCATTACAATCGGTATATTGGTCGCCTCCATTATTAGTCAAAACGGGATAGATTCAGCGCAAAATCAAGAAAGTTCAAGCAGTGAATCGGCAGACTCCTCAGCAACGACAGAAGAGGGCGCTGTGGAAGAAACTGAGGAGCTGCCTGCAGCTGAAGAGTCTGGAGGCGATGGGTCAGGGCAGTTTTCGATTGCGCAAGTGGGACCTCAGCGAACAGCTGTATATGAAGAATCACTTGAGGATCAAACAGTCATGACACTGGGACTTACTGAAAATGCATTTGTCATTCCAGTCTCGTTCCTGATACCGAATGATCAGATTAAAGAGGTCTTTGGCGGTGGCAGTCCCTCTTCTCTTGAACTGTATCAAAAATACGCTGCAGATATTGATGAAACGCAGTTGAGCTTTGATGAGTATCACCCGTATGTTGGAGAATTGGAAAAAACGGCTACGGGCATTCGTCACTTACTGCCGCCGGACCATCAGTATGATATGGCCTCTGCCAGTGTGGGTGTCTACTTCAATACGCTTTCAGAGACTTTTGCTGATGCACCAGAAATTGAAGTGGTCAACGAAGATGGTTCACCTGCAGAGTTTTCCGAAGTCGGTCCAGTGGAACCGCTAGTTCCGGAACAGCAAAGAATCGCTTATTATGCTTTTACTTTGGATAGCGGTAAGGTTTACTTGGCCCCTGGATACGATATGCCATTTACTGATGCGGGTGAAGCGATTAAAGCGCTAGCAGAGAGCCCGAATGATTTTTATCATGCTACTATTCCGCAAGATGTGAATTTTCAAGTTTCAGAAACAGCGGAATATGTAGAAGTTGATTTTGAAGACGGACTCGACTTGAGTAAAATGGAGCGGTTAGAAGCTGTGCGGATGATTGAAAGCTTGAGTTTGACTGCTGATGCGTTTGACAAAGAAGTGGAAGTAACAGGCTTGAAGCCGGAAACTTGGAATGGATTTGATTTTAGTCAGCCATTGCCCGTACCGGTGGCGCCTAATTTAATTGAGTGGACAGTGAAATAAGAAGTAGAAGCGTTGTAAACAAATTTGTTTACAACGCTTCTTTAATATTCTAAGATTAGGATATAACAAAATATCGATTCATCTTCGGGGCAGGGTGCAATTCCCTACCGGCGGTAATTGAACTCTGTTCATAAGCCCGCGAGCCGTAAAACGCAGGATTTGGTGAGACTCCAAAGCCGACAGTATAGTCTGGATGGGAGAAGGTGAAGGTGCGGACGTTTGTCGTTTACATGTAGGCGGAACGCTTATTAAATGTGCCTTTTCTCCCTTAAGTGCTTGATGCTTAAGGGTTTTTATATGTAAATGCAAGGTCCAAGCCTTTCTTCTGGTGAATCACGACAAGGAGAGAGGAATATGAAGAACAAGAAGTTGCAAACAATGATCGTCATTGGGATGTTGAGCAGTATTTCGTTTATATTGATGCTTTTCAACTTTCCATTACCGGCCTTACCTGCATTTTTGAAAGTGGATTTCAGTGATGTGCCAGCATTAATTGCCGCCATTACCATGGGCCCGGTAGCAGGAATATTAGTCGCATTCTTTAAAAATGTGCTGGATTGGCTTTTTGCAGGAAGCCCTACAGGCGTACCGGTCGGTCACATGGCTAATTTTGTAACAAGTTTACTGTTCATTTTGCCGGTGTATTTCATATATCAAAAAGTAGCCACTAAAAAAGGCATGGCTTTTGGGTTGGCTGTCGGAACGTTATCGATGGCAATCGGGATGAGTATATTAAATTACTTGGTTTTCCTGCCAATGTATACGTATTTCCTAAACATGCCACCAGAAACGGGCAGTGCTTTATTTGGCACAATCGTTTTGGGAATCCTGCCGTTCAACTTGATCAAAGGCTTGCTTTTGACTACAGTCGTCCTGTTGCTGTTCAGCAGCATGCATGCATGGATTGAAAAGCAGCGATCTTATTATTTGTCGTAGAAAGAAAATGGAGTCACTTATAAAGCATTGATGTTAATCACAAAAATGGAAAAATGAATTTGGCTTAATTAAAAAAGAAGGCGTTCCGTAGCAATGAGCTACGGAACGCCTTTTCAAATTGACTCAGTCTTCGTATTTTAAAGGATTGCCTTCAAATGATGAATCTGCAACTTTGATGGAATCTGTTGGACACCCTTCAAATGCATCTTCCATGTCTTCCTCGAGTTCATCTGGAACTTGTTCTGTCCCCATGTTATTATCTAAAATAACAAAAGCGATTCCTTCGTCATCGTAATCGTAAATATCAGGTGCTGCAGCACCACATGCACCACAAGCGATACAAGTATCCTTGTCGACAATGGTATACTTAGCCATATTGTTTTCCTCTCCTTTATCTCCGAACAAGTTCAGTTATACTATCGTTTTTATTCTAAAGGTGTTTGAGTAGATTTTCAACCCAAAACCGCTAGGGGGCGCAAGCTTGTTATTTACCGAACTTATTTTGGCCATCATGAAGGCCGTCAATCGGCAACGGACCATCTCTTCACCTTATCATTTGATAAAAGGAAAGAAGTCCGGACAAACAATACAGGATATCGGCTATTTCGGCCTTTATCCTTATTTTGGCGTACTGCCAAAATTGGATAAGAAAGCCTATGACCAAGCGGTTCAACGCTTATTTTCGCAAGGTTATTTAATGGCCAATGAACAAGTGATCGATCTGTCTGAAAAAGCATTGGAATTGAACATCAGAGCTTCATCATTGAATGGCTGGAAATACAGAGGCAACGAAAATATTTTTCTGAGCCGGTTGTCACTAATTGTTCAAACTTTTTCCCATATCAGCCAGCAAGTGAAAAGTTTCGATCCTGTAGTTACAGATGAAGAAGTGCAAAGCTGGGTCAAAAAATACTTGAGCCGGATTCAATTTCGTGATTTGGCGGTAGCCCAAGCGTTTAAAGAAGAGCTCTTAACTACATTAACCGATACGGAAATTTCTGAAACACATAAAATGATTTTAATGGAACGGTTAACCGGGTTCGGTTTAAGTGGATTAACATGGCAGCAGATTGCGGAATCAAAAAACCTATCGATACTGGATGCTCAATTAATGGCTGTAGAAGCATTGCATGGTTGGATGGCGGCAATAGAGAGGAGTAAGCCGCAATTGCTCATTGGACTGATGGAAGGCATCATACAACAGTCCTCCTTGACTGAAACAGCACAACGTACAGAAAAATTATTTGATAGAGGATTTTCCTTGGAACAGATTGCTTCTTTGCGCCAACTGAAATCCAGCACGATCGAAGATCATTTTGTTGAATTAGCAATGAATGATCCCTATTTTAACTATACTCCTTTTGTAAATTCCGATTTATACGAGGCAATCATTGCTGAAAGCAAGCGTCAGAAAACCAAAAGATTACGTGAAATCAAAGAGCATTTGCCGGAAGCCAGTTATTTTCAGATACGCCTGGCCTTGGCCATTAAGGAGGAGCAGGGATGAATCTAGATGAATTATTGTATTCGACCTATGGGTTTTCTTCGTTCCGGCCAGGACAACGTGAAATCATCGAGCGCGTATTAGCCGGTGAAGATGTCATCGCTCTGCTTCCGACGGGAATGGGGAAATCGATTTGCTATCAATTGCCGGCAAAAGTTTTACCGGACAGTGTTCTAATCGTTTCTCCTTTATTGTCATTGATGCAAGATCAAGTAGCGCAATTAAAAAAAATGGGTGAAAAATCAGTTGTCGCTATCAATTCATTTTTAAAGCCGGAAGATAAAGAGAAAATCTGGAGCAAGCTACATTCATATAAGTTTATTTTCATATCCCCGGAAATGCTTGTACAACCTTTTGTTAAACAAAAGCTGCAGCAAATACGAATCTCTCTCCTTGTAGCAGATGAAGCGCATTGCATCTCCCAATGGGGCTTCGATTTCAGACCAGATTACCTGCGTATATCTGAGATTCTGCCATCCTTGAGATTTCCGCAGGTTTTGGCGTTGACTGCAACGGCTACCGATAAAGTGACGGAAGAGATTAAAGAATATTTAGCTTTGGAAGAACCGTATGTATATTGCCATCCGATGGATCGAAAAAACATAGTTTACGACACAAAGAAATTTGAAGACGGAAGGGAAAAAATCGGTTTTTTAAAAGACTTTGTTTTAAAATTCAATGGTCCCGGCATTATTTATGCTGGAACCAGAAAAAAGTCCCAGGAATTGTCTTTGCTTTTGACTGAACTCGGAATTTCTTCCGCATTCTATCATGGGGGAATGGAACATCAAGACCGTGTATTTGTCCAACAGCAATTCCAGAATGGGGAGCTGCAGTGGATCTGTTCAACCAATGCTTTCGGGATGGGTGTTCATATTCCTAATATCCGGCATGTTATCCATTTCCAATTGCCGACATCAATTGAAGGATATGTTCAGGAAGTGGGCAGAGCCGGAAGAGATGGAAAGCCGGCTTTGGCTACACTGCTCTATGCTCAAGGAGATGAAGGATTGCTTGAAAGCCTGGTCATGGATGACTTGCCGACCCAGCATGAAATTGAAGAGGTTTTCCGCCATGGCGCTGGAGCCACGCATCTGATTGATCAAGGGATTGTCAGGGAAACTGCATTTCGAGTAGTTTCTTATTGGATTACCAAACTGCCGTTGGAAGGTGTTGTAAGGCAGATCGAACAGCTGAGGATTGGCAAGCGCCATCAGGCAGCAAAGATAAAAGAATTGATTTCTCGTCAGCAATGTTTGCGGAAGTATATTGTCGAAAGCTTTGACCAGCAGCTTAGTGAAAAACCAAAAAACTGCTGTATCCTGGACGGGATTGATTACAGTAATTTCGAAGCTTTTTCACAGCCACAAGAAAAACGATTGCCCCTTGAATGGCAAGACCGTTTACGTGTAATATTACCTATATAAGAATCTCATTAACTGTCATTTACAAATGAGCCTTTTTTCGTCATAATAGATATATTAGTACAGATAGGGGTAGTCATGTATGGGGAATAATAGTTATCATGAGTCGATTGAGAAGAATCGACAGGAAATATCGGTGGACAAAAACTCGTCGTTGTCCAGAGCAGCTCAAAGACAGGCACAAAAGCCTAAAGCTAAGAAAAGCAAAAGCCTATTGATGCCTGCGTTATTTTTTATATTCATTTTAATTCCGGTTTCTTTACTGATTTATGTAGCTTTTTTATTCGAACCCGATGATTCATTGACAGCCAAACCCGCAGAAAATGAAGTAAGCTTTGAGATGAACCCACAACCCTCCGATACTTCTGTTGCTGCGGCAGAAAAAGAAGAAAAAGAAAAAGAAGCGGCAGAAAAAGATAAGGCTGCGGCAGAAAAAGAAGCTGCTGAAATAAAAGAGGCTGAAAAAGCAGCGGCGGAAGCTTCCGCAAAAGCAGAACAAAAAGCTAACGAGGAAGCTAAGGCGAAAGCCGATGCAGAAGCAAAAGCTGCGGAAGCAGAAGCCCAGGCAAAAGCCGATGCAGAAGCGAAAGCAAAAGCCGATGCAGAAGCAAAATCGAAAGCCGATGCAGAAGCAAAAGCACTAGCCGATGCACAAGCAAAAAAAGATGCAGAAGCAAAAGCCAAAGCAGAGGCTGAGAAAAAAGAAGAAACACCAAGCGCTTCCGGCAAGACTTACGTGGTAAAATCCAGTGAAACGCTTTACCGCATTGCGGTCAACAATTACGGAGCAGCCGGGGCAGCTGCAGCAGTAGAAAAAATTAAGCAAGCTAATGGTCTAAGTTCAAACAGCATCAGTCCAGGCCAAACTTTAATTTTGCCATAAAGCATTTTATTGCTTAGCAGGCACGTAAAAAGGGAATGAAAGTGAAAGATCAGAAAGTGAGGTTAGCAGATGTTTGTCAAAAGCGTTATGGTCAAAAGAGAAAAATGTTTTACGATTAAAATGGACGATTCTGTGCAAATCGGCTTTGACTTATTGGAAAAGCATTCAATTGATGCATTGCCGGTAGTAGAAGGAACTGAATATAAGGGCATCTTTACTTGGTTTTATGCTTATCGTGCATTCTTCCACTCAGGAAAGTCGAAAGAAGAGTTCATCAGTTCGACGAAAGTCAGCGATGTGATCGTAAATGAAGATGTTCATTTAAATATTAACGATGTGTATGAAAAAGCATTGGTTGAATTAAATGACTTTCCAATTATTGCAGTGGTGGAAGGCAACCAATTTCTAGGAATCGTCACCCGCTTTGATATTGTCAACCAATTGCAGAGTGCATTTGGGATGAACAAACCGGGCTACCGCATTACCTTTACTTCTGTTGAATCAGAAGGCCGTATTGGTCGATTGGGAGAAATCATCGAAAAATACAAGGAATCAGTCATTTCTCTTGTGACGTTTGATGAAACGAATAAAATGGTGCGCCGCATCGTTCTGAAGATTAAAAAGAAAGATAATGTTAATCGTTTTGTAAAAGAGCTGGAGAAATCCGGTTTTCGTGTATTGGACATTGCAGAAGATCAATAGCAGAATAAGAAGAAAAAGCATAAGCCTCGCTTATGTTTTTTCTTCTTTTTGGAAGGAAGCTCTAAATGAAGTATTTTATTCGCATCGGCCTTGCAGCTTTGGCGCTGCTACTTTTTATGCTACGAAACGCCTTTTCGGAAAAACTGGTGCAGACAAGTTTGGAATTACGTGCCGAAAAGCCTTTTAAACCATTTCGACTTCTGTTTATTGCTGATGTCCACAGAAGAGTCATCAAACCCGCTGCAATCGATTTTTCAGTGGATGTTATTGTAATCGGAGGTGACCTGGTCGAAAAAGGTGTACCGCTTGATCGGGTTGCAGAAAATATTAAAACTTTAACGAAGCGTGCTCCTGTTTATTTTATCTGGGGCAATAATGACCGGGAAGTTGATGAAAACTCTCTCAGAAAAATCTTTGAGCAGTACGGGGTCGTTCTGCTGGAGGATCAATCAGTGCCGTTGTTTAACCACGAAAACCTCAGATTGGTAGGGCTCGACCATTTTGCTTATAAACCTGACGGGTTTGAAAATGCATTTAAAGATGTGAATGAAAGTGATACGGTGTTGTTTGTTTCACACACGCCATTTGATTTTTGGAAAGTAAAAGAAAAGTACTCAGCAGATCTTTTACTTGCGGGGCATACGCATGGCGGCCAAATTCGTGTTGGACCTTTCGGTTTATTTAAAAAAGGTTCTATGGTAGTTAAAGAGGATCGGGTTGAATTGATCAGCAATGGTTTTGGAACCACGACTTTGCATCTTCGTCTGGGGGCTCCGGCAGAATACCATCTGCTGACTATTCATCCTAAAACAAAAATGCCAGAATAATATTTGTCACAAACCTGATCCATCCTTTATGCTTAAGATAAGGATCAAGTACAGGAGATGTTTAGTAGATGGAATATGTAGATGCCCTTATTATTGGTGGCGGTCCTTGCGGCTTATCGGCTGCCATCGAGTTGAAAAAGATTGGATTGCATCCGGTAGTAATCGAAAAAGGTAATATCGTCAATGCAATATTCAATTACCCGACGCATCAAACTTTTTTTAGCACGAGCGAAAAGTTGTCAATTGGCGACGTGCCTTTTATCATAGAGGGGCGTAAACCGAAGCGTAATCAGGCGCTGGTCTATTACCGGGAAGTTGTCAAACGGAGTGGTATTGAAGTTCGCCCATTTGAAACAGTGGAGCAGGTAGAGAAGGACGGGATGTTTACTGTAACCACTTCAAAAGGCCGGTACCAGGCAAAATACGTCATTGCGGCTACCGGTTATTACGATCAGCCCAACGCACTGGAAGTAGAAGGCGCAAATTTGCCGAAAGTGATGCATTATTTTAAGGAAGGACATCCTTATTTTGATCAGGATGTACTAATTATTGGTGGCAAGAACTCTGCTGTCGATGCTGCTTTGGAATTGCATAAAGCTGGAAGCCGAGTGACGGTTTCCTATCATGGCACAAGCTATTCCAAAAGCATCAAACCTTGGATTCTGCCCGAATTTGATGGGTTGGTACGAAAAGGAGAGATTACAATGCTATTCGATTCTATGGTCGACAAGATTACAGACAGCAGTGTAGAACTAACGGTCAATGATCAAAAGGAAACCATACCGAATCACTTTGTCTTTGCGATGATCGGCTACCATCCGGATCATCATTTTTTAAGGTCGATGGGCATATCCATTGATCCGATTTCCGGAAGACCTTCTTTTAATGAAGAGTCGATGGAAACGGAGATTGATAATTTGTATATTGCGGGTGTAATTGCAGCAGGCAATAACGCGAACGAAATTTTTATTGAAAATGGACGCTTTCATGGACAGCAAATTGCGGAAGCTATTGCAAAAAAAGAAAGCACAGTTTAATTGTGCTTTCTTTTTTTGTGCCATGGAAATTAAATCCTGAATATCTGGAATGGGAAAGGGAGTTTACTAATGAAGAAAAAAGTATCACTGATTACAACGGGTGGAACTATCGCGAGCAGGGAAATTTCTAACGGACTGTTAAAGTCCGGTGCAATTTCAGGAAAGGAATTGGCTGAACTTTGTCAGTTGCCTGAAGAAATTGAAGTCAAAGTAATCGACGTGTTTCAATTGCCAAGCATGCACATCGGCTTTGAGCAGATGTTGTCAGTAAGAGAAGCAATTTTTCAGGAATTACAGGATCCTGAAGTCGAAGGCATTGTTGTCACGCACGGAACAGATACACTTGAAGAAACGGCTTACTTTTTGGATCTGACAATTGATGACGACCGAACAGTAGTTATCACAGGCTCTCAGCGATCTCCTGAAGAAGTTGGAACAGACGTTTACTCAAATCTGCGTAATTCCATTTATGTAGCTGTGAATAGCAACCTGAGGGGGATAGGCGCAGTTGTCGTCTTTAACGAACGTATTTACAGTGCTAAATACGTTAAAAAAGTACATTCCAGTAATCTTCAAGGCTTTGATTCGTTTGGACATGGCTATCTTGGGATTATTGACAACGACACAGTACGAGTCTATCAAAAACCGGTAATGCATGAAGTGCATAAAGTGGAGGGGCCGTTGCCGCGTGTTGATATCATCAAATGCCATTCAGGGCAGGATGGTTATTTAATCGATATGCTAGTGAAGGGCCCTTCTAAAGGAATCGTTTTGGAGGCAGCTGGCAGAGGTCAAGTATCTCCATATATGGTAGAGGCGATTGACCACGCCGTGAGACAGGGAATCCCTGTCGTGTTGACGACTAGTGCTGAGGAAGGAAATGCTTATCCGGCTTACAGTTATCCGGGAAGCGCACACGACCTGTTGACTAGAGGCGTTATTTTGGGCAGCGACTACGACAGCAAAAAAGCACGTATTAAACTTGCTGTTTTACTATCTGCCAAAGAGGAATTGCTGGCAGATGCTTTTGAACGGTAATCTATTGGCCTAATTGTGCAGGAAGGCTGAAAATAATGCAGTTAAACATGATACAATTAATGTAATCCAAACAAAGGGGTACGCGTATGATCATTCTATTAACTGTAGCAATAGCCCCGAGTCTAGCGCTTTTCAGTTATTTATATTTGCGCGATCAATTTGCCGGTGAACCATCGAAACTGTTGTTTCAAAGTTTTCTTTACGGAGCTGTGCTGACGTTTCCGATTCTTTTTGTCCAATACGTATTCAAAGCTGAAGGCGTCTTTACTAGTGGTTTTACCCAAAACGTTCTGTTTTCCAGTGTGATTGAAGAGTTCTTCAAATGGCTGGTCATCCTGATTGCGGTTTACCGCCATGTCGATTTCGAAGATCCTTACGATGGAATCCTCTATGGAGCGAGTGTCTCGCTCGGATTCGCGACAGTCGAAAATATTCTATATTTACTGGAATTCGGCCTGCAAACTGCATTTATCCGTGCTTTTCTGCCGGTTTCTAGCCATGCACTTTTCGGAGTTGTCATGGGCTACTATTTCGGCAAAGCGAAGTTTACAAAAAGCAGCAGGCGCTTGCGATGGATTGTTTGGGCTATAGTGAGTTCGGTCATTCTCCACTTAGCCTATAACACCAGTCTGTATGTTTATGACAACATCATGTACGGAGCAATCCCATTTATGCTGTTTTTGTGGTGGTTCGGCCTTCGGAAAGTCAAACAGGCGCATCAGCTTTCCCTGACGCATTATCATGACCACAATTCGACCGTGCACTCAGGCGAAGTAAAATGAATATTCGAAGAAAAGTCTTGTCTATGAAGGCTTTTTTTTGTAGAAAAAAATAATTGATTTTAGTGGTAAAATAGGCTTTTACATAGCGGATAACAGAAAGGCTACCTCAATAACTCATATTTACAAAGTTTACAAACCTTCTTAATAAAAGCTTTATCGGAATTCAATACCAGCTTTTTATTTAATCTTTTGGCTATAGTGCCGCATAGGCGCTTGCGCTTTTCTTATGTTAAAATATGATGAATACATATGATGAGGTGACTATTTTGACGAAACAGATACAAATAGCAATAGATGGACCGGCCGCTGCGGGAAAAAGTACGATAGCAAAAATCGTAGCAGAAAAACTTGGCTATGTTTACATAGACACCGGTGCCATGTATAGAGCTATTACATTAAAAGCCCTGACAGAAGGGATTAATATGGCGAGCAACGAAGAGGCAGGGAGCCTATTATCCGAAACGGAAATTGATTTGCAGCCGTCCATTGACGGACAGCTGGTATTTTTAGATAAGCAAAATGTGACAGAAGCAATCCGTTCCCAGCATGTTACGAAAGCTGTATCGGAAATGGCAGCCCATGAACTGGTGCGGCTGCGTATGGTCGAGCTGCAGCAGCAACTGGCTGAAGGGCGCGGAGTCGTCATGGATGGCCGAGATATTGGAACACACGTCCTCCCGGAAGCGGCACTGAAAGTCTTTATGTCTGCATCGGTTGAAGAACGTGCAAGAAGAAGATTCGAAGAAAATAAAAAAAGAGGCATCTTGACTCCACTTGAAGAACTTCAGGAAGAAATTGCCAAACGGGATAAAATGGACAGCGAACGAAAAGTGTCGCCGCTTCGAAAAGCAGACGATGCAGTTTTTTTAGATACAACTGACCTGACAATTGATCAGGCTGCACATAAAATACTAAAACTGGCTGAAGAGAGGTTGGGGTAAAGTGAATTTGTATGCATTTGGCAAGGGACTTGTGAAGACAGTATTAAGCCCTTTATATCGCTTTGAAATAATTGGAGCCGAAAATTTTCCGAAAGAAGGCGGCATTCTTCTTTGCTCCAATCATATCCATGCACTTGACCCGCCTGTAGTGGGAATGACAGCTCCCAGAACGGTGCATTTTATGGCAAAGGAAGAGCTGTTCAAGGCGCCGATTCTTGGACCAATTTTGCCGAAAGTTAATGCTTTTCCGGTAAAACGTGGAATGAGTGACCGTGAAGCTCTGCGGACGGCTTTAAAGATCTTGAAAAGCGGGGAAGTTGTTGGGTTGTTCCCTGAAGGAACACGCTCCACAGATGGTGTATTGAAAAAAGGTTTAAGTGGTGCAGGATTTTTTGCGCTGCGCGGCAATGCAGACGTTATGCCTTGCGCCATTATCGGACCATATAAAACGTTTCGAAAAGTGAAAGTGGTGTACGGAGAACCGATCCGAATGGAACCGTTTCGCGAACGGAAAGCTTCGGTTGATGAAGTGACTGAGGCCATTATGTCCAGTATCCAGAAGATTCTTGATGACTATACAGGTAATAAGTGAAAATTTTTGTTTTTATTAGAGAATTCGCATAAAATAGAAGATGGATAGTTTGTGAAGGAGGGCTACTTATGTCAGAGGAAACGAACATGATGGAAAACCGTGACTTCCAAACAGG
Organism: Planococcus sp. CPCC 101016; assembly: GCF_007859295.1. Taxonomy (GTDB): domain Bacteria; phylum Bacillota; class Bacilli; order Bacillales_A; family Planococcaceae; genus Planococcus. The sequence goes on from NZ_VOHB01000002.1 coordinate 1,569,360, forward strand.
AGATCGCGTGAAAGGGATAGTGGCAAAAATAGAAGAAAAAGCAGTAACCGTAACGATCGAAGGGGCGCCTTTTGATGGCATTATTCCCATTAGTGAGTTATCGAGCCTGCATATCGAAAAAGCATCGGATTCAGTGCAAGTTGGTGATGAACTGAATTTAATCATTACGAAAGTGGAAGATGAGAATTTTGTTTTATCCAAGCGCAAAGTTGATGCCGAACAGGCATGGGACGAATTGGAGAAGAAATTCGAATCAGGCGAGATTATTGAAGCTGAAGTAAAAGATGTCGTAAAAGGCGGTCTCGTAGTCGATTTGGGCGTACGTGGTTTTGTTCCGGCTTCGTTAGTGGAAGATTACTTTGTCGAATCTTTTGAAGATTACAAAGGGAAAACCTTGACGTTCAAAATCGTCGAAATGGAAAAAGAGAATAACCGGCTAATCCTTTCACACCGTGCAGTTATCGAAAAAGAAAAAGAATCACAAAAAGAACAGGTGATGGAGCAGATCCATGCCGGAGATGAACTGAAGGGTAAAGTTCAGCGCATTGCTTCTTTCGGGGCATTTGTCGATATCGGCGGAGTAGATGGATTAGTCCACATCTCCCAGCTGTCGCATGAACACGTTGAAAAGGTTTCTGACGTGGTGACGGAAGGACAGGAAGTCACTGTAAAAGTGCTGTCTGTCGACCGGGATTCTGAACGTATTTCTTTGTCCATCAAGGACACTTTGCCTGGACCATGGGATTCTATTGACGAAAAAGCGCCAAAAGGTTCTGTTCATACCGGAATGGTTAAGCGTTTGGTAAGTTACGGGGCATTTGTCGAAGTATTGCCTGGAGTTGAGGGACTTGTCCATATCTCCCAGATTGCACACAAGCATATTGCCACACCAAACGAAGTATTGACCGAAGGACAGGAAGTACAAGTAAAAGTCTTAGAAGTCAATAAAGCCGATAAACGCCTGTCATTAAGCATCAAAGAATTGCAGGAAAAAGAAGGCGAACAGGATTACTCAAATTACGAAATGCCTGAAGAGTCATCTGGCTTCTCAATCAGTGATGTAATTGGCGATAAATTAAAAGGATTCAAGTCCGAATAATATGTCGAGAGCTGAACGTAAAATGGATCATATACAATTTGCTTTATCGACAGGGCAGAGCAAACAAAACATGTTCGATGACATCCGATTTGTTCATCAGGCTTTGCCGGACTCCGCCGTATCTGAAATTTGCATAAAACCAAAAACAGGTGATTTGAACTTGAAATCACCTGTTTTTATTAATGCGATGACGGGTGGCGGTGGCAGGGACACCGAACAATTGAATGGTCTTTTGGCTCGGGTTGCCAGAGAGACGGGAGCGGCGATGGCTGTAGGTTCTCAGATGGCAGCACTTAAAGACCGCAGCGAACGGCAATCCTATGCTGTTGTCAGGAAGGAAAACCCCGAAGGCATCCTTTTTGCCAATCTTGGCAGCGAGGCAACCGTGCAGCAGGCTCACGAAGCAGTTGAAATGATTGAGGCGAATGCTCTTCAAATTCATTTGAACGTCGTGCAGGAACTGACCATGCCGGAAGGAGACCGTGATTTTCGCGGAGCGTTTGAACGCATACAAGCGATTTCAGCGTTTGTCGACGTTCCTGTAATCATAAAGGAAACCGGTTTCGGCATGTCGCGAGAGACTGCGGAAAAGTTGAAAGATACCGCTATTTCAGCGATTGATGTCAGCGGCTTCGGCGGAACGAATTTCGCGCTGATTGAGAACGAGCGCCGCAGAAGAAAACTGGCATATTTTGAAGACTGGGGCATTCCGACAGCGGCAGCGATTGTGGAAGTGAAAAGTGTCTTCGGAAAAACGGTGCTTGCGTCGGGTGGGCTGCAGGATGCCCAGGATATGATTAAAGCGTTTCTGTTGGGGGCTGACGCGGTTGGTCTCGCCGGCTCTTTTTTGAAGACTGCGATGCAAGAAGGCGAAACTCAACTGATCAGTGAGATCCACGCGCTTTACGAAGATCTGACGATGATGATGACGGCTCTGGGGGCTGAAGACTTGCCCGCGCTGAAGAAATGTCCGGCTGTGATCACTGGAGAATTGGCCCAATATCTCAGCGCCAGAGGCTTTAATCCGGCATCTTATGCAATCCCTGCGAAAAACTGAATATTGCACATTTAAAGGGGATGGACATTTAACAGATGCCATCGCCTTTTTCGTGTATAATAAGCATATCAGAAGTGGAAGGATGAATTTATTATGGCAAAACCGGTAGTAGCAATAGTTGGCCGGCCGAACGTTGGTAAGTCCACGATTTTTAATCGCGTGGTAGGAGAACGAGTTTCAATTGTGGAAGATATTCCAGGAGTGACGCGTGACCGTATTTACAGTTCGGCAGATTGGCTGACACATGAATTCAATATTATAGATACAGGGGGCATCGATCTTCGTGACGAGCCATTCCTTGAACAAATTCGCCAGCAGGCAGAAATCGCTATGGACGAAGCGGATGTCATCATTTTCCTTGTCAACGGACGCGATGGCGTTACAGCACAGGATGAGCAGGTAGCTAAAATTTTATATCGTACTAAAAAGCCGGTCATTCTGGCCGTCAATAAAATCGATAATCCCGATATGCGCCATATGATCTATGATTTCTATACGCTTGGAATGGGCGAGCCTTTTCCGCTTTCAGGATCACACGGATTGGGGTTAGGGGATCTTTTGGACGAAGTAGCCAAAAACTTCCCGACAGACGATGAAGAAGAGTATCCGGATGACATCATCAAATTCTCATTGATCGGCCGTCCGAATGTCGGTAAATCATCTCTAGTGAACTCATTCCTGGGTGAAGAACGCGTTATTGTCAGCGAAGTCGCAGGAACCACGCGCGACGCTGTAGATACTCAATATGAATATAATGACCAGCCGTACGTTATTATTGATACGGCCGGTATGCGCAAAAAAGGGAAAGTTTATGAAACAACTGAGAAATACAGTGTATTGCGTGCCTTGCGTGCCATTGAACGTTCAGACGTTGTTTTAGTGGTCTTGAATGCAGAAGAAGGCATTCAGGAGCAGGACAAAAAAATTGCCGGTTATGCCCATGAAGCCGGGAAAGCCATCATCATCATCGTCAATAAATGGGATGCCATCGAAAAAGATGAAAAAACCATGAATGTCATGACACGCAAAATTCGCGAGCACTTCCTGTTCCTAGATTATGCACCGATCATGTTTGTTTCTGCAATCAGCGGAAAACGTGTCCATAACATTTTGGAAATCGTCAATAAAGTAAATGACAACCATTCAAGACGAATCCAGTCGAGCATCCTGAACGAAGTAATTGAAGACGCAGTTGCCATGAACCCGGCGCCAACTGACAAAGGCCGTCGTCTGCGTGTTTATTATGCAACTCAAGTGGCCATCAAGCCGCCGACATTCGTCGTCTTTGTCAATGAACCGGATCTCATGCATTTCAGCTATGAACGCTTCTTGCAGAACCGGATCCGCGAGAGCTTCGATTTTGAAGGAACTCCTCTTCGTCTTATAACAAGAGCGCGTACTTAAGATAAAAGGTGGTTTTAGCTTATGGAAAAAGTTTCTGTTTTTGGAGCAGGAAGCTGGGGGACCGCTCTGAGCTATGTGCTTGCTCAGAATGGTCATGATTTATTGCTTTGGACACATCGCCAGGACCAAGCTGACGAAATCAACCAGCATACAAATAAACGGTATTTAAAAGATACGCAGTTGCCTGAAAGCCTAAAAGCTACAAGCGATTTGCCTAAAGCAGTAGAACACGCCGATATTTATGTGCTGGCTGTTCCAACAAAAGCAATTCGCGAAGTTTGCCGGGATATCAAAAAAAACATTAATCGAAAAATTTTGTTCGTCCATGTTTCCAAGGGGATTGAACCGGATTCGCTAAAGCGGATCAGTGAAATGATCCGCGAAGAAATTCCGGAACAGTGGATTGAGGATGTGGTCGTATTATCCGGTCCGAGCCATGCAGAAGAAGTCGTTCAGGAACATCCTACAACCGTCACCGCAGCTTGTGAGAACACTGAAGCGGCTAACCGGATCCAAGATCTGTTCATGAACCATTATTTCCGTGTTTATACGAATACGGATGTAATCGGTGTTGAAATCGGAGGCGCTTTAAAAAACATCATCGCTTTGGCCGTCGGAATTACCGATGGCTTAGGTTTCGGAGATAATGCAAAAGCTGCCATCATGACGCGTGGGCTAGCGGAAATCGCACGCCTCGGCGTTAAAATGGGAGCCACACCTTTAACTTTCTCGGGATTGACCGGAGTCGGTGATTTAATTGTGACCTGTACCAGCGTACATTCACGCAACTGGAGAGCAGGGAACATGCTCGGAAAAGGAAAATCCTTGGACGAAGTGCTTGAAGAAATGGGCATGGTTGTCGAAGGCATCCGGACCACCAAAGCAGCTTATCAATTGTCACAAGCATACGATGTGCCAATGCCGATAACTGCTGCACTTTATTCAGTTCTTTTTGACAATGTATCAACAGATGATGCGGTTGGAAAACTGATGGGACGCATGAAGAAGAATGAAATGGAAGATTTGATTAACTTGCTTTAATTGTCACAAAAGAAGAGGATGCCACAAGCAGACTCTTCTTTTTTTATGCTATACTATTGCTGAAACACTACGAAAGGCGGGCAATTATGAGTGCTTTAGATAAAATGTGGGTATCATTTGCTGGAATTGCTTTCTTACTGATTTCAATGGGTTTTATCTACTTGAGCAGATACAAATTGAAAAACGGCATACTTAAATTTTTATTCGCCCTAGTTGCATATATCTTGCTGATTCTTGGATTCTTTATCATGATATTCACGGTATTCAGCGGCCCTACAGGCGGCGCTTGAGGTGAGGAAAATGAAAAAAATGACAATGTTTATCCTACTCCTGCTTATTGTCGGATTTTTGTCTGCTTGCGGATATCCACAGAGTGAGAGAGCGGGGAACCAGATTCCTTATGAAGATCAATTGATTACTGTACAAAACGCTGTAAATCAGTACAGAGGAGCGACTGGCGGCTTGCTGCCAATCAAAACTCGGGAAATGGATGTAGACCAATACATCAAATACCCTGTCGATTTTTCCAAAATCGTCCCTGACTATACAGCGGAAGTTCCGACAAACGCATTTGAAACCGGAGGTGTTTTTCAGTATGTCCTTATGGATGTAGAGGAAAACCCAACCGTGAAACTGGTTGATCTGCAGGCAGCAGAAGCAATCAGATCTGTTAATGTGCGCAAAAGTGCAAATGGCGGACGGGTGCCAATTTCAGAAATCCTTGCAGACAATGTTTACAAGTTCAACTTTAAGGAAATGGGATTCTCTGAGGAACCGACTGTGGTAAGTCCGTATAGCGGCCGTAATTTGCCGATGGTGATCACGGGAAGAGGAGACGTCTACATCGATTACTCAATGGATCTTTATTCAGCTCTTCAAGAGTACGAAGGGACTTTAGAAGAAGGCCAGGATATTCGGTTTATCTTGTATGAAGAACATGCAGTCGTACCTGCTTACTCACTTCCTTATACAATCGACGAAAAAAATGAACCAATATTTTTAACCGAGTAAAAAGCTTGATTTGACGCGATTTTAATAGAAATGCCCTCTTTATAGAAAATTTTGTTAGTATTTGGTGGTTTTATTGAAAAAGCAGGCTGTTTGTTGTTGCTATGCGATTTTCGATGTGATACTCTTTTTACAGGATTGATGGTTGCATCCCCTTTGAGAGGAGGTGAATAGCATGAACAAAACAGAATTAGTGAACTCTGTTGCTGAAGCAGCTGAACTTTCTCGTAAAGACGCTGCCAAAGCAGTTGACGCTGCATTTGAGACGATTCAAGACGCTCTAACTAAAGGTGAAAAAGTACAGTTGATCGGATTCGGTAACTTTGAAGTACGCGAACGCGCGGCCCGCAAAGGACGTAACCCACAAACTGGCGCTGAAATTGAGATCGCTGCAAGCAAAGTTCCTGCATTTAAGCCAGGTAAAGCGCTTAAAGACGCAGTGAAGTAAGCTTTAGCCTCTGTACATAGGATGACTTTTGCGAGACACAATCTTGCAAAAGTCATTCTTTTTTTGAGTCAACAATTTTGCGAAACACCTGTGCGTATGCTACGATTCATGTGAGAAAAGCGGAGGCGGCCGTTCTGCTCCGACAGGCATAAGACGATCTGGCGAAGCGGCGTACTTTGCCGCATAGCCAGAGTGGCTTATGACCCGAGGAGCAGGCCGCTGAAGCTAGACAGTGAGAAAAGCGCAAGCATAAGTAAAATCGCTAATATAAGTAAAAGCCACCGGTAGCCATCCTGCTGCCAAACAAATAAACGATTCGTCTTCAACAGGAGGAAACAGAATGATAGATGTGAAAGCACAGAAGGTAGACCTAGATAAAATAGAACAAGCTGTCTCGATGATATTGGAGGCAGTTGGGGAAGACGTAAGCCGGGAAGGATTACAGGATACGCCTAAAAGGGTAGCTAAGATGTATGCAGAAGTATTCTCCGGGTTGAAAGAAGATCCAAGAGAATATTTCAAAACCGTTTTTCATGAAGGGCATGAAGAATTGGTGCTCGTTAAAGATATTCCTTTCTACTCGATGTGCGAACATCATCTCGTTCCGTTTTTCGGAAAGGCGCATATCGCCTATATTCCTCGTGACGGAGTTGTGACAGGACTGAGCAAATTGGCAAGAGCGGTGGAGACAGTTGCAAAACGTCCACAGTTGCAGGAACGCATCACTTCGACGATTGCAGACTCCTTGATGGAAACTTTGAATCCACATGGCGTCTATGTAATGATTGAAGCGGAGCATATGTGCATGACGATGAGGGGCATCAAGAAACCAGGATCAAAAACAGTTACAGCGGTTTCCCGTGGGATTCTTGAAACGGACGACATCAAACGTTCGGAAGTAATCACATACATTAATATGAACTAAAAATGAAAAGCAGGTGTGAATATGGCTCAGACGGAATATATTGTTATTCGCGCACAGGAAGACGGCGTGAACGTAATAGGATTGACCCGCGGCAACGATACAAAATTTCACCATACTGAAAAATTGGATAAAGGCGAAGTGATGATTGCTCAATTTACAGAGCATACATCAGCTATGAAAATCCGTGGGAAAGCGGAGATTCATTCGGCTCATGGTATCGTTGAAAGCGAAGCTAAAAAATAAACGATATTGGATGAAGGCTAGGCTTTGCCTGTGATATACTATTGTAGTATGGCTAAATCATGAATGGAGCAAGCAGTATGAATGGACACCAAATACAATCGAAAATTATTTCCATGGGGATCGAGGTTATAAATGCTGTGCGCCAGCGGACACTTGATCAGTACACAGAAGGTCCATCGGTAAAAGAGTCCCGTTTGTTTTTTTTGCTATTGCCTTTTTTTGACGGGAAGAATTGGTCGCCTGAAATTGAAGCCTCAGCAAAAACGGTTTCCATCGTATACGCCGCTTTGCATGCCCATGATCAAGTAAGAGAAGACGCTCCGATTATAAAAGAGCAGCAGCTAACGGTGTTGGCTGGAGATTTATACAGCGGCATTTATTATCAGATGCTGGTCAATACCAAGAACATTGCAATGGTGCAGCAACTCGCTTCAGCTATTATTCAAGTGAGCGAAAAGAAAACTTCCTTTTTTGAAGGAAGAGTTCGGCCGCTGGAAGAAGTGGAAGAAGCCATAAACATCATCGAAACTGAACTTTTAATGGCATTCTATAATTATTACGGCTTTACAGAATATGCACCACTTGCCAAACAAGCCTTGCTTTATATTCGCTATGCCGATGAATTGGAACGATTACAAGCCAAGGACTATACACACGCCTTGCTGGAACTGAACGCTAACCTTGTTCACGAAATCTATACAGAACATTGGCTGTTGGAAAAATTAGACAGTCTGCACCGCCAGATTTCAGCGTCCATTGCTGAGTGTTCATTGGACTACGAAGTTGAAAATTTTCTGCTCCATCAAATAACCCCGCACCAGCATAGAGCTGAGCAGCTGACCCGAGAAGGATGACTGATATGCCTAAAACGAAAGAACAAAGAGTCCACGAAGTATTTGAAAAAATATCCGAGAACTATGATCAGATGAACTCTGTCATCAGCTTCCAACAGCATAACAAGTGGCGTGAAGACACGATGTACAAGATGCAAGTGCCTAAAGGAGCCGCCGCAATTGATGTATGCTGCGGAACGGCTGACTGGACCATTGCGCTTGGCAAGGCAGTCGGTGAAACCGGACAGGTGGTCGGACTGGATTTCAGCCAGAACATGCTGAACGTCGGACATGAAAAAACCAAAAATATGCCTCAAGTTAAACTGATACAGGGAAATGCCATGTCATTGCCTTATCCGGACAATTCCTTTGATTTTGCCACAATTGGATTTGGTTTGCGCAATGTACCAGATTACCGCCAAGTCCTTTCTGAAATGCATCGTGTATTGAAGCCGGGTGGAATGATTGCCTGCTTGGAAACATCTCAGCCTGAAAATATCATTTTCAAGCCGATTTTCAGAATATATTTCCGCTTCATTATGCCGGTCTTCGGCAAACTCTTCGCTAAAAGCTACAAAGAATATTCATGGCTCCAGGAATCAGCAAAAACATTTCCGAGCATGAAACAATTGGCAAAGCTGTTCGCAGAAGTCGGGTTTGAAAAAGTGAAATACAAGCCTTATACAGGAGGCGCCGCAGCCCTCCACCTAGGAATAAAAAAGTAAATTAGCGGGAGAAGGATTTTAAGTGGAAAAGATGAAGTTGAAATTGCTCTATTCCGACCTTAGACCGGAACTGGAAATGATCGAGAAGGAATTGGAACAGGCAGTGGATTCCAAATCTCTCCTATTAAATGATGCATCTCTTCATTTATTGCAGGCCGGAGGGAAAAGAATCCGACCTGTTTTTGTTTTGCTTGCAGGAAAATTCGGCGATTATAACATCGACGTCATGAAGCGTGTAGCCGTACCGCTTGAACTGATTCATATGGCTTCATTGGTTCATGACGATGTCATAGACGAGTCGGAAATCCGCAGAGGGCGCCCGACTGTCAAGGCGCAGTGGAACAACAGCGTAGCAATGTATACGGGCGATTTCATTCTGGCGCGTGCGCTAGAGCGAATTACCGAGATTGAATCTCCACGCATTCATGAAATTCTCTCTAAAACACTGATTGAAGTTTGCCGTGGGGAAATCATCCAGATTAAAGACAAACATAAATTGGACCAAAACTTACGGGATTATTTCCGGCGGATTAAGCGGAAAACTGCGTTGCTGATTTCCTCCAGCTGTGAATTGGGTGCGCTTGTTTCTGGAACTGACGAAAAAACCGCTGCCCATTTACGCCGCTTCGGTTATTTTATTGGAATGTCATTTCAGATAATTGATGACATTCTTGATTTCACTTCAACTGACGAAGAACTGGGGAAACCGGCTGGCAGTGATTTTATTCAAGGGAATATCACGTTGCCCATTTTATGCGCGCGAAAAGATCCCGAGATTTATACGATGCTAAAAGCTAATTTGAATAAAGACTTGACTGATGAAGAACGGTTGATGATTGTCAATACGATCCGAAATAGTTCTGCCATTGAAGAAGCGAAAGCCATGAGCGAGCGGTATTTGGAAAAAGCCTTGCGGGAACTTTCCTTCTTGCCGAAAGGAAGAGCGGTAAAAACGATGCGCAAAATCGCCTTTTTCATTGGCAAGCGCAATTTTTAAGTTGTCGGTTGACAAATTAGCCGACAATGATAGTATTTTTTAGGGTGGGCAAAAAGCCTGAGTTTTTAATAGAGGAGTGTTTACAATGGAAAAAACATTTTTAATGGTTAAACCAGACGGCGTTCAGCGCAATGTAATCGGAGAAATCGTCGCACGTTTTGAGAAAAAGGGATATCATTTGGCAGGTGCTAAATTGATGCAGATTCCTACTGAATTGGCTGAAGAGCATTACGGAGAGCATAAAGAGCGTCCTTTCTTCGGTGAATTGGTTGAATTCATCACTTCAGGCCCTGTATTTGCAATGGTTTGGGAAGGCGAAAACGTTATCTTGACTGCACGTCAGATGATGGGCGCTACAAACCCTAAAGATGCAGCTCCAGGAACAATCCGCGGAGACTTCGCAGTCACTGTCGGCAAAAACATGATTCACGGATCGGATTCTGCTGAAAGTGCAGAACGCGAAATCGGCTTGTTCTTCAAAGAAGAAGAATTGGTATCATACGAAAAAACAATGAACAGCTGGGTTAACTAATTCACTTGTAAAATTATTTAGCAGAACCGTCCTAAAAATGGGACGGTTCTTTTTTTATTGGAAATGAACAATTAATGAAGGTAAAAATTCTCAATTAATTGAAGTTTCACTTTATCTGAATTTCATATAGAATTGAAGAAATGCCTTATGGTATAGTGGTACATAAATACTTTAGCACGTTGAAGGGAGAAAGCGTAAATGCGTTATTTAACAGCAGGAGAATCACACGGTCCACAATTGACTGCCATCATAGAGGGGTTGCCGGCGCAATTGCCTTTAACGGCAGAACTGGTCAACAAAGAGTTGAAAAGACGCCAAGGCGGACATGGTCGGGGAAGACGAATGCAAATCGAGAAAGATACGGTTGAAATCGTTTCCGGAGTCCGACATGGCAAGACACTGGGCTCTCCTGTAGCTTTAGTCGTCAAAAATGACGATTGGAAACATTGGACTTCCATTATGGGAATTGAACCTATCGAAGATACAGCAGAAGTAAAGCGTCAAATTTCGCGCCCACGCCCTGGACACGCTGACTTAAACGGCGGTATGAAGTATGGCCATCGTGACCTCAGAAACGTCCTGGAGCGCTCTTCAGCACGCGAAACGACGGTCCGTGTAGCGGTCGGTGCAGTAGCGAAGCAATTATTGGCTGAGCTGGGCATCAAAATCGTTTCCCATGTTACCGAAATTGGCGGCATTAAAGTAAACCCTGAAAGCTACCTAGGCAAGTCTGCTGATGAAATTCGCGACATCGTTGAGAACGATGCAGTATATTGTGCAGATCCATCAGTGACAAAGCAAATGACTGATTTGATTGATCAGACCAAAAAAAATGGGGATTCCATTGGAGGAACGGTGGAAGTGATTGTGGAAGGCATGCCGGCAGGAATTGGAAGCTACGTTCATTATGACCGGAAGCTGGACGCAAAATTGGCAGCAGCCATCATGAGCATCAATGCCTTTAAGGGTGTGGAATTCGGTTTAGGTTTTGAAATGGCCCGCAAACCCGGCAGCGAAGTTCACGACGAAATTTTATGGGATGAAGAAAATGGCTATACCCGTAAAACCAACAATCTTGGTGGATTTGAAGGCGGGATGACAACGGGAATGCCGATAATTGTCAGAGGTGTGATGAAGCCGATTCCTACACTTTATAAACCCCTGAAAAGTGTCGATATTGAAACAAAAGAAGCGTTCCAGGCAAGCATTGAAAGATCAGACAGCTGTGCAGTTCCTGCAGCTTCCATTGTGGCCGAGCACGTAGTGGCCTGGGAAGTGGCGAATGCGCTGCTCGATCAATTTGATGCTGATCAGATGCCGCGCCTTGCAGACAACCTGAAGGACTACATGAAGTATACAAAGGAGTTTTAAGAATGAAGCAATTGCAGGTCGAAGCTGATCACCCATATACAGTCCACATTGGTACTGGGGCATTCAATTTGTTTGCTGATGTTTATCGTCCTTTGCTGGATGCTGCAGACCGTATTGTAGTCATTGCGGATGAACGGGTTGCAGAGCTTCATTTGCAATATTTGCTGGAATTTCTGGCAGACTGGGATGTACGGGTCATGACCGTTCCTGCAGGGGAGAGTGCTAAATCTGTAGAAACTTTTATGGCATGCCACAGTTTCCTTTTAACCGAAAATTGTTCGAGAGATACTTTGCTTATGGCATTTGGCGGAGGAGCTACCGGGGATGTAGCCGGATTTGTCGCATCGACCTTTATGCGCGGAATTCCGTTTATTCAGCTCCCCACCACCATCTTGGCACATGACAGTGCAGTAGGTGGGAAAACTGCGATCAATCATGAGTTGGGCAAGAACATGATCGGCACATTTTATCAGCCGAAAGCTGTTTTATACGACAGCAAGCTTCTGACAACATTGCCGCCTGGAGAAGTTCGGTCCGGGATGGCTGAAGTGATCAAACATGCTTTTATTTCGAACGAAGAATGGCTGGAGGAACTTTTGGCCATTGACAATTTCAATGAGCTTACCGAAGAGGACCTGAACCATCATCTGGAAAAAGGCATTGCTGTAAAAGCGGCAATTGTCGAAGAAGATGAATTTGAAGGCGGCGTTCGGAAGTACTTGAATTTTGGCCATACTTTAGCGCATGCATTAGAAGGGCATCTCGGCTATGGCAAAGTTACGCATGGAGAAGCTGTGGTGTTAGGGATGTCCTATGCACTGTTTTTATCGAAGCATGAAAAATTGGACGAGTTTATCCGCTGGTCCAATGTGAATGGCTATCCGCTTAACCTATTAAAAGAAATCCACTTTGATGCCTTATTGCCCTATATGAAGAAAGACAAGAAGTCTTCCAGGGGAGCATTGAATTTCGTTCTCCTTGAGCAGACAGGCAAGCCGTTTGTCGAAAAAGTTGAAGAGCAGCGTGCCGCTTCAGCATATAAAAATTTAGTTTTAAAGATAGGAGAAGTGATTCGATGATACGTGGAGTAAGAGGGGCAATTACAGTTTCTGCAGATCGACCGGAAGAGGTATTGAAAGAAACAGAGCGCTTAGTTTTGGAAATGGCCAAAGAAAACAAAATTGAACCGGACCATGTAGCATCTGTCATCATTTCGACAACGACAGATATATCATCCGCTTTTCCTGCTAAAGCCGTCCGGACAATCGAAGAATGGAATTATGTACCGGTCATGTGCACACATGAAATGGATGTTCCCGGGAGCATGCCTTTATGCATCCGAGTTATGATGCACGTTAACACTGAGCTAGGGCAACAGGAGATCCATCATGTATATTTAAATGAAGCAACAAAACTGCGTCCGGACCTATCAGCTAAAAGTCAGGTGAGTTCGACGTGACCACACATATTCTAATCATCGGATTGGGGCTTATCGGCGGATCGTTGGCTAAAGCCTTGCAGCGTAATAGCGATGTCCATGTGGCAGGCTATGATGCCGATGCATTAACTGCCAGAAAAGCTTTTAAGATGGGCATCATACATAGTTCGCCGCCATCTCTTGAACAGGCTGCCTCTGAAGCGGATGTCATTGTTTTTGCGACGCCGGTCGGTGCCACAATTAAATTGATGGAGCAAAGCAAATATTGGAATTTAAAAGACGATGTTATTTTAACTGATACAGGCAGCACCAAAATGCAAATCATGGAAGCTTCAAAGACTCTCGAACATCTCTTTATCGGAGGCCATCCAATGGCAGGTTCGCATAAAAGCGGTGTAGAGGCTGCAAAAGAGGTGTTGTTTGAAAATGCCTTTTATATTCTAACGCCTGGAGAAAATACAGATGAAAAGCGTCTTCAATTCCTTAAGGAATTATTGATGGTTACTAAAGCAAAAATCGAAGTCCTTCGAGCAGAAGAACACGATCATATGACTGCGATAGTCAGTCACTTTCCTCATTTAATCGCAGCTTCATTGGTCCATCAATTGGATCAGGAAGATAAATTTCCTTTTGCCCGACAATTGGCAGCTGGGGGGTTCCGAGATACAACGCGCATTGCTTCTTCGAACCCTGAAATGTGGCGAGATATTACAACTCAAAACAATGGCATGATTGTTCAGCAGTTGAATAATTGGATGGAGCAGATGGGTCAGTTGAAGGACATGCTTGTAAAAAACGATCCGGATCCGATCCAGCATTTCTTTTCCCATGCAAAAATGGTTCGCGATGAATTGCCGATTGCGGGACACGGGGCCATGTTCTCTGTTTTTGATTTATACATCGACATACCGGATGTACCGGGCAGTATCTCAGAGTTGACCGGTTATTTGGCAGAAGAGCAGATCAGTATTGTCAATCTTCGGATTCTGGAAACCCGTGAAGATGTCTTCGGTATTCTTGTCATCAGTTTCCAGACAGCAGAAGACCGAGCACGTGCACAGAAATGCATCTCGGAACGGACAGTTTACGATACGTATATTTCCTGAAAGGAAGGATAAGTCCATGGCATTATCACTAGCATATAAAAAACCATCCCTGACAGGCACCATTCAAGTGCCTGGGGATAAATCCATCTCTCACCGTGCCATTATGTTTGGATCCATGGCAACAGGTACAACCACAGTAGAAGGTTTCCTGATGGGAGACGATTGTTTAAGCACCATTTCCTGTTTTAAAAAGCTTGGTGTTGATATCACCATCACAGATGATTTGGTAACTATCAAGAGTGAAGGGGAAGATTCATGGCAAGAGCCGTCTGAAGTACTCGATACCGGCAACTCAGGTACGACAACACGACTGATGCTCGGATTATTGGCGGGAACGTCATTCCACTCGGTTCTTGCCGGTGACGAATCAATCGCCAAACGCCCGATGAAGCGAATCATCAATCCGCTCCGTGAAATGGGAGCAGATATCCGCGGTCGCCAAGACGGGCAATACACCCCCTTAGCTGTTCAAGGAACCAATTTAAAGGCAATTGACTATACCTTGCCTGTTGCCAGCGCACAGGTGAAATCCGCCATTTTGCTTGCTGCATTAAAAGCAGATGGCAAAACCATTATCCACGAACCGATCGCCTCTCGCGATCATACGGAAATCATGCTGGAACATTTTGGCGCAACGATTGCACGCGAAAATCACCACATCAAGCTTGAGGGCGGTCAAAAACTGACGGCTGCTCATGTAAAGGTACCGGGTGATATTTCATCTGCAGCGTTCATGATCGGTGCAGCATTGATCACTGAAGGCAGCACAGTGACCTTAAAGAATGTCGGCATCAACCCGACGCGGACTGGGATTTTGGATGTGATCGAGCAAATGGGTGCTTCGTTCAAATTGGAAGAAAACGATACGCTCGGAGAACGTTCGGCTGACTTGACCATCTATTCCAGTACGTTAAAAGGAATTGAAATTGGCGGCGACCTGATACCTCGGCTAATCGATGAAATTCCTTTGATCGCACTTATGGCAACGCAAGCAGAAGGAACGACTGTCATCAAGGATGCTGAAGAGCTGCGGGTTAAGGAAACAGATCGCATTGCTGCGGTTGTTACGGAATTGTCGAAAATGGGCGCCAATATTGAAGCCACAGAAGATGGCATGATCATTCATGGACCGACAGCTTTGACTGGTGCTGAAATGACGTCATACGGCGACCACCGGCTCGGTATGATGGCGGCAATCGGCGCTTTGGCGGCGACTGGGGAAGTCATCATCGATGATCCCGATTGCATTTCCATTTCCTATCCAAACTTCTTTGAACAATTAAATTTACTGACAAAATGACTCTCCGAATGGAGAGTTTTTTTATTATGATAAAGCGGAGCTTTCGTGTAGGATGAAAGTAAGAACGTGAAGGAATAGGTGATGGAATGACAACTATTAAAGATATACAAAAAGCAGTTGAACAGGGAGACCCAAATCTTCTGAACTCTTTATTGGATAAGTATTTGCTGCAAGGCGATCCTGATGAGCAGTACGGTTTATCGGAATGGCTCGCAGAAATCGGCTTTGTGGAAGAAGCCATTAAAGTACTGGAGCATCTGCAATATATTTTCCCTGAGGAAGCGCAGCTGATCATCGATCGTGCCAATCTGCTGATTGATGCTGACCGTGAAGATGATGCATTGAACGCACTGATGGAAGTACCGAAAGACGACGAGCTTTATACTCAGGCCCTTGTTACTTTGGCAGACTTGTTTCAATTGCAGGGGTTGCTGGAAGCTGCTGAAAACCGCTTGAATGAGGCAATCGAACTGATGCCGGAAGAGCCGCTTCTGCAGCAGGCGAAAGCGGAATTGCTGCTGGATTCTGGACGTTACCTGGAATCTGCAAAAATTTACCAGGAACTGGAAGCGCAACAGGTGGAAATTGAGGGTGTCAGCATTTCTGAAAGGCTTGCCGAGGTTTATAGTGCAGGTGCAGCGTATGAAGAAGCTTTGCCATATTATGAAAAGGCGTTGGAAGACCATAGCACTCCAGATGTTTTGTTCGGGGCAGCATTTGCAGCTTTCCAGACACGCCAATACGAAATGGCTGGACGACGTCTTGACGAATTAATCGGTATCGATCCGGATTACTTTTCCGCGTATTTATTGAAAGCGCAAAGCCTGAATATGGCAGAAGATTACGAAGCAGCCTACCAAGCAATTAGCGAAGGCATAGCCAGAGACGAATTCGACAAGGAATTGTATTTGTTCGCCGGGAAGCTGGCAATGAAACTTGGAAAAGCGGACGAAGGGGTCGGCCATCTGCGCCAGGCCATCGCGCTGGATCCGGAATACATGGAAGCCATTTACACGCTGGTGTCCTATTTTCATGCAGAAGAGCAGGATGAGGAAGTTCTCGAGCTTGCAGAGATGGTCATCGAAAGCGGTGATGATTGGGCTGGTCTTTATCCAATGATTGCTGAAGCCTATGAACGCTCTGAAAACTATGGTCAGGCGACAGTCTATTATGACAAGGCTTATCCATCCTTTAAAGAGGACGCCAACTTTTTGAAAAAATACGCATTGTTTATGATAGAAGAAGGAAAAAGAGAAGCTGCTCTCGAAATTATTAAAGAGCTGCAGGCGCTGGAACCGGAAAATCCGGAATGGTTCGACTGGCAGCAGTCGTTTGAATGAAAGGAGGAAATTTCATGACCGCTTCAGTAACGATAGGTGAAAAAAAGCAGTTTGTCCGTTGGTTTCTGCAATCTTACAAGATGAAAAGACGCGAATGCATATGGATTCTTAATTATATGTTGAGCAACGAAGATTTGCTTGAAAAAACCCATTTTGTTGAAGAAGCACATTACTGTCCGCGTGCCATGGTCATGTCCTCTACTGAGTCGAAAGAAATACCGTTTCGTTTCTATAAAGGAAACTTGATGACCGCAGATGCGGAAAAATCGTTTCATGATCTACGCTTGAATCCTGATGAAGATCTGTATGTACAACTGAATTTCCCAAGCATTCCACCACCAGCGTTGTACTTATCGGTGTTGGAAGAAAATCCATATGTACCTAAAAATGCAACAATTAATGAACAGGATCGCCTGATTGCGGAGAAGATCCTTGAGGAAAGCATGTCGCTTTTCCAGGAAGAAACGATTTATAGACAAATCGATGAGGCGTTGGACGCCAATGATCGTGACCGTTTTTTTGAACTGTCTGCGATGCTGGAGACGTTCAAATCCCTCAAAAAAGATGGAGAGTGAAAAAGTGTCATGCATTTTATCGGAAAAGAGATAAATCAATACCTAAGCCAGCAGGAATATGTGGATACAGCTGTAGTGCCGCTTCTTCCATTGGACCTAAGCGCCACGGGGATGAAGCTGAGTGCAGGAGCTTCTGAATACCTTCATTCTTTAACTGCTTTATTAGAAAAACAATTCAAAGGGCGGATTCTATTGCTTCCGCCTATTTCTTATGCCAAAATAGCTAATCGACAGCGGATTGCCGATGAAATAACGGAAGAATTAAAGCAAACAGCGTTCAAACATGTATTTTACCTAACGACTGATTCGGAATGGCGGACGATAGAAAGCCTTAAAAATGTCTTATGGCTGCCTGCAATTCCTATTGAAGATATGGACCAATCTTTCAAGAAATCAGTCATGGAAGACCAGCTCAGACAGGTATTGCCGCTATTTACGAAAGAATGGTCACATCATTCATGAAATGTTCACAAACTGTATTATTAGGCTGGCTGTGTTATTGACCTAAAGATTTGATTGATATATCATTAGGTTGTCCTAGTAATTATATTTGAATGAGTATGTCCATTGGACTGACCTTGAATGTTAGAGGGGGGAAAAGGATGAGTAATAATCGTGTATCACGACGTCAATTTTTAGGCTACACTTTAACTGGTGTAGGTGGCTTTATGGCAGCAGGAATGTTGATGCCAATGGTTCGTTTTGCGGTAGACCCGATACTTCAGCAGCATGAAGGCGGCGATTTCGTTTTAACTGATCAAGCTGTAGCTGATATCACTGAAGAACCAGTCCGTGTCGACTTTACATTCGAACAAACGGATGCTTGGTATGTATCTGAAGCTACAAGTTCAGCTTGGGTGTATAAAGAAGGCGATAAGTTAATCGCGCTTTCACCTGTTTGCAAACATTTAGGTTGTACAGTGAACTGGGCAGGAGACCCAGAACACCCGACACAATTCTTCTGTCCATGCCATGCAGGCCGTTATGAAAAAAACGGACAGAACATTGCCGGAACACCTCCGCTTGGGCCACTGGATGAGTACGATGTACGAGAACAGGATGGCTTTGTGGCAATCGGCGTAGTAAAAGAAAACACATTAGTAGTTTAATAGTTAGGGGGTACGACACCAGTGCTAAACAAGTTATATGATTGGGTTGATGAGCGATTAGACATTACGCCTATCTGGCGTGATATTGCTGACCATGAAGTACCTGAGCACGTAAACCCCGCACACCACTTCTCAGCATTTGTTTATTGTTTTGGAGGACTTACATTTTTCATTACAGTGATTCAGATCTTATCCGGTATGTTCTTGACGATGTATTATGTACCTGATATTGAAAATGCTTGGCAGTCGGTTTATTATCTTCAAAATGAAGTCGCTTTTGGAGAAATTGTGCGTGGGATGCACCACTGGGGAGCTTCTCTTGTAGTAGTTATGATTTTCCTTCATACACTGCGAGTATTCTTTACAGGTTCTTATAAGAAACCTCGTGAATTGAACTGGGTTGTAGGGGTTCTGCTATTCGGCGTTATCCTTGGATTGAGTTTCACAGGTTACTTGCTTCCATGGGATATGAAAGCTCTATTTGCAACAAAAGTTGGGATTGAAATTGCAGCATCTGTACCGGTAATCGGTGAAACGATTAAGATTCTACTAGCTGGGGATTCATCAATCCTTGGTGCACAGACTCTAACTCGCTTCTTCGCTATCCACGTCTTCTTCTTGCCTGCAGCGTTGCTTGGGTTGCTAGCTGCTCACTTTATCATGATTAGAAGACAAGGTATTTCAGGACCGCTATAATTCATTTTTCAACAAGGATTTTTAAGGAGGGAACACTATGCATCGCGGAAAAGGGATGAAATTTGTAGGGGATTCGCGTGTTCCAAGTATGGAATTCCGTAAGCCGAATGTTCCTAAAGATTACTCCGAATACCCTGGTAAAACTGAAGCATTCTGGCCAAACTTCCTTTTGAAAGAATGGATGATTGGTGCAGTATTCTTGATCGGGTATCTGCTTTTGACTGTCGCTCATCCTTCGCCTCTTGAAGGCCAGGCAGATCCGACTAATACAGCTTATATTCCTTTGCCAGACTGGTATTTCTTGTTCTTATATCAATTACTGAAATACGAATTCGCTTCCGGTCCATTCAACGTAGTAGGTGCCATCATTATTCCAGGACTTGCTTTTGGAGCACTTATGTTGGCTCCATTCTTGGATCGCGGAGTGGAAAGACGTCCATCGAAACGTCCATTGCCGACAGGATTTATGCTTCTTGCAATTGCTTCTATCATTTTCCTTACATGGGAATCGGTAGCAAATCATGACTGGGAAGCAGCTGAAGCGCAAGGACAGATTACCGAGGAAGTTGAGATTGATACAACGGATCCAGGATATGAAATTTATTCATCCAGCTCTTGTATCAGTTGTCACGGCGATAATCTGGAAGGTCAAGTAGGACCTACGTTGGTTGGTACAGGCCTATCTCCAGAAGAAATCGCTACAATTGCTGTCAACGGTATTGAAGAAGACGGCGAACAAAAAATGCCTGCTTCATTTGAAGTAGGAGTTGACGGATCAGAAGAAGATCTGCAAGTTTTAGCTGAATTTATTTCAGGCCTTGAAGGTGAATAATAAAAAAAGGGAGCCGGGAAACCGGCTCTTTTTTTCTACTCTGAAAGGAAGAATATAATGCTCTCTTTCGCGATTAAACTCTCTGCATGGCTTATGTTCCGCCCATTTTTAATACTGTTGTTTTTTGTTAACCTGGGTGGAACCATTTATGGATACATATGGTACGGATGGCAACTGAAAATCACAGAACCGATTTTTTTAATTTTTGTGCCTGATAGTCCAACTGCTAGTCTGTTTTTCACTATCGTTCTCGGTTTATGGATCTTTGGGAAACGGAGCAGGCTCTTTGAAGCGCTGGCGTTTGTTACGCTAATCAAATATGGTTTGTGGGCGGTAGTCATGAACTTGCTGACATTGTGGGAGACCGGATCTATCGGCTGGATCGGCTGGATGCTGGTCGTTTCTCATTTCGCTATGGCGCTGCAGGCGGTGCTTTATATTGAACATTACCGATTTGGATGGCTCTCGGCAGCATTAACGGCCATTTGGACTTTGCACAACGACGTCATCGATTACGTCTTTGGCCAAATGCCCATTTACAGCACTTTGAGCGAGTACAGCAACCAAATCGGCTATTTTACTTTTTGGCTATCTATTAGTTGTGTCAGTTTTGCCTTTTATGTTGTTCATCTCAATAAATCACAATCCGTTTCAGTTGACCAATATTGACAATCCCCAGTAAAATAAGGGTATAAAGCAAAAAGAAAGAGGTGTCATTTCCGAAATGGGTATGGGTGGTTATATCATATATTTTATCCTTTTGCTGATTATTCCGCTTTGGGCACAATTTAAATTAAAAAGCACTTACAAAAAGTATTCAAAAGTTCGATCGACATCCGGTCATACTGGTGCTCAAGTGGCACGGACAATATTGGATGCTAATGGCCTGCAAGATGTTAAGGTTATCGAAAGTCGCGGCATGTTGAGTGACCATTACAATCCAATGACAAAAGTAGTGGCTTTAAGCAGCCACAATTACCATGAAGCATCTGTTGCGGGTACAGCAGTGGCTGCTCATGAAGTCGGACATGCGATTCAGGATGCAGAAGATTATTCCTTCCTGCGCCTTCGTCATCGGATGGTGCCGATCGTCAATATTTCTTCGAATATGTCTTGGGTCTTTATCATGATCGGCTTTTTCTCCGCTTGGAGCGGGGCCTTATTGATCGGGATTATTCTTTTGGCTGCAGGTGTGGTATTCCAAATAGTAACATTGCCAGTGGAGTTTAATGCCTCCAGTCGAGCGATGGACCAACTGTTGTCGAATAACATTATCCGCAATGAAGAAGAACGTCACGCGAAAAAAGTATTAAGTGCAGCCGCGATGACATACGTCGCAGCAACTGCAGTCGCAGTTTTGGAGTTGGCACGATTGATTTTAATCTATACAAGCATGAACCGTTCATAAAAAAACGACCCGATTATCGGGTCGTTTTTTTTCGTTCAACTATATAGTTAATTGTTTTTCCATTTAGAAACAACGAGTTTCCACGCTTTTCTATGTCCAGACTCCAGCGCCCAGGTCCTAGGGTCATAAGCCACTCTGACTGTGCGGCAAAGAACGCCGCTTCGCCCGAGCGTCTTATGCCCGTCGGACCTACATGGGCGCTTGTGCTTTTCTATGTCCAGACTCCAGCGCCCAGGTCCTAGGGGCATAAGTCACTCTGACTGTGCGGCAAAGAACGCCGCTTCGCCGGAGCGTCTTATGCCCGTCGGACCTACATGGGCGCTTGTGCTTTTCTATGTCCAGACTCCAGCGCCCAGGTCCTAGGGGCATAAGCCACTCTGACTGTGCGGCAAAGAACGCCGCTTCGCCGGAGTGTCTTATGCCCGTCGGACCTACATGGGCGCTTGCGCTTTTCTGGTTGTCAGCCGATGGGTTTCTTTTCTTCGTCGAGTGTAAACCCTTCGCCCATTACATCATGGACTTCCATTAAGGAAACAAATGCGTGAGGGTCAACAGAGTTGATGATGTTTTTCAAACGGACGATTTCGTTTCTTGCGACAACACAGTACAGCACTTCGCGCTCTTCTTTAGTGAAATGGCCATAGCCTCGAAGGATGGTGATGCCCCGATCCATCTCGACTGCTATCCGGCTTGCGATTTCTTCCTGTGAGTTTGAAATGATCAATGCACCTCTACCGGCATACGCACCTTCCTGTACGAAATCGATAACTCGTGCACCAACAAAAACGGCAACGAGTGTGTACATCATTGAACGGTGGTCCAGGAATGTTAACCAGGATAACATGATGACTGCCGCATCAAATAGAAACATCGTTTTCCCCATACTCCAGCCAATGTATTTTTGTGCGAGGCGGGCGATTATATCCACTCCTCCTGTTGTACCGCCGAACCTGAAAATAATTCCGAGTCCGACTCCGACAAAAACTCCAGCGAACAAGGCTGCCAGAAATAAATCATTCTGCAAATTGATTTGGATTTCGTAGATCAAAAAAATCTTTAGAAATACAGAAACGGCTACAGTTCCGATGATGGTATAAAGAAATACTTTTCTGCCCAGCAGTTTCCATCCTATGAAAAACAAAGGAATGTTCAGCAGCAGATTCATCAATGCCGGGTCCCAATGGAATATAAAGTACAAAATCAATGTAATGCCGGCAAATCCGCCTTCACCCAATTCATTTTGGATGTTGAAGTGAACAAATCCAAAACTATAGATGGCAGCACCAAGCAGAATGAAAAATATGTTTTTTATTTTCAATTCTTTCAAGTTAGCCAAGCTCCTTTCTTGAATATCAACTTCTGTATTATCGTTTAAATAATGTATTTTGACAACATCATCAGTTTTCTTTACGATTAACTGAGGAGTGTGATGGCATGAACGGAGATAAAACGATGAAACAGCTTCAACAGGACGTTGACGACTATATTGGACAATTCAAAGAAGGCTATTTTCAGCCAATGGAAATGATGGTTCGCATGACTGAGGAACTGGGCGAACTTTCCAGAGAAGTAATGCATGAATATGGACCAAAGAAAAAGAAGAGCTCTGAGACTGATAATACGATTGAAGAAGAAATGGGCGATGTCCTATTCGTTTTAATTTGCATGGCCAATTCAATGGACATCGATTTGGCGCATGCCCATGATCGCGTGATGGCGAAATTCGCCAGCAGAGACAAAGACCGGTGGACAAGAAAGGATGAAGAAAAATGACGATTCGCGTGGCAATTGCAGGGGCTAGAGGTAAAATGGGAACTGAAGCCGTACATACCGTAATGAACAATTCCGAAATGGAGCTGGTTGCTGTTTTGGATTATAAAGAAGTCGGCAATACATTGGCGGAAACGAATTTGTTTCCTGCATCGTATACCGCACCTATCTATATCGACCTGGAAAAACTTCATTCGGAAACAAAGCCTGATGTGCTGGTCGATTTGACTACACCAGAATTTGTTTACGAGCACACAAAACAGGCCTTGGATTTAAAAATCCGCCCGGTTGTTGGAACGACTGGATTTTCCGATGAGCAGTTGGATGAGCTGACAGCTTTATCAAAAGACTCGAAAATTGGCTGCATTATCGCACCTAACTTTGCAGTTGGAGCAGTATTGATGATGAAATTTGCTGAACAGGCTGCGAAGTACCTGCCGGATATCGAAATTATTGAAATGCATCATGACCAAAAATTAGATGCCCCATCCGGAACAGCCATGAAGACTGCTCATTTGATTTCGCAGGAACGTCCAATTCATGAACAAGGGCATGTCCGCGAAAAAGAAACCATTCCAGGTGCCCGTGGGGCGAATTACGATGGCATGCGCATCCATAGTGTCCGTTTGCCTGGTTTAGTTGCGCATCAGCAAGTTCTCCTTGGTGGAGATGGCCAGTTGCTGACGCTCCGGCATGATTCGTTTAATAGAGGGTCGTTTATGTCAGGTGTCGTTCTATCCATTAAAACAGTGATGGACAAAGAAGAACTTATTTATGGATTGGAACACATAATTGATTAAAGGGGGAAAATGATATGAAAATCGCTTTGATTGCCCACGACCGTAAAAAAGATGACTTGATTCAATTTGTTACAGCCTATCAGCCGATACTTAATCACCACACACTATATGCAACCGGTACGACCGGACAACGGGTAATTGATGGAACCGGCCTCCCGGTCATCCGATTTCAATCAGGTCCGCTTGGAGGCGATCAGCAGATCGGTGCAATGATTGCGCAAAATGAGATGGACATGGTTATTTTCTTCCGTGATCCTTTAACCGCTCAACCCCATGAGCCTGATGTAACAGCTCTCATTCGTCTATGTGACGTTTATGGAATACCACTGGCCACCAATATGGGAACCGCTGAAGTGCTTCTGAAGGGGTTACAGGAAGGCTTTATCGACTGGCGTCTGCTCGGAGAACGAAGAGGATAGGAGAGAGCATCGTGCGAAAAATGAAAATCGGCATTACCTGCTATCCAACGGTTGGAGGGTCGGGTGTCATTGCCACGGAATTAGGGAAGATGCTGGCGGAAAAAGGGCACGAGGTACATTTTATTACGTCCAGCACCCCTTTTCGGCTGAACAGAACCTATGCGAATATTTTTAGCCACCAAGTGGATGTCAATACGTATTCGGTTTTCCATTACGCCCCATACGACATTGCACTGGCAACAAAAATTGCTGAAGTGATCAAAAATGAAAAATTGGATCTCCTGCATGTCCATTATGCAATTCCCCATGCAGTTTGCGCCATTCTTGGCCGTGATATGGCAGGTTCCAATATCGGAATCGTGACGACTTTACACGGAACGGACATTACCGTATTGGGATCTGACTCTTCATTAAAAGAGGCGATTCGTTACGGCATCGAGAAATCGGACATTGTCACGGCGGTTTCAGATTCCTTGAGAGATCAAACTTATGAATTGATCCAACCTGATAAAAAAATTGAAACGGTCTATAACTTTGTGGATGAAAGAGAGTATTTTCCGCAGGATTCGGCGAAGCTGAAAGCGGAATTAGGCATCGATGCAGGCGAGAAAGTCATGATTCATGTGTCGAATTTCAGGAAAGTCAAACGTGTCCAGGACGTGGTAGAGACATTTGCGTTGGCGCGTAAGCAGCTGGACTGTAAATTGCTGTTGGTTGGCGACGGACCTGAAATGGGACGGATTATCCAGCAGGTGCGAGAGCTCGGAATAGACGATCATGTATTGTTTCTGGGGAAACGGGAGAGCCTGGCAGAATTTTATAATATTAGCGATATCAAACTGCTGCTATCTGAGAAGGAAGCATTTGGCCTTGTGCTGTTGGAAGCAATGGCATGCGGTGTTCCGGTAATCGGCTCTCATATCGGCGGCATGCCGGAAATTATCGAACCCGGTGTTAATGGCTATCTTGTTGAATTAGGGGACACGCAGCAGGCGGCTAAATATGCAGTAAAAATGCTAAGTGATCCCGCACAGCTGCAAAACTTGCGGGAAGGCGCACTAAAAACGGTAACGGATCGCTTCCATTCTTCGAAAATTCTTGAACAGTATGAAGGTTTATATGAACAATTGCTTGCAAAGGATGAACAACAATGAAAACAGCCGTCAGGGTGATTGGAATACTAAAGGAATCCGGCTACCAAGCTTATATGGTCGGAGGAGCGGTTCGCGACTATCTGATAGGCGAGCTTCCTCATGATATCGATGTTGCTTCATCGGCCTCACCCCAACAGGTTAAAGCGCTTTTCAAGCGCACAGTCGATACGGGTATCGAGCACGGTACTGTTTTGGTCTTAATCGACGGCGAAGGCATTGAAGTGACGACATTTCGTACAGAAGGCAGCTATTCCGATAATCGACGGCCAGACTCAGTTGAATTTGTCCAATCACTTGAAGAAGATTTAAAGCGCCGTGATTTTACGATCAATGCGATGGCCATGACTGAAGATCTGCACATCATCGATCCTTTTGGAGGAAAAGATGATTTGCAGAAGCAGATCATCCGCGCAGTAGGAGATCCGGACGAGCGTTTTCAAGAAGATGCATTGCGCATGCTGAGAGCGGTACGTTTTTCGGGACAGCTTGATTTTGATATTGATCAGAAAACCTTGTATTCCATTCAGCGTCATGCTGAATTGATTCAGATGGTGGCAGTCGAACGACTGAAGTCGGAAATCGACAAGATATTTGCCAATCCCCGCACACAAAAAAGTATGACCTATCTTGCGGCTGCTAGATTAACCAATTACCTTCCGGCCGGCCGGCTTTTTGAAGCGGATTGGTCCCGTTACCAATCCAGCGGCAAAGCTGTTTACGGCTGGTTCTATCTCCTATATAAACAAGGCAGTAAATTTGAAGAAATACGCGATTACCGCTTTTCGAATGAAGATAAGCGCCTCATTGAAAAAAGCCTGGAATTAGCTGGACAGGAATTCTGGGATCAATGGACAATTTACCAGTATTCAATCGAACAACTGGAAATGGCTGCACGAGCCACCGGCAAAAAACTGGATCCTGCAGCAGCAAAAGAGCAATTGCCCATTCTATCGAAATCCGATATCAAAGCCAGTGGGCGGGATTTGATGGAATGGAGTGGCAATCGATCAGGCGCATGGCTAAAACCTTGGATTGAAACATTGGAAAAACTGATTGTCTATGGAGAACTGAAGAACGATAAAGAACTCATAAAGGACTGGTTTGTGAATGAATATCACCGTCACGCATAAGTTAGCAAAGCGTTTGATCGAGTCGAACGGTGAAGCCGTCTCCGGCCAACAATTGGCAGATGAATTCGGCATTTCCAGGACAGCCATCTGGAAACATATAAAAGAGCTTGAGGAAAAAGGCTATGGCATTGAATCTGTAAAGAAAAAAGGCTATCGCATTGTCTCTATTCCAGACACATTAGAGCCGCTGGCAATACAAACGGGATTAAAGACCAAAAGAATCGGGCAAGTAATTGAATATGTTGAAAGCTGTCCATCAACCCAAATCATTGCCCATAAACTGGCCCAGGAAGGTGCTGAGGACGGCACAGTCGTTCTCACAGAGACTCAAACAGCCGGACGAGGGAGACTGGCCCGCAAATGGGATTCAGCAGCCCAAAAAGGCGTATGGATGAGCATCATCCTGCGACCGGATGTAGTGCCGCAAAAAGCGCCTCAATTTACTTTGGTGACGGCTGTTGCGGTTGTAAGAGCTATAGAAGAAGTAACAAGGCTGCAGCCAAAAATCAAATGGCCGAATGATGTTTTGCTGAATGGCAAAAAATGCACGGGTATTTTGACAGAACTGCAGTCGGATGCTGACGGCATACAAGCTTTAATCATTGGGATCGGTTTGAATATCAATCAGGAAACAGAAGACTTTGCTCCGGAAGTACAGGACATTGCAACTTCATTGAAATTGGAAAGCGGCGGAATGGTTAGCCGCCAAAAGCTGGTTCAGTCCCTGTTGCATTACCTGGAAATCTATACGCAACTGTATATAGAAGAAGGCTTCGGTTTGCTCAAAATTATGTGGGAAAGCTATTCGACCACTATCGGCCAGTCAGTCCGTGCGCGTATGACGAATCAGACGCTCGAAGGCATTGCAGAAGGCATTACAGATGACGGAGTCCTGCAATTGCGGACAGCGGACGGCAAGCTTCATGGCATTTATTCAGCTGACATTGAGATGACCAACTAGTAGGAGACTTGCAGGAACGCTAAGAATTCAGCCGCCGATTTGCCGTATATTTGAAGCACAATCAAGAACACAGTAAGCATGAAATAGGATTTTTTAAAAATTTCTGGTATAGTGTTTTTAACGGGCAGTATCGCTTGCGAACTGCACCGAACAACCGCAATACACTCAAAATTCATAGTAATCAGTTCTGCCTTGATCAGTAACGCGACAGGGACGGAGGAAACCGAACGCACATTTTACTGTCCTTCTGTCTTTTTTTGGCGGAAGGGCTTTTTATATGGTTTTCTTCCTGAGAGGAGAGATAAAATGTTGATTTTACAGACGGTGAATGAGCTTAAAGAATGGGTTCAGAACACCAAAATAGCTGGCCAGACAATTGGACTTGTGCCGACTATGGGCTTTTTGCATGAAGGGCATCTGTCTTTAGTGGAAAAAGCAAAGGCGGAAAACGACAAAGTGATCATGAGTATTTTCGTCAATCCCGCTCAGTTTGGGCCGAACGAGGATTTTGACCGTTATCCGAGAAATCTGGAGCGCGATCAGCAGCTTGCTGAAGGGGCAGGAACCGATGTCATTTTTGCCCCCAATGTTGAAGAAATGTACCCGCGTGAAAGCCAAATTAAACTAACTGCTGGTGCCCAGGCAGATGTGCTTTGCGGTGCCAAGAGACCCGGTCATTTTGATGGCGTCCTGAAAGTGGTCACGAAACTGTTTCATTTAACCGAGGCGAATCTGGCTTATTTTGGCCAAAAAGATGCGCAGCAATTGGCGATTATCGAATCATTGGTTGAAGATTTTAATTTTCCAATGGCTATTCGAAGAGGCAAAACCATAAGGGAAGAGGACGGTCTGGCGAAAAGCTCCCGCAATGTCTATTTGAGCAAAGCAGAACGAGGCGAAGCACCTCATTTGAAAAAAGCATTGGAAATGGGAAAAAAGGCATTTTTGCAAGGGCAGGATCCAATCGGACCCATGACAACCTATTTGAACGACAATACGTCTGGGAAAATCGATTACATTGAGCTATTGGATTATCCGACATTAACGAGCGAAATCCAAAACGATGCTATTTTGGCTTTGGCCGTGCAGTTTGAAAAAGCGCGTTTGATCGATAATATTATTTTTAACCCAAAGGAGAACTGACCCATGCTTAGAATGATGCTCAATTCAAAAATCCACCGTGCGACGGTGACAGAAGCCGATTTAAATTATGTGGGAAGCATTACCATCGACCAGGATTTGCTGGATGTTGTCGGAATGCTGGCCAATGAAAAAGTCCATATCGTTAATAATAACAACGGTGCCCGTTTTGAAACTTATATCATTGCCGGAGAACGCGGCAGCGGGGTCATTTGTGTCAACGGAGCGGCAGCACGCCTCGTGCAGCGTGGGGATATTGTCATTATCCTTTCCTATGCCTATGTCATGAACGAAAATGCCCGCGAACACAAACCGACTGTCGCCATTATGGACGCTGACAATCAAATCAAAGAAATCATCCACTACGAGCCCGAAGCGACCGTCATGTAAATTGAAAGCCTCCAAACTATTTGGAGGCTGTTTTCTTTTAGCTGAATAACCAAAAAAGAAGATTGAATTTTCATCTTGAAAGCGGAAAAGCGTAGGATATGTTACAATTTTTTTAGGCAATCACCTAAGAAAGAGGGGCTAAAATGAACACGCAAAAGTATGTCGTTGTCGATATTGAAACAACGGGCCATTCCCCTGCAAAAGGTGACCGGATCATTCAACTCGCAATGGTAACAATTGAGAACGGTGTAATAACCGATACATATACGACATTCATTAATCCGGGACGCACAATCCCCTTATTTATACAGGATTTAACGAACATCACTAATGAAGATGTAGCAGATGCTAAAGCTTTTGAATTTTATGCGGAAACAGTTTTTGAAAAAATGCAGGATGCTATTTTTGTGGCGCATAACACTAATTTCGATCTGCCGTTTCTGCAGGCGGAGTTAAAACGCAGCGGTTTGCCGAGATGGCATGGTATCACGATGGATACGGTGGAACTGGTCCGCCTGATGTACCCTACGGCGTTCAGCTATAAATTGCAGGACATCACATCGGAGCTGGGGATTCCATTGGAAAGTGCACACCGTGCAGACGATGATGCAATGGCTACTGCGCTGTTGTTTTTGCGTGCCAAAAATGACTTGGAGTCTTTGCCATATGATACCTTAACCTTTCTCCATAAGCGGTCTTTCCAGTTGAAATCGGATTTGTCCAGATTGTTCTTTGAATTGACCCAGAAAAAAAGGAATGCTCAGGCTGATTATTTCGATCGCTTCCAAGGAATTCCGTTGAAACCCAAAAAAACATTTACGGCGGATCTTGACACGCAGGAATCCTTGCCGCGCGATTGGCGGGATGGACTTGAAACGGTCTTTCCGAATTTCGAAAAAAGACCGAGCCAATACGGCATGATGTCTTCAATCGAGGATGCTCTAATTAATAAAAAAGAGCTGGTAATTGAAGCTTCAACAGGCATGGGGAAAACCATTGCTTATTTGTTGCCGGCAGTCAATCATGCCCTCAAAACCGGTAAGCAAGTAATGATCAGCACTTATACAACCCATCTGCAGGATCAGCTGGTGCTGAAAGAAGGACGTATGGTCGAAGCCTTTATCGGTTCACCTGTCCGGATCTCATTGATCAAAGGTTTGTCGCATTATATTGACTTGGCTCGCTTTGTCGAGTTGCTGCAGGGCGACGATGAATCCTACGACGAGACTTTCACCATCATGCAGGTACTGGTCTGGCTGACGACTACAGAAACAGGCGATTTAAATGAAATCAATTCATCGAGCGGCGGCCAATTTGTGTTGGATAAGATTCGACGTTCCCATATACGCAAACTGTCGAAGCAGGAAAAGAAAGCGGATTTTTATGAATTTGCGTTAAAGCAGGCGCAGCATGCCCATATTATCGTGACAAATCATGCATTCCTGCTGAATCAGCATTTGAGCAAAAAGTCGATTTTGGCTAATGTCGATGCTTATATTTGGGATGAGGCTCACCAAGTTGTCCAAGCGGCCGTTTCACAGCATGAAAAAACCTTCGTTTATACACAATGGAAGTATATTTTTGGCCAAATCGGCAGTTTGGATGATCAGCAATTATTCGCAGCACTTTACAAGACAGCAGACAGAACGGGATTTTCAACCATTCCCGAATTGCTGAAGCTGGAGTCGCTGTTCCTGAAATTCACATCGCTGTTCGACGAAGTTTCAACTTTGATGGCCAACGAATTCTCTGCCAGGTTTGCTTCAAGCCGACACAAAAAAAATGCATCGCTTTTAAGCGAGCTGTCACTTGAAGATGTTCGGTTCTTGGAATTGCTGCGCTATTTAAATGAATGGATCGATTTGTCACAATTGATTTTGCAGAAAGCTGAACGATTGACGGAAAAAACCATCCAGGATCAATTGACAATTGCAGACTGGCGTTATTGGACCGAAGAAATGATGGTCAAAGCAGTCGAATTCAGTGAGATTTTCGTCTTTCCGTTGACAGATGAAGTAAGTTGGATCGAAGGGGATATGAGAAGTCTGCCGACTAGCCTGTCCTTGTATAAGAGGCCATTTGCCGTTGCGTCACTGGTGGACAAGGTAGTGGCTTCTGCACGCGAAGACAAGGCGATTATCTGGTTATCCGGCACGATGACCGTTCCTGCCAATGATCGCTTTATCATCAATCAAATCGGTATTCCGCAGCATGTGCCGATACTGAAATTCGAACCGCCAAAAGATTTTTACCAAGGAGCTCACGTCTATATAGTGGAAGACATGCCGGATATTCAGCAGGTGTCCCAGCATGAATACATCGAATCGGTGGCGGATGCGGTAATTCAGACCGTCATTGTGACAGAAGGACGCTGCTTTGTGCTCTTTACTTCACAGGATATGCTTCGGAAAACTGTGGACTTGATTCAGGATACGGGTTTATTGGACGATTATATGTTGTTTGCACAAGGCATTTCATCAGGAAGCCGAATGAAATTATTGAAGTCGTTCCAGCGATTTCAGAAATCGGTGCTGTTTGGCACCAATAGTTTCTGGGAAGGCGTCGATGTGCCGGGGGATGCATTGCGTGCTGTAGTAGTGGTGCGTTTGCCATTCACATCTCCCGACGAACCGATTTTCAAGGCGCGTTCTGAGATCATTACGCGCGAAGGCGTCAATCCGTTCCTGCAGTATGCATTGCCTGAAGCCGTACTGCGTTTACGGCAAGGCTTTGGTCGATTAATCCGGTCAAAAAATGACAAGGGCCTGTTTATCGTACTGGACAGGAGAATTGAGACAAAATCGTATGGCAGGGAATTTATAAGCGCTTTGCCGAAAGTCAAAGTATCCAAAGTGTCTTTAGAAATGATGGTAACCGATATTGAAGCTTGGTATAATAAGCAATGAACTAACGAAAGGAAGGGCATATACATGGAATCGAAAATTGAAGTAATTTCTACAGTGGAACTTACGTACCAAACAGATTTATATAAAGTAGTTGATGCCTTAAACCGCACCTTAAAAGACAAGAATTTGATGTTCGGCTTGGCACTCGACAAGGAAGACTCTGAAAAAGCGATTTTTACAATATATAAAACATAGGTGATCAGATGAGACAATGGATTACATTCATACTCGGGTTTTTATCTTTCTTGGCAGTCGCCATAATCATCTTGGTTTTATATGTGGGCAATAAACCTTATTCAGAAACGGAAAAAGAAGCTATTGACCGAGCGAAAAGCGAGCAGCTGATCGAAGAAGTGGAGCGGGCTTACGTTTATACCAGCTCTATGGCTGCTGTGACGATACTTGGGACGAATAATGAGGGCGAATTAACGGCTGTTTTTGTTCCGGAAGCCGAGGGCAAGATGCAGGCGATTCCGTTAGAGGACAAGATAACGGCTCAACAGGCACGTGATATTGCACTTGATGAAATGGAAGTCAAAGAAATCCTGCATACCAAACTTGGCATGGAAAGTGAAGGTCCGGTTTGGGAAATCGCTTTTTTGAATAAAGAGGACAGCTTGAATTATGTCTATTTGTCAGCAAGCGACGGAACTTGGTGGAAACGCATATTGAATTTGTGAAAGGGCGGAAAAAATTTGACCAACTTAGCGAATCGTGTACAAACTCTAACACCTTCAACAACTTTGGCTATTACTGCAAAAGCAAATGAATTAAAAGCACAGGGAGTGGATGTCATCGGTCTTGGTGCCGGTGAACCGGATTACAACACGCCGGCGAACATCCTTGAAGCGGCTTATCAGTCCATGAAAGACGGCAAGACAAAATACACTCCAGCAGGCGGACTTCCAGCGTTAAAAGAAGCCATCATCAATAAATTGCAGAGAGATCAGCAATTGAGCTATCAGCCGAAAGAAGTCATGGTCGGCATTGGTGCTAAGCATGTTCTCTATACTTTATTCCAGGTTCTGCTGAATGAAGGCGATGAAGTGATCATTCCGATTCCTTATTGGGTGAGTTATCCTGAGCAAGTAAAATTGGCACAAGGCGTTCCGGTATACATAGAAGCGACAGCCAGCCAGGAATACAAGATCTCTCCTCAGCAATTGAGGGAAGCTATTACTGACCGGACGAAAGCAGTAATCATCAATACACCGAGCAATCCAACAGGCATGATTTATTCAAAAGAGGAGTTGGAAGCACTGGCAGAAGTCTGCCGTGAATTCGATATCCTGATTGTGTCAGATGAAATTTATGAGAAGTTAATCTATGGAGATGTCACTCATACTTCAGTCGCGACTCTTTCAGAAGATGCAAAAAATCGCACCGTTCTAATCAATGGGGTTTCAAAATCCCACTCGATGACTGGGTGGCGGATTGGATATGCAGCAGGTGAAGCCAAGTTGATCAAAGCGATGACGGATTTGGCGAGCCATTCTACCTCTAATCCGACAACAACTTCGCAATATGCAGCAATTGAAGCTTATAATGGACCACAGGACACGGTAGAGGAAATGCGGCAGGCATTTGAAAGACGCCTGAATGCGATTTTCCCGAAACTGCAGGCGATTCCAGGCTTTAAAGTATTGCGCCCTCAAGGAGCGTTTTATCTATTGCCTGATGTTTCAGAAGCTGCAGCAAAAACCGCCTATGCATCTGTTGACGACTTCGTCACGGCTTTATTGACGGAAGCGAACGTAGCGGTCATTCCGGGTTCAGGCTTCGGTGCGCATTCTACCATCCGTCTGTCTTATGCAACGTCGCTTGAAACTTTGACAGAAGCTGTTGAACGGATCCATCAATTTGTATCATCAAAATGGAAAGACTAAGACAACCTAATTCTTTGGAGGCTATCGCTGGATGAAAAAAATTACCATTGCCGAAATGGCTAAATATAACGGACAAACAATTAAACTAGGAGCTTGGATCGCCAATAAGCGCTCAAGTGGAAAAATTGCTTTCCTGCAGCTGCGTGACGGATCTGGATTTGTACAGGGCGTTGTTGTGAAAGCCGAAGTGGGAGATGAAATTTTCGCAGCAGCCAAAGCATTGACACAGGAAACCTCGCTGTATGTAACAGGAGAAGTAAAAGAAGATGAGCGTTCAGCATTCGGATACGAATTGGCTGTAACAGGCATTGAAGTGATTCAAGAAGCAAAAGACTTTCCAATTACACCAAAAGAGCATGGGACGGAATTCCTGATGGATAACCGCCATCTTTGGCTGCGTTCACGCAGACAGCATGCCATCATGAAAATCCGAAACGAAATTATTCGTGCGACTTACGAATTTTTCAATGAAAATGGCTTTGTAAAAGTGGATCCCCCAATTTTGACGGGTTCATCTCCTGAAGGAACTTCGGAATTGTTTGCTACAAAATATTTTGACGAGGACGCTTATTTGTCGCAATCCGGCCAGTTGTATATGGAAGCTGCTGCAATGGCACTTGGAAAAGTATTTTCTTTTGGACCGACTTTCCGTGCAGAAAAATCCAAAACACGCCGTCACTTGATCGAATTTTGGATGATCGAACCAGAAATGGCGTTCATGGAACATGAAGAAAGCCTGGAAGTTCAGGAGCAATACGTCTCGCATATCGTTCAGTCCGTATTGACTAACTGCAAATTGGAATTGGAACGTCTAGAAAGAGACGTATCGAAACTTGAAAAAATAAAAGCGCCATTCCCACGCGTTTCTTATGATGATGCCATCAAGTGGTTGAATGAAAACGGCTTTGACGACATCAAATGGGGCGAAGACTTTGGCGCGCCGCATGAAACGGCTTTAGCAGAAAGCTATGATATGCCGATTTTTATTACCAATTACCCGATTGGAATCAAGCCATTCTATATGCAGCCGCATCCGGAACGTGATGATGTTGTACTGTGTGCGGATATGATCGCACCAGAGGGTTACGGAGAAATAATCGGTGGTTCTGAACGGATTCATGACTATGACTTGATGAAACAGCGGATTCAAGAACATGGCCTAGATGAAGATGCATATGTCTGGTATTTGGATCTGAGCAAATTTGGTGCTGTTCCGCATTCCGGTTTCGGTTTGGGTCTTGAACGAACGGTAGCTTGGATCAGCGGTGTTGAACATGTCAGAGAATCTATTCCGTTCCCTCGCTTATTAAACCGGTTGTATCCATAAATAAAAGCTGCATCAAACGGGATTTTCTTTAACTCTACTTACCGACTTATCTCTTGTAATATAAATGATGAAAATAAATAAATGGAAAGGTGGTTGGGATATGAAACAACCTAATCGGCTGCAAACGTGGATCGAGCAGGGAAATGTTAACATTTCCCAGCTTTTTTTTCAGTTTTATAAAGAACTGAAGATTACAGACGAAGAAGCCATGCTGCTTATGCATATTCAGGCGTTTCAACAAACCGGAAACCAGTTTCCGACGCCCGATGAAATCGGTGAGCGTATGATGACTTCGCAAAAAAGCGTAACGACCATGCTGCAGAAATTAATGCAGCAAGGATATTTGGCCATAGAACAAACGACAGAAAATGACGTGCTGTCAGAAATTATTTCCCTTCAGCCTTTATGGGATCGATTGCTGGATTGTGTTTACAAAGAACAGCATGAAGTGAAAGAAAATAGTCAAAAGGAATTGGAAGGGGAAATTTTTCAGTTATTCGAACAGGAATTTGGCCGTTTTCTTTCTCCAATGGAAATCGAAACCATTTCGATGTGGATGGACCAGGACGGCCATACACCGGAAGTGATCCGGATGGCGTTAAAAGAGGCGGTCATTTCCCAAAAAATCAGCCTGCGTTATGTAGATCGAATTTTATTCGAGTGGAAAAAGAAAAATATTAAAACCTCTACACAAGTAACCAAGCACGCTAGCTCTTTCAGAGAGAAAAATATTCGGATTCAGCCGACAGAGAACGTGGCAAAAAAAGTTCAGTTTTACAATTGGCTGGAAGACCGCAATTAGAAGGTGAAGTAAATGATGTCAAAAAAAGAATGGCTTGCCTGTCTTGATGAAATGGATTTGATGTTTCCGGATGCCCATTGTGAATTGGTGCATCAAAATCCTTTCGATTTATTGATTGCGACACTCTTGTCTGCTCAATGTACAGACAAGCTCGTGAACCGGGTGACGGCCGATTTATTCCAGAAATACCATACACCTGAGGACTATGTATCCGTCTCTTTGGAAGAATTGCAACAGGATATCCGCTCGATTGGCTTGTTCCGCAATAAGGCTAAAAATATCCAGGCGCTCAGCCGGATTCTGATTGAGGAACATGGCAGCATGGTACCGCCTGACAGGGACCTCTTAATGACGCTTCCAGGGGTCGGACGGAAAACAGCCAATGTGGTCGTTTCTGTAGCATTTGGCATCCCAGCACTAGCAGTGGATACGCATGTTGAGCGGGTAGCAAAACGGCTGGGATTGAATCGCTGGAAAGACAATCCGCTGCAAGTGGAAGAGACCATTATGAAAAAAACACCGGCTGATGACTGGTCCAAGACACATCACCAAATCATCTTTTTTGGGCGCTATCACTGCAAATCGCAAAATCCGGGATGCCACATCTGCCCATTGTTTGACAGATGTAGGGAAGGGCAGAAGCGTGAGAAAAAAGGACTTGTTAAACGTGAAATCGTTACAGAGATTAACTAATGAACAGGTTGACCCATTTTTTTTGGAATGGTCTCGCATATCCGCAGAACTTGCCACTTTGCATAAAGAGCGAAAAAAAGGAGCAAATACAGTCATCTTAACGGGAATTGAAGTATATAAGCGCCTATTGTCTTATTGTCGTGAAGCTTTGCAAGATGACGAGTTTCAGCCTTTAAATGGTTCTGAACGCTTGTCATTTATTGAGGCTTCTCCAGGAGCCTATGCCGCTTATCGCCAGTTGGACGAACTGTTTACTGAATTAAGGAAGACTATTGCCAGAAAGCGGATTGAACTTAAACGTTTAAACGAATAATACAAGAACAAAAACCCCCGAGTGCATGTGCACTCGGGGGTTTACTGATTCAGTTATTATTTTCGTCATCGTTGCTGTCAGATTGGTTGTTACCGTCGTTACCGTCGTTACCATTATCATTGGCATTACCGTTTCCGTCGTTACCATCGTTACCATTATCATTGGCATTACCGTTTCCGTCGTTACCATTATTGCTATCGGCATTACTATTTCCACTGCTGTTGACAGAAGGCGTTTCGCTTTCCTCTTCTTCAGTTGGATCTTCCGGTACGTCAATCGGTTCTTCTTCGGCCGGCTGTTCTTCAGCTGGCTCTTCTTCAGCCGGCTGTTCTTCGGCTGGCTCTTCCTCAGTTGGTTCTTCTTCGGCCGGCTCTTCTTCGGCCGGTTCTTCTTCAGCTGGCTCTTCCTCAGCTGGTTCTTCTTCAACGGGCTCTTCCTCGACCGGTTCTTCAACTGGTTCCTCTTCCGGTTCTTCAGGAGCGGCAGCGATTTCCACTACTGTTGAAGCAGGATCGCTCCGCTGAGTGCTGTTCACTGCTACAACGCGGAAAGTATAGGTTTTTCCTTCTTCAAGCCCATTAAAAGTATAGGATTGGCTTGATGAATTCGTGAGAACCGTCCGGGAGCCGTCGACTTCAACAGAGACTTCGAACGCTACATCATCATCACCGTAATTCCATGATAATTGAGCCGAATCGCCTGTGACGTTTGCACGCAATCCACTTGGCGTATCCAAATCTTCAACGACATAGCGCTGTGATACAGAATTCGGTTCAGTGCCGCGGGCAAACAGCTCAGAGCTTCTCAGGCTGTAAGGTGTGAACGCACTAGCCAATTTCAATGGTTCAGAACCTACTTCCACTACTTGTTCAATTACAGAATCCGGCTGCTCAAAACGGGCAGTTTCAGGAGATGAAATCTGTGACATGACACTCTTAAACAAACGCTGAGATAAAAGGCGTTCGTCTGAATCTGTATCAATCGGTGTTTTTCGGGAAGGATAGCCGCTCCAAACGGATATGGAATAATCCGTTGTGTACCCGGCGAACCAAACATCCGGGGCAGAGCTAGAGTCCAATCCGTATTCTCTAAGATTTTCAACCGAATAGTTGGTTGTACCGGTTTTACCTGCCATATCAAGTCCGCTGATAGCGACTTCTTTGCCGGTAGATCCCGGAACATTTACATCTACAACGTCTCTAAGAATATCGGTTACCATGTAGGCTGTACTGTCTTTCATTGCCTGTACAGGTTCCGGTTCAACAACTTGCTCAGTAGAACCGTCTCGGAAAACGATTTTCTTGATCGTGTGCGGTTTATTGAATTCACCTTGATTTCCCAAGGCGGCAAAAGCACCTGCCATTTCTACTGTTGAGAAATCAGCGGCTCCTAGGGCAGTGGATTCATAGATATTATCCATGTTTAGGCCGACATTACTCATGAATTCACCAGCGTTTTCAGTGCCGACTTCCTGGAGGGTTTTAACTGCAGGAATATTACGTGAGCGATAAAGCGCTTCGCGAATCGTCATGGTGCCTAAAAATTGTCCATCGACGTTGCGGATTTCCTGATCGTTGTCTTCGTAAGAATAAGGTTCATCGACAATCGTCTGTCCAGTGGACCAACCTAGATATTCGATAGCTGGACCATAATCAAGCAATGGCTTGATAGTTGATCCTACAGGACGGTCTTTTGCAATTGCATAATTATGGCGGACATCGCCTGTGTATTCACGTGCTGCGCCTACTGCACTGATGCCGCCTGTTTTAGTGTTTACAACAGTCATAGCAGATTGTACTTTGTCATCAAAAAACAAATCTGAAGCCATGGCTTCGTTCACTTTTGTTTGGACATAAGGCTCTAATGTTGTGTAAATGGTTAAACCTTCATCAAGCGAGTAATCGCCTTCCAGTGATTCAAGTTCATCCTCAACCATTTCCATAAAGGCGGTATGCTCGCTGCTGGCGGTTTGCGGCTGGCGTTCGCCTTCTGGAACCAGTGAATCGGCTACAGATGCTGCCTGGGCCTGTTCTTTTTCTTCAGTAGTAATTTTTTCATGCTGATTCATCAAACTTAAAACAACGTTCCGGCGTTCTTCAGCGCGTTCCGGATTTGTGAAAGGATTATAGCCGTTCGGACTTTGTGGCATACCTGCCAGTAGAGCAGCTTCAGCCAATGTTAGTTCACTCAACGGTTTGCCGTAAAAATATTCTGAAGCTGTGCCGAAACCATAAATATTTCCGGACATGAGAATTTTATTGAAGTACATTTCAAAGATTTCTTCTTTTTCATATTCCTGTTCCAGCTTGAATGCCAGATAAGCTTCCTGTGCTTTCCGTTTTAAGGTCTTGTCATTTGTCAGAAATGAATTTTTAATGACCTGCTGGGTGATGGTACTGGCACCTTGAGATCCGAAGCCACCGGTAATATTTGCGATGACTGCACCGCCTAGGCGGATAACGTCTATACCCGAGTGCTTATAGAATCGATTATCTTCTGTTGCCAGAATGGCGTCTTCCATTATTTTTGGTATGTCTTCATAATTTACGTATTCACGATTCTCTGCGGTGATATACGGAATTTCCGTTTCTCCGTCAGCTGCGTAAAAAGTTGGGCTGATCGGGTCGCGCAGCAATTCTTCATCAATTTCCGGTGCGCTGCTTGCATAGAAGGCAAACAATGAGGCTCCGAATACAAAACAAGCTATGCCGATGGCTACGATCGCCAGGAGGAGGCGCTTCATCCATGTTACGGCTGGAGATTTCTTTTTCTTCTTATTGTTGGTCTTCTTTTGACGTTCAATTGCTTTTCGGCGTTCTTCACGCGAAATATGTCTATCGCTCAAGATCGGTTTCCTCACTTTCATATATGTTGTTGCTTAAAGCTTTTTCAGAAGAGGCAAATAATCGATGCGGGGGAATGCTCCAGGTGTTAGTTCAAATGAAGTTTCTTCAATTTCCTGCAAAGTAACCGATTTTCTTCCGCCAGTAATCATCCGGTTCCAAAAAATTTCAAGCTCTTTAAACGGCATGATGAAATACCGTTGCCAAGAAGAGAACCGGATGATCATAAACGCCGTCCCATTCTGTTTGACCACTTGGGACATATGATGAATCTGATGATCATGGATATTCTTCAATGGGAATGAGGTCTTGTTTTGCGTTTCTTTTGCTTCGAAGTCGATATAGCGGCCATTCCAGACGCCGTTATAATCAGTTGTGGAAGGCGCTTGGAAATAAGCTTCCCTAATCACTGCAGCGCTTCTGGAGGGATACTCCACTTTGACGATCTGGAGAGGCACCGGCTTTTTATGGATAACCGCCATTCCCAGTTGAAGGTAATAATCATTGGTTTCATTCAATTCGTCTTCTAATGTCTTTCCACGGTTGCTAAAAGAAAAATCCTTTTTTGCTTTTTTTGCCGTCTTTTCTTTGGCAGGTTGATCTTTTGGCGGTATAAATTTTTTGCCGTTCGGATAATTGATTGCCATTGTGATACACCTCGCTTACTTTATCATATCACAAGCTTTTAGACGACTGATATGATGAAAGGTTTCAACTATTTGCAAGCTGTCAATTTTCTGGTCAAACAGCGGCTAAAAAACCAGATGCTCTCGCCCTTAAACCTGACTTCATATGAATTTATGTCCAAACGCCTGTTGGCTCCAGCGATTTTTATGTCCCCATCTTAAAAAAGCTGAGCAGGCTGGAAAGGGTGAACTTTTCCATGAATTATTCACATGTTCTAATAATAGCGGATTTCTCCGTTCGTTCCAACCGGAAAGAATGTCTGTTCGATAAAAGTCGTGTCGCTTTGGTGAATATGATAAACTAATGGCAATGGAGGGGTTGCACAATGACAGTTAGAGAACTCTCTTCCGCGTTATACGATGAATGCGGAAAATGCTTGGACCGCTTTTATGAAATGCGTGAACAGGACGCGGTCCCTGATTTTTATGAAGATGTTAAACCATACGCAGATTACTGGCACAACAAAATAAATGAATGGCAAAAAGAATCACTGTTGTATATTCAACAAGAACGGCCGAAGTATGTACACAAGCCCACAATCGATACAGCAGCAGAAGGCATGACGCAATTTTTTGTTCAGAGCTTCTATAAGGAGACCAGCAAAAAACGCTTTATCCAGACAATCCAAGCGGCGCAATATACGCTGCAGACATTTATATTGGCTATAGATGAAAAGAGTGCTGAGCATGATTAAGCGTAAAAAACTGCCTGAGTTGATGAATGAATGGAAAACGGAACCGGATATGATGGAACGGATTGTCCATTGGCACACGAAGCAGGAAAAACCTGCAGAATATGCAGACTTCCCTCCGGAGATGCACAATAGCCTTAAAGCGGCTCTTCGCAAGAAGGGGATCGAACAATTATATACCCATCAGCGGGAAGCATTTGATTTGGCCACATCCGGTAAATCATTTACAGCAGTAACCCCCACAGCGTCAGGCAAGTCCTATTGCTATCATTTGCCTGTCCTGCACAAGATCTTAAATGATCCAGGGGCGCGTGCGCTGTACTTGTTCCCGACGAAAGCGTTGGCGCAAGACCAGAAAAGCGATCTGCATGACTTGATCGAAAAAACGGAAGAAGCGATTTTATCCTACACCTATGACGGAGACACTTCACCGGCAATCCGGACAAAGGTGCGAAAGGCCGGACAGATTGTCATGACCAACCCGGACATGCTGCATTCTGCCATTTTGCCGCACCATACAAAATGGGTGTCTCTTTTTGAGAATCTTCATTATATAGTAATCGATGAGCTGCATACGTATAAAGGAATATTTGGAACACATGTAGCACATGTCATCCGCCGGTTGAAACGGATTTGTGAGTTTTATGGCAGCGAACCGGTCTTTATCTGTACATCCGCCACAATCGCAAATCCAAAAGAATTGGCAGAAAACCTGACCAACAGTACACATAAACTGATTGATCAAAACGGTGCGCCAGCAGGAAAAAAACATATTGTCTTTTACAATCCGCCGATCATTCATCCGACTTTCGGCGTTCGCAGAAGTGCAATCTTGGAAGTGC
The DNA here is from genome assembly GCF_007859295.1 of Planococcus sp. CPCC 101016. GTDB lineage: Bacteria > Bacillota > Bacilli > Bacillales_A > Planococcaceae > Planococcus. The sequence goes on from NZ_VOHB01000002.1 coordinate 1,611,601, forward strand.
GAGACTTGGCCACTCATTTGATCAAAAACGGCATTCAGACAATTGTCTTCGCCAAAAGCCGTGTCCGTGTCGAAATGCTGGTGACATATCTGCAGGCCATAACCAAAATGAAGCTGCAGGACGATTCAATCAAAGGCTACCGGGGAGGCTATTTGCCGACGGAGCGACGCGCTATTGAAAAAGGATTGCGCGACGGATCGATCCAATGTGTGGTATCCACCAATGCATTGGAGCTCGGCGTTGACATCGGCCAATTGCAGGCTTGTATCATGACCGGCTATCCGGGGAATATTGCAAGCGCATGGCAGCAAGCAGGACGCGCGGGACGCCGACAGGATGAATCTCTGGTGATCTACGTTGCCCAATCGACCGCGCTTGACCAATACATTATCAATCATCCCGAATATTTACTGGACCAGTCGCCGGAAGAAGCACGAATTCATCCGGAGAACATTATCATCTTAATGGACCATTTGAAATGTGCTTCCTTTGAATTGCCATTCCGTATTGATGATCAGTACGGAGAATTTGAAGTTCAGGAATTGCTCGAGTATTTGCAGGAAGAAGGGGTTCTTGTGCAGACTTCAGACCGCTGGCATTGGATGAGCGATCGTTTTCCAGCACATGACATTTCCTTGCGTTCAGCTTCTCAGGAAAATGTTGTCATCATCGATCAATCTGTTCCTGTCGATACACGTGTCATCGGAGAGATGGATCGGTTCAGTGCCATGACCCTCTTGCATGAAGAAGCAATCTACCTGCACCAAGGCACACAGTTCCAAGTGGAAATTCTGGACTGGGAAGAAAAAAAGGCTTATGTCAGGGAAGTCGACGTCGATTATTTCACTGACGCCAATCTGGCAGTGGAATTAAAAGTTATGAGCGAAGATAAGGACAAGAAGATGAACGGCTCGGAAGTTTTCTATGGTGATATCGCTGTACTTGCAATGCCGACCATATTCAAGAAAATCCGTTTTGATTCCCATGACAATATTGGATCAGGACCGATTTCGCTGCCTGCAGAAGAGCTGCATACTTCATCTACGTGGCTAAGCTTTACAAAACCGGAAGATTTTTCGGAAGCGGAACTGTCAGATACGATGACCGGAGCAGCCTATGCGATTGAATCGTTCATTCCGATATTTGTACAATGTGATCGTCGCGATGTCCATGTCGTGCCACAAGTAAAATCGCCGCATAATGATATGCCATCTTTTTTTATACATGATTCCTATCCAGGGGGTATCGGCATCAGTGAGCGGATTTATGACTTATGGCGTCCGTTGCTCGACAAAGCCCAACAGCATATCTCAGAGTGCCCATGTCTTGATGGATGTCCGTCATGCATTGGTGCACAAGACGCAGCTATCAGCATGAAAGGCCATGTCATCCGGCTTTTGGATGAGCTTCGCAAAGAGGGGTGAAGAGAGATGTCGTTTGAAAATAAACTTCTCCAGATGAAAGGCATGCTGAAAAAACAGCCTGCTAAAAAGCAGCAGCCAAAAGCAGCAGAGCGGCCGCTGCATGAAGATAAATGGAACCAAATTGGATTGGAAATCGTCGAGAATAAGTACGGTTTTGTATTTCGAAAGAAAATCACTTATCCTTTGGATACTCAGCATGGCACAGTAAGCCTAAATGAACTTAATGGTGTGCTGAGGGCTTGGGAGAGGACGGACTTTGAGCATCCATTCAAGCTGAAAGAGCAGGATCCATTGGTTTTTTTTGATACTGAAACGACAGGCCTCAGCGGAACCGGCGCCTATATCTTTTTGATTGGTTTGTTAGTGAAGCGCAGTGATCATTTTGAAATGATGCAATACATCATGCCGGATCCTTCCCATGAGGCGGCATTTTTGTATGAAACGGGATTATGGAAAACCGATGACCCAATCATCTTTTCGTATAATGGCAAAAGCTTCGACTGGCCGCAATTGACGTCCCGCTGGACCATGCATCGCCAGATTCTGCCGAAATTGCCGGTGCCCCGCCAAATTGATTTGTTTCACGGCACCAAGCGGATTTGGAAAAATGAATTGGCCCGGATGAAACTAAGCACCATTGAAGAAGAGAAGCTCGGGTTTGTCCGGCATGGAGATGTGCCCGGCTACTTGATTCCTGCCATTTATCTTGACGCAGTGAAGAGTGGCTTTCCAGATGGTCTGGCAAAAGTTCTTTATCACAATGAGCTGGACATTTTATCGCTTGTTTCCTTATATGTGTTGTCGTCTAATTTGCTGATGGAAGACATGGAGTCTGAAACGAGCGGTGCCTATACGAATATCGGCAAATGGTATGCAGACTTGAAACAGTTTGATCAAAGCGCTGCATATCTTGAGCATGTTACAGTTGAAAGAGGTGCTTCTTCTGCATTGGCACGTTATTTATTGGCTATCCAGAAAAAAAGGATAGGCCAGCACGAAGAAGCTCTTAAATTATTTAAGGAAGCTGCACCTCATCTGAGGGGCAGCATTGAAGTGGAAGCTTGGATACACGCATCCAAATTGTATGAACATCAAATGCGCGATCTGGACCAAGCAGCCATCATGGCTGGTTTTGCGAAAGAAGCAAGTGAGCATACCAAGGTCCGTCATTCGCTTGTTGCAGATATCCACAAAAGACTGGCTCGCCTCGAAGAGAAAAAGCGAAAAAAACACCCAGAACTTGAAGAGAACTAAACACGAAAAATCCGCCTTATGCTATACTTGGCCTAAGGTAGTTTTTTATGGAAGGACGATTGGAATGGATAATAAGTTTACATCAAAAGATATATTGGAAAAAGATTTTAAAACAGCGATGCGCGGATACAACCAGGATGAAGTAGATCATTTCCTAGATGAAATTATCCAGGATTATGAAGCATTTTCAAAACGGATCGAGCAGCTTCAAAATGAAAATAAACGCTTGCGTATGGAATTGGAAGAAACACCAAAAAAACAAGCGACACCGGCTCCAGGCACTACCAATTTTGATATTTTGCGCCGCTTGTCCCATTTAGAAAATCACGTATTCGGCAATAAGCTGGATAATAACTAAACGATTGTTTTATTGGGCTGAATAGCGTATACTTATAAAGCCATTTGAAATTCTGGCAATCGCTCCGGCTTTTTGCCGGAGAGGAAAGTCCATGCTCGCACGGTTCTGAGATGACCGTAGTGATCGCGCCCAGTGAAACAATAAGCTGGGGCAGCTAGCAATAGCTGACGGCGGGTAGAACGCCTAAGTCTTCGGATATGGCCGAAATACCCTGAAGGTGCCACAGTGACGGAGCTGTATAAGAAATTATACAGGTGGAACGAGGTAAACCCCGTGAGCGAGAAACCCAAATTATGGTAGGGGCACTTTTCTGAAGGAAATGAACTGATGAAGAGGCAGGCGCAAGCTTGCAGATAGATGGTTGCTGTCCACTAGTACGAGGTTCAAACCGTTTGAGTACGTGGAAACAAAACATGGCTTATAGAATTTCACATGGTCTTAAAATGCTTATCAAAGGCTCCCCTTTTGGGGGAGCTTTTCTTCATATTATGAGTAGAAATGTTAAAAAGTATAGATTTTGAAGAAATCGTTTCAGGCGGACGCTTTCCGGCAGGAAGCGAGTCGGGCTGTGCCTAACTCGTTTGCGACGAAGCGCTGAGCCTCCTCGGCGCAAGCCCGCAGGAAAGCGGAGTTGGTTTGCGGAATATGAACAGTAGGATAGAAGCAAATATTATTAAAAGCTTGACCTATACAATGAAAATATATAGGTAGGTCAATTGATGAAAGAAAACAAACACCGAAATCTGAAATAGTGAACAACTGGAGAGGGAGTCGTTATGACAACATTTAAATTGCTCGCAACAGCAGCAATGGGCTTGGAATCCATTGTAGCCAACGAAGTAAAAGAATTGGGATACGAAACAGAAACAGAAAACGGCAAAGTGTTTTTTGAAGGAAATGAGCGGGATATTGCCAAGACCAACTTATGGCTCCGGACAGCTGACCGCGTTAAAATCATTGCTGGTGAATTTAACGCTTATACTTTTGATGAATTGTTCGAACGGACAAAAGAAATTGAGTGGGAAAAATTCCTGCCGGTAGATGCGGAATTCCCGGTACAAGGGAAATCGGTTAAATCCACTTTACACAGTGTGCCAAACTGCCAATCAATTGTAAAAAAGGCGATTGTTGAGCGTTTGAAGAAAGCTTATCACCGCAATTCGTTCTTAGATGAAACAGGACCACGCTTCAAAATTGAAGTGTCAATCTTGAAAGATAAAGTTCAATTGTCCATTGATACGAGCGGAGCGGGCTTGCATAAACGCGGCTATCGTTTGGATCAAGGTGAAGCACCATTAAAAGAAACCTTAGCTGCGGCCCTCGTGAAATTATCAAGATGGACGCCAGACCGTCCATTCGTAGATCCATTTTGCGGTTCAGGAACAATTGTTATTGAGGCAGCAATGATTGGACAAAATCTGGCACCGGGTTATAACCGTGAATTCGACAGTGAAAAATGGCCATGGATTGGTCAGGCAATTTGGGATGAAGTCCGCGAAGAGGCAGAAGAACTGGCAAATTATGACCAACCGCTCAATATTCTGGGAACGGATATTGACCACCGTATGCTTAAGGTTGCAGAAGAGAATGCCCGTGAAGCCGGTTTCGCCGATTTAATTCAGTTTGAGCAGCGGCAAGTGAAGGATTTCACCGCCACGGAAGAAAATGGCGTTGTCGTTGGCAACCCGCCGTACGGAGAGCGTATTGGCGAAATTGAAATCATTGAAGAAATGATTGCGGACATGGGGCGCGTGTTTTCTAAACACCCTACATGGTCCGTTTACATGCTGTCTTCCATGGGGCGTTTCGAAACACTCTATGGTCAGCCAGCTACAAAGAAACGTAAATTATTCAACGGTTTTATCCGCACGGATCTTTTCCAATTCTGGGGAGAACGTTCTAAAAAATAAATGAGACGAAACGGGAGGGCAGCAGCTCTTCCGTTTCTCTGTGAGGAGAGTTTATGAGACAGCCACTACCATTTCCTTTAACGAAGGACAAAACTTTCTTTGAATCACTCAATGACTGGATCGGCGATGTATTTTATGATGAGTTGCCGGAAAAAGGCTACGATTTGCGCGATGAACAAATTTTCATGTCTTTCCAGATTGAACAGTCTTTAAAAGAAAAAGCGGTGCTATTTGCAGAAGCTGGAGTCGGTACGGGGAAAACAATGGCTTATTTGCTGCCGGCTATTGCTTATGCGCGCTATACCGGAAAACCGGCGCTTATTTCATGCGCAGATGAAACCCTTATCGAGCAATTGGTCAAAAAAGGCGGAGATGTTGACCGCCTGAACGATCTGTTCGATTTAAATCTGGATGTGCGCTTGGCAAAATCCCGTGATCAATATTTGTGCCTCCAGCGGCTCGAAGGTGCTAAAAAACGCAGCGATGCCGATTTTCTGGATGACATCGAATACAGCTTGCCGGAATTCGTCAACAAAACCTTTTCGATGCAAAATACTTACCCGTACGGTGAGCGCTCAAGCTATCCGGATGTTACAGATGAAGAATGGCAGCAGGTCAACTACCATCCGATTCAGAATTGCAATGCGTGCGATATGCGCAATAAATGCGGCCAAACCATTCACCGAAACCATTACAGACAGGCGACCGATTTGGTTATTTGCTCGCATGATTTCCTGATGGAACATATTTGGACAAAAGAAACGCGCAAACGTGAAGGACAGAGCCCTTTACTTCCCGAGTTCTCTCAAATTGTTCTTGATGAAGGCCATTTATTAGAATTTGCTGCACAGCGTGCATTGACTTATGAAGTACAGGAAAGCACCCTGCAAGATGTTACAGAGAGTATTCTCTCTGATGGCATGCGCGAGAAAACATTAAACATGATTGAGCAGACAATTGATCTTCACAATGATTTTTTCCGTCTGCTGCGCATTCACACGGTTAAGAGTGATGAAGACCGCAAAGCGATTACGAAAGACCCTGAATTGGTCAATGTCGGCAAAATGTTGGTTCGCCACATTGATCTGATGATGGAAGAGTTTGTCTTTGAAGGTGAATTGTTCACCATCCCCGAATACGAATTGCGCCTTGCTGAAGAATATTTCGAACAATATACTTTCTCGATGCGTTTGTTTGTAGAGGAAGGCGACGCTGTAACGTGGTTGGAAATAAAAGATGAGATTGAGACTTTGGTCATCATGCCGCGTTTGGTCACTGATATTTTGGACGAAAAATTATTTGATGGAAAAATCCCGATTATTTTTTCTTCAGCAACTTTGTCGATTCAAAAAGATTTTACTTACCTTTCAGACAGTCTGGGAATCGATAAGTACCAGTCATTTTCTGTGCCATCGCCCTTCGATTATGAGGATGTTATGAAAATTTATAAGCATCCACTCGAACAGCAGCAAAAATTCGAACGTGTTTATGATTTATTCAGCACAGGCGATCAGTCGCTGGTGTTGTTCACTTCGAAGATGGAAATGGACAACTTCAAGAAATCCTTGCCTTTGGACCATCAATACACCATCGAATTTGAGGGCGACCGTGAACTGTCGACAGTGGTCAAGGAATTCCAGGAAGGCAAATTCCAAATTTTATGCTCGTATCACCTCTGGGAAGGACTGGATCTGCCAGGCGAAGCTTTAACAAAAGTCATCATCGTAGATCTGCCATTTCCTCCAAAGGATCCAGTTTTTGATGCCAAACGCAAATTCAGCAACAACCCGCTGGAAGAAATCGATTTGCCGTTCATGCAGCTGCGCATCCAACAGGGAATCGGCCGCTTGATCCGTACTTCAAACGATCACGGTGAAATCCATCTATTGCTGAATGAAGACGAATTGCGTGTTGAGCATCTCTGGGAAACGATTCTTCCTGTGCCTGCTGAAAACTTCTAAGAAATTGGAAGCGTGTGATACAATAGTCTCATCAACCATTGGAGGGATTTTTGTGTCACTCGAAAAACGATTTAGCGAACATTTCAATAAGATCAAAGGTTATGAAGAAGCAATTGCTTTACTGTATTGGGATTTGAGAACAGGGGCGCCGAAAAAAGGAATGGAATTTCGTTCTGAGAGCATCGGTACTTTATCTGCAGAAGTTTTCAATTTATCCACGTCGGACGAGTTCGGCGAATTGCTGTCTTCGTTAGAAGCAGACCAAGCCACATTGGATCCATATATTCGTCGCTCAGTGGAAGAAGCACGGAAAGAATATGATTTGAGCAAAAAAGTCCCGCCTGAGGAATACAAAAAATTCATCATCTTGCAATCCAAAGCGGAATCTGTTTGGGAAACTGCCAAAGAACAGTCGGATTTCTCAATCTTCCTGCCTTATTTGGAAGACTTGGTCAGCACGACCAAAAAAATGATCGGTTACTGGGGCGAGAAAAATGGTAGCCCTTATAATACATTGCTCGATCAATATGAACCTGGCATGACCACTGAAATTCTGGACGAAGTGTTTGGCAAATTGCGTGAACGCATTGTGCCGCTGGTGAAAAAAATCGCGGCTTCACCAAACAAGCCGGAAACAGCATTTTTGTATGAGCATTTCCCTAAACAGGCCCAGCAAGAATTCAGCCGTCAGATGCTGGAACAGCTGGGCTACGATTTCGAAGCCGGCAGGCTGGATGAAACGGTTCATCCATTTATGATTTCGGTCAACCGCAAGGACATCCGCGTGACGACCAAATACGACGAAAGCGATTTCCGAACGGCGGTCTTTGGCACCATCCACGAAGGTGGCCATGCTATGTATGAACAGAATTTGGGAGAAGCCTTAGCAGGTTTACCAATCGAAACAGGTGCTTCTATGGGAATCCATGAATCCCAGTCCTTGTTCTGTGAGAACTTTATCGGCCGCAATGAACATTTTTGGCAGCAAAACTTCAATTTGCTGAAAGAATATGCACCTAAACAGTTTGCTGATGTCGAGCTGCTGGATTACGTACGGGCAATCAATGAATCCAAACCATCGTTGATTCGCATTGAAGCAGACGAACTTTCGTATGCACTTCATATTATGGTGCGTTACGAACTTGAAAAAGGTCTGTTCGACGGGGATATTCAAGTCAGTGATCTGCCGGAATTATGGAACGCCAAATACGAAGAGTATTTGGGTGTGCGTCCTTCAAACGATGCAGAAGGCGTCTTACAGGATGTTCACTGGGCAGGCGCAAGCTTTGGCTATTTCCCATCTTATGCACTGGGGTATATGTATGCAGCTCAGTTCAAAGAGGCGATGCTGAAAGACTTGCCGAACTTCGATGATTTATTGGCGGCACAGAATATTAAACCGATCCGCGAATGGTTGAGCAAAAACATCCATCACCATGGTGCGTTCAAAAAACCGCTTGATATTTTAAAGGAAGTTACTGGAGAAGGACTGAACCCGGATCATTTAGCGGAGTACCTGGAAGAGAAATATTCGAAAATTTATCAGTTGGATAAATGATAACTTGCCATCGTGAATCATCGCGGTGGCTTTTGTTATTTTTAAGGACAAATGACGAAGAGTTTGATTATAATAAGAGCGGAGGCGATAAGCGATGTTAAAATCATTCAGTTTGGAAGGCAAGACAGCCATTGTCACAGGGGCCGGAAAAGGAATCGGCAAAGCGATTGCCATGGCATTTGCAGAAGCAGGAGCCAATGTCATGCTGGTGGCACGCACCGAGTCCGATCTTCAGCAGGCCCAGCAGGAAATTGGCAACAACCGCACTTCCTATGCCATTACTGACATTACGAAACGCAGCGACATCGAGGCGGCAGTGGAGAAAACCATACAGCAATTCGGGGCGCTGGATGTTCTAGTCAACAATGCAGGGATGAATATCCGTTCTTCTTTATCGGATGCAACAGATGCGGAATGGCACCAGATTATGGATACCAACGCTCAAAGTGTTTTTATGTTCTCACAGGAAGCTGTCAAAAAGATGGAAAGCGGCAGTTCCATCATCAATATCAGCTCAGTGGGAGGCGACCGTGCTTTGAAGACCGGTGTCGTTTACGCCGCATCTAAAGCCGCCATTATCCAAATGACCAAAGTCATGGCGATGGAATGGGGACCGAAAAACATCCGTGTCAATGCAATCGGACCATGGTATTTCAAGACGCCTTTAACGGAAAAAATCTTGAATGATCCAGAATACCTGGATTCCATATTGGCAGTTACACCGATGAAGCGGGTCGGTGAATTGCCGGAAGTGGCTTCGCCAGCCGTATTTTTGGCGTCGGATGCTGCTAGTTATATTACCGGTCAGACCTTGTTCGTTGACGGCGGCATGTCGATCCATGGATTTTCCTAATAATTACGGCATCCTTCTCAAAATCGGGAAGGATGTTTTTCGTTCTCTCTTAAAAATGATATGATAGAGAGCAGTAAGCGGAGAAGGAGATTTCTAAATGACAGTTCTTGACCATAAAAAAGAATTACTTGAAACGGCACATCTTTACCGGATCTTCAAAGACAACGAAGATACCGAGAGGGAAGCGAAAGCGCATTTATTTGCAAAGAAAATCCTGAAAAATAATTTCATCATCGGCTTTGCCGGACATTTCTCATCCGGAAAGTCGTCCATGATCAATGCGCTGACAGGTGAGACTTTACTGCCATCCAGCCCAATTCCGACTAGCGCCAATATCGTCAATGTCCAGAAAGCGGATAAGGATTTCGCAATCGTCAATATGCGAAACGAGAAGCCCGTCTACTTCCCTGAAAATTACGATTTCAACGCCGTAAAGGAATTCTGCAAAAATGGAGATGTCACGCAGATTGATATCGGCCACCAAGCTTCAGTCCTGCCAAAAGGAATTACGGTTATGGATACGCCTGGCGTCGATTCCACAGATGATGCTCACCGCATGTCGACAGAATCGGCACTTCATGTGGCGGATATGGTCTTTTATGTGATGGATTATAATCATGTTCAATCCGAATTGAATTTCAATTTTACAAAAGAACTGCAGAAATACACCGAGCTGTATTTGATTGTCAACCAAATCGATAAGCACCAAAGCAGCGAGATGAGCTTTGCGGATTTCCAGCAATCGGTCCACGATTCTTTTGCAGCATGGGGAGTGGTCCCTAAAGGAATCTTTTTTACATCCTTAAAAGATTTTAATTTTCCGGGCAATGATTTTGAACAGGTTAAAGAGCTGGTATCTTCAACGATGCACAATTGGAAAGGCCATATCGGCGAAGCTTCTGATTCGGCATTGAGTCAACTAAAAGACGAACACATCAAGTTTTTGGAAGATGAAAAAGCAGAGCGTCTGCAAGCCTTTTCAGACATTCTCGATTCTGCCGAATGGGAAAACCGTGAAGACTTGAAAAAAGAAAATGCATTGGTGTCACGCAGAATGTCTGTGCAGGATTTCGAAAACTGGCAGTCAAAATTCGAGAAGAGCCGCAAAGAGCTGTTGGAAAACTCGAATATCATGCCCTATGAACTGCGCAGTGCATTAACCAGCTACCTGGAGTCCATTCAGCCAAATTTCAAAGTTGGCATGCTGTTCAGCGGCAAAAAGACAGAAGAAGAACGGCAGAGAAGAAAGCAGGAAGTAGATGAGCGGCTTGAGACGACAGTGTCTTCCCAAATCACCAATCATCTGAAAAAGTTGATGAAGTCTTCATTAAAAGATGCGGGACTGCTGACCGACAGCGAATCGCTAGCTATTGATGATTTGGTATTCGATGTTCCGTTCGCCGTTGTTGAAGAACAGGTTCCGACGGGTGCTTCCACGACTGGAGATGCTGTGCTGAATTTTGCCAATAGCATCTCAACTGCAGTGCAACGCTGGTTTATCCGTGAAACAGATGGTTGGAAAACGGCGCAGGAAGAAAAGTTTAAAGGCTTGTCGGACGATGCCAGTACAGAGATTGATATGAAAGCTCAAACCATGTCTCAAAAAGTGCTTGCTATCGAAACACTTGAAGAAATGGACAGCAAAATCGATAAAGTCAAAAAATCCTATTCAGCCATGCTGCCAAAGCAAAAAACGGCAGCTGAAGAAAAAGTAGATCAATGGCTGGAAGAATTTGAAGTATCCATTGAAGAAATGACGGAATTCGATCCGGCGATGCTTGAGAAAAAGGAACAGCAAAAGGCAGAACCGGAGCAGCAGGCTGAAACACTTGAAGTAGCTGCGTTCGATGAAATGGCAGTACTTGAGCGTGCCAACCGCACTGCAGAAGTGATCACTCCGATCAAAGGCTTTGCAGAAACTGCGGCTTACCTGAAACGGAAAGCGGGCCGCTTGGAAGGACAGGAATTCACGATTGCTTTATTCGGTGCTTTCAGTGCCGGGAAATCGTCATTTTCGAATGCTTTAATGGGAGAATCGGTTTTGCCGGTATCACCGAATCCGACGACGGCAACCATCAACCGGATACGTCCTATTACAGAACAGCATCCGCATGAAACCGCGGATGTGCGTTTAAAGACACGTGCTCAAATGACAGAAGACGTCAAAAACTCATTCCATGTACTGGGTATTGAAGTCGCTTCACTGGAAGATGCCTATGCCAAATCGCTGAAATTGCCGGAAGATACTCCGACTGAGCAGCAGGTCCATAAATCGTTCATCATCGCATTCAATAAAGGCTATCCGGTGTTTAAGGACCGTCTGGGTGAAACCATCCGGACCAATCGCGAGGAATTCGGACTATATGTGGCAAAAGAAGAGAAAAGCTGTTTTGTCGACGAAATCGACTTCTACTATGATTGCGAACTAACGCGCAACGGTGTCACGCTTGTCGATACACCCGGAGCAGATTCGATCAATGCAAGGCACACCAACGTCGCTTTTGAATACATTCGCAATGCCGATGCGATTTTGTTTATTACTTATTACAACCATGCCTTTGCGAGAGCCGACCGGGAATTTCTGATCCAGCTCGGACGAGTTAAGGATGCGTTTGAAATGGATAAAATGTTCTTTGTTGTCAATGCAATCGATTTGGCCAATGATGAACAGGAAAAAGACGCAGTTGTCACTTATGTGAAAGACGAGTTGCAGCGTTTTGGCATCCGTTTCCCTCGATTATTTGGTGTTTCAAGTCTTTTGGCGCTGCGCGACCGGGAGCTTTCCGGAATGCCCGAGTTTGAAGAAGCGTTTCAGCATTTCCTGAAAGAAGAGCTGAAAGGCATGGCCGTGCAATCATTGGCGGAAGAAGAACAAAAAGCGGTGGACCGTTTCCGCAGCCTGATCGAACATACAGAAAAGAACTTGTTGCGGAAAGACGAACGGCTGGAAGAACTCAAGCATCTTGAGAAGCAGCTGCGCATCCTGTTTGGTGCATCGATCGCTAAGCTACTGGAGCGGGAAGCATTGCAAGAACTGGATGAATTGCTGTATTACGTCAATCAGCGGGTATTCTACCGCTTTAATGACTTTTTCAAAGAAGCGTTCAATCCCTCGGTCTTCTCCAATAAATCGGCACAGCAGGCGCTTGATATCGCTTTACAGGATATGAATGAAATGACCGGCTTTGATTTCCAGCAGGAACTGCGTGTCACTAATTTCCGTCTTGCGCAATTTATCGAAAGGAAGCTGGAATCACGCTTTAAAGAAGATGCAGCCAAGCTGAAAGAATTGAATCCGGATTTCTCGTTCACACCATATGAAGTTCAGGAAGCGGGTTCTTTGGAAATCACCAAACCATTCGCAGATGCTGATTATTCATCGGTAAAATCGTATTACAAGAACAACAAGAGCTTCTTCGAGAAAAATGAAAAAGAAAAACTGCGGGATGCATTGCAGTCCATGATGGAACCGGATGCTTTACGCTACCTGGATAAAGAGAAAAAAGAGCTGGCGAACTGGGCGGAATTTTGGATAGAACAGGAAGCGGAAGGCTTGCGGCAGCATGTTCTTCGCCAGGCGGTCGATCAGATTGATTCGGAGCGAACCTTGCTTCAGCAATCCGAAAGATTGGCACAATGGAAAGAGCTTTATTCAAATTTGATGGATGGAAGGGTGTAGACGATGTCAGTTTTTATTGAAACGACCGATACCAATAACCATAGATGGATTGATGCGCGATTTGATTTGAAGGATCCATCAGCCGGCAGAAAATTGTATGAAGAAGAGCATGTGGCAGGAGCTGTTTTTTGGGATCTCGAAACCGACATGTCAGATATGGCATCTGCTGAAGGCCGTCATCCTATGCCGTCCAATCAGCAATTGACTAGATTGATTCAATCAAGCGGTTTGGAGTCCAGCGATTCCGTCGTCATTTATGACCAAGGCGGCTCTCCTTATGCTGCGCGTGCCTGGTGGCTGCTGAAATACGCAGGGTTTGATAAGGTCCACATCAGCAAAACGGGTTATGACAAATTGAAACAGCAGGGGATTGACGTTTCCACTGAAGTTCCTGAATATCAAGCAACAAGCTTTGAACCCGAGTTCATTACAGACATCTTTGCTGATCAGTCTTATGTGAAAGATGTTATTAGCGGCGACGAACTTGGAGTATTGGTGGACGCACGTTCTGAAGAGCGTTATGCAGGACGGGAAGAGCCGATTGACCCGGTGGCCGGAAGAATCCCTGGGGCTCGACATTTGGATTGGTCTCAATTCGTATCCAAAGGCGAGTTTCAAACGGAAGAAGACATCAGCCACATTGTCCAAAAGAATGAGCCGGCTGTCGTCTATTGCGGCAGCGGAGTGACAGCGGCTGCCTTGTATGCTGTCCTTGCTGATAAAGGGTACAATCAGGTAAGGCTTTATATGGGCAGTTACTCGGATTGGATCACCGATGCGGAGAATGTTGTCGAATTTGACCGAGGTGAGCATCCCGAAGCGGCGGACGATCAGACCAAAACTATTTTGGCGAAACTGATCGAAGAAGGCTATTCAGGTGAGATGCTCATGAAAAAATTCGAATACGAAAAATCATTGTTAGAAGAAAAATAAAAAATCACCCGGCAGCATTAGCTGTCGGGTGATTTTTTTGCTTATTCCGTTTCAAGTACCTCTGTTTTGCGTGTCAACAGTACGCGGATAATCTGATGATTTTCCATTTCCCGTACTGTGATGGTGTGAGTCGGCAATTCAACCGACTCGCCTTCACTGATGTCCGTGTTTTTCAACTGGATCCATCCGCCGATGGTGTCGACGTCTTCACTATCATCAAATTCGATAGCAAAACGATCTTCCAGATCCGACAACAGCACTCGGCCATTCAAGAGATAATTATTGATGTCGACGGCTTTAATCTCGTCGCGCTCATCTTCATCGAACTCGTCGCGAATTTCCCCGACGATTTCTTCCAAGATGTCCTCCATTGTGATGACACCGGCCGTTCCGCCGTATTCGTCGACGACAATCGCCATATGGACATGTTCTTTCTGCATTTTCAGCAGTACGTCCTGGATTGGCGCCATGTCATGTACAAACGGAATATCGTGAACGACAATGCTATCATTCAAATCCTGTTTATAGGTGTAATTGGTCAGCATTTCCTTGACGTTGACGAAGCCCAGTATGTCATCTTTATCACCCTGTTCGGTAACGGGATAACGGGTATACTGGTGGTCACGCACAATCTCCATCAAGTCGTCATGGCTCATTTCAAGTGAAATCGTCTCCATTTGTGTTCGCGGCAGCATGATATCCTTTGCCATACGCTCATCGAAAGAAAAAATGTTCTGCATATACGAAAGTTCCGTTTGATTGATTTCACCGCTTTGGTAGCTTTGCGTCATGATGATCTTCAGTTCTTCTTCTGAATGGGCCTGCTCATGCTCTGCCGGTTCAATGCCAAAAGCGCGAAGCAGTAAACGGGCTGATCCGTTCATCAACCAGATAAATGGGGACAAGATCACTCCAAACAGATAAAGCGGACGGGCAAAGATAAAGGCCATTTTTTCTGCATATTGAATTGCCAGAGTTTTAGGCGCAAGTTCGCCGATCACGACGTGCAAAAAAGTAATGACGGTAAAGGCAATGATAAAGGAGAAAATCGACGCAGTCGGTCCTTCTACACCAAAGTTTTCAAAAATCGGATGCAGGATCCGTTCTACAGTTGGTTCACCCAACCACCCAAGGCCAAGCGCTGTCACTGTAATTCCCAGTTGGCAAGCGGACAAATAATAATCCAGGTTGCTAATGATTTTCTTCGTCAGAATGGCATTTTTATTGCCTTCTGAAACGAGTTGATCGATCCGGGACATCCTGACACGAATAATCGAAAATTCCGATCCAACAAATAAAGCGGTCAGCCCGATTAAAAGAGCGACCAAAAACAAATTGATAATGAGTATACTGTCCAATTCGTCCCTCCGACTAGGAGGGTTCACCTCTGCTTTCTATAAGTAAAAACAGTATAACATAAATGAAAGGGCTTTTGCTTTGTCGACGGGCCGGTGAAAAATTCAATCCAAACGTATTGAATGCAGCAACAAATAAACTTATGATGAGAATAGAGAAAAGGAGTGGTTGGATGAACGTATTATGGCATGGGGGAACAATCTACACAATGGAAGCTGAAGGCGCTACTGCGGAAGCGGTATTGGTGTCGGATGATCAAATACAGAGAATCGGCTCATACGAAGAATTAAAACGGCACGCTGATAAAGAAATCGATCTGAAGGGGAAAAGCATGTATCCAGGATTGGTTGACAGCCATATGCACATGATTGGCCATGGCGAAAAACTGATGCGTGTAGATTTGTCTAAAATCGAAAGCTCCGAAGAAATGCGTGAGCAATTGATCGAGTCGACTAACGACTTAGCTAAAGGCGAATGGTTTATCGGAGAAGGCTGGAATGAAAACAATTTTGCGGACCGTAAAATCTTCCACCGCAATGAACTTGACGAAATCAGTCAATCACCGATGATGTTGAAACGAGTTTGCCGACATGCGGTACTGGCCAATTCCAGTGCTTTGGCACTTGCCGGTATTACCAAAGAAAGCCCAGATCCAGAGGGCGGTGTGATTGTACGCGATGCAGACGGAGAACCGACCGGTTATTTATTGGACGCGGCACAGGACCTGGTAGCAAACCAGGTGCCGGAGGTCAGCGTAGAGTATTTGACTCGTGCCCTCCAAAAGTCAGTGGACCATTTGCTGTCGCTTGGCTTGACGGGGGCCCATACAGAAGACATGGGCTATTACGGCCATTACTCAAGGCCATTGCAGGCATTCAAGAATGTCGTTGGCAAAGAGGTGAAATTCCGGGCCCATCTGCTGAGAGCCCATAGTGCTTTCGAAGATATGATGGCAACCGCCTCATATGCGGAGCCATTTGTCGATCCCGGCCCGATGAAAATCTTTGCAGATGGTTCGATTGGCGGGCGTACAGCGTTATTAAGCAAGCCATACAACGACGACCCATCAACCATTGGAGTTGCGATTCAGTCAGATGAGGAATTTAAACGCCTCGTCTCCATAGCGCGTAAACACGGAGAAGCAGTTGCAATTCATGTGATCGGTGATCTTGGCCTCGAGATGGCACTGGACGCCATCGAAGCGCATCCGGTACCGGCAGGAAAGCGTGACCGGTTGATTCATGCAATGGTTGTCAGGGAAGATCTGGTAGCACGCATGCAGCAGATTGACGTGGCGTTGGATCTTCAGCCGAGCTTTGTGACTTCCGATTTTCCATGGGTTGTAGAACGTCTGGGAGAAGGCCGTTTGGAATGGGCATATGCTTGGAAAAAACTTCTTAACCACGGGTTGATTTGCGCAGGAGGATCAGATGCGCCGATTGAAGAGGTGGATCCGTGCCTTGGCATTTATGCAGCGGTTACACGGAGAAAGCCATACGAATCGCATGAAGGCCATCAGCCAGAAGAAAAGTTATCCCGCTTTGAAGCCATTCAGCTATATACAAGCGGCAGTGCAGCAGCAATCTGTAAAGAAGATGTCCGAGGGGTGATTCGTGAAGGGTACGATGCCGATTTCACAATTTTCGACCGGGATCTGTTTACAGGAAATGAAGAACAGATTTTAGAAGCTCAAGTCGAGATGACGGTAGTAGCAGGAGAAATCATGTATCAAAAAGGCGGGCAGGAATAATGGCAAAAGAAGCGTATATCATTACTGGAGCTTCAAAAGGGATTGGTTTCGAATGGAGCCGGCATTTGAGTGACGCGGGACATGTGGTCATCGGAATCGCGCGCACCGAGCCGGACAACTGGCCGGGCAAGCATTTTCTGTCCTTTGACCTGATTCATCTCGATGCAATGGAAAACATCGTCGCAGAAGCCTTAAAACTGATCCCCGAAGAAACAGAAACAATTGTTTTAGTGAACAATGCCGGAACCATTGAGCCAATTGGCCTGGCTCATACTAATGAAGCGGAAAAGGTCAGCCAAAGCATCGTCTTGAACCTGACGGCACCAATGCTGTTGTGCGGCGCTTTTATTCGGCAATTGAAAAGCAACACCGCTGAAAAGAAAATTGTCAATATTTCTTCCGGAGCGGGACGTAAAGTTTATGAAGGCTGGAGCGCTTATTGTGCCGGAAAAGCCGGTCTTGATCATTTCAGCTCTTGTCTGGATGCGGAAAACGACGACGTAAAAGTGGTGTCAGTAGCACCGGGCATCATCGATACCGCTATGCAGCAAAAAATACGCCAAAGCGAAGCAGCTGATTTCCCACTAATTGAAAAGTTTAAGGATTACAAGGAAAGCGGACTGCTCAGCAGCCCGGAAGAAACAGCTCAACTCTTGATGGAAATGACCCAAAGAGCAGATTTTAACGAACTGCCAACCATTTTGGATATCCGCAACTTACCAGCAGCGGGAAAGGGGAGTTTGAATTGAACAAGACACCGGAAAACATCCTGACCAAACTGGCCGATGCAAACCAAGCGGGGATTGACATGGACAGCCCGAAAGCAGTCGTCACCTTTTTGCTAGCGCAAGGAGAAAAAGAGTCCATCCTGTTCTTTTATAAATCAAACAGCATTGAATTCGATTTCGACAAATTCAATGGGGCGGTAGCCGAAATGAATGAGCGGAAGAATTAAACAGGACTTTTTGATGTTCGTAAATGTCCGGTAGAATTAGTGAACGTTCGCAACGTGTTTTGACACGTTTACGAACGTTTTTTCTATGTGCTTTAAGCGAGGTTTGAAGTGTTCGTAAAGGTGTACTTTTACGAACGGTTTGAATAATCAAGGAGTAAACAAGAAAAAGTCAACTTATAACTTTGCGTCTATTTCTTTCACTTTTCCCAACCCTGCTGAAATGGAAAAGGTCATCCGTAGTGGCGGTAGAGCTACGAATTTTGAAGCAACTACGGAAATGCAGATTCCTTCAAGTTATCAGAACACTTATACGTTAAGGGAAACCAATGGATATCCATTAGTCGGAAGCCTGAATCCTTTACGTCACATTTATTTCATGATAATGTTTAATTCGAGTTATATCGAAATACTTTAGGGTAAAACATTTTATATTAGAAAAAGGGGTGCATCAAAAATGGATAATGATCAAATTGTTAAAGTTCATAAAGCATTGGGGGATAGTACCCGATACAAAGTTATCCAAATTATCGGTGAGGAAAATAGTTTGTGTCCGGCACAACTTGAAGGCCGTCTTGATAGTATTCCTTTATCCACATTATCTCATCATTTAAAGCAATTATCAGATTGCGGAATTTTAAAGCCTGAGAAGCGAGGAACCTATATTTTTTATAGTTTGAATGAGGATGTTGCAAAGAAATTTGTACCTCATCTGTATGATAGCCATTAAACCGGGCAAACCGAAATCCTAACTATAATAATTCTGTATTCCTATGGAATTATTTTTTGTTTGTTATTTCTATTTTTTTCGAAATATAAAATGTTCTATCCTAAAAGGATTGGAGGTTTGATAACAGGACGTCTCTGTAAATGACGACAATTTGAATTTATTCGCTTAAAACGATGTTTTGATACTTTGGTATTACGATAAAGATTTGAATAATCATAAATTTAAACTGCTTTCTATTTCTATATTTTTAGAAACACGGAAATATAAAATATCGAGTTGTTAATGGTTATGTCTCAAAACTTAACCACATTAAGCAGTGAATTAGTGGAAGACCGAAACATGGTGATCCTAACAGAATATGAATCAAACACTTTACGCGGTAATTTGGGTCTGCCTTATCCTGAAAATAGATACTCACTTTGAAACAATTTCCGGATAGAGCCCCTGATGGAGTTACATACTGGCCTTCATGCTTGAATAGTTAAACAGACAAGGATTTGCTAAAAAATAAACGCTTTTACTTAAAGTGATTTTCGAGGAGATATATATAAATGGAAAAGAACTACAATACACGTATCATTATGGCAGCGTTGCTGCTCTGCGGTTTCTCCGGCTATCTAAGCGAAACGGCCATCAATATTGCAATGACTAATTTAATGGAAGTATTCCAAGTTTCAGCGGCAACTGTACAGTGGTTAACAACTGGATACATGTTGACGATAGGCATTTTAACGCCAATAAGTGCGATGTTGCTGCAGATGTTTTCTACAAGAAAGCTCTTCACCATTTCGCTCACAAGCTTAATCGCCGGTACATTGATTTCGGCGCTGGCGTTCAATTTTGAAATGTTAATGTTCGGTCGGATTTTCCAGGCAGTAGGTATGAGCACCTTAATTCCACTCCTGTTCAATACAGTTCTCATCATTTATCCACATAATAAACGGGGGGCGGCAATGGGGTTAGTCGGGCTTGTGACCATGTTTGCCCCGGCAATCGGACCGACCTTTGGTGGTCTAGTAGTCGGATATTTAACATGGCAGTATATCTTCTGGTTATCACTCCCATTTTTAGTTATAGGGTTGTTGATGGGGTTGAAATATTTGGAGAACGTTACCGCTGTCACAAAGCAGCGGATTGATTTACTGTCTGTGTTACTGTCAACGATTGGATTTGGAGGAGTTGTTTATGGCTTTAGTCAGGTGGGCGAAGGATCTGAAGGCTTGGGCAATCCAGTTGTGATTGCTTCGATCCTTGTTGGCCTCGTCGCACTGGCGCTGTTCGTGTGGCGTCAAAACGTTGCGAGTAATCCGTTGATGGACCTGAGCGTGTTCAAGTATCCGATGTACGTTGTCGGACTGGTTCTAGTAGCGATAGTCCCGATGATTTTTATGGCGACCCTGATCATCCTGCCGATGTTTCTGCAGACGGGTGCAGGATTATCTCCGTTCACTGCGGGACTCATGCTGTTGCCGGGCAGTGCGCTTTTCGGTCTCCTTTCCCCGCGAATAGGGCACTTGTTTGATCTATATGGCGCAAAATGGCTCGCTATTCCCGGGTTCGTCATCGTTTCAGTCATGTTATGGT
Source organism: Planococcus sp. CPCC 101016 (assembly GCF_007859295.1). Taxonomy (GTDB): domain Bacteria; phylum Bacillota; class Bacilli; order Bacillales_A; family Planococcaceae; genus Planococcus. Next base: position 1,631,903 of record NZ_VOHB01000002.1, read on the forward strand.
TCTTTACTAACCTATCTCCTGCTTCTTCAGTAGCCTTAATGGTGGCTTTGCATATAGGGCTCTCAATTGGGACAGCCATGATATTAATGCCAGCTCAAACGCACGCACTAAATCAATTACCGCCAGAATTATATCCGCACGGTACGGCAGTTATCAACACAGTGCCACAGGTTTCAGGGGCGATTGGAATTGCTTTAGCTGTCAGTATACTTACGGGTGGTATGGATAAATACCTGCACAACTTCTCCGTTCCCGCCAGACAGGTCGAAATGGCTAACGCGATGTCGGCAGGATCACATAACGTGTTCTTGTACATGATTATGTTGGCACTGATTGGTTTAGTCACAGCGTTCTTCATTCGCCGTGGCGTAGTCAGCCGCAAAGAGGTGCAGGCGTAACATCAATGTTTTGTCAGCGAATCCTTTATTGGTATCTCTGAAAACGATTTAAGGAAATAAGGCTTTGCAAAAAATAAACCGTTATTAAGTTAATTAGGTTACTAGGAGAGAAAAAATGAAGAAACAATACAATACGCGCGCCATCTTGGCGTCGCTGCTGATCGTCGGTTTTGTGGGCATGTTCAGCGAAACTGCCCTTAATATTGCCATGACTAATTTAATGGACGTGTTCCAGATTACGGCTGCAACTGCACAATGGCTGACGACCGGGTTCTTACTGACGCTCGGCATCTTGATGCCAGTAAGCGGTTTGCTGCTGCAGAAGTTTACAACAAGACAACTGTTCGTAAGTTCGCTAATAAGCTCAATTGCGGGCACATTGATTGCGGCGCTCGCGTTCAATTTTGAAATGTTGATGTTTGCCCGGGTTTTACAGGCAGTTGGCATGGGCTTGCTGCTTCCGCTCCTGTTCAATACGATTCTTGTCATCTATCCCCCTGAAAAGCGGGGAGCAGCTATGGGATTCGTCGGACTGGTCATCATGTTCGCACCAGCGACCGGACCGACCATCGGCGGTTTACTGATCCAGTATTTTACGTGGCATTACATTTTCTGGTTCTCGCTGCCACTTTTAGTCGTAGGGTTATTGATCGGGTTAAAGTATTTGGAAAATGTCACCGAGGTCACGAAACCCCGGATCGATCTCTTATCGATTGCCTTGTCAACCATCGGCTTTGGCGGAGTGGTCTTTGGCTTCAGTAAAGCAGGCGAAGGCTCAGAAGGTTGGACTAGTACAGTGGTGGTTGCTTCCATCGTTGTCGGGCTCGTTGCTTTAGTCTTGTTCGTCCTGCGTCAGACTTCTATGAAAGATCCTATGTTAAACCTGAGCGTTTTCAAGTATCCCATGTACGTCATTGGGCTGCTTCTGGTCCTGATCTGCATGATGATTATTATGTCCAGCATGATCATTTTGCCGATGTTCCTTCAAACTGGCGCCGGATTCTCAGTATTCATTGCCGGACTCATGCTTCTGCCGGGCAGTGCGCTAAATGGTATTCTGTCTCCACTAGTAGGACGGTTATTCGATAAGTATGGACCGACTTGGCTGGTTATTCCAGGCCTTGTTCTCGTTGCGGTTATGCTTTGGTTCTTTGCCACGCTATCCCCAGCTTCTTCCGTGGCCTTTATTGTACTGTTGCATATCGGGCTCATGGTGGGGATCTCCTTGATTTGGATGCCAGCACAAACGAACGGTTTGAACCAATTGCCGCCGGCATTATACCCGCACGGTACAGCCGTCCTGAACACGCTGCAGCAGGTTATGGGAGCGATTGGAACAGCGGTCGCCATCAGCATCCTGACGAGTGGTATGGAGAAGTACCTGCATGGCTCCTCCGATCCGACAAAGCTAACCGAAATTGCCAAAGCGATAACTGCAGGTTCACAAAATGTCTTCTTGGTTGCAATGTTCGTTGCACTGCTAGGCATTGTCTTAGCGTTCTTCATCCGTCACACAGTTGCCAGCCGTAAGTCGGCGCCATCCATCCATTGATTTCATTAAAGGAGAACGGAATACGTTAATTCTTCGTAGCTGGTGGATGAATAAACCAACAATATAAAAAACATGAAATCTCTGAAGTCAGTATGGGTCCACGCTCGGACTTATGCTGACTTTTTATAAGGAGTGTAGTCAATGATTTCAGTAAGAATGACTAATAGAATATGCGAAATATTAAATATAGAAAAACCAATTGTACAAGGCCCAATGTCTTGGATTACAAATGCCGAATTTGTTGCAGCGGTAAGCAATGCTGGTGGACTAGGATTTCTAGGCCCAAATGCCGGTCAGATTGACACAACTCGTTCACCCGAAATAAGTGCGGAACGAATGAGAGCTGAAGTACAAAAATTAAAATCATTAACTGATAAGCCATTCGGAATACCTGTGATCGTACATTCTGATTTAGCTTACACATGGCCAATTTTAGAAATGGTTATTGAGGAGAAAGTTCCTGTTGTTATAGTGAACGGTATATTGGATGAAAGAATCTTTAAACCATTAAAAGAAAATAATATAAAAATTATTTATAGACCCCTTACTCCTACTATTAAAGATGCAAAAGCTGCAGAAGAATTTGGAGTAGATGTTTATGTAGCGACTGGATTTGATGAAGGTGGGTCGGTTCCAGAACGAGTCATTGGAACATTTTCGATTGTTCCAATGATTGCAGATGCGATAAATATTCCTGTAATGGCAGCTGGTGGTATTGGAGATGTTAGAGGAGTGCGTGCCGCATTTGCTCTAGGCGCTGAAGGTGTGTTTGCTGGGAGTGTCTTTATTCCAACAAAAGAAAACCCGGCTGCAGAAAACGTGAAACAAATGATTGTAAATGCTACAGCAGAAGATTTACTGATGTTCCGTACTTTGCCTGCATACTATCGTTCTTTACCAACTCAATTAGCATATAAACTAGTCGAAATGGATAACCAAGGTGTTAGTCGTGAAGAAATAGCAAAAACGATGGTTGGCTCAATTGGTATGCGTATCGGTATGCTGGAAGGCAATACAGATGATGGCTATATTTCTATAGGTACTGGAATTACGCCAATCAAAGAAATCAGAACCGTAAAAGAAGTGGTTGATACTTTAATGCAAGACTTTAATTGAACTTATTAAACAACTGTCTCGAAATATAAAGATTCTCTCTATCTTCTTAATAGAGACCCTAAAGAATTATGTGTAAATAGTTAGTTCGAGAAGTTAGTGCATAAAAATTAAGAGAACTGGAAAAGAGAATTTAGTTGATGAAATTATGATTGTTGATTTTTATGGGGAACAAGAAGGTCGGTTAAAATCCTATAATTTGCTTGCAGAAGAATTCTTACATTCAACATAAGAAAATAAATACTTAAAGATTAAGATAACCATCATATTTTATTCCGATAGAGAGAAGGTAAAGGAATGGATAATAGAAAAAAGTTAAAAATAGGCGCTATTATTGAAGGTGTTGGCTACAACCATATGGGGTGGCGACACCCTGACATGCCTGCTGATGCGAGTGAAAATATCGATTACTATGTAAAACAAGCAAAAATTGCAGAAAAGGCGAAATTCGATACTTTGTTTTTAATCGATGTCAGCCATGTTGGGCCGGGAAACATACCACATTACTTGAGCATGTTTGAAGGGGTCAGCATCATGTCAGCGCTCAGTATGGTTACTAAGAATATTGGCCTTTCAGCAACCATTGCTGCGTCGTACGGAGATCCATTTTCTGCTGCGAGACAGATATTATCCCTCGACAAAATCAGCAAAGGCCGGGCTTCCCTAAATGCGATTACTTCTAATCCCGGTGGAATGGTGAACTATAGCAGAGGGCACCTAACAAAAGCAGATCAGTACCCGATGCAAAAAGAATTTATGGAGATTCTCTTAGGTTTATGGGATTCATATGAAGATGATGCTTTTATACGAGATAAAGCAAATGGAATCTATTTAAATCCACAAAAAATGCATCCTATAAACTATAGAGGGAATTATTTCTCGGTAGATGGTCCATTGAATCTCAGTCGTTCGATTCAAGGCAGACCGGTACTCTTCACGGCGGGTATGTCTGATAATTTTATGAATAATGCTGCGAAGTATACGGATGGAGTCTTTACCTTTGCTCAATCAGTTGATCATTTAAAAGAAATTGTGACAAAAATTAAAAAAAAGGTAGCATTAGAAGGACGATCTCCTGAGGACTTTATTGTTGCGGTTTCACAGCAAGTGCTTGTTGGCAGAACTGAAAAAGAAGCCGAAGAAAAATTCCGGGAAATGGAAAATCTAATCCCTCAGTATCGAATTCAAAAACCTTTATTTTTCGGTTCGGCCGAGAAAGTCGCCGATCAAATTCAGGAATGGTATGAAGCAGGTTTCATGGATATGTTGTTGGTTCAACAAGAGCATCCAACAGCTTTAGAAGATTTCGCTGATTTAGTCGTTCCAATTTTACAGGATAGAGGCATTTTCCGTACAGAATATGAATCAAATACGTTACGAGGAAATTTAGAATTGCCTTATCCCCAAAATAGATATTCTATCTGAATAAATTGAAGAGAGGTGTGACTAGTGGAACTAGAAGAAATCATCCTCGCTTGTATAGAAGAACACCCAGGAATGAGTGCAAAGAAGGTGGTTTCATGTTTGGATTCAAAAACAAACGGTTTCACAGTAACCGAAGAAACGAAGCTACAAGCTTCGATTTTCAAACAATTCTGAAGTGATTTTAAATAACGTTTATTGAAGGAGAGATTCTTATGGAAACAAAAATTAATATTATCGCCATATCAGGAAGTAGTCGAAAAAAATCTTCAACTCTAAAAGCACTCAATAGCCTGAATAAATTCGTACCCAGCAATGTTAATTATGAAATATACGATGGCATTGAAAAACTTCCGCATTTTAATCGTGAATTAGATAATGATAACGCTCCAGCAGAGGTGGAAGTATATAGAGAATTGCTTTCTAGAGCAGACGGAGTCATTATCTGTACACCCGAATATATAAAGGGGGTACCAGGAGTCTTAAAAAACGCTTTAGAATGGTTGGTGTCGTCTGCCGAGCTTTATGCGAAACCAGTAGCGGTTATTACAGCTTCATGTGATGGGGAAAATGCTCATCAAGCCTTGCAACTTAATTTATCTATGGTAAATGCGAATGTGTTCGATGGCGGCGCCTTATTAATTTCAGGTGAAAACAATAGATTGAACGAAGACGGGGAATTTATAAAGGATGAGGTTAATTCTTCACTAAAGCTATTAATATCGAAATTGCTTGAAGAAATTAATAAAAAAGGGTCTTTTTAAGATCGGTTTTTTAGATAAATTAATATAGAAGAAAAACCAGGTATTTAGATATTTAGAGAAATACTAAATTGCTGAAATGAAAGGATAGAAAAATTATGAGTGATATTATTATTATTATTTCTGGAAGTCCTTCTGATACCTCAAAAACGAAGAAGGTTCTTGACTATTTGGGGACAATTTTGGAGTTGGAAGGATTTTCAATAAAACATATTTCAGTAAAGGATGTTTCCAAAGATGTATTATTCGATGGGGCATATGATAGTCCTGAAATTCGGGATATCGCTATTTTAATCCAAAATGCGAAAGGTGTCATCATTGGGTCGCCAGTCTATAAAGATGCCTATTCAGGGGTACTGAAAACATTAATTGACGTACTTCCACAAGATGTATTGGAACACAAACCGGTGCTTCCTTTAATGACTGGTGGCAGTTCTACACATCTTCTGGCACTAGACTACACATTAAAACCAGTCTTGGCCTCATTAAAAGCACACAATTTAAAAGGTCTATACTTCATAGACGCACAAATTGATAAACAGAGCGAAATTCCAATAAATGATGTGGACACGTTAAAACGGACGAAAAAACAACTGTATTACTTTATGGAGTTAGCTAAATAATTCGGTTTTAATAAGAGAAATGAAGATTTCAATGAGCTTGTCACCCCTCTATTACAAAAACTTAGTATTTTAAAGGCCTTTATCAGGCAGCTAGATGAAGAGTAAATTCAGATTTACTTTATATACCGAATCATTAGGTAGAAAAAATTAAAAGAATAGCCCAGTTATTAAATTAACTAAAGACAGGTAAACAGGAGATGCCAATATGAATTATTCAATACTTGATTACGTGCATATTTTTAAGGGAGAAACTCCGCAACAAGCACTGGAAAATACAAAAGAAACAGTGGCATTAGCTGATTCTTTGGACTATAAACGCTACTGGTTTACAGAACATCACAATGCAACGACCATTTTTAGCATGGCACCCGATTTATTAATGATGCTCGCAGGTACATTAACGAAAAATATGAACATCGGGGCAGGCGGCATTATGCTGCCTAATTATAGTCCTTATAAAGTGGCGGAAAACTTTGCGATGTTAGAAGCAGCGTTTCCGGGTCGTGTGGATTTGGGAATGGGACGTGCATCTGGTACAGACTTTTTAGCAAAAATTGCACTCCAAATGACCAGAGAGAAAATGATTGAGGTGGATACAGCTGATCAGATTCAAGAGATCATCTATCATTTAACGAAATCCTTCCCAGAAGGTCATCCGTTGCAAACGTTAAAAATTCCTGGTGGACCGTATAAGCCGAATATGTTTATGTTAGGTTCATCCGCTGGTGGCTTAAGCTTAGCGGCAGAATTCGGTTTAAAATTCGCTTTTGCAGGCCAATTAAACCCTAATCAAGACGTACAATTATTAAACCTCTATAAACAGCGCTTTGAAGCGCAAGGTCATAAAGAAAAGCCGTATAGCATTTTATCGAAATTTATTTTCGTGGCAGACACGGAGGAAGAGGCAAAGCTAGCGGCATTACCCGCTGAAATTAGCTGGATGAAAATGTATAAGGGTGCTAATGCAGAGGAACTGCAATTGTTAACGGTAGCAGAAGCTGCTAACTATAAATTTACTTCGCATGAACTAGCCATTCGTGAACAAAATAAAGGACGCTTTATTGTAGGGAATCCCGAGCAAGTTAAGGCACAAATCCAAGAACTTGAACGTGCAGCACGCATTGACGAAATTATGGTGGCGGATTTTTATCCGGATCAGCGTACGCGACTAAAAGGACATACGTTATTGGCTGAATTAATGAAAGCAGAATGGCTCTAGAAAGTAGATACCATATGAAAATAAACTAGGGGGATTTATTTATGTCTGAAAAAAAACAAATGTTGCTTGGTTTAGGATTTACAGGGGCATTCGGTGCAAATGCTAAAGCTTGGAAAAGTGAGGGTGTCAATGTGACTACTTATCCAGATATTAATGCAGATATTCGCTATGCTCAACTTGCTGAAAAAGGTAAATTTCAATTTATATTTGTAGGTGATTTCCCTGGAGCAATACCCGATGATAACAGGGAGGTGCCATCGATGACGATTGAACCTATCATTACTGCCACTGCAATATTACAACAAACAAAACACATTGGTGTGGCGTCAACTGTACATACTCAGTGGAATTATCCTTTTACTTTAGCACGTCAATTTAAAGGGATAGATTTAATGAGTGGTGGACGTATTGCTTGGAATGCTGTTACGGGATCAAGTCCAAAGGTAGCAGAAAACTTTGGTGTAAAACTAATGGATAGTAGATCACGTTATGAAAGTCATTATGAGTTCGTAGAAACTGTGCAGCACTTATGGGCAACATGGGGAAAAGATGCTCTAAAAGCTGATAAAGAAACCGGTGTATTTGCGGATTATAGCCAAGTAAAACCTGTTCATATATCTGGTAAACATATACAGGCAAATGGAGCCTTGCCAATTCCACCTTCACCACAAGGACAACCGGTCATCTTTCACTCTGGTGGATCTCCAAATAGTATTGCGTTTGCAGGACGCTATGCGAGTGCAATGATTGGTGAAGTGTGGACGAAAGAACAAGGTATTGCTACAAGAAATGCACTACGCCAGGCTGCGATAGACGCGGGTCGAAATCCAGATGAGATTAAATTTATCGCAGGACTCATGCCGGTTGTTGCAAATTCTAAACGTGAAGCAATAGATCGTCACGCAAGTTTTATGGATGAAAATATAGTACAACAACGTGCATTTCATATCGGAATGATATTAGGAATCAGCTTAACTCCTGAAGATTTAGAACGCCCGATCGCACCAGAACTTTTAGACAAGGTAAAAATCGACCGTTACTCTGATCCTCGTGCTGAGAATGTTTTAAAGGTGGCGCGTGAAGGTTGGACATTACGCGATATCATTTATCATTCTGTAATTGATTACCATCCTGCAACATTAGGTGATGCAAAAAAAACTGCGGATTACCTAACTGAAATGTTTGAAAGTGGCGCAGCAGATGGCTTTTGGATACTACCAGATGCTTATGAAACCGACTTTAAACGTTTTGTAGAAGAAGTGGTCCCTATTTTACAGGAACGTGGTGTATTCCATGAAGATTATGATGGAGAGACATTAAGAGAAAATCTTGGTGTGCCCTATCAATATGGTGTAGATAAACGATTATCTTAATAGAAGTCATATAGAGCACAGGCTGATAATGGCCTGTGCTTCTTTTTAATGGCTCTTATAATTTATAATTTATAATTTGTAAAAAAATAAGAATAATAAATACGGAACTGCAATTTCAATCTATGTTCTTTTTTAAGTTAAATTTATTTAGAAAGTCGTTTAACTTTATAGTGTTCCTCCTAGTTTGCTATTAGAATTACTGCTGTTTCTGATAGTCTACCTCAGAAATTTTATTCAAAATAAACCAACTGCTATTAAATAGATACCGACGAATACAAAAAGCGAACCGCTTATAATCAAAAACAATTTTAGCAGCCAGAAATTTACGATTGGTGGAAGGAACAGTGTATGTTTAAATCCTTTGAAATCATCTGTATCCAGAAATCTTTTTTTTCTCATATAAACTACTCCGAAGACTAGACAACAAACTCCCATGAGTAGGATTAATATACCAGAATTTAATTGGTTGAAATCCAAAGAAAACTCCCCCTTTACTAAGTTTTTTTAGTATCTAACTTCTGATAACCGGCGATATGTAAACTTATTCACTTACTTTTACAAAAGACTTATGCTCTTTTCTCTGTTTTTGCTGGTTCCATGAATTTAAACTGTTCAATTTGAGTCCCTGCAGAAATACCAAAATGGCGTTGTTATTTATAAAAAAACTACTGTGTATAAATGGAGACTCGTATTTGATATTCATGATTGAACTAAAAAAAGAGAAAGAAAATACTCTTGGTTCCGTTTCTTTTTTCCTCTTAGCAATTCATGATATGTGAATTTTGTTAATCATTTCATGAAATGAACAATAACCAGTTAGGGAATTGCTTACTGCCTGGTTATCGTTTAACAAAGTATGCACGAGTTAAGTGCTGTACGTAATTCCCCCGTGTTCTCATCTTTTCATTTTGAAAAATTCCATTAAAAAACCGCCAGGACTTTTTTGATCTCTTGGCGGTCAAGTAATTCATAGGATATTTACTTGTTTTTGATCGCTAAATAACTCACAGCCTGTTGAACAGTAGCCATAGTATCGAAAGTCGATAAATCTACTCCCGTTTCCAGCACTTTTCGGGCAAGATCTGGTCTTAAGCCCGTCAAAATTGGATGGATTCCCATGAGACTTATTGCTTCACTGATTTGAAGGAGATATGCGATTACTACACTATCTATATTGTAAGTTCCTGAAAAATCGATGATTAAAGAATCAATATTAAGGTTGTGGACTTTCGTTGGAATTTCTTCTGCCAATTGTTTGGCTCTGCTTGAATCAATTGAACCTACCAACGGAAGAATTGAAACGCCTTCAAAAATCGGTACAATCGGAGCAGAAATTGAATTGATTTCTTTTATAAGTTCTAGATTTTTTCTTTCTGCTTCTTTTCGTGGAGTTATATCCCGGAGCACGGATTGAATGGCTCGCTGGTTCCCATAAATCAAGGGCGTGCAATTTACCTCAACATCAATTGGTGTCCCGTCCAGTCTTAGCATCGTCTGCTCAATCAACTGGGCTGGTTTATTTTCAGACATGACTTTTTGAATTCGCTGTTTAATGGCTTCTTTATACTCTTCTTTAATGATACCCAGAACACTAGCACCTATAATTTCTTTTTTGGTTCCTTTTAACGCTTCTGAACCCGATTCGTTAATATACAGCACCCGATGATTCTGATGGATAATAATTATTTCACTAGATTGTTCGACAAGTTGACTGTAGATTTTTTCATGTTCCATAGCCGATTGGATAGCTTCGTCTGGCGCTTTGCTTTTCATTACATCTTACTCCTTTGTTGAAAGTTTATGCCAAATGTCTAATATTCTGAGCAGTGAGAATTATACCATATAACCTTCTGAGCACTTGATGCAGTTTCCTTCGACATTTTACAAGTGACTAAACAGCAAGCGTGAGTCTTAGATTTTTTGCAAAACGGGAAGTTCGATTTGAGTAAGAAGTTAACAGAGCTTGCATTGATTTATCTAAAAATAATGCAAAAAAGGCCTTTTATAAGACCTTTTTGACTTAACGAGTCGTGTTTCTTGTAGAACTGTGTTTTTCTGGGAATACATTGCGATCCAGGTACTTGTGGTAGAACCATTCACCTGCGCCAATCACCAATGCAGAGATGATAGCGGCTTGCATAAGGTCCTCAGTGTCCGCAAATAAGGCTTCGCCCATCAGCCAAATCACCAAGAAGGACGTTACAATATCGGCTACTGTCGCAATGGCATTGCGCTTTGTGTGATCGGAGTGATGATCGTTTGCGCCATTATGGTTTGAACGGTCTCCGGTTTTCCGGAAAATCAGGAGATCGCCTAATACATAAGCCACTAATGTTAAAACCAAGCTAATTAATAGCGTATCGTTGAACTCCACATCGTAAATCCCTGTCAGGATAACTAAAAGGACAACGGCAATCATAACAAATTTGATAATAAGAGCTTTTACATGATTCAAGACGTGTTCCTCCTTTGTATAATTTTTGGGTACAAATTACATATACCCAAGACTTTTTTAACCTAATCATTTTTTTAAAAATATTCTTGTAAAGACCTCCTCTCTTTGAAAAACTCCCTATGTACCGATTCATTGATTAAGTGAATTCCGTTTAGTTTTTTAAAAAAGACTGTTTATGGAAAAGAAGGATTAAATTCAAGAAAAAAAGGGCATTTCTTTTAAAAAGAGGGGAGAGATAACCAACCATGCTGCCGGTATTTGGAGAGAATGAACATAAAGTTTTACATGCCCTGAAATTAAACGGATTCAATCAAACATACAGCGTTAAGAAAAAGATTAAGGAAACCAGTCTTTATTCGGTATATCTTCTCTCAGTGAAGAAAAAGACCCTAACGCGTGATGAAGTGTTACTGATCGAGCATCCTCCTGCTAAAGAATCATCCGCACACATCTTACCCATCAACATTAATGAATTAGGAACGACAACAGAAACCATACAAAAAATCGCTGAAGCTGTATACGCTCACTTTGCACGGAATCCGTACTGGTTCCGTTAATAGATGGAATACTTCGTTTTTCATTAGAATAGAAGTTTAGGAAAAGGATGGAAGAGGAATTAATTAAACTTACAGACAAAAAAGAAATAGGAGTGATAGGGTATGGTCAAAATTGCAGTGGAACACCCATTTACAGATGTACGCAGTGCATTTAAGAAAAAAGGATATCAGGCAGATATGATAAAGCAGGCAACGGATGCAATTGGTTATGATGCTGTGGTCGTTCAAAACCAGAATGTATTTGCTGGTTCTCAAATAGAGGGCTCCTTAGTTGAAACCAGAGGGCGCAGTGTCAATGAAATCGTCGAAGAAGTGGAAGAGCGCCTTCAACGCGTCGGAAAAATTCCTGGTACTGCAGATGCCGCTAAAAGCAGTTCAGGTGGCAGCTTTAAAAAGGGTGTTGTAACTGGGGCTTTGATTGGTGCAGCGGCAGCACTTATCTTTACTCCGAAAAGTGGGAAAGAAATGCAGCATGTGTTGAAAGAAAAAGTATCAAGTGGCACTTCAGACGAAAATAAAAACACCCAAATAAACCAGATTAAAGAAAAAGTAACGGATGTAGTAACACAAGCAAAAGAACAAACAACAAAGGTGACAGATCAAGTGAAAGAAAAAATTACTGCTACAAAAGAACAGAATGAAAAAGATGGATCCAAAGAACAGGAAAAATCAGAAAAGCAAGAGAACGAAAAGAATCAGCAGTCCTGAATCATTTTTAAATGACGCCGACTAACATAGAGTACACGTTTCCAAACATTTCAAAATGGCTAAAAGATAATAAAAAGAATATTCGCAAAGTCTTTTTGACATATTGCGGACGTTCTTTTTTTGTGGGACATATTTGACCATTACTTACTAATTTTTCTTTGGTTTTTTCTTTAGAAATACTTTATTAAAAAAAGAATATGCAAGTATAATCAAACTCTTATAACATGAAACCAAAAGAGGTGGTGATTGTTGATAATGACTCCAAGCGAAGTAAGTGCAAAATTAATATCCAACCATCTACATTGCGAAAGTATTCGGCTTTGCTTGAACAGGAAGGTATTCAATTCAAACGAACCCATAAAAATGCCAGACTTTATACAGATAGCAAGTGCATAGCGATTGATTCTATGGAGGCTGAACTTTAAAGACATCCAGAGTATATAGCACATTGGAACAAGCCACGGAGACAGAATCCCTTAGCCTTTTCTAAGAAAGATGGGCCGTTTTATTACACTCATTATCCTCTAAAAAAACCTGCAACAAAAACGTCCGCAGCACTTTTTCAGAGGCAGCGGACGTTTTTGTAATGAAAAAGCATTTAGTTATTTGCGTAAATGCGTTCATAAATGACTTCAGCTGCTTGATCAACAGAGACGTAGTACTCTCGCTGCTGCGTTTTGCTGCAGGTTATTTCCAGCACGAACGGATCCCGTAAGCATTTAACATGCAAGCCATCTTCCTCGCCGATAGCAAAGGAATGCGTGATAAAAGATGTGTTGAAGGTAAGGGAAATCTGTAACAGGTTTTTGATGGTTTCTAGCTGCATACTCATTCATTCTTCCGGTTTCTGACTTAGTCGTTTTAGTCTCCAAAACATACATTCGGGTTAGTTGATTTTACCCTCTATTAGAAATTCTAATCAAAAAAAACTCCTGAAAAATCAGGAGTCTGTGCTCATCTCACGAGAAGCAATATAATCTATGATGTACTCAGCTGTTTTTTCCAGCGAATCGTTTTGAATGACCTCTTGAGTAGCTAAATGGTCAATTTCAAACGTATATGTACCCGGCAGACAACGAACGGATAAACTTGTTCCGTCTTTTGCAGTAAAGACCTGGTTAATCTTCACCGTATTGTATTCATACATCGTCTTAAGATAAACCATGACGCTATTATATTTCATATGCGGAATTTCCTTTCCAATGTTGGAAAATGACTAAGAAAAGTCGGGAATAATCCATTAATTGTTATAAATTATAACACACAAGAGTGAAACCACCTAAATAGAGGACTCTTCACTCTTAAGGATTTCTTCAACCACTAAACAAAAACCCGGCTAAAGGCACGTATTTAGCGGGTTTGCAGCGTTTTCTGTTGGTCTATTTCTCCTATTCCGTTGCATGTCCTATTACAACGGCTTCAGGGAGTCAGCAAGAAAGTATAAGCAGCTACCTATAGCTTTAATAATGCCTCAAAAAAAAGAACGAATGCAACTCGTTAAGTAATTCCAAAACGCTTTTTTAACCCTACTTAATTTTGAATTCCTAGAGGAGTCGATCGGATTTTTGAAGCAGTTCACAGTAATTGTGTAATAGTTACAGATGGTTTCAAACCACAAGTGGTTTGAAATGCCATGCCTCACACGAAAACCACTTGTGGTTCTAAAAGCTATTCGATCATAATTCTGGATATAATTTAACTACCGGTAGTTGAATAAATATAAATTTCATTAGACTACCGGTAGTCGTTCTATTGAAAGTGAATGTAACATAAGTGCAGATAAGTTACATTCGGATACGTTGAAAGCATAGGAAGAGGTGAATTTATATGAAATATATTCTAAACGGCTTGATTACTGTTTTATTATCTATTCTCGGATTTTATGCGATTTTGGTTCTTTTAATTTTTACGGTGAGTGATAGTGATGAAGTAGTGCTCTATGCATTTGCAATTGTCTTAGGGGTGTTACTTATTGTTATCATCAATCAGTTAGTTAGATTGAATGACAAATTGGAAGCAATCAAAAGTGAACTTAACTAAATTGAATGTAACTTATTGGTAATTAAGTTGCATTCAAAAAGGTTAGAAGCTGGAGGAGGATCCGTTATCGATAAACAAGAGTTGTTATTTAAGCAATTAAAGGAAATAAAAGATTATTGGGTTGAGACTGCAAACGATGGCTTAAACGAAGACCAAGACATGATATGGTCGCAAGTAGAAGAAGAATACAAAGTACTTCGCACTAAAATAACAAGTCAAGCAGAACGAGAAGCTTATCAAAAAGTGGTCGATGAGGTTATTAAAGGGGTCATGCACTCTGTTCTGGTGATGATTGACGGTGGCGACGAGTTAGCGGAGAACGTGCTAATTGATCTAACAGAACGTGACACAAACGAATCACTTTCGGGACAAACAGCATTACATGAAGAATTTTTTGGTTATTTATTAGACACTGAAGATGAGTAACCAAGTTAATTCCATTGGATTTGAATGTAACTTATTGTAAAGTAAGTTACATTCAAAATGCCGATCCCATTGACTTCATGAGAAAATCAAGTGAAACCCAATTTGCTAGAAAAAATGATTCAATCAATAGACTATTCTATAGGATTTATAGATAGTTTATATATGAATATTTATCGAAAGAAGGCACTTCATTTGAAGTACCTTATCTTTTTTGTTCGCAGAAGTGTACTTTTACGAATGGTTCTTTGATTTTGAAAAATCTTCAGAAAGAACTTTTGCATTTGAAGTCGTCGCCATACAATCGTATAATTGTATGAAAAGGATGGGGACTATGCCAATAAACTCATTTGAAAATTATCCAATGTCGTGGAAACCGACAGTGAGCCGAAAAGAACGGCCTATTTATCAGGCATTGGCGAAGCAGCTGGAAGATGACATTAAAGAAGGTCGTTTGCTGCCTGGCACAAAACTGCCACCGCAACGCGAGTTAGCGGATTATTTAGAAGTGAACTTAAGCACAATATCGAAAGCATTTAAAGTAGCTGAGTTAAAAGGACTCATCAGTGCAACGGTCGGTAGCGGCACGTATGTTTCCTATGATGCTGTTTCCAATGCCTATTTGCTTGCGGAAGAAAAACCGAAACATTTGATTGAAATGGGCGCCATGTTAACGGACCGGGTATCCTATAGTCCATTATTCGAGTTGCTGCAAGAAATGTTGCAGGAGTCGGATTATGCCAGATGGTTTGACTACAGCCGGCCTGGCGATACGGTTTGGCAAAAAGATGCAGGCGTCAAACTGATGGAGTTTGCAAGTGTCAAAACGAAAAAGGAACATATTTTAATGGCAAATGGCGGACAAAACGCCATTACCGCAACCCTTGCGGGACTTTGCCAGCATGGCGATCGAATCGGAGTCGATCACCATACTTATCCGGGATTAAAGACAGCTGCCGCAATGCTGGGCATCCAGCTTGTTCCGATTCGGTCGGAAGGAGATGAAATGAGTCCGGAAGCTCTTTTATATGCATGCAAAAATGAAAACATCAAAGGGTTATACCTGATTCCGGATTACCAGAATCCATTGACATATACAATGAGTGTCGAGACCCGCAAAGCGATTGCAGAGATTGCGATACAGCATGATTTATTTATTATCGAAAATGGAATGTTTCATCTGCTTCAGGACGAAGTACTGCCGGCCCTAGCGTCATATGCTCCTGAGCAGACAATCTATGTTGTTAGTTTATCAAAATCACTGGCGCCGGGGCTCCGGCTTGCTTACGTGGCGGTTCCTTTAAAATTCCTGGATCCGGTCCGGAAAGCTCTCTATAACTTAAACATCTCCGTGTCTCCGCTGTTTGCAGAGTTGGCAGCACGGGCCATTGTGTCGAAGCAGTTCGAACAGGTGGTTGCTCTCCATAAAGAGGAAACGAAAGCCCGCAATCAATTAGTGGACCATTATCTAGGTAAGGGGAACTGTCTAGGCAAAGCTACCGGGATTTTTCGATGGTTACATTTGCCGGGTTCATATACAGGCGACCAATTTGAGAAGCTTGCTGCAGTCCAAGGGGTACAAGTTTATAGTGGCGGTCGTTTTGCAGTAGGAAATATTGCTCCGGCAAATACTGTACGTTTAGCCATTTGCACGCCCGAAACGAGAGCGGAATTGGAGAGGGCTCTCGTAATCTTAAAAAAATTACTGAATGTGTAAAAACACGATTTATTTATATACAATATTGTATGCCACACAATTATATTATTGTGTGGCTTTTTTGTGCGTGCTACGCTAATAGAAACTTAGTCGAAGGATAAAATACTCTTCATAGAAAAAGAAGGAATGGAGGACCACTTGTGAATCAGAGACAATTATTACTAACTTACGGTTCCGTATTTTTAGTCACTGCTATTTGGGGACTTAACATGGTCATCATTAAAGTATTGGTGGAAGATTTGCCGCCTCAAACCATGACGGCATTCCGGATTATGATGGCGGGGGTTACAGCACTGATCATCATAGTGCTCGGGAAATCATTTCGCCGTTTATCAAAGAGAGAATGGATCTATACATTGTTTGGGATGTTGTTTGGAGTCGTCCTCCATCATCTGCTTATAGCCGTCGGGTTAACCATGATCGATGCTTCGAACGCTTCCTTAATCCTTGCCTTAGTACCATTGACAACCGCCATACTTGCGGTCCTTTTTCTAGGAGAACAGTTAACGAAAATCCGAATCATCGGTTTTCTACTTGCACTGATCGGCGTCTTTTTTATTCAGGGCGGTTCATTCAGCGGGATGCAGCTCTCTCAAGGGGAATTGCTTTTGTTTATTGCCGTCTTGGTCCAAGCCATAAGTTTTATTTTCGTGAAAAAGGCGACAGCTACGATGGATTCCAAACAGATCACCACCATCATGTACCTCGTCGGCTCGATTGGTTTGTTGATTATTAGTTTGATCACCGAGCCTGAAGGACTCCCGCAGATGACATCAGCTTCTCCTTTTACTTATTTCTTATTTATCGTATCTGGAGTTGTGGCAACGGGAGTTGGATATATAGTTTTTAATGCAGCCATAGAGAAAATCGGGGCAGGGCAAACGGCCATATTCAATAATTTTGTTCCATTTTTTGGCCTTGTGTTTTCTGCTCTTTTTTTAAGTGAAACCATTACAATACCTCAATTAATCGGATTTGTATTTATTGTATCTGGTGTTCTATTTGGTACAGGCTATATTGAACGAGTATGGGTGAATAGACGAAGACGGATTCATCATACAGAAAAGAGTGTAGGGTAACTACGATTATTGAAAAAGTCCTTCCTTTAGAAAACTAACAAGTACTCCCTCAATATATTGCAACGAAAAACGCCATTCTATACGAATAGGCGTTTTTATGCATTTTCAACAAAAAGGGATAATCATTGAAACTTAGTAGAGCCGCATTTACATCAAAATTTTTAGCAATACGTAATTTCGCGAAAAGCTACTTTAGCCATACTGCAAAATTAATAAACAAACTCTCTACAAGGATAGAAATTAGGTTTTCAGACATTAGACGGTTTTAAATTTTCAGATAAGTAGTTGACAATTACAATTTAGGTAGCTACAATGAAAACACTTACACAACATATGAGCGATACCTGCTCATATGTGCAAAAGGAGTGATAAAGTGGAGTGGGAAGAGGAGAGGTTATTATTTAAGATTGCTCAGCTGTATTATGAACAAGATTTTACGCAAGCTGAGATTTCGAAAGAACTCGGAATTTACCGCACCACTGTGGGTAGAATGCTGAAGAAAGCCAAAAAAGAAGGGATTGTAAAAATAGAAGTAAAAAGTAAAGTTAACGAACAAATAGACATGGAAGAAAAAATAAGGAAGTACTTTGGCATGAAAGAAGTTGTTATTGTTCCTTCTAAAAAAACAGCTACTCACTTTGAAGTGGAACAATTGATTGGAAAAGCCTGTTCCTAATTGCTGAACCGAGTCGTTAAAGATAAAGATGTGATTGGGTTAGCTTGGGGAACCACTTTAGGAAACATGGTTTCTCGATTATCAGACATTACCCCCAAAAATGTAGAATGTGTTCCTCTTGTCGGGGGACCGGGAGAAATGAATGTGGAGTTTCACGTCAATGCCATTGTCTATAAGTTAACAGAAATTTTTGCCGGTAAATCCTATTTTATTGATGCTGTAGCTGTGTATAGATCGAGTGAAACAACACAAGAAATTCTAAATGCCAGCTTCATGAAGAAGATTTTAGAATTATGGCAGAACCTGACGATTGCTATCGTTGGAATAGGCTCCCAGACAAGTTCTTCGAACATGGTATGGAGTGGTATTTTGGGGGAGTCGGACCGCAACTTACTGGAAGAGCATAAAGTAGTCGGAGATATTTGTTCGCGTTTTTATACCTTATCTGGTGAATTGATCGAATCGGACCTTTCCGAGAGAACAGTATCCATCGAAATAGAGAAACTAAAAAACTTAAACTATTCTATCGGTGTAGCTTACTCAAAAGATAAAGTTGATTCGATTATAGGTGCAATGAAAGGCAAGTTTATCAATGTACTGGTAACGGATGAAAAAACTGCTTTAGAAATTGTTGAAGCCATGGACACTCCAGAAATAGAAAGTGGGAGACAGTGATGGGGATTTTATTAATTATGGCGGCTATCATGGCGGCTTGGGTATTGCAAACTTTGTTTGGGACATATCAATTAAAGGATTTCAATCGGAATTACTCAGTAATGCGTGCACGAGGACCGGTTTCAATTGGTCGCTCAAAAGGGATTGTACGCACAGGCGTTGTGCTTTTAATGTCTTTAGACAAAGATAAAAAAATAACCGATGCGCGAAAAATGCAAGGGCTTACCATTTTCGCTAAATTTAAAAGCTTGCCTTTGCTTGAAAATCAGAATCTGCTACACATCGATCCTGTAGTTTATAACAAAATGGATCGATTTACGCAAAAAGCATTTGATGAAGCAGTAGATATTTATAAGAAGGTTGCCAAAGGAGAAGAAATTCCTCCATCACGAAGCCCTATCGGAGGATTAATCGCAAGTGTAACTAAAAAATAGGAGGTTTTAAATATGGACTTTTTAGTAAGGTTAGCTGAAGGATTTATTGGCCTTTTTGAACAAGGCGGAGAAATATTCATGGGATTTGTTACCGGTATTATCCCACTACTTATTGTGTTGCTTGTTGCGATGAACGCTGCCATTCGCTTGATTGGGGAAGACCGGATCAATAACTTGGCGAAGGCTTCATCCAAAAATATATTCTTGCGTTATCTGGTGTTGCCTTTTGTAGGCACTTTCTTTTTACTTAATCCAATGACGTTGTCTCTGGGCCGCTTTTTACCAGAACGATACAAGCCGGGTTATTATGCTTCTGCAAGCTACTCAACTCATTCAATGAATGGACTCTTCCCGCACGTCAACCCAGCTGAACTATTTGTCTTCCTGGGAATTGCTGCAGGTATTACGCAACTAGGACTTTCAACTGGAGATCTTGCTATTCGGTATTTGTTGGTTGGATTGGTTACGAATATGCTTCGAGGATGGGTCACGGATCTATGTGTAACTTACGTTGAGAAACAGCAAGGTCTTAAACTTTCAAAAGAATTGGTTGATGGAAAGGAAGCGGCTTAAATGAGTGAATACAAATCGATTGTTGTAAAAGCGGGAAGTGGCGGATTTGGCGGGCCACTGCATGTGACTGTGAACGAAAAAAAGAATAAAATCGTCAATATCACTGGCGGAACCATGTCTTCAGTTGCTGAAAAAGTAGCAGAAGTTAGCGGTGGAGAACTAGTGGATGGCTTCAGAACTGGTGTGCCTGAAGAGGAAATCGCTTGTGTGATCATTGACTGCGGCGGAACATTAAGAGCAGGGCTTTATCCGAAAAAACGAATTCCAACAATCAATATAATGGCAACTGGCCAAAGTGGACCGATGGCAAAATTTATCACCGAAGATATTTATGTATCTGCAGTAAAACCAGACAACATTTCAGTGGCTGCTGGTAGTGACCAAGCTAGCACAGAGGAAACAAATGTAGAACGTGCAACCGAAGAGCTGGAGGAAACAGGGCCAGCGAGAAAATACGATACATCGAAAAAAATCACGCAACAATCACAAGGAAATATCATGTCAAAAGTCGGCCAGCTTATGGGCGGTGTGGTCAGCGTCTTTTATCAAGCGGGACGAGATGCCATTGATACGGTTCTAAAAACGATTTTGCCATTTATGGCTTTTGTAGCTATGTTGATTGGTGTCATCTTAGGTTCAGGAATCGGCGACCTTATCGCCAACTTCTTATCGCCTTTAGGCGGCAGCATCTGGGGCTTGATTGGCTTGGCTGCTATTGTATCATTTCCATTGTTATCCCCGTTCTTGGGACCTGGAGCAGTAATTGCACAGGTTATCGGCACATTGATTGGTGTAGAAATTGGGCGTGGAAATATTCCCCCTCAATATGCATTGCCGGCATTATTTGCGATAAACGCACAAGCAGCAGCAGATTTTGTTCCTGTAGGACTTGGGCTGGCCGAAGCTGAGCCTGAAACTGTAGAAGTTGGAGTACCTGCTGTACTTTATGGCAGATTTTTAACTGGTGCACCAACCGTATTTATTGCTTGGCTTGCTAGTTTTGGAATGTATGATTCTTAAAAAAAAATAAAAAGGCGGAGAAAAATATGGCACAAACAATTTATAAAACAGTGGTAACAAAACTTGGAGAATCTGTAAATGAATTTTTGGAACAAGGAATGCTCATCACATTTAAAGATAACGCTCCTGAAACTCTTGCTGAATATTGCATTCTTCATTCAGAAAACGATTTAATGGAAAACATTGAAGTGGGAGACACTCTTTTTATCGGCAATGATTCATATCGCATTATTGGTGTGGGAGAGGCAGTTAATAAAAACTTAAAAGCATTGGGACATATTACATTTGATTTTAATGGTTCGGAAGAAGTTGATCTTCCTGGAACTCTAGCGCTAGAAAATAAAGAAATTAGCCAAATTGAAGTAGGAGACGTTATAAAGATTGAACGGTAATTAGAGGCGTTAACTCAAAATGGAATGGCCTCTTAAAGAAAGAGGCGGAATGGAGTGTGGACGATGACGAAAGCAGGAATTCAATTAGATGGAAAAGTAATTATCATCACTGGCGGAAATTCAGGTATTGGAGAGCAAATTGCCAAACAACTGCAGAAGAACGGAGCTAGTATAGTTGTTGCTGATTTGCACGTAGAAACAGGGCTTCAAGAAAATGGAATCTTTACAGTCCAATGCAACGTAACGAATAAAGATAGCGTAGATAATTTAGTGAAGTCGACATTAGAAATGTACGGAAAAATTGACGGATTGGTCAATAATGCAGGAGTCAACCTTCCACGTCTTTTAGTTGATGTCAGAGGCGAAAAACCAGAATATGAATTAAGTGAAAAAGATTTTGATTTTATGGTAGCAGTGAATCAGAAGGGTCCGTTTCTATGTGCCCAAGCAGTTGCTAAACATATGGTGAAACAAAAAAGCGGCGTAATCGTCAATATGTCTTCAGAATCAGGAGCAGAAGGTTCGGCTGGACAAAGTTGCTACTCCGCAACAAAAGGCGCGTTAAATGGCTTTACGAGATCTTGGGCGAAAGAACTTGGGAAATATGGGGTCCGCGTTGTAGGTGTAGCACCTGGTATCATGGAAAAAACAGGATTGCGAACAGACGCTTACAATGAAAGCTTAGCTTATACCAGAAATGTGGCAGTCGAACAGCTAGACGGCAACTATGCAAGTACAATCCCACTAGGGCGACCAGGTAGTTTGGAGGAACTAGCAGATTTAGTAAATTACCTAGTTTCTAATTACTCAACCTATGTAACTGGTACAACCATCAATATTTCGGGAGGGAAATCTCGCTGATATTAGAGGAGGAATGAGTAGTGAAAATCTATATTGATTCTGCAAATGTAAAAAGCATTGAGCGACTAACTGAGTACTTTCCCATAGCAGGAGTTACAACAAATCCCACTATTCTAGTAAATGAGAAACGACCTTATTTACCCTTACTAAAAGAAATTCGAAAAATTATTAGTAACGATAAAGCTTTATTTGTACAAGCAATCGGTAGTCAAGCAGAAGATATTGTTAAAGAAGCGCTTTTTATTACTGAACAAATACCTGGCAAAACCATTATTAAAATTCCGGTAACAGATGAAGGGATCAAAGCCATTAAATTGCTTTCTAGAGAAAAGATTCCTACATTGGCTACTACCATATATACACCTTTTCAAGCAATTATAGCTGCTCTCGCTGGAGCAAGTTATGTGGCACCTTATGTAAATCGAATAGAGAATTTGGCTGGTAATGGGGTCACAGTTACGGCAGAAATTGATCATCTATTT
The DNA here is from genome assembly GCF_007859295.1 of Planococcus sp. CPCC 101016. GTDB lineage: Bacteria > Bacillota > Bacilli > Bacillales_A > Planococcaceae > Planococcus. The sequence continues at coordinate 1,654,456 of NZ_VOHB01000002.1, forward strand.
CGAACAAATAAACTAAACTGCGAAATTATAGCTGCGAGCTTTAAAAACGTACACCAAGTTCAAGGCATCTTTCTCTCTGGAGCAGACTCCGCAACAGTTTCTCCCGATTTAATTGAAAAAATGATAGAATTCCCTTCGACTGCAACAGATGTCGCCGAATTTAAAAAGCAATGGCAAAATGCTTATGGAGAAAACTCCAATACTATAATAAATAGTTAACTCTTTTATAACAAGGTTAGGACAATTGTACGCAAATTGTCCTGCCTTTTTTAGTCTTTCACAATGATTATAGCGAGGTTGATCTATACCTCAATAATTTTTTATTTTTCTCTTTTAATCTTTTAAGTAATGAGATAAAGAGGAGTCGGTAAATACTAGGATGAAACCAATTATCCATATTTTTTTGAATGTCAGCCTAGAACAGGATGACAGAACCGCTGTTATGAGCAGTAATAATGCGAGGATTAAAAAACTGCAATTTATCATGATAATTATTGCTGCGATAAGGAAATGAGGCAGGACTACACCAAAAACCATTCCAATCAGGATAAAAAAACCATTCTCTTATTAATAAACGATGAAATGATTTTATCGGAAAAATTATGATTAGCGCTATAATTTCAGCTATCATAGTTTGAAATGTTGTTATACTTTTAGAAGGCTACTGAAACCTTTACTGATAGCATAGTACATAAAAGGGAAGGAATAATCTGCTGTTTATTTGCATATGGTAATTTATAAAGAGAATAGTGATTAAACATTAGGTTTCTCTCCATTTTTTCATAATGAATTATATATGAATTGAAGTAATCTGACTCTAATAGAAAATCTAATAACTTACTTACTTTTTTAAGTATGAAGCTATTCAATTCTACTATTAATATTCTTTTAAGCATTTTTTATTTTCAGACAAATAATTGACAATTATCAATACACCCTATAAAATGAGAACACTTACACGACATATGTGCATATTCTGCTTATATGTGCAAAGGAGTGATAACTTGACTTGGGAAGAAGAACGGTTACTATATAAAATTGCCAAACTTTATTATGAGGAAGATTATACACAAGCGCAGATTTCAAAAGAATTAGGTATCTATCGCACTACTATAGGAAGAATGTTGAAGAAAGCCAAGAACGAAGGCATTGTAAAAATAGAAGTAAAGAGTAAGGTGAATGAACAGATTGAAATCGAAGAAAAAATAAGAAGCTACTTCGGTATGAAGGAAATTGTCATTGTTCCTTCTAAAAATGCCCTTACACGGGTTGATATAGAAGGGTTGATTGGAAAGGCTTGCTCTGAACTTCTTAATCGTGTGGTACATGATAAAGATGTAATCGGTCTAGCATGGGGCACTACTTTAGGAAATATGGTTTCTCGTTTAACGGACATCACTCCTAAAAATGTTGAATGTGTTCCACTTGTAGGGGGACCAGGGGAAATGAACGTTGAATACCATGTCAACGCTATTGTTTACAAATTAGCGGAAATATTTAATGGTAAATCTTATTTTATTGATGCGGCAGCAGTTTACAGATCAAAAGAAACAACACGAGAAATTTTGGAAGCGAGTTTCATGAAAAAGATTATAGAGCTATGGGAAAATCTGACGGTAGCGATTGTCGGAATTGGTTCACAAACAAGTTCTTCTAACATGGTGTGGAGTGGAATCTTGGGTGAGCCGGATCAGAATTTACTGGAAAGCCATCATGTAATCGGTGATATTTGTTCACGTTTTTATACCTTAGATGGCGAACTCATCGAATCTCAGCTTTCTGAACGTACAATTTCTATTCAATTAGAAAAATTGAAGGAATTGAATTATAGCATTGGAGTCGCTTATTCGAGAGATAAAGCAGAATCAATCATTGGAGCAATGCGTGGAAAATTTATCAATGTTTTGATTACCGATGAAGAAACTGCTGCTGAAATTATTAAAAGCATGAATAATTAGTGGGAAAAGGACAAATGGCTTTCAAGCGCTGTTTGTCCTTTTTCATAGTCACTAATGCGTATCCGTATTTACTGCTTCAATCGATTTTCTTCCATATGGGTCAACATCTGCTCATTGTCTTTATAAGACAGATTTGCATAGAGAGAAGTGGTTTCGATGTTACTATCCCCAACTGATTATGAAGGAGGACAATACTTCCGCCATTTCAGATATACTTAACGGCATAGAAAGGCATGTCTTTCAGCTGTTTTTAATCCATTGGAGGACATGCAATTCTTCGGCGGCAAAGCCATATTGTATGGGCCTTCTTTTAATAATTGATTTCTATATGTTCGTAAAATACCTATTTAACGAACGAATCTAAACATTTAAACAGGAGAGAAGAGGCTGGTCTATAAGGGTCTCTTCTTTTTCTTTTTGTTCGTAAGAGTGTACTTTTACGAACGCTCGTCAATATAAAAAGCTTTAAAAGACACTCGCGACAATTCGATACTAGTTCGCCAAGTATCCCGAAATTTCCCAACCTCCTAAAAATACTTTTATTTTAAAATCCAAGTTAAGCTTAAGGTGATACAATACAAAAAAAGTAGGTGGGGAATTAAATATGAGACTATTCAATAATATAGATTTAGCAAGAGAAATAGAAAACATTAAAATAAAAGGAACAAAAGAATATATTGTTAATCGGAAAAAAATATCTCCCATATATACTGGAGATTATTTGGCGCTGCATGGAAAAGGTTATGTTTTTAGCATGGAGAAATACTTTTTTAGTGTAGGCTTTGGATTAAAAGAGGAAGTTTCATCATCTGACATTAAACTTATAGAAAACTTTGTGCTTAACAAGAATATATTGCCATGTCCTCGTGTGCATTTTGAGGTGACTCCATATAGTGATCCGCTATTTCTGACAATAATTCAGGAAAAAGGCTATACGCTTGATCACTTTTTATCAGTTTGGGTACTTGATTTAGAGGCGTGGGCACCAACCGATACCAGTTTTAAGAGCGATGAAGTTTCAATTATAAGAGTAGCGACAAATCAAGCGTATGAATGGGCAAAAACGGTGGCATCAGGTATTGCCGAAGATAATACTGCAACAGAAGATTCTATAGAATCGATAAGGTGTTTTTTTAATGTCCCTGATACCGAAGCTTTTTTATTAAAGGATAATGACCAAAGTGTCGCAGGTGGCTTTTTAATGCTGAACGGTCAGCTTGGAGAATTGTTTCTCACCAGTACGATCCATTCTCATAGAGGCATGGGATATCAGAATTTACTGATTGAAGAAAGAATAAAATATGCAAAATCCAGAGGATGCACGTATTTGACAGTCACTACAAAACCTAATAACACCTCAGCAAGAAACATGGAGAGGAATGGTTTTAAATTAGGATATAACAAAGCAATTATGAAAAGTCCTTTGTTGAACTCTGCGAAGCATGAGGGTGAATTCAATTAAGTAAAACACAAATCACAACTTCCAAATAATTACTCATAAAAGAGGTTACATCTCAGAAATTACAGGAAGGAGAGGAGTATTAAATTTAGCTTCTTCCTTCTTGTGGTGGTTTAAGTGTACTTTTACGAACGCTTTTCTGCTCAGATTTATTTAGCTTTCATTTTGCTCTGTTGGTATATTCAAGTGGAGTGGGGAATCCTGCCAGACGGCGACTTAACCGATAAGGACTACAAGGAATGCGGAAGCCTACTGCGCGAATTAACTGATTTTGGACTGAGAAAATACAGGAGCCGTCCTGACTTCTTATGGACTTTTGGATACATGATCTCTTTGTTTCCTGAAGTTTTTGTCGATTCACATGATGAAGAGGCAGAAATGAAAGGGATAGAGATGTAACTTAATATGAACTAAGCTACATTTAAAACTAAGAAAATAAAGGCGATGAAAGCATGAAATGGGAAGATAAATAATTGCAGAGAAAGCATTAAAATGCCTGCTTATCGGAAGTCAAATTGATGGAGTTAGATTTGGTTCAGGACCAGGAATGATTTACATCTATTTTGCTCATTATTCTGACCAAGATCCGGGAATCATATGACTTCTGATTGAAAACAAAAAAGTGGCCGTATTTGCCAATCTGGAGCAATTGAAAATGGCTTCCAAAGAAAATTTGAAAGAACTGGACGATAAAGAATCGTTTCAGCTGTTTTTGGAAAACAGAAGAGAAAAAGTGAAAGTCGTTTGGTTAGGGTCCGAATCTCCAAATTTATGTATATTGCTCGAATCCGGAAAAGTGTTATATGTAAATGGAGAAGATGAAAACTATGAATGCTGGCAAATTGGAGACGGTTACGGCTATGTAGCAAATGAATGGTTAGTTGTTGCTGTACCAGGAAATGCAATAGCTGTATGGAGTCCTGAAGAGTTAATATGAGGCTTCTTATGATAAGAAAAAACTAGATGGAACATTATACTAATTAAGTTACATTTAAAAAAGCCAGACAAGGGGTTTTGCCCTTAGCCTGGTCTATATCGTTACTCTTCATTATTCTCATTTATCGTGGAGGAACTTACGTTTAAAAGCCCTATTAGCAATGAAAGGCTTTTTGTGTGCAGGCACCGGCAATAGAGTAAGACACGTAGTGTAATCTACGAGAACGTGGTGCTTTGCAAGGACATCAGTTGGCTTTATCCGCGTGGATTTTTTCATAGAGTGCCTTGGCTGCTTCATCGACAGACGTATAATGGTTGATCTGTTGAGTGGCACTGGATATCACTTCGAGTATGAATGTATCTTTTATACAGTTCACCCGTAGAACCTCTCCCTCGCCAACCGTGAAAGAATGGCTGATGGAAGAAGTGTTGAAATCACACGAAAGTTGCAAAAGATTCTTAATGTGTTCGTACTTCATCCTAATCGCGCTCTTTCTGTTTGTGACTTAGTGGTTTCATCTCAATATGCTATGAGATGTCGATATATAAATTTTACCCTTTTCAAGGGGTCTTTAATCAAAAAAACTCCTGAAGACTCAGGAGTTTAGGGTCAAATCATGAGAAGCGATAAACTCCCCGATATAATTAGCTGTTTCTTCAATTGAATCGTTTTGAATAACCTCTTGCGTTTGGGAATTGGTAATTTCGAATGTGTATGTTCCGATTAAACAACGAATGGACAGGCTGGTGCCGTCTTCGGCCGTAAAGACTTGGTTGATTTTAACCGTATTGTATCTATGCATCGTTTCAAGAAAAACCATAATGCCGTTGTTTTTCATATGCGGAATCTCCTTTCCTATTATGGAAAGTGACTAAGAAAAGTCGGGAAGAATCCATCTGCTTATTGATGGTAAGCATAACACAAAAGTATAGTGCTTGATAACTATATAGTTTTTTCTACTTAGTTATCTGTTTACAATTCCATTAACATTGCAACTTAATGCACGGTTACTGCCTATGGATTGTGGTGAGCTTTCCGAGGAGCCTTTCCAAGAAGTGTTAGAGTCTTGTAAATGTGGAACCACAGACGGTGGTGGAACCATGCTACGGCCAACAGGTGAAATGGAGTTTTCCGATATAGAAATACTTCTTAAAGACAATAATGTAGAAAATGTTAATAAACTATTACAAATTATCGATATAATTGGCGTACCAAGGGGTTCTTTTCTGAGAGCGGATGGTTTCGAACAATCTGTTGGAACGCTTGAAGGTTTAGCACTTTATTTAAACGGGACAGAATTGTCAGAAGAAGTGTATCAAAACAGTGATATAAATTGTGTGATTGAAAGATTTGACAAAGGGCTCGATGGTTCTGGGTGTTTTTAAAGCCATTGGGAAGGCCCAGAAAATACAGCTTTGTATTTTTACGGCAGTTCATTTGAAGAAATGAGGCAAAGAATGACTTCTTTTCTATCCGAATATCCACTTTGCCAAAAGTGTAGACTAGAACAAATTGCATAATAAATAAAATCATCTTAGTCAACTAATGATTGTGCTATTTTAACAAGTAAATTTATTAAACAAGAACTTCCCTAAATTAGGCAGTTTTATTTTTTATAAGTATTATCAACATTAAGCTTTAACAGAGCAAAGAGATAAAAATGGTAAACGGCACTTCTCGCATAACGGAATCTTAATAAGAAATATCTTTAGGCCATCACTGCTGCAGGTACAGGTTCTGGATATGGAACGCCACTTGGAAGTGCAAGAAGTGGTGAACTGGAACAGGCACTGCCCTAAGATCTATTAACTATTAAATAAGCAATGCGTACAAGAAGTTCATTCTTGTGCGTTTTTTTTTTCGGATAAATCTAAAAATAAGGATTTAGGGAGAGCAATTATATTTGAAGTAGTTACACATTAACTAGTGTTCTAGTAGATGAAGAATCTGATCATTTTACTGGTTGATACATACATATCTCCTGTTTTATTAAAATGGTAAAAGTTATACATACGTATAACTTTTAATTAAAATTTGTTGAAAAAGCTTAATTAACAGTATTTCTGGCGAATATTTTAAAGAAAATAGAATACAAAACATTGTTAAATTTTTTGTTGCAATATGTAAGCGCTTGCTTTATGATAAACGTACGTACAAATTAGAAAATTCTAAATATTCAGTAAAGGAGTTGGTAAATCTCGCTACTCATATATAACTTTGAAGATTATGGTTTTTACCACTCGCAAAACTAGAAATTTGTTTCAGGCGGAATTTACAAGCCAGTATTTTATTAAATTTTAAATAAAAACTCAACACACAAACAAAAAGGGGGAAATGAAATGAAAACTTTGTTCAAATCGAAATTATTCTTATTGTTGGCTATTTCGGTAATGCTGCTATTAACGGGATGTGGATCAGATACAACCACAGGGTCCAGTGAGGCAAACGCAGGTTCAGGTGGATCTGACAAACTGACGATCGGGTTTTCACAAGTGGGGGCTGAAAGTGAATGGAGAACAGCTAATACAGAATCAGTTAAAAGTGCCATTACAGATGCAGGGCATGAATTGAAGTTTTCGGATGCTCAGCAAAAACAAGAAAACCAATTGAAAGCAATTCGCGATTTCATCGCACAGGATGTAGATGCAATCGTATTTTCCCCAGTAGTGGAAACGGGCTTTGAAACGGTTTTGCAGGAAGCTAAAACTGCAGGCATTCCGGTATTCTTGGCTGACCGTGCAGTGGATATTCAAGACGATTCACTTTGGACATCGTTTATCGGATCGGATTTCGTTGAAGAAGGACGTAAAGCTGGCAATTGGCTCGTTGAAGAATACAAAGATATAGAAGGCGATGTAAATATCGTGGAATTGCAAGGGACGGTCGGATCTGCTCCAGCAATCGACCGCAAAGAAGGATTTGAAGAAGTATTGGCTGACCACCCTAAATTTAAAATCATCAAAACTCAAACCGGTGATTTTACAAGATCTAAAGGGAAAGAAGTTATGGAAGCATTCTTAAAAGATAAGGGAGAAGATATCGATGTTTTATTCTCTCATAATGATGACATGGCTATCGGAGCAATTCAGGCGATTGAAGAATTTGGTTTAGCACCTGCTGAAGACATTACCATTATCGGTGTCGATGGTGTCAAAGGGGCGTTCGAAGCAATGGCTGATGGGAAAATGAATGTGACAGTGGAATGTAATCCGTTGTTCGGAGAGCAGCTTGTTGAAATCATTGAGACACATTTGGCTGGTGAAGAAGTGGAAAAACGCATTGCAGTAGAAGAGGGCGTTTACACAATGGATCAGGCGGAAGAGCTATTGCCGGAACGTAAATATTGATAAATAAAGACTAAGGAATGGAGCTGTTTCAATTTCAGAGCAATGTTATGTTATCTGGCCACTAACTAACATAATGTGTCTGAGGTTGAGGCGGCTCTGTTTTATTTGTAGCCATAAAACGGGAGGGTGGAAATATGGAAACTAAACAGCCGGTAGTAGAGATGAAGGGAATTACAAAAACGTTTCCAGGTGTAAAAGCTTTGTCAAATGTTGATTTAAGACTATATGCAGGGGAAGTTCATGCTTTGATGGGCGAAAATGGCGCCGGTAAATCCACTTTAGTGAAGGTTTTAACCGGAGTCTACCCATATGATGAAGGAATTACCGAGCTCGAAGGACGCGAGTTTAAAGTGGACACACCATTGGAAGCTCAGGAAATGGGAATAAGTACAGTGTATCAAGAAGTAAACTTATGCTCCAATCTATCGGTAGTTGAAAACATTTTTATCGGTCGTGAAATCATGAAAGGAGGGAAAATCGATTGGAAAGAAATGAATCAGCGTGCAGTGGAAGTATTGGCACGACTGCATTTGAATATAGATGTTTCAAAACAATTGTCTTCTTTTTCAGTCGCAATCCAGCAAATGGTGGCAATAGCCCGTGCGCTGAATGTTTCTGCGAAAGTACTTATTCTAGATGAACCGACTTCAAGTTTGGATGCAAACGAAGTAAAGCAATTGTTTGCCATAATGGAGAAACTCAGAGATGAAGGACTTGCACTTATTTTTATTAGCCACTTTCTTGATCAAGTTTATGAGATATCAGACCGCATTACTGTTTTAAGAAATGGGGAGTGCATCGGGGAATACATGACGGCAGATCTTCCTAGGCTAGAACTGGTTTCTAAAATGATCGGTAAAGAACTCAATAATTTTGAGTCGATTGCACAAAAAAATGAAGAAAAAGAAGACGATGGAGACGTATTGCTAGAGGCAGAAAAAGTTTTTAAAAAAGGAAGTATACAAGCTTTTAACTTGAAAATTCGCCGCGGCGAAATAGTGGGTCTCGCTGGTTTATTGGGATCTGGAAGAACTGAACTGGCCCGTCTGTTATTTGGTGCTGACAAAGCAGATAGTGGAAAAATCACATTCAAAGGACGCAAAGTGGCGCTTTCATCTCCGCAAAAAGCCATTTCAAATGGAATAGCCTTCAGCTCTGAGAACAGAAAAAAGGAAGGAATCATTGCGGATTTGACGATTCGGGAAAACATGATGCTGGCCATACAGGCAAGAAAAGGTTGGTTTAACTACATTTCCAAGAAGAAGCAAAATGTCATTGTGAAAACGTACATTGACTTGCTGAATATCAACCCGCCCAATCCTGAACAGTTGATCAAAAATCTAAGTGGTGGAAATCAGCAAAAAGTACTTTTGGCAAGGTGGCTGATTACGAATCCGGAGTTGCTGATACTGGATGAACCGACACGAGGAATCGACATTGGCGCTAAAGGTGAAATTCAAAAATTGATGCTTAAGTTAAGTGAAGAAGGGATGTCCATCGTCTTTATTTCAGCAGAATTGGAAGAGATACTCAGAACCTGCCAAAAAATTGTAGTCATGAGAGATCATGAAAAAGTCGCGGAAATTCAAAACGATACAAATGTGACACAGCAAAGCATTATGAAGAAAATGGCCGGAGGGATGTGACATGATGAAATCCAAATTATTCTGGCCGATCATCGTATTGGTCAGCATCTTATGCATCAATTTGTTTTTCGACCCAAGTTTTTTCTCGATCGAAGTCAGAGGCGGCCATTTCACCGGAAGTCTTGTGGACATCGCAAATCGCGTAACTCCTCTGCTGTTGATTTCAATTGGAATGACACTCGTTATTGCAACAAAAGGCATCGATTTGTCGGTGGGTTCAATAGTTGCCATGTCTGGCGCTATGGCAGCATTCGTCGTCGGACGACCTGGAATTTCTGACGATAGCCTGGCTCCGTTATTTTTGGCTATTGCCCTTTCGATCGGTTTGGCTCTATTGGTAGGATTATGGAATGGTGCTTTAGTTTCCCGTGTCGGAGTTCAGCCCATTGTGGCAACTTTAATCTTGATGATCGCTGGACGCGGAATAGCTCAATTGATTACAAATGGTCAGATTACGACAATCTACTATGAACCGTACGCGTTTATAGGGGCTGGATATTTGTTTATGGTGCCTTTTTCAATCTACATAGCAGCAGCTGTATTTATTCTGGCTGTTCTGCTAACCCGAAAAACAGCAATCGGTTTATTTATTGAATCGGTTGGAGCGAATCCTGAAGCCAGCCGTTTAGCAGGACTCAATTCAAAAAATATTATTTTGATGGTTTATGTATTTTCAGGTTTATGTGCCGGCATCGGCGGCCTTATCTTAAGTTCGAATGTAGCAGCAGCAGATGGCAATAACGCAGGGCTTTATTACGAGTTGGATGCGATATTAGCAGTTGTGATTGGTGGAACCACACTTATGGGTGGGCGATTCTTCCTCATGGGCACTGTCATTGGCGCATTGATCATTCAATCTTTGACTACTACGATTTATTCGATTGGCATACCTCCAGAAGTTAATCTGGTTGTCAAAGCGGTTGTCGTATTGATCGTTTGTCTTCTCCAGTCTCCGGAATTTAGAAAGAAATTCACACGAGTGCTTACATTCAAAAAAATGACTAAAAAAGAGGGAGTGGCTCAGCCGTGAAATCATTAAAATTAAAATCTCAACACGTGCCTGTGATGGTCACTCTTATCTTATTTTTGACAATGTTTGCTTTTGGGGCTTTGCGCTACGATAACTTTTTTTCAACTCAGGTATTCTTGAATTTGTTTGTTAATAATGCTTTTTTAATCATCGCAGCAGTAGGAATGACATTTGTTATTATATCAGGTGGAATTGATCTGTCAGTCGGATCAGTCATTGCTTTGACCAGTATGGTAGCTGCGTCTCTTTTACAAGATGGCCAATTTTCAGCTTTAACAGTCATTCCTATTTCTTTACTGGTCGGAACGACGCTTGGATTTATTATGGGTTGTGTTATACATTTCTTTAATCTTCAGCCATTCATCGTAACGCTGGCAGGCCTGTTTTTAGCAAGAGGGCTGGCATACTTGGTCAGCATTGAAACAATTTCCATCAATAATCCATTCTTCAGTTATATGGCGAGTGCGAGAATTCCTATTCTTGACGGATTTATCTCAATCAGTGTAATTATTTCTCTGATTGTTGTTGCTCTTGGTATTTTTATTGCCAAGTCAACCAAATTCGGGCGAAACATCTACGCAATCGGCGGCAACGAGCAATCGGCTGTTTTGATGGGATTGCCGGTAGGACGGACGAAAATTTTAATTTACACATTAAGCGGTTTTTGTGCATCTCTTGCAGGATTGGTCTTTACGTTTTATATGCTGTCTGGTTATGCCCTGCATGCCAATGGGCTGGAACTGGATGTCATTGCGGCAGTTGTAATTGGCGGTACTTTGCTGACAGGTGGAATGGGCTATGTGGCAGGCAGTGTGTTCGGGGTTCTTATTTTAGGGATCATCCAGACAATTATTGTGTTTGAAGGGACCCTTAGTTCGTGGTGGACGAAAATCGCAGTAGGTGTTTTATTGCTGGCATTCATTGTTTTCCAACGCGTATTCATTACGTTAAGTGAAAATAAGAATACGATAAAACCTTCTGGAACGAATGAACAAGAAGCGTTGAAACTTAAATCTGGCGTTAAACCTGGAACAACAGCTGGAAGAGGATAGAACAAGTGGCTAGAATGAATAGTAGAAGTGGATAAATGTAATTTATATATTGAATATGGTATGTTAAACATATACGAATAAGTTTGCAGATTCCATTTATTCTCTAGTGAATTGAGGTAAGAACTATGACAACCAAATACAATATGGTGAAACAAGCTATTAAAGCCAAAATTTTAGATGGAGTTTACAAAACAAATGAGAAAATAAGTTCCGAAAGCGAAATGATGAAAGAGTTCGGAGTCAGTCGACATACAGTAAGGTTGGCAGTCGGTGATCTGGTTACAACGGGCTGGCTCTATCGCCAACAGGGATCAGGAACGTTTTGTGCAGATAGAAGCATGTTTGAAACAAACCAAAATAATGGTCCTCAGAAGAGAATTGCCATTGTCACGACTTATTTATCAGATTATATTTTCCCTTCCATTATCAGAGGCGCAGAAACAAAGCTCAGTGAAGAAGGGTATCAAGTGAGCATCTTTAGTACAAACAATGATCATATTATGGAACGGGCTGTATTGGAGAAAATTCTTTCCCAAGGGTTTGATGGCGTCATTGTTGAGCCCACAAAAAGTGCGTATTCAAATCCGAATATCTCTTTTTATTTAAACTTAGAGCAGCTTTCCATTCCCTATATAATGATCAATGCGTTCTATGATGAATTAGAGCCGATCAATATTGTAATGGATGATGAGAAGAGTGGGTATCTCCAAACCGATCACTTGATTAAATTAGGTCATAGAAACATAATCGGTTGTTTTAAAACAGACGATACCCAAGGTGTAAAACGAATGAAAGGATTTTTGAAAGCCCACCGGCAAAATAAAATTCCAATTGTTCCTTCGCATATTATCACTTATAACACAGAGGAAAAATATTCAAAACCCCTTGCCTCATTGGAGAAAATTCTAGACGCAAGCGGTGATTCCATAACTGGTTTAGTTTGTTACAATGATGAACTGGCTATGCAGTTATTGGAGTTGCTCCGGATCAGGGGTCTGCGGGTTCCAGAAGACATTTCAATTGTTGGCCATGACGACTCATTATTGGCGGAAATATCAGAAGTGAAGCTGACTTCTGTGGTACATCCGCAAAGTGAGATGGGCGAACTGGCTGCCAGTGCGATTGTGGATTTGATTGAATCGAAAAATAGAAAAACGGATAGTTTTAGTGCGAGTTCAAAAGTTTATGAACCAAAACTCATTGTCAGAAGCTCGACTAAAGATTTGAATTCTGTTGAGTCTCTTGCATAAGCAGCCAACTCTCATTCACTTATTAATATGAAAATAGTCCACAGGACAGAAACAAAACAAGTCATTGCCAGTATAAAAATCTATATGATTCTATGTAGTACCTAAACACAGCCAACGGATGATTACGATGGCTGTGTTTTTTACGAGCAAACATTAGTGAGATAATCTTGCATCTTTTCTGTAAAACTGTAAGATATTTATATTTTGTAACCTTGAATTATATAGTTTATAAGAAAAATCGTATGAAGAGCTAATATAAAAGGAAGAGGACACGCCCTAAATAGAGCATACTCTCTTCCTTCGATATTTATAAAAATTCATTGGCCGATTATACAAAATATGCAGCTTAAAAGGCATTTAGGCAAAGATCAGTATGCACATTCATTGGACAATGAAACTTTACTTTTGTAATTTGTATCCTATTTTGTTCAGCGCTGATTCAATATCCGTAACGTATTCTGTCTGCAGGTCTGATAAATGATTGCGAACTTCCTGAATTTTTACTAGCCATGGGGGAAGTCCAGTCATCATTACTTGTATTCCCATAATACTCAGTCCCAATACTAGATTCTTTAACACATCCGGAAATCGGTTTTCTAGTAGGGCGAGCTGTGATAAATCAATGATAAAAGAATGAATACTCTTTTCAGCTGCATAATGCAAAGTGTCTTCCATAATTTTTTGCGAGCGTTCTTCATTAATATTTCCTTGCAAAGACAAAATAGCCAAACCTTTTTTGATAGGAATGATTGGCACACTCAGCAATTCGATATCCGCGATGGTATTGTCCAAGTGAATTATGTATGACAAGACCTCAGCCATTTGTTTTAAAAAATGAATGTTCTCGTCGGTGAAATTTCTTTCTTCCTTATCCATTACACATAAGGTGCCGAAGACATTTCCATAAAAGTCGCGAAGGGTTACTCCTAAAAATCCTTTAACCTCGAGTTGATCTGTTACTTCCAGATCTTTTGTTAAATTGAAGCGGCCTAAATTATTTGTATACATTGCTTCTTTTTCGCTTTCGAGAATCAGCCGGCAGTAAGTACCATCATAGTCGACTTCATATCCTTCTGGGATAATATAGTGATCTTTATTGAATGAACTAATAACTCTCATAGCTTTAGGTTCGCGCTGAGTTACGTAAGCAGTATTGACATCCAGCTCATCGCTTATTACTTGAAACAGTTTATATGAAACGGTCTTTAATGAATCGTGGGTGGATGTTGTCTTCTTTTCTTGCATCTTTTTCTCCTCCCTAACGGATGTCAACAAGAACTTATGCTTAAGTTCTTGACTTTTAAGGCCATTTGAAGGTGCATATGTTGAGCGTGTATAGCTTAGAATTACGTTTTCATACAACTAGTAAAGCATTACAATTGTATACAAATCTAGATATACAATGCGTAATTCAATCTTCGAAATACCTCTACTTTTAACCCTATATGATATAAAGAAGATCAGCAACCGTTAGGTAATAAAGATTTTTAAAAAATAAAAAAAGCGGCAAAATCAGCCGCCCCCTCATTATTTTCTCATCCAATGTTGAAATTCAGCTGCCTTAAAATTATAAATAGGTTTTAATACGGATTGAATATCGATAGTGTCTTTCGTGTTATCTATAATTTCCTGCATCGTTTTATAAGCGAAAGGTGATTCATCGATTGTGTCCTGAGTAACGCTTGTGGTATAGACATCTCTCATGGTATCTGTAAAATCATTCAGTTGCAGGAGCTGTTTGGCTTTTGTTCTGGAAAGAATACGGCCAGCTCCGTGTGGACCAGATTGATTCCAATCGTCGTTGCCCTTGCCTTTGGCAAGTAGGGAACCATCGCGCATATTAATGGGAATCAGCACCATTTCGTCTTTTCTGGCCGATATTGCGCCTTTTCGCAAAATCATATATTCCAGATCAATATAATTATGGACGGTATCGATCCGGCCAACTTCCTTAAAAGCCATTGCTTCAAGGAGAACTTGAACCATGGCAGCACGATTCCATTTGGCGTAATCTTGAGCGATTTGCAAGTCGTTGAAATAATTTTCCATAAGAGAGCCAGTTAGATAGGCAAGATCATGTGGAACAATCGGCTGTGTGGATTTAAAAGACTTTATCGCGTCCTGTATTTCTTTATGCCGTCCTTCTTTCTTCAAATGAGCAATTAGTTTATCCAGTTCTTCTTTATCAGTGGATAAGCTCTCAATAGCTTTCTTTTGGTGGTAATTTGCTACTTTAGCTCCGAGATGACGGCTTCCGCTATGGATGACCAAAAACAATCGCCCATCTTCGGTTCTATTCATTTCTATAAAATGGTTGCCTCCTCCAAGCGTACCGAGGGAAAGGACGGCTGTATCTTTTGAAAAATTGGAAAGTACATTCTCTAACTTTATATTTTTCGCGAATTCATGCGCAGTCGTTCGAATAGATTGACCAGAAGGAACTAATGCACGAACAGCCGTATCCAACTTTGCAAAATCGATATCCTGCTTTTGAACTTCCACACAAAGCATTCCACAGCCAATATCAACTCCGACCAAATTTGGCACAACGCGGTCAATCACCCTCATAGTCGTGCCAATAACCGCACCTTTTCCGGCGTGGCAGTCTGGCATGATGCGAACATGTGCCTGTTTAGTCAATTCTTCATTTAAGAACTCTTCGATCTGTGATATCGTCATTTCGTCAATATTGTTTGTAAACACTTTTGCATCGCTGTATTTCCCCTTTATAACTTTCAAACTCACCATTCTCCCTTGTGTCTTAAATTTTCTCTAAATGAATTAACAGAATCTAAAGCTAAATTTATCAGGATTGAACCGAACTGTGTAAAAAAATGGATGAATTTCCATCTTGCGTTCAAATTTTAAGAATCACAGTTCAATTGTACTAGGAACTTTCAATTAATAATCATCGATTCTACATTTGGGTTAGGAAAATTTTAGAAAGTGAAAATTTCGTTTGTAGTCCAGAGTTTACGGGTTTATGTAATTTGAAAAATTGAAACTGCATGTTCGAATAAGATTAAAATAGAACCTGAATATACAGAAACTATTTGATTGAATATACTGAGTGTAATTAACAAAGTTTTAAAGAAGGATCTAGCCATTATTTGAAGTCATTAGTTCCTAAGCTGAAAACAGGTATTAATTAAAGATGTGAATATATGCTGATTTCTTTAAGGTCATTGTTTTTAAAGAAATAAATTAAGGTTTATCCATATGAATGGAGGAGCACTAGTGAATGAATTGGAATATAAGAACTTCTATGAGACTGTTGGTAAGGTGAATGGTTGGGATTTTAGCCAAGTACAAGTTTCTCTTGGTGAACCAGCTTGGGATTTCGGCGAAGAAGTGAAGAAAAGAAGCAACAAAACCGATATGTTGTTGGACATTGGTACTGGCGGAGGAGAGGGGCTTCTGACGATTTCCCCTTCTATACTTCTTGCAGTCGGAATCGATTCATCAAGCAGTATGGTGGAATCAGGACAACAAAATCTTAAAAAATCGGTTCAAAGAAATGTGCGTTTTATTGAAATGTCTGCTGAGAATTTACAGTTTCCAGAAGGTTTTTTTGATATAGTCATCAGTCGCCATGCTCCTTTCAATTCTGTAGAAGTGGCTAAAGTTTTAAAAAGTGACGGCATATTTATAACTCAGCAAGTAAGCGAAGACGATAAACTAAACATTAAAAATGCATTTGGACGTGGCCAATCTGTTGGTGAGAATGATGGCGCCTTAAAAGAAATATACATAAAAGAATTAAAAAAAGCTGGATTTGCTCATGTACAAGCTTACGATGACAACGTTAAGGAGTATTATCAAAGAACCGAAGATATTTTGTTTTTGCTTCAGCATACGCAGATCATACCTAATTTTGGTTGTGAGAAAGAAGACTTTGCCTTGTTGAAAAAGTTTATTGCAGCCAACCAAACAGCCAAAGGCATTTGTACAAATTCAAAACGGTTTTTGCTGATAGCGCGGAAATTGTAAAGTGAACAATAACCAGAATAATTCCTCTCAAAATAAGGAGTTCAAAAGATGACTACATCATACGTAAAATGGGGAGAAGCGACTGTCAAGTTAACGTGGGATTCTAATAAGTCACTTCCAGCCGTTAATTTAATAACTAGTGTGCATGGCTTTTGTTTTTGTGAAAATCAATTGCTATTGGTTAATTTAAGACATCGAGGTTGGGATTTTCCTGGAGGGCATATTGAAAATGGGGAAACGCCTGAAGAATGCATACAAAGAGAAGCAATGGAAGAGGGATATGTTTCGGGCAGCTGTCAATTGATAGGGAGTCTAGTTGTCGATCATTCTGAAAATCAACTATGGGACATGAATGGCAAATATCCCAAAATCGGTTATCAAGTATTTTACAGGATGGATATTGAAAAACTGAATGCCTTCAAAGCAGAGCATGAATCGGTGCAAAGAATGATGATACCAATCAATGAAGCGGCAAATTATCATCATGATTGGAATGGAATTTATCAAGAAATTCTTTCAGAAGCAATGTGCTTAGAAAAAAATGATAAAACGAAAGAGGCAACATGGAGAAGTAGTAATGAGTAACTGAGACAACTTCTTTAAGAAAGGATGATGAAATAATGGATATTGAAACGGTCATGCAAGAGCTGGAGGCTTTGGGCAAGGAACGGATGAAAAAAATCTATTTATCCAATGGAGCACATGAACCGCTTTTTGGCACGGCTACAGGTGCGATGAAGCCGATGGCAAAGAAAATAAAAATCAATCAGGAGTTGGCTGAAGAGCTGTATGCAACTGGGAATTATGATGCCATGTATTTTGCAGGTATAATAGCTGATCCGAAAGCGATGAGCGCGTCGGATTTCGAACGCTGGATGGAAGGTGCATATTTTTATATGCTTGCCGACCATGTGGTTGCGGTAACTCTGTCTGAATCAGACATAGCGCAGGAGGTAGCTGACAAGTGGATTGCAAGCGGCGAAGAACTGAAGATGTCCGCGGGCTGGAGTTGTTATTGCTGGCTTTTAGGAAACAGGCCGGATCCGGAGTTTTCTGAAAGTAAAATTTCCTCTATGTTGGATCTTGTAAAAGAAACAATTCAAGATTCACCGGAACGAGCAAAATCCGCTATGAATAATTTTTTGTATACCGTGGCAATTTCGTATAGGCCATTAAATGAAAAGGCCATTGCGACGGCCAAAGAGGTTGGTGTGGTGGAAATGAAGAAGGAAGGCAAAAAAAGCAGTTTTTTGAATGCCTATGAAAGCATTCAAAAACAAATGGATAAAGGGAGATTGGGTTTTAAACGCAAGTATGTCCGTTGTTAAAAAGCAGTAAAATATAGAGGATTCATTATATAGGATCCTCTCTCTATTTAAATACAACAAAACCTCTCTTTTCAATGAAATATCAATCGTCCTCTACGGTTTGCGAGGAGTAGCCAATATACAAAAAGACGAATCCGGTAATCAGTGTGGCACCTGCAAATACAAAACCGAAGAAACTAACTCCGATACCTGCCTGCACTATAGGCGCAATGATTCCCATAAAAACAAAGTAGATTAGAAAAGGGAGCAGAAATGCTGTGAAATAGCCGGCATTGATCCACCGATGCCGCTTCTGTCCAGCAAAACTTTTGACAGCAAAACTTAAAAGAGCAATATATACGGCTAAGATTAGTATCACTATTATACCTCCAGTTGGTTTTCTGGCTTTGTATTTTGGCACCCCTACTTTACTGATTCAATGACATCATAAAGTTCTTTATGTGTTCTGAACTGGCGGTTGGATTAGTAATGGGCAAGAGATGGTAACTGTCAGGAATCCGTTTGACTGTTGTGTTTTCATTCGTCAGGGTGAAACGGTTTACTTTCTCTTTTTCCAACTCCTCTTTTTCCTGATCAGCCAGCAGCAATAAAACAGCGAATTCCTTGGAATGCTGCAGACAATAATTGGTCTCCACTATAGCTTTGGAAAGTGAGTTTACAGCAAGCTCGCTGCTGTGATGCATATAAACACCATCTTTGAGGAGAAAATTTTGCAGAAAATAGTTTTCAATCCGCTTTTTGTTGCTGAAACTCAGCTTATCCATCGAATTTACCTGCTCTTTGATGGCCGCATGTAAATCTTCGATTTGTTCGACGATTGGAAGTTCGATTTCTTCTTCAGATTCTTTGTAATCGCCTGGAAAATAATAGCCTCCGTCCATCAAGCTTAGAGACAGTACTGATTTAGGGAAAAGATGAGAATAGGCCTGAATGATCCAGGCACCGATTGAGTTCCCTACGAAATGTGCTGTTGAGATGGATAATTGATTGAGAAGCTTATTTATTTCGGTTAGATAATTGGCGATTGATAAATCTTCAGAAGAATACTGTCCATGCCCGGGCAAGTCGATAGCAATAAGGCGGAATTCATGTAAGTTGATAGCCAACGCCTCAAAAATTTCTTTGCGCTCGCCAAGAGCAGGTATAGCAACAATGACGGGTCCTTCAGTTTTGGGATTGTACTGTACATACTGCATTATTAACTAAACCTCTTCCGAAAATCATTAGATTTATAAGATTACCAGGTCTATAACTAGTTCGGTAGACAATGGGAAATACCTGCTGTTTGAAAGCTTCAGTTGGAATGGAAAATATATAAAATGTTGAACAAACTTAAATGAGAAAAAGTAGATTACGATAGGGAATAGGAGATAAATGAATGAGGAAGATTTCTATTTGGATGATTGGCTGCTTTTTGATGGCAACGATTATATGTATTTTTGGGCAAGGACTGGCTTACTTTTTGAGTGAGAATATCGCGCCGATCGCACCAGTTTATTATTTGACCGGACTAACGATTCTCGGGGTTTTACTGTACGTGGTAACTGGTGTTTTGCTTTATTTCTTTTTTAAAAAGCAGACAATCACTTCGGAAAATCAGGGGATCTGCCTGATGATTTTAGGCATCGTTGCACCAAGTTCCTCTGCATGGGCTTTTTTTGTGACAGTGATGTGGTGGGGCTAAATGCGGGTAGTTGCGTTAAAAATAATTGGCTGAAAATATCTTCATACTTTCAGATATGTAAATTAAGAGAACAAGCAATTATCATACTGAATATGACCTTGTCCATGCTATAATGAGGAACTTAGGGCAGTTAAGGATTGTGCTCTTGATGGAACGGATGCCAAAAAGCCTCCGCTGACCGATAGAATATGGAGGTGTAAGAAATGAATAAACGATGGACCTTTACTGAAATCAAAGCATTTGTCGAGAAAAACTCAGACAGCAAATTATTGTCGACGGAATATCATGGCTTTTCTCAAAAGCTGCTGTTTAAATGTGCCTGCGGCAATAACTTCGAAAAAACGTTTACAAAATTTAATACGAAAAACCAGCGTAAATGTGATGTGTGCCAACCGCCAAAAGCGCCACGTGGTGCATAATTAATAAATGAAACACAGATTTCTATACAAAGGAATCTGTGTTTTTTTATTGTGAAAAAAGCGAAATCAAAAATGAGCCCAACCACGATATAGCTTTTTTCAAATGTAAAACTAATTCCATTTTTAACATCTCTAACAATCCTTCACCTATAATGAGAATAAAGTGGCAGATGAATACCAAACGGATGGGAGGAACTTGATAAATGAATTCTTTCTTGGATAGAGATAAAATAGAATGGCTTTTTGGAAGTCCCGAAATAAGAGGACTTGTGATTGTATATGCTGCAATTCTACTGTTGATGACATGTGAATGGTTCATAAGGAAAAAAACGGGCCAAAGATTTAGATCAGGTACAGCTGAAGGGCTTATCAGTTTTTGGGCTAAGTATTTACGGTTGTTTCTCGTTGTATGCGCATTGCCACTTCTTACTGCTCAAACGGCATTTGTTCTGGTAATGTTCTTAGGAACATTGTCAGCTAATATTTTCGTAGCGATATACTATTTAAAGTGGCTATGTTTTAGCGTTTTATTCTTGTTGATAGTAGTAAAAGCTTTTTATGAACGGAAACTTCTATCAGGAAAAATATATTTAGTGACTCTTGGCTCGGGCATTACAACTACAGGTTTGTTGTATTATATCTACACATTTTGGTTTTAAATGCCGGCAGTCTTCGGCATACATATTTTAGTGAAAGTTGAGTTAATGCCAAAAAGCAAAGTGACCATACATAATTAATAAAGAGACACTATGCTTGCAGGCATAGTGTCTTTTATTTGGTATTATCTGAAGAAGAGTTCTATCTTTCTTTTCCGGACAAGTGAACAATTTATATATACTTTTCATGTTAGTCTAGCAGAATTAAATATACATATAGGATCTTCAGCTTGACGACATATACGGTACATGCTATCTTTAATTTAATTAAAGACAATAAGAGTCTGTAATGTCTTTTAATAAAAAGGAGGTTGTTATGAAATATTCAAACGCGACGAATTATGCTTTGCACACGATGGTGTATTTAATCTGGCTGCCAAAAAGCAGTACAATTGGCGTTCAAGAGCTGGCGGAAATTCAGAAGCTTTCACCCACTTACTTGTCCAAAATTTTAACCAAGCTGACGAAAGCTGGGCTAATCGAATCGACACCGGGTGCAAAAGGCGGCTACAAAATCTCCAAATCTCCAAATGAGATTTCTTTTCTTGATGTCATTATCGCCATAGAAGGAGAAAGCAATTTGTTCAATTGCTCTATCCATCATAATGAAGGCTGCCTGATTGAAGAAGTTATGCGTCAATCTGAAGAAAATATGAAGGCGGAGCTAAAAAACAGATTGCTTGTAGATATTGTAAAAAAGATGGAGGAACAGAAACAGCAGAAAGCAAACAGCAACTAAAACTTATAGAAGGAAGATGATCAGATGATACTGGATTGTGCAGTAATTGGTGGAGGTCCAGCGGGCTTGAATGCTTCACTGGTTCTCGGAAGGGCAAGAAGAAAAACCGTCTTGTTCGATGACAATAAACCACGGAATGCTGTAACTTCAGAAGCCCATGGATTCATAACGCGAGATGGTATCAATCCGCAGGAACTGAAGCGAATAGCTCAGCAAGAGTTAAAGAGCTATCCCGATCTCAGTATTGAAAGACAGCGAGTGAATCATGTAAGCAAAGAACAACAGCTTTTCCGCATTGAGACAGAAAATGGAGACATCTATAAGGCAAAAAAAATAATCTTAGCAACCGGTTTCAAGGAAATTTTGCCGGAGATCCCTCACTTGGAGGAGTTTTATGGAAAAAGTTTGTTTAGCTGTCCTTTTTGCGACGGTTGGGAGCTCAGAGATCGTCCATTAGCGGTCATTGCAGAAATACAAGGAGCTTATCACATGGCGAAAGTGGCTTCTAACTGGACGAGTGATTTGATTGTATGTACGAACGGAAAACAAGTTCTTTCAAATAGTGAAAAAGAAAGCTTGGAGAAAAACGGCATCAAAATCAATGACAAAAAAATTCGTTCACTCATTGGAGAAAATGGAAGCTTAAAGGGAATCGAATTTCACGGCGGTGAGATTATTTCACGCACAGGGGGATTTGTTGCAGCAGAATGGGTACAGGCTACTTCTATTGGTTCGTCACTCGGATGCAGCGTAAATGAGCGCGGAGGGATAAATGCTGATCGTTTTCAACGAACAAATATCGAAGGGGTTTTTGCCTGTGGAGATACAATCATTGGAGGCCCATCGCAGTTAATCATCGCTGCTGCAGAAGGAAGCATGGCCGCTATTTCCGTAAATGGAGAATTGCTGGAGGAAAGGTTCATAACGGCAAGTTAGTTGTAACAGGACCGGGATATGGCTGTATAGGAGTAATGACTTGAAAGTAGAAGAGGAGAAATGCAAATGCCAAATGAACATAACAAGTCTCATGGATCTGCTCATCAACATGGAAAAATAAATTACCTGGAAAGTACAGAAAGAAGAGCGGAATTTTCTCCGGAACAGCTGTTAAGCAGAATTCCATTAAAGAAAACCGACAATATTTTAGATTTTGGAGCTGGCACAGGCTACATGACAATACCTGCAGCAAAGCGTGTGGATGGTACAGTCTTTGCACTCGATATTGATCCAAGCATGTTGAAAATCATCAGTCAAAAAGCAGCCGCTGAACAACTTGCCAATATTGTTGCAATCCAAGGAGGAAGTGCAGCACTTCCAGTAGCCAACGCATCTATCGATATCGTAATCGCCTCCCTTGTTTTACATGAAATCAGTCCTTTGACTGAAGTATTAAACGGAATCCATAAAGTTCTTAAACAAAACGGCTGCTTAGTTGTCGTTGAGATAGAACCCCAAGAGCATTCAGCACATAAAGCTCCAAGAATTTCATTGAGCGGCATGGAACAGGAAATAGCGGATGCAGGACTGCGGTTGACAGAAAAGTTCTTTCCTTCTGAATCTTTGTATGTCTTAATTGCAGAAAAAACTGATGCATAGAAAGCAAAACTATTTTTTTGTTTTAATTAAAGATAACAAGTATCTGTAAAGTAGTTAATTTAAAGTTTTTTCAAAAATATCAAATCACTGGCCAATAACTGTTTAACAAAATGAAAAGGAGCAGGAAGTCCTGCTTCTTTTTTATGCATAATTTTTATAAGACTTCTGGAAAGTTAATTACCGTATTCAAGTACTTCCATTATTTTAAAAAATTTAGGTGGGATAGCAGAAACTTTAACTTTTCGATGGTAGCTTATTGAAGTATATTTAGTATAAGTTGGCAGTAGGAAAAGATGACATCATTCATCGGTATTATCTGGCTTTAAACATCCGAAAATACTTGGATTGGAAGATAAAAAACTATGGGGCGGGAGATGCACAATGAAGTTTAAATTATGGGCAATAGGAGTCGCTATTGCCATTGGCATTATTGCTTTTTTTGTTTTAAAGGCAACCGTATTCAATACGGACGCTAGTCCTCAACCGTTGGGCAATGAGCCTGATAGGACAAATGCAATTTATAATATCAAACTTAAAAAGGGAGAACAAGGAGATTTTGAGGTCTCTTCTTCTGTTAATGTAACAAATGATTCACCGGACTCCTGGTCCGATATCGGTTTTTATTTGGTTCCGAACGCCATGAATTCTGAGGAGACGCCCTTGTATGAGGATGAAGATTTGGTAATTGATATTTCTTCGATAACAGTAGATGGAGAAGAAGCTGCATACGAACTGGATAATAATGAGTTGCTTGTCGAGTTGAATGCTAAATTGGCACCGAAGTCTGCGGCAAATGTAACTGTAGAATATTCGATGATTTTACCAGAAAATGGCATGCGCTTGTCGCAGGTAGAGGACAATTATTATTTGGCACATTGGTATCCGATGCTCGGCTTTTACGATGATGGGTGGGATATCAAAGATTACGACTCGAAAGGTGAGTCCTATGATACCGACTACGGTGATTTTACTGTGAGCTATGAATTGTCAAAAGACTATTTAGTGGCGAGTTCAGGAGAAGATGGCTCGATTGAAGCAGCATCGACCGGCACGGTGACAGGAGAAAACATCAAGGATTTTTATATGGCGATCATGGATCCGGAAGAATGGGAAGTTGAAAGCGTACAAGCCAATGAGACCGAGCTTCGGGTGTTCACCCCACGTTCAGCGAATATGCTTGAAGAGACTTCCGAATTAGCGGTCGATGCCTTTGTGTATTTTGAAGATAATATTGGTGATAACCCTTTTGCTGAGCTGGATATCATTTCAAATGACGGCTATATGGAATACCCGAATATTATTGAAGTGGCAGCCGATGAAGAATCTCAGGAATCCGTGCTCGTCCACGAAATTGCCCATCAATGGTTTTATTTTATCGTAACAAATGATCCATACAACGAGGCCTGGTTGGATGAAGGATTGACGGAATTCAGCAGTTCATTGTTTCTCAGTGAGCGCTATGATGACGACGAATATGGGTTTTGGAGTGCCACAATGGCTGCAGAGTATTATCCGCCTGAAACATATGTGAACCTGCCGCTCGATGAATTTGAAGAAGAAACGTATTACTCCACAATTTATGGAAAAGTCCCGGTATTGCTGAAAGAGTTTTTTGACGACAATGGAGGAAATAAAGCTGCTTTGGAATTCCTTTCTGCCTATTACGCTAATTTTCAATTCAAACAAGTAGACACGGTAGAATTTAAAGAGTTTTTCGAAGGATATTTTGACGGGGATCAAAGCGAGTTTTTGGATGGTTGGTTGAAATAACAA
This sequence comes from Planococcus sp. CPCC 101016, assembly GCF_007859295.1. Taxonomy (GTDB): domain Bacteria; phylum Bacillota; class Bacilli; order Bacillales_A; family Planococcaceae; genus Planococcus. The sequence continues at coordinate 1,679,320 of NZ_VOHB01000002.1, forward strand.
CGTTATAGAGTAGAGAAGAAACTCACTATGAGTTTCTTCTTTTTTTAATAAGAAAAAGGCTGGAATTAACAAATTCATCCAACTGGAAGCATAATGGATTTTTATATGGTACTGTATTTATATGGGATAAAACCAAAAATAAGTAAGGTGTAAAAATAGTTGAATTAAATAGAACCAACGAATACATTATACAGCGAGCGAGGCTAGTAATTTAATGACAAAAATATTAGAAGTAAGGAACTTATTTAAAACCTATATAGGCAAAGGATTCGAAGTAAAGGCACTTAAAAATATTTCATTTGATTTATATAGCGGAGAATTCGTCGCCATAATGGGAACAAGCGGTTCTGGAAAAAGCACTTTATTGAATGTGTTGGGAGCTTTAGATGAGCCTACCAGCGGCACCATACGATTAAATGGCGTAGATTCAGAAGATTTGTTTGTGGAGCCAAAAGCTACCGATTACCGCAGAGAAAATATTGGGTTTATTTTTCAGGCCTATAACTTATTGAAGGATTTAACGGTGGAAGAAAATATTTCGTTGCCATTACTATTAAGCGGTGAACCGAAAGAGTCTACTGATTTAAAAACAAATGACATGATCGATCGTATGGGATTGAGTAATTGGAAGAAGCATCGCCCGGTTCAATTATCGGGTGGGCAGCAACAGCGTGTCGCCATTGGAAGAGCGCTTATTAGTCAGCCGCCCATTCTTTTAGCTGACGAACTGACTGGCAATTTGGATGCTAATACATCTGAGGAAATCATGAATGTATTGACTTCTATGAAAGGTTTACTTGACCAAAGCATACTTGTAGTAACGCATGACCCGAAAGTGGCTGCTTATGCAGACCGGGTCTTATTTTTTCATGACGGTGAAATTGTTAATGAACATAAAAATAGTGGCAACAATAATCTTGAGCAAATTATGAAAATCACCCAGCATATATTAAAAGGGATAATGAGTTGAAATCACTCAACCAGTTGGCGTTCCGTTTATTCAGAGAAAATAAGTTTTTAGTCTTTACATCAATAGCCAGCATCGCAATTGCCGTTTCCCTAGTATTGACGATGTCTCTTTTTGCTGTCAATGCAAAACAAACACTTAAAGATGACTTGAGAGAAATGTACGGTGATTTGGATATAGCCTTTGTTTACAGCAATCAAAACCCGGTGGAAAACGAGATGGCACTTTATCAATCTATTTCGAAACATGTTTCAACTGTCAGCGTTTCGGAAGTGCTGGCAACACAAGCATATGTAACACCACTGGGTGGTGAGGTATATGCCCTGGGTATTGAGAACGATCCGATTGCGAAAAGCCGGTATAAAACAACGGCAGATTTGACGGAAGATACAGTTATCCTTACAGAGAATTTGGCAAATTCCTTGAATCTTTCAATAGGTGAACAAATCGAGATTGAACAAGACTCGTTTGAAATCGCAGAAATACTAACTAATGCACAAGGAACAGGAATCGCTCCAGATATGGTCATTTTTTCATTGGAGAGAGCCAATTTGCTTAAAGACACAGAACAATCCTTTCTCCAAAATGAAACAACTGCTTTAATGGTGAAAGCCAAGGACCAAACAGATTTAATTGCAATGGCTAATGAAATCAAAAAAACACAGCCGAACGTGCGTGTGGATATTATCGAACAGGACGAAGCGGCGAAAAATAACATCGATTCACTCACATTATTTATTGTCGTTCTTTCAGGTTTAACATTGATCATCACTTCTGTTATGGTTATTTCCAATTTCGACTTGTTTATTTATAAGAATAAAAACCAATTCGCAATAATGCGTGCACTTGGAGCGAAAACAACCCAATTGTCAAAAATCATCCGGATTCAAAGCTCAATGATTACTGCTGCAGGCGCTCTGTTAGGGTTAGCGATTTCGTATTTGACTGATCAATTCCTGCAGCCAAGACTTGGACACTTGTTTTCAGTTTCTCTAACTGAAATGCCATTCGTATGGGAAGTGGCGATACCGGTGCTAATCGTGTCGAGTCTGGTGATTCAACTATTCCTGTATATTCCGGTCCTGAAATCATCAAATATTTTGCCATTGAACATATTACAGGAAAATGAAGAACTCGATTTTAGAGATAGTGGAATGCGTAAAATAATAATAAAAGTTTTATGGATTTCATCCATTGTGTCGCTGCTGTTTGGCCTCATTCTGGCAGCCGATGATAATGCGAGAGCGCTATTGATTTTAATCAGTGGTTTCTTACTGTTATCCAGTTTTTTTGCAGCACTGCCAATTTGGGTCTCTACTATCTTAAATACGATCGAACACAAATTTAGAAAATTTCTCTCAAGCAATACCTTACTTGCACTTCAAGTTTTAAAACCGCAAGTAAAAAAGAATAGTTTTGTCATCTTGTCAATAAGCGTGGTCATGGTTATCACGATATTCGGTTCGGTCATGCTAAACACCATCAAGCACAATACGACTGACTATATCAATGAGCAATTCCCCACTTCGGTAATCATCACTAGCCGAATCCATCAAAATGAAATTGATCCAGCAGAGTTGTCCGAAGAAGTGCGTATTCAAGTGCCGAATGCTCGAGTAGCTTCCGTCAGTACATTCGGTGGAGGAGAACTGTTCGCTGATGGAAGAACTGTTTCATTTGACTATACATTGGGAGACTTAAAAGCGTTGGAAAGCTTAAAAATCTTGCCGAATTTAACGATGGATGATTTAGCAACAGCAGCGATTGTATCTCCAGCATTTTCTAAACAAAACAATTTGGATGTCGGGGACTCTTTGGATATCGGTTTTTACTCAGAAGAAAAGCAACAAGCTGAATATGTGACTACAATGGTGGTAAGTGACATTTCAGAAGCGGTCACCGAAGGAGAAGTTCTTTTTGACTGGCAGGCGTATGCTTTAAATGATTCTGTCACTAATTTTGATAAACTATATGTAGACTTACTTGATGAATCAGAGGCTGCAGCTTCTCTCGAAATTTTGACAAGTATATATCCAGAACTCACAGTTCATACACGTGCCGAATCATTAGATGAATTTTCTTCAATGTTTCTACAGCGCTGGGCAATCTTCATTTTAGTACTGATTGTACTTGTGGTTTCGGTTATAGCAGGTGTCTTTAACACGCTGCTTAATAACATAATGGCTAAAAGGAAAGAGTTTGCAGTACTGAGGTCGCTAGGCGTAAAACCATCGGGAATTATGAAGATAGTTGTCACGCAAATATCCTTTTATCTTTTGACAGGCATTTTTTTGGGAATGCTTTATGGACTGATATTTACTTTGATCATTTTACTGATCGATCCTGGCCGATTCGCAATTGACTTTGCCTTGATAGTATACGTGGCAGCAGTCATGTGGATAATGGGTTTGCTTATATTCGTACCAGTAGGGTGGAAGCTTGGAAACAAAAAGATCAGCATGGAAATGGTAAATGATAATAAATAAATTATTAGAGGCTTTAAAATGTAGCATGAAAAAAAGAATTTTAATGAAGCAGTGTAAAGATCTCTTTGTATCGTGTTTAAGTTTGAGTTTTTACTATAAATTAATTTGGTTTCTTCGTACATCTAAAGTCTTAGTTTTAAGCCACCCTGAGGCCGATTATGTAACTGGATAACCCAGTTACACTATTCTTAAGTGATCAAAAGGCAGGAGGGATAGATATCGAAACAAAACGCTTACAAACAGTCCGGAAATTAGCTTCATTATCAATTTTGTTAATGATTGTTTTTTTAAGCGGATCTGAGATTTTCTTAAACTCCCTCGAAAAAAATCAATTGCTCCATGGTATGTTAATTGAAGTATTTGAACACGATCCTAAAGTTCAATTGGATAGGAGTAGAGGAGATACCACTATTACCGCGGATGAATTTGCAACCGACCTTATCCTTTTTGCAAAAGATATTCTTATGTATCCTTTTTATTTGATAATATTCTCCATCCTCTTCAGTTTGATGGGTCTGATTACTACTTATGTAAATCCGATGATAGCGGTCATTTTCTTAACTTTAGCCGGTGTACTTTCGCTTTTCACATTGTTGCCGCCTATCTTATTGTTTCTTGCTTCAAACACTTTACAGAAAGAACTTGGGCATTTTCATACAACACCGCATAGAAAAGTAATTTGAAGATCTTTGAATTTTTTTCAACTCCTTTTATTTTGCGAACAAATATGTTCTGTTATCTGAAGAACATAAGAAAGGAAGCTGAAAGATGAAAAGCTATTTCCCTTACATACTATTGTTGGTTTTGATTCTTATATCTGCTGTCGAAACATGGGGAGAAACAAACAAAACAATTTTATACGGAATTGCTGTTGCAGGTCTTATTGGATTAACAGTAATGAAGGCAATAGAAAAAAGACGGAAAAATTATTATTGATAGCTTTATACGGTTCTCTTAGATAAAGAATGAAAAGAAGCACACTTGTTGTAACTGCATTTTAAATTCTTTACAACCCAATTGGCGGAGAAATATCTTACAACGATCCAGACGATGCCATTAAAGTAGTAGCTTGGAAACACCTAGGGATGTACTGTCAATTAACTTAAGCTATACAGAAGACAGGGAAATGTTACTTTCTTTTTTAGGGGGTAACCAACTTTAGGTAGTTGACTAAAAGAGCAATTACTTATTAAATCATCGATTATGTAATATTAAAGGTAAAGTATTCTAAATTTGTAAGACTTATTTGACTAACGTGAATAGTTAAGATATGATGATTGAAAAATATGTAAATTCTGCGACGAAGAGAGTACTTGTAATTAGATACGACAGCGAATCGGGGATAGTGGGAGCCTGATGGTATTGATTGCAACGAAGCGCACTTCTGAGAAACGGCCTGAACTTTATCAGTAGGGCATTGTCGGGAAATCCCGTTATCATGTTAAGATGGTTCATATGTTCATGGACAAAAAGAGTGGTACCGCGGGAAAAGCCCGTCTCTGTATTTAAATATACAGAGACGGGCTTTTTTATTTTCACAAAAAAAGGAGGACGTGTTATGGAGTTATTGAAAACTTATGCTGAGGAGATTTCTTTGGAATTAGATGGACTGGTTGAACTTGATAAAATCATTGAACTAATCGAAGAACCAAAATTTGACTGGCAAGGTGACTTGGCTTTTCCCTGCTTTACCTTAGCTAAGTCAATTAAGAAGTCTCCTGCAAAAATTGCTGAAGAGTTGGCGCAGACAATCACTCATCCGCTATTTGAAAAAGTGGTGGCGGAAGGACCGTATTTGAATTGTTTTTACAATAAATTAATTGTTAGTTCAGAAATAGTAAAAACTGTATTGTCCATGCAGTCTAATTATGGAGCTTCAGCAATAGGGCAGACAAAGACGGTGACTATAGACTTTTCTTCTCCTAATATTGCAAAACCTTTCTCTATGGGTCATCTGCGTTCCACAGTTATTGGCAATTCGCTAGCGAATATCTCTGAGAAATTTGGATACAACACAATCCGTATAAACCACTTAGGTGATTGGGGAACTCAGTTCGGCAAACTGATCACGGCTTATAAGCTTTGGGGAAATGAAAAGCAAGTGAAAAATGAGCCGATTGCAGAGTTGTTAAGTTTATACGTGAAGTTCCATCAGGAAGTTGAGAAGAATCCAGAATTGGACAGCGAAGCCAGATTGTGGTTTAGGAAGCTCGAGAACGGCAATGAAGAAGCAGAAAAACTATGGAAGTGGTTTCGTGACGAGTCGCTTCAAGAATTCTCTAAAATCTATCAGCTGCTGAATATAGAATTTGATTCATATAATGGAGAAGCTTTTTACAACGATAAAATGGGGGAAGTAATAGAACTTCTTGAAGACAAGCAATTGTTGGTTCAATCGCAGGGTGCTGATGTTGTTGAATTGAGTGATTATAACCTGCCGCCACTCCTGATCAGAAAATCTGATGGCGCGACTTTATACGGTACACGGGATTTAGCGGCAGCATTGTACAGACAAAGAAACTATCATTTTGATAAATCATTTTATGTCGTAGGACAAGAGCAGACTCTTCACTTTAAACAATTGTTTGTAGTTCTTGAGAAATTGGGATATGAATGGCCAAAAGAGATAAAGCATATCGCTTTCGGCTTTATATTGAAGAATGGGAAGAAGATGTCGACTAGAAAGGGGGGAGTGGTGTTGCTCGAGCAAGTCATCAACGAGGCAATCGAACTTGTGGGGCAAAACATTGCAGAAAAAAACGCCGACTTGGTAGACAAAGAAGAAATTGCGAAAATGGTTGGAGTCGGGGCAATCATTTTCCATGATTTGAAAAATGAACGCCAGAACCATATTGAATTCTCTCTTGAAGACATGTTGAGATTTGAAGGTGCAACGGGTCCATATGTCCAGTATACGCATGCGAGGGCCTGTTCAATATTGTCAAAGTCAACGATCGACTTTAATCAACTCAATCCAATGGGGTTGACTGATTCTTACAGTTGGCCAATCAGTAAGTTGCTGCTAGCATTTCCTGAAGTTATTGAAAAAAGCTTTCATCAAACTGAACCTTCCCAGATTGCCAAATACCTCATTTTATTGGCTCAGGAATTCAACTCCTATTACAGTCATGTGAAAATCTTAAAAGAAGATGATGAACAAGAAAGTCGATTAGCTTTGGTTCAGTCAGTAGCAATTGTTCTAAAGGAAGGGTTAAGGTTACTGGGAATCCAGGCGCCTGAAAAAATGTAACAAGAAATTGAAAGGTGGATTATATGTCTAAGGAAGCGAATTGTCCGTTTTGCAATCCTCATCAAGACGAAAACCAAAATATTGTTTTTGAAAATGAAACCTGCTATTTTCTTCAGCATGCCAAAGAGCAAGATGTGCTTGAGGGCAGCGGTGTGATTGTGCCGAAGATCCATCGAAGCGATACTTTTCAATTATCTCAAGAAGAATGGAATGATACGTATGAATTGCTTCACAAGGCTAAGGAATATTTAGAATACAACTATTCGCCTGATGGCTTTACGCTTGGTTGGAACGTAGGAAAGGCATCCAATCAATCGGTCAATCATAGCCACCTCCATGTGATTCCCCGATATAATGATGAGCCGTTTGCAGGGAGAGGCATCCGATATTGGTTAAAACAGCCGGGAAATAAGAGGCGTAAGCAGAATTAATGAGAAAAGATAAGCATTTTTATTTCATTAACAATACACCTACATCAACCGATTTGTTTAAAAAGAAAACGATATTGATTTATCATGGTTGGGGTTCCAGTATTAAAAACTACAGAGAGTTTGCGCATTCTCTAGCTACACTTGGGTTTCAGGTAGTTGTACCCGAATTAATTTTTCATGACAATAGAGATAAATTAACGAATCATTATACGGTAAAAGCCACACAAGAATTCTTCTGGAAGACGATCTTTAAAAGTATAGATGAAGTCAACAGCCTCTGTTCTGAACTAAAAATAAAAACGGAGGACACCATACTGCTTGGCATTTCAATGGGTGGATTTATCGCGAATGGTATATATGCCAATGATCAGAAATTCGCCGGAATGATCAATATAAACGGTTCCGGTTCTTTCCTTTTATCAGAAAAAATTTTCAGGAAAAGAGATAATCGGCCGACATTATCTTATAAAGAAATCGATGCATTAACTTATTACGATCCAATAAGCAAGAACCGGGGATTAGCGCCAATTCTATTAATGCACGGTGAAAAAGATGAAATTGTCTCAATTAAAGGTCAGGAAGACTACTTTAAAACTATTACCAAAAAATATGGGGAGACTAACCTGGTCTTTCAAAAGTACAGCGAAATCAATCATGTTGTATCTGAAGAAATGGAAGTACAGTTGTTTAAGTGGCTGCAAGAAAAATTTGTAGATTATCAAAGGACAGAGAAAGATTTGTCTGATACATATTAACGTTTTTTTATTTATTTTACTAATTATGGAATAAAGGAGTGATATACTATTTCTACATAAATGGAATTTCTAAATAGAGCAGAACGATAAGATTTCGCCAGTAGGAGGAGAGGCTGTGAAACCGAAATTGAAAGAGTGGAAAACACCGGGGATTTTGCTGGGTTCCTTAGGGATCGCGAGCATTGGGGATTTTATCTACTTGGTTGCGATAAATATCATCGTCTATCAGATGACGGAATCTGCAGCGGCAGTAGCTGGTTTATGGGTTGTCAGCCCGTTGACCAATATTGTGACCAAGTTCTGGACCGGCAGCTTTATTGATTATCGCAGCAAAAAGAAAGTTGTCATGGTTACTTACATACTGAGAGGCCTATTCATTGCTTTGATTCCTTTTGCACCAAGCATTTTTGTGATTTACTTGATTCTTATTGCCCTCAGCATGGCCAAAGCTTTTTTCGGACCGGCTTCGATGACGTATGTCACCATGCTGGTTCCTTCTCAAAAAAGAAAGCGATTCAATTCGCTTCGTTCATTCACTTCCTCCAGCGCCTTTATTATCGGACCAGCTATTGGGGGTACTCTCATTTTATTGACCAATATAACCGTAACATTGTGGCTGAACGCGGGGTTCTTTTTAGTTGCCGCTTTGCTCCTGACATTACTGCCTGATACCGAAAAAATTGATCAAGAGAAAATTCCAACATTAACTCCTGCTCAAGTGGCTAAAGATTTTACAGTAGTTTCTGCTTTTATGAATGAGAGAAAATATGTGACAGCGATTTATTTAGGTTTTCTGGCAGTTATGCTATTCTCTTTTGCAATGGATGTGCAAGAAGTTGTTTTCACCCAGCAAGTCATTGGTTTATCGGAAGTGGAATACAGCTTGCTTATTAGCATCACCGGAATTGGTTCAGTGAGCGGAGCGCTTTTGCTCTCGATTTTTTCTGAAAAAATCTCTATCCGATCCATGATTGTAGTCGGGTTGCTGATGATGACTGCCGGTTATCTCATTTACGCTTTTTCCTGGTCTTTCGCCTCGGTTACAGTCGGTTTTATCATTCTCGGGTTTTTTAATGTCTTCCTGAATGCAGGTATAATGACTTTTTATCAAAATAACGTACCTGTCTCTGTCATGGGCAGAGTCACAAGCATATTTCAGTTGATTCAAAGCGTTTTCCAAATCGTCTTTATCTTGGCAATCGGGTTATTGGCTGATTTCGTTTCTTTAAAACTGACCATCGCTTCGCTTGCTGTCATCATGTTGGTCACTTCTTTTCTGTACTCTATTGCTGTGTTGAATCCGAAATACGCGGGATGGTATCGCGAAGAGGGCCAAGAAATTAAAGAAGAAGCCGTTTAGGTTAGACGGCAAGTTGCGTTACATTTAAGAAACCATTGCTTTAAATAAAAAAAAGGAGATTCAGTTTTTATGCAGATTGACGGAAAAGAATTTGAAAAGAACCACTTGGCGTACACTATACGATCAGCAGTTGAAAAAGATGCTGGGTCTTTGTCGAAATTAAGGGTTCAAGTTGATGGGGAAACAGAAAACTTAGACAGAGAAAAAGGCGAAGCATACATAGACGATGCAGGGTTTTCCAAAATTATCAGAGAGGATAGTAAGGCGTTCAACAGTCTGTTTTTGGTAGCTGAGGCAGATGGACAGCTAGCAGGATTTTCACGTTGTGCAGGAAGTCAGTTGAAAAGAACATGTCATCAAACAGAGTTTGGTATAGCTGTATTAAAAAAATATTGGGGATACGGCATCGGACAACATTTATTAATGGAGTCGATTCGGTGGGCAGATGAAAACCAACTTAAAAAATTGACTTTACGTGTTCTTGAAACCAATATCAAAGCTATTAAATTATATGAAAAACATGGTTTTGAAGTGGAAGGTATTCTAAAGAAAGATAAGCTTTTATCTGATGGCAATTACTACGATACAGTTTTGTTGGGCCGAATAAATCGAAAATAGAATCCAGTAGAAATAGGTTCATGCTGGATTCTTTTAGACCAGTAGTAATTAATTTGTTATTTTCTGGCTTTGATGATTATGGAAGTGGGGAAGCTTTGTGCTTTATAAAGAGAATAATAGCGATCGGAAACTTCTGCCTTCACATTTTTAAGATGATGGGGGACGTCTGTTTCAACGACTTCTTCAATTGAAAACCCTGCTTGAATCAATGAGTTTAAATAGGTACTGAATTTTCTTTTTGGAATAGAGATGGGTGCATCTTCTCCTTTAAAATTCTCATATCTGGTCCAGCCTTCATCTTGATAAGAGCCTTTCAACGAAAGAATGCCATCTTCACTATGTAAATGAGTATATAGTGGATGATCCCAACTAAAAATGAAACAACCGGCGGGCTTTAAATAAGAGTAAATAAGATTCAACGTTTTGACTAAATCTGTTGACCAGCCAATTGCATAAATGGAATAGATAATGTCAAAATAATGGTTGGGCAAGTCGATGTCTTCTTCCATGGCTGCACAATGCAGATGTGCCTTCAGCCCTTTTAAGGTTTCCTTCGCAATATCAAGTTGTCTTTCCGAAAAGTCGACACCCCACAATTCGGCAGCCCCTTGCTCTTTCATATATGCCAACGAATGGCCACTTCCGCATCCTATATCAAGAACCTTTTTGCCTGCAATCAAATCAAATATATTCAATTCATCATTGGTTTGAGAAAAAGGCCCAAAACTTGGCAACGCATCAACCCCATTAAAATGATCTGCAACGGTATTCCAGCTTTTTTTGTTCTGTTTGACTATTTCTGTTCTCACTTTTAGCCTCCTCCATTCTCTTCTATAATTCTCGAAAAAAAGGTAAAGTCCTTCATAAACAGAAGCTAACAGATATTTTGCCTCTTACAGGTGCTATTCGTAATACCATCACTCAAAAATTTGCGAAAACGTTCATAATGAAACTCTTTTCTTTGGTAGGAATATTAGTTGAACCTTGCAAAATGCAGTAAAAGAATGGAAAATGAATGATTGTGTTATTCATCACTTACTTTATTTGTGAGTATAAATTCTTTACTTTATAGGCTTCAATTGATTGATTATGCATATTAGGAGATCTAAAATGCCATTTCTTACGTTAATTAATAAAACTCGTATATAAGAGAAAAGAGGAGCAAGCAATGAACACAGGTAAAACAAACGCTGTTAAGTCGCCAAGAAAATCATCCGGTACAAATACATATAGAACCATTTGGAGATGGCATTTGTATGCGGGGGTAATTTTTGCGCCGCTTCTGGTGCTTTTAGCAATTACTGGCTCCATCTATTTGTTTAAAGCGGAAATTGAAGAAGTTCTTTATCAGGACTATTACCAGGTAGCCCCGCAAGATGAAAAAGTACCCGTTTCTGAACAGTTGGAAGAAGTAAACCGTTTATATCCAGATTCAGTCGTCACAAAGTATAGGCCCGGAGAAAACAATACACGGTCTAGCGAAGTGACGATAAATACAGACAGTGAATCCTTGACTGTATTTATAAATCCATATACAGGGAAATCCATGGGTCAGTTGAACAATGAGGACCGGATCATGGATAAAATTGAGGAAATACATGGAGAGCTGATGGCTGGAACCGTTGGCGACCGATTAGTGGAATTAGCAGCATGCTGGGCTATCGTCCTGTTGGTGACAGGATTCCTGCTGTGGTTTCCAAAGAAAACAAAAGGCTTGGCCGGGGTTTTATTTCCTCGCTTGAGAAAAGGGAAAAAGATAGCAATGCGCGACCTGCATGTAGTGCCGGCTGTCTGGATTTCCGGCGGACTGCTATTTTTAATTTTGACCGGGTTGCCTTGGTCGGGATTCTGGGGGGACAATTTTCAGGCTATCACTACGAATACCGGCGAAGGCTATCCGCCCTCGGTTTGGATCGGGGAAGCGCCTGTATCGGATTTAGAAACGAAGGACATTGCAGAAGTCCCTTGGGCTGCTGAAACTTTGGACGTTCCCGTTTCGAAGCTGCAGGGACTGGTTCCGCAATCGCTTGATCAAATCGTCAAGATCGCAGATCGAGAAGGCATCTACCCCAGTTATTCAATCTTCGTTCCTCAAGAGCCGGATGGAGTCTATACCCTTTCTGTATTTCCGCCAAAAGCTGAAGATGAAGCGACCATTCACATAGATCAATATTCAGGTGCGGTTTTGGCCGATTACCGTTACGACAATTACGGCATTATCGGCAAAGTCGTAGCATGGGGCATTACTTTGCACAAAGGATCTCAATTCGGACTGATCAACCAGCTTGCCAGCCTTGCAATTTGTCTGGGAATTATTTTTGTTGTGATCAGTGGCATCTACTTGTGGTGGAAGCGAAAACCGAAAAAAGGAATGGGGGGTCCTGCTGCACCGGCACTTTTCAAGACAAAGTCATTTTTACTGATAATGATTGTTCTTGGAATTGTATTTCCGCTTGTTGGTATTTCAATAGCGGCCGTTTGGCTGTTTGATTGGATGATTGTTCAACGGATTTCTTCAGTTAAGAGGTGGTTTAATGCATAAGAAGAGGAAAGAAGGACGACTCATGAGAAAACGACGATTGCTGCTTTTAAGTATCTTCTGTATCTCTATACTCAGCGCTTGTTCCCTGCGCAGCGATGCAGCTGATTTATACAAGCAAGAAAATCCTCTTCAAGTAGAAATAGCTATGCCGGATTCCATTGCTGCACAGGAGACTTTTACTATGCAAGCAGTATTAACTGAACCAACAGCATCCATAGAAGAAGCCAATTTCGTCCACTTTGAAGTTTGGAAACACGACCATTCAATACATCTTCCAATGGAAGAGGCAACATTTCTCGGCAAGGGTGTATATGAAATGGATTTTCAGCTAGAAGAGGAAGGGTTATATTATTTGGAAGTACACGCTGGAAACAATGGATCGATTGTGAGTCCTCGGCAGCAATTTATTGTCGGAAAACTTTCAGAAGCTGAGTTGAATACCTTAAAAGAAGGACCTGTAAAAGAGCAGGAATCATCAGAAAAGCATCATTGATAGTGATTCAATTTTATCTGAATAGGAGATAGGAAAATGATTATTGAAACTTCGCGCTTAGTCATGCATGCAGCTGACAAACAAGCGCTTCAAGTCATGAAAATTCACCAGTACAACAATGGACAGGAAGTAACGAATCATATAAAGGAGCTGGCTGTGGATGCCTCTCTCTTGGGTTGGGGAAGCTGGCTTGTTTTTCGGAAATTCGATGAGGCCTTGATCGGAGACGCAGGTTTTAAAGGAAAACCGAATTCGCGAAAGGAAGTAGAAGTGGGCTATGGTTTTCTCGAAGCTTATTGGGGGATGGGGTATGCAACAGAAGCTGTCGGTGGGCTTATCGATTGGGCCTTTCAAACCTCAACTGTAGAAAAAGTGATTGCAGAAACTGATTATGACAATGCTGCTTCAATTCGGGTATTGGAAAAAAATCAAATGAAGAAAACCCATGAGGCGGCTGGAATGGTTTATTGGGAATTGACTGAACGTTGATCTGAAATAAAGTGTTAAAAAAGACTGGGAGCGAGAGCATCCAGTCTTTTTTCTTATTGAATTATTTAAAATCAAAGTCGGTATGGTCTCGAAGAAAAACTAGCGAGTAGCTACTTGACAAGCAACTAAAAGGTTGCGTATTATGAGTGTATGGAAAACAAAGACTTAGTATTTAAAGCACTCAGTGATGCGACGCGTCGGTTGATACTGGACGAGTTATCAGAACGAGATGAAATGACTTTGTATGAATTGACAATTCGTTTAATTACAAAGCACAATCTTGACATTTCGCGACAGGCTATCGCTAAACACCTTGCCATACTGGATGAAGCAGAATTAGTGAAGTCCGCGAAAAAAGGGAAATATCGCGTATTGACGTTTGACAAAGAACCATTAAAAAATTTATTGGAAGCTTGGCTTGGTTGATTTATTGAAGTGGAGCGGTATGACACTTATTAAAGGGGGAAGGACGATATGAACATCGTTGTTACCAGTCTTTTTGTTGAAGATCAAGACAAGGCACTGAGGTTTTATTCGGAAACACTTGGGTTTGTAAAAAAACACGATATACCTTTAGGGGAATTCAATTGGATCACGCTAGTTTCTCCGAATCAGCCAAATGGTACGGAACTTGTGCTCGAACCGAATGCTCACCCGGCCGCCAAGGAATTTCAGCAGAAGATTTTCGAGGACGGTATTCCTGCAACGATGTTTGGAGTAGATGATGTTCAAAAAGAATACGAAAGGCTGTTTAAGCAAGGCGTAAGGTTTACGGTAGAACCGACAGAAATGGGCAACGTAAAGATAGCTGTCTTTGACGATACCTGCGGCAACTTAATTCAAATCGCACAGCCACTTTAAGGCTTGCAGCAATTTTTCAATAACCGCTCTTCAATTGAAGAACGGTTATCTTTTTGGCTTTACTTGTTGCTATGTAATTGTTCCAGGACGTTACCGGTATCTTCCCACTCATATATGAGTTCTTTCAATTTAACACCGCCAATTTCAATTTCGACGGCTTTTACTTTTTTTGCTCCATAGTGTTCATAGAAGAAGCGTGTGTTATTTTCCTCTAGTACTTCTACAAATATTTTTTCGTACTTTAACTGCCTAAACCGCAAAAACAACTCTTTTAACAGCATCTTCCCGATACCGTGCCCCTGATATTCCTTCAGCAGATAAATGGAAGTCAAATCTCCAGAATTCTCTACATGATTGGTTTTCCTTTTCGAAGCAGTACCGAAACCGATGATCTCTCCATCATTATTCTCAGCAACGACCACGTAGTCAGTTTTATCTCCAATGTTTCTCGTCCACAAATCTGTTCGCTGTACATACGATAAAGTATTCAAAAATTCAGCTGGCATAATGTGTTGATAAGTGGTTTTCCAACTGTCTACATGTACTTTTGCAATGCCTGCGGCATCATTTAGCTGTGCTTTTCTTATTTGCATTTCTCCACCCCTTTTTTAATTGGAAGAAACTATTCAAATTCTTTAAAAGCGATAAACAGATAATAACATATTTATCCAAATCCATGAAATTACATTCTATCGGCAATACTCCCTTACTAGTAGAATACGCAGGCAGAAATTTCGTGATTGAACTATTCTTGTCGGTGAAAGGCACGTATCCGCCTCTTCCAATTCAGCTAGGCAAGACCAAAAAACCCTTATCATTTTTAAAAAAAACAGACAGATTTGAATTGAGCGTTTCAAATCTTTCTGCTTTTTACTGTATTATTAATCAATACATCTACTGGGTGGACATTTTCTTCTTTTGATATTTACCTGCTGCTAGTTGGCAACAACAGTAAAAGCGGCGACAGTAGGCAGTTTGAATACTCGGTAAAAACTATCAGAATCTGTTATCTTCCGCCAAGTAAATCGAAAAGACCGCCGGCTGCACTGCCTTCACCTTGTGATCGGCCAGTTGGATTTTGAGGAGCTGCAGCAAATACACGGCTCGCTAAACGGCTGAAAGGCATAGATTGGATCCAGACACTGCCAGGGCCGCGAAGTGTAGCAAAGAATAAACCCTCGCCGCCGAATAAAGCGGTTTTAATGCCAGGTACACTCTCGATATTGTAGTCGACGTCACCTGTCATGGCAACTAAGCAACCTGTATCAACTCGCAGTACTTCTCCTTTTTGGAGGTTTTTACGATAAATGGTGCCGCCCGCATGAACAAATGCCAAACCATCGCCTTCAAGCTTCTGCATGATAAAGCCCTCGCCGCCGAAAAAGCCCGCCCCGAGTTTGCGTTGAAATTCAACGCCAATCGATACACCTTTGGCCGCAGCGAGAAAAGAATCTTTTTGGCAAATGATTTTACCGTTCAACATGCTCAAGTCCATTGGAATGATTTTGCCGGGATATGGTGCTGCAAAAGACACGTGGCGCTTGCCGGTCCCGTTATTGGTAAAAGCGGTCATAAACAAGCTTTCACCGGTGATGATTCGCTTTCCTGCACCCATCAGCTTGCCCATCAAGCCACTGCCGCCTGAACTTTTAGAGCCGTCACCAAAAATCGTCTCCATTGCAATGCCGTCTTCCATCATCATCAATGCGCCAGCTTCTGCAATAACCGTTTCAGAAGGATCCAGCTCTACTTCAACAAATTGCATATCATCCCCATGCAGCTTAAAATCGATTTCATGGTTATTCATCTTATTTCCTCCTCAATCTTCTGTGGTAGTTGTTATATAATGGATACGTCTGAAAATATAGAAAGTTTCACAATTTCAAGGCTGTCAAAAATAAAAAGAACGGGGATGAAAATTATGAAGGCAGAAGATTGGATCACGCATTTGGACATGGCCGCACATCCAGAGGGCGGCTATTACAAACAATCATTCGTCTCAACTGAAAAAGTCCAGATGGCTACTCACTCAGCTGAAAGAAATCTATACACGAGCATCTATTATTTACTCCGCTCACAGGACATTTCACATTTTCATCGGCTAAAATCGGATGAACTGTGGTATTTTCATGCAGGGCATGGTCTAACAGTGCATATTTTGGACGCGAAAGGGAATTACCGCACTGAAAAATTGGGTCTGGACATCGAGGCTGGTGAACGGCCTCAGGTATTGGTGGAAAAGGGCAGTGTTTTTGGTTCTTCCGTTGAGGCAGAAAATGCATTTTCATTAGTGGGCTGCATGGTTTCACCAGGTTTTGATTTCGAGGATTTTGAATTGCTGTTGCAAGATGAACTTTTGGAACGTTATCCCGACCAAGAGCATATCATCCGGAAGCTGGCTTACGAAAAAATTCCCGGCGCTCTATCGAATTCTGAGGATAAATGCTAGAATTGCGGGAGACATATCGAAAAGGTGAGGGAAACTAATGGGGAATTTTTTACTGATTTTAATTATTGCTGTTGCGATCTTTGTAGGAATTGCCTCTAAAAAATTCTACGACAAACCGTATATCGTGAATTTTGGCATTGCCGTGATGATGGCTTTATTGGTCATCCAGACATTTCAAATGACGCCGATTGGCGGAATCGGCTATGCGGCAATCATTCTTTGTTCGATTGCTTTTGTATTTCAACTGGTACTGGGTATCAGAAGTTTGAAAACAGCATCTTAAATTCTAAAAAAGGCGCTTGATCATTGATCAAGCGCCTTTTTTTACTAACTTGACTAACTAAAGACGATTGAGTGCGTCTGCGATGTCATCCTCACCGGATACAATTTCAAATGTCTTGTTATAAACATGTTCATTTTCAAGTGAATGCAATAGCACACGCGCCACATCTTCCCGTGGAATTTCACCAGAGTCCAAATTTTCCGTCGCCAGGACTTTGCCAGTTCCGGGCTCATTGGTTAGAAGGCCTGGCCGGATGATGGTATAGGTTAATCCGCTGGCACGCAAGATATTATCCGCGTGATGCTTGGCTACGTAATAATGCGCCATATCCTCTTTCCACATATCGCGTTTGTCGGCATTGATGGCACTGATCATGAGAAAGCGTTCTGTACCGGTCTGTTCTGCTGCTTCAATGGTTTTTGCGGCACCGTCCAAATCAATCAATAAGGTCTTATCGGCACCTGTTCCGCCGCCGCTTCCGGCTGTAAATACTACAGCTTCACAGTCTTTCATAGCTTCAGCAATCTCCTCCACACTGCCTTCCAAGCTGGTCAATATCGACTCTACTCCCAGACTGTTGAAAAAACTGATTTGCTCTTCTTTTCGGATCATCGCTTTCGGTATATGGTCTTCACTGTCTGCCAGCATTTTTACGAAATGCCGTCCGATTTGTCCATTTGCTCCGACTACTAATACTTTCATTCAAATCAGCCCTTCCAATAAATATATTTCTTTCTTTCATCATTATACCCCCGGAAGGCTGGTTCAACCAAAGTGCTCGTTTGTTTTTTCTGAAAAATGACAATTAGATGAAAAGGGGACTATATTCTCAAGTCAAGTTTAGTATAATGGTAGATATCTCAACGATTGACTGCAACTGATTTTAGGAGGAACAACATGGACCCGATGACAGACACAAAGACGATGAATCTAAAAGAAACAACTCTAAAGAGAGAGACCCCGCCTGATTTTTCTCAGTTTAAAGGGAAAAGATTAGATAAGGAACCAAGCCGTTTTCTTGAAATGCTGGGGTATGCGGTGTGGTTCTGTGCAGGAGCCGGTATTTTGATGGCCATGATTTTTTCGTTGTTTTATTTTGTTTGAAACTAAAAGGGGGACTATTGAATGATTCGTTATCCTGCTATTATGTTTACCACAATGGGTATTACCGCTCCGTCTTCAGGAGTTGGTCCTGAGCAGCATAGCCTTTTGGAACAAGCGATTGCTCGTCAACAAGAGAAAGGCTTTAAAGTAGTGACCGGCGACACCGCCTGGACGCAGGAGTTTGCAAAATCAGCACCTGCCAAAAAACGCGCGGATGAATTCATGGATATGATGAACAATACTGACATTGATTTTATCTTCCCTCCATGGGGTGGGGAATTGCTGATTGAAATACTGGAATATCTGGATTTTTCAAAAATACAGCCTAAATGGGTACTCGGGTATTCGGACCTTAGTTTACTGTTGCTGGCAATTACGTTAAAAACCGGAATAGCGACGGCACATGGCACCAACATTGTGGATCTGCGTGGTAAAACAAGCGATGAAACAACGGATCGCTGGTTATCAGTGCTAAAAACTGGACAAGGTGAAACGATAGCTCAAAGCTCTTCAAAATACTATCAGAAACAATGGAATCATGCTGAGCCGTCGCCAGTGGTCTTTCATTTAACGGAACCGACTGAATGGAAGACGGTTTCCGGGAGCTCTGAGACATTCTCAGGGCGGCTGTTGGGCGGGTGTATAGACGTTATCCGCCATTTGATCGGTACACCATATGGAGAAGTTCGAGCGTTTAGAGACGAGCACATTCCAGAGGAACCAGTTATCTGGTACTTGGAGAATTGTGAAATGTCTGTTGCCGATTTAAAACGCTCACTGACTGGCATGAAATACGCAGGCTGGTTTGAGAATTGTGCCGGCATTTTATTTGGCAGAAGCGGAGCGAATGAGCCAGTGGAAGGATATACGGTAGAAATGATGTATCAGGATCTAGCAGAAGATTTAAGTTTGCCGATTGCCTATGACATCGATTTAGGACACGTTCCTCCTCAAATCACCTTCGTCAACGGAGCGCATGCAGAAATCCAGGTTGCCGAGGGCAAAGGAACGGTTATACAGGAATTCAGATAAAAAGGATGAATGGCCATGGAGATTCGAAAGCTTAGTGTTCAAGACGCACAGGCCTATTATGATTTGCGTATTGAAGCATTAAAGAACAGCCCAGATGCTTTCAGTACAAGACTGGAAGATGCAATTCAACGCCCAGTCGAAAAAACTGCAGAAAATCTGGCTTTGGAAAATGCTGTCACTTTTGGTGCTTTTCGAGGCGGGGTGTTGTGCGGCAATGTAACTTTGCTCCGCAATGAAGCGCCAAAAATGCAACACCGAGCATTGGTGCTGGCTGTATATGTCACACCTGAAAAAAGAGGCAACGGACTTGCATTGCGGCTGATGCAGGAACTTCTCCATTATGCCTTAAAGTGGCAGGGACTCGAGAGGTTGGATTTAATGGTCGCCAGTAACAATCTGCCGGCAATTACTTTATATAAACGTCTGGGCTTTGAAAAATACGGAACTGACATACGGGCGATGAAAACACCGGAAAAATATATCGATGAAGATCTGATGGTGAAATTCATTTAACAGCGTAAAGGATTCAACTACAAAGAAAAGGTGTATTGGATTCATCCAATACACCTTTTGCTATTCATTCAATTTATAAAGTTTGTCATCATTATCCGCAGGGCTACCACGGCCGTCAGTATTGTTGGTGATAAAATAAAGTGAGTCTCCATCTGAGTAGACATCTCGTACCCGACCAAAGCCTTCAATCGAATCCGTCACTTCGGCGTTATCGAGATCCATAACTTTGATAGCTGTTCCACCGAGCGCTGCTACATAAAGCGAATCGTTATGCGTCGCTATTCCGCTCGGTGCCCACGTTTCATTAGATCCCGTGGTGTAGAAAGGGGATTCCATGCCTTCTTCAGACTCAGTGCCTTCGATAATTGGCCAGCCGTAATTATTGCCTTCTTCGATAATATTGATTTCATCATTTGCGGACTGGCCATGTTCAGAGGCATACATCGTGTCATTGTCCCAAGCGATGCCTTGAGGATTGCGGTGGCCGTGCGAATAGATTTCAAATTCATTGGAAGCGTTGAGTCTAAGAATTTTGCCGTTGACAGAACCTAAATCTTGAGCAAGATCTGGAGTTGAAGCATCGCCGATCGTCGCGAAAAGGGTACCGTCAGAATCCAATTCCAGCCGACCGCCGTGATGGACATTGCCAGTTGGAATTCCCTCAAGCAACACTTCATTTTCTTGCCATTGCCCGTCTTCCAAAAGCAAAGTGACAATCTTGTTGTAGTCCTGGCCATCGCGCTCATAGACGTAATATCCATAAGCTTCCTGACTCTCTTCAAAGTCTTGCTTTAAAACAAAGCCTAAAAATCCTGCTTCAGCGGCACCAGAGATAGAATCGCTAAAGTTGACTTCTTGGCGCATCAGGTCACCATCTGCATTTATATAGGCAACTGTGCCCGGCCTTTCCGAAATGTAGAATTCATCACCAATCTTATTGATTGACCAAGGAGTTTCAAGTCCTGTGGCGACTTCTTCGAACGGTGCAGTCGCTTCATCCGGATTAGGTGCTGCATTATTGCATCCCGCCAACAGCAAAAGGGAAAGTGAGGGTGTTAGAATTTTTCTCACAAAAGATACCTCCTTTTTTCCATCATAATTGAATAATTCACAGATAGGAAATAATAGTATGAAGGAGGTGATTCCATGCCCTTATTGAAAGACGTCAAAGAACAAGAAGAAATCCGAAAAAAACAGAACCTCATCCGCATCATTACTTGGGTCATTGTTGCCGTTGTTCTGGTGCTGGTTTGGTATTTCACCAGATAAAAGAAACATCCTCAGTTAACGCTGTACAAAAAAAGACCATACACAGCCCGAATCGTTCGAGGCTGTCTACAGTCATCTTAGGATGGCTTTTTTTTCGTCTGGATAATTTCAGAAATGACAAATCCTAGCGTTATACCCAACATTACGTTTATGAGCAAAGGACTTAAAAACTGGTCGCGGAAAATCGTCGCAACTGTCAGTATGTAAAACACCGCTTGTGTGATTTTGGCAATGGGGGGGATGGCGTCTTTAGGATAGCGCATGCGGGCCAACTGGAACACAAGGAAAGCCAGCAGCAAAACCAGGTAATGTGGCCACGAAAAGGAAGCGACCGTATTATTGATAACCGCGAAAATCACTAGCGGTATTAGATAGAACAAAAGCGATTTCAAAATTAAAGCCTCTTTTCAACTTATTTTTTCGTATTGCTCTGTTGTTTGCGTGCAACTAGTAAATACAGGTTATAGACGGAGAAGATGACCGCCACGGTCACGATAACGACCGATACTACTGGATAAACAGAAACGCCATTTTGCATCATATCAATAATTCGAGTGTAGACGATCCATGGTCCGATGACCAAAATAAAGATATCGAGTGCAGTACCAAGTTTAGTTCTCATAAGGTTCCTCCAATGATAGATAATACTTTAATCTTATCAGACTTTGGCGCTTACGTATGCATAGAAACCCAAACAGCCGACCATAAAGTTAAGGTCGGCTGTTTAGGTTGAGGACAAATTATTTGTGTGCACGAAGCTCGGTTCTCGCCAAAGCATCTGCTGCACGGTTTTGGGAGTCTGGAATCCATTTGATAAAGCAATAATCGAATTGATCGCCAATTTCAAGTGCTTGTAAAAGCAATGGCTTAAACTTTGGATTTTTAATCGATCTCTTTTCAAAAGCATCCACAGTCACTTTGGAATCGGACTTGATCGACACCATACCAGATGACAATTCTTTGGCAAGCTCGAGTCCTTTTACCAATGCAGTAAATTCTGCAGTATGATTATCCATCTCTCCTACATATTCGCTCCAGTGGATTAAATGGCCTTCACCTCGAATAAATACACCGACTGCGCTGACTTGCGGGGTGCCAGCCGATGCCGCATCCACAAAAACTTCCAGCATTACATCACCTGCTTTTCATCAATGGGTTTAATTAATTTTGCAAGATAGCCAAAAGGCGTATCCAAAACAGAGACGATAAACTTCAATACGTAAGTCGAAATAAAAATTTGCAGCCAAACATCGAACGGGAAGACGCCCCAAAAAGCGATGGACGTGAAAATCAAGGTATCCAGCAACTGACTCAGCAATGTGGAGCCATTGTTGCGGATCCAGAATTGGCTATCCTTTGGAAACATCTTGCGAAGCGCACCAAAGATAATAACATCCAAGTGCTGGCTGGCAAGATAGGCCACCATGCTGCCAATAGCGATTTGCGGAATCAGCCCGAAAATCGTTTCCAAAGAGCCTTGCGCAAAATCACTTTCAGCCGGGATAAACTTAATGCCGAACTGCATAACCAGCACCAAGATCAATAGAGAAGAGAAGCCGAGCCAAACTGCTTTTTTTGCTTCTTTCTTGCCATATTTCTCATTTAAGATATCCGTAGCAAGAAAGGTCGAAGCATAAAGGCTATTGCCGAGTGTAGCCGTCAAACCAATGATTTCAATGGTTTTCGTCACTTGGATATTGGCCAGCACCGTGGAAATGGCAACCCAGGCAAACAAGCCGGTCTTGCCGAAGAATTTATACATAAGCAATAATAAAACAAAATTGAACAAGGCAAAGCCAAGTCCCCAAAATTCATTAAACAAAAAAACTTCCTCCTTAGTTTTGGTAAAGCGGGAATTTGCGAACCGCTTGGTACCGTAAAAATGTCCTCAGTCAGTATAACTATTGTTGGAATAAAAAACAAATGCGTAGTAGAATGAGGAAATGACGATTTGCTAAGAGGTGACAAAGTGAAAAAAGTTTCCATTATTAACGAAATCGATGAAATGCTGACTACATACTGTGAAGGCTGCTTTGTGAAAACCCAACTTCGCAAAGACGAGGGGAAAACGGCTGCCCACAGATTCTGCATCAGCAATTGTACAGTTGGATCCCAACTGCAATTTTTGGGTAATGAACTTAATAAAGTCGGAACCGGCGATAAACAATAAATAGAAAGCCTGTGGCAGAAATTGCCACAGGCTTTTTATTTGACTTGATTGGAAGTGTGTTGCTCATGCAATTGAAGGACAGCAGAAGCAGGTTTTGGGACAGTTCCATAAAATTCGGCATTCTGAAAAGCATGGACTTCTGTGTAAACTTTTTTCATCTTTTCTAAAATCCAAGCATCTGTTACGTCATGAGGGGACCAGAAGAAGATATCCATTTCACTTTTTTCTCCGGTCATCGGATGTTTGCGGACATACTGAATGGCATGAACTTTCTTAAAATGAAGCTTTTCGTAAAAACGGACACGCCTAACAGATTCCGGATCTTTCGAGGAAATCGGATCAACTTCCAGAAGGATCGGTTTATTTTTGTTCTTGATCCGTTCCATCAATTTGCTGCCGATGCCACTGCCTCTAGATGAGCTGAAAATCAGAATGTAATCAATAAATAAAAAGCCAGGTTCCTCATAGTAGACCAAAGTGTATTCGGAGTTTGTTTCTACCTTATACTTATTGCTTTTCTCTTCCAATAAACAAGCCATGTGTTCTTCGGTTTTCATTTCTTTGGCTGGAAAATATTCCTTCAGGTTTAAAAACCATTGTCTCATCGAATCACTCCTTTCCTTTTATTTTGCCGATCTGGAGAAGGAGTAAACCGGATTAACTGTATGTTTAGAATATTTAACGAAGGCAATAGTAAAGATATGCAGGGACCTATAAACTATCGGATAAGGAGTGTTATTATGGAAGAAATGAAAGAGCAACAAAAACTCACAGCTTTGTTAGGGTGGAGTTTACCCGCAATAGAAGCGATTGATAAACTGGACCGGCCATTTGTAGTAGTCGGACCGCCAGATTTTCAAACCTTTGCAGATGAAAATGACATCACCTTTATTGCTTGGGATTTTGACCGCCTCAATGAAGGTTCGGACGAACTATACGAAAGATTGAAAGAACTGAATACGAAAGTGGCTGTACCCATCTACGAGGAAACTGTTGAATGGGCGGGGGCGTTGAACGCAAGATTTTTCGATGATCCACGGATATTCAACCGTTCGCTGTTGCTGCGCGACAAGGGCTTGATGAAGCGCAAAGCCCAAATGTCAGGCATTAAAGTAGGTGTTTTCGAAGAAGCCTACTCTAAGGATGATATCCACCGGTTCCTCAAACGTGTCAATGATGCCCTGATTAAGATAGATGGCGATTTAAACGATCCTATCCACATTAAACCGTTGAATAAAGCAGGAACCGTCGGACATATGATGATTCGCGACGCCAGTGATATCGATAAAATTGGGGATCAGGAATTTCCCTATCTTATGGAGAGCCATCTGGATGGCCAAGAATTTTCATGTGAAGCGTTTATCCATAACGGCCAAGTGAAATTCCTCAACATTACGGAATACGTAAGATTAGGACATTCCAATTTCGTTCCAGCTTCCCCTGCCCTTGAAGAATGGCGCCCTCAGATTCTTGAGCAAGTGCAAAAACTGGTGGATTCATTTGAAATTCAGTATGGTGTCATTCATCCCGAATACTTTATTTCCCACGATGGAACCTTAAACTTCGGTGAAGTGGCGGCACGCGTGCCGGGAGGACATATATTTGATTTGATTGAAAGAGCATATGGATTCAATGCATTTCAAGCACAAATTCTTTGCAGTGATCCTGATACCTCTCCAGAAGAACTCGATAATTTCTTCCCGGAAGAAGTCGTTTCAGCAAAAGGCTATGCGGGAAGTCTCATGGTATATCCGCGTGTTCGCTTGATTGAAAAATTGGATGTTCCCGAAGAACTAAAGAACGACCCATATTTCGAAAAGCATGACCTATTCATACCCGTTACCTCTAAAGTGGCAGAACGGGTAGGATTCGGCAATCATTATGGAACCTTGTTCTTTTTTGGAGACGACAGCGAACGAATGAAGGAATTGCTGAAGCATTACGAAGACTATGATTTTTATCATTAATAGCTTGGGGGAGTTTAAATGACAACAGAGTTAACGACCAAAGATAAATTCGGGCAAGCGCTCCAAACACTTGAAGACGCCAAACCATTCGCCAAAAGCATGTATCAGACGAATGTTTTTCAGTTGGCGACTGAACTCGCTTCTACGGAAGAAGGATTGGCTCAATTATATGAATTTGCACCGAAATTCGATCAAGCGGGCGTCTTTCACGGCGGACCTTGGGCGGATGCCTCGAATCTGGAAGCTCCATTTGTCGGTGGATCTCTGAAGATTAAAGGAATTAATTCGCTAGTTGAACTATTAAGCGAACTCCGGATGTTGGCAATAGCCGAAGGCAACTATGAGCATCCCGAAGTATCTTCAGAAGAAGCAGCCACTTTTCTAAACGAAGTACTGGCATTAAACCTGGATCTTCTTTTTCCACCTGAAACTGAAGAAGCAAGAGTGGCAGGCTTTGGTGAGCATTTAGAAAGAGGCGAGCGGCTATTCCGTTTTCTTGGAGGGAAGCTTTCCTATAAAGCGGTGGCCGAAAAGTTGGTGGAGGAAATCGAGCGCTTGACGGTTCAGCGTCCGATCATGGTCGACCGGATTATTCTAATGATTGAAACCGCAACCCGCATGATTGATGAAAATATTTCTGATGGTACCAAAGATCGGTTGTTGTATTTCAAAAAAGCGATATCGTATCCGACCGCTTTAAGCGAAAAATATACTGATTTGAAGTCATATCGGAAACAACTGATGCAAGAAAGTGAAGAAAATCTTCGTGAAGAAGCGCGGACATACGCCGAGTCGATGAATGCGACCGGGTTGGTATCACCTGCTAATGCGGTATTTGTCCGTTATCTTAACCGGAAATATCCTCATCTCTTGCCAGATGCTTTAAACCTGACCGAGCAGGGACAGGCAAGCCTGAATGCCAATGCTGAATTGATTCGGGATATGATCCAGATTTCTATTCACCCGGAAACCAGTAAAGTCATATATGGTTTGTCGAAAATGCTGGACCGGGGCGTGTTGACACAAGAACCTTTATTGCCGGCGCTCAGAAGACTTTTTGATATCGATATCCGTCCGGAAGTGAAAAAATTACTGACGAAACCTGAGTTTGGAAAAGGCGGCATTACAGCTAATGGCATTTTGGTTGGCGGAGTCATTAATATCCTGGGACAACCGCTTGGCATCGGACAAGGTTTGAATCCGACCTGTCAATCTGCGAGAGCCTTGAGTTTATGGGCACAGCATGGCATCGGCCAATTGCTTGAATACATCGCCCGTGCTGTTCGGGAAAACGATATTGATATGACGTTTGAGGGAGAAGCAATCCATTCCAACGTCGTCGTAAATGGAGTTGCTGAAGAGATTCATCAGGATCTGGATCCCGTCTCCATTGTTCTGGTTCCTCATTTAGATAAGATTTATAATGAAATGATGAAAAAAACCATCTTGCGTGGTGAAGACGGCCACAAGTGGGTCAATCCTGAATTTTACGGAGAATGGATCTCCCGCGGTTTTGCCAACATCATAGATCCATTGACTGGTTATGTAGCCGATTACTCAGCGTTTGTTCGGCTGTTTTACGCAACACACCATCCGGAATACAATGAAGGGTATGAAATGATTTACCCGAACCCTGTTGGAATTTATATCACGAATGTACATGGCAATCTTCTAGGCTTGCATGCCGTCTCTATTCAACGGATTGCAGAAGACCCACAAGGCGAGTGCCGCGTCTACTTTTATAATCCGAACAATGACAGCGGCCAGAACTGGGGTCAAGGAATCTTGACGAGCGTGCAGGGGAACGGGGAATTTGAAGGGGAGTCTTCATTGCCTTTCCATCAATTCACTTCCCGGATGTACGCATTCCATTATAATCCTTACGAACAAGGCGATTTGATCATGGTGGAAGATGCAGATGTAGAGAAAATAGAAGCTTTGGCGCGTGAAAGCTGGGGCAAAAATTACACGTGGATTTAATGCAAAAAAATAAAAGCAGGAACGGAATTTCCGTTTCTGCTTTTTTCTATTGTTTTATTCTGAATCAATTTGGATAACATTTGCTGCTTGTGGACCACGGTTGCCATCAATAATATCGAATGATACGATTTTGCCTTCAGTCAAGGTTCGAAACCCATCGCCCTGGATACCTGTAAAATGGACAAATACATCATCACCATCATTATACTCAATAAATCCGTAACCTTTTTCTGAGTTAAACCATTTCACTGTTCCCTGGTGCATGCGAGTTCCCCCTATTATTGAGTATGCCATGGACCTATAGACGCCATGTTATGGATGGCTATACTATACATGAAGCCTATGAAAACGTCAATAATCGTTGGGAATACAGGCATTATGGTGCAACTTCAGGTTATAATAGAAGAAACAAGCGTTAGGAGCGGAAGCATGGAAAAGGAAAAAATCAGGCAATGCAGGAATGAAGTCCAGAAAATTTATGAATCTTTCGATGCCAGCCATGATTGGCAGCATATTGAGCGGGTCATGAAGAATGCACAAGCGATTTTGAAAAACGAGTCTGCTGACGCGTTTATTGTCGAGCTGGCGGTGCTTTTGCACGATGTTTCAGACCCGAAATACAAAAAACCCGGTGAAGACTTGGAACAGGACATATTGAACCGCCTTGGACTTCCGGACGAACAGCTAAGACAGATTCAGAAAGTCATCGAGTCCGTATCTTTCAAAGGCGGCAACGGAAAACCGGCAGAAAGCATCGAAGCAAAAGTCGTGCAGGACGCTGACCGCTTGGACGCTATTGGAGCGATCGGCATAGCGCGTGCATTTGCATACGGAGGAGCCAAAGGACGAAAATTGTATGATTGGAACGAACAAGCGCGTACCGAGATGACCGAACAGCAATACCGGGAAGCGCCTACTAGCAGCGTCACGCATTTCTATGAAAAGCTTTTATTGTTGAAAAATCAGATGACAACGGAAACAGGTAAGCAGATGGCTGAAGATCGCCATGAATTTATGCTATCCTTCTTAGAGCAACTACAAACAGAAATGGATGGGAATAAATGAGCCACTTAAATATTACAAAATTAACGAAAACAGTTGGAGCCAAAACACTATTCAAGGATGTCGAATTTTCATTGTATCCAGGAGAACGTGCCGGACTGATTGGTGTCAATGGAACAGGGAAATCAACTTTGATGTCCATTTTAGCAGGTACAATGGACGCAGACAAAGTGGTTATGGACCACCCGAAAAAATACCGAATCACTTACTTGATGCAGGAGCCTGAATTCGATGAGTCCTTAACAGTACTTGAAACGGTATTCTCAGGAGAATCACCAATACTTGCTTTGAACCGTGCTTATGAAAATGCCTTGAAAAACATGATGGTTGATTCAAGCTCAACCCAATTGCAAGATGAATTGATGGACATCCAGGAAAAAATGGAGCAGGAGAACGCGTGGGATATCAACGCCTTGGCGAAAACGGCTCTGTCGAAACTGGGAATCGATATGTACGATCAGCAGATCAGTGAATTGTCAGGCGGCCAGCGCAAGCGTGTCGCACTTGCGAAAGCCCTGATCGAACCAGCGGATCTGATTTTACTGGATGAGCCGACCAACCACCTGGACGCCGTTTCAACGGAATGGCTGCAGGAAACATTATTGCGCATGGGTTCAGCTATGCTATTCGTAACGCATGACCGCTACTTTTTGGATGCCGTTTCAACGCATATTTTCGAGATTGCGGACCAGACGATGTATACGCATAAAGGGAATTACGGTGACTATCTAGAGAACAAAGCGATACGCGATGAAATGAACGCTTCATCACAGCAAAAGCTCGAAAATCGTTTCCGTTCAGAATTGAAATGGATACGCCGCGGGGCAAAAGCGCGTTCGACTAAACAAAAAGCGCGGATCCAGCGCTTTGATGAAATCAAAGAAAATGTTCAAAAGGAAAACGACAATACTTCACTCGAACTGTCGATGCAAAGCCAACGTTTAGGCAAGAAAATTATCGAGGGCAAAAATATGGGTGTTGCTTATGGCGACAAGCAGATTTTTAGCGGCTTTGATTTTCTTTTGCAGGGCGGCGACCGTATTGGAATCGTCGGACCAAATGGCGCCGGAAAGTCAACATTGATGAAAATGCTGGCTGGTGAACTGGAACCGACTACAGGCAAGATGGAATACGGCAGTACCGTGAAAATTGCTCACTTTACGCAGCATTTACCGGAAATGGATGAATCTCAGCGAATGATCGAATACATTCAAGAAACGTCGAGTGATTTCGAAGCCGAGAAAGGTGTGCGTCTATCAGCGACTCAAATGCTCGAGCGCTTCCTGTTCCCATCAAATGGTCACGGCACTCAAATTGGCAAGTTATCAGGCGGCGAACGGAAACGTCTGTATTTGCTGAAGCTTCTGATGGAGCAGCCAAATATCCTGTTTCTGGATGAGCCGACCAATGACTTAGACATTCAGACACTTTCAGTCCTGGAAGATTTTCTGGAAAACTTCCCGGGCGTTGTCATCACAATTTCGCATGATCGCTTTTTCCTCGATCGCATCGCGCGCAAATTGTGGACAACAGGAACCGGCCGAATTGAAGAATATCAAGGATTGTACTCTGAATTCATTAAAGAGAAAAACAATCCGGTCGTTCTCGCCGAGCAAGAACTGGTGGAAACACCGGCGGCTGAGCCCGTAACCGTAAAGACTAAAAAGAAAATGAGCTACAAGGAACAATTGGAATATGACGGCATCCTTGATAAGATTGCCGAAACGGAAGTGAAAATTGAAGCAGCTGAAGAAAAAATGGCTTCCGCTGGTGCTGATTATGATAAATTGCAGAAACTGACAGAAGAAGTTAATGGGCTGACAGCGGAGTATGATACGCTGATCGAGCGCTGGACTGAGCTTCAGGAAATTGCAGAATCATAAGCTATAAATTGCAGGAGGGATTTTTTGTGAAAATCATAACGATTGAACCGACACCGAGCCCGAATACGATGAAAGTGATCATCGATCAGGAATTGCCGTTTGGCAAAAGCCATAACTACCATAAAGACAATTTAGAAGATGCGCCGAAGGAAGTCCGGGAGCTTTTGGAAATTGAAGGTGTGAAAGGCGTTTACCACGTCGCTGATTTTTTGGCAGTCGAGCGCATTTCAAAATTTGATTGGGAAGCAATTCTGGCGCAAGTACGAAATGTTTTTGGTGAAGATCGGGAGCATACAAGTGAAGAAATTGAATTGGATGAGCATTACGGTGAGGTCTATGTCCATGTGCAGGAATTCAAAGGAATTCCACTCCAAGTTAAAGTCTTCGATAATAACTCTGAAGAACGTTTTGGCATGCCGGAGCGCTTTGTAACAGCGATGAAGCTTGTGATGGATCCTACAGAAGAAAATTACTTGCTGCAGCGCAAATGGGCTGATTACGGCGTTCGTTACGGCGACAAAGGCGAGATCGGCAAAAGCATGGTAGAGGAAATCGAAGCTGCTTATCCGCAGGAACGTTTGGATAACTTGACTACCAAGGAAGATACCGAACACACCGAAGTGGCATCACGTGACCGCAGAATTACAGCGGACGAATTCGCTGCGCCAGACTGGGAGACTCGTTTCCAGCTGCTTGATCAAATGATGGAAGCGGATATTGACGATCTGCCATTGCTGTCGCTCGCATTGGATGATGAAAAGATGTCCATCCGCCGCCAAGCTGCTATATTTCTTGGAGACATTAAAGACAAAGCAGTGGTTCCTTATGTCGAACGTGCCATGAAAGATAAAAGCTGGGCTGTACGTAGAACTGCCGGGGATACGATCAGTGATCTTGGATTTGAGGAATTTGAACCGATCATGATTGAGACCTTAGGCGACAAAAATAAACTGGTTCGCTGGAGAGCTGCGATGTTCCTTTATGAAACTGGAACAGAAGCGGCATTGCCAGCTTTAAAGCAAACAGAAAATGATCCCGAATTTGAAGTGAAGCTGCAGATCAAAATGGCAATTGCCCGTATTGAACAAGGCGAAGATGCTAAAGGTTCGGTTTGGAAACAAATGACCGAAGCGCGTCAAGCGATGAAAGAAGACTAACAATGAAGGCCGGTGACTAAGAAGTCGCCGGCCTTTTTCTGCTTTAATTTCAATTTGGCCGCAATAAAATGTTTCCATTCGCCCATTAAGAGGTAAAGTGCTCCTAACCAATATAAAATAGGGAGTCACAATTTACTGGGAGGAATTAAAATGGCAAACAGTGTTTATTCGATGGAAATTTTATATAGCGGAAAGTATGAATCATGGGAATTTAAAGATCGTCAAAAACGCGATGCTTTTTATAAGAAAGTAACGAATCAATTTAAAGATCAGAAAGTAACGGAAGAGGAAGATGCTATTGACGATACCCAAATCGTTCAACTTTCCTCTAATAATCTAACAATCAAGGATGATGGGAAATACGACCAGGATACGTCTTACGAATGGTTCGAATATGACATCTTCAGCCAAATGCTCGATTTTATCAATAAAGAATACGACAAGTTGGAATAACGCTTTCATTAGCTAAAGGAGAGTGGAAGAAGATGAGACTCACCAAAGAACAGTTAGAAATTATTGCGAAAACTTTGAATGATAAAGGGGTTAGTAAGGTTTGTGCGGCATGTGGAAAGAAAGATCCTGTTATCGTAGATGAGCTTTTGTTCCTCGGCAAGTCAACTTCGGGGAAATTTCCATTAATCGTCACTGGCTGTGGCCATTGCGGATTGACACAAAGTTTCGCGGTGAACAGATTGGTACCGGGACTATTCGATAATGTAGCAGTCGACAAAGAAAAATGAAATTGACATCCTTAAAGCTGCCCAAATCGGGTAGCTTTTTTATTGCTAGGAATGTGTGGTGTGAATGTAGATAGTGTCATAAATATAGGATAATATAGGTATTTAAAATCACTTTATACATCAAAAGATATGAATTTATCAAGATTAATAAAAATTATTAAAAAATATTAGGTCCTTGTATACGTTTGTTGTTATTAAATTTATGCTATCTTGTTAGTATATACATAGGAGGGTTTCAGGTGAATCTTACAGTCAATGGGATAGTATTAAGTGAAAAAAGAAGTTCGCTGATCATCAGTGAACTTATAAGAGAAGCGGTAGCAGAACATGCACAAGGTGTGGAAGAGTATTTAAAGGATTACAAGGTAGAAGAAGTCGGAAGCTCCATCATTCTTCGCCCGCCATCAGCTGAAGGCATTCAAATTTCGCTATTCAAGTCATCCTGAGGGATGGCTTTTTATAATTGACTGATAGTAAAAGAAAAAACCTCCTGTATGAGGAGGTTCGAAAGTTAAGTGGAATGGATCTTATTAAATAGACTTTCTGCCGCTTCATCAATAGAGGTATGGTGTTCGATAGCGTGACTTTCGCTTGTTGTGATTTCTAGAATGAACGTATCTTTTATACATGTGACTGTAAGCGTATCTTTACTGTCTTTTATAGAAAACGTATGGGTAATTTGAGACGTGTTAAAATGACAGGTTATCAATAGAAGTTCCTTAATATAATGCAAATTCATAGAATCGCTCTCTTTCAACGTTAGACTTAGCAATTTCACTTAAGAGTGAATCCGAGGCGAGGTTCATGAAAGGTGCTATATTTCACTGTTTTGAAGATCATAAAATCCTGAACTAATAGGGGGAAAGGGCAGCATGATTCATTTTTAGGGGAATTGACCAAGTGAAGCTTTAGTGAATCTTTTAATCTCTTCCGTGCCTCACTATAACACAAGGAAGAAATCCATGTACCAAATGTAAAAATAGCTGAAAAATAAGCTGCAGTTAAAAGAGGAAGCCCTTTGTTTATTTGTTTGCAATTCCGTGTTAGCGAGTAGTTGTAATGCTTCTTTCCAAAGTTTCTCTTTTGTTGTATATTGGTAAAAGAAAAGAGTGATACTATGGGCAGTGCAGTGTTTCCGGCAAAAAAGAAAAAAATAGAAGCGATGATCAATAAATATGGACAAGATATGACTTGGCATACGTTCAAAATTAATTTTAAAAACGACTATCCAGAGGATTGGGAGTTGATTACTTCTGCTTTTGAAAGTTATCAACGAAATACCAAAAGAGGCAAAAATCATCCGATGCCCCATCCGGATAAATACCTTAAGAATTTGTATACTAGCATTTCAAAAGATAAATAATGAAAAGGGTGTCCAAGGGGCACTCTTTTTCTTATTTAGTAGAAACTTATTCATGTCTTAACACGACTAATACTAAATAATGCAGATCGATGAAAATTAAAAAACATTGATAAGACGATTTTGGATCTTTTATTCGACGAGATTGCTGATTAGCAAAAGAGGAGGAATAATTATGTTCATGATCTTAAATGCAGCTGTCATTTCACTCTGGATTATATCGCTGTTGGCGTTTGGAACAAGTTATATTCGTTACTTAAAGGAAGAACAGGCTTACGAAAAAAGCCAAAGGGCCGATTCCAAATAGCTGAGTTATCTAAAGAGACACTCGGGTTTGATCGTCTTTCCGCAATTGCAAAAGCCCCTATCCGTAATTCTACGAGCCGAGAATAAGCAGCGGCTTCTTAAAATTACGAATAGGGGATTTTTGACTAGTTGGTGTAACAAGAGATTTTTCCAACTAGATTCAGAGCTTGCTATACAAATGATTAATCGTTCTTGGTATGAATAAAATCGTATTTCATATGATAGTCACTACGAGTTGAACGATAAGGTACAAACTAAAATCTTTTAACAAAGCAAGTCTCTTCTTTCTTCTGCTTTTTCCCCATCATACATCTTCCTGTCTTTATGAGTGTGTGTCGAATAGTTTATGAGCCAAAACTCTATTGATTCCTTTCTATATATATGACCCTAGGAAAGGAATTCCTGAAATTCTCTTTAAAAAATCGTACTGACCGACAAAAAATCTAAATCGGCATACTATGAAATTTGAAGCTATCTAGGTTACACTGAAATAGACAAGATCTTATACTATGTACAATGTCTAACCACTATTAAACGAAAGAAGGCGAAAGCATGAACGCATATGATGAGTACATGAAAGGCATAGTTGTGCCTATGCGCCAGGAATTGACCGGCGCGGGATTTAAAGAGTTGCTGACGGCGGAAGAAGTCAATGAACATATGAGCAGTTCTGAAGGGACCAGTTTAGTGGTCATCAACTCTGTTTGTGGCTGTGCTGCAGGATTGGCGCGTCCGGCAGTCATCGAAGCGCTTCAAACAGTTGAAACAAAACCTGAGCATTTGGTTACAGTATTTGCAGGCCAGGACAAAGAAGCAACTGCCCAGATGCGCAATTATTTTGAAGAAGTTCCACCATCGTCGCCATCTATTGCAATATTGAAGGACGGGGAGCTGGCACACTTTATTCCGCGGGAGCAGATCGAAGGCTATCCGATGGAACAGATCCGTGACCATTTGGCGCAAGTTCTTGAACAGGTGTCTGCTCAGTGAAAACGGTAGTCACTACAGCGTACCGGCCTACTTCATTTACTTTGGAGTGGGCTGCTCGCGTTTCAGCAGACCTGGGAATCTTGCAAGTCGAGCGCAATAAACGATCCATCGAGAGAATGCATGCGGATGAAGAAGCACATCTCCTAGTCTGTTTGAAGGAGCGGCTCGAGTTTTATCCATGGGGTAAGAACGAGCCGTTCTTTTTTCATCCAAATTCTGCGGCTTTTCGAACAAAAAGGCCGATTGAGCAGGACCCACTGATTGATATTTCTGGATTGGAAGCTGGCGACTCATTTTTGGATTGCACATTGGGGCTGGCGTCTGATGCGATTGTGGTTTCCCAGTGGGTCGGAGAAAAAGGACAGGTATACGGATGCGAAAGCCGTCCAGTTCTTGCCTATGTTGTTGGACAGGGCTTACAGCAGTACAAGGGCATGTCTCATTTAACAGAGGCTATGCAGCGCATCCAAGTTGTTTCTTCAAATGCTGTGTCATTTCTGCAGCAAATGGAATCTGATTCTATCGATGTCGTATACATGGACCCGATGTTTACTGAAGAAATATCAGAAGCCGCCAACTTTACTCCACTGCGGGGTCCAGCTGATCAAGGACAATTGACGGAGCTGTGGGTAAAAGAGGCAAAGCGTGTGGCACGAAAAAAAATTGTTTTAAAAGCACATTTCCGTTCTCAGGATTTTGAGCGTTTTGGTTTTATCCGTCGTGTGCGGCCTAATACAAAATTTCATTTTGGTGTCATTTCCTGCTGAACATAAAAATAAGCAATAAAAAAACTTTCTGTCATCCAGAAAGTTTTTTTATTGCTTATTAGTCTGTAAATGAAAGTGAAGTCAAGTATACAAGCATAAACAGGAGACCCAGTCCGATCAATAATGATGCATCCACGAAAATTCCTCCTTTTCAAAAAAAACAAGGCGTTGTTAATGACTTTATTGTACAATGAATTTCAAGAAGATGAAACCTTTACCAATGAAAATCGTATAAATAAGCAAACGCGTTACTAAAATGTTCATAAATGAAAAGGTGATGTTAATGAAAAATTGGTGGCAGAAGTCGCTGATGATTACAGTTGCCGTATTGACATTGGGCGCAATCTCCCCGAACCATCTAATCTGGGAGTCCCTTTTGGACGAAAAAGGCCAACCGAAATCACATGCAGCGGAAAGTGATAACAAACAATATATATATGATTGGATCGACCCGAGCGAATTTTACGACAATGGCGAATCTATTATTCACTCGGTCCATAAGTCTGCCGAGGAACAGGCTTACTTAAAATTCGGTTCCCGGATTGGACCTGTGATTCAAGACGAATTCCAAACGATGATACTACCAAATATACAACGGGCTATTGACGTTCATTTGGCAGGTCTAGATACCGGCAAATTGAACAAATTGGCCATATCTGAAAAACCATCAGGCGATTATTCGGAAAAGATTTTTCATGTTTACGACACGGAAACAAATAAAGACGAAATTCGTTTCCACGTTAGAACGGAGAAAAAGCCCCAAGTTGGCTATTCTTTTAATTTTCATTATCATTTGGCTGAAGACGATTTCCAAAAGCACATTACCTTGGGCGATATTTACTGGTCCAAAAATACGCCGCCAAAATGGCTCTCTTAAACCGCTCACTTTGTGACGGTTTTTTGTTTGGATTTTTTTGATTTTACTATTATTCAGTTCAGAGATGTCGTTAATAGCGAGTTTTTGTTATGATTAGAAATAACAATGGAGGCGATTTACATGAAGCAATATTTAGATTTATGCGAACATATTTTACATAATGGAGCGACAAAAGAAGACCGGACCGGTACAGGGACCTTAAGTGTTTTCGGCCATCAAATGCGATTTGATCTAAATGAAGGATTTCCATTGATGACGACTAAAAAAACAGCGTTCCGACTGATTGTTTCGGAACTTTTATGGTTTATCAAAGGGGACACCAATGTCCGTGCTTTACTAGAAGACAATAATCACATTTGGGACGAATGGGCATTTGCCCAATGGGTGGAAAGCGATGAATACACAGGACCGGATATGTCCGATTTTGGTCGCCGAGCCCAAAAGGATCCAAATTTTGCAGAAGACTATAAAAAGCAAATGCAAATATTCCAGCAAAAAGTATTAGAGAATCCTGTTTTTGCAGGGAAATATGGAGACCTTGGCCCAGTTTATGGCAAGCAATGGCGGTCTTGGGCAACAACAGAAGGTGGAACCATCGACCAACTGAAAAATGTTATTGAATCGATCAAGACAAATCCCGATTCCCGCCGCCATCTGGTCACTGCCTGGAATCCCGAATTTATTGATGACATGGCTTTGCCGCCTTGCCATATCATGTTCCAGTTCTATGTGGCGAACGGCAAACTTTCATGTCAGCTCTACCAGCGCAGCGCCGATGTATTTTTAGGTGTACCGTTCAATATCGCTTCATATGCTTTATTGACGCATCTTATTGCCCGCGAATGCAATTTGCAAGTCGGCGATTTTGTGCACACCACAGGTGATACGCATCTGTATTCAAACCACCTGTCTCAGGTACAAGAACAATTAACCCGCGAACCAAAACCATTGCCAACATTGAAAATCAATGACAGCGTCGAATCGATTTTTGATTTGAATCTAGAAGATATCACGATTGAAGGGTACGATCCGCATCCGCGGATCAAAGCCCCTGTAGCTGTATAACTGGTGATACCGCCTGGAAAAACTTCTTCAACTTGAGCAAAATTAAAATTCCCGCCATTGAGCGGGATAGGAGGAAAATGCATGATTTCATTAATGGTAGCGCATGATCCTAACCGGGTCATCGGAAAAGACAACGAATTGCCTTGGCATATTCCAGCCGATTTGGCTTATTTTAAAGAACATACAATTGGAAAAGGCATCGTCATGGGGCGCAACACTTTTGAATCCATCGGCCGTCCGCTTCCAAAACGCCGTAATATCGTTGTCACACGCAACGATGATTACCAAGCAGAAGGTGTGGATGTGGTCCATAACCTTCAAGATGCTGTAAAATTAGCGAAAGAAGTTCATGAAGAAGTAATGGTAATCGGCGGCGAACAGATTTTCAACTCAGTTTTGGACGAGGCAGATCGATTGTATATCACACTGGTTCATCAAGCTTTTGAAGGAGACACATATTTCCCGGCATACGGCCGTGAATGGAAACTCGTTTCGGAGTCGGAACAACAAATTTCAAATGAAGTGCCTTTTTCGTACCTAGTATACGAACGGCGCAAAAAGAAATAAACCATGTTTAACTCGATTCGGACATTTTCATTTCTTTTCGGCTATTTGCCGCTCAGTGCAGTGAATCTGAAAAAAATTATTAAGCAGAAACCTCAGTTGAGTGTTCAAGAGTATGATCAATTAATTCATACCGAGCCTCAGAAATGGGCTGCAGGCATCATGAAGCGGACAGGCAGCAGCGTGACCATCGATGGGTTGGAAAAATTGCCTGATGGGCCGGTCCTATTTGTCAGCAATCACGAAGGGAATTTTGATATACCGGTCCTCTTGTCTTCAATTCCGAAGCCCTTCGGCTTTATATCAAAAAAAGAAGTGAAGAAGTTTCCTATTATTCCGATGTATATGGAACAGATGAATTGTGTCTTTTTAGACCGTACCGATCGGCGAAGCGCATTGAAATCCATCACAGATACGATAGAGAAATTGAAAGAAGGCCATTCCATCCTGATTTTCCCCGAAGGAACGAGAAGCAAGGGAGAAGAGATGGGAGAATTTAAATCGGGGTTTATGCGTATTGCGAAAGACGCTGGCGTACCCATCATTCCAATTGCTATTCAAGGAACTTCCGATATAATGGAAAAAAATAATAATAAAGTCTTGCCTGCAAGTGTGACGGTGCATCTTCTGGATCCTATCTCTTCTGAAATGATAGCGAGGCTTGATGCAAAAAAGGCAATCGAACTTGTACGGTCTCGAATTTCTGAAGCCCTTACAACTTTGCCTTCATCAATATCCACCGGCTAATGTCAGATTATAAGCGGCAAAGCAGCCGTATCATTTGTTTACTATCCTGTAATTACTTACACTAAGTGAAGAAGAAGGAAGTGATTTCATGTCTAAGATTCACATCGTTACGGATTCGACCGCTGATTTAAAGCCAGAGGTCATTGATAAATATGACTTGCATGTGGTACCACTGACGATACAAATCGGTGGAAAAACCTACCTGGATCGCGTGGATTTGGAACCTGAGTCTTTTCTTGAATTGATGAAAAATTCAAACGAAATGCCGAAAAGCTCACAGCCTGCTCCTGGCGTATTCAAAGAACTGTATGATAAGTTGGGAAAAGACGGAGATCAAATCCTTTCGATCCATATGACTGGAGGCATGAGCGGTACTGTTGAATCGGCAAAAGCCGCTGCTCAGCTAACTGATTCGGATGTCACTGTGATTGACTCACGGTATATTTCACATGCCTTGACATTCCAAGTGTTTGAAGCTGCGGACATGGCGAAAGCTGGGAAATCGATGGAAGAAATCGTCGAACGCGTCGAGCAGATTCGCCTTAACACGAAACTGTATGTTGTAGTGGATACACTTGATAATTTAGTTAAGGGCGGACGAATCGGAAAAGGTCGTGCCTTATTGGGTTCATTAATGAAAATTAAGCCAATTGCTTCGCTGGATGACGGAGAGTATACGCCAGTTGCGAAAGTCAGAAGCCATAAGCAAGTAGTGGAGTACCTCATGAACGATTTTATTGAACGAACAGCTGGAAAACTGGTCAAAGGCGTGGGCATTGCCCATGCCAATGGGCTTGCAATGGCTGAACCTTTACGTGAAAAAATCAAGGAAACGGGTTTTACAGATATTAAATTCGATTTTACAACACCAGTCATCTCCACTCATACGGGAATTGGAGCAATTGGTTTTATGTACTATACGGATTAAGTGAAACGGAAAGATCCACTTGAAAAAGGAGAGACAAAATTGAAACGCATCCTGTTAATTGTCATTTTGCTCATGGGTATAGTAGCGGGGTGCAGTCCAACTTTTATCTTTGGCATTGAAGAAGCGGAACCAAGAAACGAGCCAGCCGTAACCCCTTATACTGTGCCACCGAATTTCATTCCTCAAGCAGTGATCATCACCGCGCTTGGGGATTCCTTGTCTCAAGGAGTTGGAGATGTGGAAAATTTAGGAGGCTATACGG
The DNA here is from genome assembly GCF_007859295.1 of Planococcus sp. CPCC 101016. Lineage (GTDB taxonomy): Bacteria > Bacillota > Bacilli > Bacillales_A > Planococcaceae > Planococcus. Next base: position 1,719,047 of record NZ_VOHB01000002.1, read on the forward strand.
GAAGAGTGGCTGCTGAAATGCGAACGTGGCAAGGGATTGAAGGTGTCGCTATTGAAAATACCGCAAAACGCGGACGCCGCAGTGATCAACTGCTTGCTATGTTTCAGCAAGGGGAGCTGACCGGACCTGTAGCGGAAGCAGATTACCTAACCATGACGATTGGTGGAAATGACGTGATGCGGATCGTCAAACGCGATCTGTTTTCACTTAATATGCAAGCTTTTGCTGATGAACTGATTCTTTACGAAAATAGATTTGATAATATCTTCACGGCCATCCGGGACATTAATCCAAATGCACCTATGATTATTATGGGAATCTATAATCCTTTCTCGCTCATCACGGATGAAGTGGAGGAGTTTGATCAGATCATTGCCTCCTACAATGAAGCAATGCAAGAAAGAACTGAAGCAGATCCACAGGCCTGTTTTGTGCCTGTCAGTGATTTGTTCGCCGGCAATAAAAATTTGGTTTACCATTCTGACTTTTTCCATCCGAATAGCAAAGGCTATGACTTGATGACCAAGCGGATATTGAAAAGGATGGAAGAATGCGGATTGAGTTATGAAGAATAGGGGGTGTTGGCATAATGAAAAAATGGCGTTTCGCTTTCATTTTTCTGCTGGCGCTGAATCTCTTGGCGCTCGTGGGTGTTGCGCTTTATGTGACGACTCCACCAAAAGATTATACATCTTATCAGGCGCTGAAAAACACACCTGCAGCCGGCAATACGGTGGTCGTCAATACTACTAAAGCCGATTTTGAAGGAATTGCTAATACCTATATACAGGATGCCATGAAAGACCAGCCAATTCCTTTGGCGCTGTCGGTCAATGACGATGTCAGTATATCGACGGAACTTACTATTTTCTCCGTGACACTTCCAATTTTGATGAAATTTGAGCCTCTTGTTCAAGAAGACGGCAATTTATTGCTCGAACAAAAGTCTGTAGAAGTCGGCATGCTGGATATTCCTCCTGAATCTGCGTTAAAGTTGCTTAGAGATTCAGTTGAACTTCCAGAATTCATGGAAGTGATGCCTGCGGAAGAAGAGGTATTACTCAAGCTGACGGATATACCGTTGGATGATGGCATCTCAGTCCGGGCAGCATCATTCAACTTGCAAGAAGATGATATCCGATTACTGGTGACGATTGAACCATAAAGAACGGGGTGAGTGGATGAAGACGGAAAAAGCGACATTTGCAGGAGGCTGTTTTTGGTGCATGGTCAAGCCTTTCGATTCACTGGATGGCATTGAAGAAGTGGTGAGTGGGTACACAGGCGGCGATATGCCGAACCCTACTTATGAACAGGTTTGTTCGAACGCGACTGGCCATGTCGAGGCAGTTCAGATTACATTCCAGCCTGACATCTTTCCTTATGAAAAATTATTGGAAGTTTTCTGGATGCAAATAGACCCAACAGATGCAGGCGGCCAATTTTTTGACCGCGGTGAATCCTATCAGACAGCTATTTTTTATCATTCCGAAGAGCAGCGGGTGGCTGCAGAAAAGTCCAAGCAGGAGCTGGACAATTCAGGCAGATTCGATAAGCAGGTAGCTACGCCGATTATTGAGGCAAAACCATTTTACTTGGCAGAATCCTACCATCAGGATTATTATAAGAAAAACCCTGCCCATTACAACCGCTATTCAGTTGGTTCCGGGCGGACAGCGTTTATCGAAAAGAACTGGGGTGGACAATCATGAAAGAAGATTTGAAAGCAAAGTTAACACCAATGCAATATCATGTAACTCAAGAAAGCGGAACTGAACCGCCTTTCCAGGGAGAATACGATCAGCATTTTGAAGACGGCATCTATGTCGATATCGTCTCAGGAAAGCCGCTATTCAGCTCCAAAGATAAGTTCGACGCCCATTGTGGCTGGCCGAGTTTTGCAAAACCGATTGAAGGCTCTGAAGTAAAAGAAAATCTGGATACGAGCCATGGCATGAGAAGAACGGAAGTCCGTTCCTCAACAGCTGATTCCCATTTGGGGCATTTATTCCCGGATGGACCTTCTTCGCTCGGAGGCTTGCGCTATTGCATCAATTCGGCAGCACTTCGTTTCGTGCCTAAAGAGCAATTGGATGCGGAAGGCCTATCTGAATACAAGAAACTGTTTGAATAAAGGGTTGCCCGGACAACTGTCCGGGTTTTTTTTGCCTAAAATATGGAAGGAGACCTTCATGGAACGTTCATTTTATCAATTTGCATTGAAATACCGAGGGAAACTTGATGCCGATGACTATTCACGCTTTGCGGATGCGATGTTCTTAGACCATTCATTTCCAAAGACAGCATCTGATTTCGAGTGGCTTTCCAAATATGTCGAAGAAAAAGCTCATCCGGTCATGAAAGCATCTACTTTTGACGAAATGTGGGATGAATACATGGGGAGTTAAGGCTCTTCATTGCACTCTAAAGAAAAAAACAGTATGATTAAATCGACTATATTAAAGTGAGGTTTTTAGATGAGTGTTCATATCAATGCGAAAAAAGGCGATATCGCCGAAACGATTTTATTGCCAGGAGACCCGCTTCGTGCAAAATACATAGCGGAAACTTTCTTGGAAGATGTGACTTTGTACAATGAAGTCCGCAACATGTTCGGTTATACCGGTACATACAAAGGAAAACGCATCTCTGTTCAAGGAACAGGAATGGGTGTACCGTCAATTTCGATTTACGTAACTGAATTGATGCAGGAATACGATGTGAAGAAATTGATCCGCGTTGGAACTTGTGGTTCGATCCATAAGGACGTTAAAGTTCGCGATGTCATTTTGGCACAAAGCGCTTCTACCGATTCAAAAATGAATGAAATTATCTTCAAAGGCATCGATTACGCACCAACAGCAGATTTCGATTTATTGTTGAAAGCTTACAATGCCGGCCTTGAAAAAGGATTAAACCTGCGCGTAGGGAATGTCTTTACTGAAGATGTCTTCTATAATGAATTTGCAGAACATGAAAAGTGGGCGCAGTATGGAGTACTTGCTCTTGAAATGGAGTCTGCGGCTCTTTACACATTGGCAGCGAAATTTGGCCGTCAAGCCCTATCGATTTTAACGGTCAGCGATCACTTGCTGACTGGTGAAGTGACAACTTCAGAAGAACGTCAAACGACATTTAACGACATGATTGTCGTAGCTTTGGACGCAGCGATCCAAGAATAGAAAGAAAGCGAAAGAGTGGGCGCTAAAAGTTTGTAAGCGAATCTTTTGTCCTCTCGATAGCTTGAAAAAAGACTGTCTTGACAGTCTTTTTCTTTTAATGGTTTCCAGTTCTCAAGGTAATTATGAAAGTGGTGAAATAGATGGATGATAAACGTCCGGGGGAAGAGCATGAACAGATTCCGCCAACAGAAGAATCTCCGTCGCATATCATTAAGATGAAAACATTCTCTTTTATCATGCTTGTATTCCTTTTAATTATAGCGACGGCAGGTTTGACGGTATTTGCGCTGACATTTGGCGATGACAAAGCCGTGGAAGTCAATTCACCGGAACGGCGTGAATTTGAGAAACTTTATACCGCTTACGATCAAATACAGAACGAGTATTTCGAGGACGTTGACAGAAGCGTTCTTATTAACGGGGCCATCAACGGGATGGTTGATTCATTGGAAGATCCTTACTCTGATTATATGAATGAAGAGGAAGCTTCTCAATTCCTGGAAGGGATCTCGTCGAGTTTCCAGGGAATTGGCGCAGAAGTTCAGGAGCGTGGAGGATTCATAACCGTGGTTTCCCCAATCAAAAATTCACCAGCTGAAAAAGCGGGCGTAATGCCAAACGACCAGATTTTAGCGGTTGATGGAGAAAGTATTCAAGGATTTACGACGACTGAAGCCGTCATGCTGATTCGGGGTGAAAAAGGCACGGAAGTCACTTTGACCATTCAACGAGGCGAAAATGCAGATCCAATTGACATTACCATCGTCCGTGATGAAATACCGATCGAGACTGTTTATGCAGAAATGATCGGCGACAATGTTGCGCATATTCAAGTAACTAGCTTTTCTGAAAATACCTATCAGGAACTGCTGGATGCTATTGATGAAATGAAAGCTGAAGGAATGGAATCGCTTGTTATGGACGTTCGTCAAAACCCGGGCGGCCTGTTGGATGTAGCTCTTGATATTTCCAACCTCTTTATTGAAGAAGGAAAACCATTGTTTGAAGTACAGGCAAAAGGAGAAGAACCTGAGATTTACATGTCTTCACCGGGTACGAAAATCGATGTGCCGGTTACCATGCTGATTGATGGAGGAAGCGCCTCGGCGTCTGAAATTCTTGCTGGAGCTATGAATGAGTCTGCAGATATTAAGTTGATCGGTGAGAAAACATTCGGCAAAGGTACTGTGCAGACAGCTAATGACCTTCAAGACGGCTCCAACTTGAAATTTACTACAGCTAAATGGCTTACGCCGGATGGCAATTGGATTCATGAAAAAGGAATCGAACCGGATGTAGCAGTAGCGTATCCGGAATATGCTTCTCTTCCGGTCCTGGATTCTTCTATAGAGCTTCAAGACGGCTCTATTTCAGATCAGGTAGAAATAGCTGAGCAAATGCTAGAAGCGCTCGGTTATGAAGTCGGAGAAGTGGATGGCGTATTTGAAGAACAAATGACAGAAGCAGTCGAAACGTTCCAGGAAGAAAACGATTTGGAAGTGACTGGCGTTCTGACTGGAGACAGTACATTTGCAGTGATGGATGCCCTGCGTGAGAAAATCGAAAACGATGATCCACAATTGCAGGAAGCTAAAAAATTGCTGTTGGATGGTTCTGCTAATACAGCTGAAGCAACAGAAGACGAAGAAGAAACTGAAGAATAATTCCAAAGGTCCGCTTAGGCGGGCCTTTTCTTAAGTATTTGCAGAAAGGATGAGTTGATGAAAGACGTATATTTGTTCAGTGGATTTTTAGGAAGCGGAAAAACAACGCTGTTGAAGGGCATGATCAGCCAAATGAAAAACCAAGGCTTGAAACCAGCAGTCTTCATGAATGAACTTGGCAAAATGAACATGGATTCGGATTCAGTGGAAGATGGAATACCATTAAAGGAAATTTTGGACGGCTGCATCTGCTGCACCGGATCTGAAAAATCTGAAGCACAAATCCAAACCTTATTGGCAGAAGAAGATTTTGATGTATTGCTGATCGAAACAACAGGCGCTGCGCACCCAGTAGAAGCGCTGGATGCTATTTTTTCTCCCTTATTTGCCGACCGATTGAATTTCAAGGGAATTGTTACAGTAGCTGACAGTAAACGTTGGATGGACCGCAATAGTCTATCTCCCCAGATTCGCTCCCTGTTTCTGGAACAGATTCGCCATGCTGACTTGATACTGGCCAATAAAATGGATTTATTGACGGATGGAGAGCAGGGAACAGTGGTCTACGAAATTCAATCCTTGAATCCGAAAGCGCAGATTATCCAGACAGTGCATGCCAAAGTGCCGTTTTCGGCATTGGATAAATTGACGCCATCACCAACTGAAGATGTTGCCAAAGCGCCTGTTTCAAAATTGAATTTGAACGCCAAAGTGCTTCAGTTTGAAGCGCCAGTCCAGCGGGAAAAATTTGACGAGTGGCTGCGGGCGCTGCCTGATACAGTATTTCGTATTAAAGGCTACGTACCTCTTGAAGGCGACAAGTATCCACACGCCTTTCAGTTTGCATACGGGATGGCGCAGTGGCTTCCTGAGTATATTAAAATGCAGAACCAGATTGTCGTCATCGGAGAAGGACTGGAAGGAGTCGAGCTTCCATGATCGGGTCGTATCGGAAACTGTGGCCACAGCGTACAGCTGCAGAGCAGATAACTACACAAGAAGAGCTGGAAAAATATATGTTGATCGAGTTGAATGATGAGTTGACGCATCCGCGCGTCCGCAAAACCCGGCAGCAAAAACTGGAGCTGGCACTTGCTCGCATTGAGCAGTCGGATTTGACGGAATCGGAAAAAGAAGAACTGGCTGTTTTATACAGAAAGCTTGCGGCTCAATAAGTCTTGAATAAAAAAATAGCATGATAGAAAAAGCAGCCACAGATTTTTTCTGTGGCTGCTTTTTTGTTTCATTTGATATCTTGAATGCTAGGAGGTTGAGATGTAATTTTTTTTTGTATCGCCAACAAACGGATAGACAGGGTGATGGCGCCAGCTGTTAATCCGACGATCAATCCAATCCAATAGCCGAAGGCGCCAAAATCAGTAAAGTTCGCCAAAAGGTAGCCGGACGGAAGCCCAATGACCCAATAGGAAATCACGGCCATAACAAAGGTAATATTGACATCCTTGTAGCCGCGGAGCGCTCCTTGGACAGGAGCTTGAATGGCATCCGACAATTGGAACAAAGCTGCAAACAGCAGGAAGTGAACGGCCAGCTCGACTACTACGGGATCTGATGAATACAATGCAGCGATTTCGCTGCGCATAAAGAATAAGATGCAGGCGGATATGGAGCTTAGCGACACGGCGGTTCCAACACTGAGCCAGCTGTACTGCTTGGCGTCCCAGAAGCGCTTGGCGCCGACTTCGTAGCCGACCAGAATAGTGGCCCCCATAGAAATGCTGAGCGGCAGCATATAAAGTAGAGAAGCGAAATTTAAGGCGATTTGATGTGCTGCAATCGTAACGGTGCCATAGACGGCCAACATGAAGGTCACAGCTGAGAAAATGCTGGTTTCCACAAAGATCGATATGCCGATGGGGACACCGATTCGGCTGATTTCAGCCCAATGGGTCAGTGATAATTTTGGCCAGTTTCGGAAAATTCCATAGGCATTGAAAGGGCTTCTTGTATGGATAATCCATATGGAAATCGCAAGGATTAACCAATAAGTGATGGCCGATGCAAACCCGGCACCCGCTCCTCCAAGTTCAGGAAAACCGAAATTGCCGAAAATCAGTAAATAATTGAAAAGAACATTGATGGGCGCCGATAATAAGGTAATGACCATTGTAACCCGTGTAGCGCCAAGTGCATCGATATAGGAGCGCAATGCATTATAGACGAACAAGGGAATCAATCCAATGGACATTGCGAAAATATAGCGGCTGGCGACATCAGCAACCGCTGGTTCGAGGTCCATGAATGCCAGCAAAAACTCGATGCCGAAGTAGAAGAAGGCAAAGACAATTGCGGACAAAACAATTGCTAAATAAATCCCTTGCTGAACGGCTTGTTTTACCTGTTCTTTTTTCTTAGCTCCCATCAATTGTGCTACAATTGGAGTAATAGACATAAGGATACCCGCCAGGCCGATATAGACGGGAACCCAAAAGGAAGAACCGATGGAAACGCCGGCCAGATCTTCTGTTCCATAGCGCGCAGTCATGTAAATATCAAAAAACGTCACCAAATACATCGCTACTTGAGTAACGAGAATCGGAAACACAATTTTCACCAACAGCAATAATTTTTCTTTCGTGGTTCTTGTTTGGTGCATATTTCTTTCCTCCTGCAATCTATATAAGTTAAATTTAATTTTTTTGCTTTGCCCTAACTCTTTGGACATAATTCTCCGCAAGCAACCAGACAAAAGCGTCTGTTTTGCTGCTTTTCTCATCCCGCCAAAGCGTTGGCAAAGAAGATGCATGAGAAGTGATATATAGTATGTACACTTATTAATTTCAGCAAAACCAAGGCTTCGCTGAAAAGCGGAAAGGCTTGATAAGGGCTTATGGTCGCACTAATTTATGTGAAATATCATTAAGTAAAGATACTCAACAATAATTTACAGATAAAAACCAGTATAGCATAGAAACGCACTGAATTAAGAAATGCTTCTATGCAAAATTAATAGATGAGAGTAGGACAAGTAATGGACAACAAAACAATTTTATTAACCGGGGGCGGAACGGCAGGACATGTTTCCCTGAATCAAGCATTGATTCCAGAACTGAAAAACTTAGGCTTTACTGTAGAATACATTGGATCCAAAGACGGTATTGAGAACGAGTTGATCCGCGAATCGTTTCCTTCGGTACCTTATCATGCGATTTCCAGCGGTAAATTAAGACGCTATTTTTCTACTAAAAACTTCTCGGATCCATTCCGGGTAGGTGCAGGGCTGATGCAGTCGGTTAATATCATCCGAAAAACCAAACCTGTCGCAATTTTTTCGAAAGGTGGATTCGTATCTGTACCAGTCGCTATGGCTGGCCGCATGATGTCGATTCCCGTTATTATCCACGAGTCGGATGTGACACCTGGATTAGCTAATAAAATCGCTTTGCCTTTCGCTGACCATATCTTCACTGTATTCAAAGAAACTTTGGCGCATGTGCCAAGTGAAAAATCCACGTGTACAGGATCGCTTATCCGCAGCGAATTAATGGAAGGATCCGCAAAAAGAGGGCAGGAAATCTGCCGGTTTGATAATGCCCTCCCAGTCTTGATGATTATGGGCGGTAGCCAAGGTTCGGCAATGATTAACTCAGCCGTCCGCAATAATTTGGAACGATTGCTGGAACAATATAATATTATTCACTTATGTGGCAAAGGCAATACCATGCCGGAGCTGGATGCTTATCCAAATTATCGACAGTTTGAATATGTTACGCATGAATTGTCGCACTTGCTGCATATGACGGATTTTGTCGTCTCGCGTGCCGGCTCCAATTCAATATTTGAATTTTTGGCATTGAAAAAGCCGATGCTGCTGGTGCCATTGTCTATGCAAAAAAGTCGTGGCGATCAGATACTAAATGCGAATTTATTTAAAAAACAAGGCTTTGCCCACGTGGTAGAAGAGGAAGAGCTGTCTGCAGATCGATTTATGGAAGAGCTGGACCGATTACAGGCGGAGAAAGATCAATTGATAGAAACTATGACACAAGCTGAATCTCCGATTACCGCTGCTGAAATGGCTAAATTGGTGTCAGCCCATACAAAATAACTTTTAATTCTATATAAAGAGGTGACCGTAATGGAAATGACATTGATTAAAGTCCATGGCTCAATGAATACATTTTACATGTTTGAAACAGATGAACGCGATGATTTCGCGCAGTTGGCAATCCAATTATCGGCTTTAGACAAAGACATCGATGGCATTCTGGCGATTTTGCCTTCATCAGTTGCCCACGCAAAAATGCGTGTCTTTAATAATGATGGATCAGAAGCATCCATGTGTGGAAATGGCCTGCGCTGTGTTGCCCGTTATGTGTGTGAACGTGACGGTGTTCAGGAAGCTGTAGTCGAAACCATGAAAGCTTTGCTGCGTGTGAAACGGGAAGAGACATTGAACGAAGGCATTGAGACCTATGCGGTAGAAATCTCTCCTGTGTCCTTTTCCCTGAGCAGTTTACCGATGAGCTACGAAGGACATAAAGAGTGGATCCAAAAACCTTTGCCGTTTGTTTCAGAGGAAATTCCCTTTTCAGCGGTTGCTGTTCCAAACCCACATCTAATCGGGATCGTACCTCCAGTTTTGCAGAAGGATACAAGCCATCAACAAAAATGGGCAGAGTACTTTAATGGAGACAACGAATATTTTTCCGATGGAGTCAATGTCAGCTATGTAACGCCATTAGAAGAAGGGATATTTGTCCGTACTTTTGAACGAGGTGTCGGTTTTACCAATGCCTGCGGAACCGCAATGACTGCTTCTGCATTGGTCAGCTGCATGGCGGGACTCGTTCCTTACGGAGATGTTGCCGTTTATAACCCTGGAGGCATGGTGAAATGTTCGGTTGCCCGGAAAGGCGATGATATTCGCCTTCAGCTAACCGGCAACGCCACGTATTTGTCGACGCACAAATTCGATTGGACTGGTAATAAGGAAGAAAGCGGCATGCTGTCTTCAGAACCGTTGGATGAGCAGGATCGCTATGAACAATTTATTGAGCAAATTTCAACTTTCTCGAAACAATTTGTGTAATGGAAAGCGGTGAAATAGATGCCAATGCCTTTTACTATGGATCAGCTGGGACTCCTTTACGGAAAAGCTAAAGACCCGGTTTATTTTATGAAACAAAACGGCGACACCTTTGACTATGTATACGTCAATCCGGTGTGTTTTGCTGTGTTTAAAAAAGAACTGATTGGCACTGCATTGGAAGATAGTATGCCGCCAGATCTAACAAGGGAAATCAAAAAACAGTACCTTATTGCCTTGAAAACTGGAGAGAAGCATATCTACCGTGATTACAGCTTGTTCAGTGATCTAGATACAGCAATGGAAACCGAATTGACGCCAATCGAGTTTGAAGGGCAAAAATTTGTACTTGCTATCACGAAAAATGTTACAGCTCAAAAGAAAATTGAAGAGGATTATTTGTTTTACGAATCTTTGGTACAGAACTCGGTAGATCCGATGATCATGATTTCAGCGGAATACATGATCATTGATTTGAATCCAGCATATGAAAAAACATTCGGTGTGACCAAAGATGAGTGGGTGAATCGTTTTTACCGTGATTTGCCAGACAAGCAAAAACAACTGTTTAAGGCAGGGAAAAGCTTGTTGGAAAAATTTGAACCTGATTCGAGGAGTACTTCTGTCATCATGAAGCGGCAAAAGCAGGACGGGACAGAGGCGAAGTTTTCAGTCAGCTACTCACCGATCAATGAAAATGGAATCATTCGGGCATTTCATGTGGTTTTCAGGGAATTGACCAATGAACTGCTGTTGAAAAACGAGCTGAAAAAGACAGAGAATATTCTGGAGAGCTACAAGGATGCACTTAATTACGCAGCGCTTGTCGCAATCTGGAATCTGTCTGGTACCATAGAATTCGTTAATGATAATTTTAATGAATTGACAGGCTATAAGCCTGAGGAACTTATTGGCAGCAATATCTCTAACATAGGAAAAGCAGTCATTTCAACAGAGGAATACGAAAAGATTCGGGAAGTTATTTGGCAAGGAACCATATGGCGCGGCCAAGTAAAGAGCTTAAAGAAAAATGGTGAAAAATTCTGGGTTGATGCCACTATCATTCCGTTGATGGACGTGGATGGTGAAATTTATCAAGTCTTGTCGATTTTGTTTGATGTGACGGAACAAAAGCAATTGGAAGAGCAGTTGCACTTTATGGCATACCATGACAGTTTAACGAACTTGCCCAACCGCCGTTTAATGGTTAGGCAGTTTCAAATGATGAAAACGCAGGCCGAAACAAAAGGAGAACATATCGCTCTATTGTATATGGATGGAGATGACTTTAAATCAATCAATGATCAGTTTGGCCATGATGTCGGGGATGAGTTTATTTATCATTTTGGACAGGCCATCAAAAACAGTGTGCGCAAGCACGACATGGTTGCAAGAGTAGGCGGAGACGAGTTTCTCGTGGCGTTATGCGGCATTGTACCTGAAGAAAGTCAGTTGCACATTGAAAAAGTCATCAACCGCATCAACCAGACGCTTGTAGAGGGCTGGGAGATAGACGGCTACCGTTTCTCTCCGACATCATCAGCGGGGGTGTCTGTGTACCCTGTGCACGGCCATGATTTTGATGATTTAGTTAAAAAAGCGGATGCGGCTCTTTACCTGGCAAAAAGCAACGGAAAAGGAAAAAGCTATCTCTATACTGCCCCTTGAGCTTCAGGAACAAAGCAAATCAGAACAGCTGGATGAATGAAAGCGCTTTACATGTTGTTATGTGAATATTTTCACGAAAAGCCTTTGTTTTTTAACTTGGAAGTAGTAAGATTGATAGGGAATTTTAATCTTTTATTACCAAAACGCCTTCTGCTTTATGTCTAGTGGGATGCGTGATAAAATAGACGAGACATATACAAATAAAGTGACTGCCGTCAAACAAATAGTTGGAGGTTTTTTTAATGTCTAGCAATTATCCAGATGCGAAATCCCCATGGAGTTCCATTACAGGCCCTAACTTGGGATACATAATGGAAATGTATGATCTGTATCAAGAATCCCCAGAATTACTTGATCCAGAATACGTTGAACTTTTTAAACAATACGGACCACCTGCTGAAGCTTCCACAAGTCCACAAACTTCAGTTGCAGAAACTGTGGAGCCCAATAATTTCGAAAAAGTCATAGCTGCCGTTCATCTGGCTGAAGCGATCCGTGCACATGGCCATCTGGCATCGGATATCTATCCGTTAAAAGATCAGCCTATAGACACCTCACGCATGGAATCTTCGACTTATGGCTTGAATGATCAGGATTTAAAAGAAGTGCCTGTATCTTTACTATTGAACAATGCACCGGATAACGTGAAAAATGGTCTGGATGCCATTAATTACTTGAAATCACTTTATACGGATAAAGTTGCTTTTGAATTCTCACATGTCGTACAGCCGCAAGAACGCAGCTGGCTTCAGGAGAAAATTGAAGCAGGTGAAGTCAAGCCTAAGTTGGATGCGGACAAGAAGAAACAAGTTCTTGATTTGTTGACGCGTGTAGAAGGCTTTGAGAAATTCGTGCATCGTACATTTGTGGGACAAAAGCGTTTCTCAATTGAAGGTGTCGATTCACTGGTTGTCCTGATGGATGAATTGGTTCGTCTTTCCGAGTCGGCCGGAACAAAAGACATTATGATCGGGATGGCGCATCGCGGTCGTTTAAATGTGCTTACACATATTTTGAACAAACCTTATGAAATGATGTTCGCTGGTTTTGCGCATGTAGGAGACGATGCGTTTCTTCCAGAAGATGATTCACTCCAAATTACCAAAGGGTGGTTTGGCGATGTGAAATATCATATGGGTGCAGCTTATAAATCTGCAAATGGAACAAGTGTCAAACTGGCTTACAATCCTTCTCACTTGGAAATTGTCAGCCCGATTGTTGCTGGTCAGACCCGCGCTGCACAGGAACTCACTGAGCAAACAGGCGTAGCAAAAATGGATCCGAAAAAGGCATATGCCATTCTTGTTCACGGAGATGCAGCATTCCCGGGGCAGGGCATTGTAACCGAAACTTTGAACTTCAGTCGTGTTAAAGGTTATCAGACAGGCGGTTCAATCCATGTCATTGCCAACAACTTAATCGGCTTTACGACAGAGCAGTTCGACTCCAGATCAACTCATTACTCTTCAGATCCTGCAAAAGGCTATGAAGTACCGGTATTTCATGTCAATGCGGATGACCCGGAAGCTGTAGTGGCTGTTGCTCGATTGTCGTTTGAATACCGTGAAAAATTCGGCAAAGACGTACTGATCGACTTGATCGGCTATCGCCGTTATGGACACAATGAAATGGATGAGCCGTTAGTGACGAATCCGACAATGTACCATGGCATTCATCAGCACGATACAGTACGCGAACTTTACGGGAAGCAATTAGCAGAAGAAAAAGTTCTATCTGAAGATGATGTCAAAAAGCTTGATGCAGATACGCAAAAGGAAATGCAGGAAGCATACGACAGAGTCAAAGAAAACAAATCAGCTGATTTCCCGAAACTTGAAATTCCTGAAGCTGTTTTAAACGGCTTCCCTGAAGTGCCGACAGGCGTCGACAAAGACGTCTTGACGAAGATGAACGAAGAGCTGTTATCGTGGCCGAGTGATTTTTCTGCCTTTGGCAAGTTGGCAAGAATCCTTAAGCGTCGTGAAGATCCGTTCAATGATAAAGGCAAGATCGACTGGGCTCATGCTGAAACGCTTGCATTCGGTTCGATTCTGCAGGACGGCAATCCAATTCGCCTGACTGGACAGGATGCGCAGCGCGGAACATTCGCACACCGCCATCTTGTTCTGCATGATGAGAAGAATGGCAATGAGTTGGTGCCATTGCATCACATTTCAGATGCTAAAGCATCGTTCGTCGTCTACAACAGTCCATTGAGTGAAGCGTCTGTATTGGGCTTCGAATATGGCTATAATGTTGAAAATGAAAAAGCACTTGTAATTTGGGAAGCTCAATATGGTGATTTCGCCAATATGGCTCAAATGATTTTTGACCAATTCATTTCCGCGGGACGCGCGAAATGGGGCCAAAAATCAGGACTAGTTATGCTGTTGCCTCACGGCTATGAAGGCCAGGGACCTGAACATTCGAGCGCACGTCTCGAAAGACATCTGCAAATGGCTGCTGAAAACAACTGGACAGTTGCAAATCTCTCCAGTGCAGCAAACTACTTCCATATCTTACGCCGCCAAGCTAAGATGCTTGGAGAAGAAGCAATCCGTCCGTTAATCATCGTTTCTCCAAAATCGTTGCTGCGCCATCCGTTGGTCGGTGCAGACGTAGCAGATTTGACCGAAGGCCATTTCGAAACAATTATCGAACAGCCAAACATGGGCAAAGATGTGAAAAAAGTGAAACGTGTTCTTCTGGCAAGTGGTAAAATGGCAATTGACTTGGCCGAGCGGGTAAAAGATGGAAAAGGCTATGAGTGGGCTCATATTGTTCGGGTAGAACAATTGTATCCATTCCCAGCAGATAAGATTAAAGCCATTCTTGACCGTTATCCAAACGCCAAAGAGTTAGCTTGGGTGCAAGAAGAGCCTCAAAACATGGGCTCATGGACGTTTGCAGATCCTTATCTGCGTGAACTGGCAGAAGGCAAAGAAGTGAAATACTTCGGCAGAATTGCCCGCCAAAGCCCTGCAGAAGGCGATGGAGAAGCGCATAAAGTGGAACAAGCGCGTATAATTGATGAAGCATTAGCTAAATTGCAAGGATAATCTAAGGAGGAATTTTTTGTGGCAGAGATCAAAGTACCAGAATTAGCAGAATCGATTACAGAAGGAACAATCGCTCAATGGCTTAAACAGCCGGGCGAAACAGTTGAAAAGGGCGAATTCATCGTTGAACTGGAAACAGATAAAGTCAATGTTGAAGTTATTTCCGAAGAAGCTGGAGTTGTTCAAGAACATTTAGCACAAGAAGGCGATACCGTTGAAGTAGGTCAAGTAATCGCAATCGTTGGCGAAGGTTCTGGCGAAGCTGCAGCACCTAAAGCTGAAGAAGCTCCACAAAAATCCGAAGAGCCAACTAAAACAGAGGCGCCTGCGACTATGGAGCCTGTGGAAAAAGATGTGGCAGCTGAAGATCAATCTTCTTCTGATCGTACAATTGCAAGCCCTGCAGCCCGTAAATTGGCACGCGAAAAAGGAATCGACCTGGCTGCTATCTCACCAGTAGATCCTATGGGCCGTGTACGTGTTCAGGATGTTGAAGCGCATGGTTCGAAACCGGCTGCAAGTGCACCTGCTGCTAAAACAGAAGCGCCAAAAGCTTCTGCACCTTCTTCTGATGAAGAAAGTGGCCGCATTGTCCGTGAAAAAATGACAAGACGCCGCCAAACAATTGCAAAACGTCTTCTTGAAGTAAAACAATCGACGGCGATGCTGACTACATTCAACGAAATCGATATGACGAATGTGATGGCTCTCCGCAGCCGCAAAAAAGACCAATTCCTTAAAAATAACGATGTGAAACTTGGTTTTATGTCATTCTTCACTAAAGCAGTAACAGCTGCACTGAAGAAATATCCATATGTTAATGCTGAATTGGACGGAACAGATGTCTTGCTGAAGCAGTTCTATGATGTAGGAATTGCTGTTTCAACTGAAGAAGGCCTTGTAGTACCGATCGTTCGCGACACGGACAAAAAGAACTTCGCAGAAATCGAAGCGACAATTGGCGACCTAGCTAAGAAAGCACGCGACAAGAAGCTTTCGATTGCAGACATGTCTGGCGGTTCATTTACCATCACAAATGGCGGCGTATTTGGATCATTGATGTCAACGCCAATTTTAAATGGTACCCAAGTTGGTATTCTTGGTATGCACACTATCCAAAAACGTCCTGTAGCAATCGGCGATGAAATTCAAATTCGTCCGATGATGTACGTAGCTCTTTCATACGACCACCGTGTAATTGATGGAAGCGATTCTGTTGGTTTCTTGAAAATGGTCAAAGATATGATCGAGAACCCAGAAGATCTATTACTGGAATCTTAATAATCGTTCAAACCGATAGTCCTGCGTTGCAGGACTATCTTTTTTTTGTCATCATAGAGGATAGAACAGCCTAAAGGCGGTAGAGTCCATGGATATTTCATTCTTAATTGAGTTAGTAAAGGAATATGGGTACTTCAGTATGTTCGTCTTTAACTGGCTGCTGATATTTGGTGTGCCAATCCCCAATGAAGTGGCTGCAGCATTCTCAGGCGTGCTGACCGAAATCAGCTATTTCAAGCCAGTCTATGCTTTTTTGTCAGCTTATTTGGGGCTGATTACCAGCAACACTTTTGCATATTTTATTGGACGCAGTCTAGGGCCACGCCTGCTGAACCGATTGAACAGGACGCGTTTAAAACAGCCGATCAGCCGGTTCAATGACTTTTTGGAAAAACGCGGGGAGTGGGCCATTGCCTTCAGCTTTTTCTTGCCCGGCGTCCGCTGGGCAATGCCATACGTTGTCGGAGCAAACCGGTTTCCATTTATGCGTTATATGATGTTTGCGTATACTGCAGGATTTGTTTGGCTATTCATTTACTTCAACGTCGGCAGGACCTTTCCTTATGCATACCAGACGATTCTTGAGAACCTGCAGTTCTTTTTGATTTTGTTATCGGTACTTGTCATTGCTGTTATGTTATTGCGTTATTTTTACAGTACGAGAGTTTCTAAGAAGTAGTATATTCTTGTTAAGTAAAAGACCTATTATAAACAATTGCTATAGGCAAGCGCTTACTGAACATCGTTCTTTTAGAAGAGGGAAAAGGGTTGTTTATGCCTTCGAGGCGTTGTATTGATAAGTACAGTTCCTTGTTCTTAAGCTTTTGAAAATAGGTGCCAGTTTGAAATTAGTGCAGGTTTTCCTTATACTGAAGTATAGACAGATAGAAAAGGATGAGGATGATGATTCACAACGAATGGCTTGAAAGAGAAACGATAAAAACAGTAACCTGCAAGCATACCGATGCAGCAAAATTTTTGGTGTCGAATGTCTTGACAGTTGGTAAAGAATACGAAGTGAAAAACGAAACCGAAGAGTTTATTTTTGTGGTGGACAATACCGGGAAAATCGGCGGATTTTACAAAACCTACTTCGAGTAATATCAGAAACCGTAAACGAACCGGTGCAACCCGTGAAAGTGGAAATGCAGTTGCTAATCACAGCGGAATAACAGCATAACGGCGACTTTGCCGGAAACCCCTGGCTTCTTCAGCCAGTAAGAATGTCAAAAAGCCGATGGTGCATAAACATCGGCTTTTTCTATGGAAAAGAGGGAATGTAAATGTCATTAATTGAACAGGATATTGCCAAACGAAAAAAACGATTGCATGAAGAATACGAAAAATTAATCGGCCAACCAGGATATATCGCACCTGACAACCACTTATGGGAAGATATCCTGTCTGCGGTTGTCTTGCGAAAACCTGTATTACTGAAAGGACCAACAGGAGCAGGTAAGACCAAACTAGCAGAAAGCATTTCTTCTTTATTCGGTCAACCGATGCAAAGCATCAACTGTTCAGTTGATCTGGATGCGGAAGCCTTACTGGGTTTCAAGACATTAGTGCAGCGCGATGGACAAAGTGTCATTGAATTTGTGGAAGGCCCGGTAGTGACTGCGATGAAAAAAGGTCATTTTCTTTATATTGATGAAATCAATATGGCAAAAGCTGAAACCTTGCCGATCCTCCATAGCGCCTTGGATCACCGGCGCATGATGACAAATCCATTTACCGGAGAAGTGATTGAAGCACATCCGGATTTTGGAGTGATCTCAGCGATCAATGAAGGCTATATTGGAACGACGCCTATGAACGAAGCATTAAAAAACCGCTTTATCGCTTATCCGATTCCTTATCTGACCGGCCAGCAACTGGTTGAACTATGGAATCGAGAATTTCCTGAATCAGAAGAAAGTCTAAAGTCCTTTATGCTGAATTTAGCGGAAGATTTAATGAAGCAAGTAAAAAATGGCTTATTATCGGAAGAGGCTGCATCGATCCGTAGTCTGTTGGATGCCACTGCTTTATCTCAGTATATGGATCCGCTGCGCGCTGTGCAATACGCAATTGCTGAAAAATTGGAAGATGAAAGTGAACGCGATTTGTTCATGGACCTAGCTCATACTTGGAAAAAGTAGGTGAAAATAATGGCGTCAGTCAATCGGTTTATCCAATTTAATAATGAAACCATCGATACGAAGATGCTTCATCAAATGGAGCTGCTTGCAGGAGCTCTTGCAGATGCACCCTATCTTAAAGTGACAACTCGAAAATTGGTGGAACTGCGGCCTTCTGAATCGGCAATGTCTATCAGCGTCTTTTGGCGTCATCGTACGAAGCGAATTGAGCGTAATGGTTATCTATCGGATATTTATTTGATGGCGGCCGGCTATTGGCGTGATTTCGATTTGTCTGCGTGGCGCAAGTTTAGAAACAACAACACACTATTGCCCAATCTTCGCGAACAATTGCTATTATGTGCGGAAGAATTCCGGCTTTCTGAGAAGATAAAAAAAGCACGTCCTGGTACAGTGGGGGCATTTGAAACACGAGAAGCTGTATATACGGAATATCATGAAGATCAGTTTAGGCAAAATCAAAAAAAAGGTTTCAAAAGCGATTCATTGATAAATGCTGCTTATTTGAGCCTGCGGGGAATTGAAACGGATGCAATCGAAGGTTTCAATTCCTTATTCTTTATTTGGACGGATTTATTTGATTCAAAAACGACTAAGGATTCCATAAAAGTGGTGGACCGGATCATGGACCGTGCAGAGTTCTTGCTCGATTCAGATGCGTTGCACAGCTATTACACTTTCGGAGAAGCGGCTGAAAAAGTACCTCCTTTTCATTATCATGAAGGCATTGAAGCTGAAGAGGCGAAGGAACAGGAAGAAATTGAGACGATTGAAGAATGGTTTCAGTCCTGGCATCGGGAAACGGAAATGAGCGAAGCGCCTGCGTTGGAATTTGAACTT
Organism: Planococcus sp. CPCC 101016; assembly: GCF_007859295.1. Classification (GTDB taxonomy): domain Bacteria; phylum Bacillota; class Bacilli; order Bacillales_A; family Planococcaceae; genus Planococcus. The sequence goes on from NZ_VOHB01000002.1 coordinate 1,737,932, forward strand.
GAACGAGGTGATTCCCAGCTTGCTGAAGGCGGCAGGGAAGAGGAAGGGACTGGAGAGGTCCAACAGACGGCAAAAGGTGATTCAAGCGGAGAACATGCAGAAGACAACGATGCAGAAGACCAGCAGATGGAAAGCCAACCTAAAAAAGCAGAAGGTCGATTCGGTTCCGCCAATGACCAGGTTGTATTCTACGAATCCAGACTGAAAGTCAAAGGGGATCATCGCTTAGACATAGAGAGCTGGCGAAAAAAACAGGCTCCGTATGTACGGGCATTGCTGAAAGAGCTGAAAAAACGAATGACGCAAAGGCAAGAAGGAGTGCGGACAAACTTGAATGCCGGCAGGCTGTCAAAAAAATTGGTTCCACTGGCGATTGAAGAACGGCCCAAGCCGTTTTACCGAAAAACAGCGCCTTCAAAAGAACTGGACGCCGTTTTCTGTTTATTGATCGATGGCTCTGCTTCAATGCTTGATAAGCTGGCCGAAACGAAACAAGCCGTCCTATTATTCCATGACGTACTGCGTGGCTTGAACGTGCCTCACGAAATTGTACTTTTTTATGAAGATGCTTACGAGGCAAGCGATGCAGAACAGCCGAATTATTTTGAATGGATGCACAAATTCGAAGACCACGGGAAAAACCACGCTCAGCAAATAGCCTCATTGGATGCTCATGAAGACAATCGCGATGGCTTTGCAATCCGCTGGATGAATAACCGGCTAAAGCGAAGAACCGAAAAACATCGCTTTTTACTGGTATTTTCCGACGGAGAGCCTTCTGCCTATAACTATGCTGAAAATGGTGTAGTGGATACTGCAAATGCAGTGGCGGAAGCGAAAAAGCAGGGAATTGAAGTGCTGCATCTGTTTTTGAGCAGCGACTCGATCACCGAAGAGCAAGCGGCGTTTTACCAGATGATGTATGGCAATAAATCTGTTAGTGCGGATTCATTGGAACAATTTGTTGAACAGACCTTGCGTCTGCTGAAACGGAGCTTGCACTTGGTCATTCAGGCCGGATAATGAAGTATATTGTAATATAGAGATACAAAAAACCGGAAGCTCAATGCTTCCGGTTTTTTGTGATTTATATCGTGTTGTTTTTTTCATTGCCGTCGTGAATGGCAAGTAAGCGCTGTTTCAGGTCTTCTTCCATACGGCCTATTTCTAGTTCTGCAGCTTTACGGTTTCTGCGGCCTTCTGCTTGAATCTGTAATGTCTCTTCAATGGTTTCCAGAAGGTTTTCCTGGGTTTTCTTCAACGTATCGATTTCGACAATACCGCGTTCGTTTTCACGTGCCGTTTCGATCGAATTCATCTTCAGCATTTCAGAGTTTTTCAACAGCAAATCATTAGTAGTAGCAGTGACTTGCTTTTGTGCTTCTACTGCTTTTAGCTGCTTGTTCAATGTAAGTGCAATAGCAATTTGGTTTTTCCACAACGGAATCGATGTCATAATAGAGGACTGGATCTTTTCCGCCAAAGTTTGGTTGGTCTGTTGAATCATCCGGATCTGTGGTGCACTTTGTATGGTGATTTGTCGAGATAGCTGAAGATCGTATAAGCGTTTTTCTAGGCGATCCACATATTGCACCATGTCATTGACTTCTTGATAAACCATTTGATCATGAGAGCTTTCCGCTTTTTTGCGGAGAGCAGGAATCGTTTCGTTCATGATTTCATCGCGTTTCAGTTCAGCTGCTGCGATATAAACGTTTAATGCCTGGAAATAAGTTTTGTTTTGATCATAAAGCTGCTCGAGCATTTGAACATCATCCAATAATCCGCGTTTCGAATGGTCAAGTTGGATGCTGATGCGGTCAACCTGGCTGCTCAGCTTCTGGTACTTGCTCATCATTTCCTGAACCGAGTATTTTGCTTTTGAGAACAACTTACGGATTCCGGTTTTTTTTCCTTGCGTCAATTCTTCTGGATTTAATTCCTCCAGTTTTTTCATCAAATCGTGAAGGACATCACCGACAGGGCCGATGTCTTTGCGCTGCACATGGTCGAGCATTTTATGCGAAAACTGGCTGAGCTGGTTTTGTGCATTGGCGCCGTAAGTCAGGATGGCTTCGTTATCGCCAATCGGAATCTGCTTGGCAAGCTCGCGTGCCTTAGCTTGTTCTTCTTTCGTTAAACGGTCCATCAGAGCAACGGGGCGACCTTCAGCCTGTTCAGCAACAGTCTGCTCCTGTTTTTCTAATTGCACACCAAAAGGTGATTCCAAAAGATCATCCAATTCACTTCGAGTTGATGGTTTCTCTGTCATGTTCCACGTCTCCCTCTTGTTCAGGTTCTGGCTGTACGAGTAATTTCTGATTATTGTGCTGATCGACAGCCAATTGTGCATAATCCAACTCCATGCGCAGTTTTTCAACATCGCTGGACAAAACACGCTTCAAGTCCTGCTCCATCACTTTGTTTAGCGATAACAGCATTTCCCGCGTATCCTGCAAGGCAACACGCATTTCCTGGTCTTTGACGGGCTGACCGACCAAGAGTGTATATTTTTCCGTCAATTCAATAGCTGAATCCAGATGAGAATAAAAGAAAGGTTCAGCTAAATAGAATTTTCTCGGATTTTGCTGGACGACTGTAATAATTTTGTTAGCAATTTTTGTCATGTCCATTAATTGCTTAAAAGATGAAATGGAACGTACTTTATAATAATTGCCTTGAAGCTGTTTGATTTTTTCCTTGCCTTCTTTTATTTGAGTACGCACATTTTTGTATTCACTGCGTGTCATTCCAAGGTTTTTGGAGTCGGAAGAAATCTGGACTTGCTTAATGGTGCTGTTACTGGCTATATAAGTTCCGGCAGCCACTGCTCCAGAAGCGATCAACCCAATTTCTGCGCCCAAATAAAGAACAGGGAACATCACTGTCATGAGAGGCAAACTGACAGATTGCCTCTTTATAAAATTTTCAATCGGCTTTAGGGGCTTCATGCAAAGGACCTCCTTCACTGCTACTTTATCTATACGTTCTGGGCACTGAAAAGTTTCATTTCAGCGCTTGCTATACCTTATATTTTACGTGAAACAGCAAGTCAATACAAACTTTCGAATCCTTTTATAAAATTGGGTTTAACTCTTTACAAGCCGGTAAAGATTTGGCACAATGCTAATTAGATAGAAAAGGGGCAGGAAATAATGCATGAAATTGTCTATATAAGAGCGGATTATGAACCGTGGTGGATGTTTGAAGGCTGGGAAGAAAAAGTCATTTCACGCCAGGAATTCATAAAAGCTGAAGATGCACGCTTGTACTTGAATGAATTAATGGAAAAATTCACCTGGCAATTTTCTGAGCATGAACAGAGAGGAGTGGCCTTTGCTAGTTATTGGAACGAAGAAGAAACGGAATATTGCGAAAAATGCGAAGAGGATTTGCAGATATTTCATGGCCTGATTTGGCTATTAAATGGAAAACCACTAATAAGTTTTTAGATTTGTTTGACTTTTGTGGTCAATTTGATATAATAATTGTAACAACATGAAATCTTCACCAATTACAGCTATTCACATATTCCTAAAAGTGATCAGCAAGTGATGGTACTTTTGGGAATATGTGAATTTTTTTATTGGAAAGATTCCATATTGAAAATTTTTTTACCACAGGAGGTAATTTACATGCAAGAAGGAACAGTAAAATGGTTTAACTCAGAAAAAGGCTTTGGCTTCATCGAAGTTGAAGGCGGAGACGATGTATTCGTACACTTCTCAGCAATCCAAGGCGAAGGCTTTAAAACGCTTGATGAAGGACAACGTGTTGAATTCGAAGTAGAAGAAGGCAACCGCGGACCTCAAGCTACAAACGTTACTAAAGTTTAATAACCCAGAACCGCTCTTACTGGAGCGGTTCTTTTTTTATATAGGCCTAAACCTTAAACAGACGTCTGAAGAACTGTTGCTCCCACCCCTATTCATTTTACTTGTCTATATAATGATATTGATTATACCGAATGTTTTATATCAGAGAGCAAGAAGCGCTTCTCCATATATTAATCATCCTAACCTGCTCCATTTCACTTTTCCTCCAGAATTATGAAACTTCCGCTTAGCTATGACAGGTTTTTATTCAGAGGGAGAAGGGTATAAATAAATGACTGGATAAAGAGAATGTGGGAGGTTTTATAAATGGAAGGCAAAGTTAAATCATTTGATGAAAACAAAGGTGTAGGCATGATTACAGGTGATAACGGAGAAGATTTCTTCTTTGAGGAAATCAATATCAACGTCGATGGATTACGGAAACTGAATCCCGGACAACCTGTTAAGTTTACTATTTATGAAGGTGTAGCAGACAAAGAGCGCGTAGCGACAAATGTCACATTGGTATTTTAATCGTCAATGCGGCAGTTGCTTAATAACATGAAAGAAAAAGGGGGAGAATCAGATGACCAATGAATACTTGAACAAGCCATTGCCAAGTGAAAAAGAACAACAGGACTTCTATCAGAAGCTACGGGCAAAAGTTCAGAATTGGGTGGACAGTAAACCGGGAGTGGTTGGTACAGTCAGTGGTTATGTTCTCTTCGCACCGGACATGTTCCACCTCTTAACAAGAATGATGTTGGACAGCCGGATTGATTCAAAAAGTAAAGCAGCGGTTGGCGCGGGTATACTTTATTTCATCGCACCGATTGATTTTCTTCCTGAAATTCTGGTAGGTCCTGGCGGATTTCTGGATGATGTTGTAGTGGCGGTATTTGTCATCAATACAGTGTTGAACAAATTCCCGACAGAAGTCATTACAGATCATTGGGCAGGCGACGAAGATTTATTGGCACTTGTGAAGAAAATATCTAACTCAGGGAATAAATACGTTTCCAAATTGCCTGCAGGCCGATTGGTGAAACGTTTTACTAAATAAAGAAACAGGAGTAGAGCCATGGATCTGCGCAAATCCATGGCTTTTCTCTGTGTTGATTAAAAAAACGACCAAACTCGTATAAGCGAGTTTGGTCGTTTCAGACTGTAGACAAAGTCAAATTAAAATGAATAGGATGTATAATCCAACCGGGCTGGCCACTTCGCTTTCCGTGGGCTCAGCTTCAGCCTCCTCGTCACTGGAAAAACCCATGCTCCTGCATCGCTGCGCTAGCTTCGTCGCAAAGGCTTGTCCTTGCAAGCTTCGGCCAATGCCTTTCCTGCGGGGTCTTCAGCTTTCGTCGCTGCGCTGCTTCCAACAGGAGTCTTCGTGGCCAGCCCGGTCGGGATCGTATGGTTTCAATCAAAGGCAGAAGCCTGCTAGTCAGCTCAGGATAAATAAAGCCTGAGTAAGACTGTTAAAAAACCCTTCACTCGAGGATCCGAAGCGCAAGGCGGTGACTCCTGCGGGAAAGCGAAGTGCCGAAATCCACTCGGACGTAAGGCCGAGTTAGTTCGGCGCGAGCCCGCGGAACGCGTCCGCCTGGAGCGCAGGATCCGGTGCAAGTAAAATGAAATAAAGTTTCATTCGTTTAGTGACATATATATTCTTTTGTCTACAAGCTCAAACGACCAAACTCGTATAAGCGAGTTTGGTCGTTTTTAGATAGCAGATTGGTTTTAGTTTGTGATGCCTTGTGTATCTTTCCATTCCAGGAATTCATCATAGCCCAGTTGCTTATCAAGGATTGAACCGTCTTCGCGGATTTCAATCACGCGGTTTGCAACTGTTTGGATAAACTGATGGTCATGGGAAGTAAAGACCATCGCGCCTTTAAAGGCGATCATGCCATTATTCAATGCTTGGATCGATTCAAGGTCCAAGTGGTTTGTCGGCTCATCGAGCAAAAGGACGTTGGCGTGAGACAGCATCATTTTTGAAAGCATGCAGCGCACTTTTTCGCCCCCCGACAAAACTGAAGGTTTCTTTTTCACTTCTTCTCCAGAGAATAGCATTCTGCCGAGGAAGCCGCGCAGGAAAGTTTCGCTTTCATCTTCCGGTGAATACTGGCGCAGCCAGTCCACCAGCGACAATTCACTGCCTTCAAAATAGATGGTATTATCGATTGGCAAATAAGCGCGAGAAGTGGTAACGCCCCAGCGGATAGAACCTGCTTCCGGTTCGTCTTCTTCAGCAAGTATGCGAAGAAGAGCCGATTTAGCGAGCGGGTCGCCAATAAGAACGATTTTATCGTCTTTGTTCATATTGAAGCTGATATTGTTCAATAATTTCTTGCCATCAACTGTTTGGCTAAGATCTTTGACTGTCAAAACATCGTTGCCGATTTCACGGCCGATCGTAAAGTTAACGAATGGATATTTACGGGAAGAAGGACGGATATCATCCAATTCAATTTTATCAAGCATTTTCTTCCGTGACGTAGCTTGCTTCGACTTGGAAGCATTAGCGGAGAAACGGGCAATAAAGGCTTGAAGTTCTTTGATTTTTTCCTCTTTCTTCGAGTTCTGATCCGATGCCAAGCGTGTTGCCAATTGGCTTGATTCGTACCAGAAGTCGTAGTTCCCGACATACAGCTGAATTTTACCGAAATCAAGGTCAGCAATGTGTGTACATACTTTGTTCAGGAAATGACGGTCATGCGAAACAACGATAACGGTGTTGTCAAAGTTGATCAAAAACTCTTCCAGCCATTGGATGGCTTTCAAGTCCAGATGGTTTGTAGGCTCATCGAGCAGAAGAACATCAGGTTTACCGAACAAAGCCTGTGCCAATAGCACTTTCACTTTGTCTGAACCGGAAAGTTCAGCCATTTTCTTATCGTGTTGGTCTTCAGAAATGCCAAGACCCTGCAGCAGGATGGCCGCTTCAGATTCAGCTTCCCAACCGTTCAGTTCGGCAAACTCGCCTTCAAGTTCAGCAGCACGCATGCCGTCCTCATCAGAAAAATCTTCTTTCATGTAAATGGCATTTTTCTCGGACATGACCTCATATAATTTCTTATGGCCCATGATCACAGTTTCAAGAACAGCATGCTCTTCATATTCAAAGTGATTTTGCTTTAGTACAGCTAAGCGTTCACCAGATCCCATATAGACATTTCCGGATTGGGCTTCAAGCTCGCCGGATAGAATTTTAATGAACGTCGATTTACCGGCACCATTGGCACCAATCAATCCATAGCAATTGCCGGGGTTAAATTGAATATTTACATCTTCGAATAGTTTGCGGTCACCAAAGCGAAGACTTACATCATTTACAGCTATCATTTATACGTACCTCCTAAATTTCACAATAAGAAGAGTATACCACGAATTCCACGGAAATCGATAGCATTCGACCGTGGTCTCGGATAAACTAAAAATACAAGCTTGATTTATCTTGTTTTGCGTTCGATATAAGCTTCCAGCATGTCGAGTTCCTTGTTGAGCAAATACTCCATCTGCACATACTCGCGGCGGCCGGGAATATGTTCCGGCGTCAGGCCTTTCATCGAATAGATAAAGTAGTAGCCGCCAATCTGGCGGAATAGCACAACAACGTGCGGAAATTCATCAAAAATCGCTTTTATATTATATCGTTTCGCGTAACTCCAATTTACGAGTTTCATCAACTACCCGCCTTTCACACCTCCATTTTAAATGATAAGAGGGAGAGAACACAAGTTTGTACCATGTGCTAATTTGAAAAAAAAGCACAATAAGTTTTTTTGATGATGGTTGGTAATACAGTTGTTGAAAGCAGGGTGTTTTTTTCATTAATTCTGCAACCCATGTTGCCTTAATGCATCGCTTAAATTTAATTATGCAATTGAAGGTCCTTAAATAGAAAGAAAAAATCTTGTTTTACACTGTTTAATTCATAGGAGGAAGAGCTTGTGGCTGAAAAGCAAAAAAATCCAGCAATCGGCATGATGGTAGTGGGAATCCTGTTTGTCGCGTTAAACTTGCGGCCGGCCATATCATCCATTGGTCCGATGCTCGAACCTATTCGCGCAGATTTGAATTTAAGCAATAGCGAAGTAAGTTTACTGACGGCGGTACCCGTTTTCTGTATGGGGCTGTTTGCACCTTTGGCTGTAGTATTCGGCCGCAAATTCGGGTTGAAACGTTCAATTGCCATCTTGCTTATAGCTATCGGGCTATTCACATTGCTTAGAGGTTTTCAGCCAACTTATCCAATTTTGCTTGCCAGTGCATTTTTCATCGGTTTAGCAATTGCCATCATCAGTCCACTGTTGTCGGCGACGATTAAACGTGATTTTCCAATGCGGACTGCGGCATTGATCGGAGTCTTTTCATTCGGTATGGGTTTAGGGGCTACTTTGTCAGCCGGTTTGACGGGGGTCTTCTATACTGTAGCGGATTGGCCGCTGGCGATTGCCAGTTGGGGTTTATTGTCGATTGTAGCGCTGATAATATGGCTGCGTGTGGAACAACCGGTTGAAGTGAAGTCAGCGGAAAGCGGGCTGGAAACGATGGTTCGTGTATCACCATGGAAAACTAAGCGGGCTTGGTATATGTTGTTGTTTTTCGGCTGTCAATCGGCTTTATTCTTTTCGATGTTGACATGGCTTGCACCAATCGCCATTGAAAAAGGCATGTCCGTTTTGGCAGCCGGCGGTGTTTTGACTTTGATGTCTGCTGTACAGATTGCCGGGAATATCAGCATCCCGCTGTTTTTTAACAAATTTCCAAACCGCTTAGGCTGGATCATCACTGTTTTAGCTTTTGGTACTCTTGGGATTTTGCTATTGATGTTCGGTAATGTCGCTACAATCTGGATGGCTGCCGCCTTTATCGGGGTCGCACTGGGCGGTCTTTTTCCAATCGCTTTGTTAATGCCTCTTGATGAAACAACTTCTGCAGACGAAGCCAATAGTTGGACAGCGATGACGCAATCAGGCGGTTACATCATTTCAGCTTTTATGCCGCTGACAATCGGAATCGTCTACGATCAAACCGGCAATCACAATATTACTTTAATGATGCTACTTCTGTTTGTCATACTCATGATCGTTTTTGCAATACTGCTCAATAAAAAAGATTGAACTCATTCTTTTGGATCAGGCAGAAAAAAAGCTTTGACAATATGTGGCTGCAGCACGGCCATCCAAGACAAATACAAAGATATTAAAGGGAAGATGATGCACCAAGAAGAAATCATGGTGAATGAAAGTTCTGAGTTGGGAAAAAATGAAGTAAAATACCAATAATTATAGCTGATGGTTAAGACCATAGTTGTAATCGGGCCGATATAGACCCTTTTGGTGAGTATAGCCAATAGTAAACCAATTCCGATGACGACCATCGGAACAATCACCAACTGCATAACAACCGGGTCAATGGATTCAATGAGCTTCAATCGAGTACCTCCCTAAACTAATGTGGAAACATACTGACTCTGCAATTAGTAGTGTAGTTGTCGGAACAATCTGTCAATAAAAAAGTGTAAAAAAAGCTGACGCCTTAAGCGTCAACTTCAACCCATGTAGAGGAAAGAAATTCATCTCGGCCAGATTCTGCCCGATCATTCAAATAATGTTCAGGATTCTTCTTATAAAAGTCCTGGTGATAATCTTCAGCAGCATAGAATGGAGCTGCATTACGGATTTCTGTTACTACGGGTTTATCAAATCGTCCGCTGGCATCAAGTTGCTGTTTAGATTTTTCTGCAATCGCACGTTGGCGTTCATTGTGGACAAAAATGGATGCCCGGTAGGAAGGGCCGCGATCCTGAAATTGACCTTCGTCATCAGTAGGATCAATTTGCTGCCAAAAGATATCCAATAATTGTTCGTATGAGAAAACTTCGGGCTGGAAAGTGATTTCCACAACTTCCAAATGGCCGGTCGTACCGGACTTCACTTGTTCGTATGTAGGATTTTCTACATGTCCGCCGCTGTAGCCTGAAATCACTTGTTCAATGCCATCAAATTGATCAAATGGCTTGACCATGCACCAAAAGCAGCCGCCCGCAAATGTTGCTTTTTCTGTCATGATTTTGTCTCCTCTCAGATAGTAGATAACAAAAATCTTACCATTCCACAGCTTTTCCGACAATAAAAATGTTCTACAGCCGGTGCATTTAACATATGAGTTTTTTACCCTGTCATAAAATTGACTCGATTCAGACCGAATGTGTCCAAGCTGATTGAAAATCATGAATTGAATTCCTTAACCTATAAATTTTGTAGAAAGTCCGAAACTTAATGCCCAAATGAGCGTCTTATTGACGTAAAAGTTTAGAAAGGAGTGTGTTTAATATGGAAGAAGAATTACAGCACAACAAAAGAACAAGACGCAGAAAAAGAAGATTTCGACTGCGCGGCATCATCTTCCTGCTCCTGATCGCCCTTTTGATGATTGGGGCCTATGCATTCATACAATTTAGAAGTGGTGTCAGTCTAGCAGAAAATACGGAACAGGAACCCGTTTCCTTCGAGGAAGATGAGAGCAATAGCGATTATGAAAACATCCTGGTGCTCGGAGTCGATTCCCGAGGAGAAGAAAAATCCCGCACAGACACGATGATGCTTGTCACACACGACAAAGTCAATGACAAGGTTAAACTGACTTCATTTATGCGGGACATCTATGCGGATATTCCGGGCTATCAATCCTATAAATTAAATACAGCGTTTTATTTAGGTGGAGTTGATTTGCTGGCGGATACATTAAGAGAGATGTTCGGAGTAGAGATTCATCATTATGCAGTAATGGATTTTTCAAGTTTTGAAAACCTTGTGGATGTGGCAGCGCCGAATGGGGTGGAAATCGATGTGGAGAAAGCGATGTCTGAACATATTGGCGTTTCTCTGACACCGGGTGTCCAAAATCTAAACGGCAAAGAGCTTCTAGGCTATGCACGATTCCGTGCTGATAACGAAGGGGACTTTGGCAGGGTCCGCCGCCAGCAACAAGTCGTCGCTGCCTTGAAAGACGAAATGATCAGTGTAGCCGCTATACCGAACTATCCGAAATTAGCGGGTGCGCTGCAAGGCTATGTACAGACCGATATGCCTTTAAGCGATCAAGTAAAATTGGCAACCCAATTGGCAACCGGCGGCAGCAGTGAAGTTGAACGGCTGACACTTCCTGTAGAAGGAAGCTATAGCTATGGCAGCTACTCGCATGCGGGATCGGTTCTTGATATTAATGTCGAACAGAACAGGCAAGCATTGAGTGAATATTTGTCACAACCCCTAGACTAAATCACCAATGATTATGATAATATGAAGGTAGAAAGTCTATTCAGAAAAGGGGAAGTTTATGCAGCCAGATGACAAGCCATCTTTTTTTTCCACTAATTACATCCGCTTTTTAGGTGGGAGAAATACAGTATTCACGCTGATCTCTTTGTTATTGCTTGGATTGGTGGTATACGTTTTTAGGGAAGTATCGTTTCTCTTTCATCCAGTCAGCGTTTTTATGAAAACTGTTGTTTTGCCGATTGTCCTAGCATTAATTTTCTTCTATTTGCTGCGGCCGATATTGCGCTTACTGGAGGATTTCAAAATCCCACGCAACTGGGGAATCCTTATTATTTTCTTAGGCGTGGTCGGATTGATCACATTACTGATTGTATTGGTTTTCCCTTTTTTACGTTCGCAATTTCAAACGCTTATTGAAGAGTTTCCAACATATTTCATGCAATTACTGACAGATGTCGATGCGTTTTTAAGAACATCGTTTGTCGGCAATTACTACAGCGAATCCAACTTCACTATTGATACTTTGTTGACTACATTGCCTGGAAATATCACCGATACGCTGCAGAATACAGTCACAAGTATCATAACAGGCGTTACCGGTTTGATTTCTACTATTACTGGAGTCATTTTGTCGGTTGTCATCGTTCCGTTCATCTTGTTTTATCTATTAAAAGATGGTGAAAAGTTGCCGGAATATTTCTTGAAGCTGTTGCCGCCAAGATTTCGCGACGACACACGCGAGGTGTTCACTGAAGCGGATAAGCAACTCGGTGCCTATATACAAGGCCAATTGATTGTGGCATTTTGCATTGGGGTCATGGTTTATATCGGTTTCCTGATTATTGGAATGGATTATGCGTTATTGCTGGGAGTTTTAGCGATGGTGACGAGCATTGTTCCATATATCGGACCCGCAATAGCGATTACGCCTGCAGCGATTATCGCCTTGGTCACCTCACCTTTCATGCTGGTTAAACTTGCGATAGTGTGGACAGTAGTGCAGTTAGTGGAAGGAAACTTAATCTCTCCGCAGGTGATGGGAAAGACTTTGTTCATCCACCCGGTTACGATCATTTTTGTATTACTGACGGCAGGTTCTTTATTCGGCATAGTTGGGGTTATTCTTGGCATCCCAATGTATGCATTGCTGCGGGTATTGGTTTCTCACTTCTACAAGCTATTTAAGCGCCGCTACAACAGACATGAAACTAATTTGGAAAATCAGTACGATTATACTGAATTATGACCGTGTTTTGAAAAAGCTATATTGTGGTATATAAGAACTAACAAAAGTTGGGGGTTTCTACGTTATGAAGTTCAAGGATTTTTTATCATCTATCGGCATCGGCTCATTGAAAGTAAATACGGTTGTTGAAAGACCGCATCTCGAAGAAGGCGAGACATTGAACGGAACGGTTTATCTTGATGGTGGAGATGGAGAGCAGACCATTGATTTTATCGAACTGAATGTCGTCAGGCTTGTCGAAGATACGCGGGATGACAGCGATTTCGATTTTTACGAAACAATCGTTGCTAAACAAACGATGGAATTTGCGGGATCGGTCAAATCAAAGGATACGGTTATGCAGCAGTTCGAAATCGTTCCCGATGAACGTTGGGTTCTTGAACATCCGAAAGCAAAATTGATTTTGCGGACGATTGTTCATGTGAAAAATGGATTTAATGCAAGAGACGAAGACGATATTACTTACGGAACCATCGAGAGCTGAACTTCAGCTCTTTTTTTATGTCTAAAATCTATTAACGGCATTGCAACGAAATAAATTATTCAATACGGTTTTAACTTGAATCTTATTTCATGAAAGTCCAAATAGAAGTTATCAATAGACTTAACATTTTTTATGATTGATATTGATAATCATTCTCACTTATGTTAAGGTAAATAAGAACGATTGTTAAAGAGTTAAATGAGATTTGGAAGAAAATACAGAAAAAAATAACCGCTTGATCTCAAAATATCTCAGTAAAGGTTTTTACGTAAATTCAGGCCGTGACCCTGAATTTATGAAATGTCGAGTTTAAGCACATCAAGTAAAAAAGCTGTCGTTAGAATCTCTTTGTACTCAGAGGGAAACGAGTCAAGTGGCTGTTCGAATTTGTTCTGCTCAGCATTTTTGGAACAGCAATTGGCATGACGGCATGTTTAATTATGGATATCTTATAAACTAAACTGAAAATATACATACTTATAACTATAATAAATTTGATTGAAACTGAACTGAGGGGATAGGAGCGGAAGCAGATGAAAAAAAAGATACTTTTTCTGATACTGAGTCTTTTTGTTTCTCATCAGGCTCTGACTCAACTCCTAGATGAAAAATCAGTGACTACAGACTGTCTGAGAACAAATCAGGCAATTGAACTGGTTTTACTAAATGCAGAAGTAAAAGAAAAACAACAGACTTTAGATGTAGGAAGTGAAATGAAATTTTCTGGAATATCGGTAGCTGAGAGAAAAACTGAGGTGGTAAAAGCAGATCTGGATGAAGAAGCGGGACGTGTCAATTGGGGAACAGCAGTCATCGTTTTATGTGTTGCCTTTTGTGTATATTTGATTAATCGGAGTAAGCGGCAGGACATTGAGTAAATAAGAGCGGAACTCCGTCATACTAAAGAGAGTTAAATTGCTTTAAGTAAAAAAACCATTGTTTCTACTTGTCCTATAAGGATGAGCAGAAACAATGGTATTTTTTTAGAAAAAATGTTGGATAGTAGAATACAAACTCTTACGAGACATTAATTTCACGAGAGATCATAAATCATTTTGGCGCCTAAAGCTTTTATTTCAATTTCGGGAGATTGAGTCTTCATAAGAGTCATTTGTCTAAGCGCCGCTTTTTGAGCATCTTCGAAGTTTGAGTGATGATCGATTTTTTGTGTCGGGTGGAATTCAAATGGAACAGAAGGTGAAGATTTTATAAATAATAATATTATGTAACCTTTTAGAATAGTGGTTTCCATAAACGAATCTGGTTCAATAAGCAGTTCGTTATCAGGAAAGTAGCTGATTTTATCTTCACAAAGGATAGCTATTTTTTTTAGGATCCATAAATTTTGTTGAGTAAAAGGAGTAGTGGATTCGACGCGATTAAAGATCGTTTCTAAATCCAGTTCAAATAACGGAAACGAATAAGGAGGAGCTGATTTGAAAACAAAGTAAATTCGATTGTCCTGTTCATCTAGCAGCTGAAATCCGTTCACCTGAATTCCTCCCCAGTAAAGCGAAATATGTAACTGCTTTCATTATAATCGATAGAACGTTGTGGAACAAATGTTGTTTTTCGTTGTACATGTAAATTACTACATAAGGTTTACTCAATCAAATTCAAAACAAGTAATAACATAAAAAACGGAAATGATTAAAAACAAAGTAAAACAGCTTCAAGTAGGCAAATCCAGTTCCTTCAATAAAAAAAGAAACTCTCATTGTGAGAATTTCTTTTTTACTGATTAAAACAGTATGGAAAGCAAGGGGTTGAAAAATCGATTTTTGCATAGCTTTAACTTTTATCAGTCGAGTATGAGCTCAGGGTTCCAGACAACTTCCCATAAATGACCATCAGGATCTTGGAAATAGCCGGAGTAGCCGCCCCAAAAGGTTTCATGACCAGAGACGGTAACAACAGCTCCAGCTTTTTTTGCTTGTTCCAGCACTTTATCGACTTCTAGTTGGCTGTTGACATTATGTCCAATGGTCATTTCGGTGGGACTTGGTGGTGCTTGATGAACGTTTGCGTCATAGGAAATGTCCTGTCGTTTCCAGATGGCCAGCTGCAATCCAGGTTGAAGTTTAAAGAAAGCGACAGCTCCGTGTTCGAATTCCGTTCCGATAATTCCTTCAGTTGGAAACCCAAGGCCGTCCCGGTAAAACGATAAAGACCTTTCCAAATCATCGACACCCAGTGTTAAAACGGTCATTCTCGCTTCCATGTCATCACTCCCAGTAAAATCTATTTAGCATATCTTACCATGTTTTCAACTCAACCAACTGCCTCCTGCGCAACTTACAAACAAGATGACCAGAAAGACTCCAGACATCAGTATGTCTATGCGACCTATGCGGATTGGCCGATAAAAAGCGCTTCTCGGTTCTCCAGTGAAGCCCCGCGCTTCCATAGCGAATGCCGAACGTTCTGCCTTTCTTACAGCGCCTGCAAGCATGGGGATCAATACCTGGCGCATAGAGAGGAGCCGCTGCCAACTGTGCTTTTGCATTTTGGCACCACGCAGCCGCTGTGCTTGCTGTATTTGTATAAATTCATCTTTCATAACCGGCAGGAACTGATAGCCGACCATGACGCCATATGCCAACTTTGGAGATAGTTTCAACTGCTGCATGAGGCTTAAGATGAATTTCACGGGATCGGTTGTAAAGGCAAAGAGCAGAGACAAGGTAGAAAACGCCATGACACGGAAAGCGAGCGATAAGGCGCGGGCCCATTGTTCATCGGTTACATCTAATCCTGCAAATGACCAAATGACTGTTCCGCCAGTATCTGCGCCAAAGACAACGGTTGTCCATAAATAACCGAAGGCACCAATCGAGAAGGGCAGCATAAATAATAGCCATAGCTTCCATTTTGTACGGCTCATCGTCAGCTGAAGCAAGATGATGCTCACCCAGAACAGAAAAGGGGTCCAGGGATTGAAAAAGAATGCAATGGCCAGCATAGATAAGGTAATCAGGATAAACTTGACGGACGGATTCATGTCATGCAAAAGATTCCGCAAGAGGGGCCACTCCTTTCGGCGACAGCAGATGATGAGCTTCCATCAGCTCCGCATTGTCCCAGACCTCTTTAGCTGCGAACTTGCCGGTCATCTCTCCTTCTTTGACCAATAATACTGAATCAGCCAGGCTTGCAGCAAACTGCATATCATGGGTGATTATTAAAAATGTAGTGCCTTCTTTAGAGCGCTGGTCAATCAACTCAAACAGTTCCAAAAGCGCAGCGGCGTCTTGCCCGGAAGTTGGCTCATCCATCAACAGAACTGGCCGTTTATCGGCTAGCATGGCGCCAATCGCCACCCGGCGCTTTTGGCCATGGCTAATGGAGAATGGGTGCGCATCCTTTATCTCTACAAGCCGCAGACTTTCCATCAATTCATCGAGTTGAATTTGATTAGAAGCATTGGAATAGGCTACTTCTTTCTCAACTTGCTGCGTCAGGAACAGATACTCAGGAGACTGAGGTACATAGCCCAGACCTTCCGAATCGACAGTACCGGTCGTCCGTTTGTAAATGCCGCATAATGACTTCATCAAGGTCGACTTTCCGCTGCCGTTTGGACCGGCGATTACCACAATTTCTCCACGGTTGACGGAAAAAGAAAGCGGGGCAAGCAAGTGTTTGTCTTTGATGACAACTGATAGCTGTGCGACTTTTAAAGCTTTTGTCTGTTGGATAGCATTCTGCCGTTCTGGAAATGAAACTGCATGTTTTGATGTGAATTGCCGATCGGCTGCTAATTGTCCGTTTAAGTCCAGTTGTATTTCGCGTTCAAAAAACGATTTCCAAAGTTCCAAACGATGTTCCACTGCGATGATGGTAAGATTCGACTGCTGTTGCAAAGCTGTAAGCCAAGTAACAAATTGTTCTGCCGTGTAAGGGTCCAAATGAGATAATGGCTCATCCAGCAATAAAACTTCTGGATTCATAATTAGGGCACAGGCTGTAGCCACACGCTGTTTCATTCCACCGGATAAAGACTGAATGACAGTATTGCGCAATTTCGTCAATCCGGTAAGCTGCAATGCTTCTAGAATGCGCGGTTCCATTTCGTCAAGAGGTACGCGAAGGTTTTCCAATGTAAACGCCAATTCTTCTTCAACTGTAGGCATACAAAATTGCGAATCAGGATCTTGAAACACAGTTGCAATTCGATGATTGATTTCACCGGCTTCGTATTCATCAGCCAGTTTTTCGAACAAAGAAAGTTCACCTTCGACAATGCCGTCACAGTTCAATGGATACAGCCGATTCAGTAAGTAGAGCAACGTACTTTTGCCGCAGCCGCTCGGACCGGTTAAAACCACGCGTTCGCCCCGATGAACCTTCAGTGAAATTCCATTCAAGGTCTTCAATTCATCTTCAGGAAATTGAAACGACAAATTCTTCAGATGAAAAATTTCTTCAGGCATTCACATCACCTTTTTTCGCCCGCGCAATCGCATAACCGCGAAGCGAGCCTGTCGCAAGCAGTGCATCACCAATATACTTGCCGCCAATACCTGCAATGATGGCACCGCTGAGCACACGAATTGTGAACATCAAAGCGACAAAAGACGGATCCAGCGCTGCATAACCTGAAATGAAGTAACCGTAGATGAAGCTAAAAACAGCGGAACCGATACCAGCAAGCATGAGCACCAGTATATTGAAGTGCTTATAGCCAGTCAACGCGAATGCGGCTTCAGCGCCAAGTCCCTGAATAACACCGGAAAGAATCAGCCGGGGACCCATGGCATTGCCAATCAATACTTCAATCGCCGCTGCCATGGTTTCGGACATAAAAGCAGCGCCAGGCTTACGGATAATATACATACAGATAATTGACACGATAAACCAGATACCGAACATCCATTCATAGGCGAGCGGCCCAATGACTGCAGCCCAGATGTTGGCAGCATGGACAAACAGCAAATAAACGATGCCGAAGACTACGGCAAACAGCGACATCAATACGACTTCTTTCAGCTTCCATGATTTCAACATATTAAGCCCCCCCATGGGAAGGGCTGTTGATGCTCATTGATACGGTCATCACCAAATGACGATGTTCCTCGGAGCGAGCATTGGTGAATGCTTCTTCGTAAAAAGCGAATACATCGTGGATATCGCCGTGGATGCCGCTGGCGTAATGCATCGAATCGTTAAAGACACCCTGTTTTTTTGCACGATCCACTTCCTTGTAGATGACGGCCATGTAATCCGGATTGTTCATCGGATAAAGGGCAAACTGGGAAGAAACGTATTGTTCCGTATTATCCGTGTTTAGCAGGATGTCATCTTTATCCAAGTAGACGTCACCAGAAGAGTCACCGGGGCAGCCGATGGAAAAGGTGCCGGATAATGCGACATGCTCTCCAGTCTTTGCCGCATGCAGCGTCAGAGCTTTAGCGACGTTGAATACGTGATTCTGTTTTCCGCGTATGACGGTTGAGACGTCGTCGGTATGCATCCAAACGTTCGAGGTGTTCGTCTCGTTCAATGCTCCTTTTATTACTTTAATGAAATCGCCGGTCATCGGATGCAGCGAAAAGCGAAATCCGACAATTGGGCTGGTCCCGCATTGCAGTGGTTCCATATCAGCATTCCTCCTAAAAATTTGCACAAAAAAGACCGCATCCGCGAAGATGCAGCCATACTCTACAAATAATTTAAAAAGAATTATTTCAGAAATGCGCCGCACTTCCTCACGCAGGTATTATCCTGATCGAGTTATAAGGGATCGAAGCTTGCGCTTGCATCTCAGCCATAATGGGCACCCCTAGTGCAGAAAACGGTATGCGGTTTTTGTGTTCGGGTTGTTCCCGATGGGTTTAGTGTAGAGGAAGTGGGGGTGAATGTAAAGGGGGTTTTGAAAAGATACATGCAATAGTAATTGAAGTTGAGGTACTCGAGACGCTTTGTGGACAACGCGAACCTTTTCCGTGTCCCGGACATTGATCAAGTGAGTGGTAAAGAACTGTACAATCAAATGCTGAATGAATTTCCTGAGTGGTTGTAGGAAGCAAAGGAAAAAGGGGTTTTACGCAAGAAACGAAAAACTCTTCTGTACTTTATTTTTTCGGAGATAAGTAAATGAAAGAAGAATTATTAAAATCCCTAATGAAATCAATGGATTTCATTGGGGATTTTAGCAGTCTACGTTAATTTTGTTCGTAACCGGCATTGAACTTCTGTTTATCAATTTGTGCGGAATTTCGGTCAATTGCATGACGCGTTAAAGAGAATACTGCGCAGCCAAGAGCAATGAGCACGATAACAGCGCCAACCCATGCTGTGTTCGAGACAGAACCGGTTTGGGCCAAGGTGATGCCGCCGATTGCAGAACCGAGCGCGATGCCCACTTGCAGGGCAGAATTATTAAAACTTTGCTGAATGTCAGATGTAGCCGGATCAGTTTCAATCAGGTAGCTTTGCTGAGGCGGGGCGAGGCTCCAGCTCAGTGCTGCCCAAATGACCATCACCGGAAGGAATATAATCATTGAAAAAGTTGTCAATGGCAACAGTGCCAACACTGCTGCAAATGCTGAAATGACGATGACAATGCTTTTTTTCGAGCCAATCGAATCAGACATGGCTCCCCCAATCGCACCTCCGCTGACTGCGGCGATTCCAAAAATTAGGTAGCAGATGCTGACCCAGTATGAATTTAGCTGAAGGTTCGTTTCCAGAAAAGGAGTAAAGTAGGCATAGACTGTATAATGGCCAGCGAGCATAAACATTGTCGCAAGATGAGCGGTGCCGATTTTAGCACTCGCTACTGCTTTTAACTGCTGCTTAAGCGGAACAGCTGCACCGCCGGGAATCGGCTGGATGTAAAGCGCGATAAGAGCCATTGAGCCAACAGATAAAGCAGCGATGCCAAGAAAAATAACACGCCATCCGAATGCTTCTGATATGAGAATCCCAAGCGGTACACCAAGGACCAGAGATGAACTGATTCCCATAAAGATAAGTCCAATTGCTTTTGCCCGGTATGGCGGGGCAACAATTTTTGCAGCGATGGTCAATGACAAAACTACAATAAGTGCCGTGCTGGCGGCGGTAATGACACGGGCGATCATCATCCACGTATAGTCTGGGCTGAAGAAAGTTAAAATGTTTCCAAAAAAGAAAATAGCTAAGGCGATCAAATACACTTTTTTGCGGTCGTAGTTGCTGGTTGCGACGAGCAACACAGGACCGGAAATAGCATAGATGATAGCAAACAACGTGATCAGCTGACCCGCTGAGCTTAGGGAGACATCAAATTCCTCGGCGATTGTCGGCAAAATGCCGCCGACAATAAGTTCCACAAGACCAACGGCAACTGTGGACAGTGCTAAAATATATACTTTTAAATTCATGAGCGTGTACGCTTCCTTTCCTGAGTAAAGTAATAAAAAAATGGCCATAAAGATCTCTGTCAGAAAACACAAAAAAATCCTGATTACAAAAAACGAACAGATCGTTTTCTGTAATCAGGATTTTATGGTTCCTGGTAGAGACCCTTAAGCCATATTCTTAAGGTTATACAGATGCATATGAGTAATTACTATGGAATTCTACTATATTGATTTGGATTCTGCAAGTACGTAAAGCTAAATGGAAATAGATGCTGTCTAAATTATCTTTGAATGATTTTGAAAAAAATATTGTTCGACTTTTGAATTATGAAAGGGTCTACTTTATGTTAAATTCAGTTGGAATTACTAAAATAATTAAATGGAATTTTAAGTTAATTGCAATAAAATAGTTCCTTTAATTTACATTTTCTTAATACGCTATTAATACCTGCCTTATATTCACCATTTATGCTTAAGTTATCAAAAACATAAGGAGTGGTTATTTGAAACGGATGATGGTTATTTTGGCAGCGAGTCTTGCAATGACAACATTTACAGGATCTGCATTTGCTGCTGGACAGGGAGAAGCAAGCATCGCGATATCAAAACAGGATCAGCAAAAAATGGTAAACATCGCACACCGTGGAGCTTCGGGACATGCACCGGAGAATACGATGGAGGCTTTCCAAAAAGGATTTGAAATGAAATCGGACTATATTGAAATCGATGTCCAAATGACAAAAGATGGCGAGCTTGTCGTCATCCACGACACCACTGTAAACCGCACAACGGATGGAACAGGCAAAGTGGGCGATTTAACATTACAGGAAATTAAGCAATTGGATGCTGGCAGCTGGTTTAGTAAAGATTTTGCAGGCGAAAGTGTTCCTACATTTGAGGAAGTATTGGATGCGTTTCGCGGCAAAGTCGGCATCTTGATAGAATTGAAATCACCTGAACTTTACCCGGGGATGGAAGCGGAAATTGCGGATGCTTTAATTGAAAGGAATATGAGCAAGCCAAATAACAATAAAATCATCATTCAATCTTTTAACCACGAGTCCATGAAAAAATCGAAAGAACTCTTACCCAATCTTTCTCACGGGGTTCTAACAGGAGGAAGTTGGGCAAATGTAACGGAAGAACAATTAGCTCAATTTTCAACCTATGCTGATTATTTCAATCCAACGATGAGCATTGTGACAGATGAACTGGTTAACGATGTTCATGAAGCTGGAATGGAAATTTTCCCCTACACATCTCGATCACAAGAACAGGCGCTGCGGCTATTTGCTTTGAATGTAGATGGGATCATCACAGATTTTCCGGAGCATGTCTATTACCATCCTGTAAAGAACAAATAATTTTATACCAAACATGACAGGCAGAGAATTCTTGATCGAATTCTCTGCCTGTTTGATTTGCGTTCGCAAAATTTAATTTTAGCAATTTTAGAAAATATTTTCTGAAAATATAAATATATTATTGATTATACGTACATCTTAGGTTAATATTAAGTAAATAACAAACATGTACGTATATATTGAGGGGGATGTTGAAAATGTTGAAAGATCTAAAGCAACAAGTACTCGATGCAAACTTAGCCTTGCCTAAACATAATTTAGTAACTTTTACTTGGGGGAATGTAAGCGGTATCAGTCGGGAAGAAGGTCTTGTGGTCATTAAACCAAGCGGTGTCTCATACGAAGAAATGACAGTTGAAGATATGGTAGTAGTTGATTTAGCAGGCAACATTGTGGAAGGAAATCTCAAGCCTTCATCGGATACTCCTACGCATCTATACTTATATCAGAATTTTCCAGAAATAGGCGGGGTGGTTCATACCCATGCACCTTGCTCTACAAGTTGGGCACAATCAGGCAGAAGTTTACCGGCTCTTGGCACTACACATGCAGATTATTTTTACGGAACTATTCCATGTACCCGAGCGATGTCTGAAGAGGAAATTAACGGGGCCTATGAACTTGAAACTGGAAAAGTGATCATTGAGACTTTCAAAGATGTAAACCCCAATGAGATTCCAAGTGTCTTTGTACATAGCCACGCCCCTTTTTCATGGGGGAAAAGCCCGGATGAAGCAGTCCATAACGCCGTCGTACTGGAAGAAGTGGCGAAAATGGCGTTGCGGACTTACCAGTTGAATCCGGATGTAACCAGCATGGATCAAGTCCTTTTGGACAAGCATTATTTAAGAAAGCACGGGGCAGCAGCATATTATGGCCAAACGACAATAGGGGGTTAATAGGATGAATAAAAATTATGCAATTGGAGTAGATTACGGTACAGAATCTGGTCGCGCTGTTCTGGTTTCGTTGGAAAATGGCAAGGAAATTGCTGACCACGTAACGCCTTACCGCCATGGCGTAATAGATAAGTTATTACCGGATACAAGAATTCCATTGGAAGATGAATGGGCATTGCAGCATCCACAAGATTATATAGAAGTATTAAAGATTTCGATTCCCGAAGTATTGAAAAAGTCTGGAGTAGACGCTGAACTAGTTATTGGACTTGGAATCGACTTTACTGCTTGTACAATGCTGCCTATTGATACTGAAGGAGAACCTTTGTCCGATCATCCCGAACTAAAAGACAATCCTCACAGTTGGGTAAAACTGTGGAAGCATCATGCAGCGCAAGCGGAAGCAAACCAATTAAATGAAATAGCTGAAAAAAGAGGAGAAATTTTTCTTTCCCGTTATGGCGGAAAAATTTCTTCGGAATGGATGATCGCTAAAATCTGGCAGATCTTAAACGAGGCCCCTGATATTTATGACAAGACCGACCGTTTTGTGGAAGCAACAGATTGGGTAACTTCGCAATTGACAGGAAACCTGATCCGCAACAGCTGTACAGCAGGATACAAGTCTATTTGGCATAAAAAAGACGGCTATCCGAGTAAAGATTTTTTCAAAGCGCTGGATCCTCGTTTAGAAAACTTGGTTGAAACAAAACTTCGCGGAGAAGTGGTCCCGATTGGCACAAAAGCCGGGGAGCTTACGGAATCCATGGCACAAGCAACTGGACTAAAAGCAGGTATAGCGGTAGCGGTAGGAAATGTCGATGCGCATGTCTCAGTTCCGGCAATGGGCGTTACAGAGCCGGGAAAATTAGTAATGACCATGGGAACTTCCATCTGTTCTTTACTTTTAGGTGATAAGGAAGTCGAAGTAGAAGGCATGTGCGGGGTGGTAGAAGACGGCATCATTCCAGGCTTGTACGGATATGAAGCAGGACAGCCGGCAGTGGGCGATCTTTTTGCCTGGTTTGTAGATAACGCGGTATCCGCTTCCGTTGAAGCCGAAGCGGTTGAAGCAGGATTAAACAAGCATCAATTGCTGGAGAAGAAAGCGGCAGCTTATGCACCTGGTGAAACAGGATTATTGGCACTCGACTGGTGGAACGGCAACCGATCTGTCTTGGTTGATACGGATTTGAGCGGTCTTATTGTAGGAATGTCTTTAAAAACAAAACCCGAAGAGATTTACCGGGCTTTGCTTGAAGCAACGGCATTCGGTACGCGTAAAATTGTCGACGCTTTCACAGAAAACGGCTTGGAAGTTAATGAAATATATGTTTGCGGCGGTCTGCCGCATAAAAATCAGTTATTGATGCAAATTTATGCCGATGTCACGAATCGAGTGATTAAAATCGCCGACTCGTACCAAACACCGGCTTTGGGAGCCGCAATGTTTGGAGCTCTTGCGGCAGGTTCAGCAAATGGCGGATTTGATTCGATTCTTGAAGCAACCAATAAAATGGCCAGAATAAAAGACAAATACATCACGCCAATCCCAGAAAATGTTGCTGTTTACGAAAGCCTCTATCAAGAGTATTCCGTCCTCCATGATTATTTTGGACGCGGTGAAAACGATCTCATGAAAAGGCTGCGTGCCATTCGCTATGTTGCAAAAAAGGAAAATGCATTAGTTTAAATAAGGGGGAAGTTACATGCTGAAAGTGAAAGATTATGAGTTTTGGTTTTTAACGGGAAGTCAACATCTATATGGCAAAGAAGCACTCGATGAAGTAGAAAATAACTCGAAGCTTATTGCTGAAGGGTTGGATAAAAACGACAATATTCCATATAAAATTGTTTTTAAATCTGTTCTGACGAATGCAAACGATATAAGAAAAGTTATTTTGGAAGCAAATAGTGATGAAAATTGTGCAGGAATTATTACATGGATGCATACGTTCTCTCCCGCTAAAATGTGGATTTCGGGACTTGCATCGCTTCAAAAACCATTGCTTCATTTTGGTACACAGTTTAACCGTGATATCCCTTGGCAGGAAATTGATATGGATTTTATGAATTTGAATCAATCTGCTCACGGTGATCGCGAATATGGATTTATTGCTACAAGAATGGACATAGCCCGAAAAGTAGTCGTTGGCCATTGGGAGAAGGACGAAGTTGTTAAAGATATTGGCAGCTGGATGAACACTTCCGTAGCAGTTACAGAAGGAGTTAATATTAGAGTTGCCCGTTTCGGTGACAATATGCGGAATGTGGCAGTAACCGATGGCAATAAAGTAGAAGCACAGATCAAATTCGGTTGGACAGTGGATTATTACGGTATTGGTGATTTAGTAGAAGAAATGAATAAAGTCACTGAGGAAGAACTCAATAATTTGTATAGCGAGTATGAAAGCTTGTACGATCTTCCTTCAGAAGCTGCAGAACCAGGTGCGATCAGAGAATCTATCTTAGAACAGGCGCGCATTGAATTGGGATTGAAGAAATTCCTTTCTGAGCGGAATTACAATGCTTTCACAACGAATTTTGAAGATCTCCATGGCATGAAACAGCTTCCAGGCTTGGCTGCCCAGCGTCTGATGGCACAAGGATACGGCTTTGCTGGTGAAGGTGACTGGAAGACAGCAGCATTATTGCGTATGATGAAAATCATTTCAAGAAATGAAGGAACATCCTTTATGGAGGACTATACATATCATTTAGAACCAGGAAATGAAATGATATTAGGCTCTCATATGCTTGAAATCTGTCCAAGCATTTCTGCAACTAAGCCAAAGATTATTGTTCAACCGCTTGGTATTGGCGGAAAAGAAGATCCGGCTCGACTTGTATTTGATGGACAGGGAGGGAAAGCAGTAGTTGCTTCGTTAGTGGAATTGAGAGGCAGATACCGCTTGGTCATCAATGAAGTACAAGCAGAGCAGCCAACAGAAGAAACGCCAAACTTACCGGTTGCAAAAGTATTGTGGAAACCTGAGCCTTCATTAAGTGGAGCGACTGAAGCATGGATTTATGCTGGTGGTGCCCATCATAGTGTTTTCTCGCTTGAAGTTACAACTGATCAACTATATGAATTTGCAAACATGACGGGTATTGAATGCATTATTATTGATCAAAATACGTCTGTTAGACAGTTAAGAAATGAATTGAAACTGGGCCAGGTCATTTGGCAATAAGAACACCGCTTATAAAGACTTGCCGTTTGCTAAGCGGCAAGTCTTTATCTATCAAATGATGACTACTTTTATTTTGAAAATAAATATGCCGGGTTAACATATACGAACATGTTTATAAAACAGACATGCTTTTCCGAAAAGAGGTGATTAGATGACGACTAAGTACAATAGGGTTAAACGGGCGGTCAAATCCCGCATCCTCGATGGAATTTATATCCCCAACCAAAAAATCAGTTCAGAAAGTGAGTTAATGAAAGAGTTTGGTGTTAGCCGTCATACGGTCAGACTGGCAATTGGTGATTTAGTGACAGCAGGATGGCTTTATCGGGAGCAAGGCTCAGGAACGTTTTGTGCAGACAGAAGCTCCAATATCAGCTATCAGATTACAAGCCCAAATCCTCAGAAAAGCATTGCCATCGTCACCACATATCTGTCCGATTATATTTTTCCATCGATTATTAGAGGAGCAGAGTCAGTACTCAGCGAAGAAGGCTACCAAGTCAGTATATTCAGCACCAATAACAACCATGACATGGAACAGGGAATTTTGGAAAAAATACTTTCTCAGCAGTTTGATGGGGTAATTGTCGAGCCGACGAAAAGTGGATCTTCCAATCCCAATATTTCTTATTATTTGAAGTTGGAACAACTTGATATTCCGTATATCATGATCAACGCCTATTATGACGAATTAGAACCAGTAAGTATTGTGATGGATGATGAGAAAGCCGGTTTTTTGCAGACGGAACATTTGATTAGTCTTGGCCATAAGAATATTGTAGGTTGTTTCAAAACTGATGATAGACAAGGGATTAAGCGGATGAAAGGGTTTTTAAAAGCTCATCGCCAAAATAACATTCCGATCCGGCAGTCATATATCATTACCTATACTACTGAAGAAAAATATAAAAAACCTGTAGAAGAGCTGGAGAACCTGCTGGTTTCGAGCAGCGATTCAATTACGGGTTTAGTTTGCTACAATGACGAACTTGCGATGGCGCTGCTGGAATTATTGCGCACAAAAAACTGTAAAGTACCAGAGGATATTTCAATTGTGGGGCATGACGATTCGATGCTGGCAGAAGTATCAGAAGTGAAATTGACTTCGATTTCCCATCCGAAAAGTGAAATGGGGGAACTAGCAGCCAACGCTATTATTGCGCTGATCAATTCGAAAAATGATAATAGCAACAATTACAATGCAAGTTCAATGATTTATAATCCAGAACTGATTATTAGAAGTTCAACAAAGAAAATACCTTCTTTGGAAACCGTATAAATTATTAAATGCAGTCCATCATTGGTTTTCTTGAAAAGTTCTAAAGACATTTCTTTTCTGGTGGCCACCATCAAAAAAGAAATGCTTCTTTAAAAAATTTATTATAAATAATCTGAAAATTTCGTTGCAAAAACTTCTGTTTCGTATTATAGTTAATTGTACGTACAAGATGAATTATTTGTTCATGATATACGAACGTGTTGGGGAGGCGCGGCGCTTCACTTAATTTTTTATATTAAATGAAAGCGCTATCTATATCCAGTTGCATGATCTGTTAGATGTAGTAATAAATCTATTGGAATCGAAAGGGAGAGATAAGAATGCCAGAAGCGTTAAAGGCAAGCGTAATTTTAGATAAGAACCAACAGATTGCAAAAGTGGATGAACGTATTTATGGATCGTTTATTGAACACCTGGGAAGAGCAGTCTATGGAGGGATTTATGAACCAGGGCATCCACTGGCTGATGAGCAAGGTTTCCGTAAGGATGTCATTGAATTAGTCAAAGAGCTGAATGTTCCGATCGTCAGATATCCTGGAGGAAATATGTTGTCTTCTTACAACTGGGAAGATGGTGTAGGACCATTGGAAAGCCGTCCGCGCCGTTTAGAGTTAGCTTGGCGGACAATTGAAACCAATGAAATGGGAACCAATGAATTTGCTGATTGGGCTAAAAAAACCAATTCGGAAGTCATGATGGCGGTTAATTTGGGAACACGCGGAATTGATGCAGCGAGAAATCTGATCGAATATACCAATCATCCCGGCGGTACATATTGGAGTGATTTAAGAAAGTCGCATGGTTATGAAGCTCCTCATAATATTAAAACTTGGTGTTTAGGAAATGAAATGGATGGACCTTGGCAAGTAGGGCAAAAAACCGCCCATGAGTATGGAAGACTAGCCAAAGAAACGGCCAAAGCCATGCGTCTTGTTGATCCATCAATCGAGTTGGTAGCATGCGGCAGTTCAAATTCAGATATGCCAACTTTTCCGGAATACGAAGCGACTACCTTAGATCATACTTATGAAGAAGTGGATTACATCTCGCTTCATCAATACTATGGCAACTATTCAAATGATCCTGGTAACTATTTAGCCAAGAACATGGATATGGATTATTTTATCAATACAGTTATCTCGACATGTGATTATATTAAAGCAAAAAAACGAAGTAAAAAAACAATGAACTTAAGTTTTGACGAGTGGAACGTCTGGTACCATTCCAAAGAAAGTGACCAGAAAATCGAGCCATGGACGATCGCGCCTCCACAACTGGAAGACCATTATAACTTTGAGGATTCCTTGTTGGTGGGCAGCATGTTGATTACATTCTTGCAGCATGCAGACAGAGTCAAAATGGCATGTCTTGCGCAGCTCGTTAATGTAATAGCGCCAATCATGACAGAAAATAACGGCAGATCGTGGAAACAAACTATTTTTTATCCATACATGCATACATCGGTATTCGGCAGAGGGATCTCACTTCAGCCAATCCTAAATTCTCCGAAATACGACAGCAAAGATTTTACTGATGTACCATATATTGACTGCGCTGCGGTGTATAATGAAGAAGTAGAAGAAGTCACGATTTTCATGGTCAATAAGCACTTGAAAGAAGCGATTCCTATCACTTGTAATGTCAAAAGTTTTGAAGGCTACTCGCTGGTTGAACATATTGTACTTGAAAATGACGATTTGAAAGCGGTTAATACAGCGAATCATCAAGCTGTTTCACCACATAGTAAAGGAAGCGCAACTCTAAATGATGGATTGCTGGAAGTGAATTTATCGAAGACATCGTGGAATGTGATCCGTTTGAAAAGGAATTTGCAAAATTAAACAGAATCTAAAGGAGGTGGCTTTGTAAAAACTTTTATATATTTGACGTTAATAGGGTTAGGTGAATGGGAAGGTTCAAAAATAGCAAATGACAAGGGGGATTTATTTTGAAGAAACTAACTGGGTTTATGCTATTAATTTTCGTAATGTTGCTTGCGGCTTGCGGTGGAGGCGGAGACACGGCTTCGAGCAGTGCTGGTGAAGCAGATGCAGCAGTATCAGTCGGTGATGATATTGAAGGGGCAACCGAATTGAGCTTCTGGACTTTCAATGAGCAGCACATGGATCTATTCGAAGATTCTGCAAAACAGTGGAATGAAGAAAACCCTGATAAACCAATCAAACTGAATGCACAGACTTATCCATTTGATCAAATGCACAATAATTTGTCTTTGGCCTTGCAGTCTGGAACAGGGGCACCGGATCTGGCTGATATTGAAATCAGACAGTTTTCCAACTTCTTAAAAGGCGATGTTCAATTAGAAGCCATGAATGAATACGTAGAACCTGAACTTGATAAAAATGTTGAAGCACGTTTCGACTTGTATGCAAAAGACGACAATTATTACGGCATTCCATATCATGTAGGAGCGACGGTTATGTACTATAACCAAGAAATTATGGACGAAGCTGGTGTCGATATCGATTCTATCGTAACTTGGGATGATTATATAGAAGCTGGTAAACAAGTAGTAGAAAAAACTGGTAAATCAATGACAACTGTTGAAACGACTGAACAATTCACTCTTTTCCCTTTGATCAGCCAACGCGGTTCCAATTATTTTGATGAAAATGGCGAAATTATCATGGACAATGAAGTGAACGTTGAAACCTTGCAATTTGTTCAAGACATGATTTATAAACATGAAATTGCAGTAGCAGCGCCTGGCGGTAAGCATCATGCGGAAGAATATTATGGATTTATGAACAATGGTGGAGCTGCATCTCTTATGATGCCAATCTGGTATATGGGCAGATTCATCGATTATATGCCTGACCTTGAAGGCAAAATGCAGATCAGACCTCTTCCGGTATGGGAAGAAGGCGGGAATAGAACTGCTGGAATCGGCGGTACTGGTACTGTAGTTACAAATCAGAGTGAATCTCCTGATCTTGCGAAAGAATTTCTTGCATATACTAAATTAACTGAAGAAGCAAACGTGAAATTATGGACAGTGCTAGGATTCGATCCGCCAAGATTTGATGTTTGGGATAATGAAGAAATGAAAGCGGACAATAAATACTATTCTTATTTCCATGATGGCATTTTCGATATGCTTTCAGAAATCCGTGAAGAAATTGCACCAATTTATTACACGCCGGACTATAGCAGTGCACAGCACGAAGTAGAAAGCACTGTTTTGTACAATGTATTGGTTCAACAGAAGAAAACACCTCAAGAAGCTTTGACCGAAGCTGCAGAAGCAGTCAAGAGCAAACAGACAGATTAATAAGAGCGAAGGCAAGTGAAGCCTGGACTGTCATATTCGTATGGCAGTCGTAGGTTTTCTATGTAACTGAGTCAGAGCGTGAAAAGATGTTGAGTATAGAAAAGGAGGATTGAAAATGGTAAACGATCCTATAACGAATAAGCTGGAAGAAGCTTCTAGTGATAGAGTTTATAAAAAGCCAAGCAAACTGGCATTTTTAAATTCAAAAAAAGTTGCACCCTATGTATTTATATCACCTTTTATTATATCCTTTTTGATATTGACTCTTTACCCTACAATCCAGGCATTCATCATGAGTTTTCAGAGAGTGTTGCCGGGAAATGTTGAGTTTATCGGATTAAGCAATTATGAACGCATTTTTAACCCCACGTTTTTCCTAGCATTAAAAAATACCACTTTGTACGTTATCTTTACTGTCGTGATCTTGGTGGTAATTCCAATTCTGTTAGCGGTATTTTTAGATTCCAAATTAGTGAGATTCAAAACGATTTTCAGAGCATCGTTATTCATTCCATCACTAACTTCAATCATTGTCGCGGGTACAATTTTCCGTATGATGTTTGGTGAATCTGACACAGCAGTAGCGAATCAGGTTGTTACATTTTTTGGCCTGGAAGCCATCGATTGGCGGTACAACTCATGGTCAGCGATGTTCCTGATGGTCACCCTTGCTTCATGGCGTTGGATGGGCGTCAATGTACTGTATTTCTTAGCAGCATTGCAAAGTGTACCTAAAGAATTATACGAATCGGCAGATATTGACGGCGCCAATGTCTTTAAGAAATTCCGCTACGTGACATTGCCATTTTTGAAACCGATTACGATATTCGTGGTCACCATTTCAATTATCAACGGCTTCCGGATGTTTGAAGAAAGCTTCGTCTTCTGGGAGACCAGTTCACCAGGGAACATTGGCCTTTCAGTAATCGGATATATCTACCAAGAAGGTATTCAACAGAATGACATGGGCTTTGGAGCAGCTATCGGAATTGTATTGATGCTGATCATCTTCGCAGTCAGCTTCATCCAACTTATACTTACTGGAGCCTTTAAAAGGAGCGATGAATAGATGAAGAAGAAAAAAAATAAAGCCCTAAAATGGATCGTTAACTTAAGTTTTGTCTTTATCTCTTTTATAGCCCTTTTCCCGGTGTTCGGTTTGATCGTATCATCTTTTCGCCCATCATCCGATCTGATGCGGAGCGGAATGAGCTTAACGTTTGATCTCGGTGATTTAAGCTTAAGCAACTATATTTTTATTTTCACTCAAGCCGATTCCTACTGGCAGTGGTACGCCAACAGCTTGATTGTTTCATCACTTGTGATTTTCTTATCCCTCTTCTTTTCCTCGATGGTGGGATATGCATTGGCTTTGTATGATTTTAAAGGAAAGAACTTCATTTTCACACTCGTGTTATTCATCATCATGGTGCCATTTGAAATTTTGATGTTGCCATTGTACAAACTGATGATCACGTTGCAGCTTATCGATACGTATTTTGCGGTCATGCTTCCATTGATCGTTGCTCCAATCGCAGTGTTTTTCTTCCGGCAATATGCACTTGGCCTTCCGAAAGAATTGATGGACGCTGCTCGAATGGATGGCACTACAGAATACGGTATCTTCTTTAAAATCATGATGCCTTTGATGCTGCCTTCCTTCGCTGCTATGGCAATTTTACAAGGCTTGAACAGTTGGAATAACTTCCTGTGGCCGCTTTTGGTTTTAAGATCGGATAGTATGTTTACGTTGCCTGTTGGACTCGCGACGCTGCTGACTCCATACGGCAATAATTACGATGTATTGATTGCGGGATCTGTTATGACGATTCTTCCAATCGTCGTTTTGTTTATCTATTTCCAACGTTTCTTTATTTCAGGATTGGCAGTAGGCGGCGTTAAGGGATAGAAGGAAATCTTTAAGTTGATGGAGAGTGGCAGCATGAATGGTAAAGCAATCGTTACATCACTAGATACGATACTTCAATGGATAACTAAATTCGTTGTTTTAAATTTGTTTTGGTTTCTCTATACAGCCCGCGGGCTAGTCGTCTTCGGCATATTTCCGGCAACGGCTGCCGCATTAAGAGTCATGCATAAATGGCTGGATGGAGAAGAAGATATTCCGACAAGACAATCCTTTAAACAGTATTACAAAGAAGTATTCAAAGATGCCAATAAAATCGGGTGGACACTCTCTTTGGTCGGAGCAGTTTTATTTCTCAATTATAAGATTATTGCTGACTCTGATGAAGGAGTATGGATAGGAACCATTTTCGGGTTCTATTTCGTCACTTTTTTCTATCTCATTATCGTCGCTTGGACATTTCCTCTGTTGATCCGATTTGAAAATCATTGGATGAAACATCTGAAAAGCGCTTTGATCATCGGGTTAGTAAAAATCCATTATACAATTGCCATCTACACAGTGATGTTTTCAATTATTTACCTGACGCTCACTTATCCGGGAATTCTCCCTTTTTTCTCAATCAGTTTGTTTGTGTGTATCTGGTATTGGCTGTCGCTTCAAGTTTTAAAGAAATTGGAAGCAACTGTCCAATAACTGCACCTGTTCTTTATCTAAAAACCTAAATTAAACTATTAAAGCAGGAGAGATTGAATATGCCGAAATTTGATGAAGTAGCCGTAACCACACCCGTAGGAACGAAACCGGGGTTGCCGGAACAAATCGCCATCACTTTTGAAAATGGCGATAAAGCACTGGTTCCAGTGAAATGGGAGGAGCCGGAAACGGGATATTACGATGAAGCAGGCCGGTATGAAGTCGAGGGCCAATTAAAGCTTTTAGAATATCCAAATCCCCTTGTGGAACAAAGAGCCGATCCTTATATCTATAAGCATACGGATGGCTATTATTATT
Organism: Planococcus sp. CPCC 101016; assembly: GCF_007859295.1. Lineage (GTDB taxonomy): Bacteria > Bacillota > Bacilli > Bacillales_A > Planococcaceae > Planococcus. Next base: position 1,771,024 of record NZ_VOHB01000002.1, read on the forward strand.
TCACCGGGTCTTATCCGGAATACGACCGCATTGTCTTAAGGCGCGCAAAATCAATCACTGAGCTGGCAGAAGCGGAAGAAACAGTTATTTGGAAAAAACGTGAGACGGGCATCATGTCATTGCATATCTGGGCTCCTGAAATTCATTATATTGACGGGAAATGGTATATCCATTACGCCGCCGGAGACGTTGACGATATCTGGGCAATCCGGCCGTACGTGTTGGAATGTGAAGCTGAAAACCCGCTTGAAGGAGAATGGAGCGAAAAAGGTCAAGTCAATACTGACTTCCAAAGCTTCTCATTGGATGCGACAACTTTTGAGCATAACGGAAAACGGTTTCTTGTATGGGCACAAAAAGTCGATGAAGAAACCGTTTCAAATCTTTATATTGCCGAAATGAGCAACCCATGGACAATAAAAAATGAACAGGTGCTGCTATCAACCCCGGAATTTGAATGGGAGCAGAAAGGCTTTTATGTAAATGAAGGCGCAGCGGTAATTAATAGAAACGGCAAAGTATTTATTTCCTATTCAGGAAGCGCTACGGATGACCGATATGTGATGGGGCTTTTGACTGCAGATGAGCAAAGCGATTTACTCGACCCGGAATCCTGGGAAAAATCCACAGAACCCGTATTTGTGTCAAATGAAAAAACCGCTGAGTATGGACCTGGACACAATAGTTTCACAGTAGCAGAGGACGGAGTCACGGACTTGCTTGTCTACCATGCTCGGCCTTACAAAGAAATCGAAGGCAATCCATTATATGATCATAATCGACATGCACGTGTACAACAGCTCTTATGGAGTGATGAAGGAACACCGATATTTGGTTACCCAGGACAAACTGAGTTCTTATTGGATCGAAAAATTACTGCTTTAGTAGAAGTGGTATGACGATTCAAGATTGCTCATTACCGGTGAAAGGAATGGGATTGGATGAATGGGAAAATGGAAGCGGCAGTATTGCACTCACTTGGTGAGTTTCAGACAGAGTTTGTTGAGATTCCCTCAATAACTGAAGATGAAGTGTTGATAAAAGTTAAGTATTGCGGCATCTGCGGTTCAGACGTTCCCCGGGCGATGTCTTCTGGTGCGAGAAAGTATCCGCTAATATTAGGCCACGAATTTGCGGGAGTCGTTGAAAGAACAGGGGCAAATGCCGGCCATATTAAAGCAGGCGATCGAGTAGTCGTAGCGCCGCTCATTCCATGCAATAAATGTGAGTATTGTTTAGCAAGCAATTATGGACTGTGTGATGATTATACGATTATTGGCACTGGCAGCGATGGCGCATTTGCGGAGTATGTTAAAGCACCAAAAAATCATGTTCTTCAAATCGCCGATACGATCGACTTTGAAACAGCCGCTGGTATAGAACCCGCAGCCATCGCTTATCATGCGGTCCAAAAAGCGGAATTGAAACCTGGTGAATCCGTAGTGGTTATGGGATGCGGTCCAATTGGCCTGCTGACTATTCAGTGGGCGAGAATATTCGGTGCAGCCCAAATCATTGCAGTGGATATTTTCGATGAAAAACTGGAAATGGCAAAAGAGCTGGGGGCTACTCTTACATTCAACGCGAAATTGTGCAATCCTGTCGAAGAGATTGTCAAAAGTACGGGATTAGGAGTAGACGTTGCTATTGAAACTGCTGGCAGTGCGATTACGCAACAGCAATCCATTCTGTCGGCCAAGAAAAAGGGCCGAGTCATCTTTTTAGGGATAACCCACGTTGGCATGAATTTAGAAGAGGCCACGATGGACCATATCATGCGCGGTGAGTTGAAGATTCAAGGATCCTGGAATTCGTATACAGCTCCTTATCCAGGAATCGCCTGGAAGGCAAGCCTCGATTTTATGGCAAAAGGCGAACTTACATTCAAATCGCTTATTTCTCATAAAATCAGTGTTGACGAAGTGGGTGACTATATCAAAGGAATGGCTGATCGAACCCTTAGCTACAATAAAGTCTTGGTGTCTATGGACAGAGAAGAACAAGTAACGAGCAGCAAGCGTTATATAGGTTGAATCGGATAGAGGCGAAGCCGCTGAGAGAAGTTCTTTTCTTTTAGCGGTTTTTTGTATGGAAATTAAATTTTTTGTGCAAGTGGACAAACTATAGATGTTGTACAAGATACTTATAATTTGCCTAGGGAATTCCAAAAGGGGCTGGAGTCTCGATTGGTTTACTTCATAATATAGATTTTTAGATGAAAATTATTAAGATTCCCTATTAAGTATTTTGATTCTAAACCTATGATTGCTTAAGAAATCAGTGAAATCTTGTGAAAGTGAATAGTCGATGAGTTTACATATCAGCATTTGTAGAAAGAGTAGGAAATTTTATAAGACTTCCAACCTTTTTTCGTTTGTAAAGTGTACTTTACGAACGGCTCATGGTAGAAACTACATAGTCAAGGTTATTTTGTTAAGTAGCAATGAATGTTAATATAGTAGTCAATATTAACAATAAATTAAAGCTCATGGCGTCTAAAATTTTAATTTAAACAATTTTGAGTTGAGAGGCTTTAAAAGATAAAGAAGATTGCTTGGAGGAGGTTCACTTATGCCCATTATCACGCATGAAATTTATATCCAAGCTCCAATCAGTGTTTGTTTCGATCTTGCCAGAAATGTCGATGTTCACACCGAAACTACTGCGAAGACAAAGGAACGAGCTATTGCAGGAGTAATGACAGGGGTAATGGAAGAAGGAGAGAGCGTTACTTGGGAAGCTATTCATTTTGGTATGAAACAAAAGCTCACTGCTAGAATCATCGAAATGGAAAAACCCAATCGATTTATAGATGAAATGGTGAAAGGAGCATTCCATTCTTTTGTCCATACGCATGAATTTATCGAAAAAGACAACGGTACAATTATGAGAGATAGGTTTGTTTACCGTTCTCCTTTAGGAGTTCTAGGAAAAATAGCAGACAAATTATTTTTAGAAAAGTATATGAGACATTTTATTGTGAATCGAGCCATTGAATTGAAAAAAATAGCGGAGTTTAAGAAGAGAGAGTTTACATACCATTCCATGTAGAAAGTAGAATTATTTAACGAGCGTTAATTTTACAGCTTTCATTTATTACTTAACGATTGAATGCATAATGCAAGAGGGCCAGCTTATGGTTTCTTATATCGCTAAAACAGGTGAGTTCCTGGAAGATGAAGAGTGAAGACTGAAAATTCAAGCAATCATTAAATAGCCTGCAGCAAGAACGTCCGCAGTACTTTTTCAAAGGCTGTATACATTTTTTGTGAAAAATATACAGTTTTTTCGTGAACGCCTTTACACATGCCTCTAGCGGCTTGGTGAACAGAGGGGTAGTGCTCTTCCTGTCATCTGAGCATGATAAAACAAAACTGACACAAATGAAATAAGAAGAATTTTATTATACGAAGTATATTTCATACCTAATTAGGCCAAAGAATTATCGGAAAGTAGCAATTAAAAGGGCCAACGCCAAATGCTGTGCGCTTGCCCTTTTCTCTATGCCAATATTTTGGCCATATAAATTTCACTATGCAGCTCGTCGCGAATAATCAGGGAAGCTCTGCGAATTCCTTCAGACTCATACTTGTTTTTTTCAAAGAGTTTTCGAGCTCCAATATTCGCTTCAACTACTGTAAGTTCAAAACGTCTTATCGCTTTTTCAATTGCCCATTCTTCTGCTTTTTGAAGAAGTGCAGAAGCGATTCCTTTGCCTTGCGCGTCTGCTTGAATGGCTATGAGCACGTTCGCGCGATGAAGGGCTCGTTTAGAGTTATTCCCTTCGACCATCAAGTAGCCGACATGCTGTCCATTTAAAATAGCTAAAAAGATAATCGAATGGCCGCTTTGATTCCAATCAATAATTTGTTTTCTCACTTTTTGAATAGAGCGTTTACTTTCTTCTTTTCCATACAATAAAAAGTCGGATTCTCCTTCTGTTGTTTTCTGCAATTCAACGAGAAAACGTGAATCGCCGTGTGCAGCAGAACGTATTAATAAGATATCCTCATCGCTATTCTCAGTTTCCGTGGTATTCAGCAGATCGATCCTTTCGAAAGCAACATAACGATTTGGTTCAACATGCTTTACAGTATAGCCAGCTTGTGTCCAAGCCTGGAAGTGCTTGGCCGGTGCTTTTGTCTTTTTCCACCAACTACGATTTAAGTAAGCACTATGAGGAAGGTTTTGACCCATGATTTTCTCGATTTCAGTAAACTGTAAGGTAATAGTCGGATTTGTTGCGGTTGAGAAATAGTTAGCTAATGGGATGTATTTCTTTTCTAATGTCATATCCATTGAGTTACATTCCTTTCAAATAAAATGGTTCTGAGGAGATAGGTAGACTTAAGCATGATGACCTGATCATGTTTTGTTTCATCAATACGAAAGTAAAAGTTTATTGTTTAAGTCCTTTGTCGTTTGATCAACTAATTGATGCTTTTCTTCACACCCATCATAATGGATGGAGCCAATAAATAAATACATCTTTAGCTATACCAGGTATTTTGAGCCTTCTACCGCATTTTTTTCTGCAATGCAGATTTATACAGAAATTTTACTAAGGATTTTCTATGCTCACTTTTGATAGCGCTGTTGAAATGGCAATAGTTCATTAGAAAGTGTCCTAACAAGCAAAGAGTAAAATCAGGTATTAAAAGTACTTAAGTGCAATTACTTCGATTTTCACGAATGTAATTAACTTCTGGATAATGCGACGAATAAGCCCTTATATAACTTCGCTCCTTGGCAGACAAGACAAGCTACTGTGAATATAAATTTGCCAATTATTATATACCTTTCTTAATTACCATTATTATTTAATGGCGTAGACCTTATATACCCGTTTTTTTAGATTTAATCTGTTTCATATAAAAAAAGTGAAACTTTTTACACTATATTTTTCGTTTTACTGGGATATAACGGAAAGGCATAGCGATTATTCAGATGATCTCCCCCTAAATGGGTTCGATTGACCTAGTGGTTTTTGAATATCTCAATAAATTAAGGTAGGGGATGATTTCTATAATTTTATTTGATAAAGAGTTAGAAGACGATCTTTTCTTATAAAGATAATTCAATTCAATTGCACTGGCTCAAAATAATGATATAAGCATCTACTACTAGAACCACTGACGGATTAAACGGAAATAGGCTGGCATTAGAAGGGGGAATTACTGAGTTCGGGCCAGCCAATTGGCTGCTTAACTTAGACTTTGATTTACAGCGGAACTACTATTTCTTCCAAACTCTTTTGAAATAAATATCAACTAGAGATTAAGGGGAACTCGAATTATTATATTAGTCTACATGTTAGCGGTAATTAGAAGCTGTTTAGGTATAAAGCTAATAGAAGCACTTTGTATAATGTCGATTACCAGGAAGTAAAACGGCCAAACCGGAATTTTTTTTAGCTGCTCATCATTTCAAATTTGTACAGCAATGAAATCATTGCCTACACCATCAGCGACACATAAACCATGAATTTCGTCCTCACAGTCATACGCCCATTGAAAGTGCATGGATTTAAGAAAAGCGGCTACATCTCTATCATAAATTTGTTGAAGTCTTAAGTTTTTATTGGAATTCCCATTTTCAGGAACTTTCTTTCTCATCTTTCGTAAAAGAGGAGTGGAAAGTAAATATGGAGGTGTACATCTTGTCAAAGACGGCAATGCAATTGGTGAATTTAAAAAAGACAATCGGTAGTAAGCCCATTATCAAAGGGCTGGATTTTGAAATCAGAGCAGGTGAAGTGTTCGGGTTTTTAGGGCCGAACGGAGCAGGGAAGACAACAACGATCCGGATGATGGTGGGATTGATCGACATCACAGAAGGCGATGTGTTGATCGAGGGTAAAAGCATCAAAAGGGATTTCAAAGGGGCCATTCAACATGTTGGTGCCATCGTTGAAAATCCTGAAATGTATCCCTTCCTCAGTGGTTGGAAAAACCTAAAGCAATATGCGCGAATGGTGGAAGGCGTTTCGGAAGATCGTATAAAAGAAGTGGTATCGCTAGTAGGACTTCAAAAGGCAATTCACGAAAAAGCGGGTCGCTACTCGCTCGGTATGCGTCAGCGCCTCGGCATTGCGCAAGCTTTATTACATGGACCATCGATTTTGATTTTGGATGAACCGACAAATGGCTTGGATCCTTCGGGAATACGAGAAATCCGGAAATACATACGCAATCTGGCGGAAAAAGAAAACGTGGCGGTTATCGTTTCAAGCCATTTATTGACTGAAATTGAATTGATGTGTGACCGGATTGGTGTTATCAAAAATGGCGAATTGATTGCCATCGAAGAAGTGCGGAGCGTTGAAAACAAAGAAGCGCTTAAAGAAGTCTATATCGAGGTCGAACCGCTGGAAACGGCCAGAGCTTACCTCGACAACCATCTTTCGAATGGAGTCGGTGTTGGCAATAAGGAACTTTCCATGTCGGTCAAACGTGAAGAGATTCCGCAGATCCTAAAGAACTTGATAGAACAAGGCATCAACATTTACGGGGTCCGCGTCCTTCAGGCAACGCTGGAAGATAAATTCTTTGACCTGATTGGAGAGAACAGCATTGAGTAATTTACTGAACCTGATCTGGAACGAACAGATAAAATTATATGCCAAAAAAGCGACATGGGTTATGTTTGCAGCCCTGCTAATTGTGGCCATCGGAGGCGGAATCATAACGAAATTCTTCGGAACCGAATCGGATTTCAAGGAATACGGTGACGATTGGCAGGCAGAATTGCAGGCAGAAAATGCACAGCTGACGGCTGAAATGGAAGAAGAAGAATTTGCAGGATTTATGAATGAAATGACCATCGCAGAAAACATTTATCATATAGAAAACGATATCAAGCCACAGCCATATGACGGCTGGGAATACGTGCTTGAAAACAGTTTCCTGACGTCGGTCATTAGCCTGTTCACGATTATTGTGGCGGCAGGCATTATCTCAAGCGAGTTCAAATGGGGCACTATCAAGCTACTGCTGATCCGGCCGATATCACGGACGAAGATTTTATTGTCAAAATATCTGTCCGTCCTTATTTTCGCCTTTACCTTACTCGTTTTCCTGTTGGCTTCGTCATGGTTGGTCGGTGCAGTGTTGTTCGGACTGAACGGCTTGAACCCGATGGTCGTACAGGATTTGATGCCGGGCTATGTGCAAAATGATGTAATTGGTGAAATCGTGAAATCTTATGGCTTTAGTCTTGTGACACTCGTGATGATGGCGACATTCGCCTTCATGATTTCTGCAATTTTCAGAAGCAGCGGAATGGCAATTGGCCTGGCGATCTTCCTGATGATGGCCGGCAACGCGATTGTCGCATTCCTATCGCAATATGCATGGTCAAAATACATTCTGTTCGCCAATACGAATTTGGCACAGTATACAAATGGCATGGAACCAGTTATTCCTGGGATGTCGATGACGTTCTCGATCATCGTACTGTTAGTCTACTTCGTCATTTTTATAGCAGCATCGTGGGCAGCTTTCACAAAACGGGACGTTGCAGGAAACTAGAAAACACTTTTGAATGTAAAACTAGGAGGAATAATAAATGAAACGTACAGTAGAAACAGTCTTGGGAATTATGGGAGCGCTTGGGTATGCATTTATGGCAGCACTTGGAGGATTCATGATCTGGATGCAGAATAATCGAGATATAATGGAAGAAACAATGACAGGAACAGGCGATCCGACGACCGACCTTACTATGGAAGAATTTGAAGGAATGATCGATATCCTAGGTACAGGCGGCTGGGTACTGCTTGCATCAGCCATTGCCGCAATTGTTCTCGGAATCGTCGCAATGGTCTTACTGAAAGGCAATAAAAAGCCAGTCTTCGCAGGAATAATCTTCATCGCGACTGCAGTAATCGTCGCAATCATCACTACAGGTGTCGGAATCATTGCCGGCATTTTCTACCTGATTGCCGGTATCATGTGCCTCGTGCGCAAGCCGCAAAGAACTTTGGAAATGTAATGTTGAAAGTAGAGGCTTTTCGCTCAGCGAAAAGCTTCTTTTTTTTGTCTCTTGTTGAGAGAAGTTGCAGGTTGTGAGATTCGTTTTTAGTCAGGAGAGGAAGAGCGATAGAACGAGTTATGGTTGATTAATTTATGATAGAAGGAATGAGCTTGCAACAGGAGAAAGTTGAGACTAACCAGTGTGAGATAATAAGGGGCGTTTTTTCTGCAATCCATCAGATTGATTTCTCCGATTAGCAAACGAAAGCTAGACTTCTCTTAGCGATTTTTATTAAGGTATACTTCAAAAAATACATATATTGTATAATTGGATATGAATAATAAGAAGAATTAGAAAAGGGGGATGTACGATGTGGAAAGAAAGAATTGTTGAAACCGAAAGAGGTAGTTTTGAAGTCTTTGAAGCAGGAAAAGGCGAACCATTAGCTGTCACTCACCTCTACAGTGAATTTAATCGAAGGGGCAATTCGATGGCCACCCCTTTTACGGACTTTTATCATGTCTATCTTATTAACCTTCGCGGAGCCGGACGTTCTGTTAAAGCTCTAGCAGCTGAAGAATACAGCATGGACGAGACATTAAAAGATCTGGAAGCACTTAGAACAGCACTGGATTATGAAAAGTGGACTTTTGCTGGGCATTCAACAGGCGGAATGCTCGCTTTAAAATACGCCATTCATTATTCAGCATCGCTCACTAAAATTATCGCTGGCGGTGCGGCAGCAAGCAAAGATTATGGAGATGATGAGAATAGTATCTACTGTCGGAAGAATCCTCACTACAACCGGATTGTTGAAATCATGGAATTGTTGAACGATCCGGAAACTACCTCTAAAGTGCGCCAAGAGATTAGTTACGAATGGGCTTTGATGTCTTATCGATCAGAGGAGAAACTAAAAGAATCGATGAAAAAGCCGAACAGTGGCAAAACAATCGGTCCCCGTTTGGAATATTTCAGTAAGAATGAATATCCAACCTATGATATCCGAGAGCAATTAAAAGATATTAACCTTCCAACTTTCATTTATTCTGGGAAATATGATGCGCAGTGTCCATTAAGGTTCAGCGAGGAAATCGCCGAATTGATCCCACAGGCGAAGGTCACTGTTTTTAAGGAAAGCAACCACAATCCTTTTTCAGAAGAGGAAAGCAAGTTCTTAGAGTTTGTTAAAGAAACTCTTTCAGTAAATAGCGTTGAGTGAACTAGAAAGATGGGGAATATCGGGTTACATAACAGCAGTTATCGGTAAGGAAGAGACTTCATTAAAAGTTTCTTCTTTTTTTCGTTCGTTTAAAGGTACTTTTAAGAACGCTTTATTCCTAGAAAATCGTTATCCAAATTATGTTAAAGGTAAGGTAAGAGTATCTGACTAATTTGATAAGTGAAAATTTCTATATAATCAAAGAGAGAACGCGAAAAGAAGGAGTTCAGTAAATGAAACATATTTATGCCTTTGAAGACATTAGCGAATATGAAAAGTATCAGGAGATTATTCAGCGTTTTAGCAAACGGTTGAACGAGTATCAAGTACTCTTAGAAGAAAAGTATGCCTTGGTAGACAAACCAAAAGGAGTGGTTTGGACTTCAGCAGAAGCAGCAACATCTATTTTTTCTGATTTGCCGATTCCTGCATTTACGAATAAAGACACGATTTACATATCACCGGATGTAAAGGCTTGGAGAAAACTATTTATGCAGCAACTGGACGGGAAAGACCTTCCTAATATTCAAGGTTTTTACGAACAGATTTCTGAGAATCACATCCTCACAATATTAGGTCACGAATTAACTCACCATTCAGACCTATTTTTAGATGAATTTGAAAATGAACGAGAAGGTAGTATTTGGTTTGAAGAAGGCATGTGTCAGTACTTGCCAAGAAAACTTCTTTTAACTGATAGAGAATTCAATGAAGTATCAACGATAGAAAAGGAATTAGTGGATGTGTTTACAAGAAAATACGGAAATCGGTCTTTAGATGAATTTGGAAGCAAATCCTATACAGCAAGTTTATCGAGTATCATGTTTGATTATTGGCGAAGTTTTCTTGCCATTAAGTATTTAGTAGAAAATCGCTTTCAAAATAACGCAAATTTGGTTTTTAAAGAATACCATAAATGGGACAAAGAAGGACGAAAAATTTCCCTTACTGAATATTTCAAGTTAGAAAAAATTTCGCTGTAATTATTTATCTGGAATTTCAGGTCAATATTTCAGCAATATGACGTACTTTTTGTTAGTGATGTATTAAGAATTCTACATATCAGCACTTATCAGAAGTAGAAATGATAGGGGGAACTATAACTAGTGGAAAACGAAGAAAGTGCTAGGTACTTATCAACGGGAAAATTGTCGAAGATCCTGAATATCTCGGTGCGAACAATTCGTTATTACGATCAAATCGGGTTGGTGCAGCCTTCAAAGAAGTCTGCCGGTGGCAAACGATACTATTCCAAAGAGGATATCCTGAAGTTGCAAAAGGTACTTCTACTCAAATCATTGAATCTCTCGCTCGAAGATAGCCGAAATATATTGGCAGAACAGTCGATGGCTGCTATCTTGCTTGCCCATCAGTCTTTGTTGAGTGAAGAGGTGGAACACCTGACGATTTCGTTGAAGCATACTCAAACGCTATTGAATCTGCTGGGCTTAAAAGCAACCCTTGACTGGGAAGATTTAATTTCCTTGGTGGCAAATGCAGAGATAGAAAAAGACTGGAATCAATATTTCTCTGCGGAGCAGCAAGTGAAGCTCACCAACCGTTTACCGAAGCTTGAAAACGGGGATGCCGCCACAAGAAAGTGGATCAATATCATCCGAAGAATCGAGCTTTGCCTGAAAAATGGCGTTACACCTACCTCATTAGAAGGTCAGCTCATTCTGGAGGATGTCGACATCCTGACAGAGGAAACGTTTGGCAACGATCCGGAACTGCTCAATACTTTTTGGGAAGTCCGCAAATCTCCCGAGGCGTCTGCGGAGTTGGGTCTCTATCCCATCTCACCAGCTATTATCGACTACCTGGAGATGGCGCCGCCGAAAAAGAAATCCCTTCCGACTGATAGCCGAAAAGGATTTTGAAAGAAGGCAGTTAAGCTAGAGCAGTTAGGATTACTGCAATCCCGTTAAAAATTCCATGTATCAGGATACTCGGGATGACGGAACCAGTTTTATAATAGACCCATGAAAAAATAAGACCCGATACAAAGTTCACCGGCAATGTATTGAATGTAGGAATGTGCACAGCCGTAAAAATAAGAGAACTGATCAGCATGCCACTAAAAACCCCATAGCGACTGCTGAAAAATCGGTAAAGAAAGCCGCGATAAAAAATTTCTTCATAGATAGGAGAAATGATAGCGGCTGAGACAAATCCTATTCCGAAATTCAACAAAGTCATCTGCGACTGGAGACTTTCGGTTTTGCTGTTTTCCGTCCCTATTCCTACAAAAGACATGAAAATCACCAACACGATGCTCACCATGATCAGAATGATGGTCCAAACGGCTATCAGCTTCCACTTTCTAAAAGGGAATGAGCGAACGCCAACAGCTTTCCAAGACTGCCCCTTGGGTTTCAGAACAAGGAAATAAAGCGCGGTTGTAAAAATGATGGCCATAATTAGGCCATTCAATGTACCGGCATATAATTCATTTTGAAAAACGTTTACTAAATAATTAAACAATACAGTTTCAATAAAAATCGGAACCAGTACCAATACAAGAAACAGCATGTAAATTAAATCCCGCCATTTCCACATTTCATTTCGTTCAAAAGATCCTTCTATCAAGTTTATCCCTCCAGGTATCCAACTTACTGATACAAGCATACGTGGTGACGTAAGGGAACCTGCAAGGATTTTTGTTGCATACATCTAATTTCGATTTTGAAAATGAAAATTAGAATATAGATAGGTCGATTTGAAGTATGATGAAAAGTTAAAGGATATGCCAGTTTGATTTGTACATGCTGACTTATCTGAAGGAGAGAAGTTTTGTTTGATTTTCTTCACTGTTATTGTTCTCAGATGTGTACTTTTGATCACTAAATAATCTGAGTGCCAAGGAGAGAAAATAATGAATTACACTATTCAGGCAATGTCACAAAAACAAGCTGAAGAAATCGCAGCTAACTGGCATTATGCTGGCGAGTATTCTTTTTACGATATGGATGCAGATCAAGAAGACTTACAAGCATTCCTGGATCAAAAAATGCGAAAAGAATCTTATTTTATAATCAAACAAAATAACGAAGTTATAGGCTTTTATAGTTTTATTCCAGTTGGCAACAATACGATTGATATAGGATTGGGAATGAAGCCAAATTTAACGGGAAATGGAAAGGGTTTTGAATTTTTGAAAGTCGGCTTAGACTTTGCAAAATCAAAATATGATCCGGAACAAATCATATTATCAGTAGCTACTTTCAATAAAAGAGCGATAAAGGTCTATAAAAAAATTGGATTTAAAGAAGTCGAATATTTTATGCAAACTACAAATGGTGGAAACTTTGAATTTCTGAAGATGATTTATGTATGTAAAGAAAGAACTCCTATTAAGGAGGACAAAATGAGTATAGAAGAAAAGTTATAGAAAGCAGCAAAAGAACTTATACAGAAAAGATTTCCTGCTGGTTGGGGAGGTGCTGCAGCATTGCATACCCAAAGCGGAACTATTTTGACGAGTATTGCTCCAGAAGTAATTAATGCCTCTACGGAATTATGTATTGAAACAGGAGCTATAGTAGAAGCACACAAACTAAATACTGCGGTAACACATTCTATTTGTGTAGTGGGTGAAGATGAAGATTCCGAATACGTTATTCTCACTCCATGTGGGGTTTGCCAAGAACGATTATTTTATTGGGGCGAAGACGTACAGGCCGCTGTTACAACTACTGAGAACGAGCTGGTCTATAAAAAATTGAAGGACCTGCAGCCATATCATTGGTTTAACGCATTTTAGAAATAGAAGTTTCTTTCCATTTGTTCTTATCAATGTACTTTGATGAACCATTCGTAAAGTACAAAAAGAAAAAGCAGTGCAGATCAGCAATTGTTATTAATTTTTGTTTAAATGTACTTTTAGAAACAGTTTTTGGTAACAGAACAACGGCCAAATAGAAAGCGTATTCGAGGAAAATCGAATACGCTTTCTATTTAAATAATGAACGGTGTATAGGAACCGATCAAGTTAGTTTGGCAAAAGCAACAAGGGTTCCTCGATCACAAGAGTGAAAGCCATGTTTTTCATAAAAGTGACGTACATTGGAAGCTTCTTCAGTTAACAGCACTTTTTGGCGAACTTCTTCAAATTTCTCGAGTACTTGATTCAGCAATTCAGTAGCAATTCCTTGATTTTGATGTCTATTGAGCACAAGGATATCTTGTATATAAAGGATTGTAAGACCATCGCCAACAACTCGTATCAAACCAACCAAGTTTTCTTCTTCCCATGCAGATAATACATACAAAGAGTTTAGTAGTGCTTGTTCTAATTGATTGATATCCTTCGTGTAAGCATACCATCCCACATCTTCGTAAAGAGCTATTAAATTTTTTTGGTCAATTTGCTTCGTTTCTTTGAACACCATAGTCAATATTTTTCCTCCTCAAAATTTTTGTTTTGAAGAGTACATACGCAATTTTCCACTGTCTTATACCTCCCTTAACTATTTAGCAAGTAAGATGAAATTCCATGCGGTTGTATATAAGAGCTAATTAGTAGTTTCGCTATCTTTACTTCTTGACACAGACATAAACCAGTTCAGTGCTGGAAGTTGCTAAGGGCACTTTCTCCCAAGAGCTGTAGATTTCTGCAATGGCAAAACCGTTTTGTTGCAATAACCTTTCCATCTCGAGAGGGAACACATACCTTAACGAAATGCTATCTTTCTCAACGGTTCCTTGATCAGGTCCATCGAGTATTTCTCAAACTGACAAACAATGCAAAATTTGAGTCAGTGAATGATAAGTTTCTACATTTTTCTCTTTGATTTTTCTATGTCGTTTATCCGTGTAAACTCGTATTGATTCATCCACCTCAGCCAATTCTTTTAAGATTGGGAATCTCGTGTTGAAAATAAAAACACCTTTCGGCTTTAAATGTTTACGGACGGATTGCAGTAACTGATTTTGCGACTCATTAGTCAGAAAATGTTGGAATGAATTTCCCGTCATATAAATCAAAGGAACAGTAATGTTGAGAGAAAGCTTTGTGCAATCCTGTAAAATCCACTTAATGGGTAGAGTGTCGTTCGCTGTTTTTTTTCTAGCTTGATCTAGCATGCCTTCATGGAGATCTACGCCAATTATGTTGTACCCTTGCTTAGCTAAAGGAATAGTAACTCTTCCTGTGCTGCATCCTAAATCGATTACCGTTCCTTTTGATTTTTTAGCCCATTCAGCAAGGAAGGGTACATCGTTTTAATAATCTTGATATTCTAAGTCGTAGTATTCAGGGTCTTTATATTTTTCTAGATTGCTTTTAAAAATATCTTCTTTTATTTGACTCAATGTATTTCCACCTTATGAGCTTATTTTCAGAATTCCGAAATAATTCTTCCTCTAATATAGCATAATGGTAATTTTTTAGGTTGAATAGTTAGAATTTGTAAAACGATATACATTCATACAAAGGATTGGTGTGATAAGAACGTAGCTTAAGGTAAAAAAGCTAAGCTAGTTAAGTCTTTTCAAAATAAAGGAGGATTTTGCAGCTGTGAAATTCTGCTGAATGTCATCGCTTAAAGATATCTATATTTTAATATGTAGAAGAACTGGTAACAGGTAGTTGTAAAGCCAGTGAAAGTTACGATTTATAGGGTAGAGTAACCGAAACCTCAATGAAAATGATGAAATAAATTTAAATGAAGTTCGCATTAGAAGCAGTTTATATATGAAAGATTAGAGGATAAGCAGTTTAGCATTGTTCTTTCTCATTTGTCTTTTAAATAGGCCATTACAAAAACTTTTGAAAATAGATTCTAAAACTAACCAGTGAAGAGTACCTCTGGAAGATCTTCCATCAAAGTTCTTCACGATTGGACTCTTCCCAATACTCGAGTCATAATTAAAAAGACTGGCGGAGCAGAGTTCAAAGAAATTGTGATAAGTATTTTGGAGGAAAAATTAAACAGTAGGGAGTGTTCTGAAATGCGAAGTGAAACGGTCAAAAATTCTTTGCCAAGTGGTGTGGATTTACCAGCTACCGGGTTTGGTTATACTTTGTCCTTAATCGGCGGTAAATATAAAATTCTTATTTTGTATTGGCTATATGAAAATAAAGTCATCAGGTTTAACGAGTTGAAACGAAATATAGGTACGATTTCTTTTAAAACACTCAGCGTCATGTTAAAAGAATTGGAAGCTGACGACATAATCATACGCACAGAATACCCGCAAATACCGCCAAAAGTTGAATATTCTTTATCTGAGCGTGGTCGCTCACTCATTCCCGTACTAGATATGATGTGTTACTGGGGAGAAAAAAATCGGTAACGTGTTGAATGGTTTTTGAAATCCAACTATTTTTAAGTAATCGCGGCAACTTCCTCTTCAGGCTGTACTGTATCATTGAGGAAATAAATTTTTTCGCCTAGCTAAAAATTGAAAATAAGAAAAGGGGCTGATCCGCCTGTCATATTGACAGGCGTGAAACAGCCCTTCCTTTTTTGCATTATAGGCTTTTAATTACAACGCATCTATAAACTCTACATATTCTCTAGAGCTTTTTGTTAATTCGTTTTCTTCCGCCTCGCTATCCTCTTCAATAGCTCCTTGCGCTTCCTCTTTCCCGTATAAAGAATAGAATGACCGGTAATCGGCATCGCAATAAAGAAAAGTTGTTTCAAATGGACTTAATAACTGTTCCAGCGTATACCCATATTTTCCACCTTCACTATAATCAGATTGTTTTGCTCCAGCAGAAACGGCTAATGCCACTTTACGGTTCACTAAATGATTCCCGCCATTTGAACCAAAAGCCCAGCCATAAGTTAAAACATCATCCAACCATTCTTTTAACAGTGGGGGACAATTAAACCAGTAGACAGGAAATTGTATAACCAGATTGCTATGTGAATCAATCAATTTTTGCTCTCTTTCAACATCTATTTTCCCTTCCTTATAAACCTTATAGAGCTCATGAACTGTATACTTTTCTGGATATTTCTCAAGCTCTTTTAACCAGTTTTTGTTTACTCGAGATGTTTCCATATTGGGATGGGCTATAATTACAAGTGTTTTCATAAAGCGTACCTCCTTATTTATGGGAATGCTGTTCCACTTTTAGTATAGCGTCCCTATTTTATTTGATAAGTACGCACTAATTATTCAGGTACTATCCTAAAGGTGAGTACTTCCCTTTATTTCTTTCTGAAAAGAGATTTTAGAATTGTTTGTGTGCCTGGCACACAAACAATTTCACAGGGATTTTTGTGTTTTATTAACTTTATGTAATTTTTGCTAAATTAAATTGACGAAGAGGAAAGCGTTCGGTAAAGTTTAATAAGAGAATAGAAAAAATTGTAAATAAAATTAATATATTATTAATAATTTACAATAAATTATCGAGGTAGCCAGATAAACTAGCGGTGCCGGTGCTAAAAGAATAATTTTACAGAAAAGAGGAGGACGACATTACGATGGACAAAAAAATATGGAATAAATCCGCAAAGGCGCTATTATCCGTGGGGTTGGCTGCGAGTCTGTGGTTGCCTAGTTCACAAGTAGAGGTTCAAGCAGCTGCAACAGCAAGCGATCTTTTTATTTCGGAATATATTGAGGGTAGCAGCTTGAACAAAGCAATCGAGATTTACAATGGGACTGGCGCTTCAATAGAGTTGAATCCTTATTCATTAGCGTTATATGCAAATGGCAGCACATCAGTGCAAAGCGAAATGGCGCTTTCCGGTACTGTTGCAAGCGGTGATACAGTAGTCCTTTATCATAGCGGTGCAGATTTGGCGATTCAAAACAAAGGAGACCTGCAAAATAACAGTGTTATCAACTTTAACGGCGATGACGCATTAGTATTGAAAAAAGACGGGACACCAATCGATTCGTTTGGGCAAGTGGGCACGCGCATTGAAAATGCGAAAGATGTCACGCTGGTTCGCAATCCGTATATCCAGACTGGAGATAACATTTTGGACGATGCATTCGACCCTTCGACTGAATGGATTGCGTATCCTGTTGATACATTTGAGCATTTAGGGAGCCATACGATGAACGGGTATGGTGAAACGCCAGTTCCTACTCCAGAACTGCAGCCAATGGAACCGAAAAAGAGTTTGCGCTACGAGAACCTGGAAAAGAAAAAACTAACGATTGGGCAACCAAGTGTATCAGTTACGTTGGATGGAAAAGCATCAATTTCAGATGGCGTCTATGTAAAAGGGAAGTACGGAGAATTCCATGGTTCTGGATTCGAAGACGTGAAGGTGATATTAACCCCTGCTCGTGAGGAATCAATTTTTGATTTTACCGGAATTGACGTAAAGCAAGTGGTGGTGGATGGCAAGAACGTTTCTGAAATCAGAGGAGCTGAAAACATCCAGAAAATCGATTATATCAACGGAGCAGACTATGAGGCGATCCGCTTCTACAGTTCTGATGGAGCACCTGTCTCTTCCCCTCATTTGCCGAAGGAAAACAAGGCGCCAATAGCAACGAAAGTGTTTGCTGGCGAACACGTATGGACAGGTGGTAGCTTACAGTATGACCTGACTGAATATTTCTCCGATCCTGAAGGGCAGAGCCTATCATTTTCAACGACCAAAGGAACGATATCCGAATCGACATTGACACTCAACTTGCCAGAAGGATCCCATATTGTAGGCGTAACAGCAAGCGATGGCAATCAAAGCATCACCCAGTCATTTTCAGTGACTGTGTCTACAGAAGCTCCACCCTCAGATGAATATTATGAAACAGCGAATGGTTTGCAGGGGGCAGCGTTGAAAGCAGAGCTCAATGAAATCATTGATAACCACCAGCAACTGAGTTATTCGCAAGTGTGGGACGCATTGAAGATAACGGATGAAGACCCGAACAACCCGAATAACGTCCTCTTGTTGTATAGCGGAGAGTCGCGTTCAAAATCTTTGAATGGCGGAAATGTTGGAGACTGGAACCGCGAGCACACATGGGCGAAGTCTCATGGCGGCTTCGGCACAGCGATGGGAGCGGGGACCGATATCCACCATTTGCGCCCGACCGATGTACAAGTGAACGGACTGCGGGGCAACCTGGACTTTGATTACGGCGGAACTTCCGTGAGCGGCTGCGATGGCTGCTTGCGCACAGCTACTTCTTGGGAGCCACCGGATGAGGTAAAAGGCGATGTGGCCCGTATGCTGTTTTACATGGCAGTCCGTTATGAGTCAGATGATCCGGTGGACTTAGAACTGAACAACCTTGTGAATAATGGTTCAACGCCTTACCACGGCAAGATTTCCGTTTTGCTGGAGTGGCATGCGCAAGATCCTGTCAGCGCTTGGGAACAGCAGCGCAACGAAAAGATTGAAAATATCCAAGGCAACCGCAACCCGTTTATCGACCATCCGGAATGGGCCGAATCGATTTGGTAAGCAGTTGTTCGTACTTTGTTTCTGTGCTAGACACATAAACAAAACAAAATTTGCATATGACAGTTCATGGGTAAAATTAAAGAATATATCAAAAGAGAGAGAAAATGCTAATAGTTGAGCATCATCTCTTCCTTTTGGCTTTATAAAGTGTATTGTACCGAACAGTTTATTATGAAGAAATCCACCTTAAGTGCTTGCTCTATGTAAATTTGCGAAAGTCGATAAGTTTCTTGAAGCCCATTACCAGGTATGAAAGAAGAAACTTGATAGCGAAAAATATGAATGATGAGAGGGAATATGATGGAGCCTAATACGTCGGAGAGTTTATTTAAAATAGAGTGTGAAGAATTCTACCTTCAAGAGTTTTCCGTTAAGGATGCCGAACAAATTTACCGAATTTCCAACCAACCTGAAATTTTTAATTTTCTGCCAGACTGGAGATCAACGAAAGAACAAAGGCTTACTTGGTTGATTAATTATGAAATACCAGAAAATCAAGCGTTTCTTAAAGCGGTTGCATCGAAATCACATGTCGACGGTCATTTTTTGAAATTAGGGGTATTTCTCAAGAATACGAATGAATTTATTGGTTGGTGCTGTACAGGCATCAAAGAGGAATTGCCTTCGCCAAACAGAGAAATTATATATGCCATTTCAAGTGACTTCCAAAAGAAAGGATATGCCACAAAAGCTTCCCAGGGAATAATTGATTATTTGTTTACACACACAGATTTAGAGATTCTCAACGCGGTAGCTTTAGTGAGCAATGTTTCATCAAATAAAGTTATAGAAAAATGCGGATTCACCAAACAAGGTCAGCAAACGATTGATCTTGAACTCTACAATCACTATGTATTAAAAAAATCAAATTGGTTAGAGAGCAGGCAGAAATTACTCATTAGAGGGTAAACTCCTTATAAAAGTCGATTGGTAAAAAGACCAAGTTATTTCAAACGAATACTAATTTAAATCTTAACCTGTATGATAAATGTGATAAGTTCAACTTACTTGTATAAGAAATAGGTTAATAGCAGCTAAATGATTCCAGGCCAATAGAAGGAGCAGGACTTGAATATACTAAAGAATTATGTGAATCAATTTTTAATTTATCCAACCGTTTTTATTGCCGTTTCATTTATTTTTGATTATTTTCGAGGGAATTGGAAGTGGTTCAATACCGCACTTGTTATAATTCTTGTTTATTATTTCATCGTGTCATTTCTATTTTATTTTGATTTAAAAAAAATAAAAAATTTAGAGAAGCACATGTAATTTTCGGTGATTATACGGTTCTTTGAAATCGCATCATTTTAAAAGTGCTTTGTGTCTAGTAGAAAACTGCCCTCATCGAAACGATTTGTTTCGATGAGGGCAGTTTAAATCGGTTCAGAAGTATGGGCAAATAGTAATATTTTCTTCATCAATCCAGTATAATGGCCTTTCCTTGTTCACGCAAACTTTTTAAAGATGAAAGCATGTGATTGATTTCTTCGTCGGAATGCCTCTCCCACGTTCCTAATTCAGCAATGATTTTTAGCGGTGATTGGGATCTGTAGGAGCGGGTTGGGTTTCCGGGAAATCGCTTATCGGTTAAATTTGGATCGTTTTCAAAATCACCTACTGGTTCTACGATATAGATTCTCTCTTTTGCTTGGGAAGCTGCTAATTCAGCACCCCATTTTGCAGCTTCCAAGGTCGCCGTGAAATAGATATAATTGGATTTTTTATCTTGGTAATTGGACAGGTGTTGAGGCTCCAGCGCATCGCCAATCTTCAATTCTGCTTTTGTTCCATGAAAGAAAGGACCTTGATCTAATACGTCTTTTTTGTCATGCATAACAGATCTGCCTCCTCGGTTAATATCGTCGTCTGTAACAGTATAGGACAGGAATTTTGGAAAGAGTAGTCTATAAAAAAACTGAGATTAGTCGTATAATAGAAGTAGAGAAAGAGTTTCGACCAAATAACTCTTTATACATATATCTTAAAGCTTCAAAACCTAATTTCTCGCTGTTGATAATGAGATATTAGGCTTTTTTATGCGTTCAAATGTAAAATTTTCTGTCACCGGCTTGCATCCACTTCGTTTATTCAAATTCACAGAGGGTAGATATTTATGTGGGTTTTAACGAATTCAACTATCTAAAAGAGGTGTTTGTAAATGAAAAATGAACTGACGATCAAAAATAAGCTAGGTCTGGGTACAGCTCCTCTCGGCAATATGTTCCGAAAGGTTCCGGAGGAAGAAGCGATGAAAACGATCCAGTCTGCATGGGATGAAGGAATCCGGTACTTTGATACGGCTCCTTTTTATGGAGCTGGATTGGCTGAGATGAGACTCGGTGAAATATTATCTTCTTATAAGCGTGACGATTATCTGCTGAGTTCAAAAGTTGGGCGGATCGTGCTGGACGAAGAGGAGAAGAAAGAAGGGCTATTTGAATACGGCCGCAAGAATAAGATCTTGACAGATTATACAGAGGATGGAACGCTCAAATCGATTGAAGACAGCTTGAAACGTCTGAAAACAGATCGTTTGGATATGGTCTATGTACACGATATCTCACCGGACTTTCTCGGAGATGAGTGGATTACGAAGTTCGATGAAGCGCGTAAAGGAGCATTTAAAGTGTTGGACCGCCTCAGAGATGAAGGCGTAATAAAAGCTTGGGGACTTGGAGTGAATACGACTACCCCAATCGAAGTGGCGCTTGAACTTGAGGAAGTTCATCCTGATCTTAGCTTATCTGCCACACAATACACGTTGCTGCAGCATGAGCGAGCACTCCAGCGGATGATGCCACTCGCACAAGCGAAAGACGGGGGACTCGTGATTGGCTCCGCATTTAATTCTGGTGCATTATTGGGTGGAGACCATTTTGATTATAAAGAAATCACGCCTGAAATCAAAAAAAGAGTCGAGCGATTTACTGATGTGGCAAACAATCATGGCGTAAGCCTGAAAGATGCAGCACTGCAATTTTCAACAGCTCACCCTGCTGTAAAAGCAGTAGTGACCGGTTCGACAAGACCTGATCGCATCAAAGAAGACCTGCAGGCATTACAAGCAAACATTCCCGCTGCTTTTTGGAAGGAACTCGTAGAAAAGGGACTCATTTCTTCTAAAGCAGTGTTGCCGGTAAAATAAAAGGAAGTCAAAATAACAAAGCGGAAAAAGTTTCGGTTTAACTAACGAAACCCACTAACTGCAAACAAAAAAGCAAGGCGGCTCAATAGAGTCGTCCTTGCTTCTTAATTTATTGTCCGAAAATTTCTTCGGAAACTTCGACGATATACCGCAATTTATCCCATTGTTGCTGTTCAGTCAGTATATTGCCATGATGAGTTGATGCAAATCCGCATTGCGGGCTGATACAGAGCTGCTCAAGCGGTACGTATTTGGCCGCTTCAGCAACGCGTGCTTTAATGAATTCTTTGTCTTCGAGCTCGCCGTTTTTTGAAGTAAAGACTCCGAGTACAACTTTCGGTCCGCCTGCTGGAATATGTTCAAGCGGCTGAAAGCTGCCTGAACGATCGTCGTCGTATTCGAGGAAGAAGCCGTCGACTTTTTCTTTAGCAAAAAGGGTTGGTGCAATCAATGCATAGCTGCCTTCGAATGCCCAGTCGGATTGATAATTGCCGCGGCACAAGTGAGTCGTTACTGCAAGATCTTCCGGCTGGTCTTCTAGAACTGCGTTTGTGACGCGAAGTGCCAAGTCAATCAGGTATTCGCGGTTATATTGA
Source organism: Planococcus sp. CPCC 101016 (assembly GCF_007859295.1). Classification (GTDB taxonomy): domain Bacteria; phylum Bacillota; class Bacilli; order Bacillales_A; family Planococcaceae; genus Planococcus. Next base: position 1,793,353 of record NZ_VOHB01000002.1, read on the forward strand.
CCGTCGTTGAACGGAATATCCGGAGAAGACAGGCCGGCAATATAAACATCATCAATTTGTATGTAGCGTGCGCCAGCTTCATAGAAAGCTTTAAAAGCATCACGGTATGCTTGGATGACATCTTTTGCATATTCCTCAAGATCCGGATAAATGTTTTCGTCTCGGATACCCTGATTGAAAAATTGGTTCGGGCTCGGAATCGTCAACTTCGGAATGGCGCGGCCACCGACAATTTCTTGGAATTCAATAAAATCGCTAACGAAGGGATGGTTTTCATTGAATGAGATTTTCCCGATATTGCGGACGTCATATGCTTCGGTTTCTACATTTTTGAATGAATAGCCTTTTTCGGGTGTGTATCCTTCAAATCCGTTGATATGTGCCATGAAATCGGTGTGCCAGAACGTCCGACGGAATTCACCGTCTGTAACAGCTTTCAAGCCGACTTCGATTTGTTTGTCGACGATATGCTTAATTTCCGTCGTTTCGACTTCTCTTAATTGCTCTGCAGTTATTTTGCCTTCTTTGAAATCTTTTCTAGCTTGATGGATGCTTTCCGGACGAAGTAAACTTCCTACGTGATCTGCTTTGAATGGTGCTTTTTTGACCGCTTTCGTTGTTTCTGTAGTTTGGTTAGTCATGTTTAATTCCTACTTTCTGTTTTTAGTTTTTTAAAATAAAAGCGAGGCTTTCTTCAGAAAGAAGAAAGCCCCGCTAAGGAAATGCATTCTTCTTATCTTCTAGGCTTGTTCGCCTACTGGAAGTAGCACCTTGTCCTATAGTTAGGGCGGTTGCTGAGACATCACAGGGCCAAGTCCCTCCGTCTCTCTTGATAAGAATTAAATTATTAAGTTAGTTGTAAGTTGATGTTTATTACATTAAACCAATCTCCAAAAAAATGCAAGAAAATTTTAAATATATTATTTATTGAAATCTGTTCCATTAAAGTTCCCCAGCGCCTAAATAAGTGAATCCTGAAAAAGAATCTCAAGAATAACCAATATTTTCTATTTGAGAGTTTCGTTGTTTAAAAAACAAAAACTTTCTTGAAATCAACGAACCTGCTTCGTCAAACATTGCATTCTACTATATAAGCCACTGATTCGATATAAAATTTATTACTCTCGACTCCTCAATTCATCCTGGAGATAATCTGCAAAATCAAGCCAGGTTGTTTCGTCTGTCATCACACTTGAATTTCTGCACTCATGTATTTCACGGATATAAGTTCTTAAATCAGATTCTTTTATACTTTTGATATTTTCTTTGATCGTGTCAATGACAAGGGCAGCTGAATCTGCACTGCTGCTTAATGAATACCTAAAAGCGAGAAACAAAATGTCATTGCTTACTGCTAGTTCCTGTTCCATTTTTCTACCTCCTTAAACTTATTTTCTTTAACCCCTTTATTACAAAGGTTCATATTTTCATTCTACCCTTACTTATTTGTATTTAATCTCTAAAAATTTTTTAACTATATTCGGTTTATTGACATAATCAATAAATAAATATTGAAAAGCTTAAATAAATATTATGAATTTGTAGAGCGAACGTATACAGTAATAAATAGGAGAATGCTCGAGGTTATTACTTGAATCTTTCAAAGGGGCATTTGGAAGGTGATATAAGGATATTTTCAGTGATTTATGAACATCTAATTCCTAATAAACGACTGTTTGGTCGACTATGTGATAGAGCTCTTTAGAAATATGATTATATATTATAGCCAAACTGAGCTGGTTTTGGAGGCGCCTTGTCGGTAGGATAGAAAAAGTATTATAGTTTAATTGGAGGAAATAAAATGAATAAAGAGTTTCACTCATTTGGCTGGTATGCATCCAAGGTATCGCCGCATCTGCCCAAAAAGGCATTTAAACCGGTTCCGGGCCGTTTACTTGGAGGTCTGGCTTACTTAATGATTACAATTGCAGGAATGTGGACTATTGGGGTATACGACTTGCCATTTCTAGCCAATATCGCCATTTCGTTTGTAATTGGAACAAGCTTTGCTGCTATGGGTTTTCTTGGGCATGAGATCTTGCACGGAACGGTAGTGAAAAAAGCGGGTCTGCGTAATTTACTCGGAGCTGTTTTCTTTTTCCCTCTTCTTACCGGTCCGAGATTATGGCGTAAATGGCATAACATGACACACCATGTTCATACTCAAAATGAAGAGAAAGATCCGGATACGTGGATGACAAAAGAAGAGCTAGACAAAAAGCCTGCACTGAAAGTTATTTATCGCTTACCGTTTTCAGTCCGTGCATTTCTAGAGTTTTTCTCTTTGTGCTTTTTATTTACGCTGCATTCCACAAGAATGTTTTTCAATTATGTTAAAGAGTTCCAGCCTGAAAAGCGAGGAGCTGTTTGGATGCAGTTTTTACTGCCTTGGATCGTCTGGACAGGCCTAATTTTCTTTGTAGGGATAACAAACTGGCTATTTATATTTTTAATTCCACATTTAATTGCAAATGCAATTGTAATGGGGTATATCTCTACTAACCATCGATTGAATCCACATGTTCCGGTCAATGATCCACTGGCAAACACCTTATCGGTAACGGTTCCTAAATGGATTGATGTTCTGCATTTTAATTTCTCTTATCATACAGAGCATCACATATTCCCAAGTATGAGCTCAAAATATTATCCTTTAGTGAAGGAAAGTATAAAAGATAAATGGCCCGGTCTTTATCATGAAATGCCAATGTCGAGTGCTTTGAAAGCGTTATGGAAGACTCCTAGGGTATATTACAATGGAAAAGAATTAATTGATCCTCAAGCAGAATTAGTTTACGGTTCACTCGGAAATGGTCTTAATCCAGAAGCCGTTGAATCGCGACCGTTGAAAGTTAACAATGTATAAGAAGAAATAAAACACATAAAGTTTTGAAGGAGGTATCTTGATAAAAGATACCTCCTTTTTTTGTTTGGCAGCTCATAGCTCAATAGGATAAATCTAAAACGACGAAGTCTACTTATTTTTAATCTAATTGAAAGCATTCTTTTTTAAAACTAACAATTAAATGAGATTCATTTTTACTTATATCTTACTTTTATTAGCAGAGTTTAGTATCTAAGAATGGACGATTTTTGGAACAAAGAAATTGAGCGTACATTTTAAAGTTCCCAAATTTTTATGATTGAAGCCCTTCGCAAAAAAATAAAACCATCATAAGTACCGTTTCTTACAAAAACTTAACAGTCTTTCAGATGCAACCAGCAAGAAAATTAAATTTATCTAACTTTATATCATTAAGTCACACATTTTTTGCGTTAACCACTAATTGTTTGCTCGGAAAAGTTTTAACGAATAACAAATAGTGTGTTTTTTCAAAATTAGTAGCAAAGATGTAGTTTTAAATGTTAAAATTAAGAAAATAAGACTATTTATAGTATTGCTAAGGGAAATCCATTAATCAAAATAGTACATCTGGAGAGTGGTTCAATGTTAGAAGGACAAACACGATATTCCCGTCTTGCACATATTACAAAGCTGATCAATACTAAACTTGATTTACGTGAGATGCTTGAGCAAGTTGTCACGGCGATATCGAAGGAAATTGTTCGCTGTGATTCAGTTGGAATTTATTTGCCCCAAGATGATGGCAGTTTCAGGGGCTATGTTGGGAAGCCGAAACTTATCGCTGGAAGAACCTTGGATTCCCATGTCATCGACACAGAATTTGATTTACTCGCCAAAGAAGTAATTAATACTCAAAAAACCATTTATATATCTGATACAGCAAAAGACAATCGTCCTGACCCGAGAGCTGTAGAAGGATTTAAAATTCAATCATTACTGGCACTTCCTATTTCTTATGAAGATGAACTGTTTGGATTGGTTTTTTTATTCGATTACGGTGTGCCCATGAATTTGACAGAAGAGGAAATACAGACAGTCGAAGCTTATGTAAATATGGCTGGCGTGGCCATCCGCAATGCAGCCAATCTAACTCGTAAGGAGAATTTGCTGGAAGAGAAACAGTTGCTATTAGATCTTACCCGCGAATTATCGATGAAATCTTCGATGCAAGACGTTTTAAAAGTATGTTTTTTTTATATAAGCAGAGTATTGAAGAATTCTAACATCGGCATTCATTTTCTTGATCCATTGGCCGAAAAACAAATCAAACCTGCTAATCTTAGTACCGACAGTGACTGGACAGAAGAGGATTGGCTGGCTATGCATCAAAAAAGCCGAATTGACCAGACAAACGATGCCGTTTTCCAGGAAGTGATCAGAACAAAAAAATACTTATTGATTCCAGAAGTATCGACAGATCCTAGACCAAACCAGGAAATCTGCAGGAATTTCGGTATAAAAGGCATGTTCATGTTGCCGCTTGTTGCAATGGGACAAGTGTTGGGTGCTCTTGCATTGGTGGAACTAAAGGAAAGAAAGATGACTTTTGCAGAAACAGACATGCAGCTTGCCCAGTCGATTGCAGATGCCACAGCCTCTGCAATCTCAAACCTTTTGTATATGGAGAGGCAGGAAGTGATTATTGAACAACGGACTTCAGAAATCATGATTAAAAACAATGAACTCAAAAAAGTGATTGCAGAGATGAAGAACTTAAGCCGGGAAAAGGAATTGATTTTGAATTCAGCCGGGGAAGGTATCTTCGGTCTGGATTTGACCGGCAGGATTACGTTTTGCAATCCAGCAAGTGAGGTTCTACTTGGTTACCAGACAGGAGAACTGATTGGGAAGCATTCCCGTGTCATTTTTTCAAAATCAAAAACTAATCTTCCAAAATTAAACTCTTTTGTCGGTAATCAAGAATTCATTCGAAAGAATGGTTCTAACTTTTCAGTGGAATATAATATTTCCTCTATAAAAGATGAAAACGTGACGCTGGGTGAAGTGGTAACATTTCGAGACATTACAGAACGAAATAAAATGGAAAAAGAGATTAAACACCTAGCCTTTTATGACAATCTGACCAATCTTCCCAACAGGGTTCTGCTAAATGATTTGCTTACTAAAGAAGTGGAGTTTGCCCGCTTAAGTGGCGAGAAACTGGCTGTATTGTTTTTGGATTTAGATCGTTTTAAACTGGTTAACGACAGTTTCGGGCACAGTTATGGAGATTTATTATTGAGAGAAATTGCAGACAGACTTAAAAGTAATATCACAAAAAGAGCAGTTGTTTCACGGCAGGGAGGCGATGAATTTACTGTTGTGATGCCAAACATTCAAGGTAAACAGGATGTTTCCCAAGTTGTTCAACAAATCACCAACGCTTTTTTAGAACCATTTTGCTTAGAAGGTTTTGATATATACATGAAAACTAGCATCGGTATCAGTATGTTTCCAGAGGATGGAGATTCTGCTGAAATATTGATTAAAAATGCAGATGCAGCAATGTATAAATCAAAAGAGAAATCAGGAACTAATTCGCACTTTTTTGAAACAAAAATGAGTCATCGCAATTTAGAAAGCATTCAACTGGAAAACTTGCTTTATAAGGCACTGGATCAACAGGAACTAGTGTTGTACTATCAGCCGCAGATTGATGGTAAAACGAATAGGATGATTGGAGTTGAGGCCTTGTTAAGGTGGAACCATCCTGAAAAAGGGCTTATTCCGCCGATAGAGTTTATACCAATTGCGGAAGAAACCGGTCTGATTGTTCCCATAGGAAAATGGGTGCTTATAACTGCTTGCCATCAATTAAAGCAATGGCAGAAAAAAGGGCATATGAATATGAGTATTTCTGTTAATTTATCAGGTCGGCAATTTGAAGAAGATGACTTAGTGCTGATGATACAGAGTATTTTGAAAGAGACATCGCTCTCTCCCGAGTATTTGCATATCGAACTTACGGAAAATATGATTATCCAGAATTCGGAAATTACGCTTGAGAAAATGAAGCAATTAAAAGATTTGGGTGTCAAAATTGCGATCGACGACTTTGGAACCGGTTATTCATCACTCGGTTATTTAAAAAACTTTCCGATTGATGCCTTGAAAATCGATAAATCGTTTATTCAGGATGTCATGACGAATGAGGCAGATGCGGCCATTACGAATACGATTATCACATTGGCCCAAAATCTGCAATTGGATGTTATTGCAGAAGGAGTCGAGACTAAAGAACAAAAAGATTTTCTGTTATCAAAAAACTGTCGGTACATTCAAGGGTACTACTTCAGTAAACCAATTAAAGCCGAGGAATTTAACAGGATCTATTTACAGTAATTATCAATAACTAGGGAGAGTGGGATTGGGATGAGAGCAATTCGTTCTGTTTTGGAATATTTAGAGGGAAACGGCGTTAAGTACGTATTTGGAATACCTGCAGGTTCGGTCAATGCATTTTATGATCAACTTTTAGATTTTCCTGAAATCACACCAATTGTTACAAAACACGAAGGAGCCGCGTCTTATATGGCGGCTTCCTATGCAAAGTATTCACAGCAGCTGAGTGTATGCATCGGCAGTAGTGGACCAGGAGGTACTAACTTAGTGACAGGAGCTGCTAATGCGATGCGGGAGCATTTGCCGATTCTGTTTCTGACTGGGGCAGTGCCGGTCAGTACGATGGGATTGAACGCTTCTCAAGAACTCGATGCTCAGGCAATCTTTCAATCTGTGACCAAGTACAGTGTAACGGTGTTGGATTCAGCGGATTTATTGGATGAGATTGCAAAAGCGACACAAATTGCACTTTCAGGCGTACCCGGTCCTGTCCATGTTGCGATGCCAATTGATGTGCAAATGGGGAATATTGGAGAGCTGCCTATGCCGGTGCTGGAAGTAGAGCGGCATCCATCAATTGATCCCACAATAGTAAAACAAGTAGCTGACCATTTGATGCAAAAGAAAAATGGGATCATCTTTGCGGGACAAGGTGTGCGTAATTCGGTAGCTGAAGTATTAGAACTTGCAGAATTGCTCAATTGGCCAATTGTCGCGACACCTGTGGCAAAAGGGCTTTTCAGAGAAGACCACCGGCTATTTGCTGGCGTATTTGGGTTTGCCGGAAAAGAGCAAACGTCTTTGCTGGTTAATGAAGGGGATGCAGAGACGTTGCTTGTCCTAGGATCAAGTCTAGGTGAGACAGCAACAAGTAATTACAACCCAAATCTGGCAAAAGGACGATTTGTGATTCAAATTGACTTTGATTCTACAGTTTTCAACCGAAAATATCCGGTCGACATTCCAATACTTGGAGACATGTCCGATAGTTTAAAGGCGCTAAATGAAGAACTCAAAACAAGAGGGCTGAAGCGACCGACAAATACGAAGTTAATCGAACCAGAATCAGCGCCTGAAACAGTCGAGGTATATAATACAAGGAATGTCTTGCGGAAATTGCAGGAATTCTTGCCTTCTTCTACCCGTTATACCATTGATATAGGAGAGTTTATGGCCTATGTTATCCATGACATGGAAGTATTGGAAGAAGATACATTTGATATCAATGTGCATTTCGGAGCAATGGGGAGTGGACTAAGCGCAGCTATCGGCTCAAAACTCGCTGAACCTGATCGACCTGTAGTCGCAATCACAGGAGATGGCTGCTTCTTTATGCATGGGATGGAAATCCTGACTGCTAAAGAATATAATTTGCCTATTTTGTTCATTGTTATGAATAACGCACGCTTGGGTATGGTATACCAGGGACACACGTTGCAGTACAAACGCTCACATCCATCTTTTGAGCAGGAGCCTATTAATATTGCAGCAGTGGCTGCAGCAATGAATATTTCAAGTTTCCGTGTAGACACTTTGGAAGATATGTCTCAAAATGTGATTGATGCGTTAACAAACTTAAACGGTCCTGCAATTTTAGAGGTAGCATTAGTCGATAACAGCATTCCACCGATGGGGGATAGAGTTAAGTTCCTATCTTCATTTGGAAAATAGAAATAATCGAAGCCATTCTCCGATAGGAGGATGGCTTTTCTCTTAGATATTTTGATTAAGTTTTACAAATTACTTCAATAATAGTCTGGAGATCTCTTTCAAATGCATCTGGGACCGGGTCACCCACATAGCTGGAATAATAACACGTTTACTTTCTTTCTATTGAAACCTAAGAAGCATTAAGTTTTCATCCGGCCATAAGAACGATTTAATCTGTTCGAAACATGATTGGTAGAGGCAACTTGAACATCGGTATATTTAATGCCTGCTCTAACTTTATAACTTACTCGTTTTCTACTTTCTTCTTAATAAATAAATATTTACCGAAAACAGAGCAATCTCTACTTTCATTGGGTATAATAAGAACAAATGTTCTCATTTAAAAGGAGGTAGCTTATGGAAGCAAGAATTAACAGCGGTAAAAGAAATTTAACAAAGCAAACACGGTGGGATGGACTTTTCGTTTCGGAGCATGCTTGGGATTATAGCAAAGACTCCGTTAGTAATCCGCAGCCCATGCTCAGTGCCGATGAACAAGGAGCCATCATTGATATGCTGATAGTAGCCTATGAACGTGAGTGCACGGTGTTTATCCAATCTTGGCAAGAACGCCATTTTCACTATCACCGTTGCACTATCCGAAAAATGGATTGCGAGCAGTGGATCATCACATATGAAGATGAGTTTGGCGAACGGCAACTTGCAGTTGCTATGATTACTTCAATATACATGCTTGACTGATCAAATGCACCTGCGTACTTGACTGGTGCGAATTTGATAAAGATTTGTCAGTCTCTTGTTCTGATAGCGCTGTTAATAGCAATAAAAATGAATAGCTGTCGCGAATGTTTCATAATGTATAATGAGTAAGGAGGGAGGTTTCAAATTGATAATACTTCGCCGGCTCTATTTACAGGCAACCAGTTTGTCGTGGCTTATTCTTACGATCAGTACGATTATACTGATCGTGTTCAGTACGTTTATGCTGCCTATCATCGAGCCATCTACTTTTATACGATATTCAGATTCCCTGTGGTTTACAATGACGACGATTTTGACGGTCGGTTACGGTGACTTTTATCCGTCAACGCATGCAGGAAGAATTTTTACAGTTGTTTTTCTATACATAATTGGCATTGGGTTGTTTGCGTCTTTCATTGGGAAGGCAATAGAAAGTCTGACTTTACATAAAAGGCGTGAAGAGAGGGGGGAGTTAATGTATAGGGGACAGAACCATATTGTTATCATAGATTGGTCCTATAAAGCTGAAAATGCTATAGCTGAAATACTCAAGCAAGATGAACAAACCGAAGTTGTCGTGATTGATAGAATGGAAAAAGCTAAAGAGATCCACACGAGAATTCATTACGTCAGAGGCAATGCGACACATGAGAAAGTTTTGCGGCAGGCAAATGTTCAGCATGCAAAAGCGGTGTTGATTTTTGCGGATGACCGGATTGAGGATCAGATGCTGACTGACGGAAAATCGCTGCTGATTGCAACAGCTGTGGAAAGGATGTCTCCGGGTGTCTACACGACAGTGGAAGTTGAGCGGGAAGAGCATCTTCCTAATTTCTCACATATTAAAGTTGATAAGTTTATTATGTCTAATGGGACGATAGCGAAAATGGCAGTAAACTCAATTTTTTCTGAAGCGAAGTAAAGTTGAGAAGCAATACCGTGTTTTTCATCGATCTTTCTAGTGATTCTAGGGGAAATAGAAAAAAACATTAAACTGTATACTTCTTTTCATTTGCGGAAAAGTCAGTAAATTGATACTCTTTTAAAAAAGGAGGATGATTAAGTGAGTGAACCTATCGAGTTGACGAAAATAACCATTATCCAAAAAGATACTGCCAATAAAATACGTGAAGCGTATATTGGAGATTTTGAAGAACCTGTTTTGTATGGTGTCCATGGAGGCGTGAAAAAATTTTACGGTGTTGAAACCAATCCGGAATATCCTTCGACATTGGATCATATTGTGGCATCCGCTGGCGGTTGACTGGTTGGGACATTATCCGGCGCGCTGGAAGCGCGTCAAATTCCGACTTCACCAGATAAAGTTCGTGCTGACGTTCAAGGAACAATTGAAGCTCCAGAAGGCGTATTGAAAATAACAAAAATCACAGCCCATTACTATGTAAAAGTACCCGAAGGAAAGCAAGAAGCAGCAGAACGAGCCTTGGCTGTTTTTGATAGAGGCTGCCCTGTGGCACAAACCCTTAAAGGGGCAGTAGATATCCAGCATACATGGGACATTGAAACCTATTAATCATATGAAATTGAATTGTGTGTATTGTAGACCTGCAGATTTAAGCAGGTCTTTTTTAATTGCGAGAAAATCTTGTTGAGAACGGAAAGTAGCACTGCTTTGTACATACAGGTTTTCATCCATATGATACATAAAAAAATAGGAAGCCGATGTCACTAGTTACCTGTGACTCCGCCTTCCTATTTGAAATTAATGTTTTGTGAATTAACGAGATATTTTTGTCTCTTTATACCAGATCTGCTCCAATTGATCTGCTGGAAGCGGTCGGCTGTAAAAGTATCCCTGCCCGATAACATTGAATTCTTTTAACGCAGTTACTTGCTCCACAAATTCAATACCTTCTACAATAACTTGTGCATTTAGGTTTTTTCCGACATCAATTATAGCTGCCAATATAAACAAGTTGCGTCGATTGCCAAGGACTTCATCAATAAGGGATTTATCAATTTTTAGCGTGTCAATTTCGACATTTTTAATCATATTCAAGGAAGAATAGCCTGTACCGAAGTCATCAATTGCTATTTTTACACCGAGCTTCTTCAATTCTTGAATTAGTATAGAAGATTCTTCGATATCCATCATCACACTCTCGGTAATTTCAATTTCCAAGTAGCGGGGATCCACATTTTCTTTTTCTAAAATTTGCTGTACTTTCCAACTGAAATCCACGTCATGAAATTGTCTAGCCGAAACATTTACTGACACTTTCACTTTTGAACGCCCTTCTTTTTCCCAGACTTTCATTTGGTGGCATGCCTCTTCGATTACCCACTCGCCAATTGGCAAAATAAGTCCTGTCTCTTCAGCAAGGGGTATAAATTCTGCAGGAGAGATTAAGCCGCTTGGAGAATTCCACCTTATCAGCGCTTCGATTCCAACGAGATTTCCTGTACGCAAATCAATTTGCGGCTGGTAATAAAGTTGAAATTCTTTTAGCTTAAGCGCCTCGTGTAAAGCTTTTTCTAACTGAAGCTTTCTGGACATTTTCTCTTTTAAATCTTCTGTAAAGAACTGATAGTTATTTTTCCCTTTTTCTTTTGCTGAGTACATAGCCATGTCCGCTTGCTGAATGAGTATTTCTTCATTACTGGTGCAAATAGGCTGCATGCTGATGCCGATGCTAAGTGTGATGACTATTTCCTGTCCCAATAGAAAGATTGGCTGCTTCATGTCTTCTAAAATCTTTTCAGCAAGTTGACGCACATTTTCTTCAGTTACATTTTCGACTACAATGATAAATTCGTCGCCCCCAATTCGGGAAATGACAGCATTGTGCGATAGGGAAGCTTGAACTCGAGCTGCCACTTGTTTAAGGAAGAGATCTCCTCCATGATGCCCGAGCATATCGTTGATGCTTTTGAAATTATCGAAATCCACGAGAAGAGTGGCAATCGTCTGTCGTTTTTCTTTCGTTCTTAAAACGACTTCCTGGAGATTCTGATAAAACCAATGGCGATTGGGTAAGCCTGTCAATTGATCCGTAAAGGCCAAATCGTTTATCCGCTTCTGCGTCTGTTTTTTCTCGGTGACGTCCCGAACAATAACAAATACCCCATTCACCTGGCCTTTTTTTCTTTTTGGAACAGCGTTGATATCCACGACGATTATTTCACCGTTTTTATTCTTGATCAGCTGTTCAAAAGTAACAGCATTTCCTCCAAGAACAGTTGAAAAGAAAATATTCACTCGCTCAAGATCTTTTGCTATCAATGCAGGAAAAGCCAGAGTCAATAATTCCTCCTTAGAATAACCGGATAGGTTTTCAGTCATTGTGTTAGCATCGGTAAAAAAGCCGAATTGGTTTATTTCAAAGACTGCATCCAGATTGTAATCAAAAAGAGAACGGTACTTTTCTTCATTTTCTTCTAACAGACCTAGTACTTCTTTTTCTTTAGATATATCTTTAACAATGCCATACACGCCAACTATCTTCTCATCGACGATGATAGGTAGATAAGTGATTTCTAAAGGAATCTTGTCCCCGTTTTTTTTAGTGCCGACAGCTTCGTAATTCTGTGGTAAACCTTCCAATGCTTCTTTGAAATAGTCATTAATTCTTTTCAAATCATCCGTACCCAATGTTAAGTGGAAGGTCATTGTGGTTAATTCCTGCAAAGAATATCCTAAAAGACGTTCTAATGAGGGGTTAATGTCCAATAAATTACCGTGGAGGTCTGTAGAAAAAGCACCGTCTGGATTGTACTTAAAGAGGGACTGGTAGCGTTGGCTGGTTTCTTCCAGTTTTCTGCTTATTTTCTTTTGCTCTGTAATATTCCTCAAGGTCAATTGAATGGCCGGTTTTCCTTCGAATAGAACACCTACTCCAGATACTTCGACGTCCACGACTGAATCATCTTGATGCATGGTAAGAAGTTGCTGCTCCATCGGTGGAGCAATAACTCCAATTTTCATATTTCGAATACGATCTTGAACAATCTCTTTGAAGGCGGGATGAACATAATCAATAATTGATTTTCCTATTAAATCACTTTTGCTTGTTACCCCGATCATTTTTAAACAAGCATCGTTGACGAAGACTACTTTGTCATCACGATGGACAACTATCGGTTCAGGGGAAAGTTCCACTAAACGACGGAACCGTTCTTCACTTTTTCTCATCTTAATTAGGTTCCCCTTTCAATCGTGAACGTTTTCAAATCAAGAAAAGCTATAGTAGAAAGAAATACCAGTAAAGTTTAAGAAATAAAATAGTATTTGAGCTTGTAGACAAAAGAATATACATACTACTAAACGAATGAAACCTCATTTCATCTTACATGCACCGGCTCCTGCGCTTCAGGTGGACGCGTTCCGCGGGCTCGCGCCGAACTAATTCGGACTGGAGCCCGAGTGGATTTTTTTTATGTCGCTAGCACTGCTCCCGCAGGAAGCGAGTCGGGCTGTGGCTGACTTGTTTGCGACGAAGCAGCGCAGCGATGCAGGAGCATATCTCTGCCCTTCGCCGCCTTGCGCTCCGGATCCTCGAGTGAAGGGTTTTTTTCAACAGCCTTGCTCAGGCTCTATTTATCCTGGGCAGATTAGCAAGCGTCTTCCTTTGTTTGAAGCCACATGATTCCAGCCAGACCGGTTGGATTGTACATCCTATTCATTTTGGTTTATTTTGGTTTGTCTTTGCCTACAGTCTATAGTATTTATCTCTATATTATTTCAAGAAAATCTATAAGTCCCATTATACCTTACTTTTTTTATAAAAAAATTAAGTATAAATACCTATTTTTAAAGATTTGTAAAAAACAGGATAAAAAATATTATTATTAAATCAAGTTTATTAGGAATATGTTTACCTCCAAAGTTTGTAGAGAAGCTGGAGATACCTTACCAAGAATCGAGCGGCAAAATAAAATACTGTCTTTATTCACAAGAATGAAGAATAAGAAGAGACACCCGATCAATATATATGAGACTGTAGAGCTTTGTGTTGCTTCTTTTAGTGCATACCGATCCAGTCAGAAAAAAAGACCCGTCAACTGCCGAATGGCAATTACCGGGTCTTCAAGTATGAACTTAGCTCTGCTGTACTTGATAAACTTCCTCAAAAGGCTGGACCACGACAAACCCATTACCAGAAAACTTCATCTGAACTGATTCGCCGCTTCCTCTGCCAAATAAACTTTTCAGCTGAATATCGGTAACAAACTCTGGTTCCAGATTGCCTGACCAGGCAACTGTTGCGTTCGGATCTGTAAAGATGGGTCTGTCAGATGTTACAAGTAAGGTAAGAGGCTCATAATGTGATGTGAAAGCGACAAGACCTTGTCCTTCCAAGTGGACATTGAAAAGGCCACCAGCCATCATCCCAGCAACGCGGCGCATTAAATTAATGTCCCACTTCAGTCCATCTTGAAAAGCGAGCAGGTCATTTCCATTGATGAAGATGCTCTCGCCTTCCAAGTCCAATATGGTTATTTTCTTGCCACGATCTGCTACGTAGAGCTTGCCCTTACCGTTAGCCTTCATCAGTTGAGCGCCTTCTCCGCTGAAGGCTTTCTTAACGAATTTTCCCAGACCGTGCTCAAGCATGCCTTCACGTTCAAACTTGATGCTTCCTTCATAAGAAATCATAGAACCTGCTTTTGCCCAGACCAGTCCATTTAAGTTCACTTCAAGGAGACGGTCTGTCTCGAGTTCAAAAAACTCACGTGCGCTTTCATCCTGTTGCGTTTTCTGAACAAATTGATGAATAGAATACTTCAACATACAAATTCCTCCTTTGCTCGAATGATAGTATTTACGTTCTAGTCCTTGAATAGTTCCAGTGAAATGGAATAGCTTGTTGCCTAATTATATAAATTTAGCTTTTAGTTTTGCGGTGACTGAATTAGTTGCCTAGTAAAGGAAAAACATATTCCCACGAACAGCGAAATGATATTAGCCGGACAGACTCATATTCCCGGCCTGTTTCTGCAAAAAAGGGGAATCCTGGTTTGGGAGAGAATTAACAAGTGAACAGTTGGTTAGAAAAGGGAGGTAGAAATGGATGGAAAATGCAACCGAAGGATTTATTCCTGTTACAGGCGGAAGAGTCTGGTACCGGATTAGCGGCAAGGGGCCTGGAATACCATTATTGGTTTTGCACGGTGGTCCGGGTGCGAAAAGCAGTGACCGCGATCCCCTCCGGCAATTAGGGATGGACCGGCCGATCATTCACTATGATCAGCTTGGGTGCGGTAAATCAGACCGGCCAACGAATACTGATTTATGGACAGTGGACCGTTATGTAGAAGAGTTGGAGCAAGTCATCAAGGCGCTGGAATTGGAAGAAGTCCATATTCTCGGACATTCCTGGGGAACGATGCTCGCCGCTTCCTATCTGTTAAAAAAACCTGCCGGCGTACGCAGTATTATTTTCTCAGGACCGGCTCTGGATGCGCAAAGATGGGAGCGGGACCAGCGGAATTACTTGAAAAAATTCCCGCAGAAAATCCAGGAAACGGTTGAAAAGAGCGAACGGGAACAGACAACCGATTCTGCGGAGTACAAAGAGGCGATGTTGGCCTTTTATAAACGGCATATGTGCCGTGTCGACCCATGGCCAAAAGAGATGAAAGCGGACATGAAAGCATTGAATCAACAAATTTATAATTTTATGTGGGGAGCTTCCGAATTCACCGTCACCGGCACTTTGAAAAAATTCGATGTGACTGATCGCTTACATGAAATCGAAGTGCCCACGCTTTTCTTATGCGGACATTTTGACGAAGCTACTCCAGAAGCAACCGAATATTATGCGAGCTTGGTACCGGATGCTGAATTTCATGTATTCGAGAACAGTTCACACATGCCTGGAATAGAAGAACCGGAGGCTTATGTGGAGACGGTCCGAGAGTGGTTGAACCGACAGGAGTTGCGGCCAGGGGCTTAAGGAAATTCTGACTTTTACTGTCTTATGAAGAAAAAGCTGCGATTGCGACTTATCAGCAAAACATGAAATGAACATCATGCTCAAAAAAGATAACTCTTTACCGGAATTCCGGCAAAGAGTTATCATGGTTTGTAGTATCCAGTTTTACTTCTTTCGTCCTTCCGCGGTACCAACCTTGAAACGTACGTGCCAAAGAATCCGGTACATCCTCGAGATAGGAAGTATGGATAGGTCTGGCACGAGTCACAGTTTGAAGAGAAGAAAGGCCCAACGCGCGCTGAATCCGATTTTGGGTAATTTCGACTTCAACAATTTTACCCCGCTTTGTAACAAATAGGGTAGAAGTGTAACCCCCATTTTTTAACTGGATCATTTCATCGTTTAAACAATAACGAGTATGAAGGAAATCCAAAATACGGGAAATGACTACCAGTACTAGAAGCAGAATAGAGGCAATCCACCATGTGCTGTTGATTCCCAAAAAATTCGGTTGGAAGTAAAACAGCAAAGCAGTAGCAATCAGCCACAGCCAACTTGGTTTGATCATGCGGACCCAAAATGAGCGTCGCGGCAGGCGATGCATGTCTTCTTGGATGTGGTAGCCTGGCAGCAGTTCAGAAACGATTGAATAGGCTTTTTTCTTGGGAAGAAAAGGGTAAAGTGAGCTAATGCTCAAATCATCTGACTCCATCGACAGACTTCCAGCACTGATTAATTTCACTTCGGCTAATCCGAAAATACGCTTTGAAAAAGATTGGGTAATTTCAATAGCTTGAACTCGTTCTTTGGCGATTGAAAAAGAAGCTTCTGATAAAACCCCCTTTTTAATGTATACGCGCGTACTATCGGAAGAAATTTCGTATCTCCCGTATTTAATGAATGTGTGGACAATCCCAAAAATGAAAGAGGCAGTGATTATTAAAAGTATTGCTGCAGTGATCCCTAAAGATGAACTCACTAAGCTCGTGCCAATCCTATCCAGACGCTCTTCAATACCGATAACTTCGGAAATATTATACAAAAGTGATGCCAGAAGTGGTACAAGCAGAAAAAAACTGAACGATGTCATAGAAGCTTTTAATAGATCCCGGTGTGTCGGCTGAAAATGGATAACACGGTCATCCTGCGGCTTAGATACGTAAGGGACTTGCTCAGCACAAGCTGGTGCTTCGGTCTCGTTTAGACTTGTCTGCGGTTCATCTTCAACAAACTTACTAGGTTCCTGAACAGCAGCTTCCAACCGTGCCGCTTCTTTTTTTGTTGCTACTTCAAATTTCACTGAAGCATCTTCACCGGCGATTCCTGTTTCAAAGCTAATTGAAGTCAAACCGAACAAACGGTGGGAAAATGATGTGTGGCGGTTAATATTTTGTACTTTTGAAAACGGAATAGACTGCTCAGTTTTACTAAAAATACCTCTTCGC
This sequence comes from Planococcus sp. CPCC 101016, assembly GCF_007859295.1. Classification (GTDB taxonomy): domain Bacteria; phylum Bacillota; class Bacilli; order Bacillales_A; family Planococcaceae; genus Planococcus. The sequence goes on from NZ_VOHB01000002.1 coordinate 1,810,314, forward strand.
AAATAGAAGCGCTGATTGTCAAGTGAATAAGTGGTGGTCAGCCAATTTAACACTGCGGACACGATGGACCAGAGAATAAACAGTAAAAATATATAACGTCCATATAAAAAAAGAGCGGAATGATTGTCTGATTGAAAAATGAATAAAAACAAGAAAATAAAAACCGAGTTCCGAATCAGTTTGCCAATTTTAAAAAGAATAAAGCTTGGATGGTGGCGGCGGTTTTCGTTCATTGTTCCACTTCCTTGATTTTAGCAAAGTGAGCAATTTTCACTCGCAGCTCAGCCGCTTTTTCTTTTGGCAGCGCCGGAATAGCATGACTTGAGCCCATCGTTTCTACTGACAGGGAAGCAAGTTTGTACTTGCGCATCAAAGGTCCCTGAGTTAAAGAAACTGCCTGGATTTTTGTCATCGGCACCAATTGCTCCGTCCGGCTCCATATACCAAACTGCAAATGCAAAAATTCTTCGTCCAAATCATAGCGCCAGCTTTTATATGTAAGCGGAGGACTTAAAATGGACCAGACAATTCCGATTAAGAAAATAACTGCAAGCCCAATCAGCACCCATCCAATCCAACTATACCAGCCGAAGAGCCAATCCAGATAAAGCAACACGGCAAGGATGACACCAGCTATTACATTGGAAATAAGTTCTTCCATGCGCCAGTACTTAACAGCATTGGGCGAAAGAGAATGCCGGGGAGCAGCATAATGATCATTCATAGCTATAGCACCACCATTTTCATAAGTTAGTATTCTATACGTTGCACAAAGGCCATGGTTTCATGAGTTGGATAATTTGCTGTGTCTCGAAAGAGGAAAAGGGGAAATTAAGGATCAGCGATATAAATAAACCTTGTAACAGCTATAGAACTTGAAAAAATTCATAAAAAAGATGGCTCCAATCCTTTGACAGGATATTGGAACCATTCTTTTAATTTTTTTTAGTAACAGTCTTTTATTGTTCAAACTCAATTTTTGTTGTCATTACTCGGCCAGTGGGGTGCGGATCAAATCCAATAATGTTTTCTTTACCGGCAAGTGATGGCGATGTATGGACAAGTGGAATGACAGGTGGATTTTCGTGCATGATTACCTGCGCTTGTTCATAAAGTTCGTTGCGTTCTTCTTGGTCTGTAGTTGTTCTCGCTTGATCCAAAAGCGCGTCCAGTTCGGGATTGTCGTACTGTGTTGAATTGGTAGAACCGATATTGTCGCCATGCCAGAGAGTGTAAAGGAAATTATCCGCATCTCCATTCATACCGGTCCACCCTAACAGGAAGGCATCAGCTTCTCCATTCAGTGCTTTTTCGATATATGTTGCCCATTCGAAAGTTACAATTTCCGCTTCGATGCCGATATCAGCAAAATTGGATTGCAGATATTCAGCAACTTTTGCCCCATCAGGCATGTAAGGGCGAGAAACAGGCATGGCATATAGTTCCATTTTGAAGCCATCTGGCAATCCAGCTTCAGCAAGAAGTGCTTTTGCTTTTTCAGGATCGTATGGATACGGTTCGATGTTATCGTTATACCCTTCTACAGCTGGGGGTATTGGGTTTTTTGCTGCAATAGTTCCTTCGCCGAAAAACGCATCGATCATTGCCTCTTTATTGACTGCATGGCTAAGCGCCTGTCGAACGAGAGGATCGTCAAAGGGTTCATGTGTCAAGGTCATCCCAAGATATCCTAGATTAAGAGGTGGCCTTGAGAAGAGTATGAGCTCTGGATTTTCTTCAATCTGGGCATGATTCTCAGATTCCAAACCGGCTATCAAATCCACCTCTCCGCTAAGCAATGCGTTAAGGCGAGAGGAATTATCCGGTATAGTCCGGAAGATAACCTGCTCGAGTTTAGGATAGCCGTCCAACCAGTAGTCTTCATTTTTTTCAAGAACAATTCGTTCATTGCGCTGCCATTCTTTAAAAATGAACGGTCCGGTACCAACTGGGTTGCTTCTATATTCGTCTCTCGAATCTTCAATCGCTGCTGGACTTGAAATAGATAGTGGCGTAAGTGCCAGATCTTTCAATAATGTCGGTTGAGGTTCTTTTAGTTTAAATTCAACTGTTGCCCCATCAACTGCACTGATTGACTCAATATTATGTGCTTCATCTGCTTTGTATCCACCAAAAACACTTCCATACATTGGAAAGTTTTCAGCGTTTCCATTCATCCATCTTTCGAAATTGAAAACGACCGCTTCGGCGTTGAAGTCAGTTCCATCGTGAAATTTTACTCCTTCACGAAGAGTGAAAGTATAAGTAAGACCGTCTTCCGCTTCTTCCCATTCGGTCGCAAGCATCGGCCCTATGGTAGTCTCGCCTTCTGAGAAGGTAGTTAAAGTCTCCAATATACTCTGTGCTACATTTTCAGATTCGCCATCCGTAACTTCAGAAGGATCCAAAGAAACTGAGTCGCCGCCGCGGGCGAAAATGAGGGTGTCTTGTGTGGGTGTACTTTCTCCGCTTGACTCATCATTAGAGCATGCTATCAAGAAGAAAGGGAAGAAGAAGAAAATAGATAAAATTAATGTTAAAGATCTTTTTTTCATCAAATCACTCCTTGTAGTGAGATTTTCGTCCTAAAAAATGTTAAGTAAATTAAGCTACTAAAAATACTATGTGTAATAGTATAAAGTAAAATAATCAACTTATGTAAATATTTTAAGTTTTCTATGTATGAAGCAAAATTTATTATTTAAATTTATGAAGTTTTTCATTTGCTGATAGGAATAATTGTCCATGAGATAGGAGACAATTGCGTTTAACTATGGAGAATTACACAATAATGAAGCAGCAGAAAACCACTCCAGTAGAAAAAGTGAAACAAAACGGAGAAAAACTTTTAAAGACTTTTAGGTTTTTCCTTATTTTAGTAAAACGATGCGAATACGGAATTCTAATGTATGCAGCAATCAATCAAATCAGTTTTCTTGTAGAGCATGTTAAGGAAGAAGAGGTCCTGATTAGGCATCTTCTTCTTTTCTGTTTGCAAAAGGATCTTTTCTGTACTTACTCCACTTATTTCTTTTTTCGGAAATTATGGCGATGTTAGAGGACTTGTTTGCAGTTGCACTTAGCTTTAACTGTGTGCAAGGTTCTTTTTTTTTATAAGCAGAAAATGTTTTTGATAAATTTAATATATAGAATAAAAATTCATTTATAATTGTTTAAATACAAACAAGTTTTTTTGAAGTTATACTAAAAAAACATAATTTTTTTCTGAATTAAAAGAATTTTCTATAAGCCTTTACATATTTTGTATTATATACTAGGCTTAATGTATTGGTAAATAACTATTTTGTTGACAATTATAGTTTTTTAGAGAGAAATGATTATATTTTTAAGCGTTATTGTTGAATACCTTTTACTGAATTATCTGACTAATTTTATTTATGGGTTAGTGAAGATTTAAATTTTATGCAATGTCTCGAATGGTCTATTGAGTTTAATTAGTATTGCTCTGGTCATCTGCAAAGCAATTCTTATAAGTGGAAGTTTTGCAAATAATTTTACCGAATGAGTTTGAAAGGAGTGGTAGAAATGATAGAAACCGAATCCCTGACAGTAACTGCTGAAAACGTAAGCCGCATTATAGGTGCAGAAGTGGAACTATCAGAAAAGTCTTTGCAGCTAAAAAAGAAAAGAAAGATTAAAGCCCGTCAAAGCCCTGATATGTTTATCTGCTGGTCACTTGATTTGATTGTTTCCTACAAGTTGCTTGGGGCGGTCAATGAGGCTGAAGTGTTTCTTCTACCAGAAGAGCTGCCGGTTTTTACACGGGCATTGATCCAGCATCCTATTTTATTTCCGACAAGTTTTTCGCAGCACTTGTCTATGGAGCGTGGAATGTACTGTATTCGCTTGAAGTCGCAGGAGCCTGCCGAAAATTTTGCTGAACGCCTTTCCGAAGCACTCAGTGAACTTCACTAAAAAAAAGAACTGAAAATCCCCCTAGGACAATGGCTGAAGGAGAGGAGTCAATATGGAACAAACGGACCAACTGCCTCAAAAATCAGTTAGCTATTATTTTCTGAGATCCAAAGACGTGCATATTGAAAACGGTTCGGCTTTCATCACGTTCTTTGCCCGTCTCACAAAAGAAATTACTTTTAGTAAAGAAGGGGAGATGCAAACTGAGATTCAGACCATGTGGGTGGAAATTGATGAAGTGAAGCAAGAACAGGCATCACAAAAGGATAAGGCTTTACCGAATTGCATGCGCCGATATGAGATCCTGCCTAGTGTCTTTTATAGCTTATGGAAATTATCAAAGGATTGCCCAAGAGAACTTTTTTACGTAACCCCCTATCACCGGAAATCCACCTGCGAGAAATTTATAAACTAGGTGCCATCATTACAAGCTAAAGCAATAGCAGAATCAATTTTTAGTTTCATTTTTTTATTGAATCAGAAGTCGTAGTAGCAGAGTTTTCCTATTCATGAAAGCAGTTTAATCGGCTTTCTTAAAAGAATGGAATACCGACCGTATGTTTACTATTTATGAGGAACAATACTAAGGAGGATGAAATTGATGACTGTAATGATCAAAGAAGGAACTAAAATGGAGAAACGCGTAAAAACTTACTTGGAAGTATATGAAGAGTACAGGAACGGCTATAAACAATATAAGTTGGATAAAGCTGCGCTGAACTCCAGAGTGGAGAAAGCTGAACCAGCTGCAAAATGACAGCTGCCTTAAATGTCATGTCCCAGGTAGTCGCCTGTATCTCGGCGTAAAGAAAAATTATAAATTTAAGTTAAACCGCCGCACCCCAAACCATTTCGGTTTTTTGGATGCGGCGTTTTAACTATACATTCGATCAGTATGGATTTTTAAATATCCAAAGTTCGTTTAAGTGGATCACCTGCTGCGCAATTTAGACAGCAGACGCAAAATTTCCAGATACAGCCAGACTAATGTTACAAGTAAACCAAAAGCTCCGTACCATTCAAAGTATTTTGGGACTTGTTTCTCGGCCGCATTTTCTATGAAGTCAAAGTCCAACACCAGATTCAATGCGGCAATAATGACAATGACCACACTGATTCCGATGCCAAGAGGAGTCGATTCGTGCAAGTGAGGAATTTCAAAACCAAAAAAACCGCCGACAAACGAAATAATGTAAACCAGGAAAATGGCGCCTGTCGCTGCGACAATGCCGAGCCTGAAATTTTGAGTTACTTTAATGAGACCCGATTTATAAACGAATAACAAGCTCAGCAGAACACCGATTGTAATCAGGACAGCCTGGAACACAATGCCACCGTACTGGGCTTCGTATTGCGCCGATACCGCTCCAAGAAATAACCCTTCAAGCAATGCGTAAACGGGTGCTGTAAATGGAGAGATTTTTGGGACGAAAATAGTTATTAAGCCTATAATGAGTCCGCCGATACCTCCTACTAGAATTAGCGGTAGTACGCTGTCTGGGCTGCTGACAAACTGATTCCAAGAATAGACGAAAGTCACTAGCACCAACAATAACAAAATAAATGTTTTATTGACGGTGCCCTGGATGGTCATTTTACTGCCAGTCTCGGTATCTTTAAAATTTTCAAACGCTTCCGTTTTTAAACTGGGATTTCCACTTCTCAATTCGATCACCTCGTAATTTATTTCAAGCGGTTTCATTATATCCTTTTGTTCAAGATAAATACATTACCAAGCAGTATGTTAGTTGATCACAAAAAAACTGCAGCCCGATGCATCGGGTTGCAGTTTTTCTCCGTATTAATGTTTTACAGTTTCCAAGCAAAAAGCTTCCAAGCCAATTTCAGCGAGCACTTCCTGACCAGCAACAGTCGGATGAACGTCTTGCGGAATGACGTATTCGTCTTGATTATCCCCAAATGCGCTGTAGGCATCAGCTGCTTCTACATTGTAGTAGGCATGTGCGGTTTCGGCATAAATTGCATTAATGTAAGGTAAGTACTGGTCTGCAACGTGATGGAACGGATCGTTCAATTGAAATGGATTGTAGATGTTGAACAGAACGATTGGGGCATCTGTCAACGAGCTTATTTCTCTAATGATATCCGATAGATTATCAAAAGCGTCACTAGTTGCCAACTTCTGTTCAATCAGCTTCCGTAGCAATTCGGGATTACCACCGCTTTCTGCATTGGCAGTTCTTAAAATTTCTAAAAAGTCGTTGCTGCCGATATTAAGTGTTACGTACTCGGCATGATGGACAGCTCGCCGTAACTTTTTGTTAGTTTCCAAAGCCACAAGCAAATCCTGTGTTTGCCAGCCGGGAACACCTAAATTACGGACCCGTAAATCTGCATCTTCACCGATTAGGAACGGGAATGCGACTTTAGCTGGGCTTTCATTGGTCTGGCCAAGGTTGTAACCGAAAGGAATTGAATCTCCCAGAGCCACAAGGGATTCTTTGCCATGTCCATTTTCAGCGAAAGCAGCCGGGGTTCCGAGCGATAAAGCTAGTAAAACGGCTGCAAAAATACATAAAAACTTAGTCATAAGGCACCTCCTTTCCAATTTTTTCATTTAGTATAAACCTAAAAGACGGAATTGTCTGTATAATTAAATAAAAAAACATTAACAAACTCATAATTTTAATATCCGCTTTTTTCCTCTTAAAATGAGGATGAGAATAGAAAGAAAAATATAGAGACTGTGTTCTTGCTAGAGGATCCAACCTTTATAAACATTTAAGGGTGAACCTGTTTTATTTAGCTCGTAGTTAAGAAACCGCTTGCTAAGAAAATTAGACGTTTCGTTGGCGGGCATGGAAAACCCTTGTAAAGAAAACGTAATGATCAATGAATTTAGTACCTATTACTAATAGTTGATGTTAGAATAGGGCGAGGACATCAAGAAGGGGCGAATTAAATGAACACTTCGAAAGCCAGAATTACAGCCATCGGTTCATATGTACCTGAAAAGAGGCTGACAAATCACGAATTGGAAGAATTAGTGGAAACCAATGACGAATGGATCGTTCAACGGACTGGAATAAAAGAACGCCGAATTGCTTCGGAAATTGAATTTACAAGTGATATCAGCATTAAAGCTGCTGAAAATTTAATGGAACGCTATGACAAAACCCTCGACGATGTCGATATGATTATCGTCTGTACCATGACACCTGACTTTAAGACACCAAGTGTATCCGCTCTTGTACAGGCAAAGCTTGGCATCAAAAACACAGGAGCCATTGACTTGAACGCAGCATGCTCTGGGTTTGCATATGGATTGCACATGGCGAACGGTTTAATAACATCCGGGCTGAACAAAAAGATTTTAGTGATTGGAGCGGAAACCTTCTCCAAAATTCTGGATTATAGCGATCGTTCGACCTGCATCCTGTTCGGAGATGGTGGGGGAGCGGTTCTCGTAGAATATGACGAAGAAAAGCCGAGCTTTATCGCTTCTCATATGGGAACAAATGGAGAGCAGGCACATAACCTTTACTGTACGGATCTTTCCAACAGAATGTTCGGAAATGAATTGGCGGTAAACGGATTTGTCACTCAAAATGGGCGTGAAGTCTATAAATGGGCGGTTAATACCGTTCCAAAAGGCATGAATACGTTAATGGAAAAAGCGGGTTTCAAAACTGAACAAGTAGATTGGTTTGTTCCGCACAGCGCCAACCTCCGCATCATCGAGTCGATATGCAGCAGAAATGGACTGCCGCTTGAACGAACGATTTATAGCCTTGAGTATTTCGGCAACACTTCGGCAGCTTCAATTCCTTTATCATTGGATAAAGGAGTCCTTGAAGGAAAGATCAAGCCAGATGATAAATTGCTGCTCTACGGTTTCGGCGGTGGCCTGACGCATGCGGGAATGATTATTAACTGGTCGATTTAAATTTTTGTTCACAAATAATTTAATGAATAAATCAATGAAGACACCTTCCATAGCCGGCTAAAGTGATAGCCGCAAAATGGGGGTGTTTTTTGTCTTGAAAGATATTTTGTTTATCTTATAAACCTTCTAAGCTGCTGCAGGATCTCATAGGGATAATACAGCTAAATCATTTATTGTTAAGAAGTTTCATAACTCATTTTTAGGTTAAAAGATATAGAAGTGGCTATACACGTCGAGGAGGGATATTGATGTTTACTCATCAGTTGCTTATCTTACTATTTATAGGTTATATCGTTTACACAATCGATATTCAAAAGAAATTCTTTCCTGTCCCTGTTGTACTGGTAGTAATTGGTTTGGGTTTGTCATTTATCCCTTATTTTGATAGCTTCAACATATCAAAAGAAATCATTTTTAATGTATTCCTGCCTGCTATCCTTTTTACCTCCGCTTATCAGTTTCCTTTAAAACAATTAAGAGAAAACAAGGGGATTATTTTAACTCTCAGTACAGTTGGTATGATCGCAACGGTATTTTTACTCGGACTCTCAATATTTTTAGCGGGAACCGTATTTACTGCTTTATCTTTTACTGCATCATTTCTGTTGGCTTCAATACTCGCCCCGACTGATCCGGTTTCTGTCACAACAATTCTAAAAGAGAGCAGTGGAGCGGAGCAAATTGCAGACGTAGTGGAGGGGGAATCGATGATCAATGATGGAACAAGTATCGTCTTTTTCACCATCTTCCTTACTATGTTTCAAACCGGCGGGGGTTTTTCTGTCGGCAAGTTTGTCTCTGAGCTTCTGCTGGTGTCGATTGGGGGAGTCTTGCTCGGTGTTCTTGTGGGCTGGCTGATGAGTAAGACGATTCGTTTTACGAAAGATAAAAAATACCAAGTCATACTGAGTGTGGTCGGTGCCTATGGCGCATTTTATCTAGGTGAAGCGATAGGCGTTTCTGGGGTTTTGGCGACAGTAGCTGCGGGAATATTCGTATCTTTTGAAATGAGCAAGGAAATAGAAGAAGATAATTTACAGGAGTCACTTGATGGTTTCTGGGATATTACAACACCGGTATTATTGGCTGTGTTATTTCTTTTAATTGGGATTCGCGGCGCTGAATACCTCGCCTTTCCCGGGTGGTGGTTCGCAATCGCCATCTTCCTGCTGGCAATCATTGTCCGTTTCATGGTGATTGGGCTGTTGATTTACGGCGTGCCGCAATGGCGGCATGAATTTAAAAATGATTTTTCTACGATTTCCTTAACTGCATGGTCAGGCATCAAAGGCGCCATGTCAGTTGCTTTGCTGTTATGGCTTGAAGAAGCGGCTTCAGGAAAAGATCAAATTCTTATATCTCTGGCATTCGCCGCCATTCTTCTTTCTCTGGTCATCCAAAGCATCGGTATCTATCCTTTATCTAAAGTTCTAAAAAATCTTCAATAGCAAATTTGTATAAACGTGGTCAGCTCTAATCTAAGCTGGCAAGGATAGAGCTTTTTCATTTTTACTAAAGGACATACCAGCAGAATACTTGTCATTCGGGGAATGCCCTGTATACCTCACCATAACTATCTCGAATTTGAGGCATAAAAATTGATAAAACAGATTCGAAAACGTAAAATTAGACTTATCAACAAGTTCTCATGATTGTACTGCTGGCTGCATTTTCTGAGCTTGAGAACCGAATGAGCTGTTGAGAACCATATTTTGAGGGAATAATTCTTTTAAATTGCACAGATCAAGTTTGCCGGTGTCTAGTTAGGGAAACAGTGACAGTAAGATGAATTAACGATTTTACTAACAACTATAAAGAACGATAAATAATGTAAAGTAGGTGCATAGATATGGGTACGAATAAAACGATTTTAAAAACAAGTGACTGGGTGAAAGGCAAATCCCGCCACGACGAACTGATCATCGGTTTCATCGATTCCATGAATGTCCTAAAAGAAGCTGTGAATGTTACAGTAGTGGAAAGTGATAATGAGGAAATGATCGGCTTGACCATTCCAATGTCTATTCACCAAGTCGAAAATATTCCTGAATCAGATAAAAAAGATGCGGCACAATTGAGCTTCTTGATCGACCTCGCACTTGCTACGGACGACAAAGAATGGTTCCAGGAATTGTCCGCGCAGTTGAATGCCAAAAAAGAAGCGGTCAATTAAAGTATACTCTTTAACAATAGATACTTGAAAAAGCAGAAGCCTTCGAACGAATAGGCATCTGCTTTTTTATGTTATAAATATGACGTTTCCAAGATGCACAAGTTAACTAGCTCAAATGCGTCTGCAGCAGCTATGTTTTCAGTTAAAGGGAGGAAGAAAGTCTTGTGAATGGCATATTACGAAACCGCTTTTAACGGCAGCAACTGATAGGTAAAGATTATTGGACTTTTAAGTGGAAATAATATGTATCTTATGTACTTGACTATTTATATTTGACCTGCCAAGCCTGGCAATTTATAGTTGCTATATAAGGAAAGAGCTGGCGTAAGAAAGAAGAATGAACGGATATCAAGTTCAGATAAAAGCACTTTTCAGGATTTTAATAATATTTCTTAACATTATCTTAATGATGGCTACACAAAATAGTTCTATACTTATTTAGAGTCTTTACATAAGAACAGTCTGATGCATAATTTGAGGGGGAAATAATATGAAGAAGATCTTTTTTGGTTCGGCGTCGTTGTGTATGGCGGCTTTTTTGGCAGCGTGCGGAAGCGAAGATAGTGGGACGGCTACAGAATCACCAGAAGGCGGAACGGGTGTTTCCGGTACTTTGGATTTCTATACCTCTCAGCCGGATGCGGATGCCCAAGGGCTGGTGGATGCTTTTAGAGAGCAAAATCCCGATGTGGAGATCAATATTTTCCGTTCAGGAACAGAAGAAGTTGTTTCAAAAATTCAAGCGGAAAACCAAGGTGGCAATATTCAAGCAGACGTTTTGTTGGTTGCGGATTCCGTAACTTTTGAAAACTTCAAATCTGAAGATCTACTGCTGGCTTACGAATCACCTGAAGCGGAAGCCATCGATGAAGCATTTATCGATCCGGACGGAACTTATGCCGGTACTAAGATCATGGCAACAGGTTTGATTGTCAATACTAATGAAGTGACGGAACTTCCGACCGGCTGGAATGTTTTGACTGATGAGGCTTCCAAAGGACAAGCTGTTATGCCAAGTCCATTGTATTCCGGTGCTGCAGCCTATAATTTAGGTGTCATCACCAGACAAGACGGATTAGGATGGGAATTCTACGAAGCACTTCGCGACAATGACATTACCATCACTCAAGGCAACGGAGCAGTGCTCGAAAGCGTTGCAACTGGGGAAAAAAGCTATGGCATGATCGTCGATTACTTGGCGGCACGAGCGAAAAGCGAAGGGTCTCCGGTTGATTTAGTTTATCCGGAAGAAGGTGTTCCAGTCATCACTGAGCCGGTAGGAATCATGGCCAATACGGAAAACGAAGAAGCGTCTAAAGCCTTTGTTGATTTCATCCTTTCAGAGCAAGGGCAACAATTGGCTTCTGAACAGGGCTATACTCCGATCCGGGAAGGCGTGGAAGCACCGGAAGGTCTGAAAACGCTGGATGAAATTACTATTTTAGATGCGGATGCGGTTGAACTTCTAGAAACACGCGATGAAGACAAAACGCAATTCGGACAAACTTTCGGGCAGTGAAGCCAGATTGAATTTCGATGCGAGGAGTTACTGATATGACGGTAAAACAGCCAATGGTTGAGGAGAGAAAGAAGAGGGATTCCTCTTTTTCTCTCTTTTTTCAAAAAAAGAATTTCTATAAAATTATCGGCCTGCTGGCCATATTTGTGTTTTTTCTGTTACCCGTCCTGCGGCTGGTCTGGCTAAGTTTTGTGGACGACGGATCGCTGACGCTGCAATATTATACAGATGTCCTTAGGGAACCCGCGACTTGGAATACAGTCCAGAATACACTCATAATCGTTGCGGGATCCACAGTTTTGGCATTGGTGCTTGGCGTGCTGTTTTCCTGGATTGTTGCTTATGTGCGGTTGAGCGGAAAAAGGGCGATGCAGCTCTTTATTTTCCTGCCATTCATTATTCCTTCCTATATAACGACCTTAGCCTGGACCCAATTCTTCAGCGCATCCGGTCCGGTTACAGCAGTGCTGTCCTGGCTGCCCGGCGAGCTCGCCGCGCCGAATCTCTATAGCATCGGGGGCATCATCCTGTTGCTTGGAATTTCCCATTACCCGTTAGTATATTTATTCACAGTGAATGTTTTTCGGAAGATTCCACGCGAATTGGAAGAGGCAGCGGCTACCAGTGGACTGTCGAAAAAAAGGGCGTTCCGGAAAGTGGTTCTTCCACTGGCGCTGCCCGGAATTGCCAGCGGTGGTCTCATTGCTTTCCTTTCGAACCTGGATAATTTCGGGATTCCGGCATTTCTGGGTACACCTGCGAATATACGCGTTTTAAGCACTTATATTTACGAGCAGGTCGTTGGCTTCGGTCCTTCTGCATTCTCGCGGGCGGCTGTTTTGTCAGTCATCCTTGGTATTATTGCGCTGGCCGGGACTGTTCTGCAATGGTTCTTATTGCGCCGCAGTAGAGTCAATGAAACGAATAGAAGCGATTCGACACCACGTATCCATTTATCATCCGGCAAGCAAAAGCTGTTGGAAGTTTCGTTGTGGATTTTCCTTCTTGTGACGAGTTTAATGCCATTGATTACAATGGGGGCTTTGTCGCTCATTTCTGCGTATGGGGTTCCATTTAATCTTGAAAATCTATCGTTGCGTAACTATGAGTATGTCTTCTTGACTGATTCCAAACCTTTATCGGCTCTATCAAACAGCCTGCAGCTTGCCTTCTTTACTATGCTGATTTGTCTGTTGCTCGGTACTGCGATGGCATATTTGCGCTTCAAACACCCTGATTGGAGTACTAAAGCTGCGGAACTGTTCATGACCATTCCATTTGCATTGCCCGGTACAGTGTTTGCGCTGTGTATGATTTTTATGTGGCTTGAGCCGGTTCCGGGATGGAACCCGGGCATCTATGGCACTGTATGGATCTTATTCATCGCCTACGCAACCCGTTTTCTGGTGCTTCAGGTTAGAGGCAGCTATACAGCATTTTTGCAGATTGACCCATCAATGGAAGAAGCGGCACGGACTTCAGGCGCCGCCGGCTGGGTAAAGTGGCGACGAATTTTACTGCCATTGCTGTTTCCTGGAATTCTTAGTGGTGCGCTGTTGGTGTTCTTGATGGCACTTACTGAATTGACGGTTTCTAGCTTACTATGGTCATCAGGATCTGAAACGGTCGGTGTCGTCATTTTTGGTTATGAACAGGCGGGCTATTCCACCTACTCTACAGCATTTTCAACGGTTCTCGTATTGGGCATCCTGCTCGGAGGTGGATTGTTTATGCTGCTTAGCAAGCTTTGGGACAGAAAGGTGCTGAAAAATAAATGATCAACGTCAATAATGTAACAAAAAAATACGGATCGTTTACTGCGCTGCATTCCATTGACCTGGAAATTGGCGACGGCGAATTTATCGCTGTGCTTGGACCATCCGGTTGTGGCAAAACGACTTTATTAAAATTGCTGGCAGGATTTATGGGGCCGACGGAAGGGACCATTTCAATGGACGACACAGTCCTGGCATCGGCAAAGCGCGTTCTGCCTCCTGAAAAACGCAATATCGGCATGGTTTTCCAATCGTTTGCTTTATGGCCGCATATGACTGTAGCTGAACATGTTAAATTCCCGCTTAGCTACCATCCGAACAAAATCAAGGAAGGCAAGAAGGAACTGCAGGAACGCATTGGTGAAGTGCTGAAACTGGTGGGACTTGCTGCGCTTGCTGAACGCTATCCATCAGAATTGTCTGGCGGACAAAAACAGCGTGTCGCGCTGGCCCGAGCAATTGCGCCATTGCCCAATCTGCTTCTGATGGATGAACCGCTCAGTGCACTTGATGTTGAGCTTCGTATGGAAATGCGCAAGGAAATTCAGAAGCTTCACCGGGAAACCCAAGCCTCTATCGTTTTTGTCACGCATGACCAGGGAGAAGCACTAGCTATTGCAGATAAGATCGTGGTCATGAATCAGGGACGCATTGAACAGATTGCGCCGCCCGAAGTACTTTACACGCGCCCGGAAACGGAATTCGTAGCGACATTTGTCGGTAAATGCAACCTTGTGAAAGGGCACTGGCAAAATACCCATTTCGTGCCAGCCATCGATTCGGCAAACACATGGCCGGATCTGGGTGTAGCGGATAGTTTTAAAGAGAGTGGAATCTATCCTGTACGACCGGAACAATTTCAACTTGCGGCGGCCGAAAAAGATGGTTTGCAAGGAGTCGTTTCATTTGTCCAATACCAAGGACATGAAATCCACTATACGGTTGAAGTAGGGCAAGAAACCTGGACCATCCACGAATCGGTTTTTGCTTCCCGCTTTAACATCGGTGATTTTGTCGGCATTTCATTAAAGCATGTCCCAATTCAAAAAGGCTCGCTTGTTTCTAATTAAATACTATTAATGGCCAAATGCATGCGTACATGTATTTGGCCATTTTGTTTAACTTGAGCTTTTATTAATAGAGGAATTAGAAATAAAATAAATCATTAACTAAAAAAACTAATTATTCACACTTTAAATAAGAACAAATGTTTGGTATAATGATTTATAGCGTAAGATGTACGGGTAGTTGAACCAAATTGCCAAGGTGAAAGACACTTGGTTACAAAATCCTGAGTAGCAGTGACAGTGTTTTCGTTAATCCATTAATCATTAACATATAGAAAAGGGTGAGGAGATTGAATGAAGACACAACATCATTACAGACCGGTGATTACGCCATTGAAGCCAGAGGATTAGTAAAAGTATTTGGAAACGAACGCGCAGTGGATGGTGTCGATCTGACCATTCGGAAAGGTACAGTTTATGGATTTTTAGGTCCCAACGGCGCCGGCAAGACAACCACCATACGCATCTTGGCAACACTTCTACCAGCGGATGCTGGGAACGCCTGGATCTTTGGCAATGACTTGAAGACAGATAGTGCGGCCATTAGAAAGCGCATCAGCCTGACAGGCCAGTATGCTTCAATCGATGAGGATTTGACAGGAATGGAGAATCTAATGCTGATCGCCAGACTGATGGGTTACTCACGCAGACAAGCAAAAACAAGAGCCCAGGAACTGCTATTGGCCTTTGGACTTGGACATGCTGCAAAACGCCAAGTGAAAAACTATTCGGGCGGAATGCGACGCAGAATCGATATTGCAGCAAGTATTGTAGTGACTCCAGATCTGCTGTTTTTGGATGAACCGACAACAGGACTCGACCCCCGCAGCCGTAATCAAGTTTGGGATATTATTCGGACGCTGGTTCGTGCAGGAACAACCGTTTTATTGACGACTCAATATCTTGAAGAAGCAGACCAGCTGGCAGACAAAATCGGGGTTATCCAACACGGCAAGATTATCGCAGAAGGCACGAGCAGTGAGTTAAAAGCATCAGTTGGACGCGGCACATTGAACGTTCAGCTGGCCCATGCGGATGATCAGCAACGGGCCTGGTCCATACTTGAAAACCTGCTTGGTGCACCAATTCATTTGGGGGCTGACTCCACGTCTCTGACTGCACAGGCAGATGACTCTGCGCTGGTGGCAAAAGTTTTAAGTGAATTTGCTCGCCAACATATCGAGTTAAGTGATCTTTCACTTGGGCGTCCTAGTCTAGACGAAGTCTTCCTGAAATTGACGGGTCAGGTTAGCGAACAGCAACAAGATTCCGGGAGGGATATCTTATGACTGTCCATCAAGAAACTAGAGAATCGACTGTTGCAACTACCGGCACAGATGAACGTTTGCTCCAAGCTGTCGCTTCTGATAATCGCCCGCATCCTCCAAATGCATGGTCATCGACTACGGCTTTTGCAACACGTGCTTTGTTGCGAATCAAGCACGTTCCTGAACAGATGTTTGATGTCACAGTATTTCCAATTATCTTCCTGTTGATGTTTACGTATCTTTTTGGCGGAGCCATCGCGGGATCCACAAGTGACTACTTACAGTTCCTGCTGCCAGGCATTCTGGTTATGACCGTCGCCCAAATCACAATGTACACTGGAATGGACTTGAACAACGATATAAGAAAAGGAATTTTTGACCGATTCCGCACTTTGCCGATTTGGCTGCCTTCTGCTTTGATTGGTTCTTTACTGGTCGACGTCATCCGGTATTCCTTAGCTTCTGTGATTATGATCGGGCTTGGACTGCTACTTGGCTTTCGGCCAGAGGGAGGTGTAGTAGGCGTCCTGCTCGCCATAGTTTTGGTGCTGATTTTTTCATTTAGTTTGTCTTGGATTTGGACAACACTCGGGTTAATTGTACGTTCCGAAAAGACTCTGATGATGATCAGTTTCATGGTATTGATGCCGCTGACCTTCATTAGTAATGTATTTGTGGATCCGGTTACGCTGCCGACTTGGCTGCAAGGCTTTGTCAACAGCAATCCAATTTCGATCCTTGCGACAGCAGTCCGCGGATTCATGCAAGGAACCGGTACTTGGCAGCATGTAGCCAGTGTTTTGCTTGTTTCCGCTATCATGACCGGCATTTTTGCGCCGCTCACCATGTACTTATATCGGAATAAAAAATGACAGATTCTACGCTTTTTCATGTAGCTGGGGCATAACTTGAACAAGAACGTTTAAGGATATTTGAAAATTTGACTGGGAGAGAATCTAACAGTAAAAAATGGATGCAAAAAACCTGCAAACCTTGGAAAGGTTTGCAGGTTTTCTTGTCTTGCTGCTGTGGAGCAGAATTTAGAGAACCTTAACGAGTGCAGCTTCTGCTGTTAAAAATTGTTTCCGCCGACTCTATGGGTTTTTAAGATTTCAGGAAGATAGATTACGATTTTTTGCTTGTCAGACGGCCAAGTAAAAATGCACCTGCAACAGCTCCGATAGCTGCGTTGGTTTTCTTAGTAAAAACTTGTTTAACTACAAGGTTTAAGTTCTGCGGTCGTTCTGCAAGTCTGCGCATAAAGTAGCCGTACCAGTCTGTACCAAACGGAATGTAAGTACAGAAATTATAACCTTCTTTCGCAAGTTCCAGCTGCATTTCCTTGCGGAAGCCGTAAAGCATTTGGAATTCAAATTTCTCTTTAGGAATATCGTGATCAATGACAAATTGTTTTACATGATTAATGACATTATGGTCATGTGTAGCAATAGAGGTAAACTTGCCATTCAACAGATGATATTCAATCAGTTCAATAAAGTTCGCATCGATTTCTTCTTTGTTTTGGAAAGCAACAGTATCCAATTCTTTATAGGCGCCCTTCACGATGCGCAAGCGGTAATTGCTGTATTTTTTTATATCTTCATCCGCTCTGAAAAAGTATGATTGAATGACAGTGCCGATATTGTCATAGTCTTTCGATAATTCATCCAACAAATCGAAAGAAGGTTGTAGGCGTGCATAATTTTCCATATCAAAATTGATGAAAATGCCATATTTCGAGGCTTTCTCAACAATTTCTTTGATGTTTTCAAAACAGAAATCGTAATCGATATCTAATCCAAGCTGAGAAGGCTTTAATGAAATGTGAGCATCTACTTTATGTTTATGGATGGCTTCCACCACGCCTAAAATCTGCTTTTTCGCTGCCAGTGCTTCTGATTTTTCATGTACAAATTCACCCAGATTATCAATAGTGCAGCTAATGCCTTGAGCATTCAATTCTTTAATGCTCTCAATGGCCTCTTCGATATTGGTTCCCGCTACAACGCTATGAGCTCCTAGTTTGAAACCGTAGCTTTGTGCAGCCTTATTTAAAAGTTGGTTCTCCGAAAGATGCATAAAGAAGTTTTTAATGATCATTTTTTATTGCCCCAATCTTATCTGAATTTTGTAGCGGAACAAATTGTTAAAAAACAAAAAGAAAATTTAAAGTTTCAAAAATAAAATATACCGCAAAATAATTTTGCATTAATAATTATCTCTATCTATAATAATGCAAAAAAATAATGCATTTTGCAATCATTATTTTTTTGTAATTTGAACTCAATGAATTTTTTTAACAACTTATGCCTTAAAAGTGACAATCAGGAGGAGAATATCCGAAATATAACAACTTTGATAGAATAGAGTAAATGTCTACTAGAAATATATGTTATTACAGCAAGGAGGTAAGACCGTTGAAAACAGGCTATATTTTCGAATCCGAGCGATTGGGCTTTAGGCGCTGGAAAGAGGAGGACCGTGTACCGTTTGAAGTAATGACTGCAGATCCAGATGTCATGCGATTTTTCCCGAAGTTATTGAATAAAGAAGAAGCAAACCGATTGATCAGCCGCTTTGAAGCCCATATGGATAACAAAGGCTATACGATGTGGGCGGTGGAACGCAAAAAGGATGGCGTATTTATCGGATTTATCGGCCTATTGGAAATTACGATGGAAATAGAAGGTCAAGGGTCAGCTGAAATTGGCTGGCGACTGGACAAACAGTTCTGGAAACGAGGATATGCGGTTGAAGGGGCGTTGGCTTGTATAGCATATGCATTTGGCCCCTTGGCAATGAATCAAGTCTACTCATTTACTTCAACAATTAACCAAGCTTCCGAAACAGTCATGCAAAGGATTGGAATGACCAAAATAGGCGAGTTCGAGCATCCAAAGTTGGATGAGGTCAGTCCCTTAAAGAAGCATGTGCTTTATAAAATTAATAGGCAGGAAGAATTGGAAATTGATCATTTAGGAGATGGAATATGAAAAAGCAAGTACAGGAGACCTTTGATAAACTGGCAGGAGTCTATGAAAGGATGGGGGATGCAAATAATTTATACAATACCCAGTATGAGAGACCTGCCATGATGAAGCTTATAGCTTCTGATTTATCTGGGCTGCAGGTACTCGACGCAGGGTGTTCAGCTGGCTGGTATTCTCAGCAACTTGCCGATAAAGGAGCAAAAGTGACAAGCGTTGACATGAGTCCGGAAATGGTTAACATCACAAAAAAATTAGTGGGTGATCGAGCTGAAGTTCTCTGTCTCGATCTGGAAGAGCCTTTGCCGTTTGCAGCTAGCAGCTACGATATGATTGTCAGCTCATTGACATTGCACTATCTGAAAAACTGGAAAGTAACATTTTCAGAGTTCAGTAGGATATTGAAGCCTGGTGGGAGCTTCATTTTCTCGATTCATCATCCCTTAACAGATTTGCAATTGCTGAAGGATGTCTACTATTTTTCAACTGAATTGATTGTCGACGAATGGCATAAAGAAGGGAAAACCTATGAGGTTCCATTTTATAGAAGGCCATTAAGTGACATCTTCAATGCGCTGCTGCCCCATTTCGCCATTGAGGAAGTGGTGGAGCCGAAACCGACAAGCGTATTTAAAGAATTTGCACCTGATCAATACGAAAAACTGATCAAAATCCCAAACTTCCTGATTCTGAAAATAAGCAAAAAATGAACAGCACAAGCAAACCCCACTCGAAAAATCGAGTGGGGTTTGCTTGTTTTTATTCGTCTTTATTGCACATGCAGCGTTCACATTCGTAGATGATCGACTGGTGCTGCTCTTTGATTTCGCATCCGCACTCGCGGCATTCTTTCTTTGTGCGTGACTCATAATTTTTCGTCGTGTTCATAAGGATCTCCTCCAATAGTTTAGTTTTGTTTGAATGCCGTGGCGTGGGATAGATGCTGGTCATAAGACTGCAGTGTATTATTTGACTGTTGTAAATTGAGCTGTTTCAGTCGAGCCTTTCATCGCTGTCGTTGAGCTTGTTCCTCCAGAAACAATCTGCGAAATCTCATCAAAGTAGCTTGTGCCCACTTCGCGCTGGTGGCGCGTTGCTGTGTAGCCTTTTGATTCATTAGCGAATTCAGCTTGCTGCAGCTTCGAGTATGCCGCCATGCCGTTGTCTTTGTAATCGTGAGCAAGTTCGAACATGCTGTGGTTCAATGAGTGGAAGCCTGCCAAGGTAACGAACTGGAACTTGTAACCCATCTTGCCAAGCTCAACCTGGTATTTCGCGATGGTTTCTTCATCAAGTTTCGCTTTCCAGTTGAATGAAGGCGAACAGTTGTAGGCAAGCAATTTGCCTGGGAATTCTGTATGGATCGCATCAGCAAATTGCTTAGCTTCTTCCAGGTTCGGGTGAGAAGTTTCACACCATACAAGATCCGCGTAAGGTGCATATGCCAGGCCGCGTGCAATGGCTTGGTCGATGCCTGCGTTCGTGCGGTAGAAGCCTTCTGGTGTACGTTCGCCTGTGATGAAGGCGTGGTCGCGTGGATCGATGTCGCTAGTGATCAAATCAGCTGCATCTGCATCCGTACGGGCGATGATAATAGTCGGTACGCCAAGTACATCAGCTGCCAATCGAGCAGAAACCAGGTTTCTTATAGCATTTTGAGTTGGAAGCAACACTTTGCCGCCTAAATGTCCACATTTTTTCTCAGAAGCCAGTTGATCTTCAAAGTGGACGCCGGCAGCGCCTGCTTCGATCATCGCTTTCATCAATTCGTAGACGTTCAGCGGTCCGCCAAAGCCGGCTTCAGCATCTGCAACAATCGGTGCGAACCAGTCAAAGCCTTCTGTGCCTTCAACGCCGTCGATTTGATCAGCCCGTTGAAGCGCCTGGTTAATTTTCTTCACTACATCTGGAACGGAATTGACTGGGTATAAACTTTGGTCAGGGTACATCTGGCCTGCAGAGTTAGCATCTGCAGCTACTTGCCAGCCGCTCAGGTAAATTGCTTTTAATCCTGCTTTAACCTGTTGAACTGCCTGGTTGCCAGTCAATGCACCGAGTGCATTCACAAAATCTTCTTCATGAATCGAGCGAAACAAGCGTTCAGCGCCTTTTCTCGCCAATGTATGTTCAATTTGGATAGAACCGCGAAGCTTTACAACTTCCTCAGCTGTATACATTCGTTCAATGCCGTTCCAGCGTTCATCCTGCTCCCAACTCTTATTCAGTTCCTCGATTTGTTGAAGTTTGTTTGTGACCATGTCATCCATCCCTTTCTGATTGGAGAAATTAATGAACAAACTGTGTTAATACAGTTTGTTTTCTTGTTAATTAATATATAACAGAAAAAAGCTGCTGTCTTATAATTTGGATAAAAGCAAGTATTTCGAGATTAAAGCCGGTATTCACCGATAAAGTAGCAGATTTAATTGATAGTGAGTTATAGCGCAATTTTAAAAAGTCTCGTTGTTATCAAACACTAGAGAAGGGAGGAGTGTTAATTATGAAGTATGGGATCGAATCAAGAGCAATATGAAGTTTATGAGAAGGAAAGCATACTGTGCAAGGCAGACTTCTTATGGAAAAATACACAAAAAATAATAACAAATCAACTTAAATCTTCATGCTGTTGAAACTAAATAGCAGAATGAAGCCCATTATTATTTCAGTTCCTTCTATTAATAAAGAGATCTAAGCGTACTGACTCGCTATAGCCCATATAAGGCATAATTAACTTTAGTGCAGGCAACCTGTTTCATTCGCATCAACTAAACAAATATAAAAAAACAGCCGCGGCTATGAAAAGCCGTGGCTGCATATAAGAAAATATCGACACTTGGTAGAGACGCTTAGCGGTCCAATCCTTTTCCCATGCCTTTAAGGAAATTAAGACCGAATTTAATGGTGCGATTGATATCGGGATCCCTGAAGGCTTTTACCAGCTGAAGCACTCCAAGCTTTTTCCCATTATTGTTGTGTGCTTCTGCTTCCTTTAGTCCATTAACCACACTTGAAGCCAGTTTGCCGGTTGATGCCGGGTCAATCGCTGTCAATGCACCTGCAGCGCTCATCATATTGTTGATGAGATTGGTGACAGGTTCACGGGTCACTTGCCCCATCACTACTTCGGCAATGCCTTCTTTTGCCTTGACCATCGCAAGGACTGCATCAAGGACTCCGGCATCATCCAGATCACCAGTGATGGCCAATAGTTTATTGAGTGCCTGATCCTGTTCAGCAATAAGAGTTTCCAGTTCATAGAGCTTTTGCTGACGAATCTCTTCAGCGGTCCATTCTTTTTTCTTAATTTGCGTTATTGGACTTGCCATAGGACATCACCTTTCTATCGTTGATCTGTCAAATGCACATAGCCTTCACGTGCCCATTTGCGTTCCACTTCGATGCCGGACACCGGCGTACGTTTCTTGTCCCGCGGATTTGATTTCGGCAGCGGGCGTTTGACATGGTCTTTCAGCACTTCCATACGGACCTTGGTCTGCTTATAAGCAGGTGTATTCGTCCGCTTGTCAGCAGCCGGACCTGTCAGGAAATTGATGGCTGTTTCTTTTTTGGTTGAGTTCATTGGCAGGAATAGTTCATTGCCTTTTACTCTTCCGGTTACAATAACCGGCAGTTTTAACGCTCCGTAAGGGGAGACAAGGCGAACGGTCGAACCGTCTTCAAGCCCGCGTTCTTTTGCCAGCTGAGGAGACACTTCAACGAAAGTCTCAGGCAATTTGGAAATGATGCCTCTGGATTTATCTGTCATATTACCTTCATGGAAATGCTCCAGCAGTCGTCCGTTATTAATATGAAGATCGTATTCTTCAGGGAAGACTACAGGCTCTACCCAGTCAGATAAAGCAAATCGTGCTTTTTTATCCGGAAAATTAAAGCCGTCAACATAGAGTAGCGGTGTGCTTTCTCCTTCCAGACTGCCCCATAAGAAACTATTCCAGCCTTCCATTGATGCATAGTCTGCCTTGGCAAACAACGGAGACAAGCTTGCCATTTCAGCAAAAATCTCACTTGGATGGCTGTAAGTCCATCCTGCACCGAGACGGTTGGCGATTTCCTGAACAATCCACCAGTCAGCTTTTGACTCTCCGAGTTCTGGAAGTGCTTTATACAAACGCTGGACGCGGCGTTCAGTATTGGTGAAAGTACCGTCTTTTTCAAGCGATGGCGCTGCTGGAAGAATGACATCCGCATATTGTGCTGTGCGGGAGAAGAAAATATCCTGTACTACAAAAAAGTCGAGCTTTGATAGGACATCGTCCACGTGATTTGCGTTCGAATCCACTAAAGCCATGTCTTCACCAACGACATACATGGCTTTCATAATGCCTTCATCAACGGCTTGTAACATTTGGGTATTATCCATACCAGGCTTGTCATCGATTTTCACACCGTAAGCCTGTTCAAATTTTTGGCGGGCATTGTCATCAGTGACATGTTGGTAACCTGGCAGCCAACCCGGCAAAGAACCCATATCGCAAGCGCCTTGGACATTGTTATGTCCGCGGAGCGGGTATGCACCGGCGCCTGGACGACGGTAATTCCCAGTCGCCAGTAAAAGATTGGATATCGCGGCAGACGTATCTGAACCGCCGGTGTTCTGAGTAACACCCATGCCCCAAAGGATACAGGTACCATCCGCATCACGGATCATTTCAGCTGTGCGGATCAATGTCTCCTTGGCTACGCCACTGCGTTGTTCGGCATAGTCCAATGTGTATTGATCAAGCACTTCTTTGAAATCAGTAAAGTAATTGACGTTGTCGTCGATAAATTGCTGATCATGCCAGCCTTGATCAATCATGTATTTTGTTACAGCCATCAGCCAGACTTGGTCTGTGCCTTGTTTTGGTGTAATGAAGATATCCGAGCGTTCGGCCATTTCGTTTTTGCGCATATCTGCCACAATTAATTTTTGGCCGTGCAATTTATGGGCGCGTTTAACGCGAGTCGCCAACACCGGGTGGCCTTCAGCAGGATTGGCACCAACGATGATGACCAGTCCTGCACTTGCGATATCTTTGATGGTACCGGCATCTCCGCCCATGCCGACCGTACGGAAAAGACCGTCTGTCGCAGGTGACTGGCAATAGCGGGAGCAGTTGTCCACATTATTTGTTTCGAAAACTTGTCGGCTCAGCTTTTGAATAATGTAATTGTCTTCATTGGTGATTTTTGAAGAAGAAATAACGCCAATGGAATCTTTGCCATTCTGTTCTTTAATCGTTTTGAATTTCGAAGCGACTAAGTCAAGTGCTTCTTCCCAGCCGGCTTCAACGAATTCGCCATTTTTTCGGATCAAGGGAGTGGTGATGCGTTCTTCACTATTGACGAAATCCCAGCCGAACTTGCCTTTGACGCAGGTAGAAATAGCATTGGCAGGTGCTTCTGAAACCGGCTGAATTTTAAGGATTTCCCGGTCTTTTGTCCAAATTTCAAATGAACAGCCGACACCACAGAATGTACATACCGTTTTCGTCTTTTTAGTGCGTGTTTCACGCATCGTAGCTTCCGCATCCGATACGGCCATGATGCCACTGTAGCCTGGTTCGACATCTTTCACTAAATCGATCATTGGTTTAAGGATCTTTTCCGGAATGGCGGTCATAAAGCCAGCTTCTCCAAGCATGGATGTTTCCATCAAAGCATTGCACGGACAAGCTGTTACGCATTGGCCGCAGCTGACGCAAGAAGAATCGTTGATTTTCGCGCCGCCGTCCCATAAGACAATTGGACGGTCGCGAGACCAGTCCATCGTCAGGGTTTCATTCACTTGCAGATTCTGGCAGACTTCTACGCATTGTCCGCAGGCGATGCATTGGTTCGGGTCATAGCGGTAAAAGGGGTTGGTCAAATCGACTTCGTCGACCGAGCATTTTGGTTCGAACGGATATTTTTGATGCTCAATTTCCATCATGTCAACCGTATTGTGGACTTTGCAATTGCCGTTATTATTGTCGCAAACGGTACAGTACAGTAAATGATTTTCAAGAATCCGGTCCATGGCTTCGGTTTGTGCTTCTTTAGCACGCGTTGAAGCCAGCTGGACTTCCATGCCGGAAGCGGCGGGAGTCGAACAGGCGCGGACAAGCTGACCGTCAACTTCAACTATGCATGTGTCGCAGGTTTCGATTGGATCCACTTCGGGCATATAACAAATTTGTGGATGCAGAATTTTTTCTTCGTTAAGCACCTGCAGTATGGTTTTACCCTGTTCGAATTCAACAGAAGAGCCGTTAATCTTAATGGACATGCCAAAACCTCCTTATTTGAATGAAAAAAATCCACTATGAAAAACACACTTGACAAGTGCATCTGTTTCATAGTGGAATAGTGTCTTAACAGGACTTGTTAAATGACCAATCCATGCTTATGGGTTAAAGTGAAAGCGCTGCCGCACAGAAGTACGGCAAAACCAACGTATGCTATTATTATAAACAGTTGAAATGCGATGCACAACTAGAATATCAAATAGTCAAAAAATAATGAGTCGGAAAGAGGAGAAGACCAATGTCCAGACAAATCCATGAGTTTAATGACATCATTAGAAAGCTGCGGAAAAACCTGTTCGGCAAAGGTCCCGAGCGCATCCAGACCATCTTTGTCAACGACATGGCAATTTCGACTTTGTATGGAAACCTGAGTCCGTCAGAACAGTTTATCGCCAGAACACCCGAGGGCAGGGAAATGGTCCATGCTGCACGGACACGAATGATCCAAAGTGTTTACGCAACAGCAGCGCCTGCCGGGATGGAGGAATTGCTAGGAGCCAAATTTGTCCACCTGTTCTCAGACATTAAAGTCGAAGACGATATTGCCGTATCGGTTTTTCTGTTCGACCGGCCAATTGATCAAAAAGGATTTGGAGGGAGTGCAACAGATGCAGCAAGATAAAACGCGGAAGATCCTTCGCTACGAAAAAGGTGCATTTACCGAAAAAGAAGACCGTGTTGTCGTTGAACAGCCGGCTACTATCAACATAAACGGCAAAGAATTTATCACCATTGTATGTTCACCTGAACACATGGAAGAAATGGCGATCGGCTTCTTGGTTGCTGAACGAATCATTCCAAATTACCGGGATATCCAGGAGATTCGCTTGGATGAAAAAAGCGGAACGGTATACATCACTGCTGAGAAAGTCTACCCGTTTTTCGAGCAGCTGCAGAATAAGCGGTTTATCAGTTCCTGCTGCGGCATGAGCCGACAAGGCTTCATCTTTGCACATGACGCCATGATTGCTAAAAAGATGTCTCAAGTCCGTGTTACCTTGACGCCCGAAAATTGTTTCCAGCTTATGAACGATATGGCAAACTCAGCAGAAATGTTCAAACAGACCGGTGGGGTCCATAACGCTGCACTTTGTGATGCAGATGGCATCATCGTTGCGCGAATGGATATCGGCAGGCACAATGCTTTGGACAAAATATACGGGTATTGCCTGATGAACAATATCGATGTACGTAACAAGGTCATCGTCTTCAGTGGACGGATATCATCAGAAATTCTGCTGAAGGTAGCGAAGATTGGCTGTGAGATCGTTCTGTCTAAATCCGCTCCGACTGAACTGGCATTAACCTTGGCCGACGACTTAGGAATCACGGCAGTCGGCTTTATCCGAAATGGGTCATTTAATCTTTATACACATCCTGAACGCATCCTGAATGAGAAAAGCACCGTACAGACAGAAAAATAAAAAATGGTGACAAAAAAAGTTAAGGATGCTATGATTCTAATCGTCTTACTATTCGGTAAGTTTAACCGGTCAATTCCGAGCGGGTTACACCTAAACATTTGAACGGATTAAACTGGCCAGTTCCGCTTTTGAAGTCTCTAAATCCCTGCCTTTTTACTGGCGATCAAGTCAATTGCCAGAAAGAAAATTAATGATTCGGCTCTCTGAAATCATTTTATATATTATTAACAATTTATTCAGGAGGTTAGGGGAAAATGAAAAAGAAGCCGAAGAACAGATGGTTGATTGCTTTATCTGCTGTCGGGATACATATTTCGATTGGATCTGTTTATGCCTGGAGCAATTTTACGAATCCATTGATTGATCAGTTTGGATGGACCACAAGCCAAGTGCAACTGACATTCAGTATCGCTATCCTGTTTTTAGGATTGTCCGCAGCATTTTTTGGCAGTTTTGTAGAGAAGTACGGGCCCAGAAAAGCTGGGCTTGTAGCAGCATTTTTCTTTGGGTTCGGAATTATCGGGTCAGGGTTTGCTGTAAGCGCTTCCTCTTTGCCGATGCTCTATGTATTTTATGGAGCCCTCGGAGGAATTGGATTAGGCATCGGCTATATAGCACCTGTTTCAACTTTAGTGAAATGGTTTCCTGACCGCAGGGGGCTGGCTACTGGCCTTGCCATTATGGGCTTTGGTTTTGCGGCAGCCATCAGCAGTCCTATCATGGAAATACTGATCACATCAGTTGGAGTGGAACAGACTTTTTATATACTGGGTGCTGCCTACTTGATCATTATGGTGTTGTCTTCTCTTTATCTTGAAAAACCTGAAGAAGGTTGGGCACCTGCTGGTTTTGAAGAAAAAGTGAACAGCGGCAAGGCAGAAAGAAAGATCGATTTATCCCAGCTGACTGCCAATGAAGCGGTTAAAACTAAACGTTTTTATTATTTGTGGATCATGCTGTTTATTAACGTGACATGCGGAATCGCCATTTTGTCGGCCGCGAAACCGATGGCTATTGACAGCATTGGCATGACGACCATTCAAGCAGCAGCTTTGGTTGGTGTCCTTGGAATCTTCAACGGCCTTGGCCGTCTCGGATGGGCAGCGATTTCCGATTATATTGGACGTCCGAATACGTATACGGCTTTCTTCGTAATCCAGATTGCGTTATTTGCATTGCTGCCATTTACAACCAATGCGATATTCTTCCAGATTATGCTGGCCATCATCTACACTTGCTACGGGGGTGGATTTGCTTCGATTCCCGCATATATTGCGGATATATTCGGCACCAAACAGCTTGGCGCAATCCATGGCTACATCCTGACAGCTTGGGCGGCAGCAGGACTTGCCGGTCCGTTGTTCGCAGCATTCATGAAAGATAAGACAGGCAGTTATGAAAGCAGCCTGCTGTTTTTCGCGGCACTTTTCGTTGTGGCGTTGGTAATTTCACTGGTCATCCGTCTCGATATCCGTCGGATCCGTGCTAAGAATGAAGAAGCTCAAGTACTGCCAAGAACCGAAGTCGTCAGCGATTAATGTCTAATTATTGAACGACGATGGTTGCATACGACAATCATTTAAAGCCGAAAGAATACGGACGCTTAAACAACCTTGAAATCATACTTTTCAAGGTTGTTTTTATTTTTTTTAATAAAGGCAGGTTTGACAGCATAAGAGGCATTGTATAAGTTTAATACGAGCAGGGCTATTCTTAAAGATCATAAAGATACATAATGAATTTCAAAATCAATTTAAATAAAAAGACATATGAATTTGAGGGAGCTGAAGATTAATGGTCGAGAAACGCAATCCGATTCCTGTTTCAGGGGCGATTCAACGGGTATTGAAGCATGCTTTGCCGCTGGGTGCTGAGAAAGTGGAATTGGAAGAAAGCTACGGCCGCATCCTTGCTGAACCGATTGTCGCTCGAAACGATGTGCCGCCGTTCAACCGGTCTCCTTATGATGGCTACGCCATCCGTTCTCAAGATTCTGAAGGAGCATCAGGCGACAACCGAATCGACTTTACAGTAATCGACCATATCGGGGCGGGTGAAGTGTCGGCTAAAAAATTGAAGGCTCAGGAAGCAATCCGCCTCATGACCGGTGCCCAGTTGCCAGAAGGCGCAGATGCAGTAGTGATGTTTGAACAGACGATCGAAACAAAGGATGGCATCACGATTCGCAAGCCGTTCGAAACTTGGGAAAATGTTTCCATGCAGGGTGAAGACGTCCAAAAAAATGAAGTGGTTATTGACAGCGGGAACTTAATTAATCCTGGAACGATTGCACTGCTTGCGACATTCGGCTATTCCCAGGTATCGGTGGCGAAGCAGCCGGTTATCGGAATTCTTTCTACTGGTACGGAATTGCTCGCAGTTAGCGACAAACTAGTACCAGGAAAGATACGAAACAGCAATGGGCCGATGATTGTAGCTCAGCTGAAACGGATGGGTTTGCGATGCAAAATGTACGGCATGTCAATTGACAAATTGGACGAAAGTTATGAAGTAGTCAAAAAAGCGGCGGCTGAAACCGATTGCCTGATTACGACGGGAGGAGTTTCCGTCGGTGATTTTGATTTCCTGCCGGCAATTTATGAGCGGTTAAACGCTGAAGTATTGTTCAACAAAGTGGCCATGCGCCCAGGGAGTGTAACGACGGTTGCAGTGGCAAATGGACGATATTTATTCGGCTTATCCGGTAATCCCTCTGCCTGCTTTACTGGATTTGAGTTATTCGTCCGTCCGGCTTTGCTGAAGATGATGGGAGCAGGGAAACTCTATTTGCCCCAAACACAAGCGAAGCTGGGAGAAGATTTTTCTAAAGCTAATCCTTTTACCCGTTTTATCCGTGCATCTTATGATGGCGAGACGGTGACGCCGGCTGGCTTCAATAAGTCGAATGCTGTATCATCTATCGCACGAGGCAATGCATTGATTGTTCTGCCGGGCGGTACTCGCGGTTTTCAATCGAGTGATGTTGTGGATGTCCTGCTTCTTGGCGTGGAAGAGGGTTCTGACAAATGGCAGCTGTAAAAGTACTGCAAGTGGTCGGCTTCAAAAACAGCGGCAAGACCACTTTGACGTTACACTTGCTGAAACAGGCGAAAAATATTGGGAAAACGATTTCGACCATCAAGCATCACGGCCATGGCGGGGCACTTGAGATGCCGGCTGCAGGAACCGACAGCACCCGGCTATTCGAAGAAGGAGCGGAGTGCTCGGTCGCTTATGGCGGTGGGGTCATTCAAATGCATCAACGAAAAGCAGAAGCGTCATTGAGTGAACTAGTGGCACTTGCTTCTCTCGCAAATCCCGATTTGGTGTTAATTGAGGGCTTTAAAGATGCCGACTATGAGAAAATTGTATTGCTGCGGTCACCGGAAGATTGGGTAGAACTTCAAAAGCTTACACATATCAAGTTAGTAATTACAGTGGATAAGATGGCACTGGACAATATGCCGATTATTCTGCAGAATGACAGTAAGCAATTGCACGCTTGGTTTAACAACTGGATGGATGGTGGAAGAAATGAAGGCATTTGAAATAGTGACAGAGGCAATCAACCCTCAAGTTTATGCGGATTATGTGCTGCGACCTGAAGCAGGCGCTGTAACTTTGTTTACAGGACATGTCCGAGAATGGACAAAAGGCGTGCGGACATTGCATTTATCCTATGAGGCATATATACCAATGGCTGAGAAAAAGCTGACACAGATCGGCGAAGAAATCGAACAGCGTTGGGAAGGAACAAAAGTGGCAATCGCCCATCGTATCGGAGAACTGCAGATCAGTGACATCGCGGTCGTTATTGCGGTTTCTTCACCGCACCGGAAAACAGCCTACGAAGCAAACGAGTATGCTATAGAACGAATCAAAGAAATTGTGCCGATCTGGAAAAAGGAAATATGGGAAGACGGCGAAGAATGGATCGGCGATCAGAAGAAAAAACCGGAAGGGGGATTGACATGATCAGCTTGCGTTATTTTGCAGGACTCCGGGAACAAACGGGTGTTTCAGAAGAACAAGTCGATATGGCTGGACAAACTGTGGAAGATCTATGGCAATGGGCGACCGAAAAATACCCAGATTTTTTGTCAGGGGCGGCACGCGTCGCTGTTAATGAAGAGTACGCGCTGCCGACAGATATTTTGGAGACCGGAGACGTTGTCGCTTTTATTCCACCAGTCAGCGGAGGATGAGCTATACAGTAGGCATCCTGCTCGCAGGCGGCTTATCGCGTCGTTACGGTTCGCCAAAAGCGTTTGCCATAGCGGAAAACGAGTTTTTTTACGAACGCGCATATAACGCACTGGAACGTATTTGTGACCAGGTCGTCATTGTTTCCAGACCCGAACTGCTGGCACGTTTTCCATCTGAATATGATGTCATTACCGACCTTGACTGGATTGCAGGACAAGGCCCATTGGCCGGTATCCTTTCAGGTATGACGGCAAGGCCAGCGGATAAATACTTCGTATTGCCTTGTGATATGCCGTTTGTTAAAGCTGCGGAAACTGATAGGCTTATGTCGTTAGTAGAAGACTCATCGGACATTACAGCTGTTCATAACGACAACGAGAACATTCCTTTGTTCAGCGTCTGGAACAGCCGTGTTAAAGACCGGCTGGAGCAGGAGCTTTCAGGCAGGCAACACCGTGTGATGAAATTCATGGAGAAAGTGGATACTGTTTGGATTGAATCATCAGAAATTCATCAGGATCCGCTAGTTTTCCGAAATTTAAATGAACCGGAAGACTAAGAGAGGGGTGGCATCATGGCCATACAACCAGTACAGGACCAATATCAACGTCCAATACGGGATTTGCGGATTTCAGTCACCGACCGCTGTAACTTCCGTTGTTCATATTGTATGCCAAAGGAAGTTTTCGGTGATGATTATGTATTTTTGCCGAAACAGGAATTACTGTCATTTGAAGAGATCCATCGTTTGACCAAAGTTTTTGCGGCGATGGGCGTTAAGAAAATCCGGTTGACTGGCGGAGAACCGCTTATGCGTAGAGGACTGCCTGAACTAGTCAAAAAGATCCTTTCAGTTGAAGGTATAGAAGACATTGGTTTGACGACCAATGGCCTGCTTCTTGGAAATCACGCTCAAGCACTTTACGATGCAGGGCTGCGACGCTTGAACATCAGCCTGGATGCATTAGATGCTGAGTTATTCGGCAAGCTTAATGGCAGAGGTGTCGATCCATCGCATATTTTAAAACAGATTGATTTTGCCAAGCAAATTGGTTTTGAAATCAAAGTGAATATGGTCGTACAAAAAGATGTCAATGAACATGAAATTCTTCCAATGACAGCTTATTTCAAAGAAAAAGGCATCACTTTGCGCTTTATCGAGTTTATGGATGTCGGCAATGACAATGGCTGGAGCTTTAAAAAAGTGGTAACCAAAAAGCAGATTCTTGAAAAACTGCAAACAGTTTATAAATTGGAGCCAGTGGATAAGGACTACTACGGTGAAGTGGCGAAGCGATATCGTTTTGAAGAAGGGAATGCCCAAGTCGGTTTTATTACGTCAGTCTCGGAGTCTTTTTGTTCTTCTTGTACACGTGCCCGACTTTCTTCAGACGGAAAATTTTATACATGCCTATTTGCAACGGGACATTTTGATATCCGTGAACTGATTCGGAACGGCCTGACCGATGAGGAATTGCTTGAGAGAATTTCCGCCGTTTGGGAGCGCCGCGACGACCGTTACTCGGATGAACGGACTGAATTAACAGCAAAAAACCGCAATAAAATTGGCATGTCGTATATTGGTGGATGATTGAGTGGCTGAACAATAGAAAAGGCGTTTCCTGTGAATACAGGAAACGCCTTTAGCTATTTTTTATAGGGAATTCATATTTGCTGTACACAGAAAAATGTCGCTGTCTTAGCTAGTGGTTTATTATCTTTCTTCAACCGGCACGTAAGTCTGCATGCCCGGTCCAATGTAATCCGCACGCGGACGGATCAAGCGGTTGTCTGCGTACTGCTCGAGGATATGCGCCAGCCAGCCCGATGTGCGGGATACCGCAAAAATCGGCGTGAACAAGTCATGCTCAATGTTCAGGCTGTGGTATACAGATGCGGAATAGAAATCCACGTTCGGCGGCAGGTTTTTCTGGCCTGTGACGATTTCGTCGATCTTCACCGACATCTCGTACCATTTTTCTTCACCGCGGATCTTCGTCAATTTCTGGGACATGTCGCGCAAATGCTTCGCACGCGGGTCGCCCTTGCGGTAGACGCGGTGGCCGAAGCCCATGATTTTTTCTTTGTTCGCCAATTTTTCTGTGATGACTTTTTCCACGTTGTCGACTGAGCCGATTTCCGTTAGCATCTTCATCACTTGTTCGTTGGCGCCGCCGTGAAGCGGGCCTTTCAAAGCGCCGATGGCTGCCGTAACACCGGAATAGACGTCAGACAAAGTTGCCACTGCCACACGAGCTGTGAACGTCGAAGCGTTCAATTCGTGGTCGGCGTGAAGCACCAAAGCTTTGTTGAACGCTTCCTCTTCGATCGCTTCCGGCAGTTCGCCAGACAGCATGTACAGGAAGTTGGCCGCGAAGCTCAGGTCGGTTTTCGGGGCAACCGGCTCCTGGCCGTTGCGGATGCGGCCGAAGGCCGTCACCAGCGTCGAAATCTTCGCTTGGATTTTGATGGCTTTGTTGTAATTCGCTTCCGGGTTCATCACTTCTGCTTCTTCATCGAACAAGCCGAGCATGGAAACCGCTGTGCGGAGTGCCGCCATCGGGTGGACATTCTTGATGTCGTATGTTTTGAAATGATCCAATACGGCCTGTGGAACAGCCATGTTGTCAGCCAGCTGCTGCTTCAGTTCTGCCAGCTCGTCCGCTTTCGGCAAGCGCTGGTGCCACAGCAGGTAAATCACTTCTTCGAAGCTTGCGTTTACGGCCAAGTCATCAATATCATAGCCAACGTATGTAAGTGTGTCATCAATGATCGAGCTGATGGCGGATTGGGTTGCTACTACGCCTTCTAAACCTTTAGTTGTTGTCAATTGAATCTCTCCTTTTCATCTATTCAAGCAGTGTCTGAGTTGTTTTCTGGTAGAGATGAAATTTGTATGAATACTCAGTAAAGCGTTTACATTTGTTTGCAAATGTAAATCCAAGAAAGGTCAACACGTCAGCTTGGAATAATTGTGACTATTTTGTGCTATTTATTTACTTTAACTTAAATTTTTAAGAATTTTAGATAAAATGACTGCGATTGCATTTTTTGTGATTAAAGCAGCAAATTCGATAGTTAAAAGAGAGGATTTCAATAAAGAGAGCAGTATTTAATAGCATTGACAGATTAAGTTAAGAGTTTTTGTTATTCTGTTATAATATATAAAAAATATTATAAATTTTTCCATGGCAATCACTCTTACAGCCACGTGGGTTGGACTGCTGTAACACCATAACTTTATTTTTAAATTTTCAAAAAAGTATTTGTTTTATTTTAAATATACATGTATTCTCTGAAGAATCACTTCTGACAGAAAGAAGTGGATATTCACGTAAAGGGAGGATATTCGATGGGCACAACAAAAAATAGATGGCTAATCGCTTTAGCAGCAATTGCCATCCAGTTATCGATCGGGGCAGCTTATGCCTATAGTGTTTATACGACGCCAATCAGCAGTGAAATGGGGTGGGCGCCTAAAGAAATTACCTACGCATTCACGATCATGATGGCACTCGGTGGTATTTCCGCTGCATTCTTCGGTGGATTTGTCGAGAAGAATGGACCTCGAAAGTCAGCAATCGTCGCAGCGTTCCTGTTCGGTTTTGGACAAGCTGGTGCCGGTTTTGCTATCCAGATCGACTCACTGATCTTATTTTTACTTACATACGGTTTCTTGAGCGGACTCGGACTTGGGGTAGGCTATATTGCGCCAATTTCTACTCTAGTTAAATGGTTTCCGGACCGCAGAGGACTTGCTACGGGGATGGCGGTCATGGGCTTTGGTGCAGGTGCATTGATTACCGCACCAGTTGCAGCTAACCTGATCGGTTCATACGGTGTTAGCACAACCTTTTACATTCTCGGCATCAGCTACTTTATCTTGATCTTGTTGGGGGCGTCTTACATTGCACCACCACCAAAAGATTGGATGCCAAAAGGAATGCAGCAAGCCATCGACTCAGGCAAAAAAGTGATGAAAAAAGATTTGGCGCAGTTGACTGCTAAAGAAGCTGTGAAAACTCGCCGTTTCTGGATGGTTTGGTCTATGATGCTGATTAACGTCAGTGCCGGCATTATGATCATTTCTGTGGCATCACCGATGTCACAGGAAATGATGGGACTTTCTGCCGCTGGCGCTGCCACATTGGTCGGCATCATGGGAGTATTCAATGGCGGAGGCAGACTCGGATGGGCTGCACTTTCTGATTACATCGGACGTCCGACGGTCTTCACAATTTTCTTTGTACTGGAGATAATTGCATTCACCATGTTGCCGAACATCGGCAATGTCTTGATATTCCAAGCGATGATTTTAATCATTGTCAGCTGCTACGGGGGAGGATTCTCCAATCTTCCAGCATTTATCGGCGATCTATTTGGAACGAAACAACTAGGTGCAATTCATGGCTATTTGTTGACCACTTGGTCACTTGGAGGCATCATTGGACCGGCTATCGTTTCACAGATCCGAGAACGGACAAATAGTTATGAACCAGTATTTTATGTCTTTATTGTTCTCGCTTCCATCGCTTTTATCATTTCGCTGTTGATCCGCTGGGACATCAAACGAGTTGAAGGACAACAGAGTACACAAAAGACGACGACTGCTTCAACCGGGCTGAATCTCCAAGAAGGCAATAACTAATACTTTCGATGCTTTTCACTTCTCTGCAGAACATTCAGGTAATATAGATCTATATTACTTTTATGCAGATGAAAAGAGAGTCTGAAGTCATAGTAATATTTTGATTGTTTTAAGTAAGTAAAATAGATTATAAAAAAGTCGTCTCCATAACCTTTCAGGTTTGCGGAAACGACTTTTTTATATTGAAAAGCTTTAGAAAACTCTGTTTAACCCAGTCATCATAGGTATTTTTAAAATTCTCGATTTATAATGTGATCCAGAAATTCTCTTCTTTGCGTAAAAAATTTGCATACGTGAACGGATTTTTTACAAATCAACAGATCATTTTTTCATTGCAAAAATCAGATGTCTGCCACTGTTTCTGTCCTGACGATAAGAGAAGCCATCAGGGCTTGAATACGTGCATGTACGATCGATGGAGATCTGTTTTGTTGGAACTCCAGCCAGCTCGCATTGCTTTTTTACTATTGCTTGATTATCGATGTGGTATTTGGTTGTTCGCTCATTGAAATACATGAATTCTGTGGCATAGCCAAGAGCATCAAATTTTAAAAAGACATCTTCATCGACTTCAAAACGCTGTTGACTAATGGCAGCGCCGATCTGGATTTCCAAATCTGACGGGTTGCATTGTTCTGCCTCAATCAAGTGATGCAGTAATTTAGCTGTAATTTCTTTGATGGTGCCTTGCCAGCCGGAATGGACAACTCCGATAAGACCTGTGTGTGTGTCGTGGAGAATGACCGGCGCACAATCTGCGGCAAAACTGCAAAGAACCAATCCAGCGTCATAGGTATACAAAGCATCCGTGTCGCTGAAGGCATCATTTGTATCAGAGGCACCACGACCTCTATCTTCCAAGGAGACTTTCTTGAAGTTTGCGCTATGCGTCTGTTGTGTACAAACAAAATCTGGGAGTCGAACCTCTAAAAAGCCCGCCAATTTTTCCCGATTTGCTAGAACCAATTGTGAATTCTCACAGGCATGCAAGGCCATATTATTAAGTTCGGGTTCAGCAACATCTTTTAAGGTCATACCTGATATCAACTGAGTATTGTTTACATATAATTTTGTTTTCATTTTAATCACCTTCTTTAAATATAAAGCAAGATAAAATAGTTGTACAGGGAGGATATGGTGTGCAGTCCATACTTAGACAATAAAAAAAGACAGTCCCGCAGCTGCATGAATCACAGCGGAGGTCTGTCTTTGGTGAGTGTTCTTATACTATTGTAGCGGGTTTAGCAAGAGCGTCATCGACAGAAACAAACTCATAGCCAAGGTCTTTTGCGACTGCTTCATAAGTTACGCTGCCGTTTGCTGTGTTGACACCAAGCTTCAATGCCGGGTTTTCATCAACTGCTTTTTGGACGCCTTTATTGGCCATTTGAAGTGCATAGCCGACAGTGACATTCGTCAACGCAATTGTTGATGTGCGCGGAACAGCTCCAGGCATATTGGCAACTGCGTAATGAACCACATCATGTTTTACATATGTTGGCTCGTCATGGGTGCTGATGCGGTCTGCTGTTTCAAAAATGCCGCCTTGATCGATAGCGATATCGACGATAACAGATCCAGGGTTCATCGATTGAACCATTTCCTCTGTCACTAATTTAGGTGCTTTTGACCCTGGAATCAACACTGCTCCAATAACCAAATCCGATTCTTTCACTGCTTGTGCAATATTGAAAGGATTAGAGATCAATGTTGTCACATCTGTTCCGAAAATATCATCCAGTTGGCGCAGGCGTTCCGGGCTCAAATCGATAACTGTCACTTGTGCCCCGAGACCAATGGCCATTTTTGCAGCATTGGTTCCTGCCACACCACCGCCAATGATCGTTACTTTTCCACGTTGCACACCTGGTACACCAGATAGCAGGATTCCTTTGCCGCCATAAACTTTTTCAAGGAATTGAGCGCCAACTTGAGCCGCCATTCTTCCAGCTACTTCACTCATTGGCGTCAACAAAGGAAGAGTACGGTTAACCGATACCGTTTCATAGGCTACTGCAGTTACTTTGTGATCCACTAATGCTTGTGTCAGTGATGGTTCAGCTGCAAGATGTAAATAAGTGAACAACAATAGGTCTTCACGGAAGTATTGGTATTCAGAAGAAACAGGTTCTTTTACTTTCATCACCATTTCAGCAGCCCACGCTTCTTGAGCTGTAGCGACCATTTTCGCACCTGTAGCAGTGTAATCTTCATCCGTAAAGCTGCTTCCAAGACCAGCACCTGTTTCGATGATGACTTGATGACCAGCCCTTACAAAAGCATCCACGCCAGCAGGAGTGATTGCTACTCTGTTTTCATTGTTTTTGATTTCTTTTGGAATTCCAATAATCATTTTTTCTTCCCCCTCTAAAACGTGTGGTGTATATATCCATAAGTATAGCGGGAAGCCCATCGTTCTTCATTGTATGAAATAAAGAAAGAAAGCGGTTTCTTTTGTGAAATTTCACAAAAACCTATTCCTCATCCATTTTTCGAGCTTTCAAATCAAGGAAAATACCGATCTTTTCGTGAACATTGTTTAAGCGGATGCCGCCAATTTCCGATATGCGCTTTATTCGGTAATGAAGCGTGTTGGTGTGCACAAAGAGCTTTTTAGCGGCATCGTTCATATTGCTGTCCTGTTGGATGAAGACTTCAAGTGTTTTCAGTAAGTTTGAATTGTGGGATTGGTCATATTTCTCAAGCTTTCCGATGGCGGGATGTTCATAATGCCTGATCCGCTGTTCTTTTTGGATGAGATCCAAATAGCGGTAGGCTCCCAGATGCCGGAAATGACAAACATTTTTCAGCTCTTCAGGAAAACGTTCTTTCATCTTCAGCACTTTCAATGCTTCCTGATAGCTAGTCTTTGCGTTGTCAAACGCCTGATAACTGGTTCCAGCGCTTCCTTTAATGTCTAGTATTGAAAAACGGTTAGCCATTTCAGATATAAAAAATGAGATGAAGTCGTCAAAGGCTTTGTCATCAGCTTGTGAAGAGTGAGGAGAAGCAATGAGTATCAATTCCTCTTCCATGACTACTAAAAAATGATTAGTAATTTTTTGGCTGGTCGTAATCAAATAAGAAATTTGTTCTTCCATTTTTCGTGTAATCTCCTGCTTAAAGTGGAACACTAAAACAGTAAAGCTGTCTGGCAGCTTTAAATTCAAATCATGAAATTTAGATTGGATTTCTGACAGAGTTTTGCTTTGGCCGGTCAATAGCTGCCAAAGAAAATCCTGATAGTTTTCTTCTTTTCGTTTCCTGTTTTGATGAAGTTTTGACATCAAAGGCGTAGCAGCAATGGCTGCATCCTTCAACAGTTCTAATTGTGCATCATCCAGTTTTTTCGGGCCTTCAACAACCCAAATATAACCTAGAATTTCATTGTTTTTCCGTATAGCGATAGCTACTCGGTCGCGAAGTCCAATGTCTTCGATATGAGGGATGCGTAAAGCGGAATCCGACTGCATCAAATTAGGAATAGCACCCACTTTCCAAAGGCGATTGATGACCTTCTCAGGAACCCGTTGGGAAATGATTGTGCCGATTCGAGCGGAATCAGTATCATCTTCATGGGAGCTGTAGGCATGCAAACGGTGATTGTTGTCTTCGATTGTAGCCGGACACATCAAATTTTCTTGGATGCTGTCGACCAATTCTTTCAGGTCGAAAAAAGATTTTTTAAATGGGTTTTTATGTGGCATGTCGTACATGAAGCAACTCCTTTAGCGGTGCTTTTTTAAAATCCGCTTTCATTAATACTTATACTTCAGTATAACCAAAATAGGCGGCTTACTCTAGAGCTTCAGGGAAGCTCAGCAAGATTTGATAGGGGAAAAAAGGGAAGTAAAGTCTTTACAAGCAACATATCAGGGTTTATGGTTATGGAAAAAAGAAGTATTTGAAACTACTCTATAAATTAGACTGTAAAAAAACATTCATCATCCTAATGGAAGCTCATAAAAAGTTAGCATTTGATCTAACTGAGAGTTTAGTGGAAATTGTTTCAGTGCTAAAAAAGGGGGGGTATTATGCCGATAGAAATTATCCGAAATGATATTACTAAAGTGGAAGTGGATGCACTTGTCAATGCAGCAAATTCCCAATTACAAATGGGTGGAGGAGTGTGTGGAGCGATTTTTCGTGCAGCCGGTGCGGAAGATCTGCAAGAAGCATGCGATGAATTAGGATTTTGTCCTATTGGGGAAGCGGTATTCACCGATAGCTTCCGTCTGCCTTCAAAATACATCATTCACACAGTTGGCCCGATTTGGCGGGGAGGCAGCCATGGAGAGGAGAATCTACTGCGTTCATGCTACCGGAATTCGTTGGAAGTGGCAAAGTCGCTTGACTGTGCTTCAGTTGCGTTTCCGTTAATTTCTGCAGGTATTTACGGTTATCCGAAAGACCGTGCACTGGAAGTGGCGGTTGCCGAGATAGAAGCCTTTTTGAAAGAAAATGAAATGCAAGTGTATATGGTGCTGTTCGGCAATTGAACGTCGCGCCTACCTTCAGCAAAAGTAGATCAAAAATAAAATAAGCCGCATTTTAGTGTTGGAAATGCGGCTTATTTTTGATGTTTTTTTATTTTGGTGTTGATGCGAGTGAATAGGTATTTGTCAAAGGAATATTGTATTTTACGTCTGCAGCGGTTCCTAGTGGACAGGAGTTCAAACGAAAATGGTCGATGGCATCTCCAATGACTTGTGCATGTTTTTGCAGCTGCAATTGATCAAATGAGATGTAATCAATGGACAATAGGGAGTCAGAAACCTTTATCAACCGGATAGCCTGTTCATCTAACACTGCAGCAAGCTGAAGAAACGTCCAGTTTTCGCGTGCTGCGATCGAGTTGAAGTGATTATGGCCATTAATGTATAAACCTACGCCTTGCTTTTTAGAAAGAATCTCCCAAATCGGAATGTCTGGATGGATGCAGCGTTTGTCCTTTGTAGAATTCTTGGTAGTTCCGTAGATCGGGTGATGCCCAAAAACAAGTAAAGGACGATTTTCGGTTTTTTTGATGACCGCCGACAGCCAATTTTGCTGTACTTCGTCCAAAGTCCCGCCCCAATTGGCAAAATTCTGTTCTTGTGCAGTATCCAAAAACGCCAATTCAGCAAACTCTGTTGAAACATGATGAAAACCTTGTTGTCCAGTAATGGCAAGCACTTCTTTGCGTGTCATCCCGTATACATCATGGTTGCCAAGAACATGCTTAAATGGCTTACC
The DNA here is from genome assembly GCF_007859295.1 of Planococcus sp. CPCC 101016. Lineage (GTDB taxonomy): Bacteria > Bacillota > Bacilli > Bacillales_A > Planococcaceae > Planococcus. Next base: position 1,850,746 of record NZ_VOHB01000002.1, read on the forward strand.
GTGCTTTTCGATTATGGAATAGACATCTGCCAATTCGTCCTGTGTTCCAAAGTTGGTCAAATCCCCAATCGATACGTAAAGGTCTGCAGGAATAGAGAAAAAATTTTCTAGAAAAATCTCATAAAAAAGCTGTCTGTCTTTTTTGATAAACGAATAGGATTCTTTTAACGTCGGATAATGCAAATCACCAATTACTGCAATTTTCATCAGATCCTCTGCCCCTTTCATGTTTTTCTAACTCCAGTATCTCAAAAGATTGTTAAGCTGCTTTTGAGGGGGCGTAAAGAATTAAAACATTTAGCAGATGAGGGCATTACTTCGTTTTCAAGACACCGCTATCAACCAAATTATTCAAAGCACCTATGTTTTTAAAACGGAAATATCCGCTCAACCGGTTCAAGTCTTTTTGTGTCCACTCTGCGTACTCCGAATTAAGCTCATAGTTCTGCTCCAATTTCAGCATTAAGGTTTTGGCAAATTCAATTTGCTTTGTAGTTAAGGGCTTTTCTTCAACTTTCGCTTTGTTGGCTGTAAGCTGCTTTGTCACTGCAGAAGGGGAGTTGATGGTTTTATGGATTTCTTCGGTGTAGAATCCTTTTTTTATCCATGCCAGGTCATCTCTCGTAAGGTTGAACCATTCACCTTCCAAGCGTTTATCGGAAAAATGGTGATGGAAGGCAAGTTCAGTCTGATGATGATCGGCTGTTTTAATGAGGAAAATAAGTTTGTTTTCAAAAGGGAGTTTTACATTGAAAACATTCATTCGTCTGTCGATGTGTTTGGTTTTACCAATTTTAAATGATCCGGTCATGTATTCTTGGACAAAATAAACATAGCCCGGAGCTTTTCCGGTCATTACAGGGAGTTGGATGATTCGATCAAGCTCCTGCTGGTTCGATTCAAAAAGATAAATTTTATCTATGTCTATTTTAGAAGTTAAGGCTTGTTTGGCAGAAGGTTCTTGAGTTTTAGTGAATTTATTTAGAAATTTTTTGAACATGATCCATGCCTCCTCGTGAGGATTGTAATATATTAGTTGGATATTTATATTATAGTATAAGCAAAGGCGTTTTAGAGGATAGAAGTTCAAAAAATGTAAAATTATTTACTAACAAGGATGATATTGGAAGGGAAGAAGGGATAATCAATGAAAGTGAAGATGAGCAAGGCGCAGTTACAAACAACAGATGAAATTTGGAATGCGGTTATTGAAGTTATAAGTGAAGATGGACCTTTAGCTGTAGACCCGATTTGGAGTGAAGCCTGTATGGCTTTTCACTATTATTCTGAAATGGAAAGTGGGGGACATGAGAGTTTGCTTAATGGATCTCAAGAATACATAGAACAACAAGGATTTCCACTTTTTTTGGAACAGCTAATCCATACTCTTCAGAAAATCGGTGCTGCAGATTATGCAGAAATCGAGAAAAAATACGGCAATAAGATCGGTCATTTATTTTTGGCTATGGGTAGGGTGGAAGAAGATGAAAAAGCTTTTTATGAAATCATTGAAAAAGCGGATCAAGAATATTATCTCTTAGATGGGGATATTTAAACGATAATGGAACATTATTTTGTAGCGATCCATGAACAATTGATCGAAGTAATCGACCTCTAAATAAGATCGCATCTCCAATAGGAACAGATCTCTTTACTGAGCGTTTCATTTTATTTTTAAAAAATGCTTGAAGAGGGGAGGGGAGCTTTTTGAAGAAAAAACCGAACATATTGATAGCTGGCTCAGTTCTGGAGACGTTTCTGAATGCTGTCTCATTACTGACCTTTTTTTGCTGCTTGTGTTTTTGCTGTTTCAATATGGGACATTGCCAGATCAAGTGCCAGGTCATTATAACAGAGCGGGGGATGTCGATCGCTGGGATAGAAAAGAAGGGCTGTTCATTTTACCGATAATAGCAATTGTATTATGGATCAGTATGACGGTGCTTGAGAAATATCCGCATAGGTATAACTATCTGAATCTTACGGAGAAAAATGCAGAGATCCAATATCAAAATGGCCGTTTGATGGTACATACATTGAAAAATGAAGTCTTGATTCTATTTAGCTTTATCAGTTTTAAAAATGTGAAAATAGCTTCTGGAGCTTCCGAAGATATCGGAGTGCTCTTTATGCCCATTTCCGTGGGAGTGGTGCTTGTCACCATAACATTTTTTGTAGTTAGAATGCTAAGAAACTAAAAGTGGGACAATTTCAACAAGCTTTCCACAGTTGCACACAGCAAATGATGGTTATCCACAATTTCTGAAAGTTGTTAACTTTTTGACAATACAACTGTACTAATAAATAAAGTAAATTAAGATTGCTTTAATACAGTCGTATTAAATAGTTTGAAAATTATTATTATTCTGATAGTATTGAAATATGCCTAAACTAATTGACCTTACTGAACGGAAACAGTTAATCGCACAGGCCACGTGGAAAATCATGCTGCAACAGGGAATCGAAGACATATCAGTTAGAAATATTGCCAAGGAGGCCGGGTTGTCTTTAGGCGCATTGCGCTATTATTTTTCATCACAGGAAGAGCTTATGCTTTTTGCAGAAGCATTGGCTTTTGATCGATTGACAGATAAAACGAGCGAAATCTTTCAGGAAGAGCTGAGCCCATTGGAAAAAATTATTAACGTACTAATGGTATTTCTGCCGAGCAAGGACGAACTGGAGACTGAAGCCAAGGTAAGGTTGATTTTCAAGCTGCATGGCGCTCATAAAAAGAAAGAATATCGGGAACAACAGGATGTTGCATTACAGGCAATCAAAAACATCATGTCGAATCTAATTTTATTGAATTTGCTAAAAAAGGGTCTGGATGTGCCACTTGAGACGGACAGGCTGATCAATTTATTAGATGGTATGGTTTTAGATACTATCGTCAGGCCAGACCATTCAACTAAAGAACAGCAAAGAAAGATGGTTGTCTATCATTTAAATACCATCTGTAAAGAAGATGTTGGTGGATAAAAAGGACCTGCAGCAAAGACGGATAAATCGTCTTTGCTGCAGGTCTTTTTGTATTAGCAGAAGAAAGTTCATAAGACATAATAAAATTGATTATTCAGAAAAAACTAACATCTTTTGATGGGAATATGCTACCATTTAAATAAAGTCTTATTGCACGTAAATTACTTTTCTTCTATATAGAAAGGGTGAGACAAGATGTGATAGCAGGTGTTTTAACACGAATACAGACATCCTCACTGCATTATGCATTAATTTTTTTGCTTTTTACCTGTCTTTTTAGCATAACTAATTTCAGAAGAGAGGGATTCACATGGCTGAAGGTAAAAATCGTGCACGGATCCAACGTTTTGGCAGTCATTTAAGCGGCATGATTATGCCGAATATCGGTGCGTTCATTGCTTGGGGGTTAATAACGGCATTATTTATTCCAGATGGCTGGTTGCCGTATGAGCCGCTTGCGGCATTGGTCGGTCCGATGATTACGTATCTTCTTCCTTTATTGATCGGTTTTACCGGTGGACGCCTTGTTTATGACTTTAGAGGTGGTGTTCTTGGGGCCACTGCTACTATGGGAGTTATCGTAGGTGCTGACATCCCCATGTTCCTCGGTGCCATGATTATGGGGCCGCTTGCAGGCTACCTGATGAAAAAAGTCGATCAGCTTTTTTTGGACAAAATTCGTGCTGGATTTGAAATGCTTTATAACAACTTTTCTGCCGGTATTTTAGGTGCCATTTTGGCTGGTATTGCGGTATTAGGGGTTGGACCGATTGTAAATTCGCTGACCAATAGCCTGGCAGCCGGAGTCGAAGTCATCGTCAACAATGGACTTTTGCCACTGGCAAGCATTATTATCGAGCCTGCAAAAATACTGTTCCTGAACAATGCCATTAACCATGGATTATTGAGTCCGCTTGGTGTGGAGCAAGCAGCTGCAAATGGAAAATCCATTTTGTTTCTATTGGAAACAAATCCAGGACCAGGACTTGGCATTCTATTGGCTTTCAGTATTTTTGGTAAAGGTATTTCCAAAAGTTCAGCACCCGGAGCCGCTATCATTCAATTCCTCGGTGGTATCCATGAAATCTACTTCCCTTATGTTCTGATGAAGCCATTATTGCTTCTGGCAGTTATCGGTGGCGGGATGAGCGGTGTGTTCACTTTTGTTCTTTTGGATGCTGGATTAGTAGCTACCCCTTCACCCGGAAGTATCTTTGCCCTGCTTGCCCTGACCCCACAAGGCAATTACATCGGAGTTGTATTGGGAGTAGTTGTCGCTGCAGCTGTCTCGTTCACTATCGCTTCGGTTGTTCTCAAAACTACTAAAGACGTGGAAGAGGATTTAACTGCTGCAACCGGCAAGATGGAAGAAATGAAAGGTAAGAAAAGTGCAGCAGCGGGATATCTGGCTCCGCAAGCAGCACAGGGACCAACAACCACTTCCGATAATGAGGTATTGCAAGAAGGGGCAGTGGTTACTTCAGATCCCGGTATGAAAGAAGCAGAACAAGTACGCCGTGTCGTCTTTGCCTGTGATGCTGGAATGGGATCAAGTGCCATGGGAGCTTCTTTGTTGAAAAATAAATTTAAAAAAGAGAATATCGATATTCCAGTGACCAATACCGCCATCAGTCAATTGCCGGATGATGCCGATATTGTCGTAACCCATAAAGATCTAACACCACGTGCAAAAGAAAAACTGCCGCAAGCCGAACACATTTCAGTAGAAAATTTCATGAACAGTCCGGAATACGATAAACTGGCTCAACGGTTAAAAAAATAACTGCTGAAATGAAATTATGACACACAAATGGGAGTGATGAAAATGGCACAAGCAGTATTAAAACGAGAGAATATCAAGTTGAATGTCTCATTGTCTACAATGGAGGAAGGAATTCGTTATACCGGAGGAATTCTAGTGGAAAATGGCTATGTCGATTCCGCATACGTTGACAAGATGCTGGAACGGGAAGGAATGGCATCTACTTTTATGGGAAACAGCCTCGCTATACCCCATGGTACAGAAGATGCCAAAGCCAATGTATTGGAAACGGGCATTTCAGTCGTCACTGTTCCTGAAGGAGTCGATTTCGGCAGCGGCAATATTGCAAAAATCCTGATTGGCATTGCCGGCAAGAATAATGAGCATTTGGAGATCCTTTCAAATATTGCTATTGTTTGTTCGGAAGAAGAAAATATCTACAAGATTCTAAATGCTACATCGGAAGATGAAATAATGGATTTGTTCAGCGATGTAAGCTGAACGGCATCCTTTCAATTCAATACGGCAATCTAGGTAAAGCTGACTAGTGGAGTGCTATTATATGAAGAAAGTCTTTGAGAAGATTTTTTATAAAGATGATAGGGTGTCATCGTTACGTTCTGAGATAAACGCCGCTGCGATCGAAGTTTGTGAGGAACAGTAGAGCCAACGAATTACATGAAACAGTAAAACCAGCAGATACCGTTTAGTTTGGTGCCTGCTGGTTTAAACTTTTGAATCAATAAACTAAAAACAGCTTACATAAAGAGGCATAAGTGACGCAATTAATTTTTTTTATAAAACTTCTGTTTGTTAATAGTTTGTTCATATTTGCTCTGTATACTAAAACTATGAAAAATCATTGGAGGTTGATGGAAATGAGCAAAGCCTTATTTTATGAAATTCCAAAAATGAAAACAGCAAGAGAAATTGTCAAAAATTTAAAACAGCAAGGCATTAATGCAGAATTATGTAAAAAGGCAGCAGTTCATTAGTATGTACATAAAATAAACCTAGCTGGCATTAACGCCAGCTAGGTTTATTTGTTTCAAAGTAATGTTTAATAGCTTAATGCTTTTTCATACATCCATCTTTTCAGGTTTCCGATTGAATGAAAAGAGATGGCTTCTCCAGTTTCTTTATGTTCCGCTTTAACAATGATGTCAAACTCGTTTGGGGTAAATAACCAACCTTCTTCCATTAGAATGCGTGCCATTTTTACAATCATGCTGGAGCCTTTTATTGAGTCTAAGTTCATATTAACCATCTCCTTTTTTCGGTAGTTGCTGTTAATTATATTCTATTGTTCAGAATTTTGAAACTATTTTTTCGGGTGTTATAAACTCCTGGTACTTGTCTAATTCTATTCCCAGCCGTTTAATAATTGAAACCAAATTGTTCCTCTATTGTTAGAAGAAAATAAGCTTTGTCACAGATTTGTGACAAAGCTTATTAAGGGGGAAATTAGGCTCAAAAAATGCTCTTGCTTCTTCCGGCACCGACTAAATAATATTACTTTTTATTGAGCTGTCCTACAATAACACCAACGACTTTGTCAATATATGGATCTTTGCTTGTTTTCAATAAAGCAGGAGCAAAGGTGCGGTATTTCATTATTTTGTAATAGCCGTACATGCTGTCTTCCAAGGACATCCCTTTTTCGGCTAAAAAGTTGGAGTTCAGGATTTTTCGTAAAGCGGCATCGTCTTGCGCAATTATTAACGCAGGATTAAGGAGGTTGAAATCTCCGTCAATGATGCCGTTTTCATAAAAAGTTTGGAGAGTCAAAATTCGTTCGTCTGCTAATTGTTTTTTACGTTCATACAAGGAAGGGCAAGTCATTTTCAATTCATGCAAATAGATCTCTGAAGCATAGACCGCTGAAAAAGCAGCTTGTTCAAAGACGGTTGGCATTCGCTGGCTATATGGATAGCGGGGATTGCTGATAAAATCATTGGTTCTTTTTAAATAGTCAATGTAAATTTCGGTAACCTCAAGGATGATGTCTTCTTTGGAAGCAAAAAAATTATACAGAGAGGCTCTGCTGATTCCCATTAAGTGAGCCAAATCTTGAATCGTCAAAGTTATGAAGCCCTTTTTCCGGACCGTCTCCACGATTTTTTCAGCATAGGATCTCCGCATGAGCTGCCGTTCCTCTGGTGAGATTTTTCGCATAAAAACACCTCCATCTTTGTGAAAATTATAACATAAGAAAGTAAGCTATTGATGCCTATTTTTGAAGCAGTTTTGTTTAACTTAAGAGGACGATTGGGTAAAGAGATAAGACGTAAATAATATTAGACTGTTTCATGAAAAAACGTCTAAAGTAAAAGATTGGAGAGGGAAAAATATGACATTGGATAAAACTGCAATCATTACAGGAGCAAGCAGCGGAATAGGTCAGGCAACCGCTAAAGAACTAGCTGATAAAGGTTACCATGTTGTCCTAGCGGCAAGACGAGAAGACCGGTTAAAGGAATTAAAAGAAGAAATTGAAGCTGCAGGAGGCACGGCGGAATACAAAGTGACCGACGTGACTTCTTCAGAAGAGATGAAGGAATTGGCGGAAGCTGCTCTTGAAAAAAATGGGAAGATTGATGTGCTTGTAAACAATGCTGGCTTAATGCCCCTGTCATTTATGAACAAATTGAAAGTGGATGAATGGGACAGAATGGTCGATGTGAATATCAAGGGAGTCCTTTATGGAATTGCTGCTGTTCTGCCAATTATGGAGAAGCAGAAATTCGGCCACATTCTCAATATTTCTTCAGTTGCAGGCCACAGTATATTTAAAGGAAGCGCAGTTTACAGCGGCACAAAATTTGCTGTCCGTGCTATTTCAGAAGGATTGCGCCAGGAAATTGATCCATCGCATGAAATCCGTGTAACCATTGTTTCGCCGGGTGCTGTACAGACAGAACTTACTGATACCATTACAGATGAGGATTTACTGGATGCTATGAAAAAAGGTGGATCGATGAAAGTGCTCGAAGCACAGGATATTGCAAATGCAATTGCTTATTCAGTAGAACAACCGGCACATGTGGATGTCAATGAGATTTTGATTCGTCCAAGACAACAGCCGTAAACAAAAAACAAGAATGGAGACGATCTAAATGAAGACCGATTTTTCAAAGATTTATATAAATGGTGAGTGGATCTCAGGTTCAAGCGACAGCCAGATGAAAAATACCAATCCGTTTACCGGAGAAGAACTTGTTACGACTCAGGCGGCAGATAAAGGTGATTTGGATGCTGCCTATAAAGCGGCAGCTGAAGCGCAAGTCTTGTGGGCAAAAGAATTGCCTCAGACCAAGCGGGCAGTGATTGAGAAAGCGCTGGAAGTTATGCAGGAAAACAAAGAATTGATCATCGAATGGCTTGTAAAAGAAGCGGGCAGTACTGTCATTAAAGCGACCGTCGAGTTTGGTGCATCGATCAATATTTTGAAAGAGGCGGCTACTTTTCCTTACCGAATGGAGGGAAAGATTCTTCCCTCTCAGCAAGCAGGCAAAGAAAACCGTGTATATCGGAATTCACTTGGTGTCATCGGCATCATCAGCCCTTGGAACTTTCCGTTGCACTTGGCCATTCGTTCCATTGCACCGGCACTTGCAACAGGCAATGCCGTGGTCATTAAGCCTGCAACCGATACACCGGTAACTGGTGGACTTTTGTTTGCAAGCATTTTTGAAGCTGCGGGATTACCGAAGGGGCTACTTAACGTAGTGGTCGGAAGAGGATCTGAAATCGGTGATGATATTGTCACACATCCAACGCCGCGGTTGATTTCGTTTACCGGGTCAACACCAGTTGGAAAACGAATCGGTGAGTTGGCCGGTGGCGCATTGAAAAAAACAGCATTGGAACTGGGTGGCAATAATAACTTTATCGTACTGGAGGATGCCAATGTAGATCAGGCTGTGGACTCTGCATTGTTCGGTAAATTTTATCACCAGGGGCAAATCTGTATGGCCATCAATCGTATTTTTGTCCACAAAGACATTTACGATGAGTTCGCAGAGCAGTTTATCACCCGTGCTGGAAAAATGAAGTTCGGCAACCCTGCCGAACAGGATACCCAGGTAGGACCGCTGATCAACCGTGATCAAGTTGACCGGATTCTCAAAGATATCGATGCAAGTGTCGAACAAGGTGCAAAGGTAAGACTGGGCGGTAATGCCGAAGGCAATGTACTGGAACCGACTGTTCTGACTGGGGTTTCCAATGATATGCCGCTTGCTGAAAATGAAATCTTTGGACCCGTAGCGATTTTGATTCCTTTCGAAAGCGATGAAGAAGTAATTGAAATGGCGAATGCTTATCCATTTGGTTTGAGCGGTGCAGTGCATTCAGCGAATATCGAGCACGGTACGAATATTGCACACCAAATCCATACGGGAATGATTCACGTCAATGATCAACCGGTCAATGACGAGGCGCATATGCCATTTGGAGGCGAAAAAGATTCAGGTCTCGGCCGCTTTAACGGCGAATGGGTGCTTGAAGAGTTTACTACTTTAAAATGGCTTTCTGTTCAACAGCAGCGCAGAGAATATGGGCCATTTGTAGACAATACCAAAAAATAACCATTAGTTAAGACGGCCACCTCGTAAGTTGAGGTGCCGTCTTTTTTGTTTGACAAGCTTATTGGTGCTAGTTCCAGCGAACATTTTTTCATAATTATCAAGAAGTAGCTATGTACTAGAAGCTGCTGTCTGGACCGGGTATTCAGGCAGTAACAAGGAAATTAGGGTAGAAAAGTCGAATTTAAAACTAGAAAGCAATAAAGGATAGGAGCTGAGGTAATTGGCTGGGTGGTTTCCCCGAATATATGATGCAGCGATGAAGCCAGTGGAAAAAACACATTTTGAGAAAATTCGCGCCGATCTTATCCGCAGAGCCCAAGGCAGGGTGTTGGAGATTGGTTTTGGTACCGGTGCAAACTTTCGCTATTATAGAAATGTCGATCGGGTCGATGCCATTGAACCAAATCCTGCGATGGGTAAACAGGCAGCTAAACGGATTAAAAAATCTCCTATACCGATTTTTACGTATCAGGCGATAGCGGAAGAGCTTCCCTTTCCAGATAATACTTTTGACTCGGTTGTGGCAACTTTGGTATTTTGCACCATTCCGGATCCTATCCGGGCCATACAGGAAATTCGCAGAGTCAGCAGACCAGGGGCAAAAATTCTATTGTTTGAACATGTTAAAATGGACCGGAAAATTTTAGGGCAAACTCAGGAAGCTTTGACGCCGATCTGGAGAAGGCTTTGTGACGGATGCCATTTGAATCGGAATACCCTAGGTCTGGTAGAACAATCAGGCTTGAATATACAGAAAGTAACTTCTAATTATGGCGGTTTATTTTTAACCATTGAATGCACCAATGCCCTATAACTCCCTGCCCGACTAGAGGTGCAAACTAGTATCAAATTATCGGCAACTACAAGATTTCCCGTTTGACAAAGTATTATTAATTTCTATAATTATTATTAGAAAGAGTGTTTGCTTACACTTCTTTAATCAGAAGTTGAGGGAGGGATAGGCAGTGTAAGAAAAGGCATCGGTTGTATGATTTAATGTACAGCGGATTTCTGGGAAGAAGTTAATTGAAATTCTACTGCGGAGAAATCTGAAAGGAGAGTTTGAAAAATGAGACTTTTACCAAGAAAACGGGATGATTTTTTCCCGAGCCTTTTTAATAGCAACTTTGAGATGGACGTTTTTGACCGTTTCTTTAAAGAAGCTAATTATCCTTCAGTAGATATCAAAGACGCCGACGATCATTATGAAGTAGAAGTGGACCTTCCTGGATTTTCAAAAGAGGACATTTCAGTGGAATACAAAGACGGCTATCTTCAGCTCCAAGGCAAGAAAGAAGAAAACAAAGAAGTGACAGAAAACGATGGCCATTATATCCGGAAAGAGCGTTCCTATGGTTCATTCAAGCGCAGCTTCTATGTTGGGGAAGTGGAACAAAATGATATTTCCGGATCATTTAAAGATGGAGTACTAACGCTGCAGGTTCCTAAATCTAAAGAGGATAAGAAAAAAGAGGAAGGTCATCAGATTCTGATTGAGTAACTCTAAAAAATGTACCGAAAAAGACCGAATAAGCCAATATGGCTATTCGGTCTTTTTGCTGGAATCAGAGAAGCTTCTGGTATTCCCGTTTAATATAAGTTGATAGGTCTTCAGCTTTTTCTCCTGTAATGCGTTCGAAATCCTCTGTCACTTCCGCCATTAACCCCATTGCAGCAGCCTCATATAATGAGACGAGTATAGGCCCAAAGCCTTTTGGTTCATCGTAAAGCTCAGCAAATTGCTGATTGCTGAGAGGTTCATAAATAATCGGTGTTCTGCTAATGTCACTCAATAATTCAGCAAGCTCATTCATTGACCAGGATTTTGGGCCAGTCAACGTGTACTCGCTATTGTGTAAATCTTCTCTAAGTGCAATTTGCATGATGGCTTTTGCCAAATCCTTTCTGGAAATAAAAGAAATCCGCTGATCTGCCACTGGGTAAAGCAGTTGTCCCCGCTTGGCTAGTTCTGCGAGGTAAGGCGGCAATGGGTCGGAGTACATGCCATTCCGTATATACGTATAGGGAACGTTTCCGGATGCTAGGCGGCGCTGGACATAACCGAAAAAAGGGCTCATTTTAAAAGGATTATTGCCGTGATCAGCCATGAAGCCAATAAAGATAAATTGTTTAATGCCCATGTTCTCAGCCGCGACAATAGCATTTTCAAATTCCATAATGCGGGCGACACTTGGAAAAGTCAAACTCGGAATATAGATCAGGACATCCGTGCCGTCAAATGCTGCTGCCAATGCTTTTTCAGAGCGGTAGTTTGCCTGTTTAATTTGTACGCCTTTCTCTTGAAACTGTGCAGCTTTATCAGGGTTACGTACCGTCAGCACTAAATTTTTTGGGGGAATATATTTTAACGCTTCTTCAACAATTTTAACGCCAAGATTACCGGTAGCAGCAGTAATGTTGTAAATCATACTGATTCCTCCCATCGTTTTTTTCTTTTTATAGATGTATTCCCATTTTCAAGAAAAAGTGAACTAAAAGCTCGCTTCATGCGTTTTATAGGTAAGAAGCGTTAAATAATGGCTGTTTCCATATTTTCTTTGGTAATGTGGAAGAGCGAATATTTTACTTCTATTTATATTTATACGAGGCATTAAAATGAATAAGCATTTGAAACGAATATTGCCTAAGCTATTTTGCTTCTGCTGCATCGAAAATTGAGCAAAAATAATTTTTTATGGCCTAATATAGTAAAAAGAGCAGAATCCATGTGACAATGAATCCTTCTGTAGGCAATGGACTTGACAAAAGAAAAGATTTTCCTGTAGCGGGAAGTATAGTATGGTAGAAATACGAAATATGTAAAAAAGGAGACAGGGGATGGAAAAAAGTACCGATACAAGTTTATATATGCGGATAAACGAGCAAGATAAAGCCGCGCTTGAGCAATTATACGACCGCTACGAAAAAATCCTATTTTCTTTTCTATATAAGATGCTGGAAGACCGTGAACTGGCTGAGGAAGCGTTGCAGGAAGTATTCATTAAAATCTGGCGCGGTAAAGGGGTTTACGATGAAAGCAAAGGGAAATTTACATCTTGGCTTTTCAGAATGGCACAGAATACAGCGATTGACTTGATACGAAAACACAAAAAACCGACCGTGCCCATTGAAGAGGCCGCTCAGATGAGCAGCAATGATGCACCTGTTGATCAACAAGTAGAATGGCAGGAAAAGAAAGGGCAAATTGAAACAGCAGTTCAACGCTTATCAGCTGAACAGCAAAAGATGATCGATTTGTTCTATTTTAAAGGACATACACATGAAACGATTGCGGATATGTGCGATATTCCACTTGGGACTGTGAAGAGCCGAATCCGGCTGGCATTAAAAAAATTAAAAATATCACTGCACGGAATGCAGGAAAGGGGGGCTTATGATGACTAACATGGATTGTGACCGTTTAATAGATTATCTAAACGGAACGCTATCGGCAAACGAAATCCAGCAGTTTGAAAAACATATGGAAACATGTACAGAATGCCAGGAAATAGTAGAAGCGACAGGCGAGCTCCCTTATCTTGCAGATCCGGTGGAACCGCCAGCAGGTATGAAGGCGCGAATTCTGTCCAATGTTTTTGAAGAAGAACACGAACATGATACTCCGGCTTCTGCTTTAAATCCAGCGATGTCTCCAATACCGCTGCGCAAGAAGAGCAGCAAAGCACAACAAATGTGGAAACCGCTAATTGCGGCTGTGCTTTTGGCTTCCCTATTAGGCAATGCCTATGCTTTCATGCAGTTGTCTGATCAGCAAGCTGTTCAGGAAACGGCGATCCAATCCGTTGAACTGCAGCCGACTGAAACATTTTCAGGCACTGCAACTGCGGCGATGTTTGAAGAAGAAGGTTCGGTGAATCTTGTCGTACAAGCAGATCAATTGGCTGAATTGGATGCTGCCCAAGTTTATCAGGTGTGGTTGATCAATGACGGCAAGCCAATACCGGCAGGTGCTTTTTCACCTAATCCGAACGGCGAAGGAGCAAGCTATTATCAGCTAGAGAGTAATTCGGATGAATGGGACACAATTGCTATTACGCTTGAACCTAAGACAGGGAATGAATTGCCCGAAGGTGAAGTCGTATTAAGCTCAGAAATTTAACTGGCCGCTTATGCGGTCAGTTTTTTTATTTATTTATTTTAAAAAAAGTGATCTAAATGAAAACGCTCTCCGTTATGTCTATGAAACTATAAAAAAAGAGGAGAGATTAATATGAAATTAAACAAATGTCTATTGGCACTTCCACTATCACTTGCATTATTGGTACCGACGGCCGCACTGGCGGACAGCCACGGCAGTCATTCAACATCAAATGAGTCTGCGATGGAATCCAGCACGGCAACTCCGGCAGCGGAATTGCGCATCACACTCGACACGGCATTGACGGAGCACGCATTTTTAGCTGTTGAAACAATGCGCAAAGGAGCGGATGGCGCAGAAGATTTTGATCAGGCTTCAGCGGCACTTTTGGCCAACTCTGACGACATTGCAGCAGCAGTGACTTCTGTTTACGGAGAAGAAGGCGGAGCGGCATTTCTTGAAATCTGGAATTCGCATATCGGTTATTTTGTAGACTATGTAGTAGCAACAGGTGAAAACAACCAGGAAGCAAAAGACCAAGCACTTGCTTCACTAGAAGAGTACAAACAGGAACAGGCGACTTTCTTTGATACAGCAACGGAGGGCCGTTTGCCAGCTGATGCAGTATTGGAAGGCTTGAATATGCATGTTGATCAATTGCTTACAGCATTTGATGCGTATGTAGAAGGCGATTTTGAAGCAGCTTATACTGGAGAACGTGAATCGATCCATCACATGAGCATGTTCGCTGAAAGCTTGTCAATTGCCATTGCGGACCAGTTCCCAGAAAAATTCGATAACACTAACCCGGATACGCCAGCAATCGATCTTCGCGCTACATTGAACACTACATTTACAGAGCATGCTGGACTAGCAGCTATGGCGATGCAAGACGGTGCGGATGGTGCGGAAAGCTTTGAACAGGCGTCTGCAGCACTTCTGGCCAATGCGGATGATTTATCGGCAGCCGTTGGTTCTGTCTACGGAGAAGAAGCAGGAGCGCAATTTTCTGAAATTTGGAATTCGCACATCGGCTACTTTGTGGACTACGTCGTAGCAACTGGTGAAGGCAATACGGAAGCGCAAGAACAAGCAAAAGCGGATTTGGACAGTTATATCGTTGAACAAGCAGCATTGCTAGATGCAGCAACAGAAGGACGCGTTCCGGCTGATGCATTAGAAGAGGGATTAACTGCACACGTTGAACAATTACTGGCGGCATTTGATTCCTACGTAGCGGGCGATTACGAGACGGCGTACAGCTCGATTCGTGAAGCGTATGCACATATGACAATGCCGGCAGCTGGATTGTCAGCAGCCATCGTTGACCAGTTCCCAGAAGAATTCGGTGCAACGGAAATGCCATCTGAAATGCCTGCAACAGGTATGGGCGGTACAGCGGATTCAGGTACGATTCCTTACCTATGGATCTTAGCTGGCCTAATGCTTGCAGGTTTGACAACAACTCTTGCATTGCGTGCACGCAAGCAGTAACTTCGGAATGAATACGGTTTAAAATTAAAGAGACTGACCTGAATGTCTTAAAAAGGCTGAGGGTCAGTCTCTTTTTTGTGGGAATCATTCTGCTAAAAATTTTACAAAGCTGAAAAGATTAATTGCCATATAAAGCTGTTTTTTGATCAGATAACTGCTAATATATAGAAAAGATTAAGGACTTATTACTTTGAATGGTCTATTTTTAGCTAATGCAGAGTAGTAATATGGGTGTTCCTGTACTTCTTTTACATCAAATTAGCGGAGGGTACGAATGAAAAGTATATTTAAAAGAATTTTTTCGCTTGTATTATTTTCATATTTGGCTTATTTCCTAATTTTAAATCAAGGACTAGTTGGAGGATTCATGATAGCCGGGATGTTCCTGATTACCTGTATGGTTCTTTTTATTGCCAGTATCATGGGAATCATCAAAGGCAGTTTAAAATTTATGAAATTGCAGAATGTTGGGGAAGCAGTCGGATTGATGGTTTATTCAATCCTGTTAACTTTTGTGGTCATTCTAGTTGGTGTCATCAATTCTTTTGTCGTTTACACTACGGGAGATCCACACCAGTCTAAAAATGATAAAGTCAGGCTGTTTGCATCTACTCTTTTTCAAGTGTCTTCCCAAGCTGAACTATTAAAAACTGAAAAAAATGGCGTTACCTATTTTTATTCTGAAAAGAATAAGGATGAAATTTCTAAGATGAATGAAGTTCTTCAGCGGGAACGTGAAATTTTTAATTCATTTCTAGGCACAAATGATGAAGGTGGATTAACGATCGAATTCCATGAGGATTACGATTCACTGGAAGCCGGTTATGGCGCAGAAGAAGTGGCAGGTTACTACAATCTGGGCAACAAAAGCATCCATCTCGTACCAACGGATGAAAGTTGGGAGCTGATTCTGGTGCATGAATACTCTCATTACCAAAGCCATCTTTTTTCCAATCAGCACGGCTTGTCGATTACACGCATTCCTTCCTGGTTTGAAGAAGGCATCGCTGATTATTTTGCAGAGGAATCCAACTTCTGGTATGACCTGGAAAGTGTTGAATTAATCGATTTTCATGATCTTGACAGCCAGCAGGAATTTGATAACGCAGCGACTGATGTCTATGATCCTTATACGCAAAGTTTTTTGGCAGTCCAATCTCTAGTGGAGGCACATGGGAAGGACATCATTCCGGAATTGTTGAAGTCCCGGTCAACGGATGCGTTCTACAAAAAGCTGGAAGCGATGATTGATATGGAAATAGAAGAATATAAAGACCTTTTTCTCGAAGAAATGATAGCGGAGCAAAATCAGATGATGGAGATGCTTGACCTGGCTTATGAACAGCTGGATAAGAAAGAGTATGAAGGCGTACAAAAAACAGTAGCAGAAATAAAGAAAGTGGGAGACATCTACGATATAGATGCCGCTGAATGGATTCTCGTAGATGCGCAACTGGATCAAGGGAATTTCGAGGAAGCTGCAGGTTTACTGAATAGAAAGATTGAAGAAGGGACTGAAGAGTTTCTAATTGAGGATCTGTTTTTTCTTGCCGAAATTTATTTGCTGATTGATCCACAGTTATCGTTGGAGGCTGCCTTAAAGGCAGAAAAAGCAAATCAGAACAATGAATATTATTTTTATGAAGAAGATCTCGTCACCATATACAAGAAAATCAATTCACCGGATTCAAAGGCTGGATATCGCCAGTTATTGCGGGATGAATGGATTTATAATTCATACGTCTTGAAGAACCTTACCGATAAGCTGAGCAAGGAATATCCAGGAGATTTTTAAAGTAGCAGAAGAGGCAAAGACAGTTTCAAGGTCTTTGTTTTTTTGTTTCATACATAACCAAGTACTCAGCGTGCAAGATAGGCTATAGGCAGTTTTTCAGATCAAACAAAAGAAAAGAGGGGAATATACTTGAATAAAATATTGCTTACATCCAATGGTTTTTCTACTGAACGAATTAAAAAGGAGTTTTTGATGGTTTTACAAAATCCCGCAACAATGAGTAGAGCCGTGATTATTACTACAGCATCAATGGAAAAAGAATTTAGTAAGAATGTAATTAAAACAAAAAAGGATTTTGAGAATATGGGTATAGCACAAGTCGATTTCTTTGATTTTGAGATTGATAATCCCAGAGCACTCAAACAGTATGATGTTATTTATCTTAATGGTGGGAACCCTTTTCAGTTGCTCTACTGGATAAAGAAAAGGGAGGGCTTCGAAATTTTTCAGGAACTTGCAGACCAAGAAACTATCTTTGTGGGTGCAAGTGCTGGCGCTATGGTTTTAGGGGAAAATATTAAGATAGCAAATTTTTTCACCCCTGAAATGAATACAGTAAAACTGAAAAACTTCAACGCCTTAGGAATGATTGAAGAACTACTGTTTCCCCATTATGAAAGGGAAGATCTATTTCTCGACCCCAAAAGCAGAACAATTGAACAGCGTATTAAAGAATTCGAAACCTTGAGTCAATCAAAAATCACTAGACTAAGAGATGATGAATTTATTATTAAGTAAAAATATTGAATAAAGAACTATAGCTCAATAAATTAAAAACAAAGAGATGAATTGTATAAAACAAAAGCACCAGCTTTCTTCTTAAATCGGAGGAAAGCTGTTTTTATTATAAAATTTGTCTCTGTATGCTCAAATGTATTCTCAAAAGTGTTAAAAAAGAGATTGCATTTAAACTGTTAAAAGGATATGATTTAAAACGTAATGTTTACGTTTTAAAAATACATAATAACTAGTAAGCTTTTTCATCTATTCAGTATTAAAAATTGGCAAGTAGACAAGGGGAAGAGCAGGCCAAGGCATTGCAATTAATGTCTGGAGGTATGCTCTACAAATAATACCAGCGCAAGTATATTTTTTTTGCTTGTTAAACCGTAATAATTACTTTTTATAAAACGAAGGAGAGTGGATTTTTTGAAGAAGGGATTTATCTTACTATTTATAGCATTATCTTTATTATTGACCGGCTGTAGCTCGGGAACAGCTGAACCACAAGAAGAAGGACGCAAAGAACTTAACTTGCTGTTCAATTTCGCGGCGCGGTCGCTAGATCCCAATGTGGACAGCAGCTATGTACCAGTGCGTGCCGGAATTACAGAGACTTTGGTGCATTTGAATGACGATTCGCTGACGCTTGAGCCATGGCTGGCAGAGAGTTGGGACAGTGAAAATGGACAAGACTGGACAATCCAATTACGAGAAGGGGTCACGTTCCAAAATGGCAATCCAATGGATGGTAAAGCCGTAAAAGCTTCACTGGAACGAGCGATGAAGGATAATGTAGCGATCAAGAATGCCTTGCGGATTGAATCGATTGAAGCTGACGGACAGTTGCTGACGGTTAGAACCACCATGCCGTTCCCTGAATTTCCATCTGAACTGGTTCATCCCAATACCTCAATTATTGATGTCACTGAAACCGATTATATCAACCGGCCAATCGGCACCGGCCCTTTTGCCGTCGAATCATTTACTCCAGGAACAGCAGTGGATCTGATCCGTTACGATGGCTACTGGGACGGAGCTGCCAAATTGGAAGCAGCACGCTTTTCATTTAATGAAGATGCCAACGCCAGATCGCTTGCACTCGAATCCGGAAATGCGGACATTGCATTCCGGCCGGAAGTTGAAAGTCTGGAAAACCTGGAATCCGTTCCGGGCTTAAAAGTCGAGTCGACATCCACTTTCCGGGTTCATCAGATGACCATGAACCTGGAGCGAGAATCCATGAAGGATATTCACGTTCGGAAAGCTGTAGATGCACTGATCAACCGTGATTTAATTTCAGACACCATTTTAAAAGGACATGCAGAAGTGGCAGAAGGTCCATTTCCTTCGACTTTTTCATTTGCACCGGATTACCCTGAAAAACAGACAGGACTGGAAGAAGCCAAAAATCTTTTGGAACAGGCAGGTTATAAAGTAAAAGATGGCATTATGCAAAAAGATGGCGAACCTTTAGTCTGGAAAATGCTGACTTATAGTGCCCGTGCAGATTTGCCGTTGATCGCCCAAGTGTTTCAATCAGATGCTAAGCAATTAGGAATTACGGTAGATATTCAGCAAATCGAAGTGCCTGAGGAATACATGGCAGCCAACCGGGATTGGGATTTGACTACCTACAGTAATTTAACAGCACCGCGCGGAGATGCAGGCTATTACTTGAACGCAACTTATCATCCACAAGGAGCTTTAAACTTCAGCGGTGCTGATGATGAACAGTTGACTGCTTTAATCGATGAATTGAACTTAACAGTAGGAGAAGAAGCGCGCTCGGTGATTGCTGAAAAAATTGCTTTGTATGTGGACGAAAATGTATATAATTCGTTTATTCTTCACCCCAATACCTTGGTAGCTTACAACGCCGATAAAGTTGAGAACTGGGTGACGACTCGCAGTGAGTATTATATGTTGACCAATAACCTGGATGTGAAATAAATGGCACGGATTTTAATGACGAGATTTATCGAAGTGGCGGTTTTCCTGTTATTGGTTACTTTTGTCAGCTTCTTGTTTGCACGACTGGCACCCGGAGATCCTGTAATGTCCATTTTGCGGGTCGATGATGTGTCAGTGACTGCAGCACAAGTGGAAGAGCTTCGGGAGGACATGGGATTCAACGAACCGCTGCTGGTCCAGTACGGCGAGTGGTTCGTTGATTTTGTGAAATTGGATTTCGGAAATTCCTATTTGACCAATCAGCCTGTTTTGGAAATGCTGTTAAGCGGGCTTCCCGCAACTTTGGAATTAACTGCAGGAGCGCTGATTGTTATGGTTTTCATCGCCCTGCCTTTGGGTTCGCTCGCTGCTCTTTACCGCGGCAGTTGGATTGACCAAATCAGCCGCTGGGTCTCATTGGTCGGCGCCGCTGTCCCAAGCTTCTGGCTTGGGCTATTATTGATTGATCTATTTGGCGTCCGTTTGAATGTGCTTCCGACGATGGGCAGAGACGGTTTCGTTTCGATGATCCTGCCATCTGTAACATTAGGACTTGCCATAACAAGTGTTTATGTGCGTCTGCTGCGCTCCAGCTTAATCGATTCATTGAGCAATGACTATATAAAAGCTGCTCGTTCGAGAGGGTTATCTGAAATTCGGATATTTTTTACTCATGCGCTGCGAGCTGCACTGCCTCCTGTCATTACTGTTTTCGGTGTCAGTTTAGGGAGTTTGATCGGCGGTGTGGTCGTCATCGAAGTGATTTTCGCTTACCCGGGAATCGGCAAGATGGTTGTAGAAGCCATCAGAAGCCGTGACTATCCTGTTATTCAAGGGTATTTGTTCATCATGGCCATCATCGTTTTTGTGGTAAACAGTCTGGTTGATCTCTCTTATCGGTATTTAAATCCGGAAATCAGATTGAAGGAAAGGAAGGGAAATTGATGAGCGTTTTTTCAATCAATTACAGCAAAATAAATTGGAAGACAGCCCTTTTGACAATGTTGCTCAGTCTGCTGACTTTGCTCACCGCATATGCCTTCCTCTTTCTTAAACACGATTCAGATTTTGTTGATTTAGGCTCGCGGCTTTTGCCGATGAGCCTTTCTCATCCATTTGGAACGGATCATTTGGGCAGGGATGTGCTGACGCGAATTTTACTTGGCGCCCAACTGACAGTCGGATATGCATTTTTGGCGCTGCTGACAGCGGTAGCCATCGGCCTGCCAATTGGTTTGATTGCTGGATACAAGGGTGGGCTGTTGGAACGGGTCCTCATGCGGATTGCCGACACGTTTCTGGCCTTTCCGGATACCATTGTCGCAATAGTCTTGAGCGGTCTGCTTGGACCGGGCATTGAAAATTTACTGCTGGCCATCATTTTTGTGAAATGGGTCAGCTATGCACGACTTGTTAGAAGCACAGTAGTGAGCGAGCGTCAAAAAGAGTACATAGCAATGGCAAAAATCAACGGCTTGAGTGACGGAAAAATCATCCGGAAACATCTTTTTCCTCATATTATCGGAAATGTACTGGTTCTCGCCAGCCTGGATATGGGGAAAATCATTTTGCTGATTTCGTCTCTGTCTTATATTGGGCTTGGCGCTCAACCCCCAGCTCCTGAATGGGGAGCCATGCTGAATGATGCGCGCCCTTATTTTCAATCAATGCCTTCATTAATGGTTTATCCAGGTCTGGCCATTGTTACTGTTGTGCTGATTTCAAATGTTCTGGGTGACTATTTGCGGGACAAGTTTGATGTGAAGAAGGAAGTGCAATCATGAGTTTACTGAAAGTTGACAAGCTGACAGTCGAAACAAAAGATCAAAAAATCGTCAAAGAAATCTCATTTGAAGTAAATCCGGGGGATTGGCTCGCTATCGTCGGTCAGAGCGGAAGCGGAAAAAGCATGACAGCATCCGCGATCGGACAATTGCTGAAGCCGAATCTGCAAGCAACTGGGACTATTGAGTTGAACGGTAACAATATATTGGCCATGTCCTCAAAGAAAATGAGGGCCATCCGAGGAAAACAGATCGCTTATATTTTCCAGGATTATCAAAGTTCATTTACACCTTTCTTGACCATCGGAAAACATTTTGATGAATATCAGCGGACTCATCTTCGAGTGACAAAAGCACAGCGTATAAAGAATACCCAAGAGGCATTAATTTCTGTAGGGCTTGCTGAAGATTTAGCAAGCCGCTACCCCTTTCAATTGAGCGGCGGACAACTGCAGCGTGCTGCCATTGCGTTAGCGTTGCTGCTCAAACCTGATTTAGTAATTGCGGATGAACCCACTACCGCTTTGGACAGTATTTCATCATTCCGCATTCTTCTGTTGCTGGCAAAACTGCAGAAAGAGACGGGATGCGCCATTTTGTTTATCACACATGATCTGCGCCACGCAAGCAAGTATGCAGACCGTATACTCGTCATGACAGAAGGGCATATTATTGAGCAAGGAGATCAGCACGCCATTCTCGAGTTTCCGAAACACTCATATACACAATCTTTGGTAGATGCAATTCCGGTTTTAAAAAAGCACGAGAATTTTCAAGACAGGAGGATAGATAATGAGGTTAATGACGATCAGCAATGTTGATAAGACTTTTTCGAACGGCAAACAGGTATTGAAAGACGTTTCCTTTTCACTCGAAAAAGGCCAATGCCTCGGAATTATCGGAGAAAGCGGCTGTGGGAAAAGCACGCTGGCACGCTGTTTACTACAGCTTGAAAAAATAGATGCAGGAGAGATTTCCTTAAACGGGCACATGCTTCATAATCTAAAAAATAAAGAACTCAATCCGTTCAGGAAAAATATTCAGGCAGTTTTTCAAAACCCCTCCGCTTCACTGAACCCGAAATTGAAAATTAAAGATTCACTGATGGATCCCTACCAGCAATACGGCAGCCAAAAAGAGTTGCAGCATTTCAATTATACGAGCAAAGAAGCTTATGTTAAACAACTGCTGGAAGCAGTTGAACTTCCCGCCCAATTGGCAGACCGTTATCCTCATGAACTGAGCGGCGGACAACAACAGCGGGTGACAATCAGCCGAGCGATCAGCATCGAGCCGGAAGTGGTCGTTTTGGATGAACCGACTTCCAGTCTTGATGTCCTATCCCAAGCTTCTTTGTTAAAATTGCTGGAGAAACTTCGCCAGCAATTTTCACTTTCCTACGTATTTATTTCCCATGATTTAGCGGCCGTTGCTTCTTTAAGCCAGGATATGCTGGTGATGAAAGAAGGGCGCATTATTGACGGTTTCAGAAGCGATGAAATCTTTTCACAAAACCGGCATCCTTACACGAAAGAACTGGTTTCCATGTTTTAAAGAATAATTTCTGTACTGCCTGAATATATTTGCTAATATGGCATATGGAAGTGATTTCTCAAATTAATAGTTAGGAGCTTCAAAATGAATCATCGTACATATCTTGCCTTGGCGATTCCGTTGACCATCTCAACAATCACCACTCCTTTGCTTGGAGCTGTTGATACAGCAGTCGTAGGACAATTGCCGGATCCCGCTTTTATTGGAGGGGTTGCAATCGGGGCCGTCATCTTCAATACTTTGTATTGGCTTTTCGGCTTCTTGCGGATTGGAACATCCGGTTTTGCTGCACAGGCGAATGGAGCTAACGATTCCTTATTAGGGACACTTGCGCTTATTCGTCCATTGGTCATTGCGTTAATCGTAGGGTTCAGTTTTTTCCTGTTGCAGAAACCGATTGAATTTCTCGCGTTGACTTTGCTTGATCCTGCTGATGATGTATCTGCTTTGGCATCCAACTATTTCAGCATCCGAATCTGGGGAGTGCCGTTTACTTTGGTCAATTACGTCATCATGGGCTGGTTGATTGGCATGTCGCGCATTAAAATTTCGGTGATGATTCAAATTTTCATGAACCTTTTGAATATCTTGCTGGATGTGGTTTTTGTTTTTGGTTTCGGATGGGGCGTATCCGGAGTCGCATCGGCCACATTAATCGCCGAAGTGACTGCCTGTCTGATAGGATTGTTGATTGTTTGGAAAGGAACGTCCTATCAGTTCCAAATGCCTTCAATGAACCTGGTCACCGATGGTTCATCCATCAAGAAGATGATGGCTGTCAATCAGGACTTGTTTATCCGTACAATTTGCCTATTGGCCGTCATTAACTTATTCACTTATAAAAGTGCAGCGTTCGGTACGGAAACACTGGCAGCGAATGCGGTCCTGCTGCAGATTCATTATTTAATGGCTTATTTTTATGATGGATTCTCAAATGCTTCAAGCATTCTTTCCGGAAAAGCAATTGGCTCGAAAGATTCCAGGCTTTTCAAAAAAACGATTAATTTATCGTTTCAATGGGCCTTTTATTCCTCAATGCTGCTGACTGTGATTTATTGGCTTTTCAGTGAACGCTTGTTTTCATTCTTCACTTCGATTCCGGAAGTAATTGAAATAGGCGGAATTTATGGAGACTGGCTGCTGTTGTATCCTTCAGTCGCAAGTTTTGGCATTGTGTTATACGGCGTTTTTACAGGTGCTACTGAAACAGCACATATCAGAAATTCTATGCTTTTGGCATTGGGGGTATTCTTACTTGCTCTTTGGGGAGCCGTCCCGTTTTTGCAAAATCATGGACTATGGCTGGCTTTCATCGTGTTTAGTCTGGGCAGATCTGCTTTTCTAGTGATGTATATTCCAAAGTTGAATTTATTACAGGGGAAATCCCAATAAGCACATGAGGCACTGCAAAATCCTGGCGCTGGCAAGCGAATGTTTTTGTTCTTTGACATCTTCTTAAAAATAAAGTACATTATCATATGGACGAACATTTATTAAGGTATAGAGATATATCATTCGTGTATAGGGGTGTTATTTATGGAAAATGTATTTGATTACGAAGATATCCAACTTGTTCCTGCAAAAGCGGTGGTAAACAGTCGTTCGGAATGTGATACGTCGATTGAATTTGGCGGACGCACTTTCAAATTACCTGTTGTGCCTGCCAATATGCAGACAATCGTAGATGAAAAGATTGCCGGATTTTTAGCAGAAAACAATTATTTTTATATCATGCATAGATTTGAACCTGAAAAGCGTTTAGCGTTTGCAAAAGACATGCAGCAGCGTGGACTTTTTGCCTCAATCAGCGTAGGTGTTAAGCCGGAGGAATATGATTTTGTGCAGCAGCTGGCAGATGAACAAATTACGCCGGAATACATCACCATTGACGTCGCTCATGGCCACTCAAATGCTGTGATTGAAATGATTCAGCACATAAAGAAATTGGTTCCAGGCAGTTTTCTGATTGCCGGAAACGTCGGAACACCAGAAGCTGTGCGCGAATTGGAACATGCTGGAGCAGATGCCACTAAAGTCGGCATCGGACCAGGGAAAGTTTGTATCACGAAAATCAAGACCGGATTTGGTACAGGCGGTTGGCAGTTGGCGGCACTTCGCTGGTGTGCTAAAGCTGCAAGCAAGCCAATAATCGCAGACGGTGGTATCCGTACCCATGGCGACATTGCAAAGTCGGTTCGTTTTGGAGCATCGATGGTTATGATTGGGTCTCTATTTGCGGGTCACGAAGAGTCACCGGGACAAACCATTAACCAGGACGGCAAATTGCTGAAAGAATATTTCGGTTCAGCCTCAGAGTTCCAAAAAGGTGAAAAGAAAAACGTCGAAGGCAAGAAAATGTTTGTGGAATACAAAGGCTCGTTAAAAGATACATTAGTGGAAATGGAACAGGATTTGCAGTCTGCAATTTCGTATGCTGGAGGAGACAAGCTGTTGGCAATTCGCAATGTGGATTACGTCATCGTTAAAAACTCCATTTTCAACGGCGACAAAGTATATTAAATAAATGAAAACCCCTCAATCCGCAGATTGAGGGGTTTTTGCTTGTTTGGTTTTTAGCAAAAGAACAACGCATACAATCAATACGGCACTAAATAGAAGATACTGAATGCTTATCGGAACAATTTGGATGATGCCATAGACGGCGGCCAGCTCTAGCAAAACAGCCGGAAATTTGCCGATTGTGCTGGCTATTAAGAACAGCTTGCCGCTGATTTTTGTCAATGCAGCACCCGCTGTCACGAAACCTGAAGGAATAAATGGCAGCAGGCGAAGAAGAATGACCAGCGTAAAAACGCGCTTTGCGGATTGCTGCTGGAACTTTTGCCAAAAAGGATGGTGCAGCCATTTTGGATTTGCTTTGGAAAATCCGAATCGGTATAGATAGAAACCGAGTATGGCGCCAATTATTTCCCCCGTAAATGTTAACGCAGCAGCTGCATAAAGACCATACGATTGAATGTTAAGCGCTGTTACCAAAACGCTTGGAATAAATCCAACCGCTCCGACTGCTATATTGACTGCGAGCAGTACTAAAAATTCTACTGAAACAATTAATGAAGCGATAATTGGCACCTCCTTCTATTCCTCATAGATCAAGTATTTTGTTTTCATTTTATCATAGCTGCAAAAGAGAGGTTGGAAAATATGAGCCTACTATTTTTCCATTAAAGGTTCTATTTAAACTGGGAAAAAGAGAATTTTTCATTTTTTTGTACTAAAAACATGTTTTATTTTTTGAGAAATGGATAAGGAATAGTAGATGAAAAGAAGGGAGGAGGATTGGCGAAAGATGAGATGACAAATGGGCAGAGTCGCCGGATAGAGTCAGCTGGCTGAGCATAAGTGGTAAATTATTCAGAGGAGGAACTATTCATGAAGATTACAGACATCTGGACAACGGAAGTGGAAACATGCGCTCCTGACATGTCCATTCAAGAAATTGCATCCAAGATGCTGGAACTCGATGTAGGATCCATTCCGATCAGTGATGGCAAGCGTTTGCTGGGAATTGTTACGGACCGTGATATTGTCATTCGCGGAATCGCTTCTCAAATTTCTTTGGATAGCCCGGTATCACAAATCCTGACTTCTGAAATGATTACTGGAACAAAAGATATGGCTGTAGAAGACGCTGCTGAATTAATGTCTGAACATCAAATTCGTCGACTTCCAATTGTCGAAAATGACCAACTGCTAGGCATTGTATCTTTGGGAGACATTGCCGTACGAGACCGCACAGACGACAACGCTAATATGGTACTGGAAGAAGTATCCGAGTCTGAAGATACTGAGCTGCACTGACAGGTAAATAGCGCACAAATAAGGCAAACTCGTTCATCAACGAGTCTGCCTTTTTTGTTGCTTCTGAAACAGCAACGTTTACGACGGACATTACGTATACAAACCTATTGAACAATTTAGGCTATTGCCTCGAAAAATAGGAATAATGAAAAATTCTGAAGAATGTCTTTCAATGATGGATGTACTGACTGTATGATAGTGAAGAAGTTATAAAAAGGAATGCGTTTCGATGAGCCGCGATATTGGTTGAAAGGGGTGGGCATTTGTTTAATCAAAAAAGAATTCGGGACTATGGCGTCACAGTCGGTAAGATGAAGCCTGGATCGCTAAACGCCATAACGGATGTGTCCGGTGTTACAGTGGGGCATGTCACATTGAGCGGAGGGGATATGCAGACTGGGGTAACCGCCATTTTACCGCATCAAGGGAACGTGTTTCAAGACAAGCTGATTGCTTCAAGCCATGTCATCAATGGCTTCGGCAAAACGATGGGAACCATACAATTGGCTGAACTTGGTACGCTCGAAACACCAATTGTTCTGACCAATACGTTAAACGTTGGAACGGCAGCTAATGCCGTTATCGATTATATGTTGGAAAAAAACCCGGAAATCGGAAGTACAACAGGCACGGTTAATCCCATAATCGGTGAATGCAATGACATGTTTCTCAATGATGTCCGTGCCAGGTTTGTCAAAGAAGAGCATGTCCGGCAGGCACTGGATCATGCGGAAGTGGAGTTTGAAGAAGGTGCTGTCGGAGCGGGCAGAGGCATGTTGTGCTACTCGCTCAAAGGAGGAATCGGTTCAGCTTCCCGCATCATTGATTTGGGGCATGGACAGTACACTATAGGGGTTTTGGTGCTGTCGAACTTCGGGATGTTGAGTGATTTGACTATCAGTGCCAACCCGATCGGCAAAGAGTTAAAGAAAAAGATTCTGCAATCCCATCAAGAGGAAGATAAAGGTTCAGTCATGGTCGTCGTTGCTACGGATATCCCTTTGTCTGAACGTCAATTGAACCGTATTTTGAAACGGGCGGTTACAGGACTATCACGGACCGGTTCGATCATTACTAACGGCAGCGGCGAGATCGTCCTCGGATTCTCAACGGCTACCAAGATACCCCACACAAAACCGCAGCAATGTCTGACAGTCGAAAACATTCATGAAGAGGATATGGATGAAGCTTTTCGAGCTGTAGGTGAAGCTACAGAAGAAGCTGTATTGAATTCATTGATTACAGCTTCCTCTGTAAATGGACGCGAGGGCAATAAAAGACCTGCATTGAAAGACTTGCTTCAAAAATTTCAATTGACGCTTGGGAACCCATAAAGGGTTCTTTTTCTTTGCTATAAATAAATTATAAGTAAAAAATTTTTAAAGTTAAAATGAATAATACTTTATTAAATAGTTAAAAGAGAGAAAGGTGCCATATACCAATTAAGTAAACAGTTATCGAAAATAATGTATTGAATAAAAAGTATATGAGTATAAAAGCTTACCATCTGAAAACGAGGGAACCGAACCGAATTCCACTTTGTAAATGATATATAAATATTAAATTAATATTTATTTGTTTACAACTTGTATAATTGACTGTAGTCTAATAGTGTTACATGACAAGAAAGATTTCAATTAAATAGTAAAAAAAATAGGAGGTAAGACTTCTTAGGGATTTTAATGACGGTCATTTCAAATGAATTTTTATCATTTTTTTATTATAAACTCCACATCAAAGAGTTGGGAGGATGAAGAACATGATACTGGCAGACCCGATAAAAGAGATGATGGCTATTTTAAAGGATACTTTAGATGCTGAAGTGGAAATGATTGATATGATCTTTCTGATAAAAAAAATGCGAGAATTAACGGTGAATTCCGGTGATTCTAGTTTTTCTTTCAAAGTGGATTGCGAAATATCATTTGAAGGCATCCATCAACAAGGCAAAACACGTAATAAAGCAGAAATCCTGCTGCTGCCGGAAGAGTTGGCTGTATTTTCATCAACTTTCATCAGCCACCGCCTTCCACTTCCGAGTAATTATTCCCAGCGTCTGGTCATGGAACCGAATGTTTATTGCCTTTACATGGAATCGAGTGAGTTTCCAGAAGAATTCGCCCAACGACTTGCAGCTGCTTTAAACGCAATTAATTAAAACTAACCTGGTTAATTTCTGATTTTTATTTTCAGCAAACAGAAAAGATGGTGTTCTTATGAATGGGAAATGTTTAACTTGCATCTCGGCAGGCCTCTTGCTTTTGACCATGCTCCCCCTGACATTGGCAGCAATTCATTGGTTCAACAAACCGCTCGAACTTCTGTTAAGTTTTAACCAGCATTTGCCTTGTGTGCTCAGTGGATTTGGTATTGTCGCGGCCTTAATCGGCGCAAAAGGCGATATAAAATTCAATCTTGTCCTGTTCAATGTGCTGACTTTGAGCTTATACCTTATTTTCACTACTCATCTACACTCCATATAACCCACTATTCCCTGAAGAACTTAGCTTATTATCTACACTACTGGTATCTGCCAACAGTTAGACTCCAACACAAAAAAGGGATGCAGCCTTCTACGCTGCATCCCTTTTTTCGATTGAGCTCATATGACTGGACGTACCCATAGTCTGGAAAAGTCGACGTAGCCGAAATGGCTGATGGAAATATTCATCAGGTCGACCGAAAACGGGATCTGTCGTTTTTCATAATACAACGGAAGCATAATGGATGATTCGATTAAATCCCGTTCCATTTTCAAATTCAGTTCAGTCCAATTTTCAAAGGGCGTATTGGAATACTGTCGCATATAGTCAACAAATCGCGATTGGGATTTCATGATGGCTGCCAATGGAGAATAGCCATTTGAAAGGAAATAAAAGAATGAGAAATTCTGATTCATTTCAAAAACTTCTCCGTGAATAAATAGATCTGCTTTTTGATCTGTTTTCGTATCCATCAGTTTATCCCGGAAAGAAAGCCACTGGATTTCGACAGGAATGCCTTCACTTTCCAAGGCGTCTTTTAACCAGCGGGTTGCTCCGTTCGTATAGTTTGCTGCCTTGATGATCAAGGGCTGTTCAATACGGGGCGGTTCCGGAAGCGGCGTTGAATACGATTGTTCCTTGCCGATCAGACAGCTCTGATGGTTGGGCTTGGCACGCGAGTGATACTCTCCAATTTTATGCCGATGCTTAGCGATGGCATAATGCACATAATCGCGTACTTCTTGTCGGTTGATGGGAGAATCCCGGAATGCATTGAGAATTACCACACCGAATCCGGAATCGCTTTCCACTTGGAATGTTTCATCCTTAGGTCCATTTACAGAAGAACGATACGCAAAGTCAAATTCTTCAGGTACTTGGATAAATTCCACCATGTCCAACAATGGGCGTTCTAGAAAAAAATCATCGAATGCAGTCAATATGGTTTTCAGCTCATGGTTTTCTGATACGTAAAAGCTGCCTGAACCGATTGGGTGTCGGGTGCCTTCTTTGTAGATGCTGGCATTGATCATGCCGAGCATCTGCAGGCAATAGCTGCATCCGTCAGGAAAAGAAAGTTCAACTACATAAGGGGCTGCTGCCTCAATCGAAGTGATTGGTTTCCATAGCTCCGCATAGTCATCATGCGTCCGAATCTTGTTCAAGCAATCGATCACATCCTCTGCAGTCAGAAAAGAGCCGTCGTGAAATTTAACTTCTTTTCTCAAGTAAAGCCGAAGATTTGTGGATGTCAGATCCCAGCTATGGGCTAATTCTGGACATACATGACCGCTTTCATTGACCGACACTAGACGGCTGTAAACATTTGAGACCATATTGGCGCTATGGATATCTGCTGCTTTTAACGGGTGTAGTGTCATCAACGGATACCTTCTGGGAATAATTAATTTATCAATCTTGCTGCCACTATTTTGCACATAGCCGAAGCTGGAATGGAATTTATGAAGTAAGCGTTGTTTGGCTTCGGATGACCAGTCGAAAAGGAGAAATTTACTGGCAGCATCCACTGCTTGTTCTTCTATCAATTGCACAAGTTTCTGTTCATAAACTTCTTCCACATTTACCTGCCAGTGGAGATGGGAAGTATTGCCACGGCCGCGGCCAGGCGTAAAAGTAAACCAACCTTCATCAGACCACCTGCGCAGATGGCGAGTGGTTTGTTTGCTGCTCAGCCCGAGACTTTCTGCAATCTGATTTTGTTTGATGCTGCCCGTAGGTACAGCCTGCCATAAAGTTAAAAGAGTCTTTTCCATGAAACCTCCTCTAAAAGTGGACATGATTTTAAAAATTGTCTATTTTTAGTATCTTTCGTCTAGTTTAATATACATAAGACAAAGGAGGCTGACAAGATGAAATGGAAAGAGTATCCACAAAATATCAAAGTACGTTTAATTACTTCTTTTTTTAACCGGGCTGTAGCTTCAGCTGTCATGCCGTTCATGGCTTTGTTTTTTGCCCAAGAAATGAGCAAAGTCTGGGCAGGAAGTTTTCTGATCATCACCGTCTTCATCGGTTTTTTTGTCAATATGATTGGTGGCTATATTTCCGATCGCTTTCCACGCAAAAGAGTGCTGGTGCTGACATCATCTTTGAGTGCACTGATGTTCTTGCTGATGACGGTTAGTCTTTTGCCAATTGATAAATGGATTGGCCTGTTCGCGCTGGCTTATGTAGTTTTTATCATCACAAGCAGTTTAGGAAGACCAGCAATGCACGCAATCATCATCGATTCAACCACACCTGAAAACCGTAAGGCGATATACGCCATCGATTATTGGATGGTCAATCTGTCGATGGCTATTGGAGCAGCACTGGGCGGTTTGCTATACCTCAATCATCAAATGGAACTGTTCATTCTTCTGACCGTGACGGCTGCCGGGTTGCCGTTCGCCTATCAGCTCTGGCTGATGGACAAACGCGTAGAGACTTTGAAAAAAAAGCATAACAATGTACTCATCGATTTACTGCAGAATTACAAAGTCGCTTTCAAGAACCGCCCTTTCGTTAAAGTAGTGATCGGTTCCATGTTCATCTTTTCTGCGGAATTTTCCTTAAACAGTTATATTGGTGTTCGGCTGGCTGAAAGCTTCGATACATTCAGTATTGCAGATTTTGAAGTTGGAGGAGTCCGAATGTTGAGTTTGTTGAATATCCAAAATATGCTGTTGGTTGTCTGTCTGACATTTATGGTCAATAAATTTACAGATCGTTTCTCGAAGCAGCATGTACTGCTGACTGGCTTATTGCTTTACAGTGTTGGGTATGTCACGATTACTTCAGCGAACAGCTGGTATCTCTTGTTGTTGTTTAATTTTATCGGAACCATCGGCGAATTGGTTTATTCACCTGTCCGCAATGCCGAAATGGCGAATATGATACCGGAAGACAAGCGGGGCTCATATTCCGCTTTCTCCAATATCTCTTTCAGTGGAGCAGATCTGCTGGCTAGGTCGACTATTATTATCGGTGCCTTTCTTATCCCTACTATGATGTCCGTCTATATCGGCGTGTTGCTGATGATCGGTACACTTCTAGTCTATACGGGACTATTTATCCGAAAGGCTAAAAAAGAGCAGATTGTCGAACCTGAAATCGTTTAACGTTTACAATTAATTAGAAATGTCTGGAGGAATATTATGATTATTAGAAAAGCAGTCCCCTCAGATGCCGGTCAACTCGCTGCTCTTATAAAACACGTGGAAGAATCGAATTTTATGCTGTTTGAGCCGGGTGAACGCAAAACTACTGCCGAGCAGCTGCACATCCGGCTTTTGGCCATGGGAGAAAATTCGATTGTGTTAGTGGCAGAAGAGCAACAGCAGTTAACAGCCTATTTGTTCGCGATCAACGAAGACATTAAACGGAAAAAACATTCTGTTTATGTGGCGATGGGTGTGCGGCAGGGGGAACGTGGAAAAGGAAGAGGAACAAAATTATTTCTGGCTTTGGAAGAATGGGCTCAGTCAAGGAATCTTCACCGGATTGAATTGACTGTGTTGGAACATAATTCGTCCGCAATTGCCTTATATAAAAAAATGGGTTTTAAAGTGGAAGGGCTGAAACGGGATTCGCTTTATATTGCAAACACGTACGCCAACGAACTGTTTATGTCAAAAATTCTTTAGAAAGCGTAATTGTTAAAGCACTTCAATTGCTGTTCATTCCAGCAATTGAAGTGCTTTTATCGATGGATAAACTGCAACGAGGCAGGAATTAAAAATTCCCTTAAAAGTTTAGCTTTTATTTACCTTTAGTTTGTATAATATTGTATTTTGTCTATATTTTTAGTCGGAGAAATTGTAAACTACTAAAGGAAGGTATTTAATTAGGAGTTGGATAAATGAATTCATTACTTTTTTTCTTTCTTGAAAATATGGCTTTGATTATTGCATTGCTCTATCTTGCTTTAAAAGCCAAAGAATTATTATTTCCTGATTTGAGGGAATCCAAACTCCTTTTGGCATTGAGTGTACTTTTTATCAGTTTTTTGACCTTTTCTGTCATGTACAATCCCTTTTTTTATGAAGGAATGAGACTGGATTTACGGGAAGTGCCTCTTTATTTTATTTCTTATGTCGGGGGCTGGAAAGTAGGGGTGCTGTCTGCAGTTTTTCCATCTTTCTACCGCTATTCTTTAGGTGGGCCAACTGTTGTTCAAGGTATTTTGCAGACAGTGGTCTTACCCGTTATTATAGGCAGCCTGTTCCGTAATAAAAGCACAATCAATAAGTTTTTTGCTTTATTGGACATAAAAAGAATGATGATCGGAATGCTTGTCTATGAAGTTATAAAATCTATTTGGATGTACACAACTACACCTGCAACCCTGTTCATCACGCTTTCTATGTTCCTTTTTGCAGGACTAGCTGTTCTGGCAATGGGCTTGATCGCGAATGGTGAGAATCATCATATTCTAGTACGCAAAGAACTTGAATTTTATTCGAACCAGGATCCCATGACGCAACTGCCGAATATGCGTTTTTTCAGGAATAAGGCGCAAACTTTGCTCGCACAGTATGTGCCGGTGGCGGTCGTCATGCTCGATGTGGATTATTTCAAGACCTACAACGATACTCATGGACATCAAAAAGGGGATGCTGTGCTTCGCTCAATCGGGCAGCTGCTCCGAGATCATACCAGGAAAAAAGATTACGTAGCGCGTTATGGGGGAGAGGAGTTCATCTTCTGCATCACGGATCCTTTTGATGATCAGGAAGCTTTGAAGATTGTCGAGAAAGTTCGGCGCCAGATTGAACAACACCATTTTGAAGGCGAAGAGCTGCAGCCTGAAGGCAAACTTACCGTATCAATGGGAATTAGCCTTAACTCATCGAAGAAAACCTTGGATCAGCTTATTGACGAAGCGGATCAGGCACTTTACCAATCGAAGCGGAACGGAAGAAATCGGGTTACTGCTTTTGCAGCCGAAGAAAAACCCGAAACCGTTAATGTATAATCTAAAAAATCAATTCCTGTTAGACAGTTGCTTATTTGTAAAAGCAACTGTCTTTTTTAATTGAGTTAAAGAGTCATACATACTAAGCGTTGAATCGGGTAGAAGAAATTAAGGGAATGCAGCGATAAGTTAATTGACAAATAGTTCACAGTAAAGAGGGAGGAATCACGGTGGACCATAATATGCAGTCGGGATTGGCGGGGGTGGAAGCGGTAACGGTTGTTGTACTCTTTCTGGCATTTCTCATCTATCCTTTAGCTGCCGTCTTGACGAGTTTGCGCTTTCGAGCATGGCCATTGCATCGCTGTTTTTTATGGAGCCTTGGCATTTTAACAATCGCTTTCGTTTTTACGGGTCCGTTAGCGGATGCAGCGCAGAAAAATTTTGTTGGCCATATGTGGACGCATTTGCTTTTGGGCATGCTGGCACCACTGTTGCTGCTTCTTTCGATGCCTATGACACTGTTAATGAGAACAATGCCAATTGCACCAGCCAGAAAACTGTCTGCCATTTTAAAAAGCAGGCCATTTCAACTGCTGAGCCACCCTGTCACGGCCTTATTTCTGAATAGCGGCGGATTATATGTGCTGTATTTGACCAACGCATTTCAATGGATGCATGAATCCACTTTGGCTTATATCCTTATCCATCTGCATGTATTTTTAGCAGGCTACTTATATACCGCTTCCATCATTTATATTGATTTGGCAGCTCATCGGCTAAGCTATTTGCTTCGGGCGATTGTCCTTATTGCATCACTCGCTGCACACAAAATTTTATCGAAATTTATCTATGCCAATCCACCGGCTGGTGTTTCGCAGGAACAGGCGGAAGCAGGAGGCATGGTGATGTATTATGGTGGTGACTTAATCGAACTGGCAATCATTTTCATCCTTTGCTGGCAATGGTACAAATCGACTGCTCCTCGTAGAACAGAGTCAATCGAAGAAGTTTGAAGATGAATCGGTAGGCGATGCCAAATACTTTCGAATGCGAGACGATTTGCCAGTGAATCAAAGAAAGCTAATTCTCCAGTATAGCTATTTCTTTTGAACCTAAATGCCGTTTCCGCTTTTCTTTTTGTCCAGACTCTGGCAGCCAGCCCCTCGCGTTGCTTCAACCTTATTGGTAATGGAAAAAAACGCCATAGCCAGTAAGGTTTCCAGCGTTTATCAAGGCTAGACGGTTGCCTACGCTTTTCTTTTCCCCGGCAAAAGCTTTGGATTTGGGTTAAACTAGAGACAGGTGTTTAAATACGAAAGATCTGCTGTCTTACATAAAATCAAAGAGCTTGGGCATCACCACCATTAGGAGGCAATTCATGAATAGTTTTATAGTTATGCAAGGAGAGACTTATCAGGAAGAACACAATGCGGGAGTGCTTTGGACACCGCAAATAGATAAATCAGGCATGGTTCCGCATTCTTGGAACCGGATGCAGGAGTTGAAGAAAGGCGATATTGTTTTCCATTACGTAAAAGGGCTGCTGGTGGCAATCAGTCGAGTAAGGGAAGATTGCCATAAAGGCAACAAACCGAAAAGTCAGGCTGAACAAGGGCAAGAAGCGGCTTTTATCGCGCACACCGTCTACCGGGAACTGGAGCATCCATTATCGATCAAAGAATATTTCCATGAAATTCTTCCTTTATTGCCAGTGAAATATTCAGCTTTTCAAGAAGACGCGAGCGGCAATTCAGGTTACTTGTATCCCTGTAATGAAGAGCTCGCGATGAAGTTTTTGGAACTGATCAGCTCATTAAACATCTTTACTTTAGAGGTAGAGCAGCTGGAACTCGCCATGGAAGTAGTCAAAAAAACCGAACACAATCCGCTGCTCGGATTGATTGCTGAAGCTGAACTGGAAATCAAAACAAAAATGCGCAGAGGCAAGGAGCAATTTCGCGAAAGCTTACTGCCGCTCTGGAATGGGGAATGTCCGCTTTGCGGCATTGCAATCGAAGACGTCTTAAAGGCAACCCATGCCAAACCTTGGAAAGACAGCTCGGATGCTGAACGGTTGGACCCTTTTAATGGCATCCTGCTTTGCGCCAATCATTCAGCTATGTATTCGGCAGGATTGATTGCTTTTACTGGCGGAGGAAGACTGCACATCTCAAGTCGCATACCAGAAGAACAGTATCCATTATACGGTTTGCGAAAAAGCTTGAAGGTGCCGGTATCATTAGAGCATGCATCTTATTTAAGGTGGCATAAGCGCATCGTTTTCGCAGAACCGAGAAAAGTCAAACTGCTGACCAACCAGGAATAAAAGATGATACATACGTCTTTTGGCGCACAAAATATGCTACACTGAAAACAAATGAATAATCATGCAGAAAAAAGGTGCTGATTCGTCAGCATAACAGGGAACCCGGTTAAATCCCGGGGCTGTTTCCGCAACTGTAAGTGCGTATGAAATAAGAAAATGCCACTGTTTAGGTGACTAACATTATCTGAACGGGAAGGTTCTTAGAGTAAGCCGATGCACAAGCCAGGAGACCTACCTTTTTTTGAACGTATTTTTACTCTTCGGAAGATAAGGGGATCATACGGCAACGTTTCTATTTTTGACTGCTGAAGTATGTCTCTGAATAGCTATGGCGCCGCCCTCTTTTGAGGGCGGTTTTTTGCTGTTTACCGGAGCGTTCATTGCGGCGATTTTCATTAGTAAATATGTGAGGTGAATAGATGAAGAAAGACATGCGTTATCTCTGTTATCCGTTCATGCGTGAATCAGCTTCGACTGTGGACTTTGAGATCAGGACAGATTCACTGACTACACGCATCGGGGAAGCACTGGCGCTGACAACGGAAGTTGAAGCAGTTCAACGGGATCTCCAAATTCTTCAGCCGATGGCCTATCATCTGAATGGTTCTGTTCGCGGGAAATTGGCTATTGATGAAGAAGATTTAAATCAGCTTAGTAGCATGTATGATTATTATGTGAACTTCACAAAAGATCAAATCGGTCATTTTGTGTTGCCGCAGGGAGCACAGGGTGCTTGTGCGCTGCATATTTGCCGCAGCGAAGCAAAGAAATCAGTAAGAGCCTTGCACAAAGTGAGTTTGGAACGCGATGTACCGGAAATCCTGTTTGATTATACCCACCTTTTAGCGAATGTGCTCTTCACAATGGCGGTTTATGTCAATCAGCATCATGATGTAAAAGAAATACCGTTTGTCAGCAAGTCCTATCCAACAAGACCTAAAAAGAAAGAAGTGGCCAAAAACTAATGAAAATAACTTTATTCAAGTATCTATCCATCGGAGCATTTGCCCTAACTCTTGGAGCATGCCAATCTGACACAACTGAACCAACTGAAACAGATTCGCCTGAAACAGCGACAGAATCTGAAGAACAGACTAGCTATGCCATAACAGATGATTTAGACAATGAACTGACCTTTGATGAAGTTCCGGCTACTGTGGTGTCGTTGATTCCGAGCAATACGGAAATTCTGTATGCTATTGGAGCTGGTGATAAACTCGTTGGCGCTACGGACTATGATAATTATCCAGCAGAAGCAGCTGAAGTGGAACGTGTTTCCGATTCAGTAACCTTTAATGCAGAGCGCATCATTGAAATGGAGCCCGATGTCGTTATCGGTTATTCTACAGGTGCGCCTACCGGTTATGAGGACTTGGAAGCAGCAGGAATCCAAGTATTTGTCATAGAGTCAGCCACATCTTTCGAGGATGTCTATGGGGATATCGAGCAAATCTCGACTGTAATGGGACTTGAAGACAAAGGGGAAGAATTGATTGCCTCTATACAAGAGCAAATCGAAGGCGTCCAAGAAAAAGTAGAGTCGGCAGAAGAAAAAAAGCAATTGTATTTGGAAATCAGCCCATCACCTGAAATCTACACAACCGGACAGAATACGTTTCAGCAGGAAATTTTGAACCATGCCCATGTCGAGAATTTATTTGGAGACATGGAAGGATGGCCGCAGATTTCTGAAGAGGAAGTCATTCAACGGAATCCGGAAATCATTGCAACCACTGTTTCTTACGTCGAAAATCCAATTGACGAAATCAAAGCCCGTGAAGGGTGGAGCGACATGGAAGCGATTAAGAATGACCAGGTATTTTTCTTGGATTCTGATATTACGTCACGGCCTGGACCGAGAATCGGTGAAGCTGTCGAGTTAGTGGCAAAAACTGTCTACCCGGAAGCATTTGAATAAATATTGCAAAACCCCCAGCTTTGAAAAAAGCCGGGGGTTTTGTCTTTCATGAGCAATCATTTATTGCATCTGTTCTTCCAAGACGTCTTGATCAATTCCGAATTCTTCCTTCAGCACTTTTCTTTTTTCTGCAGGAGACAAATCGGTTCTTTTCTTTTCTCCATTTTCTGAGCGCGTCAACTGACTGCCGGACAACGTGATCCGTCCGGTCGTTGTAGCGCGTGTGACCAGATCATCATGAGTGAAAGGAGAATCTTTGGAGACTTGGTTAAAGATACAGCCTTCGTGGAAATCAGCCAATTGTTTTTGTTCTGAAGAAAATCTGTACAGCACCTGTTCCTTATCGTCTTTTTCTCTGACCAAATCATAAAAGACTTCGTCTACTTTCTCGACTCGGTAAGTTCCGCTATGGTCTGTGTGGCGCTCGCCGCCAAGAGGGATCGGACTGATGGTCGAATCCCCAAAACCGGCATCTACGAGATAAAGTGTATCAAGCTCCACCAAAATAGCCGCATGCGTATCGGCTTTTGACCAAGTGCCATCAGGCTTTTGAACAGTTGCAGATATCAGTTTTGCATCGAACCCTAATTGATTCAGGAGCCAGTGGAATAAGCCATTTAATTCATAACAATATCCACCTCGGTGCTGGTTGACAATTTTTTCATAAATACTCTCCAGATTCAAATAAATTGGAGTGTGCCGGATAACATCCAGATTTTCAAAAGGTATATTCTGCATATGCAAAGACTGAAGATCTGCCAAGTTTTGTAGGTAGTTTTCCTGATGGGGCGAAGCTTTAAAACGTTTCAAGTATTTTTCTTTATTCATTTTATTCATTCAGTCCTTTCGGTTTTAAAAAACATTAAATCAAAAATGGAAAAATTATTATTCATGACTAGGAATTAATTGTGTGTAATCCAACTCTGCGTGGTATAGTTAATTTGTAGAAAAAGATGAATCGCAAATGCAAATGACTGGATTGTATTGAGTTACATAAAAAAGAAAGCAGGGTGAGGAATATGGTATCTACTACAGACGTTGCAAAACATGCAGGTGTTTCACAGACGACCGTCTCACGAGTATTGAATAAACCGGATCAAGTGAAGAAAGAGACATACAATAAAGTTATGGCAGCAGTAAATGAATTAAACTATTCAGCAGATGCGAAAGAAGAAGCCAGACCCCCAATTACTAAAACCAAAACAATCAGCCTTATTGCTGGGGCAGTGGATGACCCGATTTTTATAGGAGCGGCTCCGGCCATAATTAGCTATGCAAAAGAACGCGGTTATCACGTCAATGTCCATTTTGTTGGAGAAAATTCAATGGATGCTTATAATATAGCGCTTGCAAGCAAAGCAGATGGACTGGTTGTCGCTTCTGTTTTGTTGAATGATTCTATTCATGAAAAATTAATTCATTCGAATATTCCATTCATTTTAATGAACTCCAGTTATAAGAATAGCCAGCATTCAATTGGATTGAATAATGAAGAGGCCGGATATTTGGCAACAAGTTATCTTCTGGCTGGTGAGCATGAAGAAATTGCATGGGTAGGCGGGAAATTAGACAATCCAACTTACAAGGAACGTTTCACTGGATTTATCTATGCACTGCAAGAAGCGGGGAGCAAAATCCGTAAGAAACGTCTTGTAATCGCCGACACGGACAAATCTTCTCTACAGGAGGCATTCAACAGCCTTCAAGAGCTGAAAAAGAAGCCAACTGCCATTGTTGCAGCCACTGATGAAATAGCCATTCAATTAATGGATTTTTACAAAGAGGCTGGGTATCAGATTCCAAAAGACATTAGCATTATTGGCATAGGCAACTCTGAAATTGGACAGCATTCTGTGCTAAGCTTAACTTCTGTCGGCTCAGCTGATGACCTGGCTAACTTAGGCCAAGAGACCATTAAAAGACTTTTTGATCGAATAACATTAGGGCAGGATGAAGCATTTAATGTCAACAGGGAAGTTTGCCTGTTCAAGCGAAATACGACAGGTTAAACGGTTTTCTCAAGAAGACGCCAATACAAGGTGGAATTCCTTTTATTCCTGTCCTTATAGCCTTACCCTAACCCTTAACATCATTAAACCGCAATGAAAAAGCAGTGCTGGCATTCGTGCCTGCGCTGCTTTTTTCCGTTATTTATTAAGCGGTACGGACATATCAGCAATTGTTTCAGCCGTTGATTCTATAGCCTAAGCAGAGTCTGCCGTCATTTCATTTCTTTATGCGTAAATGGGCATTTGCCCTGAATCGGTTCACTGTCATCTCCGATGAAGAATTGTTTCCATTCGTTATGGTCCGGATCGCCAAAGTGGCTGATATCCGGATGTGTGGGAAGGTGGTCCCAAGATTCCACACGTTGACGCACCTTTTCACGCGACATGACACCGCCTTTTTCAGTTCCTTTTAATCCTTCGAAAATACGGCGAGGCTGGAAACCGAGAACCATGGCGTTGCCAAGGTCACGTGTTTTCCGCTGCTTATAAGCCGGTGTATTGCCGAATATGAAGATGGGTTCGCCTTGGAAGGTGAAATCCCATAAGTAATGATCGGGATCCCTCGGAGCATCTTTCGGCCATTCCATTTCATCTTCATCATGCAAGTATTGAAGAATGTCCCAGAACTGTTTCCGGTATGTATCAAGCGAGCCTTCCTCTTTGAAAGGTTCTACAAATAAAAACAATCCGTGCCTTTTATGTTTCGGGTCGTTAAACAGAGTAAGGAACGATTCCACAGCTGCAGGCAAATTGCTCCAGTCTTCTTGTGTGATGTAAGCATAGCGCAGTTCGCCTTTCAACTCACCGCTCATGCCAAAATAACAAGGAAAAGTCTTATCGGTTACAGTTTCATGAAAAGTCTTGTATTCGGCCAGCAGCCATTCCGGCAAATCCGTCCGCGTTTTGAAATCTTCTTTCGTCAATAAAGCTGAGTTGGTTGTTATCATGTAATGTTCCTCCATATGCCAAAAAATTAGGTCTTCTTTCTCTTCCCTAAGATATGGAAGACAAAACAAAAACGGCTGAGAATTTTCTCAGCCGTTTTGATAAAACCTTTAAAAAGCACCAGAGCCGCCACCGCCGCCGCCAACACCGCCAGCCGGCATAGAGCCTGTTCCACTGGCTGAAGCACTGGTTGTAGAATTGGCAGCAATGAAAATGCCTGTCAATAAGACCGGATTGTAAAATACGCCCATATCCGCGAATGCCGACTGGCTATAGGCATTAGTAAAGCTTTGTGTGTTCCGGTTTGCTGATTTTTCATCCGTCCCCAGCACATAGGCATAGGCGCGCATCTTCTCGTCTTGAGTCAATCGGTTCCATTCCGACGCGTCCAAGTTCTCCATGGCGATGCGCAGCTGTTTCCATTCTTGCCGTATGACATGTCCCTCAAAAGTGATTGGCGAGTAGAAACAAAAAGCGACAAAGCAAATACCGATGATGAGGGAGAAGAACATCAAGGGCAACAAGTTAAAAATGCCAAAAAAGATGGTTGCTGCAAACAATGCCAGACCGATCAAACCGGTGGTCCAGCGCAGCACAGGATGCTTGCCGTATAAATCCTGCTGTTTTACTTCTTCAGCGACGCCTTGCTGCCAGGCGGCTATGGAGTCATTGTAGGAAGAGTGGTTCAGTTCGTTTTTCGTATAGCTCTCTAAATCCTGAGTCATAAAGTGCTCCCCGTCCCCGATCTTATCGAAAAGCAGTTCGATCAACCTTGCTTCATGATCGTGTTCAGTATGGCGGTCGAGCAGCCGGAACTGTTCTTCCAATAGCTGTTCAACATTTTTCTTCCGCACCAATTCCATTAAGGCTGCCGCTGTAACTGGCGGTGTCAATATAGCAGATTTAGTAAAATACAGAGTGGCTGGGATGCTCATTTTTTGCTTGGGAACAAAGAAGTCACCGTTAGCCGGTTGTGCCTGCTGCTTAGTTTTGCGTGCCCGGTTCCAAGCCCAAGCGGTTAAGGCAAGCAAGAAAGCACCTGCAGCGGGAATCAGTCCATTGCCGATGGCGGCACCCGTACCCTGTCTTGCTGCAAAAATTATCGCTTCGTCCTCAAGACGTTCTGCTTCTTTTGCCAGCTCTTTCCGAATCATCCCATCCTGTTCGGGAATGGCTGGAAATAAAGCTGGGTCAAATATAACGCGAACGTCTCCATTGGAGCCTTCCGGAACGGTGTTCATGTCAAAGCGGACTGAGCCTTCATCTTGCAGACTGCCTGTTTGATAAGCTTCTTCATATCCAAGAAATGCCGTATCTTCCGACGGAGCGGGTGGGAGGACTGTAACCGTCATCTGTTCATAAGCACTTTCATTGCGGTCATCAAAAAATGGCCAGTAAAATTCAGCTCCATCTTCATACTTTTGGATAGCACTTTGGATTTGATAGCGCAATTCAATTGTTATGGTCTCGTCTTCACCTTGACGGAACACTTTGTACACATCACCATCGCGTTCGGTTTTCAATTCCTTGCCGTTTTCTAAGCCGCTGAAACTTTGAATCGAGGTTCCTTCTTTAGCAACGATTTCCCGCGTAATGCCATTGAATTCTCCATCAAACTCGTACGTATGATGTTCCACAACATCCACTGTGCCATCTGCATTCACCTGCGCATCAATTGTCACTTCTGAAATGGTATAGTCGACAGCCAATGCGTGAAGGGGGAACAAGACAAAAACCAGCAGCATCAATAAAACTGTTATCGATTTCTTCTTGTGCATTTCCATCACCTCTTTCCATATTTACGGGAAAGTCCACGGAAAGTTTCAGAAAGACTGCTCAGCGAAGTACGCCGTGAGGCAAAATCGCATGTACGCCTTTGACGCCATTAACGACTTGAGTGACATGCAGATCAACAGCTACACTCGATAAGGCCGTTGCTTCAGTTCGGGATATGCCATAAAATTTCTGCATGAAGGCAATCATCTCAGCTAGTGCTCCGGCTGCCGCTTCGTTCAAGTCTTGATCAAATCCGAAGGTGATCCATCCTGCAGGGGTATGCGCACGCGGCATAGTTAACTGCATGTCTTCATGTACAATCAATGTAATATCAACAAGATCCATCGGACACTCGATTGCTGTACCGGAACTTTCCCCATCACCTTGGACTGCATGGCCATCTCCTAAGGAAAAAAGTGCACCCTCTACAGAAATGGGAAGAAACAGGCTGCTGCCGCGAACCAATTCCTTGCAGTCAATATTGCCTCCAAAATAGCCTGGCGGCTTAGTCGGGAAGCTTCCTTCTTCTTTTGGTGCTACAGCCATCAACCCAAGAAAAGGAGACAGCCCTACTTTAAATTCCTTTCCTCCAAGTTCACAACTCCCTGTCATTCTTGCTGCATCCAGCTTCCAATCCACTTGCAGCCGATCACTTTCCGTAATTCCTAGTTTATCGTTTTGCCAAGCGGGGGCGCCGCCCGCCCAATTGCGCCCGTACCAACCGGGAACCAACTTATTAGTGCGCACTTCAAGCACCATGCCCGGTTTGGCTCCGGAGACCGCAATCGGACCTATAATTGGATGAGCCAGCTTTTCTTCCTGTTCGCGTGAGGTGAAAATTGTCCGCTCTTCCTGTGGGGATGCAGAATAGCCCCATTGGATGTCTAGCGTCTTCAATTGAATAGTATCTCCTGAATTGACGGTTAAAATAGGCTTGTAGCTCCGATTGTAAGATGAGTGGAGAACACTCGAATCAAGTGCAATGGTATGAATCACTGAAATGCCCCTTTCGATAAAACGGATTTTGTTTATTCAGCTAATTATAACAATTAACTTGGCCTACAGACATAAAAGAATCTTATTCCAAGGTAAGACAACAGAAGAAGCAACAACTGAAGTTTCCTTTATAATAAATAAATCAGATAGTCCCTTATCAAATCTAC
This sequence comes from Planococcus sp. CPCC 101016, assembly GCF_007859295.1. Lineage (GTDB taxonomy): Bacteria > Bacillota > Bacilli > Bacillales_A > Planococcaceae > Planococcus. Next base: position 1,894,841 of record NZ_VOHB01000002.1, read on the forward strand.
TAGTTCAAGCCAGAAAGGAGACACACACCATGGAGATTGAAAATTTACTCGATGCAAAAACCAGGCAAGAATTAAGAGACTGGCTCGAAAGCAATTCCACTGCTGAAAAATGCTGTTGGGTGCTTGTCAGTATCTTAGAAAAACCGGGCGTCGTTCAATATTTGGATGCCGTTGAAGAAGCTTTATGTTTTGGATGGATTGATGGCATTATGAAGAAAACTGAAGCCGGAGACCTCGTTCAACGCCTTTCGCCAAGAAAAAAAACAAGCAACTGGACAGAATTGAACAAAGAAAGAGTAAGAAGGCTGCAGGCATTGGGGTTGATGAAAGAGGGGGGATTGAAAATCCTGCCGGACATGCAGATTGAGTCTTTTGCTATCGATAAAGAGATTGAGACCCGCCTGAAAGAAGATAAGCTGGTGTATGAGAACTATTTGAACTTCCCTGAGCTCTACAGAAGAATAAGAATCGATACCATTCAAAGTTACCGCAACGATCCTATTATTTTCAATAAAAGGCTGTCAAAATTTATTGATCATACAAGAGAAAATAAGATGTACGGCCAGTGGAATGACAATGGTCGATTGCTCAATTACAAATAAAAAAACACCAGCCGCAACTGGTGTCAGACTGAAGACAAAGTTATATCAAAATGAATAAAAGACATAATCCAACCGGTCTGGCTACTTCGCTTGACGTGGGCTCTCGGCACTGGAAAAACCCCTGCTCCTGCATCGCCGCGCTAGCTTCGTCGCTGTGCTGCTTCCAACAGGAGTCTTCGTGGCCAGTCCGATTGGGCAGCTTTCTTGTAGAGGGAACTGGTTTTAAAAACTGCCCCCCTACAGAAAACGATGGAGCAGGACACGAGAGATCCTAGCTTTTCAGAATCCGGAGCGCAAGACGGCGACTCCAGCGGGACAGCGAAGTGCCGAAATCCACTCGGGCGCCAGTCCGAGTTAGTTCGGCGCGAGCCCGCGGAAAGCGTCCGTCTGGAGCGAAGGATGCGCTACCTAGCCTATGATGCCTGTATTTTTATTCTCTCGGAGAAGTGATTATTCTTTTGTCTACAAGCTCCAACCAGCCGCGGCTGATGTTTTACATTTATTCTAAACGATGCCACTCTTCCAGAACATCACCGATCTGACGATTGTTGATGACTACATCGGCATAACCATCTAGCGGTGTAGCTTCCTGATTGACAATCACCAACTTTGCACCATGTTCTTTAGCGATGAGCGGGAATTGGTTGGCCGGGGAGACGGATAATGATGAGCCGAGGACGATAAATAAGTCGGCTCGACTCGCTTCATCAAATGCCATTTCAAAAGGCTGTTCCGGCAGCATTTCACCGAACAATACGATGGAAGGACGAAGTGTGCCGCCGCATTGGCAGCGATACGAACCTTCAAGAAACTCTTCACTGCTATAGAAGGTGCCGCATGATTGGCAGTGGACCTTTTGCAAGGTGCCATGAAGTTCAGCGACTTTTTGGCTGCCTGCCTGCTGATGAAAGCCATCCACGTTTTGAGTGATGATGGAATGCAGGCGACCTTTCTTTTCCCATTCGGCTAAAATACGATGTCCCCGGTGAGGTCCATATTCCTTAATGCCAAGCACACGTTTCCGGTAAAAGTCGATAAATTCATCGACATTGGTATTCAGCGCCTGAACACTGGCTACCTGGCTCGGATCTTTTTGCTGCCAAAGACCTTGATTGGCAGAGCGGAAATCAGGCAAGCCGCTTTCCGTTGACATGCCGGCACCGGTGAACACAACTACATGCGTTGATTTTTCCAGCCAGTCTTTAATCATTCGATTCACTCCTTGCCAAAAATCTTTGGGCGTTCCGGCCACGACCGGGCATCTGCTTCTATGCCGCCCAATAGTTCTCTTCTGCGTTCTTCAAGCTCTGCAAATGCTTTTGTATACTCTTTTTCGGGGACCAGCGGGATTCCTGCCTCATGAAGATACGGAAAATCAGGTACAGAAGGAACGGTTTCTGATGGTTTGTAGAAAGATTTATTAAGTGTATTCAAGTAACTCTGTACACTGGAGCGGGCTTCTTTAAGCAATAGGCGGTTTGGGTGGTGAGCAGAAGGTACAGCAAATTTCATGATACTCAGCGCCTCGTCCAGTATCACGACCGCTGAAGGCATAGCCGTTTCATTGCTTGCAGAGTGGTAATAATGCAACACGGGATAAGCGATATGCTGTGCTGTGAGCGTGCTCAACTGTGTCGAATAGGTATTCAACAGCAAGTCGATGTCGTGAAAATCCCTGCCGTTCCAAGTGTTTTCGGCAAGCTCTTCCGCAGTTTCCCCAACTCCATGAATGCTGGCAGCAAAAGAACGCTTTGCTGTAACCGCACTTAAAATCGAAATCAAGTAAGTGACGCCGAAAGTGATGAATAACATGCCGGTCCCAGTTGCAACAACGGAGGCGATTTGCCAAATACCTTCACTGGGGCTAAAATCACCATTCCCCAGAGTAAAGATCAAATACCCTGCATAATAAATGCGGTCGAACCAGGAAATCGGGTCATTGCCTTGAGAAGGGGAAATCGATCCTTCCAAACCTGCGAATACTAAGGTCCAGCCAACCCACAGCATGCCGATCCAGGCAGCTAGTGTCGCACTTAAAACAATGGGTCCAGCCAAACTTAGAGGCTTTGAGTGGCCGCCTGAAAGTTTTCTAAAGATTTTCCAAACGACAGAAGACAGGCGGTCAGTAACTGGGCCGGCTCCACCGTCTATCCACAAAGTGGTCCAAGTAAAGTCGACGATGCACAAGACGATCAAAATAATGCCCATCGCTAAATAAAGAGAATCCAGAAAAAAACACTCCTTTCAAGAGATTGTGACAGATTTCAAAAATTTGCTTTGATTTTAATGATAATGCCTGCATAGCCAAATGTAAAAAAATCTATTTTCAGCAAAGTCTCGCACAATAGGTAAAGAGCGGAAATGTGTTAAAATAAAAGAGAAAATCAGCAAGAAGGGACGTGCAGCAGATTGATCAAGTTTCGATCCGGTGCCCTTTTTGAAAGAGCACCTTTTCTCGCTTCAAAAAAAACCAAAACAACACTAACTATAGAAAACATTGTTATTTTAGGTGATTCCGTGGCATATGGCTATGGTACCAAAGGCGGCATCGCCAATTATCTGAAAGAAACCTTTCCCTCAAGCCGCATCACGAATCTCGGCATTAATGGATTGACGAGCAGCGGCCTGGTACAGAAAATGCGGACAGGCTCCTGGAACCAGCCGCTCGTAAAAGCTGATCTGGTCCTGTTAAATATCGGGGGCAACGATTTGCTGCGTGGGTTCCGTGACGGCGGGGCAACGGGCTTGATCCGTCAATTCGCTATCCTGAAACGGACTTACCGACAAAACCTGCTGGAAATCTATTCGCTGCTTCGCAGTGCTAACGCCGATGTCATCATCGTCCAGAACAATTTATACAATTCGATGAAAAAAGAAGAACAGTATTTTGGCTTCACCAACCTGCTATTTCGTCTGTGGAATACAGCAATTGGTGAAAAAGGCGTAATTGTATCCAAAACAAACGCCATGGGGAAAAATCCATCCATTTGGCTGGATTCCATTCATCCCAATGATGAGGGCTATAAACTTATGCATGAATTGTTGATCAATACATTATCAACTACCGGATTTGCCATTCATGCTGAAAAGAAATAATGTTTTCATAGAATGGATAAAAAGCACAAGGATAAATTCCTGTGCTTTTTTATTATTAAAAAGTTTGATGGATAACTGAATAGTAAAGACAATAAAGGCAGTTAACCTTTTAAAAGCAAGGAGGAAACTGTTGAAAAATCCATTGTTTAGTATGTGCTTATGGTGATGTTTTTACTCTTTTTACAAAGCTGCGGAAAATAGAAAGAAAATTTGGAAGGGGTTGAACAGATGCCTAAAATTACTGGCAATTGGGAAGGGACTATAGAGGTTCCTAATCAGAATTTGCCGATTACTGTTAAATTCCAAGGGCAAGAAGGAGCCAATTCCATACCGGTTCAAGGAATCAGGGATTTTCCGCTTTCATCCATTAACTTTGGGGATCCGTCCCTTCATTTTGAAAATGAGCATTCAAAATCAACAGCTTATTTTTGACGGTGTGCTTGAGCAAGGTAAAGTAATCGGTTGCTTTACTCAACAAGGGCCGTCTTTTCCTTTTGAATTAAACAAAGCCTTGGAAAAGGAGGAATAGGGCATCCAACCACAATAGATGTAACAGGAGGGGCAATGAATGCTTTAATTCTGAAAACTGATGGCAAAGGGCCGTTTCCGATTCTACTGATGCTGACAGGAAGTCGACAGGCCGGCAGACGAAGTCATGATGGCGCAATTAGCGGTGCAGCTGCCGGCATCCTTGCTTGAAAAGTCAAAAAAATAATTGCCCAATTGGGGGCAAGCCGTAGAAGAAGTAAGTCCGGATCTGGCCAGCATTTTCCGGCCATCGGTTCAGCCTTATTTAATTTCCTGGCTGGCATATAATCCAGTAGAAGAACTAAGCAAACTTGAGATACCGATCTTTATCGCGGGCGGAACTACCGATTTGCAAGTGCCAATTCAAGATGCTGAACGGCTTTAGGCTGCAAATGATTGGGCTGATAGAAGGAATCGTAGAATTTTTGAAACAATAAGCTAACACCTTCTGATAGCCGGAAGGTGTTTTTTGATTGCTTTAATGGAATTTATTGATGGCCAATCGCATCAGATTCAATCCTTTCTTATATTTGCCAAAAAAAGATTGACTATTGGAAATTAAAATAATAATATAAAGAATGTTTCTAATTGCTAATTATGTCTTTCGATTGTATGAATCTGTAAAACCTATACTGTCAAGGAAGAGATAGAGGGGGAATTAAAGAATTCCGAAAATCAGGATTGATTATAATCTTTTTTTCGCTATATTAAGAAAGCGTTCTCATAAACGAATAGGGGTGTCCAATGTTCACATTTTTGATTTCCATCGTTATTTTGTTAGTGGCTTATTTTACATACGGCAAATTCATTGAGAAATTGTTTGATCCTGTTGAAGCGAGAAAAACACCGGCTTATGCAAACGAAGACGGTGTGGATTTTGTACCAATGAACAAACATAAAAATGCGTTGATTCAATTATTGAATATCGCTGGAACGGGACCGATTTTTGGTCCGATCATGGGAGCGCTTTATGGTCCTGTTGCATTTTTATGGATCGTCATCGGATCGATTTTCGCTGGAGCAGTCCACGATTACCTGACCGGCATGATTTCTATCCGAAATAAAGGCGCGCACATTCCGGAGCTTGCCGGGAAGTTCCTTGGTGCCGCTTCCAGGCATATCGTCAATCTATTCGCTTTATTGCTGCTATTATTGGTCGGAACCGTGTTTGTGACCACGCCGGCATCACTGCTGTCGATCTTAATGGATGGCAAGCTGGCGGTTGGCATTATCATTGTTATCATCTTCTTCTATTATTTCCTATCGACGATATTGCCGATTGATAAGATCATTGGCCGGTTCTATCCTTACTTTGGGGCTGTATTGCTAATCGGAACATTGGGTGTCGGTATTGCACTTTTGTTCTCCGAATACAAAATACCGGAATTGAACTTCACGAATATGCATCCGGGCGATTTGCCGATCTTCCCGATCTTGTTCTTCACGATCACGTGTGGAGCACTTTCCGGTTTCCACGCCACCCAATCGCCGATCATATCACGGACCGTCGAAAAAGAATCACAGGGCCGCTATATCTTTTACGGCATGATGATTGCAGAAGCTATCATTGCGATGATTTGGGCTGCTGCAGCTATGAGCATTTTCGATGGCCAAACATTAAGTGGGTTGATTAACTCAGGTACCCCGTCAGCGGTCGTCAACGAAGTCTCGATGACATTGCTTGGAGCAGTAGGAGGGACGATCGCGGTTCTCGGTGCTATCGTGCTGCCAATCACTTCGGGTGATACGGCATTCCGTGCGGCACGCTCTATTATTGCGGATTACATTAAAATGGATCAAACCAAACTGATGAAGCGGCTTGTCATCGCGATTCCTTTATTTATTATTTCTGCCGTTCTGACGCAAATCGACTTTAATCTATTGTGGCGTTATTTTTCCTGGGCTAACCAAGCGACCGCAGCGATCGCTTTATGGATCGCCACCATGTATCTCTATATCCAGGGGAAAAATTACTGGGTATCGCTTGCTCCGGCCATCTTCATCACCTATATGGTTTTTGTCTATATACTCAATCAGAAAATCGGTTTTAATTTGGATTTGAGTTTGTCGTTTCTTATTGGCCTGGTGCTCACCGCCATAATCATTGTCATGTTCTACATCAAGGCGAGGAAAAACCGGAAAGAAGATGTGCAGACTGTTGCCGCAGTCGAATAAAACGCTTGGTCAAGCTGCGCTTCCCTTATCAGAAACAACTGATAAGGGAAGCGCAGCTTTTTTATGGAAGTTTGCACAATAAAACCATTCCGGGAATTGACTGAAATAAAAAACTCTTTATTTATCCTGTTTTTTTGATAAAATAAGAAATTGAGATGATTAGAAGCTTTCGCAGAAAAAGCCGGTCACTCTTAAAAAAGGGAGGAAGAGTCAATTTCTAATAATTGGTTATGGTTGCCGATATTGATTTTATTGATGAACTGCATGCGATATGCAGAAATCATGGCGTATAATAGTCTGGCTTCATACCAAGTCATTCTGTTTTCAGTCAGTATCATCGGCATCATTTATTTGCTGTGGATTATATTTAAAGAAAAACTAGTACGCCCAAAACCAACCGGTAAAAGACATTTTAAAATTTGATCTTCGGTCCATAAAAACGGCTTGCCCCTTGTGAAATTCGGGACAAGCCGTTTTTGTTGTTTGTCGATTAAATTGGATAATGTTCGTCCTTCAGCAGGTTCTGCAATGCCTGTTTTTCCAAGTCAATTTCATTCATTGTCCGGACGCCCTTGCGGCGGATTAAAGACAGCGGTGGACACCAACCTTGAAGCGCATGCTGAAGCATGAAAACACTGACAGCTCCGCTTAAGAAAGCCCATTTCCGATCGACTGAAAGTGCCAGTATAGTAGAAACCAGTGCAAGTGATGCCATATTTACTTCCAGAACACGTTCTGTATCCCATTCACGCTCCAGTTCTGAAATGCGTTTCTTAACCGCTTCAGGCTCTTGGCGCTTGAAGGTGTTGATGCGTGCTTCGGTTTCACGCTCGATTTTTTGATTGATGTGATCAGGTGTAGCTTTATTGACCTTGGTCTGCGTTGATGGCAGTGCGTCGATTTGTGCAGTCATAGATGGTTCCTCGCTTTCAGCCTTTTTCCTTTGTATTCCGCATTAAAGGTCTACTAAACCTTTTGTCTTCATAAAAAGATTTCCAGTAAGCCGTGATACGGGGTTAATGCTGCTTAGAAAGTTTTATCGGTGATATAATGGCCGCATACGATTCATAGAATTCGAGTTGCTATACACAGAACAGAAAAACAGGAGTGATGCACATGATCCGCGTATTATTTGTCTGCCTCGGTAATATATGCCGTTCCCCCATGGCGGAAGCGATTTTGCGTGAGCGGCTAAATGAAGAAGGCTTATCCCAAAAAGTTAAAGTGGATTCTGCAGGAACCGGAAATTGGCATGTCGGTAGAAATCCCCATCCTGGAACACTGGAAATCCTTGAAGACAGAGGAGTTTCTGCGAAAGGATTAAAAGGCCGACAGCTCCACCGGGATGATTTTGAAGAATTCGATTACATCATCGGCATGGACCAAGCCAATATCAGGGACATCCGCTCGATGCTGGGCCAGCCGGACCATTCGAAAATTCTCCGGTTTTTGGATCTTACTGAACATGCCAAGGATGTACCAGACCCTTATTACACGGGCGATTTTCAGGAAACGTATGCATTGGTTGATGAGGGCTGTAAGGCTTTGCTCAAAAAAATCAAGAAAGAGAACTCCTTGTAAAGCAGGCTGTTAAAGAAGAACAGGCCGGAAATAACATTCCGGCCTGTTCTTTAACTATGCTATTCAAATCTTGCCCAGACCTCCGGCAGCAGATCTGTCAATTCATGCGCCAATAAGGTGTGGGGCGAGCGGTGTTTTGTCCATTCATCTGCGCAGGCACCGTGGAGATGAACTGCATTTAGAACTGCATGCCTCCAGTCAGAATGGCAGCATAGCATGCCCAGCATCATGCCGGTTAAGGTGTCGCCGGTTCCGCCTTTGGCAAGCGCACTGTTGCCAGTTGGATTTCTCCAGACCTCGCCGTCTTGAAACGCCACAACGGTTGTTTGGCCTTTTAGGACGATCGCAACACCTAATTTTTGTGCCCACAGCTGGGCGAAGTAAGCTCTGTTTTTCTGCAGCTCCTCCACTTCTACGCCAGTAATTCGGGAAAATTCAGCAGGATGCGGCGTCAAGATGACAGGAGCCTGCCGAGTGGGATAGGCGCGCTTACTTAAAGCGCCAGCATCCAAAATAACGGGGAGAGGACTGTCAAGCAGGCTAAGGACAGCATTTTCTGTTACTGCGTCCGGTTCAGTTCCAGGTCCAATTGCAGCAGCTCGGTAGTCGTCGAGCTGTATTTTTTTGTCTGCAATTCGGCTCCGCCCGTCTAATAAGTAAGTCGCTTCCGGCAAGCGGGGCACCATCATCGCCATGGCTTCAGGCTCAGTCGCGATGACCAGCTTGCCTACTCCGCCTCTCATAGCACCAAGTCCGGCAAGCAAAGCGGCACCAGGCATCTCTTTGGTGCCGGCTATCAGTAAAGCAGTCCCGTAACTTCCTTTATGGCTGTCTGCAGCTCGTTGAGAAAGTGTCGCTTTTATATGATTTTCTGTCCAAAAGCCTGGAGTATCTCCAGCCATATCCATTCTTCATCCTCCTTCTGCAGTCATCTGCAACATGATTCCTGAACAGTCTTTACGATTGCCGGGATTTCATTTAGATGCATCGCCGTATAGCAATTATTCTGCTGCATTGCGTCCATCTTAAAGTTACGCAATTTCCGGTCAGATTGCAAAAATATCACCAAATATACCATGAATTCTGATAACATGAATTTATGTCGCTTCTTGTAGAAAAGAGCAATAAATGAATTTTTAAATGAGGGAGATGCAGGATGAAGAAGATCAATGTACTGGTAACCGGAATAGGAGGACCGACAGCTCAAGGGCTGCTGCGTGGATTTCTGGAAAAAGACAATGTCTTTGCCGTCGGCGCTGACCGTCGCAGATTAACATCAGGCAATCAATTTTGTGATAAAACCTACCAAATTCCCAGGTTTACTGATGAAAAATTGTATAAACAAGCCATAGCGAAGATTATCGAAGAAGAAAAGATTGATGTCGTATTTCCTTCATTGCATGAGGAAATTGAGTTGTTCCATAAATTTCGTGAAGAACTGGATGTTCTTGTCGCATTGCCGGAAAGCAACCATTTTGAGGTTCTCAGCGATAAAGAGAAAGTCTATGAATTTTTATCTGAGCATCAATTATCTCAATACATACCAAAATATGTCGGATTTACCGGAACACAAAACATACATAACGTATTGAATGAATCTTTTCCTGATGAACCATATGTGGTGGTAAAAGAAGTGACGGGCTACGGGTCAATGGGGTTCTCCGTTGTCACCAATCGGAAAAATTACCTGGCTGCTTTGAAGGCCGGCAAAAACAAATATGTCAATGTGGACGATTATTGCGACTTGGATTCGAACGATCGCAGGATTGCCATGGAGTATCTGGCTGGCAAGGAATACAGTGTCGATGTACTGATCCATAATGGAAAAGTGGTAACTGCTGTTCCACGGGAACGGACGGGTGTTTCAAGCGGCATTGTGCTGGATGGAAAAGTGGTCTATAACGAAGAGTTGATCGAAGGAGCCACACGCATAACAGAAATTCTGGCAGACAATGGGTTTTTAAACCTGCAATTCTTTAAAACAAGCGATGGCTACAAATTGACTGATGTCAATGCACGGTTCTGTGGAAGCCAGGTGATGAGTCTTGGAGCCGGTGTGAATTTCCCTTATCTGTACCTGCAATACAATATGCTTCAAGAATATATTGAAGTGCAACCAAGATGGAATACCCGGATGATTCGTTTCCGGGATCAGTTTTTTGTCCACGAAGATTAAATTGCTGCATCCTTAAAGCTTTCAAATAAACAATAAACGGTCGAATTGGGGTTCCTATGAAAAAAGCAGTTTTACTTATCATGATTTTAACGATTTTCTCTAAATTCATCGGGTTCTTTCGGGATATTACTTTATCCTACTTTTACGGCGCTTCCGGAGTCAGTGATGCTTATTTGATTTCACTGACCATTCCTACGGTCATTTTCGGGTTTGTTGCAACCGGCATTTCCACTGGCTATATTCCGATGTACAGCCGCATTGAGGAGAAAGAAGGAGAACGTCAGAGCAAGGCTTATACCAATAACTTGTTGAATATACTCCTCGTTTTTGCAACAGTCGTGGTTATCCTCGGTTTGATTTTTACGGAAATACTGGTACGGCTATTTGCCAGCGGTTTTACTGGCGATATTCTTGATTTAGCCGTCACATTTACACGAATTAGCATCGTCGGCATTTACTTTACGATGACGATCCGTATTTTAAGCGCTTATCTGAACATGAAAAAATACTATGTGGTTCCTACTTTGATCGGATTGCCGCTCAATATCGTGTTGATCATTTCAATTATTCTCAGCGACCGGTATGATTTTGTGCTGATGCTGGCAATCGGAAATGTTGTGGCGATCATCGTCCAGTTTCTGATTCTGATATATTTTGCTCACCGGAAAGGATTCCGCTATCAGTTCATTTTCAAATTAAAAGATGAGCATATCAAAAATATGGTATTTCTCGCCATTCCGGTGATCATCGGTTCATCAGTCAATCAAATCAATAAATTGGTAGATCGGACTTTGGCGTCTCAGATTTCCATTGGCGGCATTTCTGCATTGAATTACGCCAATACACTGAATTTGTTTGTACAAGGGGTGTTCGTCGTATCAATTTCGACGGTTATGTATCCGCTGATATCGAAAATGGCTTCAAAAGGCAATATGGACGGGTTGAAAAAAGCCTTGGGGCAGTCAATTACCGGCATCAATCTTTTGGTTATCCCGGCGACAGTGGGCTCATTGTTTTTTGCGGAACCAATCGTTGCATTGTTGTTTGGCCGAGGTGCTTTTGATGAGCAGGCCATCACCATGACTGCCGCTGCTTTTTTCTTTTATTCGATCGGCATGATCGGCTATGGGCTGCGGGAAGTATTATCACGGGCTTTCTATTCGATGCAGGATACACGGACACCGATGATCAACGCCGCACTGGCAATGATTTTGAATATTATATTAAACTTTATTTTGTCAAAATACCTGGGCATTGGAGGCTTGGCATTAGCCACCAGCATAGCTGCCATTTTCGGCACCGTGCTGCTGTACTACAGTCTGCGCAAAAAAATCGGTCCGTTGGATATGAAGAACATTTCTTTGCCTTTTTTGAAAATCAGTTTGGCGTCATTGATCATGGGAGGGACCGCAAAGTTACTTTATGAATTTCTGCTTTCATTTGCAGGGTTGAACCTGTCCTTGATAAGCGCAATTGTTTTTGCAGCTGTGATTTATTTTGTGCTGGTTTCCTTTATGAAGATTAAAGATGCAGATGAATTGATCGCTGGTTTGCGCAGGAAAATCCTGAAACGTTAGAGTGGAAAAACCCTCGCACATTTGGGGCTGTCCCTTAAGCCCCTAAAATAAAACAGACGAAGAAAAAGAATTCCTTTTCTTCGTCTGTTTTTTTGATTTGTGGAAAATATTCCTGAAAGTAGCTGGCAGATACCCGCTACTTTCAGGAGATTATGTGCCAATGCCACATTCCCGAACCCGTGTGCACTTTTTCGAGGCCCTGATAGGCAATATCCAGACCGATTCATAGCCCGCTATGTTAGACAAGTGGCTCAGCCGTCTTTTGGCACGCTCTATTTCTTGTCATTTCGCCTCAGTCAAATGCCTAGGACCAAACCTGCTCGTAAAAAAATGCTTATTATCCGAACATAAACTTTACTGAAAGGACTTATAATATATAAAGAATGAGAAGCGAACATAATCGTTAAATAAAAAAACACAGTTTATATAAGAGAAAAGAGCAGGAGAGATTCTACTGCTCTTTTCTCTTAACCAGTAGTGCTTGTTTGAACAGTTGCAATTGCAGAAAAAAAATGAGTAGAGACCATTCTTTAAAGTATCTTTTCAGATGTAGGTGCAATAGCAAGTTCTTGACGACCGAATATAGCAGGGTATCACTTGGATGCGTTTGAATTCATATGCAGCTCCAGCAAGTGGTAAACTAGGTTTACACTCGTTATTCGGCTTAAATTGATTTCTCAAAGCCTAAAGCGAACTATACTAAAGGGGATGGAATGTGTGGAAGCTAGTCAACCAATTCGCTTAAATGAACGAATGCACTTGATTGATGGATTTGATTTGGGGCTGACCGAACGGACGGGCACTTATGTTATTGAAGAAGAGGAACTGACGCTAGTGGATACCGGCCCCAGCCCATCAGTCAAACATGTCAAAAAGGGACTGGCAGCTTTAGGCCATAGCCTGGAAGACGTTAAATACATAATCGTCACCCATGTCCACTTGGATCATTCTGGCGGTGCTGGCCTTTTGCTTCAAGATTGCCCAAACGCTACAGTAGTGGTCCATCCGAAAGGCGCCAGGCACCTGTCAGACCCGAGCCGTCTAATAGCGGGAGCAAAAATGGTCTACGGGGAACAATTTGATGAGCTGTTCGCTCCGATTCTAGCAATTCCGGAAGAGCGCCTGCTGATAAAAAACGAAGGGGATCACTTGAAAATCGGGCCATCCTGCCTGCTTGAATTTTGGGATACCCCGGGACATGCCAATCATCATTTCAGCATTTACGATCCCGTCAGCAACGGAGTTTTCGCTGGAGATACGGTTGGTATCCGATATGAGCAGCTGGTGAGAGAAGGCATTGATCTGTATTTGCCTTCCACATCGCCCAACCAATTCAATCCTCGAGCAATGCACAACGCCATCGAACGGATGTCTTTAGCTGAACTTGATGCAATCTATTATGGTCATTTCGGTAAAACCGACAGACCCGAACAAGCATTGCGGCAATCTGAAGAGTGGTTGCGGGTATTTGTTGAAGAAGGCCAGGCAGCGCTATCTTCTCAACTAAATGCAGCTCAATTGGCAGAGCGCTTATTCAACCGGGTTCAAACCGATCTAAGGACCCGCAACGTGCCGGACGATCATGAAGTCTATCCGTATATCCGGCTGGACATGCAAGTCAGTGCCATGGGAATTTTAGATACTTTATCTAAACAATAGCCGCAAGAAACCTGTGCTCCTGCACAGGTTTTTTTATGCGTGTAAATGGAGCCACCGCTAAATCAGTACAATCGTAAGAACTGGATTAAAGAACTCAGGAGCGGGTATTCTAAAGTATACCAACAGTCAAAAGGAGTGAAGATCAAATGGGACAAAATGATAAAAAGAATAAAGATGAAGCGGAAAAAGAACAATACACCGGCACACCTGAACAGCAGCTGCCGGATTTGGAAGCCGAAGAGCAGCAAGACCGGCAAAAAGAACAATATGAAGAAACGGCCAGTACTGGAAAAGATGACGAGTCTAAAGATGAATAATTGGTTATTCATTAAATCGATTTAAAATAGTCTGGGAATAAGGATGGATTTTTTATGAATATATATGAATTTTTTGGAAATGTTGATATGAATAATTTTGTAACACTTCCAAGAGAATGAATAGTTAGGTTATTCATTTGAATATTTAATTTTAACCATGTATTTCCACGTGGGCTGTTTATTAATCCGCCTCATTAGGGTAAAGGAAAAAGTATATAGTTTACAAATTCTTTATTCTGTCCGCCAATTAAACGGACGGCATATAATCGGAACAGACTAATGAGAGGTGGAGTTACGAGTTATGCAATTATTAACAGAGAAAACGGCTTTTATTACAGGAGCGGGAAAAGGGATCGGACGCGCCACAGCGCTGGCATTGGCCAATGAAGGGGTGAATGTTGGGCTGATTGCACGTACAGAAGAAGATTTAGTGAAACTCACAGCAGAAATCAAGTCGCTTCGCGGACGTGCCGCTTATGCAGTGGCGGATGTATCCGATTTGGAGCAGGTGGAAGCGGCAGTCAAAAAATTGACAGCTGAACTCGGTCCCGCCGATATCCTGATCAACAATGCGGGGATCGGAAAATATGGGCCGTTTTTGGAACTGGATCCGCAGGAATGGAAGCGGGTCATCGATATCAATTTGATGGGCATGTATTATGTCACCAGGACTGTGCTGCCACAGATGATTGAAAAGAACGGGGGAGACATCATCAACATCTCTTCCAGTTCCGGACTGCGGGGAACTGCCGGTTCAAGTGCCTACAGCGCTTCGAAATTCGGTGTGCTCGGCATGACTGAAGCGCTTTCGCAGGAAGTCCGCAAACAGAACATACGGGTCTTTGCTTTGACCCCCAGCCGTGTCGTAACGGATATGACGTCCAAAGAAGGCGAAACGGATCAGGAAAAAGAAAAATTCATGCAGCCGGAAGATTTGGCGGAATACATGGTGGCGCAGCTGAAATTGCATCCGCGCATCTTTATTCCGACTTCCAGCCAGTGGGCAACGAATCCTTTTTAAATCATAGAAAAACGAGCCGGGGAATGATTCCCTCGGCTCGTTTTTTATTTATTTACTAGGTTCTTAACGTAGTCTTCAACTTCCTGTGAATTGCTAAGTGCCAGGATGCGGTCCGTATGATCTGCCATCTCAGCTTTAGAAAGCTTGCTGATCTGTGAGCGTGCTTTCAGAATTGATGAAGCGCTCATGGAGAACTCATCAAGGCCAAGGCCAAGAAGAATCGGGATGGCGATTTCGTCTCCTGCCATTTCTCCACACATGCCGGTCCATTTGCCTTCACGATGAGAGGCATCGATGACCATTTTCACCATGCGCAAAATAGCTGGATTGAATGGCTGATACAAATACGAAACGCTTTCGTTCATGCGGTCTGCAGCCATCGTGTATTGGATCAGGTCATTGGTGCCGATCGAGAAGAAGTCAACTTCTTTAGCAAATGTATCTGCCATAACAGCTGTTGATGGAATCTCGACCATGATGCCCACTTCAATCGAATCGCTGACTTCAACGCCTTCAGACTGCAGCTTCGCTTTTTCTTCCAGCAGCAGGGCTTTTGCCTGGCGGAATTCGTCGAGTGTCGCAATCATCGGGAACATGATCTTCAAGTTGCCGTGGACGCTGGCACGCAATAGCGCACGCAGCTGCGTTCTGAACATGTCCGGCATCTCCAGGCATAGGCGGATAGCGCGCAAGCCTAGGAATGGGTTCAGTTCTTTCGGCAAATCCAAGTAAGACAACTCTTTGTCTCCACCGATGTCCAAAGTACGAACGACAGTCGGTTTGCCTTGCATGCCTTTTAAGACAGCGGCGTAAGCTTCGACTTGCTCATCTTCTGTCGGGAACTGGTCGCGTCCCATGTAAAGGAACTCTGTGCGGTACAAGCCGATCGCTTCGCCACCATTGTCAACAACGCCTGCAATGTCTTTGGGCGTTCCGATGTTAGCGCCGATTTCAACAGCATGTCCATCAGCGGAAACGGATGCTTCGTTTTTCAGGACGGCCCATTCCGCTTTTTGCTGATCGTATGCCGTTTGTTTTTGTTTGTATTCTTCGATGGCGCTGTCGTCCGGATCGATGAGAATCGTTCCGTCCAAACCATCCACAATGACGATTATGCCGTTTTGGATGTCAGCCATCGCTGTTTTGGCACCTACTACTGCCGGGATTTCAAGCGTACGTGCAAGAATCGCAGAGTGGGAGGTACGTCCACCAATGTCTGTGATGAAGCCTTTGACAAACTGAGCGTCCAACTGAACAGTGTCGGAAGGCGTCAAATCTTCTGCGATGATGATGACTTCGTCTGAAATCATGCTTGGGCTTTGGATCGTGACGCCCAAAAGGTGGGCCAAGACCCGTTTTCTGACGTCACGGATATCCGCTGCACGTTCTTTCATGTATTCGTTGTCCATTGCCTCGAACATCGAGATGAACATATCTGTCGTTTCCTGCAGAGCAAACTCCGCATTGACGTTTTCTGTGTTGATCTTCTCTGTAATAGGCCCGACCAATTCGGGGTCGCTCAAAACCAGCAGGTGTGCGCCGAAAATCGCCGCTTCCTTTTCACTGATTTGCTCGGCTGTTTTTTTCTGGATGGCTTCCAGTTCACTGATGGATTTCTCCAAAGCGGAATTTAATCGCTCTAGTTCACTGCCTGCATCCGAAATTGTCCGTTTATCAACATTCAATTCCGGATTTTCCAAGCGAAAAGCTTTAGCAATCGCAATTCCATTGGAAGCTGCTATTCCGGACATTGTTTGTGTCATTGGGTTGAAATCCCTTCTGTCTGCATTACATCTGCCGCTTTTTCGATGGCTTCGTTTTCATCTTCTCCATCGGCTGCGATTGTAACTACTGAACCGCTAGGCACGCCTAAAGACATAACGCCTAAAATTGATTTCAAGTTTACTTTTTTGCCGTTGTGCTCGATTGTGATATCTGATTTGAATTTTGATACCGCTCCTACTAATGCGGATGCGGGACGTGCGTGCATACCTGCTTCATCTGTAATTGTAAATTGTTTTTCGACCATGATTGATTTCCTCCTTTAATGTGGGTGCAGCCATTTTATGTATTCACTGACCGAATATGACGGTTTGTAGGCGAATAAAATAAAAAAATGGCGTTTTTTGATTGCTTATGAATGATTATGATTGATTGTGGAAGCGATTTCAAGTATTATCTATTTAACAGAACTTTTACTCTATTAAAAAGAAGGTGAGAACTTGTTGACCAACGAACGGCATGCCTATATTTTACGGCTGTTGGAAGGCAAACAGACAGTTAAAATACAGGAGCTGGTAGAGTCCACCGGTGCATCGGAATCAACAATCCGAAGGGATTTGACCGAGCTTGAACAGGCCCATAAGCTGGAACGTGTTTTCGGTGGCGCTATTTTACCGGGCCGAAATTTGATGGAACCGAGCATTACGGATAAATCCACGCAGTATTTGAAAGAAAAAATCCGGATTGCGGAATTTGCTTCTACGCTCGTCCAGCAGGGAGACAGTGTTTTCCTGGATGCAGGTACCACGACCTTTCAACTGATTCCATTTTTAAAAGACAAAGATCTGGTGGTTGTAACCAATGGACTGACGCTTGTTGAAGCCCTCAATGAACAAGGCATCACCACCTATTTAACAGGTGGTTTGATGAAGCCGCGGACCGGCGCCTTTGTCGGTTCCCATACGATACAGGCGCTGCAGAACTACCGGTTCGATATCTGTTTCCTGGGCATCAACGGCTTCCATCCGGAATACGGCTATACGACACCGGATCCTGAGGAAGCAGCAGTCAAGCAGCTGGCCAGTTCCTTAGCACGAAAAACATTTGCGCTCGCTGATCATTCCAAAACCAATAAAATCAGTTTCGCTAAAATTATGGATTTGGATCGCGCCACTTTAATTGTAGATGAAATTTCCAAAGAAGCCAATGCTGGGCTTGAAAAAAAGACAATAGTAAAGGTTGTGACACCATGATATACACCTGTACGCTAACACCTTCCATTGATTACACAGTATATGTACCCGAATTTGAGAGCGGGAAACTGAACCGCTCTGAAGAAGTCTATTACTACCCCGGGGGAAAAGGCATCAACGTTTCGCGTGTCCTTAAGCGGCTCGGCGTCACAAATCAAGCGCTCGGCTATGCCGGTGGCTTTACCGGTCAATACATCGAACAGTTTTTGAAAAAGGAAGGCGTCGACACCGATTTTATTGAAACGGAAGAAATCACCCGCATTAACGTCAAGATCAAATCAGCTGAGGAAACAGAGTTGAATGGTCCGGGTCCGGAACTGAACCAAGTTCAGCTGGAAGCTTTGACCCGAAAAGTGCAAGCTATGAATGAAGGTGACTGGTTTGTGCTAGCCGGCAGCCTGCCGGGTTCCATTGAGGCGGAATATTTTCAGGAGCTTGCAAACATCTGCCAGGAAAACAAGGTCCGGTTTGTCCTGGATACTTCCGGTCCGGCACTGGAAAGCTTAACAGCAGCTCCGGTATTTCTGATCAAACCCAATCAACAGGAATTGGGTGAATTGTTCGGTGTGGAAATCAGCAATATCCCGGAAGCCTTTCAGTATGCCAGAAAATTGGTTGAACGAGGCACTGAACACGTGGTCGTTTCCATGGGAGGCGACGGGGCGCTCTTGGTGACCAAAGACCTTGAAATGTCTGCCAAAGCGCCTCGCGGAACCGTCGTCAACACGGTCGGTTCGGGAGATTCGCTGGTATCTGGATTCATCGCTTCGTTTTCAGCCGATCAAGATCCTATAAAGGCTTTCCGCTATGGAGTCGCCAGCGGAAGTGCTACCGCATTCCAATCGGATTTATGCCGCAAGGAAGATGTCGATAAGCTGCTTGACCAAGTAGAGCTTTACCCATATGAAGAAAAGGATGTGACCACATGAAAATCACACAGCTTTTAACAGAAGAAACAATTATCTTAAATTTATCCGCCGCAACGAAACAGCAAGTCCTGGAAGAACTTGCTTCCCAGCTCGACCGCGCCGGCAAATTGTCAAACAAACGCGCATTCACTGAAGCTATTTTAGAACGTGAAAGTCAAAGCACTACAGGCATCGGAGACGGCATCGCCATTCCGCATGCAAAATCGGCAGCGGTCAAATCGCCAGCTATCGCTTTTGGCCGATCACTCGACGGTCTCGATTATGAATCACTTGATGGCCAGCCCGCCCACCTGTTCTTCATGATCGCCGCAAGTGAAGGGGCCAATGACGATCATCTTGAAGCGTTGTCGCGCCTCGCAACTTTCCTGATGGATGACAAGTTCCGCACGAACATCCTTGCCGCCCAGTCGAAAGAAGAAGTGCTGCAAGTGATTTCTGCTAAAGAAGCGTCATTGGAAGAACCGGAAGCGGCAGCTGAAAACATTCCCGTCGACAGTACTCAAAAGAAAATACTAGCGGTCACTGCGTGTCCGACGGGCATTGCGCACACATACATGGCAGCTGAAAAATTGAATGAACGGGCCAAAGAGCGCGGCATCGCCTTAAAAGTGGAAACCAACGGCTCAAGCGGCGTTAAAAATCGCTTGACGGCTGAAGACATCGCCGGAGCGGATGCGATTATTGTTGCAGCTGATACGAAAGTGGAAATGAGCCGCTTTGACGGAAAACCGGTCATCCAGACAGCGGTCGGCAAAGCGATTTATGAAACGGATAATTTGTTGGAACGTGCTGTAACAGGCGATGCGCCGACATACAAACACGATAAATCTAAAGACGAAGCAGATACCGGGGAGACCAAAGGCGGTTTCTACAAGCATTTGATGAACGGGGTATCAAACATGCTGCCATTTGTTGTCGGCGGCGGTATCTTGATTGCCATCTCCTTTTTCTGGGGCATCAATGCCGCGAATCCGGACAGTCCTGAATATAATGAATTTGCTGCCATGCTAAGCACCATCGGCGGTGGCAATGCTTTCTTCTTAATGGTCCCTGTACTTGCCGGATTTATCGCGATGAGTATTGCTGACCGCCCTGGATTTGCACCGGGTATGATTGGCGGCTTGATCGCAATTACAGTAACCGGTGTTGAAGAAGCAAGCGGCGGTTCTGGATTCCTTGGCGGTTTGATTGCCGGTTTCCTTGCAGGTTATGTAACATTGCTGGTCAAAAAAGCATTTTCCCGATTGCCGAATTCCCTCGAAGGCTTGAAGCCGGTATTGTTCTATCCGGTCTTTGCCATTGCCATCACTGGGATCATTATGATGCTCGTTAATCCACAGTTGACTAAAGTCTATACAGGCATTTCCGCTTTCCTTGAAAGTCTTGGCGGGACGAACTTGGTGCTCGTAGGATTGCTGCTTGGCGGTATGATGGCCATTGATATGGGCGGTCCGATCAACAAAGCCGCTTATACATTCGGCATCGCAATGCTGGATGCACAAAACTTCAATTTCATGGCAACTGTCATGGCGGCTGGAATGGTTCCACCACTTGGTATGGCCATTGCAACTACCTTGTTCAAAAATAAATTCACCAAACCCGAACGTGAAGCCGGCAAGACGGCTTATGTGCTCGGAGCTTGCTTTATTACCGAAGGCGTTATCCCGTTTGCTGCAGCCGATCCTGCACGCGTCATTCCGGCATCCGTTGCAGGAGCTGCAGTTACCGGTGCATTGGTGATGCTGTTTGACATCGGACTTCGTGCACCTCACGGCGGTGTCTTTGTCATCGGACTTGTTGACGGAGGCGTTGCCAGCATCTTAATGTACGTACTGGCAATTTTGGCAGGAGCAGTCGTAACTGCGCTCGTCGCAGGTTCATTGAAAAATAAAGTGAAAGTAGCTGCATAATTTACAACCGCTCTAGGATGTACCAATCCTGGAGCGGTTTTTTTCTTTCCTTAACTAGATAAAAATATCCCTTAAACAAGGGAATTTGCGTATGATTTTAAAGAAAAATGGGTATTGATTAATACACATTGAACCGATAATTTCGGAGCCGCATTAAAAGAAAACTGGAAGGGGAAGAGGTGAACGGCAGCATCAGCAATATGCCAAGTAGAATTCAATCGCTCTGTTATTTGGTGTATTTAAAATAGGCTAATTATGAAAAAAACATTAAATATCGATTTTTATGAAAACACATGGTTTTAAGCAGGATGAAACAGGATAGAAGGACCGGGAGGAGCGGCTGGTTATGAAAACGGCTAAAAATACAGATTTTTTTCGTCAATTCAATGATGCTTTCTTTCAGGGAAACCGACAATTTATTGAAGATAACATTACCGAAGACGTAGTTTGGACCATTGTCGGTTCAGAACCAATTGTGGGAAAACAAGCCTTTCTCGACGTGGCATGCGGTATGAACGAGGGCTACACGGATATGGATTACACGATTGAGCTTTCCTTAACCAACGGCAGGGAAGCGGCATTGAAAGGCCGAATGATCCGGAAAGGCGCAGGAGATGCACCCAAAATTTATGCTTACAGCGATTTTTATGCATTGGATGATGACGACGAAGGAAAAATCAAGGAAGTGACTACTTTTTCCATTGAACTGAAAGAATAGAAGAAACCTCCGTGAGAAACGGGGGTTTTTCAATGGTTAGACAATGGATGAAAAGGTCTTTAAACTAATAAATGTAATTTGTTACATAAGGTTAACTTAAAAAAGTTCAAAAAACAGCAATTAACTGAAAAAACAGGGTACACAAATAAAAATGAAAAAAGGAGTGTCTCTATGAAAATTCAAGGTTTGGATCATTTAGTGTTAACTGTGGCTTCGATTGAAAAAAGCTGCAATTTTTATGAGGAAGTATTGGGAATTGAAGTGGTGCATTTCGGCGAAGGAAGGACCGCACTGGCATTTGGTCATCAAAAGATCAATCTACACGAAATAGGTAAGGAATTTGAACCAAAAGCATTAGCTCCCACTGCAGGGAGCGGAGACCTTTGTTTTATAACGGATACCCCGATTCCGTTAGTGGTGGAACATTTAGCATCACGGCATATACCAATCGAACAAGGGCCGGTCAAACGGACAGGAGCTAAAGGGGAACTGGAATCTGTCTATATCCGCGATCCGGATGGCAATTTGCTTGAACTGTCGACTTATTGAATGCTTTAGGCCTGCAAGTTTTTACGAGTGAGCCGTCTGTCTTTTTGTGGTAAAATAAAAAAATATCAATTAGGAATAGGGGGGTGACTAACGATGACCATCGTATGTTTGATTCGCCATGGGGAAACGGATTGGAATGCACAAGGGAAAATTCAAGGGAAAACCGATATTCCTTTAAACGAAGCAGGTATTCAACAGGCAGCACAATGCGGTGCGCACTTAATCGCCTCTGAATGGGACTTGATCATTACGAGCCCGCTGCAGCGCGCTCGCCGGACCGCTGAAATCATCAACGAGAGTCTGGAGTTGCCTCTGCTGGAAATGGAAGAGTTTGCGGAAAAACATTTCGGGGACGCAGAAGGGCTTACCTACGAAGAACGAGCGCTGACGTATCCGGACAGGCATTATCCGAATCAAGAAGATAACGCTTTGTTCGCTGAACGCTTGGCAACCGGACTGAAAATCATCAATGACCGCTACCCCGAGCAGCGCGTTTTATTGGTGTCACACGGCGGCGTCATTAATGCCATACTCGGTGAGCTGTCGGATGGGGAAATTGGCTCCGGAAAAACCCGGTTGTTGAATGCTTGCCTTAGCCACATCTTTTTCGATAAAGATAATTGGATTATCCGGAATTACAACCAAGTCAGCCACCTTGAAAAATCAGTCAGCCAACGATAGCAAAAGCAGCAAGACGGCATTCGTCTTGCTGCTTTTATTTTTTTCCAGCTGCTGTTTTGTCTTTATCCATCCGGTAAACATAAAACGCCATAGCTCCCATGAATAAAGCTGAATTGAACCAAAAGACAAGATCATTCAGCACGCCATTGAAAATAAGGGCATTTGCTGCTGTGATCAATTGCATGGCAAGTATGAATAATATTAATATGGTGGCGGTCTTCACTTTATCACTCCGTTCCTCTTCCATTATAGAGCTGATGCCGATTAATTCAAGTAGAGACAAATTGGAGGTGTGCTAAGCAATAAGGTGTAATTTGCCCACTGGTTCAATTGAAGTAAAGGAACGTGAATTTTGAATGTGCGAATGGGATAATGACAGAAAGCGAATGTAAAAGGAGGGGCACTAATGGTTAAATGGAAAGAAGAAATGATTATTGACGCGGAAATTGAAAAGGTATGGAGTTTATTCCGTGACGAGAACATCAAAAAATTAATGCCAAAAGTAGAAGAGCATCTACTAGTTGAAAATGAGGACAATCAACTCGGTGCTAAACATGCGCAGAGTTATCACGAAGCGAATCAGCTGCAAACCTATATTGTTGAGACCGTGGGCTATGAAGATTTGCCAGAAAAAAAACTTAAACAAACTCAATTTGACATGGGGCAGCTCTTTAACGTGTTTTATTCCTTCACGCTGCTGCGAGAAGGAGAAAACCGGACGAAATTCATTTATGAAGGTTTCAACAAAGGCAAAGGGCTGATGGGGAAAACGATGTTGCTGTCAGGCAGCAATCGGAGTCGACAGCAGACCATACAAACTTTCATGGATCGGGTAAGAGATGAATCCATGAAGCTTTGAGAAGGGAGCGGGAGAGATGACCGAGTGGAATGAGCGGAGGATAATCGCAGCACCTATTGAAAAGGTATGGGCGTTGTTTTCAGATGAACAGCTGCAATCCATTATGCCTGGGTTGGAACAACACGAATTAGTCGAAGGGCCGCCGAATCATGTTGGTTCAAAATACATCCAGCGCAATCGCTTTGGCAACCGTTTGGTCAGCTATGTCATGGAAATCACCGCTTATGAGGATCAGCCAGAACGAAAGCAAAAAGACATCGGTTTTGTAGCAGCTGGGTTATTCCGGATAACGCTTAGTTTTGGATTGACAAAACTGGATGACAGACAAACTCTATTTGTCTACAGCGGCAGCAATACAGGGGTTAATCTGCTCGGCAGGACATTGTTAAAGATCGATCCGCAGAACAGCAGCAGACAAGAAGCAGAAGAATTAATGGCACGAGTAGCGAAGTCGGCAGAGGAAGGATCATAAATATTAGCATTTGAGGATCCGATTCTTTAGCAAGTTCGGCCTACTATGTTTTTTTGTTTACTATGTAATAAACTACTTAAGGTTTTATCAAAAAAACAAAAGCGTCAACAAGAAAGAAAAAATCTCTAATAAAATCGTACAAAGAAAAAGCTTTATCCTAGCTTTTCGTGACAGCTGATTACATCATTTGTATCATAAAGAAAAGTGGGTTAAAGATTTTTGTAAATTGAGAGGGGGATGGGATGATGATCAAAGTTTATGAAAAAGAACATGTACTTTGTGTTGAAGGGGTACCTGAACAAACCCGCAGCAAGGTTTTTGTCTTTTTAGTAGACGGTATGCTGATCGATACAGGAGCTGAAAAGCTGCAGAAAGAATTGATTGGCTTTTTTGATGAACAGTCATTTGATCAAGTAGTTTTAACGCATCATCATGAAGACCATACTGGAAATGCGGCATGGATTCAGCAGCATAAACCGGTTCCTTTCTATATTCATCCAATCGGTCTTCCTCAAATCAAAGAGAATGGGGTATACCCAGATTACCGGAAACTTACATGGGGAAATCGAGCAGCATTCGATGCACAGCCACTTGGCGACCGCATTCGCTCTCGGACGCTTGAATGGCAAGTTATCCATACACCCGGGCATGCTGATGACCATGTCGCTTTGTTCCATGCAGATTCGGGACGGCTATTCATCGGGGATTTATTTGTTTCGCCCAAAACACGGGTCATGATGAAAAGCGAATCGGCAGCGCTCATTGCGGCATCGCTGCGTTCGTTATTGGCTTTGCCGTTCCGATCAGTATTTTGCAGTCATGCAGGATATTTGGAAAATGGCCGCTCCTTGTTGGAAGCAAAGCTGCTTTTTCTGGAAACCCTGCAGCAACAAATTCTTGAGCTTTATAAAGAAGGCCACACCCCTAAAGAAATCGACCATATGCTTTTTCAGAAATCCTACCCGATTATTCAATTCTCGGAAGGGGAATGGGATACCCTTCACATCGTGACATCGGTCGTTTCGGATTACGAGAAAAAAAGAAGTCGGCATTTACAGCCACGGGCCAATACGTTAGGCATTCTGCGAAAAGGCGATGCATTTCTGCTGGAACAGCAATTTGTTGCCCATTCAGGGGGAGACGGACCTTTCTACCGGCCTCTAGGCGGAACAATCGAACTCGGAGAACGCTCCGCTGTTTCATTAAAGAGGGAGTTTAAAGAGGAGATCGGTGCAGGTATTTGTATTGTTCGCTATTTGGATGTGTTGGAAAATATATTCACCTTAAAGCAGCAGACCTTTCATGAAATTACGCTCATTTACGAAGTGGAATTTGAAGATAGCGCCCTTTATGATCAGCCTAGCTTCGTCGTCACGGAAGCAGGCAACAAGACTCGTGCGCTATGGGTCAGTCTGGAGGAGTTAGCACGGCATGAAACGACTCTTTATCCAGTTGGCTTGCTTGAGTTGCTCCAAAAAATTCCTGTGCCTTCTGAATTCAACCCTTAAGGAGGTAGTAGACCTCATTGTTTTGCTACTGAATGCTTTAAGAATATCAAACAGAGTTTTGGTATACTGAAGACACAGAGCCCGCCTATTGCTGGTGAAGGATTGGCGAAGAGAGGAGAATGCCTTCCGTGATGATCTATTTCGTTATGTTACTTGAATTACTGGTGGTGGCTTTATTCATTTATTACGTGAGTGGGCGCTTGATGGGATCGAAAGTCAATTTCACCAAAAGAATTCTTTCAGTTTTGTTAGGGGTCAGTTTAACGACGTTCGTCTACTGGTACTCCTATTTGCGCTATACGGATTTCTTAAGTGAAAACATTGTCTTTGCCGTTACGGACGCTAGCGCTATCATCTGGATCGGCAGTATGCTGCTGATTTCGATGCTGTTCTATCTATTCTTTGAGTTGTTCGATCCGATCGAACTTGGGGAACGGGGAGAACGCATCACTGGCCAAAAATTCATCATCCAACGCTTGCGGCATCGTTGGCGGCGCCAGAAACGCCTGAGCCAAGTGCTGGAAATTGCTGTTCGGAACGGATTTTCCCGCACCATCCGCTATGCACGCCACCGGGAAAGCAACCGGGACTTCGCTATCGCTTTTCGGGATACATTGGAACAAAGCGGGGGGATTTTCATCAAGTTCGGACAGGTCCTTTCCACGCGGACAGAGCTGTTTTCCCCCGTATTTATTGAAGAGTTGGAAACATTGCAGCAGGACGTGAAACCCCTGACGAGTACACAAGTCACCACGATTTTAAGAAATTCCTTATCCGCAAGCGTAGAAGACGTCTTCTCTGAATTCAATATGGAACCATTGGCCGCTGGCTCTATTGGCCAAGTCCATCAGGCTGTGCTGAGAAAAACGCAGGAAGACGTGGTAGTCAAATTGCTGCGTCCGGAAGTCAAAGGCATCATGCGTAACGATCTGGACATTCTCGTCGAATTTGCCGACTGGGTCGCCAGCAAGTCAAAATGGGCTGAGAACATCGGCTTCCGCGAACTGGCCATCGGTTTTGCCAATGGACTGCGGGAAGAAATCAATTTTGGAATCGAGACCCGCAACACCATTCAAGTCGCCAACGCTTTGAAGAAAAGCGATTATCCAGTCAAGATT
This sequence comes from Planococcus sp. CPCC 101016, assembly GCF_007859295.1. GTDB lineage: Bacteria > Bacillota > Bacilli > Bacillales_A > Planococcaceae > Planococcus. The sequence goes on from NZ_VOHB01000002.1 coordinate 1,921,292, forward strand.
CCTCATGTGTACCGGGAATACAGCAACGATAACCTGATTGTCATGCAGTACTTTAAAGGAAAAAGCATTTCGAAAGGACAGGCAGTTTTTGACCAATTCAACATCGATCAAAAAGAGTTCGGACGGACGGTGCTGTTTTCCTTTTTCGAACAGATGCTGTTTTCAGGTATTTTTCATGCAGACCCGCATCCCGGCAATATTTTCATTGATGAACGAGATGGCAAGCCGATTCTTCTCGATTTCGGTGCAGTGGGACGCCTCGCCGCTCCTCAGCAAGACGGATTGAACCTGTTCATCATCGGCGTCCAGCAAAACGACGCAGAGGTAATCTACGATGCCATTAACGCGTTGGTGGAGGACAATCATCAAATTGAACGCCAAAAGCTCCAACAGGCGATTGGTCAATTGCTGCTGAAGATTTCGTACGTCGATAAGATTCCGACAGAAGAACTGATTCACTCCATGTTTGATATTGTCCGCGAATTCGGTTTGTCGTTCTATCCATCTGTCGGCATGGCACTTCGGTCACTGATTAGTTTGGACAGTACACTCCATACCATTGATCCGAAGTTTGATATGTTCACAGAAGCCAAAGTATTTGCGAAAAAGTACAAGACCGCCGTTTTGAAAAAACCGTTTACGGAACCGCGTGAAACCAAACAGAAAATCGAAGAAGAATTGGCCTTGCTGATTCCGGAACTGATGAAATTGCCAAAACGTGCAGACCAGCTGATTCAACGCATCGAAGGCGGCAAAGTGATCTTGCATCACGATGTTTTCTCGGATAAGCACAATGCCAACTTTGTCCTTCAGCTGTTCTCGCGATTCGTTCTGCTTTTTTCAGGCATCACTTTCGGATTGATATCAGCTGCCTTGTTGGCGATTGCCCAATTCATCAATACGCAGTATGCCGTCTACTTGAATACGGCAGCCTATACCGGACTGTTTCTGTGTGTCATCTTGCTGGTTCGTTTGTCCATTCAGGCGATACGTGATATGAAACGAAGCACTACGTAGAAGAGATCATGTCCTGACAGGGACATGATCTCTTCTGTTTTTATCCCTCTTTATTTTGAATGCAGCCGCCGCCTGTTAATACTTGCTCAATGTAGATACGACGTATATACTTAAATTACAAAAAGCATTTTGAGGAGCTGATTCATATGCCGCAAATTAAGCAGAAAGTTAGTTATCGGGAAGCTAAACTACAAAACTGGGGCAACAGCAAGGCGGTTCGCCTGACAAAAGATATCTTAGAGGAAGCTGGATTTGATGAAGCTGAGGATACTCTATTAGATGTTGTGATTGAACCTAATCGTATTTCATTGGTACGAAAAAGCAAATTAACCCCGTTCCAGAAGTTATTTGTTGGTTATAAGGGCGAGAAACCTGAGACGGAAGCCTTATGGGATGAAGCAGAGCCCATTGGAAAAGAAGAATGGTAACCTGATAATAAGATTAAAGACTTTTGCCTGTACTCCTTCCTCCAATGGATAAGTACAGGCATTATTCAACTGGAGGAATAGAAATGACCCACTACTTTAAAGTCGGCGACATCATAAAGGTTGACATGTCCCCAGCTATAGGACACGAACAGCAAGGTTATCGGCCTGCTATTGTTGTCTCGGAAGAAAATGTACATAAAGAAACTGATTTGATTTGGGCTTTGCCAATTACGAACACAGACAAAGGGTATCCAACTCATGTGCCGGTCAATGGCAGAACCAAGAATAATAGAACTACTGGATATATCCTCTGCGAAAAGATAAAAGCGATTGATCCATCGGCGAGAGCTGCAAGATTAACAGACGAAGCTGATCCGGAGCTTATTGAAGAGTGTAAAGCTATTATCGATGCGATTACGTATATTGGATGAAAAGAAGTGGTGTCCAATCTAGTGTTTTTGCACCTTTATGGAAAACAGTTTATTTCTAAGAATAAATTTTAAGGCGAGTGATCAAATGTCGAATAGCAAAGAACCCTTTGGTTTAGAGAGAAAGAAAGGGCAGACACCGCCAAAAAGAAAGAGGCGGATTTTAAAGAAATTCTTGGTGTATTCACTGGCGCTGCTTACGATGCTGGCAATTGCTCTTTTATTGTTTTTGACTCTACACCCGAGTTTTGGCGGCAACCCCAGTGAGGAGCAACAAGAGTTATACAGAACCTTTGCGAATTACGAGGACGGGAAATTTATCAATCCGTCATCAGACATGGAAAGCAGCACCACTAGCTCGTCATTCGAAGAAACGGATTCACTAGAAGGAGAAAGCAGACCTTCCGGAGAACTTGCCGTTTCTGAACTGGACTGGGATAAAATTAATAGTAAAGGAGATAGTTTGACCTGGTTTGGCCATTCCGCATTTTTACTGAGTCTGGATGACAAGAAAATCCTGATTGATCCCATGCTCGGGCCAAGAGCGTCACCCGTTTCTTTTATTGGGCCTAAACGCTACAGCGAAGACATGCTGGACAGGATAGACGATATGCCTGCTATTGATGCGGTCTTCATCACGCATGATCATTACGACCATTTGGATTACCAATCCATTAAGAAACTGAAAAGCAAGGTCGGCCATTTCTTTGTTCCTTACGGCGTAGCCAATCACCTGGTGCGCTGGGGAGTGGAAAAAGATCACATTACCGAGCTTAATTGGTGGGATGAGACAGAATTCCAAGGGTTAACCATCGCCCTAACACCGGCCAATCACTTTTCTGGTAGAGGGCCATTGAATCGAAACTCGACTCTTTGGGGCGGTTGGATCATTCTCGGGGAGCAAACCCGTTTCTTTACCAGCGGCGACGGCAGCTACGGTGCCCATTTTAAAGAGATCGGCGATAAATACGGACCTTTTGATATCGCATTAATAGAGGGCGGCCAATATGATGAACGCTGGCCTGATTCCCATATGGTTCCGGAAGATTCCGTGCAGGCAACTATTGATTTGCAAGGCAATCAGATGATGTTAACACACTGGGGAGCTTTTACACTTGCACGACATAGCTGGACAGAGCCGATAGAACGGGCGTCCAAAGCTGCAAAAGAGCAGGACGTGAACCTGATCGCTCCACGGATTGGTGAAACGGTACCACTGGACGGAAGTTTTCCCGCTCCTGCTTCGTCGTGGTGGAAGTAAGTTCTCGTGTTTTGAAAGCGGCTGTAAAAGATTTTCCGTGGAATAAGGAATAAAGAAAAATTCCGAATGAACCAGACTGTGTAAAGACCCTATATACGAAGTAGAAGGCTATATGATGATAGTAAGTATAGAACATTCTGATAATTTATATCGCGTGTAGATGGCTTTGTTCCGCGCAAAGGAGAATCGCATATTAATTATTGGGATTTACATCGCGTTGGAGTTTGGTTTTGTTGATTTACTTTCTTATTCCCAACAGCTACTACACATACAAGGTAGCCGATATGATTTGGCCATTTATTTGTTGGTTGCCATTTGATCTTAAATGATTCAGGATGTAGCAGCAATATCGAGAAAGACAGTTACAAGAGAGAAAGGAGCGGCTCGTTAAAGCTGCTCCTTTTGTTACGGATTAAATTGCTTGCCGGTGAAGTAAAAAGAGCGTTACTGGCTACTGAAGTAAGGCATCACACTTCAGTTTAGTTTATATGTTCTGAAAGAGCATTTATTTGGAGTAGGGTTTGAAAAAGTAAAAAGCAGTCAAAGATGGTATCGTCAAATTTCTTACGGTTTAAGCACTACTGAAGAAAGTTAGCGTAAAGAGTTTTCAAAACGGAAAAAATTTGTCTAACTGAACTGATAAGCTTTTTTATGTTGAAGACGGATTTAAAGCTTTTTAAGATGCTACAATCAAGTGATCGTTTTTCAGAATTATAAGCAGCCAGAATTATAATTAACTCAGCAGAACAGCACAGTAGGAAACGAAAGCTCGTTGAAGAGTGAAACATTCGTTTATTGAGTAAGAGATATATAGATAAATAAAGTGTGCAGTAATTAGCAATAGAAGATGAGGGGAAATTAAGCATCTTGGGTTTAAAATAAACTTTAGTTTACATAATATAAATTATCGGAAGTAGTGTTTCATCTAATAAGTATACTTAGTACAGTGAGACGAAATCGATTTTTTGCTTGAAATCAGCGATTTTGGCCGGTTTCTTGAATTTTCATCTTTTGACTGATTTCACTGCATTTCTGTGCATCATTGCAACTTCATTGCTGGATTCGAATGCTGAATGATTTTCGATCAGACAAGAATTCTTCAGCAAGATTTGTTTTCCGAATCCAATTACCATTACTTACGGACAGATTGCCTGAAGTGTTCATGGCCATCTGATTTCTGCGTTTTAACTCTTGTTTATTACATCACCAGCAAATTCCAACGGTGTCCGTCCAAATCTGCAAATCCTGCACCGTAGTATCCGCTTTGTTCTGCGGGTTCGGCAAATACGAATCCGCCTGCTTGTTTTACTTTGCCGATGATCTCATCAAGTTCATCTCTCGTCTCAACTGAAATTGAAAACAACGCTTCTGTCGATTGATCCGCATCCATGAGTTCATTTCGCGTAAAGCGTTTGAACCGTTCCTCTAACACCAACATGACATGCACCTGGTGTTGACCTACAACCAATCCCACCATTTCGTTGTTGTTGTCGTCCCGCTCCATAACCGTTACTCCGATCTTGTCGAAAAACTCACTTGACCGGTTCAAGTCCTTGACCGGTAAATTGATCCATAGCTCTTTCATCCGTGCGCACCTGCTTTCTCCTATTGATTTACTTGCAGTTTCTCCTTATAGACATCCAATTTTCCCCATCATTTTCACTTTTTATTCTAATTCAATTATCAGAATATTCATACTGAAAGTACCTGTCTCCACTCCTCATTGTCTATTTACGCTCAATTAAAGATGCCGATATGGAAAGCATGCATCAATCCTGTCAGGACGAAGAGATTTTATATATGACAGGTACTCGCCACTCTTTTACACGCGACGAAATCATCAAAAGCTACGAACGGTTCAGCAAAGATCCAAGCCGCTATGATTTTGCTGTCTGTTTGCTGGCGACTGAAGAAATAATCGGTGATTTAGCCATAGTGGACATCAATCAAGACAATAAAAAAGCCGGCTTCAGGATCTCGTTGCATAACCAGAAAATCCTAAACAAAGGGTACGGCACCGAAGCCGTTCAATTAGCGCAAGGTTTTGTTTTCAAGGATCTCCAGTTGAATCGCTTAGAATTAGAGGTTTATTCCCACAATATACGCGGCATAAAAGCATACGAGAAAGCAGGATTCAAAAAAGAAGGAACCTTGAGACAATCGCTGTATATGAACGATGCCTATTCTGATGAAATTCTTATGGCGGTACTTAAAGAAGATTACTTGAACTTTCGCAGCACTAAAACAACGTTCAAAAAGATAAGTTATTAATTCTTGGTTTAAAATTAATCCTTAACAAGTTATTTAGCGGTATTATACAGAAATTCTTATTAATTCTTGTTAAACTAATAGAAAAGCAGAAATGAGCGATTCATTTGACCAAAGCCACTGAACTCATCACCGACTCTTTTGATTTTCATGCGATACAGCCCTTCCTGATTCCATCCGGACAATCTCTGCAACAGCCGCTCCATCGCCATCCCGATACTGTGGAATTGCTGCTGGTGCTGGAAGGAACCGTCCAGTGCACCAGCGAGGGTAAACCCACTAAAGCCCCTTCTGGTACTGCTATGACTATCCAAGCCGGCAGATGGCACAAGCAATGGTACCCAGCTCTTGAACAGCAAAGCGGGTACCGGTTGTCGTTTGCAGAAGCGCTCCCCTTAGCATTGCCACCTGTCTTCCCAATCGAAGATCCTAAAGGATTGGAGAGCTTGCTGGTTCGGCTCTATCAGGAAACAACGCAGCCCAAGGACGATTCCACACAAATGACGCATTATTTAATCGGATTGATATTCAGACTTTTAAGCCGCTCCTTATACAGCGACAACTTCTCCGCTTACCCGAACTTCGAAAAGACAGTCCGGGAAATTGAACATTACATAGAGGAAAATTATCCGATTACACTTACGCTCGATTCCATCGCTGACCGGTTTGCTTTAGATAAATACCAGCTCGCCCGCCTCTTTAAAGAATATAGCGGCATCAGTCCACTTCAGTACATCATATCCTGCCGCTTGGATGCAGCGAAGCAGCTGCTGGCAACTACCGATACTTCCGTAAATTCGATTGCCGCAACTGTCGGCTACAAAAGCGATACTCAGTTTCAAGCCGCATTTAAAAAAGCGTCCGGCCTCACCCCGCGGCATTATCGTCTCGCTCATCAAAGAAAGGTAAAATTTTGAAATAAAGGGATTTTTGTTAATTTAAAAAATAAATGGTATTAGTACGCATAATCCTTTAACATATATAATAAGAAACCATTTTTACGAGTGAATCTGCTGTTAGCTGCCCAGCAGGAACTCAGAAGATTTCACATCATACATGTCCAATTTTCAGGGAGACTCGATAAAATGACGAATGATTATTACACACACAAGGGAAAAAATCCTGAAGAAATGCCTTATAAAGAACTGTTCAATGCCATGGTCCACGAGGCACATGTTAGCATGTATATATTGAATGGCTGGCAGTACGGCTACGTAAACCAGTATTTTTGTCAGCTGACGGGATACAGCGAAGAAGAATTGTTAACGGGTGAAGTCACTTTCAAAAACATGATTCACCCAGAAGATCTGGCCACTGTCCAGCAACGAATTGAGAAAGAGTACAATATCCTGGATTCCCGTGCGCGCTACCGCGTCCGTGTGTACCGGAAAAATGGAGAAATGCGCTACGTGGAAATCCATTCGACCAAAAAATTGTGGCAAGGGAAAAACGTCCTTTTTGGAACCGTCATTGATATAACAGCAGAGATTGAAGCAAGCCAGCAGTTGAAGGAAAACGAAGAGCGGCTTCACTCTCTTTTCGACTATAACCCTGATGCCGTGTTCACGTTCGATCTTGAAGGCCATTTCCAAAGCGCCAATCCAGGCTGTGAAGAACTCACCGGCTATTCAATTGACGAATTGCTGCAACTGTCTTTTACTCCATTGATTGTTTCAGAAGACTTGAATACCGCGCTTTTGAATTTCGATGACGCTATACGCGGCATGGCGAAAACCTATGAACTGGCGATTACCCGAAAAGACGGCAAACAACGAAACTTGCTGGTCAATAACTTCCCGATGAAGTCAGGCGGCAACATCGTCGGCACATGGGGAATCGCAAAAGACATCACCGATAAAATCAAACATAAAAAAATGATGGAAGAGCTGGTATTTTTTGACCCGTTGACCCGCTTGCCAAACCGCAAATTATTCGAAGACCGGTTAAAGCAAGTAATTGAACGGACGGGACAGATCATCAATCAACCCGCTGTGCTGTACATGGATTTAAATCGCTTTAAATTCATCAATGATTCACTCGGCCATCATTTCGGCGACGAGTTGCTGAAAAAGATCGCAGAGCGTTTAGTAGACATGGTGGATGGGACAGGTACCGTAGGAAGATTTGCAGGAGATGAATTTGCGGTCCTTTTACCGGACATGGACCAAGAACAGGTTTTTCAGCTGGCGGGCCAGCTAATTGATTCACTGACTACGCCTTTTGAAGTTCTTGACCACTCCCTCACGACGTCTGTCAGCATGGGCATCGCTTTTAGCAGTGGAGCACAGGAAACGGTCGATAGCTTGATCAAGAAAGCGGATGCAGCCATGTATTGCACAAAGAAATACAAAATACATGCCTATACCGTCTACTCACAAGAACTCGATCAACAAGCCGCCTATAAAATGAACATTGAGCGGGAATTAAAATCAGCCATTTCAAATCAGCAACTGGCGCTGCATTACCAGCCCATCACCGATTTGAAAAGCGGCAGACTCAGTGCCATGGAAGCCTTGATTCGCTGGAACCACCCGGAACTGGGCATGGTGCCGCCGGATCAATTTATTCCCATTTCAGAAGCAAGCGGACAAATTGTTCCAATCGGCCGCTGGGTGCTAGAGACCGCCTGCAGGCAAAATAAAGCCTGGCAGGACGCAGGCTACCTGCCTATAAAAATTTGCGTCAATATCTCAACGATCCAGCTCCAGCAGCCAAATTTCATTCAGACCGTCGAAACAGTCCTTGGTGAAACTGGACTGGAAGCGAAGTGGCTGGAACTGGAAGTGACAGAGAGCATCTTGTTAGAAGACACAGACGCCTTAAAAGACAGTTTGCACCACTTAAATAAACTGGGCGTTTCCTTGTCCATTGATGACTTTGGGACAGGTTATACTTCCCTTAGTTACTTGCGGCAATTCGCTTTTGACCGCGTGAAGATCGACCGCAGTTTTGTCGAAGACATCAGCAACGAGCAAAACGGCAAAGCGATCACCGCTACGATCATTTCACTGGCGCATCAGCTGAACATGACCGTAGTCGCTGAAGGCATTGAAGACGAAATTCAATTGGCTTTTCTGCAATCGGAAAACTGCGACGAAGGGCAAGGCTATTATTTTAGCCGCCCGCTCCCTGCAGACAAGCACGACTTAGATCTTCTATTCACAAAAAACACCAACTCAGGATGAGCAGAAATTATCCATTTTCGATTTACATCAGTGGATTAAGAAGCAACGCAATAAAAGCAGCCGGTTTTTTACCGGCTGCTTTTTCGTATATCATTTTTGATCAAGATGGCGGCGCACTGTCTTCTACATAAGCATCAATTACCACTGGCTTTCGGCTTGTCTTCGCTTGAGCCAGCGCTTCCTGCAGTTCAGTCCGATTTTTCGCAGTATATCCTTCTCCACCGCAGGCACGGGCAAATGCCGCGAAATCGATGTTCCCCAAATCTGTTTCGGTCGCTTTATTCCCCATTTCCTCTTGTTCGTGTTCGATCAGCTGGATTTTCTGGTTGTTGAACACGACGAGAATCATCGGCAGATCGTATTTGACGGCTGTCACAAAGTCTTGCATCCCCATCGAGAATCCCCCGTCGCCAAGCAGCGACACGACCTGTTTGTCCGGATAGGCCAATTTCCCGGCAATTGCTCCCGGAAGGCCGCAGCCCATAGTGGCAAGCCAGGCAGAAACGACGAGCTGCTGCTGGGTCAGCTGAAGATAACGAGCCGCCCAAAGCGTCACACTGCCAACATCGAGCGAGACGACCGCATTGCGTTCCAAAATGGTCTGCACTTCCGCAATGACTTGCTGCGGCTGCAAGTATTCCGTTTCTTTGTTCATGTCGTCTTGCAGGGTGTTGTGCCACTCGGTCCGTTTTTGTTGGTACTTCAAGAGGAAATCCTCTTCCTTCTCGCCGAGATTTGCGGTCAGCCAAGCAGCAGCAGGTGCCAGTTCTCCGACAATGCCAACCAGTACCGGGTAATATTTGCCAATCACTTTCGGGTCCACATCAATCTGAATGGCCGGCACATTATCCGGCAAGTACTCGCGGTATGGGAACGCGGTGCCTGCAAGAATCAACAAGTCGGCTTCTTTCATGGCCTGTTCCGAGGGCTCAGTTCCGAGTTGGCCCAATTGCCCCAAGTTATGCGGATGATCGTCTGGGATGATGCCTTTGGCAGGAAATGAAGCAATCAGCGGCGCTTTCAACTTTTCTGCAAAGGCCAGTACTTCGGCACTTCCGCCTGTTGCTCCTTTGCCTGCTAAAATCACCGGTTTTTTTGATGCCTGCAGCAATTTCAGCGCGTCCTGCAGGTCTTCTTCCGCTGCCCGGATATTAGGTTTGGCATAGGCCGATGACGTCAGCGCTTTGTCGCGTTTGATTTTCGTGCTGAACAGATCGTCTGAAACAATCAGCACCGCCGGCCCTTTTTCGGCATAGGCCGTCCGGATCGCCTGATTCAGCATATCCGGCAATTGTTCCGCGTTCTGTACGCGGCGGTTGTAGACGGCGACTTCTTCGAACAGCGACTCCAGCTTCAGTTCCTGGAAACTGTCCGTGCCGACCAAGTCACTGCTGACTTGTCCGACAATCGCCAGTACCGGCGTTTTGTCTTTCTGTGCGTCATACAGGCCGTTTTGCAAATGAACCGCTCCAGGACCCGCAATGGATAAACAAACGCCGATCTTTCCGGTCAATTTTGAATAAGCGGACGCTGCAAGCGCCCCCGTTTCCTCGTGGCGGATTTGGATAAACCGGAGCTTCTCTTCTTTTCGCAGCTCTTCCATAAATTCATTGATGGAGTCGCCCGGCATTCCATAAATATGGTCGACTTCCCACTCCTTCAGCAATTCGATAACATAGCTTCCTGCTGTCTTGTCAAACATGGACATCCCTACTTTCTATTGTCTAAGTACAACCCTTATCTCTAGCTCATACCTCCAGGGAATTAATGTTAAACGTTCGAATTTCAATAAAAAGAGCCCGTAGTTGCCGCTTGGCATTAAATGAGCTCTTTTGCTTATTTGGAATTGTTCTGGTATTCACGCAAAAACCGTTCTTCGCGCTTTTTATTAATAAAGTTCCAGATGAGGTAAATGATAACGGCGATGGCCACCACCAACAGGGAACTGTAGAAAACAAAGTCGAAATCCATCTCGTGAACAATGACTTCTTCGACACCCGCAACGTTCATTTGACTATAAGTGATGCCTTCATAACCGATCCACCAAAATGCCAACGGAAGCCCAATCAATAGGCCGCCAAGCAATGAACCAAAGAACTTCCTCATATGCGTCCCTCCCCATTCTCAACAGTCAAAGGTCTCATTTGCCTACTCCAACGGGAGCTGTGTAGGACTCGTGTAAATGTGCTTGAACTTCCCGCTTTTCGGATGAACCTGCGGCGCTTTGTCGGACAGATAGATTTGCGCCTCAATGCCATGGCCGCGAAAAAAGGACTGGAGGCTGTGTTCCGCTGTTTGAAAGGCGTCTTCAGGAAATGGTGCCTGCAGCCGCAATTCCAGTGTGGTTTCATTTTGCTGAATGAGTTGAAACCGTTCGATTCCTTCGACTTTTGAGATAATGGATTGCACAGCGAGCGGCGTCACTTTACGGCCTCCTGAAAAACACAAAATGTCATCGGTACGCCCTTCCGGTTCAATCCACCGACTCGCTTTGCCGCACGGACAAGGCTCATCGTGAATAGTCGCGCGGTCGGTCAGTACGTAACGGATAAAAGGCTGCGAGTAATTGAATAAATTGGTGATCAACAGCTGATCTGCGGGTTCTCCGTCAGCGACTGGCCGGAAGTTCCTGTCTACCGCCTCGACGATCAGACAGTCTTCATGGATATGGTAGCGCCCTTCTCGGCATTCACAGGCGATAGTTCCGGCTTCTGTGCAGGCGTAGGTGGATTGGATAGTGCAGCCGAAAGCTTCCCTCAGCTGCGTACGCAGTTCAGCACTTAAGTGTTCACCACCTGCCATGATCAGCACCGGTGCAATCGTCAAGTTGCCGTTCTGCTGTTCGGGCAGCAACAGTTCAAGTGCGGTCGGATAGCCGCCGAGGAGAGCCGGTTGAAAAGCGTTCAGTTGCCGGACGATGTCTTCTGTGTCTTGACGCACATCGATGATCACCTGATTTTTCTTCCACGGCATGCGCCGCTGGTTGTAGCGGACCGTGCCATTGCCCAGGTAAAAGCCGCCATCGACGAAAAGCCCCGCGGTCCGTTTCCCGCTTTTCAAGAAGGCTTGAAAGTCCTCACGCTTTGCAACGCCGCGCAATAGGGCAATGGCCGATACCACATTCATGGTGGTTTTGTCATACAAAATGATAGCGGGATGCCCCGTAGACCCTGACGTCGTATGGACCAGGTAACGGCCATTCAATTTCCGTCCAATGTTTTCAGGAGTTTCCATAAAGCGCTCGACCTGTTGTTTCGATACGGAGCGGTCGGTGAGCCAGTCATTGAAATGTTCCATCAGCTCCGTCTTGTGAGTAACGGGCAAATCCGTTATTTCGAACGGCCCGCTGATAGGCTTGAACCGTTCGCTGAAATACGGACTGTGCTGCTTGGCGTGCTGCACCAAACGCGTGAGGCGCTGCTGCTGAAGGTACAACAGTTGGTCGCGGTCCAGTTTCCGCGCTTTATGGGTGATGCGCAACGCATTGACAAGTCCCAGCTGTCTCATGCTGCTTCTCCTTTCAAAAGGGAGGAATTTGTTACGACCAGTTTACCACGGCAGGACGGCAGAGCGGCTTTTCAGCATGAAATATTAACTGACTTTCTGCTTGATTCCGATGGCTGCACCGACTGCGACAATGCCGATCATGACCGACCAGAACACAAGGGTCCACGGCAAGGAATGAGGAAAATCATGCGGCAGTATTCCAATTTTCTCATGGGACAAGGTCAAGACGCCCAATTTGACACCGACCCACCCCACTACGATAAAAGCGGCGGTCTCGAGTTGCGGATAGCGTTCCAACAGACGGACAAACTTATGGGCCGCAAAACGCATAATCACCACACCAATCAAGCCGCCCGCAATCATCACCGAAAATTGGCCACCATTGATGCCGCCAACTTCGAAGTCTCCCCAATGTGGGAGCGTCATCGCAAGCGCTACCGCTGCAAGCATCGAGTCTACCGCAAACGCGATGTCGGCGACTTCGATTTTCAATACAGTAGTCCAAAAACCGGAACGGCTGCGAGGCTGATTTTCTAATAAATTTTGGTGGGCTTGTTGGTCATACAAGTGCTTGGCTGCGATAAACAGCAAATACAGCGCGCCAAGTGCTTGAATCTGCCAAATATTGACCAACAGCGTAATGGCAAAAAGCGCCAGAAACCGGAACAGGAACGCAACCGACAATCCGTAAAACAAGGCCTTTTTTTGCTGCGCTTTTGGCAAATGCTTGACCATCACCGCCATGACCACCGCATTATCCGCCGCAAGCAATCCTTCCAAACCAACTAGTACCAGCAACACCCATGCATATTGAAGCATCAACACGTCCATTGCCTTTCTCCTCCTTTTAACATCAAACAAAAAAGACCCATGCCTAAATGAATAGGCAAAGGTCTCGCTGAGCGTTCGTATCTGCTATCACAACCGATGATGAGCTCATCATGTCCTGACGATTGTGAAAGAGGGATTCCCCTCCAGCTACTCCCCCTTGTCTGAGGGGCAAGCATATAGGTGGCATCTGTCCAAACCTGTAGGATTCTTTTCGTAAAAGGAAATTGCTTGTTGGTATTCAGCTCTTTACTAAGTTTATACCACCATTGCCATGCTTATTAAACTGAAAACGGTTGTTTTTGAAAGGAATTATGTTGATTTTAAAATTGAATAGTACTTATTCATGTTTTATGGTGAGAGGCTGCATGTCGCCTTAAATGCTCGCCATTTCCTACTTTTCATAGTAAGTCAAATGCTGTATATTTTGATATTAATAATCTCGCAGTCTGTCTATTGCCAACTATGAATGGGTGAATATAAATGAATTTAAAATAGAATAATGCGGTTAGCTCCAAAGGATACAGACGATTTTTCTTTAGGTCATAAAAGGTGAAGAGCTCCTCTATTTCATTCGGCATCTGAAAAAATGAGGCGGTTTATTTAGTCTGCCAGAGATTCTCACGTTGATTGAGAGATACCTACCCAGATTTTCATCTTCGACGTTTTATAAGATCAAGTGATGGATCGTCTTTAGGGTGCGATCATCCAAAGGCTCAGTTTGACTGACCTGCTCCTCAATAAAGCTGATGGCTTCTGCGTGATTGAGGACATCGAAATGCTCCTGTAGCCGTTTACCACCAATTGTTAAGCCATCTTCCATGACTACTTTGGTTTCAATCAGCGATAAGGTATTTCCTTCGATGGCATTCGAATTATACGTCCATTCCACACGATACACGTCGCGGAGGTTCTTCACAGCCGCAGCCGGAAGAGGTCGGTGTTGATTTAATTGTTTTTAATTTGTCGATGCGATTAAACTGGCTCACTTGTAACAACTGCTTTTTAAGAAATTTAAGGAATTACCATTTGATTTCAGTAGTATTGAAGCTAAATAGCGTAATAGTCTTTATTTTTATTGGACGTCTATTTTATATGTTCGTTAAATAAGTATTTTGCGAACAATTAAAAGCTCAGTTAGGAAGCTAACCGATATACATGGTTCTCTTCCCTTTCTCTGTACTTCTCAGCTTACTGATAAGTATTTGCAGTTTTATCATCTTTAAAGGTATAACGGTAGGATGATTGTTTGCCATTATTGCTGCTCTCATAATGATTCTATATTAGAGTTAACTAAACTCTGTTCCAATTAATAAAAGATATGCCATTCCTAACATTGCAATATTTGATAGAGTTCCAATAAGGACATACCACATTTCTTTAGATCCTAAAGCAAACCCTATCCCTAATAACGAAATTAAACCAATTATCATTGCATCTATTTCATCATCTATAGGTAAAAAGAAGAAAATCATACTTGTTATGGCTGCAATTATTGATAAATCTCCTAATATATTTCTTGTGTTTTTCTTCATTATGATTCCCTCCCTACGAAAATGTCCATAACTTAATCTAACTAGCTTTTTTAAAAAGGAACTTTAGAAATAGATTCTATAGAATTACTGGAATATCCTTCCTAACCGGATTCGTTAAATGCCCTTGAACAGATTGCCTTTAGTTACGGAAAATTTTATCTTTGATGTGATAAGTCTTTGATGAACCGTTCGCAAAAGTACACTTTTTCAGACAGAAAGGGAGAGTAGATGCTAGTCAAAATGCAACTTCTCTCCCCTTCTATTTATGCAGCTACCGATAATCCCTCATATGTAAACTTCAATCTATTCATTATTTTGATTAAGAATCCAATATATAGATATATATAAATTTAGGCTTATTAATATAAAAACCTTATTTATCAGGAGTTTAATTTGACACTTATTTACACCTTTGGTATCTTTATTACTGAAGTCCTCACGTATAAATATGTAGTTATATGTCAAGCAACAGCTGTTGAAGGTAGTAGAAGCTCTTTCTAATTATACACGGGCATTTTCTACGAGGAACGGCATTATATCAGTCAGCCTGCAAGAAAATCGGTAATCAACAGACCCTTACTCTATCTTCTCCTTCAATACTTAAAAACCTTAATTTAGTTAAAAGAGACCTTGAAGTCTCTAGAGATGGCAATGCCATAAAATATTTTAAGCCCGCCCATTCACTCTTAATTTAAATGAACAATTAGGGTTAACTTATCAAAAACAATAACATTAAAAAGTAAGGAAAAATAATTGTTTCTCAGTAAAAATATCAATAGATTGGATGGAAAGTTATGATCAGCAATCAACTTGAAACGTTCTTTATTCTTATAGGATTTTATCTTCCTTACACTCTTCCGTTTTTGAGTATAGCTATAATTATCATATTAATCGTGTTGGCTTTAAAAATTCGTCGCATAAAACAACAACTAGAAGAATGTTTGGAGGTAAATCGACAAAATAATATTTTCCAGCAGGAACAAACGAAAAATATGGATGAACTCAATCAACGGTTATCTGGTATTGAACTTATGCTCAAAAAGATCGAATAAAAAGAATTGAGGAATGCAATCAATAAAGTTGCATTCCTCAATTCTTTTTACGTTCAGTGAACAGTTCCGATAACTCCATGATATGTAAACTGATTACCTAGCTTCATTACTATTCCTTAAGCATGCTTATATTCATATTACAAATCCATTTAACTTCAATTTATTAACTGCAACAAGACTATTTATAAACAGGTTTCTTCTACTTCTTTCCGAGGATAAAAGAATAGTTCAAGCAGTTGTTTTATAGATGCTGCATCTTTAACGATATCCTGCTAAACTACTTCCTCTTCTATTTAAATTAACTGATACCTATTTACCCCTCTTGTATCAACAAATAGATCTGCAATTTCAAAGCAGGAAAAACAAGCTGAACCCCGAATTAAGACTGGATACTCATAAGAGCTGAATTACATTTTTTTATATGGCAATCAGGAAAGGGGAAGACATTCATGATGAAGAATTTTTCTGACGTGCAAGATGTTCTTGAAACATACAGAACCGCCATTCAAGAAAAAGATATCGAAACATTATTGTCCCTCTATGCTTCTGAAATCCACATCTATGATTGTTGGGAAAGCTGGGAAAGTAAAGGAATTTCTTCATGGGAAGCGAATGTATCCGGATGGTTCAGTGGCCTACGTGAAGGAAACGTTCTCCTTAAAGTTACTTTTGATGATGTTGTCATTGAACAAACTTCAACCTTGGCTTTTGTCCATTGCGCGGTGACTTATACAGGATATCATGAAGAATCGGGTGTGCAGCTTCAACAAACAACCAATCGGTTCACCTATGGACTGAAAAAAGCGACGGATTCATGGGCAATTGTCCATGAACATTCTTCGTTGCCTATTGATTTTGAAACGGGAAAAGGCATTTTTGATTGACACTGAAACAGACGATGAAAATCTTGAGATAGACTAAAGGGATTGCCTGTGCAATCCCTTTAGTCTTTCATATTGAAGAAGTCGATTGCGCGGATTTCAATTTCCCAGCCAAGCTGTTCTCCTAAACTGACCTGGACAGTCGGATGTAGAGAAGCCACTCGGATTGCTTCTTCCATGTTCCGGGCTTCTAAAATGAACGCACTTCCAATCATTTTATCCGACCGGGTTAGTTGGCCTTCACCAACTTGTATCTTCCCGCCAACCCGCTGCAAGCTCTTCACTTCTTGTGCAACACCTGCATCTACCAGCATATGTCCACTGTTGGATAATTCCTCGAGATGAGGCTGACATTCCATCATGATGGAATCAATTTCTTCCTTTGGCAATGCATTCATCTTTTCCTTATCCAAGTAACCCAAGCACAAGTAGTTCATCTACAAGCCTCCTTTGAGATACGTATTTCCCCTTGTTTTTATAAATTTCAGCGAAGGGACTAAAATCAAAATCCGTAAAATCAATTTCCAAAAAAGTTTGCTTAACAATACGCGATAAACTACATTTCCTTTTCCAAATAACTTTCAAGCGCCTCTTTTTGGCGCAAGTGATGACGGGAATGCATCTCCACTAAGTCAACCCATTCTTTTGCATTCAGCCAGCCGAATCCCCCGTGTTCAACTTTATAATTCGGATTGATTGAAGCCACTTCCCTTTCCCAATGCTCTAGCCTTTTAATTACCTCTTCCACTCTTTTCGCCAGTTTTTCTCTGTCATCTGAATTGTTGGGCGAGGCATTCATTTCATCTGGAAGTCTGATTTTTATTGGCGGGAAGCCACCATCTTTAAATAATTTCTTGCCAGCCAAAGTTTTACCTAAAGGCTGCTTTTCATTTGATGCAGCACATATTTCTACATTATCGAGATACTCATGCGCTACTAGAATGATATGGTCATACATTTGCCCAATGGACCAGACTCCTTCTTTAGGAATATGCTGGAGCTGTTGTGACGAGTATTTGCTAAGCTCATTCTTAAAAATGAAAAGCACTTCTTTTCCCCTCATTTACTCCCTCCTATCAGCAATTTTTGAAGTTTTAATTTTCAGACTTTATTTCAATGATAATTGTACCATAATTAATGAGAAAGCTTTTAGGTCTTATTCTAAAAACATAAAGCTTTCGTAAAAGTACACTTGGCCAAACAAACCTAAAAGTCTCACAAACATAAAGCATTTCAATATTTTCTAAACGAAATAAAAAACTTTTAAAAGTCTTTTAAAAGGTATATAATGGACATAACCTAAAGGAGTGGATAGAAATGGCGATGAGAATACTTGATATCCCCACAACTTCGATTTCGAATGTCAAACGGTCACCCATGGAAGCTTTTCAGAAGGCCGATCAAGAAGCTGCTGGGGTGTATGTCTTCAACCGTGAAAAGGTTGCAGGTGTGATGCTCACTCAAAAACAATACGAGTCCTTGAATCGAGAAATAGAAGAACTTTACGATCAGGTGGCTGATTTGATGGCTGAAAAACGGCTGCTGACGGAAAATGTCTCTACTTTCTCAGATGTGGAAGTTCGCGGTGCAATCGCAACGGAATCCCCTGTCATTGATGAAGAAGACGGGTGGGAATAATCGTTGTATCAGCTTGAATGGACACAGTATTCAAAGGAAGATTATGACCAGCTTGATGGCAGCCAAAAGATCTTTGTCAATAAAGCGCTGAATCGGATCCAGTTAAGGGGCATGGAAGCCGGCCAATCCCTTCATGGCAATTTGGCGCAATGCAATAAGTTGAAAAACAAGAAGATGGGCCTGCGGATCATTTTTAGAAAAGTCGAGGGAACCATTCAAGTGATTCAGATTGTGGCCATTGGGAAACGCGATAAAGAAAAGATTTATCAAATGGCTGAAGATCTAATAAGCTAACTGAAAAGAAGAAAAGGTTTCTCCGACCAAAAAGAGCCCGGCATACCGGCACTTCTAAAGTGCTCGCTTTGCCGGACTCTTTTTTATTAGAACGATTCGTTCTCTTGTTTGATGGCCGCTACCTCTGATACTCTGATGAGATGGAAAACGAATAGATACCACCGTTTCGTTTTCAAACCATTTATACCAGTACCTTTCATAGAAAAGGAGTTAGGAAGGAATCTGTATGTAAATGTTTCTTCAGTTTATGAGACAAGTGGGTTTTTCACGTCTATTTCCTTAGCCCGATAATCCCATTTCGCCGATAAATGATTTGTTGTGTTTCCAGGGTTTTAAGAATCGCCACAAGTCCCTGGTGTGAAATTTTCATCTCGGAAGTTATCTCCTTTATTGTTTTGAATAGTACCCCTTCTGAGGTGCAGTTTCGAAAGAAGTAGGCTATAAATAGGTCTCCATTTTTCGCTGTCACTTCCTTTTCTTTGTTGAAACAGTTTCGAGCTTCTTTCTTAATCGTTTTTTCTATTGATGGCAAGTATTGCGCCATGCAGAATTCCTCTTTTCTCGCAGCTAATTTCCACTAGTGCGTCAGCTTTTTAACTTGAAATTCTGGTTGCTTCATCTTTTAACCAGCAAACTTTTACCGACCCATCATCTAATTTAAAAAGCCCCTTCTCTAGGTTGAGGGAGAAGGGGCTTTTGAATTAAATCCTCAGCTTACAAAGAAAAATATTGTACTTATGGTGTCTCTGTTGGTTCCGGTGTCGGTTCTGGTGTTGGTTCCGGTGTCGGTTCCGGTGTCGGTTCCGGTGTTGGCTCCGGTGTCGGTTCTGGTGTTGGCTCTGGTGTTGGTTCCGGTGTCGGTTCTGGTGTCGGTTCTGGTGTTGGCTCCGGTGTCGGTTCTGGTGTTGGTTCTGGTGTTGGTTCCGGTGTTGGCTCTGTTTCTGGCACAACAGGTGTAACTTCAATAGACCCCAATAAAGTTTGTGCAGCTGAAATACCGACGAGTGAAGCAATAATGGTTGTGTTTGCTTCCACTACGGCCGAAGATTCGTTGCCGAATTTTTTAGATACTGCACTTAATTGATTGGCTGATGCTTGTAATCGATTGCTAAGTGAAGCCAACTGGTCTTCGTAATAAGAAAACTCTTCGGTAGTCAAAGATGCTGTAGCATTCAATTCTGTCACGAGGGCGGATAGCTCAGCATTCACGGAAATTACACGGTTTTCCACTGGCGTTAAACGTTTCTCTACAGTTGCCCCTTTAACTTCTGACTTTGCTTGAACAGATGCATTCGGACTAGCGGCAAGTGCACCGCCTTGTGCAGATAGTACAAGACCGATGGCTAATGCAGGAGCTGCTATTTTAAAAAGTTTTTTATTCAATGTATTTCCTCCTTTTAGTAATTTCTTGTCTTGCTATTACTTATTTACCCCGTCGAAAAGCCCCTACTCTTAATTTTCTTATATTTAACATTTAAGAAATGTTTATGTAATAAAAAGTAAAATTATTTCTTTCTTATAATGTTAAAAAATCTTTTTTTTACAATATAAAAAACAAGTTTTTTTCGGGCTGGTGAGCGAGCCGTTGTGTAAGCGGAAATTAAACGAACAAAAAAAGGAAGAGACTTTCTATGAAGTCTCTTCCCTGCCGATAATCTCTCATATGTAAACCACTTTAATGCTCCACTAACTTCCGAATCTGATGACTGGAATTAGTTGATAGAAATGATCAGCTGCTTTTTCAAGTTCTATACATCAAATGAATTTGATCGGCTATATACTCGGAACTAAAATGAATTCCATCTTTCAACCACCACATCAGGATGCCATTCAGGGAAGCCACTTTAATATCAACGGAAACATACTCCATTGGCAGCGCATCTTCTTTTTTTCTCCTTCTTGTCTCCATTAGCCTTTTCAACAAAACAAATAATTCTCTCTCAAAATTGCGCATCTCAAACAGTACATTTAAAAATTTTCGCTGTTGATACAAAAAATCTAGGAATTCGATGAGTTGCTCCTGATCCGATAAATCTTCTGTAAGAGTTAAAGCTTCTATTTTGTCCGACAGTTGGTTGATGATTTTATCGGTAATCTGCTTCAACAAATCGTGGATATCTTGGTAGTGCAAATAAAAGGTTGTTCGGTTCAACTTGGCGCGTTGCGCTACTTTTTGAATCGTCAATGCGGAGACAGCCGGATTTTCTGCCAGCAATGATAAAACCGCTTCTTCAAACATTTCTTTTGAACGAATGGAACGCGGATCTTCTTTTTTGTTTATCGACATTTCCTTCTCCTTTGTCTATTATTTGGGTTTTTAAAAACACTCTACTTTTCACTGTTGCTTAGTCGACATTTCCGCTTAAATTGCTGTTAGGAAATGTAAAGTGGATTTGTTACTATTGATTTTATCGACAAATTGTCGATAATGCAACGATAGAAGAGGAGTTCGAAAATGATAGAAGAAAAAGAAGGAATCAATAAAAAAATATTACTCATTGTTCTTATTTCCGGTTGTTTTTTATCGACACTGAACCAGACCTTACTGAATGTCGCGTTTAGTGACTTAATGGTTATATTTAACGTGTCTGCTGCCACCGTTCAATGGCTGGCAACAGGCTTTCTGCTTGTAAATGGGGTTCTGGTGCCGGTTACGGCCTTTTTAATGAAGCGTTTTACCACGCGGCAATTGTTCATCAGTTCAATGCTTTTCTTATTTGCCGGTTCCATGATTTGTGGATTCGCCATGAATTTCGGCATGCTGCTGACTGGACGAATGATTCAGGCTGTAGGTGCAGGTATCATCATCCCGCTTATGATGAGTGTGATTTTCTATATGTACCCTGCTGAAAAACGGGGCAGCGTAATGGGGATTATTGGCTTTGCCATAATTTTCGCCCCGGCGATTGCACCCACATTGTCCGGTTTCCTGATTGAATACGTTTCCTGGCGATGGTTGTTCCTTGGATTAGCGCCCTTCTCACTCTTGGTAATTGTTCTTTCAGTTAAATATTTAGTGAATGTTTCCGAGACCTCAAAAGCGAAACTCGATATCGCAAGTGTCCTATTATCGACCATCGGGTTTGGCGCCGTCTTATTCGGATTTAGTACCGCCGGCAGCAGGGGCTGGGATGACCCGGTTGTTCTTTCTTCAATCATGATTGGGATTGTCATCACTGCGCTTTTCTGTTTCCGCCAAATTAAATCAGTGGATCCTTTGTTAAACTTATCTGTATTTACCTACAAGATGTTCACCATCACTACCCTTATTAACGTGTTAGTGACTATGATCATGTATGCAGATTTGATTCTTTTGCCGATATACCTTCAAACAGGACGGGGATTTACAGCGCTTGAAGCGGGCTTGTTGCTGTTACCGGGTGCCGTTATTAATGCCTTCCTGTCTCCAGTGACAGGCCGAATGTTTGATAAATATGGCGCAAAACCTCTATTTATCACAGGGCTGATTTTCATTATCATTTCCATGTGGGCCGTAACCGACCTAAGCGAATCGACGACCTATCTATTCTTAATGATCCGGACGATTGTTTTACGGATTGGCTTAAGTTTTATTACCATGCCACTCAACACAGCTGGACTGAATGCTTTGCCAAGACATTTGGGCACACATGGGTCAGCGGTAAACAATACGGTTCGCCAACTTGCAGGGGCTATCGGAACAGCCGTTGTTGTGACGGTCTATTCCACCCAAGCTGCAAGTTATGCCACGACAATTGAAAACGAAAACTCACAGATTTCTTCAGATCAGGTGATCAGTTTGTCTTCCATCTTCAGTTCAGCTGATGCTTATCAATTCATGTTAATTATCGCTTTCGCTGCTTTGGTTCTCACGCTATTCATTCCGAAAAAGCCAAAAGAAAAAGAAGTCACTATTCCGATCGAAACGTAAATAATTTTAATGTAAAAACAAGTCTTCCTTTCTGGGTGAGACTTGTTTTTACGTTTCTCCTCTTTTTGCGATCATCAGAAGAATGATTAAAAATTTAAAGTTGAGATTTTCAGAATAAAAAAGATACTTATAGCCCTCCCTTTAAAGCGTTCGTAAAAGTACACTTTTAAGAACGCTCTAAAAAGGGCTCAAAATGACCAAAAAGAGCGTTCGTAAACGTGTCAAATCACTTTACGAACGTTCGCGAAATTGCATACACTTTTACGAACGGTTTTCAGGTATAATTACTCCTTGTTCAAGTAAAGCACCAATTTAAAAACCGCATTATAAATAATAATTACATCTATTATGAGAAAAATTAAGAACACTACGCATCTTAATATGAGCCTTTGTTTGTACTTTTTCTTTGTTTAGGGTTGAGGTAAAGGTGAGTTTCATTATGTAATTTCACACGGAGAAAGTGAAATCAAATAAGATCCATTAGGAAGCGATGCCTTGAGTTCTGACGTTCCTCTATTGTCTATATCAATATTTTAGAACGTAAAAAGCCACCTTCCAAAGAAGATGGCTTTCCTTTTTCCGACTCCTGTATCTTCGGTTCCTGATATATAATGAAGCAATTATTTATTCTTGCCGTGTTAATATCATGGGAACCTAGTTGGATTCTCTTTTCACCAATCCAAATTTCATCTATTTCACTAAAGTGATGCATCTTTAATACATTACGTACTTATAATACTGTTTTAAGAGATTCAATTTATTGCTCATATGCTTTCAACTTAGACTCAATAACTATAGTTGAGTAATTAATTTTCGATTTCAAGAATAGCCTCGATTTCTTCTTGGATCTCTCTATTCACCATAAGAGAACGTTTTTTTCTCAACTCAAGATCCATTTCTTTGTCAATGAAATTATTCGTATGTTTGTCAAAACAATTAAAACAAATAGAGTAAAAGTCTTTTTTCTCTTTCTTTAAAAAATTAAATTCCCACGTTTCAATTTCCAAATAACTTACTTTATCTTTCGTTTCTTTTCCACATAATTCGCAAGTTGTTTTCATTATAAAAAAACCCTTTCATACATCTAGCTTTTATTTTTTCCTAGCTGGCGATCTTTAATTCTTTTTAAGCGCCCATGATATTTCATTATATTCGCTTGTGATTGTTTGGCAGCTTCGCTAGTAGGTTGCAAGTTGGCAATATCCCAGTATTTAATAACTACATCTAATACTTGGTCAAAGTATTGTAGTGGTCCATAATTCGTATCTATTGCAATGGTTTTCATTCTATCGTTAAAGTCTGGCATAACGGCACCTGGCATAGAGAAATTAATAATTACATTCTCAAAATAAACAATGAAATTCGGATCAAGTTCAAGATGTGCTTTCACTGTGTCGCGATAGAATGCATAATGAAGTGCTTCGTCTTTCGCTACACGTCGAAGTAATGTTGCTAAATCTTTGTCGTAAAGACCCGCTACCTTAGCTACATTATTATAAAAAACTAGTGTAGCTAACTCTTGCAAAGAAGTATAGGCCATTGTTGCTAGAGGATTAGTGAAATCTGGAAACCAACCACTTTCAACTACTCGTTTTCTTAATTCATGCAATCTTACGGGATCTACGTTTCGTGTCACCAATAAATACGTTTCAAGTAAGTTAGAATGCTGGTCTTCTTCAGCCGTCCAAGTGCGTACGAAATCATTTATTACTTCCATTGAATTTTTAAATGTATAATCCAAATGCGAAGTATACCAAGGTAAATTTACTTCTGTAAGTAATGCTGTTTCTACAGCAATAATTACACCTTCTGGAAGAGTTACTTGACTCTCATCCCAAGGAACTCGTTTAAAGGACATGGCCTTGTCCCATGGAATAAATTCGTGATAGCTCCAGTCAATATTTGCAGAACGTTCCTTATGTAATTGATATAATTCTTTAATGCGCGGTTCTAAGCGTATATCCAAATCTGAATTTAACATTATCTTTTCTCCTTTAGGTGTTTTTCTAACTTTAAACCATTTGAGTTTTTTTAACAATTATAATTTTAGAACGTTGGTGTAACCGTCAAGTAGGATAGATCAATTTTTCACAAATTCGGTTTTTTAACTTTTATTATTGAATATAGACATTTCTCTATTTTTATAACCAAATGGTACAATTGAAAATGTATTTAAATAAGTGGAATTGGAAAAATAAAGGGATTCAGAATAAAGAAGTTCTAATTCATATTGGCGAGAATCAGATTAAGTGGCAAATGGGAATTTTGATGTCATGGCTTACTGGTATGTTGGTTTAAATAAGTATGTGATTAAGAAAGATTAATCTTCCATAAATGGGCTATTTGGTTTAATAAAAACTGAACTCTAGAGGTGAAGTATGAAGCTATATTTGAAGTTACTTATAGGATTACTTTTTACTTCAGCACTGACAGGCTGTATTGGAGAAGACTATGATGTAGGTGTTCCAACTGCCCATTTATACAATGATACTGGAGATATACAATTAACAGAAGCCAATATCAGTTGGGAAACGGAAAGTGAGAACGTCTACGAAACCATAGAGGATGTTCAGGAATTTGGATTATCACAGGATGAAATAAAAGTTTCTGCAAATCAAGACGGAGCTTTAGATTTCAAAGAGAACGAGAAAAATGGTGGAGACATATGGACAGATCCTAAGATAACAGCCGTTCTATTAAATGGTGAGGAACAAATCGACATTAAAATGGATGATGCAAGAGTATTTAGATTTCCATCTGACAAAGGCAATTATGTATTAGTGGTCGAGTTTAAAAGTAATGCAGGTAGTGCGCAATACGTAGGAAACATCTTGATTCAGTAATCTTAAACTACCGGGTGCGATTATTGAGTAAAGAGTTTGGAACAGAGTGGCGGTGGCTACTCTTTTTTTATTTGCACTTCCCCTTTTTTAGGGTTTAGACGAAGACTGCTTTATTTTGTACATCGATATGCAATAAGGAAAATTGATTCAAAACTTGTAAACGATATAAATCCAGTATAGACATTCTTATAATTTTATAACCAAATGATATATTTTAGAAAAAACGCAAGCTGTTGACCTTATGCCTTATTGGCGTGTTGATTGAAGCAAGTGTGTGATTGCATAAGGTTAATCTTCAATAAACGGTCCATATTGTTCCGATTGTGAAACTAATTGCTGTCTCGCTCTATCTTACTTAATAGTAATTTCCAGTGGAGAGGGAGATATAACTATGCGGTTGATATTAGGGATCATCGCAATAGCGGCAACCTACCTCAATCTTTTTAGGTATGCAACAGGCAAAGACTATAAATGGGCGATGGCAATGGGATTATCCTTTACAGCATTAACAGTCGTCGCAGATTACAGTATGGTAGCTGATTGGGTAAAGGTAGAAGACTGGCCTGCTTTACTGGATGTAGTCCCTAAGATGGCAGCGGCCTTATGGGTTTTGACGATACTATCGATTTTATTAAATACAGCTCCCCTGCTGCTAGAACTAAAGAGCAAAACTGATGATTGATTATTGCTGTGAATCGTCCGACGTTTTCTGAAAAAAACGGCATTAAGAGAAGACAAGACAAGTAGAATAAGCGATTGGAATGTATCTTTTTTCTATATAAAATCAATTTCTTTTGTTTTTCTTGTGAGATCAATAGAATCAGGAAACTGAATGTAACTTACTTGATATTAAGTTACATTCACTCAACGTTATATGCGCTGCACATCCTAGTTAAAAGTGTGATACTAAGAACCAAAGATATTATTCAATGTAAAGGGGACAAAACTTATGAGTAAGGTCTACATTACTCAAGAAACTCTCGGGACGGATAGAGAAACGCTCTTGTATGAGGACGTTCAAAACGTTGTAAAGTTTTATATAGGCCCCTCTGAATCCATGAACGATTCTGATTCGACATGTGAAATGCTAGTTGAGTTCATTTGTACGAAAGCCCTGTTTCCGATCTATCTTACATTTGAACCGGTTACCGGAATGGAAGATGATTTGGAACGCCTTTTCCAAGGCAAAAACATTGAATACGCTTTACGATTTGAGGGGTTGAAAAACAAACGCTTTCCTGTTTTAAAACTCACCATCGAAACGCCTTCTTCACTGGCCTTTGTTTTGCAAGAAACTTTTTGGATAGCATCTTGTAATCACTTCTACGCCTTTTCTTTCTCGGATAATATCGTGTATAAACGCGTGATAGGGAAGAGCTGGTTTGGACGTGAGAAGACCTGGATATGGCCAAACTTTGACATGAACGGGGCTGCAACCGTTATCGAAGTTTGGCATGACGGGGATGGGATGAACATCTATACAACCGAACCCCACTTCTCAACAATTGAAAACCTGGCCAGCTATTTTCCACCCGAAACATCGATTGTAAACAATGAAGAGTGAATGTAACTTAATTAGCATTAAGTTACATTCAGACCCAATAAAAATTCTCTGCAAATGTTTCTTCACACTTAATAAATCGGAGAGTAAATCCTACCGGTATCAGTATCTAATATAAAATCAACTTCAATGTTCTCTGAATAAGGAACTTGATCGAAGTTATGAAGCCTACAAAATACATTGGCAAAGTCACGTGACTCAATTTTTATTTGTTCTGCTTACCGATACATTTGCTTCAATTGCTGCTTAGAACATTTTTTACCTGTCAATAAGGCTTGGTTGAAGTAGCCATCAATTTCAATAATCATCATAATAACGGCTGGTTGCTAACCAGCTATATAGCTTAAATTTTTTACTACGTTCCTTCTCTTATATTCCTAGAATTACTATGGATCAAGTACTTCGAATGTAACTTAATTGCTAATATGTTACATTCAGAATTCTTAAAAAGTATTCTTTGTTTTGGGTTAAACTAAAGACAGTTATTGTCTTTTTTTAAGATAATTGTCCTAAGCTAGTCCAACTTAAGAATTCAGAACTAGTAATTTTTAAGGTAACTACTATTCGTGTGAGAAAGGCGGAGCGCTGATATGGAGAGATTAGATAATTCCCGTTGGAAAATGAGTATGGCTGGCTTTACTGCGTTTGTGTTAGCTTCTATTTTCTTCTTAATAACGGGACCTAATATAGCTGGAATACTTGGTTTTTTAATATCAGCGATAGTATTGTTCATTCTAAACGTTGGTTATGTTTTTTACACAAACAAGAAATCAGGGAACAAAAAAAATCAGATATAGACTCACCACTAAACGTTTGTTTTTCCCTTGAATGTGAATGTAACTTAATTCACATTAAATTACATTCGGTCTCGCTTATTTTTTGTAACTAATAAAAAATGAACCTAGATATGAGCTATTTGAAAATAGGCAATTGCTGGTCTGACATTAAATCCTTTAGGAAAGCTTGATGATCCGAGAAAAGATTCTTAGGCAAACCCTCCAGATTGTAAAACTTGTTGTTTAAGGATTCCTCGTTCTGTTTAATTAATTGCCCTTCATAATCTCGACAGGTAAATAAAATTTGGACCATGGAAACTTGGTCGCCATTAGGAAAAGTTTTGTCATAATTCGAACCAGAATAAATACCGAATAACTTAAGCTCTTTTATTCGCAGTCCGGTTTCTTCCAAGACTTCTCTTTTCGCTGTCTCTTGTACACTTTCGTCCATCTCCATAAAACCGCCTGGAAGACCCCACTCGCCGGTATCTGAACGCTGCTGTAAAAGAAGCCGATTTTCTCCATCAAATACAAAAGCACCGGCAATTACCATAATCACTTTTTCATTGCCAACCATAGATCTTAATTTTTTAATGTAATCCAAGTCTCTAGACCTCCTGTATCGTAAAAGTGAATATAATTTAACTGAACTTAAGTTACATTCAATTGCTTAAACATCCTAATTCATCTGAATTCTTAGGGTTCACTTATTCCCATTGCAAATAAAAGTAGAAGGGCAACTATTAATGGAATCAAATTCACTGCAATTCCGAAAATCATCCATAGCAATTGTTTAGAAAATGTTGCAAATAACAGCCCAATAACCGAAAGAGTACTTAATATTAGTATGGTTAAATATATGTCTCCATCTGGTCCTCTCATTACAAAGAATGCAGTGACACTAATAACAAACATTAATAGAGATAACAAACTAAATTTATTCATTTTATGTCCCCTCTAATTTGTTTTTATAAGCCAACTTTACATGAACCACTTAGCCATTTTCTTATATATTTTATACCAAAATACCCCAATACCCTTTGATCTTATTTTGCATTAAAACCAAAAGAGTTCGTAAAAGAGAAGGAGGTAACTCATGTTGCTGAGTTACCTCCTTCTTTGTTATCCTTCAATCTAGTAATACTTTCTTTTACCGGAGATCAGGCTGTTGTAATTGCATTTACAGCTAAAATAGCATCTGCAATTTGCTCTGGTGTAAGTTCCGGATTCATATTATGCGATGTTTCTCCTGCTACAGTGGCTAACTCTCCAATTTTCAGTAAATCTTCATAGGCTGCATTTTCTAAATGGAGATCTTTCAGAGTTGTTGGCAGCTCAATTTCTTTGAAGAAGTCTGCATAACGTAAAATGTCCGATTCTGAGTATCCCTCTAGTACTAATTGAGTTAAAACACCATAGGCGACCTTTTGGCCATGTGTCAGCTTATGGATTTCTCCTTCAAGTGCAGTAAAGCCATTGTGGATAGCGTGTGCTGAAGCCAGTCCGCCATTCTCAAATCCTAACCCCGATAATAAGGTATTTGCTTCGATAATTGCTTCGACTTGTGGTGTAACCAATCCTTGTTTCGCAGCTCTGTACGCGGCAATCCCTTGATCGAACAGCACTTCTTCAGCTTTTTCTGCAATAGCCTGTCCAGCAAGAGTTGCCTTCCCACCAGCCATAGTGTTCGAATTCCGTTTCAGTGAAGCTCTGGTTTCGACAAATGTCGCCATCGCATCTCCCATGCCTGATGCTAAAAGAAATACCGGTGCATTGACAATTACTTTTGAATCAACTAAAACCAAATCCGGATTTTTAGTGTAGAATTTATAACCTTCAAATACACCATCATCAGAATAAATTACTGAAAGTGCGCTGGTAGGAGCATCCGTAGATGCCGTTGTAGGAGCAACTACTACAGCAATCCCAAGGGCATCCCCAACGGCTTTTGCAGTATCAATCGTTTTTCCTCCACCTAATCCGATTACAACATCAGCATTTTTGTCTTTCCCCACTTTAGTCAGACGATCAATTTCCGTATTGGAGGCTTCACCGGTAAACTCTTCATAAACATAAGAGGTATTCGAAGATTTAAAGCTCTCTTCAACTGTACTTCCAGTTATTCCCCAAACGGTGCTGTCGGATAAAATGAGCGGTATTTCCCCAATTTTAGAGACTTCTTCCCCAAGTTCACTTAGAATACCGGCCCCTTGGATGTATTTTTTCGGTGAAATAAAAATTTTCTTTTGCATGATAAATTGCTCCTTCCTGGTGACAAAGTTGCTTCTACTTTAAATAACGACGTTTTATATTCTTTTCCTGTAATTTTTAAATACCAGGTATCTTCCAGCTAAACTTAACTCTTACCCTGACTTGTTGTCAATGAACCCGACTTTAGTTATTTAGAATGATACTTTCATAAGATAAAAATAATCATGCCATTTTTGTATTTAGACTCTTAAAATCGGTGGAAAAGGATTCTTTAATTAAAAAATTTTAAATGGTGAATTTAAACTCTAAAGGTGTATGAGCAACTTGTCACACTCCGAGCAGTATCCAATACAAAAGGATATGGCATTGAGCAAAAAAATAGAAAGACTTATATCACATTGCCCACTTTCCGATTATCCAAGGATATATAAACTAACTAATCGCCACTAGAGTCCATTTGGAGAACAATCTCCTACTTACAAATGAAATAGATGAATAAACCCAAAGACTACTATTGGGACCAACAAAGATGGAAGGAGATTTAATGTGTTGAATTTCTTGATTCCCAGAATACTTAAGCCCGATGCCATGATCAGCATGCCGCCAATAATGGTAATTTCGTTTAGAAGATCCGGATTCAGAGAATTCCCTATCAAAGTAGCCAATACGTAAATAGACCCTTGCCAGACAAATAAAATAATTCCTGATATGGCAATGCCGATTCCAAATGTGGATGCTAAAACGATAGAGGTGATGCCGTCTAACATGCCGTTTGCGAGGAGGTATGTATAGTCTCCATTCAAAGCGGCATCGATAGGGCCTAAAATTGACAATGTTCCAATACAGAATAATAAGATAGCCGTCGCCAGTCCTTCGGCTAAATTACCTGAAGAGTACTTATTGATCAGACTGTTAAATCTCGACTCCAATTCCAGTTTCTGCCCAATCACGCCTCCCGCAGCTAAACTCACGATAAACAGGACAGGATATTTGCTATTGGGCAAATGCTGAACGAGTGCATCAATGCCTAAACCGAGTGCTACGAGTCCCATAGCTTGCATAAGAATTTGGTGGTACTCTTCCTTCAACCCCTTTTTTAACATACTTCCGATCAGACAGCCTGCCAGAATCATTCCTGCATTAAACACTGTTCCAAACATAATCACGACTCCTTTAAGTTAGCTTTCTTACTAAAAATATAGACCCTCCTGCTAGAGGAGGGTCAACCTTTTATTGGTATCTGGATTTCTGTCAGGTAGTCTCCTTAAAAGCAAAAATTACAAAACGATAGCCTCTAACAAGAAGTTATATAAATCATATAGACATCACTGAACAACATATCAGTATAAATAAAAAGCGGAAGAAAATAAAAAAAAGGAGCAGAAGAACTTTCTTCCCACTCCTGTTTTTATACAGTAGATCATATTCTAATATTTACTTGAATATTAGTTCTTATTCATAGCAACTTTCTGCTTGTGTCCGGTTAGTCCAAAAAAGGCCAGCATGCCAAGAACCGACGTGCCGAACAGAATGGCACCCATCGGCACAGCCGACGTTTCATTGATGCCGACAAGCGGCGAAACAAGAGCTCCGATAACCAAGGGCAGCATGCCGACAACTGCACTGGCACTGCCTGCCCGGTGTTTCTGTCCTCTCATCGCCAAAGTGAACGAACTGGTGAAAATCATTCCGATGGCTGTCATGTAGATGAAAATTGAAATAACCAGTGAAGCAAGCGGGCCTTCAATGATCGTCATGATCAACAAAATAAATGTCGCGCTGACCGCAACAATGACTGCCACTTGTAGCAGACGGTGTTCGGAAACGATGCCGCCGAACTTGCCGATGATAAAACTTCCGATAATCATCGCAATTCCGTTGATGCCGAACAGCACACTGAAGGTTTGAGGCGAAACACCGTAAATCTCCTGGTAAACAAACGGCGTACCCGCGACATAAGCAAAACTGCCGCCGTGGACCAAGCCCACAACTAGGGCGTAACCGATGAAGGGACGCGCCTTAAACAGGCTCCCCATCGTCCGAATGGAGTGTCCGATTGAACTTGGCATGCGGTCTTCCGGCGGCAATGTTTCCGGCAGACGGAAGAAAACGACAATCACCATGATAACGCCAAGCAAGCCGAGGAAGTAAAAGATCGTTTCCCACCCCGCGAACGGCAAAGCCAGAATACCGCCGCCCGCAATCGGCGCGGCCATCGGGGCAACGGCATTGATGACCATGAGCAGCGCAAAGAACTTCGTCATTTCACGGCCGGTGAAGATATCACTGACCACGGCACGGGAAAGAACCACGCCGCCCGATGCGGTGAAACCTTGAATAAAGCGGGCAGCAATCAACATTTCGATATTTGGTGCCACCGCGCAAAGAACGGACGACAGCGCAAACAGGATGACCGAAATGATCAAGGGTTTGCGCCTGCCGACCGCGTCACTGAACGGACCAACGACGATTTGTCCGGCTGCAAGTCCAATTAGGCAGGCTGTTAAGCTGAGCTGGACAAGCGAGACGTGTGCGTCCAATTCGTCTGCGATCGCCGGAAAAGCCGGCAAATACATATCGATGTTCAGCGGCGCGAGAATACCGAGCATGCTGAGGATCAAAGCCAGGCCGAGCCGTTTTTTTCCTGTGGGGTTTTGCAACATATTAAGATAACACCTTTCATTTCTAGATAAATCCTTATTAACTATACAATATTCCGGTGAAAGGTGTAACTCTCTATGGAAATCAATCAGGCTCAAAGCAGCTTTTTTTCACCTTTTTTCATTAGCACCTCAGCTTCTGGCTGAATTATTCCTATTTTTGTCAGGCATTAATTCCACCGCCAGCAGCGCCTGTTCTTCGATGCTCGCAAAATACAGCATGCCGCGGGACTCCACCACTCCCGTCACAGCGTGATAGTCAATCGTTGAACTCTGCAGATCGAGGAGACAGTTCCCCTGTTCGTCGAAAAGCATGGCCCACGCCGTTTTAGCGGGTTTTGGCTGCAGGCGTTCTGGTACCCGCCACAGCAGCTTCCGCAAAAACACAGGCGCCGTGCCCAGTCGGTCAAGTAACGGATTGCGGTTCGTCATCATGGCCACCCAGAACTTGCTGTCTTTCAAACGGGAAATGTTGTCCGGAAACCCAGGCAAATTAGCGGCTAGGATTTCCCTCTTTCCGGCTTGGGGTCCTCGTATCCATAACCGGTTGAGCCGGTAGCCGTCTGTTTCCGCAAAAATCACGGCCTGTTCGCCACTTGAAAGCGTAAGCCCGTTGGCAAAATGCAAGTCTTCCAAAACCACTTCGATTCGGCCATCCGGATCTCTCCTGAATAGCCGACCTGATGGCCTGTGTTCCATCAACGCGCCTGTGTATTGCTCAAAATCGTAGCGGTTACTGGATTCCGTAAACCAAATCGTTCCATCACTCTCAGTTGCCGCATTGGAACAAAAACGGAGTGGGACCCCTTCCACATACTGGACCAGTGTTTCAATCACACCCGTTTTCGTGTTTAGCCGAAGCAGTCCTTTGTGCGCGTCGCATACCAACAGACGCCCATCTGGCAGCACTTCAAGGCCTAACGGACGCCCCCCTGTATCGCCGATAGTTTCTTCTAGATGCTGCTCCGGATCGATGCGCAAAATGCGTCCATCTTCCACACCGCATATCAACCGGCCCTGGTCATCTACGACAACATCTTCAGGCCCGTAGCCGCTGAGTGGAATACGCCATGCCCGCGGGAAAGGTGTTCGACCGGATTTGCGTGTGGCACGACGTGGAGCCGGCGGCAATCTCCGGCGCACAGGCGTGAGAGTAGGCTTCGGTTGGGGTTTGGTTTGCGGAAGCGTTGGTCTCCCAGCTTTCGTGAATACATAGGATACCTCGACGGGATAAGCATGAATCGCTGCGCACTGCTTTTCCTGCCCCCTTAGCGTTCCCAGGAAACTGGGTGATTCTAGCGCCTCCAGAAACGTCGAGGCATCAGCCGCACCAAGAACGAGCATCGCGTTGTAGTCCCAAAGGTCCGTATTCCGTTTTTTTTGAGACACATCGAACAGCTGATAACGGACTTCTGAAAAACCTGACACTTCTGCAATTGCAGGTGCCAGGTTATTTTGGATGAATGATTGGAAATCATCCAACCGAACGGATGGTTTCCGTCGGATCAGCACGATTTCACGGTAAGTTGTTTGTGGATGACGGGTGCAGTGCCGCAGCGTACGACAGCTTTCCACGTTGGACTGATAAAGCACCCTATCGGCAAATACAGTTTCTCCATAGATGCCCGTCAGTTTCCGGTGCCGATTGGCTGTAGCTGGTTTCAATACATACTCTTCCATGCCATCAATTCGGGATAGCGGTTGTACCACTGTATCTACTCTGAAAATCGTTGGCCAATGTCCAGGCTGATTCGTAATGAAATGGTGCTGTCGATATTCAAGCACTCCATTAATCCGGGCTGCTTTTTGTGCATAAGGACCACGCCAGAAATCAATTTTCTGTGTATGCGGAACATCTCCGCGCAAATCAATCAATGCAGAAATCACTTTTTTGCTTCGCATCGCCGGTCACTTCCATTTCTGATAATGGGTTATTCTAATATAAAACGCCAGAGTCCTCAGTTTTTTTAGAACATCCAAGCTTTAATTTTGTTGAATAATTTTATACCAGATTTCAACTTGCTGCTGTGTTTCCACTGTTTTGTACTTTTCCAACTGAATTTCAAGTTCTTCCAAGTGTTCGAATAAGCGCAGGCCCTTTCCCAGTAAAAGCGGTGCAAAAGCGATTTGCAACTCATCGGCCAGTCCAGCGCGCAGCAACTGCTGGCTGATATTTGCTCCCAGCACCAATACATCTTTGCCGTTTGCTGCAGCTTTTGCTTGAAGAATGGCTGATTCAAGTCCTTCCGTCACAAAAGTGAACGACAGCTTGTCGTTTTCCTTCGGGTGTTTTATGGGAGGATGATGGGTCAATACGAACAACGGCACCTGGAACTCATAATGATCGGCATAATCATCCGGATCACCGGCCATATCAAAAGTATTGCGTCCCAAAACAACAGCTCCCGTATTTTCAGCCGCTGCCAGCACCTCTTCATGGGGTTCATAACTCTCATACAGTTTTTCAATTTTGCCATACTTATCCTGAACAAACCCATCAAGTGAAACGATCATGCCGAAATACACTTTAGCCATATCAATCCCTCCTAATTTTCTAGTGGCTAAACGTCTAAGTGGTACCTAAGTCTGTTTACTCTTCGGAAACACCAAAATAATTGCTCAATGGATCTAGTGATTTGGGATAGTTTGTTCTTCTATTCGTTGTAAAGCCGCTTTTCCCCTTTTAATTTTTATCTATGTGATGAATTGTTTGTACTGAACTTACCTGCTTTTCATTTTCTTGTGGACGTTTTTGTTTTTTTAAAATAATCCTTAAGTAGTTTAATACATTTATTATGAAAACCAGTTTTATTCATAATTTAATTTTTTACAATGTGGAAAAAAACACGCTAACTGCAAAAGCTCTATACGTAAAAAGAACTTTTGACGAATTAGAGTGTTTCCGTAAGGCTATTTCGCTTAATTTATATCGCCCAAATATACCTTGTTTCTTTTGCTATTCTTATACTCCTCTACGTACTTCCGTATCCCTTTTGGGTAAATGCGGTAGTCCAATAAATTAGCAATAGGCAGCCATTCTACTCCTATTTGATGGGAATCAGGATTCGTTGGCAGTTGAGTATTGGTTTGCGGAGGTTTTATTTGACAGACAAAATAGTATTCTATTTGATGAACATGACCATCAAAATCAGCATGTTCATGATTTTTTCCAATGTACTCACGGACATGAAGAAGCTCGTTTACTTCTACCCTTTGACCAAGTTCCTCTATGCATTCCCTTCTTACTGTTTCTGATAAGACTTCACCGTGTTCTTGACCACCGCCTGGAAAAAGATAAAAGTACCCTTCCTTATCTTCATTTTTGGTCAATAAAACTTTCGCATCTTCAATGATGATCGCTTTCGCTGAATTTCGAATCAACATCCCTTTTACTCCTTTCAATAATTTTTTAAAAATCTATTACCGTTTTTTCAGGAATATCTTCTCGCCAGAACAGTTTAGCGTCTGTTTTCCAACACTTTTATTAAATCATCTATTCGCAAGGCAATATAAATCAATGCCATTGCTGCAATCGCTTGCCACACAACACCGAAGAAAACCCCCATAATCGCACCAAAACCAATATATATAGCTAATTGCTTATCCATTTTATAATTCTCCCTCTACTTCAAAGTAATAGATTATTCTATTGAATAACCTTTCGTTCTTTTAGGAATGCCTACATCATGCTCTAACTTGCCTATTCATTTAAACAACAAATCAATTTCTTCTCTGTCATAGTCCAAAATCCAACTATTAAAATCTTCATGCAGGAAGCGAAGTTTTTCTTTATCAGCTGCCAAAATATCGCAACCCCGATCATCGTATAAATGAAAAATCATGTTTCGCGACAGATTAATGAAATAAACATTTGAACCAACTTGGGGATTGCTTTTTAAAATCCTTGAAGAATGCCCAAAATCCTCATAACAAATGGCTTGCAGCAATTGCGGATAGCGAATATCCCCCTTCTGACACGGTAACCAATAGCGATATGTTTTTGACTCTTCTTCCAAGTCATCAAACTCTTGAAGCTGCAGCCGATTTAAGACTGTTCTATGCTTCACATATTTGCGGTAAACGTTTAGCGGCTTTTTGTGAAGAAAGTTATTCTGAGTCTTTGTAAGAATGTCTGTCATCAAAAGAAGTTCATCTTCAGTCCTAAAGACGGCATCAAATAATGCCCCTGCGCGGGAAAAAGTCTGTCGCATAACTGTAGGATCATCAAAAGGAATTTGAGGGTCTGAAATTTCAAATCGCATACTATTTTGCCAAATGTAAAATAAAGCCGGTTCAAGCGCAAGTCCGTTAAAATGTTTGATTAAATATTGCTCTGGATTGACAATCATCTTATTCCTCGATTCTTTTAGCGGTAGTTGATCATATCTCAACTTTTTTACCTGTCTTCTTATTCTCGTCTACTAGTTTCTTAAATTTGAAAGTTGCATTTGTTTCAATTATTTAAGTTGTGATACGATAAACCCAAATATTGGATGAATTACAATTTATAGAAGGAGTGTTTACATGATTCATGTAGTTACTGGAGATTCAGCTACAGCTGCCTTGAAAAAAGCTTTACAGCATCGAAATGACCAAATTATTGGCTTGCCAATTGATTTTTCTACAGGCCCTATTAACTGTATACAGGAAGAAAAGGGCATAGAACTTCGTAATCGATGGATAACTTCCTCTTTTAATTCATTGAAAAAACAGTCTAAAAACCAGCAA
This sequence comes from Planococcus sp. CPCC 101016, assembly GCF_007859295.1. GTDB lineage: Bacteria > Bacillota > Bacilli > Bacillales_A > Planococcaceae > Planococcus. Next base: position 1,958,303 of record NZ_VOHB01000002.1, read on the forward strand.
TCTATTTACGAACGGTCATTAAAAGATTTGTTGGATATTGAGAACGGTCAGGAAGCCACCCTTTGGACGTGTGAAAATGCCTCCGAACAAACCGGGCTTCGTATTGCCTGCTTTCTGCTTGCAGGTAAACAACTTAAAATGAATATTGTAAATACACAACAAGCCGTCGCTGTTTCCACAAAGGATATTGACATGCACATTTCTATTCGGCACACGGGTGAATGCAACGCCAACCAATTGTTGCACTTCTATAAATATTCGTCGTCTTTGCTTACAGAAGAAAAGAGAACCGCTTTTGAACAGGATGCAGAAAAATTACTTTTAAGTACCAGCATTGTCCGCTCCTGGTGCGACAGCAAAATTTTAGATGAACCAGAAACAAGAGATGATGTATTTATCATGGAAAGAATCCGAAACAACCACAGAGACTGTCCTAAGTCTGAATACATTGACGCCATCCGTATAATTGGTGAGGTGCTGAGCCTGTCGGAGCAACCACTTTCGGACTCCTGGATTGACTACCGGATCCGCTTCCTTATTCAAAACGGCCAATTGGCTTATAAAGGAAACCTTCAATCCATGCAAACTTATAAAATAAAAAAATTTCATTAGCGAATCTGAATGTCTATTTTACAGATTAAAAAAATTCTTTCTCTCACTATATCCATTATTTTGTTTGTGCGCCATTTAATTTCCATTTAAAAGGAGTATAATGGGAATAATCAATCATATCGATGATTCTCAGTCCCCCGAGACTCATTCCAAGAAAGGAACATCCAACATGATTTGCTGTCCAATCTAACTAGCCTCCTTTTTTATAAATCATTTACGATTTAGAATCTTGGGGGATAGTATATATGAAACTGAATAGAAATTTTAACCTATTGCTTACCGGTCAGTCTTTAGCTAATATCGGCGATATCTTGTATATCGTCGGCATCATTTACACCATCTTTGAATGGACCGGCTCTGCAACGGCGGCCGCTTTTGTGCCTTTCATCATTACCGGCTCCATGTTCATCTCGAACACGTTGACGCCTTTATTGATGGGACGTTTCAATCTGAAATGGCTGCTTGCCGGATCTCAACTGGGAAAAACAGTCATTTTAATGGCACTCGCTTTTTGGATGCCGCAGTTATCTACGAGCAATTACGCTGGGGCGTTTGTAATCATCAGTTTTATCGCCCTACTGGATGGCTGTGCCAATCCGGTGACTCGTTCTCTCATTCCGATTTATGTAAAAAAAGATTTGCTTTTGAAAGCAAATGGAATTACGGAAACGGTGACACAGTTAATTCAGACCGCGATGTGGTTTGTAGGGAGTTCACTGCTGATTTGGCTGACAGCAAATAACTTGATGTGGTTGACGGCCGGATTGTTTTTGCTTTCCAGTATCCTGTTAAGCGGCTTGGATTCTGTAGACTTCACTCCTGCAAAGCAACAGGGAACGTGGCAGCAAATCACCAGCGGCTGGAAGACGGTTTTGGCTTCGCCGCTACTGAAGCGAATCGCCTTTATGGATGTATTGGAAACAATAGCCGGCAGCGTATGGATTGCGGCAATCCTTTATGTATTTGTCAGCGAAGCGTTGGGAGCCAGCGAAAAATGGTGGGGCTTCATCAATGGATCGTTCTTTCTTGGAGTGATCGCGGGGAGCCTCGTATGCCTATGGTTCTCTGCCTGGATTCACCAAAAACTCGGTCCAATGATCTTTTTTGGTGCAATCTTCAGCAGTTTGGCAACCCTTTTCTTCGGAATAAATTCCGTGCCGGTTCTGGCATTGCTTCTTTCTTTCCTGGTCGGTATTTTCAGTCAACTGAAGAACATTCCGCAGCAAACAGTCATTCAGACAAGTGTTGCAAAAGCCGAATTGCCAACCGTTTTTACGACCCTAGGCGCAATTGGAACCGGAACTTTCGGAGTGGCATCCCTTTTGATGGGTGTTCTGGCAGATGTATTCGGAATACGTGCAGTCTTTATGTTGTCCGGTCTGTTATTGGTTGGGGTCAGTTTGATTGCCTTCACGGGATTGGTCTATTTCAGGAAAATCGTTCAACTGTAACCATCAAGAAAGAAGCAACCAATATAGGCGGTTGCTTCTTTCTTCTGTCAGCTGGGCATCTGAATATGAAAGTACAATCTCTGCTTTACATGAATTGAAAAGGAGGTGGTCAAATGGTTGATTATCGCGTTCGCACAACAAGAGCCTATAGCGAAAAAATAGGAGAACTTGTTGCCATGCTGAACTACACAAGGCAGACCACATTAAGTGAAATTGCCGGACTGACACAGGCTGAACTGGATCACCTGCCGGAAAAAAATTCGAACTCGATTGCTTCTCTTTTGCTGCATATCGCTGCAATTGAGTTTGTTCATCAAATTATCTCAAATGAAAATAGAGACTTAACTGAACACGAATATAAAAAATGGAGTATTGCTCTAGAGCTTGGAGATAGAGCAAGGGCAAAACTAACAAACCTTACACTCGAGCACTGTTTGCATGAGCTCCAGCAAGTCAGAGGTGATACATTAAACTTGCTGAAATCCAAACAAGACGCCTGGTTGTATAAAGAAAATAAATGGGACAACGGAATTTCTTACAACAATTATTATCTTTGGTTCCATGTACTCGAGGAAGAAATCAGTCATAGAGGACAGATTAAAGCTATTATTCGAGTGATGAGAAGTAAAAAATAATTTCTATTCATCTATTCACCTTTTCTATTCACAATTATTCATTCAGGCTATTTTCACTATAGTACAAAATTGAATATCAAAGAAATAATTATTCAATAAATGCTATTCAACAAAAAGTACGGAATGATAATAAATGGTGTTTAGGGTGAATAATATTCATAAAAGTTATTATATGCTGATTAACCAAAAGAAATTCTAGTCAGCTGACTACTCATATTCATCAGGATAATTAATCTTGCCAATAAAAGCAGTTGAAAGAAAGGAATAGTTTCATGCCAGATCTGATCTTAATTGTCATTGTTGTTTTTATAGCCATATTAATAATCAACTTTGCTGTGAGTTTCCTTCTTGGTCTTCATGGAAAAACCCACTGGGTGATTTCTACGGTCATCTGCTTTTTATTCACGTTATTATTCATTGTGATGTTAGGATGGTAGCTTTAGAAATGCAAAAAGAACGGTTAAATGCGAGCTTGCATTTAACCGTTCTTTAGTTTTACTTCATGAACTTATCCATTCACTTTCTTCGAACCGCTCCAGTACATCTCTCTTAAGCGGAATTTCTGAAGCTTTCCTGTAGCGGTTTTCGGTAACGCCTCGACAAATTCTACCGATTTAGGTGCTTTAAAATGCGCCATATTGTCACGGGTATAAGCGATTATGTCCTGTTCGGTGACAGTTGCTCCCTGCTGTAGGACAATGATCGCTTTTGGCACTTCTCCCCATTTCTCATCCGGAACCGCTATAACAGCCACTTCCAATATATCCGGGTGCTTGTACAAAACACCTTCAATCTCTGTAGAGGAAATGTTTTCGCCGCCAGAGATAATCATGTCTTTGATGCGATCCTGAATTTCGATATAGCCATCCGAATAAGTTACGGCCAAGTCGCCTGTATAGAACCAGCCGTCTTTAATTGCTTCTGCTGTCTTTTCTGGATCTTTATAGTAGCCGCTCATCACAACATTTCCGCGTGTAATAATTTCGCCCAACTCTTTGCCGTTCCATGCCACTTCTTTGCCATCCTCCTGATTAACGACTTTGGTTTCACCGTTAAATGCCAGCTCAATGCCTTGCCGTGCTTTGATGGTCGCTTGTTCGTCCGAAGATTTATCATCAAATTCCTTTTTCCATTCGTTGTAGAGGATAAATGGAGAAGTTTCCGTCAGCCCATAGACATGCATCATGTTCAGACCCAGCAATTCCTGCGCTTTGCCGATCAAGGCAGCTGCAGGCGGCGCTCCCGCTGTCCCCATACGCGGATTAGTAGTAATTTTGATGGTTTTCGCTTTTGGTTCATTGACCAACATGTTTATAACTGTCGGTGCGCCGCAGAGAACAGATATTTTATGCGTTTCAAACAGGTCCAATATTACTGGCGGATCAACTTTGCGCAGGCAGACATGGGTCCCACCCGCTGCGGTAATCGCCCATATGCCTCCCCATCCATTCGCATGGAACATCGGCAGGGTATGTAGATAGACATCGTCGTGCACCACTTTCAAATGATAAAGAAAGTTAGCTGCATTTAAATAATTGCTCCGATGCGACAGCATAACCCCTTTTGGATTAGAGGTCGTCCCGCTTGTGTAATTTAGCGTCAGCATCTGGTTTTCATCAATTCTAACTTCAGGTAGAATAAAACCACTGTCAACCTGTATGAAATTTTCATAAGAAACACCATCAATTTTTGAATCCTGCCCCTCCACTTCTACGACGATGTATTTCTCAATCGGTAACTTCTCTTGAATATCTTCAATTATCTTGCCAAATTCTGCGTCGACGATCAGTGTTTTTGCGTCGCTGTGGTTGATGATATATTCCAGGTCTTTTGCCGCGAGCCGGTAATTGAGCGGCACCATGACTGCCCCAATCTGACTGATTCCGTAAAAACATTCCAGCATATAATGGGTATTGGGCAACATCACTGCGACATGATCGCCTTGCTGGATTCCAGCCGAGTGCAACGCGAAGGACAGCTGGTCTGTACGCTCTCCAAATTCTTTGTATGTAAAGGTTTTCTGTTCATCGATGATGGCCACTTTTTCTGGGTAATACTTAATGGCTCTGCGTTTCCAATCGAGTGGTGTTAATGGTGCAATCATCTTTTGGCTCCCTTCAACTTGAAATTCACATTCCTGTTATATATCAAGTATAGGTAGCACCCGAATCTGTGTCAATACAGTTTTCGGAATCGATTGATAATTCAGGCAATCATAGAAAAAACCGGCAACTTCAATTAAGTAGCTGCCGGTTGAATGAGCTTGTAGGATTCAGCTCAACAATTGCTTTCTGGAAGGCCTTCTAGTACCAGTCCACCGTTCTTGAAATCGAGTGATACTTCTTCCACCATGGTGCTGACGCGCTCATCTAGCGCTACCTGGATGCCGTTGACTTCTTTTATGACGTCACCTTGTTCCGGCGCGTCCATCGACAGCCCAAATTGCGGTCCACAGCAGCCTTGTCCCGCAAAATAAAAGCGGATGCCTTGTGCTTCATTTTCTTTCATCGAATCAAGCAACATGTCTTTAGCTGGTTGTGTGATATTCATAAATAAATCCCCCTTAAGTGGTTACGAGTTTCTTCATCTTTTCATAGCCGATGCTATTCTGTGCCTGCCATGGAATCAAAGCAGTCCGCTCAGCCAGTTCACTGCTGACTTTATGGATCCATGGCAATTCACTTCTGGCTTTTGCTTGCAGAAGCGATTCAGTTGTTCCGGTCCCGGCAAGGCTTTGATTGATAATCCAGTTTTTCGGGTGGATGCCTGCCCGCTTCAAATCTTGTTGCAGACGTGCCGCTTCATAAACAGGCGTCGCTTCCGGCAAAGTAACAAGCAAGACATCGGTTTCTTTCGGATCTCGCAGACGCGGCAATAAATTTTGAACACTTTCCGGAACTTCTCCGGTTGAACGTTCCAGTTCCCGGTGGTAAGTTTGCGTTGCGTCCAGCAGCAATAAGGTATGGCCAGTTGGCGCAGTGTCGATAATGACGATTTCATTGTCCGCTTTAGCGACAACTTCCGCAAAAGCACGGAATACGGCAATTTCTTCTGTACACGGCGAACGCAGATCTTCTTCGAGATAAGCCCGTGCCTCATCATCCAATGGCCCTGCCGTTCCCATGACTTGTGCTTTGTACAGTTCAACTTCCAGCTGTGGCTCGATGCGGGATACCGTTAAGCGGTCACCCCCCGTTCCTTCAAAGCGGTCTGCCAAGTGCGCGGCCGGATCAGTGGTCGTCAAATGGACATGATGCCCTTTTTCAGCCAAGCCGACGGCGAGCAGCGAGGCGACGGTCGTTTTGCCGACTCCGCCTTTTCCCATTGTCAGAATGACACGCGTTTCCTGCATGGAATAATAATTCACTAAGTCCTTCACACTGGCCAGTTTAGCAAGTAAATGATCCGACTCAGGAGCAGGACACCATTCAGGGTTCTGGAACAAGCGCCGCAGGTTGGCGATGCCGGTCAATGAGAATGCAACAAATGGCAACTTGTAAGCAGGCAGATTTTTTAGCTCAGCAGGCATTGCAGTTAGCGCTTGCTGGTGCTGAGATGAAAATGCCCGTGACACGAGGTCTTCCGTTTGAACCGGTGAATAAACACCATTCAGAATCAGCACTTGATTGCCAATGCCGATGCTTTGAAGTTCTTTAGACGCACGGGCGGCTTCTTTGAAAGACGCCGTATCCGGACGCGCCACCAAAACCAGCGTCGTCTGATCGGAATCGGACAAAGCTTTTACCGTTTTGGCATAAAGATCTTTCTTGGCATCGAGACCAGCAAGCGGCCCCAGGCAAGATGCACCGTGCGTGGAATCGTCCAGAAAACCGCTCCAGGCAGTCGGCAACTTCAAAAGCCGCAAGGTATGGCCGGTGGGTGCCGTGTCAAAAAGAATATGATCGTAATCATCCATAACTTGTTCATCCGCCAACAGTTTGGTGAATTCGTCGAATGCGGCAATTTCCACTGTGCAAGCACCAGAAAGCTGTTCTTCCATTTGATCGACAACCGCTTCCGGCAGTTTTCCCCGGTATGGGCCTACTACTGATTCACGATAAGTACGTGCGGCTTCTTCGGGATCCAAATTGCAGGCGAACAAGTTGTGGATGCCGCCAATTTCTTGAGGCTCATTGGTCAACTCTACTCCAAATACGTCTTGGAGGTTCGAGGCAGGATCCGTACTGACCAGCAGCACCCGTTTTCCTGAATCCGCTAACGCAACAGCTGTTGCAGATGCAGTTGAGGTTTTGCCGACCCCGCCTTTACCGGTGAAAAACAGAAACGGCGTTTTGTTGACATCCGATGGATTAAATATTCTGCCGGTCATTTTGCACCGGGTGAAGCGATTTTGACGTCTAGGCCGAGGCTTGGTTGTTTAACCGTCTGCAATTCAGATGCTTCTACGCCAAACCATTCAGCAAATTCCTCTGCAGCGGGATAATCGCCTATTTTAGCAATTTCTCCATCCACCAGTACTACAGGAAGCGAGTCGACGCCTTTATCAAACAACAAGGCATTGACCGTTTTGTTTTCAACAAAAGCCGCAGGATCGTTTCCTAAATTAAAGCGTTTGATGTCAAATCCTTTTTTCTCCAATGAAAAAACGGCAGCTGCCACAGCAGTCAATTTCGGATCCACTACAGGTCCGCAAACGCCGGTATCGCAGCACATTGCCGGATCGTATATCGTCACTTTTGTCATGCTATCCATTCTCCTTTAACAGTCAGTTTCCTGTTTCAGCGAAAGTCTGTATGCGAGTTCCAATCGAATCGCGAACCGTTTGGAAGACCGTCCATTTCTCTTCATCCGTGCCTTGCGCTTTTGCCGGGTCTTCAAAGCCCCAGTGCTCGCGTCTAACATGAGGCGGAGTCATCGGACACTTATCAGCCGCGTCGCCACAAAGTGTGACAACAAAGTCTGCGTTGTTCAATAATTCACTGTCTATGATGTCCGAAGTCTGATTGGATATATCGATGCCCACTTCGTTCATGGCTTTTACTGCATTCGGATTTAATCCGTGCGCTTCAATCCCTGCGCTGTATACATCCCATTCATCCGCTAAATGCTTCTTTGCCCAGCCTTCAGCCATTTGGCTGCGGCAGGAATTTCCGGTACATAAAAAATAGATGGTTTTTTTCGGCATAATGAGTTCTCCTTTTTCTCAGCAACTTAGGCTAATAGCTTATTTTATTCGTTCGTTATCATTTAATCTTTTGTATGCGTTCGTGTTCTGTTTTTTAACAGCAATCCACAGGTGCTTCTTTCGCGCGCAAGGCAACAAGCTGCGGATCTGAATCTTCGATATGACTTAAAATATCGTGCACCAATGGCGCGTGGACAGAATCTTTATTCATGGAATAAAACCGCCATTGTCCTCTTCTGTTTTCCTTTACGAGTCCCGCGTGTTTCAGCTTGCGCAGATGCTGGCTGATGGCCGGTTGACTCATGTCAAACATTTCAACAAATTGGCAGACGCATAACTCATTCGACTCCACCAACTTCATCATTAATAAGCGGGTTGAATCACTGACAGCTTTCAGGCAAACCGTAACGTCAGATGCAGATTGTTTTGCTAAAGTCTCCATTCAAATCCACTCCTTTGCGATTTAGTATATAACGAATTTGTTATATAAGTCAATTGTGATGTAAATCAACTAATAAATCAACTTTTTTTGATTTATTAGTTGATTCACATCCCGTTTCAGGTTATATTTAATTCATCAAATAAAATTGATTTAATGGAAAGCAGGGATTGAAATGGCTCAACAGCTGGAGAAAGAACTGGATTTCACGTTAGCTTTCGAGCGCACTGCTCAAAAATTCAAAGCGTTGGCAGATCCTAAACGATTGGAGCTCTTGAAGTTGATTTGCGAGAAAGGGTCAGTCTGTGTCTGTGACCTTGTTGAGGAAATGGATATGCCTCAATCGAAATTGTCCTATCATTTAAAAATTCTGTTGAATGCTGAATTGTTAACAAAAGAAACAAAAGGCACTTGGAGCTATTATGCATTGAATAATCCTGAAATAAAGCGGCTGATCGCTGCAGATATTTGTCGCCTGATTGACCCATCGTGCAGAACTCATTAATCTAGCAGCCAAACAAAATAAGAAAAAGGAGTGCTTTGAAATGACTACCACATTACCAGTAGCAATTATTGGAGGCGGGCCTGCCGGGCTTGCTGCTGCAGCTCATCTTGTCCAGTACAACCAGCCATTCATACTCTTTGAGGCAGGCCCATCACTCGGCAGCCATTTTCTTGAATATGGTGATGTCCGCCTATTCTCCACTTGGCGCTACAATATTGATGCGGCGTCCAAAAAGCTGTTCGAACACAACGGAGTCACTTTACCGGACGCGGATAAATTGCCAGTTGGCCGGGATATCGCTGAGCAATACTTGCAGCCTTTAGGCGCATTGCCTGAGCTGCAGCCGCATATTCACTTGAACAGCCGGGTCGTTCACCTGCAGCGACAAGGCTTGGACAAAGTGAAAACGGCAGATCGCGACGAAAGACCGTTTGTATTGACGGTCGAAAATTCAACAGGCGCGCGGCAAACGATACAAGCACGTGCGGTCATTGATGCGACGGGAACCTGGAAAAATCCCAATCCAGTGGTATCTGGTGGAATAAAGGACACCGCAGTTGAGTTGATAGACTATGGCATCCCTTCTATTTTAGGGACCGATCAAAAACACTTCGAGAACAAACGGATTGCCGTAGTTGGCAGCGGACATTCTGCCTTCAATTCATTGCTAGAACTTGTAAAGCTAAAAGACAAGTTCCCTGCCACTGATGTTACATGGATTATCCGAAAAGCAGTGCCTGACGAAGCACTGGGAGGCGGCAAAGCAGACCAATTGGCGGAGCGTGGTGCTCTCGGCACTCGGATTAAGGCATTGCTCGACCAAGGCGATATTACTGTTGAAACTTCGACTTTCATCCAATCAGTTACTCCATTAGATGATCGTCAGCTCCTGCTTGGTGCTGAACAAAATGGGCAAACAATTGAACTTGGACCATTTGACCGAATTATCGCGAATACCGGTTCCCGTCCAAATTTCGACTACCTAAGTGAAATTCGTTATGCATTTGATCCGGCACTTGAAAGCGTTCAGGCTCTTGCACCGCTTATCGATCCGAATATTCATAGTTGTGGAACGGTACGCCCGCATGGCGAGCGCGAACTGCGGCAACCAGAAAAAAACTTCTATATCATTGGTGCGAAAAGTTACGGGCGGGCTCCTACATTTTTAATGGCAACCGGCTTTGAACAAGCGCGATCTGTTGTAGCCTACCTTTCAGGCGATTATGAAGCAGCTGGACGTGTGGAACTGGAACTACCCGAAACCGGTGTCTGCAGCAGCCGCCCGCTAGTCTTCACTATCAACAGCGCCAAAACCGGAAGCAATTGTTGTTGAATGGAATGAATAATTTATATTCATTCAACAATTAAATTCATAAAATGAATAATTAATTTTTTTATTGCTTCATTTAAAATAAAAAATCACTTAATTTTATTCCAAACAAATAACCATTGATATTCATTGCATATAAAAAAGCCTGCATTCTTGAAAATGTAGGTTTTTTTTTGATTATTCATTTTTTTACTATATGAATGTCATTTAGACTGATCATCAAGTCAACCATCTGCCCTGCTGCCATGTTTTTGGCTTGTTGACTGGAAAAAGAACATTCCAGTTGATGATTGGCCGTTTTCAGTTTGCCTATATAAAATCCATGATTGAATATAAGCTGCTGAATTTCTCCGCGAATATGCATAGCGTCTGCCCCAGGTATTACGCCTTCTGGCATTAGCTGTATTGCCTCGGGGCGAAGGATCAAAAAACAGGAACCCTCTTCTATCAAATGAGGTACCGGAATTTCAAACTCTTCTAGCTTCGAACTGAAATAGCCATTTGTAACGGTCCCTTCAATAAGGTTTTTTAAACCAAGAAAAGCGGCGACTTTTGTGGTGTCAGGGTGGTCGCGAAGGTTTTGTGCAGTCCCTACCTGCAGCAGCTCTCCCTCACTCATCACACCAATCCGGTCAGATAAATAGAACGCCTCTTCCCGATCGTGAGTCACAAACAAAACAGTGACGCGGAATTCTTTTTGAATTTGTCTAAGCAGTTCCCGCATATCTTCTCGCAAGCTCGGGTCCAAGGCACTGAAGGGTTCATCCATCAACAATAATCGCGGATGGGCAACCAATGCTCTTGCTAAGGCCACCCGCTGCTGTTGTCCACCGCTTAGTTCGTCTGGATGACGGAAACCAAATCCTTGCAATCCTACATGTTCCAGCATGTTCCTTGCCTGATCCAATCGCATTTTTTTGCTGACTTTCTGCATTTTTAAGCCAAACGCTACATTCTCTTCTACTGTCATATGAGGAAACAGCAAGGATTTTTGAAACACCATGGCAAATCTTCGGTCTTCTGGTGGGACAGCCGTTAAATCGAAGTCGTCCATCCGAATTTCTCCGCCATCGGCTCTAATCAAGCCCGCCACTAGTTTCAACAGCGTTGTTTTGCCACAACCAGACGGTCCCAGCAAAGAGAAAAACTCCCCTTCCTTTATGGTCAGCCCAATTGGCTGAAGAGTAAACGCCGAATCATTTTTTGGCAATCTTGAGTTGTATTTTTTTTCGATGTTAATGATGCGCAAATCGTTCATTTCCCCACTCCTTCAGGCCTTCCCTGTGGCTGTTTTCTTTTTTTGATAGTATTTTTTCAAAGCGGCGTCCATACCCAATAAAGTCAGAATGGCTATTCCTGCAAACAGCAAGGAATAAGCAGACGCTATTGCCGGATCTCCACCGCTGATGAATGGAAATAACAAAATGGGCAGCGTTACCACTTGTCCCGAGCCAATAATGAACGTGATCAAATACTGGCTAAGAGAGATTAATATACTTAAACTGGCACCCGCTGCGATTCCCGGCATTATGTGTGGCAGCACCACATGATAGAAACGGGAAATTGTTCCTGCTCCGAGCATGCGTGCCTGATCTTCCCAATCGACTGATAAGGTATTGTAGCTGATCACCACTGCACGTACCATATAAGGCAGTGTTGGAGAGAGATGTGCCAAGACCACGCCAAGGACAGTCTCTGTCAAGCCGAGGCGCAAAAACGTCAAATGGATGCCCATTACTGCAACGAAAGGCGGAATAACGATTGGCGCGAAAATGATAGCTTCAAACAGCCATTTCGCGCGGAGCTGATTGCGCACCAGACTTTTAGCAGCCGGCACGGCGAGCAGAATATTGACTGCTGTCACGGTAACGGCAATCAGCAAACTGAATCCCACTGCCCGCCAAGTGTCCGAACTTCCCGTTAGCACATATTCCCACGAGCGGAAACTGAATGACTCAGGCAGGATATTTGGCCACTGCCAGCCAAAGGAGATACTTGACAAGACGAGCAAAAGGAACGGCAAGCCAATGAACAGCATTAAAACAACCACTAATATGATTTTGGTCAACCAAGAGGTTTTATTCATCAATCCCACCCCTTTAAGACATTCCAGCGCTTACTGAAATAATAAACGACAATCCCCAATAAGATCGTTATGGCTGCCAGGATGATATTCAACGCCAATGCTTCCGGTCGATCTGCTAATGTTCCACTTGTATACAATTGATAGGAATACACCGGCAACACACTCGGATACGTGACACCCAGTAAAAACGGCACTTCGAAAGCTGAAAACGTAAAGACGAACACAATGAAGGTTGCAATGGTCCAAGCCGGCAAAATAGCAGGCAGAACGATTTCATGGACAAAATCCCAGCTTCCTGCACCGAAAACACGTGCCACCTCACGCCACGACCGGTGTATGCGTGCCAGCACCGGATAGATCATCAATGAAATAAAAGGCGCTTCTTTCCAGGCATAGGTTAAAATGATTCCCCAACCGAATGGGTCATTGACCAGCACTGGGAAATCAGTAATTTCATCGATTATCCCTGCAGTGGCCAAAATTTTCGACAAAAACCCACTTTGCATAAACAGCAGGACGATGATATAGCCTCCTACCAGATGAGGAATGGTTAAGGGAAGCTGAAACAGCCGGTGCCACAGTTGAGAAGTTCCTGATTTTGTTGATTCGTTCAGCAGAAAAAGGGAAATTGCGATAATTGCCCCTAATACTCCTGCGAACAAAGAAGACAAGGCAGCGATTCGCAGGGTTAAGACAAGTGAAGCCCAAAACTCCGAGGATTGAAGCAGTTCTGTATAGGCAGCGGCTTCAAAGCGGGTCTCTCCAATTGCCGGGAAATACCCAAAGCTTTTCAGAAGTCCATCAAAAAGTCCTCCAAAAAACAGGAGGACAATGGTGCCGATGGCGGGAAGCAGCAAAAGGTAAGGTTTACTCTTTTGCCACATTTTCCATCCATCCTTTTTCTATGATTTCGATATAATCTGCGGACAGTTCCGGTAATTGATGATTCTCCAATTCTTCAAAAGGCAAAGTAGCTTCTCCTAAATCTACGTCATTCATAGCTTGCTGCTGTTCAGAAGAAAGCTTTTCAAAATCCAATGCCGTTAAATCGCCCCAATTTTCAGGTGACAGTTTAGCAGTTTGAGCTTCCGGCGACATCAGTTCATTGATCGTTACCATGGCTCCTGCTTTGTCTACTGAGTTGAATGGAATTGACAGGAAATGTGTATTCGCAAGCGTTCCTCCGTCAAGCACAAAAGTGCGGGTCGAATCAGGAAATCTGCCTTTTAACACTTCACTGGCTGCAAGGGCCGGATCGTAACTCATTGTCATACCGATTTCACCGCTCGCAAACAATTGATCCTGTTTAGCCAGGCTTTCCGGATAGGTTTCACCTTCACGCCATAAAAACGGTTCGATGCTGTTCAAATACTGCCACATCGGTTCAAAACGTTCCTCAAGGTCCTCAATTTCTGCTGCAGGCTGTTGGTATTGCTCATAGCCTCCGGTGGTTTCGTACAGTACCTGACGGATAAAAGCACTCCCGGTGAAATCAGGCAAAGCAGGATAGGTGAACTGGCCTGGATTTTCCTCAACCCATTGGGCCAGCTCTTCCATCGATTTTGGTGGATTTTCCGATCTGTTTTCGTCGTGTACAAATACAAATTGAGCTTTGCCCCAGGGCGCTTCCAGTCCATTGACAGGTTCTCCGAAATCAGCAGCGATGTCCGGTGCCTCCTGGTCAATATAGTCGTTGAAATTCGGCAATTGTCCACTAAAATCTCCCCACAGCAATTCATTGTCTTTGGCTGCTTTAAAATTTTCACCATTGATCCAAATGATGTCCATGCTGCCGTCTTCTTTGCCGACAGATTTTTCATCGACCAGCTGATTAATGATGTCTTGTGAATCGTTCACCGGCACCCGGTTTAAGTCGACACCATGTTGTTCTTTTAACCGAGGAGCCACCCATTCATCAAGATAGCGGTTGATGTTATCATTGCCGCCCCACATGTACATGTTGACTTCCTGTCCCGTGGCTGCTTCCGAGATTTCGTCCCAGTCGCCTGTAAGCAGGTTACCTGCTGCTACCGAAGAACCACTTTCAGTTTCCCCGGAACATGCTGCCATGGCGAGCACCAGCATGCCCGGAGCTATCAATGAATATTTTTTCATTTTTATTCCACTTCCTAAACTCTTGATGAACTTCTTATTCCTTATCGCGCGGCTGTTTCTTATTCCATTGATTTTTTATAACAATCGGAACTACGGTCAAGACTATGAAAACTACTATAGCCAAAACAATGATTTTCGGATTTCCGGTGACAAAGCTGCTGCCCAAAAAGTTGTAGGCGAAAGTGCCGGGGATGATGCCAATCAGTGTGGCCAAAGCGAAAGAAGTGAAACGGACTTTTGCAAAGGCCGCTGCATAGCTGATTAAATCAAAATTAATGACCGGAATAAACCGAAAAAGCAGGACATAGAAAAACCCGTTCTGTTCCATTTGAGACTGAATATTCCCTGCTTTGCCGGTCCATTCTTTTCGGACCAGACTCTTTCCCATCGTTTTGGCTACATAAAAAGACAGCATGGCACCGAATGTTGCACCGATGATCGTATAAAAAGTACCCATCCACGCACCAAATGCCAAGCCGCCGGCAATCGATAGGACTGAAGCCGGAAAGAAAATCAGCGGCCTAACCGTATACACAAGAATATAGATCACGGGAGACCATATGCCGAATGATAAAATCCAGCTGCGGAGATCGTTGGCATCGCCTTGGAAAACCAAACGGCCGAGCCAAATGGCCAGACCGGCCGCTACAGCAACCAATACCCACTTTCCAATTTGGATGCTGACGTTCTGTTTCATGAGTTGCGGGTATGCGCTGAGATGCTGAAGTAACGGCTTCTCATCTCATCATAACGCTTTCGGTTAACGCCCGCATCTGAATAGCCTACTCGTGAAGCTGATCGGAATTCGATTCGTTGAGCGGCATCATTGAAAAAGAACTCGATATCGTCTTTGAATTTCATTTTTTTGGATTTGGCCACTGCATAAACGTAATTCTCGTCGTTTTGTATAATCGTGATACCTTCGAATCCCTTCAGCATGCCGATCAGGTTCTTTTTCGCCTCTTTTTTGCTGCCATTGTAAGGCCATGCAGGTACGTGCTTATCTATAGACGCGGCTTGGGATGAAACAGCATTCGGGGTCGAAGGCATCTCTTTTAGACGGCCGTTTTCCACACCAAGTTTCGGCTTGCTGTTGTTTTTGATTGCCATGTTGGCAATGCCGATCCCCGCGGCTGCAGCAGCTCCGTAAATGGCAATTTTATCTGCAGGCAGTTCTCCCGCTTTCGCTTTATTAAAGGTTTTTACAACCGGCTGGTTCAAGAGATTATCCACGTAGACTTTTTTACCGATTTTCACCAGCACTTCACTGTAGGTCGGGTATGGGTGAATAACGCCCGACAGTTTCCCCATATTAATGTGCAGAGACTTGATTGTCTGGATTTGGCTGATGATTTCGCCTGCGCGGTCACCGAGAATGCTTGCCCCTAAAATATAGCCTTTTTTATCAAGGATGATTTTCACTTTGCCGATACTGTCTTTTTTTGTATTGGCACGATCCAAGTCAGCATATTCATGCTCATAAATCCGAATGGAATCGCCGTATTTCTCGCGTGCCTCCTTTTCGGATAATCCCGATCTGCCAAGTTCAGGATCTGTGTATGTACACCATGTGACATGTTCATAATCCATTTTTTTGTTGATAGGCAAAATAGCGTTTTGAGTAGCTGTAATGCCTTGCGCATTTGCCATATGCGATAATTGATAAGGCCCTACGACGTCACCAATTGCATAGATGCCTTTCGCCGATGTTTCCAAATGATCATCTACTTTAATGCTCTTAGAATCATAATCTACGCCTGCTTGTTCCAGATTATAACCTTTAACATTCGCTTGGCGCCCAAGTGCGATTAGAAGGCCTTCACCAGAAACAGTTGTCCCGGAACCATCTTTTTCAATCGTCAAATCGATTTGCCCGCCTTTTTGAGCTGCTTTAACAGCAGTGGCACCTGTATGAATCGTTATGCCTTCGTCAATCAGCCTCTGCTGAATCATCAAGACCAGCTCTTCTTCGTCTTTTGGAAGAATTTGTTCAGATTTCTCCACAAGCGTCACTTTCACGCCTATGCGGTTTAGCGCCTGGCTCATTTCGACACCAATAGCTCCACCGCCGAGAATCGTCATGGTTTTCGGGAAAGATTTTTGGGTGAAGATGGTTTCATTTGTTAAATAAGAAACATTGTCCAAGCCTTCGATTGGCGGGACCATTGGTGTTGAACCTGTCGAAAGGATAATTTTTTTCGCTTCGATTTGTTTGCCTTCGACTTCCACGGTATGAGGACCTACAAACCTCGCATAGCCGTTAACGAAATCAATACCGGATTGCTTTAACACTTCCGGAGATTCGCCGGCATATACTTTCTGGATAATGTCCTGTATATCTTTCAGCACAACCGATGTATCGACCTCTAGATTCGGGGTGTATTTTTTAGCATGATGGACTTCTTTAGCGATATTGATCAGCGACTTGCTTGGAATGCAGCCTGACCATGTACATTCACCACCTGGCAGATTTTTATCGATCAACACCACTTTTTTCGAAAATCCCGCTGCTGTGAAAGCTGCTGTAAGGCCTGCGGCACCTGCACCAATTATTGCAATATCATATTTTTTTACCATATTTACCATTTCCTTTCTTTTGCTCAATTACCTACATCTTAACAAAGAGTATAAAAAACTACCCTCTAAACTCCCTCGGTCAAGTAAAATCTTTTTACTTTTAAAATCGAATAGGCTGACTTAAGGGGGATTACGGGTGAGAAATAGCAACATATTATATACTGAAATCATCTCGAAAACGAAAAGGTGAAACAGATGTTGGATACACATGCACGTAAACACGTACAACCCCTTGTCGAAAAAACGGCTGATTTCTTGTTGAAAAAGGGCTTTACTGCCAATGGCATAACGAAAATCGCTTTTGCCATCGGCTTGTCTTCTGGTATTTTTATTTATCTCGATCAACCATTTTGGGCCGTATTCGCGCTTTGGTTCTCTGGATATTTGGATGTAGTCGATGGGACAATGGCACGAAAAACCAAACCTTCAGCATGGGGTACCTTATTGGACATTAGCTTTGACCGTCTCGTCGAGATCAGTGTTATTTTAGGACTGGCTTTTCGCTTTCCTGATTCGATGTGGGCGCTGCTGCTCTTAAGCACTTCTATTATTATTGCGATGACCGTATTTTTAACAGTCGGTGCCTTATCCGATAAAGAAGGCATGAAATCTTTCTATTACCAGGCAGGATTGGCTGAAAGAACCGAAGGGTTTATACTCTTTACCCTAATGATTGTTTTTTCAACATACTTAACTGCATTAACTTTGATTTTTTTAGTTGTACAAATTATTACAATTTGTCAGCGCATGGCTGAAGCGAGGCGAATTTTGAAATAGAGGAGAATGATGCCTGATGAAGACCCTCATACTTGTGGGAGGTGGACATGCACATTTGCATTGCTTAGAACAACTGAAGGAGAAACAACCGAAAAACTTTCGGATTGTTTTAATCTCCCCCTCGTCTTATCAATATTATTCCGGTATGTTTTCTGGTTACACAGAAGGCTTCTATAACCTTGAAGAGATTCGAATTAACTTAAAAAAACTTTGCGAAAAAATCGGTGTAAAATTTATCGAGGATGAAATCATTTCCGTCCATGCAGACATGAGAAAACTGACAGGCAAAAACGGAACGGAATACCACTACGACCTGGTTTCGTTTGATATTGGTTCCCGTGCAGATTTGCCCACTTCAATAAAAGACAGAGCATCGTCCATCAAACCGAATTACCGTTTTGCCGAACAGCTGCAGCGGATACGGAGTTCGACTCATCCGGTTGTCGTTGGAGGCGGCGCTTCAGGTGTGGAACTGGCTTTTTCCATTCTGGCTTGGAGAAAGCAGCAAAATCTTCCTGAAAATGTGTTATTGTTCAGCTCGACTTCTCTTTTGTCTGGCCAAGGGGATGCAGCTTCGAAAAAAATTGAAGCCATTGCTTCTCGAAAGGCTTTGTCTTTTTACACAGGTGTTTCCGTCAGAACAATTGCCGGATCTCGTCTTTTGCTCAGTACTGGACAATTCTATCCACAATCCGATGTTTTGTGGCTGACTGGACCGAAAAGCTCGGACTTGTTCCGCCATTCGGGACTACCGACAGATGACTCGGGATACCTGCTGGTCAATGATGCATTGCAGAGCGTCAAGCACCCTGAAATATTTGGTGCGGGCGACTGCATAAACATTGACCGCTATCCGTCACTTCCAAAGAACGGCGTATATGCCGTGCGGCAAGGTCCGATTCTGTGGACAAATCTAAACAAATGCCTATCGGAAGACAAACTGAACGTGTTCAACCCGCAAAAACGCTATGTCTCTATTCTGTCCACCGGCGGAGGTGAAGCATTTCTATCCTATGGAACATGCGTCATTCACGGTAAGATTCCATGGAAGCTAAAACGGCGCATCGACCGAAAATTCATGAAACGCTATCAAGCTATCTATCAATAGACAAAAGTTGCTGAGTGGCGGCTTTTTTCATAAGGTATACCCCAGCTACAACATCACTTATAAGAAAAGACAGCATAAAAAGCCAACTGGTTTAAAGCCAATTGGCTTTTATTCGTTGATTGATAAGATAACAAAGCAATTAGCTCTAAATCAGCTAAATTCAGAATTGGCATTAGAAGAAACGATTCTGTTTTTTCATCTTCAACGGAATAAAATAATGGTTTTCGTCTTCCCATCCAAGCTCCTGCATCAGAATTTGAAAAGTGGAATGAAAAAATTCCTGAATGGTCCCAGATGGATCTGGTGAAGTGACGATACTCTCCAAGTCCAGAAAATATTCGCTTACAGCTTTATCAAAATACGCTTGAGAGGGTTTTAAGGACTTGTTATCTAACTCTTTAAAAATAAAAGGATAAGGTAAAACAAAAAATGTTGGTACGTCTACTTTTTCATCACCCAACCAGAATCCATATTCAATCATCTGCTCGTCAAAAGCCGCTTTTTCAATGACTTTATCTTCTGGAAATGGTTCCATTTTGTCCTTGATAATCAGTAAAGACACATCAAAAGTGCCCCAAAACAGCACCGGCTTCATTTTTCTGCATCGCAGCGGCCCCACAAACTTCATCTGCTCACGCAGCGCAAATTGAAAAAGCAGAAGTCCTCTCATTGCATCCTCGTGGTGAAAGCTTAAAGTCGTTGTATCTTCATTGAGATTTCTCTTGTAAGTCATTTCCTGTGGTTTAGGATTGATGGTTAGCTCAATACCATGTGAGATTAAAGCTCCAATGATTTCTTCGTAGTATATTTTGATTGATTTGGATGGTTTTAGTCTAAAAGATTGCACATCTCCATCGACATTCACTTGAATTTGACTGTTCCGTATATCCAAATCGATTTGAAAAACCGCATTTTTCACAAACAATGTGCCAGTCGTAAAACCATTAGCTGTTACAGTCAATCCGACATGCGCCCACTGTGGTTCCTGTTGAGCTGCTTCTAATTTGATCTTGCCCAATATCTGTGAAATCAAATGCAAAGTGAATTTGGTGTCTGCCCACTCCGAATGACGTATAACATCCAGCTCCATTACGTTCGCCCCCTAAAAGTAAGTAAGCTTCCTTTTGATAATTGCAGTCTTATTCTCCTTTCATCTACAAGGCTTACTATTAGACATCTATAGAAATTCTCCTGCAAGTGATTTCAGCAATCATCACATTTACAGAAACTTCAAAGAAATTGAAACAAATTTTTAAAGTTTAAAGAACCTTTGCGAGTTAAGACAGAAAGCATTTACACTTAAATACATCTGATGTGTTAATCTCCTATGGATTATGGGTATAGGGTATCAAAGACATCATACAAATTAGAGGAGGAAACAGCATGGATTCATCTATATGGCTGTACATAGCACTTGCAATCTTCGTCTTGGGGCTTATCATTGCAATCATTGGCGTAGTGGTGATGATCAAAGGAATTAAAGAACCATTGAAGGAAATAAAAGGTTCGGCGAACAATCTAAAAGAACGCGTCGATAAACTGAATTTAGAAGCGACGACGCTTTCACATCAAGCGAACGAACTAAAAGAAGACGTACAGATGAAATCTGAAAAAGTCACCGTATTCGTCGATGCTGCTAAAGGGACGATGAACTCAGTCATTGACTTAAATGCGACAGTTCGCTCGATAACCGGTGATATCTCGACAAGAGTGGATCGGGACAAACGCAATATTGCACAAGTCAATCAGTACAGTAATACAGCAATGGGTGTGGTTAATTTCGTGAAAGACCGGAAGTCACCAAAAAGCAGCAACCACACTTATGCTCCAACTCCTATTCCTGACGTGAAAGAATATTAAGGAACCCACTTAAAACAAAGCACGCCAGTATCAGTTTTATCTGATACTGGCGTGCTTTTATATTTGTTGCTGTTTAATTCCACGCATTCATTGTAATCACAATTTAAGCATTGTAGTAGAAAAAGGTATGAAACAACACAGCGGAAAGCGAAGCTGCTGCTTTGTCTATCGCTTGCACATGTATCACATCGAGTTTCGAATTGATGATTCGATTAGACATGGATACGGCCCCAATTTCTTTGCCGTTGCATTTGAGATGACCTGTTCCTGCAAAGTCTTTATCAAAATAGTAATCTTGCTCATTGAGCCGGAAAGAATAGGCTGTTTCCATTAATTGAACTCTGCTTTTTACAATTTTTACTGATTCTGAAGAGACATGGTCAACCAGTAAATAGCGGAAACCTGGAAACCGGCAATCGATAACATAGACAGCCTTTCCATCCGGCTCTGCAATGCTGTATGTATAGGGTAATCCAGAACGCAAGATGGCATTCAAAATTTGCGCTAAAATCTTATGGCTTTGACGATTCAAAAAAAATATCGTTTCTCCGTACTCATCTTTTATCAACATTTGTTTCGGCCGGTATAAGGTTTTGAAGACTTGATAAGTAAATTTCTGCATCCTCCTCTTCCTTTCACTTGTTCTATTATAAGTAACAGAAAATGTTCACTTCGCTATCAAATTTCATGTCTTTGTTTATTACCTTACTACAGAAATCAGCTAAATGTTAAAAACCTCCTTCTTTTTATATGCTGTCTTGCTCTATTCAGAGAGAAGGCATTAAAAAACATTTTACATCAAATCTTCCGAACTCTTTATTGGTAACTCCCATTAAATTGAAATAGTCTAAATTTTTTATTTATATTTCACATGACACTATCATGTTTAAGGCTAATCCATTAAACTGATAGTACTTGGAAAATTATAACTTTTTTAAAAGAGTAGAAATGATATATTTCTCATTTATGGCATAAATTTTATAGGAAAAACACAAGCTTTTATTGAGAGGAGATCCAGAATGATGAAACCTATTTCAGAAATAATTGGACAAGATATATTATCTTCTACCGCTCTGTTTGACTCCATTAAAGATTCGGTTTTTTTAATGGAGCAAGAACATGATTCCTATCGGTACCTTTACGCAAATGCATCCGCTCTATCTATACTGCCGACTCATGAAGTTATTGGAAGTCGAATCGATGAAATTTTGCCTCAGGAACAAAGCCGCAAGTTAAACCATTATTATCAAAAAGTGCAATCTACACGAAAACCATTAGAGTTTATAGAAAAAATTTCAACTGACAATAGAGAATTCATCGGAGAAACAATACTTAATCCCATACTGACTGAAGATCATCAATGTTTATACATATTAGCCATCGTAAGAGATGTCACTGCAAGAGAACAGAAGAAAAAAGAACTTCAAAATACCAAACAAGAAGTGGAAATACAACGAGAACGTTTGAATTCATTGGTCGAAAACAATGGAAATGCGGTTTTTGAATTTGACCAGCAAATGAACTTTATTAGCATCAATAAGAAAGTCACTGAAGTAACGGGTTTTAGCAAAGATGAACTGCTTGGCCAATCCATTGTCTCTCTGGTGGCAGATATCTATCTTGAAGAAACCCTCTCCTGTTTCAAAGAGGCATTGAATGGAAATGCAAATGAGTTCCATACAGCTATTTATACAAAAAATAACAAACTGTCCTACTTTCAAGTCAACACAATTCCAATTATTGTCGAAGAGCGGTTAATCGGAATTTATGCCATCGCCAAAGAAATTACTGAACAAAAAGAAATCAGTCGCCTTTTGAAAGAAAGCCAACAACGCTATAAATCGCTTTTTGATAACCATCCACATGGCATTTTCTCTTTTGATCGAAACGGGAATTTGGAGAGCGGAAACACCGGTGCAGAAAACATCACCGGCTATTCCATGGAAGAATTACTGGTAAAATCGTTCATGGCTATGGTCGCTGAACAAGACATTGAAAAAATGAAATATTACTTTTACAAAGCCATCAAAGAAAAACAACCGCAACGCTATGAATTTTCTATTTACCATAAAGCTGGACAGTTAATTGATTTAGAGGCGATGAACATTCCTATTATCGTCAATGAACATTTGGTAGGGATTCATGGGATTGTAACGGATGTTACTGAGAAAAAACGCGCCCAAAAAGAATTGACTGAGACCAAAGAAAATCTTGAAATTTTTTGGGAAAATTCCACAGACCCCATCTTCTATATTGATACAAATGGCGATATCCTAAAAGTGAATCCGGCTTTTGAAGCAACATTTGGATTCACGGAAGCTGAAATGATTGAAGGAAAAGGCACGATCATCCCACAACATATGAGAACAGATCAGCTTAAAATTGTAGAACAGATTGTAAATGGCGAAACTGTTAATTCCCATGACACGATTCGTATAACCAAATCAGGAAAACACTTGAATATCATTTCCTCTTACTCCCCGGTACGGAATGTAAACAAAGAAGTCACTGGGGCTACTATCATTTATAAAAATGTGACGAATCTTAAAGAGGCTGAAAGAGAATTGATGAAAAGTCAGGAAAAGTACAAGCTGATTACTGAGAGTACGTTTGATATCATTACCTTGATCAATCTTTCAGGACAGATTGAGTATGTCTCTCCTGCTAATGAGAAAATACTGGGATATTCTGATCAAGCCTATATCGGCAGTCCCTTTACAACAAACGCACATCCGGAAGATGCCTTTAAATTGATCGAGGGAGTCACTTCCCTTATTGACGGCGGCAGGCATTCCACAATTGAGGTTCGTTTTTTGCATAGGGATGGCCATTATATCTGGATGGAAGTCTCTCCTACTCCTGTGATGGCGAATGGAAAACTAAAACAATTCTTCATGATTGCCAGAGATATCACAGAGAGAAAAAGGCTTCAGGACAAAATTGCGAAAATGGCTTTTTATGATTATTTATCAGGCATACCAAATCGACGAACATTTGATGATCGGCTGCAAAAAGCAATTCAACAAGCAGAGCGATCTGATAAAAAAGTAGCAGTTCTCATGCTTGACGGCCGTAAATTCAAACAGATTAATGACCAATTCGGCCATGATGCTGGGGATGCCGTCATTAAAGAAATGGCCACTCGACTTCAAGCTTCCATCCGTCCGCATGATACGGCAGCCAGATTAGGCGGAGATGAAATGGGCGTTGTTTTGCCCGACATCACTTCGGTGGAGTTTGCGGAAGAAACAGCAAAACGAGTTTTGACCTCGTTTCAGCAGCCATTCAATTTCAATGGTTCTGATATTAAAATGGGCGCAGGCATTGGCATTTCGATTTATCCCGATCACGCTACAGATGAAAAGTATTTGATAAAGTACGCGGATTTGGCGCTTTACGAAGCCAAAAAATCAGATCATGATGAATTTAAAGTTTACAGCTAGAAATACAAAAGCCTGAGAAAACCTTTAAAAGAGGTTCTCAGGCTTTTATTCGTACTGCGATTTCATGGATAAAACAGTTTGGATTTTGTCCATTTGACTAGAGCGTAGAATTTTTTGAGAAATTTTCCAATTTCAAGCGCTTACACTTGTTATACAGGTTTTACTCTTTGTTCAAGTGGTAGATAAAGAAAGTAATCATCTATCACTACGAACTGAGGAGAGATTTCAATGACAAATATTCCAAACCCAAGAACTCAATACACTACAGAGGATTTCCCTAAACAATACCAAGAACCGCCTGCACTTCAAAATAAAATGAGTCCTCTACCCGACTGTGGTGAAACAAGCTACACGGGATCTGGCCGATTAAAAGGACGCAAAGCTTTAGTGACCGGCGGCGATTCTGGAATCGGACGGGCGGCAGCTATTGCTTATGCTAGAGAAGGCGCAGATGTTGCCATAAATTACTTGCCAGTGGAACAGCCTGATGCAGAAGAAGTCAAAAAACTCATCGAAGCTGAAGGAAGAAAAGCCATCTTGATTCCAGGAGATTTGAGCGATGAATCTTTCTGTAAGGAACTTGTCGAAAAGGCGAACTCGGAACTGGGCGGACTGGATCTTCTTGCATTAGTAGCCGGTAAACAACAGGCTGTTGAAAGCATCATGGATTTGTCTACTGAACAACTCGAAAAGACATTCCAAGTTAACGTGTATTCACTTTACTGGACCGTAAAAGCAGCATTGCCGCATCTATCTGAAGGGGCAACCATCATTACAACGACTTCAGTTGAAGGCTTTGACCCTAATCCGATCCTGCTCGACTATGCAGCTACAAAATTTGCGATTATTGGGTTCACAAAAGCTTTATCAAAACAATTAGCGGAAAAAGGAATCCGTGTAAACTCAGTTGCTCCAGGCCCAATATGGACTGCTTTACAAATCTCCGGCGGCCAACCGCAGGAAAACATCCCGGAATTCGGAAAAGGCACCCCGGAAACTCCGCTTGGGCGTGCAGGGCAGCCGGTGGAATTGGCATCTACTTATGTTTTCCTGGCTTCAACCGATTCCAGCTATGTGACCGGCCAAATTTACGGAATTACTGGCGGCATGCCGACTGCATAAATAATAATTCAACTGTGTATAAAAAAAGCTTACTCCACTATTATAATTCGGTGGGTAAGCTTTTTTGCTATGAAGTGTGAAGTTGGAAGTACTAATCTTTTTACTCGGAACAGCTGTTTTAAATCCAGTGAAATTTTGGAACGCTTTACTTTTATTTCGATTATCAACCTTTATAAATAGGAAAAATGAGTAGCTTATGCTAAATTTAGAGTGACCGTTATATCTATAGTTGAAAGGAGCATCTTATGAGCCACAAAAAAGAAGATTTACTGATTGCTGCAGAACGGCTGTTTTATGCCCATGGATTTCATGCCATTGGATTAAAAGCGATCGTTCAAGAAGCCGGCGTGGCATTAATGACCTTATACAACCA
This sequence comes from Planococcus sp. CPCC 101016, assembly GCF_007859295.1. Classification (GTDB taxonomy): domain Bacteria; phylum Bacillota; class Bacilli; order Bacillales_A; family Planococcaceae; genus Planococcus. The sequence goes on from NZ_VOHB01000002.1 coordinate 1,983,882, forward strand.
TTTTGATTCAAAAGAGGAACTCATTTTAGAAATATTAAATCGGAGAGAAGAAACTTACTATACTTTTTTGGAAAAGGTCTGTACCAAGGAAACGGGGTCGATAGAAAGAAAGCTCGCATTGGGTCACTTACTATGGCTGAAACAGAATCCTTCCAATGGCTGCATGTTCCTTCGTGCGAAAGAAGAATTCGAAAATGAAGCAAGCAGCTTAATTGTTCAAAAAGCACAATCCCATAAAGAGAACCTGCTCCACTTTTTCGAATCACAAGGGCTTTCGCGTGCTAACTCCATTCAGCTTTCCCTTTTACTTGAAGGTTCTACTTCATTAGCTGAAATTATGAATCTCGATGAAATTGAAAATGCATTACTATCTATGGTTGCCTGTATAAAGTAAGCTTACCGCTTACTTTATATTAAAAATAGAGTGAACGTTCTATCTAAGGGGTGTTGAAAGATGTGGAAAATCGTATTACCTGGTATTGCAATGATTGGCGTAACTTATGCTTTTGCTCGATACAGTTTTGGCTTATTCTTGCCTGCCATAATTACAACTTTAAATTTATCTGAAAGCCAGGCAGGCTATATTAGTTCAGCTGCCTATGGTGCCTATACAATTGCTCTGCTGACAGCTTCTTTACTGGTACATAAGTTTAGCGCTCGTCATGTTGTACTGTTGTCTGGCGGAACAGCGTTTATCGGAATGCTCGGTATGGCTGCTTCCCCAGGTTTTTATACTTTGCTTTTAAGTTCTTTTTTCGCCGGTTTAGGAAGCGGCTGGATTTCTCCTGCTTTCAGTCAAGTAGTAGGACAATCATTGAATGAAAATGTACGTGACAAAGCCAATACATGGATCAATTCCGGAACCAGCTTCGGAATTTTCTTTACTGGTCCTGTAGCCCTCCTTTTTACAGGGCATTGGAGATGGAGCTATGTACTCTTTGCCCTACTTGCTTTTCTTGTATTGTGGTGGAATGCCTCTGCTATTAAAGAGGGAAAGCAAAGCTTGCATCCGCCGTGCAAGAAAGTGCCTGTTGCAGATTTTTTTGCAAAGGCGAAATTTCTAGTTTTCGCTTCGATTGGTGTTGGCTTTAGTTCTTCAATTTATTGGACGTTCTCAAGAAGCTACATCACTCAAATACATGGCTTATCGGCAAACGAAAGCATTATTTTTTGGATGGCTATGGGAGGAGCTGGAATTCTTGGTGGAATAGCCGGAACCCTGATACAGTCTATCGGTTTGTCTAAGGCCTATAGACTTGGGGTTATGGCAACAGCGGCTTCAATATTCGGGTTGACGATTTCTTTCCAGCCAGCAATCTATCTATCCGCTGTATTTTTCGGCATATCTTTTATATTTATGACCGGTCTGTTTATCGTATGGGGCACGCGCCAGTTTTCTGAATCACCATCCCTTGGCGTCAGCATCTCTTTTTTCTCATTGGGAATTGGCCAGTCTTTTGGTTCACTGATCGCTGGCATTTTAATAGAAAGAGGTTCTTATCCCTTTGCGTTTATTTTCTTTTCAATTATGGGTTTGCTTTTTCTTTTATGCAAAATCTCCATCGTTTCAGCTTCGGCCCATCAGGAATAGAAGGAATAACCAAAACTTTCTGCACTTAATGATTTGTTCTCAAAATTCTATGGCAATACCTTTGTAATAGAAAATCTATGGTTTTGTAAAAAGCTATGTTAAAAGTTAATTTATCAACTTTTAGCACAGCTTCTTCAGTGTCAGAATTAATAACTTTATTTAGTTTTTCTGCAATTCCAGGTTTTTATGGATATTGACTTGATGCGGGAACGGAATTTCAATTCCATTTGCATCAAGAGTTTCTTTAATGGCTTTACGCAATTGGCGTTCCACTGCCCATTGCTCTCCGTTTTTCGCTTTTGCAATGATTCGCAACGTAACATCTGATGCGCCAAATCCTTGTACCCCGATAACTTCGGGACCTTCAACGATGTTCGTATCTGCGGCTGCAAGCTGCTCGCATCTTGTTTGTAGAATGCCAATCGCTTCATCAATGTTTTCATCATAGGAAATACCGATATCTACAAGTGCACGTATATTACCGCGGGAATGGTTACTGACGGTAGTGATATCCCGATTTGGAATGTAGTTGAGCGTACCATCAAAACTACGGATTTGGGTCGTTCTCAAACCGACTGCTTCAACTATTCCATCCAAAGTTCCTACCGTTACGTAATCATTTACATCAAGCTGCTTTTCCAATAGTAAAAAGAAACCCGTTACGACATCACTGACCAAGCCTTGAGCACCGAATCCTATTGCAAGTCCAACAATCCCAGCTCCGGCAATTAAACTTGCGACTGACAAACCGAATATGTTAAATAAGGTCGCCACAAGGATAAAAATTAAGGCATACGAAAAAACATTTTCTGATAAACTCCGTAGAGTCAATGCGCGTCCTTTCGTAACATCGCCTTTGATCAATAATTTATCGAAGAAGCGGTCGATCAGTTTTTTCCCAATCATTCTTACTAATGCAAAGGCAATCAGGATTCCAATTACTTGAGCTGCAATTACTCCTCCCTCCAGAAGCAGAGCTTCCCAATTAAAATTCTCAAAATTAAACACAAAATCATCCTTCCATTTTTTTAGTAAACCAACACAACACTCTATTTGTCTTCAGTCCTGTTCCTTTATAACATATATCGCCGATAAATTTCATTCTTGGAAAGTATTCACACTCTTATATCCATGCACCGATTCGAAAAAAAGAGAAAGGCTTTTTTATAAGCCTCCCTCTTTTGATACTCCTTCTCTAGCAACTTTTGTTAAAGGTCTTCACCATTCGTTTGAATCACTTTTTTATACCATTCAAAGGAATCCTTCTTAGAGCGTTTCATGGATCCGTTGCCATCATTATCACGATCAACATAGATCATGCCGTAGCGTTTTTTCATTTCGCCAGTCGTAAACGAAACGATATCAATAATTCCCCACGGCGTATACCCCATCAAATCGACGCCATCGTAATTGACGGCTTTTTCTACTGCTTCGATATGCGATTTCAAATAGTCGATTCTTTGCGTGTCATGGATTGCTCCGTCTTCTTCAACTGTATCAATGGCCCCAAAGCCGTTTTCAACAATAAACAACGGAATCTGGTAGCGATCATAAAAACGGTTCAACGTGTACCTTAAGCCTGTCGGATCAATTGCCCAGCCCCAGTCGCTTGATTTGATGTATGGATTTTCTACGCCATTTGCCAATCCTCCGTTAATGATGCTGCCTTTGTTGTCAGTTAGAATATCGCTTTTCACAGTAGTCGACATATAATAGCTAAAACCTAAGTAGTCAACTACACCATTTCTTAAAATTGCATCATCACCCGGCTTAAATTGAATATTATAGCCTTCTCTTTCGAATTCTTTAAGTACATAGCTTGGGTAGTAGCCGCGCACATGGACATCTGGAAAGAAATAGCGCTGCCTCATCTCTTCTTCTGCCAGCATTACGTCGGTCGGATTTGAAGAATACGGATAAATTGGTACGTGTGAAACCATGGCGCCAATCTTAAATTCGGGATTGATGGCTTTTCCTTTTGAGACAGCTAAAGCGCTGGCAATCAACTCGTGATGGCCTGCCTGGTACATCACTTCTTTTGCGTTCTCGCCTTCTTCGACAACGACTCCTGAGTTTGTCCAAAGAAAGAGCGGATTATTGACATCCATTTTGTTATTGATTTCATTGAAAGTCATCCAGTATTTTACTTTGTCTTGATAGCGGTTAAAGCAGACTTCTGCGAATTTGACAAAGTGGTCCACGACTTTACGGCTTCTAAAACCGCCGTATTCTCTTGCCAGGTGCAACGGCATTTCAAAATGGGAAAGCGTAATGACTGGTTCAATGCCATGCTTCAGCAATTCATCAAATACACGATCATAAAATTTTAGCCCTTCTTCACATGGCTCTGCTTCGTCGCCTTTAGGGAAAATTCGGCTCCAAGCGATGGAGGTACGCAAACAGCTTAATCCCATTTCAGCAAATAACGCAATATCCTCTTTGTATTTGCTGTAAAAATCTATGGCTTCATGGTTCGGGTAAAACCGATCCGATTCAATTGTCTCTGTGATTTCTCTAGCTACCCCATGTGCGCCAGCCGTCATGACATCAACTACGCTTGGTCCTTTTCCACCTTGATTCCATCCGCCTTCAAATTGGTGAGCGGCTAAAGCGCCGCCCCATAAAAAATTTTTTGGTAATTTTGCCATGTTATCTCTCCTCATTTTCCAATTATCAGTTTTTCGTCGTCTGAATTTCTGTTAATAATCGCTTCTTTATAGAAAGGGATGCCATGTATTCCTTAACCCTTTAGTAATGCTTCCGGTTGAGAAAGTTCCAGAAAAATTCTCTACCCAAGTACGGTCTAGCACTTCCCACATTTTTTTACTTGTTAACTGCTTTAAAATTTTTGTAGTTGTTTTGGATAATCTCCTGCACTGCCTCTATTTAGATTATCAATTGTTAATACCCTCTCATCATAATTGTACCGGTACAATTAATCAAGTACCTAACAATTAATCCCGTTGTGTATTTTTGAGTAACTGAGCTCATAGATTCTCTATGATATAATTTAGGTAGTCGATCAGCCATAAAAGCAAAGAGGTATGCATATGTTAAAATATCAGCACATAGCGGATGAACTGGAGAATTACATCGAAGAGAATAAACTTCAACAAGGAGATAAACTCCCTGTTCTGCAAGAATTAATGAACCAATTCAAGGTAAGCAAAAGTACAGTTACTAAGGCTCTGGAACTATTAGAGAATAGAGGAGTCGTTTTTCAAGTAAGAGGAAGTGGTATTTTTGTTAGGAGGCATAAAAGAAGCGGTTATATCAGCCTTATTTCAAATCAAGGATTTAAAAAGATGTTGGAAGAATTTCACATAACCTCGAAAGTGATTGAACTTGATGTACGCAAACCTACTAAAGAAGCTGCGTTAAATTTGAACATGGGTCTTGACGAAGATGTCTACTATGTTAAAAGAGTTCGGTATATTCAAGGACAAACACTTTGCCTGGAAGAATCTTATTTTAATAAATCGCTCATTCCTTATCTGAACAATGAAATCATTACAGAATCCATTTTTAACTACATTACCAATGGATTAGGGTTAAACATTGGATTCGGGGATACTTTTCTCCATGTCGACAAGTTGACCGCTGAAGAAGCAAAGTATTTGGAGCTGACAGAAGGCGATCCAAAACTTTATGTTGAATCTATCTACCACTTAACGAACGGCCAGCCATTCGACTTTTCCAAAATAACCTATAATTATGTTCAATCTCAGTTTTTCGTTCAAGCGGTTTTATAAAACACAAAAAAAGTCTGACTTCTACCGGAAGTTTGGCTCTTTTTGTGTTTTCCCTGCAGCCTACTATGGAAATAGCTTCACGCGAAGTAAACATTAGGTAGGGGAACAAAAGGTTTATACTCACTGATTCTGAAACTTTCAGAATCCCAAAGCGTATACAATAAAGAAACGAACTAAACGTTATTTCAAAAAAAAATGGAGGCCAATATGAAAAACACACTGGTCATTTGCTTGACTCTCTTGATTCTTGCGCTCGGCAATTGGGCAGCTGCTTCTGCTCTTCAACTTGCTTTCTTAGATATCGCGATCCCTTATGCTGGCCTGGCCTTAGTTATCGTCTACTTTTTTAAATCTAAAGGAGGCATGGCAAGCCGCCGTTTGGATATGTCTATTCAAGGACAAACAGGAATACGGATGGAACAGGAAAATGTTGTGCCAGAAAGATCTTATGTATTGATCGGTTCTCTGTTGTATTTGTTCATGGTACTCGTATTCACTTTCTTTGCCTTTAGAGAATACTTTCTAAACTAGCTTCATGAGTTCAACAATTTGCTAGAAATGTCTTAGGATGCTTAGTTGAATTAATTTAGAATGTTTGAGCTATGACAGAAATAAAAAGAAAGTCCGCCAACTACTCAGTAAAAACAGAAAGGGGAAATCATCTTGAAAAAAGGATGGATTTCGACCATAACAGGCTTAATTTTAGGAGTAGTCATCTCTTGCTTTGTTTTAGATTACAACGGGTGGACTTTGGTTTCGATTGGTAGAGATGGAACTACTGCTAATACCCTCAACGAACTAGATTTTAATTTAATTACCAATGCATTTGTTATTATTTTAGTCTGTATTGGGGTGGTTTATGGAGGTTTGACACTCTTAATTAACAAAAATGACTCCAATGAATAGTACTCCAACCAACCGGACATAATAAAAATTTGAAATTTGTAATCTACACTTTTTTTACTTGGCTGCAGATTAACTTCACTATATCCGTTTTTGTCATCTGGCCAGTCAATATTTTTTCTCCTTCAACACCGAGATGATCTTTAGGGATCCACCAGGAACGTAAAGAATCTTTTCCGAACGATTCAGCTTGAGGTCGCGAATTATGACGGACAACCGTTTCTTCAAATGACAAATTAAAATAACAGACACAGGTATTCTCATTATAAAAATAGATCAACTGATTAAGCATCTCTTGGTAACGCTTTTTCATAAAAATTCCTTCTAAAATAACGACATTACATTTTCCTTTTCCGTATTCAGTGATTTGTCTAATTAGATCGATAGAAAGATTCTCTTCTCTATCGCGAACCATTAACATCTCCCGTCTCACTGTATCTTGAGAAACTAAAAGAGTTCCTTCTCCAAAATATTCTTGCAGACTTTTGGCTATCGTGGTTTTCCCGCTGCCCGAATTTCCTCGTAAAATTATAAGTTTTGTTTCTATGATCATCACTCCTATCCTGTAAGTCAGCCATTGGAAACATTGGCCATAGTTCCTTCTAAATACTATAGAATTTATCATGGTCTGCCTGTCTTAACTATTTCTAAAAACTGGTGCGCTTCTTTTGGTGATTTTAAAATAATCACTTTTTTATTTTCAGGCAAATTTTCAAGTCTCCTCATGACAATTGGTCTTATCTTTTTAGGATAGTCCCAAACCCACTTTATGAAATTGAAATCTAGTCTCTCGTTTACCCCTTCTGCCATATCCGGTCTTTTTCGATTATAGTATTTAATCGCCCGTTTCAAAACACGGTATGTGCAGAGCACTCGATTAAAATCCAGGAAAATAATTGTATCAGCTGCCTCTAATCGTATGTCCATGGTTCCGTTATAATTGCCATCAATAATCCATTGCTCTCTTTTGATCAATCCTAATTGAATCCTTTTCTGCTCTTCTTTTGTAGTTGGCTCCCAGTTCGGTTTCCATAACAATGTATCCAGGTGATATACTTCTATGTTTAATTTTCTCCCTAACTTTTGTGCCAAAGTAGACTTGCCTGAGCCACCTGAACCGATAAATGCAATTCTCTTCACCGAAACCCTCCTTCATTTATATACTAATCAAAAATACTGTCGAAATTCGCGAAATTTTAGGTGCCTATTAAAAAATAGAGGTATTCTGTCATTTCCGATCTAAATTCGCTCTATTTATTTTAACAACTGAACTTTTTGAAATGGTAAAATAAGGGGAGTTATTACAAAATGGTCACAATTATCAAGGCAGGCAACTGAGTAAACCTAGGAGGTTACAACATGAGCTTACAATGGCTGGAATGGGCTAAACGGATTCAAGCCCTTTCACAATCAGGATTAACTTACTCAAGGAGCGTTCATGATGTAGAACGGTATGAGGAGCTTCGAAGCATCAGCGTGGAAATTTTGGCTGAACATACAGGGATGGATATGCAACAGGTTAAAGAGCTGTTTGCTGTAGAACAAGGGTATCAAACTCCAAAAATGGATGTACGCGGCGCTGTATTCCAAAAAGGAAAGATTCTGATGGTGAAAGAAAATAGTGACAGCAAATGGTCATTACCCGGAGGTTTTTGCGATGTAGGGTTGTCACCCGCTGAGAATATTACGAAAGAGATTGAAGAAGAGTCAGGTTACATTGTCGTTCCCACAAAATTGTTGGCGCTCTTAGATATGAACAAGCACCCTCATCCACCTCAGCCTTTCCACTATTACAAGATCTTTATACAATGTGAAATCGTCGGGGGTGAAGCTAAAAATGGCGTAGAAACACAAGGAGTTGCCTTCTTTCCTGAAGATGGCTTACCGGAACTTTCCTTGAACCGAAATATAGAATCACAACTACAAATGCTGTTTGAATTTGAAAGAAATCCGACCAAAGCGACATTATTTGAGTAAGCCAATGAAATACCAAAACCAAGAAGCTTTAGGTTTATTGATGTAAACAGGCCATATGCGTGTGCTTTTACAGCTCCAACTTCGGTCTTTTCAGCAGAAATCTGGGCGGAGATCCAAATCCTTGTTCCGCCTCAAAATAGGCTAATTGACCGGGGATACAGAAAATAATGGAAGGCATTCCAAATCCGACAGCATGTTCCAATGCTTCATGGAGCGGCAGTTTTTTGCCATCTATATCAACGTTATAAGACAGCGAATAACACATTTTTTCAGCACCGTTTCTTTTCAGCAGTTCATAAATATCTGTTGGATCAGAATTGGGGGGCGGAATTTCAACCATGTATTTCTCCCTTAACAGTTTTGTGTACTGATGACATAGCCGATTTAATGCATGGTGCCTTTTCTCTGGGGAAAACAATTCGTGAAGCACCCTATCCTGAAACTGTTTTTCAAAAAACGACTTTACAATTAGCTGTTCTACGTCCTTTTCCATCAGCTGTACCTCTCTTCATTTCTAATGAATTTAATTTTAAGTATTCTTCTTTCTAAGAAGTACGCTATCTTTTAATTATCATAGGCAAAGAACCGCAAATCATAAAGACTAATAACGTTCGGACTGCCTACAGCAAACTATTCACTCAACAATTACTTCTGCAGGTAGAAAATAGGGAAAATCGTCTGGAACATCAAAAGGGATGACCCGTACTTTATCGCCTTCCTCCAATTCTTCGTATGTGCTAATGGATCCTTTAAATATTGTTCCGTCCGTAAGGTGCATTTCATGAAAAATTGGTTCCTCTTCAGAGTTGTCGGAAGGTACTTCTAACATAAAGGAAGTGTCTCTCTTTTCTGTTACTGTTCCCTCGTAGTCCCCGCATGCAGACAAAAAAAGCAGGAGCACCGCAAGAATACTAAGCAATCGCTTCATTTCCCTCCACCCCTTTCATTTAACTTTAGCCAACTTTTAGAGCAGCATTATTTAACCGGAGCCAAATAAAAATACGGGCTCACGCTAAAGACTTGCCCATCTATTGGTACCACTTTGGTGTTAACTGGCTGAAGTAATCATGGTCTTCTAAGAACATGTAAATCCTCTTCAGCGCGTTGTCCATGTCGTCAGGAATCGTATTCAAGGTCCATATTATCGATGAGAACACACACATTGCTAAATAAAGCGAATAAAGCCTCCAAAACGTCTCGTCAGGTTCTGCATTATCGAAATACCCTTTGATTTGTCCAATTGAAAATTGAGTGCTTATTCCCCTGCTGAACATACCGATTTTGAGAAACTCATGATAAGGATCTCCCCAATCGTATCTATCGAAGTCGATAACTCCTGCGAATTTCTTATTTTGAACAATAAGATTGCCTAAATGAAAATCATCGTGCTGAAATTTATTCGGCCGTTGTTTCATAAGATGTATATTGTCGTTGATGAATTTCATTATTTTTTCGTCATTTTTAATTTTTACCCCGCTTAATAAATAAGCTTTTACATACTTCTCGTGTTTATCCACTTTCCTCGAATACCACGAAGCCATATATTCTGGAGCTGTAAGTTGATGCATTTTCCGCAGCTCCTTGCCTGCTTTAAAACCAATCGCGAATTGATCTTCATAAGATAGGCTTAAGATTGCTTTCTCTGCATCGGCTCCTTCCAAATAGGAAAGCACCATATACCCTTTTTCTTTCATTTTGCCAATTGCAATTGGTTTTGGGCAAGCAACCTCATAGTCTTGCATCTTTTTTAAAATAGCATACTCAAGATTTTTAGATTCAAATTGATCCAAATCAAATGTACGGAGAAAGAACTTTTTATTGTCATCAGGCATGCAAATTAAATACTTTTTATCAGATGAAAATCCTTTATTTATTTGAACGATCTGCTTGGTCTTGCTTATCTCAGGTATTTGATTGATTTGTACATCATTCACTGAACTGCTCCTTCGAATCGCTTTTTCAATAACTCATTTCCAGTATATTTTTAAATCTCTCTTCGTTCACTTCTATCCCAATCTTTTCGCTCAAAACATGATGGAGTCGCAGGATTTCCGGAATCATGTTTTTCAGAGTTATCATAATTTCATCGGCATTCTTGCCGCATTCCCAATTTCCCAAAAGAGTCAGCTGCCTTATATTCAATATGCTTCTTTTCCCTTGGACTTTAGACCAACTTCCATAAGAAGCGTCGAAGTGTTCATCTATTTCTTTAAACCAACCTGAAACCACAAGCCAACGTAATCTATCCAGATTATATTCCGCATAGAGCATTTCTTCTCTCATGACGGCTCGATATATTTCATGAGCGAATGCAAGAACTTTTGCTTTCCAAAGTTCCACTTCAGCCGCTTCAAGCTTATAAGAAAGATTTGATGATTTCTGTAAGACCTCCTCTAAACTTCCGCTCGGGTCGTATAGCAACTTTAGGTTCTTCAACCAAATAGAAGGCAATAATTCATCAAAAGTATGATACCAACTGTCCACTTTAACAAAACTCACAAAATGACTGACAACTACGGGGCCTTGTGGATTAGGGTCTTCATGAAAAAGAACCTGTCCCCATTTTTCAGTCCGCCTGCGCTTGTTTCTGATAAAGTCCATTTTCTTTTCTGATTTCACAATCGTATGTAAGTCTATATCTGAATAAGCATCATAATTCTCTTTAGCCAATGAACCTCCCAAGTATATTGCAAGCACATTTGAATCTGAACTTAGATCGAACACTGCTTTATCCAATAGGTTTTTGCGGTGTTTAGGTAAAGTCAGGTCCCTTTCTGCATATCTGCTTTTGTATCTTCTACACATGACATCAGCCTCTTTTCTTAATTGATTAGAAGCAAAAATTATTGGTTTTCATTAGAATTAATTCTTTTTCGCGTCACAGTTAGTAGTTCGAATTATCATGTGGTTAGCAGCTATTATTGAGGATCTTCTTTCGAATCTATCGCTTTGCAAACAGCAAGCGCTTTATTCGTTGCTGCATTAAGATAATCCAGAATTTGAGGCACAGTATATACTTGTAACTCACTTACTAACTCATTTTCTGCAAAGGCAAAATCTTCAATCACCTCTTCTTTAAACAGCTTTAAATCTTTAGCCTGAATTTCCTTTATTGTGAGGGACGTATAAGCAGATTCTATTAGTTCTTTTTTCAAGTTGCCACAGTCAAACCAATCAATCAGTATTTTGTTTAGTTTTTTGAAGTCATCATGCCATCTTACGAGTAAGTCTGGATCCGTATTTAATCGGTTTTTGAAATCATTTTTAAAATAAACTTCTTTTAACCAAACATCATCCGCAATTAAATGGGTTAAATAACCGAGCCCAAAATCGCTTTGAACTTCAAAAGGATATTTTTCTATAAATTGCTTATAGTTCGAAGTTCTTGTTCCATCATCTAAACTTCCTTCGTAAAAATGTGACTTTGCCTTCTTTTTAACAGTAAACGCTGCATCCGGTGCAATTCCTCCCACAAGAAACCATGCCTTATTTTTGACATTAAGTTTCTTTGAGACTTTTGCTGCGATAATCAAATGCATAATTCTTGATCCCATACAAAGCCTCCTTTTGTTTCAATGCTAGATGTCGTTTATTATTACGCCAGTCGTTTTAGTTTTTCGAATGTACAGCTGATCCGTCCCTAATTGCGGAAAAAGCCCTAGCCTATTTTTCTACTGTAATAATTCCACCACAATGAGAAACTGGATGAAACTTACAATCATAAAATGTGTTTAATGACGATTGAAATTCTTCAAATACAAAATAAAACTCGTCTGGATCCCAGTAGGGTCTGCTTTCCGCTCTGCACAACTCCAGATTCTCCCGGCTTTCAAAAGCGATATCCCCAATAACAATTTTTCCGTTCTCATTAAGGAGCGAAAACAAGGTTTTTATCAACTCGGTTTTATCTTCATCTGTCAGGTGATGCAACGTATATGTGCTGATAATGAAGTCGTATTTACTTTGTTTTATAGTATTCGGTAACCCATTTGAAATATCCCATTCCATTAAATTAGCATTTGGCATTTTCTTTTCTTCTATAGCAAGCATTTCAGTTGAAAAATCCAAGCCATCTATTTGATGGCCATTTTCATATAATTTACTTGCCAATACACCTGTGCCGAAGCCAATATCCAATACGCTCGACTGTTTCTTTCCCATCACTTCATTAAAAATTAAATTTAAAATATTTTTATATCCAGCAAAAGGATACAAGTTATTTTCTTCACTTACTTGGACAGTCCTATCATAGTCGCCTGCCCATAGGTTAAAACCTCGATTATCCAGCATGGTTGATCCCCCTTGTGTACTTATACAAGTTTCTGTGACATCTTTTAGTTAACTACTTCATATTACAGACGCTGATAGGTCGATAAACTCTTTTGATTTTACCGGATTATATATACTTATATTACCATTTATACAAGCTCATCAACTGGATAAATTTACTTTTAACAGAATTTTTTGTTTTTTATTTATTTCTCTTTTAAACATTCAACTTACTAATCATAAAAATAATTGGTACTTCACGTTAAAATCAACTTAAAAGAAATAAAAGCCGTATGGTATTAAGGAGGTATAAGACAGTGGAAAAGATGCGTTTGATCTCTTCAAAATAAAAATTTGAGGAGGAAAAATAATGACTATTACTTACATTGAAGATAGACATATTGATAAGAAGGATTTAAAAATGCTGTACACTGACGTGGGATGGTATGCCTATACTCAAGATATACATCAACTGGAACAGGCGCTATTGAATTCATTATATGTCTTGTCGGCATGGGACGAGGACCGGCTAGTAGGATTAATAAGGCTTGTAGGGGATGGCCTTACGATAATTTATATACAGGATATATTGATTCTGAATAGCTATCAAAATAAAGGCATCGCAACTGAATTGATGATGCAGGTTTTTCAAGAATTCAACGAAGTACGCCAGAAAGTACTATTAACTGAAGAGGCACCAGCGGTCCGTCGTTTTTATGAAAGAAATGGTTTTCAATCATGTGATAAAGGTACACTAGTCGCTTTTGCAAACATGAATTAAGAGTAGTTAAATGGTTTTTTAATTGTTGAGTGTATTCGATACCATTTGAATGCACTCAATAATTTACCATATTAAAAAAGCCTTACAAGATCATTCTTTAGTTTTTCAAATAAAACAAATTCATCTGCTGTTACTTGTTTTACTAGAAATGCAGAGCACAGGATTTGCTGGTCATTTTTCTCGGTTATATATACTTAAGCATCTGGATCTTGATGTACTTTTACACTTTTAATTTATCCAGAGGAACCTGAAATTATGAACAAATCTTTCTGATCAAGTCCTCTACTGTTCCTATTACTTTTTCAACTTCTGGCAAGTGATAAAAAGTGCTAGTCAACTCGAAATCATTGATGTCACCATTAGGTGAATAAAGAAAAACTTTTTTGCCAGCAGCTAAAGCTATACCCAATTCAATGTGAGTTCCTTTTCCACCGGGCAGTAAAATAACTACAATATCTGAATCCAGTACAGCATGTTTCTCTTTAATACCTATCGCTTTTAAATCTGCTAAAGTTGTAGGCCGTTCATTTTTTGTCCAGTTATATGTAAGAATAAATCCACATCTAATCAATTCTCTACTAACATACTGTACATCCTTTTTGTTAAGAAAACCTGAGGCTACATAAAATTTCATAATTCATTCTCCTAATCTAAAAATATCATAAAGTCTTATATTACCAATATGCACATTTTTATAATCTTTTTTAGTGATCATTGTTAGATTGTTCTATTTAAAATTAAGCAGGTGTGCAGAAAATTATATAAACTCATTCTTTAATATTAACATTTGATTTCATCAAAAAAGCCACTCATACGAATGGCTTTTCCTTAAATTCTTAACTTCCTTCTTCGTCTTCTTCTCCTTCCTTCGGTTCATCTTCCGGAATAATTTCCTCTTCGTCTTCTTCCGGCGTCACATCGATGTCTTCGTCAACAGGTTGTTCCTCTTCTGCATCTCCGCAGGCCGCCAGCAGCCCCATAGAAAAAAATGCAGCTGCCCCTAGTTTCATCCATTTATGTTGCGGCATTACAAACCCTCCTTCCCTTTATATAGCTTACTTTCCAAATAATTGTTTCTTATCTTTTTACTCTATATCTCCTAGCTAAACACTTAAGCTCTTGATGATTTGGTCTTCTCTTCTCCTATTCCGTCTAACGCATCCTTTGACATGACGTCTTCTTTTTTTACGATAGATAGGGAACCATCTCCTTCAAGAACGATTGCTTCCACCTTCTCGAAAGAGCTTATTCCTTGTTGGCGTACTTTCGCTCTTAGATCTTCTATTCGAAGACGATTTTGCTTCATTATCTCTTCATTAAAGTGATTGCTGTGATATAGAAAAGTCGGAGAGGCTTTTATAAAATCTGAAAACCTTTTCGACTTTACTGATAATCTTGAAACCATGTACTGGAGTAGAGTAAGCATAAACAGAATGGCTGCGCCATCTGCAAAAGAGACTTTATCACTTGTGATAATACTGGATAAAGTGGCGCCGTATGTAACAGTAATGATGAAATCGAAAATACTTATTTCTGAAAGGGTCCGCTTTCCAAACAATCTTAGTAACAGAATCAAAAAAGGATAAGCTAATATACACATAAGGACTACACGAAAAATACTTTTCCACCCATCGAATAATAAAGTTTCCACTATTTGTTCGCTTCCCTTCTGAAGTGGATTTTTTAATTGAGTTTATACTCAAAAATACCCTTCAGACTTCTATCTAAACAGTGCCAGTTGCTATCATCAAACATGAACCAGATACAACTAAAACAGGAATATGTATGTTTTAAAATTTAACTCGAGACCAGTGTGCCTCTCCAAGAAAGTCTTCTCTGGTAAGCGGTTCTTCTAAAATAGTTTGGCGATAAGAGGTAATGGTTCCATCATGTGAAACGATGTAGATTTTTTCGCGTTTAAAACTTTTACAATACGCAATGAATTCTTTAGTTAGCTTTCGATATTCAGTTTCCGGTAAAACGTTTATTCCTTCTGACCATAATACGGAAGACAAATTCTCTGCCATTTCAAAAGTAGGGAAATCGTCTTTAAGTTTGTCTGTATCCATTAATTCATCGCAAGGAAGAGTTTTGGCAGCTGGACGTACTGGGAAAATGCGAGGTCCAACCAGGGGATGCGCAAATTTCAGGCAACATGCTTTTTCGCTCCAGATCCAGGCAGTTTGCAGGGTTCTAAGTGTAGGACTGACAATTAATACATCCTCAGAAGTTAACGGCAGTTTGGATCTCAACTGTTCAACCTGCTTTATTCCTTCTCTTGTTAAAGATGGATTCGTCTTCTGGAGACTATCTGGCATGCTTTCTGTATGGTCTCCTTGGCCGTGGCGAACGAATATCAATTCCATTATTTTTCCCCCTCGAGAAGATTTTCATCTTAGAGCTTAATTCTCGTTTATTAGTATCAAATTTTCTGTCTGTCCACCCCAGGTAATTTCCACTTTGATAGCCTCATCTTCTTGAATGACGGCACAACCACTACAAAAACCATTTCCGATTTTTCCAACTCCATCAATTAATGTGATTCCTGTACCTTCAGAACCTCCAGAATTCGTTTCAATTTTGTAATCCACTGTTTCCGGCGCCTCTTCTCCACCCGTAAACTTAATTGTTCCATTTTTTTCTTCTCTATCGCCATTGGAGATATTTACAATATAAAATACATCCCACTTGTCACTGCTGCCTGAAAAATTATACCGTGCGCTATTATTACCGCAACCGCTCAACATAACGATAACGCTGACTAATACGATAAATTTTTTCATGCCAATTCCTCCTTTGTAAAAATCACTTTTATGTCTCACCAATAATATACCAAATAAACCCAGTGGCATTGTAAATAAAAAGGAATTTTTTTAAAAAGACAAAAGGAAGAGCATTTGCTCTTCCTTTTTCTCTAAGCTATTCAAAGCTATTACGCCAATTCACCTATAAACCATAACTCTCGTTCGATAGATTCTTCCTCATCGATCAATATTTCTTTAAATCCAGCTTGCTGAAAATTTTCTGGAAGGACGAATCCCCATTCACGCTGAATATTTCTCTCATTCGGCAGTGGAATCCAGTTTTGGAAGTCGCTATCTCTTGTGAAAAAACTGTTAAAATAGGCATTCCCTTTAAATACGATGAGTTGAGATCTCCAATTAGATAAAGGGTTAATTAACACAACCACTCGATATGTATCACCGTCCTGTAGTTTCATTTGACTCAGATGATACGCACAGTTTATAAGAGTCTGAAAACAAAGCCGTTTGATTTTTATAGGAGTTTTAACAGAGTCAATAAATCCTTCAGAGACCGGAAGCAAAAGATTCCAATAGCCGTTATAAAAGTGAGTTGGAAAATCCAGCGTTTCTTCTTCAATACGTTTCACCATCATTTTGCTTTTACGTTTCATGCCGCGTACTTTTTTCTCTCGCATTCAATCTCTCCTTAAGAAATTAGCTGCTGCTTATCATGTATTTATTTCCTTAATATACTAAATAAAAAATTCGAAAGCCAGAGAATTTACCTGCTATTGCTCTTCTCAACTTACTATTTATACTGAGTACGATCTATCGTTCACAGTTACTCAAAAAAAGAACTGCATATTTTTATGCAGTTCCTGCCTTTAATTTTCTTCTGCTAATCTAAACGCTTTACGACTTCTAATGCTAAGCACGCCCCATAAGAGCCCATTGAAGAGGATGAAAAAAGCCCCGAGAACTGAAATGCTCATAATAAACGTTTCGGTTCCATATGCTGAAGACATCGATTCCCTGAATCCAAGAAGTGCATAGCTCATTGGAACAAAATCATGTACTTTCTGGAAAAACCCATTTGTCAGTTCAACCGGAAACATGCCTCCACTCGCTCCAAGTTGAAGGACCAATAGGATCATTGCCGCAAAGCGACCAGGGTTTCCAAAAGTTATCCCAAGGAACATGATCAGGAACATATAAGTTAGCGAAGTAATGATGGATACCGCGATAAACTCACCTATATGCTCTACTTGGAGATGAAAGCCGAACAGCATGATGGCATCAACGATCAGTGCAGCCGAAGTTGCCTGAACAAAGCCAAGCGAAAATTTACTGAGCCACCAGGCTGTTCCAGAAGTCGGACGCCCTGCTGGTGCATTGATCGGAAATACTAGGTTGAAAGACAAGGCACCGACGAATAACCCCAGCGACAAAATATATGGTGCCAACGCATGGCCATAATTCGGCACTTTGCTGCGTTGACTTTCTGTTGTAGTTGCTGGTGCAGCAATCATTTCAACATTAGCATCCGCTATTTGTGCACCATTCACTTCTTCTGCTCCGTCTGCCAAGTTAGCAGCCAGTTCAGCTGAACCTTTTGTCAGTTGACCTATTCCATTTTCCAGTTCGCCCGATCCGCTTGCAAGCTCATTTGACCCCTTATGAAGTTCGGCAGCACCGCCTGCCAGTTGAACGGTACCACGGGAAAGCGCAGGTATTCCTTCAACTAAGCGATTCGTTCCACCTGCTAATTCAGCGGCTCCGGAATTCAGTTTTTCAGAGTTTGCAACCAGTTGATTGGCGCCTTGTTGAAGAGCACCTGCTCCTTCTGCAGCTTTTGAAACTCCTGCTGTGTAGGAAGCGGCCCCTTGTTCAAGCTCCAATGATCCTTGCTGCAGCGCACTCGCTCCTTCGGCAAGTCCATGCGATCCTGTCGCTAGTGACGACATACCCTCATTCAATGCAGAACTGCCTTGTGCCAACCGGTCTACTGCCTCCGCAAGCTGCGGAAGGTTTTCTGCAGCTTTTTCAGTTCCTGCGAGCAATGTTTTACTGCCTTGTACGGCTTCCTCTGCTCCTGAATTTAGAGAAGCGGCTCCTGGGATAAGCTGGCCCTCCAGCGCATTGCGGACCATTGAATAGCCATCGAGGGCCTGTCCTGCTTGAGGATTCACTTGAGCGACAGCATTGTTCAATTCTGTGATATTCTCCGGTAGTGAACCTAAAGATTGGAACTCCGGAATGATTTTCTCATTCAAGTTGGCTGATACAGCTGCAAGGTTTCCTTGCAGTGTTTCAAGAGCCGCTTGCTGCACGGTCGCTTGCTGTTCTACGCTTCTGCTGACAGCAGCTGACAGCTCAGTCTGCTGTTCTTCCGTCAGACTGCCATAAGCTGGCGCTGCCTGCAAAGCTTCAACTGCTGTACTTGCGGAAGCCGTTTGCAGCTCCTCTAAGCTTTGCTGTGTGGCATTCAAGTTCGCTTGCAGGCTCGACGCATCTTGTACACCACCTGTTGCAGAAACTGCTTCATTCAATTTGCTGATGCTGTCTTGAATGCCGGTGAGACCTTGTTTTAAAGCTTCGATTTGATCGGCCGCAGGCAATTCGTTGTTCAATGAATTGAGTCCAGACTGCAGCGCAGCGCTGCCCGCCGATAGTTCAGCTAGGCCCTCGCCTAATGCAGCTTGACCAGAAGCTAATTGTTGAATACCTGAAGAACTGTCTGTCAGCTTGCTGGTTTGCGCCTGCAGCTCAAGCAGTCCGTTATTCAATTGGGCACTACCGCGCTCCGTTTCCGTGAGCCCAGCACTTAATCGTTCTGCTCCAGGGACGAGAGAGCCAATGCCTTCTGCGAGGTCTACTGAACCTTGGACAAGAACCGCTCCGTTATCATTCAACTCAGCGGTCCCTGCAGCCAGACCGGCAACTCCATTCTGCAGTTCGCCTACGCCTTCGGTATATTCAAAAATCCCTTTGTTTAACTGACTGGCACCTTGGTTTAAATCTGAAGCCCCGCCAGCAAACTGCTCGACGCCGACTTCCAATTGCTCGGCACCTTCCTGAAAAGTCAAACTGCCTTCTGAAAGTTCGCCTAAACCTGCAGTTAATTTAGTGTTTCCATCTTGCGCTTGTCTAGTTCCTGTATCAAGCTGTTCTGCGCCTTGAGCTGCTTCTTGTAACCCTTCTCCAACTGATTCGACTTGCGCAAAAATTGCTTTCACATATTCTTTCGTTACATTTTCGGCTACCTCTTCTTTGATGGTCATCGTTGCCTGCTTGCTGACAGCTTCAATAAAGAAACCGCGTCCAGGGTTTGTTTCATAGTGTAAATTCATGGGTTTAGGCTGATCATCCATAACAGAGGCGGCATTCGCCGAAAAATCCTCCGGTATGGTCAAAACCATAAAATACTTGCCATCGCTCATTCCACGCTCAGCTTGATTGGCATCGGTAAAATGCCAATCAAGCGTTTCGTTTTTCTTTAAATTCTCTTCCAGTTCCGCTCCAACTGCAAACATCTGCCCTTCATATTCAGAAGCGACATCTTCATTTACGACCGCTACTGGCAATCGATCTGTTTTGCCATAAGGATCCCATGAGGAACCAAGAAAAAAACCACCATAAATAATTGGTATGAACATCATGACAATCATTGTGCCCAATAAAAGCGGTTTAGCCAGCAATTGCTTCCATTCCTGTTTTAACATTTTCATTTCGCATCATCCAGTCCTTTATCCAGTACGTCACTCAATGTCTCTTGATTCCAGTTCAAGGTCGGCAATTTGGACGTTCCTAAACCTTCTTTTAGCAGATCCGCTGCAGTCATTTTGGAAAGATATTCAATCAACAGCCGATCTCCTTGGTTAAACACCTCGCGCAGAAGTTCTTGTCCTTTCTGCGCGTACTGCCCATCTTGGAACGCCAAACTGATCAGACCGGTATCCGGATACATTTGAATCGGCCCTTCCATTGCTTCGATCACATCAAGCATTGTAATTTCGGTAGCCGGTTTCGCAAGCGAAACGCCGCCGTTGTTTCCCGAAACCGAAACAGCAATTCCCTGGACAACCAGTTTTCTTATAATTTTTTTCATGTAAGAAGGTGAAACTCCCAACCTTTTGCTGATTTCATCTGAAGCAAGTGGAGCACTGCTTTCCTGTGTCGCAAGCAGGACAATGATACAAATCGCTTGCTCTACCCCTTTTGTCAATTGCATAAATAGCACCTCTTTTTATCTACTTACAACATCCATTATGGACATTGTATATCCAAATAAAAATACTACTCTTTTTTTCCGAAAATGCAAGAGGTAAAATGAGTATAAAATAAAAAAGCCAACAACTGGAAATCTTCAGCTGTCTGCTTTTAACTATTTCCTTTAGATTCAGTTATTGCGGCTTCTGGTACTATCTTCTATAAACTGCCTTTTTCGCAGCAGCATCTTATTTTTTCTTCCTTTTAACAATCCACCTTACAAGCAGTATGAAAAATAAAATCAGTGCACCATATATTAAGAATGTAACAAGTACATCTCCCCAGTTAATATAATTCTCTTCTAACAACAAAATCTCCGCCTTTCTTCCACCCTTGTCTTTTATTTTAATATACGGATTGCTTTAGGGAATTGCTACTTATTTATGGAAATATAAGTATATTTTCTTTCCTGCTACTCAAATAAGGACAGTTTATTTTATTTAATTTGTTTTAATGTCATGCGCCTGGAAAGCTGCGCTTAGGTGAACTCCTATTAAATGCCTTGCTTTCCACCAGATGCTTCAATTTCTATAGACAGTCGCAGCTATGAGTAAATCGACAGTATTCGGGTAGTCATTTAAGAGGATAAAATTTATCGAGGAGGATTAAGATGAAAATACAAGCTGCAGTTACACATGATTTAGGAGAAGATTTTAAATTTGAAGAAGTGGAATTAAGTGAGCCCAAAGCAAGTGAAGTGCTGGTAAGAATTGTCGCTTCCGGAGTTTGCCACACAGACGCAGTGGCAAGAGACTTAGGCTTATCTCCTTTCCCGGCAGTTCTTGGACATGAAGGATCTGGAGTAGTTGAAAAAGTAGGTTCTGCAGTAACGACTATTCAAGCCGGCGATCATGTGGTATTGTCATTCGCCTATTGCGGCCATTGCGAAAACTGTCTGACCGGACATCCGACCGTTTGCTTGAACTTCAACGATTTAAACTTCGGAGGAAAAATGCAGGACGGTACGAATCGAATTCATCACCATGATCATGCCGTGTCGACATTCTTTGGACAGTCGTCATTCGGAACCTACGCAGTGACAAATGAACGTAATGTGGTGAAAGTAGACCCGGATGTCGACTTGACATTGCTCGGTCCCTTAGGCTGCGGTTTTCAAACTGGTGCAGGTACGGTATTAAATCGATTCCAGCCTGAGTTTGGTTCTTCTATCGCCATTTACGGCAGCGGTGCTGTCGGCTTGAGTGCTATTATGGCCGCAAAAATCGCCGGCTGTCTTAACATTATTGCAGTGGACATCCATGATAACCGGCTGGAATTGGCCAAAGAATTAGGTGCAACGCACACGCTGAATGGAAAAAATGTTGACGTTGTTGAAGAAATAAAAAAAATCACCAAAGGCGGCACCCATTACGCAGTGGAGACGACTGGAGTCCCACCTGTCGTTAAACAAGCCATCCACGCATTGCGTCCATTGGGCTCATGTGCAATTGTCGGTGTAACCCCTGAAATCACTTTTGATGTCCACAATGACATTATGGCAGAAGGCAAAACAGTCATGGGCGTTATTGAAGGCGACTCGATTCCGCAGGTGTTCATTCCCCAGCTGGTGGATTATTACAAGCGCGGCATGTTCCCATTTGATAAATTGACCAAAGTCTATGATTTTGAGCAGATCAACGAAGCGTTCGAAGACTCCAAACAAGGAATTACCATTAAGCCAATCGTAAAAATTGGCCAGTAATAAATTATTCTACTAAATATAGGAACCAAGACTGCAAACAAACTCCATTAAATCGAGTTTGTTTGCAGTTTTTTATATGCGGAAACATTTATTGAAGTACATGTAAACTATCAATTAACTCTGGCTCTTTAGATGATCTTTAAAATTGATGAAACGAATAAGGATTTTTAACGTAAACAATACTACTAAGATAGAAAAGAACTTTTTTAGGCAACAGTTGATTTTGATGGTCGCAGACTTTGACAATAGTACCGCAATAATTGAATTATTTGAGGAGGAGATAGAATTGAAAAGAAAGCTGAACTTATTATTTTTTTCAATAGCAGCAATGCTCTTTTTAAATGCTTGTAGTTCTAGTTCAAATGCTTCGGATGCTGATTTGTTTCAGTACAAAGGTTCTTATGTGGGAGATAATAGTGCAATTGTTAATACAATTATCCACCTAAATGGAGCGAAACAATTTAAGAGCTTAGAATTGCAGACAAAAGAAGAACCCTATGGGATAACCGTAGAATATGACATGTCAGAATCACAAATAGATAAACAACAAATAGCTATCAACAATGCTGCTTATCTATTTACATTGATACAAAATTTAGATTGGGTGAGCTTCAATTTCCAAATGGCTGATGGGAAGGATGAGATTAAAATTACTAGAAAAGCATTGGAGAAATGGTATGAAATAGAGTTAAGCGAGATAAAAACTGAAAAAGACTTAAAAGAACTTATACAAGATCATTTTGAAGACGAACAAAAAGCAGTGCAGCTTATAAATTAAAAGCTGCACTGCTTTTCTACTGAAAGGATAATTCCTTCTACTGCTTCCCTACTTCAAAACTTGTAAATTATTAAAGAAATAATGTTTTACTTTCTTACCCCAGGCAGTTACTTGTGCTAATACTTATTGAAACCCTCTATAGCAGCAAAATAGGTTTAAGAAAAATAATAAAGTCGCTGAGTATTAATTTTTGATATTAATACTCATAATTTACAAAATAATGCTTTATTTTACTAGTGTTTTCCAGCATAATAAGTAGGAAATGATCAGATTCCCATTAAAATTAGCAGTCAAAAGGAGTACACACATGAAACAAGCTATTCATTTATTGGAACCGAGCTTATTGACACCAGATAAATACTTTAAAGTTTATTCGATGGATCCCTCTCTCCTGTTCGTTAAAATCGGAGGACAGTTTTACGATGAGACAAGTGATGATGAGGCGCCTCTTGTATTGGGACTTGTTATGATGCTGTTGAGGAAACTTTTTCTTAACAAGCTAAAAGATCAACGGGAGACGGAAATAGACAAACAAGTAAATGACGACCCCCAGGTGTTACGCAATAAAAAACAGAACTTTGATATTCCTTTGCAAGCCATCAAAAAAGTCGAGCTGAAAACGAAATCGACCAAACACACAAATGGGACTGACAACGGCGTGCTCTTTTTATACATGGAAGACGGAACTGAAAAAAAATATACAATTCCATCATTCGTCACTAGAAAAGCTGTCATCAACTTTTTCGAAAGCCAAGGCATCGTTGTAGCAACCGTATAAAATCCTTTGAATATACAAAAAGAACAAAAAACATCGTATTTCCTCTATATTTGTAGCAGAAAAACTAGACCTTCAAGCTTTTCGCTTCGGGTCTATTTTTTTTGTAATGGAATAGCTTCTTTCTCTTCCCCTTTTTGCATACTTGCAAATAACCAAAGTTACTCAATTCCCATTAAATAACCGTATCTTTCGCTGCATATTTGGAGCTATTCACATTAACTTAACTCCACGTCCATACTGCTGAAATGTTCTTCCTTTATCCTAAGACTGGGCAGTAGATCTTGCTTAAAAAATTTGAGGAGGAACAAGAACATGAAAAGCAGTTTTAAAAAGAAGGCCGCTGGAGTGTCAATCGCAGCCGCTGTTGCAATCTCTTCTTTCGGTTTTGCAGCGAATGGAACAGTAACAGAAGCAAAGGACAAGAAAAATGAGCCGACTAACGTCATCATGATGGTGATGGATGGAACAAGTGCCGGTGCTACTACTTTGGCAAGATGGTACAAAGGCGAAGATCTTGCTATGGATGAGATTCTTGTAGGAGGTATGCGCACACACTCTGCTGAATCTGCAATTACCGACTCTGCACCTGCAGCTACTGCTTTAGCGACCGGAAACAAATCGAACGATAAAGTCATCGGTCTTCTTCCGAAAATCGTCAATACACCAGGAGTCGAGCCGATTGATCCTCAAGATACATATAAACCAGTTGCCAACGTCTTGGAGGGAGCAAGATTACTAGGGAAATCAACAGGTATCATTTCCACTTCCGAAATTCAGCACGCAACACCTGCTGGTTTTTCTTCTCACGCAGTCCATAGAAGCAACTACCAGGATATTGCTGAACAGCAAGTTTATCAGGAAATCGATGTTGTACTAGGCGGAGGTAAAGAAGCGTTGGAATCAGGTACAACAAAAAATGCACGTGTTGATGGTGAAAATTTAGTAGAAGTAATTAATGAAAATGGCTATGATTTCGTGGAAACAAAAGACGAGCTTTTGAATTCAGACGCTGAAAAACTATGGGGATCTTTTGCTCCTTCCGCCCTTGCATATGACTTTGATCGTCAAACAACAAACCCTGAACAGCCTTCTCTTGCGGAGATGACGAAAAAAGGAATCGAGACCCTATCAAAAAATGAAGATGGATTTTTCATGTTTGTTGAAGGAAGCAAGGTAGACTGGGCAGCACACGCCAATGATACAGTAGGAATTATTAGCGATGTATTGGCTTTTGATGCAGCTGTGAAAGAAGCAGTAGACTTTGCAAAAGCAGACGGTAACACAATGGTAATTGCCGTTAGTGACCATGGGAACAGTGGTATTACGATGGGGAACTTGAATACAAATTCAAACTATCCTGAAATTCCGGTTTCTACCTACATCGATCCTTTGAAGAAAGCGACGATGACAATTGAAGGCGCTCTGAAGACATTGAAGTCCGATCGCTCTAACTTGAAAGAAGCGGCAGCACTTTACGGCTTGGATAACTTGACTGAAGAAGAAGTCAACACATTGAAGAAATCGAAAAACCTGCAGGCTGACATGACCAAAATGCTGGCACAACGCGCGAACATCGGCTTTACAACTGGTGGACATACGGGTGAAGATGTCTTCTTGTACGCTTACGGCCCGTCTAAACCGTTTGGTTTGGTCGATAATACGGATATTGCTGAAGCAATGGCTGAGTTCATGAACTTCGATCTTGAAGAAACAACCGACACACTGTTCGTCAATGCGAAAGAGGCTTTTGAAAAGAAAGGCTATAAAACGCGCATAGATGTAACAGATGTGAATAACCCAGTATTTGTTGCAGAAAAGAACAAGAAAGTAATTCAGTTGCCGATCAATAAAAATATTGCTAACATTACACAGAACAAAAAGTCATTTACTAAAACACTTCCAGGTGTAACGGTATACAACGGAGAAGATTTCTTTGTTTCGAAAGAAGCATTGAATCTTTCAAAATAAGAATGTCTTAAAATGCCTTTATCCAGTGTTTTCATCTGGACAAAGGCATTTTTTATATGAAAATTCTTTACTTTACAAGGATCTCCCTCATAGACCTAATAAGCTTCTTTCACCCCCCTCTAACTCGGACGTGAAACCCAACGGTAAAAAATAAATAAAAAATATGAGCCCGGTTGAGTATTGGACTCATATCTAGAATGCAGTTTATTTTTTGTTTAACTTTATCAAATCAGTTCATTGAAAAGCACAAGAGAGTCTTCCATTTCAAAATTTTTTATTTAACTGCTGTATTTTCATTTCTAGACAAATTGTTTATTAAACAGTTATAAGCACTATAAGTTTAAGATAGTTATAGCTAAAAGTTTGCTTCGCTCAAATAATGACTCAACTACTGCGTATTCGTGCGGAGTATGATTTCCTTCCCCTACAGGCCCTAGCGCACAAACAGTCGGAACTCCGGCTAGCGTGGAATAGGCAGAGTCCGAGCTTCCTTGGCTGACAAATGCATTTGGGGTGTCAATCTCCAGTTCTTCTGCTGTTGATTGAATGATACGAAACAACTCCTTATTTCCTTCAGTTACCTCCATAGGGTCAAAGCCCCCTTGATACGTTAGCGTCGTTTCTGTACCTTCAATAAATGTTTGGGAAGCAATTTCTTTCAACTTCTCATGCATCATGTCTTGCTGTGCCTTTGTTTGGCAGCGTGTCCCAATTGTCGCCTTCGCATAATCTGGACAGGTATTGACTGCAGAACCCCCTTCCACAAGCGTCACATTATATGTAAACCCTGATTCAAAGTCGGAAGCTGCATCGATTTCAATCATTTTATGAGCCAGTTCAATAATCGCATTCCGGCCGCTTTTCCAAGCAATCCCTGTATGGCTGGATATCCCTTGGACTTCCAATTCGTAAGCGGAACCGCCCGCCCGGCCAATTGCTAAATTGTTTTCCAGGTTGCCGGTCTCTGGATTGAATGCATACAACCCATTACGCATTTCCTCTAAAAGCATCGATTTAGCATCCGAATGGATATGCGCACTTTCTTCGTCTCCGACAATAATGACTTTAAGCGGGTGTTTATTATAGCCTGCTGCCCTTAGCGCTTTAACGACATAAAGGATGGCTATGACCCCACCTTTCATATCAAGAATGCCTGGTCCAAACGCTTTTCCATTTTCGATTTTAAAAGGATGCTCCTCCAGAAACCCTTTTGGAAAAACAGTATCTACATGTCCGATGAAAATGATCGGCTTGGCCTTTTCCACATCTCCGAATTCAGCTACCAATGCGTTTCCCGCCCGTTCATAGAGAACTTGCTTAGTAAGGAAGCCTTCCTTTTTCAAAATCTCTTCAATATCCGTAATTAATGCGTCGATTCCTTCTTTATGGTCTTTGCCGCTTTCTACGTTGACGAGCTCCCCCCAAAGAGTCAGCATTTCTTGTCTGCTAGTATCGATATAGTCGATTAATTGTTGTTTCATAGCTTCGCCCTCCACCTTCATTTCTACGAAGAAGTGAATCTCCTTTTTTTAAAATGGACCATAATCCATCCATACGGCCGCTGCGACAAACACACCGCCAAGGACTACCCAAATGAGCAATAATGGGAAAACGAACTTTACCCATTTCACATAGGAAACTTTCGCAATCGCCAGACAAGCCATTAATGTTCCGGACAAAGGCGTGATGATGTTTGTAACGGCATCCCCCATCTTAAATGTAATGAATGTTGATTGTCTGGTGACTTCAAGCATATCTCCGATTGGCACCATAATCGGCATGACAATCGCAGCCTGTCCAGTTCCTGATGTGATAATGCCATTGAATACTAGGTTAAACCCATACAACAACACCATTGAAACGACCGGGGTAAAGTTGATAAGGGCAGCTACCACTCCATTTACGATGGTATCTACCACTTGTGCTTGATCCAATAAAACAATAATAGCTCCGGCAACCCCGACAAGCAATGCCCCATACATGACCTGGCTGGCACCACCCATAAATACCTTAACAAACTGATTGGGCGTAATTTTTGCTACGAGCGCAACTGCAATACCCAGCATAAGAAAGACTGCTGAAAGTTCATTGATTGACCAGTCTAGCTGCAGAGCCCCGTATAAAAAACCACCAATCGTGACAAAGAACAACAAGATGATTACTTTATGCGCATTCGTAAAGCGGGCTGTTGCATCTATTTCCTTTTCTTCCGGATGATCCTTGAAAGAGTCTGCCCCCATTAAGCTTTTTGAAGGATCTTGACGGACCTTCTTCGCGTAAATACATATGTAGGCAATTGTGACTGAAAGAAAAGCTACAAAAATGACCATCCGGTAGAGTGCACCGGAAAACAGAGGAAGTCCTGCAATCGTCTGGCCCATTACGGTTACGACGGGATCAAACACACCACCGGAAAACCCAGCATACGCTCCTAAGAACACCATAGATACTCCGACAATTGGGTCCAGCTTCAATGTCCGAGCCAACATAATGCCGATCGGCACAAACGCAATCGCCAAGTTTGGCGCAACTCCCAGTGAGGAAATCAGCGCAAAAATCGAACAGAAAGTAAAGATCAGCAGATTGTGATTTCCTTTTGATTTTTGAATAAGGGAATGGATGCCTGAACTTATTGCCCCCGTATGCTCAATCACCCGGATAATTCCACCCACAATAATGATCAAGAAGATAATGCCTCCTGCACCAGCCAATCCTACTTGGATTGATGTGAACACATCCATGATTGATAAGGATTCTGTATCTATATATTGGAAACTATTTGGCACCACTTGCATAATCCCATTGACTTCTGCCCGTTCGTAAGTACCGGCAGGAAGAATATACGATGCGAGAAACGCCAGCAGTAAAAAACCAAATAAAATCACATACACGTCCGGCATCGCCATTTTCTTTTTACCTTCAGAAGTTTTCAGATTTTCTTTTTTCTCTGTTGAGTTGACATTTGACATATTTACACCCCTTTGTATAGTGATTCACTTCGGTCCGAGCCGCCAATCTCTTTAACTACTTAAAGACATTATAGTTTCGTTCTTAAATCCCACAACTCAGGGAAAAATCGTTGATCTAATACCTTCTTTAAATAACTAACACCAGATGAACCACCAGTTCCAACTTTAAATCCTATAATTCTCTCGATTGTCTTCATGTGTCTAAAACGCCATTGCTGTAAACGATCTTCCACATCTACTAGCTTTTCTCCAAGTTCATACAAGTCCCAATATTGATTTGGGTTTTGGTAGACTTCTATCCAGGCAGCTTCCACCGTTTCATCAGACTCATAGGCCTTTGTAATATCTCGATTTAAAACCGATTCAGAAATATGAAATCCTGCTCGATTTAATGCTTGTATGGACGCATCATAGATGCTTGTGGCATTGTATTCAGCTTCTAATTGTTTTAACAGCTCAGGATCTTTTTCATAAATTTTTAAAATGAATTCAGTTTTATATCCGAGTGCGAATTCTATCATTCTATATTGGTATGATTGGAAACCTGAAGAACTTCCTAACTTATCTCTAAACTCTAAGTATTCTGCTGGAGTTAACGTCGAAAGCACATCCCATGCTTGTATTATTTGGGACTGAATTTGGGAAACACGGGCTAGCTTCTTAAAGCTCATAGACAAGTCTCCCGTTTCAATGGCTTGTTTGGCAGCACTGAGTTCATGAAGAATTAACTTCATCCATAGCTCACTTACCTGATGGATGACAATAAAAAGCATTTCGTCATGATGACCCGATAATCTTTTTTGACTGGAGAGGATAGTGTCTAGATGCAGGTAATCGCCATAAGTCATCTTCTCCTGAAAATTCGTCTCAATATTCTTTTCTCCACTTGTTGGATTTTCCATTTCAACACTCCTAATTCATCTATTTTTTTAGTTGCAAATCCTCATTCAATAGCGTTCATCTCAAAGCAGAAACTTAGAAGTGTCTATCCTTTAGAAGAACCGCTCATTTATTTAAACTCTTTCCTACGCTATAACATCACGCTTATTAGCAAAGTTTTTGTACGTTTCCTCCGCCATAATGCGCTTCATCACTTGCACGGTTTTCCATATATCAGAGTAGGAATTGTACAAAGCAACAGGTCCAATCCTTATAAAGTTTGGCGCTCTAAAGTCTGGTGTAATACCTTCTGCCTTCAGCGCTTTGCATATACTTGCAGCATATGTATGCTGCACTAGCAAATGACCACCGCGTTTCTTATGTTCTAAAGGACTAGCGATGTTAAAATCATATTCACTTAATTCATGATTTATTAGCATGATCATATAATCGGTAAGCTTAAGTGATTTCTGTCTGATTTGATCGATTCCGGCTTCATTAAACATAGCCAGTGAACCAAGTAGCGGCGCCATACTAAGTATATGTGGAGTTCCTATTTCGTAAGCTCCTGCATCTACATCGGGAGTCAACTCATGGCTCATGTCAAACTGGACTTCTTTCTTTGAGCTAAACCAACCGGCAAGCCCAGGCTCTTGACCAAAATGTTTACTATTGACATAAAGCCCACCGACTGCACCTGGACCACCGTTTAAGTGTTTATAAGTACACCAAACCGCAAAATCAACGTCCCATTTATCAAGCTGGTGCGGAACCGATCCGATGGAATGACATAAATCAAATCCAATAATAATATTGCGTTTATGTGCTTCCGCAGTGATTCTTTCCATATCTAAGACTTGCCCACTTCTATAAAGTACGCTCGGTAAAAATATGAGTGCAACATCTTCACTCATACTACTAATAATTTCTTCCTCTGCAAGCATACCATTTTGGCTTTTGACTTTTACTAATGCACTTGATGGGTCATAACCTTTTAATTTCAACTGACTTTTCAATGCATAAATATCTGATGGAAACGTGGCATCATCGGCTAAAATCTTATATTTAGTTGCTGTTGGTTTATAAAACGTCGATACTAATTGATGAATATTTGTCGTCGTTGACCCAGTGACTATAACTTCTTCTTTTTTTGCCCCTATTAGTGAAGTCGTCATCTCACCTAATTGCTGAGTCATATAGAACCATGAGTTTTCTCCGTTAGTCCAACCATCTATTCCTAAGGTTTTCCAACTATTTAATACATCGATAAGTGTTTTTTCTGCTCTTTTGGAGAGCAAACCAAGTGAATTTCCATCTAAATAAATCATGTCGCCATTCAAATAGAACTCATCACGATAGGAATGTAATGGATCTTGGGCATCTCTCTCTTTTGCATAATCTGCTGAATACTCTTTTGTTTGTGTCATCTCAAATCACCCCTGTTTGATATTTTTATTTTTTCTGAATTGTTATTAAACTAATAATATCATTACTTGACACCATGTCAATGACATAGTGTCAACAAATATCTATCCTTTTTTACCCATTTTATGGTACGGTTATTATATTAAAGATTGTAGGGGAGTTAAAATGATTACTAACAGAAAACAACAAGCAAAGGAAACAAAGCAAAAATTACTTGATGCAGCTCGAGATGTCTTTTTTGAGAACGGATTTCAAAAATCTACAATCAGTCAGATCAATAAGAAGGCCGAGACAGGCCATGGCACAGCTTATGTATACTTTAAAAATAAAGAAGATTTTCTTATTGAGCTGATGAAGGAAACAATGGAATCCTTCTATCAAATTGCGACTATTCCTTTTCGTCCTGTATCGCAAAGTGAAGCACATGAACTCATTTCCCACCAAGTTAAACAATTTTTATCATTGGCACTTGAAAAGAAACAAGTTATGAAGATTTTTAAAGAAGCGATTGGTACTTCTCCTATTGTAGAATCGAATTGGCAAAACATTCGTAAGCAATTTATTGAAAGTATTACAAGAGATATCATCTATGCACAAAAACAGTTATTGGCAAATCAAAATTTAAACCCTTTTATAACTGCTAGATCATGGTTTTATATGAATGAAATGTTCATGTGGGAACTTGTTGGTGATCAATGTACAGATGATATTGAAGAGATTATCAAACACATGACTATTCTTTATACAAACGGACTGTATACAGAGAAATCCCACAAATAACTAGTCGTTTCCAAGTTAAGATATGCTTTATCTACTCCTCTTTGTGCTTTTGTGTGGCTTCTCCTTCAATCTTCCAACATGAATCTCACTAACAAAAAACCCTCACAAATGCTGCCGAATTTGCGAGGGTTTTTATTTTGTTAAAAGAACTCTGCGCACTATAGAAACAAAAAACTTTCTGGATATTTATCAATTTCTAAATTTTTTTATTATTCTTTTATAACAATATTTTTTAATCTGGGACCATCTACTGTTCGAAGCAGAATTGGTTTCTCTCCGGAGGCAAGGTATTCATTTAATAGAAAGGCGCCTTCTGATGTTTCGATTTGAATATCTACTCGAAACTGATTGTTTTTCAACTCAGCTTCTATCATTCGAGCAAAATTAAGGGTGAAGTTTTTCGAAAAACGAATCACTATATCTATATCACTCGTTTTTTTTGTTGTCTCTTTTCCACTCGCCAGTTCAAATCCAATACTTCCTGTAGGTCCCCATTCCAGTGAATGATAATCCAATACTTTTCCGATCTCTTCCAGACCCCTAAAGATTTCTTTAGACTTTCCATTCCATTTTCTCTCTCTTGTCAGCTGCTCTGGCGTTATTCGTCTTAAAATCCGGTCTACAGGTACGAAAGCAGCAAACCGCTCGTTCCTTTCTTTACCACGTATACCAACTGCGATCCACCCTTCACTTGCCCGGGCCCGCCTCACTACTACAAAAGGTGCTTCAGCAATAGAGGATTTCACCCACTCCGGAATATCAGAAAGGCTAGTCAATTCCTTTGCACTTTCAATTTCCAATAAATCGTGCGGATTTAGTTCCATTGCTCTTTTAACTTTTCTCTTACTAAAATTGAAGCCGCTCTGCCTCCGGACTTCGCATAAGCGGAGTTTAATCTGCTACTTAAATCTCTTGTATGATCAGTCAATACATCGTCAATTGCGCGGTCTATTTCTTTGTAAATAATATTTCTGTCTTTCTTCTCTGGAGAATTAGCTTCAACTCCATCTACTAACGAGAACAAAGCGCCTAACTTTTCGAAAGACTCAACATCGTAAGCCATTGCAGGCACTTTCTTTGCAGCGATTTCCAGTTCTTCCATGGTTCTTTGTGTAATTCTAGCAGCAGATTGCTTTGACATGACATGTACATTAACGCCTTCATCCCTTAATGCAATCAGTCGATTCGCTTGCATACCGTGGGACAAAAAAGCGCCGGAGATTGCATTCCCCGGTATAAATGAAATCACTGGGTGACCTTCCAATCTTGCAGATGCATATGCATCTACTGCGGCTGCACATGCTTGGTGAATGCCAAGCAGTTCCTCATGATAGCCGTAAGCCTGACTTGGAACATCGACAATGGCTACAATAGCACGCTTTTCACTATTTTGATCTGCTTTGATGGCTTCTCTGACATGCTTTGCGATTGACCAAGCTTCCAGCAAGCCAACCTCCCCTTTTCGTGCGCGTGGAAAACGATTTTGATTGTCCGGTACTACTGCAATAAAACGGACTTTCTTCTCGCCAATCATTCCATCTGCAACTCTGACAGAAGGTATATCGCCTATCTCCAAGAATTCCCCACGGAGCAAGTCAAACCATGTTTGTCCGCGCCCTGCAGAGTTATCTCTATTTAAAGAAGTCGTTTTTTCTTCAATTGCTGCATTTTCTGACTGTGCCCAAAGTAATCGCACCTCATCAGCAGATAGCCGCTCTTCT
The DNA here is from genome assembly GCF_007859295.1 of Planococcus sp. CPCC 101016. Taxonomy (GTDB): domain Bacteria; phylum Bacillota; class Bacilli; order Bacillales_A; family Planococcaceae; genus Planococcus. Next base: position 2,017,168 of record NZ_VOHB01000002.1, read on the forward strand.
GGTTCGACTAAATTCAAAAGGGCGTCATACCTGTCTCCTTGAAGTGTTCGAGAAGAATAGACAGCGTCATCCGTCATCATAGAGAAAATTTCCTCTTTTATAGCATCTGCATCATCTGCAATCAATACATCTGCAAATCCAGTGACTGTACGCTGTTCTCCCCCAATTGTGCCCCAGATAAGCTGCTTGTCTTTTGAATCGAACTCTCGTATGCCCGCTTCCTGCTCTATTACCTCGGGGCCATTTAACCCTAACCGTGCTCCACGAGTCATAATGATTTTACTGCAGAGACCTGCTGTGATGGACATTCCTCCAAAAGTTCCAATCTTTCCTGGAATGACTGCAATAACTGGAACATGGCGCCGAAGAGCAACAATGGCTGCACCGATTTCAGCAATGGAAAGTACTCCATAATTCGCTTCTTGAAGCCTGACGCCTCCTGTGTCAAACACCAGTACTGGAATTGTTTTTATTCCAGATTCGCATTCTTTCAATGCCAGCTCCAGTGTACCGGCAATTTTCGCACCTGATACTTCTCCAATTCCACCGCCTTGAAAATTCCCTTCAATTGAAATGACAACTGCTGGATGTTCGTTAATTGTTCCTTTTGCAACAATCACTCCGTCATCACTTTGCGGAACAATTCCCTGTGGTTCCAAATGAGGGGATTCCATATTATCCTGAGGTCCAAGCAATTCTTTATATGAATGAGTGTCTAATATGCTGTGTGCCCGTTCACGTCCGCTCAATTCTACAAAACTGGTTTTCAATACTGTTCTACTCATCAGCAGCCACCTCCAGAGCTTGTTCAAGGCGCAGCTTTACTACACCTGGCGTTGCACCGAAATCATTGATTTTCACTTTCGCAGCAATATCATGCTGTGCGAAAAACCGCTGGATTAGAGATTCCCACGTAGCTCCAAATCCAATAATGCCTGTTCGAATGATCACTTCAGTCTGCAATTCACTTGAAGGTTCTATCAGAACTTCCAAGTCACCAGAGCCGACGACGCCGACATGTGCAAATCGATTAATTTGATTCGTTGCCGGAAATGTAAATGTGAAATTCTCCAAAAACCGCACCTCCATTTAGTATATAGATTGATATTTTTCTTTATCCTTAGCTAATATTTCTTTGTTTTGCAGTCTATCCAAAAATAACGTGGCCGCTAATAAATCGGCACTGCCTCCTGGTGAGATATTTCGATTGATAAACTGAGCGTCCAGTGCGTACATATCATCGGTCGATCTGTTTTTCAGCCAAAAAGTTGCCTCCTTTTTGGCAAATTCCAATGCTTCAGGACCACCACGGTGTAAGATACATGTATCATCCAAATGAGCAATCAATGCAAGAAGCGCATTTAATCTGGCTTCTTCTTCAGTTTGATTGGACATTCTTGAGTAATTGAGCATTGGCAGTGAGTATCGAAGAACATGTGGAAATCCTTGCTGCGCTTCGCCTCTTGCTCCAGAGACACCATACTTCGCTGCTACATTCATGCCGTTTGTAACGGTGCTAGGACTATGTCGGTCAGTATAGCCTGCTAATTCTCCTGCAGATGCTGTGACTTCTAATATAGTACCCTCGCCCCTTCCCATCGCTCCCGCGGAAACGAGCAAGCCTATCGCCCAAATTGCCCCTTTATGGGTATTCACTCCGTTTGTAACTTGAAGCATCCTTTTTTCTCCGGCACGGCCAATTAATGCAATTTCTTCCCGTAAAGACTGGGAGGGTCTACGTCCATAACTCACCAAAGCAATCTGCTCAAACGTATCTCTCAATGATTCTGCAGACGCTCTCATCAGCTGTATGGTTAAGTCTTGATGTGCCCCGGTATTTCTGCTGTCAACAAGACCAGGTTTTGGCGTAAGCTCTACTTCTTCTATTAACGAATGAACTGCTGTTAAAGCTAGTTCGCGGCTCAAAAACTGTTTTACTTTTTCCATTTCACTCCTCCTACTTACCAGCTTCTGAATTTTGCCGGAGGTTCATACAAACCGTCTGACCATTCGACGATTTCTTCAACATTTTTTGCCGCAAGAAGTGATCGCTTTGCATCTGATCTGCGAATTCCTAGATCTTCAGGAAACGCAACAAGGCCTTCCTTCCGTAGTTCTTCTGTTTTCTTTGGATCGTGCTTCAACCCGACAGGTGTGACTCCGGCAATTGCTGCAATCGCTTCTCTTCGTTTTTCCATATCATCTGTTTTATATAGATAGGCAATGCCTTCTTCTGTAACGACATGCGTAACATCCTCTCCATAAATCATGACCGGTGCTACAGCAAGCTCAGAATCATTTTTCACATCAATTGCATCGAGTGATTCCACAAAAACAGGCTTATTTCCTGTCTGAAAAGTTTCCACCACCTGCACTACCAGCTTTCTTCCTCGTACTAGAGGTTCATCCGAAGTCATCATATTTAACCAGGCAGGTGTTGAATGGCGGCGACCACCAGGATTATGTCCCATATTCGGTGCCCCTCCATAACCGGACAGCCGGCCTCTTGTTACAGTCGAAGAGTTACCATCTTGGTCGATTTGCAACGAGGAACCAACGAACAAATCAACTGCATATTGTCCAGCTAACTGCGATAGGGTCCGGTTTGAACGCAAACTCCCGTCACGTCCAGTAAAAAATACATCTCGCCGAGCGGCAACATACTTTTCCATACCGACTTCTCCCCCGAAACAGTGAATACTTTCAACCCAGCCGCTTTCTATCGCCGGAATCAATGTCGGATGCGGATTTAAGGTCCAATGCTTGCAAATCTTCCCCTTCAAACCAAGGGACTCCCCATAAGTAGGTAATAATAATTCAATAGCGGCCGTATTGTAGCCGATGCCATGGTTTAAAGATTGGACATTGTGTTTTTCATAAATACCACGGATAATCATCATTGCCTGCAAAATTTGAATATCGGTTATATGCCGGGGATCGCGTGTAAACAAAGGTTCAAGTTCATAAGGTCGGTCTGCCACCACAATGTAGTCAATCCACGATCCCGGGATATCAACACGTGGCAAATCATCTGTCAATTCATTCACTTGTACAATGACAATTCCATCACTGAACGCAGCAGCTTCTACAAGTGTTGGTGTCTCTTCGGTGTTCGGTCCTGTATACAAATTTCCGTAACGATCTGCTTTATCGGCCGCAACAAGTGCCACAGAAGGAATCAGATCTACGAATAAACGACCATACAACTCAATATAGGTATGGATTTCTCCCATCTCCAGTTGCTTGTCTTCAAGCATTTGAGACATTCTCAGGCTCTGTGGCCCTGCATATGCAAAATCTAATTTTTTTGCAGTGCCCCGCTCGAATAAATCGAGATGTTCCGGTCTTGATATACTGGACATTATCATATGTAAATTAAATAATTCCTTTGGATTAGTCTGAGCTAACGCTGCTGACAGAAACGAAGCCTGCTTTTGATTGTTTCCTTCTAATACGACACGGTCTCCTGACTGGATCAGCTTTTCCATTACTTCTACAATGCGTTCAGTCGGAATTACCATTCCTTCAACCAGGTCTTTGACGCTTTCTGTTCGCTTGTTTTTGGCATCGAAACGTTTTGTCCATGACTGTTTTGTTTTCGTGTTCTGGTTAATCTTTTCCAACATGCATGCCCCTTTCATTACTTTAATTTTTCACGTTTTGCTATAAACTGACAATCGTCAAAACCATTTTCTGCTACCGACAATACTCTTGCATCCGGAAATGCTTTTGCCGCTAACCGGGATAGCACTGCTCCAGGTGGCATTTCGATAAACAGGCGAACCCCTTTTTCGTACAATACAGTAGAAGCATCATGCCATTTTACTGGGGAAGAAACGCTTTCAGCGAGATCCTGTCGAATGTCGAACGGATTGGATAAAATGCGTGCATTCCGATTACCTGCATAAGGTATCGAAGGCGGATAAATTTTAACTTGCTGAAGTGCTTCTGCAAGTTTTTCAGCAACTGGCAAAAGCAATTGGCAATGGGAAGGTGTACTCACATTCAATAATTCTGCGCGGCGTGCTCCGTTTCGCCGGGTTTCAATCAGCACTTTCTGTATAGCCGATATCGCTCCCGATATTGTCAATTGATCTGGTCCATTTTGATTTGCTATAAACACTGGATATTCTTTGTCAAAATGCTGGTCAATAATCGATTGTACGTTATAAGAATCCATTCCAAGTACGACCCCCATACCGTATCCCGTCGGATATGCACTTTCCATCAATTCACCGCGTATTTTCACTATTTTTACCGCTTCTCCAAATTCGAGAACCCCTGCCGCAACGGCTGCACTGAAAGCTCCAACAGAATGACCTGCTACAAAATCCGGCTTTACTCCTTCAGACTCAAATGCTTTAAAAGCAGCTACTCCAGCACTCAAAAGAGAAATTTGCACTGCGGTAGTTGACCTTAGCGCATCTGGAGAATGGAAGTTGAAGATATTTTCATTCAATGATTCCGTCGCTGAATCAAGCACTTTTCGTGTGGCTTCAGATTCTGGCAGTTCACTTAAAAGACCAGGCATTTGGGAACCTTGGCCTGGAAATAAAAAAGCAAGCTTCAAAATAATAGCCTCCTACATTAAGTTTGTACCTAAAGCTTTTTTTGAAAGTTGGATACGACATCTTTATTATGATTTGATAATACAACTGTAAGTTCTGTCATATTTTGTTCTCTCAACAATTTAATTATAAGATTATGCTCCATAATTGATTTTTCAATATTTCCTTCTTGAGCAAAAGATATACTTTGAATCTTTAATAAGGGTAGACCTAGTCGTGAATACATTTCCATGATGATTTCGCTTTTACTCATTTTAATAAGACAAGAATGAAATGCATAATTTAATTGGGTATAAGAATAGACATCTTCAGCTTTTTTCATTTGGTTCAAAATTTGCTCCATTTCTTCCAATAATTCTGGATCAGGGGCATGCTTTGTAATTCGGTCCATACTCATTTTCTCGAATACATTCCTTATCTCAAGCAAATCAAGGATTTCACTTTTTGTATACTCTCTAACAATGGCCCCTTTTCTCGGAATTCTTTCAACCAGGCCTTCAACTGCAAGCAAATAAATTGCTTCACGAACTGGGGCTCTACTCGTGCCATATTCTTCAGCATAAATATGTTCTACTAATTTTTCACCGGTTTTAAGAGCTCCTGTCATAATCTGTTTCGTAATATCTTCTGCAATTAAATTAGGCAAAGCGTTATTCATGAGATTCGGTTTCATTTTATAATCTCCATTCAATTTACATTTGGTCGACTGTCGATTTTAATTATACGAAAGAAATTAAGTATTTTCAATTTTTTAAAAACAAAATTAGTTTTTTCGTTTTGGTTATTTTTGGTATAACCTTATTTTCTGAAAACTTATCGACCAGGTTTTTGAAAGCAGTGCTTTGTTATTTTCTTGCATTGACGTTAAATATGCGCGAAAGAGAGACTAACAAAAGTTTTAGTTCTTATTTACTTAAGGTGGACAAATTAAGAGACCCAGCAACTTATTAAAAAAAGTTGCTGGGTCTCTTAATTGATAGAACTAGTATATTGCAGAACTCAATAAATAATGACGTATAAGCTGTTTTTTCTTTCCATCTTAAAATCGGGAAAGTACATAGACGATAGCTATTTAATTATTGACCATTATATTGGTTAGTTGTTTCGGCTTCTGACTTCTCAAGCTCCGGAGTGCTCCATATGTTGTGCTAATTAAGAATTACTTTCTTCTTTTTGCCATATACCTCATAAGCAAAATAGCCGACAAGCAAACCTATTCCCGCTCCTAGACTTATAGCAGAAGAAAAAGTGAATGAAAAAATCATACTGATAATCATGCCAATAACACAACCAACAAGCATGCCAAGCGGGATTAAACTATCCAACAGACTTTGAGCAGCTGTTGATTTTTTCTTCCCCAATGTCCCTCGTTGATGGTTAAGTTTAAGTCTTGTCACAACAAATATTGCAATCCCCCAAACAATTAATAGCGGCAACACAATACGGGCAATTTCTATTGCTGATACCATTTGAAATCCTCCTTCCGTACTATAAATTTCCGCAAGATTTATTGGTCGGTTTAGGCAAGAAAAAGGAGCTGCCGCCCATTATTGCTCCTCCTATTACTGATAGTAAAGCGCCTGTTATAATCCATTTCGTTGATAAAAGAGTTGAAAGATAGACTCGTGAAGTCAACAGGATGGACCCCAGCATGAAACAAATGGTCCATTTTTTCATTTTTCTCCTCCAGACAAAGTTTTCTCAAAAAATTCATTGGTTGTTATCAGGACTTCATGAAAAAGTAATCCCTGGAATAAAGCAATCCAATCGCAAATAATAACAAAGCAATATAAGCCGGCAAAATATGTATGAACGTCGTATAGCCAATAATGTAATGAATGGTTATTGCCGCACTAAACGCTGGAATTCCCCCAAACAAGAACGTGTACCAAACCCACCTCTGCCCCTCTTGAAAACCCCAGAGGGCAAGCATCAAAACAAGCAAGCCCACACTGATCAAAGCGCTCCCTAATCCTGCACGATCATGTGCTATGACAGGAAGCAGCCGATTATTTATTTCTGTTAATTGTTCAGGAGTCATGCAAATATAAGCAATATCCGTTTGTACGAAAACACCCGTGATGCCTATAATGGAAATGACAAGTCCGCCGATGGCCAGTGCAAAACCGAGCGCTACGAATGCGAGTTGACCCCATAGACTTTTTTTCCAAGCCTTATGGTTCGATCGGTTACTGGAAACCGAGTGTTCATTGTAATTTTTAGTAGCCAAGTAGCCTTTCCAGAAAAACGGCAGTAAAATGAGCCAGAGGATTCCATGCAGCCAATCAAAATAACCGAATCCCAAAAATAAGAGAATACCAAGAAAGCCTATTACACCGGCAATGTGAACTGCTCTTTTCGCCCATTGCAACCCTTGCCGGACGCCATATCTGGCCAATTGCATATAAAGGGCTCCACCGGACATCATCGTTCCAGCAACTGTCATCCGGTCATGTTGCATAAATCGGTAGATATTCGGATTTATTGCAAGGATTTCTTCTCGCGTCAGCTTTAGAAACCACTCGTCATATGGCATGATGACTATGGTCATGCTGACCAGTAAGGTGATAAGCCCGCTGATCAACATGAAAAAACCGAATAACCAATACCAAACCCAACCGCTGTATGTGTTCTTCAAGTGCTCTTTGCTATCCAATAGACTTTCATTGATCCGTTTGGGTAAGCCTGGACCTGTAAATACATAACCCGCTGTCAACATGACTGCATCTGCGCCAGCCTGAAATAAAGCCAATGCATTCTTTGGTTCGGCAATGCCTCCAGATACAATAATTGGAATACTGCTTTGTTTTCTAATTTCCGATACTTTTATCGATAAACTGACTGTCTGGTCCTGTGAATATGCCCATCCTGCTTCGCTCTCTATTGCCGCTTCATCAATAACAATACCGTCTATAGAGCTGGCCGAAATTAACTGGCCGATATAACGACAGTCCATTTTATCCGAAGCACATGCATATAAAAAAGGCATGCTTATACTTAAACTCTTCACTAAATTCCATTCTTTCTCGCTGAGTCGATCTTCCAAAATAATTGCTTTGGCATGGACGGACAATGCTTTCACCAATGTTAAGGTTTCATCAAAACAATTCGCCTTTCCAATTCTGATAAAAATCGGCTTTCCGAATGCTTGTAGTTTCTGCAGCTGGTCGAGAGTTTGTTCAACACCAAGAGATTCCAACGGATAGGGGAAAATAAGATTATCCTTAGTTTGTGTGAACTTTGGAACGCCTGCATCCTTCGGTTTTGAAGTGATTGGCCCAACTTCAATAAAACCCAGTCCCAAATAGCTGAATGCTCTAGTACCTGTTAGCCTGGGATCAATTTTTCCGCTTAATCCAACCGGATTGGAGATCTTCAAGCCAAAAATTTCAGTTTCCAACTCGACAGACGGAGTGGTATGTCCGAGGTATTCGATTAATTTAGGTCCATATGGAACCGCAGAAACCATAGACATGGTTCTGTGGATAAATTCTCTTCCTACTGCCGCCGGCAATCGAAATAGGATCGGTTTGAATACGGGGTGGTAAGTCCAATCTGGCACAGGGATCACGTCCTAATTTTTCTTACTTTATTCAAGTATGTATAGATGTAGAATTTCATATCTATCAGGTTTTTTCATTCATAACGATCTCAGTTGGCTTAGGATAAAGCCAATGCTCTCCTTTTACCTCTATTTGAAAGGAACCTGCTAATTTTATTAGTTTAGAAGAAAAATCAATTATTTATTTTCGTACGATGTACAAAATAGTATTCTTTCTAATTGCTATCTTCATCGGGTAACTCCAGTAGGTTTTTACAAATGTATCCCACAATATATTCTTTCTTTGTAGTTGCTTCAATATCTTGATTTTCAATCAAGCGAACTTTTAAACAAAAGAATATTTACTACTAGACGAATGAAACCTCATTTCATCTTATCTGCCCCGGATCCTGCGCTCCAGGCGGACGCGTTCCACGGGCTCGCGCCGAACTAACTCGGACTGGCGCCCGAGTGGATTTCGGCACTTCGCTTTCCCGCAGGAGTCGCCGCCTTGCGCTCCGGATCCTCGAGTGAAGGGTTTTTTCACCAGCCTTAATCAGGCTCTATTTATCATGAGCTGACTAGCAAGCTTCTACCTTTGATTGAAACCATACGATCCCGACCGGTCTGGCCACGTAGACTCCTGTGGAGTCAGCGAAAGCTGAAGACCCCGCAGGAACGCAGTGACGAGGAGGCTGAAGCTGAGCCCACGGAAAGCGAAGTGGCCAGACCGGTTGGATTATACATCCTATTAATTTTAATTTGACTTTGTCTACAGTCTGTCTTGATTTTCAATCAAGCTTTCTATTAGTTGATTTACTTTTTTCCATAGTTCTGTATTTTCAAGTTCCTGATATGGATGAGCCACCATACGTACCTCCTTGTGTCTAAAAATGATCTTCTATATCTGATTACACTTGTTCAATAATGCAGTGCAAGCAAATCTACTTACTGGTCTATCGTATCAAGCCGAATTTATTATTCTGAATACTAAATCTCCATTTCATTCCTTAGCTGCAGCCCTTTTAGTAAAAAAAACTCGCTCAAGGAATAAAAAATGGAACCGCTGACTAAAATCCAGAACGATGCATTGAATTCAGATAAGAAAAAAATAGAATACACGGCGTGTCCAAAAAGAGCAAACGTATAAAATTCATGGCCTATCATTCTAGACTTATCTCTGGTTTCAATTTGGGTTGGTGTCATATTTTGAAAAAACATTGGTTTCTACCTCGCTTTTAATATTTTTATATGTGGAGGTATCGCCATGAAAGGCCCAATTCAATAAAACTACTTCTAGGACTGCTGTACTCGGAAATAGTTCTTTCCTGTGCTAGCTGATATCTTCCTCTTAAATATACTAATTGAAGTTAAAGATAGCTAGTTAATATTGGAAATAAAGTGAATAACTATACTCACTAAAAAAAGAGAAAAGAAACTTCAAACTCAGTTTCTTTTCTCCTTATACATACTTAATTTTTCTTTCTCTTCAGAAGTCGATAAGCGATAAAGGCAATCACAAGTAACGCAAGTACAAGAAAAACTGTAATCATTGGATTCCCTTTATCTTCCGAAGTTTGGACAGCTTTTTCTTCTTCTACTGGTACTTCTTCTATTGCTGGTTCCGACATTTCCGTTTCTGTTTCTTGTGTTTCCTCTGGCGTAATTTCGTCTTCAGCAGAGTCAACATTTAGTGTAAAAGCAACTTCCCCTTCGATCGGGTGGCCGTCTGCACCAATGATTTCCCAACGAACTGTATAGTCAGTGTTAGGCAACTCTTCTGTTATAGTTCCTGTCATGACACTATCCGAAACAACAATTTCGTTAAATTCGTAACTCGCATTTTCACTTTCAAGTGTCATTGAACTTCCTTGTTCAATGACAGTACCGAAAGTCAACACTACTTCTTCCAACGGTTCATCTACTATTGAGCCTTCTGCAGGCGTAGAAGAAGATAAGGTGGTATGCGCCTGTCCTATTAAGGGCATTAAAAAAATAGCGATTGCAAATAACACTATTATTCTTTTCATCCTTGCTCCTCCATTTCTTTTATTACTTTTTTTAGATACGTTTCGTCTTCTGATTCCAGATCAATTTCTTTCTTTAAGAACATTGCGAAGGACTAGGCTTAAAAACAATGCTGCCAGAATCGGCACGTAAGCTGTCTGTTTATGGAAGTTGTTCTGTTTCACGACGCAGCCTGACTCTTCGTCAAATACCATGGCCAATATCCTTGCTCTCATATCAGAGGAGAATGCTCTTGCATCTACGAGGTATGGAAGCTTACTCATTACTTCAAAAAATTCTTTGCGCTCCCAAAAATAGGCTAACTGTTTATCAACCGATTCTTCTCTTTTTTGTTCAAACGGCAGAGATCGATTGATGCCGTCCATCACAAGATCACATTGCCTTTTCATTACTGGTTCCTCCTACTATGCATTTTAAGAAATACTTACTTGCAACTCAAGCAAACATAAAAAATTAAATACTGCCTATGCCTAATTCGTTTAGTACTATTCACAGTGGTTGCGGCAAACAAAAAGCTAGCCGGCTAGGCTAGCTTTTTATTATCATCAGCGAAACTTACTGTTTGCGTGTACGAACAGCAACTGCAGTGGTAAGCGCCGCAAGCATCAAGCCAGCCAATACCCACATGAATGGGAATGAATCTGTATCCGCTGTACCGCCCATGCCTGTTGCTGGCATCTCAGATGGCATTTCCGTTGCACCGAATTCTTCTGGGAACTGGTCTACGATGGCCGCTGACAAGCCAGCTGCCGGCATCGTCATATGTGCATAGGCTTCACGAATCGAGCTGTACGCTGTTTCGTAATCGCCTGCTACGTAGGAATCAAATGCCGTCAATAATTGTTCAACATGCGCTGTTAACCCTTCTTCTAGCGCATCAGCCGGAACGCGTCCTTCTGTTGCTGAATCAAGAAGAGCCGCTTGGTCAACAATGTACTGGTCCAGTTCTGCACGTGCCTGTTCCTGTCCTTCAGCATTCTCTTCACCTGTCGCAACTACATAATCAACAAAGTAACCGATATGTGATTTCCATGTTTCATCAAACTGTGCACCCGCTTCTTCTCCGTAAACAGAAGTTACAGCAGCCGTCAGGTCATCTGCATTCGCTAACAATGCAGCAGACGCCTGATCAAAGCTTTCCGCACCATCTGCACCGTCTTGCATCGCCATGGCGGCTAATCCCGCATGCTCTGTAAATGTGGCATTCAACGTAGCGCGAAGATCGATTGCTGGTGTGTCCGGGTTGGTGTTGTCAAATTTCTCCGGGAATTGAGTCGTAATGGCAATTGATAAGCTTTCTGCAAACATGCTCATATGGTGGATCGATTCACGCTCCAGCGAATAAGCTGTTTCAAAATCGCCTTCTACATAAGCGTCAAAAGCTGAAATCAACTGATCGACGTGCATATCCAATCCTTCTTGAACTGCTGCAGCCGGAAGCAATCCACCCGTTGCGGTATCAAAGAATTCTGATTGTTCGACTTTGTATTCTTCCAATGCCGCTAAAGCCTGGTCTTTGCCTTCTTGGTTATCTTCAGCAGTAGCGGTTACATAATCTACGAAATAACCGATATGCGATTTCCAGATTTCATCAAACTGGGCAGCTCCTTCTTCGCCGTAAACCGAACCGACTGCAGCTGAAAGATCGTCAGCATTCGCCAATAATGCTCCAGAAGCCTGATCAAAATCTTCTGCGCCATCAACACCTTTTCTCATGGCTTCAACTGCCAAGAATGCATGCTCTGTCAATGTGGTATCTAGTGCAATGCGCAATTCCGCTGCCGGCGTTGCCGTGCTGGATTCCATCGCTGATTCGCTTGAAGCGGAATGGCCGCCGTGGCTGTCCGCCAGTGCCGCTGTTGGCACCAATAAAGATAGGCTAAGTGGTAAGGCTAAAAGACATTTGTTTAATTTCATAAATTATCGCTCCCTTTTTTTTGGTATACAGACATAACGCACATGAAAATCATTTAGATCACTTTATTTTAAAATTAAACAAATTTTTCAATTATCATAGAAAGTAAGCCCGCCTTTTGGTTCAAGTCCATATACAGACTAGTCTCCTTAAAAAAGATGACTTATATAGAAAGAAATCTAATCCAACTCTTTCACCTTTGTATGTTAAAAAAGATGGGACCATCAGCAGCACATATTGCCGAAATTGAATTCAATGCAGAAACAATCTGGACCAGCCTCAGCTCTATGGAGCAATTAAGTAGTACTCAAATTCAATAAGTAATAATTTCTACTATAAAAGCAGCACAGGCAATAATAAACTATGCCCGCGCTGCTATTTTTATTTATTGAAAAAATTATTGAATTTAGAGACACTCTGAGTTCATCTTCCAATCACATACACTAACTTGCTCTTGTACACCTGCTAGATTAACTATGACAATTTCCCCTAGACATAATCGTTATTTCTTCCTTGTCAGTTTTAATGTACTTTATTCCCTTAAACCACTATTAGGCGTTCTAAAACTGCAGGTTCACCTGTTCGAGTGCAATTTCTTTATCGCTATGGGGAAAATAGCGGCTGCCAATAAGGATCGTATTTTCATGTCCTTTATCCGTTAAGAGGACGATATCGTCTTTCGTTGAAAGATTGATGGCATGACGTATAGCTTCCGCCCGGTCGCCAATGCAGACATATCGGTCATGCTGCATACCTTTTTCAAAATCCTTAAGGATACCTGAAATCGGCTCTTTCCCTGGGTTATTGACAGTGATGATGACATAATCCGCGACGGATGCCTTTTCGGCCATCATTGGCCGTTTTAAACGGTCACGGAAATTCCCGCTCCCAATCACCACAATCAACCGTTTCTTTTTGAATGGCAACAAGCTGTTAATCGCTTTTTCGATTGCGTCAGGTGTATGGGAATAGTCAATATAAACAGCAGGTCCTTTCGAATTAGACAGTTTTTCCATTCGCCCTGCTGCAGGTTGTATATCAGCCGTATATGGCAGCATATCCTCTACACTCAACCCATATGCGTATAAAGCCGCAATCGCTGCAAGCATATTGTACACATTGAATTCTCCAATAAAGGATGTAGAAACTACATAATTATCCTGGGGGCTATGTAAAAGAAAGACGGTTCCATTTTCTCTATATTCAATTTGATCGGCATAAAAGTCTGCCTGCTCAGACAGCCCATATGTAATCGTTTCAAAAGGTGTCATTCGTGAATATGCTGCAGCCCATGGATCATCATGATTCAGCACAGCAAACTTTTCTTTTGCTATGTCCTGGCCGAGCTGAGCGAAAAGCAACCCTTTCGCATAACCGTAATGTTCCATTGTCTTATGATAATCGAGATGATCATGTGTTAGGTTCGTGAAGATCGCGATATCCAGATCAATCCCCCACATCCGGCCGTTAATGATTCCTTGTGAAGAAGTTTCAAAAACGATAGCCTCACAGTTCTGTTCTATCGCTCGTTGCATCATGTTCAAACTCGAGAGGATATCACTTGTAGTATTCTGTGTCGGTTCAGTGATGACATTTGTCCGAAAACCAAGCGTCCCAGATGCAGCAGATTTCCGTCCATTTGCCTCAAGCAAGTTGTAGATGATATGGGAAACAGTTGTTTTCCCGTTCGTCCCCGTCACACCAAAGATCGCCAGTTTGGAAGAGGGATAGCAATAAAAATGTTGAACGAAGCGGGACAAGACTTTCACCGAATTTTTGACTAGAACAAAACAAGCAGAGCCAGAAATAACTTCCTGCTTTTCGGCAACAATGAGTGATGCTCCTCGCCGGATAGCCTCTTCGATAAAGTTATGGCCATCCACATTACTTCCAACGACACAGATAAAACAGTTTCCCTGTTTAACTTTTCGTGAATCCATCTGGATTCCTGTAACTTTAGAAGGAATATCTCCATAAACTTTTTTTATTTTTAGCAGATCTAGCAATTCGATTGTTTCCAATGTCCTTCTTCCTTCCATTTTTAAATGACACCTTCTTTACTTTAAAATCAAATTCCGTAATTACCTATACCACAAAAAGATGATTATGAAGCGAGTAGGAGAACATCAAAATCAAACCTGCTATTATGTGTTTATATATTTTTATTCTCTCTTTGAATCACTATACAAATGGCAATACTAGAAAAACGCCTTTCCATAGAAAGGCGTTTTGATATTTTCATTATGGTTTTTCTTCATGATTTATGACCTTATTTCATTTTTTTCTGGCATACCAACACCAAGTTGTTCAATTGCTATTTTCAAAGTAGCTTCCATTCTTTCTCCCTTTAGAGAGTGTGCAAAATGAGGCACTTTTAAAGCAACTAACGGCGAAATTCCTGTAATGATAGGAGTAATTCCCATGATTTTCAGGGTTTTGATTAAATCGAGCAAATTTGTTTCAATTTGTGAATCAACTTGTGTGACTCCCGAAAAATCGATAATGAGAAATTCGATTTCCTGGCCTACTTTCTGAACCACGTCTTCTACTAGTTGTTGTGCTCGAACCAGAGTAATATTCCCAATAACGTTTAAGATAGAAATTTGTTCTGACAACGGCACAACGGGAGAAGAAAGCATTTGTATTTCCTTTCGGGCTTTTTCCAATTCGAGAATATAGGTTAACAGCGAGGACATCATCTCAAACATTTCCTGATGTTCTTCAGTGAATGTAAAAGGATGATTATCCAATCCACAGATAGTGCCATAAACTTTTCCGTCTTCATAATATATCGGTATACCCATGAATGATCCGTTTTCAAATTGAGAAGCAATTTCTAGTTTGGCTGCATCTTCATCAGTTGAAATTTTTTCTATTTTCAACGGCTTCTGGCCATACTGGATGGTGAGACTGCAAAATGTTTGATTGAGAGGCGTTAGGCTGTCTTCAGTTACCAATTCTTCATTTCGGTTAAAGGCTTTTTTGATGGTATTGGTCTCTCCATCATTCTGAGCTATGAATAATGTATTGATATCCATTTGATCGCTTAGCATCTTGAGTATTTGATTGGCTGCCTCATTAAAGTTCTGAAATTTTCGGAACGGGCCATTAGTCGTCTTCCCCACATTATTCCTCCTCTTTCAGAAGTTGCACATTCTATAAATTTGCAACACTTTTTTAAACATACTACAACCCGTTTAAAAGATGCAATAAAAATCGACCTTCAGTCTCATCCACTTCTTCCTTTTTTCACGGATCTTTATTTAGAAGGCTGAGCAGTTAATTTTGCTTTTTCGGCTTTATAGAGTTTGTAGCTTTCAACGAATTCCGCATATGTCAGTTGGCGTCTTGTAGATGCATTTCCGGTTTTTATTCTCTTTTTCTTAGGAACAGTCATTTAAGCAATCCTCTCTTTCCATTGAATATACTTGTAAGTTTACATACTGTTGAGCTGCCAATAAATCATTGAATAAACTTCTCCCGCACTGCTTCTCGGTGAAAAGGAGTCAAACAATAAAGTTCTCTTGGAGATACTTTTGAGAGATTCACTAAAGCATGAAAAACTTCCTCTGTCACTGTGTATTCCTGCATTCCGTTCGGCAAACTTTTCATACTTTCTGTCGCTTTTTCCAGCTGAATGTCCTCTATATCGACCCAAATCGTGTCTACTTTGCTGTAGATATTTATTCCATCATCATATGTAATCTCTCTTGTTAAGCGGGCAAATAATGTAAGTATCGATATGTTGTTTTCTGTATTTACATCTTTGGATCTGTTAAAGAAATAAGCAACTGACGTTTTTGGCATGTATTGATTTTGCGGCATTTTCGCTCTCCCCCTCGTAATTTATAGCAAGTTAAAAATGATTGCTGGATGGATATAACTCTAAAAACGATACTTTTTTCTTGTAATCTTTTTAAGAAAGTTTTGAAAGAATCAGCAAAGGAAACTATAATATAATCACTTGTACCTAATTGCATATAGTATATATTACCTTGAAAAAACAACAATAAACCTCTTTTTGAAATAAACTGAGTAATTTGTATAATTTCTTACAATTTTTCCTTATTCAAGTTTTACTTTTTTGTGTGTTTAACCATTTTATTTGCATGCCGTTATCCTACAGCCTTTTTAAATTCTATTAACAGCGGGAACTTTGTAAAAGAAGCTTTGACCAAATTCATGAACAATCTTTGCAATTTGAAAAACAATCCAACTTTTCTTTAATTTCCTTCTAGGAGCTTATCTTTAAAAAGGAGATTGACAATCTTGATATATGCGGGTAGCTTGTTATTTAGCAGAAACAAAAAACCTTTTTTTGATTAGATTTTTTACTCAAGAAATTTTTTACTCCTCGTGTCTGTGTTGACGCACATACCATGTATATCAAGATAGGACAGGTCCAATAGCTAATACTATGGTATCGTCGTAGGCATAAATGCACTAAATCGGTGTAAGATCCATGTTAAAACTTAAGACTTGTACCATTTTATTTGTAATGGTCTCTGTATCATGAATAAAAACGGAAATGAGGCGCACAGATGGAAAAACAATTTGTCATTATTGGATTGGGCCGCTTTGGCAGCAGCGTGTGCCAAGAACTTCATGCTCTCGGACATGAAATACTAGCTATCGATTTGTCAGAAGAACGTGTAGAGGCAATGTCTGAATTTGCCACCCAAACAGTAATGGCCAACGGAACGGACGAACGAGATTTGAAGGCATTGGGTGTGCGGAACTTTGAACACGCAGTCGTGGCATTTGGCGAAGACTTGCAGGCAAGTGTATTGTGTACTCTTATGTTGAAAGAATTAGGAGTGTCCAATGTTTGGGTAAAAGCAAGTAACCAACAACACCAACTTATATTAAATAAAGTAGGGGCAGATCGGGTCATTCAACCTGAAAAAGAGATGGGTATTCGGGTTGCCCACCTCTTAGATTCTGACAAAATAGTCGATTATATCGAGTTATCAAAAGACTATAGCATCATAGAGTTAATTGCTTCATCCAAGATGTCTGGCAAAACCTTAAAACAATTGAACATTCGCGCGAAGTATAATTGCATGGTTTTGGCTATCAAACGACTAGAAGACGTAAATATTGCTCCATTACCTGAAGACGAAATTGTAAAGGGCGACATTTTAATTACAATGGGGCATCAAAAAGATTTAAGACGCTTCGAGGAGAAGGGTTTGACAGATTAATATGTCTGGCTCCTTTTAATCAACAACGAACTAACTAAATTACTTACATACTGAAAAAAGAGAGCGTAGACGCTGATAGAATCACGTCTACACTCTCTTTTTTCCATACAGTGCCGGTACATTGGCATGGAAAGGATTTGTGGATTAAATCTTAATCTGATCTATTCTAATTAATATAATTTTTCCCGGTAGCTCTTCTCTAGAAGTTTTCCGACGGCCTCTTCGTCCACATTCGTCAATTTGGCGTGTGCCGCTAAGATTTTCGCACCTTTTGGCAGCTCTTCTTTAGTCATCCAGGTTTCCGGGTTCCAAAGTTCTGACCTGCGAAACGCTTTGGCGCAATGGATAAAGCATTCTTCCACATCAACACCGATTCCGAGAATTGGCCTTTTACCGTTTACCGCCATTTTTTCCAACAGCTCTTCATCACGAATTACGCTGGCTTTTCCGTTGATACGCAATGTCTCCCCCAGTCCCGGAATCAGAAACAGTAAACCGATATTTGGATTTGATAAAATATTTCGCATGGAATCCATCCGCTTGTTCCCAGGCCTTTCAGGAATGATCAACTGCTTTTCATTCATCACATGAACAAACCCCTTTTCGTCTCCTCGTGGAGACACATCGCAAAATCCAGTTTCATCAGCTGTGGATATCGTCAGAAAAGGAGACTGCGAAATAAACCCTAAGCAATGTTCATCTAAATATGAAATGACTTTATTATTCACGAGTTCACTTGGCTTTCCAGTGATTTCAAGAAGTTCTTCTACAGTCTTAACTGTTTTTTGAAACGCAATTTCAGTTTTCAATGCTCTTAATTCCTCTCTTATTAAATTTTTCTTTTTCGTATTTATTTGGTTATTCACTCGATAAGCCAATGAAAGGGATCTGGTATGTATCAGTTAACGCGAATGACTTTAGCACCACGGGCGATTTCAAGAACCGAATGGGAGCGGAAACTCCGCAGCTCTACATCTACTTGAACCAACGGGAAGTCAGTATAAGGAAATAGCTAATCCTTTGCAAAGCGCATAGCAATCGACTATTTCCGGTTTATTTTCCCAATCAGTATGATACTTAAAAAAGTTTTCCTGCTTATATTTAAAAGCACAAGTCCTTCAGTGGTAATATCACTTCCAAAAACATCTTCGTCAAAATAACTAATTCAGATGTCATTTAGAATAGTTTTTTCTTTATTTCCTTAATGTACCAAGTAACTACGATGAAAGCGAGTGAATTTAATTGCAAAACTGGTTGTGAAAAGGACAAAACGAGAAATAATTGAAGGGCCGAATGAAGGAACAGTTGAAAAAGACAGTATATCGCTGCGGTATGTATTCCTCTTGAGATGGAAAGATTATTCAAACAAAACGGGTTTACTATATTAGAAACCTATAGTTCATGGGAAAAAGAGCCTTTAGAAAATTCTAGCAGTGAAATGATTTATATCTGTATAAAAAATAAAATATAACTACCACTGGTATTTTCAACTGTAACGGTCGCATCTACTTCCATCCTTAAGTTCTTTTTTCATTATTAATTGACAAGGTAATCTACTACTTGTAGATTTTTAACTCATCATGATAAAATGAATTATTTTCAACAAAAACAAATAAAAAATTTTTTTGAAAAAGGTGCTTACAAATGCATAGAGAAAAATGTCAATGCTGTGGTTATCCGACACTGAAAAAAAGATTATATGATGAAATTTGTATGCTTTGTGATTGGGAGGATGGATCTTTTAGTAAGTATACTCCTGAGAAAATCGATGGAGGTCCGAACGGGGACTACTCTTTAAAAGAAGCAAGAAGAAATTTTGAAGCGCATCTAACGATGTATCGTAAAAAACCAAAAAGCCTTAACTCAACACTCTTGGAGAAAAAAAGAATGCTAATAAAGGCTTATAGCTCCCTGTCCTCGGAGGAAAATAATGAAGAACCCGAATCGGCCAAGTGGGAAAGAATTCTTAAATTAGAACAAAGCTTGCTTTTGGAAGGATGGGAATAGTGCTTTAAATTAGCCATGTCCTTCACATTATACACAGCTTATTAGCTAGCAAGTTGAACCTCATTTTCTACTCGCTTTAATGAAAAGCCTTTATACCAAGTTGTGTGAGAATGCCAATAATTGTTCCATAAATAGCGATGCCAATACCCGAAGCCAGGAAGAGCCGCTTAACGTCCATGCCAATTATTTTACCCACTATCCCAATTGTCCACGGACCAAAAACAGGGGTCATAATCAGAATAAAAAAGAATCCACCACTATTTAATTTTTACTAGCTTTAGAATTTGCCATTTTAATAAAATAGCTATTGATTATATTAATTTTGGTAAGCCAAACGTAAGAATAAGCAATAAAAGGAATAACAAAAAAGCTTCCGAACCAAGACCAAAATACCGAAGAAAACACATCCAATCCCAGCCCTACAGAAGCTGGAACAGCCAAATATATTTCAAATAAAGGAGTAAACCCCATAAGCCATGCAGTTGCTGCTAAAGCAATATAGTTTAACATATTTTCATCACGCCTCTTCTACTTATCTTCAACTTTATCCCTGATCTACTATTGTTCTCGATTCAACGTTATTTCATACTAAAAAATCTAGTAACAGACCATTTCATGTCAGGAGAAACTCTTTAACTTTCCCTAATAAAATCCATTTTGACCAATTGACTGTTATAATTTTAATAACAGCATCCACGTCAATCGACATTTGAAAAGTATTCATTCTGGTACTTGCTATCCCATTAATCCTTCGTTTACTCCTCTGAAGAATAAATATACATATCCGTTGTAATTGTCGTTCCAGTAAAATAGCAAAATTCAATAACTTCTTTATTAAAATCCATGTAAGGTTGTTCGTCTCCGTAAATACTAGGAACTATTACAAGGACAAAATTCACGTCGTATTGTTCCTTAATTTTATGGAGTATAGGGATTTTATTTTTCAGCTTTTTAATAGTATCTCTGCATTGAGCTTTTACGTCTAGTCTCTTTATATCAGATTTCTCTGCATTCCATGAAGAAAACGGAAAAATGGATCCGTCTGCTCTTTTATCACCATAAGCCCAACTGGTAAAAGGTTGGATTCCCAACAAAGCCGTCATATCTTCAGGGCTAAAAATTCCTTTTTCGAAAGCAACTAACCCTTTACCGTCTTTTGATTCTCCATTGCTCTCTATTGAAAAATAAGTATAGCTAGTTGTTTTTTCCATGTTTCCTCCCGCAAATTATGTTTTTGACCGTCTTTTTTTATTGTTTCCCTATACAGATTACAGCAAAAATAAGGGTTTAATTGGCATTAACCTCTTATTTGTAATCCAGCAGTATCAGGCAAGTTATCTTATGCAGTATCCTTACTGTATAAGATAACATTTCGGATTCCCCAATTTTATAAAATATTTGAACGTAACCTATCTTGAATATTTCTTGAAACTTCTTCTTTGGAAACTCGTAAAGATTAGAGGCAGCATAAAAAAGCCACATCTTTATATGATCCAAACAAAGAAATAGGGGGATGACATGTTTTTTTCAAAATGGACTTTGTTTCAAGGGGGAGTACTTGCATGTATGGTTTTTCTAGTAATTCTCGCTGAATGGTTTTCAACTCAAATAACTAATGTATTGTCTTCGGGTCCATTTGGTTCATTTTTATTAGTAATGACATTTATTTTACTTGCATCAAGCTTAATCAGTCTTTTTTTAATTTTTCACAGCAAAAAAAGCGAACGGTTCTTATCTCATCCTTTATGGGAAAAAATGAATATTCTTCTTGCCTTCCTCTTTATTCTATCTATTATCGCTTTTATAAGCGTTGCTTTTTTTACTTCTTTAAATGATGCAATGTCTGCAAATCGATGGATTTTATATATCTTTGTTTATTATTTTTTATTTCTCTTCAATCTTTTTGTGTTGTCACTTGTACATAAGATAAAGAAAAATGCTTCTAAAGAAAAAAAGATTGAGTTATCTTTTGTTTGGACCTTCCTTAGTCTAGCTGTACTGATTTATTTATTCCCTTCCTTCTGATCAACACCTTTATTTATAATATACAATTTATTATTGTTTTCTTATTAACTTAACTGAATGGATCTATCTTATAGATTCTTTGATGAAAGGGAGATACTATGAATGAGAAAAAACCATTCGATGATGGCAATGAATTTGTACAGAACCACCTTGGAGTACCTTCTGGAGAAAAAATCAAACATTTACCTTTTCCTTTAAGAATTATAAAATACTGTATCATCGGATTTATCGGCTTTTCTTTTATTATGCTAATCTTTGCCTATATGATTCATTTTTTTAATTAAAAATCTATAACTTTTACAAGCTCAATATACTGAATATTTAGATCTAGGAAAGAAAACGCCTTTTCAATTTAAAGTTGAAAAGGCGTTTTCTTTCATTAAATATTCATTTCTTTATCAAGAAGCAATAGCAGCTTTTTTTGTGCTTCTTTTCTCCGTACCATCTTTTTTACCCGAATTGAGCTTTGTAGATAGTATCTAATACGCTTGTTCACAAAAAACAAACGATGGTATTTCTCGTCTTCGTAAACCTTCTCAAACCACTCATATTCCTTTAACTGTTCAATGTGTCTGTCAATTTTTTACGTATTTAAAGTATTGCTGTATCCTGCATTGCTGAACACTCCAGCCAGCAGGTCAAATAATATGCTAACCATCCTTACTCCTATCTAATTCTTTTTATAATAAATTTATCCTTCTGCTAGTTATTTTTGCTTTTGTTCGACTTCTTTTTTCCCATGCCTTCGTCTTCCAACCAAAATTCAGGACCTGTTACATCAGACAACCAAAATAACACATCTTGTTTATGTTCATCGGTGCTTAAACTACTGATTGGTCCTGGTCTAAACATGTAGTCTCCTTGTTGGATTTTCTTTTCAGGCACGTAGTCCTTAAAATGATAAGCTCCATAACCTTGTACCGTATTTGTCTCGGGTTTTGGAGATTCCTCTCTAATTAACGTATGGACCTCTGCAAGATAAGTAAAGAAACGCGAAAGTGACAAATACCCTTCAGAATTTCCGACAAAAGACACGCCTTCATTCGTAACTTTGATTTCCAGTTTTGCTTTTTTCGAAAAATGTGGATCGAAATCGTAATCTACCTTTTCCTCTCTTTTTATTCGCTTCTTTTTCTTCTTCTTCTTTTTGGACATCGCTTATGCTCTCCTTAAAAAATGACTAGAATAAAATGCTGAAATTTCTATGGCTATTTGATTGGCCATAAGTTGCCCTCGGAGTTACGAAGAAAATTGACTTTAAAAGATGATCTTTAATAAGTGTAAATTGTTTAAAATGCTTTCATCACTTTCTTTCCCTGTCCACACCTGTTGCATTTATAGATAAATAAAGCAGGCATCTCCCTGCCTCTATCAACTTGTTCGAACTTATGTAATCCAATTCTGCACAACAGACTTTTTTCTTTACGCGTAGCTAGCAATGAAACCAACAATGAAATTAAACCGATTAGAATGAATACGTAGGGAATATTGTATACATTGAACGTTTCATCAACTTCTGCCAAAAGAAGGACGACTCCGATCAAAATGAACACGGCAGCAACGAACTTAATTTTAAAAAACAAAAAATTCCTCCTCTCAATATATAATTACAGAAGCCACACTTGAAATCTTTTGTTTATACTAGATTTTATATAAAGTCTTGCTTTGTTCTAAGCTATATCTCATAAATTACTTTACTTTATCAAAGCGTACCACTAAAAGTTAATGGTATATATTGTTGAGAGCATTTCATAAGGCCTTTCAGAAGATATGATTTCTCAAAAAAGAAAAGAAATTTATAAAAAGTCCTTACTATTTGTATCACTTAATTATTAGTATGCACGAAATGAAGCGCCTCTAGCTATGTTTATTCATTAATTCCTCTATAATCTTTAATTGTCTTTCACGTTCATTTGTTGAAGCAGCTAAGGAATTTTTAGTTATCAGATTCTGTACTTTTATTGCATAGTCACTGCTAACCAATGCATGCCCCCGCATATGGCCTGTAGCAATGGCTTGAGCAAATGACCGGGCAGAATACTTACTAACATCAGATTTGGATTCTTTAGCCAATTCATTTACAACAAATCCAACATTTCTTAACTCATATGCACTTATGCTGCCATCTATTCGTTTTTTTAAAGTCTCCTTCCCTAAATTTATGCGAGGGTCATTTCTCAAATGACTGTCTAGATGGGTCAAGTTTGCAGCTGCTACTTTTAAAGCCCATTGAGCAAGAAATTTTTGTGGCATTTTTTCAAGAGCTACTTCTATTTCGTTTCTTAATTCCACATTATCTATCATTTTTATTTTTGGGCTGCTATATTTATATTCCTTTTGCTCTGCTTTCATTTTTTGTTCATGTTTGTTCCACGCGTATTCTTCTAAATTCATTAAAATCACCTCTGAATTACTTTTAGTGAAAGCTATAGTAGTCACTATATAGTCAGTTCTGTAGCCATAACCTATTGATTTCCTAAACTTTCTTTTGGGTGAGCCGCTTTATTGGTGCACAGCAACCTTCTAGTCAGATCCTCCCTTTTCAGTCCCAAACAGCCATTGCGCATTCTTCAATCTCCATCCAGAATCTATAAAGATGGTTGTTGCTCAAGTTGGATAAATGGATTCTTTCCTGACTGGTTTCCGGCAGTTTGTAAATCACCTTCTGGGAATCCTGTAACCAGAAAAAGCTAATGCCATACTCTGATGCGAATAAGAAGTCTTCAATCTCTGCAGTGTAATTTTCAGAAGAAATCCGCAACAGCTTAAATGAATTGTTTTCTTTAAGAAATTCCGCTTTCTCTAATATTTTGTAGACTGGAAGACGCGGTAGGCATAAGATCAACGAATACTTTTTATTGATTAATTTATCACGCATCTCTAGGTATGGAATATCTGTTATTTCTACTAAAAAATTTGGCATTTCAGTTGTTTCATAAGAAAGTGAAAAGTAGTTTTCATATCGGTCATCCAACTGTTTTAGGTCATTCTTCGTATAGCATACTTCCATAGAGTCCTCCTGCCACCGCATTTAATTGACTTTATCCTTAATATACTAAGAAGGAGCCAGAAAAACCAGTTTCTCTCAGTAACCAAGGCGTTCTAAAACAGATTTCTACAAGCAAAAAGGAGAAAAAAGGTGCTTTGTTCAGCTCCTTCTTTCTCCTTGTATTCAAGTACTTTTAACTCAGTATTCATCATTATAAATCACTTATTAAATAATAAACATGTTAACTGCAGATTACGCTTTCTCTCTTGTAGTACTCATTTTTCATACGCCTCAGCTCCAGAAAAGCTTTCTTTCGTATCCAATCGATAACTGGCGAATGCTAGGCCGGAAGCAATCAACGCGCATAATGCGCCAACCCACGAAAGTTGGATTAAACTGCCGTTTGCTACGACATATCCTCCCACTGTAGCACCCAGCGCTATACCTACATTGACTGCTACTGGAGTTAAAGATGAGGCGAAATCTTTAGCTGCGGGAAAATAAACTGTGGCTAAATTCATCAAATACAACTGAATTGTCGCATTCATTGCATAGATCATCACTGCCATTAGCATGAGGCTAATAAGTCCGGCATATGTCGATTCCATTGTAAAATACAAAGACCCCAAAATAACGGCCTGAACAATGAACACGTATCGAAGTTTGCTTACACCGTTGCGGCTGGCGATTTTCCCCGCCAACACATTACTGAAAATCGAAAACGCACCATACGCAAGCAAGATGACACTAACATATCTCGTGGGAATGGCCAATCCTTCTTCCAGTATTGGTGTAATGTATGTGTATATCGTATACGTCCCGGCAATTGAAAATGTTGGAATAAAGAAAGCCAAAATCATGCGCGGGTTCGTCAACAAACCAAGCTGCTCTTTTGCCGATGCTTTCTCTACTTTCAGTCCTCTTGGCAAGATGAAGACGCTCATGATTAAACTAATGACGCCAAGCAGTGTTGTAAACCAGAAAGTCAGCTGCCAATTGCCAAGCTGGCCTATAAGTGTTCCCAGTGGTACTCCAATGACATTGGATATTGTAAATCCGGCGAAGATTAGCGCAATAATTGGTCCCTTTTTGCTTTCGGGCATAATGTCGCTGGCGATGCTCATCGACAGTGCAACCAATACACCACTGACAACCGCTGTAAGAACTCTGGAAACAATTAAAAGTTCATAAGTTCCGGATAAAGCACTGATCACATTTCCGATAATGAAAAAAGAAATCAAGACCAGCATTAGTGGATATTTGGGGAAACGGCTAACATAAGCAGTCATCAACGGTGTTCCGATGGCATAAGCGATGGCAAAGCCGGATACTAAGGTTCCCGCTACAGCAAGACTTATATTCAAATCTGAAGAAATTTCCGTCAAAAGTCCAACGATCACAAATTCACTTGTCCCCATTACAAAAGTTAAAAGCGTCAGCGTAAAAGCTAATACTTTTTGTTTCGTGGTCATTAATTCTTTAGTTACATTTGAGGTCATGAAAAATTCACTCCTAATTCCTTATTTTTCTTATCATACGAATGAATTCTTTCATCCCTACTTAAAACTTCACAATAATATAGATATATCTAAATATGTCGATATAGGAAATAAAAAAAGACATGGCGTTGTCTTAAATCTCTTCGTTGATGAACTTTGTGATTTTCGCCAATGTCTCTTCATTTCGCCTGTAATAAGTCCATTGTCCGTAACGCACCGCTTCCAGCAAACCGGCTTTTTGCATGAGTGACAAATAATGGGAAACCGTTGATTGAGATAAATTCACTTTCTGTTGAATATCCCCTACACAAACACCACCTTTGATGCTTACCTCCTTCGGCAGATGCGCTTGTTGCTTCGGAAAATTCTTCTCTGGTTCTCTTAACCATTTCAATATATTAAGGCGAGTTTCATTAGACAATGCTTTGAAAACTTCTAAAACATTTAAATTATCCATTTGCCTATCTTATATCGATTTAGTTCGATATGTCAAACCGCATGAATTAAAGAGGAGCTATACCCAGAGATGAACACAAATATTCACTAGGGAGCTTGGCTTACTAATAGAGGCAATACATGATTTATAAGTCATTAGATTTCGAAAAGGAACTTACTAAAACTTAAGTTTCACTTAAATTCAGTAGATCTGTCACATTATTTTACTGGCTTATTTTTCTACATTTTAACGTACATTCTATAACAGTTCCCTTCCCTCTAAATAAAGGAATACACTTTTTTTGATTAAGGCAACAAAATGAATGTATCTTGATTGCTATTGACACACATTTGAATTCCAATAAAAATTGTTTTAGATTTTGTTGTATGTGGCAATCCATAAAATGGTATTTTATGTTAGAATTGATTAAGTAAAAATATTCCAAAGAGGAGATATTGTCTATGACTGTGGGTATCCTTTCTATAGCCTCTATGCTTATCTGGATTGCTGTCACACAAGAACTTGGTAAGCCTTCAGAAAAGCAAAATAACCGAAAAGTAATGGCTTTTACAGCTTTAGGTATGATCTCAATTGCAGTCATAACTATTTCACTTTTTCAGAACTTACTTTCTAATTAAAGAAGATTCCTTCGAAATCGAAGGAATCTTTTTTATTTTAAGATAATGAGATTAGTAATGTCCTACAACTAGACATCACTCTTTTAAATCTTTCAAAAAACCATATAATTCCTCAACCTCATAAGTCTTAAAAAGTAGTTTTTCTTCATCAAATACGAGAATTATCGGGAAGTGGTTGATTTCAAATTCTTCTTTATAATCCACAACGTAGTTTTTGTTGTACTCTATCCAGCTTGCTGAAACTGACTTGTCCATCTTAGCCGCAATATCGTGAGCTTTATTAAACATCGGTTCCTGCATTTCATGAGGCAGATTATTTGGATCTTCATAGATTACACTTATATGAAGACCTTCTCCACCTAAAAACTGCTCATACTTTTCCTTATAGGTCATTTCTAATAAAACAATCTCATCAGCCTGATCTTTAAAATCATTTTCTCTTGGTGGATTTATCAATACTTTTTGTCCTTCTTTAATGGCTTTAACAGGTATTTTCGTTCCATCTTCGTGTTTTATGACTGTATTCTCTGTAATGATTGCAGCATAACCTTGACTTTCCTCAGTAACAGTCGAGTTTGGATTGTCGCGATTCTCCCATTTAGAAGTATTAATCCAAAGAATCCCTTCATCTTCTAAGAATATTTGAGCAACTCCAATCATTTTATCGTCTTTATAAGGACTAGCAGTAGACTCATCATTTTCATTTCCTTCCCTTGTTAACTCTTCATTCGTATTCATGTTTGTTCCACATGCAGAAATGAAGAGTATACAAAAGAGAATTTCTAGTAAAAAAGAACTTTTGTGTTTCATGAAATCCCTTCCTTTCGTCCCTATTAGGCGTTTCATTCCATAGTAAGTTACAGGCATTATGTATGGAGTTCATACCAAGGGAAAAGAAAGAGCAAATTCTATGAAAGTGAAACTTGGCTTGGAACCACTCTTCTTTGTAATGTGTATGTAAGATATTTTCTTTCAATCTTTTTATATAGAATTTTCAATCTATGGTTAAGCTACTAGTTTATTTAGTTTTATATTTATTTATGACAATTTTCAATGTTACAAATTATTATGACCATTGATGAAAATCTGTATCTGCGGGGGTGACTGATTTGATATATACTATGTCTTCCTCACGGAGATTCGGAGCGAAAAACTCTGTCCCCCAATGTTCAGAGTGAAGCAGAGGAGTCTCATTTTTGCTTAAAAAAATCGAAAACCATTTCAATTTCCCGTTTGTCTTTATATTCTCGTACAACAAATAGTTTGATAGATAGTCAGTATTGCTTGCTTTGATAACAGTAATATCTCTTCCATTTACTATTTTAAAAGAGTCTTTAAACAACAAGGTCGTTTCCTTAATAACATCTTTCTCGTCATTCCAGCAATGGATTTCTATGATATTTGATTGCTCAATAAAATAGCTTAATAACGGAACCCAATAATCATAATTTTCATTTTCAGGGATTGGAAACGTATCCAAGTCCTCAGTAAATATAGGGATAGTAAAATGTAATTTATATTTCATTTTTAATTTCCTTTCTTTTGAGATTAAAAAGCAGAATTGTTTTGCTTCTTATCTCATCACAAACTGTTAACTATTAGTTTGCGTGATAAGTAAACTGATCATGCCATGCATTAGATTTTTTCATATTTTATATACATTTCTATTTTGAATCTATATGCTTTCCTTCAAATAACCCAACTTGTAAATTTGTTAATTCATCATATTTCCCATCTCTAGTCGCCTTTCTATATTTACTATCGCCTTCCTCTATGGCAATTGCTTCCTCTGTGTTAATTCCTTCAATCGAAAAATATTTAGTTCCTTTTTTGTATTCATTTGAAAAGTTTCCACTGTAAGTTCCTTCTTTATCCGAGTACTTAGTTACTTCACCTATCTCTTCGCCAACTTTATCTAGGTACTCATCGCTTATTTGATAAATGTACCCGTCCCAAACGACAAATGATGAGACCCAACTCTTACTCGAGCAACCTGCAAATAAAGTCATGAGAAAAAGAAGTGCAATAAGGAGTAAATGGTTTAGCTTCATTTAAATCTCTCCTTTGCTAACTTAGTGTTTGAATAAAAAAAGTTTCAAGAATAATCTCATAGGTTCCAAAAATACAGCTATATTTTAATACATCGAATAGTGTTTAAATGTTTTACATTATCCAACTGATTCAGCTAATTCCTTAATGCAAATATTCTAACTTTCTATTTCCTTAATATACCAATAATACGTATTGAAAGCTAGGTGTTTTGTATGGAAAAGCGTTCATACAAGTGCAATTGAAGGAACAAAAAAAGAAGCAAGCTAAAACCTTTAGCTTCTCTACTTCTTATAACTGATGATATGTCATTTGCTTTTCCGTTAAAAACCTTCTTACAGAACCTTTAGCGTCTGTGATTTGAAAGTAATTTAATATATTAAATGAACCGGATAATTTTCCCATTAACTCAGTAGCTTCAAAGATCTCAATGTAACTTAATTGGAGATAAGTTATCACAATTTAAGCAGGCGGATTCATTTCTTTGAACTAATTAATTACTTCTGTTGTATGAACTCGTTTCTTTCGGCGTTTATTGCCGATACTTAATATAGCACCTGTGATATAGCAAATTAATATAACCAGAATGAAAGTTAACAGATTGAAAAAAATAGAATTAGAAAAGGTATTCCATAAAGGGATTTGAAAGATGCTTTCAAAGTTCTCTTGTTTCTGGACAATTACCAGTCGCAATGCATTTGCTTCAACGACAGTAAAAATAATTATACTGATTGCGCTTACCCCACTAAATACCAGGCTAATTACTAGAGTGCTTCTTTTTTTATAGTTGTCTACTAATCGCATAGATAGTTCTGATGTACCGTATAAAAAATAAAAGAAGAATGGCATGATAAAAACCAGAACAAAAATAGCTGGGTTTCCATTGCTACCGCCCGTATTGTCTTTTTCAATAGTCTCTGTGAATAAGTTCATTCCGTAGAATCCAATAAACACCAGCAGCAAAGAAACAATATACAAAAAAAATAGTAGCTTTCTCATAAAGATCCCCTCCATTTTAAATGCATCGCAGCTTAATCGGAACATGTGCTTGATTACTCGATAATGGATGTAACTTGATTAGTATTAAGTTACATTCACTTTATCTGATTTATATCCCTCGATCTTTATCAAACCATTCTTCCGCATTCCACTCAGGGACCATCCCACCTATGGCAGGGATCGTTATTTTCGGATCACTTGAATGAATAAAACTCATTAATGCTTTTCCTTTAAGTAAGAATCTCCAGGAGTTTAGTTGGATGATTTCTAATATATCAATTGCCAATTCAGGATGTTTCGCAAGGAAGGACTCGTAATGAGTGAATACCAATAAAATGCCTATATGATTTATTGGTAAATCCGACAAACAATCATCAAAAGCATTAAGATTTGCCCCGTAGTAAACTGGAAAACTTAACTTCTCCGCAACTTCTTGATGGAACATGCCCCCATCCCATTCCCTACAATCAAACCGGATTATCTCAAATCCTTCAGCTTCAATTTTTCTACTGTTCTTATCTAGAATGCGTGTTTTGCCATACAAAACTATACTTCCGTTGAGCATCATGTGTTTCCAAGCCGTTGATTGCACAACCAATTTTTTCACCTCTTTTCTCACTTAATCTAGAAAGCATTTTTAAAAGTGTATCCCTAGCATGCTACTCGTCCAGTTTCTTAAGAATTAAGGTTTTGAAAGTAACTTAATTCACGATAATTTACTTTCAAAACTGATATGAACCATCGCTTACATCAGTCTACTTTTGTATTCTTTTCAATCTCCAGCACAATGAATAGTTTCAACACCTGGCATTTTTAATTTGAGGATTAAGCCATCCACTTGATTTTGATATTCTTTAGGAATAAACATACGAACATTCTTGAAATCCTCTATTAGGTTTTCAACTTCTTGTCGATTGTATGTAACATTAGTTAAATAAAAGTCCTTAAGTTTTCTTAAATAATGATAACTTCCCCAGTTATTATTTCTAATAAATAAAGCGTCATGAAATTCAGACTCTATTTCCGTATGACCTATTTCTTGTCCTTCTTTATCATAGAAAACGATATCAATTCCCATATCAAACATCCCCTTATTTACTCTTGGATTTGAATTTTCATTCAAAATGTATGTTAATCATATAAAGATTTTTTTAATGGATAACACAGTCTCCCATTGTTTTTGAAGCTAGCAATTCGTCAGGTAACTTCATCCATTTGGAAGCAATTTGATCAACGAACTTTTATAGTTGATTTTGAGATGGTTCAACAGCTTTTAACTTAACTTTATATATATCGTCTATTTTCCAATAATCCTCAACTTTAATGATGGAAGTATTCATATTGTAGGTTTCAGTCAATTCGACAAAGGACGATGAAAATTGCGTTGCTTTTTCTTCACTAGTGGCCTCAATAAACAGAGTGATTAACATATTTATCTCCTTTTATCTTTTTTGAATGTAACTTAACTGCACTTTTGCTACATTCAATTCCATGAATCCATTACCACTATTCCATCCAGCAAATCTAGTTATTTAATATGAAATTAGATTCATTGTACCAAAAAATTACATTTGATAAATTGAAATAAATAGAGTCTAGAAAATTAAACTGCTCGTAAAAGCACACTTATATGCACAAAAAAAGAAGAGGCTCGCTATCAAGTCTCTTCTCTTCCGATAACCTCTCATATATAAATTACTGCTTTTTATTATTGTTCCTGTGTCTTTCCTTATCTATTTTTATAAAATCTATCCTTTATTCTCGTGCATTACGCATTTTCCTGTTTCAGACTTTCAATGATATTTGCATTCTTTATTTTGATAATTGAATACAGCATTGCTGCTCCGACAATCAGGAAAATTACCACAATCGTAAAAAGAATACTCATCCACGGGAGAGAAAATTCATACTGGAACGTGTAGCCTAACGAACGGTGCATGATCAGCATCAATCCTATACTGATAGGCAATCCATAAGCCAATGCTTTTCCTCCATAAAAAAAGCTTTCGTAGCGGATCATCTTGTTAAAGCCTTTCGGAGTCATGCCGACCGATCTCAGCATCGCAAACTCTCTTTTCCGAAGGGAAATGCTTGTAGATATCGTGTTAAAGATATTCGCGATGGAAATGAGTGAAATCAGTGTAATAAAACCGTAAGTAAAAACGGACATCAGTATAATCATCTGCTCTTCTTGTTGGCGCTGTTGATAAATATTATAGATTTGGATATTTGTTTCGTTTTGTTCTTCGATTACTGCTTGAGTTGCCATCGGATCAGAACTGGTTGCATAGATGGAAGTCGATCCTTCCTCTTCAGTAAAATTCAATTGATTCAATGTCTTTATTGGAACGATAATGGTGAGACCACCAAGTCCTGTTTGCTGGACACCCATTGGCACTTTTTCAGTCAAAGCTGCAATTTTAAATGTAGTCAATAACTCTCCTTCAAGCGGATCCCCTGTTTCACTGTAAAGGCTCTTATGCACTTCGAGCCCATCTCCAATTTCCGTATTAATGGTTTTAGTTTCGACAAATTTACCGGAAGCTGCGTCTTCGTAAGATATCTGTTCGATGACAATGGCCTTCAAATTATCTGCAAACAGATCCGCTTCCGTGCCTATTTCTTCAGCATAAGCTTTGAAGCTTGCCTCGTCCAAGCCCTGAATATCGACGTAATAACGGTATTTCCCATCTTCAAGGACCGTTTCATTGTTTTCCCATTGCGCTGTCAGTTGGTCAGGGAGCCGGTCAGATTCAATAAATGCTTCTGCTTGTGCATTTTTGATCAATGATGTCTTTTTGACTTGCTCTAACTGTGCATAATTCATCAAGTCAACTTCGTCCAACTCACTTCCGCTGATTTGAAGATCGAATTGATTGTTGCTTTGAGACATTTCCAAGGATTTTTTCAAACCCTCAGTAAAATAAGTCACAGATAAAAATAAAACGATGCTGATGACAAGTGAGAACACCGTCGCCAAATAACGTTTACGGTTTCGTTTGACATTTTTCAACCCAATCTCCGCTTCAAGACCGAATACTTTCCGAACCCATTTGGACGTCTTGACATTTTTTTCAGCCAGTTTGATGTCCTGAGTTTGACGCATGGCATCAATTGCGGATATTTTGGATGCTTTTTTTGCCGGAATATAAGTAGAGATGAAAATGGTTAGAATCGAAATTCCGCATGCTGTAATCAGAGAAGCCGGTGTAATAACTAATTCCAACTTTTCCGTAATATTGAGTGCATTTTCGATGAGTGGATTGATAAAGACAAATGTCAGTCCAATTCCTCCAAGCCCCGCTAACAGGCCAATCGGAATACTGATAATTCCAATCACTGCGCCTTCAAAAAATACAGAATTGCGTTTTTGCTTTTTCGTCGCTCCTACGCTCGATAACATGCCCAGATGTCTGGCTCGCTCAGACACACTGATCGCAAATGCATTATAAATTAAGGCTACTGAGCCGATTAGAATAATCAACATGATAATGGCTGCTAAAGAAAAAAGGGTACTCCGCAGATTGTCATTATCTGTCAAGCCGTAGTAGCGAAGCAGATCAGAATTGAACTGAACGCCATCAATCCCATTTGTATTCGCTAGTATATTGGCATGATCAAAAAGTTCTGATTCCAGCTTGGAAACAAGCACAAAAACGTCAAGTGCCTGTCCCTCAGCAGTGCTGGCTTTATCCACAAATCCAATCACCGTATAGCCAGGCGACCAAGCTGGTTCCCAATCAGGCCGTTCGATTAAACCTACAATTGTTACGGTTTTCGTCTCTAAATTTTCTAGCTCTTCTAAGACTTCGCCTTCGTTAATTTGAAACGAATCCATTTGCGATAACAGCTTGCTGTCGTTTATCTGGATTCGTTCACCGACTTCCACAGTCAGCTGATCTCCGATTTCATAAGGCACGTCAACATTGTCTTGAATCACTTCTGAAATAGCGATTTCTTCTTCCGTGTTCGGCAAACGCCCTTCAGAAACGGTTAGTGGAAAATGCGCCATTCCCTCTTTATTGTAGTTTTTGAAATACAAATACGGCTTGTACTGATTTTTGGAATCTTCCAGGTTCGCGTACCCGTCGCTTGAAAAAACCACTTTTTTTGTGTTGCGATCCTGTTCAATCACTTCAATCTGCTCTTCTGTCACATTCTCATATTGGACATGCCATTCGCCATTTTTCTCGATCTCCTGGCGAACCATTAAATCAAGAAACGATACTCCGAGGGTGGCTACCGCTGTGATCATTGCAACAGAAATGATGACCCCGATAATCGTCACAAGCGAGCGGCGTTTGTTCTGCTTTAAATGACGGATGGTGACTTTATTGATGATATTCATGGCCGGATGACCTCATCTTTTGCTACTTTACCGTCTTCTATGGAAATAATGCGGTCGGCTTGCAGAGCGATGCGCTCATCGTGAGTGATTACGATCAAAGTCTGGTTGTATGTCTTATTGAACATTTTCAACAGATCCATTATTTCTTCGCTGTTTTTGCTGTCAAGGTTGCCAGTCGGTTCATCTGCCAGCATGATTGATGGATTGCTGATAAGTGCCCGCCCGATCGACACTCGCTGCTGCTGGCCGCCGGAGAGCTGATTAGGTAAGTGGGACAACCGGTTTTCAAGCCCTAATGCGTTCGAAATTTTGTTGAATTGCAGCGGATCCACTTTTTGCTCGTCCAGCAACATTGGCAAGGTAATATTTTCTTCGACGGTCAAAATCGGAATCAAATTGTAAAATTGGTAGATCAAACCGATTTGCCGACGCCTGAAAATGGCAAGTTGGGTTTCGTCCAACGCGTAAATGTCTGTTTGGTCGATGGATACATTTCCACTCGTCGGCTGATCGACTCCGCCCAGCAAGTGGAGCAATGTCGACTTTCCCGAACCTGATGGACCGATGATGCAAATAAACTCACCTTTGTTCACTGAAAACGACACATCATCAAGCGCAGCCACAGCTGTTTCGCCTTCACCGTATACTTTTGATAGATTCTTCACTTCTACAATCGTCATTAGAAAACCTCCATTATGTCAATCTCTAGTTTCAGTATAACGAGACTACATGACTGCGAGGTGACTCGAAGGTGACAGTCTAGTCACTTTGTAGAACAACTAAAAAAGCAGGAGCAATTTAAACTACCTGCTTGTAGAACTTAATATGAAAGACCGTGCCCATCTCCGGTTCGCTCTTCACTTCGATATCTCCTTGTTGGCTAGTGATGATGCTATAGGCCATGGCAAGACCAATGCCGACACTTTCATCGCTTGCATTCCTGCCTTTGTAAAAGCGTTTAAAGATATGCGGCAAGTCCTGTTTTGATATGCCGCTCCCATTATCCTTGATAATGATTTCAGTATAAAGTACATTTTCGGTGTAACAAATAGTCAGCTTTCCACCAGGGGCTGTATGTTCGACGCAGTTTTTCAAAATATTGATTAACGCTTCAATGGTCCAGTTCAGGTCTCCTGAAAATGCAGTAAGAGGGTCCCCTTGGATGTCTATTTGCTGCATTTTAATATCTATGGGCACTAAAAGGGGTTCGATCGCTTTTTCGATGAGCTTCCTAACCGTTATTGGCTCTTTCTTGAAAGTAATCGTACCGGCATCCATTTTTGATAGCTTGAGGAGCGACGAAACAAGCCATTCCATCCGTTTCAACTGAATGTTCAAATTGCGAGTGAATTCAGTGCGTTTTTCTTCACCAAGACGGTTGTCACTTAACAAATCTGCCATGACCATCATGGAGGTGAGTGGCGTTTTCAATTGATGGGAGATATCAGAGATAGCGTTCGTCAGTTTTTCTTTGTCTTCATGAAGTATATTGCTTTGCTCTGATAATCTTGTCGTTACTTTGTAGATTTGGCTCTTAAGCAAGCTCAATTCTCCTTCAGTATTGTCCCGAACATCCAACTGGTAATCGCCATTGCTGATTTTTTGCAGATAGCCTGACAGCCGATCGATCTCCTTATAGCGCCACCACGTGAAAATTCCAGTAGTTGCAATCAATACAATGGAGATGGCAAACACACTCCAACTGGCTGCAGCAGAACCGAAAATAGCTGCAAGCAACACACCAGCTAAGCTAAGAAAAACAAGTACAGTTAAGAATAATTGAATTTCG
Source organism: Planococcus sp. CPCC 101016 (assembly GCF_007859295.1). Taxonomy (GTDB): domain Bacteria; phylum Bacillota; class Bacilli; order Bacillales_A; family Planococcaceae; genus Planococcus. The sequence goes on from NZ_VOHB01000002.1 coordinate 2,053,203, forward strand.
CGATTTCGCAGCAAGCTCAATCACCTGCCTTGTAGCCCATCCCTCGGATGGTCTTGATAAGAGTGGGCTGTCCGGGATCAGCCTCAAGTTTTTCACGCAATCGCTTGATATAAACGGTCAACGTATTGTCGTTGACAAAATCTCCACCGACATCCCAGATCCGATCGAGCAACTGAGTTCTCGTGATAACCTGTCCGATGTGGTTAACAAAAATCAATAACAGCCGATACTCTAAAGCCGTTAAAAAAATTTCGCTGCCGCCTTTATGTACTTTCCCGTTCACTGTGTCCACTTGAACATCTCCCAGTTGCATGACAGATTTAGATGGACTCTTGTGCTGGTAGCGGCGCAGCACCGAATTGATGCGCGATTGAAGTTCACGTATGCGGAATGGCTTCGTGATGTAATCATCGGCTCCCATATCTAAGCCCATGACCACGTTCACTTCATCATCAAACGCCGTAAGAAAAATGACAGGAATGTCTCGCTTCGTCTTAGCCAGCGTGCATAAATCATAGCCGCTTCCATCGGGCAACGATAAATCGAGCAAGCATAAATCAATGTCGCTAAGCTGTTGTTCGATTGCAACTTTTGCTGAAGCCGCTGTATGACACACTATTGTGTGGAAACCTTCTTGTTGCAGCGAATAGGTTAATCCGGAAGCGATGGTGCGATCGTCTTCGACAACTAGGATATTCATGTGATTCCCCCCATCATTTCATCTTAATTTTTAGTAAATTAAAAAGCATGTATCGTAAATTCCTATCGAATCTACGATACATGCTTTTGCTTTCTATGACCAGAAACTTCTTTTTGTTTCGAAGCAATTTAGTTAGGAGTTCTTCTAGCAACTCAATTTTAAGGTAGCATCTCCTTTTGTTTCCTTTGACATACCATGTAAGTTTTACTGAATGAACATAAGTATATTGTAAAATGTAAATTAAAATTTAGTCCAACATCGCACTTTAATATAAGCGTTCGCAAAAGTACACGTTAACAAACAAAAGGAAGAAAAGGACCTTAATGCCCGGTCACTCTCTTCCTTAAGCTGTCATATATAAACTCAAATTGGTTTGATGCTCTTCTGAAAAAAGTAAACCGAATAGTGTTAGCCTTTTTATTTAGAATTTTAATTGTTCGCAAAATGTAATTTAAACAAACATATAAAGGTAGTAAGTTCTTTTTCTAGAATATTACGATGTTAATTAGATAACTGCTAAAGAATCGCGTTTAAATACGTCGTTAAACTTTCTTCCGCGCACTGTGCAATCAACTCAATTTCAGTAGAATCGAAGCTAAATACCTAAATACTATTTATTTTATTACATGCCTATTCCATTTGTTCGTTAAATTGGTATTTTGCGAACATATATAATAACTAGCTAAAAGTAAATCTGCAATAACAAGCTATCCTTCCTTCCTCTCCAACCTTTTATTTCAATTAGAATTACCTTATCACCAGGACGCCTTAACATAAAAACTTCCAGAAAAATGCCTTTATTAAAACGTTTCAACTAATATCAAGTCGAAGAAACTCAAGTATGTTAATTTCAACTTGATAAAACAACGCTCATATCGAGGAGGAAATAATTGAATATACCGCTATGAGAATGAAGATCGCATTATATAAAAAATTAGGCTACTGATACCCAAAAAGTTCGGGGCTCAAGCAGCCTGAGGTAATATTATAGATATGCCTCAACTCACGAAATTAGTCTCGAGTAATCTGCACTTTCTAAAAGTAAGATTGATGAAATTGACCCACCTTATTTAAAATAATCATTGTTTAAAAGTTGTCCGGTTTAATTAAAAGATTAGACACAAAAGCAATAAGTTTTGAGTCACTGAGTTACAGTAAGAGAAAGGAGATTTAATTATCAATAAAAGAAAGACCGCTTTTCAGATTTGAAAAGAAAGTGGCATGTTTGAATTCTGTATGCAAAGAAATTGCTTTTTGAGCTAAGTCAGGACGCATGCCCGTAAAAACAACTTCAATACCAAGTAATTTTAAAGTTTGCCCTAAACTTAGCAAATAAGAAGCTGCATTCTGTGAAATGTCTGTAATCCCAGATAAATCGATGACTAAATGTTCAAGGTCAAGCCTTTTGCTTTCCATCAAAATCGTTTCGATCATTTGATTACTTCGTTTAGCATCAATATCTCCTATTACTGGAAGAACGCCAACTCGAGCTGAGACAAGAACGACGGGGGTAGAGAGTTTCAGTACCTCTTGGTAAGCATTATCCACTTCTAGTATATAGGTAAGCAAGTCAGCCATCCTCTTAAATAACGAGATGTCTTTTTCTTGAAACTCGAATGGCCGATCATCCATACCGCATAGTGTACCGAACTTCTTACCTGTCTTAGAAATGATGGGAATCCCAATCAAGGATCCCCCTCCCCACCCTTTAGTGACTTCCATGTTTTTGGTTAAATCGTTTTCATTTAAATTTGGTATAATGAGCGGTTCCCGACCACTCCGAATAATATGTATTCAATAAGATTGATTGAATTCCGTTTGAAATCCTTCTTCCAACAACAATTTTTCTCGGTTGAAAGCTTTTAGCACATCCACTGTATAGCCATCATTCTTTGCGATAAAGAACGTATTTACTCCAATACTATCTTTTAAAATGTTGAATACAGTTTCAGCAGCTTCCTCAACATTTGCATATTCAATATCGAGCGTTGACACAAAATCCCCTCCTAACTATTTGTTTTTATTCTATGTATAATTTTTCTTCATTAAAAATTTACCATACTTTCGTAATATACCCTTGCTAACGTGCTTTAATCCTGCTTCCGATAAGCGGTCATGTGTAAACTGGGCTACCTTCTTCTTGCCTCTGGAAGGAAAAGCTAGTTGACTAGCTTATTTTTCTCCATGCCAGTAATAATCGCTTAAAACATCGGCCAACGCGTCAACTGTCCGGTGAAGTTCTTCTACCGTATTATCGACGCCGCCAATTTCAACAATGACCGAGTTTGGAGACAGATTTTGATTGTAGACACCGTTCCCTTGACTGCTATCTTTTTCAAGTATTCCTTTGGACAATCCGGGATAGTGAATTTCAAGCTGTTGATGTAATCCTTCTGCGAAAGCTAGATTCTTTTCGAATTCCTTGTGGCCCGTTCCAACAACAAACAGCAGCCGCGCATATCCTTCCTCATTTTTTTCTATAGTGGTAGAATCTTTGCGCAATGAATCTCGGTGTATATCCAAGAAAATTTCGAGATCACTGTTTACCTTTTGGGCTGCCTTAACATGTTCTCCAGAAACAAAGTAAGAACTGCCATAGTCTAATTCTCTTGAATTCAACTCTTGGACGATGTCGTTAAAATTGACTGTCGTCCCTAGTCCTCTTCTTTCCAAGGAATTTCCGAGCATTTCGCCAACCAGTGTAATGTTGGCTCTTGAATGATAGGCCTCTTCAGGTTGATCTGTGTTTTTTAAATACGGCAAAAAAGCTTCTCTGCTGTGGGAGTGATAAATGTAAATGACTTCCCTTCCGAAAGTCGAGTGTCGGGTTTCTGGTTTATTAATTGATTTTATATTTTCAAATAGATCTACGGTATTCTCAGGAGCTAGATTTCTTTCTTTAAACAAATCTTTCATAGTAGGTTGATATTCATCTCTTGACGGCTGTTCCGTATCCAGTATGGACATTTTATCAGGAGTGAGAATAGCATCTGAAGAATCAGTGGTTCCATCTGCCGGCTTAAGGAGTTCAAAGTGAGAACTTGGTGAACTCAACTCGGATGCTGCTTGATATTTCAGATCATCCGACTCGGAATTTTCACGCGCTAAATGTTCGATATTGAAGTAGATATACGCCAAAGCGGCGACCAGTAAACACGTGGAGAGAATAATGGTCAAATAGTATAAAGCCGTTAATGCAGGTGTTTTCTTCTTGCTTTTTTTAGTGTTTGTTTGCGTTCTTGGCAACATGATTTGGCCTACCTTACCTTAAAATCGATTAGGAGAAAAAACAACCGGCATTTTCTTCTATGCCGATTATTTACAGGATCACCTAATATATGGAGCTGGATTTACAGCATTTGAACGCGCACCGTTCCAAGGCCCTACGTGAACTTCAAAGTGCAGATGCGTTCCTGTAGAACGCCCCGTATTGCCCATGCCGCCAACTTGTTGTCCTTGTGAAACAGACTGGCCGACTGAAACTCCAATGGAGTTCAGATGAGCGTAAACAGTGGCATGCGTCTGTCCATTAATCGAATGAGTAAGAATCACCACATTTCCATATCCACCCATTATGCCCGCATAGGACACATACCCCGCGGCCGCGGCCAGGATCGGTGTACTCGTTACATTCGCAATGTCGTATCCTAAATGCGTTTCAGCTCCATCTCCGATGTCTCGTCCGCCAAAGCCGGATGTGTGCCGGCCCGCTGCTGGTCTGATAAAGGGAGAGCTTGTCGAAGCTGCAGGGGCTGTATAATTCGACTCCGGCTTCTGTGCAGGGCTTGGTGTACTTGAAGCACTCGCGTTTTCAGATTTTTTTAAGGTACTTGCCGCTTTGCGGTCTGCAGCCAAACGATTTTCCTCCGCGTTCTTTTCAGAGGTTGCTTGGCGCTGTTTTTCGGCTTCAACCGCCGCTAGCCGCTGACGTTCTTCTTCGGCAGCTAATGTCCGTTTACGTTCTTCTTCCGCTATCCTTGCCAACTCAGCGAGACGGGCTTGTTCAGCCACGATTTGTTGTTCCAACCCAACACTGATTTCGATTTCTTCTTCAAATCGATCTTCCAGTTCGGATTTTGCATGTGCTAATCGGTTCTGTTCGGCTGTCAGCTCTTTTACCAGTCCATCCTGCTCGCTCTTTTGAGCGTCAAGTGAATTTTTAAGTACCTGAAGCGCTGCTTGACGGTCTCTTTGTTCGGCAAGCTTCGTTTCCACTTCCGCTTTCTGTTTTGCTAAAAGCTCTTTATCTTGCGCTTGTTGCAGCATAATGTCTCGATCTGCTTCAATCAATGTATTCACGGCAGAGAAACGATCGATAAAATCAATAAAACTACTCGCACCAAGCAAGACATCTATATAATCCACCGACCCGCCACTCATTTGAATGGCACGGGCACGCTCTTTCAGCAATTCCGTCCGTTCCGCAATTTTTTCTTCAAGTTCTTCAATTGATTTTTTCAGTTCATCAATTTCAATTTTTGTTTGGTCGATTTCTTCTTGAACACCTGCAACTTGGCGTGCAGTTTCGGTGATTTGGTTATCCAGTTCCGTAATTTTTGCCATAATTCCGGTTAGCTTCGTTTGATTTTTGCTGATCGCATTTGATTTCTCTTGAATTCCAGAATCCAATTCACTCTTTTTTTGTTCGGTTTCCTGTTGCTTCTTTTCAAGTTCGCTTATTGTATTTGCATTTGTTGCTGGCAAATACATGGTGAAGGCTAATACAGATGAAACGCCCGTCACCATCCATTTTAATTTCAAGCTCAATTTCTTGTTCCCCTTCCGGATGTTCATTCTTTAGTGAGTTGTCATTCTACAGCTAATAACTTACCAGCTTTTTCTTAAAGGTTCTTCTTACTGTGTATGTGTAAACCTGCCATAGCATAAAATCATTTTCTTTAATTTTCTTCTTCTTTCAAAAATCCTTCTCAATAATATGAGATAGTTGTGGAGAAACTATGGAGAATGAAATAAACAGATAGATATTCACAGATCATAGGGAGCTATAGTAAAGCCATTCTCAATATGATTTCTTTTTCAAAAACCTTGCCATTTCTCTGAAAATTTCTACACTTGCATATCCCAGTTCACCGTAATTAGCTTTAACACTAGTATTGGGTTGGCGGTTAGAATTATTAATTCTTGCTCTCATTATGGAGCTTTTACTCCTTCTTATATAAAAGAGCACAGCTGGCCAATGTAAGGCTACCTGTGCTTCTTTCATGTCTGAGCTTTTCTAAAGACTTGATATCACTGTATGCTGCATTTCGCTCGTTCTTTATGATTCAATTAAAATCCAATTAGATCGATTAAGTGAAAGTCATTTAAGGTAACTTGATCTCAGCACCCCTGCAAGTGAAACTTAATTCAAAAGCGAGAGTTTCAGCAAATGGATTTTCCATTATCTCCTTCTCTAAGATTTCTTTTAGTTTCTTATTGGAAGTGGCTTTGTCCAATTTATCGCTGAAAACCTTCTTTTGAGTTCTCAATAACCTCATTCTTCCAATTCGTACCTAAGAGAAATTTCAGATATAGAGTTCAGATAGCTACTTTTGCCTCTTTATTGCTAGGGAGCTGCTTCTATTAAAACATCTTCTCTTGTATGCCAAGCCAAAACTCCTTTATTTATTAATTTTTTAATAGACTAACTATAATGTTGTTAGGATAACGGATTTTTTATTCGATTACTTTACTAAATTTGACTTTAAATTCAAATGGAGGAGTGAAATATATAAAGGAACTGGCAGATAAAAAGAAGCAGTAGATGGAAGCAAATTTAGAAGAACATATTGTCTTAAAAAGTTTGCATGAAACCTTATAAAAGAACGCTTCTTATATTTAATGTTTATTTAAAGAAAAAAGAGAGTTCCTCCTTCCCCTATTTGCAGGAGGTTAAAATTCATAAATCGAATGAATTGTTGCAGAATACCATTTCTTCCATTATAACAATCGAGCAAGATTGGGGCTTAAGGATAGTGAGCCTTTTCTATAAGATTTGCTAAAACAATCATAGGAAAGAAAAAAGAGAAGAGGTAGGTTTTTGTTCATTTTCTCCACACCCCTATGATGCCCTTTCGTCGATAAATAATTTGTTGATCTTCGAGAATGTTCAGTATTTTGGTAAGTGTAGATGTGGGCATATTTAAATCAAAAGTCATTTCTTTAATAGTCTTAATTAAAACCCCGTCTGACGTAGAATTCTTCAAGAAGTATTTCATAAATCTTTCTCCATTTTTGACAATTCCGATGTTTTCTTCAACCAAACAATTCCGTACCTCATTTAATATTTTGGTCTCTATAACCAATAAATATTGCCCATTTTGGTTTTTCGGAAACATAAAAAACCTCCTCTAGTTCTTGAATTAAAATCTTACAGTTGAGCCAATTCTTTAGCTTTCAATTTATAAAACTTTTATCGAGAAACTGTGGAGAAACTGTAGAAAAACAATCCAAACCCAGTTAATTTTATTAGAAACAAGGATTGGTTAACTTATATAAGTAAAATAGAATGAAAAGTAAGCTTCATTAAGTTTGTTAGAAAAGTAGGCACTTTACATGTCAATTTTGTTCATGGGAGTAATTCTTGTCTTATTAAATTTTTAAGTAAGAAAAATAGCCGGTTCTAATCCGAATAAATGGTTAAGTTCTGGCGCTGTAACTATAATCGGAATCTCACTTATCAGCTATCTATTTACTCTTAATATAATCGAAAACTATTCGGGTGACGGTATTGGGGCAGTTTTGCAGGATTAGTCTTTGCATCTATAACGTTCATTAATAAATTGATTCTCTTTTTTAGCGGTCTTTTCTTAAAAAAATTTCAAGGTTATTAAAGAGTATTCGTAAGTGCCTTATTAAAAGACACTCTTTTATTTCTCTTGTCCTTTTGCCGGAGCACTTATTAAGGAGACCACAAGTAACCTCTCGTAAATTTAGCGGCAGAAGGTCTTGAAGCAGAGTTTTCCTTCGAATAGCCGATTCGCAATCTGTTACGTCAATTACGTCTCCTTTCAAAGTGTTCGTAACAGTACACTTTTACAGACAAAAGAGAGAGAAGGTGTGCTTTGATTAGCTTCTTCTCTCTCTTTGTATTTAAACAGCTTCCGATAATTCGGTCATATGTAACCCAACTACTTCACTAGAAAATTGTTTTGTCAGGTGAAAATTGTAGAAAATGGTATTCAAAAATGTCGCTCCCAAAGCATCTTTCACACTTGTTTAATTTTGCAGTAAAGACTCGTATATCCGCTAGCTTAGCCGTTTAAAACTACCTCTGCCTCTATTTCAGTCACTTCATACTAATAATCCTAAATGCTCGCGAAAAGTATTTCCATCATATTGTTTTCTGAAGATGTCTCTTTTTTGCATTTCAGGAACAATGAGTTCCACAAAGTCCTCTAAACTGTCCGGTAATGTAGGAGGCATAAGATTAAATCCGTCAGCTACACCCGCCTCTAACCATACTTCCATCTGATCTACAATTTCCTCGGGAGTACCAATGAGCGTGAAATGCCCACCGCCTGCATTAAGATATCCTAACAGTTCTTTTACTGTAGGTTGCGTATCATGAATAATTTCCAGTATGGTTTCGTATCGTCCAACTGGACCTGTAAATTCTTCTGCCGAGGGCAATGGAGGTACTTTTTTTTCGATTTCCCACTTAGAACAATCTTGTTGAAGAAAAAAACTCAATCGTTTTAAAGCCGTTTCTACAGGTAATTTCTCATCTAAAGCGGATTTTTTTGCAAGTGCTTCTTCATGAGTACGACCTACATACGTGACTAATCCTGGGAATACTTTAATGTGGCGATCGAAGCCTTTGTTTTGCTTGACTTGTTCATCCAACTTTTCGCGGAACTTTTTTGCTTGGTTTAAGTTCCATGATACTGAATAGACTGCATCTGCATATTTCGAGGCTAATGCAATACCTTGTCTAGAGGCCCCTGCTTGCATTGCAACTGGTTTTCCTTGTGGGCTTCTTGGCGTTGTGGATGGGCCCTTTACTTTAAAATAGGTACCATTATGGTTAACAGGCCGTATATTTACAGGGTTGATCAACTGTCTTTCTGATCGATTAGATAAAAACTCATTACTGTCCCAGGATAGAAATAACTTATTCATCAAGGCAGCAAATTCTTCAGCTTTTTCATACCGTTCATCATGAGAAGGCAGTTCTTTCATACTATGATTTAATGCTTCCCAATTCGTCATTGAGGTAACAAGATTCCACCCAACACGTCCATTTGTAATATGGTCTAGGCTTAACAGTTGTCTTGAAGCAGTGAAAGGATTCGAAAAGGTGCTTGAGATTGTAGAAACTAATCCAACATAATTTGTCACTTGAGAAATAGCGGTTAAACTGACTATTGGATCTAGCCAAAATGCTGGCATTTCATTGACATCGTTAGCTGGGAATGATTGATTGTCGGCAAAAAAAACTGCATCAAAGCAACCCGTTTCGGCTAACTGTGCTAAGGATTGATAGTAGGAAATGTCTCCAATGCGTTCCACGCTCGAATCAGGCATTAACCAAGCAGCTTGATGATGTCCACATCCATACAGCAAAACACCTAAGTGTAGTTGTTTGCCTTGATTTTTTTTCATTGTTACACCTCAATGTATGTCATGATTGACTGTTTTAAATATTCTTTTTTAAGTGAAGTTCCTAGTTCATTGTCAACCCACCATCTACAGTAATATTCTGACCTGTAATACCATCCGCATACTCTGAAGATAAATAAGCGACCATATTGGCTACATCTTCAGGAGTCGTCACTTTCTTCAATGGCGTTGATTGAGCAATTAAATCGAATACTTCCGGGGTTGTAACAGAACTGGCATCGGTCGTTTTCAATAAGCCACCTGAAACTACATTTGCTTTTATGCCGTACTGGCCCAGTTCCGAAGCGAGATTGCGGGTAAAACCAATTAATCCAGCCTTAGCTGTTGTATATTCATGGTAAGGTACCACAGGATTTTGATATAAATTGGTACCGATACTTATAATGCTTCCATTTTGTCTTTCCATAAATTGTGGCATCACGCTTTGAACGACATTAAATGCAGCCTTTAGAGTACCATCTAGCTGTTTTTGGTAATCCTCCCAAGTAAGTTCAGTAAAGGATTTCTGTTTGTTTGGATCAAATTTGAAGTCTACCAATGCGTTGTTGACTACAACATCTATTTGACCGAAATATTCCGTTGCTTTCTTTACCAAGGCATCAACTTCTTTACGATTTGTGACATCGGCACAAATTGCAATAGCATTCTCCTTTCCGAGCTCAGAAACAAGCTCTTCAGCGGCGCCTTCGCTCTTATAGTAGTTGATAACCACTTTAAACCCTTGTTGTGCCAATGTTTTTACAATTGAGGCTCCCAAACCTCTGCTACTGCCTGTTACTAATACTGTTCTGTTCATATTTAATCACTCCTAATTTTTAACTTCCCTAAACTTTTAAAAAAGTTGATAGATAAATAATAAAATGCACAACCTCAATAAAAATTACGATAAAGGCACATTAACCTATATAACGGTGGTATAAAGTTTTAGCTTCAGAAATGCTTTTCGTTCCATGAATTAAAACACGGCCATCCTTAAAAATGACAAGGCGATGCGCTGCGGTCGAGAAAGATAGCAGATATGGATTGCGTGAAACCTTTCCTGGCTGTCTGGACAAGGCTTTCTCCAAGCTTTCTAAGTCTCTGTCTATCGGTTGGGAAGGACGGATCTGAACCGTATCCCTACCGCATAAAACGGCAGTTTTTGTTTGGTTTGAGAAAGAAAGATAAGGATAAGAACGCTCCGCCCCGCAAGAAGGGCAATCTTCTTTTTTAATCTTATCGACGTTGATAGATGATTGATGGTTTTTCCATAGATCGAAGGAGACCAGCTTGTTTCTTAAATGAAGTCTATCTTCGACCAAAATTTTTAAGGCCTCTGAAATTTGAAAAGACAGGACCATTTGGACAGCAGGGCTGATGATCCCCACCGTATCACAAGTTACGCCTCCCATCGGTACACTCTCCAGCAGGCAATTCAGACACGGTGTATCTCCCGGAATGATTGTATAGCTGATACCATAACTTCCAACACATGCACTGTAAATCCAAGGGATCAGATTTTTTTGGGAAATATCATTGATAATCATCCGGATATCAAAATTGTCGCTTGCATCAAGAATCAAATCAACGTCTTCCACCAATTGCTCCATTTCTTCGACTGAGACATCCATGACATGACAATGGATTTCCACCTCAGAGTTAATAGCCGTTAGTCGTTTTTTAGCCGCAACTGCTTTTGGGGTCCGTTGTTCCGCCTCCTCTTCGGTATAAAGCTGCTGGCGCTGAAGGTTGCTCCACTCTACATAGTCCCGGTCAACGATAGTCAGTTTACCTATTCCTGCCCGAACAAGCATTTCGGCACTGCCAGTTCCCAATGCGCCAGCTCCGACAACTAAGACATGCTTTTCCTTCAATTTTGCTTGCCCTTCTATCCCTATCGGTTCAAAAAGCTCCTGTCGAGAGTACCGTCCGTTCAACTGATGCTCATCCCTTCAAGCGGACTGCTGGCAGTAGCATACCGTTTCTTCGGAATCCGCCCTGCTTCAAATCCGAGTTTGCCTGCCTCAACTGCCAGCTTCATAGCTTCCGCCATTTTCACCGGATCTTTCGCACCAGATACAGCGGTATTCAGCAAAACTCCGGCCGCTCCCATTTCCATTGCAACAGCAGCATCAGAAGGTGTTCCAATGCCGGCATCAACGATCACAGGAACACTTGCCTGTTCGATGATGAAGGAAAGATTCAATGGATTGATTATTCCTTGGCCAGATCCAATCGGAGATGCACCAGGCATAATAGCGTGACAGCCTAACTCCTCGAGACGTCTTGCCAGCAGAACATCGTCGGATGTATAGGGCAAGACTGTAAATCCTTCTTTTAATAGTTCTTCTGATGCTTTTAATGTTTCAACTGGGTCCGGCAGCAACGTTTTTTGGCAGCCGATCACTTCTACTTTAATCATGTCGCAAAGACCTGAGGCCTTAGCCAATTTTGCAATCCGGACTGCCTCTTCAGCGGTCTTGGCACCGGCTGTATTTGGAAGTAACGTGTACTTTGCTACATCCAAATTCTCCAGAAAATTTGGCTGACTGGCCTCAAATATATTCATTCGACGGACCGAAAACGTCAGTATCTCTGTTCCCGAGACATCCACCGCCTCTTTTTGGATAATAAAATTAGGATACTTGCCCGTACCCAATAATAACCTTGATGTAAATTCATATTCGCCTATTTTCAACATGTTCATCCGCCTCCTACAAAATGTACTAATTCGATTTTATCTCCATGAGAAACCTGGGTATCTGTATGTTTCGCTTTTTCCAATATCTCAGCATTTCTTTCAACAATGACTACTTTTTGATTCAGTTCAAAATGCTGCAGTAATTCTGCCACCGTTTTCACTGTGTTAGGGATTACTACTTGTTCTCCATTAACTGTCAAATTCACTTTCATCACCTCCTTAGTGGATTTGCTTCTTTAGTCGTTCGATCAATGCGAAAAGAAGAAATATCAGCTGAAGGAGATTTCCCTTCAATTAAATCAGCCATTACCTCTCCGGTTATCGGCGACAGCAAAATTCCATTTCTGTAATGGCCTGTTGCTATAAATAAACCTCTATAATCGGGATGTTCACCAAGATAAGGCAAGCCATCAGCCGTTTGCGGACGAATTCCGGCCCAAGCACCTTCCCACTCGGCTAGCGATATGGAAGGCACCAGTTTTTTTGCATTCCCCATCAATAAAGAAATTCCTTCTACAGTGACTTGTTGATTGAATGTATTCGGTATGACGGTTGCACCTACAATGATTCTTCCGCCTTTTTTTGGAACAAGGTAGCAACCTGGCGTGAAAATTGTGCTAGATAATAAGGGAACCTCTGTCCGAACAGAAAAGCACTCGCCTTTCACAGGATACATTTTTAGCTGTAAGCCTATCTTCATCAACAGCTTCTCGCTCCAAGCCCCTCCTGTTACTACAACGTTGCTGCTCATAAAATCGCCTTCATTCGTAGCGACGCCTGTAACTTTTCCATTTGAGAAATGAAAGGAATGAACTTCTACATATTCTTTAATCACGCAGCCAAGTGCTGAGGCAGATTTTAAAAATCCTAAAGCCAGCTGGAGAGCTGCTACTTGGCCATCTTTTTCAAGATACATGGCGCCAATTACCTCGTTAGACAATGCGGGCTCTCTTTTTCTCGCTTCTTCGCCTGTAAGCAACTCCGCTAATTCCCCATTCTGTTTATGGATTTCACTGATTCGATGGTGCTCCTGCTGCTCCCAGTCAGTTAAGGCAAGCCTTAACATCCCCTTATTCACAAGTCCAATATCAATACCGCTCGTCATTTTCAGTTCATCTGCTAAATCGGTGAACATCCCCCTGCTCGTTCTGGCTAATTGAAAAAGCGGCCCCTCTCCATCCAACTCAGCTTGGGCGCCCAGCATCCCAGCTGCCGCTCCAGATGCTTTACTTGCAAGCCCGTCTTTTTCCAGTAACAAAACCTTCATTCCTCTTTTCGCCAAATTAAAAGCTATTGCTCCGCCGTTGACTCCGCCGCCGATTACAATGGCATCGTATGTTTTTTTCATTAACATCTCCCCTTAACCGTTGAAAGTACAAATATCATCTTGATAAATAGGAACGGTATTGCTGGACCGCCTCCAATGGGTCTTCCGCTTCCAATATCCCCGACAATACAGCGATTCCTTTTGCTCCCGCTTCGATTACATCCCTACTATTAGTCGATTTTATTCCACCAATCGCTATGACGGGGATAGAAATTGATTCAGAAATGGATCTCAACTGTTCCAATCCTTTCGGAATTAGTCCAGGTTTTGATTGAGTTGAATAGACATGGCCAAAAATCACATAATCAGCACCTTGCTGCTCGGCAATTTGTGCTTCTTCAAGGGAATGGACGGAACAGCCAACTGTCAAATCTTCAAATTTTTGTTTTACAACTTCAACAGGCAATGAATGAAAGGCTAAGTGCACTCCTTTCACATTTGAAACATAGGCAACATCCGCCCGGTCATTAATTATTATTTTTGAAAGAGGAACATTTTTGCTTGTTAAAAGCTCCACCATTTCATATACTTCTTTTGCTGTTTTCGTTTTTTCACGAAGATGAATGAAATCGATGTCAAAATGAATCCTGCCGATAATATCTGCTAATTGTTCCGGTTTTTGCCTTCCTGTTGAGATAATATGCAACTTTTTAGTTTTCATGTATTTTCTCCTTCACTCCATCCCTAGCGCACAAAAAAATAACTGCCAAATAAAAAAACCACTCCAGCGATGGAGTGGTTTTGGATATATTTTAGGAATAGATAAAATACATAGCAACCACTTCCCTACGCTAGTTTCAACTAGATCAGGTTCAAAGGGTCCGGATTGCTCCATCTCAGTCTTAAAAGACTCCCCTAGTGTTTTTATATTCAGTTTTCGGAATATCTAAAGTAAGCGTATCATCTCTCGCGAAGTTTATCCAGTTTATTCTAAATATTGTTAATTAAATAGCACCATTCGTAAAAGTACACTTGTACGAATTAAAGGAGAGAAAGAAACCAACGTTCGGCTTCATTCCTTCCGATAACTCGATGAGATGTAAACTCTTGTTACTTACTATCTCTTACTCCTTTTTTTTATTGAGTAAGCATTCTCCTGCTCGATTCAAGGGTGGGTTTCGCTCCTCGACTTTCCGTTATGCAAAATCCTTTTTATATTGGACTGCCAGGTAAATTCCAGCTGCTAAAAACGCCAGTGTATATTTGAAAAGGAAAAAAATGGTCCACATATACTCTTTAGGAAAAATCATGTCACACAATATGATCGCTCCCAGCATATAAAAACTACTTTTTAAAAAGATTTGATTTGTCCGTTCGTCACCTTCTCCAATCTTCCTATAAACTGCATAGAGAAAAATTGCACTCCCCATAACCAGTAAAAAACCAACTCCAATAAGCATGTTCCAATTTCCCGTAGATTGTTCAGCCCAGGACCTTAAAGGGTTAAAAATAGCGTTATGGATGTCTGAGATAGAATTAGTTATCATTCTGATCATTTCCTTTCACATAAGTAAAAATAGCGTTTACATCAACATCAAAAAAATCGGCAATTCGAAAAGCCAACAACAGAGTCGGAACATAATTTCCTTTTTCCATAACAAAGATGGTTTGTTTGGAAACCCCGACCTTTTCCGCTAATTCTTGCTGAGACATTCTGGCAAGTACTCGATATTCATAAACTTTATTGGATATCGCATCACCAAAATCTTTCTTCATAATCATCACCTCTTGAACTAAATTATAAATTATTCATTTATAAAAGTAAAGTAAACTTATACTAAGTATATAAAAAAATATACTTTTAGCTAAAAAATGAAAAAATTTTTTAGAATATATTAATAATCTGACAAAATTCACTATTCCGGTATGTTCACACATCAATCTGATAAAATTTATTCTTATGCTCTTAATTTTTTCTATTCAATGGTGAAGCCGTTGGTAAAAGTACACTTTCACAAACAAAAAAGAGAGGGAACTTTATACTAAGTTCCCTCTCTTCCGATAAGCGGTCATATGTAAACCTGATCCTTTTCAAATGAGAGCTTACGAAGCTTGGAAAGTAATACTTTAAATACTAATTATTAACCAGTCAGTTTTTTCTGCTAAAGCCATTTCAGTGCTCGTCAAGAAAATACATAAATGCCTTTCCGCTAATAATCAGAAAGGTAATTTCTAGTCTATTCAATTTTATTCCATTCCTTTAATATCAACGATTAGTAACACAATAATAATGAAAAGGCTATAAATAAACACATACCAGGAAGACGGTCTCGGAGATATATCTAACTGTATTTGGTAGATGATATCTGCAATGGAGTAGATAAAGGCAAGGATTGCCAGCACTAAAACAAAGATTATTTTTTGTTTTTCAGATACCTTCATAACGCTTGGGTGTTTATGTTGCTCATAAGCATCCTACCTCCAATTATAAGGTGTTCCTGCATTCGCGTCACAAGCAGCGATTGTTTTGTTGAAATACTAAACTAGTTAATAACAGCACAAATAATTCCAAAACCAGGTTTACATGTTATTTCTTTCGACAACTCTTGATAGGTAAACAAAGATCCTTTTGAAATGCGGGTTGTAAACCCTTATAGCCCCACCTTTTGAATGTATCATTTTTTCTAATGAAATCAGTTTCGATGGATTTACTAATAAAGCGCATAAAACTGGGAGATTGAATGTAACTTAATTGGAGTTAAGTTACATTCAAACTGAGTAGAAATTTTCTTGAATTCCCTATCGGCTGTTCATCCGAATACAGACCCATCCCAGGCTGGAGACTCGTTGCCCTATTCCTGTTGCAGCAACTCCTCAAAATCGTTATAGTGATTTTCTGTGATGAAAACGCGTGTGAGCATCTGATAATTACTTCTCTGAAAATAGGATTGTGAATGTAACATAATTACTATTAAGTTACATTCACAATCCGATTTATGATTCTATCCATTATATTTTTTTCGGGTATTTGACTTTATAAATAACGGTTCACGATTGGTTTGAAAACCTGTACTTCATGTTCCGAAACAGCCAGAAATAAATACTCATGGCGAGAAAAAATCGCTCTGGTAGTATAGGCGAACGCTCCAGGATATTCCGAAACCTGTCCCGTTGTTTCAAATTCCCATAACCACAGCTTATTTTCTTCAAGAAACACCCCAAATTCATAGGTAAGGGCAAACGCGATGACATTGCCCGCATCAAAAGGAACGTTCATTGTTCTTTCTCTTTTTAGCTGCGCGTCTAAGAAGAACAGCTCATTGGTTTCCATACTAAAACCAAGGCAGGCATAGGGTTTATAACGAGCAAAAAGAGACTCATATAACAGCTGGTTCTGGATAGCGATGTCGTAGTAGGATTCTGGCTGCTGAAAGGGTGCAGCGTAAATTAATCGGTTTTTGCCGAGCTTCTTGCCGAACACGCCTTCGTCGCCATAAATACACAGCACGCCTTGTCGATAAGGGAATAATTCAAAGACATCGCTGCCGACCTCGCATTCAAAAACAAATTCCCCTGTCAGGGTATAAAAAGATAAGGTCGTGTGGTTCAAGAGACAGAAATGTTCGGTTGTAAAACGGATTTTAGAAAATCCAGTTGGGCCCGTAAAAATTGTTTCGCCGTTTAACTGGACCATATTTTCTCCCTTATCTTTCAACAGAACAATCACCAAATTGCCCTTGCAATCTGCATCAATAATGGGCCACTGGGTACTGCTGAAAAGCGTTTCTTCTTTCAAATACATCAAGATCATGTCCCTTCAATTCAGGAATTAGGCAGCGTATTTTCAATATTTCCATCTGTTTTTATAGTTGCTATCACGGGTTTTGAATGTAACTTAATCACAATAAGTTACATTCGATTAAGGTAAGTATATAGCTTTTAAATAACTAGGAAATTTTAATTTAGAGACCTTCATAAACTGTGATTTTCCACGGCAGCCACATCAAATCTTCTTCCGCCCCAACCAGGTCCTTGAGAACATTATTCGTATAGCAGGCTAGCTCTTCAACTGTTTGCTGCTCTGGAAACAAACCGAATTTATTGATGGAAAGGTTAGGATTAAAAGCCAGGTAATCCTGGAGCAAGTCATTACCCAGGAAAGAAAGGAACCTCCCACCCAGTTCATACCCCGCAATGTCGTAGCCGGCGAATATCCCTTCCCTGCTGGCTGGCTGCTTTTTCTCCAAGCAAAGGACGACTCCTTCGCCGTTTTCGTTATTGCTATGATCCCTCCAGTCGTGAAAGTCCAGAAGGTGCTTCTCATCCAGACTGATCCCTATCAAGATAACGGATGGATCTTGAGGCTTCGCTTCCCGGAAGCCCTCCAATGCTTCCTTCAACGTTCCGAACACCATGGATACCAATACCTTGTCCAGCACCTGGTTAGATAAAACCGGTGTCGGTCTTTCGGTTTTTCGATTCGCCCAAATGTCGAAGAGATTGGGAAAGACACCACCCACTTTTTCGTCCACCGAAATCAGCTTTTCGACGTAAAAATCACCGTTCACTACTGGTTTAAGATAATAAGCTTGATTGGTGCTTGCTGCAGACAGAAGAAAATAACCGCCACTGTATTCCATACGTTGCACCCTCACTTTTAAACTTTAATTTCAAAAACATAGCCAGTGCTATGGGTTGAATGTAACTTAACTGCACTTAAGTTACATTCGTTTCCGCTGAAATAGCGACCTTTATTTGTTCCAGATTCTAGCCCACAAACTTCGGGTGTCTTTTTTAGGCGTTACTTTCTCAGGTTCGCTTTCTTCCTGCTGTGAAGATGATTCTAAAGCATCTATCTTTGGTTCTTCGGACGTTGGTGCAGCTAGTTGCTTCTGATGGTCTTCTATCCGATCTAATTTATGCTTCATCTCTTCTAAGGCTTCCACAAACAAAGAGTCACGTTTTCGCATCTCTTCTTTCAAACTTCGGTTCTCTTCTTCAAGGACTTCCAATTTCTTCAAAACAACGGATGCCGCGACGTCGTCATGACGCCGAGGCGGTGTGCTTGTGACGCCTTTCTGGCGTTATTGTAGATGCGCCTTTTAACCCCTTAGCAGCTTCCCTGACAGCATTCTCGAACGTTATGTCACCGCTTTTCGTGACCGTCACAGACTCCCTTAGCGCCGCGACCTCTGTGACGGTGTAAATTCGGCTGTTACTTTTGTTTCTTTGGAAGAGAATACCTTCAGATTCGAAGCGAAGGCTGTATTTTCTTAACATCGAAGAAGAAATATTCAATTGCTTGCAAACTTCACTAGGTGTCATCATCAGTTGCTCACCGCCTCTTTGATTCCATGTTATAAAAGTACAATCGTTCGTGCATCTTCTTTCTCAAATTTAAAAGTCCTGTTAATTCTTATCTAAAAATAACCCGTTACAAAAGTTAAAGGAGAAAATAGGGAGGATATGGAATAATATGTAGTGCACTTAGATATACAACTAGCCAACAAACCTAAAAAAATCGGTTAAGTCAAATTCTTTTGGAGGAGGAGAAAAATGTCAGGAGATCAATTAGGGTCAATTTTATTTTTAATTATTTGTTTTATCGCCGTTTATATGTCATTTTTTTATATTCGGAAAGATCGGTTCTTAAATACCGACGATTTTGCCATCTTCAGAGATGGTCTTTTTACCCCCGTCATCAATTTCTGGTTAATGAAAATTTTTATAGTTGTTGGTAGCTTATTTATAACATATTTTGGTATTTTGTTAGTAATAAGAGAATTCAGTTAATTTGGCGACCTATGATATTAAGAACAGTAAAGCAGGCTACAAGAAGACTGCTTTACTGTTTTCTTGAATAGAACTGATTTAATTCATCGTATCTATTAAGAAATATAAGAGGAGGATTGTCATGACCAAAAGGATTTTATCTGTAGGTTCAGGACTTTTTCTTTTACTATCGTACTTGCAACCTTTTACTGCTCTTTTTACCGATAGCTTTTTTGTATTTGGTATTACTCCTTCAGTCGTGCCTGTATTTTTCCCCTTAATATTTGCCATTATTTCGCTCTTGTTGGGGCTTTTGGGAGTCAAAGGGAAAGTAAGAAATACGCTGGCCGCAATTAGCATAGCAAGTATTATTCTTCATCTCAGTTTTAGTCTTATAATAGTTGGAGGAGCCTAAAACTAGATATCATTAAAAGGAATCGTCGTTAAGAACTGAGTTTACATATCACAGGTTATCAGAAGTAATTAAAAAAGGAGAAAATCTAATAACTGGATTGAAAAAAATACAAGACGATCGAGTGAGAATATAAGGAAAATCTGGCCAAATAAAAATAGAAATGTATATAAACACAAAGCTAAAGATATAGAAACTGCCAATCGCATAAACTAGGAGGAATAATATGCCGTTTTCTGAATTTCTCGTACATACTAATAAAGATAACTTAGAGTTCCGTAGACAGGTAACTGGAGAAATATACTTTTCTATAAGAAGTGAGAACTTCTTCTTTCCTGAGGAAAACTGGAATGATTTTATTGTTATTGTGTTGACTTGGTGGCATAATTCGCTCATTCGTATAAAAAATAGCAAATCGAAAATTATAGAAGAGCTAGATTTTATGGATGGTTCTTTCGCAGTAAAAGTTATTAAAATTAATGATGAAATTGCAGCATTAGCATTTATTCATGAAAAGTTGTCTTCTTCAGAAATAGAACATACATGTACTGTAAATATTTCGCAGATGATCGAAAGTTTACTGCAAAGTACAAATGAACTCCTTAAGGTAATACATCAGAATCAATGGTATTCAGAGGAAATAGAAGAATTAGAGAAAGTATATGAAATACTGAAAGGCTAAAATGTAAGAAAAACAGAAAAAGAACGTTCGCGACTGGTCTTCTATTTCAAGCTGATTTTCCGAACGAATTATTGCTGTTTTTTCATTTTTGTCTATTTGTTTTTACATTCGAAGACGACAAGTGACTCCCTTTCCCTACCCCGATTTTGGAGTGGTGTAAACTGGGCACTATCAGGTTTTCTCTTCCAATTTTGATAAAATTAACGGTTTAAAAGTGATGAAAAATCAGAAAAAGCATTTAATACATCATCACCTAATGGATGACCAAATTCTTGAGTTTTTAAAGGGAATATTCCTTCCTTCTCAAGTTGTTGCAGCTACTTTTGAAATCCTGTATCAAGAGCTTTCATATATTCTCTTAGCTTAAATTGATAGTTAAACACAGTACTTTCCAGATGTTGTTCGTTATGTTCGATTAGAAGGTTGGTACCGTATCTGGAAAATATATAGTAATCAGAGTTTCCATGACAATCCAATTGTGCCTCACTAATTTCTTCCTTATAAAGTAAAGAAAGCGTTGAAAGTAAATGTGGGACTGCAACAAAACCTATACCAGATTTAAAACTAAATAACTGTATATCATCCGAAACGTCAATTTGAATATCTCCGCCGTCAAATTGAATATCAATAAAACATTCATAATTAGAATACATAAAATCTACCTCCATAACATTTTCTTGTTTAACTAACTGCCCCGTTAGCTTAATAAGAAACTCGATTATCTACATCCACAAACCTTCGAATTGATCGCTGAACTATTTTGTATAGTCAATACACCTAAAGTTAACATAACGCCGGTTATCGGACGAAAACAAAACGTTAGAAGATAAATATAAAGACCTCATGGTGAAGTTTCTAACGAGTTACCTATCTGTGAGTTAGCGAATTCCAGATTTTCTTGTTTCAGCTGGCTATTTTCTTTCTGCTGCCGTTTCGTTTTAGTTTTTTCTTGGTCCAGTTTTCGATTTCTCACATATTCAAAATCCTGTAAGATATAATATGGAAAATATGAAACGAGGAGAATTAACTCATGCCACTCCATTTAGGTTTACAACTTATGGAGAAATCCGGTGGATTAAAGCTAACAAGAGAAAATTATATAAGAGCAAGCAATAAAAGCTCATTTGGTACAAGAGAGATTTACCCTGAGTCATATATAAAATTGCATACTAAAGACTGCTTGGAAAACTTTGACTTGAATATGGAGTATTATCATTTATTGTCTAAACAGGAATTTAACGAAGAACTTACGCGGTTTCTTGATAAAACTAAAGTATTTAATGAATTTATCGACCTTTCTCTTTTAAAAGGTTCTCCTGGATACTACGTCATGGTACTGGATGAATACTCTCAAGTATATATTGGTATAAGTGGAGATATAACAAGACGTATCCGAGTGCATTGGAGTGCACAAAAGCAATTCGACCGCTTAATATTCGGAGGAATAGACGACTCAATTTTATCAATAGACAGTTTCAGAGCCTACGATACTACTAGAATATTCGCCTATGTAACTAATGACTTTCAAAGTTTCGAAAACGAGTACATCAACTATTTCGATCCTGAGTACATGTTAAACAGAACTGTCGGTGGAACATTAAGTGGTTTAACCGAGGCTATACTTCATAGAAAAACAAGAAAACTCCGGTAAGTCGTTTCTGATTATGAGAGTCCGATCAATCATGCATCTTCTTTTTCAGTAAAAGGTTGCCAGAAAAATAAAAAAGAAGATGTTGCAGGCCAGCATCTTCTACAGTTCTCTTTTATAGACTGCCGATAATTCGGGATATGTAAACTATTAAAGATTATTAGTAAGTACACCTTTGAACTTTGAAAATCTGAGATTTTAATTCATAAAAGTATGTAATGAGAGAACAGGACTTAAATTATTGAAGACACCGTATTATCAAATAGTAAAAATCCCATACAAATTTAGGAGGATCACACAATAACTTCTTCAATCACCGAACTTCCCTCAGTCGCTTCATCATCGTTCCACTGCCATTGCTCATAAAGTTTAATTCTTCCGTCGGACAAAACTTCAGGAGTAGACAAGCATTTTCCTCCTCTAATCTCGTTCTTAATATTTATCTGGTTATATCTGAACTCTAAGCTGCCATTTTCATTGACCAATCCAATTAAAGTCCCCTGTATGATTTCTCCACCGCTGTAATTTGCCGATATAATATCACCTTCTTGCTTATATTCAAATAAGGTTTTTGAAGAAACTTCTCCATTAGCAGTATTTTCAGTCGAAACAAATGTGCGTCCGTTGTAATTTATCATGTCATTTCCTCCTACTTGTTGATATCTCCTATATTGTACCATTTTTCAACTTAACTATTTTAATTTTTCTGAGTAATGATTTTATAGTCTTTTGAGTTCGTTCAGTAATAAATTTCCTAGGTAAAGAAATGAAAGGAATGAAGCGGTATTATCCTCTTCATTTCCTTTTATTATTTAAACTGCTACTTCCTTTTAAATTAGTATTGAACCGTTCGTAAAAGTACAAGTTTACAGACAAAAAAGAGAGAGATTATGTGCTTGACCAGCCTCTCTCCCTCTTTGTTTACCATCTGCTTTTAATAATCCCTCATATGTAAACCAACTATTCTTATAGAAGACATCTTTATACTTTTTCTGATATTAAACTCACAATTCTAGTTACTGATTGAGATCCATCTACAATGAAGTCAGCACTTGGCTTAATCGTATGTAACATCTCCAGATAAGCCTGTCTCCCATCCGAATTATAGTGTTTCATAGCTTCTACAATATTTTCAGTTGAGCTATATTGAAAGTCCCTGATTGTTCGACGTGCCAGTGCAATATCCAAAGGCGTATCGATAAAGACGGAAAAACTGATGAAAGAATGGGTTTGAACATGGTGGTAGGAAAATGGAAAATCCAACACAATGTAATCGAGTGATTTAGTCAATAATTTTTCTAAGTCCTTCACAAAAGGAGTAAGATTCCATTCGTTATAATTAGATCCCCGATTCATCCAATCTATTACGCTTTCAGGGCCTTCCAGATCATACTCATCAAAGTACAGCGCTTCAGAATTTGGTAATTCTGCATTCAACTTTTCAACAATGGTTGTTTTTCCGCCGCCTGAAATACTGGCAATTGCAATGACAATCGTTTTTTTCATTTCTTCCATTCTATCAACCTCTGTTTCAAGTTGCTTCTAATAAATTGATGATATGTAAATCGATCTTTCAATAAGTTTCACTACTAAATCTTTTGTTAGCCCCTCAGGATTGTCAGGTATACAGGGTTTAATGAATTCATCACTTCTTATTTTAGATTCTTTTCCCCATTGTCGTTGATTGCGTTTGATAGCCAAGTTTTTCATAAAGTTTATAAGCAAGAGGATTTTTGCCAAAAACATTTAACCCCATAGAGGTAATTCCGGTATTTTTCATCGTTTCTTCTAATTCTTGCAATACGAAGGTAGCGAACCCTTTCTTTCTAAACTCTTCCTTGATTAAAATATGATAGATATAAGCTTTGTTACTTTCGGTTTGAATGCTGTACCAGATCACTCCAATTGTTTTATCTTCGTCAATTGAATAAATATTGTAAACTAATTGACCTGCTGATTTTTGTTTATTTGGAAGTAATTGTTCCATTAAATCTTTTGATTCTTTCATTGCCTTTTCTAAGGGGATCACAAAGTTTTCCGATAAGTCTTTAGCATAGTCAGGTATAAAATATGCCAAATATTGATCAAATTCTTCTTCTGTCATTTGTTGCAGTTTTGTTTTCATAATGCACACTCCTCAAATTCTGTTAAACTTCAAGAATATTCCTTCTTTTAATCTCTCCAGAGGATTATACCATTATTTACCTCTTATTCGATCCACTATTTCATTAGCTCTTTCTTAAAAAAAACACTAATCTAAATAAAGTACACATTTACGAACGCTTTAAAAAGAGCTATAAAACGGTTAAAAAAACGTTCGTAAACGTGTCACAACAGTTTACGAACGTTCTTTAATTTCCAATCACTTTTACGAACACACTTCCTTTAAGACACTGTGAGGATTATCCAAAAATTATACCTTTCACTATTAATTCAACATTTTTTCAAATGTATCCAAATTTTCTTCCATCAATGTAAAATAGGTTTCCTCATTATCAACATCTTTCTGAGTCAAGACACTTAAATTGTGTAATTGAACAGCTTCAGCCCCGATTTCCTTCTGGATCACTTCGGATATCCGGGAAGAAACATTCTGTTCAAAAGCGATGTATTGAATGTTTTTTTCTTTCGCGAGTCCAACGATTTGGGTTAACTCTTTTTGTGAAGGTTCATCTTCACTATTTAATCCAGCAACTGCCACTTGTTCAAGACCATACGGTTCCGCGATGTATCCGAATGCTTCATGGGAGACAAAGAAGGTTTTCTGGCTGGCCTTTCTAGCGATATCAGTGAATGATTGATCAAGTGCTTTCAGTTCTTGGACAAGTTCTTTGTAGTCAGCTTCATATTCTTCAGCATTTTCGGAGTCACGTTCAATAAATTCATTTTTTATTGATTCAGCCAAATTCTGGCTCAATACCGGTGAAATCCAGACATGGGGATCTACTGCGCCATACTCGTGGCCATGTTCTTCTTCCGCATGTTCATGTTCGGTTTCATCTGAGCCTTCTTCGTGCTCATGACTATGATTTTCTGTGCCCTCATCATGATGATGATCGTGCTCTTCTTTTTTACCTTCTTCATGATCATGCTCATCTATCTCATCCTCGTGATCATGAGAATGCCCTTCGCCGAGATTGGCCTTGGGTATTCCGTCAGAAGTGGCGATAAAGTCTACATTTTCGTTTTTCAATGATCCTTTAGCGCTGTCGACAAACCCCTCCATATCTAAACCGATATAAAATAAAACATCGGCTTCTGCTAGTTCGATCATGTCTTGCTGTGTGGGTTCGAAAGTGTGTGCATTGGATCCAGGGGGGTAAATCGATTGGACATTCACACGCTCCCCGCCAATCCGCTCTGCGAAATAAGCTAAAGGATAAACAGTAGCAAAAACCTCAAGTTGCTCTGATGACTGACCATTTTGACCAGTTGACTCAGTAGAACTGGTTTCTTCAGCTGCTCCGCAACCTGCGAGTAAAAGCAGGGTCAATACTGATAACAATCCCTTCTTCATGAAAATCCTCCTTTCCAACATTTTTGTCCATATACTCAGAAAGCCAATTTGCCCCATAGTCCTTTAAATGCTCTCTTAATACATAAACAAAAACAGCTGGTTTTTTCTGTTGTCGCCTGTCTTCGCTTCGGAAAAACCGGTAAAGTCTATCCACTTTACTTTTTTCAAGCGCAGATTGATTTTGGTGTGCAGTTCTTCTTCGGTTTTCATAAGTGTATGGACGATGTCGTCATATGGCAGTCCGAAATAGTTCATCGCGAGGTGTACAGGTGAATTTTCTAGGAGAAGCTGGCAAAACTCATCTGCCGAAACAGCTTCCTCAGCCAAAGCATCTTCTGCTTCTATCATGAATTCATACAATCTTTTTTTGCTTTCAGGAAGCCGTTCTACTTCACTCTTCCATAAGAAATCCATTAATCGTTCATTCATTTCCTCCGCCCCTTTGCTTTTCTGGAGTGAGCTGTTTTATAAACTACAAGGGTTTACCAGCTCGCTTTTTTGACGCCCGGCAACTGACCTTTATGTGCAAGTTCACGGAACGCGATTCTGGATATTTTGAATTTCCGCATATAGCTTCTGGGTCTGCCAGTTAATTCACACCGGCTATTCAGCCGAGTTGGCGAAGAGTCTTTTGGCAACTTGCTTAGTGCGGCATAATCACCTTTGTCTTTCAGCTCTTGACGCAATGCTGCATACTGGGCTACCAGCTTCTGTTGTTTTTTATGTTTGGCTACTTTAGACTTTTTTGCCATTTGATTCTCTCCTCTTAAATAGTAATAATTACGCTTTGTAAAAAAATAAATTTTTTTATTTTGTTTCTCTATGCAGTGTAACTTTTTTAAGCCGCGGACAATATTTCTTCAATTCAATTCGTTCTGGATTATTGCGCTTGTTTTTTGTAGTCGTGTAATTTCGCTCGCCTGTTTCTGTGCAGGCTAATGTGATGTTCACTCTCATTATGTATTCCTCCTTCCAGCTGTATATAGAATGCAAGTTGAAATAGCATTCATTCGTAAAATCTAATAAATCGTAATGATTACGTTTTATACCATATAATGTTTTGGTGATTTTTGCAAGTACAATCTAAAAATAATAGTTACATTATTTTTTCTGATCAAACACTTTAACAACGACAATGAACTAACTCTTATTGTTCTAAGAGACAACTTTCTAGTTTCACCAACAACAAAGAATAGTTTCAATAAATCTAACCGAGCTGATTTACAAAGTTTGCAGGATTCGTTCAGCTGCTTGACGAGCCCCTGAAATATTGCGGGCAATTGGACCAATCTCGAGTTCAGCTAAGCCGCCCATAACATATAAGTTCGGTCCCCACTCTAAATTTTCTGTAACGATTGGATACCCGCAACTTGCACACTGTAAATGATTTTCTTTAATCACTGGGGTTAACCATTCTTTTCCTGGCAACCTTGCCTCGAACCCTGTGGCTAACAGGACAGTGCCGGTTTCCTTGATCAAATTTCCACTTTGATCGTACAGTTTTATTCTGTTGCCCTCAAATTTTCCTGCGTAAACTTCTGCATTTAAAATGAGTTGGTCATTTTGCCGATTGTTGTGCAGCATTTTAATATACAAATCCCGAGGAATCGACCCTTTATGCTGTGCTTGAGTAATTAGATTCCGGCGATTTTGATGAGACACTGTTTTGCGGAAGTTGATTTGTTTTTTGGGACCGAGCCAACCGGGGTCACTATCAAAGTCATGGACACGAAATGGATGACGTTTTAATAAAGTCACTTGTCCTGGAAACATCTTAGTCAATTTAAGTGTCAGATGAACCGCAGTGATTCCACCTCCAATAACCGTGAAAGGTCCTGTCATATCTTCAACATTTGGAAGAAGCGGATCAAAAATGTGATGGATTGGCGCCTTGGAGGTCGCTTTTAAAACTGTTGCCCATTCTGGCCACCGGAGTTTCTCGCTATTGCCAATCGCCAGCACCAAATTCTCACAATGCACTGCACCGGAATTCCGCAGCTGAACCTGCCATCCTGATTCGGCTCTTGTGATCGCTTTTACTGCATCTTGCAGCCACTGCTCCTTAAGTGATAACTCCTCAATCAAGTGGTTGCAATGATCTTCAAAAAGCAGAAGTGACGGCCGCTTGAATCGTCCAAGAAATGAAGTCCTTTCATTTTCCGCATTGTGTTTGACAAAAGCATCAAGACTGAAAGGATTCACGTCTAAATGATGAACACCCGGAGAACGCAAAAAAGGCATTGAAATAGTATGGGTGCAGCGATGCCAATTTGCCAGAGGCTCCGAATGCGGATCAATGATTAATAATTCCTCACTGCTGATCTTTTTTTGTTTTAGCAAATAGGTTGCCATCGTTATGCCTTGTATTCCGCCTCCAACAATCACCCATTTATACACGTTAAACTCCCCCTTCATTACAGA
Source organism: Planococcus sp. CPCC 101016 (assembly GCF_007859295.1). GTDB lineage: Bacteria > Bacillota > Bacilli > Bacillales_A > Planococcaceae > Planococcus. The sequence goes on from NZ_VOHB01000002.1 coordinate 2,080,924, forward strand.
ATAACAGCACACCATTATACAAATAGTAATTATTACGATTTGTAGATTACTTTACTCAATTTACCACGTCTCCTTGAACAGAACAAGTAGAAATCTAATGGAAAGTGAATGAAAAGAAGTTCAAGGATATTTTATTGATGGATAAAGTTATCAAAAAAAGGGAATTCATTAAAAAAAGCAATTCCACTAATAGTGAGAAATTGCGTTCTTTGTCTTTTGTTGACGGCAGTTTTCTGAACTCGTGAGTTTATTCGTACGTTAGCAGATGACCGAACCCCCTACCGGCCATAAAATTTTATCAGATTTTGAAATCAGTGAGTCCTTTGTGATTTTTCAACATTTCCAGAAAGGCTGATAGGGCTTTTGTTTGGAATGGAGAACGGGTAACTATCGAGAAGTCTCTTGTATAGGGCAGTCCTTCCACGTCTAAAATCTTCAGATCGCCATAACGCAGCTCTTTTTGAATTGCCCACTCCGACAACAGGCTGATGCCGATTCCAGCTTCAACCATCGCTTTAATAGGCTGTGTGCTGCTGAAATGCATGATGGCGGCTGGAGCAATCGAATACTGTTCGAATACATTTTCTGAAGCTTCCCGAGTTCCCGAACCGAGTTCACGCAGTATCCAGGTTTGTTCGATCAACTCTTCAATTGGAATGGACTTCTGTCGTTTGCTCAAGGGATGATCAGCAGAGGCGACGAGAACCATTCGGTCTTCGGCGAAGGGCTCAGTCTTGAGCTCACGAACTTCTTTAAAATGTCCTTCCACAATTCCCATATCCAATTGGTTGCCCATAACGAGGCCCGCAATCGTTGTCGTATTGCCGATAGTGACAGTCGGTTTAATGTCGGGATAGCGCTCTTTTGCTTCCGCGATAATGCGCGGCAAGACATATTCACCGAACGTGTAACTGGCACCGATAGCAATAGATCCACTTGCTTTATTGGTCAAGTCATCCAACAGATGGTTCATCTTAGCGTAGAGTTCTTTAATTTCCATCGCGTGGTGATAAACGATTTCACCTGCCTTATTGAGCCGGACGTACTTATTTGTCCGTTCCAATAATTTGACGCCAGTAGTGTCTTCTAATGAACGAATGTAGTGGCTGACAGCAGGCTGAGTCATATTCAATTCTTCTGCTGCTCTTGAAAAGTTCTTTTTCTCAATTACTTTTAGAAACACTTCCAGACGCTGATCCATTCGGCTCCTCCTTTCTTACATACAATATTACTTATCATCACTATCTTAAATACTTATTTTACTAATGTATAGTGTTTTTCTATACTTACGATAGGAGGTTTCATCATGTCTCAACTTGCGAATAAACCTAGTCGTTTTAATTCACCAAAGGCTGTCTGGATAGGCGGTGTACTTTTTACTTTTCTTATCGCTTTTTTAGGTTATTTACTGGCTCAAATACCGGGATTCAATCAAGTCGGCCAGCTGGCGTGCGCCATCATTATCGCTGTTTTCTACCGGCAACTATTCGGCTACCCGGGTACCATCCGTTCGGGGATCACTTTCTCTTCCAAATGGCTATTGCGGACCGCCATCGTCTTATATGGATTGAAATTAAATATCGATACGGTTTTCAGCGATGGACTTGGCTTGCTGCTAAGGGATATGGCCGTTATTGTCTTCGCCATTCTGCTGACGATTTGGCTGGCAAAACGCTTTAATGCCGATAAGACCATCTCTCTGCTGCTCGGTGTCGGCACCGGGGTTTGTGGAGCGGCCGCTATTGCTGCAATTGCACCGATCATCAAAGCAAAAGACGAAGATACCGCCATAAGCGTAGGGATCATTGCGCTCGTCGGCACTGTTTTTGCCATCACCTATACGATTCTCAGACCATTTTTGCCCATGGACGACATTGAATACGGTATGTGGGTCGGAATCAGCCTTCATGAAATTGCGCATGTGGCACTGGCTGGTGCACCTGCAGGAGAAGATGGACTGGCGATCGCTTTATTAGGGAAATTGGGTCGTGTCTTCCTGCTTGTGCCTCTTTGCTTTATCTTTATTTTCTGGATGAAGCGCAAAGATAAAGACCAGGAAACGGATGCTTCAATTGAATTTCCGTGGTTTCTTGTCGGGTTTATCTTGTTAAGCATTCTTGGTAGCTATGTTTTCGGAAGCATCATTCCTTTTCCGGAAGCACTGCGTGAATTTATATCCGCATTGACCACTTGGCTGTTGACAGCTGCAATGGTCGGGCTCGGACTAAGTGTCAGCTTGCGGGATTTGCGGGAACGTGCCCTGCTGCCGCTTGCTGCCATGACTATTACTTCGATCTTGTTATCAGTCTTTGCCTATGTATCAATTTGATGAAATATAGCTTTTTATCTAAATAAAAAGGCCGAATGCACAAGCATTCGGCCTTTCACTGTTTTATGTTCTACTAGCAACGACTGCAGCCCACTCTTCACGCAATATCCCCATTTTTATCGCATCAAAATAGCGGCCATCAACTTTGCGCGCCTTTCTGATGCGCGCTTCTTCTTTCATGCCCAGCCGTTCAGCGACTTTCATCATTCGCTCATTGCCTGACCACGTCGACATCCCGAGCCGATGCAAATCGGTGTATTCGAAGAGAAAGCTTAGCCACAGCCGGTATGCTTCAGATCCATATCCACCGTTCCAGTAATCGGTATCGTAAATGACTATGCCTGTTTCCAGCCAATCTGTGTTTTGGTCAATCCAGTAAGCACCTACATAGCCAATCGTTTTTCCGCCTGAGGTAATGATGAGAGATGCTGGAACGCCGGTTGCAATATCTTTTTCCTCCAGCCATTTTCTTCGGTGGTTTTCCCTGCTTAGCCAAGCTTCTGGAATATAAGGGCCGTTCCATTTTTTTGCTTCCTGCTGTTTTTCCTCAAAGCGCCAATAATAAAGTTCGTCGAGCCGAGCTTCAGTCGGTTCTGTAAGTTCAATTTTTCTTCCAATAACTTTGATCAACTGATAGCATCCTTTCTTAAAGGCATTCATACTTCATTTTTCATTTTGTTAAACAGTCACCTTCACCGGCACACGCTTTTCTGGCCAGTTCACAAGGAAGATTCCTGCAAAAATTAAGCTCCCTCCGAACAACAAAGGGAATCCAAGTTGTTCGTCCAGTACGAGCCAACCCGATAGGATGCCGAAAAAAGGTGCCAAGAAAAGAAAAGCACTGACTTTTCCGGAATCGCCTTTTTGCAGAAGATGAAACCAAATGGTGAATTGAACAATTGAAGCAGGTATGGAAAGCCAGAGAAGAATGGCGATCGACGATGAATTGATGACTAAGTAAGGCGTTTCAAGCAGGGCAGAACCGAGGAGTAAAATGACACCCCCAAAAAACATCTGATAAGCAGTCAGCACCCACATATCAATTGTAACTCCCCATCTTTTGATCAACAGCGTTCCGGCGGCCCAAAAAACGGCGCTTAAAAAGCCCAGCAAAGTGCCAATCTCAATTGCCAAATGGCTTCCCATCGTAATAAATACTCCTGCAAATCCCATAAGTACGCCTATCCACTGAATAATTCTATATTTTATCCCTAATACCAGCGTTCCAAAAATCACTACTAACAAAGGATTCATAAAGGTCAGGATTGCTGATTCACCGGAAGTGATCGTCCGTAAACTCAGGAAGATGGCGCCCATCACTCCTGCAGTCTGTACAGCGCCGATCAATACAACTCTTCCCCATTCCACCGCATTTCCTGGGTGTTTCCTTTTGAAGAGCCGCACAAAGAAAATCATGAGGCTGCCAGCAATTGTAAACCGTATTCCTGCCAACAATAATGGCGATATGTAAATTAAACCGATTTTTGCTACGACAAACGAGGATCCCATTAACCCCGTAGTAAGGACCACAAGAAAAGAAAAAATCAGTTTTTCTTTCAAATTGCTGCACCCCTTCACATTGAACTTTTCTAGTACTCTTTCAGATGGATTAAACCAAAGAAGCTCTCATTCTCATATCTAAAATTTTATTGGCAGTCGACAATTTTACGCCAATAATTCCAAGCCTCCAAGTATGCTGGGAAATCAACAGGATGATGCTTTACACAGATACCCAACCGTTGATACAAGCCGATCAGCACTTCTTCGTAAAGCTGTTTTCTGGCTGGCACGTCAGTAGACAGTACGGTGATAGCTGAGTCCAATACCTCTTTAATTAATTCAGCCGGAGATGAAAAGAAAGCGTAAATTAAATCATAATGCGGAAAGCCGAAGACCGGAGTTGGATCAATAACACCCACTAGTCTGCCTTCCTGGAAGATAAAATTATGAATTCCGCAATCACCATGAACTAGGTAAGGCTTCCTGGCGACTCTATTCCAATCTCGCTGCGAAGGCAAAGGTGCTGGTATGCTGAAGTTTTCATTCTTCAAAAAAGGAGCAAGTATTTGGGTGGCCTCTTGTACTTCCTCTAACAAGAATTTCTCCCACGAGTCGACCAGCGCATCTTGCCGTCCCCACCCTTCACTAAAAGAAGGTTGATATTGGTTTAGTAATTCCGCAGCAAGCGTGCAAAGAATTTCTTTTTTACTGCCGTCAGAATCGCCAGCGGATCCCTGAAGATATGTATAGACCATAAATTTATTAGACGGATCGACAAATACCAGTTTCGGCAATAAAACAAGTTGCTGATAAGCCGCAAGGAACTCCGTTTCCGCGTAAATCACTTTGGCTTCATTCAATTTCACAATAAAATCTGTGCCGGTTCCTTGACTCAAAAGATAAATTTGACTACTAGTTCCGCCGGTCAAAGTCTTACAGTTCCAGTTGCTTGAAGAAATAACCTTTCTATCGGTCAAGTGAACGACAATATCCGAAATATGCATTTTACACCTCTTCATCTTTTCCTCTGCTATTTCCAATAATCATATCACTGTTCAACAATTGATTATTTGTAATAGTTAATTTTCCAAAAGATTTTTCTAAAAAAAGCTAAGTTGCTTATAAAATCTGTGCAGTTTTTGTGGAGTTTAATCCTGTTATACCATGGTATACATATAATCAAGAACTATAAATCAGTAAGTTATTAAATACAAGGAGTGTGGCGTATGAATCCCTATGCAAAATTCGGCATCATGATTGCGACTTCGACTTTTGTCATGTATTGGTTGATGTTTTTGAATGTTTTTCAGTTGGATCATGTATTTTACAGTGAGACAAGAGTTTATATGGCATTGATCATGGGATCCATTATGGCAATCGTTATGATGTTGTTCATGTGGCCCATGTACAAGAACAAAAAAACAAACTCGCTGATTCTTGCTGTCAGTGCAGTCGTATTTGCCCTTTCTTTATGGCTTGTCCGCAGCCAAGTTCTGATTGAAGACAGCGGTTGGATGAAAGCAATGATTCCTCACCATTCAATCGCCATTCTGACAAGTGAAAGAGCCAATATATCAGATCCGCGTGTACGTGCATTGGCAGATGAAATCATTAAAGCACAACGTGAAGAAATTGCCGAGATGGAAAGATTAATTGAAGATCTAGAAAATGACGAATAACTTCAGGAAGTAAAACTTAGAAAAGCCAAAAACGAAATGGTTCGCTCTTGGCTTTTCTAATTATTCAGGAATATTCTTGATAGATTCATTCAGCATCTGTTAAAACTCTATGTAAAACGGATGGCTGTTTTTATTCAGACAATATTCAATTCGTTCACTAAAATTTTTCCATGTGACCATTTTCAGGGCATCCTTAATCGGAAAAAAAAAGCAACTTCCAGACTTTCAGCAAAATTGGTTTTATGCCCCGATAGGCTTTGCTAAAAAAAGCGAATTGCAGATCGATTCTTTTACATTCTGAAAGATGCTGCAGAACCTTAGTACTTCGATATCTATCCCACTCTCTTCTTTGACTTCTCTTACTGCGGCTTCTTTAAGAGACTCCCCTTCTTCAACTTGTCCTCCAGGCATCTCCAACCTCTTAGAGGACTTTTGATCAGCAAAATTTTCCGATGTTCATTTAGAATGACAGCTGCCGCAGAAAGAATGTGTTTTGGAGGTGAATGATTTACATCCGACTTTTGACTAGGTAAAATCAACGAATTCCACTCCTTGATATTATTTTAATGTCACTACCATACATGCATTCTTTTAATTACTTTGTCCATTGACTGACCACATCGCTGTAAACTTTATACCGCTCCCAAACTTTCGGAACGATCAGTTCACAGGCATTCATTTCATCACATTCTTCCAGTGCAGCGAATTGAGCGCCGCACACTTCACCTGCCTGCAACCTCAAATCACTCAGCTCCAGTTTCTTCTTACTCTTCCATATATAGCTATCCAAGAAATAATGTTCATTTCTTATCGTCCCGATATGGTGCAACTCATGAGGACTCGCAATTAATTCCGTTTCTTCTTCAAGCTCCCGAACTGCTCCGATAAGACTGGTTTCACCAGAGGTAACCGATCCGCCAGTACACTCCCAAAGTAGCGGATACGTTTTGGCAGCATCCCGCTGTGTCAGCAGGAGCTTTCCATCTTTATTAATAGTAAATATTTCCACTACAAGATGGTATTCTCCTTGCGGAATCACTTCTCCGCGAATGTGCTGTTTGCCTAGCAGATTCTTTGCTTTATCATATAAATCCCATACTTCCACTGGTTTCAACTCCTTCCACTTATTGCCTACAACATAGAAAAGGAAGAGTGTGCACCTTAACAGCTGCAACTCTTCCGATGTGTTTGACTTTTCTAGTTAGAACCTTTTGCTTCAAGACTGAACTTCACATAAAATACTGTGCCTTTGCTGCTTGATTGCACTTCAATTTTTGCATTATGGCGTGCAGCAATGGCATAGGAAACCCCTAATCCCAAACCGGTTCCGTTGTCTTTCGTGGTATAGAATGGAGTGCCGATTTTCTTTAAAACTTCTTTATCCATGCCTTGACCCTGATCACGAATCTCAAGTACGACAGTATTTTTATCTTCAGTGTATGTCCGAATAGACAGCATCTTACTAGGCTCCATCGCTTCTAAGCCGTTCCGGCAAAGATTGATGAGCAATTGACGAATTTCGTCCCGGTTTAATAGCATGGGCGGTATATTCTGTGTCTCGAACTCGATGAATTTGTTTTGATTAAAGGTATCGATTTCCAGTAAAGGCCATATGTCGCAGATAATCGCATTTAAATCCTGCATCGTTAACTCTGACGAGCGTGTATTGCCCATCGACAAAAATTCTGAAATGATAGAATTGGCGCGGTCCAGCTCATCAATCATCAATTCGAAGTAATTATTGTATTTCGTTAAATCCGTATCATCTGTAAGAAATTGCAGGAATCCCCGCACAGTTGTCATTGGATTTCGGATCTCATGGCTAATACCCGCTGCCATTTGCCCGATCAACTCTAAATTAGACAAGCGCTTCAGTTCAAGTTCGTATTTCTTTTTTTCCGTTGTGTTTTTTGACAAACAACAGATACCGTCGTCAAATGGATACGCGACCACGTCATACCAATAGGAATCTGCTGGAGAAGAAAATTCGAAATGCACAGGCAATCTATCATACATCGGTCGATGAAGTTCCTTTTCCAAAACGCCGATAAGGTTTTCCGGAATTATAGACCATATTTTTTCACCCAACATGTTCATGGCCGTCTTCCCTTCCGGAAGAGGCTGATGCCGGTTGATGTAGATGAATTCCCAGTCCTTGTTCAAAGCGAAAAATCCATCCGTGATGCTTTCCATGACACTGACGACTTTACCATTGGCGTTGGCGAGTTCATTTGTCCTTGTTTTGACCCGCATTTCCAGCTGGTCTCTATAAGTTAAGTTTGAGTAGGTTAATGCTGTAGCATCCACAATGGACTGAGCCAAGTGCACTTGAGACTTCTCGTCCGACTGAAGGGTCTCCATCAGACAAGCGATGGCGACGACACCAAAAGTTTCTCCTTTTGAAATCAACGGAATGAGCAACAATCTGCATCTTTCTTCACTAGGTATAAACTTAATGCTTCTCGTGCCCATTACTTCATGAATGACATTTTCGGTGCTTCGGTTTATTTGAATGTCGTCAATGGCACTTTTCCAATCCTGCACGGTCCATTCGGATTCCTTGCTCATTTCCTTAAATTTGACAGTGTCAGGATTGTTTGGATCTTCCATATAGACTGCAACATTCTTGCAATCCACCGTCTTCTCCAAATAATAAAAACACGTATCCAAGCTTTCCTGAATGCTAGAACATCTGGAAAGATCCCTATTTGCATCAAGCAATAGCTGCTTCTCAGCAATCAGATGCTCTTTTTGCTTTAAATTATTGGCATTTTGGATAGCGACTGCTGCCATATTCACATACGCTTCTACGCTTTGTATTTGGATATCTGTAATATTCATTTGCTTGCCGCAATCAAACAAAAAGACCAGGCCGAAAAGATGTTCTTCATAAATGATAGGAATTCCCAGCAATGACTGGATGTTGAATGCGGCGACTGCCTGAGGATTCGGGCGCGAGTCTTTGGAGGTATCCGGGATGTAAATTGTTTGTTTTGTTATCATGACGTCTCTGGCCAATTGATCCGTATCAAAATCGATTTTCTGTGAAGAGATTGAGTTTCCGTTAATGAATTCCGGCTTTCCCGCTACGGACTGGAATGTCCCTTTTTCATCAGGCAGGAAAATGCCGACAGCATCACATTGAACGATTTCTTCAGATATGGCGGCTGTGACATGCTTCAGCACTTCAGGTAGGTCCAGCTTCATATTGATAATTTTCGTCAGTTCGGCCAATCGGGAATATCTATTATGTTCTTTTAACATGGTTATACGCTCCGCTCTTGATCCTCATGAAATAAAAAAAGGGTATTTTTATGTAAAAACTAGTTTATTTCTCGGGGACATTATGACAGTAGCTTACCACAAATAATTTTAGATTTGCGAATAAAATTTCTATTTTTCCAGTCTTACTACTGATTTTTCATTTTCGAAATGCCTTTGCAGGTAATAATTGAATACAGCCACTCCTATTTTCTGCACCGTTTTCAACACCTCCTACAAATCGGTTATAGTAGTAATTGAACCCTTCTATCGATGGGACATATGTCCTTTCCACTTTATTTCTACAGCCGTACAGTAAGATGACAGAAAGGTGTGTGAACTGAATGAAAGGGATCTTTTTTGCATTGGCGGGCGGATTTTTCCTAACATTCCAAAGTGTCGCAAATGCTCGAATCAGTGAAGGCATCGGCACGTGGCAAGCTGCCACCATGACCCAATTCACAGGTTTCGTCCTGGCTTTATTGATCGTTCTCATCCTGCGTGACCGGTCGTACCAGAACTTAAGTCAAGTCTCTCCACTCTACGCATCCGGCGGTATGCTGGCAGCTATTGTACTCTATAGCAATATGACAGCGGTCCACCGGATGGGTGTGACCTTGACAATCGGCATTTTCCTGATTGCCCAGCTTATTGCAGCAGTCATGATCGACAGCAAGGGCTGGTTTGATATGGCCAAGCAGAAAATAGGACGAATGCAGATTGTTGGACTTCTGCTGATGGTGGCAGGTGTTATCATTTTGAAGTGGTAAGGAGGAGAGAAATGAAACAGGCAATCATGGAATATTTACAACAGCACCAGTTGACGAAGTTGTTTCCAGAACAGGTCCAGCAGGCGATGCTGCTGGAAAGCTTGGCTGGCGGAGAACGCTTGCTTTCTCAAGGAGACGATCCGCAGACGCTTTATTTGCTGGTTGAGGGAAAGCTGAAAATCTCGATGTTATCTCCTGAGGGAAAACGCCTTATTCTGGCATTTAAAAGCTCTTTTGATTTGGTGGGCGATATTGAATACGTACAAAAATGTCCACTTATCAACACGGTGGAAGCTGTCACGACAACCCAGGTCATCTGTATTCCTTATAAGGTTTTGCGAAAAGAAATGGCAGATAACGCATTGTGGCTTCAGTTTTTGCTTGAGACCATTACACGTAAATTCGAAGTAAAAACTCAAGCTATGAATTTCAACTTACTTTACCCAGTAGATGTTCGCATAGCGAGTTACCTATTGGCCATGACACCGACGCAGCCAAAACTCGATTCCACTTCCCTTATTGATATGGCCGATTTGATCGGCACCAGTTACCGTCATTTGAACCGTGTCCTGAAACAATTTGAACAGGCCGGCTGGATTATAAAAAAACGAGGAAAAATCACCATTCTTGACCGCGCTTCCCTGCTTGGTCAAGCAGGTCAAAATATTTACGAATAGGAGACAAGCATATGGCACTCGGCATCCTACTGGCATTAATGGGCGGCGCGTTCGTCTGTCTTCAAAATACATTCAATGCCAATGTCAAAAAACAGGTCAGCGTCTGGTCTACAACGGCTCTCGTTCTGCTTCTCGGGTTTTTAGCTTCACTGCTTGCGGGGCTTGCATTTGAAGGAGGCTCTCTTTTTCAGTTCCATGCACAACCCTGGTTCTGGTTCAGCGGAATCCTCGGAGTCGGCGTTGTGGCCTGTGTCACTCAAGGCGTCCAAATTCTCGGACCCAGTCGGGCCATTTCCCTTATCATGGTATCGCAGATTTTCTTTGGCCTAATGTGGGATACACTTGGATGGTTCGGGCTGGAAAAAGTCGCTTTCACCTGGCAGTCCTTGCTCGGCGTCCTCCTGATTAGCGGAGGCGTCCTATTGTTTCAGCTTGGACCAAAAGTGGAGCAGCATCATGCGCTGAAAAGAAAAACCGTTGAAGTTAGCGACTCTGTAAAAGGGTAAATATTTTGGCGCTTTGGTGAACACCAATTAATCTAATCCGTGTACCAACAAACCACATCACACACAAAAAGAAGAGCCGCAGCGCAAAATGCGCGAGCTCTTCCTTTTTTCGTGCAACTCAATTGCCGCTTGAAACGGCGGTCACTTCATGTAGCGATATTCCCGCAAGCTGTTCAAGTTCGAGATTTCTTGCAGTAAAGCTTCCCCGATATTCGTTTCCCTTACTTTTTTTCTTTCTAGTTCTTCATCGACTAGCCTTTTGACAGACAAGACATCTGTTCCTTTTTGCAGAACCTCTTCTTTTGAATTAAACAGCTGATGGGCTACCAATTGCATACCGTAAGAATTATACAGCAAAGTATAGCCGGCAATTCCGGTAGTCGATTGATAAGCTTTCGAGAATCCGCCATCAATAACAAGCATCTTGCCATTCGCTTTAATCGGATTTTCTCCATCCCGTTCTTTAACGGGTGTATGGCCGTTTATGATGCGACCATGATCCGGGTTCAAGTCGAATTCTGTGAGCATCTTGCGGCACATATTTTCATCTTCACGCAAATAATAATACGGATTTTTTCGTTCTTTATGTGTTTCTTTGTCTTTAATGAAATACCGTTCAAATGTCGTCATTTCCCGCTTGCCGAAGAGGGACGAATATTCCCCGGTCCACAAGTACCAAACCATATCTGTCGCAAAGTCGTCGGTTTCTTCAGGATGGGCGAATGCATAGCGGAGATAATGCTCAAAAACATCCAGCAGTTCTCGGCCGGCGTATTCTTTGCCGTCGATTTCCATCTTCTCCATATTGCCTTCCTCATCCAGCGGTATGCAGCCATGGATAAGCAGGTTGCCGTTATATTTCAAATACAAGCTGCCTTTTTTCATCAGAAAATTCATGTGTCTGGCAAGTTTTTCGGAATGTTGGACGGAGAATAACAGCTTATCGATTACTTGCTCCTCCTCTTCCAGCAACTCATCCGGCTGCTCAGGATTGACGGTCGCAAAACAGGTATTTTCTAGTGGATAAGTTTTTCCATGGATGGTCGCTTCCATCGTGTCATAGTCGACTTTCTCGAGCAAAAGCCGGTCTTTCATATCAAAGCATGTACGTCTTTTGATAATGGGACTTTCAAGTTTAAACTGAATGATGGAAATGGCTTGATGAATTTTAGTGATTTGCAGCTGTTCCTGCTCCGTTAGCATTTCACCCGAAATTCGTTTCGGGTGAAATGCCGGATTGTCATCATAGTATTTCTCTGCCAGATTCAACAGCGGCCTTAAATTGATGCCGTAAACATCTTCGATGATATCTAAATTATTATAGCGGGCACAGATCCGGACAATATTCGCCAAGCATACTTTCGATCCCGCAAACGCACCGATCCAAAGAGCATCGTGATTGCCCCATTGGATATCGACAGAATGATAATCAATGAGCGTATCCACGATTTTATGCGGATCCGGCCCCCGGTCGTAAATGTCTCCTACCACATGAAGATGGTCTACAGTCAGCCGCTGCATGGTGTAAGCCAACCCGATAATCAGCTTATCAGCCTGCCCCAAAGAGATGATTCGATCCACCATTTTCGCATAATAATCTTTTTTGTTTTTGAACTCGTCCGTCTTGTACAACAACTCTTCAATGATATAGACAAATTGCTTAGGCAATGCTTTGCGTAACTTTGAGCGGGTATATTTAGAGGCAGCATAGGAAACCAGTTTCAACATCCGCTCAATGACGTTTATGTACCATTCCTGCAACTCCTTTTTGCTGGTAAAATTGCTTTTGATCAAGCGCAATTTCTCTTCAGGGTAATAGACCAATGTCGCAAATTCATTCAGCTCTTTTTCACTCAGTTCATCTTTGAAAAGGTCTCTGATCTTTACTTTGACATTTCCGGAACCATTTCGCAGGACATGTTGAAAAGCCTGGAACTCTCCGTGTAAATCGCTTACAAAATGCTCCGTCCCTTTTGGAAGATCCAGTATGGCTTCCAGGTTGATAATTTCCGTGGCGACTTTTTCTTCGCTATCGTATTTTTGGGCTAATAGGTCTAAGTATTTTGAGTTCAACATCATGTATCTCCTTCCGCATCTCATTTTTTCTGCTTCTTTTACTCACTTGGAATACCAGTCAATTGCATGAAAAATACTAGAAACGATTAAAATAACTTATAGAAATACATTTATATACACTCAAATAAATGGTTTTATTTGGATAGCATCCAAGCTCTTCTTCACCTTTTATGTGTTGTTTTCCCAATAAAAAGGGCGACTGTATCATTTTATAGGAAAAAAGTATGCTTCTTATCATTTAGTTTACCGCAGAAAGCCCATAAGCTCTAGTGAAAAAAGAAGCCGGCGATAACAAATTTAAATACAAAGGAATATAGCCATAGCATCCATCTAAAACGAACGAGGTGCTCTTATTGTCTAATTTTACCGTAAGCTCATCTATCGATTCTTTCTTGCGTTGGGACGAGCTGTTGACTGTCGCCTTCTTTACCTTTATTCTGCTTTTATCTGGAAATTCCTTTTGAAATTAAAAAAAGGAGTAGAGAAGCACCAACTGACCTTCTCCTCTCCCTTGTTTTTATTCAGTATGGGCAATTATGAAATCAATTTCCCAACTAGTTTTAATGATTTTGCGTACGATATGCACAGCTCGCAATGTGATCATCGACCATTCCAATTGCCTGCATGAACGAGTAAGTTGTCACTGGTCCAACAAACTTGAAACCCCGCTTTTTAAGATCCTTGCTTAGTTTGACAGAAACAGGCGATTGCGCCGGTATTTGGCCATCAGTCTCCCACTTGTTCAAAACTGGCTTGCCCTCTGTGTAGCTCCACAGGAATTCTGCAAAACTGCCCCATTCTTTTTGAATAGCTAAAACCGCCTGAGCATTGCTGCGTACGGATTGAAGCTTCGCCAAATGTTTGATGACAGCGTAATTTTCTTTGATGGACATCAAATCGGCATCCGACAATTCTGCACATCGTACGATATCGAATTGATGGAAAGCCTCTTGGTAAGCTTGACGTTTTGATAGCACGATGTTCCACGATAAGCCGGCTTGCGCGCCTTCTAAGGTCAGCATTTCGAAAATATAGCGTTCATCCCTGCTTGGTCTGCACCATTCTTCGTCATGATAAGCTTGCATTTGAGCGTTGCTTTGCGCCCATAAACACCGATTTCCCATTTGTTTCACCTCGTTATTGGAGTCCTTTCACTATACCATCTAAGGAATGTTTCATGTCGTCACCAAACAAATTAAAAAGGACGCTCAGTCATGTGCCAATACACACATCGGGAACGTCCTTTTTATAGTGTAATCCAAACACAAGCTGTTAAATCAATAAATTGAACAGCAAGGAATCATTATTCAGGTCTTTATAAGGAAAGCCGTTTTCCGCCATGCGTTTGACTAGCGGCTCGTAGTCTTCTTGGCATTTCAATTCAATACCGACCAATACAGGGCCTTCTTCACGATTTGTCCGTTTGGTGTATTCGAAATGAGTAATGTCATCCGTTTCGCCAAGAACCTGTTCCATGAATTTGCGGAGCGCTCCTGCACGCTGCGGGAAAGTGACGATGAAATAATGCTTTAATCCTTCGTAGATCAACGATTTTTCTTTGATTTCCTGCATTCGTTCAATGTCATTATTGCCGCCGCTGATGACGCATACGACATTTTTGCCTTTGATGTCATCTTTATAAAAATCAAGAGCGGCAACTGATAACGCTCCAGCGGGTTCTGCAACGATGGCATTCTCGTTGTACAATTGCAGAATCGTTGTACAGACCTTGCCTTCTGGAACCAGTGCGATATCATCCAGCACATCTGAACAGATGGCCATGGAAACATCACCAACCTGCTTGACAGCAGCACCATCAACAAAAGTATCAATCGTCTCCAGGCGGGTTACTTGGCCATTGGCCAGTGAGGTTTTCATGCCTGCAGCACCAGCCGGTTCGACACCAACTAATTTAGTTGATGGGCTTATCCCTTTCAGGTAAGAACCAACGCCTGACGCCAATCCGCCTCCACCAATTGCACAGAACATATAATCGACTGATTCTTGCATATCGTTAAGAATCTCCACTGCGACCGTTCCTTGTCCGGCAATGATGCGGCTGTCGTTAAAAGGATGAACAAATACTTTTTCTTCAACTGTGCAGTATTCCATCGCCGCTGTAAAAGAATCATCAAAGGTGTCACCAGTTAAAACGACCGAAACTTTATCTCCGCCAAAACGTTTCACCTGCGACACTTTCTGACGCGGTGTCGTCAAAGGCATGAAAATCTTTCCTTCAATGCCGAGAGCAAAGCACGAGTAGGCAACTCCTTGGGCATGGTTGCCAGCGCTTGCGCACACGACGCCTTTGGCACGGTCTGCCGGACTCAAGCTGCGGATAAAATTATAGGCTCCGCGCAGCTTAAAGGATCGGACCACTTGCAAATCTTCGCGTTTCAAATAGACATTGCATTCGTATCGTGCAGATAACAATTCATTTTTCTGCAAAGGCGTCTTAATGACGACATCCTTGAGCGCCTGGTTGGCCACCATTATTTCCTCTACCGATACTTTTGATAGCTTTACTTCTCTGTCGAGCTCTGTGATGTTGCTCTTAGCCATAGATGTCACCTTCTTATTTTTATTTATCTCACTACTCTAACACATTAGAGCGCCTACCTGGTGAGAAAATTGCGACAATTCATTGAAAAGTTTCTTTAATTTTTTGTGGTCTTACTATAAAATCGATACGAAGCTTATGAATAAACCCACAAATAATTATTCAAAATACATTTTCAAAAATAAATTAAATATGAATAACACATTTGTTAAGAATGAATGGATAATCTATTTATGCCATTTAGATTACGGCAAATAAAAAGCCCTTTCCTCTATTCAGATGGAAAGGGCTTTGTCTTTTATTCTTTTTTATCGATGCGGCAAGCGGATACTACTTTTCCATCAGTTGCTTCATCTACAATGAATGACCCGTTTGAATAACGGTCTACATTTTTTAGGGAATTGGCAACCAGCGGAATCCGAACGCCTTTTTCAGTTTCCAAGATGATTTCTTCTTTTCCAGTTGCGCCAATGACAGCGACCACCCGGTGAGGGTTTGATTTTAACTCACGAAGCATCACGACGCCACGCTTTGCACGACTGCCGCTTTCAAACTCTTGCAGCTTCATCTTCTTCGCTGCGCCGCGGTGCGTCAACAGCACTAACTCCTGCTTTACTTCCGGGTCGATCATGACAGCAGAAACGGCTTCATCGTCGTCTTTCAGATTGATGCCTTTGACGCCTCCCGTACGAAGTCCTGTAAGCGGCACTTCCTCAAGCGGGAAACGAACTCCATAAGCTTGTTTAGTTCCTATGAATAATTCGGTTTCTTTCGTCACAAGAGCTGCATAAATCATAGCATCGCCTGATTTTAGATTCATCGTCTTAACGGCACGCGAATAACGCTGAATGTGATAATCCTTCAAAGCAGAGCGTTTGACTTGGCCTAATTTCGAGACTGTTAGGATGCTGGCATCTGCATCAAAGTTTTCAAACGGATATACCGCGAGGACGGATTCATTGGCATCCAATTGAACGATACTTGATAAATGCTGTCCAAGATCTTTCCATTTAATATCCGGCAATTCGTTAATTGGCTGATAAACGAAGTTCCCTGCAGTGGTAAATATCAGAATGGTATGCTGCGTATTCAAATTGCCTTCAAACAACAGGTAATCCGATTCTTTCATCGCAAAATCCTTGCCGTTTGAAGCTGCATGCGACCGTGTGCTGGTCCGCTTGACATAGCCTTCCTTGGTTACAGTCACTACCACTTCTTCACTTGGAATCATGATTTCGCGTGTAATGGTGATTTCTTCAATTTTGTCTTCAATGACCGAACGGCGTGGTTCCGCAAATTGTTTGCGGATATTTGCCAACTCTTTCTTGATGACATTTTTCAATTTGGTTGAACTGGTCAGGATGCCTGTCAATTCAGCAATCAGTTTTTTCAGATCGTTTTCTTCTTTTTGCAGGTCCGTAATATCCGTATTCGTCAATCGGTATAATTGCAGCGAGACAATCGCTTCCGATTGCGCTTCCGAAAAATCGAATGACTCAATCAGGTTATTTTTGGCATCGCGTTTATCTTTCGATGAACGGATGGTTTTAATAACTTTGTCCAAAATCGATAGAGCTTTCATCAAACCTTCTACAATATGCATGCGATCGCTCGCTTTTTGCAGATCAAACTCAGAACGTTTGGTGATTACTTCTTTTTGGTGCTCGATATAGGCATCGAGCATCGTCTGGAGCGTCATCATTGTTGGACGGCGCTTATAGATAGCGACCATATTGAAGTTATAGCTGACTTGCAGATCCGTATTTTTGTAAAGATAGCTTAAAATCCCCTGCGCCTGCACGTCTTTTTTCAATTCGATGACAATTCGCAAACCGCTTCTATCGGATTCATCGCGCACTTCAGAAATGCCCTCAAGCTTGCGGTCAAAACGGTGATCATCGATTTTCTTGATCATATTGGCTTTATTGACTTCAAATGGGATTTCCGTAATAACAATCTGTTCTTTGCCGCCTTTTAGCGGTTCTATTTGTGCTTTGGAACGCACAATAATTTTGCCTTTTCCTGTTTCATAAGCTTTGCGGATGCCATCCACTCCTTGGATGATGCCCCCTGTCGGGAAATCCGGCCCTTTGATGACGGTCATCAGCTCAGCAACAGTTGCCTGTGGTTTGTCCATGCGCAGCAATACCGCATCCAGCACTTCGTGAAGAGCGTGCGGCGGGATATCTGTTGCATAACCTGCCGAAATACCGGTCGAACCGTTCACCAAAAGATTCGGGAAACGTGCAGGCAACACAGTCGGTTCCATATCGGAATCATCAAAGTTCGGGATAAAATCGACCGTGCGTTTGTCGATATCGCGCAACAGTTCAGAAGAAATAGCAGACAAGCGGGCTTCGGTATAACGCATTGCAGCAGGTGAATCGCCGTCCATCGAACCGTTATTGCCGTGCATTTCAACGAGCATATGGCGAATCTTCCAATCCTGGCTCAAACGCACCATCGCTTCATACACCGAGCTGTCTCCATGCGGGTGATAATTACCAATGACATTACCGACGGTTTTAGCCGATTTACGGAACGCTTTATCATTGGTATTTCCTTCATGGTACATCGCATATAAAATACGGCGCTGAACAGGTTTTAACCCGTCACGGGCATCTGGCAGTGCCCGGTCCTGGATAATGTATTTACTGTAACGGCCAAACCGATCGCCGATCACTTCTTCCAACGGCAAGTCTTGGTATCGTTCAGTTTGTGTCATACAAGTTCCTCCTCAGCGTGAATCAAATCATTTTCAAGAATATTGCTGTCTTCTTCGAGTCCGAAATCGACATTGCTTTCAATCCATCTGCGCCTTGGTTCCACTTTATCACCCATTAAGGTAGTGATGCCGCGTTCTGCGCGTGCACTGTCTTCAATCGTCACACGGATTAGCGTCCGGCTTTCAGGATTCATAGTCGTTTCCCATAACTGGTCTGCGTTCATCTCACCCAAACCTTTATAGCGCTGCAGCATATAGCCTTTGCCTACTTTTTTAATCGATTCATCAAGATCGGCCTCTGTCCAAGCATAGTCGATTACTTCTTTTTTGCCGACACCTTTGGATACTTTGTAGAGCGGCGGCAGTGCGATAAACACTTTTCCTGCTTCGATCAAAGGCTTCATGTAACGGAAAAAGAATGTCAGCAATAACACTTGAATGTGCGCGCCATCTGTATCCGCATCGGTCATGATGATGATTTTATTATAGGCGATGTCATCAATAGAAAAATCGGCAGATACGCCTCCGCCAATGGCATGAATAATCGTTGAAATCTCTTCATTCTTCATAATTTCTTCGAGTTTTGCTTTTTCTGTGTTGACGACTTTTCCGCGCAGCGGCAGGATCGCCTGGAAAGTCCGGTCGCGTCCTTGTTTTGCCGAACCGCCGGCCGAATCTCCCTCCACAAGATACAATTCGTTCTTCGAGGCGTTTCGCGATTGCGCTGGCGTCAATTTTCCAGAAAGCAACGCATCCGATTTCTTGCGTTTTTTGCCGTTTCGGGCATCTTCCCGCGCTTTTCTGGCAGCCAGTCGAGCCTGTGACGCCCGAATTGCTTTTCGTACAAGAGAAGCGCTGAGATCTGCGTTTTCTTCCAGGAAGTACATCAGTTTCTGTGAGACTACGGAATCGACGATGCTTCGTGCTTCGCTGGTTCCGAGCTTGCTCTTCGTCTGTCCTTCAAATTGCAGCATAGCTTCTGGTATGCGAACAGAAACGATTGCGGCCAAGCCCTCGCGAATATCGGAGCCTTCAAGGTTCTTATCTTTTTCTTTAAGTAAATTGATTTTCCGGGCATAGTCGTTAAAGACACGTGTCATCGCTGCTTTTGCTCCGGTCTCATGGGTTCCGCCGTCACGGGTACGAACGTTATTGACGAACGACAGAATCGTTTCAGAATAGCCGTCGTTGAACTGGAACGAAAATTCGATCTCCATTTCGTCCTGTTGTCCTTCGATATAAGCTACGGGATGCAGTACATCTTTTTCTTCATTCAAGTAAGAAACAAACGCTTCGATGCCGGTTTCGTAATGAAATACATCCTTTGCTTCTGTGCGTTGATCGAACAATTCAATCTTCAATCCTTTTAACAGGAAAGCAGATTCGCGCAGACGTTCCGAGAGTGTTTCATAATTGTATTTGGAAACCGAAAAAATGGCTTCATCCGGCAAAAAGTGGATGGTCGTTCCACTTTCTTTGGTTGAACCGATTTCTTCCAAAGTTGTGACCGGCTTGCCGCCGTCTTCAAAGCGCTGGCGGTATTTCTTGCCATCACGGTAAATCGTTACTTCCAAAAACTTGGACAAGGCATTAACGACAGAGGCACCAACACCATGCAAGCCGCCACTTGTTTTGTAGCCGCCTTGACCGAATTTTCCGCCGGCATGAAGCACGGTCAAAATTACTTCAGGTGTAGGTTTTCCACTGCGGTGCATTCCTGTAGGCATGCCGCGCCCGTAGTCCCGGACACTGATACTGTTGTCTTCATGAATCGTTACTGTTATCTTATCGCCGTATCCTGCAAGCGCTTCATCGACCGAATTGTCAACAATTTCATAGACCAAATGATGCAGTCCGCGCGTATCAGTCGAGCCGATGTACATCCCCGGACGCTTTCTAACGGCATCTAAGCCTTCAAGTACCTGGATTGCTTCTTCGTTGTATGCCGTATTTTGAATTTTAGCCATCTAATTCCCTCCAACAAACATTTGTTCGCATAATGATCTCTCTTAATCGTATTCTATTTTATGGCCATCTGTCAAACTTCATAGAAAAAGAGCGCTGAGCGCCCTTTAGTGGTAATGGCTTATTTCAGAATAGCATGTTCCACTTTGATGCAACGGTCCATAATGACTGTATATCCTGTATCAGTCAAGCGATTGAATACGTTCTCATCCACTACATTTAATTGTGTCCAGAATACTGGACAATCGATTTTCATGAACTCATCTGCGATATCCTCTAAAAACTCACTGCGCCGGAATACGTTGACAATATCCACTTTTTCTGGAATTTCACTCAAAGAAGCGTAACTTTTTTCCCCCAGCACATGATCTGCTTGTGGATTAACTGGGATAATGCGGTAACCGGCCCGTTGCATGGCTTCCGATACCATATAGGAAGTTCGGCTCGGATTCGGGCTGAGACCGATAACAGCAATGGTTTTCGCATGATCAAGTACGTTTTTGATTTCTTCGCGGCTAGGATTGTTCAAGATTTATCACCTGTCCTTTTTATTCTATCATACACGATTTTCTTGTGCCTGTTGAATATTCTGCCATCTATTGTTCAAAGAACTTGAGTCATGGTAAACTGAAACTACAAAATAAGGTTGTTTCAAAGGAGTTCATCATGACTATACTGCTTCCCATTTTATTAGCTTACCTGCTTGGCTCGATTCCGTCTGCCTTATGGGTCGGGAAACTATTTTACAACACGGATATCCGTACACAAGGAAGCGGAAATTTAGGCGCAACTAACACATTCCGGACACTCGGGAAGAAAGCCGGGATTGCCGTCACTTTGCTGGATATTTTAAAAGGGACTGCGGCTACGCTCATTCCTCTCTACATTGCAACTGACATCCATCCGCTGTTGCTTGGGGTTATTGCGGTCATCGGCCATATCTATCCGGTGTTTGCAAAATTTAAAGGCGGCAAGGCAGTTGCTACATCAGGCGGCATTCTGCTGGGGTATCAATGGCCGTTGTTCATCATGGCGGTGGCAGTGCTGCTTATTGCTTTGAAGATCACCAAAATGGTGTCGTTGTCTTCCATTATCCTGGCAGTCGTATTCATCATCTACACGACTTTTTATGGAATTTATACGGAAGACTACCTGTTCATGATTGTCATTTATATTCTTGCTTTGTTCATCATTTTCCGCCACCGGGCCAATATTGCTCGGATTCGTGCAGGTACAGAGCCGAAAATCAACTGGTAATGCCAGTGGAAGGACGTGTGATATGCAAATCAACATCAGTCAAGACGCACTCAATTGGTTCAAAGAAGAAATGGAGGTGGCCCCTGGAGAAGCAGTTCGATTCTTTGTCCGCTATGGCGGTTCAAGCAAGCTGCAACCCGGTTTTTCCCTTGGGGTTACCAAAGATCAACCAAATGAAATGGCTGTGAAGATCGAAGAGGATCAAGTCACTTACTTTATCGAACAGAGCGATGTCTGGTATTTTGATGGGCATAATCTTCAAGTTAGTGTCAACGATGACTTGCACGAGCTTGATTATTCATACGAAAAATAAAAAAGCATGAGCTATTCATGCTTTTTTATTTTGCTTTTTTGCAATTTATTCAGTTGCTCCAAATGTCCTTCTCGCTGCAGAATATCCCGCTGGCGATCTCCGAACAAGTCAAAATGAGGGTATTTCCCACGCAAGTCCATCCACTCACGCTGCAAACCATATTGTTTACCCCAGGATTCCAACTTGTCCAGATCGCAGCAGCCCACTTTAGTGACGGTGCTGCATCCAGGAAAGCGGTCATCCACCCAGTAATGAGTTAAAAATGAAATATCGCCATTGTCAACATCCTGCTTCCAGCGCTCTAATTCATCCCTTTTAATTCCGAACGCCATTCGGCACCTGCTTTTTAATTTCTTCATACTTTTCATGCCATTCCGGGAAAATCTTTTTGATGGAAACCGGCCGGAATGTGTCCTTTTTAACGACCACATGCTCAGAAATGGCAGTAGCAGCGATCGCACCATTTTCATGAACAATTTCGTATCCGTATTTTGTCCGCAAACGCCCGTGCTCTTCCACCCAAGTGCGAACGAAAGCTTTTTGTCCGTAACGAAGAGCCGCCTTGTATTGTATGGAGATGTCAGTTACGGGTGACAAGTACCCCTCTTTCTCCATGCCTGCATACGTGAATCCGAGATCTTCAATGAGCTTAGTGCGCCCGATTTCAAGCCAAATGATGTAATTGGCATGGTAAACGACGCCCATTTGATCGGTTTCAGCGTAACGGATTTCTATTTCTTTTTCACTTATGTACATATCCATTTCACCTCTTTATCCCGCTTTAACGGGCAGTAAGACTCCCGCTTCTACATGCGGGAGTCTTACTGCCCGTTAAAGTCCGATTAGATCAACTAACAATCAGTGGTGATGAAACCCCACTGATTGAAGTTTCTCTTTACCAGTATACAAGAAATTTGTTTTTAGAGGTAAAGGAAAAGGCTGCCGGGGAAATTCCCCTGGCAGCCTTTTTGTTGTTCTATTTATACGTTATGAAACTATAACTTTCAGCTGGATACTTATTGTCCAGACTCCAGCGCCCAGATTTTAGGGTCATAAGCCACTCTGGCTGTGCGGCAAAGAACGCCACTTCGCCAGTGCGTCTTATGCCCGTCGAATCTACACGGGCGCTTACGCTTTTCTTATACTTCCAACAATTTGTTACGGAGCACCATTTGCAGGATGCCTCCGTGGCGGAAGTAATCTACTTCCACTTCGGAATCGAAACGTGCCAATACTTTGAACTCAGTCACTTTGCCGTCTTCAGCAGTTGCTGTAACAGTTAGGACGTCGCGTGGTTTCACGTCATCAGACAAGTTGACGCTGATGGTTTCGTGTCCAGTCAATCCAAGTGAATCTGCACTTTCGCCGTTGACGAATTGCAATGGCAGAACGCCCATCATCACAAGGTTTGAACGGTGAATACGCTCATAGCTTTCAGCAATGACTGTTTTGATGCCTAGAAGGAATGTCCCTTTAGCCGCCCAGTCACGTGAAGAACCCATGCCGTAATCTTTACCAGTCAAGACCACAAGTCCTGTGCCTTGTTCCTGATACTTCATGGCAGCATCGTAAATTGCCATTGTTTCGCCTGTTGGCCAGTAAGTTGTGTAACCGCCAGTTGTTCCTGGAGCTACCTGGTTGCGGATACGAATGTTGGCGAAAGTTCCGCGCATCATGACTTCATGGTTACCACGGCGAGATCCGTAAGAGTTGAAGTTACGTGGTTCTACACCGTTTTCACGAAGGTAAAGGCCTGCTGGCGTATCTTTGCCGATGGCACCAGCTGGTGAAATATGGTCCGTCGTGATAGAATCTGCGAATTTCGCAACTACACGAAGACCGGCCAATGGCTGGATCGGAGCCGGCTCTTTTGAAAGACCTTCAAAGAACGGCGGGTTTTGAATATAAGTTGATGTTGCATCAAACTCATACAATGAATCATCATTTGTTTCAATCGCATTCCATGCTTCGTTCTCGTTGAATACATGCTCGTACTCTTTACGGAACAATTCTGGAGTAACTGTGTCTTTAACGACTTTTTTGATTTCTTCAGTTGATGGCCAGATGTCTTTAAAGAATACATCTTTGCCTTCTTTGTCTGTGCCGATCGGTTCAACTGCGAAGTCGATATCCACTGTTCCAGCAAGTGCATAAGCAACAACCAGCATTGGAGAAGCCAAGTAGTTTGCTTTTACAAGCGGGTGGATGCGTCCTTCAAAGTTACGGTTACCTGACAATACAGAGGAAACCAGCAAATCGTTGTCCAAAATAGCTTCTTCGATTTCAGGAAGCAATGGACCCGAGTTACCGATACATGTTGTACAGCCGTAGCCGACCAAGTTAAAGCCGATTTGGTTCATGTAGTCCAACAAGCCGGAATCATTCAAGTAGCCTGTAACAACTTTTGAACCTGGAGCCAATGAAGTTTTCACGTAAGCAGGTGGAGTCAATCCTTTTTCAACTGCTTTTTTCGCTACTAGTCCAGCACCCAGCATTACGTATGGGTTAGAAGTGTTAGTACAAGATGTAATGGCTGCAATCGCCAATGCACCAGTCTTCATTTCAGCAGTTTTGCCGTTTTTGAAGTTGACTGTTGCCGTTTTCGCGATTTCAGCTGCATCAAGTGCAAAACCGTGCGGTCCTTCTTCGCCAGTTACAGCTTTGTTGAACTCAGGCTTCATTTGAGACAAAGGAATCAAATCCTGTGGACGTTTTGGTCCTGCAAGGTTTGGCTCAATCTCAGATAGATCGATTTCCACAAGGTCCGTGTAGATCGGATCTTCGTTTTCAACAGTGAAGAACATATCGTTCTCCTGCAAGTACTTTTTAGTGACAGCGATTTGTTCTGCATCACGTGCAGTCAAACGCATGTAGTCAAGCGCTTCATCGTCAACCGGGAAAAATCCGCAAGTAGCGCCGTATTCAGGAGCCATGTTGGCAATCGTTGCACGGTCAGCAAGCGGCAATGTTGTAACACCAGGTCCGAAGAACTCGACGAATTTACCAACTACGCCTTTTTTACGCAAAGTTTGAGTGACTTTCAACGCCAAATCGGTCGCAGTAGCGCCGTTTGGAAGTTCGCCAGTCATTTTAACGCCGATAACTTCCGGAATTGGGAAGTAAGAAGGCTGTCCGAGCATACCAGCTTCAGCCTCAATACCGCCGACGCCCCATCCAAGAACTCCGATTCCGTTGATCATTGTCGTGTGTGAATCTGTTCCGACCAATGTATCAGGGAATGTTTCGAATGTGCCGTCAGCATTTTCGACTGCATGGACAACGTTAGCCAAGTACTCAAGGTTTACTTGGTGAACGATACCCGTTGCAGGTGGAACCGCGCGGTAGTTGTCATAAGCTTTTTGAGCCCAGCTAAGGAACTGGTAACGCTCAGCGTTGCGGTCAAATTCCAATTCCATGTTGATGCGAAGTGCATCTTCTGTGCCGTAGTTATCAACCTGTACCGAGTGGTCAATGACTAGATCGACTGGAATTTCAGGGTTGATTTTGTTTGGATCTCCACCCATTTCAGCCATTGCTGAACGAAGTGCAGCCAAATCTACGACTACTGGTACGCCGGTGAAATCCTGAAGGATGACGCGTGATGGCTTGAACGGAACTTCCGCTTCTTTGTTGGCATCTTTGCCCCATTTTGCTAATTCTTCAACGTGCTCGTCTTTGATCACATATCCGTCGTGCTGACGCAATACGGATTCCAATAGAACTTTTACTGAATAAGGAAGGCGTGATACTTTAGCGATCCCTGCTTCTTCTAATGCAGCTAAACGATAATAGTTATACGTTTTGCCATTTAGCTCAAAAGAAGTGCGGCTGTTATGCAAACTGCTCTTTGCCATGTGTGTGTTCCTCCTTTGAATCTTCTGAAAAGGCCCGTGACAGCGCTTTTCTCCTCTTCTATCATACCGAAAGTGGGAGCATAAGTAAATTACATTAAAATTATACAATGTGATAAGTTTTTCGAATCACTATACAATGAATCAATTGAGTTTGCTTAATGTCTTTTCCAACTGTTTGAAATGACGCTTTTCATGCAAGCCAACAAACGGGAACCATTGACTCAAAGGTACTTTTCCAAACACCGGATGGTCCATCGATTTTTGTTTAAGTTGCTCCTTCGTTGCACTACCATAAACTTCATAAAGGAAGTTATGTGAAGCGTTCAGACGCTCTTTCATTTCTTCTAGTGTAACAAACTCTTCAGTCGGAACCACATGCTTCGGTGCTTTTACTTTAAACGAACGGCTGACAGTCAGCGCTATCGGTTTTTTTACAGCTTTTATACTCGTGTCTTTTGCCAATTCATGTGAAACACCTTTGGCAACAGTATTTTCCATCAACTGAAGATGATCCAGGATCTGAATAGGTGACCACTCTTCCAGTGATGGTTTTTTGTTTAATTTTTCATCAGTCATCCCCTCCACTGCTTGAAGAATCTGGTTTCTGATTTTTGCATTGTCTTCTTTGAACATGCTGGAATCCACCTTCATTTCATCTAATTGCCTATCCTTATTAACATACCCTAATCTGCATGAATTATATACATACGGCATTATGTGTTTTTCATTTCGCTTATACTTCTTGAAATGGAACTTTACAGTTGTTGCCTATAAGGGAAAATACGTTCTGTTTGTCTGAATTAATGGTATAATTAAAGGAAATTCCTTAGAAGAGGTGATGTATGATGCCTTATGGTTACGAGAAATTCCGGCTGGACAATGGCATTAGCCCGAACACAGTTGTCCATGAAGTCCAATTGATCCGTTCGCTTTTCGCTTTTCTTAGGCATACGTATAAAAAACCGGTGGAACCGCATGAAATCCGCCCTTCAGACATACAGCAATTTTTACAGGATCAGCACGCCTCCGGTATTAAAGACAGCACGCTGAACCGCAAACTGATCTATATAAGAAGATGGTTCGATTATATGTGGCAGATTGGACGCATTCCGAATGATTTTATGCCCAAGTTCAAATTTAGCGAAAAGCTTGATCTGACGCCTTCCGATATTTATTTAAATTACGAAGATTTGCTGAAAAAGAAAGATGCGGTGCTCGAAGCTGACCATTTGTCTTTGAATGCCAAGATTCTTTACATTTTCTATTTGCGCGGCCTTCGACTGCGGGACATGGTAGCAGTTGATGTGGATAATTTTGATGACCGCGATGGAAAATTGATTTTAGCAGTTGAGAAGAAAGATGGCTATCAATGCCGTTTGGAATTTACGGATAAAGAAATTCCCATTATGCTTGATGGAATCGAACGCGCCGTATTTCGCGGTACGCCATATTTGCTATCATCTAAAGTGAAAAACGAATACACGATGTTCCAGATGGGATCTCTGTCTGATTACACTGAAGCACTTTCCTCTTTTGTCGGCATGCCGATGCGGTCAGGGGATATCCGCTTTGCCTATGTCCATTACTTGTATTCGGTTGAACACAAGAATTTGGAGGAAATTCAGGAAATTTTGGGTGTGTCTCTCGACTCAGCTTCCAGGATCCTTAAGGATTCACTTGTCCGTTTAAAAAGAGGCACACATTAAAACAGCCCATCCCATAATATTGGGGTGGGCTGTTTTTGTGTTTCCGGTCATAAGAAAAATCCGAAATCCAAAGCAAAATTAAAAATGAGCAATGTGTGAATCACTACAAAAACCATTGCTTGTTTATCAAGCTTTTCGACATTTTCATATTGCATCAGGACCACCCCTTCTTTATTAATAGTCTGATTATACTGAAAAATAAGACCTATAGCAAGCGTCGTTTCTTTAGATAGTTTTTCATTTTACGTTATAATCAAGAAAACAGATGGGAGTGAATTTTATGAAAAAAGCATTACTGGTCGTGGACTACACAGTGGATTTTGTAGCGGACGATGGCGCTCTGACATGCGGCAAGCCTGGACAGGCCATTGAAGAAACAATTTGCAGACTGACGGAGGATTTTTTAACTGAGAAAGAGTTAGTGGTAATGCCCGTTGATTTGCACGAGAAAAACAATGCCTTCCATCCGGAAGCCAAGCTTTTTCCTCCACATAATATAAGAGGGACGGCTGGAAGAGAACTTTACGGCCGCCTAGCAGAAGTTTATAAAGCGAATGCCGACCACATCATTTGGATGGATAAAACAAGATACAGTGCGTTTGCCGGCACTAACCTAGACCTGCTGTTGAGTGAGCGCAATATTAAGGAACTGCACATTGTTGGAGTCTGCACGGACATATGTGTGCTGCATACAGCGGTTGATGCTTATAACAAAGGATACAAAATTTTCATCCATAAAAATGGAGTCGCCAGCTTCAATCAAGCAGGTCATGACTGGGCTTTGCAGCACTTCACCACAACCTTAGGAGCACAAGTTTTATAACTTTTTTATTCTTTTATGTTTCAAATGTCCTGATTCTGGTTATACCTAGAGTGTAGCAATTATACATTACTCTAAAAGGAGCTGGAAAAAATGGGTTTTATTTTATACTTGATTATGGGCGGTATCATCGGTTGGATCGCTGGAATGATTCTTGGTAAAGATGTTCCTGGCGGCATTATTGGTAACATCATCGCAGGTATCGTAGGTGCTTGGTTAGGTGGATTGATTCTTGGAGATTTAGGTCCAGTTATTTGGGGCGTAGCAATCATCCCAGCATTAATCGGTGCTTTGATCTTTGTATTCGTTCTTAGCCTGATTATGGGATCTATGAGAAAAGGCCGTAGAGCCTAATAAAAAAAGAGTGGACCATGGTCCACTCTTTTTTTTTGCGGTTAATTATATTTTTCTTCATAGAGATTATAATAATGAAGAACATCCGCTACATATTTATCGCTATGGTTGTATTGAAATATGGCGCGTTCAAGATCCCCTTCAGCTGCTCCGTTTTGTGATAAATAATTCGCCGCACTGTACAGAGCGTCTGTTAAATTATAAGGGTCTGCGATGCCGTCCCCATTCCCATCGACACCGTATCCGCCATAATAGGCAATTACGTCCAGATTGGTCTTGTCTTCTTCACTAATTTCACCTTGGCCTTGACCCGAACAGGTTGGATGGCTCCACCCAACGAACGTACAAGGCATAAACTGAAGATGCCCTTCGGCCCCTACCGGTGACAGCAAAGGGTCCATCGTCGAGAATCTGGTTTCAATACGGTGGTGTGCAGCAAGCAAGGTCCACGGAATATTGTAATCTTCTGCTGCTTCTTTATAAAGCGGAATGTTCTCTTCCGGTACCTCCATTTCTATGATGCGGTTGGGCGCTTCCTTAAGTGTATCCATCACGGGTACCGAATTGAACAGCATAAAAAGAAGCATGCCGAGTGTCGCAGCAACGATGGCTGCGGGCACTAAAAGAATCAGGCAGCCTATTTGACGCTTGTATTTTTTGGGCAACTTCTTTTTTTTCATTTTTCCACACCTAATCTGTCATTTGTTTCAGTGTAGCATATCTTCCGCGGTATTGCCGTTTCCTCCTGGACAGGTTGCTTCTTGAGATTTCGTATACGGCTATTTTTTTTTGACTATTGCTGATAAAATTAACAAATAAAAGTAGGAGGTGAATTTTATGTGGGAAGATTTCAAGAAATTCGCCTTGAAAGGAAATGTTCTTGATCTGGCTGTTGCGGTCGTGATTGGTGCTGCTTTCGGAAAAGTGGTCACTTCTTTAGTAGAAGACATCATTATGCCAGTGGTTGGAATATTGGTTGGTGGAATCAGTGTTGAAAATTGGAGTTATACAGTCAATGATGTAGTACTGAATTACGGATTATTTATACAATCAATTATCGATTTTTTCATCATTGCTTTCTCCATTTTCATGGTTATCCGCATATTCACTACGCTGAAACGAAAAAAAGATATGCCTGCTGAAGAGGAACCGGAAGTTCTGGACAAAACACAGGAAATCCTCGTCGAAATCAGAGATCTTTTAAACAAAGAAAAAACCGGTCAGTGACCGGTTTTTTTACTGCTCTTCAATCAAGTCGCGCAAATCATTCTTAATCTCTTCTACTGGCACATTGTCAAAGCCGTCGTAATTATTTACGACTACACCTTCCTGATCCACTAAATAAAATGCTGTTCCGTGTATGACTTGATCACTTTCCGGATCATCCCGGACGAAGGAATTGAAATTATCTTTAGCAAATTCCGATATCTCTGGCTGTGTATATCCCGTAAGCAAATGCCATTTCGATTCATCAGGAACCGAATACTGGTCCAAATATTCCTGCATGGTTTCCGGAGTATCGATGCTCGGATCGACACTGAAGGCCACAATTTTATAATCTTCCACACCTTCTGCCTCCAGTTCTTCCTGGATTCCACTTAAGTTGAATGTCATCGGCGGACATACCGTTTCACAATTTGTGAAAACGAAAGTTGCC
Organism: Planococcus sp. CPCC 101016; assembly: GCF_007859295.1. Taxonomy (GTDB): domain Bacteria; phylum Bacillota; class Bacilli; order Bacillales_A; family Planococcaceae; genus Planococcus. The sequence continues at coordinate 2,110,933 of NZ_VOHB01000002.1, forward strand.
AGCCATGGTGCTCCCTTCAAATCCTCTAAACTTACCGAATCTCCACGGTGGTCGGTATAGGAAAAGTCATCGATTTCAGAACTGCCGCATGCCGATAACAACAGCACCAGGATCAGCACTATTGAAGTATAAATTAATCGCATACCATTGCCTCCACTCTTTCATCTTTTTAATCATAGCGAAAGTGTAGAATCTGCACAATACATCTTAAACCGCCATTGTCACGAATTTGTGAAGTCAGGACAGCTTCAATGTAAGCAATGCGTCATGAATGGCGACCAACTTTGTTTCCACACGGTGCATCAAATAAAAAGATACAAAAATAGGGAAACCAAGTTCCTGAATCCATTGCATCCACTCTGCCATAGTTCTCACCTCTATTCTAGAAAAGCGTAAGTGCCCGTGTAGATTCGACGGGCATAAGACGGACTGGCGAAACGGCGTTTGTTCAGCCGTACAGCCAGGATGGCTTAGGTCCTTAGAATCTGGGCACTGGAGTCTGGACAATAAGAAAAGCGTAGGCAGCCGTTAAGCCCCGACATGCGCTGGAAGCCTTGCCAGTAATGGCGGTTCCCAGCCATTGTTGACAAGGTTGAAGCGACTCGAGGGGCTGGCTGCCGGAGTCTGGACAACATGAAAAGCGTAAGTGCCCGTGTAGATTCGACGGGCATAAGACGGACTGGCGAAACGGCGTTTGTTCAGCCGTACAGCCAGGATGGTTTAGGTCCCTAGAAATTCAAAGATTCAAAAAGCTCTCCCAAATTAGGAGAGCTTCTCATTTATACTTGGTACTCTACAACATTCCGTTCAACAATTCGTGCTCCTTTTACCGACGCGAATGAAGAACCCTCCACTTCGAAAATATTTTGGGTAATAATTGCCTGCATTCCTGCCAGCAATTCCGCGTCTGTGACATTGTCACGCGGTTCATCAACCGTCAATGTGACGTCTTTTCCTGCAGCCGTCGTAAAAATCAGTTCTAAAGATTTTGCCATTTCGTACTCCCCCTTTTATTGATTACTGGTAAATCGTCAGTGCGGATTGTTTCTCGACATCCATTAATGTCTTTGTACCAAAGTTTGTCAGGACAGCTGCTGTTTCGAAAATCCCATCTGCCGCCGCTGCTTCTTTGACATTGTGATACGCTTTGATTTTTCGTTTCACTTTGCCGTTGGCGTCTAAGCCATTTTCGTACGTACAGCGAATACTAGCGCTCTTGAAATCACTAAAGGCCATGTTCATCACCTCCTTTCATTCGCTATATAGACACAGTTGGAAAAAAGAGATACATTTTTAATGAATTTCTTTTCAAACCCTTCTATAATAGAAGTAATGGAAAGAACGAGGTGAAACAATATGGAACTGAGTGGCTGGTTTTTGTGGTTTATCCTATTTTGGGTAGTCGTACTGGTGGGGCTTTTCGCCATTGGAGGATATTTCATGTTCAGAAAGTTCCTGAAGTCCATGCCGAAGCAAGATGGCCTATCAGATTTGAACTGGGAAGAGTATTACGTTGATAAAACCATTCATTTATGGGGCGATGAAGAAAAGGCGATGTTGAATGAGTTGGTTCAGCCGGTTCCCGATCTATTCCGTCCGGTCGCAAAACAGAAAATCGCAGGCAGAATCGGACAGGTTATGCTTGAAGAAAAAGTAAAAAAAATGAAACTAGAACATATTATCCGCGGCTATATTTTGGCGACACCAAAACGTGATCATAAATTCCTCCGAAAAAAATTGGCCGAAATGGAAATTGATGTTCGTCCATATGAACAATATTTCGAACAATAAAAAGCGCTGCTCCCTTTAGACGGGAACAGCGCTTTTATCTTTTGACGCGATTTTTTTGTACTGCCATAACATGGATAGCCGCCATGGCCAAAGCATACCGAATGCCAGAATCCAGAACATGCCACCCAGTTCGCCGACATCAATACTCGAACTCAAGACCACTTTGCCGATTACGCGCACCAGTAGAAGGCCGAACAGAATAAACACAAATGCTTTCGACTGTTTCAGATAAATATCGCCATCACGGATTTCGAATTTGGAAGTCCAAATCAAAACAGTTGAAAAAAGAATACCGACAGCGAGCGCTTCAAAAATTTGCAGAGGTGCTACGCGGAAAAACGGAAAAATAAACATCAAGGCGCCGGTTGACATAAAGAATGGCGGCAAAATAATTTTCTTAACCGATGCTGGTTTTTTTGCCGATTTCGAACGAACGAACATCGCCAGTAATCCCATTGCCAAGGCACCGACAGTCGTAATAATCAAATAAACTTCAGGTGGAATTTGATCAAACATTTAAGTCACCCTCCAGTTCATCTAATCTGCGACGCAATTCATCAATCGGCACGAATCGCGCAAAACGATGAATTTCTTTTCCTTGCTGGAACAATAAAACGACAGGTGCTGTGAACAACATCAACTGTCCGGCCAATTCTGTTACTTGTGCAGCATTGACCAAGTAGAAAGGCAGTCGGTAATCCGCTTCGAAAGCTTCGATTTGCGGGCGCAAACCTTCACAGACCGAGCAATTATCCGTTTTCGCAAAAAGCAGAAACGATTTCTCTTCTGCGATTTTAGCTTGGTATTCTTCTATACCAGAAAAGATTTCCATCTTGGTCACCTACTTATTGTTAATTTAAAATCCTTGGAAATTGCCGAAAAACGGATTCAGGATACGAATCAAATAGCTCATGCCGTCGAAAAACAACAAGATGCCGACCCCAATCATAACATAGCCGCCTGTCTTCATTATTTTATGGTTATGTTTGCGAAGCCATCCCATGCGTGCCACAAAGAAAGACAAGACGAAAAATGGAATCGCAAAGCCAAGTACGTAAGCCAACATATACCAAATACCTGATCCGGGATTGGTTGCTGCAAGAGCATAGATCGCTGCAGTGATCGGTCCTGTACATGGTGTCCAGCCTGCTGCAAACGCCAGACCGATGACAAATGTCCCTAAAAAGCCGGACGGACGATTCTTAAACGAGAACTTTCGATCCTGCATAAGAAATTTCGGTGAGAAGACCCCGATAATCATCAATCCAAAAAAGACAATAAATATAGCCCCTATTTGACGTATTAGTTCATCATAGCGAAGAAACCACTCGTTAAAAAAGGATGTGCTGAAACCAAGCGTAATGAAAATAGTTGAAAAGCCTAATAGGAAAAACAGCGTATGGAACATGCCCCGCCGTTGCATAACTTTTTTATCGTTTTTAATTTCATCCATGGTCATGCCTGTTATATAAGATAAAAATGCAGGATACAAAGGCAGCGTACATGGCGAAATAAAACTTAAAAAGCCGGCTCCAAAGGCTAGAAATAAATTAATATCAGATGCCACTGGTAATTCTCCTTCCTGTTCTCTCCCCATCTTACCAAATTTCCATGTGAAACACCGCCCCTTCGCTTGTGAAATCTTTGTGGACAATTAGTTCATTGATTTCTGTCATCATTGAATCATCGTTCTTCGTTTTACCTTACTGGAATTTTCATTTTTAAAACTGCAGTTTATCTGTTTTTGGTTATAGTTCTTGTTGACGTTTTTTGTTTTTTCATAAAACCTTAAGTAGTTTACTACATAGTAAGTAAAAACAGTGCTATTTCTATTTTGATATCTAAAATAGCTGCAATAAAAAAAGAACAGCCGTAGCTGTCCTTTCCTACTCGACGATGCCATTTTGCAGCATAAACAATTTATGGTACAGCCCGCGCTGCTGAAGCAATTGTTGGTGTGTACCCCGCTCAACGATTTCTCCCTGGTGAAGGACTAAAATTAAATCTGCATCTTGTATGGTGCTGAGCCTATGAGCGATTGCAATGGTCGTCCGCCCCCGACGCATACGTTCAAGACTTGCCTGAATAGCGACTTCTGTGGCAGTGTCTATATTCGCTGTTGCTTCATCAAGCACCAGTATTTTCGGATCAGTCGCCATTGTTCTTGCAAAAGCCACCAATTGCCGCTGACCACTCGAGAAAGTAGATCCCCGCTCCGTCACCTTTTGGTTATAGCCATCCGGCAACGATTCGATAAAGTGGTTAGCTTGGACAAATTCTGCCGCTTCCCGAACTTCTGCTTCTGTAATGTATTGATCATAAAGACGAATATTGCTCTCGATTGTACCATAGAACAAGAACGGATCCTGCAGAACCAATCCCATATTCCGACGCAATTCAGTCGTTTTGTACTCTTTCACCGAAACACCGTCTACCAGAATTTCTCCTTTGTTGAATTCATAAAAGCGCATCAATAAATTGATGATGGAGCTTTTGCCGCTGCCTGTATGGCCGACAAGTGCAACCGTTTGACCTGGCCATGCCGTAAAAGAGATATTCTTCAGAACTTCGTTATCGCCGTCGTAAGAGAAGCTGACGTCGCGGAATTCGATTTGGCCTTCACTAATTTTAGCTGCGCCATCCAATTGCCGGGGTGCTTTTTCCGGTTCATCAAGCAACATGAAAACACGGGAGGCTGCGACAATAGCCTGTTGAAAAATGGACAGCCGCTGCATCACTTGGTTGATCGGTTCAAAAAAGCGGTCGATATACGTGACGAACGCATAAATGACACCAACTTCAACTGTGTTGGAAAACGAGGTGATACCGAAATAACTCAGCAGGAGAATCAATGCAAGTGCGTAGACAAGATCAATGGCCGGACGCAGCAGCAAGCCATCGATTTTAATATTGCGCTTACCCGCCTCCCAGTGCTTTTCGTTAATGGCTGTAAACTCATCTTTCAGCCGGTTTTCCTGGCCAAAAGCCTGAATCATGCCCATGCCCTGTACCGATTCCGAAATCTTGGCATTCAATTGTCCCAAACGCTCCCGCAGATCCTGATAAAACACCGAACTGTATTTCCGGTATATATAAATGATCCATCCCAAAATCGGCAGCAGCACGAGTGTAATGAGCGCCAGCCGGACATTCAGGAAGAACATGGCGATGTAGACGCCGACAATCAGAAATGCGCTTTGGATAAAGCCGATCAGCACAGTGACAAACATTTCCTTAATGGCTTCTGTATCATTGGTGACGCGTGATACGATGCCTCCTGCTGGAGTTTTATCAAAATAGCGCATACCTAATCCTTGTACTTTTACGAAAACATCAATTCGCAGCTGCTGAATAATTTTCAATGCCGCTTCCTGAAACTTCAGCAGCTGAAAATAGCTGATGATGACGTTGGATGATTGAATAAATAAATAGGCAGCAGCAAGACCGACGATCGGTCCTGTCGGAAAGCTGCCAGGCGTCAAATAGTCATCGATGAAAGTTTTGATCAGCAAAGGTCCGAGCACGTCTCCTAAAACTGTCAAAATCAGCAGCCCCATTGCCAATGCCAGCATTTTCTTATGAGGCACCAAATAAATTAACAGCCGTTTGAAAACGAGCCATTGATCCCGTCCAGTCAGTTCCTGTTGCTTCACGGTTTCTTTGACCTGCATTACAGTTCGCCTCCCTGTTCGACGAGCGCTTCTAACTGCTGCAGCTCATACATATCATAATAGCGTCCTTTTTTCCTCATCAACTCTTCGTGCGAACCGATTTCTGCAATCGTGCCTTCGTCCATCACTAAAATTTGATGCGCATGCTGGATGGCACTCAACCGATGCGATGTAATGAGGGTAGTTTTTCCGGTTCGCGTCTTTTTCAGCGATTTCAGGATGGCTTCCTCGGTTTTGGCATCTACTGCAGATAGCGAATCATCCAAAATCAGCAGTTCAGGCTCTGTCATCAATGCACGAGCAATTGAAATCCGCTGCTTTTGCCCCCCTGATAATGACACACCCCGTTCTCCAACTACTGTGTCATAGCCTTCCGAAAAATTCTCGATGTCTTCGTGAATATACGCCAAGACAGCTGCTTCTTGGACGTCCTTCAAGCTAGCTTTTGGTCGTGCAAATGCAATATTACCGGAAATACTTGTGGAAAATAAGAAATGGTCTTGAGGAACATAGCCGATTGCCTGCCGCAAGCGCTGCTTTTTATAAGCATCGATGGAATATTTGCCAAACAGGATCGAACCTTCGTAATTATCGAATTCGCGCAGCAACAACCGAAGGATTGCAGATTTGCCGGAACCCGTCTTGCCGGCAATACCCAAAGTTTCCCCGCGTCTGACTGTAAAATGAACATCCCGCAGAGCAGCCCGTTCATCTCCTGGAAATTTGAATTGCGTCAATGAAAAGACGAGATCACCAGAAGGAGCTTCATCGATGGCATCTTGCCGATCGTCAATATCGATCGGTTCTGCCAGCAATGCACGAATGCGGTCATAAGAAGCACGGCCCCGCTCCACAATATTAAAGAGCCAGCCGAACGCGAGCATCGGCCACACCAATAAGCCCAAGTATGCCGTAAACGCCACTAAATCGCCGATGGTCATATTGCCGTTCACCACAAAATAAGAACCGAAACTAATGGTCAAAAAATAGCAGATGCCGATAATGGCGGATATTGTCGGGTCAAACAAGGAGTCAACGCGCGCCACCCGGATGTTTTCATCTACGACATGCTGCGACAGCTTCCTAAAATCCTCAATATCCTGCTGCTCCTGGCCGAATGTCTTGATAACTTTCATTCCGGAAATACTTTCCTGGGTTTTGTCATTCAATCCAGAGAAAGCTTGCTGTGCCCCATGAAATCGCTGGTGCATCAATTTCCCGTAATAATTGGTCATATAGGCCATTAAAGGCATTGGCAGCAAGACAATCAAAGTCAATTTCCAATCGATGGTGATGGCCATGGCTGCGATAACAAAGCCGCCTGTCGCAATAGAATCTACTAAAGTCAGAACCCCTGCTCCGGCTGTTTGCTGTACCGCCTGCAGATCATTCGTGGCATGCGCCATCAAATCACCGACGCGCCGTTTTTGATAAAAAGCTGGGGACATTTGGGTAAAATGCTGAAACAGCCGTCCCCGCAGATTCCTCGCTAAAAGGATCGATGAACCGAAAATCAAAAGTCGCCATGCATATCTAAGGACATACATCAACAAGGCGGCTGCAGCTAGAACCCCCAACCATTGCATCAGGTATTCCGTTGTCAATGTCCCTTGGCTGATTCGATCGACAACAAAGCCTATGATCCGCGGGGGCAACACTCCGAGAAAGGCGACAATCATCAACAAGAAAATACCTAATGCATACTGCTTTTTCCGTTCTTTAAAAAACCAGCCCAACTCCCAAAATACCCTCATTCCACCTTACTCCTTGCTTTTTGTGTTTTTTTCGCTTAGTTCCCTATGCGTTGTGTACGTGCATATCCGGTAAGGAGTCTGCGATAAAATCAGGCACCCCATATTAATTTTTGCTTTAATGCTAAAGATGAAAAAAATCCTGCGGTTTAAAGATTCTCTTTATTTTAACAAAACTTGTAAACTATTGGAAAGAGAATATTTCGATTTCTAAAATAAATCAGACTAATGGCTGACATGTTTTTAGAATGGACTCTAATTGCCTCGTATAAACAGGTTAAAAAAAGACAAAAAAATAAAAGCCAATTTTCCATAGGGGAAGAGGAAAATTGGCTTTTATCGACCGAAAGCGGGTACCAAGCGCTGACGGCTTTATAGAAGTGGACTCTTTACCCGATGAGTTGCTTGGCAAGTCCCAATTGATGATGTACTTGTTCAAAACCTGTGCCGCCCAGTGAGTTTCTTCGCTCTACTGCTGTCCGCGGCATCAACGTATTGTAGATATCTTCATCGATCAGTGGACTCGCTTCCTGTAAATCAGCGAGAGGTAAGTCTTTTAAAAAATAACCGCGTTGGATGCACGTGAAAACCAGTTTCCCGGTAACGTCATGCGCTTCACGGAACGGCATGCCTTTAGCAGCCAGATAATCCGCCAATTCCGTAGCGTTCGAGAAATCAGAATGAACGGCTTTTTCCATGGAGTCTGTACGGACTGTCATGGTGCGAATCATGCCTTCGAAAATCGGCAATGAGCCCAACAAGGTATGAACTGTATCGAACATGCCTTCTTTATCTTCCTGCATGTCTTTATTATAAGCCAGCGGCAGACCTTTGAGCGTAGTCAACAAACCGAATAGGTTGCCGTACACGCGTCCTGTCTTGCCGCGGATTAATTCGGCCATATCTGGATTTTTCTTCTGCGGCATAATGCTTGAGCCTGTCGAGAACGTGTCATCGAGTTCAATGAAACGGAACTCTTCACTTGACCACAGAATAATTTCTTCAGCAAAACGGGACATGTGCATCATCAATACCGAAGAATTGCTGAGGAATTCCAGGATAAAGTCCCGATCACTGACAGCATCCAGGCTGTTTTGGTAAACGCCTGAAAAGCCGAGAAGCTCTGCCGATAATTCACGGTCAATCGGGAAAGTCGTACCCGACATTGCGCCCGCTCCAAGCGGAGAAACATCGATTCGCTTCAAGGATTCCGTTAATCGCTCTTTATCGCGCTGCAGCATCCAAAAATACGTCATCAGGTGATGGCCGAATGAAATCGGCTGAGCACGCTGAAGATGCGTATAGCCTGGCACAATGGTTTCCACATGCGTTTCTGCCTGTGACACGATGGCATCTTGAAAAGCTGTGATGGCTTCGATAATTTCCTGTACACGGTTTTTTAAATAGAGGTGCATATCGGTTGCTACCTGGTCATTGCGGCTTCTTGCCGTATGCAATTTACCGCCGACAGGACCAATTTCATCGATTAAATGTTTTTCCAAGTTTAAGTGGATGTCTTCGTTCGATACACTGAACTCCAAATCGCCGTCTTGCGCTTTCTGTTTCAGCGTCTCGAGACCGGATAAAATAAGCTCCGCATCTTCATTAGAAAGAATCTGGCAGGCAGCCAGCATTTTCACATGCGCTGTGCTGCCTTCCAAATCCTCCATTACAAGCTTTTGATCATAGGAAATTGAAGCACCGAACTCATCGACCCACTGTTCGGCCGATTTTTGAAAACGGCCGCCCCACAGTTTGGTCATGCTTTCACCTTCTCTTTCAAGTCTTCAGGAACTGCAACTTCTTTCTTGTTGACCATTGCGTTGACGACTGTCGGAAGGCCCCATAGCTCGATAAAGCCGACTGCAGATTCATGGTTAAATGTATCATCTGTAGAATAAGTGGCCAATTGCTCGCTGTAAAGAGAGTTTGGTGACTTACGTCCTTCAATAATCGCATGTCCTTTAAACAATTTCACACGAACTGTCCCATTGACATAAGTTTGTGTTTCTTTAAGGAAAGCTTCCAATGCAACACGCAGTGGAGAGAACCATAAGCCTTCATAGATTAACTCAGTTAACTGCTTTTCGATGACCGGCTTGAAATGGGCCATTTCTTTTACCAACGTAATATCCTCAAGTTCTTTATGTGCAGCAATCAAAGTCATAGCAGCTGGAGCTTCATAGATTTCACGTGATTTGATGCCGACCAGTCTGTTTTCGATATGGTCGATTCTTCCTACACCGTGCTTGCCGGCAATTTCGTTCAATTCAAGAATTAATTTAGAGAATGAATACGAAACACCATTCAATTGAGTCGGAACACCGTTGACAAATTCGATTTCGACGATATCTGCCGTGTCGGGTGCGTCTTCCAAGGAAGAAGTAATGTCATAAGCTTCTTCTGGCGGCGTAGCCCATGGGTTTTCCAGAACGCCACATTCGTTGGCACGTCCCCAAAGATTTTGATCGATGGAGAACGGGCTATCCAAATTGACAGGGATTGGAATATTGTGTTCTTTCGCATAAGCGATTTCCTCATCACGAGACCATGCCCAAGCACGAACAGGCGCCACCACTTCAAGGTTTGGATTCAAGGATTTGATGGAAACTTCGAAACGCACTTGATCGTTCCCTTTTCCTGTGCAGCCATGCGCTACAGCAGTAGAACCGGTAGCTTCTGCAATTTCAACTAATTTTTTTGAGATCAATGGGCGAGACAGTGCAGAAACCAATGGATATTTGCCTTCGTATAAAGTATGCGCCTGTAATGAAATTAATGCATATTCATCCGCGAATTCGTCTCTTGCATCGATCATATAGCTTTCAACCGCTCCTACTTGAAGCGCTTTTTGTTTTATAAAGTCTAAATCTTTACCTTCCCCGATATCCAGGCATACTGCGACGACGTCGTAGCCTTGTCCTTTCAGCCACGGAATGGCCACCGATGTATCTAATCCACCTGAGTATGCGAGTACAATCTTTTTATTCAATATGAAAACCTCCAATGTATTTTTATGCAATGTTTGAAATGAATATACACATCTTATCATGGATTTTTATCGAGTGCAAGAGATACAATCAGAAATTTTTCACGAAAAAAAGCAGCCGCAGCCGCTTTTGTTTTTCTTTACTCACTTGGCTCTCCGCCAATTGTATACTCGTGTGTATCCAGATCGATGCGAACTTCTGACATTTCTCCTGTTTCCATATTGCTGAACAAGAAACCAATCTCATTATCGCGTACGATCGGCTGTCCCATCATAATCAATTGCGACAGCTGTTCTTTGTTAATAAAAGCTTCAAGCGCTTCTGATTGAGCAACAGAATCTTCATCAGTCAGGATGGTGATCGTTTCCGCTTCGCCTTGCATTGGAAAAGATTCCGCTAACGGTCCTTGATAATCCATGCTGACTTTCATCCCTGTTCGAATATCACGAACTACGCCTTCAGTCGTTTTAGCACCATCACTAAACTGCACTTTAACGTCTTCTGGAATGGTAAAGTAAATATTATTCACCAGGATGTCTTCTCCGCTGACTTGCGTTATAAATCCTTCTTCAGTCATGCTTTTCTGTTCAACTGCCATTTCTGCTTTATCTTCTTCTCCGGTTTCAGCCGGATCGGTTTCTTCATTAGAACATGCTGCAAGCAGCAGGACACTGGCTAAACATAAACCCCATTTTTTCAAAGCTACCCAATCCTTTTCCTGTAGATTCGTGGTGTGTAAATTGATAATGACCTAATTTTAACTGTTGTACGGAATAGTTGCAATTATCAGCTATGACTTCAACTCTTACTATAGTAGAAGATGCCGTCGTCGCCCATACGTTCTATAATCAGGCCATCTTCCAGCAGATAGTCGATTTGTCCGATTGTTTCCGATAAAGTGAGTCCAAGTTCTTTTTCGTAGGCATGAGAAAATAATTTTGTTGTCAGCCCATAAACTGTACACTGTTCTTCTCCTATCATTCCAAGCGCCTTCATGGCACGCTGATGCTGTTTTGTCAGCCGGGCTGTAATTAATTCGTCGACGTTTCGGACTTCTTCTCCATGTCCACTGTAAATCACATCTACTGGCATCTTCAATAAACGGCTGAGAGAAGCATTGTATTGCAGCAATGATTTTGGCCGTCCTTGAGCCGGGTCCAGCGGTGGTTCAATCAATGGATTGGATGACACTTTGGCAATGACATGGTCTCCGCCAATCATTTCGTGCGTTTCTTTGTTCCAGAAGGATAAGTGGCTCTGTGCGTGTCCGAGCGTTTCGAGCACTTCCCATTCTGGATGGCCCGGCAATGTATCGCCTTCATTGATAGACATGTCCAAAGGTCGGCTCCCCATCAGATTTAAGGGCCGCTTCATTTTTTTGACCCAAAACTTCAAATCACCTGGAACTCCTTCTTCCTTCAAACGCTCCAGATAAAAGGCGTCATGGTAATCGAAGAAATTTTGATCACGGCGAAGCCAAAGATCGTTGTATGGATGTCCATATAATCTAGCGTTTTCAAATCCGTCTACCCACCCGGCATGATCAGGGTGGTGATGCGTCAAGACGACTTGTTCCACATCTCCCGGTTCTGCACCGAACTCTTTGAGCCCGGCTTTAATGGCCAACCAAGCTTCAGAAGTTTTAGGTCCTGCATCGATCAAGGTCAGCATATCGCCTTTTAATAGATAAGAATTGACGTCTCCTACAGCAAAAGGTGTCGGTATAATAATCTTATGTAAAGTCAATCAAGCCATCTCCTTTAAATGAATCACTATTCATCTATCATACATGGAAAATCCAACGCCGTCACTCCTTTGAAGAGTTTGACAAAAGACTGGTCTTTCGTCTATAATTCACTAACATATGTGAGCGAAGATAAAGACCAGTACACAACGTGATGGCGTAAAGAGAGTGCAGCTTAAGCTGAAATGCGCACCCCCTCTCCTTTGTGGAACCTCCTTTTGAGCTGCCGTGAAAACACGGCCGTTAGTCCGCGTTATGGACATCGAGTGGTGTCTTTATGGCAAACTTAGGTGGTACCGCGGAAACAAAGCGTTTTCGTCCTTGTATAAACAGGGATGATTGCGCTTTTTATTTTGAGGAAAGAGAGTGATACGAATGAAAATTGTCTGTGTAGGAGCCGGATCTATGGCGGAGTCCATGATCCATGGCTGGATCAACAAACGTATTATGAAACCGGAAGAAATTTCAGTGATGAACAAATCGGACCAGGATCGCTTGGAATTCTTAAGTGATGAATACGGCGTCAATATTGTCTGCCAGGAAAAAACGGAACTGAAAGATGCTAATTTCATCTTGCTGGCGATGAAGCCTAAAGATGTGGAAGCTGCGCTCAGCGGCATAAAAGATAAGCTGACTGGCAACACTGTCATCGTTTCAGTTGCTGCAGGCGTTTCGATTGAAACCATCCAGAAGCATGTTGGGAATTTCCCGGTAGCCCGTGCGATGCCTAATACATCTGCCAAAATTGGCAAGTCGGCCACTGGAGTGGCATGGAGTAAGCATGTGTCGAAAGAGCAGCAGCATGAATTGCGGAATCTCTTATCTTCAATAGGCAGCGTAACAGTGGTGGAAGAAGATCAATTGCATGCTGTAACCGGTGTGGCAGGCAGTGGTCCGGCTTATATTTATTATTTCGCAGAAGCGATGACTGAAGCAGCCGTAGCGAATGGCCTGTCAAATGCTGATGCCAAAAAACTTGTTCGCCAAACTTTTGCGGGAGCAGCTGAAATGCTGCAACAGGAAGATTTTGCTGAATTGCGCGTAAAAGTGACAAGCCCAAATGGCACTACTGCGGCTGGCCTTAATTCTTTGGAAGAAAACCACTTCAAGGAAATTGTCGGCGAGTGTGTAACGAAAGCTTCGGAGCGTTCAAAAGAGCTTGGAAAAGAATTTAAGTAAATTCTTCTGTATACTTGGTAGTTGTATACAAATGAGGAGGCTGACTTATGGTGAAATTGTTCGAACCCTATGCAATTAAGGAAACTACTTTTAAAAATCGCATTGTCATGGCACCGATGTGCATGTATCAAAGCGATCAAGAAGATGGCCAAGTAACTGATTGGCACCGTGTCCATTATCCAACACGTGCAGTTGGAGGCGTCGGCCTTATTATTACAGAAGCGACGGCTGTTCAGCCGCAAGGGCGCATCTCGGCAAGAGATCTGGGCATTTGGAGTGACCTACATATTGAAGGTCAAGCGGAAATTGTCCGACTTATGAAACAAAACGGTGCCAAAACTGGCATTCAGCTAGCTCACGCCGGCAGAAAAGCGACCGTTGAAGGCGAGATCCATTCAGCAAGTGCCATCGCCTTTGATGACAGCTACCAAACGCCTAAAGAAATGTCTCTAGAAGATATCAAAGAAACAATCGAAGCTTTCAAAAAAGGAGCAGTCCGTGCGAAAGAAGCAGGGTTTGATGTGATCGAGATTCATGCAGCGCATGGCTATTTGATCAACCAATTTCTGTCTCCGTTAACTAATAGACGAGCTGATGAGTATGGAGGAAATGCAGAAAACCGTTACCGAATCTTGCGGCAGGTCATCGATGCAGTCAATGAAGTATGGGATGGTCCGCTTTTTGTGCGAATTTCTGCGCATGACTACAGTGAAGGCGGCATGACTCCGGAACAATACGTGGAAATGTGCCAGTGGATGAAACAGCAAGGCGTTGATTTGATCGACGTCAGCTCCGGTGCTGTCGTGCCTGCGAAAATCTCTGTATTCCCTGGCTACCAAGTACCGTTTGCCGAACTTATTAAAGCGCGTACACCGATTGCGACAGGAGCAGTCGGTTTAATCACAAGCCCTCTGCAGGCAGAGGAAATCCTTCAAAACGACCGTGCAGATATGGTCTTCCTGGCCCGCGAGCTGCTTCGAGACCCTTACTGGGCATACACAGCGGCAAAAGAACTGAACGCTGAAATCACGGCTCCAGTGCCTTATAAACGCGGGTGGATATAAGGCGGTTGCAAAATACTTCAGATTTAGTATACTAAAGGTAACGTAAAAAAACCGAATGCGTGAGCATTCGGCCAGCTGTATGCCGCCACGAGAGCGGTTGGCTGGAATATAGGCTTAAAAAATAACCGTCATTCCACGCCACATGGGACGGTTATTTTTTTTTGTTGACGACCAAAATCATGGAAACGACAAGTGTCAAAGCGCTGATCGTTAACCCGATACTCGTAAAAACGAGACCGAATGATTCTGCAATGGTCATGTTACCACCCCCTTTCCTGGGGAATGGCCAAACCGCCCTCATACAGCTGTACCTTTATTTTATCACAAAAAGAACATATGTTCTATTATTTCCATAAAGATTTTTAGAGTTTACTAAAAAAAGCCATCTTTTAAGGACGGCTTACCTGTTTCTTCCTGATTTTCTTGTCTTGCTGCAGCCACTCAAACTCTGAAAAGTCATGGGCGATATAGCCGCATGCATGAATTTCCTTCATCTGCTTAAGCAGCATCTTTTCATCTTCCGGCAAAAAACGGGCACTGATATGATTCATGATTAAAGCTTTTGCACCGGCTAAGCGGGCGGTTTCTGCGGCTTCATAGACGGTTGAATGGCCATATTCTCCAGCCATTTTTTTTGAGTTTCCATCAAACGTTGCTTCGTGCACTAGCACATCTGCTCCGCTGGCCAACTCTATAGCCGATTTGCAATAGCGGGTGTCTCCAAGAATAGCAACAATAAAACCTTGTTCTTCGGGCTCTGTAACGTCTTTGCTGCGGACCAACTGACCGGAATCCGTTTCTACATCTTCCCCATTTTTCAGCCTTGCCAGCAGCGGGCCTTTCGGGACACCCAGTGCCAGCGCTTTATTAACCAATAGCTTTGGCGGCAATGGTTTTTGGGTAATGCGAAAACCGTAAGATGGGATGACGTGGTCGAGCATACGGGCTTCCACCATCATCAGCTCATCTTCAAACAGCAGTCCGTCTTCCACTTCATGATAGACAATCGGATAAGTCAAATGGGTACGGCTAAGCGATAGGGTCATTTCAATGAATTCCTTGATTCCTTTAGGCCCATAAATTTCTAGAGGCTCATCTCCTCCTTGAAATGAACGGGAGCCGAGCAGTCCAGGCAATCCAAAAATATGATCCCCATGCATATGGGTAATAAAGATTTTTTCAATTTTGCGCGGCTTCACCGTAGTATGCAGAATTTGATGCTGTGTCGCTTCGCCACAGTCGAATAGCCAGACAGTCCCGCGCTCTTCCAGCAATTTCAGCACCAGCGCAGAGGTATTGCGTTGTTTAGAAGGCATCCCTGCTCCGGTACCCAGAAATAATAATTGCATGCTTTCCCTACTTTCTCTCGTGGTCATGATCGTCCAAAAAATCTTTGCTGAAGCTTGTTTTTGAATCGTAATTCGTTTTTTTGATTTTGGTCCCCCTCGTTAAAACACTTTTACCGAAACGGCTTTCCAATTTAGCCATCAAATCCAGAATCGGTTCTTCCTTGGCGTGCTCCTGAAAATTAAAAATTGATAATTGTTCGGTCATATCGCCTTTATCGGCTACATTCGAAACGGTAACGCCGATCAGCCGCAATGGTTCCCCGTTCCAGTGCGTGGTGAATAATTGCCACGCGTTCCGGTGAATATCATCCGCTTTCCATACTGTATTATTCAATGTAATGCTGCGGGTCCTATTTTTCCAATCGGAGCTGCGCGTCTGAATGCTGACTGTAGGGCCGGCCAATTCTTTCGCTGCTAACCGGCTGGCTACTTTCTCGCTGAGCTTCCGAAATAATGCCTTTAAATTTTGTTCATCGGTTTCATCTACAGGCAAAGTTGTCGATGTGCCGACGCTTTTGGTATCGTAAATCGAATCCGGATCCACGGGGCGGTCGTCAATTCCATTGGCACGTGCCTGCAGACGGATGCCGTTTTTTCCCATCTTTTCTTTGATCAGTCCTTCATTTGCTGTCGCCAAATCTCCAATGGTTTCTATTTTGAGGCTTTTCAGTCTGGCTGCCGTACTTTCTCCGATTCCATGCATATCAATCACCGCTTTCGGCCATAGCAAAGCCTGAATATCCCTTTTCCGCAAAATGGTTATTCCCATAGGCTTTTTCATGTCTGAAGCGGTTTTGGCCAAGAATTTATTGGGTGCGATGCCGATTGAACAAGGCAAATCTAACTCTGACAGCAAGCGCTCCTGGATTTCCTTCGCGATCTCTAAAGCATGCCGCTGTTGCGTTAACTCTGTGACATCGACATATCCTTCATCAATCGACACAGGCTCCACCATTTCGGTGTAGGAACGCAGGATTTCGAACATTGCCTTGGATGCTGCCCTGTACCGTTCAAAATTTGGCGGCAGCAGCAGGAGTTCCGGATATTTCCGCTTGGCTTCATGCACCTGCATTGTCGTATAAATGCCATGTGCACGCGCTTCATAAGAACAAGTGACGATAATTCCTTTTCGTTCTTTTGGATTTCCTGCAATGGCAATCGCTTTGCCTTTAAGCTCCGGATTATGCGATTGTTCGACAGAGGCATAAAAACTATTCATATCAATATGAAAAATAACTCGGCTCGCCATGAAAATCGCTCTTCTTTCCGTTTTCTTTCAGTGTATCAAAAAAAGAGAGAACATACATCCTGTTCTCTCTTTTTGTTAGGCCAATCTTATTCAGTTAAGCGTGGATTCTTTAACGATTTCAACCAGCATCTCAGTCAATTTTTCAAGTTCTTCTACCGGCATGCGTTCGTTCTTTGTATGAATTTCTTCATAACCGACACATAGGTTGACCGTCGGAATGCCGAAGCCATTGAAGATATTGGCATCACTGCCGCCGCCGCTTGTCAGAATCGGTGACGGACGCCCAATTTTCGCTGCCGCTTTTTGGGCAATTTCCACAACTGGATCCAGGTCATCAAAATGGAATCCTGGATACATCAACTTGACTTCCGTCTCAGCACGTCCTCCAAGGTTTTCCGCTACTTGTTCGAAAACGGATTCCATATGGATGGTCTGCGCCGCAAGTTTGTCTTCGCTGATTGAACGAGCTTCCGACAAGATATTGACTTCATCACAAACGATATTAGTAGCTCCGCCGCCTTCAAAGTGCCCGATGTTGGCAGTTGTTTCTTCATCGATGCGCCCGAGAGTCATCTTGGCGATGGCTTTTGCAGCAATCGTGATGGCAGAAACGCCTTTTTCAGGTGCAACACCGGCATGTGCAGTTTTTCCATAAATTGTCGTCCATAGCTTTGCCTGGTTTGGAGCAGCAGTGACAATGCCGCCCACTTTCCCATCGCTATCGACGGCATAGCCATATTTTGCGATCAGCAGAGAAGAATCCAATTCTTTTGCTCCTACTAAGCCGCTTTCTTCTCCTGCAGTGATGACCAATTGGATATCCCCATGGTCGATTTCTTGTTCCTGAAGCACCCGGATCATTTCGAACAACGCCGCAATTCCGGCTTTATCATCAGCACCCAGAATTGTTGTCCCATCAGAATAAACGTAACCATCACGGATTTCTGGTTTGACGCCTACTCCTGGAGTGACCGTATCCATATGGACAGTAAAGTAAATGGCTGGAACTTCACTCAAACTCCCGCGCAACGTTGCGATGATATTACCTGCTCCGTGGCCAGTCACAGCTGCCGATTCATCTATTGCTACATGGAAGCCCATCGCTTCAAGTTTCGTCTGAAGGATAAGGGAAATCTCACCTTCGTGTTTTGTTTCAGAATCGATTTGAAGCAATTCCAAAAACTCGTTCATTAATCTTTCGTTATTCATTTAAAGCACCTCTTCTATACTTATAGCGGCATATTGCCGTGTTTTTTAGCTGGACGTGTATCTTTTTTATTGCGCATCATTTCCAGTGCCTGAATCAGTTTGATGCGCGTTTCACGCGGATCAATCACATCATCAACCATGCCGCGTGCAGCAGCAACATAAGGATTCGCGAATTTGACCCGGTATTCCTCAATTTTTGCTGCACGTGTTTCTTCCGGATTGTCGCTTGCGGCGATTTCGCGCGCAAAAATAATATTGGCAGCGCCATTCGGTCCCATTACAGCGATTTCCGCATTTGGCCATGAGTAGACCAAATCTGCACCGATTGATTTGGAGTTCAACGCCACATACGCTCCTCCATATGCTTTTCGCAAGATCACCGTCATTTTAGGAACAGTGGCTTCCGAGTAAGCATAAAGAATTTTTGCACCATGGCGAATAATGCCTCCATGCTCTTGTTTGATGCCAGGGAAAAAGCCTGTAACGTCCTCAAATGTAATCAATGGAATGTTGAACGAATCACAAAAACGGATAAAGCGTGCTGCTTTGTCGGAAGAATCGATATCCAGCCCACCTGCCATAACTTTGGGCTGATTGCAGACTAAACCGACTGTCTCTCCTTTAATTCGCCCAAGTCCGACGACGATATTACGGGCGAATTCCGGCTGCACTTCCATAAAGCTGTCGGTATCGACCACTTGCTCAACCACTTTCCGTACGTCGTACGGCCGAATTGCTTCATAAGGTACGACATCCGCCAAATCAGGGCGGTAGTCATCTTCTTCGCCGCTTTCAAGGCGCGGCGGCATTTCCTGGTTGTTCTGCGGCAAATAGCTTATCAACTGCCTTACCATCTCCAGTACTTTCTGTTCTGAATCGCCGCGGAAATGAGCATTCCCGCTGATGGCTGTATGTACTCTTGAGCCTCCCAGATCTTCGGAAGAAATCTTTTCACCTGTAACTGTTTCTATCACTTTTGGTCCAGTAATGAACATTTGACTCGTCTTATCGACCATGAAAACAAAATCGGTAATCGCTGGTGAATAAACCGCACCGCCTGCTGAAGGTCCCATTATGACAGAAATTTGGGGAATAACACCAGAATAGATAGAGTTGCGGTAAAAAATCTGGCCATACCCATCTAGTGACAATACACCTTCTTGAATCCGTGCTCCGCCTGAATCGTTCAATCCGATAAAAGGTGCGCCGTTGCGGGCTGCCAAATCCATGACATTAGCGATTTTTTTAGCATGCATTTCTCCCAAAGCTCCACCGAAAACAGTGAAATCCTGTGAGAATAAGTAAACCGCTCGGCCGTTCACTTTACCGTAACCGGTTACAACTCCTTCGCCTGGCCCTTTCGCCATGCCGAAATCCGTCGTCCGGTGCTCCACAAATGGGCTCAGTTCAACAAATGAATCTTTATCAAGCAATAAATCAATTCGTTCCCGTGCAGTCAGCTTCCCTTTTTCATGCTGTTTGGCGATTCGTTCCTCGCCGCCCCCAAGTTCAATCTCACGCTTACGGTCATACAATTCATTAATTCTTTCGTAAATATCCATTTCCCCACTCCCAATCACTCTTTTTCACAAAGTTCGTATAATACCCCATTCGATGATTTCGGATGCAAAAATGCCACCATGGCTCCGCCAGCCCCAGGATTTGGCTTGTCACTCAGCAAGCGGACCCCGTTTTTACGCAGTTCTTCCATTCGCTGTTCAATATCGACTACACCAAATGCAATGTGATGGATGCCTTCTCCCTTTTTCTCAAGAAAATTGAAGATGGCATTTTGTTCATCCATCGGCTCCAACAATTCCAATTTGACATTGCCAACGTCTATAAACGCTACACGTACTTTCTGAGATTCCACTTCCTCGATTTTTATCAAGGGCAGACCCAGTGTATCCGTATAATAAGGAAGGACAGCATTCAAATCCCGCACAGCGATTCCGATATGATCTACTTTCTTCATCCTATTTTCACTTCCTTTTTTAGCTTCTCTCTTATTGTACAGATTCACTGTCAAAAACTCTAGTTGTTAGCGAATATTTGGAAAACAGACAGCGTGTCTCTTCAATTCTCAATGAAAATATGATATGATTCGATCATAGATTTGATTGATAAAGGAGCTTACCACTAATGAGAAATGCGGCTTTCCGCAAGTTTATCGTCTACGCGATGATCGCTATCATGCTGCTATCAAGCTTAATGATGGGCTTGAGCTTCGTAATTTAATCCAAACGCAAAAGACAGCAGGAGCCAAAGCGCTCCTGCTGTCTTTTTTTGTTTCTGCATGTAGGACCAAAAAAACCATCCTGTCGAATCTACACGGGCGCTTCCGCTTTTCTGATTGTCCAGACTCCAGCGCCCAGCTCTTTGGGTCATAAGCCAACTCGACTGTGCGGCAAAGAACGCCGCTTCGCCGATCTGTCTTATGCCCGTCAGAGCTACACGGGCGCTTCCGCTTTTCTGATTGTCCAGACTCCAGCGCCCAGCTCTTTGGGTCATAAGCCAACTCGACTGTGCGGCAAAGAACGCCGCTTCGCCGATCTGTCTTATGCCCGTCAGAGCTACACGGGCGCTTCCGCTTTTCTTGTGTGAAATCCTTTGTAGGATTGTTTGATTTCCAGGTAGGCTTCCATTTCATGTATCACTTGATACAGTTCCGCCATCGCTAAAAACTTTTCATGGCTATCGGGTAATGGCAATTCAGCAAAGTTTTCTTTGACTTTGTCCAATTTTGAAATATACCGATATGCGGTATTGCCTGAATGAACATGTTCAGACAAGTCCTCCAAGAAATCGGCAACCAAGTCTGTTTGATCGACGATAGCCGGCAAGGCGGTGATTTTCGGCAAAATGCGTTCAATGATTTCAAGCTGCTGTTCACGCATTTCAAAATAATGATAGTACTTGTTTTCATACCGAGTAATATGGTTCTCTACATCCTGATAGGCCAGCGCTTTCGCTTTTTCCAGCAGTTTTCGGGCGTCCATCAATTCCTTGCCGCTCCAAACCGACTCTCTTTCACGCAAATAAACGACGATTTCACGAAAGATAGCAGCGTATAAGTTTTCAATTTCGTGCCGGTAACTGTCCAGTTTTTTTTCGATGCTTGGCATATACATATTGACTGCAAGCGCGGTACCAAAACCGATCAGCATTAAAATCAATTCATTGGTCAATAGGGCAAAATCCAAGTTTTTTGCATCATACAGATGAAGCAAAATAACCGAACTTGATACAAAACCGTCTTGAAACCGTAATGTCACCAATAAGGGGATAAAAAGAAGAATGAGGATGCCAATCATAACTGGGTGATAAGCAATTCCTTCAAAAAAGATAAATGCATAAACGATGGCGATTAAACTGGCTACAAATCGGGAGAATGCTGCCCGTATTGATTTTTTTTTAGTTGGCTGTATGCACAGAATGGTTAAAATACCTGCAGACACATAGTAATCAAGCTGCAGCCACTGAGCGATGTAAATTGCGATTGCCACACCTAATGCGGTTTTCATCGTACGGTAACCAATTGAGTAAGGCTTTAAATTCAGCTTCATTGTCCCCTCCACATTTTGGCATGAAAAAAAATGCCTCCATAAGAGGCATTCCTTCTTAAACTTCGTCGCAATGCTGTTCAAATATTGCTTGAATATGTGTAATGACAGACATTGGATCGTGGCCTTCGATTTCATGGCGACCAATCTCGTCAACCATTTTCCCGTCTTTTAAGAAAACGAAAGAAGGCGAAGACGGCAAGTGATCGTCACCAAAAATCGCGCGGGCCTGGGCAGTCGCTTCTTTGTCCTGTCCGGCAAAGACCGTATACAGGTTATCCGGGCGTTTGTCATAATGGATTGAGTGCAAAGCAGCTGGACGTGCAATGCCGCCGGCGCATCCGCAAACAGAGTTGATCATGACAAGGCTTGTGCCTTTTTGTGAAAAGGCTTCATTCACTGCTTCAGGTGTCTCTAACTGAGTATATCCACCGTCAATCAATTCCTGGCGGGCCTGAGTAGCTATATCGTTCATCAGAAAGTTAAAATCCATGCTCATCGAATATCACTCCTTATACTTGCTTCTATTATCATAGCAGGTGTTTAACGGACTTGCAAAAAAGCTTACTCAAAAAGACGCACGATTGCCTGGGCCACCGTCAATTCATCATCCAGCACCTGGTTTTCCAGCACTCTTACCAATTGACGCCTGTCTGCGTCGTCAAAAAAGCGGCTATGCAACTCATCCGTAATCATGGAGCGGAACCAGTCTTTGGTCTGTTCCTGCCGACGCTTTTTCCAATAGCCGCTGCTTTTCACAGCTGTTTCAAACTCCTGCACCATATCCCAGACATCCGGAATCCCGGTATTTTCGATGGAAGAAGCGGCAATCGGCCGGGTTGTCCAGCTGTCCGTAGCCGGCTGCAAAAAATGAAGCATCTGCTTGTATTCCGCCACAGTTTTTTTTGCCAGCCGTGCATTTTCCCCGTCCGCTTTATGAACAACGATGGCATCCGCTAACTCAAGTATCCCTTTTTTCATTCCCTGCAGTTCATCTCCAGCACCGGTCAATACCAGCAGCAGGAACATATCAACCATGCCTCGGACCAGCGTCTCGCTTTGGCCAACACCCACCGTCTCCACCAAGATCACATCGTACCCCGCTGCTTCACAAAGCAACATCGTTTCGCGTGTCTTTTTGTGGACACCGCCAAGAGTTCCTGCGGTAGGAGAAGGACGGATAAAGGCTCTTGGATTACGGGCCAGCTGTTCCATGCGTGTCTTGTCCCCGAGAATACTCCCGCCGGTAAGCGATGAACTGGGATCAATGGCCAAAACGGCCACCCGGTGTCCAAGCCCTGTCAACATTTCACCGAAGGTTTCAATAAAAGTGCTTTTTCCAGCCCCTGGTACGCCGGTAATACCGATGCGAATGCTGTCACCGGTATAAGGCAGCAATTGGTTAAGCAATTCTTGGCCATTCTTCTTGTGTTCCGGATTTGAACTTTCCAGCAAAGTGATCGCTTTACCTAAATAAAGTCGCGATCCACTCCGCACTCCATCTGCAATAATCCCAATATCCAAAACTTCTGCAGCCGGCTTCTTGAACTTTTTCCTCGGCAGGGCCTTCATGCCATCATGAGCGGCATGAACACCATCCATTACACGCCTGGATTTTTTTTGGTCCATCAGTCTGCCACTTCCTCGTAACCGAGACGCACGTAAATCTCTTCAATGACTTTTTGTGCCGCTACAGGTATTACAGTACCTGGTCCAAAAATGGCACTGGCGCCGTTATTGCGGAGAAATTCGTAGTCCTGTGCCGGAATGACTCCGCCGACAACAATCAGAATATCTTCACGGCCAATTTTCGAAAGCTCGGCTTTTAAATCGGGAACTAATGTCATATGCCCAGCTGCAAGCGAACTGACCCCAATTACATGGACATCATTTTCCGCTGCCTGCTGAGCGGTTTCTGCAGGCGTCTGAAACAATGGACCAATATCCACATCAAAGCCCAAATCGGCAAATGCTGTCGCAATGACTTTTGCTCCGCGATCATGACCATCCTGACCCATTTTGGCTATCAGAATACGCGGGCGGCGTCCCTCGTTTTCAATAAAGTCTTCCGTCATTTCTTTAACGATTTCCATTTCCTGCTGGTTTGAGAAATTCGAACTGTATACTCCACTCACTGAACGAATCACCGCCTTATGTCTTCCGGATGCTTTCTCGATGGCATCGGAAATTTCACCGAGAGATGCTCGGTGGCGTGCCGCTTCTATGGCACAGGCTAAAATATTGTCTTCTCCGCTTTTTGCCGCTTTTGCCAATGTTGTCAACGCAGCAGTGACTTTTTCATTGTCGCGTTCCGCTTTCATACGGTTCAGGCGCTCAATCTGTGTTTTACGGACCATCGTATTGTCGATGTTCAGAATATCAATCGGGTCTTCCTGATCCAGACGGTAACGATTAACTCCAATGATCACTTCTTCATTGGAATCGATCTGCGCTTGTTTTTTCGCCGCTGCTTCCTCGATACGCATTTTTGGCAAACCGGTTTCGATGGCTTTTGCCATACCACCCAATTCTTCAACTTCTTCAATCAATTCCCATGCTTTTTCCATCAATTCCTTGGTCAATGATTCTACATAATACGAACCGCCCCATGGATCGATGACATTGGTCATCATCGTTTCTTCTTGCAGAAATAATTGGGTATTGCGGGCGATGCGCGCCGAAAAATCTGTCGGCAACGCAATGGCTTCGTCAAGGGCATTCGTATGGAGCGATTGGGTGTGTCCCATTGCAGCGGCATTCGCTTCAATCAATGTCCGGGTTACGTTATTGAATGGATCTTGTTCGGTCAAGCTCCAGCCTGACGTCTGTGAATGTGTCCGCAGCGCCAACGCTTTGTCGTTCTTCGGTTCAAATGTTTTCATCATTTTGGCCCAGATTTCACGTCCGGCACGCATTTTGGCAATTTCCATAAAATAATTCATGCCGATGCCCCAGAAAAAGGACAAGCGAGGTGCAAAATGATCGATGCCAATGCCTGCAGCTAAGCCGGTACGGACATATTCAAGGCCATCAGCAAGCGTATACGCCAACTCGAGATCGGCGGTTGCTCCCGCTTCCTGAATATGATAGCCCGAAATCGAAATCGAATTGAATTTCGGCATATGGTCAGACGTGTATTTGAAGATATCTGCAATGATCCGCATAGACATGGCCGGAGGATAGATATACGTATTGCGGACCATGTATTCTTTTAAAATATCGTTTTGTATAGTGCCTGCCAACTGCTCCGGTGAAACACCCTGCTCTTCAGCTGCAACAATAAAGAAAGCCATGATTGGCACAACCGCTCCGTTCATTGTCATCGATACCGACATCTGATCTAGTGGAATGCCATCAAACAGGATTTTCATATCCTCAACACTGTCTATGGCAACACCTGCCTTGCCGACGTCTCCCACAACACGCTCATGATCCGAGTCATAGCCGCGGTGCGTTGCCAGGTCAAATGCCACGGATAAACCTTTCTGACCCATCGCTAAGTTGCGGCGGTAAAAAGCATTGCTTTCTTCAGCTGTTGAGAATCCTGCATATTGGCGAACGGTCCAAGGACGTGAAACATACATCGTTGGATAAGGACCGCGAACGTTTGGTGCAAATCCGGGTAAACTTTCTTCCAAAAAATCGATGTCTTTCTCTGTATAAGTCGGTTTGATGTCAATGCCTTCATTTGTGGTAAAGGTGCTCTGTTGTGCAACCGTCTTCGAAGCAACAGCTAATTGATCGAGCGTGACTTTGGAAAAATCCGGTTTAGCCATCTTATAGCGCCTCCTTTCCTAGAGCAAGAATTTTCTCGAGTTTCGCAGTCATGTGTTTGCCGGAATACAAGGTATCACGGATGCCGAATTCTGCCCATTCGGACAATTGTTCTTTCGGGTATTTTCCAGCAAGGTCAATACAGGCGTCGGCTTTCAATTGAGGAATGATAGCGGCAACAGCTTCCTTAGATCCGCAAAGCACCGCATAATCAATATTCTCATCGGCAAGGAATTGATTGATTTCTTCCGCCGTAGCCAAATATGTGCTGATCAATGGTTCAATTCCGCCAACCGCCAAAAATCCTGATACAAAATCTATTTGAGCTTTAATTTTTTTCAGTGGTTCGACCAGAACGATTGCTGATTTTAATGTTGTTACTTTGCTTTGTGCCCGTAGGTTTTCAAAAGGCGTCGCTAAGCGTTTTGCGGTCATGTATTCTAGATGGCCGTCGTCGATTTTTGCATCCTTGACCGGTTCCTGTGGATTGGCATAGATATTTGTGCCAATTAGCGACTGTTTACGCGTTGCCACATTTTTTTCCCGTTCAATCCACTTTGCCTGAATATCGTCTGTCAGCCAGCCGGATTTGATGACTTCTGAATAGCCGCCAGCTTCTTCAATTTCCAAAAAGTAATTCCAGGCAGCTTCTACATATTCTTTCGTCAATGTTTCGATAAAATAAGAACCTGCTGCGGGATCGATTACATGGGAGACATGTGCTTCTTCTTTAATGACCAATTGGACATTGCGGGCAATACGGCGGCTTGAAGGATCAGGTGCAGTCAAAAAATCATGTGGATGGACGGTATGGGCATCCGTTCCCCCAAGTACTGCTGCAAACGTAGAGTTTCCAGCACGCAATAAATTCACGTAAGGATCCAACTTTGAATACGAGCGGACAGAGGTTTCCGTAAATATCGGAATCGTTGGTGCCTCTTGTCCGTATGCTGAACTGAAAGCCTGCCACAATACACGGAATGCACGCAGCTTGGCGATCTCCTGGAAAAACTGAGTATCTATCGCAAAACGGATCCAGGTATTTTTAGCAGTATTGGAAAAATCGGCATCTTCCATTCGCTCTGATAAGATGCTGAGCGCGACTCCGAGTTCGTGTACTGCAGTTCCTCCTGCATGATGAATGGGGACGGTATCAACCAATTGGGTACGGACATTATCTGGTGCCTTAACTGTTTCCTCGGAGAAAATAACGCCTTGCACCTGAGGAAGGTGCTCTGGAGCCACAAAATCGAAGACCCGGAGAATGTTCTGGTCATCGCCGGTCAATTTAAAGTAAATCGGGTACTGGACAATCATTTCTGCTAATTCAATCAACTGTTCATTTGTCCAGTCAAATTTATGGAATCCTGTATAGACAACGGTTTCATTTCCACGGAGAATATCGTCTTTCATCAATGATAAATACTCTTGTGCTGAGTCTGCCATCACTTCCTGGGAAACGAGCCAGCTTGGCTGATGCTTGCCGTGCTGGATGGCAGCCACTTGTGCGGGCACATAATCACCCAGTTGATCGAGCATATCTTTAGTGTATAAAGGTTCAAGTGTCACATCTTCAATTGTTGGTGTTTTAAGCGTTTCTTCGAAGGGCTTGCCTTTAATCGCTTTTTCAGCAGCTTGCTGCCAGTCACTGTATGTACGCGTTGGAAATTTTGTTTTTTTCATCGAATCGATTGTCAAACTATTCCCTCCTCAAAGGCTATCTGCCTCTATTTTACCCGAGTAGACGCCGACATTAAAGAAAAAAAAGCTTGAAGTCCGAAGACTCCAGCTTTTCTTAATAAACTGACGTATTTTCTTTTGACATGTTTTCTAGAATTTCTTTGACGCGAGCCAAAAATTGGCCGCATACCAGACCGTCAAGAACACGGTGATCAAGCGACAAGCATAAATTGACCATATCACGTGCAGCAATCATGCCGTTATCCATGATAACTGGACGTTTGACAATCGACTCTACTTGCATAATGGCAGCCTGCGGATGGTTGATGATGCCCATCGACTGGACAGACCCGAACGAACCTGTGTTATTTACAGTAAACGTTCCGCCTTGCATATCTGCAGATTTCAATTTTCCGGAACGTGCTTTCAGCGCCAGTTCATTGACTTCCTTGCCGATGCCTTTAACTGATTTTTCGTCCGAGTTTTTAATAACTGGAACGAATAAGGCGTTGTCTGAAGCGACGGCAATGGAAATATTGATGTCCTTTTTCTGGATGATCTTATCACCTGCCCACATTGAATTCATCATCGGGAATTCCTTCAAAGCCTGGGAAACTGCTTTCACAAAGAAGGCAAAATAAGTAATATTGAAACCTTCTTTTTTCTTGAATTCACCTTTGATGGAATCGCGGTATTGAACCAAGTTGGTGACATCCACTTCAATCATCATCCATGCATGCGGAGCTTCGTGCTTGCTCTTCAGCATATTTGCAGCAATCGCTTTGCGGACTCCCGTGACCGGAATTTCAATATCTCCTGGTGCACTTTCGATCGGCGCAGCTGCGGCTTTTGGTGCTTCCTGCGAAACTTGCTGTGCAGCCGGCTCATCCTGCTTTGGAGTCTCTTCCTGAGCTTGAACTTTCGGTGCATCTCCCGCTTTCGGGATATTGCCGCTGTCAATCAGCGACATCAAATCTTTGCGTGTGATGCGCCCTTCATTTCCGGAGCCTTCCACTTGCGACAAGTCGATATCATTATCCTGAGCCAAGCGCAAAACAGCCGGCGAGTAGCGCCCTTTCGCACCAGATGATTTTACAGTCTGAGCAGATCCTTGCGTACCTTCAAGCTTCTCAGTCGGCTTTGCACCTGCTGCTGGCATTTCGGCCGCTTTCTCTCCACTCACAGGTTTTGCTTCCTCAACAGGTGCAGCGTCGCCGCCTTCAGTTTCAATGGTACAGACAATTTCGCCTACCGCTAAAGTTTCACCTTCTGATGCAATCAATTCCTTAATGGTTCCGGTAAACGATGATGGGACTTCCGCTGTCACTTTATCTGTATTAACTTCAGCAAGCGGGTCGTATTTATTCACATGATCACCTGGCGCGACGAGCCATTTTTCAATGGTTCCTTCTGTTACGCTTTCGCCCAGCTGAGGCATTTTAATGTTTTCAATAGCCAAGGGAATTCCTCCTTTACTTGATGGTATCCAGTCGTTCTATGGGAGCAGAGTAGATTCGCCAGAGTTGCACGGGCACTTCCGCTTTTCTTTTTGTCCAGCTCCAACGGCCAGCTCCTCGGGTCATAAGCCACGCTGGCTGTGCGGCGGAAACATGCCGCTTCGCCAGCGTGCCTTATGCCCGTCGAATCTACATGGGCGCTTACGCTTTTCGTTTTAAAACTCTGCTAGTTCTCTCATTGCTTTTTCAACTTTATCCGGGTTGATCATGAAGAATTTCTCCATGGTCGGTGCATAAGCCATTGCCGGGATATCCGGTCCAGCAAGACGTTTAATCGGAGCATCCAAATCGAATAGGCAGTTTTCGGCGATGATCGCAGCTACTTCTCCAATAATGCTTCCTTCTTTATTGTCTTCTGTAACCAGCAGCACTTTGCCGGTTTTCTTAGCGGCTTCGATGATGCCTTCTTTGTCCAACGGATAAATCGTCCGCAAATCTAAAACGTGCGCAGAGATTCCATCTTCCGCCAGGCGTTCTGCTGCTTGCAGTGCAAAGTGAACCGCTAAGCCATAAGTAATGACGGTGATGTCTTCACCTTCGCGTTTGACGTCCGCTTTGCCGATTTCAATCGTGTAGTCTTCTTCCGGTACTTCGCCTTTAATCAGGCGATAAGCACGTTTGTGTTCAAAAAACATGACGGGATCTTCGTCGCGGATTGCGGCTTTTAACAGTCCTTTTGCGTCATACGGTGTAGAGGGGATGACGATTTTCAAGCCAGGCTGGTTCGCAAAGATCGCTTCCACTGACTGGGAATGATAAAGAGCACCGTGTACGCCGCCGCCAAAAGGGGCGCGGAAAACGATTGGGCATGTCCAGTCGTTATTAGAACGGTAACGAATCCGCGATGCTTCAGAAATAATTTGGTTAACCGCCGGCATGATAAAGTCAGCAAATTGCATTTCTGCAATCGGCCGCAATCCATACATTGCCGCACCAATTCCAACTCCCGCAATCGCAGATTCCGCAAGAGGCGTATCCAAGACGCGGTCTTCGCCGAATTGATCATAGAGACCCTGTGTCGCTTTGAAGACACCGCCTTTTTTACCGACATCTTCTCCGAGTACAAAGACGTTTTCGTCACGCTCCATTTCTTCTTTCATGGCCAGCGTGATGGCATCAATATAAGACATAATGGCCATTATTCGTCTCCTCCTTCTTCGGCGTAGACATATTTCATCGCATGCTCTGGTTCTGCATACGGTGCATTTTCTGCATAGTCAGTCGCTTCATTGACCGTCACCATAATGCGGTCATTGATATCTTTCTCAATTTCGTCATTCATAATGCCATGCTCTTTCAGGTAAGCGCCGAATGTCAGGATCGGATCCGTCGATTTCTGCGCAGCTAATTCATCTGCTGAGCGATATTGGCGGTGATCATCATCCGAAGAGTGGGCTGTCATCCGTTCAGAAACAGTTTCGATCAAGCTTGGACCTTCGCCGCGGCGTGCACGGTCTGCTGCCTCTTTAACATGCTTATAAACTTCGATTGGATCGTTGCCGTCAATCGTCACACCCGGCATACCGTAGCCAATCGCACGGTCTGAAACGTTTTTGCTGGCAAGTTGGCGTTCTACCGGCACCGAAATCGCGTATTTATTGTTTTCGACCATGATTACTACCGGCAATTTGTGGACGCCGGCAAAGTTCATGCCTTCATGGAAGTCTCCTTGGTTGGATGAACCTTCACCAAGAGTTGTAAACGTAATAAAATCTTTTTTCTTCATTTTCCCTGCTAATGCAACGCCGACTGCGTGCGGCAATTGCGTCGTAACCGGTGATGATCCGGTCAGTATGCGATTGCTCTTCTGCCCAAAGTGACCCGGCATCTGGCGTCCTCCGGAGTTTGGATCTTCCGCTTTAGCAAAAGCTGAAAGCATCAAATCTTTTGGCGTCATTCCAAAATGCAGGACCACCCCGATATCGCGGTAGTAAGGAGCAATATAATCTTGTGTATTGTCAAGAGCGAAGGCTGCGCCAACCTGTGCTGCCTCCTGCCCCTGACATGAAATCACGAAGGGGATTTTCCCTGCGCGGTTTAAAAGCCACATGCGTTCATCCACACGGCGAGCCATCAACATCGTTTCGTACATTTTCAGTAAATCATCATTTGTTAAACCGATTTCTTCATGTTTAGAAGCCATTGTTTTTCCTCCTTTAACTATGAATTGCTTTGCCGTCAACTGCCAATGCCGCTTCGCCCATTACTTCTGAGAGCGTCGGATGCGGGTGGATCGTTTCGGCAATTTCCCATGGAGTTGCGTCTAAGACCATTGCCAGACCAGCTTCCGAGATCATGTCTGTAACATGCGGACCGATCATATGGACGCCAAGTATGTCGTTTGTATCTTTATCTGCGATAATTTTGACAAACCCATCCGATTCACCGTATACAAGCGCCTTACCGATGGCTTTAAAAGAAAATTTCCCGACTTTGACATCGTGTCCTTTTTCTTTTGCCTGATCTTCAGTGATGCCGACGCTAGCCGCTTCCGGATTGGAATAGATGCAGCGTGACACTAAATCGTAATCGATGGCATGCGGGTTGTTTCCTTTGATGTGCTCAATGGCCGTGATGCCTTCATGAGAAGCGACATGCGCCAATTGCAGCCCGCCGATTACATCACCGATTGCATATATATGAGATTCTTTTGTCTGGAAAGATTTTTTAACTTGAATAAAGCCTTTTTCGACGATGATGTCCGTATTTTCAATGCCAATGTTCTCAATATTTGCTTGACGTCCAACAGATACCAGCATTTTTTCAGCAGAAAAACTTTCGTTTTTGCCATTGATCTCTGCTTTGATTGTTACGCCGTTTTCTCCTGTTTCCAATGTATCCGCTAACACTTTGGCACTTGTCGCAAACTTGATGCCTTTTTTCTTCAATAGCTTCAACATTTCCTTGGAGATATCTTTATCTTCTGTAGGGATGATTCGGTCTGCATATTCAATGACGGTCACATCAACACCGAAATCATTAAGCATAGATGCCCATTCGATTCCTATTACTCCTCCACCGACAATAAGAATGGATTGCGGCAGGCTTTCCATTTTCAGCGCTTCATCCGAGGTCATGACAAATTCGCCATCAACGGTCAATCCCGGCAATGTGCGTGGACGAGATCCGGTAGCGATAATGACATTATTCGGGATAAGCATCTCGTTTTCTTCGCCATTCTTCATTTCAACAGAAATGGTTCCGGCGTTGGGTGAGAAAATAGATGGTCCAAGGATTCGGCCGATGCCTTCATAGACATCAATCTTGCCTTTTTTCATCAATCCTTGCACACCCGCATGCAATTGATCAACTATCCCTTGTTTGCGCTGCTGGACACGTGCAAAATCCAAAGTTACCTCACCTGTTTGAACCCCGAAATCCGCTGCGTGATTTTTGGTGGTTGAATAAACCTCCGCACTGCGAAGCAAAGCTTTGCTTGGAATACAGCCTCTATGTAAGCAAGTACCACCCAATTCGCCTTTTTCGACGATTGCTGTTTTTAAACCGAGTTGTGCAGAGCGAATCGCAGCTACATAACCGCCTGTTCCGCCGCCTAAAATGACGACATCATAATTTTGAGCCATGGATTTATCCTCCTCTATCTCTTCAATGCTCAGAAGGAATATCGATCATTTCCTCTGATTGAAGTTTATCACTAGTTAATACGGATAGATCTTTACGCGTTCTTCTCCGTTCAATACCCTTGCTGCACCTTCAGCAAGTGCTTGAAGTTCATTTTCACCGGGCTGGATTTCAACAT
Organism: Planococcus sp. CPCC 101016; assembly: GCF_007859295.1. Taxonomy (GTDB): domain Bacteria; phylum Bacillota; class Bacilli; order Bacillales_A; family Planococcaceae; genus Planococcus. The sequence goes on from NZ_VOHB01000002.1 coordinate 2,143,224, forward strand.
CGGCAATCCAGCCAACCCGCTCAGTTATCGCTTCAACAAAACTTTCTCCGTAAGCAAGGCCGCCGGTCAGGATAATGGCATCTACCTGCCCCTTTAAGACCGCACTGGCAGCTCCGATTTCGCGGGCAACTTGATAAGCCATTGCCTGATAAATCAATTCAGCTTTTTCGTCGCCTTTTGAAATCCGCTTTTCTACTTTGACTACATCATTGGTCCCCAGATAGGCAAACAGCCCGCCTTTTCCTACTAATCTCTTCAAAATTTCTTGATGGCTGAATTGTCCGGAATAGCATAATTCCACTAAATCACCTGCCGGTACTGTTCCAGCCCGTTCAGGACTGAATGGTCCATCACCATGCAAACCGTTGTTGACATCGATGACACGGCCGCCTTGATGAACACCTACTGTGATGCCGCGTCCCATATGAGCGATGATTAATCGGACCTCTTCATAGGACCGGCCAATTTTTTGTGCATAACGGCGGGCAACTGCTTTGTGGTTGAGAGCATGGAATATGGATTTTCGTTCAATTGACGAGAATCCCGATATACGTGCAATCGGCTCCAGCTCATCCACAACTACCGGATCGACGATAAATGCCGGAATATTTAAACCGTCTGCAATTTCAAAGGCAATAATGCCTCCTAAGTTGGAAGCATGCTGTCCAGAATACCCTTGCCGTAGATCGTTCATCATCCCATCATTAACTGCATAAGTTCCGCCTTGAATGGGACGGAGCAAGCCGCCCCTTCCACAAACTGCTGCCAAATTAGAAACATTCATTCCCTCTTCATCCAGAGCTTCTAAAATAGCGCCTTTTCTGAAAAAATGCTGTTCCGCGATGCTTGGAAATTTCCCAATATCTTCTGCTGTATGGCCTATGGTCTTCTCCATAATCAGAATATCGTTGTCAAAAACACCGATTTTAGTCGAGCTGGGGGCAGGGTTAATGACTAGAATTCGATTCAGCTGTTTTTGCACTCCGATCCCCCATTTCTATTATATAGTGAACCTATTTTCCGCAATTGTCGATAATCGGTATGTTATTAAACGCTGTAGCAAGTAAAATTCAGTTCTTTTGTTTAATCCACATCTCAATAAGGCATCCATCCGTAAAACGAAAGAAGAAGCCAGGTTTACTTGACCTGGCTTCTTACGGGAGCTATGCCCAAAGCGGCCGAAGCAGTATGAAGACAAAAATTTTCAATTGAATTTTTCTTCCATGCTGCTGACGGTCAATAAAGGCATCGAACTTTCACTGATCAAAGGCTCCCTTTATCTTCTGCTTAAAATATTGTGTTCATTTCTTAGGAATTGGGTTCTAGAATTGCGAACGCGCTCAATACGTTCTTCAGCCATACGATCTGCAGCAATATAACTTGGAACGTTATCACGTTTTGAGATAGCAAAGATTTTCGTAATGCTGTCATAGATGGTTTCTACACGCTTCATCGCACGCTCGTTGTTGTAGCCGTACAATTCATCTGCAACATTGATTACCCCGCCTGAGTTGATAACGAAATCTGGTGCATAAACAATTCCGCGTGCTTCAAGCTCATCTCCGTGGCGTTGTTCTTTCAATTGGTTGTTGGCAGATCCCGCAACTACTTTTACTTTTAACTGTGGGATCGTGTCATCATTGATGATAGCGCCCATTGCACACGGAGCGAAAATATCCGCTTCTTGCGAGTAAATATCGTTTGGTGCAACTGCTGTTGCGCCAAATGCTTCCACTGCACGCTGCACAGCTTCTTGATTAATATCGGTCACGATTAATTTTGCGCCTTCTTTATGAAGATATTCGCAAAGCGGGTAAGCTACATTTCCGACGCCTTGAACTGCTACAGTTTTGCCTTCCAATGAATCGTCGCCGAATGCTTCCATTGCAGCAGCTTTCATGCCGATATAGGCTCCGTATGCAGTAACCGGTGACGGATTGCCTGAAGAACCGAATGCTGGAGAAATCCCTGTAACAAAGTCTGTTTCTTCATGGATCAAGTCCATGTCCGCAACAGTCGTCCCAACGTCTTCAGCAGTTATATAGCGCCCATTTAAGCCTTGTATAAAGCGTCCGAATGCACGGAACATTTCTTCGTTTTTGTCTTTTAGCGGATCGCCGATAATAACTGTTTTTCCGCCGCCAAGATTAAGTCCGGCTGCAGCATTTTTATATGTCATTCCGCGTCCAAGGCGGATTGCGTCTTCGATCGCTTCTTCTTCTGTTGCATAATTCCACATGCGCGTTCCGCCAAGTGCCGGTCCGAGCGTTGTGTCATGGATGCAGATGATGGCTTTAAGCCCTGAGTTTTTATCTTGGCAAAAAATTAATTGTTCGTAGTCGTGCTGTTCCATTCTCTTGAAAATTTCCATTGTCAATTCCTCCTAATAGATGTCCCTAAAGTTGATGATGAACAAATGGCCAAGGCCAATGAGTACAATTTACTTTCGGCGCTGTCAGCACGTGAAGACAAAACGATGGGTGCTTTTGCACCTGCCACGATACTGCCGACTTTCGCATTCGAAAAAAAGACCAGTGATTTATACAAGATATTGCCAGACTCAATGGTTGGAACAAGCAGAATATCAGCTTTACCGGCATTATCGCCAGCTATGCCTTTATGTTTAGCTGCATTGATGGATATCGCATTGTCGAGGGCGAATGGCCCGTCCACAATGCAGCCCTTGATTTGGCCACGCTGGTTCATAGCAGTCAACGCGGCAGCGTCCAGTGTCGCCTGCATGTTTGGATTAATAACTTCCACACCCGCTAATGGCGTTACGACCGGCATCTCCACTCCCACAGAATGCGCTATCTGTACAGCGTTTTGAATGATTTGGACTTTTTGAGACAAGTTTGGATTGATATTCATACCCGCATCCGTCACAAAGATTAGCCGGTCAAATCCAGCAACTTCAAAAGCCGCAACATGCGACATGACCAATCCGGTCCGCAGACCATAATCAGGATTCAATACCGCTTTAAGCAGGACAGCTGTCGCAATCTGGCCTTTCATCAGAATATCTGAATCATTCCCGAATACCGATTTCACCGCTTCTTCTGCAGCTGTCTCTACATTGCTGACGTGGGACAGCTGAACGCGGGGATGATTGAGCAGCCGCGGAAAATGCTTTTGCATCATTGCGGTCATTGCAGACTCATCATCGTATAGCCGAAATTTCGCCATTTTCCGGTCGATGGCCATACTGACAGCTTCCAAAACAGCCAAATCAGCTGCAGCTGCAACTGCTACTGTATGCTCAAAAGCATTTGGAACGTTTTCAATTATATGGTTTAATGTGGCCATTGCTGCTCACCTCATTCTTTTTAATTAAAACAGAATGGTTGGCCGTTTATAAGGGATGAAAGCGTTTTATTTGCATTTTTACCCATAATACTTTGCAAATTTCTGCAAAACCCTGCAATAAATTGCAAAAACCGCTTACATCAATCCGTATTTTTCTAGTTTATAATATAAAGTCCGCAACGAAATTTCTAATTGTTTTGCCGTTTTTGATTTGTTGCCGTTAAATTGATTCAGCGCATGATGAAGGATTCCCCGTTCAACTGTATCCAACTGTTCTTGCAACGGGACAGAAGATTGGATAATTACTTCATTTTTTGCTTCGGCAACCCGCAGCATATTTAACGGAATATGTTCCTCAGTCATTATTTTGTCATTCATTTGCATAAAAATCATGGAACGGCTGAGTACATTCTCCAACTCCCTGACATTGCCTGGCCAATCGTAGACGCGCAAATACTGCAGCGCCTTGTCCGAGATGGATTCGACGCTTCGCCCATATTCCTGATTCAACTTCAACAACAGCCGCTCGACAATTCTTGGAATGTCTTGTTTTCGATTGCGCAGAGGCGGAATTAAGATAGGCATCCGGTTGAGACGATAATAGAGATCTTCACGAAATTTACCGTCCAGCAAAGCTTTTTCCATATTGGCATTTGTCGAAGCGATCACCCGTACGTTAACGGGAATGGGTTTGCTGCCGCCGATCCGCAATGTTTCGTGTTCCTGCAGCACACGCAATAATTTGCTTTGCAGCGCAGATGACAGCTCGCCAATTTCATCAAGAAAAATACTGCCGTTATTCGCTTCTTCAAACAGGCCCCGTTTTTCTCCGGTTTTGATGCCAGGGATTGCCCCTTCCTCATAACCGAACAGTTCGCTTTCCAGCAGTTCTTCTGAAAGCGCAGCACAATTTACACGTACGAATTTATTGTATTTGCGTTCACTGGCGCTGTGGATGGCATGCGCAAAAAGTTCTTTACCGGTTCCCGATTCTCCGCGAAGCAGCACTGTCACCAGCGTCTGAGCTGCCAGTTTGGCTTGCTGAAGTGACAATTGCATCTCTGAAGACAAGCCGATGATGTCATCGAACGTATACTTGGATTCCAAGGTCCGGATAATGCTGCGTGCACGGTCCAGTTCTTTCATCAAGGAGCGAATTTCAGTAGTATCGTGAATGACACCGACACTGCCTTTCAATTTATTGTCGACAATAATCGGTGCGACATTGACAATGACTTCCCGGTTTGATGGCCCGACCTTCAAATTGACGCCGCGCACCGGTTTTCGGGTCTGTAAGGCTTTAAGGTGCATGCTTTCCCCTTCAGATATATCGGCTGAAGCCGGCTGGCCAATGACATCTTTCATTTGCAGACCGGTGATTCGGGTATACGCCGGATTAACAAGCAAACCATTGCCTTTTTCGTCCACAACAGAAATAGCATCATCGCTCGATTGAATGATGGCTTCCAACATTGTTTGAATTTCTTTCAGGTCCGTAATCTCTTCAGCAAGTGATACGACTTCCGTAATGTCTTTAAAGACTGCAAATGCTCCTATGGTTTCCCCGTTGTCGTCAATCATTGGAAAACGGGAAGTAACGATTTTCGAGCCGTTTTTCAACTGCAGTTCCTTATTCAATTCAACTCGGCCAGTTTCATAGATTCTCGGCAATTCACTCAACGTAATAAATTCGTGAATATGCTTGCCAATCGTTTCTTCCACCGCTACTTCCAGCATTCTTGCTGCACTTTTATTGATAAAAGTAATGTGGCTCGTTTTGTCTATGCCGATCATGCCCTCTTCTATTGAATTAAATATGATTTTTTCTCTGTGGCTTTCTTTGCTGAGACGATTTATAAAATGTTCTTTTTCTTCCAGTAAACGAACCAATACGTTCGCTAAACTTCCTGGAATAATAACGGTCTTTTCCAAGAAATATGCTTGAAGTTCCTGATGAAGAGAGTTGTTTCCGGTAACATTAAAGATGATGTCAATATCAGAATTACTAAAGTCCTTGTAGTGCTCCGCCACTGGAATACCATGAAATTTAGCGGTTAAAATCGCGCTTGCTTCAGGATTTAAATCAACAACGCCGCGCACTTCCAAATAATCCGTTTCCAAAAGAGTGTTCAAAATAGCTGAACCTCCAATGCCGCCACCTACAATCAATACAGTTTGCAAATTGATTCAACCTTTCTATCGAGGTTTTGCAAGTAATTGCAAGAATGTTTTAAGCGTACCTCAGTAAGGTTTTCTTGACAACTTTAATGGAATTGGAAACAATAGATGCAGAAGGATGTGGAAATATGGGTCGTCTAATAGCGTTTATCATCTTGCTGATTCCTGGGATCATGGCGGCGTATGGCATAAAATTAATGCGTGATACCTTGTTCAATAAATTGATTGAGCCCTACCCGGCTCTTTGGCTCCAATTTACACTTGGCACCATTTTTGTCGTTCTGGGAATCGGTTTTTTTGCAGGTTTTCTGTTAAACCGTGACCGTAAAAAAGGAACCGTCTCAAAAAGATTCCAGAAATAAAAAAATTGCGTCTACCCCATAATAAGGGGAGACGCAATTTTTCTTTTGACCCGGTCTGGATAATTGGTGATAACTCCGACCATTTGCGGATCCAGTCGATTCATAAGCGACTCGGAACCAAGAACGCCGTATAACCGAACTTTTTTGTTCAGCTTCTGAATTTCAGCCCACAAGGACTTATCAAGAATCCGCTTATGGAGGTGAATACTGTCCACCCAGTCCATTTCTTTTATGTGAGCAACCTGAACATTCTTTTTGATGATCCAAGCCATCTCCGTTGAAGGCATTAATTTTTTCATTTCCTTCAATAGCTGCGAGTTGAAAGAAGATAAATGGATATCATCCATGCCTTCAAGCATGGCAGCCAGAATTTGTGGTCCTTTTGGATTTTTTGCAAAAGATTCCTTCAACTCAACATTCAATGGGATTTTCTTTTTCTTCGCCCATTGAAACACTTCATAAGCAAGCGGCATTTGATGAGATTGGAAATTCCGCATCCATATCCTTCCTACACGCAGGTCTTTTATCTCTTCATACGCAAGTGTCTCAATGCTCGCATTGACACCAGTTAAGCGCCTTAAATTGTTATCGTGATAAACGACGACAACTCCGTCTTTGGTAATCTGTACATCAAGCTCGATGCCGACACCAAACTCACATGCTTTTAAAAAAGCAGTCCATGTATTTTCCAATGCATATCCTGAAGCGCCTCGGTGTGCATACACTTTGACTTCAGACAATAAAATCATCCTCTTCCATTTCTGAAATCTACGGCTTTAATGCCGCTTTTTAATAGTTTCCCACCTATTTTAACATTTATCGTCATAGACTAAAAGCCTTGCCGGTTTTTCAATTTCTGCTGATAATTAATTTCTTGTTACGGTTTTATATTTTCAAATTTTTCCTTATGTAAAATGCTACATAGTAAACTTAAAACACCACTTTATCTATGGATACTGTCTTAATACTTTATAATTGCAGCATTGAGAATTTTTCACTTTATGTGCATATTTTGTTTTTCTTAACCATTAAAAAAACCAATAAGCTGGGATCTCATTGGTTGGGGGAATCTTCAATTTATCTATCGATTTATATTTATATTTGCACTTGCTACAAAGACGTCATAGTAAAAAACGCAATCAGTATGCTTACGCAATAGACACCGTAAAAGTACAGCCGGTCGACGACAGTCCCTTCACCATTACCCAAAAAGTAGTCATCAATTTGCCTGATCAATTGCAATTGCGCTCGCCTCTTTTCACTTTGCTGAATTTGCCGATTTTCGCATCACCAGTTTAAGCCGGATGCTTTTTTTCTGTCTAGAAAAACGGCGTCTTAACCTTTTCCTCTATTCCACTTTTCTTAAACACACAAATTCTTGTATAAAAATTAACTCGATCATCGAAAAGCGCATAAACTCTACACTTTCTTATTCATTGTTAAAAAAGTAAAAAAAAAACTTTCTTGACGCTGTTGCGGCGGCAAGAAAGTTCTATTATTTATTTTGGCATTTCGTTTCGCATTTCCAGCCGCAGGCTATCGGCCAGCATTGCGATAAATTCGGAATTGGTCGGTTTTGATTCTAAATGAGCTACGCTGTAACCGAAAATCTTAGAAATATGATCAACAGTTTCATGGCGATTCCACACCTGTTCTATGGCATGGCGAATTGACCTTTCGACACGCGTCGATGTCGTATCGAATTTAGAGGCAATTCCCGGATACAAGACTTTAGTGACTTTATTGAGGATTTCCGGCTGCTCCAATACTAAGGAAACCGCCTCCTTCAAGTAATTATAGCCTTTCAAATGAGGGGGGATGCCGATATCTTTGACCATATTCGTGATCCGGTCTTCTTTTGTCAGCTTGTTAGCTGGCTGTCCTGACATACCGGTCCGGGAATTCATTATGTGATTGATTTGCACTGCCAGACGGTCAGCCTCGAAAGGCTTCATGATAAAATAGGATGCTCCGTACTCAGCAGCCTGGCTCATGATCGATTCCTGTCCAAAAGCAGACAGCATAATGACATCTATCCCGCTCAAATCACCATTCTCCTTGATTGCATCCAGTACAGCAATACCGTCCAGATAAGGCATAATGATGTCCAGCAATAAAATATCCACTGTCTGGTTCTGAAGCATCTCGATGCAGGTTTTGCCGTTATAAGCAACATCCACCACTTCCATATTAGGTTGTGCATTTAAATAATCTTTCATCAGTCCGACCAATTCGCGATTATCATCTGCAATTGCGATTTTTATTTTGTCCATTCGACTCTCTCCTTGGTGACTGACTCTGGTAGATTCCGGTGCAGCCCTCCGGCAGTGGAAGCAACTCACTTCCCCCAACTGCCCTATCAGCTTATTTCATCAATAATTTGCGATCCGCTGCGAGCGACAGCAACTCTTCCGCATGTTGTAGTGTCAGATCTGTTATTTCAGCTCCTGACAGCATACGGCTCATCTCTTCTGTACGTTCACGTCCATCCAACTCAGTAACTGCAGTGGTTGTCCGCTGTTTATCCACTCTTTTTTCAATGAATAGGTGCTGGTCAGCCATTGCCGCTACTTGAGGCAAATGCGAAATGCATAGGACCTGGGAATGAACTGAAATAGCCGCAATTTTCTCGGCAATCGCCTGTGCCACCCGTCCGCTGACACCTGTATCCACTTCATCAAAAATAATGGAAGTAATGCCTTGATGCTTGGAAAAAATGGTTTTCAGCGCCAGCATCATACGCGACAATTCACCGCCTGAAGCTACTTTTGTCAGCGGCTTCAACGGCTCTCCAAGATTTGTCGATATGTAAAAGGATATCGCGTCATGCCCATTTCGGTCAAATCTTCCATTCGGCAATACAGAGAAATTCACTTCAAACGAAGCTTTGGCCATATGCAATTCTTTTAATTGCTCCATAATGGCCTTGCCTAAACTTTTCGCTGCTTTTCTGCGCAGAATCGTCAATTCTTCCGCTTCGACACGCAAATCTTCGGTTAATTCCTTTAATTTTTCCTGATCCAGCTGATAACGTTGGTCACGGTTGACCAATTTATCCAATTCATCTGTCTGCTTTTCATGATACAGCAAAATGTCTTCTACGGAAGCACCATATTTTCTTTTTAGGGACTGAATGACAGCTAAGCGCTGCTCAATGTCGTTCAACCTGGCAGGATCGAACTCCATATCATCCAAAATCCGTTTGATCTCTGTCCCTGTATCTTGGATCAGGTAAAAAGCGCCTGACAGCGTTTCAGAAGATCCAGTGAAGGTTTCATCCACAGCTGCTGCATCTTCAAGTTCAGACATCGCTGTACCGATCCAATCCAACCCTTTGCTTTCCCCTTGAATCGCTTCATGCGCTGCTGAAATGGATTCGTAGATTTTGTTGAAATTTTGCAGTTTTTTGCGTTCCAGTACAAGTTCTTCTTCTTCACCCAAAACCAGTTCGGCTGCTTCAATTTCCTGCAGCTGAAATGTCAGCAAATCAATGCGCTGAGCAATTTGCTGCTCGTTTTCCGTATAAGAGGAAAATTCCCTTTTTAACTTTGTGTATTTATCGAATGTGTGGCTGTAACTTTCTTTTGACTTGGCCAAACTTTTACCGGCAAATTGATCCAGCAGATGAAGATGTTGTTTTTCATCCATCAATTCCTGCGTTTCATGCTGTCCATGAATATCGATCAATGATGCACCGACTTCCCGCAGTATCGAAATAGTAACCAGTTTGCCGTTGATGCGGCAGACGTTTTTGCCTTTGTCATTTAATTCTCTGCGCAGCAAAATATCGCCATCACTCCGGGTGATGCCGAATTCCTCTAGTCTGCGAAATACCGGATGCTGTTCGTCTTCCAACGAAAACAAGCCTTCGATTTCCGCCTTTTTAGCACCATGCCGAATAAATTCTTGACTTCCCCGTCCACCCGCTAGCAGATGGACAGCATCAATGATGATGGATTTACCGGCGCCGGTTTCCCCTGTCAAAACAGTCAGCCCTTCAGAAAAACTGACGGTCAGGGCATCGATAATGGCAAAATTGCGTATATCTAATTCCCGAAGCATATCCGTTCACCTCTTCTTAAAGCATTTCAATTAAACGCTGTTTTAGAATTTCACGATGCTCTGTGTCTCTGCAAATAATCAGGCATGTATCGTCTCCGCAAATGGTTCCAAGAATTTCTTCCCAGTCCAAATGGTCAATTAACGAACCGATCGCATGGGCATTTCCGGGCAATGTCTTCATGACCAGGAAATGGCTAGCCCCGTCAATGCTAACAAACGCATCCGTCAATGCACGGTGCAGTTTCTGCATCGGATTAAAGCGCTGATCTGCAGGCAAACTGTACTTGTAGCGGCCATCCTGCAACGGAACTTTTACTAAATGCAATTCTTTTATATCACGCGAGACGGTAGCCTGTGTAACTTCATAGCCAGCTGATTTCAGCAAGTCCACTAGCTCGTCCTGCGTTTCGATTTCGCGATTCGAAATGAGATCGCGTATTTTGATGTGGCGCTGTCCTTTATTCATGGTGTTCCCCCTTGAATGAATAATTATTCCATATACTTAATATCCTACCTCTATTCCATGCATAAGACAAGAAAAGCATAAACGGTTACAAAGCAGGGATCAAGCGAAACGGCGAATTCCCAGTAGAGCTTATAGCTGAAAGCTGATAAAGAATCCAGGCATTAATCAACCAATATCCTAAGCTATAAGAAAACACATCCCCTTCGGAATGTGTTTACAACAATTCATGTGCTGCTTTAACAGTTTCATCAATCAACGATTCAGAAACTTGAGCTATTTCACTGCCTTCAGCACTGGATTGAAGATGGAATAAGAATTCAATATTGCCTTCTCCACCGGTAATCGGCGAAAACGACATGTTTTTAACATGGAAGCCGGACTCTACTGCGAAGCTGCCAACTTTTTTTAATACATCCCGATGTACTTTCGCGTCGCGGATAATGCCCTTTTTCCCGACATTTTCTCTGCCGGCTTCAAACTGAGGCTTTACCAGCGCAATGACATCACCGCCCGGAACCAGAACTTGCTTCAGGACAGGAAAAATAATACGCAACGAAATAAACGAAACATCGATTGTAGCAAACTCTGGCAGCCCTTGGTTGAAATCTTCAGGTTTGGAATGGCGGAAATTCACCCGCTCCATTACGGTCACCCGTTCATCCTGCCGAATCTTCCAAGCCAATTGATTATAGCCGACATCCAGTGCATAGCAATGCTTAGCACCGTTCTGAAGAGCACAGTCCGTAAATCCGCCCGTCGATGAGCCGATATCAAGCATCAGTTTGGCGTCGACCGATAAATCGAATTCCTGCAGGGCTTTTTCAAGCTTCAAGCCGCCACGGCTAACATATTTCAAATCATTGCCTTTCATCTGCAACGGTGCGTCTTCCAAAATCTTCTCGCCTGGCTTGTTCATGCGTTCAGATCCTGAATAGATAATTCCGGCCATGATGGCCCGTTTTGCTTTTTCGCGTGTTTCACAGATGCCCCGTTCAACTAACAGGACATCCACACGTTCTTTTTTAGGTTTATTCATAGAGTAGTTGAGCCTGCCTGTTTTTTAGATTGCGTCCATTTGGTAATCACACGGACAACTTCGTCGCTGTTCAGATGAATTTCATCCATCAATTCAGAGACATCGCCGTGTTCAATAAATTGATCCGGAATCCCCAGACGGTCAATAACTGACTCGCGGTAATTGTTTTCTTGGGCAAATTCCAGAACGGCACTGCCGAATCCGCCTTGTAGAACGGCTTCTTCAATCGTCACTACTGGAATGTTGCGTTCAAAAATGCTGTGCAGCATTGCTTGATCCATTGGTTTAATGAAACGTGCATTTACCACTTGGGCTGAAATGCCTTGTTCAAGCAATTGCTCCGCTGCGTGCAATGCCATTGGAATAGTTGTACCAAAAGTCAGGATTACTGCATCTGTTCCTTCTTTCAGCACTTCCCATGAACCAATCGGCAATGCCTGAAGCTCCTCGTCCATCGGCACGCCTAAGCCATTGCCTCTTGGATAACGCAAAGCAATCGGTCCGCCGTTGTAGTCAATAGCCGTTTTGACCATATGCTGTCCTTCATTTTCATCTTTAGGCATCATGATGACCATATTAGGCAAGTGCCGTAGGAAGGCGATATCGAACACACCTTGATGCGTTTCGCCGTCTGCTCCAACAAGCCCAGAACGGTCAATTCCGATAAAGACATTCAAATTCTGACGGCAAATATCATGGACCACCTGATCATATGCACGCTGCAGGAATGTCGAATAAATCGCCAGAAACGGTTTCATGTCTTGTGTGGCAAGACCCGCCGCCATCGTTGTTGCATGCTGTTCGGCAATCCCGACGTCAAACATCCGGTCAGGAAACTCAGAAGCAAAACCTTCCAGCTTCGAGCCGACCGGCATTGCCGGAGTAATCGCAACAATGCGCTCATCCGTCCGTGCCAATTTGCGGACAGTTTCAGCAACCAGCCCACTCCATGAAGGAGCTTTCGAAGAAGACTTCACTAAATCTCCAGTTTCCATCTTGTACGGTCCGGTACCGTGCCAAGTGCCGATTGTGTCCTGTTCAGCCGGCAAGAACCCTTTTCCTTTTTTTGTAACCACATGAAGCAGGACCGGTCCTTTTGTTTTCTTGGCATAACGCAGGTTATCTTCCAGCTCTTCCAGGTCGTGACCGTCAATCGGCCCCAGATAGGTAAAGCCCAGCTCTTCAAAGAACATACCTGAAACTACCAGATATTTTAAAGAATCTTTAACCCGTTCAGCAGTTGACGCTAATCTGTCGCCCACAGCCGGGACTTTCTTCAATAAATATTCCAAATCGTCTTTGACTTTATTGTATTTCCCAGCTGTCCGCATGCGGCCAAGCATGCTGTGCATAGCGCCGACATTCGGTGCAATGGACATTTCATTGTCATTGAGTATGACGACCATATCTGTCTGCGCGTGGCCAATATGATTAAGCGCTTCGAAAGCCATACCGCCTGTTAAGGCACCATCGCCGATGATCGGGATGACGTGATTGGTGTCTTTTTTAATGTCACGAGCTGCCGCCATTCCCATAGCCGCTGACAAGGAAGTCGAACTATGTCCAGTTTCCCACACATCGTGATCGCTTTCATTGCGTTTCGGAAATCCGCAAAGACCTTTAAATTGACGCAAGGTGTCAAATTGGCTGGCTCTTCCGGTTAGAATTTTATGGACGTAAGATTGATGCCCTACATCCCAGATAAATTTGTCAGATGGGCTATCGAATACTTTGTGCAATGCCACTGTCAGTTCCACTACACCGAGATTCGGACCAATATGCCCGCCTGTTCTTGATAAGTTCTCTATCAGAAACCGTCTTATATCTTCACTTAATACTTCAAGCTGTTTTGTAGTCAGCTTCTTTAAGAAAGATGGACCAGTAATCGAATGAAGATCCATTGCCATCACGCACCTTTTATAAAATTTTCCTTCAGACTGTCTGTTCATATTATATCAATACACAGGGAATGTACAAATCAGAGCCTTAGAATCAGCTTTTTCTTTGGACAATCAAGTGCGTCAATTGCAGTAGCAATGGTTTTTCGCCTTTCAGCGATTCGAGGGCTTTAATGGCTTCAGAAGCATGATAGTCTAGCTTCTCCTTCGCTTTTGGTAAAGTCAATAAACCAGGATAGGTACTTTTTTCACTTGATTCATCTTTTCCAGCTGTCTTGCCGAGCTCCTGGGAAGTTCCGGTGACATCCAAAATATCGTCCTGTATTTGGAATGCCAGACCCAGATGCTCTCCAAAGCGGCTGAGTGCAACGATTTCTTCATTCGATGCCTGAGCTAATATACCCCCGGCTAAAATGCTGTAAGTCAGCAATGCGCCGGTTTTTAAACGGTGCACCTGCTCCAGTTCTTCAAGCGTCAATTTCTTCTCTTCGCCTTCAATGTCCAGCACCTGGCCACCGACCATACCTTCAGCGCCTGCAGAAACACTCATCAAGTCAATGAGCCGCACTTTATCGTCGCTTGAGACATTAGATAAGCGCGCAACGATGCCGAAGCTGTAAGTCAAAAGGGCATCACCGGCAAGAATAGCGACTGCTTCTCCAAACACCTTATGGTTGGTCGGCATGCCGCGTCTCAAGTCGTCATTATCCATACTTGGCAAATCATCATGAATCAGCGAATAGGTATGAATCATTTCAATCGCAGCAGCCACTTTAAGGGCATCCGGATGTTCCTCACCGTTCAACTCATGAAGAACTGCCAGCAGCAGAATCGGACGGATCCGCTTTCCACCAGCCTGCAGCGAATAATGCATCGACTCTTTCAATACATCCGGAATCGACAAAGACAAGATCTGCTGAGCCATTTCCTGTTGGATAAGTGGTTCATAATGGGTTCTGAATTGAGTTAAATTCATTTGGCATTCCCGTCCATTTCTATGTCAGCCGGCACTTCTTTGCCGTCTTTCATCATCGTTACCAATTGACTTTCCGCGTTCTGCAACTTATCGTGGCAGACTTTTGAGAGCTCCATGCCTTTTTGGTAAAGCGTCAGTGCCTGTTCGAGCGGCACATCCCCTTGTTCAAGCTGGCGGACAATTTCCTCAAGTTGTTCCATTGCATCATTGAACATGATTTTCTTTTCAGCCATCGTTTTGGTCTCCTTCGTTTGCTGGAATTATTTCATCTACAGTTGTTTGGACAGTGCCATCCTGCATCGCGATGGTCAGACGGTCTCCCGTTTTGACCTGCGAAACGCTTTTAACGACGGTGCCCTCAATATAAGGAATCGAATAGCCGCGATCCATAATTTTAAGCGGGCTCAGCGCATCGAGTGTCCGAATCGCTGAAGATAATTGCTGCGAACGGTTCTTCAGCAACTGATTCATCTGATAATCGAGCCTTCTCGCGAGTTCCGTTACGTCTGTTTCAGACTGACGGATCCGTTGAAGTGGAATGCGTGACTTTAGCTGTTGGTCCAAAGTCCGGTAGCGTTCTTTAGAGCGGTTCAAATGCTGCAGGGATTCCCGCTGCAAAGATTCGGTTGCGCGCTCGACACGTTCAATAAACGGCCGGTACAGGCGCTCCGGATATGCCAGTGGAAATGAAGAAGCCAAACGGTTCAATGACTGCTTTTGCTGATTGACCGTTCCGGAAACGGTCCGGTACATTCGGTTGCGGTAACTCGATATGCGTTCCAGCAACTCCGCCTGGCTTGGAACGGCAAGTTCCGCCGCTGCTGTTGGTGTCGGCGCCCGAAGATCCGACACGAAATCGGCAATGGTGGTATCGGTTTCATGTCCAATAGCGGAAATGACCGGAATCTGAGAATCAAAAATGACACGAGCCACCGCTTCTTCATTGAATGCCCATAGATCTTCGATGGAACCTCCGCCCCGCCCGACGATCAAAACATCGAAATCACCTTGATTGGCGGCTTGAATAGACTGGACGATGGATTGTGTCGCACCGCCTCCTTGAACAAGGGTCGGGTACAATACAACATCAGCCAACGGATAGCGGCGATGAAGCGTAATGATAATATCGCGTACTGCAGCGCCTGTCTGGGCAGTCACTACTGCGATCCGTTTTGGAAACCGCGGCAATGGTTTTTTATGGGCAGCATTAAACAAGCCTTCTTTAGCCAATTTCTCTTTTAACTGTTCAAATGCCAGGTAATAATCACCGATGCCATCAGCCTGCATGGACTGGGCGTATAATTGGTATTGGCCGGATGCCTCGTAAACTGTAACATCCCCACGGATAAGTACAGTCATCCCGCTTTCCGGTTTGAATTTGACGCTTTTCGCACTGGCTGAAAACATAACGCCAGGCAAACGGGCAGCATTGTCTTTCAAGGTAAAGTAAATATGGCCGCTAGTATGGATTTTGACGTTCGACAATTCACCTTTGACATAAACATCTCGAAGATGAGGATCGGCATCAAATTTCTTCTTTATGTATTTGGTTAATGCTTTGACACTCAAGTACGGGTCGGTAGACACACTTTCAACCCCTGTCTGTGAATTTAAAAAGCTGTCTTTCTTTCGAAAAACAGCCCTATTGCTATTTATTTTACATGCTTATACTTGTTTTGTCTTTGATAATCCTTTTTCAGCTGATTCCAATGTATTGCCCATCAGCATCGCAATGGTCATCGGCCCAACGCCGCCTGGAACCGGTGTCACAAAACCAGCCGTTTCCTGAACATCCTGAAAGTCGACATCGCCGCATAATTTGCCGTTTTCGTCCCGGTTCATCCCGACATCAATAATGACTGCACCTGGTTTGATGAACGTATGGTCGATAAATTTTGCTCTGCCAATAGCGGCAATCAGAATATCGGCTTGTGCCGTGAAGCTCGACAGATCTTTTGTTTTTGAATGGCAGTAAGTCACTGTTGCATCCTTTTGCAAAAGCAGCTGGCCAATCGGTTTGCCGACAATATTGCTGCGGCCGACTACCACTGCATGTTTGCCTGCCGGGTCGATGCCGTAATGCGACAACAGCTCCATAATGCCATGTGGTGTACATGGCAGGAAGGCGTCTTTGCCAATCATCATATTGCCAACTGAAATCGGATGGAATCCATCCACATCTTTTTCAGGGCTAATCGCCGAAATCACTTTGAATTCATCAATTTGTCCGGGCAGCGGCAATTGAACAAGGATGCCATGTATAGCCGGATCGTTGTTCAATTCATCGATTTTCCCTAGCAATTCCTGCTCAGTCAATGTATCCGGAAATTGGTGAAGGTCTGAACGCATTCCTAAAGCTTCACAAGTTTTCTTTTTGTTTTTTACATATGTAAGGGAGGCGGAATTTTCCCCGACCAGCACAACTGCTAGTCCTGGGACAATTCCTTGTTGCGCTAATTTTTCTACGCGTTCTTTTACCTGTACTTTAATTTTCTGGCTTACCGCTTTTCCATCAATCAATTTTGCAGTCATGTAAACTCCTCCAATTAATTTGCTGTTTCGTCAGTAAATTTCGACAGGACCCCATTAACAAACCGGCTGGATTTGTCATCTCCAAAAGTTTTGCTCAATTCGATCGCTTCGTTCATGATTACGCGTGACGGAGCGTCTTCCATATAGCCCAGTTCAAAGACAGCCATGCGAAGGATTGTCCGCTCAATCTTTGGCAACCGTTCCAATGACCAGTTTTCCAAATGACCAACCAGCTTTTCGTCGATTTCTGCCATATTGGCATGGGTGCCCTGCACCAATAAGTTATAAAAATTATCATTTTCGCCAGCCATTACATGGTCCATCGCTTCATCGATGGTAAGTTCAGTGCCCTCTAGTTGAAATAAGGTCTGAAGCGCTTTTTCGCGTGCTTCGTGTCGTTTCATAATGTATCCGATCTCCTTTTCACAGCTAATTATCCCTCATTATACAGGTATTCGGGCCGAACTTCCATGTTTGAAATGTTCGGTCAATAGGGCATTTGCAACTCTATATACCGATTCGCTGCAGGAATATTTTGGGTATATCCGGCATAAACAAAGAGAAGGCTGTCCTCCAGCCATTGAAAGGGCTTGAAGACAGCCTTGCTGCTTATTCTGCTGCTTGCGGCTCGAAATTGACGCCGGTAATATGGACGTTCACTTCCTGAGTTTGAAGTGAGGTCATATTTTCGAGCGTCTGCCGTACCTGCTCTTGAATCTTTAACGCAGTCTTAGGAATCGACACACCGTAATTGATGACACAATAAACATCAATCGCCAGTCCTTCTTCGGACAAGTCGGTCTTAATGCCTTTGCCATGGACTTTCTTCCCTAAACGCTCCACAACCCCTGAAGCAAAATTACCGCGCATGCTGGCAACCCCTTCAATATCCGTTGCAGCAATGCTTGCAATAATCTCCAAAACTTCCGGGGCCACTTCGATATTCCCTAAATCCTGTGCTCCATGCGATTTCATGCGTACATAAGGTGCCGTTTTTTCTGCCATTCGAAAAGCTCCTCCTTATGATCCCAACACATCGTATTTTTCAAGGAATTTCGTATTGAAATCACCTGATTTGAATACTTCGTGATCCATTAATTTCAAATGGAATGGAATCGTCGTAAACACGCCTTCAATGACGAACTCATCCAGTGCGCGTTTCATTTTCGCTACTGCCTCTTCGCGTGTATCTGCAAAGGTAATCAGTTTGGCTACCATAGAATCATAGTATGGTGGAATAGTATATCCGGAATACATAGCCGAATCAATTCTCACACCCAAACCGCCTGGAGGCAGATACATATCAATTTTCCCTGCCGAAGGCATAAAATTCTTTGCCGGGTTTTCCGCATTGATGCGGCATTCAATCGACCAGCCTTTAAAAGTGACATCTTCCTGTTTATAAGCCAAAGTTTCACCTGATGCAACTCTCAATTGCTGTTGGATCAAGTCAATCCCTGTAATCATTTCCGTAACTGGGTGCTCAACTTGGATGCGTGTGTTCATTTCCATGAAATAGAACTTCTGATTGACAGCATCAAAAATGAATTCTACCGTTCCCGCTCCGCGGTAATTGACTGCTAATGCCGCTTTAACGGCCGCATCTCCCATTTCCGCTCGCAATTCAGGTGACAAAGCCGGTGATGGCGCTTCTTCAACCAATTTTTGCATGCGGCGCTGGATCGAGCAATCGCGTTCACCTAAATGAATAGCATTGCCATGTGAATCCGCCAGCACTTGAATTTCGATATGACGAAAATCTTCGATGAATTTTTCAATGTAAACACCGGGATTACCGAACGCTGCCGCGGCTTCTTTTTGAGTCATATTCAAGCCGGCAATGAAATCTTCACGCGTACGCGCCACACGGATTCCTTTACCGCCGCCGCCAGCCGTCGCTTTGATGATGACCGGAAATCCGAGTTCATCCGCAATGCGCAAACCGTCTTCTTCACTTGCTACAATGCCGGTAGAGCCCGGCACTACAGGCACGCCTGCTTTACGCATCGTTTCACGTGCCACGTCTTTAGTGCCCATCCGTGATATCGCATCCGCCGTTGGACCGATGAACATAATGTCGCAAGCTTCGCAAAGCTCAGCAAAGCTGGCATTTTCAGCCAGGAATCCGTACCCGGGATGAATGCCATCGCAATTGGTCAATTTAGCAACTGACATGATATTTGAAAAGTTCAAATAGCTATCTTTCGATAGTTTTGGACCGATGCAATACGCTTCATCCGCAAGTTCGACATGAAGCGCCTCTTTGTCGGCTTCTGAGTATACAGCGACCGTCTCGATATCCATTTCCTTACAGGCACGGATGATCCGGACCGCAATTTCTCCACGGTTTGCAATCAATACTTTCTTCATAGCCATCTCCCCTTTCCTCAGTTTGCTTTGACGAGGAATAAAGGCTGGCCGTATTCGACAAGCTGACCATCTTTTACAAGAATTTCAGCAATTTCCCCATCCACTTCCGCTTCAATTTCATTGAATAATTTCATCGCTTCGACGATGCAAACCACTTGATCGGCAGATACTTTAGTTCCTGCCTGCACATAAGGCGCTTCATCCGGAGATGGAGATTCATAGAAGGTACCGACCATTGGCGAAAGGATTTTATGGTATTCGGAATCATCGGAAACCAGGATCTCCGGTGCTTCCTGAGAAACCAATTCCTCCGCTTTCGGTTCTTTTGCAGGTGCAGGAGCGCTTGGTGCTTCAGAAGCTTTAGATGTCTGAGTTGCCTCCACAGGTGAGCTGCTTATCTGCTGAGCTTTACCCGAGCCGCTTTTCTTCATTTTAACTTTAACGCCTTCAAATTCGTAAGAGAATTCTTCGATGGATGACCCATCTACTAATTTGATAATTTCACGGATTTCTTGGATTTTCATATTCATCCTACTCCCCTAATATGTATTTAACTGATTCCTATTCCATTTTAGACTTTTTCAGCTTATTTTGAAATAGCAAAGCCGACTTTTTAAAAAAAGGCCTCTACAATAAGAGGCCTTTTCACTTATTATTGAGCTCTTGAAACGTAAGAAGAATCGGTTGTGTTGATGATCAAGTGATCCCCTTCATTGATGAAGAACGGTACTTGAACTGACAATCCTGTTGACAGTTTAGCCGGCTTTGATCCACCGCTTGCTGTATCGCCTTTAATGCCCGGGTCTGTTTCTACTACTTCGAGCACAACCGTGTTCGGCAATTCGACGCCAAGCACTTCGCCTTGAAACTGGATTACTTGGACTTCCATGTTTTCCTGAAGAAACTTCAACTCATATTCGATGTTCTGTTCCGGTAATTCGATCTGATCGTAAGTCTCTGTATCCATGAATGCATGTGTATCTCCATTGGCATACAAATACTGCATTTTGCGATTGTCAATTTGTGCTTTGGCAACTTTTTCACCTGCACGGAAAGTTTTTTCAGTAACACTTCCTGAGCGCAAATTGCGAAGTTTCGTCCGTACGAAAGCAGCGCCTTTACCTGGTTTTACATGTTGGAATTCCATTACGCGCCAAATTCCGCCATCTACTTCAATTGTTACACCTGTTTTAAAATCGTTTACTGAAATCATTATAGTTCCTCCGTTTGTTATAAAATGCGAAGCTCTTTTGTGGAGTTAGTCAACCGTACATTTCCTGACTCGGTTATCAGTATATCATCTTCGATGCGGACTCCGCCAACTCCTGGCAGATAAATTCCCGGTTCTACTGTTACAGCCATACCGGGCTCCAAAATCGTTTCTGATCTAAACGACAAGCCTGGGCTTTCATGAACTTCCAAGCCGATGCCATGTCCCGTTGAATGCCCGAAAGCTTCACCATAGCCTTTCGATTTGATATAATCACGTGCAATCGTATCAGCTTCAATGCCGCTCATGCCCGGACCGATTTTCTCCACACCCAATTCTTGCGCCTTCAATACGATATCATATATTTCCTTCATTTGCGCGGAAGGTTCTCCCACTGCAACCGTACGAGTGATGTCTGAAATATACCCATTGTAGAGAGCACCGTAATCCAAAGTGATCATATCGCCTTTTTCAATTACTTTTTCTGTTGCTACACCATGCGGCAGCGCCGAGCGCAAACCCGAAGCAACAATCGTATCAAAACTTGATGAAGCAGCTCCTTGCTTTCTCATGAAGAATTCCAGCTCGTTGGATACTTCAAGTTCTGTCAATCCCGGACGAATAAAACCGCAAATATGTTCAAAAGCGTCATCCGCAATCTTCGCGGCTGCTTTCAGTACAGCGACTTCATCTGGTGTTTTCACCATCCGGATCTTTTCGATCAAATTGCTGATGGGTTCTAATTCCACATCCAATTTCGCTTTGTACTGGACAGCCATAGCATAAGTCATATAATCCTGTTCAAAAGCGAGTGTTTGGATCTTCAAAGATTGGATGGCCTGAACGGCTTCATCCATCAGATTTTTTTGGGCTTGGACAACCTCAAACTCTTTGACCTGTTCACCAGCCTGTTCGGTATAACGGAAATCCGTGATGAAAACCGCCTTGTCCTCAGTTACAAGAGCAAGTCCAGCCGTACCTGTAAATTCAGTGATATAACGCAGATTAAAAGGACTTGTGACGAGTAGCGCCTCAACATCCCGACGTTTCATTTCAGCGCGCAATTTTTGAAGTTTCAATATGTTCATCCTCTCTCTTGTCTTAAAATCAACGCATGCAGCGCCAATTTGTAAACATCCTGCCCAAATCCAACAATTTGTCCGATGGTTACCGGAGAGATGTAGGAGTGGTGGCGGAATTCCTCACGTTTATGGACATTCGATATATGTACCTCAATTACCGGAACCTGAATAGCGGCAATGGCATCTCGAATAGCAATGCTCGTATGCGTATAAGCACCCGCATTCAAGACGATGCCAGACAGCCCTTCGTCGCCAGCCCCATGAATCCAGTCGATCAATTCCCCTTCATGATTCGATTGCCGACAAATCAATTCAATATTGTGATGATACGAAAATTCCCCCAGATCCTGTTCAAGCTCTTCTAATGTAAACGTTCCATATGATTCTTTCTCCCGCTTGCCCAAGCGGTTTAAATTCGGACCGTTCAAGACCAGCACACGCATTTGACTGTCTCCTCCCCTTGACACATTCTTCATTATTTTAACATATCGGAACAATCGAGCAACTATTAAAGAAAAGCTAAAGCAGCCATGTAGATTCGACGGGCATAAGACGGTCTGGCGAAGCGGCGGTCCTTTAGTCGCACAGCTAGAGTGGCTTATGACCCTAGAATCTGGCTGCTGGAGCTGGACAATAAGAAAAGCGGAAGCAGCCATGTAGCCCCGACAAGCGCTGGAAGCCTTATCGGTAATGGCGGTCTTTGCCATTGCTGGTAAGGCTGAAGCGACTCGAGGGGCTGGCTGCTGGAGCTGGACAATAAGAAAAGCGAAAGCGCCTGTTCAGAACCGACAGGCTTAAGGCCGTTTGCCGGAGTGGCGTTTCTGTGCCGCATAGGCAAGCGGTCTTAAGATCCCGAGGTTCTAGGCGCTGGAGCTAGACAAAAGAAAAGCGGAAGCAGCCGTTAAGTCCCGACGAGCGCTGGAAGCCTTATCGGTAATGGCGGTCTTTGCCATTGCTGGTAAGGCTGAAGCGACTCGAGGGGCTGGCTGCTGGAGCTGGACTATAAGAAAAGCGAAAGCGCCTGCCAAGAACCTGGAATGCCCATCTCTAAATTAATAAAAAAAACGCGACGGCTTGTCAGCCATCGCGTTTTTCATCATATTATAAACCGCATTTCAATTGAGCATTGCAGTTCGTGCACGTATTGCAGCCGCCCATTTCTTCAACTGTCCCTTTTCGGCAGACCGGGCATGTGTCGCCCACTTCAGATCCGATGGTGACATTAGTAGAACGGAGATCTTGGATTGTATCGATCAAAACAATCGGACGCTTGCCAGTTTCTTCAGGCTGTTGTTCTTCTTCAAAATTATTGTCTTCTGCTTTTAATGTCAAAACTTGTGAATCACGGCTGCCATCAACATAGACAGTACCACCTTTTGCTCCGCCTTTGTATAGACGCTCGTATACGCCTTCCACCTGTTCGACTGTATAGCCGCGCGGTGCGTTGACTGTTTTCGAGATGGATGAATCGATCCAGCGTTGAATGATGCATTGTACATCGGCATGGGCTTCTGGTGCCAAATCCATCGATGTAACAAAAGCTTTCGGCAGATTTTCTTCATCCGCTTCCGGGTTGTTCTTCAAGTATTCACGGACAATGTCTGCTTTTACTTCAATGAACTTGCCAAGGCGTCCGCTGCGGTAGTAAGTGAATGAGTAGTAAGGTTCAAGTCCTGTTGAAACCCCAACCATCGTTCCAGTAGATCCTGTCGGCGCCACTGTCAGTAGATGCGAATTGCGGATCCCTTTTTCAAGAACTGCTTCGCGGACATGTTCAGGCATGTCTTGCATAAATCCGGTTTCAGTGAAAGCTTTGCGGAGTGCTGCCGTTTCATCATCGGTTTTGCCGACAAGGAATGGGAAACTGCCGCGTTCTGCTGCAAGGTCCGTAGATACTTCATAAGCTGCTGTTGCAATCGTCTTGAAGATTTCATCCACAAGCTCATTGCCTTCAGGTGAGCCGTATTCTCGATCACAATAAATCAGTAAATCTGCCAGACCCATAACGCCAAGACCGACACGGCGTTCACCAAGTGCCTGCACCTGGTTTTCTTCCAAAAAGTATGGTGTTGCATCAATAACGTTGTCCTGCATGCGAACGCCGACACGGACTGTTTCTTTCAATGCTTCAAAATCAACCGTCTTCGTTTTCGGATCTGCGAATTGCGCCAAGTTGACCGCAGCCAAATTACAGACCGAATACGGTGCCAACGGCTGTTCGCCGCATGGGTTAGTTGCTACGACTTTTTGTCCGTATGCTGCAGCGTTGGTTTTTTCATTGGCGTTGTCAATGAAGAAAATACCGGGTTCTGCTGAATAAGTCGCACAAATATTGATCAGGTTCCATAGTTCACGGGCTTTCATCGTGCGGTAGACACGGACCCCGTGGCCCAAGCGTTCCCATTCACGAACATCGCCGACTTCCTGCCATTTCTCGTTGTAGATAGCCATTTCTTCTTTAGAATAAGATTCTACTGCCGGGAAGCGCAAATCAAAGTCTGCATCGTTTTCGACTGCTGTCATAAAGTCGCTTGTCAATGTGACTGAAATATTGGCTCCTGTCAAAAATTCTTCGTTATGAACCGAATAAGTTCCGCCATCACGTAATTTTGTTTCGGCGTCACGCATGATTTTTTCGTTGAACCCGCCCATTCCAGGAATAGCGCGGTAATTCAGGATACCTTGATACATCGCATCTTCCTGTTCTGTCAAAGGCTTGAATTTCAGTTTATCGTGAGCCAGCTTCTTGATGGTCTCATCTTCCGTGTTTTCAATCAAGTAACGAAGAATGCGTGGATTCTGCATTTTCGAAATGATAAATTCCGCAATATCCGGATGCCAATCCGCAAGCATAATCATTTGTGCTCCGCGGCGTGATCCGCCCTGCTCAACCAGGTGCGTAAGTTTAGCGATATCGTCCAGCCACGAGACAGAACCTGATGATTTGCCGTTGACTCCGCGCGCCAATGTATTGCGTGGACGAAGTGTTGATCCGTTGGTCCCAACACCGCCGCCACGGCTCATGATTTCCATTACTTGTTTACGGTGATCGGAAATGCCTTCGCGCGAATCGGCTACAAACGGCATGACGTAACAGTTGAAATAAGTCACATCGGTATCCGCACCTGCTCCATAAAGAACACGGCCCGCTGGGATGAATTTCAATCCGACCAATTGCTGGTAGAACTTCTCAAACCATTCCTGACGTTTTTCAGGTGTTTTTTCGACTGAAGCAAGTCCTGTTGCGTTGCGTTTCGCAATCTGCTCGTAAAACACTTCCAGCGGCTTCTCAATCACGTCGATCGGACGATTGACGATGCCTGCTTCCTGTTCCTGCGGATTGTCGATGGCGCTTCTGTAATCTTCCTCGATCCAAACCTTCGCTTTATTGGCCTGCTTATCGATGGAAACGATATAACCAAGGCCACGGGCTGGAAATTTAGGATCTTCTTTGACTGTCAAAACAACAAAATCTCCTGCTTTGAGCGTCTTTTTTTCCGTATCCTTAAAAGAATAACGGTCAATCATCACGAGGCGTGATACTCCTTTATGCGTCAAGTTCATATCAGGAGTAATTGCATGCACTTGCGGAAACGTTTCGATGTCTTCATTTAAAGCTTTTGAGTTTAATGAATACTGGGATTGTGTGGCGGAAACCATTTGACAATTCCTCCTTCGTGTTATATGGAGTCGGATACTATATATAGTATTACTACGATTCCCAGCATACTACATGTTGAAACTTGTTTTCAATAACAATTTTCTGCTGAAAAATTTGGCCAGTTTGAAAAGCTTTATTTACCAACGTTTCCAGCTTTGGAAATCTGGAAAATGAGTCAAAAGACTCTCACACCCGAAAATTCCATTCAGCATTGGCGTATTTTTTTTCTTCTAAAGCCTTGACTTCTGCAAGCTGTTGATCTGTCAATATGTAGGGCTGCAAATCAATGGATAGCGCCTGCTCAAAACCGCTTTTGAATGCCTCTACGCATTCTTCCACTGTTGCCGGCTGCTGACGCAGTGAATTGATCGAGACCGCTTTTTCGGGGATCTTCACGCGCATGCGCTCTTTAACCTGCTCGTTCGGAAATTTAAAAACCGACAGCAGCTTCTCCGCATCCAGGTCAATAAGGATAGCACCATGCTGCAAAATAACGCCCTTTTGGCGAGTTTGCGCACTGCCTGCCACTTTCTTGCCTTCCACGACCATTTCATACCAACTGGGTGCATCAAAGCAGACGGCCGATTTCGGTTTTTTAAGATCAGATCGTTTTTCCTCCGTATCAGGCACAGAGAAATAGGCGTTCAAACCAAGGTTCTTAAAACCTTCAAGCAAGCCTTCGCTTAATACACGATAAGCTTCAGTAACAGTTTCTGGCATATCCGGATATGCTTCGCTGACAATAATGCTATATGTAAGTTCATGCTCATGAAGAACCCCTCTGCCCCCGGTAGGCCGACGGACAAATCCAAGACCGAGGCGCTTGACGGCATCCATATCTATTTCTTTTTCAACTTTCTGAAAGTACCCGATGGACAGCGCAGCTGGCTGCCAACTGTAAAAGCGAATGACCGGCGGCATCAATCCTTCACTATGCCAAGTCAGTAACGCTTCATCAAGTGCCATATTGAACGAAGGGCTGCTTGCACCCGAATTTATAAAAACCCATTTTGGATATTTCACAAGATCGCCTCCTATTTCCGATAATTAGTGTAACATTGGCATTGAATATCCGTCATCTCTTCTCTTATAATAAAGGAAGATGAGAAAGGGGCAAGAACATTGGAATTTTTGTACATTACGATCGCCATCGTGTTGGCAATCATCATTTACGCGGTTATTTCGTATTTCCGCATCAAAAAAGCTGTCACTAACCTGACACAGGAACAATTTATCGAAGGCTATCGCAAAGCTCAGTTGATTGACGTTCGCGAACCGAAAGATTTTGCGGCTGGACATATCCTTGGAGCACGCAATATTCCACAATCACAATTGCGCCAGCGCTATAAGGAAATCCGTTCGGATAAGCCGGTTTACCTGTACGACCAGAATGGGGCACGCAGTGGACGCGTCGCAATCTTCCTGAAGAAAAAAGGCTACAACCAATTGTTCCAGCTGCAAGGCGGATTCAAGCAATGGACTGGAAAAATAAAATCCAAAGCCTAAACTCCAAACACCCCTCCACAATGCTGGAAGGGTGTTTTTTCGTCCAATTCCATTCGAAATGAGGAAATTATATGAAACCTGTCGTCCTTTTTCCACACCACCCATCCATCCGGGAGACGCTTCCGCATTACTCTGACATCGCCACTGTTTCCCAAAGCATACTAAACGTTCTTGATGAGCGCTCTGGCGGTTCTTGGATGCATATTGATGTTACAGAGCCTATTGAACAATTGAATAGCCACCTAATCGATATGATGGAAAAAAAGCTGATTCTTTTTGAAGTCTTGTCTTTTATCTATGAAGCTCGCCCTCTTGGAAAAATCGCCAATGCACCAGATGACTTGCACAGCGGCAATCTCAGAATACAGCAAAGCTTTGAGAACAAGCTCATCTATTTCCCTGAGCATGATGTGGCCATTACCCAGCTTCCTTTCTATACAACCGCTGACAACAGCTGGCCTGAATTTCATTGCTATGCCAAATCGGTCGAATCCGCTTTTGATTTTCTGACAGCCATGAATGAAATGCTGCGACAGATGCTAATGAACAACATCACTTATCTTGTCGATACCGAAGATGGCGTTCATCGCCGCAACTTTGGTGAACATGCCATTGTCGACCGTGCTGATGTGATGCTGGCGGATTCCGTTAAACAGGACATTTTCCGTTCCATTGATGAATTCTTTAAAGAAGACGGCCAGTTTTTCCGGGAATACGGCGTTCCCTATAAACGGGGAATCCTGCTATACGGTTCACCTGGCAACGGAAAGACCACACTGGTCAAATCCATCACTGGCTCCACAGAAGCGCCTGTCGTCTACTGGCAGATTACAGAGTTCACCAATAGCTATACCATTCAGGAAGTCTTTGGCATCGTCTCTAGACTCGCTCCGGCCATTCTAGTGATCGAAGACATTGACTCAATGCCCGACTTTACCCGCTCAGTCTTCTTGAACACCTTGGACGGCACTCAATCGCGTGAAGGACTGTTTGTCATCGGCACCACCAATTATCCTGAAAAAATCGATCCGGCATTAATTAACCGAGCTGGCCGTTTTGACCGGGCCTATGAAATACCTGCTCCTTCCAAATCATTGCGGGAGAAATACTTGCGTAAACTTGACATCAAACATATCTTTTCTAATGACGAACTTTTGGATATGGCCAAGTTGACAAAAGGGCTTTCAATCTCTCAATTAAATGAACTGTATATGTCCACCGCCTTGAATTGGCATTACGATGGTAATTCAGGATACGCGAAACGCATTGAAGAATTGCAGAAACAGAACAAGCGCACCGAAAAAAATGACTGGGAAAATCCAGAACTGTCAATCGGATTTTACTGATATGCAAAAAAAGCGTGGAAGCCAAAAGGCTTCCACGTTTCAGACTGTAGACAAAGTCGAATTAAAATGAATAGGATATATAATCCAACCGGGCTGGCCACTTCGCTTTCCGTGGGCTCAGCTTCAGCCTCCTCGTCACTGCGTTCCTGCGGGGTCTTCAGCTTTCGCTGATACCACAGGAGTCTTCGTAGCCAGCCCGGTCGGGATCGTATGGTTTCAATCAAAGGTACAAGCCTGCTAGTCAGCTCAGGGTAAATAAAGCCTGAGTAAAACTGTTAAAAACCCTTCACTCGAGGATCCGAAGCGCAGGGCGGCGACTCCTGCGGGATAGCGAAGTGCCGAAATCCACTCGGACGTAAGGCCGAGTTAGTTCGGCGCGAGCCCGCGGAACGCGTCCGCCTGGAGCGCAGGATCCGGTGCAAGTAAGATGAAATGAAGTTTCATTCGTTTAGTGACATATATATTCTTTTGTCTACAAGCTCAAACGTGGAAGCCAAAAGGCTTCCACGTTTTTATCATCCTATTCGTCTTTATAGTAGCGAAGCACTGGTTTGCGCGCCGCTTTTGTTTCATCCAAACGGTTGATCACCGTCGTATGCGGGGCGTTTTGAACGATTTCAGGATTTTCTTCAACTTCTTTTGCAATTTGAATCATCGCATCAATGAACGCATCCAATGTTTCTTTGGATTCAGTTTCTGTCGGTTCGATCATCATACCTTCTTCCACATTCAGTGGGAAGTAGATGGTTGGCGGATGGTAGCCAAAGTCAAGAAGGCGTTTTGCCATATCCAAAGTACGGACACCGAGTTTCTTCTGGCGACGGCCGCTCAACACAAATTCATGCTTGCAATGGCGGTCATACGGCAAATCGAAATGCGGCTGCAGTCTGCGCATCATGTAGTTGGCATTCAATACTGCATATTCCGTAACAGCCTTCAAGCCATCCGGACCCATGGAACGGATGTACGTATAGGCACGCACATTGATGCCGAAGTTGCCGTAGAATGGCTTCACGCGCCCGATTGACTCCGGACGGTTGTACTCGAATGTATAGGCATCGCCTTTTTTCACTAATACTGGTTTTGGCAAGTATGGAATCAAATCATTCTTCACGCCGACCGGACCAGACCCAGGTCCGCCGCCGCCATGAGGTCCCGTAAAGGTTTTGTGTAAGTTCAAGTGGACCACATCAAAGCCCATATCACCAGGACGTGCTTTTGACATAACCGCGTTCAGGTTGGCGCCATCATAATAAAGTTTGCCGCCAACTTCATGGATGATGGCTGCCATTTCAAGAATCTGCTCTTCAAACAGTCCAAGTGTGTTCGGGTTTGTCAGCATCAATGCTGCCGTATCTTCCCCGACCACACGCTTCAAGTCTTCCAGGTCCACAAGCCCCTGGTCGCTCGACTTGACTGTCACAGTTTCGAATCCAGCAACGGTCGCTGAAGCCGGATTGGTACCGTGCGCTGAGTCAGGCACGATGACTTTTGTTCGTTTAAAGTCGCCGCGTGCCTCGTGATAAGCGCGGATCATCATCAAACCAGTCCATTCGCCATGTGCTCCTGCAGCTGGCTGCAACGTCACTTCATCCATACCGGTAATTTCTTTCAAATGCTCCTGCAAATCAAACAGCAAGGCAAGAGCCCCTTGAACGGTTTTTTCGTCCTGCAATGGATGGATGTTCGCAAATCCTGGGAACCGGGCAACGGTTTCGTTGATTTTCGGGTTATATTTCATGGTGCATGAACCCAGTGGATAGAATCCCGAATCAACGCCGTGGTTACGGTTAGATAAAGCTGTATAATGGCGCATAATATCGAGTTCCGATACTTCCGGCAGTTCAGCAGCTTCTGTACGGATCAAATCAGTCGGCAATAACTCACTCAAGTCAACTTCGGGCACATCAAGAGTCGGCAAGCTGTAGCCGACGCGTCCTTCTTTGGTCAATTCAAAAATTAGCGCTTGGTTGTCCTTATGCATGAGTAGCCCCCACTTCCTGCACTTTTGCAGCAATTTCCTGCACGAATGCATCAATTTCTTCTTTTGTCCGTTGTTCTGTGACCGCTACCAGCATATGGCCAGTCAATTCATCATAGCTCAATCCAAGGTCATAGCCGCCAATCATTCCGTTTTCAAACAAGCGGTCGTTCAATTGCTTAACCGATTCTTTTGTTTTCACAACGATTTCATTGAAATGAGCACCTTCGAATGCGATCTCGAAGCCGGCTTTTTTCAATTGCTGTTTCATATAATGTGTTTTCACAATATTTTGTTTGGCGATTTCCTGTGTGCCGACTTTGCCGAGCGCCGTCATGGCGACCGAAGCAGCCAACGCATTCAAGGCTTGGTTCGAGCAGATATTTGAAGTCGCTTTGTCACGGCGGATATGCTGCTCACGCGCCTGCAGAGTTAAAACAAAACCACGGCGGCCTTCTTCATCCGTCGTTTCACCCACTAAACGGCCCGGAACTTTGCGCATCAATTTTTTCGTCACGGCAAAATATCCGCAATGAGGTCCGCCGTACGCTTCCGGAATCCCGAAAGGCTGTGCATCGCCCACTGTAATATCTGCGCCAAGCTCGCCTGGTGAAGTCAACGCGCCAAGTGCCAACGGATTGGACGATACAGCCAATAAGGCGCCTGCTTCGTGGACAATTGGTTCAATTGCTTTCAGGTTTTCAACTTGGCCGAAGAAGTTCGGATACTGGATCATCACGGTTGCAACGTCTTCATCAATCATGTCTTTTAATGCATCAAGATCTGTATGGCCATCTTTTAACGGGATTTCAATAACTTCGATAGACTGACCAAGTGCGTAAGTACGGACAACATCACGTGATTCCGGATGGACTGCGCGCGACACCAGAATTTTTTTGCGTTTCGTATGCCCTGCAGCAAGCATTCCGGCTTCGGCAAGTGCTGTTCCACCGTCATACATGGAAGAGTTGGCAATGTCCATGCCTGTCAATTCGCTGATCATTGTCTGAAATTCGAAAATAGCCTGCAGTTCGCCTTGAGAGATTTCAGGCTGATAAGGCGTGTAAGCCGTATAGAATTCAGAACGCGAAATCACATGATCTACAATAATTGGCTTGTAATGATCATAGACACCCGCTCCCAAAAATGATGCATAACGGTTGGTATCGGCATTTTTAGCTGCAAGCTGTGCCAGTTCCTTCGTCAACGAAGATTCTGATTTGGCTGCCTTGATCTTGTATTCGCCTTTGAAACGTACTTTTTCCGGGATATCCGAAAACAATTCATCGATCGATTCGATGCCAATCGTTTCCAGCATGTCTTTTTCGTCTTGAGACGTCATTGGTAAATAGCGATGTTTCATCGAGTGCTGTCCCCTTTTCAAGTTAGATTAGTTGGATCGTTTATAAAATGGCGTTTCCACCGTTTTCGCTTTTAATCGCTTGTTACGAATTTCCACTTCCAATTCGATTCCCAGTTCAGCGTGCTCACTTGAAACCAAAGCCAGCCCAATATTCTTCTTTAAAGTAGGCGATTGTGTGCCAGTAGTCACTTCTCCGACTTTTTGGTCTCCTGCATATACGGCATAACCGTGGCGCGGAATTCCTTTATCAATCATCTCAATGCCCACCAATTTGCGAGGGACGCCTGATTCTTTCTGTGCAGCCAATGCTTGTTTTCCGATGAAATCCTGCTCTTTTTTCAATTTCACCACAAAGTTTATGCCAGCTTCAAGCGGCGTGATGTCTTTCGACAACTCCTGCCCGTATAAGGCAAGACAGGCTTCAAAACGCAATGTATCACGAGCGCCAAGACCTACAGGCAATATGCCTTCCGGCTGCCCTTCTGCAAGGATTTTATCCCACAGAACGGTTAACGCTTCCGGTCCTGCATAAATTTCAAACCCATTTTCTCCTGTATAACCTGTTCGTGACAAAATGACTTTTTGGCCCGCCACTTCCACATCCTGCTTAAAGCGGAAAGGTTTGATTGTGGAAAGATCTTCCTCTGTCAGACGCTGCAGCACCGTTTCAGATAAGGGTCCCTGCAACGCCAACAATCCATAACGCTCGGATGCATTGTCCAATGTGACATTTTCCGCTTTAGATTGTTCCATCCATTCATAATCTTTCTCGATATTGGACGCGTTGACAACCAGTAAATAATGCTCGTCCGCAAGTTTATACACCAGCAAATCATCTACTGTTCCGCCGTTTTCATAGCACATTGCTGTATATTGCGCCTGGCCATCCTGTATTTTGGACACATCATTTGTCACGAGATGCTGAAGATATTCTAAACTGCCAGCTCCTGTAACGAAGATCTCACCCATATGCGATACATCAAAAAGACCTGCTTTTGTTCTGACCGCTTCATGTTCTTCCTTAATGCTTGAAAATTGCACGGGCAGTTCCCAACCACCAAAATCAATTGTTTTGCCACCATATTTTGAATACGTTTCAAACAGAGGTGTACGCTTTAACTGTGCCAATGATTTTCCTCCTCATTCTTTAAACCCTTTTCGGCCAGCGCCAATGAGCGCAAGGGCACGAAAAAAGGACAGAGATTTCCCTGTAAAGGGAAATCTCTGTCCTGGAACCTGAAAGTTTACCGTAATGGCTTTCCTCGTTGGTAGCTGACATGCAGCATTCTCCAGAGATGCGTCCTGTACGAGTCTTTTTGCCTGAGAGATTCATAACTTCTGTTACTTGCTCCTTCGGCGACGCATTCGCGTTCTCTCCTCGTACAATCATCCGCCCAAATCAAGATTGATTGGTCCAATCCGTTATACAGAATAGTATAACTTTGAATATATCCTAACATTGTTATGACGGAAGCGCAATCTTTTTTCTTTATAAGGACAAAAGGCGAACGATTGGATTAATTAAAATCCAATCATTCGCCTTTTAGTCGATTTACTTGAAAAGCGGCATATTGCGTAATTTGCCGCAAGGTACGGAATTCTGTACGGATTGTAATGTGTGCAGTTTGTTTATATGCACGGTAGCGTGCTTTATGCAGCGCTTCGATTTCCTCCCGGCTCGATTGGCGGACAATCGGCCGATTTGGATCCCGGTGAATCCTTCTCCAGATTTCGCGGAATGGAGCGTCTAAAAAAAGCACCAGGCCCGTATTCCTCATGATTTTTTGGTTTTCTTTCCGCATAGTAACGCCGCCGCCTGTAGAGATGATGCAATGATCATTTTTAAAATTTTGCAAAAACTGCGTTTCCAGGTTCCGAAAATATTCTTCGCCATGCTGCTCGAAAATTTCCGGAATCGTTTTCCCTGTTTGTCGGACAATCTCTTTGTCCATATCATAGAAGGGCAGTTTTAGCAGAAAGCTTAACCTCCTGCCGACCGCGCTTTTTCCGCAGCCCATGAATCCAATCAAATATATTCTGTTCATCCTACCCACCCGATACTTACCTCTACTCAGGTATTTTTTTTTGCTCTATTTCCATTAGTAGTTGTATCGTAGCATGTCTATGCATATTTTCCAAACCATCGTATGTTTTATATTGGATGGAATAGAGCGTAAGGGTGTGGGATAACAGGATCAGGGCCGTTATAAAAAAGACGATGGCAATAGGGTAGATGGCACCTTTCTCGTTTCTAAAGCGGCGTGAAAACATATTCTGCCTCTTCTACAGTACCTGTTGTGAATTCGATCCGGACTTTCACCGTATCACCTGTCAACGAGAAGCTGCATTTATGGACGCGGGTGAGCATGACTTCATGCCCTTTCCTTGCTTTTTGCTTGCGAATCATATCGGTATAAAGCTCGATGTCATACTCCTCCCCCATTTTAATAACACGAATTCCGCTGCCGCCATTGATAATTTCGAGTGAATCTCCATTGTTCAAGTAATTCTGCAAGTCGACGGCAAACAACCGCCATTCTGATTGATGCGGATCCAAGTCTTCTGTAAAGCCCATCGCAAAACCGTAAAAAAGGACGATCAACGGCAGCATCGTCAGCAGCACAAACAAATCAAAAAGTGAGGTCAAAAAGGAAAATCCACTTTCCCCCAGCCGTTTTATTCGATGCATAGCTGCTCCTGCTCTCCTTTAAAATCTGCATAATCAACGCAAAGCCGATCAGCCATTTCCCAGTTGTAAACGATGCCGTTGACTGTACGCTGCCCCTGTAATGCCCCCGACGAACTTATCTTTCTGGCGGCTTCGTGCAAAGTTTCAAAAGCGCTGGTTCTTTCTTTTTTCTCTTGAAGGCTTTGCTGAACGCTGAGCATGGCAGGCAGCAAGCTGCCAAATATGATAAACACCATGAACAGGCTGACCATGGTTTCCGCCCATGAAACCCCTCTGCTATTCAGAAAACACCACTCTCCCTCCTCCAAGATGCACAACCAATGTCTTTTCTCCGCTGCTCGTAGCGAAACGGAGCGTTCCCGACTGGACGACCGAGCCATTTGAATTAAAATTAATTTCAGTAAGGTTGCTGGTATTTTTCAACGTTACCGATTTAGGCAGCTTTCTGGACAGCACCACTGACTGAAGGTCTGTGAATATTTCATAGGCTCCTTTGGTATCCCTAAAAACAAGCTTCGCTGTCTTTTTCAAAGAAAGACTCTGGCTTTGTGCAAAATAAATATCCTGATGCAAAGTTTCAAAAAAGCGCTGTTCTTCTTTTTTAACTAAAAATGCCTGATAGCCTGTTATTGAAATTGCAACAATTGTCATTAACATCAACAATACTAAGAGCATTTCCAATAATGTAAATCCTTGTTCTTTTAAGATGATTTTGTAGATGTCACCACTCCATCAACCGAAATATTCACTACATCGCCGTTGGGACAATTTGTCTCTCCAGTTTTCAAATAGCCTTCTGATACAAGATCGGTTAGAGTTGGCACTACTTTCAAATCCATCCGGTAAGATTCTACCTGCCCCTGCACCATCTGCACAAATGCTTTGCAGCCTTTTTCATCTGTTAAAGGACAAAAAAGTCATGAAC
The DNA here is from genome assembly GCF_007859295.1 of Planococcus sp. CPCC 101016. Lineage (GTDB taxonomy): Bacteria > Bacillota > Bacilli > Bacillales_A > Planococcaceae > Planococcus. The sequence goes on from NZ_VOHB01000002.1 coordinate 2,178,173, forward strand.
TAATAATGATTTTTAGTAGCATTATTGCATAGTAAAAAAACTAAAGAATTTATAAAAGCTACGAACTTAGAAAATTTACTTCAAACAAAAAAGTTGTGAACTGAACGAGTAATAAATAGGAAAAATACAACTAATAGAACAATAGTATTATCTTCAAAAAGCTGTTATCTTAAATTCTTCTCTTGCAGCCTCTATACTAATTGTCTAGTGATTTACTTTCCTGCTTTTTCTCTTTTTGATAAAGTCTACTATTTGAAAAACCACTTGCAATCACTAAAAGCACGTTATATAAAGTGAAACTTCCTATGTTCTCAATTCTTTGATAACAAATATTTAGTATACGATAAATAATTGCAAGGTTTTCTACTTTAACAGCAATCATGGTTTGACCAATCTTAAATACAGTAGGTTTATTTATTAAATCATCTTCATAAATTTTCATGTACTCTTCTTCAGAAAATTGATTCACAATGTTGCTATCTCTCTTCACTACATAAATGGTACGACATCCCTGATTGACTTGAGTATGTTCAACAAATAATGAGTTGCGTGGTTTATAAATGGATTTCGTCAAATTTGTTACTTGTTTTCGTGATGGTTGAATCCATGTATCTACATGGAATTCCTGCCATGGTAGATAAGTCAGCAACTGTGCTCTCATGCTAGCAATTATTCGTAATCGATCACCGACGTCTTGATAATTAGAAAGATTTATTAGTTGTTCAAGTACTTTTCCAGCGAAGATATGGTTGTTCCAATCGGTTAATTCATTCGGTTCTTGTTCCACACCGTTAATGAATGCCATTGCTTTTAATAGCTGTTTAGAATTAGCTTCTAACCGACTGATCAAAGTGTCTGGAAATAAATAGATAAATAAGATACCCATTTCTTTTGAAAGCCGATTAAGAGATTTCACTTCATCGCCACCTAAATAAAAATTGAAGACGAAGCAAATAGAATAATCCAAATGTTCATTTTCAGAAAAGTTCTGGATAGATTGAATATCTTTCTTTATTTTAGCTAATTTAGCAGGCCATCGAGTAGATTTCTCTGGTCCGTAAATCGAATAGAAAACAGGAGGGTTCTTTTTGCTTGATTCTCGTAAATATAAAATCCCATCCACTCCATTATCTTTATGGACGCGAGTGCGAGTATATTGAGGTTGAATTAGATTTAAGATGAATTGAGCGTAGAGTTCAAATTGTTCTCCCCACGCACTTTCTATTTCTCTTAATGTAGGAACAGATCTTAATATATTTCGATTATCAGCCATGAAATCCACTCCTTTAAGTATTGATTTGTATTCTATTTTATTAGAGACAATTATAATTTTTATAATAATAGCTGTAAATAGTGTTCAAAAGACCGATAATCATCTCTAGATTATCGGTCTTTTGAAATTAACAAAATCATCGAATTGATGAATGATGGCTTATGAGATATTTATTAAGATGTAACATTCAAATTTCAATAGGTAAATAATTGATAGTTCTTTCCCATTCTTCTTGAATAAAATGAACTCTACACGCCTATCTTCGAATTGCAGATTAAGAGCATTCCATGATATTTATTTGAAAAGTTCATTGCAAAACTCAAATGCTTCTTTTATAAGTGATATGCAAGAAGGCTAAAGTTCTACTGGTGATCGCAAGAAAACTTGTGTTTATACCTGCTGAATTTGATCTATCCCATTTAAATTGGAACTCATATTCACAACAGCTATGATTACAGCTATGATCGAGTCACCTGCAACAATTCTTCTTTTAAATCTGCTGTTATTTCATCAAAATTCGCTACCTGCTTCTTAGCCTGGCTTAATGTTTTTTTAATTATAAAATCGATATGATCATTGCTTATAAATTTCCCATTCAGTTCTTTTAAAGTTCGGCTTAATAAGAACATGAATAAATTTCGAGAACCTTCTATTAATGAAAAGTTCTCCCTATATTTTTCGTGCAAATATAAAAGAACATCCGTCGTTATAAAAATAATATCTGTATCATATGTTTGTTTAATCGCTTTTATAATTTCCTCATAAGTGTTTTGAGAATTTTTCTCCTTAAACTTATTACCAATAAAAATATGACCATCAAGATGATTACTATCAGTAAACTGAGAAAGTTCTAGACTATCGCTTAATGATTTTATATATCTTATGGCCTTGTCTCTTTCTCCAATAGAAAAGTTGTAGCCTAGCAGGTCTAAGTTTAGTTTACAATCATATGAATAAGCTAGTTTATGTGGAGCGTTTATCTTTCCTACATTTTTTTCATAAAACAATGTAAAAATGCCTTCTGGAAAAGTTTGTCCTGTATTTTCATGTCCCCATTTTTGAACATTTATAAAAAAATCTTTTAGCAATACGTACACATCATCTTCTAAATCAGTGGCGCTATATCCAGTTGACTTAGGGTCCGACACTTTGTTTTTAATCGTTTCGTAAGCTTCTGATGCAGCGTCAGCTATAAAGTCTTTGGTTTTCATGGTTAATGTATTGTAAGTTTTTAATAAAAGGGTCAATAAATCAGTTTTCTCCCTTTCGTAAAAGTTCCCAAAACTGACAGCAAAGAAGCACCCATTTGAATACCGTTCGGTGTTTTTCATAGATTGTCCAACAGTTATTACTAAAGTAGGGTCCAAAAGTTTTTTCATTTTATTAAAAGCTGCTTGTGGCATTAATTCTTGGCTAACTAAAACTTTAAGTATTTTCCCTGTACTGTTATTCTCTAATTTTAAAAATTCGAATTCCTCATTATTAATTTTTCTTTTTGAGAAGCCTAGAAAGGTCCATTCTTTGCCTTTACAAATTTCTCTAATTTTATTCTCAATAAACTTTTTTATTTCTACTTTGTTCAAATTTGACTGAACTTCTGAATAAACATACACATCATCTGATTCACAAGATGGGCATTCTTCTTTTTTGTCACTGATATCAAAAAGAATTTCTTCAAAACCACAGTTTTTATTTTTACAACCACTCCTGATTATTTCTTCTTCTTTTAGTAGTTTTAAATCAAGTAATTCTTTTTCCTTTTGTTTAGCTATTGATTCAAGACCCACTGTATTCCGACTCCTCATTATATAGTCGATCATATCCACACTGCCTTCTAATGAGTCAATATTTGATAATTGTTTATATAATGGAATCCCGAATCGTTTAAGGAATTTTTCTTCCAGCCGCTCTTTTTTGTCAGTACCAAGTCTGCTATCATCCATTTGAAATATTAAATTCCCATTCTCTAAAACACCTGAATAAACGGTCCTCCGTGTCCCTTCAGATCTAAAGGATATAGAATCAATACTTTTCACACTAGAAATTGATATTGCACCTTTGTTATAGGCATCGGCAACGGAAGGCCATACATCAATATTTTCTAGCGAGAAGGATAGAGAAGGTGAATTCTCTAATGGACTTTCTCGAAACTTAATTTTATCTACTAAAAAATCGTCTACTTGTTCTCCTGAAGGAGTCTTCCCTTCCAAAACGGCAGCCTTAACTTCCTCTTGCTTTAAACCTGTATATACTTCGCTTTCTATTTTTGTAGCTATTCCTGAGAATGTTTCTTCTAGATACTCCTTAATCGCCCGTTCTTCGTAATATGAATTACTTTTAATCTCAATTAAATTATTATCCATATCAAGAGAAAATATAACTCGACTAACTGCTTGATTTCTTATAGCTCGAGTAAAATCTTCTTTTGAAACGTCATCCATCAATTTATATAACTGTATAATTAGTTTATTATTATAGTGGCAATAAGAATGAATTTTATAGGCATGACTATTTCCAGATGCTTTGTATAATTTATTTACCAAAGCATCCTCGAAGGTACTTTCGGTGGCGATCTTTAGAGCAAGTGGTTTGGTTATTTTTTTATCCATGCCCATTAACACTCCCGAAGCATGATTTTGCCAAAGATTTAACGTTCTGATTGACAACAGGTGGGCTGGTGAGATTTTCATCAAGGAATATAGTTTGCTCAACGGATGTGTAAAGTTCTTTTGTTCTGAACATGATTCATAATAGTCGTTAATTGTCTTTTTCTTCCTAGACATGAAATCATGAAGGTTACACAAAAACAATTTTTGTTCTTCAGGTAAGTCGTACAGTTTTTTTAATAAAGGTCCTTTATTTTCATTTGAACCAACTTCTAATTCACATACTTCTACAATTTCTTTGATTGCATTTACATGATAGTTACCAATTCTTCCTTGTATAAAAGCATTAAGCTCAGATGGATTTTTAGCTTTATGTGCATCGGCTTTAACACCCACCTCGCGCCAAAACTCTAAATCCCCATCCTTCCCCTTTACTTGCGAGTCAGATTTAGCATACTCGTTACTAAAGTTAGTCAATTGATTACCCCTTCCAGCAGTGTTTTCTTTCATCATATACTAAAAATGAAATTTTTTACAATTCTGTGTTTTTATTAGATAATTCTAGTTCATATCAACAAGGCAATCATAGTAATTAGCAGCTACCCTTTCAGATGTTTTAATAGAAATAATAATTATTAGATTTGAAGGTTAGAGTTGGGCATTATCTGGATTTAGATATTCAAATTACAAATTTTCGTTACTGTAACAGCAGCACTTATTGCAAATATTGGAGGATCTTCGATTTCTCTGGTTATTATGCTTACGATCGAATAAAGTGGTATAAGAAGATTGCGAGAAATTAAACTAGATATTCAAAGAAAAGAAGAAAGGTAAGAATGTTTTTATCAAATTGGAATCATTAATTTTATTTCAAGAAAAATTCTAAGAACTTTTTAAATAATACAAAGCTTGAAGTGAATAATCACTTCAAACTTTATTTATGTAGATAGTTATCAATGAACGTAAGATTTAAAAAAGGTTTAATAAAAATAGATCATAATGAAACAGAGACTTTTATAAAAAAATATAAGTGAACTTCCTCAAAGAAAATATAAAAGACCACTAAAAGCGTAAATGCTTTTAGTGATCTTTTTTTATTTTGAAAAATGCTTAGTCAATTCTCTATTTCAAATTAAAAGCTAAAGAACTTTTTCTTTTTAAATAAAGTTATTCTTGTTCTGATACATGGATAAAAAACTTCTTTCTGTATTCAAAAATTGTAAATGTATGAAGATATACGACGATACTCTTTAATTATCAAGTTCTTGGTTTTCTTCGTCGCCCATTGCCAGTGTAAATTTCTGATTCAATATAGTTCTTTACCTGGACTGGTACCCTATCTTTACTCGAACCTAATTTACGGTAAATTTGATATTCTGTGTAATAATCCTCGGAAAATCTTAGTTGTTGAATTATAAATTTTGCTTTTCTCATCTTATAAACTTCAAAGCTTTCAATTTTACTCTCTAAGTATCTTTTTGTTAAAGGGATGTTATCAAATGATTTAGTTAAAATGTGTAATTTTCGAATCTTTTTTCCAACAGCCGTTTTGGTTATTCTGGTTATACTATCACTTTCACTGTCCCACAGTCTGATTACCTCTTTTGTTAGTAAAAGTATTTCAAGGTCTCTTTTTTTCCAATCAACGATAGTTCTATTATGGGAAGTTGTTTTCTTTGGAGGAGAATGAGATTCCAACCATTCTTTATCGTTTTTCTTCAACCAAGAATGTAAGTTTGGAGCCATTAATTGGAGTTTTGATCTCGATTTAGTGGCGTTTTCCATCAGTAGCATCAGCCACGACTCCCGTTTTGTTGCCAATTCTTCAAGTAACCTGCTGTCCTCGTAACGATCTTGTTTCATAAGTGGTTGTTTCCAGGATGTTTTAATGTTTAATATAGAAGCAAATTTCTTGACTGTATTTCCACTAACATTGAGCTCTATACAAATCGAAGCTAAACTATTGCCGCTGGCGATTAATTCTTCTAATTTATCATTCCACAATTTTCCGTAACTTTTCATTTTACCGATTCGGTAAAAGTCTTCCGAAGATATATCGGGACCGCTACGGACATATGCAAATCCACATTGACATTGAAATTCACCAACTGGTTTTTTTCTTTTCGAATCTTTGTAAATTGAAATGGTATTAATTACATTCTTTCTATAACTTGGACACACCATATTAAGGCACGGCCACGGACCTTTTCCAAATGGAAAATATACGTTTGTTTCTATTTCATTAATGTAAGCACCCCTTTCATAAATATTTGCAGTACTACTACTGTTTCGGTGATGAAATAAATCTTTCAAATCTAAATCAAGAAAAATCAATAACAGAAGGTGTCGTATGGGATGAAATGAAGATCTATGTTTTTGACAAATTCTTTTTAGCCAATCACTAGAATTAAATGAGGTAGGACTTTGTAATAAATTTAAAAAATCCTTTCCGTAAAATGTGTTAAAGTTTTGATTTAAGTCTTTATATCGGACGTAACCCCTAGGTGTGATATAACCCTTTTCATGTAGTCTTTTCAAGTAAACATTTTTAACTCTCTTCTCATAAAGCGGAGAAAATGGGTTTTCAAAAAGTGTCTCTATCATTGAAGAAAGTTTATATAAAAACTCCATTTCGTGATCGTTGTATTGGTTCACAGAATGTTCTTTTCTAAATAAATCTGGACAGGCAGGAGTATAATCTCTGTTATTCGATGAGTGTAGAGGAATTTCAGTCTCTTTGAGTAAAGTTAAATGTTGCGGACATGTAAAAACTCCGTGTGCTTGATGTACGCGATGCCAGTAAGTTTCACCATAAAGCTCCACATCCTTTTTAATGCACTCTTCACATATCCAGAAATTTATTTTACCTTTAACGAGAGTTTTAGTGAAACCTATTTGGCTGTGTATGAGATTGCCACCATTTCCAATCATCAATTTTACAACATTCGAAGATTGTTCTTTCTGTAAAAACGGAGCATAAAAATTAAACATAGTATTACGATAGATTAACATTTCTGGGTCCCACTCTTGTCCAAGTTTGTCTGTTAATAATTTCAGATTGGCGGGTAAATCACGAACTGGACGCAAATACATATTTCCAAACAGATTTTGAGAGGTCATTGTAGGAGAGGTATTCCCTGATCTTATATGATACCTAGAATAGAGACTATATAGAAGTTCGTCAGGATATGGCGTGGGAAAAGTAAATAGCACTATAACTTACCTCCAATCTTCTGAAGAAGGTTTTCTTATAATGTTCTTTTCAACTAAATAATCGTAAATTGGTGTTTTATTCTCTTTAGCTTCTTCAACGAACTTTAATAATAAATTTGAATTACTAGATCTTTTTAAAGTTTTCCTTCTATTTAAAGAACTTTTTTTATTAGTTTCTACATCCATTAAGTATACTGAAGTGTTCTTTATCAAAGTCAACTTATCAATATCATTACCTTCCGCTTGTAGAGACTTCGTTATTGCGTCATCTATATCTTTAAGGTTGTATTCCATAGTAATAAAAATTTTTCGCACTTGCTCCAGAAGTGTCTCCTGCTTTTTAGATGCTCTATTTTCTTGAATTTTATTTTGAATGTAAATTTTTTCTTTCATATTTATTGATGCTCGATATTTTTCAAATTCCATTTCAAAATTCACTGGTGCGAGGTCTTCGTATAAAGCTATTTGACTAAGTTCGCCAGATCTTAATGCATCTAACATTGGTTTAACCAATTTAAAGCTATCTTTATATACATCATTAATAATTCTAACGGTCAGTTTTTCTGCACCTATGCTTATTGCCCTTATTTGAGAAACCATAAATAGCTTAATAGCAATATCAACAATTCCTTGGCTTTTATCATAAATTAAATCATTTAATTCTGGCGTTAACTTCACAAATTTTTTAGTCCATTGGAATTCCCATAAACCTGAGATAAATAATTTCCAGGTTTCATCATTTCGCATTCGATCCCAAACCATATCCCCTTGGCCACTTCCTCTTCTCGCTTGACGAAATTCCTTTTGAAGTATTGGTGCCGCTTTATTTGTACCCACTAAAATTACTGCAACGCCGATTGTGTTTACAAGAGTAACAAAAAAACTAAGCATATTATCGGCTCCCCCATTTTTTGAGGTACTTAAATGTTGTATCTCGTCGATAACCAACAACCCGATTCCAAATAATTCACATAGACTAACAATTTTTTGAAGCATCGCACTTATAGAATTGTTTCTTCTTCCAAAGGTATACAAATAATTTGATCCTAATAAGCTATCTAATTTAGAAAAAAAGCTTGCACATAGGCCTTTAATAGTTCCATCATGAGGACAATCTAAAATTATCCAGCTTATCTGCGTAAAAGTGAACAACCGATTGTTATAGCGTTCATGCTTAATTACTTGAGTATAATTATTTAACACACGTTTAATTGCAGTGGTTTTCCCTACTCCTGAAAGACCTATAATTGTAAAGCCAATCCCGACTTGATTGATATTATTACTATATTCTTTTAAAAATTTCCCTTCCTTCAAAGCACGATAACTTTCATATGCTCTTTTCGTTCTCTCAATATCCATAGGATTTCGATGAACATAGCTTTGTCTAATGCAAGCTGAAATTCGCTGCTCGAGGTCAAGATGCTCTATTTGACCTTGATAATATTGAAGAATAGCAGGAATTAAATGATATCTTTGATTTGGACTCAAGTCCTCGCCATGTTGAAATTCAGGCACCGAAGACATCATCTCAATGACTTGGTCCTGTTCAAATATTGGCGGCAAAGCTTCAATAAGTGGATTACCTCGATACCTCCAAACTTTCTGTTCTGTATAAATTGCTTTTTCGGATGAAACCTCTTCGTTATTAGTCTCTTCTTGTTTCTTTAGCATTTTGTATATTCTCCTTCTGTTTTCGACGTATTAGGTCTAATCTTGAAGGTTCTTCGTTATCTGGAATTATCTCAATATTATCTGCTTCTAAAGCAATTTCTTCTGATTGTAAATTGTGAGCCTCCAGTAAAAAAGCCTCTTTTTTTCTATTGGCCTCTTTTTCCACTAACCCGTTCTTTCTAATTCCCTTAACCCGTTGTCGGTCACTGTCGTTGTTAATATCTTTTTTTACTTGCCGACTTGCTTCTTCAACTATATTTTCAATCTCAGACTGCATATCCGACTTCTTTTGTCTTTCTTTATTAAGATGTTGTTCATATTCATAAGATTGGTAAGCTAATTGGAGTTCAATTTCTTCTAACGTCTTCTTATTATATTTTTGATGATGCTTAATTAATTCTGCCGATTCAAAACTAGAACCATCTTGGTTATGCAAATATATTTTAGACATATCTCTTGGATCATAAGAAATTTCAATACGCCATGTTTTTTGCCTTGCTTGACTAAACCACTTTTGAGATACAGATTTCGGACTTAAATACCGCATCTTTTTAAATTCAATTCCGTGTCGGTTTACCCTTGCAAAGGCTGTCGGCAAAAGGTGCAGTTTTACTATGTTTTCAGGATAAGTCTTCAATTTTCCAGAACGATTCTTAATGCCCCAATGCCAAATTTCTTTAGGTGTCAATTTAACATCATTACTGATCATTGCTTCACTCTGATTATATTGATTAAGCCAATGATAATTATTATGATGTAAAGTGCAGTGAATAATCACCTGTGTGAATTCTTCCATCGTTAAAGAAGCATCTAATCGATAATCTTTGCCTCCTCTCACCCTGAAATCTTTGAAAATACTCCCAGGAAGAAATGGCTTTACACTAGTATGAATCGTTTTAAAGTGCTGCTCTACAATTCCTTTCCAATCCGCTCTATACGGAGCAGTATTTTGAATGTTTATATTGAAAGCTTCTAAAAATTTATCTATTTTTTTACCTGCCATTTCACCTCGGTCAGCCAAAAAAGTTTGAGGAAGGTGATTACAAGGCCAATCTTCCTTAATAATATCTATCCCATATTCTTTACAAAAGGCTACTTTATCACTTGCCGTGTTTGCAATGGCCATCATTGCACCCGCCCATGATGGTCCTTCTAAACCAACATACAATCCCACAACCATGCGGCTATACACATCTATTACTACATAGATTATAGGTCTTCCTATTATCCTTGAACGGTTAAAAGCGCTAACTATATAAACGTCCGCCACAGTTGAGTCAATTTGAAATTTCGTGCCAGGACCAAACATTTCTCCCACGGAAGTTCCCAAGACTGCCCGATAATCTAGTTCAAACTTACGGTCACCAACTCTTGCACGCATTTTCTCTTCAAATAAGTAATTCTTTTTATACCAATACTCGAATTGACGAAATGAAGGTATTTCTTCATTATTTTTAAGAATAGGTTTTTTTGTCCCGTTTTCTGTATAAAATCCATCATTAAAATATTGACGTAGCATTTGCTCGTAAGTGAATCTTAAAGCGTTTTCCTTTTGCAAATGATAATATCTTTTTACACTGATATGAAAAACTTTCTTTATGGCATCATCAACAACAATTCCATTTCCAGTTTCCGCTGAAGATCGTTTTTGTCGGCCGTTTTTAGTATCTGTCATTTTTTTCTCTTTACCTTTTCCTCCAGAAGCAAAATAGTCAGGTAGTAATGCATTTTTTATCTTACCTCTTTGCCAATATTGCGTTAGGTATTTGTAATACAAAGATTTACTTTTTTGATTTTTCTCCATCTCTTCTCTTATCATTTTACCTCGCCAGTCAGGTTCGTATATGCGTGGTTCGTCGTTTATTAGTGTTTTAATAAGTTCCCAACGTTGATCTCTACATTGTTTTGATTTTATAGATATCTTTTCTTCAGATTGGTATACAGAAGCAAAGGGTTCTGTAATATGGAGTGTTATAAGATTTTCATCCAATTGTTGATTCAAATCTGTAAAACTTCTTTTGACTGGCATAGCAGTTGATCTATTGATTTCAATTGTATAACAAATAACTCCACCCTCATCAATCCATAATATCCTCTCTATACTTTCATTTCTTATACCACTTTCACTACTTTCTTGTTCGTTTACGATTGTGACCTTGAATAAATCATTTACAGATAACATAAACTCACTCCTATTTATTCGAATTTTAAAACATCACAGACAAGTAAATGAGTTTGAATAGGAATTGTAATGTCTACCATGACTTGTTTATGTGAAATTAGATACATCAAGATACTTAGACCTGTTCCATCTTGTAAATTTAATTCGTGATCGAATAAATCAGTTGTTTCAACAATTGACATGGTTGATGTAAGAATATATTTTTTCATCTTATCTACATAGCTTTGAAAAATAGGTGAAGGAAAAAGCATGTCATTGTTATATGAACTGTACAGCCATTCCATGTTAGCAGCTAAACCTTGAGATATTTCTTTTTCGGTAACTATGCCCCAATCGATGTTTCTTTGAGTCCAATAACTACGTTCAATTTCAAATTTCTCCATTACACGCATTTTTTTTAATTCGTCAGATGGTTTTACCGTTCTGGCGTACTCCTTTTTGCCTTCAGGAAATTCCACCGTAATTAAAAAGTCTGTTGTCATAGTATAAGGCATACCATCAACATTATTAGTTGGATGTTTTATGCCTTTTTCGGCAGCCAATGACCAAGTGTCTTCACGGTTTAAAGGAAATTGTTCTCTAATATCAATTACTCGGTCACACCATTCTAAAGAATAAAAATAATTTAATTCATTGTTAGAAAAAAAATGATGAATTCGCTTTGTTTTCCAACCCATCGTTCTTGTAGTTAAGCCAAATGAATTAAAATCTTGTGTAGTAATCCATGGGATATATTCACTTAAAACTCCTGTCCCTCTTCCTTGCTTCTCCAGTTTTTGTATTTTCTTTTCGTCCATTTTGCCTCTATTACCATTCATATAACCGCCTCCTAAAAATGTTTTTACATAAAAAAATCTTTTATGGTAATTTACGAAATACATAAATTAAATTTTTATACAAAAAAGTATTTTATAAAATACCGTTGTTCTTAAAAAAACTGTTAGTAAACTAACAGCTGTTGTGTTACTTAATTTTTAAAAATTTGTTAGTAGCAACCAAATTCTTTAAAAACTCTTCTAGTTCTAAACTGTCACAGTACTCCAACAAATTAAAGAACAGTTCTTCAATTTCATTTTTTATGTCTTCTTCGACTAAAAAATTTTTTATATGTAAAGGAAGCTTGCTCTCTAGGGTGATTAGATGCGTTAAATGATCTTTAAAATTAGGCAAAGAAGGATAAGAACTTTTTAACGCTAAAATGGCTCCATCTCGTTTGAACTTATCAAATGTTAAAAGATAAGCTTCAAAATAATCTATTTTAGGAGGTTTACCGTTAATAAAAGCATCAACTCTCATTTTTAAGACTGAGGGTTTAAGACTTTTCTTATATTCTTCGAGCAAAACTTTTCTCAACTTCATTAAATAAGCTTCATATTCTACTGGAGATAAATTTTTTAATGCATCCCTAAGATTGTTAATATACAAATAATATTCCCCCACTAATTAAACTCTTTCATTGTTTGTTCATTTGAATATTAAATTTTTAATAAGTGTACACTAAACTTTTAGAAAATTCAAATTTTTTATTTTAGTTAAAGTATTCTCCTTGATTGTTAGCAAAACTAAAATATTTAATAACCTTGCACGCGCACATATGTTCTGTTATATATAAAATATACTGAATATTCAGTATAAATAAAGGTTGAGGATGTGATTATTTTACTAACATAATTTATTTACTCCAGGAATGAAAGGAGGTTAAGTAGATTTTTTGAACATCTAATTTTTTTAAATCGTACATCTTCTTACAAATACTTAATTAAAAGAAAGGATGATGGTATGTCTAGAAGTTTTAAAAACTACAACAAACCAATGGGTCCAAGGATTATGGATAAGTTTTATATGGATCAAATTATAATACATCTTAATGCTAATAAGGACGATTCTTGGATTACTAATCACTTGAACATTTCCAAAGAAACATTAGAAAAGTATAAGAGACAATTATACTTCGATGGTCGTTTAAAATAGCAAATGGTTTAAAATGCTTTCTCAAAATTAATATGAACTTTAAAAGACCTCTTAAATTCACTGGGTGAAGGAGGTCTTTTTTGCTCAAGTGTATATCAGAAATTGATACATCTATTTCAATTTACTATCAGCTAGATATTTGTGTAGTATTTCGAACAACTTTTTTATACTTTCCATGAAATCAATCATTACCTTTTTAATTTCCCCAGCAGTTGTATATTCTCCAATACCAAAAGATGCGCCTTTCGAAGAAAATCTAATCCCAGAAGTAATTTCATATGGTGGATGGTTATGTGCTATATCATTTCTCATAGCAACACCTTTTTTAAATGCATCAGAATATTTCACTTTATTTAGCGCTTTATAAAAATCAGGATAAATATTTTTCAAACGATAAATTGCACTGTTAAAACTTATTTGATCTAAAGAGTTCTTTTCATCAATTTTAAATTCATAGAATTTAAATAATAAATGACCTATTGTCTCACATACTGTGTACGCTTTTAAAAAATATATATCGGCGAAATAAGTGAAATTATATAAATTGCTATAATGTTTATTCTCAAAGTTAGGATAGTATTCGACAGACTGGCCTCCCCTTCCAGGTGAAATATACCATTCCTCATCAGGTATGCCTTTATAAAAGTAAAACATGCAATAAGAGAAGTTCAAGTTCACAGAAAGTAATCTGTTAGTCAAAATTGAATTCCAATGTGCTGCATCTAACTTTCGCAAAATAAGATGTGGATCGTTACCTGTTGGACGAAAAATATTTTCTGAAAATTTATAATCATGCAATGGGTTCTCTTTACTATAACTATTAATATCGAAATCATTAATCCCTTCAAAAGGTTCAATATATATTGTCATCTACCTTTACACCCTTTCAATAATGATATCCATTTTTAGTATGAAGTTTATTGAATAACTTAAAAATATTTAAAATTTTATGTATATAATTTTTAATGATTAAATTATACTAGATAAAAGCCTTAATTTGGAGAATGGAGATTTTCATGAAACGTCAACTTACTTTAACGGAAGCAAAAAACGAAATACAATCACTCGAGACTTTTGTACAAATTGTCGAAAATTATGAACCTAAGACATTACAAGAAGAAATCTATAAATTTTATGCAATTACTGGTAGCATTCCTAAAACAGCTGCATTAATTAATGAAAAACGTGTGCAAAATATGTTGACGCCGATTGATACTGTTTTAGTAACAGAAGCGATTAAAAGTAAACCTATTGACCAACTGCATCGTATCATTCGATCAGGTTATATGACTAAAACACGTCATATGCGTAAAAAGTAATATACCTAACTTAGTCACCCTTGATTAATAGCAGTTATATGGATTTTATTATAGATATGGAGATGTTCTTTTTGAACCCCTGCGACTTTTTATTTAGACGACCTTTTTTTCAAAATTTTTTCCCATTGCACAAAACAAAAGATTTTCAGTACGAAGTGAAAGTCCAGTCAGAGTCTATACTTAATGAAGCTAATGAAATTTTTGAAGCTATTAATTTATCATCTTCTACCCTTCTTTTATACAGACAGTTAGATAACCATTTACCTAGGGAAAAACAGCGTCACATATTCCTTAAGCTACGAATTGTATCTAAAATTAAGCGTTTCTATCCTGAACCTGTTCTAAAGGCATTTTTTAATGAAGATTATACAAAAATTGAACTAAGTGATATTGATATCAAAGAATCTATGGTCAATTTAGGTTATGGCAGTATTTTGCTTAATGGATTAATACAAATTGCCAAACATAGAAATGTAACTTTTATCAGCGGATGGATTTCCGAAGTTGATAGAAATCATATCGACCGACTTGTTCATTTTTATGAAAAACATGAATTTGAAGTTATATTGCACGAAGAGAAAAACTCTGCAAAAATTGGATCTTTGCTTTGGTCGAATGATTTAATCCAGTAATGGTAATAAATTAATTGAACTTTAAGTATTAATTTTCTTTCTAACGAACGTTAAAATAAAATATATTAGTATTTGCCGAGTAATAATCTTAGAATTAAGGCTTTAAATAGAACTATATAGTTGGAGCAGAAAATCTACGGAGTAATTTGACATAGCCTAATACTTTTGAGAATAGAAAAAATAAGAAAACGCTCAGCAAAATCGAGCGTTTTCTTATTTTTGTACAATATTGAAACTTATTCAGAAGTGCATTTTTGTTAGATTACAAAATTAATTTCTTAATTAATAGCTCTCTCGATTCTATAATAAAGTCAGTTTCATCTTCGAGAAGTTGTATTTTTTTAGACAATGGGTTTGTTGTTACTTGAAATTGATTTAAAACATCTGTCGTAGGTAAAATCACAGATAATCTTGACAACATTTCTTTCGATACTTCTTTAAAAGTAGATCCTGTTCCTATATTTTCAATCTTAGTACCTAATCGTTTTAGTGTGTAATACACGAATTCCGTACCAATACTATCTTTTGGTACAATAGATTTAAACCCCTGATTAGTTGTTACATCATTTTTTGCAATTGCTAAATAACCAATCGGAGCTCTAGAGCTCATTAATATTGTTCCTTTAGGTAGTAAATTAGCAGAACTATTCTTTAAACCTAACTCGGTGATTGATGTTTCACCTTTTTTTATATATTTATATCTTGATATCGCTAAATCTTTTGGCGTAATCCATGCTATTCCATTTGAATCAAAGTAATCTTGATTTGCTCTAGATGGAGTGCCACCCGATACTATTTCTCCTAAAGAAGATAGATTCGAAATTGTCCATCCAGGAGGAAGCTTTTTGCCTTCAATTTCTTTTAATTCTCCTCCGTGTTCTTTATAAGCTTTACCATGAACATTAGGGAAATTAAAATCTATAAACCATTTGTAATATAAGAGATATAAATATTCGTCGAGTTTTTCAAGTTGTTTGAAATTCAAAGCAATTTTCTTGTCTAAAAAGAAGATTTTATTTGCTATTTCCTCTTGAATTGACTTTTCTGGAAGTTTCAATTTAATTTTATTTAAATTTTCTTGATTTAGTTTTGGTTGTGCTGAACCTGTAATATATCCTTTCACATTAATTTTGTTTAACAAATAATAAAGATATTTAGTATCAGCTTTTTCATTCGCTTTGATAATATGAGCATGGTTATTAACCCAGAACTTTCCCGTAACTAAAGTACATAAGGGCTTCTTTTTAGATATCAGATTATTACCGTCTTCAGCGACTAATATATATTCGCCGTCGAAAATATATTTATCAATGTAGTCGACAACTTCCTGAGCCCCATAATACCGATATACCCCTGGTATTTTCTTTCTCTCCTTCTCAGATAAAGGAACTCTTTGATTATCATAGTTTAAGGTGACTTCTCCTAATTTATAATCCCTCATTTAAAATCCTCCTGAAGAATTTTAAATACCTCTTTATCAATCTTAGAATTTTCTTCTTGGTAAGCCAGTATGGCAGTTCCTATTTCCCTTAGTCTTTCATTAATATTAAAATCCAAAACTTCTTCTTTCACTTCTACATATTGTCCAGCTGAAATTGAATAATTGTTATTCTTAATATCATCACTATGAACATATGTACTAAATTCTTCTTCCTTGATTCGATTTCTAAACGTATGGATTAACTTAAAACGTTCTTCTTCATTCAAAACTGTACGTTGACCCTCATCTAACTTCTTCTTAGTACCTAAATTTGAGCCGTCTATTAACATCACGTTATCATCTTCTTTACATTTATCGATAAAAATAATCGAGACAGATGTGCCAGTATTAGCGAAAATATTAGATGGCATGTGTATAACACCTTTAAGCCAATTATTATCTACTAGTTCCATTTTAATTCTTTGGGGTATTCCACTCATTGCTGATACAAATCCTGTGGGAACTACGATTGCAGCTTTCCCCTTTTCAGATAATGTAGCTAAGATATGTTGAATAAATGTTTCATAAATTGCCATACCGCTTTTATTTTTATTTGGTATATTCGGCAATCCTGCAAAGAATCGATCATACTTATTTACTTTTAAGGTTTCTATACTATTACTAAAATCAGTTTTAAATGGTGGATTGCTAACAATAAAATCAAACTTCTTCAGCCGATCTGAATCTTCTTCATCTAAGTGATCTGGCTTTAACAATGTATCGCCTTCAACAACATTCGGTAAAGAATGAACTAACTTATTTAAAATTAAATTGATTCGTAAAAATTGCGTTGATTTTTGTGAAATATCTTGGCTATAAATAGAGCATTTATTAGTCCCAATTTTATTTGCCATAGATAATAAAAGTGTCCCAGATCCAGCTGCTGGATCATATACACTGACATTTTTTACAGGTGTGTCATCGTATAGAACTTCAGCAATAATGTCCGCTACACTTACTGGAGTAAAATATTCAGCATATTTACCACTGTCCTTATTGTAATCTTTAATTAAATATTCAAAGACACTAGAAAAATAATCAAATCCATCTTCATAAATATTTGTGAATTTGTGTTCCGCCATAATATTAATAGCTCTCTTTGCTAGAGCTAACTCTTTATCATGGTCTCGAATATACCGACCTAAAGGCTCAAACAAATTTTTCCTTTGGCCAGTGACAGTCTCGACTGTATAAATATCTTTATTTAAATCATTTACTTCAACAAATGCCTGATCTAATATCTGGTGGAAGTTTTTTTCGTTCTGTAATTGATAGAGGCTATCAACCAAATGTTCTTCTCTCATTTTTGCGATATTAATTGGAGCAAAATCTACAAAATCTTCAAACGTCTCTAATTTATCATCTCTCTTAGCAAACTCATAAAGTAATTTGTCGTTGAGAAATTTATACGTAAACAGTTCAGAAATGATTTTGTATTCATCACCAGTATTCGCTAATCCTAAATCGGAACTCATAGCTTTCAAGTCATCTATCATTTTTTTTATTTTATTTAAATATTCATCTATACTCATTACTTTACTTCCTTCCAGGTGCGTTTTGATTTTCTTAGTTGTATTTATCGTCAGTTATTAATTTTATTATGTCTAGAACTTGGCTCTTACCTAAATTGATGCCTTTATTTCTAAACGAATCACGTACTGGGCGCATTAACTCTTGTGTCATGATTTCCATTGATGGGTTTATACCACCTAATAAATCATCAATAGCAAGAATAATTTCAGTTATTATTTCATATGCAATTGGATTATCGATATGTTCACCATACACTTCTAATAGTCTTTTATGAAGTCGCATACAAGTTTCATCTCCACGATAGGTGGAAGCGAGTGCTTTATTACTTATATTTAAGCTTCTTAGCTGATTATGCAAGATATGTAGTGCTTTAATGAAATTTATTATTTTCTCTGTATTATTTCCATCACGTTTAATCTTGATCATAATATCTCTAAATTCTTGCTTCCGCTGAATGTAAGTTAAATCGATTTTATCTGTATTTGCATAAAATTCATTTTCGATATTAGCCACTATTTCTAAGACATCATTTTCAGTAGTGAAATCTAAATCAACTTCACCGTTCTTTAAAAATTCGACTATTAAGTTGCTAAAATCAATATCATCAAATTCATTATCATCATTTAATAAACGTTCTTCATCTCGTTTAAATTGAAGGCGATTGGAAACCTCTCTATAAGCAGCTCCTACGCTTTCAATAGGCATAGTCGATACATCTTCCTTTGCCATCCTTAGCTCGTTATAACATTCTTTATACGAGTTTAAATAGGCTCTTATTTCGCTTAATTGCTCTTCCTCAAGCGTTTCAATCTGGAGTCTGAAATCTTCTAAATTACTTTCAATATTCCCCATATAAATAAATAGTTTATTCTGAAGTGATTTTATTTGTTTCTTCACCTCAACCACATCTACAAACATATCATTTACGTCTGCTGCACCGTCTTCATCAATAATATCGTCTCTTAATTCTTCAAGATATCTCTTATTAGTTTCCTCATATTCTTCTGTTATATCAACGAAGTCTACGATATACCCGTAACGCATTTTTTTATATGGGCGATTTACTCTAGCTAACGTTTGTAATAGCGAATGCTCTTTAATACGTCTTAATAAATAAAGTCTTTTTAGCCTAGGTGCATCAAAACCTGTCAAAAGCATATTATACACTATGACCCCGTAATAATTACTTGTAATAATACTAGAATTTTCAGCTTGTCTTTTACCTCGAAAGTCCTCTTGTTTATCTTTATTATATTCTTCATCATACAAGACAAGAGCTGTCTTAAGATTCGAGTATCCTTTAAACCATTCCTGTATCATTCTTGCTTGTTCGCTGGAAGATGTGACGATCATAAATCCCAAACTATTATCTCTATAAATTTCTTTACTGAACACTTCAAAATCTTCTTCAATATATCCACATATTTTATTTACAAAAGGTGATTGTTTACCTACTAGTTCCCAATGTTTAGATGAAATCTTTTGGTTTTCTTCTAATTTAAACATTCCTCTTACTTCATTTCTGAGTTTTGTAGATATGTTTTCTTTCTTAATTTTAAGAGTATAGCCATCTGCAATAGACTTGTTGTAATAGTATTTATGTATATAGCCTGAAAATATATCTGTTGATTTGAATTCTTTTTTAAGAATGGGAGTTCCTGTTAAACCAATAAAAATTCCGTTAGTATCTACACCAAGTAAGTTGGAAAGGAAAGTTCCTTTAGGTTTATAACCTCTGTGGACTTCATCTAAAAAATAAATTCTTTGGATTTTTTTATCAATTGAAGAGTCTACCGCAGCTTCTTGCGAAAACTTTTGGATGTTAACAACATTCATAGTTTCTTTATACTCGTTATTGCCAACAGAAGAGACAATTACTGGCGATTTTATATTGTTAACAAAGTCTTCTTTTGAATTAATAGATGCAATTGACATTCCTCGCGATGAAAACTCACCAGATGCTTGTATTAAAAGGTCTAATCTATCAACGACAAAATAGAATTTCGTTATAATATTTTTTCGCGCGTAATAATCTCTGAGAATATTAGACGCAAAGTATGCAAGAGCAGTTTTTCCACTCCCTTGCGTATGCCATACGATTCCCCTTTGCATTCCATCTTTTAATTTTTCTAAGATAGCATCTAGAGCGAAAAATTGAGGATATCGAATAATATGCTTATTTAAGCCATCACGAACAGAATCAACATAAACTAATCCATAGCGAAGAATCCAAAGCAATCTTTCAGTTGAAAATACTGAAGTTATAAATCGATTACCTGGTGTATCAGGGTTTAAATTTGCTATGAATTCAGATGTTTCTTTTATCTTAGAAATGTTATTATCAGCCAACACAAAATTAATAATCTCGTCTGAGAGGTATTCATTTACACCAATCTTTTTTTCTTCTCTAAAATGGTTAAATGTTAACGAAGTACCATTTGGAGTAGTGTAAAAGCTGCCTGACATTTTCACTCGTTCACTATCATCATATTCTTGGTTATTCGAGAAGCCTAGAACTTGCATTTGATTTAAATATTGGACAAACTCACCTTTATTTGCTCTGTCTAATGCTCGTTGAAATTCAGCCTGTATTCCTTCTCTGTTATTTGGTTTTTTTACTTCTATGAATCCAAGCGGAATTCCATTAACTAGAATAGTGATATCTGGTCTAAACGTGGCACGGTCTTTCTCATACTTTAATTCTGCAACAACTCGAAAGTCATTATTTGCTACATTATTAACATCAATTAATTTGATTCCCGCAGTCATTAGCAATCGATTATAAAAAGCTTTACCTTTATCTTTTTTGTTGTTTGTGAGGTCAGAGAGCTCATTTATTAATAATTCAATACGCTTATCAGAAATTTTTATATTATTTATTCTGTTCAGTGATTCTCTAAAAACATCTATAAATATATTATTATTAGGATCTATGTTGGCATCTTTTTTAGATTGATAAGTATAACCTAGTCTCAAAAAGTGTAATAAACCAGGTATTTTAACTCTAGAATCTTCATTATGTATCATATATAACTTCCTCCAAGTAATGGATATTTAATCGGATACAATTCTCACGAATTTTTATGTAAAATAACTTGAATACACCATTCTTCTTATTTTAACTATTCTAATCCCTATACATTTTAAGAAAAACCTATGTAGAATACATTGTTTACAAGTCCTTACCAAAAATATTGGTATTAAAATAAGTTATATAATATTTTCCAGTATATCATTAAACTAAAATTTAAGATTTAACAAATCATTACTCTAAAAGCTTACAAAAAGTGGTAGACCTTCCTTCTAGACTTCTTTAGAAGCGGCAAGAAACTTTCCGACTTTAAAATCTTCAAGAGTCAAGAGTGTTTTTAATTCGGTCCTCAATTGTAAAATGCGCTCCATTTTTCTGTTAAGTCATTTTGTTTAATACTTGCACTACTCCCTTTGTAAATACTTAAGTAAAGTTAAAATAGAGGTTTACCACAACTGCATCTCGGAAATAGATAACTATGCTGGTCAGCACAAGCGGTTTAATTAACAAAGCCTGAAGCAAAAATCGCTTCAGGCTTTGTTAATTATAGAGGAGTAGATTTTATGAGTCGTATAATTTCCTTTATAGTGTTTTCTGATCGTACGTCTGATATCTTAAAAAAGGAATTTTTTTACCAATACTTGTGTATGTTTGCTTACAATGAAAGTAATCTAAGCATAGAAGATGCAGAATACAGTTGGCTTATGAATAAAGAAGTGATTCATGACTTGGATGATATCGATAAAGTCATTGAAGAATTGAAAAACGAATAGTAAGTAAGTAAAAGTTATCTCAAATCTACTGGAAGTCTTCTCTCTTTTTCTTTAACACTTAGCTATCAGGGGAAGGGTTCACAATACGCTCCTCCATGATAATCTAGTAATTTTCCAGTAAATAATATTACTGGTTTTAGTTTTATGATAACAGGCCGAGTCATATTCTTGTTTAATTTTATTTAAAATAGAAAGCCTAAAGTGGATATTCACTTTAGGCTTTTTTCAGTTATTCGATTGTGCTATACAGTGGTTAGGGCAGTATGAGCTTCTAGAATCATTTGAGGTTTGAATTTAGCAGCCCACTTTTCCAGCTTGGGCCAATAGCTATTAAACGTGTATTCTCAGATAAAATTAAATAGGTTAATCCATTATACTTTATGAAGCAAGGTAAAGGTTTTTTTATCGGGGTAATTAAAAAATTGGCTGGCACACACCTGTATTCTAAACAATTTAATGCATCGATATTCAAATCAAGTTCTTTTTTAAAAGAATTTGCTATAAAATTTGCTTCCATAATAAGCGTTTCGAAATCATCTGAATATTTTAAGAAAAGTGCATTTAAAGGAATAGTTTTACTTTCACCATCTTCATCAGTAGTAAGAGTATAAGAATCATTAAATCCCAACGTTATTTCATATTCTTGAGCAGAAAAATTCTTATAAATATTCATCGCAACTTTAGCTAGTAACGCTGGTCTTACTTTATCAAAACTAAATGCTTTTGCTTTATTAAAATCTTCGTGGGCAAATGTTAAGTTTTCGATACTACAATTGTGCGGATCATTATCTAAGTGTTCGATAATAAATTTTCGGTCTCGCATTTGATCAACAATTTCTTTACCGTACCATGCACACATGACTATTTCATATAATTTTTTATACCTTTTAGTAAATGGCGTACTACCAGTATATATGTAAGTTCGTTTCCCATTCTTTAAGTCGGTGTCACTGACGTACCAATTCAACTCTTCAATTATACCCCAAAGATGAGATGTATATTCTGTACTACCATAAATCTCATTGTTTTCAGAAATAAATGTAATTCTATCCTCATCATGATTAACTATTAGTCTCATTTGTTATCCCCTTCTAGAATGAAGAAAATGTACATACGCTTATTTTTTAAGGCACTCTAAACTATAAAAATATTCTTTATGATTTCACTTTTTTCTAGACACCACAACACTCAATTATCCGTATGTATTTGAAATCTTTTCAATTTGTCTATTAAAAGCATTTTTAAAATCAGTGGATAAGGAAGGTTTATTTTGAATTTCGTCTGCCACCCAGGGCTGTAAGAGATAAGGAACCTCAGCAGTATTTAAATCTTCAACCATGTATTTTCCACTAACTTGACCAATAATAAATTTTTGAGAAAGCACAGCAATAGCTCCGTCGTGTAAAGGAAGGTTAGCAGTATGGTTATCTTCTTGAAATAGTGTGTATACTATTGCTTTTTGATAGTCGGTGAGTTTTTTCAAATTCTTTTCAGCATCCGCGTAAAAATCTCGTCTATTTTTAGCTTCCACGGCACTTTTAACTAATTTATATGACAAGTTAACAACCAAAATCGACGTAGAAACTAAGAAAACTATTCCCACAATAAAACCATTTTGTTCTCTGAACTCCGTCATAAACAATCTTTCCAAAAAAGAAAGAGGAGAGAAAAGCAGAATGCCACTCGCTAAAGAAATTGCTGCCATAATTGATATTGGCAAAGTTAAAATTTCGGTAATTTTAAAATCCAAGTTCATATTTTCCTCCAATTCCTTTTCGTCTATTTTATTTTTTATTTAACCATTCTTCAATAAGCGTATTTATTACGGTTCCATGGTAATATTCTGGATCACTAAATCGACCTAAAGTATTCCACCCCCTCGTAAACCAACCTTGTTGTTCTTCAGTCAAATTTAGATGAAATGTTGGTGTGAGTACGATGGGACTGTTCACTACCTTATTTGCTAGGCCGCACATTTTTGATGCTTGATTAACTGCCTCTCCCATATACACGACCTCATTAATTGAAGAACCTTTGTATCCAGCTTTAATCATAAGCACTCGTCCATAAGATACACCGATCCCTACCTTAATTGAACTATAACTTCTTTTTTCCAGTTTGTAATTAAGAACCTGAATTAAACTATTTATAGTTGCTATCATTCCTAAGATATTTCTAATATTTGAAGTCTTAGGTGTTTCAAAAATTCCTGAAACGCAGTCACCAACAATATCGATTTCACGACACTCAGAATATCCATTCATTATGGCCACTATTTCACTTATATAAGCTCTGTATATCTTGGCCAAAACTCTATTTTGATGTATATCAGGAAGTTTAGACGAGTCACGTAAATCGACAAAAACCGAAGTGCAGTTTATGTAATAGCCATTAATAAAGGTTAGTTTATCGCTACTAGGAATGTGATCAAGTTCTTCAAAAGAACTTGAAGAATCTAGAATTTCGGTTAACCTCTTTTCACTTTCCTCAAAATCATAAAATTTATAATTATTTTTCATCTACTCGCCCCATTTCCATTTTTCAAGTGAATAATTTTGTGTAGTATGAATAGTCTTTTTCATTATTAGGAATAATAACTTATAAAATGGTTAACTGCTCACTGTCTTTGTTTCTCTTAAGGCAGACCATAAAATATATAATCCATTTACCTATTGAATGAACCATACAGAAGCAACCATTCATAAGCTTTCCCTCTTTTTGCATCAGGCTGATGAGTTCAATTTCATTTACCCTTCTGCTACTTTCCTATAAATGGAATAATATTTATCAAAACAAAATATGCAGCAAAAGAACCTAATGACCATGTTGAAAGCTTGATGGATAAATTAAGCCATTTGAACTTTCTGATAGCGATTTTCGAAGTCGTATGTATTTGACTTAAAAGATCGTCCACTTCATCTTCGGGTGTTTCGGAATCCTTTGCCCTTTTAAAATAATGCCAATTTTCATACTTTGCTACATCTCCAAAGAACCAATTGCCACGATGCGGATTGTAAAGCGTAGCTGATAACCCTTTGATTGCGGTTGTAATCCCTATTCCGAGCAAGATAAAGGCTAATGAGAAGGCAAATACAGCAAAGCCTTCTATTACTGTTAAACCATGCTTAAACAAGTTAAACACTTTTCCTTGCGATAAAATGATTCCGCCGAGAACTCCTAAAAATGCTAAAATAATAGATAGCTTTAAATCTGCATTTTGAATCCATTCATCATTTTTATTCAGTTGACTAGTTAGTTTTTCTGTTTCCATGAGTAATCACCGTTTTCCATTTATTATATCACGAAAGGAGTTGGATATTATGGGTTTGAAAGAACTAAAGGAAGAGTTAAATAATGATGTACATAGCATAATTAGTAATGAATTTGATGTAGAGGTAACAGAAACACGAATTGTTCCCACATTAGATTCTCAGGGTATAACCTATCCTAACTTGGATACTCAAACAATAAAGGCTAAACAAATTAAAACTTGTGTTTTATACATAGACATGCGAAAGTCGACAGAATTGAATCTGAAACACAAGCCAAAAACCGTTACAAAACTTTATGCTGCATTCATGAGGGCTATGGTAAAAGCAGCACAATACTACGGAGGAAAGGTTCGGAATATAATTGGTGATCGAGTGATGATTGTGTTCGATGAAGAGAACTGCCACACCGACGCAATCCAAACAGCAATACTGTTGAATTCAGTCGGATTATATATTATCAATAAACATTTTACTCATAATGATATCAGTTTTGGAATTGGTGTTGACTATGGCAGAATGTTGGTTTCCAAAGGTGGAATCCGTAAAAACGGCGAGGACAATGCTCCTTATAAATCACTTGTTTGGCTCGGTAGACCAGCGAATGTTGCAAGTAAACTCACTGATTTGGCAAATAAAGAGATTGAAATAAAAAATAAAGTAAAAAGCGAATTTATTTTAGCCAATGAAGGAGTTGGTATGCCAAGGACTAGGAAATCTATATCAGATTTCATGAAAAATGATTTATTAAATTATAGTGGGTGGGAGTCCTTTGAAGCGGCTTCATCGCAACCAGCTTTTTATTGCCAAAAACCCAGCATGAAGTTTTATTATATTGAAGAAGAAATAATAGAAACAATAACTACTTTAAAAACCCCCTCTATCCTTATTACGGAAACTGTCTATCTCGCATATAAAAAAGCGAATCCCAACCACAGTTCAATCAAAGAAAACCATTGGAAAGAACAGGATAGTAATCTTTATTACGAACAATCGATATATGGATCAAGTTTAATTTACTCGTCTATACAAAACTAAAATAAAGTTGATATGAATAAGAACCTTGGCTTCTAAGAAATTAGGGGTCAAGGTTCTCTATTTTAAATGAGTAACAATTAAGAACAACCAAAAGCCAGGCCATTAATTTATTTTATGTATAGAGTATATATTGAAGTGTCAACTCTATATTGTTTTTTCAAACATATTATTCTTTAAATAATTTTTAACATATCAAATGAAAAAGACCTCAACTTTTTTGTTGAGACCTCAACTTTTTTGTCGAGACCTCAACTTTTTTGTCGAGACCTTAACTTTTTTGTATTTCAACATCATCCACTGCAGATGATTGTTTGGTAACGTTCGGAATAGCGATAGCGATCAGCACCGTTATGATTAACATGACAATCAGCATTTCAATTAAAGTGAAACCTCTTTGATTTTTCAATAAACGCATAGTATTCCTCCTCAAATGGTATGGACAAGATTGTACATTGGCATCAATATGGCCAAATAAGCTCCTACAATACAAACAGCAATCAGTATAAAAAAGCTCGGTTGGATAATGCGCAGCAATGCTTGTGTCTGCTGTTCAATCCGCTCCATTAAAACTTCACTGTACAGAATCAATTCTTTTCCAAGATAGCCGGTCATCTCGCCATGCTGGACGAAAGCCGGCATATCCTTGGAAATGAACGATAAATGTTCGAGCGATGTGGAAAATGTTTGCCCCATCATCAGTTCTTCATGGGATAATCGCGTCATGAACTGAATGATCTTGTGGTAATTTTGGCGCTGAAGAAGATCGAGTGATTCCTGCATCGAAATTCCACTATGAAGTAATGTCCCCAATTCTCTGGCCAGCAAATGCGACCAATATAGCCTCATGAAGCCGCGAAGAATCGGAACGGCCAGCAGCCACTTGATTTGCTGGTGAATTTCCTGTCTTTTCAGCAGCAGCCCGAATACATATACCGAGAAAGCCGCTGCTAAAAAAACTGCTATAAAGAAGTCAGGCAGGCTCAATAAATAGGCCGGCACCCCTGCAGTTTCATCACCCGACTGCAAGGATTTCATCATTTCAGTCAGATTCGGAACATAACTGGTGCGAAAAAACAAAAAAAGCACAGAAGTGAAAATTAGGAGAGACACCGGATAAATCAAAATATTTTTCAGCTTCTTTTGTACTTGTTCCGTTCGTGAGAAGCTTTTCGCGATGCTGTCGATAGATTCCGGCAATCGTCCGTGGTATTCAGCAATTTCAACCGGAAACAGCACATGATCTTTAAAACCTAAAAATTTTAGGATTTCAGCGGCATTTCCTCCGCCTTTTAAAATGACGGTAATGCCGCTCAATGTCTGCTCCAACTTCGACGTATGCATCGGCAGCAAGAGCGTCAGTGCTACTGGCAACAGGTATCCTTCTTTCATCAGAACAGCCAGTCGTGTCAGAAATTGCTCACGGTCACGGAGACGGATCTTGTCTGAGTGCATAGGCAGCTTCAATCGCACCGATTTTCACTCCTTCCCGAACCTGGCCGGCAAAAGATAAATCATCCGGCAATGAATAGGTTTCCTTCAGACTCGCAGCCCGCAGCGCTTGTTCCAGCCGTTCCCCTTCAAGAATTTCATAAAGTGCACGGTAACATGCTTGAGATTGGCCAATATCTGAAAACATCGGAATAATCTTCTGGGCTGACACCGCTACCAGAGTTTGAACCATATCTTCAAAGGACACGCCTAAATCATGCAGGCGGTGCAGGCAGCCAACAGAATGCCTGGCATGGATGGTCGAAAAAACCAAGTGTCCGGTCAAAGCTGCGCGTACTGCAATTTGCGCGGTTTCAGCATCGCGGATTTCCCCGATCATGATAATGTCAGGATCATGGCGAAGAATCGCCTTCAGTCCGGCAGCGTAGCTGAGGCCGGCTTTTTCATTTACCTGTATTTGTAGAATTGACTGGTTTTTGCGCTCCACCGGATCTTCGAGCGTAATGATGTTCCGATTCAATTTTTCAGCGCAATGCTTCAGCAGTGAGTATAAAGTTGTCGATTTCCCACAGCCTGTAGGGCCTGTCAGTAAAATGAGGCCTTGGGACGCTTCAGACAACTTCTCCAGCAGGCGGGCAGAGTCACGGAAAGCTGCGAGCTGGTGAATGGATTGGGCAGTATCGTCCGGCATGATCCGGATGACAATGCTTTCCTTTGTCAATACGGAAGGCAAAGTCGATATGCGAAAATAATGGGATAACTCGTTGATGGGAAGCTGGAATGAACCGGTTTGGGGTTTTCTTCTTTCACTCATGTCTAAAAGGGATAGGTATTTGAAATAAGCGATCATGCGATCACCCAAATCAAAGGGGAGTTGTGTCACTTGCCGAAGGTTTTGGAACGAACGGTAAGTGACGGTATAGCAGGATAGTTCGGGTTTAATGTGGATGTCTGTCGTGCCATTTTTTGCCGCATCATGCAAAAGGTCAACACAGCGGCGTTCGATAATCGATTGCATATCCACCTCCTGATTCTCTTTGAACAAAGGCCGCTTCTCTGTTCCCACATAGTATAACCGGCTCTTTTTGAGAAAGAAACAGCTTTCGCCAAAATAAAATTTTAAACCTCCAATAGGGGGCAAATCTGAAATTTGAGAGCAATTACCAGAAGCATACAAATTCAAATTTTTGTATTTTACCTAACATTACTCGGCGGCCTAAAGCCGTACACCTGTTTGTCACAAAGAAAGAGGAACTCGCTGTTTACACATTCACTCTATTTCCTATA
The DNA here is from genome assembly GCF_007859295.1 of Planococcus sp. CPCC 101016. Taxonomy (GTDB): domain Bacteria; phylum Bacillota; class Bacilli; order Bacillales_A; family Planococcaceae; genus Planococcus. The sequence continues at coordinate 2,206,900 of NZ_VOHB01000002.1, forward strand.
TAATAAACAAGAGATTATTGTGTTGTGGCAAAGGAGGGATTACCCATGAATAATATGTTCAAATTAATGGGATGGTGGACTGGTATATTTGCAGTTCTCTTTTATGTAGGCGATATGGTCGAAGTATCATTATTAATGGTCGCTAACACCGGATTTTTTGTTCTTCTTGGATTCTTAAACATTTCTGAACGCATGTATTTGTATATTTTTGGTGCCTATTTGACAGTATTTTTCGTAGGCTTCACTTATTACTCTACGTTCATCCACGTTCCTGGTGCTGGACATTAATCAATACGAAATTTAAAAACAAAAAGGGCATCGGAGAAATCCGATGCCCTTTTTGTTTTTTATTGAAAGCTTTCGTCGCTTAGAATCCCGTAAGGAATGGATTGCTGTTCATTTCCCGTTCCGGGGTCGTTTCCGGGCCGTGGCCAGGATAAAGGATCATATGTTCAGGAAGAGTCAACAGCGACTCCTGGATGGATTGCAACAGCTTTTTCTCGGATCCGTCAATTAGATCCGTGCGGCCGATGCTGCCTCGGAAAAGCGTATCGCCGACAATGGCAAATCCTTCATTGCCGAATGAGAAACTAACACTGCCAGGAGAATGTCCAGGTGTGTGCAATAAATCCATATTGAAAGAGCCAATTTGCAAATGCTTTTCACTTGTCAGCAGAATATCCGCATCTTTGATCCGATAATCCGGCAAAGCTGCGTATTTTCCCGATCCATTTAAATTGGGCCGGCTGAGCCAATCCTTTTCCAGTTGATGCAGATAAACGGGAATCGAGTAGCGATCACGGATATCGTCTACTGCCCCGATATGATCGAAATGAGCGTGCGTCAGCAGGATAGCGATCGGCTTCAAATTCTTTTTTTTCAATAATGCATTAATCTTTTCGCTTTCTTCACCCGGATCGAAAATTAGACAGTTTTTCTGATCGTCCGAAATGATATAGCAGTTGGTCTGGACAGGACCCAGCTCCAATTGGTCAATTTTCAGCATTCTCTTCACCTCCTTTCGATTATAACATGCCGTACTTTGCCTGACTGTCAAGATACTGACACTTTTTATCCTCGACAAAACTGCCGATTATCTTTACAATATAAAGAGAACAAAGCGGCACTGGCTGTTTAAGTTGAAGGGAGTGTCATCGATGAGTTGGGTGTTAATGATTATTTTTGGACTTACTGCAGTTCTTGCAGCCATCGGCACTGTACAAACGCTAAAAAACAAGGAAGTCCTCGGTTTTCTTTTTAACTTTGGAACGTTTGTAATTTTCGGCGCCTTTACGGTTGCTACACTTATCACACAAGGTTATCCACCAGCACTACATTAATCAAAGAAAGCTGATGCCATCAAACGCATCAGCTTTTTTCTTTGCATGAAAAAAGAGAGGGCGCTCTGCGCTCTCTCTTTCTATTTTTCCAATACTACTTCAGGAATTGTAGTCAATTGGCCATCTTCTTCATCATAAAAACGTAATAGATCGCCATTGATAATCGATTCGGAATACTCGAGTTCTGTAAATGCCTGTTCGATGAAAGGCTCACACAGCTCTTGCTCGGTCGGTTCGCCAGTTTCCTTGTCGTAGCAGACATTTCCTGCATACACCACTTCATCTGTGACAAAACGTCCGTCGCGGAAGACCACGAATTCTTCATGTTCTTCAGAGAACAGATCGCCGCCAAACTGAATATCTTTCGACGTATCTATTCCCATCAAATTCATGATTGTTGGGCGCATATCCACTTGTCCACCCACTTCATCGTCTACATAACCTTCACCATAGCCCGGTATGTGAACAAAGAATGGAACTTTCTGCAATTCAGCAGAAGTGAAATCCGTCACTTCTTCACCCAAGTACTGGGTCATCGCTTCGTTATGGTTTTCGGAGATCCCGTAATGATCTCCATACATGACGATAATCGAATTTTCATAAAGCCCTTTTTCCTTCAAGTCTTCAAAAAGAACTTTTACCGCCTCATCCAAATAACGGGATGTCTGGAAATAACGGTTCACCGTTCCAGAATTAGAATCGTATTCACCGATCAATTTATCCTCTTCATCTAATGTAAATGGATGATGATTGGTCAATGTCAATAATCGGCTGTAGAAGGGCTGCTTCATTTCGGTCATATGATCAACCGATTGCTCCATGAACGGAATATCCTTCATGCCCCAATTGACTGCCTCGCCTTCAGCGATATCAAAACTCTCTATGTCATAGAATTCGTCAATATTCATGGATTCATACATGATATCGCGATTCCAAAAGCTTTTCGTATTGGCATGCTGGACATTTGTCGAGTAGCCATTTTCCCCGAGGCTTTCAGCCATGGAGTTGAAGGTATTGCCGCTATGTGTAAAGAATACCGCTCCACCGCCTAAAGGATAAAGTGAATTCTCAAGCAAAAACTCTGAATCTGAGGTTTTTCCCAATCCTGTTTGATGGTAGAAGTTCTCGAAATAGATTGTGTCTTCATCTTCAGTCAACGAATTCAGGAACGGCGTTATGGTTTCTCCGTTCATTTCCCCGTTGATTGTGAAGCTCTGTAATGATTCCAAGGTCACAACAATTAAGTTGCGGCCTTCCGCAATGCCCTTCATCTCTTCTGACGGGTCAATCTGGTTGGCGCGCACATAGTTATTGGCTTCAACCAATTCAGATCCATCCGCTAAAGCGCGCTGTGCTTGTGACTTGGATTGGACGTAAATATCGTACAGGTGATAATTGTACATGCCCAAGTTTTTCACCAGCATCTCACGATCAAAGCTGCGTGTCAGCAACTGTGGACGCTCTGCTTCAGCAAGCCCAAGGTTAAAGAACAGGACAGCAAGTGCTAAAACGTAATACGTTTTGCGCTGAACCGAAGAAGAAACTGCTTTGCCCGGTTTTACCTTAACAAATTTTATCGCCAATAAAATAATTAGGACATCTGTAAAGTAAAAGAGGTCTGTCCAGAATACACTGGCTGCCGCACTAGATCCCAAATCTCCGAAATTCTGTGTTTGAAACAAGACCGGCAACGTGATGAAATCACTGAAAAAGCGGTAAAAGGCGACATTGCCATAAAGAATGATTGAAGTTATGACGGCAATGGAAACCATATAACGGTTCTTAGCTTTTTCACTCTTGAAGAACAGTGAAATTCCATAAACAAATAACAGCATACTCAACGGGTTGATAAACAAGATGAATTCCTGCAGCACATTTTCAATCGTGATTGAAAAACTGGTCTTATAAACAATGTATGTTTTTAGCCAAGTTGTGATGATGGCTATTGCCAGTATGGAATGTTTCGGCCATTCTTTATTCAACATCCGCGGACATCCTCCTATTTCGTTCAAATTATTTCGTCAATTACATCATAATAGTTTAGTATAAAAGAATTTTTCGATTAAATGAAGTAATTGCCCTTATTCAAGACGAAATAAATGGGCTGAAGTTTCGTTAGCCGAATTTTTTTTTGTCATACTCTGATTTTTTTTGACGGAGAATCAACATGGCTGATGCATATTCTTTTGGAGAAATAAACTGCAAGCGATAAAGTTCCTTGACTTCATCTTCCATCAATTCAAGATCCGCTTTATAATCGGCCGTATAAATAATCGTGCCATAGCGCTTCAGCAATTGCATCACTTCGTATAAGTTTTTCATTCGACCACCGCCTCACTATTGATAAAGCCGCTTTCAGTATAAATGCCTTGTACCGGCACGTCATGGGCTTCCACCGGAATCGCCTCTGCAATCTGGCAATTGAAAGCTAAGGAGCGCGTAATCCCCGGATAATTTGCCAAAAAACGATCGTAGTAGCCTCCACCAAAACCGATTCTATAGCCATTTTTTGAAAATACTACGCCGGGGACGATCAATAAATCAATGTCATCCGGTTTTATATAGACCGTTTTTGAGACAATCGGTTCCTGCAGTTTCATATAAACGACTTCCAGTTGATCCATGTTTTCAACGAGGCGAAAATCCATACTGCGGGTTTTCGGATAGCATTTAGGCGCAGCAACTTTCTTGCCCACCGCCCAGCACTGCTTCATCAAGTCGAAGGTGTCGACTTCAGGAAATGCAGAAATGGTCATGCCAATGGTTTCCGCTGCCAAAAACGCAGGATCTTTCATCAACCCGCTAATTGCTTCTGCTGACTTTTTTCTATATTCTTCTTCTGTCATTAAATTAAGTAAGGTCAGTACTTCTTTTCGCTGTATACCTTTATCCATATCAGCACCTGCTCCTTTACAAAGAAAAAAGCCAAAACCCCTAAAGGTTTTGGCAATCAATGAATTACTTCGTTTCACGGTGTACTGTCATTTTCTTTTCACGTGAGCAATATTTTTTCATTTCAAGACGCTCAGGGTTGTTGCGCTTATTTTTAACAGTGCTGTAGTTACGTTCGCTACATTCTGTACAAGCTAAAGTGATGTTAACACGCATCGGTATCCCTCCTAATTCTTTCAAAGATCATTTGTAAATAAGCGTGATCTATACGACTTAATTATTATAGCATATTTCACAGCAAAGTCTACTCTAAAAACCTATTTAATTATACCTTTCAAAATAAAAAGAAAGACCGGCAGCTTTTTCGCTCCCGGCACTAATTTATCCCTCTTCTAGGGCTGTGAATTTTTTCGGTGTTCTGGCATATCTCCAGATTGACGCTTTTTTATTTATTCAAATCATAGTGCTGTCCACGAACTAAGTAAAACAATTGCTCAGCGATGTTGGTGGCATGATCGGCTGATCGTTCCATATAGCGGCTGATAAACGCCAATTGAGTGATCTGGCTAAGCCGATCCGGATTTTCTCCGCCTGCACGCATCAATTTACGGATCACATCTCCGTATAATTCATCCACCTGATCATCCAGCTCTGCAATCTCTTTCGCCTTAACGACATCTTCTTCTACAAATGCATCGATAACCTGACGAAGCATGGCGACTGCCAGCTTTTGCATCTGCTGGATCTGTCCAATTTGCGGAAGCAACTCTTGGTTGCCTATGCGGATGGTTTCTTTTGCGATATTAACCGCATAGTCGCCGACACGCTCCATGTCGGATGCGACTTTGATGGTAACGATGAGACGCCTTAAATCAGTGGCGACCGGAGATTGCTTGGCAATCAATAAAATGACACGATCGTTGATGAATTCTTCCAGCTGATTGATATCATTATCGTCTTCAATTACTTCAAGTGCTGCATCTACATCTTGGTTAATCAGCGCTTCCATCGATTTATTCAAGGCATTGACTGCCATCGTACTTAAATCAATCAATTGTTCTTGTGCAGAATTAAGTTCGAAATCAAATTTTTCACGTACGGACAAAAATTCCGCCTCCTTCCATCAACCGAATCGGCCTGAAATGTAATCTTCCGTCCGTTTGTCGGAAGGGTTTGAAAAGATGGTATCCGTATGGTCAAACTCAACCACTTCTCCATTTAAGAAGAATGCCGTTTTATCTGAAATCCGTGCGGCTTGCTGCATATTGTGTGTAACAATGATGATGCTATAGTCTTTTTTCAGCTCTTGAACCAGTTCTTCCACTTTCAATGTAGAAATCGGATCCAAAGCCGAAGTCGGTTCATCCATGAGGATGACATCCGGTTCGATTGCAAGTGCACGAGCGATGCAAATCCGCTGTTGCTGTCCGCCAGAGATGCTGTAGGCATTTTCATTCAGACGATCTTTTACTTCGTCCCAAATGGCTGCTCCGCGCAAACTTTTTTCAACGATTTCATCAAGAATTTTCTTATTCTTGATGCCGTGAATTCTTGGTCCATATGCTACATTGTCATAGATGGATTTCGGGAACGGATTCGGTTTTTGGAAAACCATGCCAACGCGCGTGCGAAGTTCTTCCACTCCGTAATCCTGATCAAAAATATTGCGCCCCCGGTATAGAATCTCACCAGAAGTTTTAACTGATGTCACCAATTCCACCATACGGTTCAATGTCTTAATATAGGTCGATTTACCGCATCCTGAAGGTCCAATAATCGCAGTCACTTCGTTTTCCATAATCTCAAGGTCAATGTTCTTTAAAGCATGATTGCTGCCATACCAAAGGTTAAGTTGCTTTGTTTCGTAAACAGCCTTTTTTGAGGGCTGGTTTGATACTGTCTCAATTATTGGTTTTTTTGTAATAATGGTGGTCATTTGCAGAACCCCTTCCACATAATTAGCCTTAATAGCGTTTATCGAATTTATTGCGGATGATGACAGCGATGGAATTCATGAATAGCAGCACAGCCATTAAAACGATGATGCCGGCGGCGGCTACGGTCTGGAATTCCTGCTGTGGACGACTTGACCAATCATAGATCTGCATTGGCAGGGCCGTGAATGTGTCCATGACACCGGCCGGTAAAAACTGAATAATGACCGGTATCCCGATGACGATTAAAGGTGCTGTTTCCCCAATAGCACGTGACAGCGCCAAAATGCTTCCTGTTAAAACTCCCGGTATAGCCGCCGGAAGAATAATTTTGACGATGGTCTGCCATTTAGTGGCTCCCATCCCGTAAGAAGCATCACGGAGTTCGCCCGGAACTGACCGGATCGCTTCTTGTGAAGCTACAACAATGACCGGCAGAATCAATAAACTCATCGTGAATCCTGCTGCTAAAACACTATTGCCCAGTGACAACGCCCGAACGAATATCGTCAGTCCAAGCAATCCGAACACAACAGATGGAACCCCAGCTAAATTGGAGATGTTCATTCGAATAAATGTCGTGATTCGGTTTTGTCTTGCATATTCTTCCAGATATATAGCCGATCCAACACCTAAAATAATAGAAGTTGGTGCAACGACCATCATCAGCCAAAGTGATCCAACAAGCGCCGCTTTTATGCCTGCTTGTTCAGGGAATCGAGAAGCAAAGTTCATCAGAAAATCGATTGACAGATGACCTGCGCCTTGCGTTACGATCCGGTAAAGCAAGATCACCAGGGCAAGTAAAGCTAATAAAGTAGCTGCCATAAATAGATATTTGAAGACGGCGTTGATAATCAATCTGCCATCCATCCGTTTGACTACCGTCTGCTGTTCTATATATCTCATATCAGTATTCCTCCCTGAAGCGTTTCGACACGTAGCCGGCAAGGATATTCATAGCCATGGTGAAAACGAAAAGAGTGAATCCTACCGCATAGATGGAATAGTAAATGGTTGTGCCATATCCAGCGTCCCCTTTTGATACCTGGACGATATAAGCGGTCATGGTCTGAATCGACCCGGTAAAATCACCATCAAATCGCGGTGTAGAACCTGCCGCAAGCGACACGATCATGGTTTCACCGATTGCTCTTGATACTGCCAAAACGACTGAAGCGATAATCCCTGAAAGTGCGGCTGGAACCGTAATTTTCCATGCCACTTCAAACTTTGTCGACCCCATTGCCAAAGCACCTTCACGGATGCTTTTTGGTACAGAAGACATGGCATCCTCCGACAGCGAAGCAATCATCGGAATAATCATGATGCCGACGACTATCCCTGGTGAAATTGCATTGAATATCTTAATTTCCGGGAACATCGCCTGAAGCACCGGTGTAACGAATGTCAATGCGAAAAAGCCATAAACAATCGTTGGAACACCTGCCAACACTTCAAGAATCGGCTTTACGACACGACGAATATTTTCGCTCGCGTATTCGCTCAAGTAAATCGCTGCTGAAATGCCGATCGGCACAGCTACGATTACAGCTATCAGCGTGACTTTCAACGTGCCGACGATCAATGGCAAAATCCCAAATTGAGCTTCTTTATTCGAAAATGGCAGCCATGTGGTGCCAAAAATAAAATCAAGGAAAGGAACACGGGTGAAGAATGTGACTGTTTCAACAATCAATGTCATGACAATACCAATGGATGTCAGCACTGAGACAGAAGCAATTAAAAATAAAATAATCGGAATGATCTTCTCGATCATTTGCTTGTTTTTCTTGCCTTTTGACTGCGCGATCATATCTTGAACAGATGGCCGCATATAGAATCCCCTTTCAACCGCAAAAGGCGAGCAGTGGCTGCTCACCCTCAGACTGGACTAAACTGTTATTTATTATTGTTTCAAAGCTTCTAATTCAGCCATATCTTTATCGTATTCTTCCTGCGGCAATGCTACATAACCAACAGCTTCTGCCATAGCGCCTGCATTTTCAATCGCGTATTTCATGAAGTCGTAAGCCGCTTCGTTTTCTGACAAAGCTGCGTTGCTGCCATAAGTGAACAACGGACGAGACAGCGGCGAATATTCTCCAGATTCAATCGTTTCATTGTTTGGCTCAACACCATTGATTGTGACGACTTTCAAGGTATCCTGGTTAGCAACGTAATACGCATAACCGAAGAACCCGATCGCGTTTGGATCCGCTTGAATCCCTTGCACCAATGTGTTGTCATCTTCTGAAAGTGTTGCCGAGCTAACCAAGTCTTCATCTTCCAAGATCACTTCATTGAAGTAATCATAAGTCCCTGAGTCTGTTCCTGGTGCATAAAATACAACTTCTTCATCTGGCCATTCCGGATTGATGTCTGACCATTTTTTCGTCGAGCCATCTTCTACCCATAATTTTTTCAAATCTTCGACTGTCAAATCTTCCACCCAGTCATTCTCCTGGCTGACAACAACGGATAGTCCGTCATAGGCCAATTGGAATTCAGTGTATTCGATGCCTGCTTCTTCGAGGCTCGCAGCTTCTTCATCTTTGATTGGGCGTGATGCATTAGAGAAATCTGTTTCACCTTGAATGAATTTTTCAAACCCGCCGCCAGTACCGGATGTCCCAACGGTTACTTGAACATCTGGCTGGGCTCCAGCATATTCTTCAACAATGCCTTCCATGATTGGCGCTACGGTAGAAGATCCGTCACCTGATACAGTTCCTTCAACAACTGCTTCATCCCCAGCTGTGTCCGAACTGGTTGACTGTGTATCTGAGCCAGTACCTGTACTTTCTTCTGTGCCGCCACAAGCACCAAGTATTAAAGCCGATCCAAGAATTGTTGAAGCCATTGCGAATTTCCAGTTTCTCATTACGTCGTTTCCCCCTATTGATTATGTTTGTTTACATTCTCTACTATAAAGATGGATTGTTGAGAACATATAAAGGCAATGTTAAGAAATTGTAAACGAGGTTTAAACACAGAAAGCCCCAGGAAAAATCTCATTTAAGAGATTTTTCCTGGGGCTTTGTTTTACTCGCCTTCCACCACAACCGAATCGCTGTAAGGCGCTTTTATTAAGTTTGATGCGGCTTGCGCTTCTTTGTTCTTCAGTTCGAAGTATTTATCAGCTGCTGCACGGGCAATTTCGTTATTGGCTCTTGGAACATTTTTTGGATCTGTCGTGACATACGGAATCACCACTGCATAAGCAATTTCCGGATTCTCATAAGGAGCGTATCCAACGTGCGCGATATTGATGGCATATTGTCCGTTCATCTCATGATCCTTTTCGAAGAAATACACTTCAGCTGTTCCGGTTTTGCCGGCAGCGGAATAAGGAGCATCACTGAATTGTGCACGCGCAGATCCTGAGCTGCCGACATACACATTACGCATCCCTTTTTGCACTTGATCGATTTCTTCTTGTGTATTATTAATGCGGTTTAAAATTTTAGGTTCGATAATGGTCTCAATAGGTCCCAGTGTCTCGCCGTCTCTTGAAGCTTCCCGTATCTCCTTGACGACATGGGGCTCCATCCGGTAGCCATCGTTGGCGATTGTAGAAATATATTGCGCCAACTGCAGCGGCGTATATGTATCAAACTGGCCGATGGCTAAATCGAGAAGCTTGGGTCCAGGAGAAGTTCCACCGAGATAACCTGTTGCTTCATTCGGCAAATCGATCCCAGTTTTAACACCAAGGCCAAATTGGGCAAATGAATTACGCATCGTAGCGAAACTTTCCGGCGGCACATAAAGACCACGGTTATATTGATACTCTGCTTCCGCAATCTTTAGGGCGATTTTAAACATATAAACATTGGAAGAACGCTCGATGGCCATAAGATCTGTCATTGGGATGCGGTTGAATAATTGCGTATTGAAAATGGAATTTTTTTGGGATGTCCCCGCAAATTTTAGCGGTTCATCGATTTGAACTTCACCGATCTCCACTGCATCCTGTGCATAGCCTGTCAATAATGTCGCCCCTTTGACAGTCGATCCCATTTCATGGGAAGCCGTAAAAGTGCCGAAAGCATAATCATATATTACCTGTTTGCCGTTTTCATCTTTGCCCAAACGCTTTCCTACCATAGACAGAACTTCGCCAGTCTTCGGATCCATCATAACCAAATAGGCATCTTTCACCAATTTTGAGCTCGGTCCGGCTTTCAACTGAAGCAATTTATTTTCTACGATTTTTTCCAATTCACTCTGCAATTCACTGTCGATTGAGAGAACCAGATCTTTTCCAGCTTTCCCCTCATCTACTGGAATGGTTTCGATGACACTGCCTCTACCATCGGTCACATTTTTGACAACTGATTTTTGGCCTTGCAGCACTTCTTCATACTGCTGTTCCAAAAAGCTGGTGCCGACACGATCATTGCGTGAATAATCACGGGCTAAATAATAGTCCAGCTTATTCGCCGGAATTCCCGTTTCCGGAGTCGTAGTGCTTCCTAAAATCGTTAAATCGCTCGATTTGACCCGCTTCCAATCGGTCACCGTATTCACGCCTTTTAAATTGGGGTCGGTCAGACGTTCCGAAACGCGTGCGAACTCTTCATCGGTTACGCCATCGTTTTTGATCATCTGAGGAGCCAGTGCATAGCCAGACGTCATTTCCCGATATATCGCTAGAACTTCGAGATCTTCGGCACTTAGACTGGCCAGATCCTCATCGGTTATTCTTTCTCTGACCAATGCATCCAGCTTGCGCTGTTTTTCTTTTTCCTGAATGTCTTCAGCAGCAATGGCTGCTTTTTCTTCATCCGTCACTTTACTATTGGCACTTTCGGTATTTAATTGTATATAAAAATCCTGTTTATCCCGCAGTGTCACTTTAGCATCGTCTTTTTCGATCAATTTGGCCAGTTCTTTTGCCACAGTCATCATTTCTTCTCTTTTGGTCGTCTGCATGGCCGTATAGGTTATGGCGTTGACAGGTGTATTTTCAACCTGAACCCGCCCTTCGCTGTCAAAGATGCGTCCTCTTGGCACACTGGTATTGACAGGAACTTCTTCAGTCCTTGCAATGGCACGCGCGTAGTCTTCTCCTTTAACAATCTGAAGAAATCCCAAGCGGAGAATCAGTACAGAAAACAATAGGAAGATGGTGAAAAAGAGGATATTCATCCGAAAGACAGTGTTGGACTGCAGTTTCACTCTTGCAAGCGAAACGCGTCTTTTTTGAGGCGGTTTCATGAGGGGTTTGCTCCTTTCGCAAAAAAATATCCATTTAACAGTATATCATCATAACAAAAAAACACACACTTTTTCAGACGAAAAAGTGTGTGTAAAGTTTCAATTATTGACAATTATTTTGCAGTTTCGTAACGGTTTGAAACTTCTTCCCAGTTAACAACGTTCCAGAATGCTTCAATATAATCCGGACGTTTGTTTTGGTATTTCAAGTAGTAGGCATGCTCCCAAACATCAAGTCCAAGCAAAGGTGTTTTGCCTTCCATTAAAGGAGAGTCCTGGTTAGGAGTTGAAGTTACTTCAAGTTCTCCGTTTGAAAGAACTAGCCAAGCCCAGCCTGAACCGAAACGTGTTTTGCCGGCAGCTGCGAATTTTTCTTTAAATTCATCAAAGCTTCCAAACTTGCTGTTGATGGCTTCGCCAAGAGCGCCTGTAGGGTTGCCGCCGCCGCTTGGAGATAATAATTTCCAGAACAACGAGTGGTTTGCGTGCCCGCCACCGTTGTTGCGAACAGCAGTACGGATGTCTTCAGGTACTGCATTCAAGTCAGAAATCAATTCTTCTACTGATTTTGAAGCCAGATCATCATGGCCTTCTAAAGCCGCATTTACGTTTGTAATGTACGTGTTATGGTGTTTTGTGTGGTGAATATTCATCGTTTCTTTGTCGATGTGTGGTTCAAGTGCGTCATACGCGTAAGGTAATTCTGGTAATTGATATGCCATGATTAAATTCCTCCTTGAGTCTATTGGTCTACCTTCTTAGCCTATCAAAGTTTTCAGAGCGTTACAAACATAATGCACGGCAAATCCTTTTATTCAGACCTTTGACTGATTTATCCTGATTTAGCAGCTCGTGGCATAAAAACAGGAGGCTGGATTAAATCGTGAAAAAGAAAATAATAACCATGACAACTTGAATAATCCCTTTAGTGAAGACAGACGTGATAAAACCTACTACCGAACCGATACCCGATAAAACCGACTTCTTCAATGATGATTTATTGAAGAGGATTTCTGCGATGATTGCCCCAAGAAATGGACCAATCAAAATGCCGACGATCGGAAGGACAAACGGACCGATAATAAGGCCGATTGTACTGCCCCAAAGGCCTGCCCTGGACCCTCCAAACTTTCTGACACCGAAAGCATTAGCGATGGCATCAGCACCGAATAACAAAATGACAAACAGGCTTTGGATTGCCCAGAACCACCATGGCAAATCGCTGAAACTGAAAAACAACCCGTATATAACAAAACCGCCGAAAATGAACAAAACCGCAGGTATAATCGGGTATACCAATCCGATAAAACCGATAACGAAACATAGCAGGATGACAATCCAGCCGACAACTTCCATCTATATTCCTCCCTATAAAAAAAGCTCTCTTCCATCGTGCCTTACATTTTTTAAAATGTAAAGTTTGATGAAGGAGAGCTTTTATGGTGTTTTGGTTTACTAAATTTTAGTTTCTAGTTTCAGCGCCCAGATTCTAGAGTCATAAGGCAGACGAATCTACACGGGCGCTTACGCTTTTCTATGTCCAGACTCCAGCGCCCAAATTCTAGAGTCACAAGGCAGACCAGCTGCGTGGCAAAGAACGCCACACTGCAGGTCTGCCTTGTGCCCGTCGAATCTACACGGGCGCTTACGCTTTTCTGGTTAAGCGCGGTTGCCTAGGATTGCTTCTGCGATATTGACTGAATGGTCACCGATTCGCTCCAGGTTGCTGACAATATCGACAAAAACGATTCCGGCTTGTCCCGTACATGCCCCTTCGTTCAGGCGCAAGATATGTTTTTTACGGAATTTGCGTTCCATTTTGTCGATCAGGTCTTCCTGTTCAGCTACTTCACGGGCCAGCTCATGGCTGGTTGTGTTCAGTGCATTTAGCGCTTTTTGGACAGTGGCAATGGTCAATGTGAACATTTCCGTTAAATCGTCCATTGCTTCTGATGTAAGTTTCACTTTATTGTTTTCCTGATAATCGACAAGCTCAATAATGTTTTCGAAATGATCACCGATCCGCTCAATGTCGCGGACAGTTTCCATTAACATCGTATGGCGTGTAGAGTCAGCTGCTGAAATGGATTCTGCTGAAATCAGCACAAGGTAATCTGTGATCTTGCTGTCGAGATTATTGATGGCATCCTCCAGCTGATAACCCATTTCCGCATGTTTTTTGCTCTTCGTCATTAAATATGAGTAGGTTTCCTGCAACCCTTGTACAGAATATTCACCCATGCGCAAGATTTCCTCTTTTGCCTGTCCCAGCGCAATTGAAGGAGATTGCTCGATAAAGTGGATATCCAGGTGCTTCGGTTTGAATTCAACCAATACCTCTTCCCCTGGAATGGCTTTTGTCACCAAGTATGCCCAGGCACCTATTAATGGAAATTGAATAATCGTGTTCGCTACGTTGAATGAACCGTGGGCAAATGCAATCTGCATCTTCGGTTCCAATGCCAGTACACCTGAAATCCATTCTACATAAGCAGTAAAAGGAATCAACAAAATCAAGAAAATGACCGAGCCGACGATATTGAACAGTACATGTACTGCTGCAGCACGGCGCGCGGCAATTGAAGTTCCCAATGCTGCAAGTACTGCCGTTATCGTCGTTCCAATATTATCACCGAACAAAACCGGTAAGGATGCTGCAAGTGTTAGGATATTTTCATCGTAAAGTCCTTGCAGAATCGCAACTGTACCACTGGAGCTCTGAACAATCAGCGTAAATACTGTTCCAACGACAACTCCAAGAATCGGAAACTCACTCAGACTGATCGTCATATCGATAAAAGCCGGCAATTCACGCAGTGGCTTCATGCCTCCGCTCATCAATTCCATTCCGTAGAATAATCCACCGAATCCGAAAATGACCTGTCCGATATTCTGAATTTGATTTTTCTTAATGAAGAAAATCATTGCAGCCCCGACTGCCATAATTGGCAATGCGTATGCCCCTACATCCAGCCCGATGATGAAGGCCGTGACAGTGGTACCGATATTGGCACCCATGATAACACCAATTGCTTGTCTTAACGTCATAAATCCGGCACTTACCAACCCGACTACAATTACAGTAGTACCTGAGCTCGACTGAATTAAGATGGTAACGATAATTCCGACCAGAACGCCCATAAATGGATTGGTCGTAAAGCGGTCCAGGATGTCGCGAAGTTTATCGCCTGCTGCTTTCTGTAAAGCATCACCCATAAACTTAATTGAAAATAAGAAAATCCCTAATCCACCAAAGAAAGAAAAGAGGATTTCCTGCCAGTTCATTTCCACGATACTTATTCAACTCCTAAATTTCATATTCACACCTAACCTATTATGAATAGTTTACTTAGTTTTTGTAAACACCTTTATTTAAAATTTACATTCCCGTAACAAAGCAGCATTTTTTTCTTCCTCTGACATGGTAGGATTATTATATAATCGAAAGGAAGATGAACGTGAATATATACCAGCTATTCAAAGCGAGTTTAATGGAACCTAAAAAGCAGGCAGCCGTCCGTATACTGACAATCGGCAAGATTATGCAATTTATTTTTATCTTTATAACTATGTTGACTGCTGTTTCTTTTGTGGAATGGATTCTCGGATTAGGGGACACGACCGGTAATGTAGAGGGACTCATGGAATTTGTGGAAGAAATCGAATGGCTTCTTTATCCGTTCGCTTTGATTTTTCTATTTGTTTCTACTACACTCTATCATTTCATCAAAATCAGCTTGTTTGCATTGGTTGCTTTATTAATTTTGAATGCCCGGAAAAGACGCGGCGAATATCGGCATCTATGGAGAACAACTGCACTCAGTGTCACAGTTCCGACATTATTGGCATTTATTCTAAGTTTTCTTGACTTAGGTTTTGGTGTCTCACTGGCCACCAGTTTATTAACCATCCTCTACTTATATTTAGCGATTGGCTATTATCCGAAAAAACCGCCTATTCAAATAAAACCGAACCAAGGTTAAGTTATTGTAAAGAACGCCGGTTATCAGCCGTCTTTCTTGTCTTTTTAAGCGCTACACTGCTAAAATGGCTATAGGTATTGGAATTGAGCCGCCAGCTATTGGGAAATTCGATAGTTGTCGGACAAAGACACGTGAGCCGAAAGTACAGGCCACCATTAAAAAGGAGAGATTTTTTCATGAGCGAGATGACACACCGTTCAAACACACGCCCCGTAAGAGTCGGAGATTTGACGATCGGCGGCAGTAATGAATTATTTATACAAAGTATGGCAACTACAAAAACACACGATGTGGAGGCGACCGTTGCCGAAATCTTGCGCTTGGAAGAAGCGGGATGCCAGATTGTCCGTGTAGCTTGTCCAGACGAACGCGCTGCCTATGCAATTGGCGCTATCAAAGAACGCATCAATATCCCATTAGTAGTAGATATTCACTTTGATTACAAGCTTGCTTTAATTGCAATTGAGCAAGGTGCAGATAAAATCCGGATCAATCCGGGCAATATCGGACGCCGCGAAAAAGTGGAAGCCGTTGTCAATGCTGCAAAAGCGAAAGGCATTCCGATTCGGATCGGTGTCAACGCCGGTTCATTGGAACGCAAAATCCTCGAGAAGTACGGCTATCCAACTGCTGAAGGCATGGTTGAAAGTGCCCTTCACCACATTAAGATCCTGGAAGATTTGGATTTCCATGACATTATCGTTTCATTAAAAGCATCTGATGTCAGCTTGGCTGTCGAAGCATATGAATTGGCCTCTAAAGCATTCGATTATCCATTGCACCTCGGCATTACAGAGTCCGGCACATTATTTTCCGGTACAGTAAAAAGCGCAGCGGGTCTTGGTGCATTATTCGCCAAAGGCATCGGCAACACCCTTCGTGTATCTTTGAGTGCTGATCCGGTTGAAGAAGTTAAAGTAGCGCGTGAAATGCTGAAGATTTTTGGTCTTTCATCAAACGCTGCAACATTGATTTCCTGCCCGACGTGCGGACGCATCGAAATCGACTTGATTTCAATCGCAAACGAAGTGGAAGAATACATCTCTCACATCAAAGCGCCATTAAAAGTAGCAGTTCTAGGCTGTGCTGTAAATGGGCCTGGTGAAGCGCGCGAAGCCGATATCGGCATTGCTGGAGCACGCGGTGAAGGTTTGCTGTTCATGCACGGGAAGACCGTTCGCAAAGTTCCTGAAGAAACAATGGTTGATGAGTTGAAAATTGAGATTGATAAATTGGCGGAAGAGTATTTCGCGAAGCAAGCTGCAGAGAAAAAAGAAATGGAAGAACAACAAGCATAAGGTTGTGAGCAGATTGAGATACCGTTTCGGAATTGATATTGACGGAACAGTGACTTCCCCAACGTCACTGATTCCGCACATTAATGAAAAATTCAACAGCGAATTGACTTTGGATGATATTAAGGAATACGATTTGACCTCAGCGCTTCCCCATTTGGCTCAAGGCGAGTTTTACTCCTGGTTCCGGGATTCAGAGCCGCATATTTACGCAGCTTCACCGGTCTCTGAAAATGCCAAGCAAATTCTAAATGACTGGAAAGAACAATACGAATTGTATTATATCTCTGCCAGAGGCGATAATGTCCGCGATGTAACTTTCGATTGGTTCGCCGAACACGCCATTGCTTATGACCATATCGAGCTGATCGGGTCACACAAGAAAATCGAAACTGCCAAAAGACATAATGTCCATTTATTCTTTGAAGATAAACACGATAATGCCGTGGAAATCGCTGAAGAATTGGATATTCCAGTGGTGCTGTTCGATACTCCTTATAACCGTCAGCCGACGCCTGACAAGGTCATACGCGTCTATAATTGGCTTGAGGCAAATGAATGGGTAAAGAATGAATTCAACGTCCAGAAGACCTTGAGCGGTAAATAATAGTTAAAAACAATAAAAGCGAGAGTGGATTTTTTCCACTCTCGCTTTTATTTGCATTCCGGGCATTTTCCGTAGATTTCAAACTTATGATTGGCAATCTCATATGCCGGCAATGCGGCACCTACCATATCCATCGGACAGACGGGGATTTCTTTTATCTTGCCGCAATCCATGCAAATAAAGTGATGATGATGATGGTCGCTTTCACATTGCATCCGGAAATGGCGCTCACCCGACAATTCCGTCTCTTCCAATATTCCGAGCGAGACAAAAGTTGCCAAATTCCGATATACCGTATCATAGCTCATGCTTGGGTAATCCTTTTGCATGACATCCAGCAAATCCCGCGCCGTCAAATAACGTTCATCATTGGCGAAAAGCTCCAGAATCTGATTGCGTTTCGAGGTTTCTTTGTAGCCGTTGTCTTTCAGGATATTCCATGCATTGGTTAAATTCATGCGATCGCTCCTTTTTTAAGTGAAACCATGATTTTTTTATAGGCAATGACCAGTAATAACAGAAAAATGGATGTCACAACAATAGTGCCGCCTGGTGCCAAATTGAAATAGAAAGCCGTAATAAGGCCGGTGATGACGGAAATTTCGCCAAAGATGATTGAAAGAACAATCGTCTGCTTAAAACTTTTTGTGACCCGCATGGCTGTTGCGACTGGAATCGTCATTAACGAAGACACTAAGAGTATCCCAACGATGCGCATGGAACCGGCAATGACCAGTGCCGTGACAATCATGAATATAAAATGTATCCATTTAGCCGGCAGTCCCGAAGCTCGCGCGTATTCATCGTCAAAAGATAAAACAAATAATTCTTTAAAGAAGAAATAGATGAATGCCAGCACAATAATTGCGATGCCTGCAACAATGTACAAGTCTTCCCTGCTGACCGCTGACACTGAACCGAATAAATAACCGAACAGGTCATTTGAAAAGCCTTGTGCCAATGAAATAAAAATTGCACCAAAGCCGATCCCTGCAGATAAAATGATGGGAATGGCCAGCTCTTCGTAATGCTTGTAGAGGCTTCTCAAGCGTTCGATTAACACCGAACCGGCTACTGATGCCGCAATCCCCAGAAACAAGGGGTTCAACAAGGCTAATGAAGCGACACTCTGGCTCAGGTACAAGCTTCCTGCGATTCCCGCAAGCGTTACATGGCTCAGCGCATCGGCAATCAAAGACAGCCTGCGGACTACGATGAAGACACCGAGAAGAGGCGCAATTACTCCGATGATTAATCCCGCTGCAAATGCATTCTGTAAAAATTCATAGGATAAAATAGCTTCAATCATGCATGGCTTCCTCCGATATGATGAATTTTCCGGACAGAATGGCCGTACCACGCTTCGCGCTGTGCGTCGCTCATTGTGTGAAGCTGTTCTTTAAATCCGTGGAAATGGATGGTCTGGTTTAAACAAGCTACATGGGTAATCCGGTCTGTCACCGTATCGACGTCATGCGTGACCAGAACCAGTGTGATATTCTTATCGCGGTTCAGCGATGCCAGCATATCGTAGAAGGCTTGTACATTCTGATGATCTACACCAACAGTCGGTTCATCCAGAATTAAAATCTTCGGTTTTGATACAAGCGCTCGTGCAATAAAAATCCGTTGCTGCTGACCGCCGGACAGCTCACTGACACTCCTGTCAATAAAGTCCTGCATCCCAACAGACTCCAACGCCTCTGCAACTTGTTCATTAGCTGATTTTGGCAACCGGCGGAACAAGCCTGTTTTCTTAGCCAGTCCCCCTGCTACTACTTCTTTTACAGTTGCCGGAAAACCTGAATTGAAAGAATTGGATTTTTGGGAAACATAACCAATCCATTCGCGGTTCTTGAAATTCTTCGCGTCTACACCAAAAAGCTCAATATTGCCTTTACTTGGCTTCATTAGCCCAAGCATAATTTTTAATAAAGTCGATTTCCCTGATCCGTTCGGCCCTAAAATGGCAAGAAAATCGCCTTCTTCCACTTTCATGGAAATATTATCAAGTGCTTTTGTCTGTTCGTATTGAAAACTGATATCTTTTATGTCAATCAATGGCGCGACCATTGTGTCGCCTCTTTTCTAATTAATAATGATTACGATTTACCTTAAGAAAGTATAGTAGAGTTTACCGTCAATGTAAATAGATTGGACTTAAATTACTTCGTGGGAAACCTACTCAATAGTGTAACATCTTTTGAAACATCATTTTTTGTTTTGATTTTTTACCGACCACAGCCAATACGTGTAAACATATAAAAACCGAAGACAATCCCCTATAAAAAGGGTTTGCCTTCAGCTTCAGTAGTTTAAATCTATAGTGGAGATTTCAATTCCTCGATGGCGCCCGGAGAAAAGATGCCCGCTTTGAACATTTCGATTTCAAATGCATAAGGCGGCTTTTTGTTTTTGGCATCCAACCCAACATAAGGCGTCTCGAGAATTTTCGGTACGTGCATAAGATCCGGGTGATGGACAATTCCATTTAAGGCTTCAAAGCCGATTTCTCCAAAGCCGATGTTTTCGTGGCGGTCCTTGCCCGCACCACGTACATTTTTGCTGTCATTAATGTGTAGTACTTGAAGGCGGTCGATTCCGACAATGCGGTCGAACTCTTCCAGGACTCCGCTAAAATCTTCCTTGATGTTATAGCCTGCATCATGGGTATGGCAAGTATCAAAGCAAACAGATAAACGTTCATTGTGAGTGACGCCGTTGATGATTGCCGCAATTTCCTCAAAGCTGCGTCCGCATTCTGTGCCTTTTCCAGCCATGGTTTCGAGTGCGATGTTAACCGGATAATCCTGTGTCAACACCTCATTCAAACCTTCAATGATCTTAGCGATGCCTGCATCTGCGCCAGCTCCAACATGAGCACCAGGGTGCAAAACGATTTGTTTAGCACCGAGAGCCGCTGTGCGTTCGATTTCCTTTTGCAGGAATTCGACACCCAGTTCGAAAGTTTCAGGTTTTTGGGTATTGCCTAAGTTGATAATATAAGGTGCATGGACGACAATGTTCGTGAGATTATTAGCAGCCATATGGGCAAGCCCTGCATCAATATTCAACTCTTCGATCGGTTTGCGGCGCGTGTTCTGCGGTGCACCAGTATAGATCATAAAAGTCGACGCTCCGTAAGAAGCGGCTTCTTCACTTGCTGCAAGCAGCATCTTTTTGCCGCTCATTGAAACGTGAGATCCTAATAGCATAAAACAAACTCCTTACTTTTTGCGGTTTTTGCGTCGTTCCGCTTTTTTGATTTCGTCCATTTTCCATTTCATTTTTTTCTTGTACATCGGTTTTACCGCTTTTGGCTTGTGAACCATCGTTTTCGCTTTCGCGTCCGCTTCATTCACTTTTCTTGTGCGGGTCGTCCGGCTGTGGCGTTCTTTCAAGTCGACAAATTCGCCTTTGACGATATCTTTCTGCTGGAAAGGAATGCCCATTTTTTCAATGCGCACGATTGCGTCGTCGTCTTCCGGTTTGAATAATGTAATGGCTACACCTTTCATTCCTGCACGAGCTGTACGGCCAACACGGTGGATAAAGAATTCAAGATCTTCGGGCAATTCGTAGTTGATAACATGGCTGACACCTTGAATATCAATTCCGCGTGCTGCAAGATCTGTTGCTACGATGTATTGGTATTCCAAATCGCGGATTTGGCGCATCATTTTGACGCGTTCACGGGGAGCCAAATCTCCATGGACACGGCCGACACGAATGCCTTCTTTTGCCAATTGGTCAGCAACATAATCTGCGTTGGTGCGAGTGTTAACGAAAATGATGGCCAAATAAGGATTGATGACTTTCATGACATCCTGAAGGCGCTCCATTTTCTTTTTGCTGCGCACTGGCACTAAATAGAAATCAAGACCGTCTGCAGTCGGACGCTTATCGCCGATCTTTACATGAACCGGTGATTCCATGTACTTTTTCAAGAAAGGCTTTAATTTTTCTGGAATGGTCGCTGAAAAGACATACATTTCCAAATCGTCTTGCATTTTTCCGGCCACTTGGTCGATTTCTTCGATAAAGCCCAAGTCAAAAGCCAAGTCAGCTTCGTCGACTACAAGTATCTTACCTGTATGAACCAGCAAGGCGTTTTCTTTTACCAAGTCTTTTAGACGGCCAGGTGTTCCGATAACGATATGGGGCTGTGTTTTTAATTTATTGATTGAACGTTGCTTGTCTGTTCCACCGATAAACGATTTCACTTCAATGCCGGATCCGACAACCAGTTTTTGCAACTCGTTGAAGATCTGCGTTCCAAGTTCACGCGTCGGTGCTGCGATTACCGCCTGCACTTCCTGTTTGCTGACGTCGATGCGTTCTACAATCGGAATGATGAAACTATGCGTTTTTCCAGTCCCAGTATGGGATTGGCCAATGGCACTTGAACCTTTCAATATATGGGGCATCATTTCTTTCTGGATCGGCGTCGGTTCTGTAAAACCGAGTTTTTCTACCGCTTCCAATAGGAATGGTTTGAATGGATATTCGTTGAATTTTGTCATGGGATTAAATTCCCTCCTTACGCTCTAGACATTATAGCATAAAATAGGGCCTTTACGCGATGCAACTTTTGTAAAGCTGCGCCGTCTCCGTTATAATGAATGTATGATTTTGAAAGGAGCGCGGTACTTGATGAAGGTAATGAAAATATCGCCAAGAGGATATTGCTACGGAGTGGTGGATGCCATGGTCATCGCTAAAAATGCTGCGATGGACGAAAGCTTGCCACGTCCCATTTATATACTAGGAATGATTGTCCACAATAAACATGTAACTGACGCGTTCGAAGAAG
This sequence comes from Planococcus sp. CPCC 101016, assembly GCF_007859295.1. GTDB lineage: Bacteria > Bacillota > Bacilli > Bacillales_A > Planococcaceae > Planococcus. The sequence goes on from NZ_VOHB01000002.1 coordinate 2,228,987, forward strand.
ATGGCATCATTACTTTGGATGGCACAAACCGGCTCGAAATTTTGGAGAAAGTCGAGACAGGCACTGTAATTTTCACAGCGCATGGCGTTTCTCCGCAAGTCCGTGAACTGGCAAGACGTAAAGGTCTCGTGTCGATTGACGCCACTTGCCCAGATGTTACCGTGACACATGATTTGATTCGCGAGAAGACAGCTGAAGGCTATCAGATTGTTTACATCGGAAAAAGCGGACATCCGGAACCCGAAGGCGCAATCGGCGTCGCACCCGACATGGTCCATTTAGTGGAAAGCGTAGAAGACGTCAACCGCCTGGAGCTTGATTCCGAAAAAATTATTGTCACCAACCAAACCACGATGAGCCAATGGGATGTTGTCGATATGATGAAACGCTTAAAAGAAAAGTTCCCGCATTCCGAAGTCCACAAAGAAATTTGCCTAGCAACACAAGTACGGCAGGAAGCTGTAGCTCAGCAGGCTGGTGAAGCGGATCTGTTGATCGTCATCGGTGATCCGATGAGCAACAACTCAAATCGTTTGGCACAAGTGTCACAAGACATTGCCGGCACTCCTGCCTACCGCATTTCCGATTTGTCCGAATTGAAATTGGAATGGCTGGAAGGCGTTGAAACTGTAGGCATTACAGCTGGCGCTTCCACTCCGACGCCGATCGTCAAAGAAGTGATGAAGTTCTTGGATCTTTATGATCCGGCTGATCCAAGCACACATGAGCTGACCCGTTCTGTGCCGCTGAACAAGATCTTGCCAAAAATTAAACACCCGAAACCATCGGATCGCATTGAACCGTATCCGGTAGGCGAATAAAAAGAAGGCTGTCCCAAAAGTTAGTTTCCTGACTTTTGGCGGCAGCCTTTTCTTTATGGACAATATTTACCTATCAAAATTCTCTTTATTATTCTCGGTTGGGTAGGTTGTATTTACCTGTAATAATGATTTCATAAGAGCTAACTTAATTAAAGCTATTTATTTAAGCTATTAACTTTAAACCGACAGCGGAAGCTAAAATGACGGCAATGCAAGTGAGCCTTGTCCAACTCCTTGGTTCACCAAACAAATACATCCCCATGAGGGCAGAACCCACCGTGCCTATCCCTGTCCAAATTGCATAAGCCATGCCCATCGGGATTTCTTTCATGGCATATGACAACAACAGAAAGCTGATGCCAAAGAAAACAATCATGAATACGAGCGCATTTTTTTGTTTGTCAGCCAACCTTTTCACGTTCATTACGCCAATTACTTCAAAAACACCTGCAACGATCAATGCGAACCAATAGATCATACAACCACTTCCTGAGCTTCGAATTCAGACACTGCTTTTTCTTCTTTGCTGTTCAAGACTTTTAAGCCGATGACGCCGCATAGCAATGTCCCGATAAGGACGATTTTCATCAAGTTAAAAGGCTCTCCGAACACGAGCATTTCTGCTAAAACCGTGCCGGCTGTCCCGATACCGGCAAACACCGCATACAGGGTTCCAATCGGCAATTTTTTTGAAGCGAGTGTCAGCAAAAAGAAACTAACAGCAATTGCCCCGATGGTGATTCCCCACTCAAACGTGTTGGTTGCGTGTTTTAACCCGGATACCCAAAAAACTTCCAAAATTCCTGCTAATAAGACAAATGACCAATTTAAATTCATACTATTTGTACCTTCCAGTTCCTGTAGCATTCTTGATAAAGACATCCATCAATGTGCTGACTATTTTCATTTTTTCTTGCCAAATTCCATTACCCATATCGGAGAAGAATTCACCTTCGGTGCGTCTTTTTTTCCGCTGCATAGTCAGAATCTGTTTATCTGCGACCATTCGATAGTCAACCGTTTATTACGAATTAAAAATCATTTTAACAAATTTTCTTTTGCCTACTTGAATGATGGTGCCGTTCTCCAGCGAAACCATTTCTGCAGGATCCAGGACTTTCTGGCTGTTCACTTGGATGCCGCCGTTTTCAACCATGCGGCTCCGGAAATGTAATTCATGTTGCCTGTGTGCCGATTCACACCAACCACCGGCTCTCTGTTACAGGGAGGCAATCACTACTGGAGTTTCCTTCAATGCTTTTCTTTATTCAATTAACTAATTAAAAATCATTCGCTTTGATCACTTTTCGGATCAATGCGGAGACTTGCTTCTGTTCTGCTACAGAAAGGCCAGAAGCAATTTCTGCTTCTCCTTGATGGAATCTGGGGTACAGGTCTTCCATCACACTTCTTCCTTTTTCGGTGATCGTCACATAGGTCGCTCTGCGATCGCGATCTCCGGTTTTTCGGTAACAGAGTTCTTTGCGTTCCAAGGTTTTTGTGATGTTGCTTACGGTCGGCTTTGTGACGCCTGCCAACTCCGCCAACTTCTTTGTTTCGATGGAATCCCCTATCCACAGATCGTATAGCATCGAAAAAGAAGTCCATGATAAGCCATAGTCGGCCAGCACTTCCCGTTCCATCTTATTCTTCAATCCTTGTGCCATTCTGTATACATTTGTCACAACAGCGATGGCATCCAAATCCAATGACTCCATCGGAAGTTTCGTTAAACGATTGATGGTTTCTTTCTCTTCAGGGAGCAGCGCCCCTTCTTCATCGAATGAATGAATAGTAACTACCTCCTTAACTTTCACAATCGTTAGCTATGAAATGATAATAACAAATGGGCTAAATAAACGCAACGAATTAATTTCTTGATTGCGTTCACATGTGACAAAACGGAGAGAAGAACAGTTAAACTGTGCCCTTCTCTCCGCATGTATTCAATGAATATAAAAATGTTTGTTATGTACTCTTATTTTGGGAAACCACTTATAAATGGAGCTTTTATTTAAAAACACTTTCCCTAATAATTCTATTGTGCGGTCTACCTCAAAAGCTTGATACGTAATACAAAGGACGCTAGCTTATTGCTTGATCCAAGGCTATTTATAAATAGTAAAAACACTTCTTATTAGACTGAATTATGTTGTTTTCTAATCTTTTTGAGTTGGTTTAAGATCTGTAAGCCATCGCTTGGAAGTCCACCTAAAAATGATGGATAAATAAAGGGAATCAACGACGTAACGAAGAGGAAAAAATTAGCGCCTGCAAGAATAATCACAATGTGGCCAACCACGCCAGAAAAGAAGTGCGAAGCAAAGTATAGTAGTGTAAAACCTGCTAATGAAGCGAGCGGTCCACCCACAAGAAAAATAATCCTTTGTTTAGGTGTAGTGGGTGGTAATGCTTCGGAATTTGAAGGAAGACAGAACCCTGAAAGGGCAACCGTGATATAACAGGTAATTCTTCCAAAACATAGCTTCAGTTTCTTCTCTTTATTGGATGAACCCATATAAATTTCTGCCGTCGCTTGCTTGTTTTGTAGAATTGTTGCCATTGCATGGCCCATCTCATGGATTAAAAGTGCCATGGTAATAATAAGTAGAATGGTAAATACTTCCACTAGCATCAACATGTTAACCCCATTTCTATTTATATATTTTTTAAAAATTTTGCTCAGTTAATAAGAAAATATGACGAATTTACGGTTGTCTCACCATCTGCCTTGTTTACTTTTTTAGGTGTTTGCAGAATAGATTATTCACGTACAGAAAGAATATTTCGAATTCTATTTTACCATTTATTTTACTATAAACCATTATTTTCTATCCCTAAAATTGACATGAAATACTTATAATAAATTAATCCTTGCTAAAAATTTAACCAAATAAAAGTAAAAGAGCAGGAAATTTGTTGATAGTTCCTACTCTTTTGATATACAGTCTTATATTGGCTAAATAAAATTTCTTCTTTCAAAAACCACTACCCTTCATGGATCTAAACATGTTAAAGCTCATCAAACTATTGCTTTACATTTTGAAATTATCGATATTTGCCATCTGCCTTTAAGAAACGTCGATTTTCTTCAATACTTTTGCAGGTACGCCACCTGCAATTACATTTGAAGGTATACTTTTAGTCACTACTGCACCTGCAGCAATAATAGCGCCATCCCCGATCTCTACGCCTGGAACTACTGTAACATTCGCTCCAATCCATACATCTTTACCGATGGTGATTGGGGCAGGATGCATCTTACTGCGTTTTCTGGGATCGACGTCATGGTTAAGCGTAGCTAAAACCACATTGTGTCCAATCAGTGCACCATCCCCAATCGTAATGCCCCCTTGATCTTGAAAGCGACAACCTGAATTTATAAAGACATTCTTGCCTACATTGATATTTTTTCCGCAGTCCGTATAAAAAGGTGGAAACAAAGCAAATGTTGCATCTACTTGTTTAGCTATTAACCGGGAAAATAATTCTCGAACTTCTTCAGGAGTATGATAATGTCCGTTTAGTTCAACGGTTACTTTTAATGCTTCTTGTGAGAGCTTGTGCATCATTTGATGCGTTTGCGAACCGCCTATAACGGATTCTCCTCGGTTTAACTGCGCTAGAAAGTCATCGATGTTCATTTAAATCCTCCTCTCTATCCACAAAAGAGTTTTATATCAGCTTACTGCTTTTTCAGTTTCATATATAGATGTTATCTCTGTCTATATTGTTTTAGCATCAATTACAAAGCGGTACTTCACATTTGAAGCCAATACGCGCTCGTAGGCTGCGTCAATCTGATCCGCAGAAATCACTTCAATTTTTGGAACAATCCCATGTTCTGCACAGAAATCCAGCATCTCCTGTGTCTCACGGATTCCTCCAATCATAGATCCTGCAAACGAACGTCGGTGACCGATCAGCGAAAACACATTTACTTCTAATGGTTCTGCAGGTGCTCCTACATTTACTAGCGTTCCATCCAGTGATAATCATGAGAAATACGCATCGATGTCGATTTTTGCACTTACCGTATTAAGGATTAAATCAAAAGTCCCCGCCAGTTTCTCAAACGTTTCCGGATCGCTGGTTGCATAGTAATCACTTGCACCAAATTCCAATCCATCTTCTTTTTTGCTCAAGGTTTGAGAGAGCACCGTTACTTCTGCACCCATCGCAGCTGCAATTTTAACGGCTACATGCCCTAATCCGCCCATGCCTACAACCGCTACTTTTTTGCCGGGTCCAGCTCCCCAATGGTTCAATGGAGAATATGTCGTAATTCCTGCACAAAGTAATGGTGCTGCGGCATCAAGCTCGATGTTATCAGGGATACGGACTACGAAATCTTCTACTACCACAATGTGAGTGGAGTAGCCTCCTTGAGTAGGCTCACCGTATTTGTCTACACCAGCATAGGTTGGTACATTTCCTTTAAGGCAGTATTGTTCTTCTCCTTTTTGGCAATTCGCGCATTCCCCACAGGAATCAACCATACACCCGACTCCTACGCGATCGCCAACTTTGTACTTCGTGACCTCTGCTCCTACTTCCGTGACAATGCCTGCAATTTCATGTCCAGGGACAAGAGGATAGTTTACCGTACCCCATTCACCATGTGCAGTATGAATGTCCGAATGGCAGATCCCCGCAAATTTGATATCAATTAGAACATCATGCGTATCCAAATCCCGTCGTGCAATCTCTGCTTCTCGAAACGATTTGTCAGGACCATCTAAAGCCCACGCTTTAACAGTTAACATATAAAAAACCTCCTATTTTTTTAGAGAAACGCTCAAAAAGGTAAGTCAAGAATATCGGCACACAGCTTTTCACTTAACTACCTCTTGCTTCAATTCTCTTACATATCAATCCTAAGCCTTATAGTTAACTCTAGGTCAAGTACTTCACTACAATCCTTTCTATTAATTTCAACCAGATGTTAGCTGGTTGTTTTCACCTTTGACTTACACGGCATCCATTGATACTATTCTTTTAAAGTTAGAGTTAACTTAAACTATAGATTTTAAAAAGAGGAGATTTATAAATGAAGACATTTTCAATCGGCGAAGTTGCAAAAGAATTGAATCTGACTGCCTATACCCTACGTTACTACGATAAGGAGGGCCTAATGCCTTTTATAGAAAGAACAGCCAGTGGAACACGCCTATTTAAAGAATCCGATATAAGTGCATTGAAAATAATCGAATGCCTAAAATCCAGCGGAATGCCTATTAAGGAAATTAAAAATTTCATTGATTGGTGCTCGGAAGGGGATTCTACTCTCCAGCAAAGGTATGACATGTTTATGGAACGAAAAGCTATCGTTAAAGCCCAGATGGCGGAACTGAAAAAGACAATGGAAATCATCGAACACAAATGCTTCTATTACAAGAGTGCACTGGATGCGGGTACGGAAGATGTTCATAAAGATGCAAAAATAGAAATACCTATGCCTAATTAGCAGAACTCCCTTTATTTAATAAAGACTTCCAACGATTTAAAGAAATTCTATTAGATAAGGCTGAAGATTTGTCGAAGAAAATCTATGGTTCTCACTTAAAAGCCGGCGCTGTTTGATTCGTTATGAATCAAACAGCGCCGGCTTTTGTGTAATCCTAGTGATCCGTTTTCTCTGATTTTGTTAAATGAGATTGTAGCACCTCTTGACGAGAATTTACTGGTTCATACCAATCTGATTTAGCCAATATATAATGGTTATAGATTTCCTTATCAATGGTTTGCTGGCCTTGCGGGGCAAATCCGCATTTTACTATAACTTTATTTGAAGAAATATTGTTAGATAAAGCAACAGCATTCAGAAACTTTAAATCTGTATGGGTAAACAAATAATTGATTAGCCCTTTAGAAGCTTTGGTAGCATATCCTTTCTTTTGAAATTCTTTTGAAATGGCATACATAATTTCTCTGTTCGGCAGAGGCAGTTCATCTTTGATCCCTGTACAGCACCATCCAATAAGTTTATTTGTTTTCTTGAGAAATACACCTAATTTTAAAAGTTGAGCATCTATATGGGAAGTCGTTGCTACAGCTTTGAGAAATGCTTTATTTGCTGGTATTTCATAATTAATCATCCAATTTATCCTTTGTTCTTTTGTAGATTTCCAATCTGGCAGAAAATCAAATATTTCAGGCGTATTGGAAATTCGATAAATACTATCTACATCTTCAACAGAAAATTCTTGAAGATAAATATCCTCGCAATCTATTCTAAATAATCTCTCTGATTTCGTTTGTCCCATAGTTTTGTCAACTCTCCTTAATATTTCCGCTCCGCAATCTTTGAACAGTTACTAATTCCTGCTCATTGAATTCCATTTTATAAATATCTGGTTTTGTTAAGTTTTGCAAGAAGTCCAAATTGTACTTGTCGTCATAAAAGTTCATCATCAAAGTCATAACAACGCCATGAGTACCTATTACAATTTTTTTCTTTTGATAACTTGCTAATAGGTCTTTTAAGACTTTCACTGCTCTCTTTTGACAATCAGCATTTGATTCTCCTCCATTTAAAGCATAGTTGGGAACTGAAAATGATTTTTCTAATAGCGGAAGCAGTTCCGTCTCAGATATCCGCTCGTCTTCTGATGAGAATACTCTTTCTTTCAAACCTTCAAATACTAAAACTTCTTTGCCTATTTGTTGAGCTGTTCTTTCAACCGTTAAGATGGAACGTATATATGGACTTGAAATGACCACATTAATTTCTTCATCATTTAATGTAGCCGTTAACTGTTGAGCATCTATTCGACCTTTTTCGGTTAATCCTCTAGTTCTTTCATTTCCTTCCTTTGGCGACTCTCCATGTCTTACCATGTACACAAACGTATTCAAAATAAAACTCCCCATTCTTTTACTCTATATCTAATGACGATCTATCTTCATCAGTTTTTTATACGTAAGATTATCATGGCTATACAAATCCCACTCACACTCAATAACCCGGGCATACAGCTTTATTAATTTCATTTTACTAATAATGCCATATTAAAATCGTTAAACGTTCACCGTTTGGCACATACATTATCAAACTCTTTACTTGAACAGCGCCGAGTTCAGTACCTACTAACAATTACACTATTAACAAACTTTGAACTAAAAAAAAAGAAGAAGCCGTGGCTTCTTCTTTTTAAATGAACCGGAAAGGTTCCGTATTTGTCTGAGACGGCAAAAATTCACATTGCCAGGTTGGCTGTTGCTTGGACATATGATCTACCACACCTTGAATTATCACTTTTTCCACATGATGTCCGGGATCGATGACGTTCAGGCCCATTGCCTGTGCATCTTGTGCAACGTGGAAATACAAGTCGCCTGTGACATAAACATCCGCTCCAGCGCGCTTTGCCTGGTGGATGTACTTATTGCCATCACCACCAAGCACTGCCACTTTCTTAATGGTGGCCTCCATATCCCCAACAATTCGAAGAGCTGGAACATCCAATTGCTGTTTTGTCCACTCGGCAAATTCATGAAGCGTCATCGGATTTTCCAATGTTCCAACACGGCCTAGCCCCATTGCAATTTCTTTGTTTTCCAAAGTGAATACATCATAAGCCACTTCTTCGTATGGATGAGCGGAAATCATCGCTTTGATGACGCGATCTTTTTCGTTTTTGCGAACGACCACTTCCACTTTTGATTCGGCGGTCATTTCCATTTTACCGGCTTCTCCGATATATGGATCCGCTTCAGCTGTCGGACGGAAACGGCCAGTACCGGACAAGGTATAGCTGCAATATTCGTAATCGCCAATTGCTCCTGCGCCTGCCTTGCCAAGTGCTTCACGAATTGCCTCTTCATGGCTTTCAGGAACAAACACGGCGATTTTCACCAATTCCGCTTCATAAGTAGGAACCAGCACCTTGGTGTTTTTTAGTCCCAAAGCATCCGCCAGTAAATCATTGACTCCACCAGTCGCGACGTCCAGGTTGGTATGGGCAGCGTAAACGGCGATATCGGATTTAATGAGTTTCTCCATTAGGCTTCCTTGAGGAAAATCCGTCTGCAGGTTTTTCAACGGACGGAAAATTGGCGGATGATGCGCAATGATCAATCCGGCGCCTTTGGCAATCGCTTCATCAACGACTTTTTCATCGACATCCAGGGTCACTAAGACACGTTCGATTTTTTTATTTAAAGTTCCTACATGCAAACCGATCGGATCGCCTTCCATCGCTAAATACTTGGGCGACCATTTCTCGAATTCCTCGATGATCTGCTGGCCGTTAGGAATTTTCATGGTGCAGCACCTCTTCTACCAATTGTATTTTTTCAATCAATTCCTGTTTTTTTTCAATGATTTCGATGGTTTGGGCCGTTGATTCCATTGAAGCCACAATTTTTTTCCATTGGTCGCTTTCACGCTTCCACTTCTCATGGAAAATTGCTGTTTGGTTTTTCAGCAGTTCAGGACCCATCAGCAATTGCTGTGGAGACCAGGTAACAGGTGATTGCGTTCTTTCAAGCACCAGAATTTCGTAAATCTTATCATTTTCTTTTAATATCTCCTCAGCGACGATGTCCCAGCTGTTAGCTACTGCCCAATCTCGGATGGACTTGGCATGGACATTCGGCTGAAGGATCAATCTTTCGACTCCATCCAATCGTCCCTTGCCCTGTTCCAAAATCGAACAGATTAATGGACCTCCCATACCTGCAATCGCAACAGCCGTGATCCCGTCTTCGGGGAAAATAGCATCAAGTCCGCTCGCTAGCCGTACATCGATCTGAGCGGTCAACCCTTCCTGCCGGACTTGTTTTTTTGCTGATTCAAAAGGCCCTTTGACTACTTCCCCTGCGATGGCTTTGCTTACTACTCCGTTCAATACCAAGTAACAAGGCAAATAGGCGTGGTCGCTTCCGATATCTGCTATTACCGCATGTTTGGGTACATGATGGGCAACTCTCGTCAGCCGATGTGATAATTGTTGAGCATTCATTCAGATCCTCCTATTTTGACAGAAAAACCCTTAGCTCAAGAAGAACTAAGGGTTTTTAGATGCTATTCGAGTGATAATACCCACTCAGCCATTGCTGCTACGTTCTCTTCTGGAACAAGCCCGCCTGGCATAGTGCCTTTACCGTTGATCAAAATATCTTCGATGTCTTCTTGTGGAAGTTCAGTAGCTACCAATGATGGACCTACTCCGCCTTCATAGCTTGAACCGTGACAAGAAATACAGTTGGCTTGCGCGTGTGATTCAGGATCAAAATCTCCTGCAGCCGCATCTCCGCCTTCTTCACCTTCAGCAGCTTCTCCGCCGCCTTCTTCTTCTGCTGCATGTTCTTCTGTGATTTCAGCTTGATCGCCAACTCCTTGTACTGATAAGAAGAAAATTAGACCAATACCGAAAGCCATGATTAAGATATAAGGCACAATTGCATTTTTTTGCATCCGTTACCCCTCCCTCTACTAAGTTCTGCTTAATGATATTATTCGTATCATTCATTATTGTACTGTATTATCTACCAAACGAAAAGTCTTAACAGATAACTTTTCCTTGTTTGTGACAAAAACGGTAATTTAATTTCTTTTGACGAAGACCAATAAAATATCCTCTATATATTTTTTTGATAAAACTTATTAGTAGTTTTTAAAAACGAGTCCATATCCCACATGAAAAGCCCTGCCTACAGCAGGGCTTCAGACATTTTTCTTAACAGCCGATTTGGCGTGCAATGACCATGCGCTGGATTTCAGATGTACCTTCACCGATTTCCAATAATTTAGCGTCACGCATATAACGCTCTACTTCGTATTCTTTCATGTAGCCGTAGCCGCCGTGGATCTGAATGGCTTCGTCAGCCACTTCCATGGAAATTTCTGAAGCGTACAACTTCGCCATCGACGCTTCTTTTGTGAACGGACGGCCTTGATCTTTTAGCCAAGCGGCTTTATAAGTCATATTACGGGCCAATTCGATTTTCATCGCCATATCCGCCAGCTTAAACTGAGTGATTTGGAATTCAGATAAAGGCTTACCGAACTGTTTCCGTTCTTTGGAATAAGCAAGAGCTTTATTAAATGCTGCTTGTGCGATGCCTACAGCCATTGCCGCAATACCAATACGTCCGCCATCCAAGGTTACGAGGAACTGCTTAAAGCCATCTCCACGCTTGCCTAACAAGTTTTCTTTCGGTACACGGACATTATCCAGCACCAATTCAGTGGTGTTGGAAGAATGCAGCCCCATTTTTTCGTAATTGTCGATAATGGTGAAGCCTTCCGCGTCTGTTGGTACGATGATGGCACTGATTTCCTTCTTGCCTTCATTCATTCCAGTAATCGCGGTAATGGCTAAATGTTTGGCATAGCTGGCATTCGTGATATAGACTTTCGAGCCATTGATGACCCATTCATCGCCGTCTTCCACTGCACGCGTTTCAGTTCCGCCAGCATCCGAACCGGCATTCGGTTCTGTCAATCCGAAAGCACCGAACGATTCGCCGGTACAGATAGGAGCCAGGTATTTTTCTTTCTGTTCTTCGGTCCCAAATAAATTCAGCGGCGCCCCGCCAAGCGAAATATGTGCAGAATAGGTGATTCCTGTTGATGCGCAGGCACGGCTTAATTCTTCTGTTACAATAGCAAAACTGGTGGTATCCGCTCCAGCTCCGCCGTATTTTTCATCAAACGGCAAGCCCATCATCCCCATGTCGGACAGCTGTTTGAAGATTTCAGTCGGAAATGCCTTGGAACGGTCGCGGTCTATGGCACCTGGTGCCACCACCTTATCGGCAAATTCCTTGATGGTCTTTTTGATCATCTGTTGTTCTTGTGTCAAATCGAAATCCATTTGTGTACATCCCCTTTGTCGTGAATACGCTTACATCTATCATTATATAGGGAAAATTAAGGCAAACTCAAGCGTTAACTGGAATTCTGTTTAACTATTGTACAAAAAATGAGCCGCATCCCTTAATATCCGGATGCGGCTCGAGCTTTTTTTCTATTCAAGAAAATCTTTCAGGCGTTTGCTGCGTGACGGATGACGCAGTTTGCGCAATGCTTTTGCTTCGATTTGGCGAATCCGCTCACGCGTCACACCAAATACTTTGCCCACTTCTTCCAATGTGCGCGTACGGCCATCGTCTAAGCCGAAACGAAGACGCAAAACGTTTTCTTCACGGTCAGTCAATGTATCCAGAACGTCTTCCAATTGCTCTTTCAACAACTCATATGCAGCGTGGTCAGAAGGCGACTGTGCATCTGAATCCTCGATAAAATCGCCTAAATGCGAATCATCTTCTTCACCGATCGGCGTTTCCAATGAAACCGGTTCTTGAGCAATTTTAAGAATTTCACGGACTTTTTCAGGCAGAAGATCCATTTCTTCACCGATTTCTTCCGGAGAAGGTTCACGGCCAAGATCCTGAAGCAACTGGCGTTGCACGCGAATCAGTTTATTAATGGTTTCAACCATATGGACAGGAATACGGATTGTCCGTGCCTGGTCAGCAATAGCGCGTGTAATAGCCTGGCGAATCCACCACGTTGCATACGTACTGAACTTGAAACCTTTTGAGTAATCGAACTTCTCGACGGCTTTGATCAAGCCCATATTCCCTTCCTGAATCAAATCCAGGAACAGCATGCCGCGGCCGACATACCGTTTAGCGATACTGACAACTAAACGCAAATTGGCTTCAGCAAGACGTTTTTTCGCTTCTTCGTCGCCTTGTTCGATTAACTTTGCCAAACGGACCTCTTCTTCCGCTTTCAGCAAGTCTACACGGCCAATTTCTTTCAAATACATGCGGACAGGGTCATTGATTTTGACTCCTGGCGGAACGCTCAAATCATTCAAATCAAATTTATCTTCGGTCGGTTTCATTAAACGGTCCAAATGTTCTTCATCATCGGATTTTCGTTCCAATTCGATGCCATGGCCCTCTAATTGATCGATAAACTCTTCTACTGCGTCGGATTCCATTTCGAAAATCGCCAATTTATCGGCAATTTGTTCGTAATTAAGCTCTCCGGTTTTTTTACCTGTTTCAATCAGCTGTTTTTTCGCTTCTTCCACAGTTGCTTCCGGACCTTCAGTAGTCAATGGTACATTGCTTGCTTCAACTTCAGTTTGGCGTTCAGATTTCTCAGCCATGTGACTTCCTCCTTTAAAAAAACCGGAATTAACTTACAATGATTTCCGTAAAGCAATCACTTCTTGTGCAAGAAGTAAAGCGCGCTTAAGGTCATGCTGTTTTTCCGCTTCTTTTGATTGCTGGATTTTTAGATTGATTTGCTGTTCGACCCGATGTTTTTGCAGGTGCTTTAAACAATCGGAAATTTCTTCATCCGCATGTTCCGGATCGCGTTCGGATAATGCCGTTTCCATAACCAGTTTGCGGAGTTCTGCATCTTGCAGGGTCTCCAGGAATTTATGGAAGTCTGCCTTATCCCATTCTTCGTAGAAACCGAGCAGCTGAACATACAGTGCTTGGAATTCTTCACTGACAAAGGGTATGCCGTTGTCTTCTAGCGCCAATTTATCCATGACTCCCGGATCTGCCAAGGCGTGCGATAAGAGCATCCGCTCCGCCCTATGCAATGACGTGATGCGTTTTGGTTCTTTTTTAACCGTCTTTACAGCCGGTTTTTGCTCGGGGCGGTTACGTTCTATTGTTTTATTTTCCAATTTGCGGTAATGCTGCAGAATTGCTTCTTGTGATAATCCGGTTTCCTCTGATAATTGCTTTATATATAAATCCCGCTCCAAAGGCGAGGATCTACCGGCTAATAATTGCAGTACTTCCTGAATATACTGCAGCAGATCATTTTCGTATTGAAAATTCTTGTGCCTGCGGGCATGCATCATTGCAAAAGCAATAAACGCATGCGGCTTGCCGATAATTTGTTCCTTAAAAGCTTCAGCACCGTTTTCCCGAACATAATCATCCGGATCCATTTTACCTGGCAGGACTGCAACTTCCACTTTGAAATTATCTTCATTGAGAGAGATTGCCGCCCGTTTGGCGGCTTCCCATCCTGCATCATCGCCATCAAAACAAATGACCACTTCTTGGGCAAAACGCTTCATCTGCCGGATATGCTGGGCGGTGAGCGACGTGCCCATCGTTGCTAAAGCATTGTCAACTCCTGCTTTACCCGCTGCAATGACATCCATAAACCCTTCAAACAAAATGATTTTCCTATTTTTGCGTATAGCGCCTCTGGCATGATGGACGTTATAAAGCACTTGGCTTTTTTGGAAAATCGGGGATTCAGGACTATTCATATATTTCGCTTCCTGTTTTGTGTGCTCAAGGACCCTGCCCGAAAAGGCGATGACTTTGCCGCTTTCGTTCATGATTGGAAACATGATTCTGCCGCGGAACCGATCAAAATAACCACTTGATTGTTCACGGGCAATGGCGAGTCCGCTGGATTCCAGCTCTTCTTCACTGAATCCTTTTCGCTTGAGCGCAGAAGCCATGTAGTTCCACTCCGGAAGAGACCAGCCAATTTTATTCTTTTCAATGATCTCCCGGGTAAAGCCCCTATTTTCCAAATAGTCCAGTGCCTCCTGCCCTTCTTCCGTATTCAGTAAAATGTGATGGTACATATCCGCAGCAAACTCGTGCATCAAAATCAATTGATTGTCACTTTTTGATTGCACCGGACCTGAATCGGCGGGGGCCTGTATATCAACCTCGATGCCTGCACGGCTTCCTAATCTTGACAGGGCATCCTGGAATGTTAAATTTTCAATATCCATCAAAAAAGTGATGACGTTGCCACCAGCTCCACAACCAAAACAATGAAAAATCTGTTTGTCAGCGGTGACAGAAAAAGATGGTGTGCTTTCTCCGTGGAAAGGGCAAAGGCCGAACCAATTGCGGCCCCTCTTTGTTAACTGGACATACTCTCCGACAACATCCACAATATCTGTGCTGGAACGGATTTTTTCAATCACTTCTTCTGGAACTCGATTGGACATTTTTCTCACCATCTTTGTTTGCTTAACTTATTTAATTCGCGATGCAGAAACAAAATCCTTCATTTTTCGACAAAAAGATGGAGCAAACTATTTTATCCACTAGTAAGCTTTAGCCACAATTCTTCATTATAAAACGTTTTTATTAAAAAATCTACCAAAAAGAAAGAAAAACCGCCTGTGCAGGTGGTTTTCCCGAAATCATTTTTGAAGTTTGCTTAATATCAAATTAGCGGTTTCTTCTACAGCCCGATTCGTTACATCCACTATTTCGCAGCCAATCCGATCCACCACTTTGTGGAAATGGGTGATTTCTTCATGGATCCGGTCAATTTTCGCGTAATTGGCATCATCATTCAAGCCCAGTGCGATCAATCGCTCTTTGCGGATATTATTAAGTTTATCGGGAGAGATGACCAAGCCAAAACATTTTTTCGGATCTACATGATACAATTCGTCCGGCGGATCAACTTCCGGCACCAGTGGAACGTTTGCGACTTTTAGCCGTTTATGCGCCAAGTACTGGGATAAAGGGGTTTTGGACGTTCTTGAAATTCCGACTAGAACGATGTCAGCCATCAAGATGCCCCTTGGATCCCTTCCATCATCGTATTTGACGGCGAATTCAATGGCTTCAACTTTTTTAAAATAGTCGTCATCCAATTTACGGACCAGCCCTGCTTCCTGCAAGGGCGGCGCGTCGAGCTCTTTTTCCAATGCATCTAGGAGAGGACCCATCAGATCCACTGCTGTCACATGAAATTTGACTGTTTCAGCCTGCATATAGTCCCGCAACTTCTGGGAAACTAAGGTATAGACGATAAAAGCCTTTTGGGTAACGGCCAATTTAATGATTTCCTGTAGATGATCGATCGAATCGATGTAGGGAAAACGCTTTAAGACAGCATTTTGATCTGGATTTAAGTATTGGCTGATCGCTGCTTTTGCGACCAGTTCCCCTGTTTCTCCAACCGAATCGGAGACAATGAACAAGCGGAGTGAATTCATAGTTGGCACCTCACAGATCGTGGTTTTCCGATAGCGATAAAAACGCACGAGTAATATTCGTTTTTGTTAATCTGCCGACGACTTTGAAGCCATCCGGCTGTTCTTCCACCACAGGCAATGCATCGATTTGCTGATTGATCAGGCGATGCGCTGCCTGGATCAGGGATTCATTCTTCGCACAGTACGTAATATTTGGCATGCGCGTCATGATGATATGTACGGGAATAGCGGATAAGTTTTGGCTGCCTAAACTTGCCCGCAGCAAATCCTTTCTTGACAGGACTCCAGCCAAATAAGATTTTTTGTCCACGACAAAAAGCGTTCCGACATCATCCAGAAACATCTGGCTGATGGCGTCGTATACGCTGACATCTTCTCTGACGACAACTGGAATCGATTGAAAATCTTTGACCTTCATGTTATTCATCGTATCCGTGACATCTTGACCCGGTTTTTTGCCCGAATAAAAATAGCCAACACGCGGACGGGCATCTAGAAAGCCTGCCATTGTCAGGATGGCTAAGTCGGGGCGAAGCGTCGATCTTGTTAAGTTCAGGCGATCCGCTATCTGTTCCCCAGTTATCGGACCATTGCCTTTAACGATTTGCAGAATTTCCTCTTGCCGTTTATTGAGTTCGATTGGACTCACCGCCTCAAAATATATATATGTTATACTCAATACCGATTATTATATACTAATTAACACGATATTGCGAAGAAAACATTGTCATGGTACAATAATGAACGAACTTAACACAGGCAACGACGGATAGATAAGTACTGTAACAGAAGCGAGCAGGGATAGTGAAAGCCTGCAACTACAGGAAAAGGCGATCCAGAGCCATTCTTTATTTTAAGCGGGCTGCATTTTGCAGTCAATCGAGGTGGAACCGCGGGTCTTAACGTACTCGTCCTCGGACATGATGACATGTCCGAGGATGGGTACGATTTTTTATTTTATGGAGGTAATTTTATGTCAATGGAAGATGTAGTTGCGTTAGCGAAACACAGAGGATTTGTATTCCCAGGCTCTGAAATATACGGAGGATTGGCAAATACGTGGGATTATGGCCCACTTGGCGTCGAACTAAAAAACAATATCAAAAAAGCATGGTGGAAAAAATTCGTGCAGGAATCCCCTTATAATGTGGGATTGGATGCAGCCATCCTGATGAACCCGAAAACATGGGTTGCTTCTGGGCATGTCGGCAACTTCAATGATCCGATGATCGACTGCAAAAGCTGCAAAACCCGTCACCGTGCCGATAAATTAATCGAAGACGCATTGGATGCAAAAGGCATCGAATTGATAGTTGATGGATTGTCTTTCGAACGCATGGCCGAACTGATCCAAGAACACGATGTTAAATGCCCGACATGCGGCGCACAGGACTTTACGGAAATCCGTCAATTCAACTTGATGTTCAAAACTTTCCAAGGCGTGACTGAGGCTTCGACCAATGAGATTTTCCTGCGTCCGGAAACGGCTCAAGGGATTTTCGTCAACTATAAGAACGTTCAGCGCTCAATGCGTAAAAAAATGCCATTCGGCATCGCCCAGATCGGCAAAAGCTTCCGTAACGAAATCACACCCGGCAACTTTACTTTCCGTACGCGTGAATTCGAGCAGATGGAACTTGAATTTTTCTGCAAGCCCGGCGAAGATTTAGAATGGTACGCTTACTGGCGCGATTTCTGTAAAAAATGGCTATTGGATTTAAATATGGCCGAAGACAATATGCGCCTACGCGAACATGACAAAGACGAACTTTCCCATTATTCGAATGCCACTGTGGATATCGAATACAAATTCCCATTCGGCTGGGGCGAGCTTTGGGGCATTGCAGACCGCACCGATTTCGACTTAAAACGCCATATGGAGCATTCCGGAGAAGATTTCAATTACATCGATCCAATGACAAACGAACGCTTCGTGCCTTATTGTATCGAACCTTCTCTTGGAGCTGACCGTGTGACACTTGCATTCCTTGTCGACGCCTACAGCGAAGAAGAACTTGAAAACGACGACAAGCGTACCGTTTTGCGCTTCCACCCTGCTCTGGCTCCTTATAAAGCAGCCGTCCTGCCGCTTTCTAAAAAGTTAGCAGAAGGCGCGACAGAAGTATTCGCTGATCTAGCCAAGCACTTCATGGTGGATTACGATGAATCTCAATCCATCGGTAAACGCTACCGTCGCCAGGACGAAATCGGTACTCCGTTCTGTATCACCTATGACTTTGATTCTGTCGAAGACGGCCAGGTAACAGTACGTCACCGGGATTCCATGGAGCAAACACGCATGCCGATCGCTGAAGTGCAGGCTTATATCGAGAAGCACATTCAGTTTTAATCTTTCAACCTGATATTACGCAAAACAACTCCGCTTTCGGGCCTGCAGGATGCGGGTCATGCAGCTGGCGCGACAGGACGTCGCGGTGCGAGCTGCCAAGGGCTTGCGCTGAACTAACTCGGGCTTATTGCCCGAGTGGATTTCAGCACTTCGCTATCCCGCGGGAGTCTCCGTTGTTTTGCTCTATATCATAATAGAACTGTTCTATCTAATAAATAATTAACTACCTTGTATGTATAAGAAAAAATTTTTAAACTGATAATCTTCATAACTTTGAATAGAATGAGTGAAAAGCAATAAAAGACCAAGACCTGCTCCTGAACCGCTACGATGCTTTATCTGCCTAGAGCGACTTCTTCACTTTTTAACTAAAAACAAAAAGAGTTGCCGAGAGACTATTCGTCTTTCGGCAACTCTTCTTTTTTAGGCAAAAACTCAGGCGTCCGTTCCAATTGCTCGAGAAACTTCCGGGATTTTAAACGAATCCCTGCTTTTTCTTCATAAATCGTACGAACGATTTGTTTGAGCAGGCTCTTGGACTCTTTCTTTAAAGTTAACGAACCCACCCGTTCGATCGGCACAAAATAGAAGGTGCGAATCAACTTCACCAAAGCCGGGCTTAAGCGAATGATGTAGCGGTCGATATGAAAACAGCGGTGACAGAGAAAACCAAGTTCCTGAAACGAAAATGCGAATTCCCCTTCCGTCGCCCCGCAATTTGCACATTCGTGCAGTGTTGGCGCAAGACCCGCCGCTTGCAGCATTTTCCACTCCACAAACAAAGTAATCGCTTCTGGATCATAGCCATCATCAATCGCGTGCAATGCTTGATAAAGCATTTCGTAAACAGCAGGCTGTGGTTCATCCTGCTCGGTCAAACGGTCAACCAATTCAACGACATAACTGGCATAAGCGGTTGACATGATGTCTTCACGAATATGCCGCAGCGATTCCAATGGATCACCTGCCTGCAATGTCCCCATTCCTCTTCCTTTATAGATGGAAAAAGTTCCGTGGGTAAAGACCTGTGTAATTGCTGCCAACCTGCTGGCCGGCTTTTTTGCACCTCTTGCCATGCAGGTGATTTTTCCCGCTTCCCTGGTAAACAAGGTGACGATCTTATTCGTTTCGCCGTAAGGCATCGTACGAATGACAATTCCCTCTACTTGATTTTGCATGGGAAGGACTCCTTAGTATTCGTCTTCTCTGAAGCCGAAATCGCGTAAATGCATCGCTTTATTGCGCCAATCCTTTTGCACTTTTACCCATAGTTCCAGATATACTTTCGATCCAAGCAGGTTTTCGATATCCTGGCGGGCGCGCGTACCGATTTGCTTTAACAGCGCTCCTTTTTTGCCAATGACAATGCCTTTTTGGGAATCGCGTTCTACCATAATTGTCGCTTGGACACGTATCATGTCCTTGTTTTCGGAATCCGGTGCAATTTTTTCAATAACCACAGCGATCGAATGCGGAATTTCTTCACGCGTCAAATGCAGCGCCTTTTCACGAATCAGTTCAGAAATGATGAAGCGTTCAGGGTGATCCGTAATTTGGTCAGCCGGGTAATATTGCGGGCCTTCCGGAAGGCGTTCGTTGATTTTAGCCAGTAAGTTCTCTACGTTATTGCCTTGCAATGCTGAAATCGGAATGGCCTCTGCAAAATCAAATTCATTGCGGTACGATTCGATAATTTTAGGCAAATTGTCGGGATGGACTTGGTCAATTTTGTTAATAACCAAAAATACCGGTACATCTATGCCTTTCAGCATTTCGAGCACATAACGGTCTTCTTTACCGACACGGTCCACAGCGCTTGCCACAAACAGCAGAACATCCACTTCACGGAAAGTGTTTTTTGCCACTTTCAGCATGAAATCTCCCAACTTATGGCGTGGTTCGTTAATGCCGGGTGTATCAATGAAAATCATTTGGCTGTCGTTGGTAGTCACGACGCCCTGCACTTTGTTTCTTGTCGTTTGAGGCTTGTCGCTCATGATGGCAATTTTTTGGCCCACTACCCGGTTAAGGAATGTCGATTTCCCGACATTCGGACGGCCGATGATGGAAATAAAGCCTGACTTGAAACCGTTATTCTCTTGCTGCATATTTTAAATCCTCCGTTGAAAATGCGCCCGGAAGCAGTTCACTGATTGTCGTTTCCTGGACGTCACCTTTTAAATTTGTTAAATAAACCGGCATGTCCGGCGAGCAGAACTCTGCCAATACCTGTCTGCATGCACCACAAGGTGATACAGGGCCTGGAGTGTCCGCTGATACAGCTAATGCCGTAAAGGACTTGACGCCTTCAGAAACGGCCTTGAACACCGCTGTACGCTCTGCGCAATTCGTCATGGAATAGCCGGCGTTTTCGATATTACAACCCAGGTACACTGTACCGTCAGCTGACAGCAAGGCTGCACCGACGGGAAAATTTGAATAAGGCACGTATGCAGTGCCGCGTGCTTCTATTGCTTTCTTCATCAACTGTTCCTTTTCCATTTTTATCACCTCTGCGAATTTAAAACCATTTGGGTAGAAATATCAGTAATCCAATTATAGCACTTGCTGCTGCAAATACCAAAACGGCACCTGCTGCCATGTCTTTGGCCTGTTTGGCAAGAGGATGAAGCTCAGCAGTCGCCAAGTCGACGACCCGTTCAATGGCTGAATTGACCATCTCCAATGCAAGCATGCCTCCGATCAGCAGGATGACGATCAGCCACTCCAAATAAGACAGGCCCGTCAGCAGACCTGCAAGCACGACCACTACAGCCGCAAGAAAATGAAAGCGGATGTTCTGTTCACGCTTCAAAGCAGTTCCTATGCCCTGAGCTGCAAATTGGAAAGAGCGGAAAAATCTACGCGCCGTCATGCTTATCACGTGTTATGCCAAGCGAAATCAAAATTTCTTCTTGACGGGAAAACATTTTCTTTTCATCTTCTTCAGTCATATGGTCGTATCCCAGCAAATGCAAAAACCCATGAACTGCCAGGAAGCCCAACTCCCGTTCAAACGAATGGCCGTAATCTGCTGCTTGTTCTTTGGTCCGATCGAGTGAGATGATGATATCTCCGAGCATGCGTGGTTCCGGAGAGCCGATAATGGCCGTTTCCCCTTCGCCCAATTCCTCCATTGCAAACGAGATGACATCTGTTGGCTGATCTTTGCCCCGGTATTCGCGGTTGATATCACGGATCATTTCATTGGTGACAAAGGTCACGGACACTTCCGAGTCTCCTAATCCCTCTTCTTTCGCTGCGTGTTCAAGGATGTTTTGTACAAACTCCAGTTCCTGCTGATTCAGGCTTTCTGTTTCGTCCATAAAATCGATTGCTATCATAGCTGCTCCTCCTATCAATTGGTCTCTTTCGGATATTCGATGCGTGAATGGAAGATTCCATTCAACGTTTCACACATCACCGATTTCACCGTCTTCAGTTCTTTTAAGGATATATCACATTCCTCAAATTGCCCATCTTTCAGTTTATCTTCTACAATCGAATCCACCAATTTTTTTATTTTTTCTGATGTTGGCTCTTTCATTGAGCGGACGGCCGCTTCCAGGCTGTCTGCGATGCAGATGATGGCAATTTCCTTGGTTTGCGGTTTTGGTCCGACATAGCGATAAGCTTCTTCATTGGTATCCGGATTGGTTTCTTTCGCTTTGTAGTAAAAGAATTTCAATAGACTCGTGCCATGATGCTGTGCAGCCACATCAATGATTTCTTTCGGCATCTTATAGTTTTTAAGCATTTGAGCTCCCTGTACACCATGTGCCAAGATGATATCCCGGCTTTTTTCCGGCGGCAGACGGTCATGCGGATTTTCAATATTCACTTGATTTTCAATAAAAAACTGCGGCTGTTTTGTTTTGCCGATATCATGATAATAACAGCCCACCCGAGCTAACAGGCCATTTGCTCCGATTGCTTCACAAGAAGCATCCGCCAAATTCGCCACCATTAAGCTATGGTGATAGGTACCAGGCGTCTCCATAAGGATTTTCTTCAAAAGCGGATGATTTGGATTGGACAGCTCAATCAGACGCATGGCTGAAAGCATGCCAAAAGCTGATTCGAAAAACGGCAAAAATCCGATGGCCAATGCGCCGGAGAGCAAACCAGAGACAATCGCAGCTGTAAAATAAAAACCGATTTCCGACCAATTATATTGTGTCTGCCCAATCAATAAGTAAAAAGCGACGAACAATACATTGACTCCCGCTACAGCTAAACTGATTTGCAGCAAACGTCCGCGGCCGCCATCCTGGTCAATTAAGTAAATAGCAGTCAACCCGCCGAAGAGTATGTAAAGGGCCACATCAACTTGCAGAGAAGCTGAATAACCGCTTTGCAGCATGATGCCAGCTGCGGCACTAATCAGGATTGTCACATAGACAGCAGCCCGTTCATTAACCAACAGACGAACCAGCATGCCTGCCAGCGCCGTTGGAAAAATAAACGAAATCACCAAATCAAAGTTTCCGCTGACTGCATATAATAATTTCATAAGCGCCAATGAAATCGCGATAACCACAACGATGACCAGCAGCTCCGTGCTTTTGCTTTTATCATCTTTCTCTGAGCGGGACATGACAGCCATCAAGAGTCCTACAGCAATCAAAACAAAAATCAGCAGGCCCAGCAGCGGTTTGTAATTCAAATGCTCTTCTGTCATTCCGGCGAGCTCCAGCTGTCGGTATATTTCCTTGTCCACCACTTGGCCTTCTTGTACCAAGACTTGCCCTTGCAATATACGTGTCGGCTCAACGCTGTTCCGAACTTGCTGCACTTGGCTCGCTGTCAATTCTTCATTGACCAGCTCATTCGCAATGATGCCAAAGCGGCCAATGGTCACCGCTGCTTGGACTACGTTAGCTGGAATTTGTTCATTGCGCCGGATGTCCTGTTCTATTTCCGTCCGAATCCGCGCTACTTCCTCTATCCGTATCGGTTCACTCAAGTAGGATTGCAGCAAGTTGTCCAACTCTTCCCGTACATCGATCAACCGTTCATCGGATAGAGCCAATAAAGATCGGAGCATATCGTCTGTTAACCGCAATCCGTTTTCACTGGTTTCCATTAGACGCAAATCTTCTCTAAGCTGTGCAATCTTATCTTCTTCAGAAAGCTCCTCCTGTTCAGCTTCAGGGGCTGCCTTAGCATCCAAAAGGTAGTCGAAAAGAGACTCGATCAAGGCTGATTGGTTATCAGCAATTTCATCCATGAATTGATAGCTCGGCGCCACTTCATCAGCGAGCCTTTGCCTTTCAAGCTCGGTTTTAATTGGGTCTTCCACTGTTTTTTCTGAACGGATGGTCTCAGATGATAATTGGAATAACTGTATATCATATGCATCGCCTTGAACAGAGTCCGTTAAAAAAGCGTAAAGCATTCCAGCTGTCAATAAGATGCCAACCGCCATTATTTTTCGATAGCCCAGTTTTTCGAAGATTTTTTGTGCCCTATGACGCATGTTCTCACACCCCGCATTTCTTATTTCCATCATAACAACTAAAGAAATAGATTTCACGGTGTATTTCTAATAATTTGAAATTATCCCCATATTTATGAGGTGAATTGGATGGTGCAAAAGCAATAGTCATTTGCCCGCAAAAAAATGCAGGGATATGTATCCCTGCATTTTTCTAAGCTATTTAAGTGGGCTGATTTTCATAAGCTTCAATGATTTTCGCTACAAGCGGGTGACGAACTACATCGCCGCTTTCGAGATATTGAAAGTGGATATTGCGCACACCTTTTAAAATCGTTTCAGCTGCGATCAACCCGGATTCAGCTCCCCGAGGCAAATCGATCTGGGTTTTGTCGCCGGTAATAATCATTTTTGAACCAAAACCTAGACGTGTCAAGAACATTTTCATCTGGGCTTTTGTGGTATTTTGCGCTTCATCCAGAATAACAAAGGCCTCATCTAAAGTGCGCCCTCTCATATAAGCCAGAGGAGCGATTTCAATCGTACCGCGTTCGATAAATCGATTGGTCTGTTCTAACCCTAAAACGTCATGGAGAGAGTCATACAAAGGACGAAGATAAGGATCTACCTTTTCTTTTAAGTCACCCGGCAAGAAGCCCAGGCTTTCACCTGCTTCAACAGCAGGGCGAGTCAAAATAATTCTCTTTACTTGGCCATTTTTTAGTGCCTGGACGGCCATGACAACTGCCAGATAGGTTTTCCCTGTTCCGGCTGGACCAATGCCGAACACTAGATCCTTGCTCCTTACTGCATGGATGTAATGTCGCTGGCCAATAGTTTTAGCGCGAATTGATCTTCCATTGGCATTGCGTGCTACTTCTTCATCGTAAAGCTCAGCAAAATATTCAATCGTGCCGTTTTTAGCCATTTCAATGGCAGAGACGATATCCCGCTGATCGATATTGATATTTTTGCGAATGACCCGCAACAATTGTTCTATTAATAATTTCCCCGTCTGTTTGCCTTCTTCAGATCCTGATAATTTGATGACCTCACCGCGGGTAATAATTTGAATATCGAATGCTTCTTCGATTAAAGTTAAATGATTGTCTGATATCCCGAGCAGCTGAACCGCTTCATTTGGGTCTTTCACATGTAATTCGAGTAGGTTGTTTTCTGTCATGTGGACGCTCCTTGGAATCGAGTATTTACTACTAATTTCACTCTATCATTAAAGATAATCACTTGTAAAATATTTGTTTAGATAAGCTAGGTGAGAGAAGTAGCCTTTTGGGTACTGTTTTGCAGTAAAATAAACATAATTATCAAAAAAACACAGTATACATACTAATTAGTTTACATAATTTTATTATGATATATAAAAATCGGCCAGTTTCCACTGGCCGACAGCTATCATCTTTTCGACTTTGGCGGCATCAAAATTTCCGCCATAATAATTCCTCTTCTAACGTCCTCGTTGCTTAACGGCAATAGATCATCCTCATTGTTTTTCGTCCGAGGAGCAGCCGACTGGCTTCGCAAAGCGCTAGACTCTGTTGCTGTAATACGATCCTCAATTTCAGAAGAAATTTCCCGTGGAGATACACGACGCTGCACTTCCTGACGCGCTTCCCTTACTGGTCTCCGGTTTGCAACTTCTTCAACTTTTTTCTTCACCTGCTGTGTTCGTTCAGGCTGTGGGGTTTTTTGATTTTGCAGTTCCCCATAAATTTCTTTAGCATAATCTTCTACTCGTTTGAACGTTTTTTGTCCGGATCGGCTATCCCTGCCAGTTGACCTTTGCGGCGAGACGGGCTTTGCCGGAGCATCATCGGCTGAATCCTTTTTTCCTTTACTGAAAAAAGTGCTGACCGCCATGATTATTAGTCCAATTATGAGAGCTTCCATACGACAAACCTCCCTTATGGTTAACGGCCATTATTTATCGTCGGATTTGTCCATGCCTGTTTTCGAGATAGACTCTCGCATACCGGTATCCGCTTGGACATTCTTGTAATTTACATAGTCCATAACGCCAATATTCCCGGTGCGAAGTGCTTCGGACATCGCTAATGGCACTTCAGCTTCAGCTTCGACAACTTTCGCTCTCATTTCCACAACTTTCGCTTTCATTTCCTGTTCGCTTGCTACAGCCATTGCACGACGTTCTTCCGCTTTGGCTTGGGCAATTTTCTTATCTGCTTCTGCTTGCTCTGTTTGCAATTCGGCACCAATGTTCTTGCCGATATCAACATCCGCAATATCAATCGAGAGGATTTCGAATGCCGTACCTGAATCCAAACCTTTAGATAGCACTGTTTGTGAAATCAAGTCCGGGTTCTCAAGGACTTTCTTGTGGCTCGTACTTGAACCGAGTGTGGATACAATACCTTCACCAACACGAGCGACGATGGTTTCTTCACCTGCACCACCGACTAAGCGGTCAATATTGGCGCGAACCGTAATTCTAGCTTTTGCTTTAACTTCGATTCCGTCCATCGCAACACCTGCAATAAATGGCGTTTCTATAACTTTCGGGTTAACGGACATTTGAACAGCTTCCAACACGTCACGCCCTGCCAAGTCAATCGCTGCTGCGCGTTCGAAAGGCAATTCAATATTTGCACGGTGTGCAGCAATCAATGCATTAACGACACGGTCAACGTTACCGCCTGCTAAGTAATGGCTTTCTAATTGATTGATGGTTACTGTCAATCCAGCTTTTGACGCTTTAATCAGTGGGTTTACGATCCGTGACGGAATAACCCGGCGCAATCTCATACCAATCAGTGTAAAGATACTGATTCTTACCCCTGCGGCCAATGCTGAAATCCATAATGTAATTGGCACGAATGTGAAGAAAATTGCCAGAACGATGATGATACCTATTATTGCTGCACCTAAACCAATTGTTTCAAGTCCCATTCTTCTATTCCTCCTCTTGTTTTTCAAGTTCGCGTACTACAATACGAGAACCTTCTACCTTGATTATCTTAACATCTTTCCCATTGTCGATAAATCTGCCTTCAGAGACAGCATCTATGCGTTCATCATCTAACCTGATGGTGCCCGATGGACGAAGCGCCGTCACTGCTTTCGCAATTTTACCGACAAGTTCCGGGCGATTTGTAGTCGATACGTAACCATGTTCCGTATCGGTGGCATCCGTCAAGATAATCCGTTTGAACAAATCAAGCCGCTTACCAAAGAATTTCACTACAATCACCATCCCTACTGTTGCTACTATCATTGCAATAAGTACTGCTATGGCGGTGGTCTTCAGGTCCCCTCCCGCCAAAAGAATGCTTCCGAGAATGGCTGCAATACCTAAGAATCCAGCAACACCGCCCGGAATAATAAACTCTGCGACCAATAGCCCAAATCCGATCACCAATAAGATAATGGATTCATAGCCAGCCAACCCTGCCACCAGATGACCGTAAAAAAACAGCATCAGGAAAGTCAGACCAATAAATCCTGGAATCCCGACTCCAGGCGTAAACAATTCAAGCAGCAATCCAAGTGCTGCAAATGACAGGAGGATCGGTACGACTATCGGGTTGGTCAGAAAACGTGCCAAACTCTCCGAAAAGGTTTCATCAATCATAACTACAGCCGCATCTTCATACCCTTTCAAAGCAAGCAGCTCGTCTAAAGAAGATACAGTGCCTTCTGAGTACCCAATTTGTTCAGCTTCGGCTGCACCGAGGGTCAATAATTCCCCCTCATCAATGCCCAGCTCAGGTATACTCATCGAGGCATCGGCCATGGCCAATGCATACTGCGGATCACGATCGGCTGATTGGGCTGCACTTCTCATAGAAGACAGCCAAGCGCTGTTGGCTTTGTCCGCTGCTGCGTTTCCAGCCATATCAATTACTTGGGCTGCTCCCATTCGACCGTTTGGATGCATGTAAATCTCGTCATTATGCAAAGCCAGAAAAGCGCCGGCAGATAGCGCATCCTGATTAATGAAAGCTAAAGTCTGTATTGAAGTTTTGTTCAATAGACGGGCAATGCCATCCGCCGCGTCTACAAACCCGCCCGGCGTATCAATTTCGAATATGATGGCTTCGGCTCCAGCATCTTCTGCTTCTTCAATGCCCCGTTCGAGAAAAGCCTGCAGTCCTCTTTCAACTTCATCTTCGATTGGTATTACGTACACTGTCGAAGTGTCAGCCTGGATAGCCGGGAGCATGAGCAGAAACGATAACAGTAAAAGTCCAAAACCAATAAAGACTTTGACTCTGCTCAATGGGATCTCTCCTTTCGCATTTCAAATTTACTGTTTGTATATATACGGATAAACTGGCGTGTGGTTTCATTTTTACTATAAATAATTAAATCTATCAAACCGTTTTTTTATAGACTTACTGAAGAGCTCTTCAAATGAAACTGCGTTAAATAAAATCACTCCATTGAAAAGTTTTAGCTGGAACTAGTGTTGATAAAAACTAAGGAGAAAAAAAGAGGTGTTAAGGGAATAAAGATAAATGCATCTTTTCAATCTACCTATTTTCATTATAAAGGAAAGCTTCAGCAATAACGAAAGAATGCGCTTACAAATGTGACAATTAGAAAAACCGCCAACACGATGATCGCGTTGGCGGTTTAGGCTGGTCGTTCATATTTTTTAAAAGTCATTATACTCGTTAAAGTCAATTAAAATTTACGTTTACGCGCAGCTTCTGATTTTAGTTTACGTTTCACGCTCGGCTTATCATAGTACTCGCGCTTTCTAACCTCTTGCATTGTTCCGGATTTAGAAACAGTACGTTTGAAGCGGCGAAGAGCATCTTCAATCGATTCGTTTTTACGAACGGTAGTTTTTGTCATCTCTTTTTCCCTCCCTCCGAACACACGTTGAAGCGAAGAACAACAAGTGTTATATACTCAAAAATTATATCGTATTCTCAGGAAAAGGTCAATAGTTAATAATCGGAATCTGAAGTTAAGCCTTGCATGATTTTCACTCCAGAACTGGCACCAATGCGTGTAGCTCCTGCTTCGATCATTGCCTCTACATCTTCCAAGCTTCGAACGCCTCCAGATGCTTTTACGCCTAACTCAGGACCAACTGTCTGACGCATCAATTTGACGTCTTCAACTGTGGCACCACCGGTTGAAAATCCTGTAGAAGTTTTGACAAAATCAGCTCCTGCTTCTTTTGAAAGGCGTGAAGCTGTTTCTTTTTCTGAATCAGTCAGCAGGCAAGTTTCCAAAATCACTTTTACAATGGCTTTTCCTTTTGCTGCTTGAACGACTGCTTCGATATCTTTTTTCACATGATCCGTATTTCCGCTTTTCAACGCCCCGACATTCAAGACCATGTCAATTTCACCAGCGCCTTTTGAAATCGCGTCAGTAGTTTCAAATGCTTTCGTCTCCGGAGTTGATGCACCCAGGGGGAATCCAATAACTGTGCATACTTTTACTCCGCTGTCTGCCAACTCGGCTGCTGCTGTTTCCACCCAAGTCGGATTGACACAGACAGAGGCGAACTTGAACTCAGCTGCTTCTTTACAGAGCTGAATAACTTGGCTTTCTGTTGATTCAGGTTTCAATAAGGTGTGGTCGATATAAGATGCAATGTTCGTCATGATTAAAAATCCCCATTCTATTAAAAGTCATTTTGTTCATCCATCTATTCCCTGTACGGGAAATGGCATTGCAGTTCAGTGTCCTAAGCTTTTGATGTATTCAGAAACGGCTGTACTGCTTCATTCGAATTCACTGGAAATTGCCGCAAGAGCATACAATGGAGCCGTTTCTGTCCGCAGAATTCGCGGACCGAGAGAAGTGAAAATAGCACCTGAGCTTTTCAGCGCTGATGCTTCAGCTTCAGTGATTCCGCCTTCCGGACCAAATACGATCAGGACTGAATCTTTATCATACAATGATTTCAAAATTTCAGCAAACCGCGTTCTGCTGCCTTGGCGAGCCTCTTCTTCATAGGCAACAATAACTGCATCATACGAATCGGCTTGGTTGAGCAATTGCTTAAAAGTATGGACGCTATGTATTTCAGGAATATGGGTCCTGTGCGATTGTTCAGCCGCTTCTTTCGCGATTTTTTGAAGCCGATCGATTTTTTTCTGGCTTTTGGAAGTGTCCCATTTGACGATGGACCGCTCTGCTGCAAAAGGCAGCAAAGCATACACCCCAAGCTCGGTTGCTTTTTGCGTAATCAAATCAAGCTTATCGCCTTTCGGCAATCCACATGCGATGGTCACTTTTTTCGGCAGCTCCACTTGTGTTTCCAGCTTTTCACCTAACTCTACTTCCACATCAAAATCAGCCGTCAGTATTTTCGCTATATGAGCTTTGCCTTCCATGACCACAATCAGAGAACCACCGGCAGTTTGGCGCATAACTTTGGCGATGTGCTTTGCATCATCGCCTGTTATTGCCACTCTTCGGTTGTCTGGAATTTTGCCTTCTATAAAATATCGCTGCATTGTGGCACCCCGTTATTCAGGTTTTTTTGAAATGATAGTGACCCAGTCTTCCATCATCATGACGTCTTCAATAACAAATCCGGATGCTTCAAGAGCAGCTTTTACATCATTCTTTTTCGCCGCAATAATGCCTGACGTGATATAGCGGCCACCCGGTTTCACAATAGTGAATGCATCGTCCGTAAAGGACATGATGACTTCCGCTAAAATATTCGCGACTACCACATCTCCCGGCTGCCCTACTTTATCAGTCAAATTGCCTTCTTCTACAGTGACAATATCCTGGACTTTATTGAGCTTAACGTTAATGGTGGCTGATCTTACGGCAACTTCATCCAAATCCAGTGCGTATACTTCTTTCGCAGACAGTAATGCCGCTCCAATCGCAAGAACCCCTGAACCTGTGCCAATGTCGATGACGCGATCTCCCGGCTGCACCGTTTTTTCCAACGCTTGAAGGCTCATGACTGTCGTCGGATGAGTGCCTGTACCAAACGCCATGCCTGGGTCCAGCTCGATGATCAATTCATCGCTTGATACAGGATTATAGGTTTCCCACGTCGGAACAATCGTAAAGCGTTCGGAAATTTTAACGGGATGGTAGTATTTCTTCCAAGCCGTTGCCCATTCCTCTTCATTTACTTCGCTGATGGTCACTTCATTCTTGCCTAAGTTAATATCGAAGGCAACCAGGTTGTTGATCGCCAATTTAATGGCTTCAACCGTTTCTCCCAGAAAACTGTTGACCGGCAAATAAGCTTTTAGGATAACCCCATCAATCGGAAAATCTTCCGGATCCAGCGAATAGATTTCACCGAAACGATCTTCTCTTTCTTTTGTTAAATCTTCCGAATCCTCAATGACCACACCGCTGGCACCAGCTTCATGCATGATATTGGAAACCGCTTCTATTGCTTCGTTTGTCGTATGAATCGCCAGTTCTGACCATTTCAATTCCGCCCAGCTCCTTTTTCGCTTTTACAGTCAGTAAGACTCTCGCTTTTCGCAAGAGCCTTCTGTTTGTAAAACTTGAATTGCTTTAACTGACAGTGAAACAGAAATTCTTTTACGTTTTCAGCTTGTATCAATCGCCTTTAATTGTGCGTTTGATTTTTGCAAAAAGAGAGCTGCTGTGTTCTTCTGGAATATCTCCACTGATTTCAGCAAATTCCCGCAATAGCTGTTTCTGCTTCTCGCTGAGTTTCGTTTGTGTTTTTACGCGGACGATAACATGCTGGTCGCCAGTTCCGTAGCCATGAACATTTTTAACGCCTTTGCCTTTCAAACGGAAACGTGCGCCACTTTGTGTGCCGGCCGGAATTTTCAACTTCACTTTTCCTGAAATAGTCGGCACTTCGATTTCATCGCCCAATGCAGCTTGTGGATAAGTAATGGAAATATCCAGGTAAATATCATCGCCTTCACGCTGGAATTGCTTATGCGGTCTTACACGGAAAACAACATACAGATCTCCTGCAGGTCCTCCGTTGACACCTGGTGCCCCTTGCCCTGTAACGCGCAATTGCTGGCCATCATCAACACCGGCTGGAATAGTGACTTTGATTTTTTTGACTTTGCGTACTTTTCCTTCACCGCGGCAAGTCGGGCATTTCTCTTCAATGATCTGTCCAGTTCCTTCACAATGCTGGCAGGCACGGCGATTGACCATACGGCCAAACGGTGTATCCTGTGTGACATTCATCTGGCCAGAACCTTCGCAATACGGACATGTTTTTTTCTTCGTGCCAGGCTTAGCGCCAGAACCGTCGCACGTATCGCATGTTTCGTCTTTTGGAATTTCAACTTCCGTTTCTTTGCCGAACACAGCATCCATGAAATCGATGGTCATTGAATATTGCAGGTCATCGCCTTTACGCGGAGCATTCGGGTCACGTCGTCTCGAACCGCCGCCAAAGAACGTGCTGAAGATATCGTCGAAACCAAACCCATCGGCTCCGCTGAAACCGCCGCCAAAGCCTTGGTTCGGATCTTGATGTCCGTATTGATCGTATTGTGCACGTTTTTGTTCGTCGCTCAATACTTCATATGCCTCTTTAACTTCCTGGAATTTTTCAGAAGCATCGGTATCCTTATTGATATCCGGATGGAACTTTTTTGACAAAGTCCGGTATGCTTTTCTAATCTCTTCTTTAGAAGCGGACTTGGATACGCCCAATACTTCATAATAATCTCGCTTATTCATAAGTCACTCTCCCTCTAGCAATCAACTGTAATTGTACACGGTTTAAATCGCTCTTGCAAAGACATTGAAAAAGCCAAAGCATGTTGCTTTGCTTTGACTTTTCCATGTTTTGCTTATTTTTTGTCGTCGTTTACTTCTTCGAACTCAGCGTCAACCACATCGTCGTCTCCTGATGCTGCGCCTTCCTCTTGCCCGGCTTGCTGAGCTGCTGCTGCCTGCTCGTAAGCTTTCATGGATAAGCCTTGCAGGATTTCCTGAAGTTTATCTTTTTTCTCACGGATGTCTTCGATGTTATCAGACTCCAATGCCGCTTTTAGTTCGTCGCGTGCATCTTCTGCTTGTTTTTTCTCTTCTTCTGACACTACTTCACCAAGGTCGGTGATTGTTTTATCAGTTGTGAAGACAGCTTGATCCGCTTCGTTGCGAAGTTCCACTTCTTCTTTCACTTTAGCATCTGCTTCTGCGTTTTCTTCCGCTTCTTTGATCATGCGATCGATTTCTTCGTCTGTTAAAGAAGTGTTGGATTGGATTGTGATGGTCTGCTCTTTTTGCGTTCCAAGATCCTTCGCTTTTACGCTGACGATACCATTTTTGTCGATATCGAAGCTAACTTCGATTTGTGGTACACCACGTGGAGCCGGTGGAATATCAGCCAATTGGAAACGGCCAAGCGTTTTGTTGGCTGCTGCCATCGGGCGCTCCCCTTGCAATACGTGAATATCTACAGCTGGCTGGTTATCAGCAGCCGTTGAGAATGTTTGTGATTTTGAAGTTGGGATTGTTGTATTGCGCTCGATCAATTTCGTGAATACGCCGCCCATCGTCTCAATACCAAGTGATAATGGCGTTACGTCTAATAACACGACATCTTTAACGTCACCAGTTAAAACTCCGCCTTGGACAGCTGCGCCCATTGCAACAACTTCATCCGGGTTAACCCCTTTATGCGGATCTTTGCCAGTTTCTTTCTTAACTGCTTCCTGTACAGCCGGGATACGTGTAGATCCACCGACAAGAATAACGCGGTCAAGTTGTGAAGCCGAAATTCCAGCATCTTTCAATGCTTGGCGAGTTGGCCCCATTGTGCGTTCAACTAATGAAGAAGTCAATTCATCGAATTTCGCACGGCTCATTGTCACTTCCAAGTGAAGCGGTCCCGCTTCTCCTGCAGTGATAAACGGCAATGAGATTTGAGTTGAAGATACGCCGGAAAGGTCTTTTTTCGCTTTTTCAGCTGCGTCTTTAAGGCGTTGGGTAGCCATTTTGTCTTTAGACAAGTCTACGCCGTTTTCTTTCTTGAATTCCTGTACTAAATAATCGATGATCAATTTATCGAAATCATCTCCGCCCAGACGGTTATCGCCGGCAGTGGATTTTACTTCAAATACGCCGTCGCCAAGCTCAAGGATTGATACGTCGAATGTACCGCCTCCAAGGTCATAGACAAGGACTGTTTCGTCAGTTTCCATTTTATCAAGGCCGTAAGCAAGTGCTGCTGCAGTCGGCTCGTTGATGATCCGTTCCACTTCAAGACCTGCAATGCGTCCAGCATCTTTTGTTGCCTGACGCTCTGCATCGTTGAAATAAGCAGGTACTGTGATAACCGCTCTTGTTACTTTTTCGCCCAAGTATTCTTCAGCATATCCTTTAATGTACTGTAAGATCATTGCAGAAACTTCCTGGGGCGTGTATTCCTTGCCTTCAGCTGTAACTTTTTGCTGTGTACCCATCAAACGTTTTACAGATTGGATGGTGTTTGGGTTAGTGATTGATTGGCGTTTTGCCACTTCGCCGACTTGGCGCTCACCATTTTTAAATGCGACTACAGAAGGAGTTGTACGGTTGCCTTCTGGGTTTGGAATAATTTTTGGTTCGCCGCCTTCTAATACTGCGACTGCTGAGTTTGTTGTACCTAAGTCAATACCGATAATTTTGCTCATTTGTGAATTCCTCCAATAATTTTTATTCGTTTACTTTCACCATTGCCGGACGAAGAACTCGCCCTTTGAGCATATAGCCTTTTTGCAATTCCTGCAGGACAGTGCCTGGTTCAGCGGAATCGTCTTTCTCTTGCATGACCGCCTGATGGAAATTCGGATCAAACGGTTCACCGACTGCTTTGATTTCTTCCAAGCCTTCACGGCTCACTGCTTCAATCAAGGATTTCTGCACCATTTCTAAGCCTTTCAGCAAAGAAGCAGATTCTTCACTATTTGTCGTCACTGACATGGCACGCTCGAAATTGTCCAGTACCGGCAGAATATCCGACAGCAAGGATTGCGAGCGGAATTTATTGGCGATTTCTTTGTCTTTTTGTGTACGCCGTTTGAAATTATCATAGTCTGCCAACAGGCGCAAATATTTGTTTTGCTCTGCTTCTAACTGCTTGCGAAGCTCTTCAGCCTCATTAACAGTTTCCTCTTCTTCAACAGAAGAATCGATATCCGGCGTTTCTGTATCCGCCAGCTCCACCTGCTCTTCTGTTTCCGTTTCCGAGACTGGCTCTTTTACTTCAACTTCTTCAGCGGCTGCCTGTTCTTCTGTTTTTACTGGTTCATTTTTTTTAGACAAATCTGTTCCTCCTTTGTTCACGTTCCTTTAAACATACGGGTTAGTTCTTTCGACAAATCACCGCTCAACAGATCTAAAATGGAGACGATGCGTTTATAATCCATCCGTTTTGGGCCGACTATGGCGATAGAACCCGTCTGCTCTTCTCCAATGTCATACGACACCGTAATGACACTGCAGTCTTCCATTGCCGACAGCGTGTTTTCCGAGCCAATGCGAATATGGAGGCCTTGGCTTCCAACAGGCAGTATCATCGGAATGTGCTTGGCTTCTTCCATGACATCCATCAAATTCCTGATTTTTTGGAGATCATGAAAATCAGGCTGCTTCAGAATATTAAGCTTTCCGCCGTAAAATACATTTTCATCTTCATGCGGCAATAATACCGCTTGTCTGAATGTATGAAACAGTTCGCCGTAGCGTTCGACATGCTGCTTTAAAATCGTCAAAGTCTCTTGCTCCAGCCGCAGATGCAGGTTGTTGAGAGACACCCCGACCAGCCGTTCATTAAGGATATTCGCCATCTTTTCAATATCCGACGGATTGAGGCCTGGCGGAATCGAAAATACCCGATTTTCCACATGCCCTGAATCGGTTACGATAATCGCAACCGCAGCATCCTCCGTCAATGGGACAATCGACAATTTCTTGACGATGTGCCTGCGCACATCAGGTCCCAATAAAATGGATGTGTAATTGGTCAATTCCGAAAGAATCATTGCAGAGCGCTTGATGACTTCTTCTGTCTCTGTCAGTTTTTCCTCGAAAACCGAGCGCAATTGCTTAATATCCTGTTGTGCCAGCGGCCTTGGCGTCAGCAGGTGATCGACGTAATAGCGGTAGCCTTTTTGAGAAGGAATGCGTCCGGAAGACGTATGTGTTTTCTCCAGAAAGCCCATGCCTTCCAAATCCGCCATTTCGTTTCGGATGGTTGCCGGACTGAAAGGGATTTCAGGTTTTTTGGAGAGTTGGTTCGATCCTACCGGCTGAGCTGATTGAATATAATCATCCACTGTCACCTTTAAGATGAGCAGTTGCCGTTCTGTTAACATGATCATCACCTCTGTTAGCACTCTAAGTACCCGAGTGCTAATACTACATTAAAATTAACAAATATCATGATCGATGTCAACGGAAGAGCTTTATGCTAATAAAAATTGTTCAAAAACTTCATTGCCGACGAACCGGCCCTTTCTGGTAAGCCTTACAAAGTCACCGGCAATCTCGAGATTCCCTTTGGCAATTTCCTTTTCCAGGATAGTGCCGTAGACGGTCTTTATCGGTTTTTGGAATTTATTCTGAAAATGAAGCAAGGAAACACCGGAAGTTTTCCGGAGGCCTAAGAACATTTCTTCTTCCATCTTTTCATGAACTGGCACGATATGTGTATTGAGGATCGGCCGTTCGCCTTCTTCCAATGGCGACATGTATTTTTTCAACGGTCCAGCATTTGAATATCGGACTCCGTCCACATAGCCATGTGCACCGGCACCAACGCCGATATACTCGACGTTGTCCCAATATAGTAAATTATGGCGTGATTCATGCCCCGGACGCGCGAAGTTAGAGATTTCGTATTGCTTTAATCCGCGGCTGTCCATTTCATTCATCAATTTTTCATACATATCCGCTTCCAAATCTTCGGTTACGGTATTCAACTTGCCTTTTGTCATTAAATTATAGAAAACGGTTTTGGGTTCAATGATCAATGAGTAGGCAGAAAAATGCGGCAGGTCAAAAGCAAAAGCCTTTTCCAGCGTATCATCCCATTGCTGCATGCTCTGCCCAGGCAAACCGTACATCAAATCAAAGCTTAAATTTTCAAATCCAACCAGGCGGGCTGAATCAACTGCACGTGTAACATCTAAATTGCTGTGGGTCCGCCCAAGCCTTTTCAGAAGATCTTCATCAAATGACTGGACGCCCATGCTCAAACGATTAACGCCTCCGTCAAACAGCACCTGCATCTTATCTTTTGTCAGTTCATCGGGATTCGCTTCCGAAGTCCATTCCAAATCAGCCGACATCGGTACGTATCGGTGAATATGCGACAACAGCTTTTCCAATTGGGCAGGTGTCAGCGAAGTCGGGGTACCCCCTCCTAAAAAGATCGTCTCCAACGGCTGGTCGAGCGCTCCTTGCTCTTTCCATAATGCCAGTTCCTGGCCGACTGAATCGATATAGGCATCCACTGGCTGATCTTTGAAATAGACTTTATTGAAATCGCAGTAAAAACAAATTTGGTGACAGAATGGAATATGGATGTACAATCCTTTAACCATTTTATTTCCTCTTTTCTAATAAGAAAAGGAGGCTGAAATTCCCGCCTCCTTTTTTTTCGTTTATTTTGATTGGTCGTCCATTTTCAGGATCGCCATAAATGCTTCTTGGGGAACTTCGACAGAGCCAACTTGTTTCATGCGTTTTTTACCTTCTTTTTGCTTATCAAGAAGTTTCCGCTTACGGGAAATATCTCCGCCGTAACATTTGGCAAGGACGTTTTTACGCATGGCGCTGATGGTTTGGCGCGCTACGATCTTTTGGCCAATGGCGGCTTGGATCGGCACTTCAAATTGCTGGCGCGGAATCAAATTCTTCAATTTATCGACGATCACTTTGCCGCGTTCATAGGCGAAGTCACGGTGAACAATGAAGCTGAGAGCATCGACCTGCTCCGAATTAAGCAGGATATCCATCTTCACGAGTTTTGACTCTTTATAGCCGATCAACTCGTAATCGAAAGAGGCGTACCCTTTTGTGCCGGATTTTAATTGATCGAAGAAATCATAGACGATTTCCGCTAGCGGCAACTCATAAATGATGCTGACACGTGAATTATCCAGATAATCCATCGTCAGGAAATTCCCGCGTTTTTTCTGGCATATTTCCATAACAGCACCGACATAATCATTCGGTACCATGATAGTTGCTTTGACATAAGGTTCTTCTACATAATTGATTTTTTGTGCATCCGGCATCATAGCCGGGTTATCGATTTTAAGAACTTCTTCATCTGTCATATGGACATTGTAGATAACACTTGGTGCAGTGGTGATCAGGTCGATATTAAACTCGCGTTCAATCCGCTCCTGAATAATTTCCATATGCAATAAACCAAGGAAACCACAGCGATAGCCAAAGCCCAGCGCCTGTGAAGATTCCGGCTCAAACTGAAGTGCTGCATCATTCAATTCCAGTTTTTCGAGTGCATCTCGCAAATCATTGTATTTAGATGTATCAATCGGATAAAGTCCGCAATAAACCATCGGGTTCAAACGGCGGTATCCTGGCAATGCTTCCGATGCCGGTTTTCTTGCATGAGTGATGGTATCACCCACCGGTGCATCACCCACATTTTTGATGGCAGCCGTCAGGAATCCTACATCTCCAACCGTCAATTCTTCCCGGAGCGTGGCTCTCGGTGTGAACACTCCTGCTTCGATAACTTCAAACTCTTTATCGCTGGACATCATTTTGATTGTGTCGCCAGGCTTGACCGTTCCTTCAACAATACGGATATACGAAACGATTCCACGATACGGATCATAAAGCGAGTCAAAAATCATCGCTTTTAACGGCGCACTCGGGTCACCTGTAGGTGCTGGTATTTTTTCAACGATTTGTTCAAGGATCTCTTCGATTCCAATACCCGCTTTCGCCGAAGCCAGAACGGCTTCAGAGGCATCCAGTCCAATAACTTCTTCCACTTCCTGCCGTACACGCTCAGGATCTGCAGCAGGCAAATCGATTTTATTGATGACCGGCAAAATTTCAAGGTCATTATCCAAGGCTAAATAAACATTCGCTAAGGTTTGGGCTTCTATGCCCTGTGCAGCATCAACGACCAATACGGCGCCTTCACAGGCAGCAAGGCTGCGTGAGACTTCGTAAGTGAAATCGACGTGTCCGGGTGTGTCTATCAAATGCATGATATAAGTTTCGCCGTCTTTTGCTGTGTAATTTAATTGGACAGCGTTTAATTTGATCGTAATGCCGCGTTCGCGTTCCAAATCCATGGAATCAAGCAGCTGCTCTTTCATTTCCCTAGAGGTAAGGGCGTTTGTTCTTTCCAGTATACGGTCGGCAAGCGTAGATTTCCCGTGATCGATATGGGCGATGATCGAAAAATTACGTATTTTGCTTTGACGCGCTAATCTCTGTTCTTGGTTCATGGTCCACACTCCTATACAAACTACTATGAATTATAGCAGTACCACGGCCATTGAGCAATGAAAGCACCGGAAATGATTTCAGTGTCAAGGAAAACTTCTTTGCATGTATCTATTGCATTCCTTACGCCGATTTGATAAAATAACTCATGTTGTATAGAGACATTAAAGAGTTGGGATGTTTTCCTCTCTTTCTTACTTGTCTAGGAGGTGAAAGATATGCCAAACATTAAATCTGCAATCAAACGTGTGCGCACGAACGAAACTAAAAACGCTCAAAACTCACATGTAAAATCAGCAATGCGTTCATCTGTTAAAAAAGCTGAAACTGCTTTGACTAACAACGACGATAACGCTAGCGATTCTGTAAAAGCGGCGATTAAACAGGTGGAAAAAGCGGCTTCTAAAGGCTTGATCCATAAAAACACTGCAGCTCGTAAAAAAGCTCGCTTGATGAAACAAGCGTAAAATGCTTTAAAAAGCCGGTTCCTCCAGGGGAACCGGCTTTTTTCTGCTTGTTGAAAAAGATCTCATACTTTCATTTCGCTTCAGGCGGACGCGTTCCACGGGCACAGCTTCTGCCGCTTCCCTCGCTGCGCTCAGTCCAGTGGCTCCAGCTCGTGCTGCTCCCGTTGGAGTCGCCGCCTTCCGCTGCTTTCAAAGAATAAAGCATTCACAAAGTGGGGTGGAGAAGTGTCCGCTCTTAAATCCTTGTGCTCCCACAGTGTTTCCCGCTTGGATGAGAGCCCGCGGTAAGCTTCGAAAACCCACGGCTTGTTAGAAATTTCTTTACAGCCCGTAAAAGCCGGTTCCCCTAAAGGGAGCCGGCTTTTTTCTGTACATATTCAACGCTGAGCTTGCCCTCCGCGCTTCATCAGGAAAAACTCCAGAATGCGTTCGCGGTTGCCACTTAAGGTCTTCAGCTGCAAATCGATGTCAGCCAAATCACCCAGCACTTGGAGAAGCCGTTTTTCCGAAATCTGCTGACGCTTTTCAACCAGTAATTTCACACGATACGGATGAGCTTTCAGCTGTTTGGAGATTTGCTGTGCATGATAGCCTTTTTTCTGCAAATAATAGACTTGAATCATGAAGCGAATCTGTGAAGCCAGTAAAGCAGTCAAGGCAACCGGCTCTTCTTTTTGGCGCAATAAATCATAATAAACGCTGAGGGCACCGCTGACATCTCCATCCAGGTAGGACTGCAACATCTTGAAAGCGTCCTGCTCCAGTGTCCGTGCAGTCATTTGTTCGACTAGCTCTACTGTGATATCGCCATCCGCTGCCCCAAGGTACAAGGACATCTTCTCAATTTCCGAAGACAGCAACGTCAGGTTGGTTCCTGCCATTTCCATCAGCCGTTGAGCCGCCTTCAGGTCTATGCCTTTGCCGAAATTTTTTGCTTCGTGCATGAGCCAGCTTTCCAAATCATTCGTCTGCAAAGATTTAGCCTCTACCAAGACGGTGTGCTGCTTCATCAACTTGGTTACTTTTTTCCGTTCGTCCAGTTTTTCATAAGGCGCGACAAAAATCGTAACAGAACTGCCAGGCGGGTGCTCTAGCCATGCTTCCAATGCTTTGACATCGTGATTAATTTTTTCTTTGCCGCGCTCGGCCGCTTTTAAAAACGATGCATTACGCGCAATGATGAGCTTGCGGTCACTGAAAAACGGGATCGTATCTGCTTCGTCGATGACATGTTCGACAGGCACTTCATCCAAATCAAAAAAAGTCAGCTCCAATTCGCCGTTATCCGTCAATTTATCTTTTAATAAATCCAAAGTTTTTTCGATAAAATAGCTTTCTGTTCCTACGATGAGATAAACAGGGTCTATTTGTCCGCTGCGTATGGATTTCCACACGGAAGTAATCATCTTATCAGCCTCCCCTCTCTCTACTATATCGGATTTTTACTGCTTTGGGTATTTGACAGTTATGTGTCAGCTGCTAAATTCATTCGTTTTAGTCGACTTCAATCTAGATTTTTAAGTTGTCTTCGCTTATAATTAGAGGGAATTAGGAGGGATTTCAATGAATGAATTTGAACAGAATGTACAGTCCAAACGTAACGATGCAATCGACGCGGGTATGGGCTTCGTCGTATCCTTTGGATTTTTCGCCCTTATCTTTATCATCGCTGGAGTTGTACAATTCGCTGCACGGTAATTAAATCAAAAAAGGTTCCGGTTTTCATAATCGGGACCTTTTTTTGTTGGTTAGGAAAACATTACGTTTCTGGCCAGAGCTACACGGCCGCCTTCGCTTTTCTTATTGTCCTGACTCCAGCACCCAGCTCCTCGGGTCCTAAGCCACTATGGCTGCGCGGCAAAGAACGCCACTCGGCCAAACCATCTTATGCCCGACAGAGCTTACCGGGCGCTTCCGCTTTTCTTAGTTCAACGCATAGTTTCTATCTCAAGCTCCCCGTTATCGTACAGCAGTCGAATGGTTCCGTTTTCTGCGGTGCTCAGTGTCTTTAGCTGAAGTTCCGTGAAGCGCTCTACCACTTCCGCGCTCGGATGGCCATATCGATTGTCTGCGCCTGTTGAAAAAACCGATAATGCCGGCTGGAGTGCTGAAAGAAATTCTTTACTGCTGGATGTCTTGCTGCCATGATGGCCAACTTTCAGTACTGTCAACCCTGCAAGTTCACTGCCGTAAGGCTCAAGCAAATCCTTTTCACCAGCCGCTTCCAGATCACCGGTAAACAACACCCGATAATCTCCGGTCTTCATCAACAGCACCAGTGAATCGTTATTGCCTTCATACTCAGCATCCTTTGGCGAGAGGTAAATAAATTGAGTCTCGCCGACTACCCAGTTTGATCCAAGGGCAGGAAAGACAAGTTTTGCTTCAGCTGTATCGGGTGCCAACTGCTGCATCAGTGTGTTCGAAGCAGAACCCGGCGTCAAATGGAGCGCATCGACGGAAAACAGACGGAAAATTTCATCTGCTCCTTCTGCATGATCCGCATCAGGATGCGAAATGATGAATGTGTCAAGCGAAGAAATCCCATTTCCTTTAAGGTATGGAGCCACAATCTGCCGCCCGATTTCATAGGGCTGTTTCTTTTCTCTAAAAGCTTCCGTATCAAAACGCAGAACTCCTCCGCTATCGATTAAATAAACAGCTTTTCGGTAAGGCAGTTCGATTAACGCACTGTCCCCTTGGCCAACATCCAAAAAAGTAAGCTTTAAGCGGGGATCAAGATACGGAAATGCGGTGAACAGCAAAGCCGGCACTAATAGAATTAGCAATTGCCGAAAGCGGAAGCGCTGTTCGGCCGCACAATAAAACAGATAGACAGTCCCTGTCAGCAGAAATACCATAAAAACTCCGGGTTTTCCAGGATTCCATAACTGGTAAGGCAACCGTGCGAGCCAGTCCATAAATTGCCCGATCCATCCACGCAAAGGCTCATAAAAATAAAAAACAAAGTCTGCTGCCGGCTGGAAGACCGCCGTCAAAAACAGCAGGACGAAATTTGCCGGCAAAATTAACAAAGTAAATAAAGGAACAAACAAGCTATTGACCACAAATGCCGACAGCGACAATTCATAAAAATGAAACAGCAGCAAAGGGTACAAGGTCATCTGTGAAATAAATGTGATGACAAAACCTGTTTTGAAAGAGGATTCGATCTTACTTAGAAACTTCAGCGAGTAGATAATACCGAATGTGGCACCATAAGACAATTGAAAACCGATTTTATACATAGCATAAGGATCCCAAAGCATAAAAAGTATAAAGCTTGTTAACATAATATTTGCAATAGGAAACTTTAAACTGCATAACTTTCCAGCTAATACAACCGTAACCATGCTGACCGCACGCCAAACAGACGGTGCTCCGCCAGCGATGATTGCATAAAGAGGCAGCGCAATGAGTAAAATGATCATTGCTGCTTCTTTTCGCACATAAAGACGAATGAGGATAACGTACAGCAAACCCGATGCTATTCCCACATGCAAGCCTGAAATGGCAAACAAATGTGAAATCCCGAGCGTTTGATGCACGCGTTGGTCTTCGGGATCCATATTCTCTCGTTCACCGATTAGCAACGCTTCAGCCTCTGCTGCTAAGCTTTCAGGAAAATGATCCCGAATGTGGTTCTTCACAGCATCTCTTCTGCTTAAGAGCTGGTTGAACCATGTATCGTTCTCTTTTGCTCCATCAATCGATTGAATCATCAGTAGCGAAGCGGCTCCATTATGATGCAAGTATTTCGCCATGTCGAATGAGTAGCGATGAGATGGTGGAGATGGCGCTTCAAAAACGCCGCTTACCTGAAACACAGACCGATCCATCAGGTTTTCCAGTTGAAGCTTTTGTTCAGCTGAGGTCAGTCGGTACCGAGCATAAACCACCGTCTCTCCCTCTAACATCGCAAATCCTCTTAGGCTATCCCCGTCAATCACTGCCCCCGTCTTGAATATCAGTTCTCCTGAATAAGGCAATGAGGCAGCTAATTCATTTTGTTCGCGGATATCCTGCAACAGATATACGGTGCAGGCAAATAAAAGTACGCATATGAAGACTGCGGCACTTTCGCTTTTCCAGAACATCCAACAAAAAAGCAGCAACATGAACACAAGTTGAACCGGTGTTTCATGCGCTGCATATGTGGCAAGAGCTGTCGCTGTTGCCAAGTATAAAAAAAGAGTACTTGTTATACTTCGATTTCTCCGAATAATTGATTCACCCGTTCATTGTAATGGGCCAATTCTTCTTCGCTTCCGCCTTTTTCACGCAGCTTCTCCAGCAATTCCATGTACAAAGCCGATTTTTCGACACTCAAAAAATCGATTTTCCGTTCATCGAATACAACTTGTACGACTTCCACACCAGCCTGTTCCAGCAATTCGATCGCATATTCGTGATTTTTATAGTCGGTAGC
The DNA here is from genome assembly GCF_007859295.1 of Planococcus sp. CPCC 101016. Taxonomy (GTDB): domain Bacteria; phylum Bacillota; class Bacilli; order Bacillales_A; family Planococcaceae; genus Planococcus. The sequence continues at coordinate 2,272,865 of NZ_VOHB01000002.1, forward strand.
GTAATACAGACGTGAAATGCCCGCTTGGATAATCGATTTCGTGCACTGGAGGCAAGGGAAATGGCTGACATACATATCTGCCCCGTTGACGCTGACGCCGTACTTCGAGCATTGCAGCAATGCATTCATTTCTGCATGAATCGTCCGGACACAATGTCCGTCTACGACATAACAGCCTTTGTCGATGCAATGGTCGCCTCCGGAAATCGATCCGTTATAGCCGCCCGCCATGATTCTCCGGTCACGCACGATGGTTGCTCCAACAGCAAGTCGTGTACAAGTGCTTCTCAGCGCGAGCAAATGGCTTTGCGCCATAAAAAATTGGTCCCAAGTTATTCGCTTCATTTAATTGCCTCCTGCTAGTGTAGTTAAAATAAGTGTAGCAGAGGCGACAATTTCGTCAACCGTCTTTTGATATACATAGTTTCTATTTGACGATAATGAGATCCTTTAATTTCTCGAAACTCTTGTCACCGATCCCGGTGACTTCCATCAATTCTTCCGGCGTCTTAAAGCTTCCGGCTTCCTCCCGGTAGGACAAGATCGCCGCAGCCTTCGATGGACCGATTCCAGGCAGTTCCATCAGTTCTTCTTCAGTAGCTGTATTGAGATTGATCAGGCTGCTCCCACTCGCGGGAGCCGTAGATGAAGCTGCAGGCAAAACCGTTTCTTCTCCGTTCGCTGGAACGTACAGACTGGTTTCGTCTACAACAATTAATGCCAGGTTGATCGCGCGGCTATCGGCTTCAGGTGTAAATCCGCCGGCTGCACTTATGGCATCCTGCATACGGGAACCTGGCGGAAGTTCGTATACGCCAGGCGTGACTACTTGGCCTTTTATATCAATCACTAAGTTGGATTCAATTATGGGATTTTCGTTTTCAGGGGTTTCTGTCTGCTGAGGGGTTTCAGCGCTGATTAGTTCGAGAGAAGAAACAGGAGCTGTTTCCGGCTTTCCTTGAGGAAAGAAGAGATATATCATCAATAGCGCTATGGCAACTGCGGGGATCAGCAGCCATGCGGGTTTGCTCTGAAGCTGGGATAGTTTCAGCTGACATTCCTCATTTCTTCAGAAGGCAATTAAATGGAAGCTGTTTGAATTATATAATAATTCTTTTGTGATTGTCCATCTTTTTTGAACAGACAAAAGCCATCTGCAAAATGCAAATGGCTCATTCGTTAGTCTATATTTTTTTTGCATGAAAGAAAATCCGTTCACTTTCTTCGTCCGGAGACTGGCCAGAAAAGTCGGCCGTGACCGACTCGACGGAAAATCCTGCAGCTTCCAGCCACGCAGTGTAAACATCGACGTGGAAGGTCTGCTGTTCATGTGTTTCTTCGAAACGCTCGAACAATCCATTTTGGCGAACAAAAAAAGTCATGTCGTGGATTACGCTATGTTCTGCTTCCCCAGGCTCAGTATGCCAGATATAAGCGATTTCTTCCGCGTCATAGACAAATGGACTGGCCATATAAACCATATCCACTTTAAAGATGGAATGCACATCAAAGAAAAAATGGCCGCCAGGGTTCAATGCTTCGTATACTTCTTTGAAAGTTTGCTGGACTTGTTGCTCACTTTGCAAATAATTCAATGAATCAATAGCAATCGTGACAATATCGAATCCAGCAAGTCCTTCCAGATTATCCATAGACAATTGAAGCACCGGAATTGATTGGTTCGCTTCCTGGAACCGCTGATTGGCGATCGTCAGCATGTCTTCAGACAAATCGCTTGCCGTCACCTCATAGCCTACTTCAGCAAAAAGCTGTGACAATGTGCCGGTTCCACACGCCACATCCAGCAATTTGCCGGATGGAGCGCGGGAAGCGACCCACTCCACATACTTTTCGTAAGGAATATCCTCCATCAGTCCATCATAGACTGCGGCAAATTTTCCGTATTTCATATTTCCATTTGCGGAGCTTCTCTCCACAGGCGTTCCAAGTTATAGTAGGTGCGTTCGTCTTTATGGAAAACGTGAGCCACTACATCGCCAAGATCGACAAGGATCCAGCGCGCAGAATCAAATCCTTCAACGCTTTTCACAACATGGCCTTCTTCATGGGCTTTGTCCATGATTTCTCTTGCGATTGACTGAACCTGACGATCAGAATTCCCTGTGCAGATGACGAAGAAATCAGCTAAAAGCGAAATCCCCTCCATATTCAAGACAACGATGTCTTCAGCTTTTTTATCTTCTGCAGCGTTATACGCTACTTGCAGTAAAGTTTCTTTAGTCATTCTTTCACTTTCCCTTTCTGTTGCACGAAGTAATTGTAGCACTTCAGTGAATCCGGAAATACCGGTTGATTTTTCGATACTAAAAATTCGATGGAATGTTTGACCGAGGCTTCCATCATAACATCCAATCCGTGTTCTTTTAATTGTCGCAATTCTTCAACACCTGTAAATTTTCGATTTGGTTCGACCAAATCAGCAATATAGACGACTTTTTCCAAATCAGACATGCTATCGCGTCCAGTCGTATGGTAGCGGATGGCGTTCAAGACATCTTCATCTTCCACTCCAAATTCGGTTTTTGCCAAATAAGCGCCAACAGGTGCATGCCATAGTTCTGCATGATATTCGAGTAATAAAGGATCCATTTTTTCGGAGACGATAATAGACTTCATCCATTCACGATCCGAGAATTTTGCTACGTCGTGTAATATCGCAGCGGTTTGCGCCTTAGACTCGGGAACATGAAATTCCCTGGCAAGTTCAATAGCCGTATCCACGACGCCTAGTACATGGGTAAAGCGATTTTCAGGAAGCCTTTCTTTTACAGCTTCCAGCATTTGGCTATGATCCATATAAGCGCTCCTTTCGAATGTAAGCTTCCACTTTTTCAGGAACTAAAAACGTCAGTGGCCGATCAATTGCAGCACGTTCCCTTAACATTGTGGATGACAGCAGCAATTCAGGCGAATCGATCATCATGACTGGGTAAGGTGTTTCTGTATTATACCCCGGACGCTTAACTCCGATAAAGCGAATCAACTTCATCAACTCGTCGATCCGGTACCAGGAAGGCAAACCTTCCACCATATCTCCCCCGATAATGAAATAAAATTCCGTACCGGGTTCCTTTTCGGTCAAGTTTGTCAAGGTATCAAAAGAATAGGAGACCCCGCCACTTTTAATTTCGAAATCCTCGACTGAAAATTGCGGATAGCCTGAAACAGCTAATTCTGTCATCTTCATCCGCTGTTGTGCCGTAGCTCCCGCAACATCTTTATGGGGAGCAATATAATTGGGCATGAAGCGCACTTCGTCCAATTCGGCTGCGTAGTATGCTTCATTTGCCATAATCAGATGGCCGAGATGAGGTGGATTGAAAGTTCCACCCAATATCCCTACCTTTTTCATCTTTTAACCGGCAACTCGATTTTTTTATTATTGACCGATTGCTTATAGAGCACTACAGTATGACCAATCAATTGAACCAACTGGGATTTTGTGCCTTTAGCAAGTGCATGTGCTACCTCTTCTTTGCCATCTTCATTATTCTGAAGAATACTGATTTTCACTAATTCACGCTTTTCCAACGCTTCTTTAATTTGAACGAGCATCGCTTCATTGACGCCGCCTTTACCTACTTGGAAAATCGGATCAAGATGATGTGCTTCGCTTCTCAAAAAGCTTTTTTGTTTAGTTGTTAACATAAGTGCCTCCTAGTTTTTCTGTAATCAATTTGATCATTTTATCAGTATCCGGCTGAATGCCTGTCCATTTTTCAAATGCGATCGCACCTTGATAGACAAACATGCCGACACCGTTTAATGTAACGCAATTTTTTTCTTCGGCTTTCTTTAAGAAAGGTGTTTCCAATGGATTGTAGATGATATCCGCGGCTATAGTTCCAGCCTGCACCCGGTCCAAAGATATTGGCAATGCTTCACCCGTCGCCAATCCGACCGAAGTGGTTTGAATGAGAACCACAAATTCTGCCAGCCGTTCCTCGGATTCTGTAAGCGTAACAGCGAAACCGCCGATTTCGGCAGCCAGTTCCTCTGCCCGGCGGAATGTCCGGTTAGTGACTGTGATATCCGTGAAGCCTGCACGCTTTAATGCAAAAGCAATCCCTCTTGCAGCACCGCCCGCTCCAATCAGCAACACTTTCTTTGTTTTATCGACTTGATGAACAAGCATTGACTGAACAAAACCATCACCGTCCGTATTTGAGCCGACGAATTTTTTGCCATTGCAGTGGACAGTGTTGACAGTATTCATCTGCATTGCGCTTTCTTCTAGCTTATCAAGAAACGGAACAATCGATTGCTTATGGGGCAAAGTAATATTAAAGCCACTGATACTTAAAGTTTTCATAGCTTCGAATGATTTTTCAAGCTGAGATGGTTCTACATGAATAGGAATATAAGCAGCATCAATGCCATGCTCATCAAACCATGTTTCATGCATAAAAGGGGATAAGGAATGGGCGATCGGATCACCGATCACCGCGTACCACTTCTTCATCTAAAAACCTCCTAAATCAGCGATGGGCGCAATAGAACTTCTACACCTTTAGGTGCATGGGCAGCAATGACTGCATTGCCGTGCTGAATCGTAATCCAGCCAAGACCCGAAAATACGATATCGGTTTTGGCTTCCTTGACGCTGAATTCATGGCGCACAAGCTCTGGAAAATCATCTTTATATTCAGCTGAAGGCGGGGCAAGCATATCACCTAAATGCTGCTCATACAAAGCATCTGCATTCTCCAATTTGGTCCGGTGAATCGGCAGGTCGTTGGCGATGTGAACCGTAAATGACGAGCGTTCCCCTTGAATAAAATCAAAACGCGCCAATCCTCCAACAAATAAGGTTTGTTCCGCATTCAGCTGGAAGACCCGTGGTTTGATTTCTTTTTTCGGCATGATCTGCTTAAGATCCGCCGTTTGAAGATGGTGTGCCAACTGATGGTGGTTAATAATACCTGGCGTGTCGAACAACGAACGCTCATCATCCAAAGGAATTTCAATCATATCCAATGTGGTTCCAGGGAAATGTGAAGTTGTGATGACATCAGCCTGACCTGTCGCCTGTTTGATGACACGGTTGATGAAGGTAGATTTTCCGACATTGGTACAGCCGACCACATAAACATCTTTGCCTTTGCGGTATTTCTCGATGGCTTCCATAGCTTCCGGAATCCCTGTTCCTCTATGGGCACTGACCGTCAAAATGTCAACCGGCTGCAATCCCAGTTTTCTGGCTTCCTGTTTCATCCAATGAATCAACTTATGTTGTTTGACCGACTTTGGCAAAAGATCCGCTTTATTGGCAATCAACAGAATGTTATTATTCCCTACAAAACGGTGAAGGCCTGGAAGCCAGCTGCCATTAAAGTCAAAAATATCAACAATTTTTACGATCAGGCCTTCGCGTTCCCCTAAGCCATTTAAAATCCGTAAAAAATCATCATCCGTTAAAGAAACCGGTTGAAGTTCGTTGTAGTTTTTCAGACGGAAGCACCGCTGGCAAATAATTTCTTCTTTTTCTAACGAAGATGGCGGAGCATATCCTACCTCTTCTTTATTCTCAGTTTGAATCTGTACACCGCATCCGATGCAAGTTGGCATTTCACTCAATTTTCTTCCTCCCACATCAATTGTCCTTTTTCTTTTAACCTCTTCATAATTCTGCGTTCCACTCTCCGGTTGAAGCGCGTGAAAAAGCCGTCAGATTGAGCTACTGGCAAGACCAAAATCGTATGCATCTTGTTCAGATTGCCGCCAAAAATATCCGTCAGCATCTGATCGCCAATTACCACTACCTGATCACGTCTTGCTTCCATAATCCGAAGCGCTTTCCGGAATGCACGCCCCATCGGTTTACGAGCCTGATGGATAAATGGAATGCCTAATGGATCCGCGAATGATTTTACACGCAGTTCCTTATTATTGGAGACGATGACAACTTGTATACCAGCATCCTTCATCGATTTCAGCCATTCGATCAATTTCGGCGTTGCGTCAGGACGATCCCATTCCACAAGCGTATTATCCAAATCAGTGATAATGCCCCTAATATTCTTTTCAATCAATGTTTCCGGCTTGATGTCAAAAACTTCTTTTACATATTGGCTTGGTACAAAATTCTGATACACTGCAACCCACTCCTGTTTTCGAACTTAATGCTATTGATTATATCATATTTCCTAACGCTTCTCCCACCTTGATCCGTTGACCGTTGGACATATCTTCGACAAATTTGATCGAATCTTTTTCGAAGAACAGAACAACTGTGGAACCGAAACTGAAATAGCCAATTTCGTTTCCTTTTTTCCAGTCGTTACCGGTTTCCGTCAACTTAATGGAATTGACAAACATGGCACCGACTTTGACTAACAGTATCTTACCAAATGCCGTTTCAAGCTCTGTTATCATGCGGTAATTGCCGCTGATCGGCGCCTTTCCATATTGTAGACCGGCAGCATTGACCGGATACGATTTCTTGCCAAGCACAAATTGTTTTTTCACTTTGCCGTCAACCGGGCTATGAATTCGGTGATAATCGGCAGGCGATAAATAAAGAACTGCATATTTGCCATTATGATAGCGGTCAGCCAAATCTTTATCTCCCAACAAATCGGCTAGGGAATAATGCTGGCCTTTAACCAGAAAACGGACATCTTCCTGAAGATCTCCTGCAATTTCAATTTTCCCGTCCACTGGAGATACTACTGAAACAGACGAGACCGGTCGGCTATCCACCGTCAGTTTACGCACAAAAAAAGCGTGGAGAGTCGGAAAGGAGTCCAATGGCTCTTCAACGTCATCCGTTAAGATTTGATAGGCTTTGATATAGCCCGGAATAAATCTGCGGCTGTTTTTGGATTGAGCAAATTGGCGTATCAAATTCGAAGTAAAAGCTCCGTTCGTCAGTTCGATTGAACGCTGGTACAAATATTTTTTCATAGAGATGCCTCCGTTGCTAAAATAGTCTACCATTTTTTTACCTTTCACAGTATAATAGAGTGAACAAGTTTACAAAAAAGAAGGAGTGTTTTCCATTGTTAATAACAGAAAGAATGGATCACACCATAAAAAAGTTGAGGTCTCAGACGGCAAATACCATCACTATCGGTAATATGCTGTTTGGCGGAGCTTCTCTTATGGCCACTTTAAATGGATCTTATAGCTATAGCGTGCTATTTATATTTATTGCGGCTTTTTTGGACCGCTTTGACGGTATGGTGGCAAGAAAATTTAATCAGGAATCCGATTTGGGCAAACAGCTCGATTCGATGAGCGACATATTATCTTTTGGTGTTGCCCCCGCAATTTTAATTTACCAGCTTGTCTTATCTGACTTTGGTTTTATCGGAATGGTATTCACTGTACTTTATATCTCATGTGGCGCTTTCCGATTAGCGCGCTTCAATATTACGGATTCCACCGGATATTTCACTGGGTTGCCAATCACAGCTGCAGGTACAGTTATCACATTTTCCTATTTTGCGCTGCCGGTTTTTTCTCCGGTCGTCTACATGTTTCTGTTCATCATCTGTGCCTTATTGATGATTAGCACATTCACCTTGAAAAAAGTTTAAAAAAGCTGAGCGACGTTGAGAAAACGTCCTCAGCTTTTTTGTGTCTTGAACAACTTAGATGCGTGCTGCCAATTGGCTGATCACGTTAAAGACAATTTCCGTAGAATGTTTTGCCGCCGTCGGCAAAAATTCATCGAATGATATGGAGGATTCTTTTCCGGCAATGTCTGATAAGGCTCGGATGACCACAAATGCAACATCAAATTGATAGCAGACCTGCGCAACTGCTGCCGCTTCCATTTCTGCCGCTTTCATAGTCGGGAAGTATTCACGCACTTTGGCTACACGCTCCGGGTCATTCATAAAAGAATCACCAGTTGCAATCAACCCGACTGCATAATCATGCTGGCCCATTTCCTTGACTGCTTTGACTGCCAATTCGATCAACTCTTCATTAGAAGTGAACGCGGCAGGCAATTGAGGCACTTGCCCCATTTCATAGCCAAAGACCGTGACGTCCACGTCATGATGACGTACTTCATCGGAAATGACCACTGCACCAACTTCAAGTTCTTCGTCAAAGCCGCCTGCTGATCCGATGTTGATGACAATATCCGGACGGTATTGCTGCAGAAGAATCGTAGTTGACATTGCAGCATTAACTTTGCCGATGCCACTTTTCAACAAAACGATTTCCTGTCCTTCGTATGTACCCAAAGTAAATTCGCATTTTGCGATTTCTTCCGTCTGAGGATTTTCCAGACCGCTTCTCAATAGTTGAACTTCTTCTTCCATCGCACCAATTACACCGATTTTCATTTTGCTATTCCCCATTCCAGCGTCAATTTATCTTACCTGAGTCAATACCCTATTACATATAAATGTTACTTATGATCTTCGCCTGCTGATATTCCCCAAAACAGCTCCGCTTTCGGGCCCGCAGGATGCGGGTCATGCAGCTGGTGCGACAGGACGTCGCGACGGCAGCTGCCAAGGGCTTGCCCGAGTGGATTTATTTTATATCGCTTCGCTGCTTTGCCCCATATCGTTTATGAAACCAGCAAAAAAAGTACTCGTATCATAATAATACATTTCTTAGCGCAGGCGCGTCCAGGGGCTAGGCGAAGTAAGAAGACAGGCGTCCTTTGCCCGGCTACTTGCGGGAGCCAATGAGGGACCAGGCATTCCTGGGACCTCATTTGCGACGAGCTTGCGCAGGAGCAGTTGTCTTTGCCCTACCTAAAGCGGCCGAAGCGATGTGTAAAAGCTTGTTTCTTAAGTTCAACTTAATATTATAACAAAGAAAAAGACGCCATTATTAATAGGCGCCTTCCAGTGTTTTCAAAACATCCATCTTCACTGGCTTCCAGCCTTCGCCGTCTACCCATTCCATGTGGACACGGTATTTCTCGGATTCGTCTTTAGACTGCACAGTCGCGATTGATTTTTGCGGACCGCCGCCATTTTTGATCATCATGACATACATATTGTTTGGATCAAGACCCGTAGCATAAGAAACTGCATTCACTTTTTCTTTCCAATCCACAGAATCTTTTTGGTAGACAGAGACATGGTCACCTTTCTGCTTGGTGCCAACCGGCTCCCAACTTGTATTGATGACTGTTTCTTCTACTATCGGATCGCTTGAATCCTCACGTGTAATGGTCCCGCCTTTTGTGACAGATCCCTCTTTTTCTTTAGCTTTTGCTTCTTCTTCAGCTTTCTTTTCTGCTTCTTCTTTAGCTTTTGCCTCTTCTTCAGCTTTCTTGGCTGCTTCTTCCGCTTTGGCTTCAGCGTCTTCATCCTCGTCACCGGCACTTGCACTTTCACCGTCTTCAGAGCCACTCGTTTGTTGTTCGGTTCCAGTTGAGATTGCTACTTCTTCAGACTCACTTGCCTGATTGTCCCCTCCACTAAACAGCATAGAAACTCCGATAATGAGAATCAATGCAAATACCAGACCGATCATAATATTTAATATGGAATTTGACCGGCTTTTGTCTTTCTTTTTCTTCAAACGAGAGGGATATGGTTTTTCTTCGTTAGTCATTAGATGTCCCCCTTTCTCAATAGTTTACCATAAATCCAGTATGACAAATTTGACGTTTTAGCGATAGTTTCGTTTCAGTTAAAGTATAAATAATGAGAAACGGCCATCCCCTTTTACAGAATGGCCGCTTTATCACGTGATTGAAACAATCTTGATTTCCATTTCTCCGCCTGGTGTCAAAACTTTGACGTTTTCACCAATCGTACGGCCAATCATGCTTTTCGCAATCGGGGAATCATTTGAAATGCGGCCTTCTAAAGGATCCGCTTCAGCTGATCCAACAATTGTGTAGGATTCTTTATCGCCATCTGGAACTTCTATAAAGGTTACAGTCGTACCTAACCGAACGATATCTCTATTTGATTCATTTTCATTTATGATAACCGCATTGCGGATCATCGATTCAAGTGTTGAGATACGGCCTTCTACAAAAGCCTGATCTTCTTTTGCAGAGTCATACTCTGCATTCTCAGACAAATCACCAAAATCACGGGCGATTTTAATTCGTTCAACTACTTCTTTACGTTTAATCGTTTTCAGAAAGTCCAGTTCATCTTCCAACTTCTGCTTTCCTGCAGCTGTCATTGGAAATTGTTTTTCGTTAGCCATTGTTTCCACTCCTTCAACTGCTGACCTGGATGCACATATGCAACCGTCAGTCTGGTCTCATCATATTATAGATTGTCAATCTATTCAAGAATAGTTTTGATTTTTGTGACCATTAAATCAATTGCCACTTCATTTTGTCCGCCTTCTGGGATAATAACATCTGCATAACGCTTTGTCGGTTCGATAAATTGATTGTGCATCGGACGGACAACAGTCAGATATTGTTCAATGACGGAATCAATGGTTCGTCCGCGTTCATTGATATCACGCAGCAAACGGCGGATGATCCTCAAATCGCCATCTGTGTCGACAAAAAGTTTTATATCCATCAATTCACGCAAGCGCACATCTTCGAGCACTAAGATGCCTTCAAGAATGATAACATCTTTCGGTTCTATTAACACCGTTTCTTCTGCACGAGTATGAATTGCATAATTATAGACCGGTTTTTCGATTGGACGGCGCTCAAGCAACTCATTGATATGCTCAATCAGCAAATCAGTATCAAATGCCAATGGATGGTCATAGTTTGTTTCCAACCGCTCTTCAAAAGCCAAATGGCTTTGATCTTTGTAATAATAATCCTGCTCGATTACTACCACTGAGTTTTCTTTAAATACTTCATAGATGGAGTTCGTTACACTCGTTTTACCCGAGCCAGAACCTCCTGCGATCCCAATAACGACCGGCCTTTTTTTAGACATGTTATTTAGCTCCTTGCCAACCTCTTTTAGTTTATTCATTTCTTTCTGCAGATCATAATGCCGTCTCCCGAAGACAGTAACTCCGTGTCATAATGAGGGTGATTGAGCATCTGTTCCTTAAAAGCCGCCAGATTGCGGATCATTGTCCGCTTTCTTCTTGGCACCTCAGCTATTGGAATATCCGAAAGGCCATGCATGGCCATATTATCGCAGTATATGATTCCGCCTGTTGGCAATAACGCTTCGTACTTATTGAAAAAGCGTTCATATTGCCCTTTTGCCGCATCAATGAAAATGGCGTCATACTGCGCATTGAGAGTAGACAACTCAAGTGCCAGTGCATCTGCATGAAAAATGCGGATGCGATCCTGCAGCCCCGTTTGCGCAATAAATTCCACCGCTTTTTGATACCTGGAATCATCGCGTTCAATTGTATCTACTGTACAAGCCGGTAAAGCTTCCGCCATTTTTATCGCTGAAAAACCGATTGCCGCACCAATTTCCAGTATCTTCTCAGGTTGCTGATCTTTTAACAAATCCAGCAGTTCCTCCATGCCCTGCTCTTCCATAATAGGCACATGATGCGCAGCAGCATAAGCCTGAATCGCTTCAAGCGTCGTTGATAATTGATTGTTCGCCATACTGGAATGCTCCTTTTCGACTCCGCAAAAATTACTTCAAATTTTACCATAAAAAGAGAAGGAAAGCGAGGACGCTTCCTTCTCGGTGGTTTTAGTTTCCGATATGTTCATCCCGGTTGGCTAAATGCTCTTCATATGTTTTGGCAAAATAGTTCTTGCCTTCGGAATCAGCCAGGAAATAGAAATAATCGGTGTCAGCGGGATCAAGTACCGCTTCGAGTGAAGATCCACCCGCGTTGGCAATAGGCCCTGGTGGCAATCCTTTGTTCTGGTAGGTGCTGTACGGATGTTCAAACTCGTAATCTGTATTGAACAAGCGATCTTTATGCTCGCCCATTGCATAGATAACTGTCGGGTCCGTCTGCAGCGGCATATCGTCTTCCAGTCGGTTATAAAACACACTGGCAATGGTCTGCCGGTCTGCCTGGGCTGTTGCTTCTTCTTCCAACAAGGATGCAAAAGTCAACAGCCAATGCGGCGACTTGTCAAGCTCTTCTAAAACGCTTTGATACTGCATGACATTTGCCTGTGTCGTACTCAGCATCTGTTCAATAAGAAGCGTTAATGGTGGATCTTCTTCGAAGATTGGATAAGTTGCCGGGAACAGATATCCTTCAAGCGCGTAACGGACATCTTCGCCCAATATTTCTTCTGTCAGCAAATCAGGGTATTTGATCATCAATTCTTCGATGTATGCAGGATCTTGGATTTTCTCCAAAAATTCTTCGGCAGTATATGAAGTCTTTTCCGCAATGACATTTTCAGCAATTTGTTCTACGGTCAAGCCTTCGGGAACGTTGATCGTAAACAGCGGCTCACGGTAGACCTTGCCGGTTTTCAGGCTTTCTGTGATCTCATCAAGTGTCATAGACGGCATCAGATCATACGTACCTGCCTGAAACTCTGATTCGTTGTTGAATTTCACGTAGTACTTGTATATACGCGCATCTTCAATAACGCCGTTTTCTTCAAGCAATGTCGCAATGCTGTCGAGACCTGATCCAATCGGCACTTCAACAGAAATAATTTCTTCTGAATCCGGATCAACAGGCTCCAATGCACTGGAAACATAATTATAAATTTGGAAGCCTGCTATTCCGATAATGATTAATAGAATCAGCGTAACTATCAATACGATGCGTCGGACGACTCTCACTTCCTTCTTCTTTTCTGACATTCTCTCAAACATAATCTCTTTTTTTGACGGTTTCTCCACGGGTTCCCCCCCTAGCTTTTCTCTTCTACAGAAATTGAACTGAAAATGTCCAACTTCTAACAGTATACAAGAAAAGCGCACAAAAGAAAAAGACGGAATCAGCAATCAATTCCGTCCCTCCCAATTTTAAAGCTCTTCGTTTTCTTCTTCTTCGTCAAGGAACGTGTTCAGCATTTCTTCGATCATGTCCCACTCTGCATCAGTTTCAACTGGGCGAAGCTCGCCGCCGCCTACAGTATCATCTGAGTCAGGATTTTCGGTAAAGGAAGATGCATGAATTTCAATTTCGCCTTCTTCATCTTCTTCAGCGCCTACCGGGAAATACAAAACGTATGATTTTCCGAAGTCAGCTGATTCAAATGTAAACAATACTTCAAATAATTGTTCGTTGCCGTTTTCATCAACGACTGTAATGTGCTCTTGTCCGTGTTCCATTTGCGTCACCTCATTATTTTTTAAAATCAAGATAGCCTTGCAAAATCATGACTGCCGCCATCTTGTCGATCACTTTTTTGCGATTTTTGCGGCTGACATCAGCGGAGATCAACATCTTCTCTGCTGCCGACGTCGTAAGCCGTTCATCCCATAGGACCACCGGTATACTATACGCTTCTTTCAGCAAAGCTGCAAATCTTTCAGATGCTTCAGCACGCGGGCCGATTGAATTGTTCATGTTTTTCGGATAACCGACAACCGCTTCGGTCACTTCATATTGCTTGATCAGTTCGCCGAGACGGTCCATTCCAAATTCTTCGATCGCTTCATTTATTTTGACGGTTTCGATTCCTTGGGCTGTCCAGCCCATCGGATCGCTGATTGCGACTCCGATTGTTTTCGAACCGACGTCAAGTCCCATTATGCGCATCATTATTCCCCGTTATTCTTCTTGATATAGAACTTTACCAGTTCTTCCAGAATTTCATCCCGTTCTAGTTTGCGAATCATATTTCGCGCATCCTGGTGGCGAGGAATATAAGCCGGATCACCTGATAATAAATATCCGACAATCTGATTGATCGGGTTATAACCTTTTTCTTCAAGTGCAGCATGGACTTGAAGCATCACCTGCTTCACTTCCTGCTCCATCGACTCATCAGACGAATCGAATTTCATAGTTCGATCAAATGAACTCACGACAAGCACCTCGCTTTCGGATTTTGAATAGGAATAATTGCTCCTGCTGTCTGTTTTCCATTATAACCGATAGCGTGGATTTATTAAACCTATTTAACTAAGCTGTACACTGATTCGAGCGCCGATTCCAGTTTCCCGGCATCTTTTGCGCCTGCCATCGCCATGTCCGGACGGCCTCCGCCTTTTCCGCCACATTGCTCTGCTACATGTTTGACGATTTTTCCGGCATGGTAGTTCCCGCCAGCCAAATCTTTTGTCACTCCTGCAGCAAGCATGACCTTGTCACCGTCTGTTGCACCTAAAACAATGACCGCTTTGTCAATTTTCGTTTTCAGGTCATCCATCATCTGACGCAGCTGGTTGTTGTCTTTCGCTTCAACTTTTACCGACAAGACGGTGATGTCGCCCACTTTTTGCGCACGATCCAGAATACCTGTAGATTGTGCATTGGAAATTTTAGCAAGCAAGGATTCATTTTCACGCTGCAGGGATTTCATTTCTGCTTGGACTGACTGGACTTTCTGAATCATGTCTTTTGGAGAAGATTTCAGTAGCCCTGCCGCCTGTTCCAGAACCTGTTCGCTGTCTTTCAGGCTGTTATAAGCGCCTTTGCCGGTCAACGCTTCAATTCTGCGAATACCCGCACCGATGCCGCCTTCTGAAACGATCTTGAACAAGCCGATTTCTGAAGTGTTGACAACATGGACGCCTCCGCAAAGCTCTAATGAATAGCCTCCGATTTCAACGACGCGGACAACATCGCCGTATTTTTCGCCAAACAATGCCATGGCACCCATTTCTTTTGCTTCTTGCAAGTTGTGGTAGCCGGTCTGAACCGCAATGCCTTCCCACACTTTTTCATTGACGATCTGCTCAATTGTCTCCAGTTCCTCATTTGTCACTTGGCCGAAATGAGAGAAGTCAAAACGCAGGCGATCAGGCCCTACATAAGATCCAGCCTGGTTGACGTGCGTACCCAATACATCTTTCAGCGCTTGGTGCAGAAGGTGCGTTGCTGTATGGTTTTTCACGGTGTGGCGGCGTTCGGATGCATCTACCTGAGCATGCACTGTCGACTTCGTCAACTCGCCAGTCTCTACGCGCACTGAATGCAGGTTCTGGCCATTCGGCGCTTTTTTGACATCCAGCACAGCCGCTTGAACCAAATCGTTGCTCAAAATTCCACGGTCTGCTATCTGTCCGCCACTTTCAGCGTAGAAAGGCGTCTGATTCAAGATGACTTGGACTTCTTCGCCTTCATGTGCGCTGTCCGCAAGCTCACCGTCTTTGATGATGTACAATATTTCTGCATCCGATACCGTTTGGCTGTAGCCGATAAATTCGCTGGCTTCTTTAATATTCCCCAGCACTTCGGATTGTGTCTGCATGGAATTGACATTTTGGCGGGCTTTTCTTGCGCGGTCGCGCTGTGCCTGCATTGCTGCTTCAAAGCCTTCATGATCGATTGCCATGCCTTCTTCTTCCGCATATTCTTCGGTCAGCTCTACCGGGAACCCATACGTGTCATACAGGCGGAATGCATCTTCGCCCGGAATTTCCGACTGGCCAGCTGCTTTTTGTTTTTCCACAACCGACGATAGAATGGCCAATCCGTCATGAAGTGTTTCGTGAAAACGCTCTTCTTCCAACTTCATGACACGAATAATAAAGTCCTGCTTGTCATTTACTTCCGGATAGAAGTTTTTCATGATATCACCGACGACCGGTACCAATTCATAAAGAAATGGTTTTTCGACACCCAACTTCTTCGCATAGCGGACAGCGCGGCGAAGCAAGCGGCGCAATACATAACCACGGCCTTCATTTGATGGCAATGCCCCGTCTCCAATAGCAAATGCCACGGTGCGGATGTGGTCGGCGATCACCTTGAAAGCCATATCCATCTCGGCATCTTCGCCGTATTTCTTACCGGAAATTCCTTCGGTTTTTTGGATGATCGGCACGAATAAGTCCGTATCGTAATTGGTCGGTACGTCCTGGACCACAGAAGCTATACGCTCCAAGCCCATACCCGTATCGATGTTCTGCTTTGGCAGCGGTGTGTAGGTATGATCTGGATTATGGTTGAATTGCGAGAAGACCAAGTTCCAAATTTCCAGGTAACGGTCGTTTTCCCCACCCGGGTACAATTCAGGGTCGTTTAAGTCATTTCCATAGCTTTCGCCGCGGTCGTAGAAAATTTCAGAGTTCGGTCCGCTTGGGCCTTCACCGATATCCCAGAAGTTGCCTTCCAGGCGGATGATGCGCTCAGCCGGAACGCCGACTTCGTTCAACCAAATATCATATGCTTCTTCGTCCTCCGGATGGATGGTCACGGATAACTTCTCGGCATCAAACCCAATCCATTTGTCGTCCGTCAGAAATTCCCAAGCCCAATGAATCGCTTCAGTCTTGAAGTATTCACCGATTGAAAAATTCCCAAGCATTTCAAAGAATGTATGGTGACGTGCTGTTTTGCCGACATTTTCAATATCATTAGTGCGAATCGACTTTTGTGCGTTGACGATCCGTGGATTTTCGGGAATAACCCGGCCATCAAAATATTTCTTCAGAGTCGCTACACCACTGTTGATCCACAGCAAAGACGGATCTTCAAAAGGGACAAGAGGCGCACTGGGCTCCTGGTCGTGGCCCTTTTCTTTAAAGAAGTCGAGATACAACTGCCTAATGTCTTCAGCTTTTAAATTTTTCATCTATTTTTCCTCCTTAACATAATAAAAAGCCCCCATCCCAAAAAAGGGACGAAGGCTTTATTCGCGGTACCACCCTAGTTACACGGACCATGAAGCTCCGTGTCTCTCGAACACCTTAACGCGGTTCAACGGCAGGGATTAGCTGCACTCCGGAGTAGCTTTCTAAAATCGTATGTCGTCGGGGCCTTTCAGCCAGCGGGTCCCGTTTCTGTCCGGATGCGATTTTATACTGTCTCCATCAATGTGTTTGTCTATCAGTCTAATTTGAATTATAGAAAAAGCTTTGAGTCATGTCAATAGAAGGGTGAAAAAATCGCTTCAGGCAGAAGCTGTCTTATCCTTAGTTAAGCATCTTTTTCGTTGAAATGGCTGCTTTCCGTTCCGGCGCTCGCTTTCCGCGGGTTCGCGCCCAAGCCTCCTCAGTCGCTATGCTCCCTGCGGGGTCTCGGTCGTCTCACTATTCCGCAGGAGTCGAGCACCTGCACTCCAAGCAACTAGTTTAGAAAAAATAAGGTTTCCACGGATACCGCCGAACCTCTTCCTTCACCATGTTCTATTCAGAGTCTTTAGCTTCTGTTAATTCTTTAGGAAAGAAACTGACCGAAATAGTACTATTAATATCTTTCCATCGAAGCAAGCTTAGCCGTATAGGAGCAGGCGGTTTTTAGCCAATTTCCGCTGTTTTGTGGAATATCAAAGCCTAATCTACCTTTGCAATTTTTAACATCAAACTTGCATAAATTTCTGTGGCGTGATGCCTTCCATGCCGATCATCGGGTGAATGGCGTGGACGTTTTCATTGGTCAGGCTGACGGGTCCACTTTGTTTGGCTTCAGCTTTTTGCTGTGTTTGCTCTTCGGTCTTCGGTTCCTCGGCAGCGACTGCTAAGCGATTTTTCAAAGTGGTCATCCGCTGTGCATCGTCTGTCCGTTCGACGCCGTAACGGAAAACGCTCGGATCGCCGCACAGGATGAGGAAGTCTTTGCTTCGGGTAATACCTGTATAGAGCAGATTGCGCCGCAGCATTTTCATGTAGCCGCGGACAACAGGCATAATGACGGTAGAGAATTCAGAGCCCTGCGATTTGTGAATCGAACAGCAGTAGGCGAGCGTCAGCTGGTTCAAGTCGCTTCGCTCGTACGTCACTTCGATGCCGTCAAAAGACGCCACCAGCATGTCCTGCTTTTCGACCGTTTCTTTCGCTTTTAGGATCGCTACAACTTCGCCCATATCGCCGTTGAAGACATTGCTTTCGGGCTGATTGACGAGCTGCAGGATTTTATCGCCGATGCGGTAGGTGACGTCGCCGAATACCAGCTCTTTCCGTTTGCCATCCGTGTTTGGGTTGACCATTTCCTGGATCATCCGGTTCAATGCATCGATTCCAGCAGGCCCTTTATACATAGGGGCCAACACTTGAACATCTTTGATGGAATGGCCTTTTGACAAGGCGCTCTTCACTACTTTTTCCACAACAGAAGGAATTTGGTCGATGCCTGCTTTGATAAAGGAGCGGTCTGCCGTTTTGGCGGTTATGTCTTCCGGCAATTGGCCATTTTTCATCTGATGTGCCAATTCGATGATTGACGAACCTGATGACTGGCGGTAAATATCGGTCAATTCCACAGTGGGGATCCGTTTTGATTCGAGCAGATCCCGCAGCACCTGCCCCGGTCCGACCGGCGGCAATTGGTCCTGATCCCCGACGAATATCAGTTGGGCATCTTCCGGTACTGCCTTCAGCAACTGATGCGCAAGCCAGGTATCGACCATTGACATCTCATCAATGATGATCAGTTTGCCTTCGATTTCTTTTTCGGTTTCTTCGTCTTTTTCTTGCCCGTTAAAACCAAGCAGCCGGTGAATAGTCATGGCCGGCAAATCCGTCGATTCGCTCAATCGCTTGGCAGCACGTCCGGTTGGTGCTGCAAGGATAATCGGAAACGGCTCTTTTTTCTTGGCGTATTCTTTTGGATCCAATGACAAGCCATGCAGTTCCGCATAGATTTCAACCAGACCGCGGACTACTGTTGTCTTCCCTGTTCCCGGTCCGCCGGTCAAAATCATGACGGAGGAATTAATGCTGTTCTCGATGGCATCGACCTGCGTTTCCGCATAATTCACTCCGAGCCGTTCTTCCGCTTCTCCCAGTGCTTTACGGACCTCTGAACTCGGGAATTTTGTGCGGGTTTCCTGTTCTGCAAGCAAGGTTTCTAGTTTGGTCGCAATGCCGACTTCTGAATAATACAAAGATGGCAAATAAAGCCGCGTTTCCTCACCAGCGACTTTGCCTTCTTCATTCAATTCAATCGCCGCTCTAGAAATCGCTTCGACTGGAATTTCTTCCTGCTGGCGTGATTCGAGCATCTCTTTCACCATCGGAATCAAGGTCTTGGCATCAACATATACATGGCCATCAGAAAGCGATGCCTGGTTAAGGATGTGCAGAATCGAAGCTTTGATCCGGTCCGGGTGACTGCCGGTGATGCCGAGTTTCATTCCCAGTTCATCGGCACGCTGGAAACCGATCCCTTCGATCTCTTCGATCAATTGGAACGGGTTTTTTGTCAGGATATCGATGGTCTCTTCCCGGTAAGCCTGATAAATCCGCATACCGACTTGTGGGCCAAAGCCCCAATCATTGAGCTGGATCATAACCCGTTCAAGGCCAAGGTTCATCTGCAATGTCGCACGGATGGTTTCTTTTTTATCATCCGACAGACGAGGCACTTTATCCAATGCATCCGGATCTTCCAATATCTTTTTGATAGCGTCTTTTCCGAGCTTTTTAACGATTGTCTCGGCCGTTTTCCGGCCAATGCCATTGAACATTTCACTGGACAGGTAATGGATAATCCCCTGCTCAGTTTCCGGCACTTCTTTGGTGAACGTCTCTACTTGAAATTGAACACCGTAGCGGGGATGATTTTTTACCACTCCGGTAAAACGGTACTGTTCCTCAAGCGACAGCATCGGAAAATAACCTGATACAATAATTTCTTTTTCGGTATAGGGGGTATTGGTTTCCTGAATCTTCACTTTCGCGATGGAGAATAAATTTTGGGGATTGTGAAAAATCGAGACGACAGGACGCCCTAATACAAACTGCTTTTCTTCATGAAATAAATCGATTTGTCCGGTCATTTCTGTCGTCTCCTTTTCACGTGGCTATTCCAGTGTCGTTGCAATCATATCGTAGGCGTAGCGCGCCATTTCATTTCGTTCATCAAGTGTATAGGCCTGTTTTAAATGGTGCATGGCATCTTCTGTACGATTCGTGGAAACCGCATAGAGAACCCCCAGGTTGTAATGAGCGTCTGAATGGTTTGGATCTCTTTCAAGCACTTCTAGAAACTGCGGTTCTGCAAGTTCGAACATTTCCATCGAGGCCAAAGTAATACCGTAGCTCAAACGGGCTTGGACATCGTTTTCATCCAGTTCCATTGCGCGCTGAAGGTACGGCAGCGCCAATTTCGGCTGCTCCAGTTTTTCAAAGCATTTGCCGATCATGAAATGCGCATCGGCGCCTTCCAATTCGTATTGCAATGCTTTTTCATATAATTTCAATGCTTCCGCGTAGCGCTCTGAATTGAAATACAGATTAGCCAGCCCATAGTAGGCAGTCGCTGATGTTTCATCCAGAGTAATCGCTTTTTGGAAAAACCGCTCTGCACGGTCGATTTCGTCCATTGAAGTCAACACATGGCCAAAGTTGATATAGCCAAGCGGGTTGTCCGGCTGTTCTTCAATGGCTTGTGTAAATGCTTTGATCGCTTCTTCGGTATTGCCTTCCTGTAATGCCTGTATGCCGATTTCGTTATAATTCATTGCTGTCTCTCCCATTAGCCTACATATTCCAAACGTGCGCCGTTTTTATAGACGCGGTCGATGGTGCCCCCGCCCAAGCAGACTTCGCCGTCATAAAAGACAACTGCCTGGCCTGGTGTAATGGCACGAACCGGTTCTGCGAAAGTGACGATCGCTTCTTCGCCTTTGAACTCCACAGTAACACCGATGTCTTGTTGGCGGTAGCGGAATTTCGCTGTGCATTCTAAAATTCCTGTAGGTGCCGTATTCGACGTGAAGCTTAAGTTTACCGCAGTCAGGCTGTCAGAGAAAAGGGCTTCGTGTTGAATATTTTGTCCGACGTATAAAACATTCTTCTCCAGGTCTTTTCCGATAACGAACCACGGGTCGCCCGCGCCGCCGATTCCAAGTCCCTGTCTTTGGCCGATTGTGTAATACATCAAGCCGTCATGCGTCCCCATTTTGACGCCTTCCAAGGTTTCCATCACTCCAGGCTGAGCTGGCAGGTATTGACCTAGGAATTCCTTGAAATTGCGTTCACCAATAAAGCAGATGCCTGTTGAATCTTTTTTCGTCGCTGTCGCAAGTCCTGCTTCTAATGCAATTTCACGGACTTTTTTCTTTTCCATGTGACCGATCGGGAACATTACTTTTGATAATTGACCTTGATCCAATTGGTTAAGGAAATAGGTTTGATCCTTGTTATTGTCTTTGCCGCGAAGCATTTTTGTTTCGCCGTTTTCCGCGTGCTCCACCTGTGCATAATGGCCCGTCGCCAAATAATCTGCACCCAAGCTCAAAGCGTGCTCAAGAAATGCTTTGAATTTGATTTCTTTATTGCACATGACATCCGGATTTGGTGTCCGTCCCGCTTTGTATTCTTCCAGGAAATACGTAAAGACTTTGTCCCAGTATTGCTTTTCGAAATTGACGGCGTAATACGGAATGCCAATCTGGTTGCAGACGCGGATGACGTCTTCGTAATCTTCTGTAGCTGTGCAGAAGCCATTTTCATCGGTATCATCCCAGTTTTTCATAAAAATGCCGATGACGTCATAGCCTTGTTCCTTTAATAAATATGCGGCAACCGAAGAGTCGACCCCTCCGGACATGCCGACGACAACACGTGTATCTTGTGGTGCTTTTGCAGTCATTTTTTCTCACCTTTTCATTTTAACGCCAAACGCTGGCTGATTTGAGCTGTCTTTGCGGCAGCTTGTTCTATATCTTCCGTCGTCAAACCGATACCGAAACTGAACCGGATCGAATTGCGGCTTTCAACAGCCTGTTCTCCGTACATCGCAACGAGCACATGGGAAGGATCAATAGACCCTGCCGTACAAGCAGATCCGCTGGAGGCTGATATTCCTGCTAAATCCAAGTTGACCAGAAACGACTCGATTTCAATCCCCGAAATGCTGAGATTCAGAATATGCGGCAATTGATCGCTGCCGTTTTCCTTATAGTCTACGCCTTGTTGGTCTAAAGCTGACTTGAAGATCGTTTTGTATTGTTCATAAGCAGCTGATTTTTCTGTCATAGTCGCCAATGAAATTTCTACAGCTTTGGCTAACGCAGAAATTGCCGGCACGTTTTCAGTTCCCGCGCGGCGCTTTCGTTCCTGTTCTCCACCGTACAGCAATGGAGCTAATGACGTCCCTTTTCGCTGATACAGGTAACCAATGCCTTTAGGACCGTTAAGTTTATGGCCGGATACCGATAAAAGATCGACGTTCAAGCTATCCACGTCGATCGGCAAAACACCGTAAGCTTGTACGGCATCCGTGTGGAACGTGACATCTGTTTCTTTCAGAAGTTCCCCAATTTCAGCGATGGGCTGCATCGTGCCGACTTCATTGTTGCCCAACATGACCGACACTAGAATTGTATCGTCACGCAGCGCATTTTTCACGTCTTCTGCTCGCACACGGCCATTTTCGCCAACCGGTAAATACGTTACATCGTATCCTTCGCGCTCCAGCTTCTCGCAGGCATGCAAAACAGCATGATGCTCAATCATCGTCGTGATGATGTGCTTGCCGCTTTTTTTGGCTGCGGTGCCGAAGATCGCCAAGTTATCTGCTTCCGTTCCGCCGCTAGTAAAAATGATCTCATTGTCATCAGCCCCAATGCTGCCTGCCAATAATTTACGTGCATCGTCCAACTCTTTCCGTGCTGCTCTTCCGGTTCCATGGATGCTTGAAGGATTGCCGTAGACCGTTCCAAGTGCTTCGGAAAAAGTCGCGACAACTTCCGGATGCATTGGCGAAGTCGCTGCATGGTCTAAATAAATTCGTTTCATGATCTGTTAACTCCCTTATATATAGTACATGTAATTTTTGGTCTCATCGTTGTTAGCCTTTGCCAAATCTTCGATGGTCGTCGTATCAAGCACATTTTTTACGGCATCACGGATGCGCACCCACAGCTCACGCTGCGGTTGCTTTTCATCTTCAATACCTTCTACCGGTTGGATCGGACCTTCCAGGACACGGATGACGTCTCCTGCGGAAATATCTCTTGGATGGCGTGTCAGCATATAACCGCCGTATGCCCCGCGGACACTTTTAACAAGTCCGGAGTTGCGCAACGGCCCCACCAGCTGTTCCAGATAAGCCTCCGACAACTCATTTTCTGCCGCAATCTTGCGCAGCGGCATCGGACCTTCGCCGTACTGTTTTCCCAATTCGATCATTATCGTCAGACCGTAACGGCCTTTGGTTGATATTTTCATCATTACACCTCTAAGTTTGATAAATTGAACTAAAGATCATTCTGTTTAAAATCGATAAGATACTTAAACCGAAGAAACCGCTGCAGACGGACAAAGACTTTGCCGCCTTGCGCTCATTCTTCTAAACATCCTGTAACTATGTCGCGAATAAAATAATCCAAGCTTTAATTAATACACTACAAAGTACGAGAGAAAGCGGAAGAACAAAAGCAATTGCTACACTCTCACTATGCAAATTTTAAGGGTTCTCAGCTAACGCCATATCTACCAGCAAGCACAAGAAAATCACTTTCAACGCCGGCGCATCCAAGGGCTAAGCAAAGCAGGAAGACAAATGCAATTTGCTTGGCTTTCTGCGGGAGCTATACCCAAAACGACCGGTGTGATTTGCAAAAGATAAATACTTTGATTCACTCTAAATAAATTCCAATATTCTTCAAAACAGTATAGCATAATTCGGGCCGAATGGACTTGCAATGACTTTTGAAACCTCAAACGCTATACTGATAGAACGAATGTACGGAAGGAGTTTTCTTATGCATAACGAACCTTTAGCTTTCCGTATGCGCCCCCGGACCATCGACGAAGTCGTCGGACAAAGAGACGTCATTGGGCCGCATACGGCTCTATATAAAATGATCAGCAATGGCCATGTACCTTCGATGCTGCTTTACGGGGAGCCGGGAATCGGCAAAACCTCCATTGCCCATGCCATCGCCGGCACCTCCAATTTGCCCTTCATCGCATTGAACGCCACTACTTCCGGCAAAAAAGATGTCGAAGAAGTCGTGACGGAATCACGGATGACCGGAAAAGTTTTGTTATTTTTGGATGAAATCCACCGCTTCAATAAATTGCAGCAGGATGCCCTATTGCCGCATGTCGAAAGCGGTTCGATCGTTCTTATCGGAGCAACGACGGAAAATCCGTTCCACGATGTCAATCCGGCCATCCGCTCTCGCTGTGGGGAGATCAAACAGCTGAAGCGCTTGTCGCATGAAGATATTGTCCAACTATTGAATTCTGCCTTGACCGATCCAAAGCGCGGCCTCGGCAATGAACAAATCGACATTTCCGAAAAACAAGTCGAACGCATTGCAGAAGGCACCAACGGCGACGCCCGCAAAGCGTTGACGATGCTGGAATCGATTGTTATCGCTTCTGATGAACGCGACGGCAAATTTATCGTCGAAGATCAGATGGTCGAGCAGATGATCAAGCGTGTCGGCGTGTTCGGCGATAAAAAAGGCTCCCATTACTTTAACCTGCTGTCTGCGCTGCAAAAATCGGTACGCGGCAGCGACGTCAACGCCGCTATGTATTATTTGGCGCATCTATTGGAAAACGGCGACTTGACCGCGGTCACACGCCGCTTGCTGGTGATGGCCTATGAGGACATTGGACTTGCCAACCCTGCAGTCGGCGGACATGTACTGGCGGCTTGCCAGGCAGCTGACCGTCTCGGCCTGCCGGAAGCGCGCATTCCACTTGCTCAAGCTGTGGCCGAAATGTGCCTGTCCGAGAAATCCAATTCAGCTTATAAAGCAATTGATGCTGCTACTGCTGCCATTAATAAAGGCGAGGTTGGCGATATTCCGATGCATTTGCGGGACACGCATTACGCCGGAAGCGCTGAACTTGGCCACGGCGGCTACCGCTATCCACACGATACACCGATTGGATCGTTCGGCGGCTGGACCGATCAGGATTATTTGCCGAAAGAAGTGAAATCAGCCGAGTTCTATAAACCGGTCATCGCCGGAGAAGAGAAAAAGTTCGCCGGCATCTACGAAAAACTGAGAAGTTTTCGGAAAAACAAAAAATGAAATCAGCATGACATCAGCCATTTCCTAAATTGGAAATGGTTTTTTTATTTCTCCATTCCATCAAAAAGACAGAGAAAAGCCGGCTCAGGAGTGAGCCGGCTGGATATTAATTCATGCGGACGCGGTTAATTGGAATAGATTTCGTGATGTCATTGACTACCCAACTTGCCGCAATCAAGCCGACTGTCGATGGTGCAAAAGCGTTCGAGGACGGTGGCATTTGTGCTTTTCGGATAGCCGCATCAGGCTTCCCGACATTGCCGACCACATCTTCACGGACAATGATCGGGCTTTCGTCTGAAAAGACGACCGGGATGCCTTTATAGATTCCGGCCTGGCGCAATTTTTTGCGGATGATTTTTGCCAGTGGATCCGTATGGGTCTTGGAGATATCCGCAATCTTAAAACGTGTTGGATCGGTTTTATTTGCTGCTCCCATACTGGCGATGATCTTAATGCCGCGTCTGTAGCATTCTTCCATCAAATGAACCTTGTAGATCATCGTATCGGATGCATCGATTACATAATCCGGTTGGTAGCTGAAAAATTCTTCATACGTTTCTTCGGTATAAAACATATGCAGGGAAATTACCTTGCATTCTGTATTGATGTCAGCGATCCGATCTTTCATGACCCCCGCTTTAGACTTGCCGACGGTCGACAAATTGGCGACCAGCTGCCGGTTGATATTGGTGATGTCGACATTATCCTTGTCCACAAGGATGATCGTGCCTACACCGCTTCGTGCACAAGCTTCCGCCGCGAATGAACCAACGCCTCCAATGCCCAAAATGGCGACGGTTGAATTTTTGAGTAAATCGATTCCTTCTTTTCCTACTGCTAATTCATTTCTTGAGAATTGGTGTAACATGAAGTCACTGCCTTTCAAAGTTGATACGCATAATAGGGATTATACACAATAAAAATCCCTTCGACAATTAATTGTCGAAGGGATAAAAATGATTTTTTATTAGGAATCCCAATCGTGCCGTTTTTGTTGGTGCGCATCGTTTGAACCCGCTGAAAGCAGGTGGGTGATCTCTTCACCACTTATAACTTCCCGTTAAGGCATGTTAGCCATGGTGAAATTCGATCTCCCGACGACATAATGTTGGGTCAAAATCGAATTGCTTAAAACGAACACATCAGGATTCTCTATAACCGTATGTTAGCACACCTTTTTTATTTAGACAAGTCTTTTACTCTGTTACTTTTTTATTATTCTGAATGTTCAGCGCTAAGCTTAATTCCTCAAGTTGAGCACCTGAAACCGGGCTTGGGGCGTTTGTCAACAGGTCGCTTGCGCTCGCTGTTTTCGGGAAAGCAATGGTGTCGCGCAGGTTAGTCCGTCCAGAAAGCAGCATGACAAGACGATCCAGGCCGAATGCGA
Organism: Planococcus sp. CPCC 101016; assembly: GCF_007859295.1. GTDB lineage: Bacteria > Bacillota > Bacilli > Bacillales_A > Planococcaceae > Planococcus. The sequence continues at coordinate 2,299,192 of NZ_VOHB01000002.1, forward strand.
TTCCGCCATGCGGAGGCGTTCCATATTCAAATGCTTCCATCAGGAAACCGAATTGCTCATTGGCTTCTTCTTTGCTGAAGCCAAGCACTTCAAACATCTGCTCTTGGATTTCGCGACGGTAAATACGGGAAGATCCCCCGCCTAGTTCATAGCCGTTCAAGACAAGGTCATATGCTTGCGCGCGGACATTCTGCGGCTCAGTTGCCAATTTATCCAGGTCTTCTTCAAATGGCATTGTGAATGGATGGTGTGCTGCATAGTAGCGGCCATCTTTATCATCGTACTCCAACAGCGGCCAGTCTGTAATCCACAAGAATTTGTAGATCGAGTTGTCGATTAGGCCAAGCTCTTTGCCGAACTTCAAACGAAGTGCGCCAAGTGCATCTGCCACTACGGTCTTCTTATCTGCAACAAACAGCAATAAATCCCCTGCTTCTGCTTGTGCGCGTTCTGTCAAAGCAGTTGCCGCTTCGCCTTCAAAGAATTTGGCAATCGGTCCTTTGACGCCTTCTTCTTCGACTTTAAGCCAAGCCAGCCCTTTTGCTCCGTAAACTGCAGCAAATGCGCCAAGCGCATCAATGTCTTTGCGTGAATAGTTGGCAGCCTGTCCTTTAACGTTGATCAGTTTTACCTGGCCGCCGTTTTCGATCGCTCCGGTAAAGACTTTGAACGCTGAATCTTTTACCAGGTCTGATACGTCGACCAATTCAAGCCCGAAGCGTACATCCGGTTTATCCGAACCGTAACGGTCCATCGCTTCTGTATAGCTCATGCGCTGGAATGTCGGTTCAATGTCGATTTTTTTGACATCTTTCATCATTTGGACCATCAGGCGTTCGTTCATCCCGATAATGTCTTCCATCGTCTGGAAGCTCATCTCCATATCAATTTGCGTGAATTCCGGCTGGCGGTCTGCACGAAGATCCTCGTCACGGAAGCAGCGAGCGATCTGGTAATACTTATCAAAGCCGGATACCATCAGCATTTGTTTGAAAAGCTGCGGCGACTGCGGCAATGCATAAAACTCTCCGTCATGGACACGGCTCGGCACCAAGTAGTCGCGTGCGCCTTCAGGTGTCGATTTGGTCAAAATCGGTGTTTCCACTTCAATAAACCCTTCTTCGTCCAAAAAGCGGCGGATGGATTTGGTGATATCTGAACGCATTTTGAATGTTTCATACATAGCCGGACGACGTAAATCCAGGTAGCGGTATTTCAAGCGCAAGTCTTCGTTGACATCGGTGTTGTCCTCGATGGCAAACGGCGGATTTTTAGCTGCGTTAATGATGGATGCATGATCTACCTGCACTTCGATTTTTCCGGTTTTCATGGCTGCATTGATTTGGCCTTCTGCTCTTTCCACAACCAGTCCGTTGATATGAACCACGAATTCATTGCGCAGCGATTCGCCGATTGCTGCCGCTTCTTTCGAAATTTCCGGGTTGAAGACAACTTGCACGATTCCAGAACGATCCCGGACATCCACAAAAATCAATCCGCCCAAATCGCGGCGTTTTTGTACCCAGCCTTTTAATGTAACACGCTGCCCAATGGCAGTTTCATCGACTTCTCCACAATAATGCGTTCTTGACATAGTTATTCCTCCAGTGATTTCTTTTTCAATATGGTTTGGGCGATTTCTTCGAATGCCATTTCCTGCTGCTCACCCGTCGCCATTTCCTTCAATGCCACTTTTCCGCTTTCCAGTTCGGTTTCCCCGATGACGAGGACAAATCCTGCACCTTTGCGGTCAGCGGATTTCATCTGTGCTTTCACTTTGCGCCCGGCAAAATCCATATCTGCTGAAATGCCGTTCAAGCGCAGATCACGGACAACTGAAAATGCTTTTTTCTTTGTGGTTTCGTCCATTGCGACGACGTAGACTTCCAAATTATTTGATTGGCCGATTTCCACTTTTTCCATTTCCAGCGCCAACAATAGCCGCTCGATGCTCATCGCAAATCCTATGCCTGGAGATTCCGGTCCACCAAGATCTTCTACAAGGCCGTTATAGCGTCCCCCACCAGCCAAAGTCGTAATCGCACCAAAGCCTTCAGCTTCACTCATGATTTCAAATGCTGTGTGGTTATAGTAATCAAGGCCGCGGACCAGATTCGGATCGACGACAAAGTCGATGTCCATGCTGGAAAGGTATGATTGGACTTCATTGAAATAAGCCTGTGATTCTTCGTTCAAAAAATCAGCTAGAGACGGTGCGGTCGCCATCAAAGGATGGTTGCGGTCCACTTTACAATCCAGAATACGCAACGGGTTTTTCTCGAGGCGTGTCTGGCAGTCGCTGCAGAATTCATTGATGCTTGGTTCGAAATGTTTGATCAATGCTTCTTTGTGCGCCACGCGGCTTTCTGTGTCACCCAACGAGTTGATGACTAAACGCAATTGCTTAAGGCCGACAGAACGGTAAAGGTCCATCGCCAACGAAATCACTTCCGCGTCAATCGCTGGATCTTTGGAGCCGATCGCTTCGACGCCGAACTGAACAAATTGGCGCATGCGGCCTGCCTGCGGACGTTCATAGCGGAACATCGGGCCGGTGTAGAATAATTTTACCGGCTGATCCGGTACGCCGAACAATTTATTTTCCACATACGAACGAACGACAGATGCTGTGCCTTCCGGACGCAAAGTCAGAGAACGATCGCCGCGATCCTGGAAGGTATACATTTCCTTCTGGACGATATCCGTCGTATCGCCGACGCTGCGAAGAAATAATTCTGTGTGTTCGAAAATCGGTGTGCGGATTTCTTTGTATTGATAAAGTCTGCACAAATCATTGATTTTTTGTTCAACTTCCTGCCATTTAGCGGATTGATCAGGCAACACATCATAAGTGCCGCGTGGTGCTTGAATGTTCATCGGTCGGTTCACTCCTCTGTTTTTTCCATACAAAAAAGCCCCCGCCCCTTGCTTTACGCAAGGGACGAGAGCCTGTATAAGCTTCCGCGGTTCCACCCTAGTTGATGCAAAAAGATGCATCCTCTCATTCCGGGTAACGGCCGGTTCCGTTTTTTCCTAGTAAGCGGCATGCGCTTTTCAGAAAAAAGCCTCGAAAGTGTTTTTCGTCGCAGTTGTCTGCAGGAAAGTTTACAGCCCGAGACTTTCCCTCTCTTTTCAGCCAAATCATGCAATTACTTTCTTTGTCGTCAGCAAATATATAAGGATAATAAATCAATCTTAATAACTCCCACATAGCTTGTCAACCTTTTTACACAAGGCGCTTGTTTTTTGATACTATGGAATAGAAATTGTTTTAGGGGGAATGGCATGAAGCGCAAGGGGTTTATTGTACTTATTTTATTCTTTTTATTTATAGCCGGCAGCATTCCGCTGCTGGATAAAGATCATGTATCAGCTGACAGCGGCACCGTTGAGATTTCCGGTACAACGGTCAATGTCCGTTCCGGGCCAGGCTTGTCCTATAGTGTAACCGGCGACTTGGAACAGGGACAGACCGCTTCCGTCATTTCAAAACAAGGCGACTGGCTTGAAATCCGCGTTGATGGCCAAGAAGGCTGGATTGCTTCATGGCTCACAACCAACTCAGGTGAAGAACAACAAGCTTCCGGACAAACCGCAATCTCCTCAGTCAACGGCTTGAATGTCCGCGCACAGGCCGATCTTTCGGCCGCAGTGCTCACGAAAATGAAAGCTGGCGATGAAGCGAACGTCATCAGCACAACAGGTGAGTGGGTGGAAATCGATTTCCGCAACACGCGCGGGTTCGTCTCAACGCAATACATAAGCCTGACAGATAAAACGTCAACACCAAAGCAAACAGATGACAAGGCTGAACCTGAGCAGAAAAAAGACGCAATCTCCAAAGTATCCTCTTTTGAAATTGCCGTCAGTGCATTGAATGTCCGCTCAAAACCGGATCTGAGCTCAAAAATCCAACAGACAGTCAGCAAAGGCCAGGTATTTCCAGTCGTTTCTATGGCAGGCAATTGGGTAGAAATCAAATTGGCTGAAGATAAAAACGGTTGGGTATATGCGTTCCACGGCCAATTATCCGACAAAGCGGTCGAAACGGTCGCAAGCAATGAAGAAGAATCCATCACCATCCTGACCAATGGAACGAATCTGCGGACCGAAGCCACTACTGCTTCTGAAGTTGCCAGCCGCGCAGATGCAGGCACTCAACTCGCAGTGATCGGCAAACAAGGCGAATGGTATCAAGTTTCATTGCCTGACGGCAAAGCTGCCTTCGTCGCCGAATGGGTCGTATCATCAGAAGAAACGATTGTAGAAGACGAACAACCCGAAGTGCCTGAACAACGCAAAAAAGGAACATTGAATGGCGTTACAATTGTCCTCGATCCTGGGCATGGCGGAAATGACGGCGGTACAGTCGGAGTCCGCAAAACAGAAGAAAAAGACCTGACATTGAAGACGGCTGAAATCCTGTCTCATCATTTGAACGCAGCTGGAGCTGAAGTTGTCATGACCCGTCAATCCGACACGTATGTGGACCTTCGCAAACGTGTTGCGAGCAGCCATCAAGCCGGAGCTGACGCTTTTATCAGCATCCATTATGATTCCACTGATGACAGCACAGTGTCCGGATTCACTTCCTATTACCAGCACGATTACCAAAAAGAGCTGGCTGAATACCTCAACTCAGGTCTTAGCGATAAATTGACGCTCCATGACCGCGGTGTTCAGCATGGCAATTACCTCGTGCTGCGTGAAAACCGGCAGCCGGCCATTCTCGTCGAACTAGGCTTCCTCAGCAACTTTAACGAAGAACGCGTCCTGACGACTAATCAGTTCCGTGAACAAGCGGCACTCGGCCTCTATAACGGCTTAATTAATTATTTTGATGCACAACTTAGCGAATAAGACAAAGCACGGAGAACTTTTCTCCGTGCTTTTTTGTGCGGAAAATGCGGTTCGTGCATATTTCTTTTTGACTCCCTACCTGTCAAGCCGGTTTCTGCACGTTAAACGAGCGCATTGGTGCTTTGGGTGAACAGGCTGGCCGATTGCCGGCAATCGTGTTCGAAGCCACCGGCGTCTATTCACACCCACCAAACCTTGATTCTCCTTTCACCGGCTGCTTGAAGTGCAGGGCCTCGACTCCAGCGGAATAGTGAGACGACCGAGACCCCGCAAGGAGCGCAACGACTGAGGAAGCTTGGGCGCGAACCCGCGGAAAGCGAGCGCCGGAAAGGAAAGCAGCCCTTTGAGCTCCTTGCTTATTCTGTTCTCTCGGAATATCGAGGAGAAAGAGGCTTGACTAATGATAAGAAAGCGTCCGCCTGGAGCAATTTCTTCGAATTTAGGAAGTCAAAAAAAAAGAAGCACAGGCAAATTCGCCTGTACTTCTCCACCATTTCGTTATTTCGACTCCACTAAAATCGTCACAGGGCCGTCATTGATTAACTGGACGTCCATCATGGCGCCGAAGATGCCCGTTTCGACAATCAGTCCGTGACTGCGCAGCGCATCGTTAAAAGCCTGCCAAAGCGGTTCAGCCGTTTCCGGACGGGCCGCTGAAATAAAACTTGGACGGCGTCCTTTTTTAACATCGCCATATAGCGTGAACTGAGAGATGGAAAGAATCTCGCCGCCGTTGTCGAGAATCGACCGGTTCATCTTGCCTTCTTCGTCTTCAAACAGGCGAAGCTGCGCAATTTTGCCGGCCAGATAATCGGCATCCTTTTCTGTATCTTCATGGGTGATGCCGACGAGCAGCACATAACCGGAGCTGATGGCTCCAGTTATGTCTCCGTCGACTGTCACTGATGCTCTTTTGGATCGTTGCAAAACTACTCTCATGCGGCCTCCTTAATTCATCACACGCTGAACAGAATAGACATCGGGAATCGATTTGATTCGTTCGACGACACGGTTCAGATGTGAAATATGCGGAATCATGATCGACAGGTTGATCGTCGCAATTTTATCTTTATCTGCTCGGCCGCTCACTGCAGTAATCGTAGTCTTCGTTTCGCTGACCATGTGCATGACTTCATTGATCAACCCGGTGCGGTCGTATGCCTGCACTTCGATGTCGATCTGGTACGATTTATTGTCAGGCGAGCCTTCATTTTCCCACTCAACCGGAATCAGCCGGTCATTTGCCTCGGAATGAATATTTGGGCAATCGGTACGGTGGACTGAAACGCCGCGGCCTTTGGTAATAAACCCGATAATGTCGTCACCTGGAACCGGATTGCAGCATTTTGACAGGCGGATCATCATATTGTCGATTCCTCTGACGATGACACCAGACTCGGTCTGCTTTTTCGGTACATTGGACTTCATTTCGACCGTAATTTTTTCAAGCGCTTCTTCCTGCTCGCGCTTTTTGCGCATTTTTTCAGCCAGACGGTTGACGACTTGCTGGGCCGTGATGCCAGTAAATCCGACAGCTGCATACATGTCTTCTTCGCCCGCAAAATTGAATTTCTCACATACGCGTTTAATGTTTTCGTTCGTCAGCACTTCTTTGACGGGGAATTCCTGCGCCTTGATTTCTTTTTCAATCATATCGCGGCCTTTTTGAACATTGTCTTCGCGCAATTGCTTTTTGAAGAATTGCTTGATTTTATTTTTTGTTTGAGTCGATTTGGCAATTTTCAGCCAGTCACGACTCGGGCCGAACGACTGCTTGGAAGTCAGAATTTCCACGATATCTCCCGTGTGAAGTTCTGTGTCAAGCGGTGCCATCTTGCCATTGATTTTGGCGCCGATGGTTTTATTGCCGATCTCTGAATGGACCCGGTACGCGAAATCAATTGGGCAGGAACCTGCCGGCATTTCGATAACATCGCCTTTTGGTGAAAAGACATAGACCATATCCGAAAACAAATCGTATTTCAGCGACTCCATGAATTCTTCAGCGTTATCGGATTCGTTCTGGAAATCCAGGATTTCACGGAACCACGATAAGCGTGAATCAACAGAGCTTTTCGGTTTATCGATAGTTTTGCCTTCTTTATAAGCCCAATGCGCCGCTACTCCGTATTCAGCAATGCGGTGCATTTCTTCTGTACGAATCTGCACTTCCAGCGGGTCGCCTTGAGGGCCGATCACCGTCGTGTGAAGTGATTGATAAAGGTTCTGTTTCGGCATGGCGATGTAATCTTTGAAACGTCCAGGCATCGGCTTCCATGTGGAATGGATAATACCGAGTACTGCATAGCAGTCTTTGATGCTTTCTACAGTAATGCGGACAGCCAATAAATCATAGATTTCATTAAATTGCTTGTTTTGGACAGCCATTTTTTTATAAATGCTGTAAATATGCTTAGGGCGCCCGAAAAGATCCGCTTTAATGTCGACATCGTCGAGTTGTATGCGGATCTCATCCATGACCTTATTCAAATAATCTTCCCGTTCGGTCCGTTTCTTTTTCATCAAATTGACAATCCGGTAATACTGCTGCGGGTTTAAATAGCGCAGCGCGGTATCTTCAAGTTCCCATTTGATGGTATTGATTCCAAGCCGGTGCGCAATCGGGGCAAAGATCTCTAATGTCTCATTGGCTTTTATACGTTGCTTTTCAACAGACTGGTATTTCAATGTCCGAAGATTATGCAGACGATCCGCCAGTTTGATCAAAATGACACGGATGTCCTGTGCCATCGCCACAAACATTTTGCGGTGATTTTCCGCCTGCTGCTCTTCTTTCGACAAATACTTGATTTTGCTCAACTTGGTGACACCGTCGACCAGCATCGCCACTTCTTCATCGAAGTCACGGACGATGTCTTCACGGCTGACTTCCGTATCCTCTACCACATCATGCAAAAAGCCTGCGGCCACTGTAGCTGGATCCATTTGTAATTCTGCCAGGATTCCTGCCACTTGAACCGGATGCACAATATATGGTTCTCCGGATTTCCGGAACTGTCCCATGTGGGCATCGTACGCAACCTGATATGCCTTCTTAATCGTTTTTACATGATCGGCATTCATATAAGACGCAACCATCTCGAATACATCTTCAGCTGTTCTTACTTGATCTTTCGCCATAATTGCCCACCTTGCTTTAAATTTTTCCAAAAGTATATCTTTCTATTATAAAAAACAAAGTGCCAAAATGTAAAGCTTTGTTAGCTGTTCTCAAGCACTTTAATAAATTCACGCAGGTAGTCCGGCAGATCGGGCGGACGACGGCTTGAAACCAGATGTCCATCGACCACTACCGCTTCATCCAGCCACTCCGCGCCGGCGTTGACCATATCGTCTTTTATGCCTGGCGTACTGGTGACTTTCCGGCCGTTTAAAATATTGGCGGAAATAAGCACCCAGCCAGCATGGCAAATTTGGCCGATCGGTTTTTTCTGGTCATCCATCTGGCAGACAAGCTCCAGAACTTCAGGAAAGCGCCTGATTTTATCCGGTGCCCAGCCTCCCGGGACCAAAATGGCATCGTATTGGTTGTTTAGAGCCTCCCCATACGACAGATCCGATTTGGCCGGCACACCGTATTTGCCGATGTAATCGACGCCTGCCTCTTCACCTGCAAGTTCCACTTCAGCGCCTTCTTCACGCAACCTTAAAATTGGGTACCACAATTCCAAATCTTCAAATTCATGATGAACAAAACTCAATACTTTTTTTCCTGATAATCTCATTGTATTGCCTCCTAGTTAGTTGTTTCAAAGCAGATGGGCACTCCGCTTTCTGACCGCTTTCAAATGGACCAGCCGGCTGCCTTTCCCGACAATGACCGCCTGTTCAGCAGAACCCAGACTGACAAGATTCTCTACACGTATATTGTGGGCGTTTTGCTCGCCTCCTGCAACGGAAACGTCTGCGCTGGCCGTCGTGAAATTTCGAATTACCCCATTGGTTAATGAAACATTTGCAGCCCGGTATTGAATCGCTGCAGCCGGCTGCCCTTTATAATCATAATTCGGATCGCCTACGAACAAAAAACGGTTGATGGCGACATTACGGTAACCTGATACCACTAACGCACGAGGCGTCGATCCTTCATAGAGCGACGTTTCGATCGGTTCGAGCGCAACCAGCCGCTGTGCGCGTATATTGAACGCCGATCGCGATTCGGGATCGTCTTTTAGATGATGGCCAATATGACGGAAGTTGAACGACCGGTTGTCATGTACCGACAGATGTCCTGAAATATGGACACCGGCCGCCGCGGAGGAAGTCGCATGGGCTTTGATTTCCACTCCGCCGAAACAGCGGGTGCTTGAATTGTTGACCAGCCAGACATGGCGTGAGCCATCGTCCACTTCAAAGCCATTGGAATTGGAAAACCCAGCCTTATGTGCCCGGCCGCTCGGATCGCTGAAATGTGAATTTGATACGAAGATATAGTCGCTGTGATGGGTCGTCAAGCCGTCATCCCCAAAACCGGAACCGCTGACTCCATCAAGCCAGACAAACCGGCTCCCGCCTTTGCCCCGTAGTCCGTCTCCCGCGTAATTATAGAGAGGTGACGTAATATCAAAGCAATGAAGCCCCGGATTGAGCGCTTCTACATCTTTGACCCAGCCATAGGTAACATGGGCATAGGTCAGACAGCTGGAATAATTGCCGCCCGCACTGGTTTTTTCGATTTCCCCCAGCCGTTCGACATGCCAGTCCAACGTCAGCTGCTCGACAGAAATATTGCGATTGCCCGACAAGTAGTTGCTATTAGTCAAAAGACGGGCTTTCCGCGGCGCTTTCGGATGCAGTTTTAAAACGGTCCGCCCTTTTCCTGCTCCAATAAGACGTGTCCAAGATGGCAGCTGCAGTCCGTTGACCAAAAAGACACCTGCAGGCACCTTCACTTCCACAGCACCTTTGCCGATGGCTTTCTTAAAAGCTTCTGTGCAATCCGTTTCCCCGTCTCCAACAGCTCCAAAATCTCTGACATTGACGCGCTCATTAATGGTCGACTCAAGCTTTCGGTATTCACCGTCCAGCCGATCCTTCCATTCAGGATATAGTTTCGATCCGGAAACCTGGGTTTCAAAGCCGTGTTCGTCTTCCGGTTTGAATTCTTCGGCGAATAAAGACCAAAGTTTTTCAGTGAATGTGCTTTTTCGCCGAGCGTGTTTACTGACGGCGAAATCTTTTTTGATGGCAGCGAAGAATTGTTCCGTCTCGCGGGTGATTTTTTCAAGAGGAGTGCGATCGTCCAGCAATTGGTCAATCCATGCAGTATTTAATCGGGGGTTGTGCTCTTTTTCCAGCTTCACATCCAGTCACCTCCCATTCTTGGTCATTACTGTCTCCATACCCTGGTTACAAGAAAAAAATCCCTCCGCACAAAAAGGCGAAGAGATTCATTATCAATATTGCATTAAGGTCGTTACATCATAGCCATCCAAATTTTTGCGGCCGTCCAAATAAGTCAACTCGATCAAAAATGCGCAGCCGACTACGATGCCGCCAAGCTGTTCCACTAAATTGATGGTAGCACCGATTGTGCCCCCTGTAGCAAGCAAATCATCGGTGATCAAGACACGCTGCCCCGGTTTGATGGCATCTTTGTGCATCGTTAATACATCCGATCCATATTCAAGTCCGTATTGTGCACGAATGACTTCGCGCGGCAATTTGCCTTCTTTGCGGACTGGTGCAAAGCCAAGCTCAAGTGCATAGGCAACTGGGCAGCCGATAATGAATCCGCGTGCTTCAGGTCCTACGATAATTTCGGCGTTCACTGTTTTTGCGTATTCAACAATTTGATCTGTTGCATACTTATAAGCAGTTCCGTTGTCCATCAATGAAGTGATGTCTTTAAAACGGATTCCTGGTTTTGGCCAATCTTCAACAATAGTAATGTACTTCTTCAAATCCATATTTCTTCCTCCTTGGCAGACACTTTCGCATCGAACCACTCTTTTAAATCTTTATAAGATGCGTACAAAAGCTTCTGCTCCAGTGCAATCTGCTGCTCGCGCTTCTTGTAGATCGGCGCTTCCGACAAATCCTGTTTGCTCGGCGATTGTGCAATCTCGGTAATACCATTGTTAAGTGTAACAAAACCGAGTTCAAAAAACACCTGCAGCATGAAAAATAATGATTCACGTGTCCAACCTTTGTGTTTGGCAAGTTCATCGCAATGTTTATTGAAATCGAAAGATCCCCGTTTCTTAAGGAAAGCGAATAGCCATTTAAACTGTTCACGCGTCGGAATTTGCTCGAAATACTGAGAATCCTTGGCATGGAAATGTGCATAGATCCGCTTCGGCTTAAACTTAGAAAGCACCGCTGCTAATTGTTCTTCCGACTCGGGCAGATCCAACAGCACTAAATGGTCCTTGTCGCCAGCTAAAGCATCCAATTGAGCCACCGTACAAATTGGCTGGGGCAAGAACGACTGGAATAAAGCCGGCGTCTCTTCTTTAAATGCTAAGTACACTTGGTTTTCCTGCGGAATCAGCTTCGACCAGCGCGATACTTGGCGAATGCCCCGAATATCAAATAACTGCCATTGGTCAGTTCGGACATCTTCCACCATCAATTGCGGTTTTTTCCGGCCATTCCATTCATTGATCTGCAGATCGCCAATGACATCGATTTTAACATCCGGCGTCAGCTCATCTCCAACTGGACCGATGCCGAAACCAACAGCATCCAGCGAAGCAGCATGCTGCGTCAGTTCCATCTTCAAGTGGTTCTGCGCCGCTCCAATTTTGCGGATGGATGCCACTTTAACCCCTTCTAAGTAGAACTTCGGCTTGGCAAAGCCCATGCCGAACGGTGCAAGCTGCCGCATCGATTCAATGGCCGTAATATCGATTTCATCCAAACGGAGCGGGATGTCGATTTCTACGACCGGCAGCAAGTCTTCTTCCGTCAAGCTTGTTTCCGCCTGCTTATTGAGACGTTCGCGCAATTCATCCACATCAGCCGCTTCGAGCGTCATGCCGGCTGCCATCGGATGTCCGCCGAAATGCGGCAGGATGTCCCGGTTTTTTGCCAGTTCGTTGTATAAATGAAAGCCTTCGATGCTGCGGGCTGAGCCCTTCGCTTTTCCGTTTTCCGGATTTAGCGACAGCACAATCGATGGCCGATAGAATTTTTCCGTCAGTTTTGATGCAACAATTCCGACAACTCCCGGGTTCCATCCTTCCTGGGCTACGACAATAACGCGCGGAGACCCGTTCGGATAGCGCTGCTCCACTTGCTGCATCGCCTCATCAGAAATCTGCTTAACGATAGCCTGCCGTTCTTTATTCAAAACGTCCAGACCGGAAGCCAATGAACGCGCTTCTGCCGGATCGTCCGTCAAGAACATCTGGACGGCAGGATCTGCATCCTGCAGACGGCCGATCGCGTTGATGCGCGGCCCAAACATAAAGCCGATGGTCTCTTCTGTGATGTCCTGCTGCTTGATGCCGGCAACTTCACATAAGGCGGCAATCGCCGGACTTGGCGAGTCCACTAGCGCAGCTAGTCCTTCTTTAACAAAAAGCCGGTTTTCACCATGAAGCGGAACCAAATCGGCAACTGTGCCGATCGCCGTCAGCTCGATCAAGTGATCCGGAATTTCTTCGTATAAAGCATGCGCCATTTTGAAAGCCACTCCGACTCCTGCCAGTTCTCCGAACGGATAATTGCCTTCTGGATGTCGCGGGTGAACAATCGCCAGTGCATTCGGCAAGGTTTCTCCGATGTCGTGGTGGTCGCTGATGATGACGTCCATCCCTAAGCCATTAGCGAAATCGACTTGTTCAATTCCCGAAATGCCGTTATCCACAGTGACAATCAATTTTGTCCCGTTATCGAATGCCTGCTGAAACAATTCAGTATTCGGCCCGTACCCATGCTTAAAGCGATTCGGTATCATAAAGGACACATCGGCCCCTAAATCCTGCAATACGGTCATCATGACGGTGGTGCTGGTCACTCCGTCTGCATCGTAATCACCGTAGACCACTATTTTTTCCTGCTTGTCGATGGCAGCGCGAATGCGTTCAACCGCCACATCCATATCCTTCATCAAGTAGGGATTATGTATGCCGCTCTGGTCCATTTCCATAAATGCACGGGCTGCTTCCGCCGTATCCAAACCGCGTGTCACCAAAATCTTGGCCAATACGGATGAAATTTTTAGTTCGTTTTGTATGATTTGTACTGCCTTGTCATCAGGCGTCGTCAAACGCCATCTTTTTTTGGATTCAATCATCTGTATCACTTCCTCACCGGTTCATTATACAGTAAAAAAACGCAGACAAAAACCTTTCGGCGACTGCACCGAAAGGTTCATTTTTTTCAGATTTCCTCTTGTGTCCGTTCTTCACTGGTGACGATCTGCGCGTCCGGCACCACTCCGGCTTTCTGGTACTCGCCGATTTCGTTCTGCTGTGTCGCGATCAAGTTTTCTTTAACCGCCATTTCTTTCTGCAAAGCTTTTATTTTGCGCTGCATCTGGTATTGGCGCATGATTGCCAATACGCCGCTGAGCAAAAATCCGAGTAATGCGGAAGCGAGAATGACCAGGATCAACGGCCATTCGGCTTCGCCGAACACATAGTTGACCGGTACTTCGTCAACGTTAACAACGGCAAATACCGCAATAATAACTGCAAATACAAGTCCAACTAGAATGAGCCATTGCAATTTCATAGAAGATTCTCCTCTCAAAAATAAAAAAAATGGAACAAGGTCATAGTAACTATACCCTGTTCCATTTCAACTCTAAACTTATACGACAGGCTCGTCTGAACCCCATTTAGATTCTTGTTCTTTCTTCTCGATATCGATCGGCCCTTTTTTCTTCAGTTCGCCTTTTTTCAGAACCAGCCACAGTTGGGCAGCGATAAAGATGGAAGAATAAGTACCGGCGATTAAACCGATCAGTAAAGCGATGGAAAAATTAGTGATCGATGGTGCGCCGAAGATCAATAACGCAATGACCACCAATAACACAGTCATTACCGTATTGACGGAACGGCCAAGCGTCTGGCGAAGCGATACATTGACCACTTTTTCCAACTGCTCCACTGAATCGATTTTCTTCATGCGCTTCATGTTTTCACGAATCCGGTCAAATGTCACGATGGTGTCATTGATCGAATAACCGATGATCGTCAGAACCGCAGCGATAAAGGTGATGTCCACCTCAAGCCGCAGCAAACTGAATACGGCAATGATGAAGAACGCATCGTGGATCAAGGCTACCACTGAAGCCACACCCATGCGCCATTCAAAGCGGACGGCTACATAAATGATGATTCCGAGTGCAGCAATCGATAAGGCATACAATGCATTTTTCGCCAATTCCTGACCGACTGTCGGCGACACGGTCGAGACGTTTGGCTCTGCACCGAACTCTTCCACAGCCACTTCTTTCAAACTGTTGATGTCTTCCTGGCTAAACTCCTCGTTGTACCGGGCTACGCCGATATTGGAAGCATCACCCGAAATGACGATGTCGTCTGTTTCATAACCAGCGCCATCCAGGAAATTCTCTACTTCCTCTTTTGTCAGTGCCGCTTCCGAAGTGATTTCAACTCGTGTACCACTTGAGAAGTCGATGCCGAGATTTAGGCGGAATACTCCAAGAACAGCCATCCCCGCAACAATCAAGACAATCGAAGCCAAAAAGAATTTATTGCGGTTGCCCGCAAAATCAAAACGGTCGAAGCGTGTTGTAAGATCGGTGATTTCCAACTCTTCTTCTTTTGCATGGACATCCGCCTTTTTCAAACCGAAGAGGCCGAACTTATTGTCCAGTACTCCGCTGTTGACCCATAGGCCAAGCAGCAGGCGAGATCCCCAAACGGCTGTCAGGAAGCTGACCAGAATCGAAATAATCAGCAATGTCGCAAATCCTTTTACAGAGCTTGTTCCGTAATAAAACAGCACAACAGCCGCCAGCAATGTGGTGATATTGGCATCGATGATTGCGGAGAAGGATGAACGTGCGCCTACCCGGAAAGCATCTTTTACGGATTTTCCGACACGCATCTCTTCACGGATCCGCTCATATGTGATGATATTGGCATCTACTGCCATACCCACACCAAGCATGATTGCCGCGATTCCAGGCAATGTCAGAACGCCGCCGATCCATTCAAATACCAGAAGGATCAAATAAACGTAAGCTGATAAAGTAACGACTGCGATCATTCCCGGCAAGCGGTAATAAATCAGCATGAACAACAGAACCAACGCTATACCGACAGCCGCTGCCACCATTGTCTGGTCAAGCGCCTGTTCACCGAACTGGGCACCGACAGAAGTCGAATAGATTTCTTCCAGACTTACCGGCAATGCACCTGCATTCAGGATACCTGCCAGATTTTGTGTTTCTTCTACAGTGAACGATCCGGAGATTTCAACAGAAGGCGACGAAATCCGCTGCTGCACGCTTGGTGCTGAAACGAATTTCGGATCCGCCTTCATGCGTTCTTCCGCATAGGAATCTACGCCTTCTTCAAAATCCAGCCAGATGACCAGCACGTTATTCGGTGCCGGCATCTGAGAAACTTCTTCTGTCACTTCAGCGAATTTTCCTGGGTCATTCAATTCCAGCGTGACAATCGGATTGCCGTTCTGGTCGAATGTTCCAGTAGCGCCGCCTTGCTTCAGATCATTTCCGGAAAGCAGCAAATTGTCTTCCGCATCGCGGAAAGTCAGATTCGCTTCCGTCGACAGCAGTTCACGCGCTGAAGACTGATCCTCGACCCCCGCCAACTGCACGCGGATGCGGTTATCTCCTTCAATCTGGATGACCGGTTCACTGACGCCGAGCACGTTGATACGGTTCATCAACGCGTCTGTCGTATCCGTCAAAACACTTTCCGTAATTTCCTGGCCATCTAATGTTTCCACCTCGTAGAGCACTTCAAATCCGCCCTGAAGGTCCAAGCCTAATTTAATGTCTTTAGCGATGGGTAAACTCGTCGTGCCAATGATTCCTATCAGTACAATAACCAGTAAGAAAAAGGCAATGATGCGACCTCTTGCTTTCATATGTAAACTTCCTCCTCGGGTGTGTAAAACACAGCACTATCATTATGAAACAGCCGCTGATTACTGTCAAATCGGACTTGATGAGTTGAACTCAATCTGTTGATTTATCTGTTTTAGCGAGCGCTGCTCTGGCGTAGATATTCCGCATACCAGCTCCGCTTTCTGGCCCGCAGGATGCGGGTCAGAAAGCAGGTGCGACAGGACGTTGCGCTGCTTGCTTCCAAGGTCTTGCAACAAGGAGGCTCAGCGCTTCGTCCGCGGAAAGGGTCCCTCTGCAGCGACTTCTTCAGCTTGATTTTCTTAGTCAGGCAGAAAAGATTCTCTAGTTTAACTTACATCGGTTTTTTCGGGGATGGACGCAAGAGATGCTCGATGTTTTCGAGTGTGCTGTCGTCGTTCCAGCGCGCCTTCTTTAATGCCTCGACTTGGTGGTAGGCCAGGAAGTCGGAAGCAGTCATGTCCATGATGTCATTGATCATTTCATAGAGGTGCATTGTGCTTATATCTTTTTTTCGCCATTTTTTTCTGACACAGAATTCCCACAAATCTTCTTCTGTAAACGTATCGTATTCAAAATGGTGAAATTCACTGCGTTTGCTTTCAAGCGCCGGCAAAACGAATTCATATTGATCTGGATAACTCGCCATGCGTGTACTCCTTTCCAACGTACTAAATACATTGTACCTTGTAACTGGAAAATTTAGAATAAGGACATTATGATCATTAAAAAAACGCCTTCAAAGTCGAAGGCGTTTTTCATTGTTTTAGATTGTTGATTTTGCAGATTCCACAACACGTGCGATTGCTTGACGCTCGAACTGCAAGCGTGTGCCATCAGCTACAGTGACGTAGACGGTTGCATCATCAACTGCATCTACAAGGCCGTGCAAACCGCCGATTGTCACGATACGGTCTCCGCGTCTCAATTCAGATTGCATGTTTGCCGTTGCCTTCTGACGTTTCTGGGCAGGACGGATGATGAAAAACCACATTAGCAAGAACATTAATAGTAAAGGTGATAACGCAATTAAAGTTTCCATTATTCATTTTCCCCCTTTCACTTTCTCTATTCTCGTACAAACTCAGAAATTTTTAGCATTGGGTTTATTGAAACCGTAAGCTTCAAAAAATTCTTCGCGGAAATCTCCCAGGCGGTCTTCGCGTATCGCTTGACGCACCTGTTCCATTAAGTTTAACAGAAATTGCAGGTTATGATAACTAGTAAGTCTAATTCCGAAGGTTTCATCTGCACGGATCAAGTGATGGACATAGGCACGCGAATAGTTTTTGCATGTGTAGCAATCGCATTTTTCGTCAATTGGACCGAAATCACGCTTGAATGCAGCGTTTTTAATATTCAATCGGCCTGTGCTTGTCATTAAGGTGCCGTTGCGGGCAATCCGCGTCGGCAAGACACAGTCGAACATATCGATGCCGCGGATCGCGCCGTCAATCAAGGAATCGGGTGAACCGACACCCATCAAGTAACGCGGCTTGTTGGCTGGCATCAATGGCGTCGTAAACTCAAGCGCACGGTTCATGACGTCTTTCGGTTCGCCGACCGATAAGCCGCCGATTGCGTAGCCCGGGAAGTCGAGCGATACAAGGTCCTGTGCACTTTGTTTCCGCAAATCTTCGAATTCGCCGCCTTGAATGATGCCGAACAAGCCTTGGTCTGCTTTGCGCTCGTGAGCTTCCAGGCAGCGTTCCGCCCAGCGGGAAGTCCGTTCAACACTCGATTTCATGTATTCGTGGGTCGCCGGGAACGGCGGGCATTCGTCAAACGCCATCATGATGTCAGAGCCCAGGTCGTTCTGGATCTGCATCGCTTTTTCCGGGCTCAAGAACAGCTTGTCGCCGTTCATATGGTTGCGGAAGTGGACGCCTTCTTCTTTGATGTTGCGGAATTCACTCAATGAAAACACTTGGAATCCACCGGAATCGGTTAAGATCGGACGGTCCCAGTTCATAAATTTATGCAGGCCGCCTGCTTCTTTGATGATGTCGTTGCCAGGACGCAGCCATAAGTGGTAGGTATTGCTGAGAATGATGCCGGCGTTCATGGCCTTCAGTTCTTCAGGCGACATGGTCTTGACCGTCGCCTGCGTGCCTACTGGCATAAATGCCGGTGTTTCAAACGAACCGTGCGGCGTGTGGACGATGCCGAGACGCGCTCCCGTCTGTTTACAGGTCTTGATGTGTTCGTACGTTACTGCTGCTGTCATTGGTGAGTCTCCTTTTTCTGTGGTTCAATGAACATCGCGTCTCCGAAACTAAAGAAACGGTAGCGCTCATTAACGGCTTGTTGATAGGCGTTTAAAATATGGTCACGATTCGATAATGCGCTGACCAGCATGACCAACGTCGATTTCGGCAAATGGAAATTGGTGATTAGGCCGTCGATGGCTTTGAATTCGTAGCCCGGGAAAATGAAAATATCAGTCCAGCCGCTGTCTTCCTGCAGCTGTCCATCAAATTTCTGAGCAACGGATTCCAAGGTGCGTGTCGAAGTGGTTCCAACCGATATAATGCGACCGCCCTGCTCTTTGGTTTGATTGATCAAATCAGCGGTTTCCTGCGTGATGCGGTAAAATTCCGCATGCATCTCATGATCTTCAATCGAATCGACCGATACCGGACGGAATGTTCCGAGACCAACATGCAAAGTGATAAAAGCAATATTCACGCCTTTTGCCCGGATCTCTTCCAATAGCTCATCAGTGAAATGAAGACCTGCAGTCGGCGCTGCAGCGCTTCCCCGCTCTTTAGCGAAAACGGTCTGGTAGCGGTCCTGGTCTTCCAGTTTTTCACGGATATACGGCGGCAAAGGCATTTCACCCAATTGGTCCAAAATCTCGTAGAAAATGCCGTCGTAAATCATTTTGAAATGACGTCCGCCATGATCCAGGATCCCCGTGCATTCTGCACGCAGCAACCCTTCGCCAAAAGAAACGATGGTGCCGACTTTGACTTTCTTCGCCGGTTTGACCAAAGTTTCCCAGACGTCGTCTTCGATTTGCTTTAATAGCAGCACTTCAATATTGGCGCCAGTATCTTCCTTGACGCCCATCAAACGAGCAGGCAAAACACGCGTGTCGTTGAGGACAAGCGTGTCTCCTTTATGCAAATGATCGGTGATATCGCGGAAATGACGATGTTCCGTGTCTCCAGTGGATTTGTTCATGACCAATAGCCGGCTAGACGTACGGTCCAGCAGCGGTGTTTGGGCAATCAATTCCTCCGGCAATTCAAAATCAAAATCTTGTACATTTAAAGTTGTGGGTGGTGTAGTTAATTTAGTCATTCAGGCATCTCCATTTTAAAGTGTTCATAGGCAAGCGGTGTGACGGTGCGGCCTCTTGGCGTTCGCTGGATAAAACCGATCTGCAGCAAATACGGTTCGTAAACATCTTCGATTGTTGTTGATTCTTCTCCGATGCTTGCAGCGATGGTATCCAGACCAACAGGACCGCCGCGGAAACGTTCGATCATGCCCGTCAGTAATTTATGGTCAATATGGTCCAACCCGAGCGGATCGACCTGCAGCATTTCCAGCGCCTGCTCCGCCATGTCCATTGTGATGGAGCCGGTTCCGCGCACCTGCGCATAATCGCGGACACGTTTCAGTAAACGGTTGGCGATACGCGGGGTCCCGCGGGAGCGGCGGGCAATTTCAACTGCAGCGTTCGGATCGATGTCCGCTTCGAACAGTTTCGAGCTGCGGACGACGATTTCCGTCAATGCTTCCGTGTCGTAGTAATCGAGGCGTGACAAGACCCCAAAACGGTCGCGCAGTGGTGCAGATAAGGCTCCTGCACGAGTTGTGGCACCGATCAACGTGAACGGCGGCAAATCAAGCCGGACAGATCTCGCAGTCGGCCCTTTGCCGACCACGATGTCCAGACAGAAATCCTCCATCGCCGGATACAACACTTCTTCAATCGAACGGTTCAAGCGATGGATCTCATCAATGAATAAAACATCTCCAGGTTCTAAAGACGATACGATTGCCGCCAAATCTCCCGGACGTTCTATTGCCGGCCCACTGGTCATTTTGACGTTGACTTCCATTTCATTGGCGATAACGGCGGCCAATGTCGTTTTCCCGAGTCCAGGAGGCCCGTACAACAGCACATGGTCCAAACTCTCCTGACGCATTTTCGCGGCTTCGATGAAAATTTGCAAATTGTGTTTTACTTTTTGCTGTCCGATGTATTGGGACAACAATTGTGGGCGAAGCGATTGCTCAAAGCGTTCGTCGAACTCTGAAATTTCACTGTCTATGATGCGTTCTTCCATGCCGTTCGCCTCCTTTCATCAGTTTTGTTTAAGCAGCAGCTGCAGCGCTTTTTTCATGAATCCTTCTGTATCCAGATCCAGATCCCGCAGCTGTGGTTTGACCTTGGTGATTTCGCGTTCTGAATAACCCAGTGCCCCGAGTGCCAACATCGCTTCTTCCAGCTCTGCCTGGTCGCTTGACAGCAACGTATTCGTCTCTTCCGGATCGAAAGGATCGCCGAAAAACTCGGTCAGCTTGCCTTTCAAGTCGAGAATCATCTGGCGGGCCGTCTTCTTGCCGACGCCTGGGAATTTCACCAAATAGGATTCATCTTCCCGTTCGATCGCTTCGATGACATGCTGCGGCTGTCCGCTCGCTAAAATCGCGAGCGCGCCTTTCGGACCGATGCCGGATACTGAAATCAGCTTGCGAAACAATTCGCGCTGTTCAAGTGTCGGAAATCCGAACAATAGCTGTGCATCTTCCCGAACATGATGATGCAGAAATACCTGCAGTTCATCCGACCCGAAAGAATACGGATTCGGAGCAAAAATCTGCCAGCCGATTCCTTGCTGTTCTATTACTAAATATTCAGGCGTTACGCGTGTAACCTTGCCTTTTATGTAATCGTACATGGACAGTCTCTCCTTTAATTCAACCTATTGATTATAGCATATTCAGCTGCTTTAGACGAAATAAACCCGCTGCTGTTTAGCACATGTTAAGATAAAGATAACGAGTTGATAAGCGAGGGATCCACATGAAAAAACTATTAGGTGAACAGCGGCGCCAATTTCTGCTGGAAAAAATAAAATCTTCAGCGCAGCCGATGACCGGCAGCGAGCTCGCTGCACTTGCGAGCGTGTCGCGCCAAGTCATCGTCGGCGACATGACGCTGCTGAAAGCAAAAGGCGAACCCATCATCGCGACCAGCCAAGGTTACCTTTACCTGGCTGACCGTGCAGCAGAAGAAGCCAGCCGGCGCATCGCCTGCCGTCATCAGCCAGAAGATACCGAACGCGAACTAAAGCTGCTGGTGGAAGCCGGCGTTACGGTCAAAGACGTATCAATTGAGCATCCCGTATACGGTGAACTGACAGCGGGCATCCATGTCTCAAACGTCCAGGAAGTCGAAGCTTTCATGAAGCGCGTACGCGATACCGGTGCCAGCTACCTGCTGGAACTTACAGATGGTACCCATCTTCACACCATCACCGCGCCAGACAATACGACGCTGGCAAAAGCCGTCAATGCTATGCGGGAAAACGGCTACTTATTGGAAGAAAGTGAATAGATTTTTACGGCCCATGATTCCGCATTGCGGGGTTATGGGTTTTATATGTATTGAAAAAGCCCCGCAGCGTGTTCGCAGCGGGACTCCCAAAATCAGTACGTATAATACGAGCCGAGTGTTTTGACCGTACAGCCAAGTGCAGCCAGTTCTTCAAATGCGCCGCGCATCATGGCGTCTTTTTCATCAGCCAGCACATCGGCGATGAAGAAATAATCACCGAGGCCGGTTTTCAGCGGACGCGACTCGATTTTGCTTAAGTTCAGCCGGCGCCATGCGAAAACGGACAAGATCTGGTGCAAAACACCTGAACGGTCGTCATCTGGCGGCGTGATCATCAAAGTCGTTTTGACTTGATTGTCATGCTTCGGGTCTTCGAGCTTGTGATCGGTTTTTGACAGCACGAAAAAGCGTGTGTGGTTAAAATGGAAATCATGGATATCGCGCTGCAGAATATCCAGCCCGTATTTATGGGCAGAGAATTCATTGCCGATAGCCGCGATATTGCGTTCCGGCAATTCGGAAACCATCTTAGCCGCAGCAGCCGTCGAGCTGTATTGCTCCAAAGGCGTACTTCTGTATGTATAGAAAAGATATTTATGGCATTGCGCCAATGCATGCGGATGCGAATAAATCGCTTCAAATGATTCCGCGTTGCGGTTTTCAGGGTGTACCAGCAAATGCTGTTCGATCGGTGATAATACTTCCGCCGTGACATACAATTGCGCTTCGTGGAATAAATAATCCACCGTCAATGGAACAGATCCTTCCAACGCATTTTCCAGCGGCACGACAGCGTAGTCCACGCTGCCTTCTGCCACTGCTTCTATGCATTCGGGAATGGTTGTAAATGGCACCAGGGTACCTTCAGGAAAAACTTTTGTTGCCGCAAGGTGTGTAAATGACGCTTCCGGCCCTAAATAAGAAATACGTTTTTTAACAGCTTGTCCAGTCATTTATACATTCCTCCATTAAGATGATCCACTTGATACCACATCAGCCGACTCGACAAAATCGAGCTTTTTCAGCTGCTGCAGAAATACATCCAAATCCCCGTCCATTGCCGTTACATCCAGGGACAAGGTTACATTTGCCCGTCCTTGGATCGGTATGGTCTGGTGGATGGTCAAAATATTGCAGCCGTTTTCGGCGACTGCCTGCAAAAGCGTCGCGAGCGTTCCTGAACGGTCTTCCAATTGCAGGAAAACCGTCAGGATCCGTTCTTTGACAATCGAATGGAACGGAAATACAGCGTCCCGATATTTATAAAACGCAGAGCGCGAAAGACCTGTCTTGTTGACCGCGTCCATGATGGAAATACGGTCATTCTGCAGCATTTTTTTCACTTCGAGCGTCTTTTGCATCGCTTCTGTCAAAACGTCTTCACGCACTAAATAATACCGTTGTTCCGAAATATCCTTCATTCAAGCTACCTCCGCATCAATCCATAAATTCGAATTCGAATTCAAGCAGGCGAACCGTGTCGCCATTTTCCGCTCCGCGCTCACGAAGTGCATCATCAATTCCCATACCGCGCATTTGGCGGGCAAATCGGCGAATTGAATCTTCACGTGAAAAGTCGGTCATCTTGAACATGCGTTCAATCGCATAACCGGTCAAGACGAATGCTCCATCGGACTCACGCGTAATGTTGAAGCCATCTGCATCGGATTCGTGTTTGTAGAGAACCGTGCTTTCTGAATCTTCTTCGGTCTCGTCGATCAATGGGAATTCCGGCGTCACTTCGATTACATCGGCAATCGCGAACAAAAGATTGTTCAAGCCTTTGCGCGATAATGCAGAAATCGGGAAAATGCGGGCATCTTCAGGCAACTTCTCACGGAATTTCGCTAGATTCTCTTCCGAATCCGGCATATCCATTTTGTTTGCAACGATCAGTTGCGGACGTTCCGTCAAACGCATATTGTATTGCTTCAATTCTTCATTGATAGTGACATAATCTTCATAAGGATCGCGTCCTTCAAGACCTGACATATCGATGACGTGGATGATGACACGCGTCCGTTCGATATGGCGGAGGAATTGATGGCCAAGGCCGATTCCTTCGTGTGCGCCTTGGATCAAGCCTGGAAGATCGGCCATGACAAAGCTGCGATCGTCTTCCGTTTCAACCATACCGAGATTCGGGACGATCGTCGTGAAATGGTATTCAGCGATTTTTGGTTTGGCAGCAGAAACGACCGATAGCAAAGTCGATTTTCCGACACTCGGGAATCCGACAAGTCCGGCATCCGCCAACACTTTCAATTCCAGGATTACATTGCGTTCAAAGCCCGGTTCGCCTTTTTCAGACAGTTCCGGTGCCGGGTTCGCAGGCGTCGCGAAACGTGAGTTTCCTCGGCCTCCGCGTCCGCCTTTGGCGATGATCGCTGTTTGCCCATGCTCCACTAAATCGGCGATCGTTTCGCCCGTATCGACGTCTTTTACGACTGTGCCCGGTGGAACTTTGATGAATGTATCCTGTGCTTTCGCCCCGTGCTTATTGGCGCTCATTCCGTGTGTTCCGCGGTCTGCTTTAAAAATCCGCTTGTAGCGGAAATCCATCAGCGTCCGCAATCCTTCTTCAACGATAAAGACGATATTTCCGCCTTTTCCGCCGTCACCGCCGGCAGGTCCGCCGTCCGGTACATATTTTTCGCGGCGGAATGCAACCATGCCATCCCCGCCGTCGCCACCTCTAACATAAACTTTTACGTGATCGACAAACATATTATCCCTCCATCTGTGCACGAACAGCTATCAATGTGCTGTCTTCGCTGCACTCTTTTCGTACCGTAAATCCGTGTGTCTCCAAAACGTCCAAATCCAGCCAATTTCCTGGACATGTAATTGTCATTTCAAAAGATGCTGCGCTGGATGCCAACAAAATCGAGCCGTAAAATGCCTGATATGGATTCAGGCGCTGTTTAGCTGATTCAACGAAATGCTCCAGAAAGCGCCGAAACTCTGCATCCAAATGCGTAGGTGCCTTTAAGGCTGGACACTCCACATGAAAATTAAATCCAGGAAAACGCCAATTTGCAGTCAACAGCCATTCCTCTGTCAGCGGCAATCCAATGTCGGAGAGCCGGCTGGCATGCATAGCCGCTTCGGCATGCGAACGAATTATCGCCTGTGCCTCTTGAGGACGGCCAAGATCCAAATTCATTTTGATCAATTGCAATTCATTTAAAAAATCATGGCGCGCATGCCGAAGCGATTGTGCCACTGTGAGTGTTTTTTCCATAAGTCACGTCCCGGTTCAGCTTCTTATTCCAGTATACCAAGAGATTGCGGTAAATTCCTAAAATAATGCGTTCAGCCCGCCTCAGGAACCTGTCTTATTGTTATCAAAAGAAAAAGGACTGCGAAAGCAGCCCTTTTCGTTTTGTATTAAGCTTCTTGTGCAACTGGATATACGCTAACTTTTTTCTTATCGCGTCCGTAACGTTCAAAACGTACGACTCCGTCGATTTTAGAGAAAAGTGTATCGTCTCCACCGCGTCCAACGTTCTCACCTGGATAAATTTTAGTCCCGCGTTGACGGTATAAAATCGAACCACCAGTAACTTCTTGGCCGTCTGCACGTTTTGCGCCAAGGCGTTTAGATTCTGAGTCACGTCCGTTTCTCGTTGAACCTACACCTTTTTTAGATGCAAAAAACTGAAGATCTAATCTTAACATTCTGTCCCACCTCCTAAGCTGTGAAGGTTATTTTAATATATTCTTCATAGTCTTGTTCAATCGTTTTCAGTGAAACGATCATCGCGCGTACCAGCAGTTGAACCTGCTCGTCCGTCTTCTCATCCAGGTTCTCCGGAAAACCGACTTTTAAAAAGCCGCTGTTTGCCTGCTGAATGTCAGGTTCGATTCCCGTCAGCTCCATGATGGCGTTCACCGCTCCAAATGAGACAGCAGACGCTCCAGCACATACGAGGTCTTGCCCGTGTTCAGCATAATCCGCATGGCCTGACATTTCAAATGACGAAATGCGTTTTGACGTTTCTTTTACAGTTACTCGTATCATTCTTACAGGTTGATCGCATCGACAGTCAATTTCGTGTATGGCTGACGGTGACCTTGTTTTTTATGGTAGTTCTTTTTAGCTTTGTATTTGAAGACTGTGATTTTTTTCTGTTTACCGTTTTTTACAACTTTAGCAGTAACAGTAGCTCCTTCAACAAAAGGAACACCCACTTTAGTATCGTCTCCACCTACAAATAGAACTTTGTCAAATGTGATAACATCCCCAGCTTCTCCGTTCAATTTCTCAACGTAGATCTCTTGGCCTGCTTCAACTTTGATTTGTTTTCCACCAGTTTCAATAATCGCGTACATATCCTTGCACCTCCTCTTAGACTAAGACTCGCCTATTCAGGTGACCCGCCGGAGCGAATTCTTAAAGTAACCTGATTCGAGCGGTTGTAGCACGGTGCGCTACAAACATAACATTAGAATAATACCATGGGAGAACCTGTTGCGTCAATAGAAAATGTTATGTTTCGAGAAATTGGTTGGAGATGATTGGTTGATTGCTGGTGAGGTGCGGAGTTTCGTTGTTGAGGTGCGGTTATCTTGGTGCGAGGTGCGGTCTTTGCTGTTTGAGGTGCGGTTACCGGCCTGCGAGGTGCGGTCTTGCTCGTTTGAGGTGCGGTCAGCGATAGACACAGCTAAAATAGTTCCGCAATAGCTCCCGGTTCTCGACAATCCGGCGCTTGCCGCGCACATGGCTTTGAAGAGCTGTCTTTTCCAGCAGCCGGTAGAGAATGTATTTGTTTTCTATACCAAGCAAACGGTAAGCCGATGCCGTATCAAGTTCACTGCCGAACAGCACGGCGTATTCCTGGAGAGTCACTTCATGCGCATCCCGTGAATAAAATCCGCAGACGCTGCAATTCCATTTGCGCTCCCGCCAATCGAGCGAACTCTTCCGGCACGTTGGACAAGTCACGCCGAGTCGCAAGGATTCAAAGGCGATGTTGTGGCGCTCGAGCCAGTGGCGGCTGGAATTCCAAGCCGGCAACCCTGTCAGCTTGGATGACAGCGCCGCTGCATCGAAAAGTGCCACACCTTTTGCCAACTCTTCGAGATGAAATGGCAAGTAATCGAGTGACACGATTGGATAATGCTTCGGAGCCTCTACCACTTTTCCGGAACGGCTCGCCAGAACAATAACGCCTTGAACAGCAATACCGAGAAAACTGCTGACTGCTCGCACTGCTCGGTGCAGCTGCGCTTCCGGATTGCGCATTCCTTCCCTGCGACCGTCGACAATTCGGTGAAACTGGAAATTTACCGAATCAAAATAAAATTCGCCAATCATATTCTTCACTTCCAGCACACAGACAAATTCTTCATGAACCAGCAGCAGATCGATTTGTGCCATGCCGTCCTTATACGGGATATGCACATCATTCAAAAAAATCGCTTTACCCGGCAAATTCAATTCTCTCTTCAATAAAGCGGCCGTGCGCTGCTCACCACTTGCACCCGCCAGAGAATTTTTCAACTCAGATAAAACCGTGGATTTCGACTCGTGCCTCTCCGGCAATCGTTCCGCTGCGATCATCTGTGCCAATAAAAAGTCGTTCATACAATACCTCCCCAAAGTTTTAAAAAAGCCCCCGCTTTATCAGCGGAGGCTCTAGAAATCTTATTTAGTGAAAACAGCTTTGATTTTTGTGAACAAGCTCGGTGGCGCTTTTTCCATGCTCATCAATGGGACCGACTCTCCGAGCAGGCGGCGCGCAATATTGCGGTAGCCGAGTGCAGCGGTGTTCGACGGATCCATGACGATCGGTTCGCCTTTGTTTGAGCTCGAGATAACGCGTTCGTCATCTGCGATGATGCCCAAAAGATCGATTGACAAGTGAGTCGTGATTTCATTGATATCCAGCGCTTCTCCCGCTTTCATCAAATGTGGACGGATGCGGTTGATGATCAATCGCGGTGCGTCGATGTTCTCTTCCAGTTCCAAAAGTCCGATGATACGGTCAGCGTCGCGGACAGCTGAAATTTCAGGTGTCGTCACGACAATCGCGTGATCTGCTCCGACAACGGCGTTCTTGTACCCCTGCTCGATTCCGGCTGGGCAATCGATGAGGACGAAATCATAGTCTTTCTTTAATTCGAACACCAATTCTTTCATTTGTTCCGGATTGACATCATTTTTGTCAGCAGTTTGAGCCGCCGGTAAAAGGTACAGCATGTCTTCAAAACGCTTGTCTTTGACGAGTGCCTGATGCACTTTGCAGCGGCCTTCCAGCACATCGATCAAATCATAGATGATGCGGTTTTCTAACCCTAGGATGACGTCGAGGTTGCGCAATCCGATGTCCGTGTCGATCAGGCATACTTTTTTCCCTTGAAGAGCCAATGCAGTGCCGAGGTTGGCGGTTGTCGTCGTTTTACCGACGCCTCCCTTGCCTGATGTAATTACGATAGCTTCTCCCACACTAGCTTCCTCCTTTAAACGTTGAAATTTGCGGACGGATAAACCGCAATTCCTGCAAACGGTCAATGATGATCGTGCCGTTTGTATGTAAATAAGCACATTCCATTTCCGGTTGTTCCGATAGACTGGACAATTCGTCCGTCATCGTTTCCAGTTCGTCGTCGATTTTCAATTGCGTCGCTTCCAGCCACGATGCGGCAATGACCGCGTCGCGATTGCCTTTGGTTCCGGCATGCGCCGCACCTTTTAAGCGGCCCAGTACATAAACACTGCCGCCTGCTTCGACGCGGCCGTTCGGGTTGACATCGCCGATGACGACTAAATCGCCTTCCGCTTTGACGACCTGTCCGGAGCGCACAATGCCGACGTAAGTTTCCGACTGGCTTTCACGAATCAGCTGATCGCTTTTTTCAACCGTCAGAATGTCACTGGTCGTCGCTACCACCTTCAGATGAGGATTGGTTTGGACCACTTCGCTCAATTCCTGGATCTGGCTGTCGGTGCAATAGCGTTTATTCAGATGCACCGTCACTTCGGTATCACTGTCAAGCGCAGGATCCGACACTTTCGTCTTTAACTCGGCCAATAGATCAGTGTAAGCACATTGGTCATCGAGATACAGCACAAGCCCTTTATTTTTCCCTTTAATCGTAACGAGATTCTTCAAAAAATGTGTCACCTGCGCTTTCATTAATATAACCCTATCTTATTGTCACGCTCTGATAATTGCGTGACCATCACCGACTTGAAAACCCATCCCAGCATCACCAAAAAAATGGAGTTGGCGACCATTGTCGGCCATAGCCGAGTTGTTAAAAACGTACCCAGCGGCATTCCTGTTAAGGAGATAAGCAGGAAGAACTGATAAAGCAGAAATTCGAATACAGCCAATAAAACAAGCGTCAGCAAAGTTGCCGATAATAAATTCCGGGGTACCCTTTTGAACACAGCTGCTGCAGCCAGACAAATGGCTGGATACAAAAAAGAATATAATCCAATAATATCAATGTAAAAGACATCATACAAGAGCCCGAAAAATAATCCGTAAAACATGGCGTGCTTCAAATCATAATAAAGCGTCAGGAAAATCAGGAACATAATCAGGAAACGCGGCACAATATAATTCCATTCCCCACCGACATTAAGCGGTGAAAAAAGACCGAAAACCGGTTCCATGAAAAACAGGACGAGGCAGATCAACGGGATCAGGAAACGGATCATGATTCATCGTCCCCTGTCACGCCATTGTCTTCCCCGTCCACTTCCGGCACTACACGGTCCGCAATGATAACGTGGTTCAACAGTGAAAAATCAGCTGCCGGTTTAACGTAAGCAAGCTTCGTCAGACCAAACTCATCAATAGTAATTTCCGTAATCGTGCCGATCAAAATGCCTTTCGGGAAAATGCCGCCCAGTCCGCTGGATACGACCTGGTCACCTTCCTTTAATTCGATGTCGGCGTCAATCCGCTTCAACAACAATTCGCGGCGCTCCGCATCATAGCCTTCGATCAGTCCGAAAACATCCTTCGCACCACCGACGACCATTGCCGACACGCGGTAATTCGGATTGAGTGTGGAAATCAATTCAACAGTGGAAGTAGTGGGCGTCGTCAGCGTCACTTTGCCAATCAGCCCTCTTGCAGTCATGACAGCCATATTCTCCGCCACTCCATGATTGGATCCGCGGTTCAAAATGAGTTTCTCTTCCCACTGATCCGGATTCCGTGCAATCACAGTCGCCTGAATCGGGTTGTAATCCCGCAGGTCTTCTTCTTTTCCTACAATTTGTTTCAATTCTTCATTTTCAGAACGCAAGTCCTTGACTTCAGCCTGCACGCCCGCAAATTCCTCTAAGCGCGTTTTCAGATGCTGGTTTTCTTCAAATGTATTCAGCAAAGAATCGACATTATCAAAAATTCCAGTGACAAAATGAGCAGGGCGTGAAAATACCGACTGCCCGGCTCCAACTGCATCTTTTATAATTTGTTCCGGCAGCGACACATTGCCGCGGTCACGGAGCGAAAAAGAAATTAGTGCAACGAGCAGGATGACACCCAACAGCAGCAAAATCAGCCGCTTGTTCGTTAAAAGCTGTGGCATATTGCCATCCTCCTTATTTAATTGATAACTGGCGGCGGAATTGCTCCATATTCTCCAAAGCTTTGCCGGTGCCAAGTGCAACACAATCCAATGGATTTTCGGCAATAAAGACCGGCATGGACGTTTCAGCTGAAATGACGCGGTCGAGGTTTTTAAGCAAAGCCCCTCCGCCTGTCAGAACGATGCCGTTTTCCATGACATCCGAGCTTAACTCAGGGGGAGTCTTTTCGAGCGTCGCTTTGACGCCAGCAATAATGGCTTCGACCGATTCACTCAAAGCTTCCGCAATTTCCTCGGAAGTGACTTGCAGTGTTTTCGGAAAGCCAGTCAAAAGGTCACGCCCGCGAATTTCCATGGTGATGCCTTTATCCGACTCATCTATGATGCGTGCAGAACCGATTCCGACTTTCAACGCTTCTGCTGTTCGTTCACCGATCAAGACATTATAGGTTTTGCGGATATACTGGGTAATTTCTGTATCCAATGCATCACCCGCTACCCGGATCGATTCACTTGAAACGATGCCGCCCAAAGAGATGACCGCTACTTCAGTCGTTCCGCCTCCAATATCGACGACCATACTGCCTATAGGTTCCCAAACCGGCAAATCAGCACCGATTGCTGCTGCAAACGGTTCTTCGATCGTGAACGCTTCACGCGCACCGGCTCCCCGAGCAGCGTTCAAAACAGCACGCTGTTCGACAGACGTAATGCCGTAAGGGACACAAATCATGACAGTGCCGCTTTTCCATTTGCCGCCGCTCGCTTTTGCAGCCTCGGTGATATAATGCTTGATCATTGTCAGCGTTGTATCGTAATCGGCAATGACGCCGTCACGCATTGGACGAATCGCAACGATCGAGCTTGCCGTACGGCCCATCATATTCTTTGCCTGGCTGCCGACCGCTACGATTTCGCCGGTCTTTTTATTTTGAACGACAACGGAAGGTTCCCGAAGAACGATTCCTTTGCCTTTGATATACACCAATGTATTTGCAGTACCTAAGTCAATTCCAATATCTTTTGAACCAAATCCAAGCACAAGTTTTCTTCCTTTCTATAACAAGCCGATATTTCGGCAATTGCGTTGACACAATACCACTCATTATAGACGAAAAGAAAAAAAATAAACAGTGCTACATGAACCCCTTTTCTTTCAAGGAAATGAATTGGTGATCTCCGATGATGACATGGTCGAGCAGTTCGATGCCGATGATGCTGCCGGCTTCCACGAGCCGTTTCGTGACGTCAATGTCTTCCGGAGATGGCGCCGGATTGCCCGACGGATGGTTGTGGGCACAAACGATCGAAGCAGAAGAGCGCCGCACGGCTTCACGGAAAATTTCACGGGGGTGGACGATGGAGGCATTCAGGCTGCCGACAAAAATGGTCTGCCGGTGCATTACCTGATTCTTGATGTTGAGGAACAAGACGACAAAATGTTCTTGTTTCAGAGACGTCATATCGGTCATTAAATAAGAAGCTGCGTCTTTCGGGGATCGGATGGTGAATTTCGTATCGGTTTGCTTTGACGACAGGCGTCGGCCGAGTTCTACAGCTGCAAGCAGCTGAACGGCTTTTGCCTGACCGATGCCATTGATCGCCACCATCTCTTCAATGGTGGCATTTTTCAATTCCTGGATTTGTTCAAAGTGAGTCAGAACCCGGTTCGCCAGATGCAATACCGATTCCTGGCGGCTGCCAGTGCGCAGCAAAATCGCAATCAGCTCCTGATTGGATAAAGCCGCCGCTCCCTGGTTGACGAGTCGTTCGCGGGGGCGGTCGGCGATATGGACGTCGCGGATCATCAAAGGCGCTTCGTTCAGCATCGGACTTCGCTCCCTTCTAAGGAAATAAACCCTGCCGCAGCAAGTTTCTGTGCCAATCCTGCTACCGGCAAGCCCACTACTGCATTGTAATCGCCTTGTATTTCTTTGACAAATAAACCCGATATCGTTTGGATGCCATAAGCACCTGCCTTATCGTAAGGATCTTCGATCTTAATGTAGGCATCAATCCATGCTTCCGGCAATTCAAAGAATGTCACTTTGACCGCTTCATGAAAAGTCAGCTCGCTGTCTCCTTGGACTACGGTCACGGCCGTGATCACTTCGTGTGTGCGGCCCGATAATTTCTGCAAATAGCTTTTTGCTTGTGCTTGGCTTTTAGGTTTCAATAAAATCTCGCCCCCCAGCACGACGATGGTGTCAGAACCGATAACGACCGCATCTTTATTCTCTTCTGCAACTTCCTGTGCTTTTTGTGCAGCACAGGCCAGCACATAACCGAGGGCCGTTTGAAATTCTGTTGGATCGGGTTCGTCTTTGGTACTCGGGATCACATTAAAATCAGCGCCCAGTAAGTCAAGCAGCTCTTGTCGACGCGGCGATTGCGAAGCTAATATGAGGGGGAAATTGGATTTGAATTTCATATATAGAATCTCTCCTTTTTCATGAATCATACCACCTTCATTAGGCCTCAACAAACTGTGAAAAATAAAATTTGCATTGTATAGAGCATTCAAATATCATTTTTGCCTTGTCTTTTCTTCTCCTTCCTGCAGCTCCTGCCATTGAAAATTCATATTTGCTTTTTTTACCGAGTATCTTTCCGGTGGCCGCTTCAATAGGGGTTTTTGTATTACTCATAAAATCAACTTAATATTATTCAAAATTAACATTATTAGCACTTTTCGTGAGAGGTTTATTTTATAAAAACTAAGCTTTATACTTTAATTTGGTTTTCAATTTCTGAAAATTATTATTTCAAAAAACAAATAATGATTTTCAATCAACATTCAGAAAAGGAGCTGTCTTTTTGAAGACAAAACGTAAAGGGTTATTTCAGAAATCGCTGGATCGCATCGAATTTATCGGCAACAAACTGCCTCATCCCGTAACTTTGTTCGCGCTGCTCGCATTTGCTGTTCTCGTCGTTTCGGCAATCATTTCAGCAATCGGCATCACTGTTGAACATCCAGGGCAGGAAGGCGAAATCATTGCAGGCAAGAATCTGCTGAATGCAGAAGGCATTCAATACATATTCGCAAGCATGGTTGACAATTTCATCGGTTTTGCTCCGCTTGGCGTTGTTCTCGTTACGATGCTGGGTATCGGAATTGCGGAACGTACAGGACTCATCAGTGCCGTATTGAGAGCATTTGTCCTATCCGTTCCGAAGTTCTTGATCACAGGAGGGCTGGTATTTGCAGGAATCATGTCGAGTGTTGCATCCGACGCCGGTTATGTCGTCTTGCCGCCGCTTGGAGCCGTCATTTTTGCAGCGCTTGGTCGCCATCCATTGGCAGGTCTTGCTGCCGCATTTGCTGGTGTTTCCGCCGGATTCTCAGCGAACCTGCTGCTGTCGGCAACAGATGCTATGCTTGGTGAAATGACAATCGCCGCTGCTGCCATCATTGACCCAACCTATGCGGAAGGCATGAATATTGCGATGAACTATTACTTCATCATCGCTTCAGTCTTCATGCTGACAATTGTCGGTGCAATCGTCACGGAAAAAGTGGTCGAACCGCGTCTTGGCGAATACAATGGCCAATACCGCGAAGAGTTGAAAGGACTGACTGCAGAAGAGAAAAAAGGCCTTCTATGGGCCGGAATCTCTGTCTTGATCGGAATCATTCTGACTGCATTGTTAATTGTTCCTGAGAACGGCATACTGCGTGGCGAAAACGGCAATATTGTCCAGTCGCCCTTTATGAGTTCATTGGTGCCGATTATCACGATCCTCTTCTTTATCCCGGGATTGTTTTACGGCATCGCCACTAAAAATATCCGCAGCGATAAAGACGTTGCGGCGCATTTAACGGATACGATGGCAGCCATGGGCATGTTCATCGTGCTGGCGTTCACCGCCGGCCAATTCGTTGCCTATTTCACGGAATCCAATATCGGTATGGTTCTTGGGGTATATGGTGCTGAAGCATTGGAAGCCGCTAACTTGACGGGAATTCCATTGATTCTTGGGTTTATTCTGGTCACAGGGATCATTAATTTGTTTATCGGTTCGGCTTCTGCCAAATGGGCCATGATGGCTCCGGTCTTCGTGCCGATCATGATGCAGCTTGGCTATTCACCAGAGCTTACGCAAATGGCCTATCGCATCGCAGATTCGTCAACCAATATCATTACGCCGCTGATGACCTATTTCGCCATCATCATCGCCTTTGCCCAGAAATACGATAAGA
Organism: Planococcus sp. CPCC 101016; assembly: GCF_007859295.1. GTDB lineage: Bacteria > Bacillota > Bacilli > Bacillales_A > Planococcaceae > Planococcus. The sequence continues at coordinate 2,333,437 of NZ_VOHB01000002.1, forward strand.
AAATGGGAATCGGGACTTTGATTTCGGTCATGTTCCCGTACTCCATCTTCTTTATGATCGTCTGGTCATTGATGCTGATCGTTTGGATGCTGTTCGGCATTGATCTTGGTCCGGCATCACCGATCCTTTATTCAAAATAAAATCATAAAAAGCTCAAGGGAAATTCCCTTGAGCTTTTTTATATCCAAAAATTCCAATACCACGCAAGCATGGCGTCGCCCCAGAAATAAACGATGACAGCCGCAGCTGCAATCGATGGGCCGAACGGAATCGGCGTCTTCCGCCCTTTTTTCGTGACGCGCAATTGAATGATGCCGACAATCGCACCGATAAACGACGCAATGAATAAAGTCATCAGGGTGCCGGCCGTACCGAGCACGAGGCCGATGACGAAGAACAATTTGATGTCGCCGCCGCCCATGCCGCCTTTAGAGACGATCGCGATTAGGAACAACAACGAAAAACCAATTGCCGCACCGAGCAAACTGTCCCACCATGGGTCGAGCGGAATCGCCAGCCGAAGCCCGAGCAATACAACCGCGAAAGGCAGCAGCACCTTGTCAGGAATCAGCATATAGGCGATGTCCGATACGGTGATGATGACCAGCATGGAGACGAACAAGATGGCGACGATCAATTCCGGCGTAAAACCGAAAACCAAGTACGATGCCACAAATAAAATCGCCGTGACCGCTTCCATCAGCGGATAGACCCAGTGAATTTTCGAGCCGCACGTCCGGCATTGGCCTTTCAGAAACAAATAGGAGAAAACCGGCACAAGGTCGATTGCCGTCAACCGCCGTTCGCAGTTCGTGCAATGCGACGGCGGATAAGCGATCGATTCTTTTTTCGGCACACGCAAGCCGACGACATTAAAAAACGAGCCGAAAACGAGACCGAACAGTGAAATGAACACAGAATAAGTCAATACCATAGAAACCCTCTTTGCTTTAGTTTTTTGTGGTTGAAGAAATTGCTTCATTTTGACGCGCGACGAGGCAGTGCAGCAATACAAGAGCATCTAATGCATGCTTTTCGCAGGCGAAAAGCGATCGACAGAGCTTTTGTTTGTGGAATACGCGTTTTATTTGCAGAATCTGCTCGTTTATTTGCGGAATCCTGGGTTTATTTGCGCAATACCGTCGTTTGTTTGCGGAATATCATCGTTTGTTTGCAGAACGGTCTACGCGTTAGGCAAAAAAACTCTTTCATCCAACTCTACCAAAAAGAGAGAAATCGCAATGATTTCTCTCTTTCATTTATTCGCCTTCAGATGCTGCGGCATTTTCGTCGACATTGACTTCGACGTTCACATCAACATCTGGGTCTTCTTCGGGATTTTCCTCTTCAGCCAGAGCCGTTCCATCGTTTTGCGGCAACGGATTGATTTTGCCTGCCGGTGCCGGAGCATCGACTTTCGGCAAGGTGTCAGCCAATGCAATCAGGTCCGGACGGAAGTATGCGGAAAAAGTGACGTTGACATCGATCGCTTCTCCTACCTGGTCAGCAGCGGTAATTTCTTCATTGGATCCGAAATCGATGGCTTCAACGATCATGATGCGTTCCATCGCTTCGACTTCTTCAATAAAAGTGGAAATGCCCTGGTAATCGTCGGCTTTGATGGTGACAGTCGTCAGCACTTCCTGAAGGTTTTCCAAGCCTTCGACCGGAACCGGCAATTCAACCAAGCCTTCGGTGATGCCGATGTTATCGACCAAAGTATTGGAAATCAATTCAGCCTGTTCAATCTGCAGAACAATCAATTCCGTCAATGCTTCGACCGAAACTTTCTGCTGCAGTTCGCTGGTGCTGATTCTCTCGCCTTCCGGCAATTCTTTCAGCTGCGTCTGCAGCGCAATTAGTACGTCGCGTTCAGAGCTTAATGTTTGTTCAGCCTGCAGCCTTGATTCTTTAGCAGGTGCATATAAGGAAAAATAGGAATACGCCGATAATGCCAAAAGAAAGACAATGGCTAACCCAATCAACCCTTTTTCTTTTTGGCTTTTCGATAAATTGCTCATTGCCCGTCCCCTCCTGTTTCTGCTGGAGCGGTTTCAGCCGGTTCGACTGTTTCGGCAGGTGCTTCGGTTTCGGTATTGACTTCAACGTCCACTTCTACGTCTTCTGCCGGTTGTTCAACCGTTTCTTCTGCTGGCGCTTCGGTTACCGCTTCACCTTCTACAGGAACTGCGGTATCGTCTGTCGGAATGCGTTCATCGACAAAGATGAGTGTATATGTTGCTATGTAGCGCGGCATTTCCTGAATAATTGCTTCTTCGATTATAACGCCTTCTTCAGCTTCGGCAGATTCGAGTTCATTTTGCGCTACACTATCAAGCGTAGCAGACTCGATGGATTCGGATGCTTTCAGCTGCGCCAGATAATAAGCGGCTTCGCGCGCTGTATCAAATTGGACGGATAAAGTCGCCTGATCCAGACCGATATACGAGAAACTATCAAAAAAACCGCGAGATGGCAAAATTGATACCAGTTCGTCCAATAATGGAACCGTATCGAATTGATAGCTTTCTGCCCAGTCGACAGTTGCTTTTAATTGCTGTTCTTCGTTCATGCCTTGCGCCGCTTCTAATTGGGTGCGGATAGCCTCTTGTTCCGCGGCAACCTGCACAGATTGCGCTGCGAGGACCGCTTGTTCAGTTTCATGAGAGTTGGCAAGAAAAGCCAAAACCGCCCAGATGACGGCGGCCGCCAGTAAAATGGAAATCGCCGCAATGAGAAAAGCGGGACGGTCCCGTTCTTTTTGCGGCAATAAATTAATATCGACTAACATAAATCCTTACACCTCTTTCAGCGCGAGACCGATGGCCCGGTTAAAGCGTCTTGACACATCTTTTTCGTCGCCGCACGGAATGACATCGATTACGAGCGGCAGCACAGGCATTTGAAAGCGCATTTCCAGACTTTGCTGGAACAACGGCCAATCGTAGAAGTCACCGTTGCAAATAATCTTTGTAATGCCCAACTCTCCGGAATTCATGTTGTAGCGATAGAAGTTCGCCAGTTTTTCGGCTTCGATTTCAATCGACTCCATAACAGCGCTGCGGTCTGCCGAGAACGGCTCTTCAATTTCCAAATCGACCGGGCGCATGAACATTGGAAAATGTTCGTGAAAAATCGATACGGTGATTTTTTTCGATTGCAGATCGATGAGCATGATATGTTCATCTTCTTGAAAATCATGCTGCAAGTAACCAAGGCGGTATAGAGCGAGTGGCGTTATGTCTGCAACCACAGCTTTTAATTTCACCCGATCAAACGCATCTTCATAAGACTGCATGACCGATTCTTTGGAAGCGATGATGATGGCTTCCGGCTGTTCCTCATCCAAGTGGTACGGCACCACATCAAAGACGGGATCTTCGAAGGGCAAGTAAAGCGTCGAACCGATTTCAATGAAGAAATGGCCTTTCAATTCATCGGCTTCGACATCTTCGGGGTATGGTACTTTGCGGATAATAACGAATTCGTCAGGGGCGAGGAAGCGGACTGACTTCTTAGAGAGACCCCACTGATTGACAGCCTTATCGAGTTCCGAGGCCAGCGCTTCCGCGTCGATGATCTTGCCCTCTTCGATGATGCCTGCGGGAAGAAGTTGTTCTTCCGCGCAATTCAGCTCCATCGGCAGGGAGGACTTCAAATCGACATGACGGATCGCGTCTTCTTCTATTGTAATGGTGACGACGCGTGCTTTTCTCGATAAAAACGATAAGGCCATTTTTTCAGCTCCTGATTAATTGTAAATTCATTTCATTCCATACCTAGTCGCCATTCACGATATTTATTCTAGTACACTTCTACCTGCATCTAACTGAGCTTTAGTAGCACTCACACCTGTAAATGTCTCACTACCTGCTGTACCTGCAAATTCAATCGTGGTAGGAGTAGTTCCGTTATCTTTTGTAACAGTAAAACTAGTGATGTTTCCTGTGTCTTCAAGGTAATCATCTAATCCATTAGCTGCTTCGCCTCCAGCCCATCCGACTGTTGTTGCAGTTTCATTTTCTGCGAAAAATAAAGTAGCTGCAGATAATACATTTTGAGCGTCAGCCACAAGTGCATCTTCCCGAGAGTTTTGAATTATGTTGCTAATCGCTGGAATAGCGATCGCTGCAATAATCGCGATAATAACAATAACCGCTAAAAGCTCGATCAATGTCATCCCTTTTTCGTTGTTCAATTTCTTCTGAAGATACTTTTTCATTTTCTTTCCCCCTATTTTTTTACTTTTAAATACTACTTTGAGTACAGCTCAATTATAACAATAGTACCAATTTTAGCAATAGCTTTTTCTTGTTTTTTTGTAAAATATTTTAAATAGAAAATAAAAAAACCCCTACAAATTGTCTACATTCTGGAACATCTCGAACATCGGCATCATAATAGCCAGTACTATAGTCCCGACTAATGCAGCAAGGAATACGATCATCAACGGTTCAATCAAAGCTTTCAATCGGTCAGTCTCTGCTTCAACTTCTTTTTCATAGAATTCTGCTACTTTGCTGAGCATATGATCAAGGGAACCCGTCTGTTCACCGATAGAAATCATATGCGGAATGAGCGGCGGGAATGCCCAATGCTTGGTCATAGGTGCTGTTAACGAGCCTCCGCGTTCAAGTGAATCGCGCGCCGACAGGATAACTTTTGACATGACGGCGTTGCCGACCACTTTCTCAGTCATCGTCAAACATTGCAGAATCGGCACTGAACTGGAAAACAACGAACTTAACGTTCGGGTCAGGCGAGCTAAGGCTGATTTCTGCAGGATCTTGCCGAAAATCGGAATTTTCAAAAGCAAGGTATCCAGGATCATATTGCCTCTTGGATTTTTGCGCATGAGCCAAATGACGGCCACAATAGCGAGTGCACCCAGCAACAGCAAATACCAATAACCCATCACGAAGTCCGAGGCCCACATAACGATTTGCGTAATCATCGGCAATTCACCGCCAAAGCCTTCGAACATATCCGCAAACATCGGCACGATGGAAGACAAAAGAAAAATGACGACACCGATTGCCAAAATACCAACGACAACCGGATAAGACATGGCCGAGACGACTTTCTGTTTGGTCTGATAGGCTTTATCGTAATGAATCGCTAAACTCTCCAGTGAATCGTCAATGTTACCCGACATCTCTCCCGCTTTTACCAAGTTGATGGTCAAAGGTTCAAAGATCTTCGGGTATTTCGCCAAAGAATCGGATAAAGAGTTCCCTTTTCGCAGCTCATCGGCTATTTCCGATAATGCTTTGCGCAAGGCCTTGGATTCAACTTGCTGGGACAGGATGTGGATTGAATCGACAATAGTCACGCCTGCACGCATCAACGTTGAGAACTGGCGCAAGAACATGATGAACTGATCGCGTTTGACCGGATTGCCGATAACGATGTCTTTTTGCAGGGCAGTTGCCGGGATTTCGCGGATGTCGATGACACGAATGCCTTCGTCGCGAAGTTTCGCAACCGCTTCACGCCGGTTGCCCGCAATAGCGATGCCAGTTCTTATTTTCTTGCGGTCGCGGCCTTCGTATCTAAAGCGGGCCACGTCATTCCGCCCCTTTCAGGTAAGGCTGCGCGATTTCACGGGTGATCTTTCCTTTTTTCAGCAATTCCTGAACAGAAGTTTCCATCATGTGCATACCGGCCGCCCGGTTGGTCAGGATGACGTTTGGAATTTGGTGTACTTTCTCGGAACGGATCAAGTTGGCGATGGCCGGATTGGAAATCATGATTTCCGTTGCGGCAACGCGTCCTTTGCCGTCCGCGGTCGGCAATAAGCGCTGCGAAATAACGGCTTTAATAATGCCGCCAAGCTGGGTACGGATTTGGGCATGCTGTTCGTGCGGGAAAACGTCGATGATCCGTTCGATGGTCGACGCGGCACTCGAAGTATGCAGCGTGCCCATTACCAAGTGGCCGGTTTCAGCCGCGGTGATGGCGGTGGTAATCGTTTCAAGATCGCGCATCTCTCCAACTAAAATGACGTCTGGATCCTGTCTGAGCGCTGCACGCAAACCATTGGCAAATGAATTCGTATCAAAGCCGACTTCGCGCTGGTCGATGACCGAAGTTCCGTGGCGATGCATGTATTCAATCGGATCTTCTAATGTAATGATGTGTTTTGTCATATGTTCATTCATGTAGCGGATCATGGCAGCAAGCGTCGTTGATTTACCTGAGCCGGTCGGACCGGTTACGAGAATCAAACCTTGGTGCGTATCGGCTAACTTTTTCAAGGTATCGGGCATCTGCAGGTCATCAATCGTCGGAATCCGGGAAGGAATTGTTCGGAACGCATGGGAAATCGAGCCGCGCTGATGGAACGAGTTGACCCGGTAGCGTGCTACTCCGGCGATTGAATAGGAATAATCCATCTCGCCTTTTTCAAGAAAAGTGTCCCACAAGGATTCTGGCATCAATGTTTTTGCGATTGCCATGGTGTCGTCCGGCATCAGCTTTTTGTCGCCGAACTGAATCAAGGTGCCGTTCATCCTGAAAATCGGCGGAATGCCGGTGGTCATATGAATATCAGAGACATTGCGTTCTTTGGCTTCTGTCAATATATGATCGATAAATGCTGTAGTAGTCATAAGTTAATCTGTCATGGCAACGCGAAGTACTTCTTCCGTCGTTGTCATGCCCTCCTTTACTTTTAATAAGCCGTCATCGATGAGGAAGATGGTTTTATTGCGGATGGCGATTTCACGGATTTCCGCTGCAGTGCCGCCGCGATTAATAACGTCTTTGATGGCTTCGTCCACCACCAGCACCTCGTGGATTGCCATACGGCCTTTATAGCCGCTCATATTGCATTGCGGACAGCCTTTTCCGCGGGAGATGGCGTCAATCGTAAGACCACGTTTTGCGAAAATTTCTTTTTCCCGTATGGTCGCTTCCTGGATTTCACGGCAATCCCGGCAAACGCGGCGGATGAGGCGCTGTGCCACAACCGCATTCAACGAAGCTGTCACCAGGAACGGTTCGATTCCCATATCCATTAAACGGGTGATCGACGCGATTGAGTCGTTTGTGTGGATAGTGCTCAATACCAAATGCCCCGTCAAAGAAGCCCGGATGGAAATATCGGCCGTTTCTTTATCGCGGATTTCCCCCACCATGACGATATCCGGATCCTGGCGCAAAATCGACCGCAATCCCGCTGCAAACGTCAAGCCGACATTGGAGTTTACTTGAATCTGATTGATGCCTTCCAGTTGGTATTCGACCGGATCTTCAACCGTGATGATATTGACTTCTTCTGAATTGAGCTTGTTCAACGCTGCGTAGAGCGTCGATGATTTACCGGAACCGGTAGGACCTGAAATAAGAATGATGCCGTTTGGCTTATCGATTTCGCGCATAAAACGCTGCATGTTGATGTCGTTAAAGCCGAGCTTTGAAATATCGGTGAGGTTTTGGCTCAAATCCAAAATCCGCATAACGATTTTTTCTCCAAAAACGGTCGGAAGCGACGACACCCGCAAATCGATGGCACGGAAATCGACCGTAGTTTTGATTCGTCCATCCTGCGGAATGCGGTTCTCGGTAATATCTAAGTTTGCCAGAATTTTAATGCGCGCTGTGATCATCTGCTGCATCGTCTTCGGCAAGATCCGTTCCGTACGAAGCGTCCCGTCAATCCGGTAACGCACGAGGATGCGGTTTTCCTGCGGATCAAAATGGACATCGCTGGCTTTTTGCGAAACGGCATTTGACAGGATTTGATTGACCAGGCGGACAATTGGCGCATCCAAGTCATTCAAATCATTCTGCTGTTCTTCGGCTGCCTGCGGCAATTCTTCCAATAATTCATCATAAGATTCTTCGTCGTAGTATTTCGCAATTGTTCGAACGATGTCTTCTTTGGAAGCGATCGTCGGCTCAATTTGGAAACCCGTCGTCAACCGGAGATCATCGATGGTAATGAAATCCGTCGGATCATTCATCGCTATAAACAGCCGGTCACCTTCTGTTTTCAAAGGCACCAGCAGCTTGCGCTTGGCGAATTCCTTCGGAACCACATTGAATAGCATCGGATCGAACGGATAGCGGAACAGTGAAACATGCGGAATCCCTAACTGTACTTCCAATGTCTCAATCAATTGCTGCTCGGTGATAATGCCGCGCTGAAGCAAGGCGTCGCCAAGTTTTTGATCGTTCTGTTTGCCATTCAGCGTTTCCTGCAAATCCGCTTGTGTCAATAATCCTTGCTCGACTAATATATCGCCTAACCTTCTTCTGACAACTGCCAATTCGATCTCTCCTTCCGTGCACTTACTCTGTCACTAAATTGCCGCCTTTATCGTAGACAGGCTCTTGTTCTTTTTCATCGGCATCTCCAGCTGGAGCTGGTGTTGCCGGTACGTCATGGATGCCATCACCATTCCCATCAATAAACCCGGGTTGGCCGGCTATCGGAACTGTAGGCGTTGCCGCAACGCCATCGTGGACGCCGTCTCCATTCACATCAACAAAGCCAGGTTGACC